>NZ_JBMHMF010000001.1:4800000-8032361 GCF_049179075.1 Solwaraspora sp. WMMB335
CTCCGGTGGCTGCTCCGAGGGTCGGCCGGAGGGTTGGTCGGATGGCGGTCCGGGTGGTGGGGCGGTGGTGCGCATCGGGCCTCCCGCGCGCTGGGATCACACGTGAAGCTTGTTCATATCAGCCTCATCGTGAGCAGGTAAACACCGAAAACCGTTTCGATCGTTAATCCGAGTAACGTTTTTGATCTCGCTGCCGCTGACGTGAATCCGACGCGCGGGAGATCTTTTCTCGGAAGGAGTGGGACGAGTGTCGACACCGGCCGTCACAAGTGGCCCGCTGCGTCGGGTTCCGGTCCAGGGGCGCAGCCTTGCCCGGGTCCAGCGGATGCTCGACGCATGCGCCGAGATCGTGGACGACGTTGGTTACGAGGGTCTGACCACGACCCTGCTGGCCGAGCGGGCCGAGGTGGCCATCGGCTCGGTGTACCAGTTCTTCCCGGACAAGCGGGCGATCGTGCAGGCGCTCACGCTGCGCAACATCGAGGCGTACCTGCAGCGGCTCAACGACCGCTTCGCCAGCGGTGACTTCGCCCACTGGTGGGACGGAGTGGACGCCGGAATCGACGAGTACATCTGCATGCACCGCACCGTGCCCGGCTTCCGTACGCTGCACTTCGGCGACGTGGTCGACGTGCGACTGCTGGACGAGAGCCGGGACAACAACGCGGTCATCGCCAGCGAGTTGACCAAGGTGCTGGTGGAACGCTTCGGCATCCCGGACGAGCCGCGCCTGCGCTTCGCCCTGCAGATCGCGGTGGAGGCCGCCGACGCACTGATCAAGCTCGCCTTCCGTCGCGACACGGCTGGCGACGACAACGTGTTGCGCGAGGCCAAGGCGTTGATCCGGGAGTACCTGCACCGGCACGTGGACCCGGACGCCCAGCATCGCGCCGATCCGCGTCCGGACGATCAGAGGAAGGCGTAGCCCTCACCCCGGTAGGTGGGGGCACTACCGTCGAGCCGATCGCCGGTAACCAGGTGCAGTTCCGAAACGCGCTCGCAGACCTCGCCCGCCTTGGCGTGGCGGAACCAGACGCGGTCACCGATGCGCAGCCGGGCCGCGTCCGGACCGATCAGCGGGGTCTGCACTTCGCCGGCGCCTTCGGTGCCGAGCAGCCGCAGCCGTCCGGGCAGCCACGGACTGGGCAACCGGTCCGCACCGGCCGGCCCGGAGGCGACCCAGCCGCCGCCGAGCACGGTGACGATGCCCGGGGCGGGGCGGCGGACCACGGGGACCGCGAAGAACGCCGACGGCTTCGGCTGCCATGCCCGGTAACCGTCGAACAGTGTCGGACCGAGTAGCCCGGACCCGGCCGTCACCTCGGTGACCGCCGGGTCCGCGCTGGTCAACGCCATGCTGCCGGTGCCACCGCCGTTGACGAACTCCAGCGCGGCGTGGCGTGCCACCGCCGCCACCGCCGCCGCCCGCCGGCGTAGCAACTCCTGGTAGGAGCGGCGTTGTACGGCCCTGATCACCGCGGCGCGTACCGCCTGCCGGGCCGGTGCGTCGCCCAGGCCGGCGATCTGTGCCTCGTACGCCATGATGCCCACCAACCGGAAGCCGGCCCGTCCCGCGATGACTTCGGCCAACTCGCCGGCCGTCGTGGCGGTGTGCACAGGTGACCGCCGTACTCCGATGTGCGCCAGCCGGGCGCCGAGCGGGCGCCACGACGCGTCCAGATCGAGGCAGACCCGGATCACCGGCCGCCGGCCCGCTGGCTGGACCGCGTCGACGATGTCGAGCTGCACCGGATCGTCGATCATCAGCGTCACCTTGGCCGCCAACGTCTCGCTGCTGGTGAGCGCGCCGAGCGCGGTACGGTCGCACGTCGGGTAGGCGACCAGCGCGTCGTCGGTGACTCCGCCACGGACCAGCCAGGTCGCCTCGGCCAGGGTGTACGCCAGGACACCCCGCCAGGCACCGCCGGGGTGTGCCAGCGCCCGCCGCAGCAACGACCGGCAGCGCACCGACTTGCTGGCCACCCGGATCGGCTTGCCTGCGGCGCGGTGGGCGAGGACCGCCGCGTTGTTGTCGAAGGCGTCCAGATCAACGAGCGCGAACGGCGGATCCAGGTGCGCGGTCGCGGCGTCGAGCCGGGCCCGCAGGCGCTGACGGTCGGGAGTCACGTACGCACGGTAGCGTTCCATGGCAAGATGCGAAATCCATTCACCTACGGTCCGGTGCGGTCCGCCGCGCCACGGTGTAGCGCCGCCGGCACCGCCCGACCGCCGGCACCCCGTGCGCCCTCCCGGGCAGGATCAGGGCAATGTCGGGGTAGGGCAGCCGCAGGCCGCGATTAGAGTGTGATCCTGAGCCCGCCGCCGGGCTGACGGGGAGGGACAGTCATCGACATCAACGCCAGCGGTTCGCAGCGCGATGACCGATCGGATGCGCCGCCAGGAGACCAGGCCGCCGCCCCGGTCGACCTCTCCGGCCTGCCGGCGCTACGTTCGGTGCTGCGGATCCGGCCGTTCCGCCGGCTGTGGATCGTGCTTGGTGTCGCCTCGTTCAGCGACTGGCTCGGCCTGCTGGCCACCTCGATCTTCGCCGCCGGGCAGGTGTCCGGCAGCGCTGCCCAGGGGGCGGCGTTCGGCGGTGTCATCGCCGTACGGCTGCTGCCGGCGCTGGTCCTCGGACCGATCGCCGGAGTGCTCGCCGACCGGTTCGACCGGCGCTACACGATGGTCATCTGCGACCTGCTCCGGTTCGTCCTGTTCGCCTCGATCCCGCTGCTGCCGATGTTCGGCGCGAGCGGAGCGATGACCGTCGCCTGGGCGGCGATCGCCATCTTCCTGATCGAGACGATCACCCTGATCTGGATTCCGGCCAAGGAAGCTGCCGTCCCCAACCTGATACCCAAGGCCCGGTTGGAGATCGCCAACCAGCTCACGCTCATCGCGACGTACGGGATCACCCCGGTGCTCGCCGCGATCAGCCTCGCCGTGCTCGACGGCGCGGTCCGCGCCGCGACCGGCACCGACCTGCCCTCCTGGGCCGAGCCGGCGCAACTGGCCCTGTTCTTCAACGCCGCCTCCCGACTGGCCACCGCGATCGTCGTCTTCTACGGCATCAAGGAGATCAGCGGCCGGGACGGCGCCGCCGGGCACGCCGAGCAGAGCCTGGTCAGACAGTTCATCGACGGGTGGCGGTTCATCGGCCAGACACCGTTGGTCCGCGGCCTGGTGCTGGGCATCTTCGGGGCATTCGCCGGTGGTGGGATCGTGATCGGCACGGCCCGGTTCTTCACCGCGTCGCTCAGCGCCGGTGACGCCGCCTTCTACCTGCTGTTCGCCGCGTTGTTCGTCGGTCTGGGCGCCGGCATCGGGCTCGGTCCGGCGGCGGTGCGCGACCTGTCGCGGCGGCGCTGGTTCGGGCTGAGCATCGTGTTGGCCAGCGGATCTGTGCTGATTCTCGCGTTGTCGCTGCACCTGTCCATGGCGATCTTCGGAGCGGTGCTGGTCGGGGCGGCGGCCGGGATGGCGTTCCTGGCCGGCATCACCCTGCTCGGCGGGGAGATCGCCGACGACGTCCGAGGTCGGGTCTTCGCCGTGGTGCAGACCGGCACCCGGGTGGTGCTGATGCTGGCCATCGCGTTGAGCAGTGTGCTCGTCGGGGTCGGTGGCTCGCGGCAGGTCCAGATCGCCGACCTCGGAATCTCGTTCTCCTCGACCCGGCTGCTGTTGCTGCTCGCCGGCCTGTTCGGCATCTTCGCCGGGCTCAGTGCGTTGCGGCAGATGGACGACAAGCCCGGTGTGCCGATTCTGGCGGACCTCTGGGGGTCGATCCGAGGGCGGCCCCTCGCCGTGTCCGAGGCGTTCACCGCCAGCGGCGTCTTCGTCGTCTTCGAAGGTGGCGAGGGTGCCGGCAAATCGACCCAGGTGGCGGCCCTGGCCGAGGTGTTGCACGAGCGCGGCCGGGAGGTGGTGGAGACCCGCGAGCCCGGCGCCACCGGCCTCGGCCAGAAGATCCGGCGGCTGGTGCTGGCCGCCGGCACCGAATCTCCGTCCGCCAGGGCGGAAGCGCTGCTGTACGCGGCCGATCGGGCCCACCACGTGTCGACCGTGGTCCGCCCGGCACTGGCCCGGGGTGCGGTGGTGATCAGCGACCGCTACATCGACTCCTCGCTGGCGTACCAGGGGGTCGGCCGGACCCTGCCGGTCGAGGAGATCTCCTGGCTCTCCTCCTGGGCCACCGGCGGGCTCAAGCCTGATCTGGTGGTGCTGCTGGACGTCGAACCGCAGGTGGGACTGCGGCGGGCGCAGGGGCGGGGAGCGGGCGCGGACCGGTTGGAGAGCGAGTCGCTTGCCTTCCACGAGCGGGTCCGGTACGCGTTCCTGGACCTGGCCGCCGCCGATCCCCGTCGTTACCTGGTGCTCGACGCGACCCGACCGGTCGACGAGTTGCGGGCGGCCGTGTCCGCCCGTGTCGATGTGCTGATCAGCCGGCACGGGGACGCCCCGGCCAAGCCGGCCGAGCAGCCGGCCGAGCAGCCTACCGAGCAGCCGGCCGGACAGTCTGCCGAGGCCGAAGTCGGGCGGCAGCCGTGAGTACCGCGCTCGGGGCCGACGTCTTCGCCGAACTTGTCGGCCAGGACGAGGCGGTGCAGACCCTGCGCCGGGCGTCTGCGGCGGCGACTGCCCTGATCACGGCCGGTTCCGGCGACGCACCGGCTGCCGGTGCGATGACCCATGCCTGGATCTTCACCGGTCCGCCGGGATCGGGCCGGTCGGTGGCGGCCCGCGCCTTCGCCGCCGCCCTGCAGTGTGTCCACGGAGTCGGCTGTGGTGAATGCCCTGGCTGCCACACCACCCGGGCCGGCACCCACTCCGACGTCCGCTTCGTCGTCCCCGACGGGCTCTCCATCGGGGTCGGCGAGATGCGTGCCCTGGTGCTGCGGGCGGCGAGCACACCGTCGGCCGGGCGCTGGCAGGTGCTGGTCATCGAGGACGCCGACCGGCTCACCGAGGCAGCCGGGAACGCGTTGCTCAAGGCGATCGAGGAGCCACCGCCCCGGACGGTGTTCCTGCTCTGTACGCCGTCCACCCACCCCGACGACATCTCGGTCACCATCCGTTCCCGGTGCCGCGTGGTGGCGCTGCGGCAGCCGCCCGCCGAGGCCGTCGCCCAGGTGCTGACCGCGCGTGACGGCGTACCGGCGGAGACCGCCTCCTGGGCGGCGGCGGCAGCCCAGGGCCACGTCGGTCGAGCCCGGCGGCTCGCCCAGGACCCGCAGGCGCGCGAGCGCCGCGACGCCGTGCTCGCGGTGCCGCGTCGGTTGACCAGCGTCGGTGCCTGCTTCGACGCGGCTTCCGCACTTATCGAGGCGGCCGAGGCGGAGGCTGCGGCGGCGGTGGCGGAGATCGACGCGGCGGAGCGGTCGGCGCTGCAGACCGCGCTCGGCGCGGGTGGCACCGGCCGGGGCGCCGCCAGTGCCGCCCGTGGCTCCGCCGGTCAGCTCAAGGAACTCGAACGGCGGCAGAAGTCCCGGGCGACCCGGGCGCAGCGGGACGCGCTCGACCGGGCCCTGGTCGATCTGGCCGGGTTTTATCGAGATGTCCTGGTGTCGGCGCTCGGCGCGCCGGTGGCGCCGGTGCACACCGACGTGGCTCCGCTGGTCGAGGCGGCTGCCGGAAAGTGGACAGCCGAGGCGACGCTACGCCGGCTGGAAGCCGTACTGACCTGCCGTGACGCGATCGCCACCAACGTCAAGCCGCGAATCGCGGTAGAAGCGATGATGCTCACCCTCTGGCGCGGCTAGACCGCTGGCGGTACGGTTCGGTGCCGTAGCGCAGCCCTGTCCGTACAGCGGGTGCAGATTTCGGGTCGCTGGCGGGCGGACGATGGTGAGGAGCCCGGTGGTACGGGAGATCGACGAGACGTGGATCGAGGAGGCGGTCGCGCGCTACCGCCAGATCGAGGCACGGCAGGTCGAGTTCGACAAGACGGTACACACCGTCGAGGTGACCGTCCGCTCGCCGGACGGCACGGTCGAAATCGTGGTGAACGCCGCCGGGGCGGTCACCGACGTACGGATCCTCGGTGCCCTGCACACCCGCAGCAACACCGACCTCGCCGCCTCGGTGCGGTCGGCGGTCACCGCCGCGGCCGACGCCGCCCGCTGGGCCCGGGAGAAACTGTGGGCCGAGACGTTCGGTGCCGAAGCGCCGGCGCGAGGATTCTAGGTGGACGGTACGCGTGCCCAGGCGGCCTGGTTGGACCGCTGCGCGGAGCAGCTCGCTGACACCGCCCGGCAGCTGGCCCGGCTGACCGGCCCCGACCGGCGGCCGGGGCCGGACCCGTCCGGGCGGCTCGGCCTGCTGACCGACGCGTTGCACCGGCAGTGGCAGCAGGCGCTGGTTGATCGGGCCGCCGAAGCCGATGCCGCCGGCCAGCGGCTGACCGAGCTCGCCACCGGCCTGCGGGCCGCCGCCGACGGTTACCGGGACACCGACACCGCCGTCGGTCAGCAGGACGGCGTCGGCCAGCAAGAGATTGCCCACCGGCAAGAGGTCGCCGGCCAGGACTACCCGGACGGTGCCTGATGGACGCGCTGGATCTGGTCGCCGGCCCGGCCATCGACCTGCTCGCCCGGGTCGACGAGCGACTCACCCGGTGTGGGGCACCGGCAGAACATCCGGTCTGGCCGCTGTTGCGTCAGGTCCGGGCACTGCCCGGGGACGCGGTCGGCGCCTTCCTCTCGGTGCGTCCGGCGCCGTGGACCGACGCCGACATCGCGATCCGGCCACATCTCGACGGGTACGCGCAGGCAGCGGACGCCTTGGTCGGCCCGCTCGACTGGACCGGGGCGGCGGCACAGGCGTACGACGCGACCCGCTCGGCGCTCGCGGCACAACTCGCCGGCAGACCCGACGCCGCGCCCGGCGCGGATCCGGACAGCCACGCCGGCCGGCTGGCGGCCACCGCCGGCTTCGCCGAGGCGCTGGCCCGCTGGGCGCAGCTGAGCCGAGCCGCGTTGGCCGGCGTGCTGGCCGGCGCTCTCAGCTCGGCCGACGCGATCACGGTGGTGGCCGCCGTCGGCCCTGCCGTCGGCGCCGGGGAGGCCGCTGCGGCGCGGGCGGCGGCAGCCGTGGCCGTGCCGGTGCTGCGGATACTGGCCGAGATCGGCGAGGACGGTGAGAATCTGCTGGCGCGCTGGCAGTCACGGGTCGCTCCGGCCGGTCCGGGCGGCGCGCCGGCGCAGGATCTGGCGCTGCGACCCGACGCAGTGCTGCGGCTGCGCTACTGAGCGGCAGGCAGCCACGGAAGCGGCGGCGGCTGTTGAGTCACGACGACCGCTGAGCCACCCTGTCCGGACATGCCAACGGCGCCGCACTCGCGGAGCGAGGCTTCTTTGCCCGGTTGCTCCGGCTGCGACGCCGTGGCCTTTCCTGCACCCCCCGCAGGCTCTGGTTACCGATGACAACTGCGCCTTTTCCGTCCCGTTGCGGCCCGGCAGGCACTTTCATCCGTTCGGCCGACCGCGCCGGGTGTATCGGCTGACCGCGCCGGGTGTATCGGCCATCCGCTCGGGTGCCTTCTCGATGCGCGGATGCCGACGTAGGGTAGGGCCCATGGGGATGCTCTGCGCGGTCAGTTTCAACCGGTACGGGCGCCTCTACTACCTCGATCCTGCGGATCTGCGCCCAGCGGTCGGTGACAAGGTGCTGGTGCCGACCGACGACGGCACCGAGGTCGCCGAGTGCGTCTGGGCGCCGCAGTGGGTCAGCGACGACACCGACGGCTTCCCTCGGCTCGCCGGCCTCGCCACAGACGCGGACCTGCACCGTGACGAGGTGCAACGCAAGCGCAAGGCGGAAGCGAAGGTGGCGGCCAAGCGGTTGATCCGCGAGCACGAACTGCCGATGAAAGTGGTCGCGGTGGACCACGTGCTGGAGCCCGGCACGCTGAACAATGCCCGCGCCACCATCTACTTCACCGCACCGCACCGGGTGGACTTCCGGTCGCTGGTGCGTGACCTCGGGGCCACCCTGCACTGCCGGGTCGAGTTGCGGCAGCTCTCCGCCCGGGACTCGGCGCGGGTGCAGGGCGGCATCGGCTCCTGCGGCCGTGACCTGTGCTGCGCCACCTTCCTCACCGACTTCGAGCCGGTCACCATCCGGATGGCCAAGGACCAGGACCTGCCGCTGAACCCGCTGCGGATCTCCGGGGCGTGCGGTCGGCTGATGTGCTGCCTGAAGTACGAGCACCCCTTGTACTCCAAGTTCCAGGAGTCCGCGCCGCCGGTCGGCAGCCGGGTTTCCACGCCGGAAGGCGACGGCCGGGTGGTCGGCCACAGCGTCCCGCGGGATTCGGTGGTGGTCCGCCTCGACGCGGACGGCACCCGGTGCAGTTGTAGCCGGGCGTCGGTCTGCGGTCCCCGCAAGGCCCACGACGAGGCGTACGGCTGAACCGGTGCCGTCCGGTGCGCTTCTAACGCAGCGTGATCGGCTCCTCGGCCAGCCGGGCGGGCAGCGGCTCACCAGGCACGATCCACGAGCCGTGCGGTGCGGCGTCCGGCTCCGTACGCCAGCGTCGGCAGATCCGGTCGACCGCGACGGGATAGATCGTCAGCGACCCGTCGGCGGCGATGCGCATCCGGAGGAAGCTTTTCGAATCCTCGATCCCCTGGCCGGCGAACAGCTCGTTGAGGTTGACATCGAATCCGCCGGCCAGCACCAGGTAGCCGGCGGTCAGTTGACTGGTCACCAGCCCGGCGACCGGGCCGTACACCACGGCGGCGGCGACCACCGGCAGCGGCCACGGCCAGTCCACGAACGGCAACTGCAACCAGATCAGCGCACCCACCCAGGCCAGCACGATCTGCCCGACACCGTGCCCGAGGCCCAGTAACCAGTGCCGGGAGTGGCGTGCGCCGCTGGCGCTCGGCGGCTTGGCGAACATCACCGAGGCGGCCAGGGTGAGCAGCACCATGGCGACCAGCGGGATGCTGAACAACCGCTGCTCGTCAGGGTCCGACCAGGAGACGATCACGCCCGCGATGGCGAGCATGAGCAGGGTCTGCAAGGTGCCGAGCAGGGTGGCGAAGCCGGGATTGCGCCACGGCAGCCGGTGGAAGACGCCCCAGCTGTAGCGGCGGGACCGCTCGGCGCTCGGGTAGCGCCCGCCCAGCGTGTAGTCCTGGTGCGGGCTGGCGTTGCGGGCGATCGTGTCCGCCGGTGGGACGGTGATCCGCTCCGGCAGCTTGTGGGTGGCGGTCAGGTAGGCACCGCCCCCGCCACAGGTGATCAACTGCCGTTCGGCATTGGCGTACCGGGCGTAGTGGTGCATGTCCCCGGAGATCATCACCGGCACCCGGGCACCGGTCGGGTTGATCACCGTACGCACGAAGTAGTCGACGGCGTCGTAGGCCTGCGGGTCGGCCACGGCCTTGACCCAGGTCGGCTCGGGCACCGCGAGGATGACCCGGGCATCGGGCCCGAGCCGCATCGCCGCCTTCTCGAAGTACATCAGTTGCGGGTCGTCGAGGTAGGCCCCGAACTGCTCGTCGATGGCGAACAGCCACCAGTTGGCGGGCAGCTGGGCCGCGAAGTACGACCGCTTCTGCTCGGTACGCCAGCCGCCGATCGACGCGTCGCGGCGGCGGGCGAACAACCGCAGGAACGCGGTCAGCCCGTCGTACCAGTCGTGGTTGCCGGGGATGGCGTACAGGGTGGGCTGTGGCCGGCCGGGTGCCGGCTGTGGCAGGGCCGCCTGGTACGGCCCTTTGCAACGGTCCTCGTACGCCTCGCCGCTGGCCGACGGATAGACCTGGTCGCCGCCCATCACCAGCAGGTCGCCCCGGGGCAGCCGGACACCGTCGGCGACGGCCAGGTCGGGCTGCGCCAGCAGGTACGCCACAGAGTACGTGGACGGGAAGCCGTCACCGAGATCGGCGACGTAGTCGATCCACAGCTCACCGTCGACCGCCTGATGGCTGTGCACGTCGTCGGGCAGCGCGCCCTGCAACTCCCGTTTGTCCAGGTACGCGCCGAACAGCTTGGCCATGAGGGTACGCAGCCCGGTGCTGAGCAGCAGCATCGGCGCCAGCCAGGGCACCGGCGGCCGGGGAGTGAAGCCGAGTTCCTTGGGGTCGAGCGACCGGGGCCGGGGGCGGCCGTGGCCGGTGCGGTCAGCGGGTGGAGCGGGCGGGGTCACGTCGTCCGTCACACGTCGGGAGCTTACTGTCGGTTATCGACATCTGTCACCTGCCGGTTGCCGGCCCGGCTGCGGCTGGTACACCACCGGGCGGCGGGCGCGGATCCGGCGAGGTGCCGTACACTGGTTGATCGTTGCCGCCTTAGCTCAGTCGGCAGAGCGACGCACTCGTAATGCGTAGGTCGACGGTTCGATTCCGTCAGGCGGCTCAGAGAAAGGCCCTGACCGGCAGGTTCGCTGGCCAGGGCCTTGTTTTGATCGATGTAGTTTTGAATCGCCCCCCGAAAATCCCCACAAACGCCTACCGGCGATCAGGTCGGCGCGGGCCTGCCGCCACTGGCGGCGCACGTTCTGCGATGACAGCCAGGTGCCGCGCCGGGATGCGAAGATCGCGTCGTGGGGGTTGTCGGCGGCTCGCCCGGGCCGCTGCGGCTCAGCTCGCCCGGGCCGCTGCGGTCGAGCCGCGGACCACCAGGCGCGGGGTCAGCCGGACCGACCGGTCGATGTCGTTCGCCTCGGCCAGCTTCTCCACCAGCAACGTCGCCGCCTGGCGGCCCACATCGAAGTACGGCACCCGGACCGTGGTCAGGGGAGGATCCACCCGATCGGTCAGCGGCATGTCGTTGTAGCCGACCACGCTGACGTCCTCCGGGCAACGCAGCCCGGCGGACCGGATGGCGTCGTAGCAGCCGAGCGCCATCATGTCGTTGCCGGTCAGCACGGCGGTCGGCCGATCCGGTCGGTCGAGCAGCCCGGCCAGCGCCGCGGCGCCGTCCTGCTCGCCGTAGCCGGCACACGTCACCACGAACTCCGGCGGCAGGGTCAACCCTCGGCTGGCGATGTTGTCGCGGAACGCGACCAGCCGCTCGTGGCCCGCGGAGGTCCACTGCGGCACCCCGAGGTAGGCGATCCGGCGATGGCCGAGCTCCAGCACATGGCCAAGGGCCTGGGCGATGCCGACCGACTCGTCCACGGTCACTGACGGCACCGGAGTAGCGTCGAGCTTGCGTGACATCAGCACCACGGGGACGCCGGAGTTGACCAGCTCCGCGGCGAGCGGCTGGTCCCGCCGGGCGGTGGCCAGGATGAGCCCGGCCACCCGCCAGGAAAGCAGCATGGTGAGCCGCTTGGTCTCGGCCGCCGGATCGTTGTCGGTGTCGGCGAAAAGAGTCGTGTAGCCGTACTGGGCGAGGCGCTGCTCGGCACCGCGTACCAGCGGCGGCATCACCGGATTGGACATGTCCGGGATCAGCACGCCGATCGCCGGGGTGCGGTGGGTACGCAGGCTGCGGGCGACCTGGTCCGGCACGTACCCCAGCCGCGCGGCGGCCTGCCGCACCAGGGCCACGGTACGCGGGGCGACCGGTCGGCTCGGTGCGTCGCTCAGGGCCCGGGAGGCGGTGGCCAGGTGCACCCCGGCGGCGAGCGCCACGTCGCGCAGCGTCGGCTTCGCCCCGACCGGTTCGGCCGTCTCCCAGGTCATGAACTCCGCCGCTCCGCCGCTCCCGGCACCTTCTCCGTCGATCCGGGACCACCTGCGGCCACTGCCCGACCAGTTGATCGGCGGACGAACTGTCCACCGCCGGGGTACATGATGTCACCGCCCCGCGCGATCGACCGACCGCGCAGGTAGGTGGCGACCAGCCGGCCTCGTAGCTCCCGGCCGTGCAGCGGGCTCCAGCCGACCAGCGAGTGCATCGTCGACTCGTCCACCCGCCAGCTGCCGGCGGGATCGAGCAGCACCAGGTCCGCGTCACAGCCGGGGGCGATCCGCCCCTTCCTGGCCAGGCCGAGAATCCGCGCCGGCGCTCCGGCGAGGGCGTCCACGAACCGGCGCGGGTCGAGCCGGCCGGCCAGCAGCGCGTCGTACGCCAGCGGCAGCGATGTCTCCAGCGCAGGATAGCCCGGCGGCGCAGCCCAGGCGTCGTGCCGGCCGGGGTCCTTCTCGTCCCGGGTGTGCGGGGCGTGATCGGTGGCGATCGCGTCGATGGTGCCGTCGGCGATCGCGTCGACGAAGCGGTCCCGCGCTGCCGCGCTGAACACGGTCGGCAGCGCGTACACCCCGAGACGGGGGAGGTCCTCCTCCTCACTCAACGCCGGAAAGCAGCTCTCGGCGGTCAGCCGGGGAAACTCGGCCCGGGCCCTGACGAACTCGTCGAGCGCCGCGGTGCCGTACGCGCTCAGATGCGCCAGGTGGACGGGCTGGCGCAGATCGGTCGCGGCGGTGAGCACCGAACGCAGGCCGGCCAGGTTGCCCGGCCCTCGGGTCACGGCCAGCACGTCAGCCGGTGTCCTGCGCCCGGCGCGGATGAGCTCCGCCCGGTGCGCGTCGCTGGCAGCCTGGTCGCCGGCGTGCACCGAGACGGCCCAACCGAGTTCGGCGGAGACCCGCAGCACCCGCCGGACGGCGGTGTCGTCGGGGGAGTAGAGCTGGTCGAACCCGGGCGAGGTGGCCATGTAGATCTTGACGCCGACGGCGCCGGCGGCGGCCATCCCACGCAGCTGGTCGGGGTCGGTGCCACCGGCCCAGAGCGCGTAGTCCACCGCGGCCCGCCCGGTCCACGCGTCACGTTTGGCCACGTACCGGTCGACGGTGGTGACCTGGGGCTGGGTGCTCGGCATGTCGCAGACCAGGGTGGTACCGCCGGCCGCCGCTGCGGCGGTGCCGGTCTCCACCGTCTCCTTGTGGGTCTGGCCGGGGTCGCGCAGGTGCACGTGCAGGTCGATCGCGCCGGGGGCGATGTCCAGACCAGCGGCGTCGAAAACCGGACCCGCGTCGGCGGTCCCGGCCGGCTCGACAGCGGCCACCCGTTCACCGTCGATGACCAGGTCCACCACCACCGGTTCGGCGTCGGCGCTCAGCAGCCGGCCGCCCCGGATCACCCATCTGCCGCCGTCGGCACCGGACTGACCTGCGTTGATAGCCTCGTCAAGTGATCTCATCCAGGGTTCCCTCCGGGCCGGTGTCGGTGTTGGTGACCGGGGCGGCGTCCGGCATCGGGTTGGCGTGCGCGCGGCGGCTGCTGACCGCCGGGCACCGGGTTGCGCTGGTGGACCGGGACGCCGACCGGCTGACGGCGGCGCTCGTCGAGCTGGCTGCCGGCGACGCGGCCAGCCGGCACGTCGCCGATCTGACCGATCCGGCCTCGGTGGCGACCACCGTGGCCGACGCTCTCGCCGTACATCCGGGACTTTCCGCAGTGGTGAACGCGGCGGGCGCGATCCGGGCCGGCACCGCTGCCTCGACCAGCGACGCGGACTGGCGGTGGAACCTGGACACCAACGCCTCCAGCGCCTTCTACGTCTGCCGGGCGGTACTGCCGGGTCTGGTCGCGGCCGGTGGTGGGGCGATCGTCAACATCGCCTCGCTGACCGCGCTGCGGCCGATCCCGGACCGGGCCGGCTACGCCGCGGCGAAGGGCGCCGTGATCGCCTTCACCCGCCAGCTCGCCCTGGAGTACGGCCCACATGGCGTCACGGCGAACACGATCTGCCCCGGCGCGATCCGTACCCCGCTGCTCGCCGCCCGGTTCGACCGGGAACCCGAGGTGGAGCGGGACCTGGCCGGCCGGATTCCGCTGCGCCGGACCGGCGAGCCCGACGAACTGGCCGCCCTCGTCGAGCTGCTGGTCGCCGGCGACTGTCGATACCTGACCGGCCAGACGATCAGTGTGGACGGTGGCCTGAGCCTGGTCTGATCCACCGCACGCGTGGGCGGTGTTCACCGGTTCACCCAGGCCCGGTCGAGCAGATCGGTCAGCGTGGTGGCGTCCACCGGCTCCGGTAGCCACGGCATTCCGGAGCTGCGCATCGCCTGCGGCACCACGTCGGCCAGCAGCGCCCGGTCGAAGCCGGCGGCGGTCAGGGTCGCCGGGACGTCGGCCCGGTCACGCAGCTCCCGCAGCCACCGCGCGACCGATCCGGCATCGGCGTGACAGTTGACCGCTGCGGCGACCGGCGTCCAGTCCACCCGGGTGCCCCAGAACTCCGCCACGGCCGGTGCCAGCAGCACGTTCGGCAGATCGTGCCGGCGGCGTGCCAGGGCGCCCAGCGGGGAGGCGAGTGCGTGCGCCAGGCCCAGCCCGGCAGCGGCGAACGCCTCGGTGGCCAGGCCGGCCGCGACCAGGTCGGCGATCGGTTGGTCGTCGGCCAGCGCGGCGAGCGCACCGGCGGCCAGGGCCCGCCCCCACGGACCGGCCCGCCGGCCGGTCAGCACCTCGACCGCGTGTACGGCGGTGTCCGCCCGATGCAGGTGCCGTACCCCGGGCTGGCGGGCGGCCAGCGCGGCGGAGTCCAGCCGGACCTGCTGGCCGGTGAGGTCCTCGTAGCGCCGGGAGACCCGCTGGCCGTCCGGCTCGTACAGGCTGCTGAACGGCGCGAACGCCCGCCACGGCTCGGCACCGGCGGGAACCAGGACCAGCGGTGGCCGCTGCCCGGCGGCCAGCAGGTTCCAGGCGTGTTTGGCCACGTCCAGGGTGCCGCCGTCGCCGACCGCGACCAACCGCTCCGGTCGGTGCCGGCGGACCGCCTCGACGACCGCGTCGGCGTCGGCGGACCGGGGTGGCTGAGCCACCGGTACGACCGCCCGCACCGCCCCCGGATCCGGCGCTCCGGCCGCCCGGCCGGCACCGCCACCCGGGTGAGCGTCGTCGAGGTCAGTGACGTCGAGGTCGGCGACGACGAGGTCGGCCGGGCAGTAGTCGGGCCCGGCCGTCAGTATCTCGCCACGGAACGAGACCCGGTGCGTGCCGACCGCGTTCACAGCTCCCGGATCTCCGGGTCGGAGGTGGTCAGTGGCACGCACCCGTCCTCGGTGACCAGCACCGCGTCCTCGATCCGGGTGCCGCCGACGCCGGGCACGTACACGCCCGGCTCGATCATCACCACCATGCCGGCGGCCAGCACGGTGTCGTCGTACGGCGACAGCAGCGGCGGCTCGTGCTGATCCAACCCGATCCCGTGGCCCAGCGAGTGCTTGAAGTAGCCGTCCAGGTCGTAGCCGGCGAGCACCCGCCGGGCGACCGCGTCCACCTCGCTGGCACGTACCCCGGCCCGGACGGCGGCCATCGACTCGGTGTGCGCGGCGGTCACCGCCCGGTGCAGCCGCCGGTACTGCGGGCCGGCGGTGCCGAGAAAGAAGGTCCTGGTGATGTCGGCGCGGTAGCCGCGTACCACCGGCGACAGGTCCACCAGCACCGGTTCCCCCTGCGCCAGCGGCTTGCCGGAGGCCGCGCCGTGCGGCATGGTCGAGCGCTCCCCGGAGGAGACCAGAATCGGCGCGGCGCTGCGTTCGGCACCGAGGTGCCGCTGCGCGTACTCGATCTCGCCGGCGATCTCGTTTTCCGGTCGCCCGGGACGCAGCCAGCCGGGCAGCCGCCGGACCAGCTCCTCCGCCAGGTCGGCGGCCTCCCGCAGAGCCTGCACCTCGTCGGCGTCCTTGACCGCGCGCAGCCGTTCCACCAGCCCGGCGCAGTCGGTCAGCCGGTCCGGTCCGACGGTGGCGGCGAGAGCCAGGTACTGCTCGGCGGTGAGGTTGCGGGTGTCCACCCCGAGCCGCTGGCCGGGCCGCTGGGATAGTCGGTCGTTCACCGTCGCCCAGAGCCGGGGCGGCGCGCAGTCCCCGTCGACGGGCACCTCGGGCACCTGTTCGCGGGCCTGCGCACCGTACCGGAAGTCGACCACCAGCAGCGGATCCGGCGCGAGCAGCAACACCCCGGCGGTGCCGGTGAACCCGGTCAGGTAGCGGATGTGGGTCAGCTTGGTGACCAGCAGGGTGTCCACGCCCGCCGTGGCGGCCAGCTCCAGGGCTGCCTGCCGGCGCTTCAGGTGTTCCACGAGGGTCCTCCAGCGGTGAATCCGCCGTCGACGATGATCGTCGCGCCGGTGATGGTGCCCGCCCGGGGCGAGCAGACAAAGGCGATGGTCTCGGCGATCTCCTCCGGCTCGGAGAGCCGGCCGATGGGCTGGGCGGCGGCGTGCGCACGCTCGGCGGCCGCCGCGTCGGACGATCGCCGGTAGCCCTGCCGGACCAGCTCGGTGCGGGTGGCGCCGGGGCAGACCGGTACCACCCGGATGCCGTCACGGGCGCACTCGACGGCCAGGGTGCGGGCCAGCCCCAGGACGCCGGCCTTGCTCGCCGCGTACGCGGTGCGGCCGGGCAGGCCGACCAGCGCGGTGGTGGACGAGACCGGCACGATCGTGCCCCCGCCGCGCTCGCGCAGCCGGGGCACCGCCTCCCGGCACCACCAGAAGGTGCCGGTGAGGTTGGTGGCCAGGGTGTCCGCCCAGACGTCGTCGTCGACCGTCTCGATCGGGTCGATCCGGCCGACACCGGCGCAGGTGACCAGCGTGTCGAAGCCTCCGAAGTGGTCGACCACGCGGGCCGCGGCCCGGCCCACGTCGGCCGGGTCGCGGACGTCGGAGGCGATGGCCAGCACGGTATTCCCCGCGCCGGTCAGCTCGGCGGCG
This sequence comes from Solwaraspora sp. WMMB335, assembly GCF_049179075.1. Taxonomy (NCBI): domain Bacteria; kingdom Bacillati; phylum Actinomycetota; class Actinomycetes; order Micromonosporales; family Micromonosporaceae; genus Solwaraspora; species Solwaraspora sp. WMMB335. Next base: position 4,816,625 of record NZ_JBMHMF010000001.1, read on the forward strand.
AGCGCGTCGAGAGCCGGCCCGGCCCGGTCCACCAGCGCCAGCCGGTGCCCGTCCCCGGCCAGGCGGCGGCAGGTCGCCGCACCGATTCCACCGCCGGCCCCGGTCACCACCGCCACCGGGTCGGATAGCGACTGGCCTGCTCCGGGTCGTCCGGTCACCGGTCCCGCCTCCTCGCGTCGCGTGGCGTCCGACCCCGGCCACCCTGCAGACCCGCCAGCGCCGACGCGCCAGCGGTGGTCATCACGACCGCGACCAGCGCGAAGGTGGCGCCGATCAGGAACGTGGAGAGGGCGGCGAGCGTCGGATCCTGGTATCTCTGCAGGTACTGGTACATCGACACGGGCAGCGTCGTCTGCCCTGGGGCGACCACGAACACCGTCGCGTCCACCTCGTCAAAGCTGATCATGAAGCAGAGCAGGTACGCCGCGACCAGCGAGCGGCGTAGCTGCGGCAGGGTGGCGGCGATGAACGCCCGCACCGGACCGGCACCGAGATCCCGGGCGGCCTGCTCGTAGACGATCGGGATCCGGACCAGCGCCCCACCGAGGATGTTCACCGCGAACGGCAGCAGCAGCACCAGGTGCAGCGCCACCAGCGCACCGTCGTTGCCGTAGAAGCCGGCCTGCAGAAAGAGGATGAACGCGCCGAGACCGACCGCGACCTTCGGCACCACCAGCGGGGCCAGTAACAGCGACTCGACCAGACGCCGACCCGGGTAGCGGAACCGGGTGACGGAGACCGCCGCGGCCATGCCGGCGAGCACCGCGGCGAGCGCGGCGAGCGCGGCCACCACGGTGCTGACCATCGCCGCCTGCAGGAAGCCGTCCTGCTCGGCCAGCCGCCGGTACCAGCGCAGCGACCACCCCGGTGGCGGCCAGCCGCCGTAGCCGGAGTCGTTGAAGGAGTTGACCACCACGATGACCAGCGGAGCCACCAGGTAGGCGAGGCCGAGGCCGAGCAGTACCAGGGTGAGTGGGCGGTTGCGGATCATCTGCGGCTCCGTCCGGTCAGCCGCACGGCGAGGTTGACCGCGCCGACCAGGAGCAGGGTGAGCACCAGCAGGGCGTACGACTGGACGGCCGCCAGCGGCCAGTCGACCGCCCCGACGTTGGTGTAGACCAGCCCGCTGAGCACCTGCACCCGGCCTCCACCGAGCAGCGCAGGGGTGGCGAAGGCGCTGATCGTGAGCGCGAAGCAGAGTTGCAGGGTGAGCAGGACGCCGTGCCGGGTCAGCGGCAGGGTGACCCGCCAGAACACCTGTGTGCGACCGGCACCCAGATCGTGCGCCGCCTCCAGCGCGGCGCGGGGTACCTGTGCCACCACCCCGAGCAGCGGGAAGATCGCGAAGGGCAGCAGCACGTGGACCATGGCGATCACCACCGCCGGGAACTCGTACATGATCCGCAGCGGGGTCTCGATCAGGCCGAGGCCGCGCAGCACCTGGTTGACCACCCCGCCGTCGCCGAGCAGCACGTTCCACCCGTACGCCCGGACCACCACGCTGGTCAGCAACGGCGAGAAGATCAGAAAGAGGGCCAGGCCGCGTAACGCCGGGCTGCGTAGCCGGTGCAGCGCCAGCGCCATCGGGTACGCCAGCACCACCGTCACCACCGCGCAGACCACACCGAGGGTCACCGTGTCCGCGAGAACCCGCCAGGTGTAGCTGTCCACGATGAACCGGCGGACGTTGTCGAGGGTGATCCCGGTGCCGATCCGGCCCTCCTGGTACGGCCGCAGTCCCAGGTCGGCGAGTTGAAGCAGGCTGCCGACGAAGATGACCGTGAGCGGCACCAGGGCGGGCAGGACAAGCAGGTACCGGGGCGTACCGGCCCGCAGTCGCGTGGCGGCGTCGGTCATGTCGCTCAGATGTTCGCCTTGATGTCGGCGTCCCAGCGGGCCCGCCAGTCGGCGTTCTGCCGGGCCACCAGGCCCCAGTCGACCGAGATCAGCTTCGCCACGTTCTCGGCCTGGAACCCGGGCAGTTCGGCGAGGTCCGCCGGCAGACTCACATCGGAGTTGGCCGGAGTCTGCACCGCCGTCTCGGCCCACATCTGGCACCACCTCGGGCTGAGCATCTCGTTGACGATGTCGACGCAGATCTCCTGCTGGTTGTCGGTGTTGCCCTGCACGGTCTGCAGGTAGACGGGGACCGCGATGGCGCCTTCGTCGGGCACCACGTAGTCGACCGGGGCACCGTCGTCCTTGAACTGCAGCCCGGTGCCGTTCCAGCAGCTGGTGATGTCGGCGGTGCCGTTGCTCATGACCTGCTGCCACTCGGGGTTGGCGGTCACCAGGGTGCGGATGTTGCTCGCCTTGTCCCGCCAGATCTCCCAGCCGGGCTCCATGTCCTCCAGCGAGCCACCGTTGAGCTGGGCGGCCATGAAGACCACCTGCCACCAGTAGTCGAAGAGGGTGAGCCGGCCGGCGTACTGGTCGTCCCAGAGATCGGCCCAGCCGGTCGGGGCGGTGCTGATGTTGTCGGTGTTGTAGAGGATGCCGATCTGGTCGGCGCCGATGCCGATGCCGTTGGAGTTGGACCGGCGGAAGGTGTCGCTGACACTCGCGGCGTTGCTCAGCGCCGTGTAGTCCAGGGTGTTCCAGGTGCCGTCCAGGTCGCCCTGAGCGGAGATCTGTGAGTTGAAGAAGCCCATGTTGACCAGCGGCTGGTCCGGCGTGGTCTGCCTGGCGGCAAGGATCTTGGGGTAGCCGACCGCGTTGCTGTCCTCGTAGATGCTGATCTCCACGTTCGGGTGCCGGGACATGTAGTCCTCGGCGAACGCCTTCGGCATGTCCGCGAGCCGGTTGCCCAGGAACGCGAAGATGGTGATCTGCTCGCTGCCGCCGCTCGGTGCGGCCGGCTCCGGGTCGGTCTCGATGTCCCGGCCGCAGGCGTTGAGCGCGGGCAGTGCGAGGGTGGCCGCTGATGCGGCGAGCAGTCGGCGTCGGCTTACCTGGTGTCCCATCGGTGTCTCCTATCGCGGGCGACGCCCGTCCTGTATCTACGGCTGGTGCGCGGTGGCCGCGCCGGTCCTTGTTCCGGTGTCCCGTCCGGGTCAGCGTCGGCGGAGTGGGTAGCTACCTGGATCTGCGGGTCGGTCCTGTCGGATCGAGCTGTCAGGAGGCCAGCACGACGGCGTCGGCCGGTCGCCAGTACGCCTCGACGGAGGCGCCAGCGACCAGTCGGTCGGCACCGGCCGGCCGGATCGCGCGGAGCTGGTGGCCGGCCTCGGTGTGCAGGTCGTAGCGGACCACCGCGCCGAGGTAGGTGGCGGCGGTGATCCGGGCGGCCAGCGTGGGTGTGTCCGTACCGGGGCCGCCGGCCTGCTGACCGGTCCGATCGCGCAGGTCGATGTCCTCAGGGCGGACGGAGAGGGCGACGCCGTCACCGCCGGCCGCGACCCGGATGTCGTGTTCCCCGAGTCGGGCCCGGCCGTCCCGGACGGCGAGGTCGAGCACGTTGGCGTCGCCGATGAACCGGGCGACGAACCGGGAACTCGGCCGTCGGTACAGGTCCTCCGCGGTGCCGACCTGGCACAGCGTCCCGTCGCGCATGACCCCGATCCGGTCGGAGAGGGCCATCGCCTCGTTCTGGTCGTGGGTGACGAAGAGGAAGGTGGTCCTGGACTCACGTTGAACGTCCCGCAGCACCTGCTGCATCTGTTGGCGTAGGTTGAGGTCGAGGGCGGCCAGCGGCTCGTCGAGCAGGAGTACGGCGGGCCGGTTGACCAGGGCACGAGCGATCGCCACCCGTTGCTGTTGGCCGCCGGAGAGCTGATCGGGATGGCGATGCTGGAATCCGGCGAGCTCCACCAGGTCGAGGACCCGCTGCACCTCGGCGGCCCGGCGGGCCGCCGAGACCCGGCGCAACCGCAGACCGAACGCGATGTTGCGGGCGACGTCGAGATGCGGGAAGAGCCCGAGGTGTTGAAAGACCATGTTGGTCGGCCGCTTGTTGGCCGGCCGGTGGCCCATGTCCTCGCCCTTGATCCGTACGGTTCCGGAGGTCTGAGATTCCAGCCCGGCCACGATGCGCAACGTTGTGCTCTTGCCGCAGCCGCTTGGCCCGAGCAGCGAGAAGAACTCGCCTTCCAGCAGCTCAAGATGGACATCATGGACTGCGGCGTGGTCCGTTCCGGAATAGCTCTTGGAGACGCCGACGAGCTCGGCTACTGAGTGCTTCGGGGCATCCATCGGGCCTCCAAGGCATAACGTTTAGCCTGGTGATCCCACTATCGGCACCGGCTTGCGTCATCGTCAAGAGGTGGAGCGGTCATTTCTTCCTGGTAAATCCCGAGTTACCGGGACGAGGAGGGGTCCGCCAAACGTATTGCTGTGCGGCGCCCGAGCCGCCCTGCGGTCGGGCGCTCGCACGGAGCGCTCGGCCCCGTTGGTACGGTCGGTCCCGTTGATCCCGACCCGGTCAGCCGATCACGGGCCCCGGCCCCGGCCCCGGCCCACGGTCCGGGTCCTCGGCCGACGGAAGCGGCTCGGCGGAGGTCGCCCAGATACCCCGGGTGTGCCCGATGTGCCGGCGCATCAGCGCCTCGGCCGCAGGCGCGTCCCTTGCCTCGATCACGTCAAGCAACTCGATGTGCTCTGCGGCGGAGGCGACCAGCCGGCCGGTCTCGGCCAGTCGGGTGAGCCCGTACAGCCGGGTCTGCGCCCGCAGATCCCGGACCACCTCGACCAGCCGGCCGTTGCCCAGGCCGGCGAGCAGGCCCAGATGGAAGTCGACGTCCGCGCGCAGATAGCCGGGCAGGTCGCCGACGGCGGCTGCGGCGACGATCTCCTCCGCGAGCGGCCGCAGGGCCCGGACCCTGGCCAGGTCGCCGCCACGGGCCAGCTCCGCCACGCTCGGCGGCTCCAGCAGGCCGCGCAGCACGGCGATCTCGTCCAGGTCCCGCTCGGAGACCCGCACGATCCGGAAACCCTTGTTCGGTACCGTCTCCACCAGCCCGTTCTTGACCAGTTCCAGCATCGCCTCGCGGACCGGAGTGGCCGAGACGCCGAACCGCTCGGCCAGTTTGGGTGCACTGTAGATCTGACCGGGCCGCAGCGTCCCGGTGACGATCGCCGTGCGAAGCGACTGGGAGACGTCCTCCCGCAGGCTGGAGCGGCGGGCCGGCCGCAGTACCTCAGGGACGGCGGCACGGTCCGAACCCGGACCGAAGCTCGGACCGGCATGGGTCGGGGTCACAGCAGGAATCCCGCGGGGAAGGGATCCTCCGGATCCAGCAGGTACTGGGCCGTGCCGGTGATCCAGGCCCGGCCGGTGACCGTCGGCAGCACCGCGGGGCGGCCGCCTACCGTTGTCGTCCCGGTCAGCCGGCCGACGAACCTGGTGCCGATGAAGGACTCGTTGACGAACTCGTCACCGACCGCCAGCTCGCCCCGGGCGGCCAACTGGGCCATCCGGGCGCTGGTGCCGGTACCGCACGGCGACCGGTCGAACCAGCCGGGCCAGATCGCCATCGCGTGGCGGGAATGCCGGGCGTCCGAGTCCGGGGCGACGAACTGGACGTGGTGACATCCGCGGATGTCCGGCCGCTCCGGGTGCTGAGGCCGGTCCTGCGCGTTGATGGCTTCCATCACCGCCAGCCCGGCGGCCACGATCTGCGGCCCGGCTGCGCGTTCGAACGGCAGCCCGACCGCGTCCAGCGGCAGGATCGCGTAGAAGTTCCCGCCGTAGGCGAGGTCGTAGCGGACCTCACCGAATCCCGGCACCGCTACTGACGCGTCCAGGGCGTGACTGTAGGACGGTACGTTGCCGATGGTTACCGCGCGCGCAGCCCCGTCGGCGACGTCGACCCGCGCCTCGACCAGACCGGCCGGCGTGTCCAGCCGGATCGTGGTGACCGGTTCGGTGACCGCCACCATTCCGGTCTCCACCAGCACGGTGGCCACCCCGATGGCGCCGTGCCCGCACATCGGCAGGCAGCCGGACACCTCGATGAAGAGCACCCCGACGTCGGCGTCCGGCCGGGTCGGTGGCTGCAGGATCGCCCCGCTCATCGCGGCGTGCCCGCGCGGTTCGTACATCAGCAGGGTCCGCAGGTGGTCGAGATGGGCCAGAAAATGGGTGCGCCGCTGTGCCATCGAGGTGCCGGGGATGACCCCCACCCCACCGGTGACGACCCGGGTCGGCATCCCTTCGGTGTGCGAGTCGACGGCGTGCAGTACCAGGCGGCTGCGCATGTCAGCCTGCTGGCGTCGCCGCGCCGGAAACCGGATCTCCGGCGTGGCCCGGCCGAGGGATCGCGGGCCCGGTCGGCCCGCCGTAGGCCAGGGCGGTGGCCAGGTCGGCCCGGACGGCCGCCGCTTCCGCTTCGGGCAGCGGCAGCCGGGGCAGCCGTACCGGCCCGCCGTACCGGCCGACCTCGTCCATGGCCAGCTTGATCGCCTGGATGAAGGTGTGCCGGGAGTCCCACCGGAAGATGGGGTGCAACGCACGGTAGAGCGGCAGGGCCTCGGCCAAGCGTCCGGCCCGGCTCCATTCGTAGAGGGCAACCGAAACCTCGGGCAGTGCGTTCGGGAATCCGGCTATCCAGCCGACCGCCCCACTGACCAGCAGTTCGAGCAGCACGTCGTCGGCTCCGGCGAGCACGTCCAGACGGGGCGCGAGCTCCCGCAGCCGGAAGATCCGCCGGACATCGCCGCTGAACTCCTTGACCGCGACTACCTCGGGCACCTCGTCGGCGATCCGGGCCAGCAGCTCCGGTGTCAGGTCGACCCGGGTGTCGTGCGGATTGTTGTAGGCCACGATCGGCAGCCCGGCCTGGGCGACCGCCGCGAAGTGCGCCAGCACTTCGTCGGGACCGGCCCGATAGGCGTTCGGCGGCAGCAGCAGCACCGCCGCCGCTCCGGCCGAGGCGGCCTGCTCCGCCCAACGGAGGGCCTCGACGGCACCGTACGCGCTCACCCCGGGAACCACTGAGCAGCCCCGCGGTGCGGCTTCGACGGCGACCCGGACCATGTCGGCCCGCTCCGCGTCGGTGAGTACCTGGTACTCGCCCAACGAGCCGTTCGGGGTGACGCCGTGGCAGCCGGCCGTGCCGAGCCAGGACACGTGCTCGGCGTACCGGTCCAGATCGAGGGAGAGATCCGTGCGATAGGGCGTGGCGGTGGCCACCACCACTCCGTGCCAGGGCCGCATCGCGCCCTCCTTCACTCGGTCGGCACCGCATCGATCAGCATCGTCGAGATCGGGGCTGTCTGATCCCGTTCTGCGCTGGTCGTAGCCTTGCCTGGACTGCACGAGCAAGTACTATGTCACATGCTATGAGGCCTCTCAAGCGTTCGACCGGTGCCCGGTCCAGCTTCCCGGTGCCCAGCCACTTCGGCGGCTGGGCACCGGGTCGCGGCGCTGACGTGGTGGTGGTCGGCGCCGGGATCATCGGTGCCGCCTGCGCCGACGAACTCGCCGCCGCCGGTCTCGACACGGTGGTGGTCGACCGGACCGGGATCGGCGCCGGGACGACCGGGGCAGGGGAGGGCAACATCCTCGTCTCGGACAAGGAGCCCGGACCGGAACTGGCGCTGGCGTTGCTCTCCCGCGCGCTCTGGCAGCGATTCGGTGCCGAGTTGGCGGCCGGCTCCGTGCCCGGCACCGAATCGCTCCACCGCCGGCGGCTGGGCGACCCGTCGACCGGACCGGGCGACAGCGGCATCGCACTGGAGGCCAAAGGCGGACTGGTGGTCGCCACCGGTGCCGACGGCCTGGCCGGGCTGCACCAGCTTGCCGCGTCCCAGCGGGCGGCCGGGGTCGTCGCCGAACCGGTCGGACCGGACCGGGCCCGGGCGCTGGAACCCCAGCTCACCCCGGATCTGGCCGGTGGTGTCCACTACCCGCAGGACATGCAGGTGCAGCCGGTGCTGGCGGCCGCGACCCTGCTACGCCGGGCCCGGGCCAACGGCGCCCGGTTGGTCACCGGCCGCCCGGTGACCGGATTCGGCCGCGACCGTACCGGTCGGATCACCAGCGTTCGTACGCCCGCCGGCGCGATCGCCACCAGGTACGTCGTGAACGCCGCCGGGCTGGGCGCCCGAGAGGTCGCCGCCCTGGCCGGCGTACATCTGCCGATCCAGCCGCGTCGCGGGTTCATCCTGGTCACCGAGCCACTGCCACCGATGATCCGGGGCAAGGTCTACGACGCGGCCTATGTGGCCGACGTCGCCAGCGACGACCGTACCCTGCAGACCTCCACGGTGGTCGAGGCCACCGACGGCGGGACCATCCTGATCGGCGCCTCCCGGGAACGGGTCGGCCTCGACCCCGCCCTGCGGGTGGACGTGCTCGCCCGCCTGGCCAGGCAGGCCATCCGGCTCTTTCCGGCCCTGACCGGGGTGCGGGCGATCCGGGCGTACCGCGGATTCCGGCCCTACAGCCCGGACCACCTGCCGGTCATCGGTGCCGACCCGGATGTCGCCGGGCTGCTGCACGCCGCCGGCCACGAGGGAGCCGGCATCGGCCTTGCCCCGGCCACCGGTCTGCTGATCCGGCAGATGGTCACCGGCGTCACGCCGGAACTCGACCCCGCCCCGTTCCGGCCGGGCCGACCGGCCCTGCGCCGGGTTGCCGTCCCCGCACCGACGCGGGCGGCGCCCAACGGCCCCGGGGGTGTCCGGTGACCGGGAAACCCTTCGAGATCAGCTTCGGCGACCGGCGGATCGTGGTGCTGCCGGGCCAGACCATCGCAGCGGCGCTACACGCCGCCGACGTCCGCTCCTGGCGGCGTACCCGGTCCGGTGGCCGACCGCGTGGCCTCTTCTGCGGAATCGGTGCCTGTCACGACTGCCTGATCTCGGTGAACGGCGGCCCCGCCGTCCGAGCGTGCCTCACCGAGGCCGCCCACGGCGACGAGGTGACCCCGCCGTGGACGGCGATGCCCGGGGGGTCGTCGAAGGAGGAAGAACCGCTGGCCGAAGTGCCCGTACCGGTCGATGTGGCGGTGATCGGAGCCGGCCCGGCCGGGATGGCGGCGGCGCTGGCCGCCGCACGGCACGGCCGGCAGGTCACGGTCGTCGACGCCGGAGCCCGGCCGGGCGGGCAGTACCACCGGCAGCCCGCCGAACGGCTGGCCGCCCAACTGCCCGGCCAGGTCGGGGCGGACCCCACCGGCAGGGACGTCACCGGCTCCGTCGCGGGGCACCCGAGGATCACCCTGCGCCCGGACGACGCGGTGTGGGCCGCTGGCCCCGCTCCGGGCGGTACCGTCCCCGGTGAAGGCTTCGCGCTCCGGCTCACCAGCGGCGGTACGCTCCGCGCGCGGTCCGTCGTGCTCGCCACCGGCGCCCACGACCTCGCTCTGCCGTTCCCCGGCTGGGATCTGCCCGGGGTGATGACCGCGGGCGGAGCGCAGGCGCTCGTCAAGGGCCAACTCGTCCGGCCCGGACACCGGGTCGTTGTGGCCGGCACCGGCCCGTTCCTGTTGCCGGTCGCCGCCACCCTGGCCGAGGCCGGAGCCCGGGTCCTCGGCGTCTTCGAGGCCAACCATCCGGCCGACTGGCTGACCCGGCTACCGGCCGTCGCCGGCCAGCCGGGTCGGCTTCGGGAGGCGGCGCACTACCTGCGGGTCCTGCGCCGGCACCGGGTTCCGGTCCACTACCGACATGCTGTCGTCGCGGCACACGGCGACAGTGAGGTCGAGGCGGTGTCGGTGGCACGGCTCGGGCCGGACTGGACCATCCGGCCCGGCAGCCGGCGGCGGCTGCAGGTCGACACGGTCGCCACCGGCTACGGCTTCGTCGCCTCGGTGGAGCTCGCCCTCGCCCTGGGCTGTGCCACCACTGTCGACCTGGCCGGTACCCCGATCGTCGTCACCGACGACGACCAGCGCACCACCGTGGCGGGGGTGTACGCCGCCGGCGAGGTGACCGGGATCGGCGGTGCCCAGCTCGCTGCGGTCGAGGGCGAGCTGGCCGGCCGAGCCGCCGCCGACCTCGCGGAGTCCGGCCATCGTGCGAAGTCCGGCGGCCTCGCGATGTCCGGTGGCGGCCGGCCGTCACCCCTTACCGCGCGTACCCATCTGCACCGTAGGCGGGACCGGCAGCGGCGGTTCGCGGCGGCGCTCGCCGAAACGTATCGGATCCGGCCTGGCTGGCTCAGCTGGCTGCGCGAGGACACCCTGATCTGCCGGTGTGAGGAAGTTCCGGTGTCCCGGATCCGGCATGCCGTGGACACCCTCGCGGTGACCGACCCCCGTGCGGCCAAACTGACCTGCCGGGCCGGGCTGGGAATGTGTCAGGGTCGGATCTGTGCGTTCCCGCTCGCCGCCCTGCTCGGCGCCGCAGGCGGCGCGGCAGTCGACCCCACCCCGCTGGCTGGTCGCCCGATCGCGGTTCCCGTACCGCTCGGCACGATCGCCGCCACCACCGACCCCGACCCGGTAACCGAGGAGCAGTCGTGACCGCAGTTCCCAGCATCGACGTACGCACCGGCCAGGTGGTCGCCGAGGTCACCGAGACGAGCGACCCGGCGACGGTGGACGCCGTCTGCCTCGCCGCGCGAGCCGCCGCGCCGTCGCTGGACGGGCTGGGGCGAGCCGGACGTGCGGCGCTCCTCCACGACCTGGCCGATGAGCTGGCCGGGGACCAGGCGGGCCTGGTCGCGGTGGCGGACCGGGAGACCGGACTGGGACAGTCGCGACTGACCGGCGAGCTCACCCGCACCTGTTACCAGCTGCGGTTCTTCGCCGAGGTGCTGACCGAGGGTTCGTACCTGGAGGCGACCATCGACCCGCCCGCCGAGACCCCGATGGGTCCCCGGCCGGACCTGCGCCGGATGCTGGTGCCGCTCGGCCCGGTCGCCGTCTTCGGCGCGGGGAACTTCCCACTCGCCTTCGGAGTCCCCGGCGGGGACACCGCATCCGCGCTGGCCGCCGGCTGTCCGGTGGTGAACAAGGCACACCCGGGCCACCCGGAGACCGCGATCCGCTGCCACGACGCGCTGGTCCGAGTCGTAACCCGGCACGGACTGCCGGCCGCAACGGCGGGTCTGGTGCACGGCCTCGACGCGGGTGCCGGCCTGGTCGCCCACCCCGCTGTCACCGCTGTCGGCTTCACCGGCTCCCTCGCCGGGGCCCGGGCGTTGCAGGCGGTCATGGCGGAGCGGGCCGAGCCCATCCCGCTGTACGGCGAACTGGGCAGCGTCAACCCGGTGCTCGCCACGTCAGGTGCCGCAGCCGCCGATCCGGAGGGTCTTGCCGCCGGATTCGTCGCCTCCTTCACCCTCGGCACGGGACAGTTCTGCACCAAGCCCGGCGTGCTCCTGGTACCGACCGGCGCCGACGGGGACCGGCTGGTCGCCCACGCCGCGGAACTGGTCGACTCCGGGCAGCCCGGCACGCTGCTCGGCGCGGGCGTCCGGGACGGATTCCACCAGCGGTCGCGGCGCTGGCGGGAGGACCCGTGTACGACGGTGCTCGCCGAGGGCCGCTTTCCCGACGGACCGGGCTTCCAGGCTGCTCCGCTGCTGTTCGGCGTCGACGCCGGGGAGCTGTCCGATACCTTGCTGGCGGAGTGCTTCGGGCCGGCGGCGATCATCGCCCGCTACGCCGACCCGGACCAGGCGGTGGACGCGATCCGCCGGCTCGGCGGGCAGTTGACCGTGACGATCCGGGCTGCTGCGGATGAAGCCGAGCTGACCGCGCGGCTGGCCGGCGTGCTGCGGGCGGCGGCGGGCCGGCTGCTCTTCGACGGCTTCCCGACCGGGGTCGCGGTGTCCTGGGCACAGCAGCACGGCGGCCCGTTCCCGGCCACGACCGCTGTCGGCCACACCTCGGTCGGGGCCGCCTCGATCCGGCGCTGGCTGCGACCGGTCACCTACCAGTCGGCACCGGCCGCGGTGCTGCCGGTCGAGTTGCGTGATGGCAACCCTGCGGGGATTCCGCGCCGGGTCGACGGCCGGTGGGAAACGGTTGGGGAGGCAGACTGATGCTTCCGCGGAAACGGGTGGCACCTGCCGCTGCGGGGACTCGGTCTCACCGCACCGTCGCGGACCGGGTGGTGGAGCGGGGTCAGCGCGGCTGCTGCGCTGGTCAGGCAGTGTCGCAGCCGCGAGCAACGTCCGGAGGCGTTTGGCCGGCCGGCCGGTGGGTACGCGGCCGGGATGCTGCCCCGCTAACCGGGCGGGCCCATCCTCCCGCCCGGCCGGACGTACGGGAGGTGCCCGATGAGTCAACCCCGGGACCAGATGCAGGATCGCGGTTGGGATCCGATCGGCAACCTGCAGTCGCTCTGGTCGGAACTGACCCGTGCGCTCGGCGGTGACGGTGGCCCGCCCGAGGTCGAACTGGAGGACACCCACGACGGTTGGCAGGTGATCGCCCGACTTCCCGGGGTGGCCCCCGAAGAGGTGGCGGTCGACGTCGACGGCGCTGACCTGTGCATCCGGGCCCGGTCGGAGCAGGAGGTCAACACCGACCACGGGATGCCGGACTCCGGTTCCACCGAACGGGGCTTCGAATACCGGCTGCGCCTGCCCAGCGGGGTCGACGTACATCGGATGGACGCGGTGATGGACCACGGCCTGCTCACCGTCACCATGCTGCGGGCCGAGCCGGGTGGGCGTCGCTCGATAACGGTCGGGCGGCCGCAGTACCAGCAACCGGCCGCCGGCACCGCCGGCGTGCGCCCGGTCGGGCCGGCCAGACGTGCCACGATCACGGCGGGCGACGGCGGACCGGCACCGGACGGTTCCGACGCGGCGGCCGAGGACCTGGCCGTCGACGACATCACCGCCGACGACCTCGACCCGGCCGCCGACCGGGAACTGCACCACCCGTACGGCGCCGAGGCGGATCTGGGCCGCCGGCAGGCCAGCACCGCCCGATGAGCCCGATGGGCCCGGCGAGCCCGGCGAGCCCGGCGAGCCCGGCGAGCCCGTACGATCTGGTGCCGCAGGTGCGTCGAATCGCCGTGCTGCGCGCCAACGCGCTCGGCGACTTCATTTTCGCCGTACCCGCGCTGACCGCGCTGCGGGCCGCGTACCCGCAGGCCGAACTGGTGCTGCTCGGCGCGCCCTGGCACGCCCGCTGGCTGGGCGGGCGGTCGGCGGCCGACCGGCCCGCCGGCATCGACCGGGTGCTGGTGGTGCCACCCGCCGACGGCATCCGGGCCGCCGAAGCGGCTTCGGAGCGTACCGGTGAGCACACCGACGAGCATGACGATGAGCGCACCGACGCGCCGATCACGATGGCGCAGTTCCTGGCGCGGGCCCGCCGGGAGGAGTTCGACCTGGCGCTGCAGTTGCACGGCGGTGGCCGCAACAGCAACCCCCTGGTCGCCGCGCTCGGTGCGCGGGTGACCGCCGGGCTGCGCGCGGCCGACGCGCCACCACTGGACCGGTGGCTCCGCTACGTCTACTACCAGCCGGAGGTGTTCCGTTACCTGGAGGTGGTCGCGCTGGTCGGTGCCGACCCGGTGACGCTGATGCCGCAGGTTCCGGTCACCGCCGCCGACCGGGCCGAGGCCGAACGGGTGCTGGGGCCGGCCCACCGGCCCCGGGTGGTGCTGCACCCGGGGGCCAGCGATCCGCGTCGGCGTTGGCCGGCGCAGCGGTTCGCGGCGGTCGCCGACGAGCTCACCGACCGTGGCTTCGAGGTGGTCGTCACCGGCACCGGCGCGGAACGCGACGTCGTCGAGCAGGTCGCCCGCGCGGCGGCCCGGCCGCTGCGGACCGTGGTGGACGAGCTGAGCCTCGGTGGTTTGGCCGGCCTGCTCGCCGGCTGCGCCGCGCTGGTCGCCAACGACACCGGCCCGCTGCATCTGGCGGCGGCGGTCGGTGCGCCGACGGTCGGCATCTACTGGATAGGCAACCTGCTCAACGGCGCCCCACCGGTGCGTGGCCGGCACCGGCCGCTGGCCGCGTTCACCATCCACTGTCCGGTCTGCGGGCTGGACTGCAGCACGGTCGGCTTCCCCGCCCGGGGCGGCGGCACCGGCTGCGACCACCGGGAGCCGTTCGTGGCCGACGTGCCGGTCGCCGAGGTGGTGGAGGCGGTGACGGACCTAACCACCTCCGGCGGCGCGCAACCGGACCGGCTGCGGGAACAGCTCCCGGATGTCGTCGGGCAGTGGTAGCTGCACCCGGTAGAGCAACCCGTCCGGGCAGTAGCCGGCGATGCGGTGCAGGGTCGCGGCGATCTCGCAGCGTACCGCCTGGTCATCGTCGTCGTACCGGGCGGTGCGCCGACGCACCCGGCGGATCAGCTCGGCGACGCCGAACCGGGCCGGTGGCTCGCCGTCCAACCCGTACCCGGTGTCCGGGTCGGGGCGCGCGGCGATCGCCAGCAGCGGGGGCAGGGTGTCGACCAGCAGCGCCGCCTCCCCGGCGGGCAGCCGTTCGACGAGGGTACGCAGTACCGCCACGTCCAGCTGCCAGATCGTGGTGGCCGGCCGGTCCAGCCGTACCGTCGTGGGTCGTGCCGTCGGAGGCCCTGCCGTCACGGTCGGGCCTCCTGCGGCACCCGGTCCCGCCGGTCGGCGGCGCGTTCCTCGTCGAGCAGCACCTGCCAGCATTCGACCCGGCGGCGGGTGACGGTGGTCGGCGACTCCAGGTGGTAGGCCCCGCTGGGCACGATGCCGGCGCCGCCGTAACGGCGCAGCACCGCCAGCTGGGCGGCGACGTCCTCGCCCTGGTGGTCCGCCGGCATCCGGGGCCAGAAATCGAAGCCGCCGGCCGCGACCAGCTTGGCCCGGTCGAACAGGACGCAGCCGCCGATCCAGGAGACGCGGTACGCCCGCCAGTCGCCGGGGGCGAGATCGAGGTTGTCGGTGATGTGCGCCAGATTCGCGGCCGAATGGATCCGGGCGCGCTGCCACTGCGGGGTGTCCGGGCGGATCTCCTCCGGCACCGGCCGGCCGTCCCACTCGACGTAGCCGTCGTGGTCTTCGGGCCGTACGTCGTCCAGGTACGACAGCCCGTGTACGGCGTTGCCGACGAAGCCGCACCGCAGGTCGGCGATCGCGGTCACCAGCCGCGACACGGTGCCCGGTCGCAGCCAGACGTCGTCGTCGAGCAGCAGCACCAGCCGGGCGGTGGAGAGACTGAGCAGGTACGCCCGGTGCTCGGCCAGGCCGCGCCGGGGCAGCCGGCGGGTGAGCAGCACCGGACGGCCGGCGTGCCGGAGCACCCGGACCATGGTGGCGGCGGCCGGCTCCGCCCAGGCCGGACCGGCGTCGGACTGGTCGCTGACCACCACGCCGAAACCGTCGGGTCCTTCCTGCGCGGCCAGCCCGGCGAGGGTGGTGGCCAACTCGGCGGGACGGTTGCGGGTGGGGACGAGCACGTCGAGCAGCCGGTTGGTGCGGAACTCGGCCGGGTCTCCGGGCGGCAGTGGACGGCTCATATGCTGCGCCTCGCGTGCCGTGCCGTCCGGACCGCACGGGCCAGCCGACCGTCGGCGGCTGCCGGCTGTGGGCCGGTCGCCTCGGCCCGGATGCGGTCGATGATCGCCGAGGTGGACCGGTCCGGTACGTAGCCGAGGATGTGCACCTCACCACCGAGCCGGCGGACCAGTGGGGCCTCGGGCACCATGTCCGGGGGGTAGTCGCCGCCCTTGACGTACACGTCGGGGCGGACGCGTTCGATCAGCCCGGCGGGTGAATCCTCCTCGAAGACGACGACGTGGTCGACGCTGGCCAGCGCCGTGAGGACGGCCGCCCGGTCCTCGACCGGGTTGACCGGCCGGTCCGGTCCCTTCAACCGGCGCACGCTGTCGTCGGAGTTGACCGCGACGATCAGCAGGTCGCCGAGGGCGGCGGCGTCGGTGAGGTAGCCGACGTGGCCCCGGTGCAGCACGTCGAAGCAGCCGTTGGTGAACACGATCCGAGCGCCACGAGCCCGGTGCCGGCGTACCTGCTCGATCAGCTCGTCCGGGACGGTGCCGGTAGCGGTGCTGGTAGCAGCGCCGGAAGCAGCGTCGCGGGCGGCGGTGGTGGGCGGCGGGTCGGCCGGCCGCCCGCCGAGGGCGCTGACCAGCGCCTCCCGGTGGCAGACACAGGTGCCGGGGTCGCGCACGGTGAGCGCCGCGGCGGCCTGTGCCAGCTCGGCCGCGTCCGGCAGTGTGGCACCGGCGCCGACGGCCAGGGTGAGCGCGGCCAGGTAGGCGTCGCCGGCGCCCACGGCCTGACTGGCCGGCACCGGTTCGGTACGGCTGTGCCGTGTGCCACCCGGTCCGTCGACGACGGATCCGTCCACGTCGAGGGTCACCGCGATCACTTCCGCGCCGGTGCCGGCCCGCAGAGACGCCAGCATGTCCCTGGCCGCGCCGACCCGGTCCACCTGCGGCACGCCCAGGCCGAGAGCCTGGGCCGCTTCGGCGATGCTGGGTGTGATGATGGTGGGCCGTAGCCCGTCCCAGCGGTTGAGGTCGTGGGCGTCGAGGGCGACGACGCCGTAGCGGTCCCGATTGTCGACGAGCCACCGACGCACCGGATCGGCCAGTGCACCGAGCCCGTAGTCGCAGATCACCAACGCCGGCCGAGAGACCGTCGTGGCCGCTTCGCCGGTGCCCAGCCGGATCCCCTCGGTGGTGGCGGCGATCGCGGCGAGAAGCCGCTCCATCTGTTCGGTGACGGGCGGGCCGTGCGGGCCGCCCTCATCCTCCCGCAGCAGGATCTGCTCGGCGGCGAGCAGCCGGCGTTTCACCGGTGTACGGGTGCCAGGCTGGGCGACCATCCGGTCCTGCACCCCGGCCAGGTGCAGGCAGCGGGCGATCTGGTCGCCGATCTCGTCCACCCCGACCGGTGCGACCAGCAGCGGCCGGGCACCGAGGGTGGCCAGGTTGACGGCGGTGTTGGCGGCACCGCCGGCGGCGACCTGCCGGTGGTCGAGGGTGAGTACCGGGGCGGGTGCCTCCCGGCACAGGCGGGCCGACGAGGCGAATCGCCACTCGTCGAGCATGGCGTCACCGACGACCAGGATCGGCTGTCCCGACCATCGGTCGACCAGTGCGACCAGTGCGACCAGGGCGGCACGGGCGGCACGGGTGGAAAGGTGCCGCTTGTCGGCGGATGACTGCCCCATGCGCTGCGGTTGCCCGGGGAACAACCGCTCAAACGTTGCAGGACAGGCAGATCGGGTATGCCGTCGCTGTCGGCCGTCGCTGTCGGCCGTCGCCGTCGGCTCGGCTCGGCTCGGCTCGGCTCGGCGGAGCATGGCCGAGATCACCTGCCGGTTCGGGCAGGCCGCTACGGACCGACTGCTAGCATGCTTGTAGCAAGCAACTATTGGACGGGGTGCGCGGGTGCCATTGCCCAGCGGTCCACCGGCCGGTTCCGACGCCGAACTCATCGCCATGGGCAAGCAGTTTGGTGCCTTCTACCGCTCGGTGCATCTGTTCTACCAGGGACTGCGGTTCGATCCGCCGCTCGAACGGGCGGCGTACACCTTGCTCGTCCGCATCGCCGGGGACCAGCCGGACCGGCTCAGCGTGCTCGCCGAAGACCTGGGGCTCGACATCTCCACGGTCAGCCGGCAGGTAGCCGCGCTCGAAGCCGCCGGACTCGCCACCCGCGCCGCGGACCCGAGCGACCGGCGGGCGAGCGTGATCACCCCGACCGAGCACGGCCGTGAGGTGTACGCGCGCAACCGCGCAATATGGGTCAACGCCGTCCGTGAGCTGCTGACGGACTGGACGCCGCAGCAGCGGTGCGAGTTCAGCGCACTGCTCGGACGGCTGATCGATTCGATCACCACCCGGTACGGGGGGACGGAACCGGCGGATCGCGGTCCGCGGGTGGAAGGGGAGAGCTCGACATGACGATCGCCGAAGAGCGGGCGGCACCCGCACTCAGCCGCCAGCAGATCCTGCTGTTGTTGTCCGGCCTGATGACGGGCATGCTGCTCGCCGCGCTCGACCAGACCATCGTCGGTGTGGCGCTGCCGACGATCGTCGGTGAACTCGGCGGCATCAACCACTACTCGTGGGTGGTCACCGCGTACCTGCTCGCCTCGACCGCGTCGACCCCGCTGTACGGCAAGATGGCCGACCTGGTCGGGCGGCGGCCGGTGTTCCTGTTCTCGATCGGCATGTTCCTGCTCGGGTCGCTGCTGGCCGGCATGTCGCAGAACATGACCCAGCTGATCGTCACCCGGGGCCTGCAGGGCATCGGCGCGGGCGGGCTGATGACCCTGGCCTTCACCATCATCTCCGACGTCGTCTCGCCCCGGGACCGGGGCCGCTACCAGGGCATGTTCGGTGCCGTATTCGGCCTGTCGTCGGTCGCCGGGCCGCTGGTCGGCGGCTACTTCGCCGAGACGAACTGGCGCTGGATCTTCTTCATCAACGTGCCGCTGGCCGTCGTCGCGATGATCATCTGCTGGTACGTGATGCGGCTGATCCCGTTCCGGCGCCGCGACCACGCGATCGACTGGCTCGGCGCGTCGTTGCTGGTAGCCGGGGTCAGCGCGATCCTGCTGGCGCTCAGCTGGGGCGGAGTCGAGTACCCCTGGAGCTCCCCACTGATCCTTGGGTTGTTCGTGGTCGGCGCGATGCTGGCCGGGCTGTTCCTGCTGCAGGAGTCCCGGGTCGCCGAACCGATCCTGCCGCTGAACCTGTTCCGGGTGCGTACCGTCGCCCTGGCCAACGCCGCCGGATTCGTGCTCGGCCTGGTCATGTTCGGCTCGATCATCTTCGTGCCGCTCTACCTGCAGATCGTCAAGGGTGCCTCGCCGACCAGCAGCGGTCTGCTGATGCTGCCGATGATGGTCGGCATCATCGTCGCCTCGGTCCTCACCGGCCGGGCGATGACCCGGTCCGGGCGGTACAAGTGGTTCCCCGTCGCCGGATCGGTCGCGTTGGTCGTCGGCGGGTTGTTCTTCACCCAACTCGAGGTACGCAGTTCGCTGTGGCTGGCATTCGTGTTCATGGTGCTCATCGGCGCCGGGTTGGGGCTGTCGATGCAGTCGTTGGTGCTGGCCGTGCAGAACGCGATTCCGCTGCGGGACCTCGGTGCCGGCACCTCCGCGGTGACCTTCTTCCGGTCCCTCGGCGGGTCCTTCGGGGTGGCCATCCTCGGGGCCGTGCTCAACTCCCGGCTCAGCGAGGAGCTGGCCGCCCGGATGCCGGACGCGGTCGCGGCGCTGCCGCCCGACCAGGCCGCGCAGGTGGCGGCGCAGGGCGGGACCGAGATCTCGATCAACGAGCCGGCGGCCATCCTCGCCCTGCCCGAGCCGGTGCGGGCGGCCATCCAGTACGCCTTCGTCGACTCGTTGCACACGGTGTTCCTGGTGACCGGACTGGTCGGGCTGATCGCGGTGGCGATCACCCTGGTGCTGCCCAACCACGAGTTGCGCAGCAACATCGAATCCGTCACCAACAGTCCCGGCGCCGACCTCGCCGGCTGACCCGCCCCTCACCCCGGGCCGCCCACCCCCAGGCCCCTCACCCTCCGACGATCTTGGACGTGTCGAGAGCTTTCGGCTGCTATGTCCCTCGACAAGTCCAAGATCGCCGGGGAGTGTGGCGGAGTGAGGGGGCGGGGTGGGGGCGGGGGCTACTTGAGGACGAGTTGACCGGAGTGTTCGAAGGCGGTCAGGTCGGAGAGGGTGTCCGGAACCGTCCCGGCCAGCGGAGCGGGCAGCGACCCCACCGCGAAGAAGCCGGCATCGGTGGTCTCGTCGGTTTCCCGCACCAGGTGCCCGCCGTACCCGTCGACCCGGAAGCAGACCACGAACAGCTGGTACGTGTGGTCGTACATGTTGGTGAACGTGTAGTCCGCCCCGGTGTGCATGGCGAACGGGGTCACCCCGGCGGCGCGCAGGCCGGTCTCCTCGTACACCTCCCGGGCGGCGCAGCCGGCGATCGACTCGCCCAGCTCCATCGCGCCGGCCGGCAGTGCCCACAGCCCGTTGTCCGAGCGCTTGATGAGCAGCACCCGGTCGGTGGCGTCGCGTACCACGCACCGGGCACCGACGAACAACAGGACGCGGTCGCCGGCCAGCGCCCGTAGCTGGCCCAGGTACGAATCCGCCCACGAGATACTGGACATGGGACAACCCTAGGCGAGGCGGCGCCCGGTCACTGCGACGCGTGTCGGCGTATGCGTAGCTCGTACTCGATGAAGCTGTCGATCATCGCGCGGTAGGCCGCCTCGACCACGTCCGGATCCGTTCCGGACGCAGCGGCCCGCTCGCGGACCGATCGGATGACCTGCTCGACGCGGTCCGGCGCCCGCACCTCGTCGTCGTCGTGTTTGAACTTGCTGGCTTGGCGGACCAGTCGTTGGCGGCGACCGATCAACGCCACGATCTCGCCGTCCACGGTGTCAATGGCACGCCGTACGTCATCCAGACCCATGATAGCTAGATTGCCATCGATGTCTTCGGGGTGGGGCGGCGGGACCGTTGCTACCCCACGTCCCGCGCTACCGACGCTTGTTGAAGCCTGCTACTCTTTCATGTGTAAGAAAGTCCTGACACGTGAAGGAGAGCGATGACATCGGCTACGCCCTCCGGCGACGACCTGGTCGAGAAGCTGGCGGCGTTGGCCAACCCGCTCCGGCTACGGATCATCGGCAGGCTCGCCGCCGGCCGCGACTACGTGAGCCATCTCTCCCGGGAGATCGGCATCAGCCGCCCGCTGCTGCACATGCACCTGCGGCGACTGGAGGCCGCCGGCCTGATCGTCGGCAACCTGGAGTTGTCCGACGACGGCAAAGCCATGAAGTACTACGAAGTCGTCGATTTCACCCTGCAGCTGACCCCGTCGACCCTGGCCGATGCGGCGGCGACCCTCACCCGACCGGATCCGGCACCGGATCCCGCGCCCAAGGAGAAGTCCTGATGTACGTCCAAGCGGCCGAAGCCGCCAGCTGGCCTGGCACGATCCTCATTCTCGGGGTGCTCGGCCTGGCCACCTTCCTGATCGTGGCGACCATGGCCACCGTGCACGAGTTCCGCAAGACCCGGATGGTGGCCGACCAGGAGGAGGCGATGCGCCAACTCGTCCGTCGCTACGAGCAACTGGCCGAGAACTCCCTCGACGCCCAGCAGCGGGTCGCCGCCGACCTGGCCGAGTTGCGGTCGCGCACCAACGCGATCGAGCAGATCCTGCGGACCGTCGAATGAGCGCCGCCGACACCAACCCGGCGACGCGCGCCGGGACCACCATGCAGGCGGTCGCGCAGGACCGGTACGGGTCCGCCGAGGTGCTGTCCGTGCGCACGCTGCCGCGTCCGTCCATCGCCGGCGACGAACTGCTGGTACGGGTACGAGCGGCATCGATCAACATGGGCGATTGGTTCATCATGACCGGGCAGCCGTACGTCGCCCGGCTCGCCTTCGGACTGACCCGGCCGAAGGTCACGGTGCGTGGCCGCGACGTCGCCGGCGAGGTGATCGCGGTCGGCGCGGACGTGACCGGGTTCCAGCCCGGCGACGAGGTGTACGCCGAGATCAGCACCGGCAGCTTCGCCGAGTACGCGGCCGTACCGACCAAAGTGGCCTGGCACCGGCCGACCAACGTCACCTTCGCCCAGGCGGCTGCGGTGCCGGTCGCCGGGGTCACCGCGCTGCAGGGGCTGCGCGACCATGGCCGACTGCGGCCGGGGCAACGGGTGCTGATCAACGGCGCGTCCGGCGGGGTGGGCACCTTCGCGGTGCAGATCGCCAAGGCACTCGGTGCCGCCGAGGTGACCGGGGTGTGCAGCACCCGCAACGTCGAGCTGGTCCGTTCGCTCGGCGCGGACGACGTGATCGACTACACCCGGGAGGACTTCACCCGCGCCGGCCGGCGCTGGGATCTGCTCTTCGACCTCGCCGGCCGGCATCGGCTGGCGGACTGTCGCCGGGTGCTCACCAGGCACGGCACCCTGGTGCTGTCCGGCGGCGCCGGTGGCCGGTGGTTCGGTGCGCTCGGCCGGCTGGCCCACAGCACGATCTCCGGTCCGTTCGTCAGCCAGCAGGTCCGCTCGTTCGTCGCCTCCGCCCGTCAGCAGCCGTTGCGCGAGCTGGCCGAGCTGATCGAGGCCGGCAAAATCGTACCGGCTGTGGAGCGGACCTACCCGCTGGCGCGGGCGGCCGACGCGATGGCCCACTACGAGCGTGCACATCCCCGGGCGAAGCTCGTTATTACCATGTGACGCGCACCCGTGCTGACCTGCACCTGCACCCGTACAGCCGATCGGAGGTGGTGGCGTGCGCTGGCGATGGGCGGTCGTGTTCGCCCTGACGTTCGCGGTGGTCGCCGTGGGGCTGGTGGTGCTCGCCCAGCCGTGGGCGCCTGATCCGGCGTCCAGGTCGGCATCCGATTCATCGGACCCGGCAGGGGTGTCGGACAAGTTGCGGATCGACGTACTCGCCCGATACCGGCATGACACGGGCGCGTTCACCCAGGGGTTGGAGCTGCACGGCACCGACCTGTACGAGGGTACCGGCCAGTACGGCGAATCCGAGCTGCGCGTCGTGGACCTCGACACCGGCCAGGTACGCCAGCGGGTGCGCCTGTCGGACGAGGTGTTCGGCGAGGGGATCACCATCGCCGGTCCCCGGATCTGGCAGCTGACCTGGCGGGCCGGGGTCGCGTACGAGCGGGATCCGGACACCCTGGCCGAGGTGCGCCAGGTGCGTTACGACGGCGAGGGCTGGGGGATCTGCCACGACGCCGCCGCCGGCCGGCTGGTGATGAGCGACGGCAGCGACCAGTTGACGTTCCGGGATCCGCAGACCTTCACCGCCACCGGTTCGGTGGCGGTGACCCTGGACGGGGAGCCGCTGCCGCGCCTGAACGAGTTGGAGTGCGTCGGCGACGAGGTGTGGGCCAACGTCTGGCAGACCGACCGGATCGTCCGGATCGACCCGGCGTCCGGTCGGGTGGTCGCCGAGGTCGACGCCGCCGGCCTGCTCACCGGCGACGAGCGGGCCGGGGCCGACGTGCTCAACGGCATCGCCGCGGTGCCCGGCACCGACGAGTTCCTGATCACCGGCAAGTACTGGCCGGCGTTGTTCCGGGTCCGCTTCGTCCCGGCCGTCTGACGCCGGCCCGCCTTCCTACTCAGGTTCGTCTCAGCTGGCTTCGAGCAGACTCGACGGACCGGGCCGGGCCGTGACGGCCCGGTGGCGCCCGCGTGACGATGGGGAGGTCCGCCGATGCGGTCGGCTGTGTTCACCGAGTACGGCAGGCCGGAAGTGCTGCAGATCCAGCAGGTCGACAAGCCGGTCCCCCGGGACGATCAGGTGCTGATCAAGGTCCATGCGACGACCGTCACGACAGCCGAGTGCCTGATGCGTCGAGGGTGCCCCCGCTGGGGACGCGTCATCATCGGTCTGTGGCGGCCCCGCAAACGGATGCGGGTGATGGGGCTGGAGCTCGCCGGGACGGCTTCGCTGGCGCACAAGCCGGCCAACACGACATTCGAGCAGGCGGCTGCCGCAGTCGACGGTGCGACGACCGCGCTGTTCTTCCTGCGGACCAAGGTCGGGCTCGCCAGCGGACAGTCGCTCGGCGCGGACAAGGTCATCGACTACACGGTGGCGGACTTCACGCGGGGCGACCAGGCCTACGACGTCATCTTCGACACGGTGGGCCGGAGTTCCTTGCGCCGCTGCCGCCGGGTGCTCGCCACGAACGGTCGCTACATCGCCACGACCGGGCTGCGCAATGCAGTCCTGGCACCGGTGACGTCCCTGCTGGGCGGCCGGCGGGTGATCACCGGGATGTCGGCCGACAAGCGGGAGTCACTACCGATCGTCCGGGAAATGGTCGAGAGCGGCCGGCTGCGCGTGGTGGTGGACCGCAGCTATCCGTTCGAGCAGCTCGTGCAGGCCCACCACTACGTCGATCAGGGACACAAGACCGGCAACGTGACCGTACTGGTCGCCAGTTGATTCAACCGATGGCTGCCACCAGCGAAAACCAGCGGGAACTTTCATAGAGCCGGTTCGCAGAAAGCGTCATCCGGCTGTTCGGAAGATGCGGACATGCGCACTTTGCGGTCAGCGCAGGCAGGACTCGTCGGGGTCGATGGTGGTGCTGATCCGCCGGCCGATGTCGCACAGTTGCCGGCGCTGGGCCTTGGTCATCGGGTCGAAGACGAGGCGGCGTACCTCGGCGACGTGCCCGGGAGCGGCCTCGACGATCTTTTCCCAGCCCGCATCCGTGAGTATGGCGAGGGTGTAGCGGCCGTCGGCCGGGTCCGGCGTACGGCTGACCCAGCCGCGCTTCTCCAGCCGCGCCACCACCTGGGACAGTCGGGACAGCGACCCGTCGGCGATCAGCGCGAGCCGGCTCATCCGCATGGTGCGCTCCGGCGCGTCGGACAGCGCGGCCAGCACCTGGTAGTCGAACAGGCTGACCCCGGCGTCGCGCTGCAACTGCCGGTCCAGCGCGGCGGGCAGCCGCGTGAACAGGCTGACCAGGGCGAACCAGGTGTGCAGTTCGTCCTCGTCCAGCCAGCGTGGCTCCTCGGTCGCGGCGGCCATAGCACCCCAGTCTAGCTTCAAACTTCAAGTGATCACGAGGCGCGCGTCACTTGACGCTTGAAGTAAAACAGGTCTACCGTTCGCTTCAATCTTGAAGTGAGGCCGAGGCTGGAGAGACATATGAACGTCGTTCTGTGGGTGATCGCCGGACTGCTCGCCGCAGCATTCCTCGTCGCCGGACTGGTCAAGGTGAGCCAGCCGAGGGAGAAGCTCGACGAGATGGGCATGGGTGCGGTGGCCGTCCTCAGTCCCGGACTGGTCAAGACCATCGGGGCACTGGAGATCGCCGCCGCGGTCGGGCTGATCCTGCCCGCGGTGACCGGCATCGCGCCGGTGTTCGTGCCGCTGGCCGCCCTCGGCCTGGTGGCGATGATGATCGGCGCCGCGATCGTGCACGCCCGGCGCGGCGAGTACTCCAGCATCGGCGCCAACGCATTCCTGCTGATCCTGGCCGCCGTCGTGGTCTGGGGCCGCTTCGGCCCGTACGCCTTCTGATCCTGACCTGGAAACCTGGGCCGAAAGGGACCCGAGATGCCTGACCTGTTCGAGCCCGTGACCATCGGCAAGTGGACCCTGCCGAACCGGGTCGTGATGGCGCCGATGACCCGCAACCGGGCCACGCCCGACGGGGTGCCGAGCGAGCACGCCGCGACCTACTACCAGCAGCGGGCCAGCGCCGGCCTGCTGATCACCGAGGCCACCCAGCCGAGTGCCGTCGGGCAGGGCTACCCGAACACGCCCGGCCTGCACACGCCGGCACAGATCGACGGCTGGCGGCGGATCGCCGACGCCGTGCACGCCGCCGACGGGCGCATCGTCGTCCAGCTCATGCACGTCGGTCGGGTCGCCCATCCGGACAACAAGCATGGGCTGGAATCCGTCGCGCCGAGCACCGTCGCCGCCGACGGCACCTTGATCACCGCCAGCGGCCCGCAGCCGTACGTCACGCCCCGCGCCCTGACCACCGACGAGTTGCCGCAGGTGACCGACGAGTTCCGACGGGCCGCGCGGGCAGCGGTCGACGCCGGGCTGGACGGGATCGAGCTGCACGGCGCCAACGGCTACCTGCTGCACCAGTTCCTCGCCCCGTCCACCAACCAGCGCACCGACGGCTACGGCGGCTCGCCGACCGCCCGCGCCCGGTTCGTCGTCGAGACGGTCGCGGCGGTCGCCCAGGAGATCGGCCCGGAGCGGGTCGGCCTGCGGATCTCGCCGGCCAACGGCGTCAACGGGCTGGTCGAGGACGACCCCGCCGAGACCGCCGCCACCTACCGGGCACTGGTCGACGCCATCGCCCCGATCGGCCTGGCGTTCCTGCACTTTTCCGTGGACCCGACCGACCCGCAGTACGCCGACCTGTGTGCCGACCTGTCCGCCCGGTTCGGCGGCCCGGTCATCGTCAACACCGGCTTCACCAGCGTCACCGACCTGGAAACCGCGCAACACCTGGTCCGCGGTGGGCAGGCGACCGCCGTGGCCGTCGGCCGGCCGTTCATCGCCAACCCCGACCTGGTACGCCGCTGGCGTGAGCAGGCCACGCTCAACGACATCGACCAGGCGACCGTGTACGGCGGCGACGCGCGCGGCTACATCGACTACCCGACGCTGGACAACGACAGCGTTCACTGACGTTCAGGTCGTCGGGAGACCGACCGTGACCTCGGCGGTGGCCGGCGCACAGGACCCGGAGTCGGGCTGTGCGGTGATCCGGGCGACGGCACCCGCGCTGCCGGGCGCGGCGGTGATGGTGACCGGGTGTTCCCGGCTGCCGGGCCGGGTGACGGTCGGGGCGATGCTGACCCCGGGATTGCCGGTGACGGTGAGGACCAGCCCTGGCGTCGCGGAGCAGGTGGTGACCACGAACGCCATGGTCGCCGTGCCGCCGTCGGGCACCTGCACCCGCGCCGGGCAGGCGGTCACCATCAGCGCCGGCGGTGGTGGTGCCTGCCCGAACCGGACGGTCGGCGAGTCGACCGAGGCCGCCGGGGAGACGGTGACGACCCGCGCGAAGCCGGTGTGCTGCAGGCCGGTGCCGCCGCGCAGCGCCGGGTGGTCGGGCGGCACGTCCACGCCGTACGGTGCGGTCGGGTCGCTGCCGACGAGCTGGTCGTTGACGTAGAACTCGACGCGGGCGATCGTTCCTGCCTCGGTGCTGGCGTCGGCGGTCATCCGGATCGAGCACACCGACACGACGGTGCTGTTGTCGGTCGGGCTGGTCAGCGTCACCTCGGGTGCCGGGCCGGGGCCCGGGTCGCTGCCGTCGCACGGCAGTCCGTTGATCGTGCAGCCCGGCTCCTGCGGGCTGCCGGTCCAGGTGCCGCCGTAGCCGATGTTCACCGTGCCGCCGGCGGGCACCGTCTCGTTCCACCAGGTCGGGGTGGCGGTGACGGTGCTGCCGCTGACGTTCCAGGTGGCGTTCCAGCCCTGCTGGACGGTGTGGCCGGGCGGCAGGGTGAGCACCAGCGTCCAGCCGGTGACCGGGACGGTGCAGGTGTTCCTGATGATGACGTCGCTGAAGTAGCCACCGCTGTCCGGGCCGGTGCGCCAGGCGCTGGTGCCGATCTCCACGATCAGGCAGCTGGCCTGTGTGGCGGCGGTGTCGGTGGCGGTGGTGGCATGAGCCGGTCCACCGGCCGCGATGGTGCCGCCGCCGACGGCCAGGGCGAGAGCGGCTGCGGCGCGGGCCGTCGTCCGCCACCAACGGTGGCGGCCTGGTCTGCGACGAGCATCGGTACGGAGTGACGATCCGGCTGGCAGCGTCGACATCGGATGTGCTCTCCTTCGATCCCGTGCCCGCCGGCCCGCGCACACTACATCCCGTCCATGACATCATTACATTCATGTAAACCGATGTGTAAGGGCTGGCTGACTGTCACAGATCGACCGTGGCCGGCACGGCCCGTCCTGCGGGTAGACCGACAGCGCGGGGTGGATGCGATTGCACCTCATGTCGACCCGTGTCCGACTGTCGCAGTCCGGTCCCGTCGGCATTCGTCGGGTGGCCGGTGGGACGGTGGTAATCCGCGCAAGCTGGGAGAGTCTGGGCCTGGTTAGGCGGTCATGCAGGTTGGCGTTGCGCCGTGTGGGTCGCTGACCTGGGGAAACCCCGCAAGACCTGACCCACCTGGCCCACCTCAGCCGTCGAATGTGGAGCGGTGAAGGTCGCCGTGCAGAGCTCCGGCATCAGCCCTGGTCGAAGGCCCCGCTAACCCGATAGGGCCAGAAACCCGTCACGCCCAAGTGCGTATAGAAACTGGCAGCGACGTACTTGGCGCAACCGGGATGTCGTTTTGAGGCGGAGTGGTATCCGCATACCAACCTGTGCCTCGAAAATGGTCTCGCCCGTGGAGCAGCGACAGCGGGCGGTAGGCGGCGTCCTTGCTTACGCCGTACTTGTCGGCCAGCTCAGCGGTGGACGAGGGCTTGTCGCTGGGTGCGAGCATGCCTGACTCGATCATCTCGGTGACGTCGGCGGCCACGCGCCTGAACGGCGGTGGCTGTAGGCGTCGTGGTGTCTCCGGTTGGTCCGGCAACGGGTCGGGTGGCGGCTGTGCGGGTTGCCCGAGTCGAGTCGATGAGGTGTCGTCTGCGGCATCGAGTTGAGGGCTCACGCACGTCAAATCGCTGAATAACGTGCGTGAGCCCTCAACTCGACGGGCACGGCCGAATAGTGGATCATCGACTTCGGGCGCGACTCGGGTCGGCGCTACGGCTTGCGCATCCAGGTTGCCGGGTCGGTGACGAAGACGCCCTTGCCTTGGCGGCGGTCGATGACCTCAAGAGCTTCGAGTCGAATGTTCACGAGCTGCATCGTGGACGGGCTGACCGTGTACATCTTGCAGAACTGGGCGATCGACGGCAGCTTGTCGCCGGGTGCGTACTTGCCTGCCCGGATGTCGGCCATGATCTCGTCGGCAATCCGCAGGTAGTCGGGCTTGGCAGGCATGACGCTCCTGCTCGTCGGGGCTCCTCGCGTGGCAACTCCAATTTGATCACAAGAAACTCGTGTTCACAAAGAGACTTGAGTTCTCCAACTTCCTCATATAAGTTGCTGCCACGGGCGCTCCTCGCGTGGCAACGAGGCGGTGCTCGTGCCCTGGTCGGGGCGGGTGGCGTACGGCTGTCTGCCCGTCCCGACCCCAGCGAAACCCACGAGACGGCTCCGCGGCCGTACCGCCGGACGACCCTGCGGTCGCGGAGCAGGGGCGACCCGTCGGCGACCGAGCCCTCCCGCTCAGTCCTGCCCAGTTGGCGGGTCGCCCCATCCGCCCCTGCGCGACCCGACTACGCGGCGGCCGACCGGTCCCGCGTACCGATGTCCTCGGAAGAGGTGACCCCCACCGTGCGCAACCTTCTCCACCGGATCGTCAACCGACCCAGCCGCCGGCTCCACCGGATCGTCGAGCCGCCCCACCCCGCCGAATCCCGCCGGCCGCGCAACTCCGGCGTGTTCCGGCTGCCGCCGCTGCGGCCCAGGATGAGCCCCGACGAGGTCCGCGAACACCAGTTCCGCACCGTGCGGCGCGGGCTCGACCCCGCCGAGGTGTACGCCTTCCTGCACCGGGTCGCCGAGGACGTCTCCGGTCTGCGCGACGAACTGCGCCGCACCCACGACGAGAACGACCGGATCAAGTACGCGCTGCGCGAGTGGCAGAGCGAGCATATGGTCCGGCGGTACGCCTCGTGACCGCCGTCGACTGCGTCCGCTGTGCCGGGCGGCGCCTCGTCGAGGACGAACGCACCGGTGAGCAGGACACCTGCCCGGCGTGCCGGCAGGGCGGGCAACTGCGTACCCAGGTGGTGTTGACCGTCGCGAACCTGGACACCGGCGTCGTCGCCTCGGCCAACGTCGTACCCGGCATGATCGAACCCGAGCCGGCGCCCGGTGCCGGCTGGCAGATCCCGCTCCGCCCGGTGGTCGCCAGGCTCGCCGCCGAGGCCGGGGTGGCGATGGCGACGGTACGCGGCACCGGCCTGCCCGACCGCCCGCTCGACCCGGACCAGCCGAGCCTGTCGCTGCCGCCGGGCTGGCGGCCGGACCTGCCGGACGAGGAACGGGTCGCCGGGGAGGCCGAAGCGTTCGCCGCGATCTGGCATCGGGCCTGGCAGGTGTTCACCGGCCGGACCGCCGCACCCGAGCCGGTCAGCCACGACGAGCTGCTGCGCCGGCTCTGCGTGGCCGCCGACCAGCTCTGCCTCGACCTGGTTGTGGAGGCCCGATGGCATCCGTGCGTGCCGATCCTCAACTGGGACGTCCGCTTCGACGTGCCGGGCGCGGCTGTGCCGCACAGCCAGCGCGGGTACGCCCGTGACCTGGTGACCGCCGTCACCCGTACCTCGATCGTGGACGCCCTGGACGGGCTGGCACAGCGGTCGCTGACCGCCCCGGCGTACTATCTGCTGCCCGACCGGCGGTCGGCGCCCCCGCCCGAGAGCGTTGACGTCGATCAGCTCGAACGCCGCGTCAGGCGGGACTGTGGCGACGACCCGCCCGGTGCGGCGGGGGAGGACCAACCGGCCGGTGCGCAGGCGATCTGGCGGGACGGCTGCTGGCAGCACACCTCGTTGCGGCGCATCCCCGGCTCTCGTCCGGCGATCCCGGAACGCTCGCCGACGCTGCGCCGGGTCTGGCAGCCGCCGCTGCCGCCGTGGCTGGGCGAGCCGGTCCCCAGCACGCCCTGCCCGGACTGCTCGGCGACCGGCTGGCGACACCCGGTGCTGACCTGCCTGCGCTGCGGCGGCCACGGTCGGCTGCACTCCGGGGCCGTCGTCACCGTCACCGACCTGCGCGGTCAGGTCGTACACCTGAACTGGCGGCCCGACGCCGACGCCGATACCGGTGAACCGTCGGTCGAGACCGTCGGAACCTTTCCCGGTGGGCGGCCGGCGTTGCGGTTGCCGGAGCGGTTCCGGCTCGGTGGGTGGGCGGCGATATTCGGCGTACGGACGGTGGATCTGCTCGACCTGACCGAGGACCGGGTGCTCGGCCAGGATCTGCGCGACGGCATCGTGACGGTCTCCGGCGATGGGACCGGCGACGGAACCGGCGACCCCGTCCGGACGTACCTGGCCGGGGCCGCCGCCGGCCGTCCCGGTGCCCGGCTGCTGCTGTACGCCACCGACTGGCCGGGCGTGCCCGATTTCGATGCCTTTGCCACGCTGATCCTCGGTCTCGGGCTGGCGGTGCGGGTCTGCGCCCAGGACCTGCGGCACAACGCCGGCAGCCCGATGCTGGTTGACGTGGTCCGTTGGGAGATCGGCGCGGTTCCGCAGACCAGCCCGGTCGACGTGACCAGACCGCTGGACCAGCCGGCGCAGCGCAGCGTTGCCCACGCGGTCAGCGCCTGCCTGCGCTATCTGGAGCTGGCGGTGTCGGATGCGTTGCCGTTCGACGCGCGCCGACCGGTGCCCGTGCCGCAGCAACCGGTCCCGCCGCAGGTGCCTGACCTGATCACCCGGCTCGGCGAGCTGGCCGCCAGATGTCCGGGGGAGGTGGTCGCCGCGCACCTCGACCACGCCGGCTGCCAACTGTGGGTCAGCGCGTCCCGCTGATCCTGAACCCGTGGCGCGTGCCGGTGGGGCTCGTCCGGCCCAGGACGTCGTCCTGGGCCGGACGAGCACGGTTGCTGTCGATCCGGTCGATCGGGTGGGTCCCGCCGATCAGACGAAGTTCACGTCGCTGCACCACATGTAGGCCTGGTCCATGTGCGACGCCTGCCAGATGACGAAGACGACGTGGTGTCCGGTGTATCCGGAGGTGGAGACGGTGAAGCTGATGTTCTGTGACGGTGCGTACCGCCCGGTCTGGGTGATGAAGTCGAGGTTCCCCCACCCGAGGGACTGGGTGGCCGGGTTGAATCCGTTCTTGCTCACGTAGACCCGGAAGTAGTCGGCACCGTGGCTCGCCTGGTCGTACAGGTGGACCGTGAAACTGCGACTGATGTTGGTCTGCTTCCACTGCCCGGGCTGGTTCAGGCTGTTGTTGCGGGAGAGGCCGTTGCTGCACAGCTGTCCGTCGGGGGTACGGGCCTGGAAGTTTCCGCCGAGGCCGTCCCGCAGGGAGCTCATCCAGTTCCACATGGTGTCGGGGTTGGCCTGGAACGCCTGCCAGCACATCGGATCCTGCTGTTGCATGGCCGGGTTCATGTGCTGGTGCCCCCAGTCCTTCCAGCACTGGTAGGCGCGGCTCGACGGGTTGATGATGGTGCCGTGGGCCTGGGCTGCGCCGGTCCAGGGCAGCATGGCGGCCACCATCGTGAGCAGCACGATGAGCGCTCGACGGGACTGGCGGGCGGCCGGCCGGGATTGCCGGCCGGATTGATCGGGCTGGGTTGAACGCACGGTGCTTCCTCCGCTCTTGGCGTTCAGGATCGGTGCGGTGCGGGAGCGCTCCCAACCGAAGCATGGCACATATCCGTCATCCCATCAACAGTCATCAATTGATGTTGCATGGATCGAGTTGATCAAAGAGTCAGGTTTGAGCGCCTTCATGTCCGCGACTCGGGATCTCGCCGCCTCCGGCGCCGTCCTGCCGCTACCGACGTTCGAGCGCCCGCAGCAAACGGTGCATCCCGGAGGACGGGTTGTCGTCCGGGAAGGCGGTGCCGTTCCGCACGTGACGCTGTTCCAGACGTTCCGATCGGCTCGCTGCCTGCTTGCGAAGGGGCATGTAGACGGCGGCATCGATGCTCTTTCCGGCCCGCCCGTCGAGCTTGCGGCTCATGCTTTCAGCCTCGGCGGTACTGAGGTGCCTCGTCTGCTCGCGGTGATGCAAGATCAACCAAAGCTCGAAACAGGGGTTCGAGACGACCAGTCCGATGCCCTTCGCTTGAGCAAGCTGTCTGGCGTCGGACAAGTTGGGATGGTTTTTCGGCCACTCAACGTCGAAGATGCACCAGCATTCGTCGACCTCGGGGTTGGCCAGCCGGTCGGCAGCCATCTCCACCAGAGTCAGTGGCACACCTTGCTTGGGATGGATTTCGATGTTCAAGGCGGTGTTGTCTGCGACCTCGGGCAGTCGTTTCAGCCCGTTGACGTAGTCAGGCTCGGAGTTCTTGCCTTCGCAGAAGACCACGATGGTCCGTAGCTCTGGCCGGTGCGCGACTTTGCGTTTGAGGGACTTCGCCTCGCGGCGACGTTGTCTCATCGTCGGTCAGCCGATCAACCCGAGTGCCCGCAGGAAATCGGTCTGGTTCACATCAGGCAGAGCGCCGAATCGACCATGGAGATAGGCGTTTTCCAGGTTCTGCGACTTGCGGACACGTTCACCGGCGAATTCGGCCAGAGCGCCGAGCCTGGTCGATCCGTCTGGCTGTTTTTCGGTCAGCCAGACCTCGTCGCGATTCAGGTGGTTGAGTAGGCTGGTGTCATGTGAAGTGAAAATCAACTGAGCGCCGTACGGGTTGGTCACCCGACTGCGAAACACTCGCAGCAGCTCCGCTGACAGTGTCGGATGCAGACTGGCGTCCAGCTCGTCGAAGATGACGATCGAACCGTTTTGAAGGGCGGTCAGTACCGGTCCGATCAAGCCAAACCAGGTCCTCGTCCCCTCCGATTCGGCGGAGAAGTCCAGCGGTGCCGAATTGTCACCCGAGCGGTGGACGAGACGAAGTCGACGCTGGGTGCGAGTCTCGCCGGAGCTGGAATAGACGAACTCCTGCTCGTCGATGACGACGTCCTCGATCCCCAGATCGGCAAGGCGTAGCAGTGCGAGCGCCTGTTCACGGCTGCTCAAGCTCGACCACTTTCCTTCATCGTCCGAGAGTGTGAACAACGGAAGCTGATTACTGTTTGGATCGTCGAACCAGCGAAATGTATCGGCCCTAGAGAAGGGACGGCGAAGCGGCCGCCAGCCGCTGCGGAACGTTGCTCCCGGGTGCGTGCGGGACGGCACCTGGCCAAGCACCTGGATGCGCAGGATGTCGTTGGCGAATCTCGACACGAGCGGTTCGTCGAAACGACGTGCGACAGACAGTGCCAAGGTCCGTTCCGTCAGCAGCTCGCGGGTGCCTGACAGTGCGCCGAGTCCACGCTGCAGCTTCAGCTCAAGGGATTCGCGCTCGAAAATCCGGCGGCGTTTCTTTTCCGGGTAATGGAAGAGGCCCTCGTACAACACTCTGCTCTGGTCGAGCTCCACGACGTATTCGAAGCGTACATCGTCGACCGTCACTTCAAGGACGAATTCGCTGGGCCCGATCGGTCCTGCCGTGAAAGCGAACGGCTCCAGTGGGATGTCGTCTTCCCAGAAACGCAGCGAGTCAGCGATGGCGTCGCGTAACCAGGCGAGCGCAGCGACGACGTTCGACTTGCCGGAGGCGTTCGGTCCGTAGACGGCAGCCAGCGTCAGCAGGTCCTCCGCGATGTGGGGCGCCGGTCGCGCCGCTTCCCGATCGTGGTCCACAGCCACCATCGACAGCTCGACGCCCTCGGCGATCGACCGATAGTTGCTGGCCTCGAACCTGATCAGCATGGAAACCACGCTACCGCACCATGCGGGCGCGGACACAGCCGACACTTCGTCAACACTTGACGAAAATCGGCTTCTGTCTGCAGCGATGGTGCTGACATCGAGGTTCGGTCGGGGGTGGCGTACGGCTCGTGGTGAGCTCGCGTGAGGCGTACCGCGTGAGTCGTACCGCGTCAGGCGGTCTTGCGTTGGGCGGTCTTCTTCGCGGTGGTCTTCTTCTGCGCCTGCCCGGTCTTCTTGGCCGCTGGCTGTTTGCTGTCGTCGGCCGCTGCCTTCTCCTGCGGCGCTGCCTTCTTCGCGGTGGTTTTCTTCTGCGCCTGCCCGGTCTTCTTGGCCGCAGCGGCCTTCTTCGGAGCGGCGGCCTTCGCCGACTTGGCGGATTTAGCGGAGGAGATCGGGGTCGGCTGCGCCGGCTCCCGGTCCGCGTCGCCCTCGGCCGGCTCGCCACGGGCGACCCGGGCCCGTTCGACCGAGGCACGCAGCGCGGCCATCAGGTCGACGGCGGCGGCCGGGGCCGCCTCTTCCTCCTCCGGTGCGACGATCTCCCGCCCCTCGACCTTGGCGTCGATGACCTCCTGCAGCGCGGCCCGGTAGTCGTCGGTGTACTCGTCCGGCTGGAACTCCCCGGCCATCGAGTCGATCAGTGAGGCGGCCATCGCCAGCTCGGGCGGGCGGACCTGGACGTCGTCGTCGAGGAAACCGAACGACGCCTGGCGGATCTCGTCCGGCCAGAGCATCGTGTTGAGCACCAGCACGTTGTCGCGCACCCGCAGGGTGGCCAGCTGCTCCCGTTGGCGGATGGCCACCTTCACGATCGCCACCCGGTCCGAGTCGGCGAGGGCGTCGCGCAGCAGCACGTACGGCTTGGTCGCGGTGCCTTCCGGCTCCAGGTAGTAAGCCTTGTTGTAGAGCATCGGGTCGACCTGCTCGGCCGGCACGAACTCCAGCACGTCGATCGCGCGGGAGGTGCTCAGCGGCAGGTCGGCGAAGTCCTCGTCGGTCAGGATCACCATCTCGCCGCCTCCCAGGTCGTAGCCCTTGGCGATGTCGTCGTAGCTGACCTCCTCGCCGTCGATCGAGCAGACCCGCTTGTACCGGATGCGACCCCCGTCTTCGCGGTGCACCTGGTGGAAGCGGATGTCCTTCTCCTCGGTGGCGGAGTACAGGCGTACCCCGATCGAGACGAGGCCGAACGACACCGCGCCTTTCCAGATCGCGCGCATGGCTGATCCCCTTCGCCATCACCGGCGGCCGCCGACCTGGCCCCTACCCCTTCCCCAAGGTCAAGATCACCTGATCAGCCCGGTGTTGATCCAGGATCGCATCCAAAGGAACTGAGCGCGACCGCTTCGTTGCGGGTTCTAGAGTGAAGGCGTGCCGGGTGGACCGCTGCGGCCGATGCTCGCGACGACCGGGGAGCTGCCCGCAGGCCCCGGCTGGCGGTACGAGTTCAAATGGGACGGCGTGCGCGCACTAGCCGATATCTCCGGTGCCGGGCAGCAGTTGTACGCCCGGTCCGGCGCCGAGATCACCGTCGCCTACCCGGAGCTGGCGGGACTGCCCCGGCTGCTCGACGACGCTCTGCTCGACGGGGAGATGGTGCTGCTGGACGCGAGCGGCCGGCCGTCGTTCACCGCGCTCGCCGAGCGGATGCACGTCCGGGACCGGGGTCGGGCCGCCCGGCTCGCCGCGACCGCACCGGTCACGTACATGATCTTCGACCTGCTGCGGCTGCGCGGTGCCGACCTGACCGGCTGGCCCTACCACGACCGGCGGCACGCGCTGGAAGCTCTCGGGCTGGTCGGCCCGGCGTGGACGGTGCCGCCGAGCTTCGCGGACGG
This sequence comes from Solwaraspora sp. WMMB335, assembly GCF_049179075.1. Classification (NCBI taxonomy): domain Bacteria; kingdom Bacillati; phylum Actinomycetota; class Actinomycetes; order Micromonosporales; family Micromonosporaceae; genus Solwaraspora; species Solwaraspora sp. WMMB335. Next base: position 4,852,353 of record NZ_JBMHMF010000001.1, read on the forward strand.
GCCGGCCACCCGGGCCGCCGCCGCCGAGCACGGCCTGGAGGGCGTCGTCGCCAAGCGGCACGACTCGGTCTACCGACCGGGCGCGCGCAGCCCCGACTGGGTCAAGGTCAAGATCGAGCTGACCCGGGATTTCGTCGTGGGTGGCTGGCGTCCGGGCGCACGTCGCATCGGTGGCCTGCTGGTCGGCGTACCGGCCCACAAGGGTCCTGTGGATGCGGCGGGTGCGGTGGGTGCGCTGCGGTTCTCCGGACGGGTCGGCGGCGGCATCGGGTCGGCCGCCGAGCGTGCGCTGCTGGCCGCGCTGGAGCCGCTGCGCACCGACGCGCCGCCGTTCGACGCGCCGCTGCCGCGCGAGGACGCCCGGGGCGCGATCTGGGTACGACCCGAGATCGTCATCGAGGTGCGGTACGGCCAGCAGACTCCGGACGGGCGGCTGCGGTTCCCCCGGTTCCTGCGGATCCGCCCGGACGTGCCGGCCACCGACGTCAGCGAGGAGGACGCCGATGCCGGCTGACCGGAATCCCGGCGCGGGCAGTGGCGGCCGGATCCGGGTCGAGGTGCAGGGCCGGTCGCTGGAGCTGTCGAACCTCGACAAGGTGCTCTATCCGGGCGCCGGGTTCACCAAGGGCGAGGTGATCGACTACTACACCCGGGTCTCCGGGGCGTTGCTGCCGCACCTCGCCGACCGGGCGCTGACCCGGATCCGCTACCCGAACGGCGTCGACGGCCAGTTCTTCTTCGAAAAGAACGCCCCGGCGAGCACTCCGGGCTGGGTACGTACCGAGCGGCTGCCCACCCCCGGATCGTCCCGTGGCCGAGAGGAGCTCGACTTCGTGGTCGCCGACGATCTGCCCACCCTGGTCTGGCTGGCCAACCTGGCCGCGCTGGAGCTGCACACCCCGCAGTGGCGGGTCGGGGCCGATCCGGACCTGCTCGTCGTCGACCTCGACCCGGGCGCTCCGGCCGGGATCGAGCAGTGTTGCGCTGTCGCCGTCATGATCCGGGACCGGTTCGCCGACGACGGCATCGCCTGCTACCCGAAGACCTCCGGTCGCAAGGGCATGCAACTCAGCGCTCCGGTCGCGGCCGAGCAGTCAGCCGAGGAGATATCCGGGTACGTCAAGCGGGTCGCCGAGGATCTGGAGCGCCACTCACCGAGGACGATCACGTCGAAGATGGCCAAGCGGTTGCGCCCGGGCCGGGTCTTCATCGACTGGAGCCAGAACAACGCGGCCAAGACGACAGTCGCGCCGTACTCGTTGCGGGCCGGACCGGTGCCGGCCGCGTCGGCCCCGCTGACCTGGCCGGAGGTGGAGGCTGCGGCGGCGGGTGAGCCGGGCGTCGTCCGCCAGTTCACCGCCGCCGAGGTGCTGGACCGCCTCGACGAGTACGGCGACCTGCTCGCCGACCTGCTCACCCCCGGCCCGCCGGTGCCCTGACCCCGCCGCCGGGGGCGGGCGGGGGCGGGGCGGGTCAGTCGACGCTTGGTAGCGGTGGGCCGAGGACGTCGTCGGCGTCGACGATCGTGTACGCGTACCCCTGCTCGGCGAGGAACCGCTGCCGGTGCGCGGCGTACTCGGTGTCGATGGTGTCCCGGGACACCACCGTGTAGAAGTGCGCCTGCCGTCCGTCCGCCTTGGGGCGCAGCACCCGGCCGAGCCGCTGCGCCTCCTCCTGCCGGGAGCCGAACGTGCCGGACACCTGGATCGCCACCGCCGCCTCCGGCAGATCGATGGAGAAGTTTCCCACCTTCGAGATGATCAAGGTCGGAATCTCGCCGTTGCGGAACGCGTCGAACAGCCGCTCCCGTTCCCTGGTGGTGGTCGCGCCCTGCACGATCGGCGCACCGAGGTACTCGCCGAGGGAGTGCAACTGGTCGATGTACGCCCCGATCACCAGCACCTGGTCGCCGTGGTGGCGATCGACCAGCGCCTTGACCACCGGCAGCTTGGTCCGGGCGGTGGCCGCCGCCCGGTAGCGTTCGTCGGCCTCGGTGACCGCGTAACCCATCCGCTCCGCGTCGGTGAGCGTCACCCGCACCTCGACGCACTCGGCCGGCGCGATCCAGCCCTGTTGCTCGATGTCCTTCCACGGTGCGTCGTAGCGTTTCGGCCCGATCAGCGAGAACACGTCACCCTCCCGGCCGTCCTCGCGCACCAGGGTGGCGGTCAGCCCGAGCCGGCGGCGGGCCTGCAGGTCGGCGGTGAACCGGAAGATCGGTGCCGGCAGCAGGTGCACCTCGTCGTAGATCACCAAACCCCAGTCGCGGGCGTTGAACAGATCCAGGTGGGTGAAGGCGCCCTTGCGCCGCGCGGTCAGCACCTGGTACGTGGCGATGGTGACCGGCCGGATCTCCTTGCGCTCGCCGGAGTACTCGCCGATCTCGTCGGCGGTGAGCGTGGTACGGGCGATCAGCTCCCGCTTCCACTGCCGGCCGGCGACCGTGTTGGTGACCAGGATCAGGGTGGTCGCCTGGGCCTGGGCCATCGCCGCCGCGCCGACCAGGGTCTTGCCGGCGCCGCAGGGCAGCACCACGACGCCGGAGCCGCCGGCCCAGAAATGCTCCACCGCCTCCCGCTGGTACGAGCGCAGCGTCCACGCCGGCCCACCGGCCCGGCCGTCGCCGGTGTCCAGGGCGATCGGGTGGGCCTCGCCGTCGACGTACCCGGCCAGATCCTCCGCCGGCCAGCCCAGTTTGAGCAGCCCCTGCTTGAGGCGACCCCGCTCGGACGGGTGTACGGCCACCGTGTCGTCGTCGATCTTGGCGCCGAACATGCCGGCGAGCTTCTTGCTCTTGGTCACCTCGGTCAGTACGGCCCGGTCGGTGGCCCGCAGCACCAGTCCGTGTACGGGATCGTTGGCCAGCTGCAGCCGGCCGTACCGGTCCATGGTGTCGGCGACGTCGACCAGCAGCGCGTGCGGCACCGGGTAGCGGGAGTACTTGAGCAGCGCGTCGACCACGCTCTCGGCGTCGTGGCCGGCGGCGCGGGCGTTCCACAGACCCAGCGGAGTCAGCCGGTACGTGTGCACGTGCTCCGGCGAGCGCTCCAGCTCGGCGAAGGGGGCGATGGCCATCCGGCAGCCGGTGGCGTCCGGGTGGTCGACCTCCAGCAACAGAGTCTTGTCGGACTGAACAATCAGTGGTCCGTTGCTCACTGCGGATCACTCTCCTCCCGGGCGACCTACCAGTCTCGCACGCATCCCGGGCAACCTGCAGGTTCGTGGTGACCGACGCCACTGTCGGAGAGCCGATCCTCAACAACCGCGCTTCGCCCGCAACCTGATTGCCCGCCCGAGCGTCGTTAACCACGACAGCTGTCGACACTTCTGGACACTGTCACGCTGGTCGGCGCCGATGGGCGCGTTCGATCCGTACAGCGCCGGTTGCGGGTGGGAGAGGCGGCCCGGGAGCGGTTGCGGCGGGCGGAGCAACGGGGGCGAGCGGCCCAGGTGGGTGCGCCGGACCAGGTGATGGCCGCCGGCTGCCGGCGACTCTCCGGTCAGCAGCCGGCGGCCATCACCCCTGGGCTGGCGCGGTGGCCATCACCCCCCTGGGGCCGACGCCCGGGAAGACCCGGATTTTTCTCAGGGCGCCAATCGCTGTCCGAACGCCTGCCGACCTGCCAACCTTGGACTCAGGGGTAACGGTCGGGCGGGGAGGCGCTCATGACAACTGGCGGTGGGACGAGCCGACCGCGGCCGCGTACCGGCGCCAGGCACCCGCCGGTCTCCCGTACCACCGTGTTCTGGTACGCGTTCGTGACCACCCTGCTGGTCGGCTGGTTCCTGTTCGGCTGGCTGATCCTGCGGCAGGGCTTCGTCGACTCGGTGGGTGAGGCGCTCGGCACCGGTTTCACGCTGCTGCTGGCCGTCTCGGTGATCGAAGCCGCCCGCCGGCACCGGCAGGACGGCATGCCCTGAGGGCTGGCTGGCCGATGGCCGATCTCTGCCAGTCGTGTCCCTGTCAGTCGTGCACCACGGCCGCGGTGACCCGCTGCAGGGCGAAGGTGTGCAGGGTCTCGGTCCGCTCGTCCTCGGCCCGCAGGAAGCCCGCCCCGATCGAAACCGGCCGTACCAGCCGCGACGCCGGTGCGCCGTGCGCGTCGACGTACCCGACCCAGACCAGCGACCGGTCGCGGACCGCCTGCTGCAGCACGGCCAGCGCCTGCGAATGCGCCTGCACCTCGGCCAGCCCGTCGACCGGCTGGCCGTTCGCCGCCCGGACCGGGTCGGGCGCCCGCCGCGCCGCGCGCACCGCCGCCTCGCCCCGGCGCAACTGCTCCACCAGGCCGGAGATCCGTGGACCGGTCAGCTTCGGCGCGGCCAGCGGATCGGCGACCCGCAACGTCACCGGATGCCGGTACGGTGCCCGCCGAGGGCGGGGTCGGCGGCGCAGATCGGTGCCGGAACCATCCTCGGACACCGGTGCGTAGCCGGCCTGGCGCAGCGCGTCCAGCATCCGGCCGGCCGGTGCCGGTGTCACCAGCACGGTCGGCGCCAGCCGCCGCAGCGCCAGCCCGGCCAGCCGCCGGTCGGTGAACACCTCGGCCAGCAGCGCCTCGTCGTCGCTGCGCAGATAGCCGCCGGCCGAGCCGGCCCGCAACCCGCCGTGGGTGCGGGCGGTGTCGTCGACCAGGTACGTCAGGCCCTGCGGCACCGGCGTGCGGGACCGGCGGGCGAACATCTCGTGCAGGTCGCTGGCCTGGTAGCCGGCGTCGAGCGCGCGGCGGACACTGGCCGGGGTGACCCGGTGCACGCTCGCCGCCCCGGCCGACTCCGGCTCGGCGAGCAGCTCCAGCTCGGCGGCGAGCCCTGGCTCGGGCGGGCCCGGTACGACGAGCGTCAGGTCGGCCTGTACCAGGAAATGGTCCACCGGTGCCGGCAGCAACGTGTCGAGCGCCCGCTCCACCGCGGACGCCTCGCCCCGGTGTTCACGCTCACCGGAGTGCACCCCCAACGGGTCGTCGCCAGCCGCGTCGCCAGCCGCGTTGCCGCCAGCGCCGGCCCGACCGTCGCGGTCGAGCAGCAGCCGCCCGTACCCGGTCAACGCCCCCAGCCCGGTGATGCCCAGCTGGGCGGCTTCGTCGAGCACCTCACGGTGCAACGCGTCCCGGCCCCGGCTGCGCCGCGGCGCCTGCCAGCCGAGAAGCGCGAGCACGTCGTCGGCACTGGGCGCCGCCCCCGGTTCGAGCCCGGCGATCACGCCCAGCACGGTCCGACGGACTACCGGTGCCCCGGCCCGTTCCACCTCGGCGGACCGGGCGGCGATCGGCCGGTCCCGCTCGTCGCGTTGGCCGATCAGGCCGGGCCGACGGGTCATCGCCAGCCATGCTTCGGCGAGCTGTTCCCAGCGCCGGGCCAGCGGCTCGGCCAGCCAGCGGTCGTAACCGGCGGTCGGCAGCACCTGCTCGTCCACGGTGGACCGGCTGGTCGACGCGGCGGCCTCGGCCTCGCCGAGCAGACCGGCCGCGTAGCCGACCTCGATGAGCAGTCCGGCCAGCGGCTCGCTGATCCCGCAGGCGCGGGCCAACCGGCGCAGGTCCCGCACCCCGATCCCGCCGGTACGCAGTACCGGTGCCGGCTCGTCGGCCAGCGCCTCCAGCACCGCGCCGGCATGGCGGACCAGCTCCATGGCCTGCCCGGCGCCGGTGGAGTCCACGGTGCGCGCGTCCCGCCGCACCGGGTCGACCGACGGCGGGGCCGGCCGCAGCGGGCCGAGCGGGCCGGTGTCGCGCCGCAACAGCAGCCCGATCTCCCGGGGCAGCTCCACCGCCTGGCTGCCGGTCGGCGCTGGCGCGTCGGTCACCACGGCCAGCAGGCCGGCCTCGATCAGCCAGCGCACCGGGCTGACCCCGTCCGGCGAACCGTCGCCCGCGCCGTTCCTGCCGACCGTGCCGCTGCCGGCGTTGCTGACCGTGCCGACCGGGGGACCGGCGGCCAGTCGGTCGAGCACCGCCCGCGCCGCCGGCGGCGCGCTCAGCAGGGTACGGCGCAGCAGCGCCGGGTCCGCGCACCGCCGCGCCACCCGCTCGTCCAACGTCGCGGCGGGCCGGCCCAACCCGGCCGGGTACGGCGAACACGCCTCGTCCACCCCGCCAGCCACCCGCAACTGCTCGGCCGGCCCGTACAGCAGGCCGCGGGCGCGCAACCGGTCCAGCGCGGACCGCACCTGCGCGGTGCCGGCCGCACCCGGTGTCGTCGCCATCGCCAGCACCGCGTCGACCGAGGTGGTGCCGTCATCCGCAGCGCGGGACAGCCGGGCCGCGTCCAGGATCTGCAGGGTGAACTCGTCGAGGTCGTCGAGCGCCCGGGCGGTGGAGACCCGGGACTGGGCGCGGGCGGCCAGCGTGGCGAGATCGGTCGGCACCGGCACGACCAGGTCGGGACGCAGCCGCAGTAGGTCACCCAACTCCGCGTCGGAGCGGGCACGCAAGTGGTCGGCGAGTGTGGTGGCCATGGTTGTTCCACGCTAGCCCGCCAAAGGCCGGTCGTGGCCTCGGCCGTCTGGAGCGGGCTGGGCGGACCGTGCGACGATGGCCGCCTGGCCGGTGTCCGTGGCGGAGAGCTGGCCGGTGTCCTTGGGGAGGGGCGGAGGCGATGGCGCCGTCGGTCGGGTTCGACCTGGATATGACGTTGATCGATTCACGGCCAGGGATCGCCGCCACCTACCGGGCACTCACCCGACGGACCGGCGTACACGTCGATGTCGCCCTGGCCGTGTCCCGTCTCGGCCCGCCGTTGCGTCACGAGATCGGGCAGTGGTTCCCACCCGAGGAGATCGACACCGCGGTCGCGCAGTTCCGGGCGCTGTATCCGGAGCACGCGATCACCCCGTCGCGGCTGCTGCCCGGTGCGGCCGCCGCGGTCGAGCTGGTCCGTTCCCGTGGCGGCCGGGTGGTGGTGGTCACCTCCAAGCTCGGCCGGCTGGCCCGGCTGCATCTGGACCACCTCGGCCTGCCGGTGGACGAGGTCGCCGGCGACCTGTTCGCCGAGGGCAAGGCGACCGCGCTGCGCGAGCACGGCGTACAGGTCTACGTGGGCGATCACACCGCGGACATGGTGGCCGCCCAGGCGGCGGCGATTCCCGGCATCGGGGTGGCGTCCGGCCCGTGCCCGGCGGCGCACCTGCGGGCCGCGGGCGCGGCCACCGTCATCGACGACCTGACCGGATTCCCGGAAGCGCTCGATAGCCTGCTCCGGCTAGCCTGGTGAGGGTTAATCCGCTTAGTGAAGTCGAGGTCAGTGGTGCCGACGGGTCGAGTGAAGTGGTACGACGCAGGGAAGGGGTACGGCTTCGTCACCAGTGACGAAGGTGGTGACGTGTTCCTGCCGAAGGGAGCGTTGCCAGCTGGCGTCACCGACCTCAAGTCCGGGCAGCGGGTCGAGTTCGGGGTGGTCGACAGCCGTCGGGGCGCGCAGGCCCTCGGGGTGCAGCTGCTGGAGGCTCCGCCCTCGGTCGCGGAGCTGCGGCGCCGTCCGCCCGAGGAGCTGCACGGCATGGTCGAGGACATGATCAAGGTGTTGGAGGCGAAGGTCCAGCCGGACCTGCGCCGTGGCCGGTTCCCGGACCGCAAGACCACGCAGACGGTGGCGCAGTTGGTGCACGCGGTCGCCCGCGAGCTGGAGGTGTGAGCCGCGCGGTGGTCACCGGTGCCGAGCCGGTCCGGTGACGCCGGGGACGGCCGGGAACGAGCCGGTCAGTCGACGGGCGGCAGGGGCGGGGTCAACCCGTGCGCTGCCGCCCGTCGCAGTAGGGCGTCCACTGCGGCGTGCCCGTCGGTGCCGAGGTCGGCGGTGAACTCGTTGACGTACAGGGCGATGTGCCGGTCGACGACGTCGGTCTCCATCTCCTGGGCGTGGGTCAGCACGTAGTCACGGCTGGCGTCCGGATCGGCCCACGCGTGCCGGACCGATTCGCGTACCCAGGAAGCGGCAGCTCCCGGGTCGACCGCGCCGCGCCGGGCGAGGATCGCGCCGAGCGGAATCGGCAGCCCGGTGTCCGCCTCCCACCAGGCACCCAGGTCGACCAGTTCGGTCAGCCCGTACCGGGGATAGGTGAACCGTGCTTCGTGGATCACCAGGCCGGCGTCGTACCGGCCGGCAGCCACGCCGGGCATGATCTCGTGGAACGGGACGACCTCGATCCGGGTCGGCGGTCGCCCGGCCGACCAGAGCCGCAACAGCAGGTACGCGGTGGTCCGCTCACCGGGCACCGCCACCGTCGCTCCGGACAGGTCACCGTCGGCCCAGCTGTCCCGCCCGGTCCCGTCGGCGGTCAACAGCAGCGGTCCGCAGCCACGTCCCAACGCCCCACCGCAGGGCAGCAGGTGGTAGCCGTCGAGCAGCCACGGCAGCGCCGCGAAACTGACCTTGACCAGGTCGTACTCACCGCGCTGGGCGGCGGTGTTGGTGACGTCGACATCGGCGTAGGTCACGGTCACCGGCGGCGCGTCCGGTACCAGACCGTGCACCAGGGCGTGGAACACGAACGTGTCGTTGGGGCAGGGGGAGATCGCCAGGTTCAGGGCCACGGCCGCCACGCTAGCCGGCTGCCGGCCTGGTCGGCGTCGGGGGCGCGGCAGGAGTGCCGGTCAGGGTGGTCAGGGCGGTGGTCAGGGTGGTCAGGGCGGTGGTCAGCGCGGCCAGCGCCGCCGGGATCCGCCAACCGGACCGGTCACGCGGACCAACGGCGTTGGAGATGGTCCGCAACTCCGCGAACGGCAGCCCGGCGAGCCCGGCGGCACAGGCCACGCCGTACCCTTCCATGGCTTCGGCCACGGCGTCCGGATGTCGGGCGGCCAGCGCGGCGGCACTCGCCGCGGTGCCGGTCACCGTGTTCATGGTGAGGACCGCGCCGGTCGTGGCCGCTGGCAGCGCGGCCCGCAACCAGGCGGTGAGGTCGCGGTCGACCGGGGCGGTCGCGCTGCCGAAGCCCAACTCGTCGAGGCTGAGGAAGCCGTCCGGTGACTCGGCGCCGAGATCGGCGGCCACGCACCGGGTAGCCAGCACGGTCTGTCCTACCTCGACCCGCCCGGGAAAGCCGCCGCCGATTCCGGCGCTGATCACCGCGTGGTACGGCCGACCGGTGCTCGCCGCCAGGGCGAGTTGCCGGCTGGTGCCGGCGGCGGCGGCAGCTGAACCTACCCCTACCACCGCAACCTCCACCATTCTGCCGCCGGCCGCCGGGACCAGACCATGCCGGACGGCCGTGGCCTCCGCGTCGACCGCGGTCACGACCAGGATTCGCACCTGTCACGCCTCCTGTGGTTCACCGCCCGGGTCCGGGCTCGCCACCAGGATCCTCCCGGTCGCCACGGCCGTTCGCGGACGAGGGGCGGTAGATGTGGAATCCGGGAGGCGCCGAATCGTCGGCGTCGTCGGCCGCCGTCGCCGGGTTGGCCGGCGCGGTGGTGACCGGTGCCGGCGTCGGTGCCGGCTCCGCCTCCGGTCGCGGTCGAGGTCGCGGTCGGGCCGGAATGATCGACTGCCGGGTGCGCGGCGGTTCCTGCGGATCGGCGGAGACCGTCGCATCCTCGCGGACCCCGGGGCCGGCGGCGACCTGATCGGCCGGTTCGTCGTCGGCACTGTCGGCCACATCGGCGGCTGGACGGCCGTTGAGACGTTCCTTGCGTTGGCGTCCGGCGACGACCGTCGCCCGGCCGGCGGCCAGGACGGCGAAGCCGGCGGCGGCCGCCACCCCGATCCGTCCGTCGACCGGGATCAGACCGCAGCCGCCACCGGCGACGAAGGCCAGCATCAGGATCGTCTCCGAGTGGGCGAAAGCGCTGGCCCGCAGCCGTTCCCGGATCCGTTCCTGGATGGTGGCGTCCACCGCGAGTTTCGCCATGCCGCTGATCACCGCGGTGACGAAACAGAACAACACCACCATCAGCAGCGAGAACTGCAGCGCGGTGAGCACCCCGACACCGGCGACGATCACCAGCCCGCTGGACTGCAGAGCGAGCGGGTGCTGGATGCGCATCCGACTGCCGATCGCGGTGGCCAGAAAACTGCCGCCGGCCAGTGCGGCACCGACCAGCCCGAGCGCGCCTTCGTCACCGAGGTCCCTGCCGACCACGATCGTGGTCAGGTCACCGGCCTTGACCGCGAAGGCGAGAAAGAGCAGTAGGAACCCGTAGAGCGCCCGCAACGTGCAACTGCCGACCAGGGCGGCGACCACGAGTCGACCGGAGAGGATCCGCTGTCGCCCGGCGCCTCGGCGCGGGCGCAGCAGCGTGAACGCCCGGGGCACCCGCTCCGGCGGCTCGGAGTCCGCCCGGGGCGGCAACCGCAGCGCGATCACCATGCCGACCAGGAAGATCGCCGAGGCCACCCGCAACGGCCATTGCGGTCCGAACCAGAAGGCGGCCAGGCCCAGCGGCGCGACGACGGCGCCGGCGATCGTGCCGTACACGCTGGCCCGTGCTCCGGCCTGGGACAGGCCCAGACCCGCCGGCAGCAGCCGGGGGATGGCTGCGGACCGGCCCACGCCGTACGCACGCGACAGCGCCAGCACACCGAACGCGGCCGGGTACAGCCCGAATCCGTTCAGGTGGTCGGCGATCAGCCAGGCCAGGAACGCCCGGCCCAGCATGGTGGTGGCCAGCGCGTACCGGCGGCCGTGCCGGAAGTGGTCCAGCACCGGGCCGACCACCGGGGCGAGCAGGGCGAACGGCACCATGGTGACCAGCAGATAGAGCGCGACACTGCTGCGCGCCTCCCCGAGTGGTGCGCTGAAGAAGATCGTCCCGGCCAGCCCGATGGTGACCAGGGTGTCCCCGGCGCAGGAGGCGGCGTGCAGGTCGAACAGCCGGGTCATGCCCGGCTCGCCGCCGGCGCCCCGCTGGCGTACCCGCATGACCTTGCGGCCCGCCCACCGGCTGCTGTACGCGGTGCCGCGCAGCACTGCTCGGGAGCCGCGGAACCCGGCTCCGACGGTGCGACCCAGCGAGCGGAACAGCGCCATGACCTCATCCTCACCCATTCGCGGGGGTTCCGTCTCGGGCTGCACCGGAAATGGCGGTGCGTGGGGAGTGCCTGTCGCCAGCGGCATCCGGTAGGCAACAATGGGATGGTGACCAGGAGCACCACTCGCGCCGCCCGCCTCGATGCCATGTGTGCGAAGGCTGTCGACGAAGCGCATGCCGCGCTCGTCGCGGCGGTCGACCCGGCCGAGGTGGGTGAGCACCTGCAGGTAGTTGCCGAAGGTGAACGACTGGTCACTCATATGTTTGAGTGCCTGATGTCCGGCTACCAGGGCTGGCGGTGGGCGGTCACGGTCACCCGGGTCGCCCGCAGTCGTCGGGTCACCGTCTGCGAGACGGTGTTGCTGCCCGGACCGGACGCCCTGCTGGCTCCGGGCTGGCTGCCGTGGCAGGACCGGCTGCAGCCCGGTGACCTCGGAGTCGGCGACCTGCTGCCGACGTCGTCCGACGATGACCGGCTGGCACCGGGCTACCTGCAGTCTGACGACCCGGCGGTGGAGGAAGTCTGCTGGGAGCTGGGCCTGGGCCGTAGCCGGGTCATGTCGCGCGAGGGCCGGGCGGACACCGCGCAGCGCTGGTACGACGGTGAGCACGGCCCGGAGGCGCCGATCTCGGTCGCCGCGCCGGCGAGCGCCCGCTGCGGGTCCTGCGGCTTCTATCTGCTGCTGGCCGGCTCGCTGCGGCAGGCGTTCGGGGTCTGCGGCAACGTCTACGCGCCGGACGACGGCCGGGCGGTGAGTGTGGACCACGGCTGCGGTGCACATTCCGAGGCGTTGATCGGGTCGGCCGAGACGCCGGTCGAGGAATTGCCGACCGTCTACGACGACAGTGAGGTGGAAGCCGTCGCCGTTACTCCGGGCGGCGCGACGCAGACCTGACCGACCGGCGGCGCCGGTTGGCGTCGTGGCGCAGCATCACCGCCAGTCCGGGCAGCCCGAGCAGGAACCCCGCGACGCTGATCCAGAGCCAGTCGGTACGGCCGTGCGTGGCCAGCCAGTCCCGGGCGAGCAGACAGGCCACCACGGCGACCGCCCAGGCGGCCATGCCGCCGACGGCGAACGGCACCATCGGCGGATCGAGTGGCGCCGGCCGTGGCGCCTTCGGTGGTTTCGTCGCGATGGTCGCGGCGGCCGGCACGGCGTGCGGCGGCGGTTCGGGCACCTGACCAGCGTACGTCGTCGTTGATCGACGGCGTCTCGATGGGTGTTTCGTGACCAGCGGCTGCATGACGTAACCGCGATGACCTTCCTCGGTAACAAGTGATCTGAGACGATGCGCCAATCCATCCTTATGATCAGCTGTGAGGGCCTATGGCGACAGTGCCGGCGGAGACGGCCGGGGAAACCCCGGACCGGAGCCCGCGCAACGCGTTCGACCGGTTCTTCGAGATAACCGCCCGGGGCTCCACCCCGGGCCGTGAGGTACGCGGTGGCCTGGCCACCTTCTTCACCATGGCGTACATCGTGGTGCTCAACCCGCTCATCCTGGGCAGCGCGGTCGACGGCGCGGGAGTTAGCCTGGCCATCCCGGCCATCGCCGCCGCCACCGCTCTGGTCGCCGGGCTGATGACCCTGCTGATGGGCGTCGTCGCCCGGTTCCCGCTCGCGCTGGCGGCCGGGCTCGGCGTGAACGCGCTCGTCGCGTTCGAGATCGCCCCACAGATGACCTGGGCCGACGCCATGGGGCTGGTGGTCATCGAAGGCGTGATCATCCTGGTCCTGGTGCTCACCGGGCTGCGCGGCGCCGTGTTCCGGGCGGTGCCGACCCAACTGAAGACCGCCATCGGCGTCGGCATCGGCCTGTTCCTCGCGCTGATCGGCTTCGTCAACGCGGGATTCGTCACCGGTGGCACCGCGTCCCCGCCGCTCGGGCTGGGCATCAACGGCATGATCGCCACCTGGCCGGCGCTGGTGTTCGTCCTCGGCCTGGTGCTGACCCTGGTGCTGGTCGTACGTAAGGTGCGCGGCGCGATCCTGATCGGCATCCTCGGTTCGACCGTGCTGGCGATCGTCGTCGAGGCGATCGGTCGGTTCGGTCCCGCCGGCGGGCCGGACGGTCAGCCCGGTGGCTGGGCGCTGACCGTGCCCACCCTGCCCGACCAGATCGTCGGCACGCCGGACCTGTCGCTGCTGGGCAAGTTCAATGTGCTCGGTGCCTGGGATTCGGCTACCTGGCTGATCGCGTTGATGTTCGTCTTCACCCTGCTGCTGACCGATTTCTTCGACACCATGGGCACGATGGTGGCGGTCGGCCAGGAGGGCGGCCTGCTGGACGCCGAGGGCATGCCGCCGCGGACGAAGGAGATCCTGGTGGTCGACTCGATAGCGGCGGCGGCGGGTGGCCTGGCCAGCACGTCGAGCAACACCTCGTACATCGAAAGCGCCGCCGGGGTGGCGGAGGGTGCCCGGACCGGGGCGGCCAACCTGGTCACCGGCGGGTTGTTCCTGCTCGCCGTGTTCCTGTCGCCGCTGGTCGAGGTGGTGCCGTTCGAAGCGGCGTCGACGGCCCTGGTGGTGGTCGGTTTCCTGATGCTGACCGCGGTCCGCACGATCGACTGGACCGACTACGAGATCGCCATTCCGGCGTTCCTCACCATCGTGCTGATGCCGTTCACCTACTCGATCTCCAACGGTATCGGCGCCGGCGTGATCAGCTTCGTGCTGATCAAGTTGGTGAAGGGCAAGGCGGCCGCGGTACACCCCCTGCTGTACGGGGTGGCGGTCCTGTTCACGCTCTATTTCCTGCGTCATCCGCTGGAGTTGTTGATCGGCTGAGCGCCGCCCGCGCCCGTGACGTTGTCCGGGCGGGCGCGGGCGGTACGCTGGGTCACCCTGGTGACCGTGGTCATAACTGCTGGGCGATCGGGTCGGTTGTTAGTTAGGCTAACGAACGTGACGGAGTGGGCAGTGATGGGAGAGCAGGTCACAGCCGCACAGCTGGCAACGACCCTGCGCCATGCCATCACCCGACTCAACCGGCGGGTCCGGCAGGCCCGGCCGGTCGGCGACCTGACGGTGACCCAGCTCTCCGCGTTGACCAGTCTGGAGCTGGCCGGGGCGATGAGCCCACGGGAGCTGGCCGACGTCGAACGGGTCCAGCCGCCGACGATGACCAAGATCGTCGCGAAGCTCGAAGAGCGCGGTCTGGTGCGGCGTACCCCGCATCCGACCGACGGTCGACAGGTGATCCTGTCGACCACCGAGCCGGGGCGCGAGGTGATCGCCAGGTTCGAGCGGATCCGCGACGAGTGGCTCGCCATCCGGCTCGCGGCGCTGAGCCCCGACGACCGCGGCACGCTACGGCGTGCCGCGGAGATCTTGCAGCAGGTCGCCAGCGACTGACGGCACGGTCGTCGCGACCGGGTCCGCTTCGTCCCACGTGGATGACGCGTACGACCCGAGGAGGCGCACCCCGAGTGCGGGCGACACTGAACACCACCTTCCAGTCCCTGCAGGTCCGCAACTACCGGATCTTCGCCACCGGTCAGCTGATCAAGCTGATCGGGGTGTGGATGATGTTCATCGCGCAGGACTGGCTCGTCCTGCAGTTGTCGGACGACTCGGCTACCGCGCTCGGCGTGGTCATCGCGCTGCAGTTCACCCCGGTCCTGCTGTTCACCCTTTTGTCCGGCCGGCTCGCCGACCGCTACGACAAGCGGTTGCTGCTGTTCATCGCCAACTCGATCTGGTGCGTACTGGCCATGGTGATGAGCGTGCTGGTGCTGACCGGCGTCGTCGCGCTGTGGCACGTGTTCGTTTTCGCTGGTCTGCTCGGCGTGGGCAACGCCCTGGAAACTCCGGTCCGCCAGTCGTTCATCTCCGAACTCGTCGACACCCACTTGCTGCCCAACGCCCTGGCGCTGTCCTCGGCGACGTTCAACACCGCGCGCATCGTCGGCCCCGCGCTCGCCGGTGTCGCCATCGCCGTCTTCGACGTCGGTCCGGTCTTCCTGATCAGCGCCATCGCGTCCTGCGCACCGCTGGTCAATCTGGTCCGGATGCGGACCGGTGAGCTGTACCGGGCCGGACTGCCGACCGGCGCCCAGCGGGACGCCGTCCGGGTGGTGGACGGCCTCCGCTACGTGTCCAACCGTCCCGATCTGCTGCTGCCGATGGCGCTGATGGCCGTGCTCGGGTTGTTGCTGTTCAATTTCCAGCTCACCCTCGCCGCGCTGGCGAAGACCGTGTTCAACACCGGAGCGGCCTCGTTCGGACTGTTCACCACGGCGCTCGCGGTCGGCGCGCTGGCCGGTGCCCTCGCCGCGAGTGGTCGGCGCGGCCGGCCCTCGGTGTACGCGGTGCTCGGCAGCGCGCTCGCCTTCGCCGGGCTGGGCACGCTCGTCGGCCTGGCCCCGGTGTACTGGCTGGTCGTGGTCCTGCTGCTGCCGACCGGATTCTTCATGGTCTACTTCGCGCAGGCGTCCAACCAGCGGGTACAGCTCGGTGTCGACCCAGCCTTCCGAGGCCGGGTGATGGCCCTGTGGGTGCTGGTCTTCCTGGGCACGAACCCGGTCGGCGCGCCGATCATCGGCTGGGTCGCCGAACACTTCGGCGCCGGCGCCAGCATCTGGCTCGGCGGCGTGATCTCGTTCCTGGTGACCGGGGCGGCCCTCGCCTGGCAGTTGCGCCGCACCGGTGGCCGGCTGCGGATGCGCTGGGGTCCGCGGCCCCGGATCTACGTACTGCCGGCCCGGCCCGCCCCGGCCCGCCCCTGACCCGACGGACGGCGGGAGTGCGGGGTAGGGGCGGCGTTTACCAGGCCCAGGCTTCGGGGGCCGGCCCGCCCTTGCCGACCGGCGGGAAGAGCTCGTCGAGCCGCGTGAGAACGTCGTCGTCGAGCGTGACGCCGAACGCCCGTAGCGAGCCGTCGAGCTGGCCGGTCGTACGCGGCCCGATGATCGGGGCGGTCACCCCCGGCCGGGACAACAGCCAGGCCAGGGCCACATCCGCCGGGTCGTGGCCCAGTTCGGCGCAGAACTTCTCGTACGACTCGATGGTGCCGCGATGCTCGGTGAGAGCTTCGGCGGACCGTCCGCTGCCGGAGCGGGCCTGTTCACCGGCGGCCTCCTTGCGGATGGCTCCGCTGAGCAGCCCGCCGTGCAGTGGCGACCAGGGGATCACACCGAGCCCGTGATGCTGCGCGGCCGGGATGACCTCAAGCTCGACGTGCCGGGTCAACAGGTTGTAGATGCACTGCTCGGAGACGAGGCCGAGGAAATTGCGTCGGCGGGCGGCCTCCTGGGCCGCTGCGATGTGCCAACCGGCGAAGTTGGACGATCCCACGTAGAGCACCTTGCCCTGGGCGACCAGGGTCTCCATCGCCTGCCAGATTTCCTCCCAGGGTGTCTGCCGGGAGACATGGTGCATCTGGTACAGATCGATCCAGTCGGTCTGCAGCCGGCGCAGCGAGTCATCGCAGGCGCGGACGATGTGCCGGGCGGACAGGCCCTGTTCGTTGGGCCAGTCGCCCATCTTCCCGTACACCTTGGTAGCCAGGACCACCTTCTCCCGCCGGCCGCCGCCCTGGGCGAACCACCGTCCGATGATCCGCTCGGTGACGCCCTCGCCGAGCTGCCAGCCGTAGACGTTCGCGGTGTCGTGGAAGTTGATGCCGTGTTCGAGTGCCCGGTCCATGATCGCGAAGCTGCCCGCTTCGTCGGTCTGCGGCCCGAAGTTCATCGTGCCGAGGCACAACCGGCTCACGGACAGGCCGGTACGGCCGAGATTGGTGTACTCCATGCGGGCAACCCTGCCACGCGGGAGCGTCGTCCGCCGAGGGCGATCCCCGACCGGATGGCCGTACGCCTTCGGCGGACGACGCCGTCAGGAGCTTTCGCGGGCGGCGGGGCCGCTGCCGAACAGCACGTCGTCCCAGCTGGGCAGCCGCTTGCGGGACTTGCCGGAGCCGTCGGCGGGGGCGTCGCCGTTACCCGAGCCGGCGCGGCGGGGCCGCAGCACCGCCAGCGACGGCACCGCCGGGACCTCCTTCGGCGCGTCCGCGTCGTCGTCGAACGCGGAGCCTGCGCCGCCGCCGAGCAGCGCGGCCGCCCCGCCGGCGACCGGCCGTTGCCGGGGGGTGTCCGCACCGGCGCCGGCTGCCGGCTCCAGACCGCGCCCGGCGGCCGAGCCGAGCGGGCGGTCCAGTGAGGCGAGCAGCGCGTCTCGGCCGGCCCGGATCGGATCCCGGCTGGGCCGGGGCTGGTCGCCCGGCGCGGCGGGCAGGCCGTGACCGCCGCGGCCAAGTTCGTTGCGGGAGGGACCGGGCAGCGCGTGACCGCCGCGCTCAGGTGCCGGCTCCTGGCCGAGGATCTGAGTGGGCCGCTCGGTGCACAGGTACTGCGCCATGTCGTCGTGCGGCGAGATGACCTGCCGGCTCTTGTCCAGCTCCCAGATGGCCTGGGCGGTCGCCTTGCCGGACGGCCAGGTGGCGATGATCCGCCAGGCGCCGTCGTCGCGCCGGTACGCGTCCCAGGAGATCTTCTCGGCGTCGATGCCGTGCTGGGCCAGCCGGCCGTCCACCACCTCGGCGAGCGGGGCGCCCTTTTCCGAGTTCTTCAGCCGGGTGCGCCGGGCGTGCTGGGCGAGCATCGCCCGTTCCTGCAGCACCGGGCCGGCGTAGCGCAGCACCCGGTCGACCGGCACACCGGCGATCCGGGCAACGTCGTCGGCGGTCTCGCCGGCGCGGATGCGGGCCTGGATGTCGCGCGGGGACAGGGAAGGCTTCGTGTCACCGGTGGGGCTGGCCACGGTCAGCGTCGCCGGGCTGCTGCCCGGATCGGCCTGTACGGCGCCGGAGACCCGGTCGTCGATGGGCAGGGCGAGCAGCCGACCCACCTCGTCGGCGAGAACCAGGGCCTGACCGTCCTCGGAGAGGGCGACGAAGCGTACTGGGCGCATCGCGTTGCCTCCGTCCCGCTGAGCTGCCCCACGCCGCAGGTCGACCTCTCCCCCCGGCGTCTCCTGGGACACGGTACGCCGATAAGTCACCCGATGGGAGTAGGCCACGCCGGGCATGTCAAGTGAGCTGCCACGCTCTTTCCGGTGCGGAATCAGGGCAGGCGGCGCGCTGTCAGCTAGCCACTGGTGTCAATGTGATGAGTCGGACACCAAGGTGGCAATGTAGCAATACGGCCAGTTTGGCTACAATAGCGGACCGAACCGGCCGTACGCCATGACATACCCGAAACCGGCAGAAAATCAGAGCCGTTCGACGACGTAGTCGACGCAGGCGGTCAACGCCTCGACGTCGGTCGGGTCGACCGCCGGGAACAACGCCACCCGCAGCTGGTTGCGACCCAGCTTGCGGTACGGCTCGGTGTCGACGATCCCGTTGGCCCGCAACACCCTGGCGATCGACGACGCGTCCACGCCGGCGGCGAAGTCGATCGTCGCCACCACGTTCGACCGCAGCGCGGGGTCGGCCACGAACGGCGTGGCCACCGCGGAGCGCTGCGCCCAGCCGTAGATCGCCGCCGCGCTCTCCGCCGTCCGTTTCGCCGCCCAGGGCAATCCGCCCTGGGCGTTCATCCAGTCGGTCTGCTCGGCGGCCAGGAAGATCGTCGCCAGCGCCGGGGTGTTGTAGGTCTGCTCCAGCCGCGAGTTGTCGATCGCGGTGACCAGGTCGAGGAAGGCCGGGATGTACCGACCGGAGGCCTTGACCTCGGTGGCCCGCGCCAGCGCGGCGGGCGACATCAGGGCCAGCCAGATGCCACCGTCGGAGCCGAAGCACTTCTGCGGGGCGAAATAATAGACGTCGGTCTCGGCCGGGTCGACCTCCAGTCCGCCGGCGCCCGACGTCGCGTCGACCAGCATCAGGGCTCCGTCGTCGGCCCCGGCGACCCGCTTGATCGGCACCGCGACCCCGGTCGAGGTCTCGTTGTGCGGGGTCGCGTACACGTCCACCCCGGCTTCGGCGACCAGAGTCGGAGCCGAGCCCGGGTCGGCCTTGTACACCGTCGGCTCGCCGAGGAACGGTGCCTCGCGTACCGCCTTGGCGAACTTGGCGCCGAACTCGCCGAAGCTGGCGAACTGGGCCCGGTCGCGGACCAGTCCGAAGGTCGCGACCTCCCAGAAGGCGGTGGTGCCGCCGTTGCCGAGGATCACCTCGTAGCCGTCGGGCAGGGCGAAGAACTCCGAGATGCCGCGGCGTAGCCGGGCGACCTGGTCACGCACCGTCTTCTGCCGGTGCGAGGTGCCCAGGTAGCTGGTGGCGACCTCGGAGAGCGCGGCGACGGACGCCGGGCGGACCTTCGACGGGCCGCAACCGAACCTGCCGTCGGCGGGCTTGATCTCGTCTGGGATGCGAATCGTCGCAACGTCAGCCACGGTTACCAGAAGTCCTTCCGGGGTGCGTCATGGATCTCCCATCCTCGCACCCGCCCGGCCCGGCCCGGGGCGTGGTCCCACGCCTGCGACTGAGGCGTGCCCCACACCCCGGCGTCCGGCCGGTCCCGCGTCGGGCCCCGTGATCAGACGTCGTGCGGGACCGCTTCCCAGCCGGAGACCTCCTGCGGCTTGCGCGGAGCCGGACCGACGTAGCGGGCGGACGGCCGGACCAGCCGCTTGAGCCGCTTCTGCTCCAGGATGTGCGCGCTCCAACCGCCCATCCGGGCACAGGTGAACATGGAAGTGAACATGTGCGCCGGCACCTCGGCGAAGTCGAGCACCACCGCCGACCAGAACTCGACGTTGGTAGCCAGCACCCGGTCCGGCTTGCGGGCGTGCAACTCCTCCAGCGCGGCCTTTTCCAATGCCTCGGCCACCTCGTAGCGCGGTGCGCCGAGTTCCTTGGCGGTGCGCCGCAGCACCCGGGCGCGCGGGTCTTCGGCCCGGTAGACCCGGTGGCCGAAACCCATCAGCCGCTCGCCGCGGTCGAGGACGCCCTTGACGTACGCCTCGGCGTCGCCGCTGCGCTCCACGCCCTCGATCATGTGCAGCACCCGCGACGGCGCGCCGCCGTGCAGTGGTCCGGACAGCGCGCCGATGCCGGAGGAGATGCAGGCGGCGGCGTCGGCTCCGGTGGAGGCGACCACCCGGGCGGTGAAGGTGGAGGCGTTCATACCGTGCTCGGCGGCCGAGATGAAGTACGCGTCGACGGCCTTGACATGCCGCGGATCGGGCTCACCGCGCCAGCGGCGCATGAACCGCTCGACGACCGTCTGCGCCTTGTCGATCTCTTTCTGCGGCACGGCCGGCAGACCCAGACCGCGGGCCGACTGGGCGACGAACGACAGCGCGGTGACCGAGACCCGGGCGAGGTCGGCGCGAACCTGCTCGTCGGAGATGTCGAGCAGTTGGGACAGCCCCCAGTACGGGGCCAGCATGGCGACCGCGGACTGTACGTCGACCCGGATGTCCCCGGAGTGCACCGGCACCGGGAACGGCTCGGCCGGCGGCAGCCCCGGGCCGAATCGCCCGTCGACCAGCAGCGCCCACACGTTGCCGAAGGAGACCTGTCCGATCAGATCCTCGATGTCGACCCCGCGGTATCGTAGGGCGCCGCCTTCTTTGTCGGGCTCGGCGATCTCGGTCTCGAAGGCGATCACACCTTCGAGCCCCGGTTTGAAATCGGACATATGGCTCTCCTGTGTGGGGATTTGATGGTCTTGCCCGAGCGCCCGGTAGAACTGCTTCAGGCGACCCCGCGCGGCATTACTCGTGTTGTTGCCCGGTGGGTTCTGGTCCTCTTGCTTGGTGGGTAACACCTTCTTGCCCGGTGGGTAACCAGCGTAAGTTCGACCACCGGGGTAGCCCTAGTTCAGGAGAGCGACGTGACGGGAGACACACCAAGACCGGCTCCGATGCGTCGTGACTATCACGGCGCTGCGGAACTGCGCCGGGCCGATCTTGCCGACGAGTGGCACGTTCAGTTCGAACGCTGGTTCGCCGATGCGACAAGAGTCGGTCTGACAGAGCCGAACGCGATGGTGCTCGCCACCGCCGACCGTGCCGGCCGACCGAGCGTGCGTACCGTGCTGCTCAAGGGGTACGACGAGAAAGGTCTGGTCTTCTTCACCAACTACGGGTCGCGCAAGGCCACCGAGATCGCCGCGAATCCCAGCGCCAGCCTGCTCTTTCCCTGGTTCGTGATGTTCCGGCAGGTCGAGGTGCGCGGCGCGGTGACACCGGTCAGCCGGGCCGAAAGCGAGGCCTACTTCGCGACCCGGCCCCGGGGCTCGCAACTCGGCGCGTGGGCGAGCGATCAGTCGCGGGTGGTGCCGGACCGGGCCGCGATCGACGCCGGCCTGGCCGTGGTGGCGCAGCGGTTCGCGGGCGAGTCGTCGGTGCCGACCCCGCCGCACTGGGGCGGGTTCCGGGTGACACCCGAGGCGGTGGAGTTCTGGCAGGGCCGGGCGAGCCGGTTGCACGACCGGTTCCGCTATCGCCGGACCGCCGCCGGTGGGTGGATGATCGAACGCCTGGCACCGTGAGCGACGTTGAATTTACTTTCAGTTATTGTCGATCGCGGCTCGCGGGTGCGACGGTCCCCGATTGAACCGTTATCGTCGCCGCATGGACAACGTCGATGCACGTCCGGGACCGCCGTCGGGGGCGCAGTGGACGATCGGGGCCGCCGGGCACCAAGCCGTCGTGGTCGAGGTCGGTGGCGGCCTGCGGACCTACCGGGCTGACGGGTTCGACTACGTCGACGGGTACGCCGAGCACGAACTCTGCGTCGGCAGCGCCGGGCAGATCCTGGCACCCTGGCCGAACCGGATCCGCGACGGCCGGTACACCTTCGGTGGCGACACCCGGCAGTTGCACCTGTCCGAGCCGTCCCGGCACACCGCCATCCACGGGTTGACCTGCTGGTTGCCCTGGCAGTTGGTGTCCAAGACGGCCGACGAGGTGGTGCTCGGGTGCAGACTCGTCCCACAGCCGGGCTATCCGTGGTCGCTGGTGCTGCGTACCCGGTGGCGGGTGGGCGCGGCCGGGCTGCAGGTGACCCACCAGGTGACGAACGCGAGCGCCGAGCCGGCGCCGTTCGGCATCGGAGCGCACCCGTACCTGCGCCTGCCGGCGACATCGGTCGACGAGACCGTCGTGCACCTGCCGGCGGAGAGCCGGCTGCTGGTGGACAACCGGCTGCTGCCGATCGGCGCGGCCACGCTGGCCGGTGGTGAGTACGACTTCGGCACTCCGCGCCAGATCGGGGCGATGCTGCTGGACACCGCGTTCGGTGAGCTCAAGCGCGATACCGGCGGTGGTTCCGCAGTGACGCTGTCCACCCCGGATGGATCGACCAGCGTGACGGTGTGGGCCGATCCGGCCTTCAACTGGTGGCAGTTGTTCAGCGGGGACACGTTGGCCGCGCCGCGCCACCGGCGCTCGGTGGCGGTGGAGCCGATGACCTGCCCACCGGATGCGTTCCGGTCCGGTCGTGATCTCATCACGCTGGAGCCGGCCCAGACCTGGCAGGCGAGTTGGGGGATCTGCCCGGCGATCCAGGACAGCGGCGTGGGGAGTCACAGCGGCGCGGGGAGTCACTGATGGAGTTCCGCGAGGTCGTCCTGCGGCGGCGGATGGTGCGCAACTACGATCCGGAGCGGCCGGTGCCGCCGGAGGTCGTGGACCGCCTGCTGGAGTACGCGACGCACGCTCCGTCTGCGGGGTTCTCGCAGGGGTGGGGATTTCTGGTGCTGGACGAAGCCGCCGACCGGGAGCGGTTCTGGGCGGCCACCACACCGGTGGCCGGAGATCCGGACACCGATCGGCGCAGTCGCTGGCTGACCGGGATGACCCGGGCGCCGCTGATCATCGTGCCGCACGCGAACCGTTCGGCGTACCTCGACCGGTACGCCCAGCCGGACAAGGGCTGGACCGACCGGGACGAGGCCCGTTGGCCGGTGCCGTACTGGCACATCGACACCGGATTCGCCGCCCTGCTGATGCTCCTGACGGTGGTCGACGAAGGACTCGGTGGGTGCTTCTTCGGGATTCCGCCCGAGCGTACGGAGGACTACCGGGCGGCGTTCTCGGTGCCGGCGGAGTTCACGCCCATCGGCGCGATCACGGTGGGCTACCGGGCGGCGGACACCCGTTCCCCGTCGCTGCGCCGAGGCCGCCGGCCGGTCGCCGAGGTGGTGCATCGCGGCCGATGGACGGGGTAGGCCTGCGGTCGGTCCGCGGGACAACGAGCCGGTCTTGTCGCGTGAACTCGCTAGGCTGGCAGGCACGCCGGCGGCGGACAAGGTGCCGTCGGTGACGGGAGTAGTCAGGTCAGGGCTGGTCGGGTCATGGCCATTGGCAGGGCCGCAGGCCGCATTGGCAGGGCCGCAGGCCGGTAGGCGACATGGGAGGAGCGCGCCGTCGTGATCTTCAAAGCGGTGCGGGACGGTCGTCCTTACCCTGAGCACGGGTTGACTCTCAAACAGTGGGCGGAAATCCCACCCCGGCCGTTGCGGCTCGATCAGTTGATCACGACCAAGCGGGAGCTCGCGCTGGACAAGCTCCTCGCCGAGGACTCGACCTTCTACGGTGACCTCTTTCCGCACGTCGTGCAGTGGAACGGCGCCCTCTATCTGGAAGACGGTCTGCACCGGGCGCTGCGGGCGGCGCTGCAACAGCGCAACCAGATTCATGCCCGGGTGTACCTGCTGGTCGAGGCGCACGCTACCGGCTGACGGGGCGACGGCCCGCGGCTGTGCGGATGCGGATGTCGTACCGGAGCCGTACGGTGTGCCCAGGCGACCCTACCGGTGGGCCCGCGTCTGGTGAGGACGGTGATCGCAGTGTCCCGCAGCGATGTCAACGACCCCACTCGGGAGTACCCGGAATATGCGAAAGGTCGGGCAACAGCCGATGACTGGGCGCCGGCTGGCGAGCCGCCGTCCGCCGATGCCGGGTCGGACTCCGCTGGTGCGACGTCTTCTCGGACGAGTCACGTCGGCCGCGGCCTGTTCTGGGCGTTCGGCGTACTCGGGTTGGTCGTGGTGCTGGTACTCGGCAGCCAGGCGGCCGGGCTGTGGCCCAGTTGGCGCAATCCGTTCGCGCAGCAGGAAACGGATCGCACCCAGCCGCCGGTGCTGCAGTCGATCCAGGATCTGAGCCGTTTCGTCGCGGCCGAGGGCAACTATCAGGTCATCGTCGATCTCGAAAAGGACCGACGGTACGTTCCGGACTTTCTGCTCAATCAGCGTACGTTGTTCGTCGGGGTGGGCAGCGTGGAGGCCTACGTTGACTTCGGACAAATAACCGATGGTGCCGTCATTGTCAACGAAGAGGACCGTACGGTGCAGATCACCCTTCCGGCCCCCCGGTTGACCGACGCGGATCTGGATCTGGCCAGCAGTTACGTCTTCGCCGAAGAGCGTGGGCTGCTGAACCGCCTCGGCGAGGTCTTCGGCGGCGATCCCAACCGGCAGCAGCAGGTCTACCAACTGGCGGAGGAGCGGATAGCCGCTGCCGCCCGGGACAGCGGCATCACCGACCGGGCCGAGGAGAACACGCGCAAGATGTTGACGGGTCTCTTGCGCTCCCTGGGCTATGAAAGCGTCTCTGTCGCCTTCGTGGCTGCCTAGGAAATCGAGAAGCGAGTAGCCCTCTGAATCGGTAGCAGGGCCCCGGTAAACGGAGTGATATTCGGGTTTGTTCCTCCGTCGCCGGGGTCCTGGCGCACGTCTTGGATCCGCCGCGTTAGAGTGCAGCCGAGAAGGTTAATCCCGTATCAGTGATCGAAGCCCAGGCGAGAACAATTCGTATCTGGGTTGAATCGACCTGACCGTGGGGTTTCTATTTTCGGGGGGGTCATCCGTGGTGCAATCCGTGCGCAACGAGCAGATTGAGCAGGTTGGGCAGATCGAGGTCACCGTGCTCCTGCCGTGCCTGAACGAGGCCGAAACGCTGGAGGTCTGCGTTCGCAAGGCACGCGAAGCGCTCACCCGGATGAGCGTCGTGGGTGAAGTTCTGGTGAGCGACAACGGCTCGACCGACGGTTCGCAGGAAATCGCCGTCCGAGCCGGTGCCCGGGTTTCCGCGGCACCGGTCCGAGGCTACGGCGGGGCGTTGATCAACGGCATCGAACAGGCCCGGGGCCGGTACGTCATCATGGCGGACGCCGACGACTCGTACGACCTGTCCAACCTCGAGTCGTTCATCCACGAACTGCGTCGTGGCCACGACGTGGTGATGGGAAACCGCTTCAAGGGCGGGATAGCCCCGGGCGCCATGCCGTTCCTGCACCGCCATCTGGGCAACCCTGTCCTGTCCTGGCTGGGCCGGCGGCTGTTCGGCCTCAAGGTCGGCGACTTCCACTGCGGCATACGCGGGTTCAACCGTGACCGGATCCGGCAGTTGCAGCTGTGCATGCCGGGCATGGAATTCGCCTCGGAGCTGGTGGTACGGGCGGCGCTGAACGGGTACGACATCGTGGAGGTGCCGACCACGCTGAGCCCGGACGGCCGCAGCCGCCCACCACACCTGCGCACCTGGCGGGACGGCTGGCGGCATCTGCGGTTCCTGCTGGTCTTCGCGCCCCGGAAGATGCTCATCTGGCCCGGAGCCACGCTGTTCTCGATCGGACTGGTCGCCACGGCCGTACTGGTGGTGGGTCCGTTCGTCGTCGGCGGCATCGGGTTCGACGTGAGCACGCTGGTCTACACCTGTCTCGCCATGCTGGTCGGCGCCCAGCTCCTGCTCTTCGGCGCCTTCGCGGTGATCTACGGCCGGTACGAAGGCATGACGAATCTGCGGCAGGTCGACCGCTGGAGTCGGTTCCTGCGGCTGGAGACCTGCACCGCCGCCGGGGTGGGACTGATCCTGCTCGGGCTGGCCGGCACCGTCGCGGCGATCGGCGCCTGGGGCGCGGCCGGGTTCGGCGCACAGGACGTCAGTGCGACGCTGCGGGTGGTGTTACCGTCGTCGACCGCGATCGGTCTCGGTGCGACGCTGATCTTCGCCGGGCTCTTCTCCAGCCTGCTCGGCCTGCGCCGGGTCTCGGCCGCGGTGACGGACCAGCACGTGCCGTCGCCGAGCACGCCGCTGGCGGCGAGTCCCAGCTGACGGTAGACGCCAAGCCGAAGCCGACGGAGCACGATGGGTGTCGACGCAACCTCCACTGATCTGCCGGACCAGCGACGGCCGAGCAACGCCGGCGAGCGCGGCGGCCCGGACGCCTCTGCCGGAGCACTCGACCGGACATCCGGTGCGGCCCGTTCCCGCTGGGCGAGCGCGGGCCATCCGGCACTGCTCGCGGTGCTGGTCTGGGCGGTGGCCGTTCCGGTCGCCTGGCGGCTGCCGAGTGTCGCCGACCGTGATCCCTTCAGCCCGTCCGGTCGGATCCTTCCGGTCACCGGCGGCCTGCTGCTGATCTGCTTGGTCCTGCTGGCGGCTGCGGTGATCCGGCGGTTCGGGCCGCCGGCGGGGGTGAGTGCGCTGTCCGGGGTGGGCGCGGGCCTGGCCGCCGGCTGGGTGGTGCTGATCCTGCGGGCGGCGCTGCACGGCACCCCGTTCGGTTTCGGTGGGCTGCACGGCGACATGCTGCGGATGTCGGCGGCGGCGACCCGGTACACCGTCACCGTTGCCAGTACCGACACCACCGTGGCCGGTCTGCCCTCGGAGTACCCGCCGCTGTACGCGTGGCTGGTCGGCCGAGCGGCGGTGCTGCTCGACCAACCAGCCTGGCGACTGCTCGGTGCCGCCGAGGTGCTGTCGCTGTCCGCGTCGGTGCTGGTGGCCTTCCTGTTGTGGCGCCGCCAGGTCGGGTCGTGGACCGCCCTGGCCGTGGCCTGCACCGGGGTGCTCGCCTGGTCGGACCCGCGCAAGGCGTACGAGGTGTTGGCGCTGATGATCTTCATTCCGTGGGTGCTGGAGACGTTCACCCGGCCACCCCGGGCCCGGTTGCACTGGCTGCCCGCCGGGCTGCTCGGCGGCCTGCTGGTCGTGCTCTACCAGGCATGGCTGGTCTACGCGGCCATCGGACTGGTGGCGATCGTCCTGCTCGCCTGGCGGACCGAACCGGACCGTCGGGCCTACCTGCGACGCCTGTCGCTGGTCGCGGGTGTCGCGTTCACGGTCTCCGCCTGGTACGTGTTGCCGTACCTGTGGAGGTTGGTCGCCGAAGGCGGTGGCCAACTCGTCTCCGATCGGTACGTCTCCCCGCATTTCCTGGCCGGGCTGCTGCCGTTTCTGGACATCCAGTCCGGTCCGGAAAGCGACATCCTGTTGCGTGGGCTGCAACTGGTCGGGCTGGCCGGGCTGGTCTGGTTGCTGCGGGTCACCTGGTGGGCCCGACCGCTGGCCCTGGTCGCCGCCGCTGCCTTCGGCTACCGGCTGCTGGCCACCGTCCGGCTGATGCTTACCGGACACACCGGGTTCGCGCACTACACCGTCCGCCTCTACGGCGTCGTGCTGGCCATCGCCGGGGTGTTGACGATCGCCCACGTGGTACCGATCCTGCTCCGCCGGGCCCGCGTCGCGGGCCCGGTCGGCCTGGTCGGGGCGCCCCTCGCGGTGCTGCTGGGCTGGGGTGTGGTCTGGTACTCCACCGCCTGGCTACCCGGCGCCGGCGGCGTCGGGTCCGGATACGCAGCCGCGGCGCACACCCAGCCACTGCCGGGCGGCGGCTACCCCCGGTACGCCCCGGCCGGGGGGCGGGTGCCGTGGTTCCCGGTCGAACCGGTACGCCAGGCGGTGCAGGACGCCGTCGGCGAGGATCCCCGCCTGGTGACGCTCAGCGTGGACGAACGGCTGTTCGCGTACCTGCCCTGGCCCGGGTACCTGAGCAACGACCGTACGGCCGCCGCGACCCTGTCCCGTTGGGACGAGCGCAAGGCACAGGTACGCGACTTGGCCGGCGAGCGTGACCCGGTGGCGTTCGCGGCAGCCTCGGCGTCGACCGAGTTCGGCCCGATCGACGTCTTCGTGCTTCGCCGCGACGGCGACGACCTGCGCTGGGCGGACCTGTGGTTCCACCGCGACCAGTTCGACGACCGGTTCTGGACGGTCCGGGAGGACCTGCCGGAGCGGATCGCGGTCTACATCCGCCGGTGACGCGCGCCGGCTCAGCGCGAGGACGCGAGGTACCGGTCCTCGTTGGGCATGACGATCCACAGCGCCAGGTAGACGATCACCTGGGTGCCGGGCAGCAGCAGGGAGAGCAGGAACAGCAACCTGACCATTCCCGCGGAGATACCGAATCGGTGGGCGAGTCCGGCGCAGACCCCGGCGATCATCCGGCCGTTTCGGGGGCGTACCAGCTTGCGGCTCATGATGTGCTCCATGTCGTCTCGGCTACGGTCGGTGGTGCCGGTGGGTGCCGTCGTCCGCGACCGGCCGGCTGACGTCAACGGTAGGTACCGGCGGCGAGGGTGCCCTCGGCCGTGGGACCGATTCGCGTCGCGGCTCCCGTACGGGAGATACCCGGAGCAATTCATGATCATCGCGGTTGTTCGGTCGCGGCACGGTCGAGCTACGGCCAATCCCCAGATGCTTGTGTTACCAGCAATGTTCACCTACTGCTAACCTGGCCGGCGTTGTCCGCCCACGCGGTGCCCGGCCGTGGGGTTATTCGGGCAACGCACCCATCGGAGCGTCTTCGCAGCTCCATCTGTGGGAGCGCGGCCGCCCGACGAGCGGCCGTACCGGGCGGCCAGGGGAGGTCTGCACCCGGTGACCGGTACGCGAGACGGAGGCGCGCCGCTGTGACACTGGCCATTGTGCTGCCGGGTACGCAGCAGAGCCGGCTGCTGGCCCAGCTCGTCGCCGCCGGTGTGGTCGATGTCCGTACGGCAGACCTGGAATCGCTGGCCGGGATGGCGGCAACCACCACCGAACCGGTGCTGCTGTGCGCGGGCGACGTGGTCGCGCACACCGAGGTGTTCCGCCAGCTCGACGCCGGGCCGGCCGCCGGCACCCGGGCCCTACTGCTCGTGGCGCACGGTGACGACGCCCCCGACGCGGCCCCGAACCTTGCCGGCGTCGCCACCGCGTGCGAACGACGTGGTCAGCTCACCGCCGTCGCCCTGACACCCGGCACGACCCCGGACGAACGGGCACTGACGTTCGGCGGAGTGATTCGAATCGGCACCCCCGACCTGCCCGCGCTGGCGACCGCCGGACCGGCCGCCGCGGCGACGGTGGCAGGCGCGCGGCTGGCGGGCGACGCCGTCGCGCCCGAGCCGCTCGACGCGCTGCTGGACGCACTGGTCGCGGCCGGAGTGACGGTCGACGCGTACCGCCTGCGTGAACTCGTGGTCCAGCGGGTACGGGATCCGGCGCAGCTGGCAGCCGCCGAAGCCCAACTGCGGGCGGTCGACCCCGACCGCGCCAGGCTGCGGCTGGCGGTCAAGGAACACGACGACCTGTTCACCACATATTGCGTCAGCACATGGTCGCCTTGGGTGACCAAGCTGGCGGCCCGGCTCGGTGCCAGCCCGACCGGGGTGACCGTGGCCTCGGTGGCCTTCGCCGGTGCCGCTGCCACCCTGTTCGCTGTCGGTGGCCGTCCGCTGTCGCTGCTCGGCGCGGTGCTGCTCTACCTGGGGTTCGTCCTCGACTGTGTCGATGGTCAACTCGCCCGCTACACCGGTCGGTTCAGCGCCTTCGGCGGCTGGCTGGACACCATCGCCGACCGGGGCAAGGAGTACCTGGTCTATGCCGGGCTCGGCATCGGGGTCGAGCAGTCCGGGCTGGGCAACGGCTGGGCGCTGGCCACCGCCGCGATGGTGCTGCAGACCGTACGGCACGCGACCGACGCCTGGTACGGGGCGCTGCACGACGAGGCGGCCCGGCGCGACGCCGGCCAGCCCGTGCCCGCTGGCGGCTCGGTCGGTGGCTCGGTCGGTGGTCGGCTCAGCCAGGTTTCCGACCGGGTGATCGCCGATCCCGGCTCGTTGGTCTACTGGGCCAAACGCACCGTGGTCTTCCCGATCGGTGAACGCTGGGCGCTGATCGCGGTCACCGTCGCACTGTTCAACCCGCTGGTCAGCCTGGTCGCGGTGCTCAGCTGGGGAGTGCTCGCCGCCGGATACACCCTGGCGCTGCGCACCCTGCGGGCGTACGCGATGCGGGTGCCGGTGCTGGCCGCCGTGGACACCGCCCGTTACCGCGACGACGGGCTCGCCGCCCGCCGCCTTGCCGCCCGGGGCCTGGTCGCCCGCCGCTTCGGCGGCGGTGCCGGCCGGTTGCCGCCTGGGATCGGCGGCGGTGCCGGCCAGTTGCCGGCCGGCCTCGCCGGTGCCGCGACCAGCGTCGTGTTGCTCGTCGCGGTGACCGGCCCGCTGGCCATCCCCGCCCTACCCGCTGCCACCGCCCTGCCGACGATCGCGGTCCTGGCTGCCGCGGTCCTGGCTGCCGCGGCCCTGCTGCTGGCCACCGCCGTCGGCGCGACGCGGCCGGCCACCGGCGCCCTCGACTGGCTGGTGCCGGCCGCGCTGCGGGCGGCCGAGTACCTCTTCGTGATCGCGGCGGGTCTGGTCGCCGCGGTGCCACCGCCGGTGACCTACGGGCTGCTGCTCGTTCTGGCGCTGCACCACTACGACCTGACCGCTCGGCTGGACAAACGACTCGGCCCGCCACCGCTGCACCGGTGGAGCCTCGGCTGGGACGGCCGGGTCATCCTGCTCGCCGCCGCCACGGCGGGACCGGCCGTGCTGGCCGCCGTGGTGACGACCCTGCTCGCCGCCTACCTGCTGGTGATCTTCGTCGCCGACGCGGCGATCGAGCATCGCCGGGCCGGTGCATCGGCCCGGCGTCGTCCGGCGGCGCCATCGGCTTCTCTGCCATCGGCTGCTTCGCCACCACCCTTCCACCCCGCCGGCCGCCCCGCCGGCACGAGCACAGGTGAGCCACGATGACATTGATTAGTATCGTTGTGCCGGTCTATCGGGTGCAGGGATACCTGCGGGAATGCCTCGACTCGCTGCTCAAGCAGTCGTTCACCGACATCGAGGTCATCGCGGTGGACGACTGCTCACCGGACAGCTCCGGGCAGATCCTCGCCGAGTACGCCGCCCGCGACCCCCGGATCAAGGTGTTGTCGCTGCCGGCCAACGTCGGGCTCGGCGCCGCCCGTAACGCCGGGCTCGACATCGCGACCGGCGAATACGTCTGGTTTCTCGACAGCGACGACTGGCTGACCGACGGAGCGTTGCGGGCGGTGGCCAACCGGCTGCGGGCGACGACCCCGGACGTGTTGGTCGTCGACCACGCCCGGGTCTTCTGGAACTACCACTCGGCGTCCAGCGCACTACGGCAGGCGTTCCCCACCTCGCCGGGGTCGGCGGTGTTCGACGCGCGCACCCGCCCGGAGATCCTGCGGGTGCTGCACACCGCCTGGAACAAGGTGACCCGGCGGGAGTTCCTGGTCGGCCTCGGACTGCGGTTCGCCGATGGCTGGTACGAGGACGTTTCGTTCACCTTCCCGCTGCTCGTGGCCGCCGAGCGGATCACCGTGCTCGACCGGGTGTGCGTCAACTACCGGCAACGACGCACCGGTGCGATCACCCGGACCCGCAGTCGGCGGCACTTCGAGATGTTCGACCACTGGCGCCACACCTTCGACTGGCTGGACGTCCAGGGGTCGCGGGCCGACCACGTACGCCCGCAGTTGTTCGCCCAGATGATCGCCCACTACCTGATGGTGCTCGGGCACGACAACCGGCTGCCCCGCGACGTGCACCGGGAGTTCTTCATCAGGGCGAGTGCCGACTACCAGCGGCGGCTGCCGGCCGCCGGCTATCCGATGCCGGCCGGTGTCGACGGACTCAAGCACCGGCTGCTCGCCGCCGGCAGGTGGCGTACCTTCGCGGCGTTGCGCGTGCTGCAGCGCGCTCGCAAATCGCTGCGGGCGGCGTTCACGCGGGCCGGCCGGCCGACGCGGCGGCGCCTGCGTAACCTGGCCCGCGACTGGCGTCGGGCGCTGCTACGCGGCTACTACCGGCTGCAGTTGCGGCTGCCGATGGATCCCTCGCTCGCGGTCTACGCGGCCTACTGGTACCGCGGCTACAGCTGCAACCCGGCGGCGATCCACGCCAAGGCGGCCGAGATCGCCCCGCAGATCAACGGGGTGTGGGTGGTACGCCGCGACCGGGCGGCCAGCATGCCGGCCGGAGTGCCGTACGTCATCGCCGGCACCCGGCGCTACTACCGGACCATGGCCCGCGCCAAGTGGCTGATCAACAACGTGAACTTCCCGGACTACGTGCGCAAACGCCCCGGCTCGGTGCACGTGCAGACCCACCACGGCACACCGGTCAAGGTGATGGGGCTGGATCAGCGGCGGCACCCGATCGGCGCGGCCAGGATGAACTTCTCCTCGTTGCTGCGCCGGATCGACCGCTGGGACTTCAGCGTCAGTGCCAACCTGTTCTCCACGCAGATGTGGGAACGCGCCTACCCGGGCAGCTTCGAGTCGATCGACTCCGGCTACCCCCGTAACGACCGACTGGCCTTGGCCACCGCCGCCGACGTGACGGCCGCCCGCGAATCGCTCGGTATCAGCCCTGGTGAACGGGTGGTGCTCTACCTGCCGACGCACCGCGAGCACCAGCCCGGCTGGCGGCCCGACTTCGACGCCGACGAGTTCGCCGAGGTCCTCGGACCGGACGCCTGGCTGCTGATCCGCAGCCACTACTTCCATGACCGGGACCGCACCGGCCGGGCACCGGACGCCCCACCGACCGGACGGGTACGGGACATGTCGGCGCATCCGGTGGTGGAGGACCTGTACCTGGCTGCCGACGTACTGATAACCGACTATTCTTCGGCGATGTTCGACTACGCCGTGCTGGACCGCCCGATCGTCATCTACGCCCCGGACGCGGCCGCGTACGCGATGGCCCGAGGCGTCTACTTCGACATCACCGCCGAGCCGCCGGGCGCGGTCGCGACCACGTTCGGCCACCTGCTGGACGTGTTCCGTACCGGTGCGGTCGACGACGACGCCGCCACCAAGGCCCGCACCCAGTTCCGGACCAGGTTCTGCCACCTCGACGACGGTCACGCCGCGGAGCGGGTGGTCCGCCGGGCGCTGCTGGGCGAGCAGCACAACAACTGATCATGGGGGCGATGCTCAGCGCTGTCGTGCCGATCTACAACGTGGCGCGCTATCTGCCGGAGTGCCTCGACTCGCTGGCCGGGCAGAGCCATCCGGACGTCGAGTTCGTCCTGGTCGACGACGGCTCCACCGACAGCAGCGGGGACATCGCCGCCGCCCGTGTCGCGACCGACCCGCGCTTCCGGCTGATCCGCCAGGACAACCGAGGGCTGGGTGCCGCCCGCAACACCGGTGTCCGGGCCGCCACCGGCGACTATCTCACCTTCGTCGACAGCGACGACACGCTGCCGCCGTACGCGTTCGAGGTGCTGGTCCAGGCGTTGGAGTCGACCGGCTCGCAGATCGCCTCCGGCAACGTGCTGCTGTTCAACTCGCGAGGGCTGTGGCAGTCGCCGCTGCATCGCGGGACCCACCGGCAGACCTGGCTCGGCACCCGGCTGGCCAGCCGGCGCAACCTGGTCTACGACCGGCTGGCCTGCAACAAGGTGTTCCGGCGCGATTTCTGGAACCGCCACGACCTGTGGTTCCCCGAAGGCGTCCGGTACGAGGACATCCCGGTGACCATCCCGGCGTACGCGCTGGCCGAGGCGATCGATGTGCTGCCTACTCCGGTCTACCACTGGCGGCAGCGCGAAGCGGGTGCCGAGGAGTCGATCAGCCAGCGACAGTCCGAGGTCGCCAACCTGGTCGACCGGTTCGCCGCGGTGCGCGGTGCCAGCCGGTCGCTGGCCAGGCTCGGCGACCGTGCGCTGAAGAACCACTACGACTCGGTCGCGCTCCGTAGCGATCTGCGGATGTTCCTGTATCTGCTGCCGGATGTGCCCGACGGGACGTACCGCCAGCGGTTTCTCGACCTGGCTGGCGAGTTTCTGGCCGAGGTCGATCCGGCGGTGCCGGATCGGCTCGATCCCGGTTTGCGGGTGGCCTGGCACCTCGCCGGTGAAGGCCGGCTGACCGAACTGCTCACCGTCGTGCGGGCCACCCGGGCCGGTGTCGACCCGCCGGTGGTGCCGGCGGTGCCGCAGCGGCTGTACCGGCCGACCCGTCGGCTACGCACCGCGCTGCGCGCCGTCTCCTGGTCGGACGGTCGGCTGCGGATCGCCGGGCACGCCTACCGCGCCCCGGCCACAACTGGTGGTTCCCCGCCCTGGCCGCTGCTGCGTGGCCTGTGGCTCCGAGAGCAGGGCCGCAGCCGGCCGGTGCCCGCGCTGACCCGGGTCAAGCTGCTGCCGGCCGGTAACGCGCGGTCGTCGCCGCCCGCGTTCGACGATCCGCCGGCCTGGTCGGCGTTCACGGCCTCGTTCGGTACGGCGGCGCTGCGCCCCGGCTTCGGCCCGGGTTTCCGTCGGGGTGCCGGCGCTGGCTGGCGACCGGGCACGTGGCTGGTGATGGCTGGGATCGCCGGCCCCGGTGTGCGCCCGGTCATCGGACCGGTCAGGGTTGGTGAGATCCCGCCGGCGTTGCCCGCTGTCTGGGTGGCGCCCGGCGTACGGATCGTCGCGATGTCGCATGACGGTGCGCTGCGGGTGCGGGTGGAGCACCCGCCGGTGTGGGCCACCGCGGCTCGGGTCGACGGCGACTGTCTGATGATCTGCGGTGCCGTCGCCGACGGGGGTGCGGCGCCGACGGCCCTGTCCCTGTCGCGAACTCCGCAGGTGGTGTGCCGGCGCTACCCGGTCACTGTCGAGTCGGCCGGTGGCGCCACGTTCAGCTGCCGAATTCCGCTGGCCGATCTGTGGGCGGGCGACGGTGCCGGCCAGCCAGCCGGGGTCGGTACCCCGGCGCAGGGCTGGCTGGTCGGCTACGCGGGCGTGGCCGGATCGGGTGTGGCCGGATCGGGTGTGGCCGGATCGGGTGTGGCCGGATCGGGCGGGGTCCGGGCGGCCGACGGCGAACTGCCGGCCGGCGCCGGATTCGTCAGTCTCCAGCCGGCGCCAGGATGGCCCGGGCTCCTGGTGGAGCCGGCTGACCAGGGGCAGCTGTCGATCCGGGCGTTGCCGGCCGGTCCGCTGGTGACCTGGGCCACCGTCGAGTCGGGCGGAGTGACCATCGGCGGTGAGTGCGCCTCCGGCGACGCCCCGTCGTTCGTCGTGCTGCGACACGCGGACGATCTGCGGGACGCGGACGCGGCGGCGGACCGGGAACTGCCGGTCGAGGCCGTCGACGAGGGTTGGCTGGTGCGCGTGCCGGCCACCGGCCCCGACCAACCGGACCCGGGCCGTTGGTGGTTCGGGTATCGGGCGGCGGCCGACGATCAGGTACGGGAACTGCCGATGTCGCAACGGATCCGCGACGGTGCCGGGTCGGGGTACGGGACCGGCCCCGAATCGTCGCCGCGGCTGCGTCTGGAACCGGACCGGCTGAACCGCGTCGCACTCGTGGTCGGCCGATAGAGCTCGTCGCGATCAGCCGGTGGCGTCGGGGCGTTCGGTGGGCGGGGCGGACCGCAACCGCCGGGCGACCCGGCGTGCCGTGTCCCACGTCCTGCGTGCCGCTATCCGGCTCTGCCGCGATCCCATCTGGGTCAACCACTGCGGGCTGCGGACCAGTGTCCCGGCCACCCCGTCGGTCAGGATCAGGTGCGGGCAGCCGGCGTGTGCCGCCAGCCAGCCGATCCGGGCGCCGATGCGGGTCGGGCGCGTACCCCGGGTGCCGTGGCCGCCCCGCTCCGGCCCTGGCGGTACGGGGTACTCACGGCCGCTGTCGCGGACGACCACCTGGACGGCGTACTTGCCGCTGGTGAGTTCGCCGGCCGGCACCGTGCAGGTCCAGCGAATGTCGTTGCCGATCCGGTGCTGCACGGTCAACGGCTCGCGGATCATGCCGTCGCCGATCTCCAGCAGCAGGTCGTCACGTAGCTGACCGGGGTAGCCGTCGATGCCTACGCAGCGCAACGTGCCGTCGAGGGCGAGCTGTTGCCCGCCGTTGGCGCGCAGGGTGTGCACGCTTGTCGTGATCTCCGGAATGCGCAACAGGTCACGATAGGTATCGAAGTCGGCGTGTCCGAGGTAGGGCTGCCCGGCGTACACCCGTAGCGGCAGGCTGGATCGCGGGTCGCGGACGGTCGGCGTGTCCTGCTCGTAGATCGCGGCGGCGCGCAGACCGGCCCCGGCGTGGCGGACGAACTCGCTGGCCAGTCGGACCGGGATGTGCTTGAACAGGGCATGCATCCGGGCGGTGAACTCGCCGAGCTGATCATCGTCGCAACCCTTTGCCGCCCGCCAGGCGTAGTGCAGTTGGACGTAGGCGATCCACCGGTTGACCGCGTCCCGGTCGTCCGGCCGCAGGTCGCGACACTCGTCGACGAGTCGTTCGACGATGGTCAGGTGTTGCAGGATGCGCTCCGGCCGGCTGCGGGTGTCCATCAGCGAGGAGTTGTCGCCCCGCTGCCGGTAGAGGTAGACC
Source organism: Solwaraspora sp. WMMB335 (assembly GCF_049179075.1). Classification (NCBI taxonomy): domain Bacteria; kingdom Bacillati; phylum Actinomycetota; class Actinomycetes; order Micromonosporales; family Micromonosporaceae; genus Solwaraspora; species Solwaraspora sp. WMMB335. The sequence goes on from NZ_JBMHMF010000001.1 coordinate 4,888,736, forward strand.
AGCCGGGGCGTCAGCGCCGTCCGGGGGGAGCGGGCCAGCAGCGGTACGGTGAACAGCACGTCTTCGAACGCGGTGTTCTCGGTGAACCGGACACCGGCCGAGTCGATCAGATCGCGCCGGAAGATCTTGTTGCAGGCCGACGGGTTGCCGACGAGATCAGGGGCCTGCGAGATGTGTTCCACGACCCGTTCGCCAGCGAGCAGCTCGCGCCGCCACGCAGGATTGGGACGGGGCGGCAGGCCCTGCATGTCGCCAATGGCTACCGTCGCGTCGTGGCGGTCGGCGAGCTCTGTCAGGTGGGTGAGAGCACCATCGGGATAGATGTCGTCGGAGTCGAGGAACGCGAGGTAGCGGCCGGTGGCGAGCCGTAGTCCGTGGTTGCGCGCCGCGCCCAGCCCGGCGTTGTCCTGGCGTACGTAGCGCACGCCCGTGGCCGCGGCGTACTTCTGGGCGATGGCGGCTGATCCGTCCGTGGAGCCGTCGTCGATCACGACAACTTCGATGTGTTCCCGGCCGGGCTGGCGCTCGATCGAGTCGAGCGCCTCCGGAAGCCACTTCTCGGTGTTGAAGACCGGCACGATGACGCTCACCATGGGGGATGGCACGCACTCACCTCGAATCATCGATGGGTAATGTGGAACGGTGACCATTCGGGGTAGGTTGCGCCGCACGTTGCGTCCAGCACGGCAGGTAGTCCGCCGCTGGCAAGTGCTGGCCGGTCAACCAGCAGCGCTACTGTACAACCCCCACGTTACCGCGAGCGATATTCGACTTCTCGTCAGGAACGCTGACAAAAGGGGTGATCATGCGTTGGCGTGGGCCGCGCTGCTGCGTGCCGTCCAACGGGCCATCGCCGGCGAAGGCGAGCAGCGGCGGGTACGCCAAGCCGGCGGCGCCGCTCCGGTGCCCGCCGCAGCTCGCCGTCCCGCATCTCGCCGTCCCGCATCTCGCCGTCCCGCAGCTCGCCGTCCCGCATCCGACGGCGTTTCCACTGGTAGCCTCCCTGACAGCGGCGACGGGATCCTGCTCACCCTGAGTCGACCCGATCCGGCCGCCCCCGTCCAGGCCGAGCTCGGGGGACGACCGGTACCCCTGGTGTACTGGCGTGCGGCCTGGGTCGATTTGCCGCCCGCCCTCGTCGACCAGCTCACCACCGGTGTCCTCACCCGACTCGCCGCAGGCCACGGGGTCACCGCTGTGCGGGCCGGCGATTCGGACGGCGCACGGTTCGCACGTGCGGTCGCCGCCGGCATCGGTGCCCGGTACGGTGAGCATCCGTGATTCTTCCCTGGCGCCGCGGCACCATCGCCGGACACCTCGTCGACGACGCGCTCTCCGCGCTCACCGCCGGCGACTGGGCCGACCTCGACCAGCCACCGGTCGCCTGGCTGCACTGGCCGATCGACCTGGCCAATCCGTACCAGTCACTGCTCTACAGCCGGTTCCCCGGACACAACCTGGTGCCGATCCGGGTGCGCCGGCTCAACCAGCTCGACGAACTGATGCCCGCGCTACCCGACGGGATCGCCCGGGTGCTGCATGTGCACTGGCTGTACGACGTGACCGCCGGAAGTGCCACGACAGCGCAGGCCGAGGCGGCTGTCGACACGTTCGCCAAGAAGCTGGACTCGCTTCGCGAACAGGGCGTCCGCCTGGTCTGGACGGTGCACAACCTGCTGCCGCACGAGACCGTGCACCGGGAGACGGAGACCAGACTCCGTCGGGTGATGCTCGCCGCCGCCGACATCGTGCACATCATGCACGACAGCCACCTCGACCTCCTGCGGGACACCTTCGGCGCCGAACCCCGCGCGGTGGTGGTCGCGCCGCACCCCACCTTCGCCGGCGCGTACCCGGACTGGGTGGACCGGCCGGCGGCCCGCAGTCATCTCGGTATTCCGCTCGGTGCCCGGGTGCTGGTCACCTTCGGGCAGGTCCGGCCGTACAAGGGACACGGCGACTTTCTGGACGCACTCGACGTCGCGAACCGGCACGACCCGCACCTTCGCTGGCTGGTCGCCGGCAAGGTGCGTGAGGAGGCCGGCGGACCCGAGTTCATGCGCCGGGCCGCCGAGCACCCGGCGGTCATCTTCCATCCAGGGTTCGTGCCCGACATCGACGTGCAGTACTTCCTGCGGGCGGCCGACGCCGCCGTCTACCCCTACCGGTCGTCGCTGAACTCGGGCGCGCTGGCGCTGACCGCCGGATTCGAGCTGCCGGCGTACGTCTCGTCCGGCACGACCGTCGGCGGACTGATGCCGGACGTCGCGCTGCGCCGGTTCGACCTGGCCGATCCGGACAAGACCGCCGAGACGATCACCGGGGCCGGCGGCTGGGACCGCTCGGATTCGGCACGGGCGGCTATCCGCGACCACGTCGGCGGGCTCGCCCCGGCACGGGTCAGCGACCGGTTCGCGGTCGACCTACGCCGCCACCTCGACGCGCTGGTCGGCTGACCGGTGCTGGTCGGCTGACCGGTGCTGGCCGGCTATCCGGCGCCGGCCGTCGAAGTGGACGCCGCCGTGCGCGTCGCGCAGCAGCCCGTACACGACGATCCCGCCGATCTCCCGCAGACCGAGCCGGCGCAGGTCCCCGTTGGTCGAATGGCCAGGTCGACCAGTTTCCGGGCGGCGTCGCTGGCCATCGATCGCTAGGCTTGCCGGCATGTCGAGCCCGATGCCCGAACAGCGCTCGGACCGCGGGCTGGTGTGGGCCTCCGATGAGGTCATGGCCGGTATCGCGCAGCAGATTCAGCCGCAGATGAGGCAGCCGACGAGAAATGTCGTCACCCGGACAGCGATGCTGGCCTTCGTCGTCACCTGGCCGGCGGCCTTCATCGTCTTCGCGGTCGCGACCCTGGTCGTGCCGTCGGTGACCGACGGGGCGAGCGTCGCGGCGGCCGCTTTCTGGGCACTGCAGGTCGCCACGTTGATCGCCATCTCGACGATCGTCACGGCGCTGGCCGGACAGCGCGCCGCCAGGCCCGGGCCGGCCGACGGCGCTCCGTCGACCGGCCGGGCAGTGCTACGCGGTGTGGGCCATGCGCTGCTCACCGGGGCGTGCGCGGGACTGGTGCTGGCATTGCAGGGACTTTCGGCCGGCCAGATCGCGGCGCTGACCGGCGCGCTCGTCGCCGTACTGCATCTGCTGCCGCTGGTCGCGACCCGGCTGCTGCTCCGCAGCCGTCAGCGCCGCCGGGCCGGCTCGCCTGCCCCGGCGAGGTGACAGCCTGTCGGCAGCCGCACATCGGCGTGCCGACGTCGCGTCCTGCGCCCAGCCGGTCAGCCCGGTCAGCCCGGTTCGACGGGGAGCCACAGCTCACAGGTCGCGGTGCTGAAATCGTCCGCGCGGTCGAGCACCGCGACGAACGACGGACCTGGCCGCAGCCGCCACGGGTTGGACGGGAACCACTCGGTCGCGGTCGCCGCCCAGGCGGCCTGTAGGGCCTGGGGGTAGGGCCCTGCGGTGCGGAAGATCGCCCAGGTGCCGGCCGGCACCTCGATGGTGTCGAGGTCGGCGCTCACCGGCGTGTCCGTGTCGACGGCGACCCCGTGCAGGTAGGTCAACTCGCTGCCCTCGGTGCTGTCCGGGTCGAGGTCGTCGATGATCTGCAGCAGGCCGGCCGGCTCGGTGCTGCTGAGTGCCTTCAACCGGGCGTGCTCCTCGGCCGGCAACGCGGTGATGTGCTGCTGGATGTGCGGGTTGACGCCATGGTGGATCAGCGGAACCCGGGCTGAGTGTCCGGCGAGCCGGAACGCGGGGCGGTCGACGATACGGGTGTCCATGGGGGTGCTCCCTTCGACGGTCAGGCGGAACCTGAGCTGTGGTTGTGTGCGAAGGGGACCTCCGTCGCGGCGGGCGTCGCTCGGGCCGACGCCGTGCACCGCCCGGAACGCCCGGCCGAACGCCTCGGTCGAGCCGTACCCGAAGCGGACCCCGATGCTCAGCAGGTCGTGCTCTCCCCGGATGACGTCGGCGGCGGCGACGGTCATCCGTCGGCGGCGTACGTACTCCGACAGCGGCATACCGGCCAACGACGAGAACATCCGACGCAGGTGGTACTCGGTCGTGCCGAGCCTGTTGGCCAACCCGGCGATGTCGAGTTCCTCGGTGAGGTGTTGCTCGACGAGGTCGACCAGCTGATTGAGTGCCGAGATCATGAGGACCTCCTTCGACGTCAAGCCTGGTCGACGGCACCCCGGCCGCGCCCGACCGCTGTGGCCCGATCCGATCATCCGCTCAAGTCCGGTGCCCACGTCCGGCGGCGCGCGATGATGGTAGGCATGGGCGAACAGGACGACGAGCGGGCGCGGCAGCGGCCGCACGCCGCTGCCGCGGGTTCAAGACCCAAGACAGGGCTCGACTCGCTGCGCCTGTCGGTGGCACCGGACTCCGCTCCGGTCAGCGGCGGCTTCCAGGTGCAGGTCCACGTCAACGGGGTGGAGGTGACGGCGGCCGGCGCGGGCCTCGGGATGGATCCGTACGACCTGTTCGTGCCCGTCAACCGTCTGGTCGCCGGGCCGGGGCCGCAGACGGTGCCGATCGCGCGATGCACCTGCGGCGTCTACGGCTGCGCGTCGACCGACATCACGATCATCCCGGACGGCGACCTGGTGCACTGGGAGTGGTCGCAAAACGTTCCCATGCCACGTGGCGCGACGTTCAACGCAGCCGACTATGACGTGGAGGTGACCCGGGCAGCCGCCGACCACTCGTGGGAGACGCCGCAGCGCACCGCCGAACGTCTCGTGCTGACCCAGGTGGACCGGGACCATTTGGCCCGTTACCGCCTGCGCCCCGACTGGGTCGGTGCCGACCGCCGCGACGCCGACCGGTTCCGGATCGCGCTGCGCTTCGGTGACGACTACCAGGTATTCGTCAACGTCGCCTGGCGCGGCCGGTCGCCGGAGGCGCTGGCCCGGGACCTCTGCACGACCCTGACCCGCCCGCCACAGCACTGGGACGCCACCTGGCATGCCATTTCACCCAGACACGATGCGCCGCCGCCGATCGTCGGGCCGCGATGGCGACGGGAACGCGTCGGCAGATGAACGCATCGGTCAGTAGCCGCCGTTACCGCGCCGTGGCTGGGGCTCCCGCCACATCGGCCAAATGGGCGGGCCTTCCGGCAGTTGCACCGGACCGTGCGCCCGGTAGTGGTGCCGCAGGTAGAGGTTCCGGTTGCGTGGGGTGGTCGCCTCCAGGTAGCCGGGAGTGCCATGCCCGTCCACATGCCGATGATGATGCCGGAGCAGGGCGCTGCCGATCCCGGAACCCTGCCGCCACGGCGCCACCGCCAGGTACGCGAGGTGCCAGTGCGGCTGCCACGGGTAGTGCGCGGCCAGGATCCGGGCCAACGTGGCGAACCGCGCCTGCCACCGCCCTGCGGCGGACAGCAGTCGCAACTGATGCTCGCTGACCTGATCCGAATCCGTTGCCCGGCGCCGCCCGCGCGGCTGCCAGACCGCCACTCCGCCGAACTGGCCGGCGATGTGCACCATGCCACCGGTGCGGATCGCGTGGTCCAACTCGACGGTGAACAAGTCCCGGAAGACCCGGGCCCGGGCGTCGAGGTCGGCGATCAGCCACTGGGACACCGGTGCGATCAGAAACGCCTCGGTGAGCAAGGTCGCGGCCTGGGGTATGTCGGCCATCCCTGCTGTTCGGATCATGACGGCGGCGGGTTGGATCGCGGTCATCGGCGGGCTCCTGCCGGTCCGGCGGTACAGGGGTCTACCAGCGGGGCGACGGCTGGCGAGCCGCGCCGTGCAGTAGACGCCGGTACCGCCGGACCGGGTGACACCGCCGCAAGTCAGATGCCCGACAGCGTGGTGGACGAGGGGCATCGGGCAGTCCGAACCCGGACGCGTCCTGCACGGTGTGCGTACCGACGCCGTGCCGCTACTGCGATCCGGCGCTGAGCTGGCGTTCAAACGCCAATCGGTGACTCACGGTCGGCGGGAGAACACCCCCAGCGCGGCGAACCGGTTCGGATCGAGCCAACTCGTGCCGTCGTCGCGAACCGCGCAGCCAGCCGTCTTGAGCCGTTGCGCGACCTTGTGCATCGAGGTCACCGACCCGTCGAACTTGATGACGTTGCGTCCGCCGATGTCAGCGAAGGGACGCAGCCGGCCGACCTCGATCAGGACGGTGCGCTCCGGATGCAGCGCGAAGGCCATGCCGGCTTCGAACAGCACGTTGGGCCGGGCCTGTCCACCTGGCTGTGTCTCGTGATCGGGCTCGCCGGGACTGTGCAGTTCAGGGTGCAGGTGCGCCACGTCGTCAGGGGTCAGCAGCACGACAGCGGCTCGAACGTCCTCGAAGCCTTGGCGCACGGCGGCACCGAGGAACGGCGTAGCGGTCCGGGTGGCGCCGACGATGTCCTCCCACTCCCTGGGCCGTAGATCCAGCGCCCGGAGAAAATCCCAGAACGCGTTGACGAACGGCAGGTCGCGGCCGTGGATCACGAACACGCTGCGGGGATCGGGACCTGGCACGGCGGAATCCTCATCTGTCGATCGGCTCGGGCTGGTCAACTCTCGTCCGGTCGCCGCCTCGGGCCGGCTCGCCTGCCGCAGACGAGCTGCGGTCCGCAGGTATCGGGCACTGCCGGTCAGCTCGGCGAGGTCGTCGGCGAGCAGGGACTGGAACCAACCGGCGAGGTCGTCGTCCTCGGCAAACAACCCGTCGCCGGCGAGTAGGCAGGTGGCGTCGGTGCCGAGCGCGGACCGCATGTTCGTCCGCGCCGTCTCCACCGTGCCGACCATCAGGCGTAACTGCCGCACGATGGTAGCGGCCACGAACTCGCCGTCGGCCAGCGACAGGTGGCCTGCCACGGCAGCCGTCCGGGCCGGCTCCGCCGCGTCCACCGGTGCCGGCCCCGTCGGGCGGCCCAGCCCGGCAGCGAGGTCGACCTGCGTGGCGAGGTCGCCGCTGGCGATCCTGACCCGCAGGTGGTACCGGATGGTCGCCGCGTGCAGCAGGTAACGCGCCAACGGTGGCAGGTAGGGGTCCCCGGCCGACCAGGTCCAGGCGCTCAGGTCCGACCCACCTTCGTGTGGTGCCAGGACGACCAGCCTGCGGTCGGCGCGGGCGTCGCTGGTCGGGCCGACCTCCCACACCGTGATCCCGGCCGAGTTGACGGCAGTGTCGGACCACTGGGGACCGGCCGCCCCGACCGGAAGCAGCGCGAGCACGTCGGCGATCGGCGGTGGAGCCTCGGCGGGTGCGCCGCCGGGCGTCAACGCCTGGTAGATCCGGACACTGCCCAGCAGGTTCGTGGATCGCGCCCGGGCGATGGCTGACCAGGTCCGGTCGAGACCGGTCCAATCCGGCAGGCCGGCGGCTAGGCCCGGAGCGAGTACGGCGGAGAGAACCACCAGGTCGTGGTGACGGCGCAGCACGACCTGGTGGACACCGGCAGTGGCTTGCTGGCCGGCGATTGGCACGTCGTCGAGCCCGAGAACCTCGTGCCGTACCTCGGCCAGACGTGGCCACCGTCGGGGGAGCGACGCCTGGTGGATCGGCCGGTGCATCGCCGCGACCGTGCGGCAACCATGCCAGACGTGTTCGAGGTCGGCAAAGGCTCGTTCCGCGCGGGGGCCGGTGAGCGGCGCGAACAGGTGTACCACCAGTTCTGGCGACTGAATCGCCGGCCGCGCGGTCTCGGGCATCAGCAAATACTAGGCGGTGGGTCAGCTGAGAATCGATACCGGGGCAGCTCGGATCGAGATTACGGCCTGTCCGGTGGGTAGGAGCAGGCCCCGATCTCGGTGTCGGTCATCGATGAGGAAGCGGATCAGAAGCATAACCGGTGGTGAATCGGAATTAGGTCGGACGTTCGGTCGAAGGGGTGCCGCAGGAGTTGTTCGAGGTGCGTGGCGCGCCATCCCGATCGCCGATCCTGCCCGGCGTAACAGGTTAGGCGCCGCCGTACGACCGGTCAGGTCGCGTTGGCCTGTGGCCGAACTCGCAAGCCGAATTGGTAAGTCCTACCGAAGAATCCCGGTCCTAGTATTTGTGCTTCAACCGGAGATTGACGAGTGTGGTCTTTCTATTTGAGGGGATTCATGGCAAGTGAGCTGCATACCCTCGACACGAGGGTGGAGCGCTTCGTTATTGGGGCGCTCAGCGATCTCGACGAGGTCGAAACTGACGATGCGGCATTCTGGCTGGCCGTTCTGGCTGAGCTGGATGCGTTGGAAAGGGCACTCACCGCGGGCGATGTGTCGGCCGTGATCGTCGTCGCGCGGCGGCTCGTCCGGATGGGGGCACGGCGGGCAACACCGATCGGGGCCGGGCGGCGCAAGCCGATGACCAAATCGGTGCGCGATCGTCGGACCATCCTGATGCACATCATCGGGATGAGCTCGGGCGGCGCCGCCGGCACATCGAAGAGCAGCGGGAAGAAGGGGCGACGGTGATCGGTTCAGGAGGCTTCGGCGACACGGTCCACGGGGACAAGTTCACCGGGGACAAGATCGGCGGCGACAAGTTCGGCGGCGACAAGATCATGGGCGACGTCATCGGCAGGGACAAGGTCAGTTTTCGGGCGCACCGGCCGGTCGACCCGCGAGTAATCCTGATCATGAGTGCCAATCCGCGCGGAACCAGTGCCCTGCGGCTGGCCGACGAGGTGCGGGAGATTTCGGCTGCGGTGACCCGGGCCCAGGCACGGGATCGGGTGGCGGTGCACACCGCTGCCGCGTTGCGACTGGATGACCTGCAGCAGTCGCTACAACAGCACCGGCCGGCCCTTGTCCACTTTTCGGGTCATGGCACCGAGTCCGACGGGCTGCTGGTCAACGACGAGTTCGGGCTGCGGCAACCGGTGCCTCCGCAGGCGCTGAGCCGCCTGTTCGGGATCCTGCACGACTCGCTGCGCTGTGTCGTACTCAGCGCCTGTTCCACATACCAGCAGGCCCGTGCCGTCGCGGAGCACGTTCCGTGTGTCATTGGCATGCGTGGCGCGGTCCCCGACGACACGGCCGTCCGATTCGCCACCGGCTTCTACGAAGCCATCGCCTTCGGTCAGTCGGTGCGTGCCGCGTTCGAGCTCGGCTGCAACCGGATCGAACTGCACGGGCACGACGACGCGGGAATCCCGGCACTGTTGTCGGACCCGGGAGTGGCCGAGCAGACCTTCATCGTGGAATGACCGAGAGGACTCGAAGTGGGACACAGTCACTCGACCGTGCAGGTCGGCGTCCGTAACCGGACGCTCTGGGTCGGCGGGGAAGCCTACCCGTTGCACAACATCGCCCGGGTGCACGCCAGGGAGTGGACGCCCGACCGTGGTGCTGCGGTCCGGGAGTTCGCCAAGAACGTCGCCAAGCCGATCGCGGCGGGTATGTTCGCGCTGGTGCTGCTCGCCTGTCTCGGCGGGGACGCGGTGCCGGGCACGGTGTACGTCGGGCTCTTTCTCCTCGTCGGCGGCATCGTGACGGTACGCGCCGTACAGCTGATCCGTTATGTCTCCCAGCAGAACCGCTACGCGTTGGTGGTGGAGACCGCCGGCAGCCCGCACGCCGCTCTGGTCAGCACGGACAGGAACGTGGTGCTGGGCCTGGTAGGGCAGGTCGTGGAGGCGATCGACAATCCGGCCAAGGAGTTCAGCCTGCACGTCGAGCAGGTCTACGGGGACAAGTTCGACGGGGACAAGTTCGACGGTAGCAAGTTCGACGGCGATCACATCGGTGGTAACAAGATCAGTTACTGAGCCGTACGTCGCCGGTGCCTGGACTTTCGCGGCGGGCGTGACCGGCCCACTCGCTGGGGAGCTCCTGGCGTCAGGCGGCCTCGGGTGCGACCCGGCGAACTTCACCGGGCCGCACCCGAGGCACGATCAGGACGAGCCGTTGGCCAGCGCGCTACAGATCGAGCGTCCAGGTGTTGATGTAGCCGGTGTCTCCGCTGAAGATGTCCCGCACCCGCAGTTGCCAGGTGCCGTTGGCCGTCTCCGACGACAGGTTCACCGTGTACGTCTCGATCACGTTGTCCGCCCCGTCGAAGAACGCCCAGCTCTTCAACCGGTACGACGACCCGTCCGGCGCGATCAGGTCGACGATCAGGTCACCGCGGTAGGTGTGCTGGATGTTGACGTCCACGGTCGACGACGACGAGGCGTTGCCGCTGCAGCCGCTGATCGCGATGCTGCTGCTGACCCACGACCCGCTGTCCGGGATCGCCACGTCGGTGGCGTTGGTGCCGGTGCAGCCGCCGCCCGCGCCGATCACCGTCAGAGAGAAGGCGGCGGTACGGGTGGCCGACGTGCCGGTGCCGGTGACGGTCACCGAGTAGGTGCCGGCCGGGGTGCTCGCCGAGGTGCTGATGGTCAGGCTGGACGAGCCGCCCGAGGTGACACTCGACGGGCTGAAGCTGGCCGTCGCGCCGCTCGGCAGACCGCTGGCCGAGAAGCTGACCGACTGCGCCGAGCCGGAGGTGGTGGTGGTCGACACCGTCGCCGACACCGAACCGCCCGGCAGCGTCGAGCCCGAGGTCGGGCTCACCGACATCGAGAAGTTGTCCGCAGGCGGGGTGCCGTCGTTGACCACGTACAACAGCCGGTTCGGCGAACCGCTGCCGGGGTTGCCGACCGCGTCGACCGTCGCGTTGTCGTACAGGTAGTCCCGGACCTGCTGCGGGGTCCAGCTCGGGTTGGCCGAGGCGACCAGCGCGGCGGCGCCGACCACGTGCGGGGTGGCCATCGACGTACCGCTGATGGTGTTGGTCGCGGTGTCGCTGGTGTACCACGCCGAGGTGATCGACGAGCCCGGGGCGAAGATGTCCAGGCAGGTGCCGTAGTTGGAGTAGCTGGCCCGAGCGTCGGTGCTGGTGGTGGCGCCGACGGTGATGCCCTCGGTGACCCGCGACGGGGAGGTGTTGCAGGCGTTCGCGGAGCTGTTGCCCGCGGCCAGGCCGTAGGTGATGCCGGCGGCGATCGAGTTGCGTACGGCCGTGTCCAGCGAGGTGTTCGCGCCGCCGCCGAGGCTCATGTTCGCCACCGCGGGCAGCACCGCGTTGTCGGTGACCCAGTCGACACCGGCGATGACGCCGGCGGTGGTGCCACTGCCGGAGCAGTTCAGCACCCGTACGCCGATTAGGGCGACACCCTTCGCCACGCCGTACGCGCCGCCGCCGACCGTGCCGGCGACGTGCGTGCCGTGGCCGTTGCAGTCGTCCGCCGCGCCGCCGTCGACCGCGTCGAAGCCGGTGACCGCGCGGCCACCGAAGTCGCTGTGGCTGAACCGGATGCCGGTGTCGATGATGTACGCGTGCACGTTGGGTGCCGTGTTCGGGTAGGTGTACGAGTCGTCCAGCGGCAGACTGCGCTGGTCGATCCGGTCCAGGCCCCAGGACGGCGGGTCGAGTTGGGTGTCGGCGATCTGTACGGTGTGGTTCTGCTCGACGTAGTCCACGCTCGGGTGGGCGGCGATCCGCGCGGCCTGCTCGGCGCTCGCCGAGATCTCGAAGCCGCGCAGGGCCGCGTGGTAAGTACGGGCAACCGTACGCCCGTACTTGCTTGCCAGGCTGCGGGCGGTTTCGGCGACCTCGCCGCGACCGACCGCGCTGTCCTTGAACACCACGATGTAGCTGTCTTTCACCGCGGTCTCGCCACCAGCGTGCCGGATCGTGCCTTCCGGCTCGGCGGCGGTGACCGGTCCGGCGGCTGCCGCCATCATCGCCAGTGCGGTAACACCGACGACGATGATCCTGCGGGGGAGATTCATCTCCCGTTCCTCCCATCAGATCGGCAGGCGTCCGTCCGCTGACGGTCACAGCGGATCAGTGAACGCCGATCTTGCTGAGAGTAGTCTGTGGTGATACTGAAAGAGATATTCCGAAACTCCTATACCACTGGTGGGATGGATCCGGCGCAATGCGCCGCGAGCAGCGGATAGTGATCCGTTTCCGGCACGGCGGTGCCCTCGAAAGGCCGAAAATCTTTCGCGAATCGCTTGGATCCGGGGCATCGGCGCCGGCCGCCGGGCGACCCGGAGTCCTCAGCGGGCGACCGGGAGTGGCGGTGGTTTCAGTGGTTTCAGTGGGCTCAGCGGGCGACCAGCCGGCGGCGTACGCCACGGGCGTACTGGCGGGCCACGAACACCGTTGCCCTGCCCAGGCTGCGGGCACCGCCGACCGCGACGGTCTGCGCGGGCCGCTGCCGGGCGGCGGTGCCCGCGGTAGCCGGGCCGGTCACGGTGTCTGCCAGCAGGTCGACGACCCCGTACTCGCTGCCGGTCTCCCACCGTTGGCCATGGCTGGCCGCTACCGCCTCGACCAGCGCGCCCTCCGAGGTGCCGGCGTGCAGCGCGCGGGCGCGTGCGGCGGTGGACCACAGTTCGACCGCATGGGTCGCCGATCCGGCACCGGCCGGGAGCACCCGCAGCAGGCCGCATCGCCACTTCTCCATGGCGGCGACGAGGGCGCCGACGGTGCTCGCGTCGACGCCGAGCCGGGCCGGCACCCGCAGCAGGTACGGTGCCGGATACGCGCTCGTCGGGGCGGTCGCACGCATGGTCACCCGCGGCTCGAAGCGGTACTCGGCCGCGAGCAGCCGTAGGTCGGCACCACCACCGTCGCGGTGGGCCGCGTCGTCGTGCCAGTCCGCGACCAACACGACATGCAGGTCCCGCTCGTCGCCAGCCAGCAGCCGGTCCACGCAGGAACGCACCACCTCGTACGGCTGATCGGCCGGGACCACGGCGGTGACCAGCGGCACATGCCAGGTCCGGCCGGGCCGGCGCCGGTGCTCGCGCGGGTAGGCCATCAGGTCGGCGAGCCCTGCCGGCGATCCTCCCGCCGTCGACGCTCCGGCGGCGACCGGTGGAATCCAGACCCGGGCCGCCGGCTCGGGCACGAACAGCGCGCCGGCCTGCGCCAGCCGGTAGCCGACCTCGACGTCGGCGCCCTGGCAGCCGTCAGCGCCGGCCTGGTAACGATCCCGCCGAAAGGCGAACGCGGTGCCGGCGACGGCCAGGAAGGCAAGATGATCGGCGGTGCGCAGCTGGTGGGTGGCGGCCAACCGCCGGGCCAGCTCGGCACCGGCCGTGCAGCCGGGAAAGAGCTGGTCCAGAGTGCCGGCGCCGACGTGTGTGGAGATCACGTCCGGGTCAGGACCGATGCCGCCGGGGTCGGCATCGGGGAAGATCATCGGTACGGCGAGACTGACCGCCTCCGGGCTGGTGTGCGGCCAACGGGCGAGCGCGGTGACGAAGTCCGACGCCGGGACCGCGCCGGCCGGTATGCGTACCACGATCTCGCCCTTGGCGGCGCCGACCTCGTTCGGGAACGCGCCGTCCGTGCCGCAGCTGCCGAGGTACAGCAGATCGCTCGGGTACTGCTGCTGGTGCAGCGCGGCCGTGGTACGCGCGACGGCGGCCGGGTCGTCACCGACGACGATCACACCCACCGTGGTGGTGGGAACCCACTGCCCGAGATCGGGTGGTGCCAGCCGTGCCCAGTCGTTGTGCGCGGACGGAGCGGATGACACAGCGCCAGGCAGGGACACGCGTGCAGCCTACCGGACCGCTGGCCGGTAGCCTCGGTTGCGCAACCAGGATCCGGGTGCGTGACAGACAGGTGGCGGCGGGGTGGGACGACGCGCGGTGGCGGCGAAGATGGCGAGCGGCTTGCGTACCGGACTGGCCACGGTCGGGGGCGGGCGGCGCTGGTGGTGGCGGTTGCGGGTGGACAGCCAGCCCGCCGTCGACCGGTCCGCCGTCGACCGGTCTGTCCGGCCGGTGGTGCTGCCGACCGGTCCGGTCCGGCACGCGGTGGTCGACGCCGCGTCGGTGGCGGCCGTGCGCCGGCTGCTGGCCGAGCCGGCCGCCGGCACGCCCGTTCGGCGGCTGACGCTGCGGGTACGCCGGTGGCGAGCGCCGGCACCCGGCTGGTGCGGCCGGCTCGGTCCATTGCCCGGGGTGCGGCGGCACCAGGTCCGGCTGCCACCGACCGGCGGGGCCCGGGTCAGCGTCGAGCTGGTACGCCCGATCGCCCTCTACGACCTGCTCGCGGCGGTGCTGGAGGTGCTCGCCCCGGTCCGGCCGCTACCCCGGGTGGCGAGCGCGGACGTCACCGCGCTCGGCTGCGCGCCAGCCTGGTTGCCGTTGTCGGCGCGGCACACGACGACCGCTGACCCGTTGGCACCCAACGAGGAGATCCGGGCGTACGACGTGGTGCTCGCGCCGGACGCGGCGGCACTCGCCACCGAGGCGCCGCTGTACGGCGTCGCGGTGACCGCGAGCGGTACCGGCGCGCGGGTGACCAACCGCCGGCCGATGGTGCTGATCGACCCGGCGGTGGCCAACCCGGTCGGGCGGGGCCGGCGGTACGGACCGTCGGAGCCGACCTGTTCGCTGGAGTTCCTGCCGGACGATCCGGTACCGCGTTGGCAGCTACGGCCGGCCGGAGACGTCACGGCGGCTCCGGTGGCGCAGGGTCGGTGCGACGCGCTGCCGCTCGACGGTGACCAGCTGTCGGCGGTGCGGCGCTTCGTGCATCTGCGGTGCGGCGAGGTGCCGGCCGCGGCTCCGGCGGCGGAAGCGTTGCTGCTGGCACAGCTGGCCGCCACCGGGGTGCTGCTGCACGCGCCGAACCTGCCACCGGCGGTGGCCGACCGGCTCGCCGAGCCGTTGCTGGACGTGCTCGGCAGCGACCTGCCGGCGGTCTCCGCCGACCCGCTGGAGTGGGAGATCCGCAGCGTCAGACAGCGGTCGGCGGCGTTGCGCGGGCACGCCGGTGCGTTCGCCGCGGGCGACGTGACCGCTGATGTCTTTCCGTCGCTCGCCGCGCCGCCGTCGGTGAGCGCGGTGCTCGTCACCCGCCGGCCGGAGTACCTGCCGGAGGTGGTGCGGCAGCTCGCCGGGCAGAGCTATCCGGAGCTGGAGATCGTGCTCTGCCTGCACGGCATCGAGCTGGCCGCGGACATCCGGGCCCAGCTTGCCGGCTGCGGGCGGCCGATCGAGATATTCAGTGCCCCGGCCGGGTTCAGCTTCGGCGAGGTGATGGGCTCGGCGACGGCCCGGGCGCGGGGCAGCCTGGTCACCAAGGTGGACGATGACGACGTCTACGGACCCGAGCACGTCTGGGACCTGGTCCTGGCCCGGGAGTTCTCCGGTGCGACGCTGGTCGGCAAGGCGGCCGAGTTCGTGGTGTTGCAGACCCTCGGCGTGACGGTACGCCGGGCAGCGGTACCACCGGAGGCGTACGGCCCTCCGGTCGCCGGCGGCACCATGTTGCTGTCCCGGGGTGATCTGGAGGCGGTCGGTGGCTGGCGACCGGTGCCCCGTTCGGTGGACCGGGGCCTGATGGACCGGGTGCTGCGGGCTGGTGGGCTGATCTACCGGACTCATCCGCTGGGCTATCTGTACGAGCGGCGGGCGAGCGGGCACACCTGGGACGCCGGGCTCGACTACTTCCTGCGCCGGGGCGGACAGCAGTGGAACGGGGTGCCCCGGTATGAGGAGTTCGGCACGGAGCTGAGCCCGGTGGCAAAGTAACCGCTCGGTAATCCTCGCGAGCTGCGCTGTAATCGAGCTGTCACAATATGAACATGGCACGTTTACCCGATGTGCTAGGGCGATGGCGCTCGTCACAGTCATTCCGGGGGCCGGCAACCGATGCTGCGGGAGGTGACGGTGACCACCGTCGCGCTCAAGGACGTGACCAAGGTCTTTGCGGACGGGACCATCGCTGTCGACAACGTCAATCTCGACGTCAACGACGGCGAGTTCATGGTGCTGCTCGGGCCGTCCGGCTGCGGCAAGTCGACGGTGCTGCGCATGATCGCCGGATTGGAGGATCCGACCAGCGGGGCGGTTCTGCTCGACGGTGAACTGGCCAACGACATCCCACCCCGGGATCGTCGCGTCGCCATGGTCTTCCAGGATTTCGCGCTCTATCCGCACATGTCGGTCGGCGACAATATCGCCTTCCCGCTGCGGCTGTCCGGCGTCGATCCCGAATCGCGCACCGAGCGGGTGGCCGACGTGGCAAGTGCGCTCGGCATCGGTGACGTGCTGTCCCGCCGACCGAACCAGCTCTCCGGCGGCCAGCGCCAGCGGGTGGCGATGGGGCGGGCCATCGTACGTCGACCCGGCCTGTTCCTGATGGACGAGCCGCTGTCCAACCTGGACAGCGGGCTGCGGGCCGAGCTACGGGCGGAGATTTCCGGGCTGGTGCGCGAACTCGGGGTCAGCACCGTCTACGTCACCCACGACCAGGCCGAGGCGCTGACCATGGCCGACCGGGTGGCCATCATGCGCCGGGGCGTGCTGCAGGACGTCGGCACCCCGACCGAGGTGTACGGCCGGCCGGCCACCCTCTACGTCGCGGCCTTCCTCGGTAGTCCCCGGATGAACCTGCTCGAAGCCTCGGTCTACGTCCACCTCGATCGCTACGTCGCGCTCAATCTTGGCGAACAGGCGCTCTACCTGCCGTGGAGCGACATCCGGGCGCGGGCCGTGTCGCACTACCACGGGGAACGGATCGTCGTCGGCATGCGGGCCGAAGCGCTCACCCCGGTCGCCCCCGACGCTCCCGGCGACGTGTTGCGGGGTCGGATTCGGTTCCTGGAGCACCACGGGCACGAGTCGCTGGCCTTCCTCGACATCGGTGCCACCGCGATCATGGTGGACGACCTGGGCGGCCAGCCGGCGGATCCGGTCAACGGGTCGACCGGGCGACTGCGCCGGCTCGGCAGCGTCATGCAGCGGCTCACCGGCCGGTCGACCGAAACCGGCGAGGGCGTGGAGGCCGGCGGACGGCCCGGCTCGGCCCGGGAGAGCGTGCTGAGCGATCCCGGGCGGCATCACCGCCGGCCGGCCGAGTTGGCGGTACGGCTGGCGCCGTACCCGGCGGTCAGTTCCGGGCATCCGCTGTCCGTGGCGGTCCGGATGGACGCCTTGCACTTCTTCGACGAGCGGGGCGACCGGATCGACGTGGGGTGGCGCTGAGCGGACACCGACGCCGGCCCCTGGGCAGACACTGGCGGGGATAACCGAGCAGTCCGCTGGAGATCAGGTTAGATTGGCTGCGTGCTCGGTCTACCTGATCATGTGACCGCCTGCCTGTTCGATCTCGATGGGGTGCTGACCCAGACCGCGAAGGTACACAACGCGGCGTGGGAAGAGACCTTCAACAACTTTCTGCGAGGGCGCGCCGCGGCCACCGGCGAGCCCTTCCGGCCGTTCGATCCAGGGGCCGACTACAGCCAGTACGTCGACGGCCGCCCACGGGCCGACGGGGTGCGTTCCTTCCTCGCCTCGCGGGGCGTTGTGCTTGCCGAGGGGTCGGTGGAAGACCCCCCGGAGGCCGACACCGTCCACGGCATCGGCACCCGGAAGAACGAGATCCTGCTGCGACGCATCGCCGAAGACGGCGTGCAGGTCTACGACGGTTCGCTGGCATACCTGCACGCCGCCCGCTGGGTAGGGCTGCACCGGGCCGTCGTCTCGGCCAGCGCCAACTGTCGGGATGTGCTCATCGCGGCGGGGATTGAGGAGTTGGTCGAGGTGCGGGTAGACGGGGTGGTCGCACGCGAGAAAGGGCTGCGCGGCAAGCCGGATCCGGACACGTTCCTGGCCGCCGCCGCGCAGTTGGGCGTCGAGCCGGCCAACAGTGCGGTCTTCGAGGACGCGCTGGCCGGGGTGGCCGCGGCCCGGGCCGGCGAATTCGGTTGGGTGGTCGGCGTCGACCGGGTCGGCATCGGGGACGAACTGCTCACCCACGGTGCCGACATCGTGGTGAGCGACCTGGGTGATCTGCTGGCCGGAGCGCCCCGGTGATCCGGGAACGGGCGTACCCGGTCGAGCCCTGGCACGTCCGGGAGACCCGGCTCGACTTCGACATCCTGGCCCAGTCGGAGTCGGTGTTCGCGCTCGCCAACGGGCACATCGGGTTCCGCGGCAACCTGGACGAAGGCGAACCGCACGGCCTGCCCGGCACCTACCTGAACTCGTTCTACGAGTTGCGGCCGCTACCGTACGCCGAAGCCGGGTACGGCTTCCCTGAATCCGGGCAGACGCTGGTCAACGTGACCAACGGCAAGCCGATCCGGCTGCTGGTCGACGACGAGCCGTTCGATGTGCGCTACGGCGACCTGATGTCCCACGAGCGGGTGCTCGACCTGCGGGCCGGTCTGCTGGACCGGCGGCTGCAGTGGCGCTCGCCGGCCGGGCGGACCAGTCGTGTGCGCAGCACCCGGCTGGTGTCGTTCGCCCAGCGGGCGGTGGCCGCGATCTGCTACGAGGTCGAGGCGGTCGACGAGCCGCTGCGCATCATCGTGCAGTCCGAGTTGGTCGCCAACGAGGAACTGCCGCAGCAGAGCCGGGATCCGCGGGTCGCGGCCGTGCTGGAGTCACCACTGCAGGCCGAGGAACGGCTGGTCCAGCCCGACGGCGGGCTGTTGATCCACCGTACGAAGGCCAGCGGGCTGCGGATGGCGGTGGCCATGGGGCACGAGATCGACGGCCCTGGCGACGTCACGGTCAGCACCGAAGGCTTCGACGACTGGGTCCGCACCACCATCTCCTGCCTGCTGCAGCCGGGCCAGCGGCTGCGGGTGGTCAAGCTGCTCACGTACGGCTGGTCCAGCCAGCGGTCGTTGCCGGCACTGCGTGACCAGGTGGGGGCGGCGCTGGCCGGTGCCCGCATCTCCGGCTGGGACGGACTCTGCGCCGAGCAGCGCAAGTACCTCGACGACTTCTGGGACCACGCCGACGTCCGGGTGGACGGTGACCCGGAGATCCAGCAGGCGGTCCGGTTCGGGCTGTTCCATGTCCTGCAGGCCGGTGCCCGCGCCGAGCAGCGGCCGATCGCCGCGAAGGGCCTGACCGGCCCGGGGTACGACGGGCACGCGTTCTGGGACACCGAGATGTTCGTCCTGCCGGTGCTGACCTACACCCAACCCGGTGCGGTCGCCTCGGTGCTGCGCTGGCGGCACTCGACCCTGGACCAGGCCCGGGAGCGGGCCCGGATGCTCGGCCTCAACGGCGCGGCCTTCCCCTGGCGGACGATCCGTGGCCAGGAGTGCTCGGCGTACTGGCCGGCCGGCACCGCGGCGTTCCACGTGGCGGCGGACATCGCCGACGCGGTCCGACGGTACGTGCAGGCCACCGGCGACGTCGAGTTCGAACGTGAGATCGGCCTGGAACTGCTCGTCGAGACCGCCCGGTTGTGGCGCTCGCTGGGCCACCACGACCGGCACGGCCGGTTCCACATCGACGGGGTGACCGGCCCCGACGAGTACACCGCGGTGGTCGACGACAACATCTACACCAACCTGATGGCACAGCGGAACCTGCTCACCGCGGCCGACTGCGCGCTGCGCTACGCCGACCGGGCGTGGGTGCTCGGGGTGGACGACGAGGAGACCGCGGCCTGGCGGGACGCGGCGCTGTCCATGCACCTGCCGTACGACTCCGAGCTCGGGGTGCATCCGCAGTCGGCGGGTTTCACCCGGCACCAGGAGTGGGACTTCGCCGGCACCCCACAGGACCACTACCCGTTGCTGCTGCACTACCCGTACTTCGACCTGTACCGCAAGCAGGTGGTCAAGCAGGCTGACCTGGCGTTGGCCATGCACTGGCGCGGTGACGCCTTCACCGACGAGGAGAAGGCACGCAACTTCGCCTACTACGAGCGGCGTACGGTTCGCGACTCGTCGCTGTCGGCGTGCACCCAGTCGGTGATCGCGGCCGAGACGGGGCATCTGGAGCTCGCCCATGACTACATGGGCGAGGCCGCGCTGATGGACCTGCACGACATCGCCCGCAACACCCGGGACGGGATCCACGTCGCCGCGTTGGCCGGAGCGTGGATCGCACTCGTCGCCGGATTCGGCGGGATGCGCGACCACACCGGAGAGTTGTCCTTCGCGCCACGACTACCGCAGCGGATCAACCGGCTGGAGTTCGCCATGATGTGGCGAGGGCTGCGGTTGCGGGTGGCCGTCCAGCACGACGAGGTCACCTATTCCCTGCGGGACCTGCGCGACGGGGATCCGGACGCGAGTATCGAGCTGAGCCACCACGGCGAGCAGCTCACGGTGACCGCGGACAAGCCGGTGACCAGGGCGATCCCGCCAGCTGCGGCGTCCGGGCCGCCGCCGCAGCAGCCGGCCGGTCGGGCCCCGGTACGTCGGTCGGCCCGCACCGAGTGACCGGGCCGCACACCGGGCCCGGTCCGTACGTCGTCCGAGCCGGTCAGAGCAGGGACAGGTGCACGTGGTTGGTGTGGTCGCTGCTCGGGTCACCGCCGGCTCCGCTGTACGAACTCCAGCCGGTGGCCGGGAACCAGACCTGGCGGTACCAGATGACGTAGAGGATGCCGAGTCGGTCGGCGTTGCGGACCAGGAACGCGGTCAGGTTGTTGCCGTACAGCCGGTCGTCCCCGGTGGCGTCGCCACCGAATCCGTTCTGTTGCGCCGAGAAGTCGCAGGCCCGCCCCTTCGGATGTTCGAACGGTCCACCCGGACGGAAGCACGACACGAAACGGGTGAAGCCAACCCGCTTGGCCTCGTTGAGCGCGTGCATCGTGCGCGGCGTGATGCAGCCGGTGGTGGTGGGGTCGTCGAGGCTGCAGGACTGCGACGGCCAGGAACCGTCCGAATTGCGGGGGGCCTGGCGGGCCACCGGCGAGGTGGCGGAGACGAAGCCGTTGGTGGCGACCGCGCCGACCAGACGCAGCGCCTTCTCCGCCTCCTCCTTCTGCCGCCGCATCACGGTGAGTTGCTGCTCCTCGCGGGCGACCTCGGCGTCGATCGCCGCCTTGGCCCGTTCCGCCTGCTCGCGCGCCTCGTTCAACTCGCGGACCCGCTTGTTGTCGTGCATGGCGATCATGTCGAGGCCCTCGGCCCGTTCCAGCAGGGCGTCCGGGCTGGCGCTGTTGAGTAGCACCATGACCGGGGTTATCCGGCCGAGTCGGTACGAGTTGGAGGCGACTTCGCCGATCTGTGGGCTGAGCGCGGCCAGCCGTTCCTCTACCTTCTCCAGTTCCAGGCTGAGCTGCAGCTGTCGCTTGCGGGACTCCTCGACCGCAGTTCTGGCTTCGACGAAGCCGCGTCCGGTCGACTCGAGGACCTCACTCAGCAGGGGCGGCTCGCCCTCGTCGTCGGGATCGGCCGGCGCGGCGGCGGCCGGTGCGGCCAGCACGACGAACCCGGCGAATAGCGCGGTCACCGTGGCCAGTGCCGCGGCCAGCGGCAACCGCTGGCGCAGGGGTGCGGACATCCTGTTCCTCTCCTTGGCCGCCGACCGAGTTAGCTGACGGGTTCGGGACGGAACGATCCCTACCGCAGTTGCGGATTCACCCCGGTGAACGTGGGTCCCCGGCTCACCCCGCAGGGTGATTGGGCGGCGGTCACCGCCGGCACCGATGGGGCGCCGCCGGGCGGAGACCGCGGGCAAGCTTACCGGATCGGTGATCGGCTTCAACACCTCGCAGGGCGTCGCTGACCAGGAAGAAATCCGTTACCGGGCAACGACATTCGGTGATGTCCACTGTCTGCAGTCGCAGTGACACCGGTGGTTGTCGCAAGGCGATCCGAGGGGCCCGGCCGCAGGACGGCCTGAGAGCATTTAGGGTGCAATTGTCGGTTAATTATTTGGTTGCTGGTGATTGGTGCTCTTGACGATGGACACGGGTGCGGAAGGTGACGGAGTGGCGGACGGCCGCCAACCGGACGACGGGGTGCCGGACGACGGCGTCGTGGTGATCGGTCTCGGTCGATTCGGCGGGCAGGTGGCACTGTCCCTGCTGCGGCTCGGGCATCCGGTGCTCGGCATCGACGAGCATCCCAAGCGGGTACAGCACTGGGCCGAGCGCCTGCCACGGGCGGTGGAGGCCGACTCGACCGACGAGGACAGGCTGAGGCAACTCGGGGTGCCCGGCTTCCGGCGCGCGGTGGTGGGGATCGGCTCGGAGGTCGAGTCGAGCATCCTGACCGTCGTGGCGCTCACCGAGATCGGCATCGAGGAGATCTGGGCGAAGGCGATCACCGCCAAGCACGGTCGGATCCTGGCTGCCGTCGGCGCGCACCACGTGATCTTCCCCGAAGCGGCGATGGGTGAGCGGGTGGCTCACCTGCTGGCCAGCAAGATGCTCGACTTCATCGAGTTCGACGACGGGTTCGCGATCGCCAAGGTGTGCGCTCCGCCGGAGACCGTCGACCGGACCCTTGCCGAATCCCGGCTGCGCCAGCAATACGGCGTCACGGTGGTCGGGATCAAGGAACGGGACGCCGACCTGCGCTACGCCTGCGGACGGACCCGCATCCCGAGCGGCGCCCTGCTCATCGTGGCCGGTGCCACCACGGACGTCCAGCAGTTCGGGCGCTAAGGCAAGGGTTCCTGGTGACCGTCCGGTTGTGATCCTGGGCGTAACCGGCTCATCACGCCTTCATTTCATGAGCTGATCAGCCTCTGGGCTTTCGCAAAGCCGTGACTCAGGCTACAGTCCAGGCATGGGAGCGCTTCCATTGATGGATGTGACCCCGCAACAGTGAACTACGTGTGGCGTAGGTATGCACAACATCCTACGTCAGCTGCAAGCCCTGAGGCTGGCGGCGGGCCAGCCCGGACTCCGCCGCCAGCCAACGCACCACCTGTCGAGAGGAGGTGGAACCAGAGCCACTCGCGTGGCCCGGCTCCCGCGCGTCACGCACGACCTGGACGCCATCCGCTCGTGCGTGTGAGTAACTGATGGTGGGGACGGGGGTTGCCCTCCCCGTCCCCACGCTAGTCCTCGATTGTTACGGCGGGGAATCGCCGACAAGTCAGGACCGCGACGCCGGTCCGTCCGATCGCCTTGGGTCAGCCTGCCGGTTCTTCGGCAGGCTTCGTTGCGTATAGGCAGGTCGTTGTGGGTGTGTCGGGTCGTCGACCGGTCCGGGCCGGGATTCGCCGAGCGGGCCCGATGGAAACCGCCTCGGCCGCGGCGGCTCCGGTGCCCATGGCTGGCAGTGGGCAACGTCACAGCCCGACCTACATCGGTTTTCGTCAGCAGCTACCTGGCCGACACCGCGTCGCCGGGTCGGGGCGCGCGGACATGTCGTGGTGACGACGGCTTGCTAGCCTCGCCCGCATGCGCGTGCTGGTGGTCGAGGACGACCCCGAGGTGCGGAGTGCCGTCGTCAGCGCGCTGCGTACCGGTGGGTTCGCCGTGGACCAGGCCGCCGACTGGAGCCAGGCCGATCTGAGCATCAGCGTCAACGATTACGACTGCCTGGTGCTCGACCGGATTCTGCCGGAGGGTGATTCCCTGCACCAACTCGGGCACCGGCGCCGCGCCGGGCTCACCGTGCCAGCACTGGTGCTGACCGCGCTGGACAGCGCTGGTGACAGAATCGCCGGTTTTCAGGCTGGTGTGGACGACTATGTGGTCAAACCGTTCGTGACCGCGGAGCTCGTGCTGCGGGTCCGGGCACTGTGCCGGCGGCGGGGAGTCACCACGCCGCCGTTGCTGCGCTTCGCCGACCTCGAGGTCGACGCGGCCCGGCGCGAGGTACGCCGCACCGGCATCCTGTTGACTCTCACCCGCAAGGAGTTCGCCGTCCTGGAGATGCTGCTGGTCCGCCGGCCGGCCGTGGTCAGCCGCAGCGAACTGTTCGAGCACTGCTGGGACGAGCTCGCCGATCCCGCCTCCAACGTCGTCGACGCGGTAGTCGCCCAGCTGCGCCGTAAGCTCGGCGAACCGTTACTGATCCACACCGTACGCGGGGTCGGCTACCGGATCGCCGCACCGCCGTGAGCCCGGTCGCGCCCCGGTGCGCCCGGCAGCGGCTGATCCGGCTGCGACGCCGGCGCGGCAACAAGCCGCTGCAGACCGCCGAACGGCTGCGCAGCCTGCGGATCCGGCTCGCCGTCCTGCTCATGGCGATCAACGTGGTCGGGCTGGCCGGAATGGGCGCCGTCGCGTTGCTGGTCGACGGCCGGCAGCGGGACGAGGTCGTCGCCGCCGAGCTGCGCCGCACCGCCAGCACCGCCGCGGCGCTGCTCTACTACGACTCCGGAGCACTGCAACTGGACAAGCTGTTCGACGACGCGGTAGCCAACGGCAGCACCGCCGTGTACGTCTACGAGGCGGGGCGTACCGAACTCAGTCTCGTCTTCGCGTACCCGGCCGGGTTGCCGGTCATTGCGCCCGGCAGCCTGCTGGCCCCGGCCCGGACCGTCTGGGCTTCCGGTACCGAGATCACCGGTCCGGTCCGGGACGACCGTGGTACGCCGGCCCCGATGCTCGCCGTACCGTTCGAACATGCGGTGACCGGCGCGGTCGCCGGTGCCGTCGTGGTGGTCGGCGACTCCGGCCCGGCCGAAGCCGCCAACCGGCGGCTGGCCCTGGCCCTGATCGTCGGCGGTCTCTCGTTCACCGTTCTCGCCTGCGCCGGTGGCTATCTGCTCGCCCGGCGTGGCACTGAACCCATCGCCGACGCGCTCAACCAACAGGAACGGTTCGTGGCCGACGCCGCGCACGAATTACGGACACCGCTGACGGTGATCCGGGCGGTCTCGGAGACCGCGCTCGCCGAGCCGCAGCGCCGCCCGGCGGCGCTACGTCAGGTGGTCCGTTCCGCGGACCGGCTGGCCGACTCGGTCTCGGTCCTGCTCACCCGCGCGCAGCTCGTCGCCGGCCTGCGTGACCTGCGCCGCGAACCGTTCCGTCTCGATCAGCTGACCGAGGAGGTGCTCGCCGACACCGTGCAGCCACCGCATGTCGGGCAGCTGGCCTGCGTGCCGGTGGTGGCCACCGGTGATCCGGCGCTCATCCGGATCGCGCTACGCAACCTCATCCAGAACGCCGTGCAGCACGGGCGGATCGCCGACCAGCCGGCCGAGGTACGGGTCCAGGTCAGCGCCGACCCGCCGACGGTACGGGTGCGTGATCGTGGGACCGGGCTCAGCGACGCGGTCGCGGCAGCGCCGGCGCAGCGGTTCCGGACCGGCACCGAGGACGGCACCGGGCTGGGACTGGCCATCGCCAGCTGGGTGGCCGAGCTGCACGACGGCCAGCTGCGGTTGGTCAACGCCGACGGCGGCGGGACCGAAGCCCGGTTGCGGCTGCCGGGTCAGGGCAGGTAAACGGCCCGGTCGCCGGCCGGGCTGATCGCGAACCACTCGCCGTCGAGCCCGTGTCCGTTGATCTCGCCCGGCATCCGGTCGCCGGCGTACCCGTACAACGGCCAGCCGGCCAGGCTCAGCTGCCGGCCGCCGTCGGCACGGTCGAAGCAGTCGACGAGCTGACGGTCGATGCCTTCCACCCGGACCTCACCGGTGCAGGACACCGGCAACCAGGACCGGCCGCACTGTCCGGTGCACCCGGAGTTGGTCGGTGCGGCGGTGTCGCGGTCGGAGCGGTACAGCACGAATCCCTGTGCGTCGATGACGATCTCGTCGAGAATCCGCGAGGGTACGGCATAGAGGGCGGTCCCGGCGGAAGCCGTGACCGGTGTGCTCGTGGCGGCGACCGGACCGGTCGGCTGCGGGCCGGTGCAACCGGCGATCACCAGCACCGCCAGCGGCACAGTCAGGATGAACCGTCTCATAAAAACCTCACGCTCCTACCTGCAGGATAGGCAGGTCCGACCGGCATGGGAGGTGGACGTGCGTGAGTTGCTGAGATCGGCGGCGGTGCTCGCCCTCCTGTCTGCGGCTACCGGCTGCGTGGCGAACGGCGGTGGTACGCCGACCTCGGTCACTTCCTGCGATCGGCGGATCGCCGTCTTCGGTCCGCTCACCGGGGACTCGGCCGACCTCGGCGGCAACATCCGCGACGGTGCCCGGTTGGCTTTCGCCCAGTTCCACGACGCGCATCCGGACTGTCCGGTCGAGCTGGTCGATTTCGATTCGCAGGGCGATCCGAAGCAGGCACCGGCGCTGGCCCAGCAGATCGTCGGCGACCCGCGGATCGTCGGCGTGATCGGCCCCGCGTTCTCCGGTGAGGCAGAGGCCGCGCTGCCCATCCTGGACCAGGGCGGGGTCACCACCATCACCACGTCGGCCACCCGTACCGAACTCGGCCAGCGCGGCTGGTCGACCTTCCACCGGCTGGTCGGCAACGACGCGGCGCAGGGCCGGGCCGCGGGCTGGTACATCGACCAGGTGCTGCGCGCCGCGGCGGTGTTCGTGGTCGACGACGGCAGCGCGTACGGCAGCGGTCTGGCCGATGAGGTCGTCGCCAGCCTCGGCGCCAAGGTGGTGCAGCGGGCCACGGTGGCCAGCCGGGCGACGGACTTCGGCGCGGTGGTCGGCCAGGTCCGTTCCGCCGACGCGGACGTGGTCTTCTACGGCGGCTACTACGCCGAAGCCGGCCGGCTCCAGCGGCAGCTGCGTGCCGCCGGGGTGACCGCGACCTTCGTGGCCGGTGACGGAGTCAAGGCCGACGGTTTCCTGCAGACGGCCGGAGCTGACGCCGGCACCGACGTCGTCATCACCTGCCCATGCCTGCCGCCGGAGCGGGCGGCCGGCGAGTTCCCCCGACGATATCGGGAGATGTTCGGCATGGAGCCGGGCACCAACAGCGCTGAATCGTACGACGCCGCGCAGGTGTTTCTCGCCGGCCTCGCGGCCGGCCAGGTCGACCGGGCGGCGATGGAAGTATTCGTCGACGCCTATCGAGAGCCCGGCGTGACCACCCGGATCGAATGGACCGCGAACGGCGAACTGGCCGAGACGTCGGTGGCAGTGTGGGCGTTCCGGGTGCGCCAAGGACGTTTTGTAGCAGAGCGATCCATCCCGGCAACTTGACCCACGCGCCCTGCGGCGCACCCGTGACGTGGCAGAAGGAGCGCAGCCATGACCGTACCGGGAAGCGGTGCCGGCAAGGTTCTGCAGGCCCTGGCCGACGGCCCGATCGGCCCGTACCCGCTGCTAGAAGCGGCCTTCTGCTGGACCGAACGGCGGCCGGTCGGCTGGCGCAGGCTCGGGCCGGCCGCGACCGTGCCCGCCAGGCAGCTGCCGGTCGCGCAGTTCGAGCAGCCGGCTGCGGCGGCCCGGATGACGCGGCTGTTGTCCACCATGACGTGGGTGATCGGGACGCCGCTCGGTGCGTCCGCCCAACTCTCGCGGGTCGAAGTCACCGCAGAGGCGTACCACCGGGTGTTGCGTGCCCTGGCGGGCGCCTGGCGCGATGGACGTCGGATGCTCGCC
This sequence comes from Solwaraspora sp. WMMB335, assembly GCF_049179075.1. Classification (NCBI taxonomy): domain Bacteria; kingdom Bacillati; phylum Actinomycetota; class Actinomycetes; order Micromonosporales; family Micromonosporaceae; genus Solwaraspora; species Solwaraspora sp. WMMB335. Next base: position 4,915,882 of record NZ_JBMHMF010000001.1, read on the forward strand.
AGCCCGGGCATCGCCGCCGCGCACTATCCGGCCGCACTGGCGGTGTGGCGGATGGCGGCCCTGCTCACCTCCGGCGACCAGCCTGCCGGGGTGCTCACCGTCGCGGTGAGCACCCCGGCAGCGGCGATGCTGCGAGCCGCCGCCCCGGCACTGGCGGTGCCGCACTCGATCGTCGAGCGAGGCGGGCGCAGCGCGGTCGTCCGGGTGGATCGACCTACGCTGTTCCGCCGGTTACTCGTCGACCTGGACCCATCGAAAGCCGCCGGGACGGCCGACCCGTCCGGGAGCGTCGGGTCGTCGCGGGCGACTCAGCCGGCCGTTCGGGCCCGGCGGCTCGCGGTCGCCAACTAGCCGCGACTAGCCGGGCCCCGTCGACGGGGCCGGCGGGTCAGGCCGAAGCCGACCACCCCACCGACCGCCGCGATGATGCCGCCGCAGGCGGTCCAGACCCAGCGGCTGGAAAGCTCCGGCAGCCAGTCGGTCGCCCGTTCCCACCAGGACGAGACCTCACCGCTGCGGTCCGCTGCCGCCTGGTCTTCGGCGACCGCGACCTCGGTGAGCACGGAACCCTGTTCCCTGGTCGGGTCCAGCGGCGCCCGCAGCCGACCGCCCTGCGGCCCGCCGTCGTCCGAGATCTCCGCGCTCACCTGCAGGCGCACCTGGACCGGCAGGCCGAGGTCCTGCTCGGCCAGGTCGGTCACGGCGATACGGACGAAGTAGGTCCCCGGCAGCGGATCGCCCGACCACGGTTCGGCCCAGGACCGTACCTGGCGCAGCACACAGCCTGCCTGCACGCTGCGGTCGGTGGTCAACGCGACCGGGGCCTGGGTACCGGCCGTGCAGGCCTGGCGGCGGCGCAGTCCGTCGAACACGTCGATGTGCCAGGTCGAGTCGCCGCTGCGGACCGCCGGATCGGCGAGGTCGACGGTAGCGGTGATCGAACTGGTTTGACCGGCGACCGCCGGGAACGACCAGTAGAGATACTCACCGGTGGCGGCGGCGACCTGAACCGGCTGGTCGATGTTGACCGCCGCGGCGGTGAGAAAGGACGTACCGGCCTTGGTCAGGGTGGCCTCCACCGGCACCGGCGTCGGCCCGTCCGCCGCGGCCGGCGCGGCCGGCGCGGCCACGACCAGCAGGACGGCACCGGCGGCCAGGGCCGCGCCGGTGGCCAGCGTGGCCTGTGTCAGGTGGGCCAGCGCGGGCCGTGTCGGGTGGGCCAAGCGGGGGCGGTTCACCGGGCGTTCTCCTTCCAGATCGAACCCCACCAGCGGGTCAACCAGCCAGCGGCCAGGCCGGTGAGCAGACCGGCCACGCCGAGTACGACGAGCAGCAGCCAGCCGCGGCCCAGGCCGGGAGCATCCGGGGTCGGCGTGGCTGCCACCAGGTCGACGGTGAGTTCGACCGGCAGGCCAGGGGCGTCCCCCGCGCCGCCCGGGGCGGCGAAGGAGTTGCTCACCACCAGGCACATGTCGGCCGGCTCCGGTCGGTCCTCGTCGTCGTTGCCGGGCTCGGCCGCCGACCAGCGCAGGCCGGTGGAGAGCACGTCGGTACGTCCGCTGTCGGCGTCCGTGCCGCGCACCAGCTCCCGACCGTCAGGATGGACGGCGCGCAGCAGGACGCCGTAGTCCCGGTTGACCGGACGGTCGAGCGCGATGCTGACCGACGCCCGCAATTCCTCGCCCGGCTGGACCGCCACCCGGTACCACCGGTGTTCGGAGAAGCGTTCCCGGTCGACGTAGACCCCTGCGGCGAGCACCGGTGCCGCGGCGCAGTCGCCGCTGCCGGTCACGAGTTCCGGGGTCTGGGTGTAGGTGTCCTGAGCCCGGTCCACCAGCTGGTTGATCCGATCGGCGAGCTGGTCGGCGCTCTGCGCGCTGCTGTAGGTGCCGCCGGTCGCGCCCGCGATGCAGACCAGCTGCTGGCGTACCTTGTCGTCCAGCGTGAGGCCGAGCGTGTCGACGATCAGGCGGGTGCCCTGCGCGGCGAGCTCGCGGGCCACGTCACAGGGGTCAGGTGGCGCACAGGTGTCCTCGCCGTCGGTGATCAGCACGATCCGCCGAGCGGTCTCACCCACGCCGAGGTCGTCGGCCGCCGCCCGCAACGCCAGGCCGATCGGGGTGAAGCCGGTGGGCCGCAGGCTGGCGATCGCGGTCTTCGCCTGGTCGCGGTCGACCGGGCCGACCGGGACGATCTGCTGGGTGTCCTGACAGCCGATCGTCTTGTCGTCGCCGGGGTAGGTGGCGCCCAGCACCCGGATGCCGAGATCGGTGCCGTCCGGGACGGCGTCGACGACCTCGTTGAAGGCGCGTTGGGCGACGGCCATCCGGGTCTGGCCGTCGAGGTCGGGCTCCCGCATCGAGCCGCTGACGTCCAGCACCAGCTCCAGCCGCAGGTTTTCGGGGCGTCCGGTCTCGTCGGCATGAGCCGGCGGGATACCAGGCAGGATAAGGACGAGCAATCCCCCAATGAGGACTGTCTGCGCCGTATGTCTGTTGATCACCGGGCGATCCTAGTAACCACCCGGTCATCATCCACAGTAGCTGGGCGGTGCGTTGTGGTCGGCGTCCGACCTTCGTCAGAGGCTGGCCGGGTCCGGCGGTGGTGGCGTCTCGAACAGCTCGGTGATCAGCTTCGCGTAGTCCCGTCCCATGTCACCGAACTGGTAGCTGCGAGCGGTTGCCAGGGCGGCGAGCTCTACCTGCCGGCCGTGCAGGCGAGGTGCGGCCAGGAGCGCTTCGGACAGCCCGTGGCGGTCGGCCGGATCGAATGTGATGGAAAACGCGGGGTCGAGCAGGGAGGCCAGCGAACCGACCCGGGGCGCTACCACCGGCCGGCCGTACGAAATGGCCAGGTGGAAGATTCCCGAGTTCAGAACTGACCGGTACGGCAGCACGACCGTGTCGGCTGCCTTGAAGTACAGCTGGATCTCCTGGTTGGGGATCGCCGTGAACACCGGGATGACCAAAGGGTCCGCTTCGCAGCGCTCCAGCAGCCGGCTGCGCGGGTCGAGCCGCTTGGGCTGTCCCGCCACCATCAGCCGTAGCCGGGGGTCCCGGCGCCCGGCCACCGAAAAGCTGTCCAGCAACTGTTCCACGCCCTTGTAGGGGCGGATCCCGCCGAAGAACAGCAGCACATGCTGGTCCGGCTCGAAGCCGAACCGGTGGCGCGCGGCGATCCGGCTGACCGAGTCGGGGTAGACCCCCAGGTAGCTGCTGTGCTTGATGACTCGGACTTTGTCCGACACCAGGGGATAGTGTGGCTCGACCGCAGCGACCGTCTCCTGGCTGAGCACGTGCACGATGTCAGCTTCGTCGGCGAGGAAGCGTGCGAGCGCCCGCTCCGTCTCCGGGTACTTCCACTCGTGTGGAAAGACATTGTGGATAGTCCACACCAGCCGTCCACCGCGTCGGCGCAGTTCGGCGATGTGCTCCTTGAACTGGGTCAGCCTGGTCGCTGCCTCGTCGGCGGAGCGGGCCGGGTGCAGGATCGGATCGGTCCAGTGGATGTGCAGTACGTAGCCGTCAAGCGTGCCGGTGGGCAGGTGCGGTGCTACCGGGGCCGTCACCAGGTCTGCGACCGGGAACGACTGCACACCCGCGTCGCGCAGCCCCGACATCAGCATCGCCTGGTACGGGTTGTCTAGGTAATGCGGGAACGAGCCGACGAAGCGTTGGGTCACCCGGCGGGGACGGGCAGCCAGCTCGGCTATCACCTGATGCAGCTCCGCACCTCGGCGGGCATACGAGTGGCGCTCGTGTACCACCGACGCCAACCGGGCGGCCTGCGCCGTGGTGCCGCCGGGGTCGGCGGTAAGCCGGGCCAGCAACCGGGAGAGGCTTTCTGCATCGCTGTAGGTCGGGACGTCATCCAAGCCGAGTTCATGCAGGCCGACCCGGGAATTGGTCAGCGGTAGCGCACCTGCGGCCAGGCTCTCCAATAAGCGCGAATTGACGTTTCCGTACGGTCGGGTGGTGTGATTGAGATCATCGAGCACCAGCAGGGAACGCCGGTAAAGGTCCGGCAGGTTGAAGTAGCTGGTGCTACCTACCGCGTAGCGGGCGAACCGTGAGTTCATCCCACGGCGCTCGCCGAAGATCACGAACGGGAAATCGATGTCAACGCCGCGTAGGCACTGGTAGAGATGCCGCTCTCGACCCCACGAATTGACCGTGGTCACCGCACCCTGACGGTTGCCGGCGTCAACCGGCAACCTGAACAACTCGGTGTCCACGCCGAGGGGGAGCAACCCGGTCGGACCGTCGTAGTGCTCGCGGATGCGGGTGAGCGAGATGGTTGAGGATGCGAGCACCGTGTCGAAGAGCGCCAGCTGCGGGTGTTCGCTCCAGCGCTCGGTCTCGTTGCGGATCCAGGCGATCACCCGGCAGCCGTCGGGCACGGACAGCGGGTCGAACGCCGGGATCATCGCTAGGGCGATGTCGGTGTCGGGCGGTAGGTCGGTCCACCGATCGGCGGACAGGTAGGCCACCTCGTAGCCGTGCCGCTCCAGGTAGCGGCCGGTACCGACGGCCACGTAGAGATCGCCTCGACCGGCGGCCAGGTCGGCGGTCGACACGCAGAACGCGACCTTCGGCCGGTCTGACCGAAACTGGTCGACCTGGGCGGCCTGCTCGTACGCGTTACGCACGGTCGGATCCTCGGCGAGCTGCCGGAAGTGCCGGGGGACCTTCGCGGCGTCGCTACGGCTGGCTTTGCCGCTGGTGGTGCCGCTCTTCCCACCGGTCGAGCCGCCATTGGTGCCGCGCTTGCCGGTCGAGCGGGCGCGGCGCCGGTTCAGCGCTCGGAAGCCTTCCGCTGGCCGGACCATGTACCGGACCAGCTTCCCGACCCGGTAGGTGTTGCTGCGAGCCAGGTGATTCATCCTCGCCTGGAGGTTCTTGCGCTCCTCTTCGACCCGGCGCAGCGCTTCCCGGGCCTGGGCGGCGTCGAGCCGCTCCTGCTCGATTGTGTCCTGGGTGTGGCGGAACTGAACGTCGAGCTGATTCTGTCGGACCTGAAGCTCGCGCAGTTGCTGGTTCAACCGCCGGATCTCCTCAAGAGCACTGAGGTGTGCGACGTGCTCTTCGTTGAATCGTTGCTCGGCCAGGCTGATCCGTACCGCCTCGGTCGATGGTCTGGCCAACACGATGTATTGATAGGTTTTCGCGTCTTCACCGAGTTCGCCAACGACCTTGCGCAACTCGGTGTCGATCTCGAGCGCACGGGCGCGGTGTGGAGTCTGCTCCGCAGTCCGTCGGGTACGGTGGGTCTCGGTCACCAAGTATCCGGATGACTCAAGAAGTGCCTGCATACTGCTACGGGTGAAGAACCGCAAATGGGTGGCATCCAGCAGGCCGGTTTGAGTGTACTCAAAATTGCCCGTCATGAGTTCGATGATTATCGACTCGTGGGCCATGTTCGGATAGCTTACGACCAGTACACCGTCTGGTGCGAGAACCTTCTGGTCGTTCAGTGCGCGGAGGACGAGTTCTGGTTCGACCAGATGCTCCAGAACGTCGGCGAGAATTACTACGTCGTACGCATGCCCCGCCAGCTCCCCTGTCCAATCCGGACGTCGCAGGTCGACGACCTTTGTCTCCTGCACGCCTGACGCTAGCGCCTCGGCTAGCGCCTCGCTGTCGGAGTCGACGCACGTCACGGTCCGTCCGGCGACGTTGGCGAGCATGCTGGACACGATGCCCGGGCCCGAACCGATGTCGAGGATCCGAGGCCCGCCGGTCAGCGCCAGTCGGTACACGGCCGCTGCAGTGTTGTTCGTGTCCGTCGGGTCGAAGCTGTAGGAGTACTTGCTCATCTGTCTCTCCGCGTGTGCGCTTGCGGGCTGCGGTGAAGCCGCAGGTCCATCCAGGAGCGGCTGTACCGATCGAGGCTGTCAGTCGGTTAGATGAATGTGAAGTCACTGATGTCGTCGCGTCGACCCAGACGGCCATCGCGACCGTCGGCCAGGGCGATTTGGACGAGCTTTTCGAAGCTGCCGGTCAGGTGTGGCGCGTGAATTGCGATCCGCCGACCCCAGCCCTCTATGAACGGGCTTAGTTCTGCCTCGATTTCGTCGAAAGCCGCAGAAAAGAAGCGCTGGCTGAAATGCACTCGGTTCCGGCACATGTAATAGATGTAGTAAGGGGTCGGCAATTTGCCGGTCGATCGCTTGTAATGCCAGATTCGGGTGTGTGGCGCCATTATGGTCCGCCAGCCGGCCCGCTGTGCGTGTAGACAGAAGTCGGTTTCCTCATAGTAGAGAAAATACTCTTCGGGAATGAGGCCGATTTGACGGATGACGTGCCGGCGTACGAGTAGGCATGCGCCGGTGACGTAATCGACCTCGCGTACCGAGCTGTCCGCGACGTCGTGGTCGAACTTGCCTGCGTCAGCGTGCAAAGTGGACCCTTTGCCCTCGATTACGCCGCCGTTGAACAGGATCCGGGGTGGCTTGCCGTCGTCAAGGATGCGGCAGCCGATGACGCCAGCGTCGGGATGTTCGTCGGCTGTGGCGAGGAGGTGACTCAAAGTGCTCGGGTCGACCACCGCGTCCGGGTTGACGAGCCAGACGAACTCCGCATGTGTGGTGAGCGCCGCGTTGATGCCCAGGTTGCAGCCGGCGGCAAAGCCGATGTTGCCGCCGGCTGAGATTGTTCGGACGGCTGGATCCAGGAGGTCGGCGAGATCGGCTCTGGCGAACTCCGGTTCGGTGTTGTCGACGACGATCAACTGTTGATCAACATCGGTGCTTGCCTGTAACGAATTCAGACAACGAACAGTGTCGTTGTGGTGTCGGTAGTTGACAACAATAGTCGCTACCCGTGGCCCCAGTCGCACAGATAACCTCTCCCGATCAGCAGGCGTGCGTGTTCGGTGCAGCCGCCCAATCTGAGGTTATCAGCTTTGGTTGCGTCATACGCGGGTAGCAAGGTGTTTGCCTGGTACTCCAGGATGTCGAGGTATCCGATACCTGAAGTGCCTAATCTGTCACTGTACGTCAAAGTGCTGGTGTCGCGACCGGGACTTGGCCGATCCCGACACCGGCGTGGCGTTACCACCAGCGGTCCTGAAGAGTGACCGCGGCGGTGGGCGTGTAGCTGCGGTTGCCGCCGGCCTCCCAGGTCACCGTGCCGTCCGGGGCCTTCTTGAGGAACTTGTACTCGAAGCGCTCGCCGACGGACAGCTCTATGGTGCCCTTCCAGATCGGGTAGTCGGTGGCGGACAGGGCGACCGCCCCGGCCGGATCCCACGAGCCCAGCGCCGGCACCGAGCCGACGACGAAGACGTTCTGGCCGTACCAGGTGGTCGCCTCGACGTGGAACGAAACGGCGACGTCGCCGGGTTGCCCGCCATCGCCGGAGCCGGGTTGACCCCAGGTCACGGCGAACGCTCCGCCGCCGGTGCCGGTGCGGTTCGCGCCGTTTTCCCACTCGACCGTGCCGCCCGCGTCGACCTTGACCAGTTTCCACTCGAACGACCCGCCGGCCGGTACGTCGACCGATCCGGTCCAAGCCGGGTAGCTGGCCGAGTCGGTGCCCAGCGACACCCCGGCCGCCGGGTCCCAGGAGCCGAGTTCGGGGCGTGAACCCACCACCCGTACCTCCTGGCCCGGGTTGGTCTGCACGGTCGCGGTGAAGGTGGTGTTGCCGGCCGGCGGTGGGTCGACCGGGCCGCACCCGGTCGGAGCGGCGCAGTCGGTCACCGCCTCGACGTGCAGTGCCAGCCCTCGGTTGGCCGGGATGGTGGCCGTGAAGCCACCGCCGGCGACAGTGATCACCCCGCCGGTGCACGCGTCGGTCGCCTGGTCGAAGGTGCCCTGGGCGACGTCGCAGTAGACACCGTCGGGCAGGCTCGTGCTGAAGCTGCGGCTCCAGGCACTGCCGGTGGCGTTGAACGCGGCGTATCCCCGGTCGCCCCGGGCGAAGCCGAGCCGGCCGCTGCCGTCGGTGACCACGCCGCTGATGCCGTTGCCGTCGGTGGCGTTGCGGAAACTCACCATCCCGGCGACCTGCTCGTCGCGATGCTCGCAGATCCATGCGGCACTGGCGCAGTCGGTGGGCAGTGTGGTGCCGTCCCCGGTGCTGGGCGGACCCTGCGCCACCACCGAGCCGAACGCGTAGCTGGACATCAGCTGTGGGGTGCCGTACGGGTGGGCGAGCATGAACGCGTCGGCCAGGTAGTAGCGGTCGCCGTCTTTGTAGGTCAAGGTCGGGGTGGCCCGCTGGGTGTCATGGTTGTCGATGAAGACGACCGCCTGGGCGCCGGTCAGGCCCCCGTGATCGGGCATGCCGGCCAGCGGGGCGATGTCACCGTCGCGGAAGGCCGCGGACACCGCCCGCTGGTAGTCGAAGTTGGTGACCCCGCCGTACGGCGCGTACGCCGTGTACGGGATGGTGCTGTCGCCGTACACCTCGTGGAACAGGTCGGGCTTGCCGCCGAACCCGGGCACGTCGTGCAGTCGGGAGATGATGTCCGCCAGGTGGGCCTCTTGGACGTGCTTGGCCGCATCGACGCGGAACCCGGCGACGCCGAGTTCGATCACCGAGTTCATGTACTTGGCGATCTTGCGGCGTACCTCGGGGTCGGCGGTGTTCAGGTCGGCCAGTTGCAGCAGTTCGCAGTTCTGCACCTCGGCCTTGTCGCCCCAGTTGGCGATCTCCCGATAGCAGGGGCCGAAGTCGGCGTACCCGTAGCTGTCGCCGGAACCGTCGTCGAACAGGTTGGGGTAGTCGTACTTGCCGTAGATCGTGCCGGCGCTGCCCGGGCCGCTGCCGGCCGAACCGGAGCCGCTCATGTGGTTGAGCACCATGTCGACGTAGATCTTGACGCCCTGGTCCCGGCAGCGCTGCACCATGTCGACGAAGTCGGCGCGGGTGCCGCGCCGGGTCTGGCCGATTCGGTACGACACCGGCTGGTAGTCCTGCCACCAGGGGTACGCCGCGCCCTCGGCGCTGGGCAGCACGACGTGTTCCTGGGGCGGGGAGACCTGCACCCCGCCCCAGCCGTGCGGGCCGAGGGTGGTCTCGCATTCGTCGGCGATGGACGCCCAACGCCACTGGAACAGGTGGACGATCGCGTCGCCGTTGCTGGTGACGGCGGTGACGTCGACGCCACCATCGTCGACGCCACCATCGACGGTGGTGGTGGTCGAGGTCGCCGCGGCCGGGACTGTCCCCGGCAGGGTGAGGGCGAGGAGGATGCCAACGGCGGCCGCCGACGTGGCAGCCAACGGTCTGCGTACGGTCATGCGTGCTCTCCAATGCTGGGCGGTTCCGGGGGACGGACCCGGAGCACTGAAATTCCTTGCAAAACCAGCAAGATGTTTCAGTATGGTGAGCCTAACAATCGAACGCCGGAATGTGAACACCGTGTTTCGGTGCTGGCTGGTGTCGTGACCACCTGCTGACCGCACGGCGTGCAGACGGCCAGACTCGGTATCTGAAAGTCGTTGCAGTGCTTGCGCCGACGTGATCCTGTCAACCTGCCGTACGCCGGACCGCAGTGGCAGTGGTGCCGTGGTGCCCAGCGGCCGCGATCGCGTCGCCGAGCGCGGCGACGAGACCGGCACCGGCGTCCGGCCGGGACAGCAGGATGAACTCGACCTCGCCCAGCGACGGCAGTCGCGCCGAACCGACCCGGCTCAGTCCGGCCGGGACGAGCTGGGCGGAGTGGGGTAGCAGCCCGAGCCCGGCCCGGGCGGCCGCGACCAGCCCACCGAGGCTGCCGCTGGTGCACGCGATCCGCCACGGCAGCCCGGCGCTGGACAGCGCGGCGAGCGCCTGAGCGCGGGAGATGCTTGGCGGCGGGTAGACCACCAGCGGGACCGGCTCGCCCGTCCCCTGCCACGGCGGCGGCTGCCCGGCCGCGCCGAGCCACACCAGGCGGTCGCGCCAGATCAGCCTGCCGCGCGACTGGCCGGCCAGTCGTTTGGCGAAGACCAGGTCGAGTGCTCGGGCGTCCAGCAGTTGATGCAGCGTTCCGCTCAATGCCACCGTCAGTTCCACGTCGACAAGCGGGTTGCGCCGCCGGAAGGTGTGCAGCACCTCGGGTAGGTGGGTGGCGATCAGATCTTCCGACACGCCCAGGCGTAGCTTGCCCCGGACCACGTCGGCCCGGAAATGCCGCCGGGCCCGGTCGTGTGCATCGAGAATGTCCCGGGCGAAGCTGACCATGGCTTCGCCGTCGACCGTCAGCTCCACGGTATGGGTGTCACGCAGCAGCAGCGGGCGGCCCACCGCCTCCTCCAGCCGGCGTACGTGCTGGCTCACCGTTGACTGCCGCAGATCGAGCCGTTCGGCGGCCCGGGTGAAACTCAGCGCCTGGCTGACCGCCAGAAAGCTGCGCAGGTGGGATGGCTCGTACACAGATCGATGCTATCGCAATACGTGATGACAGTGAGTGTGGCGATCGGCTTTCCCGCTCACCGGGTGACCACCCAGAATGACGTGACCGCCACCGCCCGACCTCGGACCGGAGCCCCTGCTGATGCGCTGGCCACGCTGGCTGATTCCCGACCCGTTCATCGTGCTGCTGCTCGGCACGGTGGCTCTGGCCGCTCTGCTGCCGGTACGGGACGGTGCCGCCTCGGTCGCCGGCGCCCTTGCCAGCGCTGGGATCGCGTTGCTGTTCTTCCTGCACGGCGCCCGGATCGCCCCGGCCGCGGCGCTGGCCGGTGCCCGACACTGGCGCCTGCACGCGGTGGTGCTCGGCACCACGTTCGGCCTGTTCCCGGTGCTCGGTCTCCTGGTCGGGTTGCTCAGTCCACAGCTGCTGGCCGCCGAGCTCTACCAGGGGGTGCTGTTCCTCTGCGTGGTGCCCTCGACCGTTCAGTCGTCGATCGCGTTCACCTCGATGGCGCGGGGCAACGTGCCGGCGGCCGTGTTCGGCGCGTCGTTTTCCAATCTCGCCGGCGTCGTGGCGACCCCGTTGTTGGCGGTGCTGCTGATGACGGACACCGGCGGGTTGCGGCTGACCGCCGGCTCGATCGGCGCGATCGTCGGCCAACTGCTGTTGCCGTTCGTCGCCGGGCAGTTGTCCCGGCGCTGGACCGCCGGCTGGCTCACCCGGCACAGGAAAGCGACCACACTGGTCGACCGGGGTTCGGTCCTGCTGGTGGTCTACACCGCGTTCAGCGCCGGAATCGTCGCCGGCGTCTGGCAGCAGATCTCAGCCGGCCAGCTGCTGCTGCTCGCGGCGGTGGTGGGCACGCTGTTGGCGGTCGTCATGGCGGTGCTGCTCGGCACCAGCCGGCTGCTCGGGTTCGGCCACGCCGACCGGGCGACGACGGTCTTCTGCGGCGCGAAGAAGAGCCTGGCCACCGGGCTACCGATGGCGGCTGTGCTGTTCGACCCGCAGCTGCTCGGGTTGGTCGTCCTGCCGCTGATGATCTTCCACCAGATTCAGCTGATCGTGTGCGCGGCGCTGGCCCGTTGGTGGTCGAACCGGCATCCCGATGACGACACCTACCGGGTCAGCGGCGGCCCGTCGACCGCTGGCGTCGGGCGGTGATGGCCAGCCCGCCGAGAACCAGCAACCCGACCGCGAGCGAGCCGCCGACCAGCGTCGGCGTGGTCAGCATCCCGGACAGCACCGAGGCGGGCACACCGGTCCGCCCGGGCTCGGGGAAGGTGAGCTTGCCGGTGGTGGTACGACTGACCAGGCCGCTGCGCAGCCGCACGGTCGCGGTCCACGGGCCGTCCGGCAGGTCGGCGGGCAGCTCGACCAGCACCGATCCGGTCTCGCCCGGCAGCAGCGTAGCGCCTTGGACCACCTCGAACGGTCCGGCCCGGCTGCCGGCCGGACCTTCGGACAGCTCCAGCTCCCCTTCCAGGTCGATCGCCCGGCCGCCGGTGTTGCGGACCGACACGGCCACCGACGGTACGCCGGCGTCGTCGCGGGCGGGTACCAGCTCGTTGATGACGAAGTCCGACCGGGGCTCGCCTCCCATGCCGACGTCCAGGTAGACCCGCACCCCGACCCGGTGGATCTGGTGCACGTTGCCGTCGGGGCTCGGTCGGGGGCCGGTCTCGTCGCCTGCGCGACCGCCGTGGGAGCCCTCGGTCTTGTCCGGGACCGGGTCCTGTGAACTGATCGCCGCCCAGACGACGGCGTACCGCTCGCCTTCGGCGGCGGTCGCCGGCACATCGATGGCCACCGACACCCGCGTTTGTCCGTCCGGCGGCAGTGCCAATCTCGGCTGGTCGATCGTGGTCCACGAGGTGAGCTCGTTGCTGGTGCCGGTGCCGCCGAAGCGGAACCTTCCCCGCTCGATCGTCGCCGCACCGGCGTAGACCCGGACCAGACGCGGCCGGTCCGAGTTGTTGACCACCAGGACCTGCCGCCGGATGCCGGTGCCGGGCGGCACGTGGTCAACGATGTACCGGTGCGCGCGCGGATCCGCCCGCCGCTGTACCGGTGCCTCCAGCAGTTGGATGCCGATCCCGCCGTCGGCGGCCGGCGACGTGGCGGTCTGCGCGGTGCCGCCGGTCTGCGCGGTCAGGCCCAGAGCGGCGGCACAGCACAGGACGACGGCGCGCCGCACCCACTGCCGGCGCTGGTCAGGCGAACGAATGGGTCACCGTCCCGGTGTAGGTGCCGGCGACGTTCGCCAGCGGGACGTTCACCTCCAAGGTGGGGTTCCAGCTGGCGGAGTTGTTCCCGGTACCGCCGGTGTGGGTGAACGCGGTGACCGGCGTCGTGGTGTCCAGCGGCTCCGCGTCGCCGGACGTCGGCTGTCCCGGGGTGAAGGTGCCGTTACCCGACGTCGCCGTGGCCGCGCCCGACCAGTAGTCGATGTTGCCCGGAGTCACGATCTCGCTGGCATCGCCGCCGTCGTCGGTAATGAAGTTGGTCGCCACCACCTCGGCGGTCCAGGAGGCGTCGGCCGCCGCCCGGGTGTCGTCGACGGTCACCGCTCCGAGTTGGCCGCTGATCGTCGTGCCGGCGTCTCCGTTGCCGAGATCGGCCGTCGCCGGCGCGGTGATGTCGAGGGTGCCGGCGTCCACGTCGAAGGTCGTCGTGGTGTCGGACTGGGCGGCGGCCGGTACGGCGGTCATCGCGACCGCGGCGGCCGCGACGCCGACAACGGCCATGATCTTACGGATGCGCACAGTTTTGCCTCTCTTGGATTGATGAAACCTCAGTGTGAGTTCTGTTGCGGTATGACCGGTGCGGAGTTCATCACCCAACCGCAACCGGCATCGTCGTGCAGGTCAGCGGACGACGCTGTCGAGCTGTTCGATTCCGTACCGCTCGCGGTACTGCTCCAGGGAGTCGTCGCGGATCGCGTTCCAGAAGTCGACCCCGCGCTCGGTGTCCAGCCACATCACCCACTGATCGCCGACGTAGCCGGTGTCCGCCACCGGAGCGGTCACGAACTGCACGTTGTTGCGGATGGTGTGCAGGTCGAAGGCGAGCTGCCGGAGTTTGTCGTTGGTCAGACCCTCGTCCACGGTCACCGTCCGGGTGACCGCCTCCAGCAGTGCTCCGAGCTGGCGAGGGCTGGTCAGGGTGTCCCGGTCGAGGGTCTCGGTCAGCAACGCGCGCAGGTAGTTCTGATGCCGGCGCATCCGGTCGAAGTCACCCTCGGGAAGTCCGTGCCGCTGGCGGACGTACTGCACGGCCTGCTCACCGTCGAGCCGTTGCGGCCCGCTCGGCCAGCTGGTGCGCTGGCCCGGGTTGGGCGTGCCGGCGGGAATGTCCACCGTCACACCGCCGACCGCGTCGGTCAGGTCCCGCAGGCCGGCGAGGTCGATCAGCGCGACGTGGTCGATCCGCAGGCCGGTGACGTTCTCTACGGTCTGTACGGCCAGGCTCGCCCCGCCGTAGGCGTACGCGGCGTTGATCTTGAAATTTTCGTGCCCAGGAATCGGCACCCACGAGTCACGCGGGATGGAGACCACGTACGCCCGCTTGCGGTCCGCGGTGATCCGGACGACCATCAGTGAATCGGTGCGCCCGTGCGGCGTGCTGCTGGAGTCCGCACCGGTGGCGCCCGGCGCCTGGCTGTCGACGCCGGCCAGCAGGATCGTCGAGCCTTGCGGCGTCGGCGACGGACGCTGCTCCGCCGGGATGGCGGCGAACGGGTCCGGGATCCGTTCGATCTCGCCCAGGTAGTAGTGACTGATGGCGGCCGCTCCGACTGCCGTGGCCAGTGCCGCCACCACCAGCCCGGCAATGCCGAACAGCGCGATGCGGCGTAGCCGGCGGCGTGGGCGGGGTGCCCCCCGCGACCGGCGGTGCTGTCCGCCAGCACCCGGTTCGCCGGGCGTCGCGGGATCGACGCCGGCGACGTCACCGCCGGCCGGTCCGGCTGGGAGTTCCTGGCCGGTGCTCCACCGCTCCTGGTCGGCACTCCACTGGCCGTGGGCCGGCCATGTTTCCTGGCTGGTCGGCCACTCCTGCCGATCCGGGCCGGACCAGCCCCGGTCCGCGTACTGGTAGTACGGGTCCTGGGAATGCTCCGGCAATCCTGTCGATTCGCGAGCGTGCCCGGTGGCCGTCTCTGCGGTCCAGCTCGGCTGTGTCGCGGATCGTTCCTGGTCGTCCGGTCGTCCGGTCATCGTCATCCACCTCATGACCTCGGTCGTTCTGCAGCCCAGCCTAACCAGACATTAGTAATCTATCCGGAGAATCACGTAAATAAGAGTTGCGTAGGGTGAAAACGGTAGGACGGCGTGCGGCCAGGCGCCTCGGCCGCTTAGCTGCACGATCCGCTCCGTGGAGCGGGAATCGGACGACCTGCAAGCGCGGCTCGAAGTCTGCAGATATTTTGGTGATATGTCAGCAATAGTCGGTATTATCGGTGCAAGTAGCTCCGATGTGGATTCCACAGGCCCGATGGCCGCTGCCTGCCTACCGCCCGGCATGGCGCACACCGAGCGGTACCAGGGCTCCGGGGCGACTCTGGCCGTCTGCCGCGACGGCAGCCCGGCAGCGGGCTGGCACCAGCGGGGCATCGACGGCGACACCGTGGCGGTCTGCACCACCGAGCAGCCGGACCTGCTCGGCCGCTACCGGCGCTACGGCGAGGAGATGGTCAACCACCTGCACGGCGCCTTCGCCCTGGCGGTGTGGGACGGTGCACGCGGAAAGCTGCTGCTGGCCCGGGACCGCACCGGTGAGCACACCGTCTACTGGCGGCTGGCCGGCGGTCGACTCAGCTTCGCCTCGCAACTGTGGGCGCTGCTCGCCGAACATCAGTGCACACCGGAGCTCGATCCGGTGGCGCTGCACCACTACCTGACCTACCGCTACGTGCCCGCGCCCTGGTCGATCGTCGCCGGTGTGGGAAAACTGGCCCCCGGGACGCTGCTCGTCTGGACCGGAGAACGCGCCACCACCCGTACGTACTGGCGACTCGACGTCCGTCGGCGGGAACCTGCGCCGAGCATCGGCCAGGCCGCCGAGGAACTACGCCAACGGCTCACCGAGGTGACCCGGACGCGGCTGGCCGCCGCCGGTCCGCCCCAGGTGCTGCTCTCCGGCGGACTCGGCTCGTCGCTGGTCGCCGCCGCGGTCGCGCAGGTGAGTACGGCCCCGGTACGGACCTGCACCATCGGATTCACCGATCCACGGCTCGATCAGCGGCAACCGGCCCGGGACGTCGCCCGGTACCTCGGCGCGGAGCACGCGGAACACACGGTCGCGGGCATCGACCCAGCCGTACTGGCGGACCTCGCCCGGTGTTTCGACGAACCGTTCAGCGATCCGGCGGCGATCCCGGCGTACCTGGTGGCCCGGCACGCCGGGATCCGGCTCGCCGATGGTTTCTGCGGGGCCGGCGGTGCCGTCGTGTACGGCGGCTACCCGCACCACCTCCTGCTCGGCTGGCTCAACCGTTGGCCGCAGCGGGCCACCGGGCTGCCCGTGCTGCACCGGATCGGCGCCGCGCTGGTCGGGCAGAGCACGTCGGGCACGCCGCTGCGCCGGATGGGCCGGTTGTTGGAGGTCGCCGGCTGTCCACCGCGGCGGCGCTACGCCCGGATCGTCGGCCAGTGCAGCGAGTCGCAGAAGGCCGCTCTCTACACCGATGACCTGTGCGAGGAACTCGCCGGCATGGACAGCAGCCGACTGGCCGACGAGGCGTACGCCGCCTCGACCGCCCGTGGCGACCTGGCCCGGATGATCGACGCCGACACGCGCGGCTACCTGCCCGGTGAGACGCTGACCCGGTTGCGTGCCACCGGCGTCGGCCACGGACTGCGGCTGAACTGCCCGCTGCTGGACCACCAGCTGCTCGATCGGGCGGCCGGGCTACCGGCCGGCTGGAAGGTGCCCTACCGGCGTCGGTCCTTGGCCCGCCAGTTGGCGGCCGGCTGGTTACCGGTGCGGACCGACTGGTCGGCGGCGCCTTCGGCGCGCCGGCCCCCGATCGCCGCCTGGCTGCGCCACGAACTGCGTGACCTCGCCTGGGACCTGCTCACCGACCGGACCTGCGCCGGCCGTGGGCTGTTCCGCCCGGCTGCCGTCCGCAAGCTGCTGGCCGAGCACCAGGCAGGAATCGACCACTCCGGTGAGATCTTCGCGCTCGTCCAACTTGAGCTCTGGCTACGGGCCGGCCCGAGGGAGCTGGCGCCCCGGCCGCCGACCAACGATCACGAGCTGGCCGCCATGGCACCCTGACCTGGCGAGACAGGGAAATCTCCGGCTGGCGGCAGAGACGTGGTCTTGGAACAATCGAGAGTGCGGCGTCGCGGCCGCCGGGTCGTCGCCCACGCACCGGTGCCGAGACGCAGACCACCCGGCCGTTGTCTGTGCAGACCTTAAGTGACGGTGGCGGAACGGATAGTGTGATCACTAACGGCGCGTCCGAACCCGCGGTCCGCGTCGGGTGCAGCGGTTACCCGGAGCTGCGGAAGGTGGAGTAGATATATGGCCGACCCGACCCCCACCAAGGCACCCGAGTCCCGCCGCGCCTTCCAGCTCTCCTCCTGGACCGAGGCCAAGTTCATCGGCGACGTGCTCCGTACGGAGACCGTCGGTGGCGGGTTGCTGCTCCTCGGCGCCGTCATCGCGCTGATCTGGGCGAACTCGCCATGGGGCGACGCCTACACGGCAGTGGGAGAGTTCGTGCCATGGTCGGGTGGCGAAGCCCTCCACCTCGATATCGACCTGTCGCACTGGGCCGCCGACGGGTTGCTGGCGATCTTCTTCTTCGTGGTCGGTCTGGAACTCAAGCGCGAGTTCGTCGCCGGTGAGCTGCGTAGCCCGCGCCGCGCCGCGCTGCCGGTGATCGCCGCGATCGGCGGCATGGCCATGCCGGCCCTCATCTACGTACTGATCAACCTCAACACCGGTGACAGCGCGTTGCGGGGTTGGGCGATTCCGACCGCCACCGACATCGCCTTCGCCCTGGCCGTGCTGGCGGTCATCGGCTCGCACCTGCCGCAGGGGCTACGGGCCTTCCTGCTCACCCTGGCCGTGGTCGACGACCTGCTCGCCATCACCATCATCGCCTTCTTCTACACCGAGCAGGTCAGCCTGCTGCCACTGCTCGGATCGCTGCTGCCGCTGCTGGCCTTCGGGCTGCTGCTGCGCGTTCGCAAGAACTGGTGGTGGCTGCTCATCCCGCTGGCCGCGCTCTGCTGGGGGCTGATGCACGCCTCCGGCGTACACGCCACCATCGCCGGTGTGCTGCTCGGCTTCATGGTCCCGGTGCTGGCCCGCCCAGGCGAGCAGCACGGCATGGCAGAACAGTACGAGCACCGCTGGCGGCCGGTGTCCGCAGGCTTCGCCGTACCGGTCTTCGCGTTCTTCGCCGCGGGCGTCTCGCTGCGCGACGGCGGCATCGGCGCGGTGCTGTCCGACCCGGTCGCGCTCGGTGTCATCGCCGGCCTGGTGCTGGGCAAGACCATCGGCATCCTCGGCGCCACCGCCCTGATGACCAAGTTCACCCGGGCGGATCTCGGCGGACTCAAGTGGATCGACCTGCTCGGGGTGTCCCTGCTGGCCGGCATCGGCTTCACCGTCTCGTTGCTCATCGGCGAGCTTGCGTTCGGTGCCGGCAGCGACCGGGACGCGCACGTCAAGGCCGCGGTGCTGATCGGGTCGCTCACCGCAGCCGTGTTCGCCGCGGTTATCCTCGTCCGGCGCAACAAGGTCTACCGGCGGATCTCCGCCGAGGAACGACGGGACCGCGACGGCGACGGCATCCCGGACATCTACCAGCCGGAACACCAGCTGGGCGGGGAACCGGACGGCAGCGCCCGGCCGGCCGGCACCTCGCCGGGTTCCGCGGCTAGCCCAGGGAGAGATCCCGCAGCGAGGTGACGGCGTCACCGCCGGGACGGCGGTCGAGCGTGAGCCGGCGGGTGAGCCGCACCGATTCCAGCATCCGGCGGTCGTGGGTGACCAGCAGCAAGGTGCCGGCGAAGGCGGCGAGCGCCGATTCCAGCTGCTCGATCGCGGGCAGGTCGAGATGGTTGGTCGGCTCGTCGAGCACCAGCAGGTTGACCCCTCGGGCCTGCAGCAGAGCGAGCGCGGCCCGGGTCCGCTCACCTGGGGACAGGGTCGCGGCGCGACGCAGTACGTGGTCGGACCGTAGCCCGAACTTGGCCAGCAGGGTGCGGGCCGGTGCCGGTTCGAGTCGCGCCGCCGCCCGGAACGCGTCCAGCACCGGTTCGTCGCGCAGGAACAGCTGGCGAGCCTGATCCACCTCGCCGACCACCACGCCCGGACCGAGCCACGACTCACCGGAGACCAGCGGCAGCCGGCCGAGCAGCGCGGCCAGCAGGGTCGACTTGCCGGAACCGTTCGGGCCGGTGATCGCGACCCGGTCCGCCCAGTCGATCTGCAGGTCGACCGGGCCGAGGCTGAACCCGCCACGGCGTACCACGGCTCGGCGCAGTGCCGCGACCACCGCACCGGCGCGCGGGGCGGCGGCGATCTCCATCCGCAGCTCCCACTCCTTGCGCGGCTCCTCGACCACCTCCAGCCGCTCGATCATCCGCTCGGTCTGCCGCGCCTTCGCCGCCTGCTTCTCCGCGGTCTCGGCCCGGAAGTTGGGGATGAACTTGTCGTTGTCGCTGGCCTTGCGTCGGGCGTTGCGGACCCCCTTGTCCATCCAGGCCCGCTGCGTCCGTGCCCGGTCCTGCAGCTGCGACCGGGTCTGTGCGTACTCCTCGTACGCCGCCCGGGCCTGCCGGCGGGTTACCTCCCGCTCCTGCAGGTACCCCGTGAACCCGCCGCCGTAGTGGTTGACCTGCTGCTGGGCCAGGTCCAGTTCGAGCACTGCGGTAACCGTACGGGTGAGAAACTCCCGGTCGTGGGAGACCAGCACCACGCCGGTACGCAGCCCGGTCACGAACCGCTCCAGCCGCTGCAATCCGGCCAGGTCCAGATCGTTGGTCGGCTCGTCGAGCAGCACCACGTCATAGCGGCTCAGCAGCAGCGAGGCCAGCTGTGCCCGGGCGGCCTGGCCACCGGAGAGCGCGGTCATCGGCTCGTCCAGCGCCACGGCCAGGCCGAGCTCGTCCGCCACCTGCCCGGCCCGCTCGTCCAGATCCGCGCCGCCCAGATCGAGCCAGCGTTCCAGCGCGGTGGCGTAGGCGTCGTCGCTGCCGGGCCGGCCCTCGGCCAGCGCCCGCGCCGCCGTGTCCATCGCCCGCTGGGCGGCGGCCACCCCGGTGCGCCGGGACAGGAAATCGCGTATGGACTCGCCCGCCCGCCGTTGCGGCTCCTGCGGCAGCAGGCCGACGGTGGCGGTGGGCGGGTTGCGGGTGACCGTCCCGTCCTGGGGCGTCGCACCCCCGGCCAGCAGCCGCAGCAGAGTGGACTTGCCGGCACCGTTCGCGCCCACCAGGCCGATCACGTCCCCGGGCGCCACGATCAGGTCGAGGTCGGCGAAGAGTTGCCGGTCACCATGCCCGGCGGACAGGCCCTTGGCGATCAGTGTTGCGCTCATGGCACGGTCGATCGTAGTCGCCGGCCGGCACACTGTGCCTCATGATTTCCACGCTGGCGATCGACTGCGGTGGCGGTGGCATCAAGGCATCCGTGCTCGACGAGGCGGGCACCATGCGGGCCCGCCCGGTACGGGTGCCGACGCCGTATCCGCTGTCACCGACGCTGTTCGTCGACACCCTGCGCGAACTGGGTGAACAGCTGCCCCGGGCACAGCGGGTGACCGTCGGCATGCCGGGCATGATCCGGCACGGCGTGGTGGTGGCCACCCCGCACTACATCACCCGGGCCGGACCCCGCACCAAGATCGACCCGGGTCTGCGTACGGAATGGTTCGGTTTCGACGCGCGTGCCGCCCTCACCAAGGCGTTCGACCTGCCGGTGCTGGTGCTCAACGACGCCGAGGTGCACGGTGCCGGCGTGGTCGCCGGCACCGGCTGCGAGCTGGTCCTCACCCTCGGCACCGGGCTGGGATGCGCCTTGTTCGACGGTGGCCTGCTCGCTCCGCACCTGGAGTTGTCCCAGGCGCCGGTGCGCTGGGGACAGAGCTACGACACCTACATCGGCGAGCACGAACGCCGCCGGCTCGGCGACGCGTTCTGGTCCCGGCGGGTACGCGGCGTGGTCGATGCCCTGCGTCCGGTCTTCTGCTGGGACCGGCTCTATCTCGGCGGCGGCAACGCCCGGCTGATCCGCTCCGAGCAGCTGGCCCGGATGGGTGACGACGTGGTGGTGGTGCCGAACACCGCCGGCATCGTCGGCGGGGTCCGGGCCTGGTCGCTGACCCGGCCGTGACAGTGCATGGCGGATTGTCCGGAAGCTGGTTGGTGACGGGCGGATGTCCGGAGCGGGAACAGTCGCATTCCGTCGACAGTTGTGCCAGCGTCAGGTGTGTCGGGGTGATCGCGACCAGGAAGGTGGACGGCCATGGACCTGCTGGAGGAGTACCGCCGCGCGAACATGTTCTTCGAATCCGGCGACCCGACCGGGGCGGCCCGGCTGCTGGAGCCGATCATCGCCGCCGAGCCCGACAACTCGGCGGTGCGCCAGCTGCTGGCCCGCTCGTACTTCAAGTCGGCGCAGCTCGGCCGGGCCGAGGAGCAGTTGCGGGAGTTGATCGACCGCGACCCGAGCGACCACTACGCGCACCACGTGCTGGGCCGTACCCTGGAACGGCTCGGCCGGCCGTCGCAGGCGCTGCGGCACCTGCGACTCGCCGCCGCCATGCGCTCCGAGCACTCGGATTACCTGGCCGCGCTGCGGCGGGTGGAGGCGAAGGTCAACGGAAGGATGTCGTGAAGCTCAAACTGGACCTGCACGACATCTACAACCGTGGCCACGACATCGACCGGGCGTTACGCGGGATCATCGACGAGGCGGTTGCCAAGAAGGCCACCCTCGTCGAGATCATCCCCGGCAAGGGCTCCGGACAGCTGAAGAAGCGGGTGCTGCGGTTCCTCGACCAGAAGGAGATCAAGCAGCTCTACCACCGGGTGGAGAAGGACTCGAAGAACTTCGGCCGGCTGTTCATCCACTTCCGCTGGAAGTGACGGCTGCTCCGCTGGAGGTGGCTGCTGCCAGGGCGGCCGCCGGATCGTCGGCGAAAAACCGGATCGTCCGGACGTATGCGACGCGGCCCAGCGGGCGGACCACCCGCAGCGGCTCGGTCAGCTCGACCACCAGGTTCGTCTGCGCGATCGCCGACACGATCAGCACGTCACCGTCGACCCGGATGGTGCCCTGCTCGTTGTAGTTGCGCACCAGGCGGACCTCGGTGACCAGCCGGCGGGGCACCCGGACGTCCAGGAACGCGGCGGACCGGATTCGGATCCCGTCGGGCCCGATCACGTGCGGTCGGGTCACGGTCGCGGCGATCACGGCCAGTGCGATCAGTACGCCGTACGCGTCGATCAGCAGAATCGCGTGCCGCAGCGGGGCCGGCGCACCGACCGCCCGCAGCAGGATCTCCACCGCGACCAGTTCAACGACCGACACCACCAGGAACATCACCATCGTCGAGGCCACCGCCCCGGCGTAGGGCACCGCCGTCGCCGACTCCGGTACGCCGTGGCGGCGACGGCGTACCCACAGCCAGAGGCTGACCAGACCGGCCGCTTCGAAACCGACCAGCCGGCGCGGCACCACCCCGAGCCGGCGCAGGGCGCCGACCTGCTCCACCGGCGTCCCGCCGCCGTTGCGTCGCGCCGCCGCGCGGTCCGGCCGCGCCGTCATCGCCGCCCCCGCAGCCGGGCGAACAGCAGCCGGAACACCTCGGCCTGGGCGGGGGACAGCTCGCCGGTGACAGCGGCCAGCCACTGGGTGGTCTGCGCGTCGCCCGCGTTCGTGACGATCGCCTCGGTCATCTCGGTCGGCAGGAACCCCTCCAGGTCGGCGGCGAGCGACGCCACCCGTACGTCGGCCGGGTCGGCATCGGCGATCTCGTCGAGCCGTCGGTAGAACTCCTGCGTGCGGGTTAGCATTGCCGGCTCGGTCAACGGCCGGAACAACCCGCTGAACTCACCCCGCTGCTCCGGCGCGACGCCGGTGTCGAGCAGTGCCAGCATCTCGCGGTCCATGGCGGCGAACGCGGAGCCGTCGGTCGGCAGCTGCCGCAGCACCGCCGCCATCTCCTCGGACACCGTGGCGTCGGCGTCCAGCTCGTCGACGGACTCGTCGGCGGCCAGCAGCTCGGCCAGCCGTCGCCGCTGCTCGGCGATCGCCGCCTGCTGGCGGGCCAGGTCGGCGTCCAGCTCGGTGAGCACCTCGCGCAGCTCCCGCCCCCGGTCGTCGGCGAGCACGTCGCGGATCTCGTCGAGCGAGAGCCCCAGCTCGCTCAGCCGGCGTACCCGGGCCAGGGCGACCGCGTCCCGCAGCCGGTACTCCCGGTAGCCGTTGGACAGCCGGTCCGGTTCGGGCAGCAACCCGAGATGGTGGTAGTGGCGCACGGTCCGGGTGGAGACCCCGACCAGCGCGGCAAGCTCGCCGATCCGCATGCCACCAGTAGAAACGTTGCCGCTACGACAAGGTCAAACACGGTGTGTGGCCCCGACCGCCGTCACCCGGCTTGAACCGGCCTATATTTGATCTCTTCTGGATTCCGTCGTGGATGCCATATGTAAAGATCATGATTGTGTGATCTTGCTAAGTGCCAGTTCGTGAGGCGCTGATGTCTGTGATTCGATAAAATGATCTTGCTGTCCTGGCTCGGTCTTGTGGATCGAATGGTCGACGACTTCGTGTCCACCTCTTTACGGCGAGTCCATGTGAGTCTTACTCTTCAGTGTGCGGGCGGTTACCCTTCGTTGTGCAAGGAGTCGTGGATGGCGGCCAAGAAGTGGGGCTGGTGGACAAGGCACAAGCTGCAGATCTTGGAAGACTACCTGTCTAGCTTCGCAATCGCCTCGAAAAACGTCGATGAGAGGATCTACCTAGACTTATTCGCTGGATGGCCGGAGAATGCCGCCCGCGAGACCGACGAATATATCTTAGGGTCGGCAAGGCGTGCTTTATCGGTTGATCCTCCTTTCACGCGAATATGCCTGTTTGAGCTTGACGAGAAGGCTCGGCGTCTGGAAAGAGCGGTCCGGTCCGTGTATCCGGACCGGGCGGGAATCAAGGTGTACGACAGAGACTGCAATGTTACGGTCTCAATGGCTCTCAAGGAGCTCCGCCCGGTTGCCTGGGCTCCAACCTTTGCCTTCGTTGACCAGTTTGATTCGGAAGTCAAGTGGTCGACGTTGGAGCAGATTGCGCGATTTCGGCAAGCTAAGACTAAAGCTGAAATGTGGATCTTGTTCGCTACTGGGATGTACCCGCGCGGTCTGAACATACATGGTCGGGACATGAATGCGCAGTACGGTGATACCCTGTCCGAGATGCTGGGTAGCGAGGAGTGGGTGCCAATCGCGCAGGCTCGGCGTGACGGACGCTTGAACCCAGCCCAGGCGCGAGAAGAGTGGGTCAACTTGGTTCGGTGGCGTCTGGAGCGTGTGCTGGGTTACCGCAAGTCCTACGGCTTCACGATGAAGAACACCGGTGGTCAGGATATATACGACATGATCTTTGTAACCGATCATGATGCCGGGGACCGCATCATGCGACACCTATATGGTAAAGCGATGAGTGAACATCAGGCAATGCGCCAGCATGCCCTCGCGCTACGCCGCGACAAGCGTGCGAAGGACCAAGGAAAAGCGGGTCTATTCGATATTGCTCCGGATATGGTGACAGCTGGGGGGACGGATGATAAGCAGGTCTACGATCCGGAGCCGCCACGTCCTCCTTACGGTTCTCGCTGACCTACGGGGCGACCGCCGCTGAGTGAGCAGGTCGCCTGGCGGTTGGCATTTGGTCCCAGGTGCGGCCGTCCAGCACGCGTCCTCCTATCTTCGGGTTACGTCCACCCCATTGTTTGAAGAAAAAAGCAACCTTGGCATCAATGCAGGAGTCACGAATGCCACGTATCCACTCCGGATGCATCGGTCGTGCATGATGCCCTGATTCGCCGCCGCCAATGACCCAGTCGATTCCCGTGAATTCTATCTTATCCAGTGGGCCGAGAAGTGGCTCGGCCGATATGAACCGTACGGCGGCAGGTACGTTGCGAAGATAATCGATACGTCTTGATTGGGATTCGTCTTCGACACTGACTCCCATCCAAACGTTTGGCGGCCAAGGTAGATCTGCTGCCAGTCGCGAGAGCCGGGTCGCCCGTTTGGTCAGGATTTGGTAGGTGTGCTGTGGTGTCGCAACCATTGTTGCAAACACTCTCGCGACAAAGATGAAAGGTACGCGAGCGTGAAAAAGGTCACTCATTGAGTTCACGAAGACAGTCCTGGGCTCTCGCCACCGAAGAGGGGCATCAAGAGTATCTTCGTGGACCGCTACGCCGAAGCCTGGACCGGACGTCTGAGGACTGCCGTCGGTCTGGTATTTCAGCGAACCCATCGCCTTGAGCCGCTTTGCCAGGCTCAGAGCATAGCAGTTGTCGCATCCTTGCGAGATCCGATCACATCCGGTAGTGGGATTCCAGGTGGACTCGGTCCACTCGATTGCGCTGCGGTCTGCCACGGCACTCCTTCCGAGTGGTCACAACAATTACTCGAACATGTGTACGGCAAATGGCTCCAGCTTGCAACCCTTCAACCGAAAGATGAGTCTCTCAGACTCGCCGGGCAGGCAATGCCGTCGCTGGAGACCGCGATCGCCCATGCGGCAACGCTCCCGGAGCGAAGACGACGTCCGACCAGCATCCGTGACACGTCGACAGGCGGCAACCGTCGCCTGGGCTGCTATGAATCGTTTCGCCGGTGGCACGTCTTCGCAGCGATCAGGAACGCCGCCTGCCAGGGGAAATGCGGCGCGCCTGGCGGTGCCGGTGCCCGGCGGGTGTAGCGTCCAGTCGTCGTATGGGCCGGAGACGACCCGGACGCCTTCGGCGCGGAGGTCGACGACTGCTCCTGTGCCGCTTCCACGAGTCGAAGGACATCGGCAGCGGGCGGCCCAGCGCCGCATACGACGATCCGAAGGTGTGCGCCGTTCACCGTCGGGATGCCAGGTGTTCGGCTGTCGTCGTTCATCGCCACCACCTGCCGAGGAACCATCCTCGTCGCAGCTGTAGGTAGGTTGTCGGACACCGAAGGTACCGTCTGATGTGGTGGCGGGGTGTGGACAAGCGCCTTGGCCGCTGCTCGGACAGATCTGGGTGGTGACATGAATGACCCGCATCATCGATCCGCGCTGGCCCTCGACCTTGCGTACGCTTCGCCAGCGGGCCGGTCTGTCGCTGCGCGATCTTGCCGCGAAGGCGCACTACGCCAAGTCGTATCTGCATGATCTGGAAACCGGCCGCAAGACGGCCACTGTCGATGTCGCCGGTCGGCTCGATGACGTGTTGGACACCGGAGGTGTTCTCACCGGGATGCTCACCGATGAAGGTGAACACGACTCCGCCGAGCTTGCTCGCCGGGTCGCTGCCACCGACATCAGCACCACGACGATCACCGGCATCGAGGCGGCGGTCGATGAGCTCGCCACCGCCTATCCGACGGCGTCCCCGCACGCGTTACTTCCGCGCGTCCGTCGGCACCTGACGTACGTCACCACCCTCGTCGGCTCTGGCCGCCGGATGACCCTCGACCAGCACCGCCGGATTCTCGTCGCCGGGGGATGGCTGTCGTTGCTCACCGCCACCGTGCTGATCGACCTGCGTCGGCGCGAGAGCGCGATCGCGCATCTGCGTACGGCCGAGGCGATGGGCGCGCACACGGAGCATGACGAGATCCGCGCCTGGTGCCTGGAAACCCGGGCGTGGGAGGCACTGACCACCGGCGATCCGGCTACGGCCCTCGATCTGGCTCGTGGTGCGCGGGCTGTGGCCCCGGCCGGCAGCAGCGCCTGGCTTCAGTCGACCGCGCAGACCGGCCGGTCGCTGGCGCTGCTCGGCGACCGGAAGGCGACCGGAGAGACGCTGGCCCGGTTGGAGCGGTTGGTGTCTCCGTTGGGCCAGCCGGAGCGGCCTGAGCACCACTACCGCTATGACCCAGGGAAGGCGCGGGCGTATGTGGCCACGACTCTGGCGTGGGTGGGAGATCCGGTCGCGGCTGCCGAGGCCGGTGACGTCCTGGCCGAGCTGCTGGCTGAGGGGAGTCGGCCGCGTCGGATCGCGTCGGCGCGACTCGACCTCGGTCAGGCTCTGCTGTCGCTGGATCCGAACGAGGCCGCTGCGCAAGTGGCGGTAGCGGTCGGCTCGGGGCGGGTCGCGGCGTCGAACTGGTGGCGCGTCGACCGCGTACGCCAAGGACTGGCACGGATCGGTGTGCCGACGGGGGATCTGGACGAGTTCTGCGAGACATATCAGCCACGGATGTGATGGCGGACAGCAGCCACCGCTGGCGGACAGCTGCACTGTAGACGAATACCAGGCGTGTTGGGCAGGCTACATCTGGGTCGCCTGACCGTTCGGGTTCGCGACCTGCCAGCTGGGCCCGACGCCGTACCCCGTGATCGCTCTTTCGCGCGTCGGGCCCGCCCGCTGGGCGGCGGCTCCGGGGTGGACGTGGAGAGTCCCTCGGGGTCGCCGCCCGTCCAACTCTCGCCGTTGAGGGGGCCGTCTGTGTTCGGGAAGTGGTTTCAGCGTGCGGACGTACCGGTCGATGTGGTGTATCCGGTGCCGGGTCGGCGGCGGTACGTCGAGGTGAGCGCACCGCCAGCGGATCGGCGGCCGGCGACGCGATCGGATCGGGCGCAGCGGCGTGGCGGTAACGCCGGCCGGCACTACCTGCCGTGAGGACACCCGAAGCAGGGCGTGGGCCGGTGCACGATCCGGTGCGGCCGTCCTGGACGTGCGCGGTGTGTCCGGACGGGACGCCGTGGCCGTGCCCACCGGGCCGGGTGCAGCTGGCCGAGGCGTACGCGGACGAGCCGGTGGCGCTGTCGGTCGACGTCGGTGAGCTGCTGCCGCTGGCTGCCGAGGAAGCCGGCATCATCGACCCGGCCGAGTTGCACGAACGCTTTGTCTCCTGGACGTGGGTCGGAGTCGACCGGCCGTGACCGTGGCGATCGGCCGTCGGATGGCGCAGTGGCGGGTACGGCGACGGATGACCCAGCAGGTGTTCGCCGACCGGATCGGCCGGTCCAAGAGCTGGGTGGACAAGGTCGAACGCGGCGTCCGGACCCTCGACAAGTTCTCGCTGATCCAGCACATCGCCGAGGTGCTGAGAGTCGACCCGGCGGAACTGCTCGGCGACGACGGCCAGCCGCGGCCCGGCAACGCGCCGGTCGGCGTCGACGCGGTCCGGGCGGCACTGGCCTGCTACGACGTGTTCGCCACCGCACCTGATGGCGGGTCGCAGTCGCTGCGGGAGGAGGTGGCGCGGCGGGTCGAGCATGCGTGGTCGACGTACCGGCACGGCGACCATCCCCGGTTGTTGCGGATGGTGCCGGAGTTGCTGGACGCCGCCCGGCGGCTGCACACCATCCGACCCGAGGAGGGGACGGTGCCGCTGGTGCTGGCGTACCAGGTCACGGCGCTCGCGCTGATCAAGGCCGGTGAAGCCGAGCTGGCCTGGTTGGCGGCCGACCGGGCGCTCGCCGTCGCCAGGGACGACCTGGTGCTGGCGGCGTCGGCGGTGGTGCCGCTCGGGCAGGCGTTGCGCGGGCTGGGCCAGGGCCGGTTGGCGATGGCGGCGACGATCACCGCCGCCGACCGGGTCGCCGCATCCACCGACGGGCGGGCGAGCCCGCAGGACCGGACGGTGTACGGGACACTGCTGCTGCAGGCGGCCCTTGCCGCCGCCGGGTGCGGCGATCGCGGCAGCGTCACCGAACTGCTCGGACAGGCCGCCGACATCGCTGGTCGCCTCGGGCAGAGGCAGGAGCACCGTACGGCGAGTTTCGGCCCGGCGGCCGTCGAATGCGCTCGGGTGACCGCAGCCGTGGAGTTGGGCGACGCCGGGCAGGCGGTACGCCTGCACAAGACAGCTGCCCGGCAGCCCTGGCAGGGGCTGCCGGCCGAGCATCGGGCGGCGTACCTGGTGGACGCCGCTCGGGCGCACCTGGACACCGGTGACCCCACCGGGGCGGGCCGGTGGCTGGTCGAGGCGGACCGCGTCGCACCGGCGGAGGTCCGCTGCCGGCCTTCCGCCCGTACCGTCGTGGCTGAGGTCGCCCGGTGCGGGCCGCAGGTCGCCGGCGTCGCCCGACTGGCGACGGCGCTCGGCCTGATCCACTGACCTCGGAGCGGGCTGGCTACCATCGCCGGGTGGGTGAGGCGCAGCGGGGGATTGAAGGCGCACCGGGGAACGACCCGAGTGAGCAACGGCGCGGCACGCTGTCCGTGGTACCGACGCCGATCGGCAACCCGCGTGACATCACGCTGCGGGCGCTCGACGTGCTGCGTACCGCCGGGTTGGTGGCGGCGGAGGACACCCGGCGGGCCCGGCGGCTGCTCGACGCGCACGACATCGACGTCCGCGTGGTCAGCTGCTACGACCACAACGAGCAGGCCCGTACCGCTGAGCTGATCGCGGCGTTGAACGCCGGCACCGACGTCGCGTTGATCTCCGACGCGGGCACTCCGCTGGTCAACGACCCCGGCTACCTGGTCGTCGGGGCCGCGCTGCGCGAAGGGCTGCGGGTCGATCCGTTGCCCGGGGCGAGCGCGGCGCTCACCGCGCTGGTCGGCTCCGGCCTGCCGGCCAGCCGGTTCCTGTACGTCGGGTTCCTGCCCCGCAGGTCCGCGGCGCGGCGCACCGCGCTGGCCGAGGTCGCTCCGGTGGCCGCCACACTGATCTTCTTCGAGGCGCCGCACCGGGTGGTGGAGATGCTCGCCGACGTGCGTGAGGTGCTCGGTGACCGGCCGGCGGCGCTGGCCCGCAACCTGACCAAGTCGTACGAGGAGTGGCTGCGCGGCCCGCTGTCGACCATCCACGCCGAACTGGCCGGCCGCGACGAGGTTCGGGGCGAGCTGACTGTCGTGGTTGACGGCGCCCGTCGGGGCGTACCGGCCACGGCCTCGGCACTGGGTGGCGGTGGCCCGGCGGATCCGGACCGGGTGATCGAGATGCTGCTCGGCGCCGGGCTGGACACCCGCACCGTCCGGTCGCTGGCCGGGACGCTGACCGGGCTGCCGCGCAACGAGATTTACGACCGGGTGTCCGCGCTGCGCCCACGCTGAGCGGCGGTCTCCTGCCACGAATCGGATCGACGCTGCTCGTCGTCGCGGTGATCTATTGACACGTCCGTAACACGCTGCGAACATTCCAGTATCGCAGGTGGGAGCGCTCCCACCTGCTGCTTTCGATGCACGACGACCTGCTGCTCGCGGCGCCGCCTGCCGGCGCCGCACGACCGACCATCGGAAGGATCTCTGGCGTGTCGATACCCTTCCGGCGGCGGACCGTCCCGCTCGCCGTCACCACGGTGGCCGCGCTCGCCGCTGCCACCCTGAGCGGCGCTGGTCCGGCCCAGGCCCAGGACGAGGCACCCGAACAGATCGTCAACGGCACCTTCGACGACGGCCACGCCCCCTGGTGGGGCACTGCCAACATCACCCTCGACTCCAGCACCGGCCAGTTGTGCACCGACGTACCCGGCGGCACGATCAACCCGTGGGACGTCATCATCGGGCAGGACGACGTTCCGTTGGTCGCCGGTGAGACGTACGAATACAGGTTCTTCGCCACCGCGACCCCGACGAAGGTGATCCGGGCCCTGATCCAGTTGCCGGTCGACCCATGGACCCAGTTCATGGCGGCCAACCCGGAGGTCAGCGTCTCCGGCAACAACTACACGTACACCTTCACCGCCCCGGTGGACCTGCCCAACGCCCAGGTCGCCTTCCAGATCGGCGGCAGCGCCGAGCCATGGCGCCTCTGCCTCGACGACGTGTCGCTGCGCGGCGGCGCGGAACCGGAGGAATACGTGCCGGACACCGGACCCCGGGTGCGGGTCAACCAGGTCGGCTACCTGCCCAAGGGTCCGAAGAACGCCACTGTGGTCACCGAGGCGACCGATCCGCTGCCGTGGCAGCTCGTCGACGCCCGCGGCCGGGTCGTGGCCAGCGGTCGATCCGTTCCGTACGGCCTGGACGAATCCTCCGGCGAGCAGGTGCACACCATCGACTTCGGTCGCTACACCCGCTCCGGCGCCGGCTACACGCTGGTCGCCGACGGCGAGACCAGCTTCCCGTTCGACATCGGCACCAGCTTCTACGAGCGACTGCGCGCCGACGCGCTCAAGTTCTACTACACCCAGCGCAGCGGCATCGAGATCCTGGACAGCCTGCGTCCCGGCTACGGCCGCCCGGCCGGGCACGTCGGCGTCGCGCCCAACTCCGGAGACACCGAGGTGCCGTGCCAACCCGGTGTCTGCGACTACACCCTCGACGTCTCCGGCGGCTGGTACGACGCGGGCGACCACGGCAAGTACGTGGTCAACGGCGGCATCTCGGTGTACCAGCTGATGAGCGAGTACGAGCGGGCGCTGCGGGTCGGCGGAAAGGACAAGCCGTGGCTGCACCGCGACGGTGTGCTCGATCTGCCGGAGAGCGGCAACGGGCTGCCGGACATCCTCGACGAAGCCCGCTGGCAGCAGGAGTTCCTGCTCACGATGCAGGTCCCGGCCGGCCAGCCGCTCGCCGGGATGGCCCACCACAAGATCCACGACGCGGCGTGGACCGGCCTGCCGCTGCTGCCGCATCTGGACCCGCAACTGCGCGAACTGCATCCGCCGTCCACCGCAGCCACGCTCAACCTGGCCGCCACCGCCGCCCAGGCGGCGCGGGTGTTCAAGCCGTACGACCGGGCCTTCGCCGAGCGCAACCTGCGTGCCGCCCGCACCGCGTGGGCGGCGGCCAAGGCCAACCCGCAGAGGTACGCCGACCCGGCCGATGCCAACGGCGGCGGCCCCTACGACGACACCGACGTCACCGACGAGTTCTACTGGGCGGCCGCCGAGCTGTACCTGACCACCGGGGAGCGTGAGTTCCGCGACTTCGTCCTGGCCTCACCGCACCACACCGGCGACATCTTCCAGGACCGTGGCTTCGGCTGGCAGTGGACCGCCCCACTGGGCCGGCTGGCCCTGGCCACCGGCCGGAGTCGGCTGCCGGACCGCCACCGGGTGCAGGCGTCGGTGGTGGAGGCGGCGGACAGGTACCTGACCACGATCGCGGCCCACCCGTACGGCATCCCGTACGCCCCGGACGACAACCGGTACGACTGGGGCTCCAACCACCTGGTGATCAACAACGCGATCGTGGTCGCCACCGCCTTCGATCTCACCGGCAAGGACAGGTACCGCGACGGGGTGCTGCAGGCGATGGACTACATCTTCGGCCGTAACGCGCTGAACATCTCCTACGTCACCGGGTACGGCACGGTCTCGGCGCAGAACCAGCACAGCCGCTGGTACGCCCGCCAGCTCAACCCCGACCTGCCCAATCCGCCACGCGGCACCCTCGCCGGTGGACCCAACTCGTCGATCCAGGACCCGGTCGCCCAGCGGTTCCTGGCCGGCTGCGCACCACAGTTCTGTTACATCGACGACATCGAGTCCTGGTCGACCAACGAGCTGACCATCAACTGGAACGCGCCACTGGCCTGGATCGCCGCTTTCATCGCCGACCAGGGCAGGTGCGACCCCCACCCCGGTCACGGCCACCACTGACCGATCCCGCCCACTCCCGACGATCGTGGACTTTGTCGTTGGACAGAAGCAACAAATGCTGTCGACAAGTCCACGATCGTCGGAGGGGTCAGTCAGAAGGTGTAGGTGCGGGCGACGGTGACCAGTTCGGAGGTGTGTGAACCGGCGACGCCGATCCCGGGCGGCCGGGGGGTGAAGCCGGGCAGGTCGTCCAGCCCGTCACTGCCGTCGCTGACCCGCATCCGGATCTCGTCGGCACCACCGTCCGCTCCGGCCGGATCCGGGCCGAGTACCAGTACGATCTCCACTCCCTGCGGCGGCGGGGCGTGGAAGACGACGCCGAAGGTCCACGGTTCACCGTCCGCCGTGGCTGCGACACCATCACCGGCCGGCACCTGCTGGCCGGCGACCGTGGCGGACTCGACCACCGCCGGGCCGGCCAGCACGTGCAGTGCGACCAGCCGTACCGGACGCTGTGGTAGCAGCCGGAGCCGCAGCGTGCGCCGGCCGTCTTCGACCACCCCACTGTCGTCGAGCACGTCCAGCGCGGGCGCCGGCAGATCGGCCGCCTCGGCCGGCCCACTGCGCAGCCCACCCGCCCCGAGTAGTGGGAACGACTCTGCCACCTCGGTGGCGTCGTCGACGTACCCGGAGATCCACTGCTGCGGCCGGGTCTGATGACTGAGCCAGTAGGCCTCGTCGGTGTCCGTGTCGAGGGCGTACACGAGATGGGTCGGCACCGGGTGTTCGTCGTCGAACCGGTCGACGGCCAACCCGACCGCCACCAGCACCAGCGTCGCGACGCCGGCGGCGACGCCCGGCACCGGCCCGACCCGCCGGGCCCGCAGTGCGGCGCTGCCGCGCTGCCCGCCGGCCTGCGGCAGCACCAGATCGAGTACGGGCAGCGCGGCCAGGCCGAGCAGGGTCGCGAACAACGCCGCCGCACCCCCGGTGCCCATGCCCAGCGCGGGGAACAGCAGCACCGTGGCCGGCAGCAGGATCAGCACGCCTACCGCGACGCCCGCCACCAGCGCGGCCACCGCTGCCGGTCCGGTGATCCGCAGTGACAGGGCGACCAGCCCGCCGGCCGCACCGGCCAGCGCTGGCAGCGCGGCGAGGTACGACCCGCCGGGGACGAGCGCGGCGAGCAGCAGACCGAGCAGCGCCAGCCAGCAAAGCGCACCGACGGCCAGGGCGGCCGGGCCGACCCGGCGGCGCAGTAGCGCGTACCAGGTGATCACGACGGTGGCGGTCAGCGTGAGCACGGCCAGCCGGAACGGCACCGGTCGGTGCGGGTCGAGCAGGTCGGCGTACTCCGGGCGCAGCGCGACGACCCCGGCCCACAGCAGTTGCGCGGCGACCGGCGCGGCGATCAGCGGGACGGTGGCCAGCCCGAAGCCGGCGGCCAGCCGTGGCCAGCTGGCCCGCCCGCGCCGGCGGACCAGCCAGGCCAGCACGCCGACCGCCACACCGGCGAGCAGCGCCAGCGGCCAGTTCAGCGTCGCCGAGTAGTGCACCAGGCCGACCGGAGTCGGAAAGTAGGTGGCGTCGGTGTCGGTGGTCAGCGCGGGGATGTCCGCCGCGCCGAAGCCGCGCGCCAGGCCGAGCGTGTTGTCGCCATGGTGCTGCAGGCTGGCCAGATCCATCGATTCCGGCGTGTCCTGCGGCGTGTGGTAGATCGCCGAGCCGTCGAGGTACGCCGAGTTCAGACCGGCGAATCCGGCGTCCAGGAACGGGGTGAAGTCGGTGTCGTTGGGCAGCAGGCGGTAAACCTCGACCGCGAACGAGGTGCCCACCGGGTGCGGTGCCGACCGGGCGAACACGTCGATCAGGCCGGCGTTGTCCGGCGATGTCTCGAACGTGATCACCGGCCCGGTGAAACCGCGCGCCTCCAGGTTGACCACCACCGCGTCGCGGTCGGCGGCGAGCCGGTGGCCGGCCACGAACGCCGACGCCCCGCACAGGCAGGCCTCCTCGGCGTCGGTGAACAGCAGCACGATGTCGTTGCGGGCCCGCTCGGTCCCGCTGAGCGCGCGGGCCACTTCCAGCAGCGTCGCGACACCGGCACCGTCGTCGTTCGCGCCCGGGCCGCTCTGCACCGAGTCGTAGTGCGCGACGAGGATCACCTGCCCGGTCGGGTCGGTGCCGGAGATCTGAGCGATCACGTTGCGTATCCGGGCCAGCGTGGTGCCGGCCGCCGCGCCACTGAGCTGCCCGGCCTCCCGCCCGACCGTGTCCTGGACCTCCGGTGCCAGGCCGAGGTCGGTCAGCGTGTCGACCAGGTACCGGCGTACCTCGTCGTTGGCCGCGCTGCCGGACGGGTGCGGCCGGTCGGCGAACCGCGTCACGTGCTGGTGGGCCCGTGCCGCGCTGAACTCGCCGGGTGGTGCGTCCGCGGCGTGGGGGGCCGGCGGGCGCAGGCCCAGCAGCGTGACGGCGCCGACCAGACCGAGTACGGCCAGGACGGCGAGTGCGGCCGGCAGCCTGCGGCGGGGTCGGGCGAGGGACCGGTCTGCGGCGGCGACGAGGGGTACGGCCATGGCGGCCTCCTGCCTGCTGGCGGGTGGGGGGCGAGGGGCACGTTCGGTCGGGTGGCTTCTGCTGGCGGTCGGGTGGGTACATCCTGCCCAACCGGAGCCGGCCGGGTCACCGTACGGCCCTGCGGTGCCCTAGGTTTGTCAGCATGCCCGCCCCCTGCCTGCCGGGACGGCATACCGCGCGGCTGCCCAGGCGGTGTGCCGGTGTTGTGTGCCCTGGTCAGTTGGGAGACGATCGGCGGGTCACCGAGAAGGAGCGCACCATCAACACCGACCGATCGTCGTCGCGGACCGGCGAGGCACCGAGATGACCGGTTCCTCTGTCGTACCGCCTCGTGCCAGTCCGCGTACCGAGGCGGAGCCACCGATGGCCGTACCCGTGGCGGAGCGGCTGCGGGTGTTGCTGGTCGAGGACGACGAGGGCGACGCCTTCCTGGTCGGCGAGCTGTTGGCCGAGGCGCAGGCGGCGGTCGATCTGGTGGTGGCCAACAGCCTGACCCAGGCGCGGGAGCGCATCACCGGCGTCGACTGCGTTCTGCTGGACCTGGGGCTGCCCGATGCGCAGGGCCTGGACGGGCTGCGGCGGGTGTTGAGCCTGGCCGGTCGGGCCGCCGTCTGCGTGTTGACCGGCCGTCAGGACGAGCACCTGGGTATCGGCGCGGTCGCCGAAGGGGCGCAGGACTACCTGGTCAAGGGACAGGTGGACGGGGTCCTGCTGAGTCGGGCGCTACGGTACGCGGTCGAGCGTAAGCGTGCCGACGAGAATGCCCGCCGGCTGCGCGAGGTGGAGCTGCGCCAGGCCGAGTCGGCCCGGCTGGAGCGAGGGCTGCTGCCACAGCCGTTGATGGACACCGACGAGGTGTCGGTGCACACCTTCTACCGGCCGGGCCGGCACGCGGCGCTGATCGGCGGCGACTTCTTCGATGTGGTGCAGACGACGCCGGACCGGATCCAGCTCATCGTCGGTGACGTCTGCGGGCACGGTGCCGACGAGGCTGCGCTCGGCGTCGAGTTGCGGGTCGCGTGGCGGGCGCTGGTGCTGGCCGGGGTCGCCGACGACGCGATACTGCCCGCGCTGGAACAGGTGCTGATGAGCGAGCGCCGGCTCCGCGAGACCTTCGCCACGGTCGCCTCGGTACGCCTGGACCTGGCCGCGAACCGGGCCACGGTCCGGTTGGCGGGACATCCACCGCCGCTGCTGTTACACGGTGGCGGGGCCGCGCCCGTCCCGGCCCCGGGAGGTCTGCTGCTCGGTGTCCAGCCCCGTCCGCCCCGCGCTTCCGATGTGGAGTTCGACACCGATGAATGGTCTTTGCTGATGTACACCGATGGCTTGATCGAGGGGCGCCTCGGCGACTCGGACGAACGGCTGGACGTGGCCGGCCTGCAGCGCCTGGTGGCCGAGCCGGCCGCCCGAGACGTCCCGCTGCCACAGCTTCCCGGGTGGCTGGTCGGCCGGGCCGAGGAGATCAACGGTGGCCCGCTCGCCGACGACGTGGCGATGCTGCTGGTGAGCCGGGGCGGTGGGCGATGACCCTGCGGGCGCGGGTCACCCTGCTCTGTTTCGTGGTCGGCGGCCTGCTGACGATCCTCGCCGGTAGCGGCGCGGTGGTCGCCAGCGCGAACCGGGACCACATCGACAACCTGCTCAACACCATCGGGCCACTGCGCACCCACGCCGAGAGCCTGCTCGCCACTCTGGTCGACCAGGAGACCGGGGTCCGGGGCTACGTGGTCTCCGGCGACCCGGCCGACCTGGCGCCCTATCAGGACGGTGTGGCTCAGGAGCGCCGGCTGGTCGACGAGATGACGGGGCTACTGGGCGAAGACGACCCATTGCGTGGCCAACTGGACGCCATCGGCGAGGCGGCACGGCAGTGGCGGCTGGCCGTGGCGGAACCGGCGATCGCCGCGGTATCCGCCGCCGATCAGGCAACGGCAGAGGATCTGCTCGACGACAGTGCCCGGGCCCGCTTCGACGAGCTGCGTTCCGCGGTCGACCAGCTGCAGGCGGACATCCTGGTGATCCGCAACCGGGTGGCCGGTGACGCGCGGCAGACCAGCAACGCGCTGGTCGCGCTGCTGGTCATCGCCGCGGCGGTGGTCGTCCTGGCCGGGGCGGCCCTGCTGCTGTCGCTGAACCGGCTGGTGATCGGCCCGGTGACCAGCCTCGCCGACCAGGTGCGCCGGGTGGCCAACGGCGAGTACCAACGGGACATCTCCGGTATCGGGCCGCCCGAACTGGCGGCGCTGGCCAGTGACGTCGACGGGATGCGGCGCAAGATCGCCGCCGACCTGGCCGAGGTCCGCGAGGCGCGGGAGCGGGTCGAATGGGTCAACGGCCAGCTGCAGAAGCAGACCGAGGAACTTGTCCGTTCCAACCGTGACCTGGAGCAGTTCGCCTATGTCGCGTCGCACGACCTGCAGGAGCCGCTGCGCAAGGTGGCCAGCTTCTGCCAACTGCTGCAGCGACGGTACGCCGGCCAGCTCGACGCGCGGGCCGACCAGTACATCTCGTTCGCCGTCGACGGCGCACAGCGGATGCAACGCCTGATCAACGATCTGTTGGCCTTCTCCCGGATCGGTCGGTTGACCACCGGGTTCAGCGAGGTCGACCTGAACAAGGTGATGTCCGACGTGTCCAGCCAGACCGAGTCGACCCGCGAGTACGCCGGCGGCGAGCTGACCTGGTCGCCGATGCCGGTGGTGACCGGTGAAGAACCACTGCTGACGAATCTGCTGGTGAACCTGGTCTCGAACTCGTTCAAGTTCCGCCGCCCGGACGTCGCACCCAAGGTGGTGATCTCCGCCCGCCAGGTCGGTGCGGAGTGGGAGATCACCTGCCAGGACAACGGCATCGGCATCGAGGCCGAATTCGCCGAGAAGATCTTCGTGATCTTCCAGCGGCTGCATTCCAAGAACGCCTACCCGGGCACCGGGATCGGACTTGCGATCGGAAAGAAGATCGTCGAGTACCATGGCGGCCGGATCTGGGTGGACACCCAGGTCGAGGAGGGTACGGTGATCCGCTTTACGCTCCCGGTGACCGTCCGCGCGGCCGAGGCGCCCGATACCGAACTCGCCGACGGCTCATCAGCCGCCGCTGGCGGGGACAAGGACGCTGCGGCTGCCGCTGCGCAGTTGGCGTCGTGAAGGAGGTTGCCATGACCGAACCGGACGGAAAGAGCCCGATCGAGGTGCTGCTCGTCGAGGACGACCCGGGTGACGTGCTGATGACCCAGGAGGCGTTCGAGGAGCACAAGGTCCGTAACCGGCTCAATGTCGTCTCCGACGGTGCCGAGGCACTGGCCTACCTGCGTCGCGAAGGCAAGTACGCCGGCGCCGTACTGCCGGATCTGATCCTGCTCGATCTCAACCTGCCGCGCCGGGACGGGCGTGAGGTGCTGGCCGAGATCAAGAAGGACGACGAACTCGGCCGGATCCCGGTGGTGGTGCTCACCACGTCCCAGGCGGACGAGGACATCCTGCGCTCGTACCAGTTGCACGCGAACGCCTACGTGACCAAGCCGGTCGATTTCGAGCGGTTCATCTCGGTGATACGGCAGATCGACGAGTTCTTCGTCAGCGTGGTCAAGCTGCCGCCGCGCGGCTGACACATGATCGACGAGGTGGGTGATCTGCTCCGGGAGGCCGCCGCGCAGGCCGTGCTGCCGTGGTTCAGCCGGCTGACCGACGACCATATCGCCGAGAAGGCGCCGGGCGATCTGGTCACGGTCGCCGATCGGCGGGCCGAAGAGATCATCACGGCCGGGCTGTACCGACTGGCGCCGGACTCGGTGGTGGTCGGCGAGGAGGCGGTGGCCGACGATCCCGGGCTGCTGCGTCGGTTGCGCGAGGACGGTCGGGTCTGGCTGGTCGATCCGATCGACGGTACGGCGAACTTCGCCGCGGCCCGTCGGCCGTTCGTGATGATGGTCGCGTTGCTCGAGGCCGGTACGGCGGTGGCGAGTTGGATCTTCGATCCGATCGCCGGAACCCTGGCGGTGGCCGAGCGGGGGGCCGGGTGTCATGTCGACGGCGTACGTCTCCCCGCGGCGTCGGAGTCGGCGCCGCTGTCGCTGCTGCGTGGTGCGGTACCGGTGAAGTACCTGCCGGTACGGCTGCGGGTGACGGTCGAGGCCGGCGGCGACCAGGTGGGCGCGGTGCTACCCGGACAGCACTGCGCCGGCCGGGAGCACTGGGACATCGCCGCCGGGACGCAGGACTTCGCGCTGTTCTGGCGGACGTTGCCGTGGGACCACGTTCCGGGGACGCTGCTGGTGACCGAGACCGGCGGGGTGGCACGCCGGCTCGACGGCAGCCCGTACGACTACACCGACGACCGGTCCGGCCTACTGGTCGCGCGCAGCGAGTCGACCTGGCACGAACTGCACCGGGTGTTGCTGTCCACAACCTGATCGGTGCCGGTCGACCGCTCGGCGGTGGGTCGGCTGCGATGACGCTCGGCGGTGGGTCAGCTGCTCGGCGGTGGGTCGGCTGCGATGACGCTCGGCGGTGGGTCGGTCGCTGGTGTGGTGTCGGTGACCGGCTGCCATTCGACGGTCAGACTCTCCCGCGCGCCGAAGCGCTCCAGATGTTCGCCGACGAGGTATTCCACCCGGGCGATACTGATCGCGTCGAACGCGTCGGCTATCAGTGACAGCCCGTTCTCGCCAGCAGTCAGCCGGCAGGTGCCGAATCCGAAATCCACTACTGCCTGATCGTCGTCGCGGTGCACCGGTACCGCAAACGAGAAGTGATCGCACAGTTGCGCCAGGTAGTTCTGGGAGTGCGGAGTCGGGATGTGGGCCTCGGATCGTGGCACCGGCTTCCTCGCGAGTGATGGCCAATAAGGTTAGGCTATCTTAATTCGTGCGGGAGGTGGCAAAGACGGGTGCCCGCCCGGTGGGCGGCCAGGCCATTTTGTGTGAGCGGTTCACTGCGAGAAGTAATAGTTGGCGGATGGCTGCGCGCCATCTGCACGATGTGGTATTGGCGACTGGCGTCGCATGCGCCGGCGGCGGCGCCGTAATCCGGTAAGCTGACCCGCGGTTTCCGCCCAGACGAATCGACCAGGACTCACCCCGGGAGGACGTAGCTGTGGTCGGCACGACGGCATCCCACCGGCGCTCCGGTGCGGCGGCGACGATCGTCGCGCTGGTCACCGCGATCGCGCTGCTGAGTGGCGCGCCGGTCGCGATCGCCGCACCGGACGCCCCCGACGAAGGAGGCAACGAGAGCCTGCGGGACGTGCTCGAAGCCGCGTCGAAAGGGCACATCGAGGCCAAGGCCAAGCTCGACAATTCCAAGAAACGGCAACGTGAGCTGACCGAGCAGTACGGCAAGCTCCAGCAACGGC
Source organism: Solwaraspora sp. WMMB335 (assembly GCF_049179075.1). Classification (NCBI taxonomy): domain Bacteria; kingdom Bacillati; phylum Actinomycetota; class Actinomycetes; order Micromonosporales; family Micromonosporaceae; genus Solwaraspora; species Solwaraspora sp. WMMB335. The sequence goes on from NZ_JBMHMF010000001.1 coordinate 4,955,827, forward strand.
TCGCCGAGCTGACCACCGAGGTCGGGGTCATGGCTGCCGAGTCCTACCGCGTCGGGCGATTGACCTCGGTCACCATGCTGCTCAACAGCGCATCCCCGGAAGCGATGCTGCAGCGCGCAGCCGGACTCGAAGTGATGGCCCAACGCGAAGGACGCAACCTGCGTGCTCTCGCCGAGGCCCACGAACAGTCGGCCCGGGCCAAGGCGGCTATCGACAACGAAGTGCGTGAGCAGGAGAAACAGGTCGCCATCATGGCGCGCAAGAAGCAGGACGCGGAACGCGCCCTGGCAGCCGTGGGCGGCCAGGCGACGGGCGGTTTCGTCAGCGCGAACTCGCCTGCGGCAAAGGCCGCGCCGCGCAATTCCGACGGTTCCTGGCCGTCGGAATCCTGCAGCGTCGACGACCCGACCACGTCGGGCTGTATCACCCCGCGCACCCTGCACGCGATGAACGAGGCGAAGCTCGTCGGGTTCACCCGTTACACCTCCTGCTTCCGCAGCGGCGGTGGCGGTGAACATCCCAAGGGGCGGGCCTGTGACTTCTCCGCCGAGGCCGGCGGATTCGCAGAACGCGACGCCACCGGTGGCGACCGGACCTACGGCAACAATCTGGCCGCGTTCTACGTACGCAACGCCGACCGCCTGGGGGTGCTCTACGTGATCTGGTTCCGGCAGATCTGGATGCCCGGCACCGGCTGGCGCTCCTATAGTGGTGGCGGCAGCCCGGCCGGCGACCATACCAACCACGTGCACCTGTCGGTGGTGTGAGCGTCCGTCCGGCCCGATCCGTCAAGCTGTCCACAGCCAACGGCGGCGCCCGGCTGTGGTGCGTACCATCACGTTGATGGACCAGTCACCGCCGGAAGCCACTGAGGCGCCGTCCGCGCCACCGCGTCCGTCGGCGCCGCTGCGCCCCGGCCTGGCCGCCGCGCTCGTCTTCGTCTCCAGCGGGGCCGTGCTGGTGCTGGAGATCGTCGCGCTGCGGCTGGTCGGCCCGTACGTCGGCGTGACCCTGCAGACGAACAGCTCGGTGATCGGGGTGGCGCTGGCCGCCATCGCGTACGGCACCTGGGTGGGCGGCCGGATCGCCGACCGGCGTGACCCACGCCCGCTGTTGCCGGCCGCGCTGGTGCTGGCCGCGATCACCACCGCGATCACCCTGCCGCTGGTGCGGTACGCGGGCGAGTTGCTGCGCGGTAGCGCGGTCGTGGGCATCCTGCTGCTCACCATGGTCGCGGTGGTCCTGCCGGCGGCACTGCTCTCCGCGGTCACCCCCCTTGTGATCAAGTTGCAGCTCGGCGACCTGCGCCGTACCGGCGAGGTCGTCGGGCGGCTGTCCAGCATCGGTACGCTCGGCGCGATCACGGCCACTCTCGGCACCGGATTCTTCCTGGTGGCCACGCTGCCCAGCAGTGTGATCATGCTGGGTCTGGCGATGCTGCTCGGTGTCGGCGGGGTGGTACTCGGCGTGCACCTGCACCGCACCCGTCCCGCTGACCCGGGCCCGGACGCGAGCCTGGAGCCGGATCCGGGCCTGGAGCCGGCCGGGCCACCGCCGCCCGCCGTCGGCCGCCGGGACACCCCGGCCACGCGGGCGGTGATCGGCGTGGTCGGCCTGCTCGCCGCCGGCCTTGCGGTGATCGCGCCCGACCCGTGCGACGTGGAGACCGAGTACCACTGCGCCACGGTGCAGGCCGATCCGCAGCGCGACGGCGGTCGTCTGCTGCTGCTCAACTCGGCCCGGCACTCGTACGTCGATCTCGACGATCCGACCCACCTGGAGTTCGCCTACACGAAGTGGATCGGCGCGGTGGCCGACGTGTTCGCGCCGCCCGGCGAGCCGGTCGACGCCGTGCACCTGGGCGGCGGCGGCTTCACCGTCCCGCGTTACCTGAGCGCCACCCGGCCGGGCAGTCGTAACACCGTCTACGAAATCGACGGCGGGCTGGTCGACCTCGGGGTGCGGGAGCTGGACGTATCGCCCGGCCCCGACCTGGATGTGCGGGTGGGCGACGCCCGGGTGCTGGTCACCGATCTGCCGACGGACAGCGCGGACCTGGTGGTCGGGGACGCGTTCGGTCACCTGGTGGTGCCCTGGCATCTGGCCACCAGGCAGATGATGGCCGAGATCCGACGAGTGGTCCGGCCCGGCGGGATCTACCTGCAGAACGTCATCGACTACCCGCCGTCGCGGTTCATCCGGGCCGAGGTGGCCACCGTCGCCGCCGAGTTTCCCGAAGTGGCCCTGATCACCCGGCCGGATGCACTGACCCGGACCGGCGGCAGCAACTTCGTCATTCTGGCCGCGGACCATCCACTGCCGTTGCGCGAGGTCCGGGCCCGGCTGACCGCCGCACTCGGTGCGGACTATCTGATGCTCTCCGGTGCCGATCTGGCCGGTTTCGTCGCCGGTGCCCGACCGCTGACCGACGACTACGCTCCGGTCGACCAACTCCTGGTTGCTCCCTGACCGTGACCGGCGGTTTCCTGCCGTGACCGCTTGCGGCCTGTGACCCGAACGCCTGATGTTTCAGTCGCCCGGTAGCTGCCAGGTGTAGCGAAGGCCAGATCGGGCAACTCCGGAGTCATGGGTGGGGTGGGCAACGATCGTGGGCAGCTGCTCGGTGACCGGTACCGGCTGATCGAACGTCTCGGCACCGGCGGGATGTCGGTGGTCTGGCGCGGGTACGACGAGGTGCTCGACCGTCAGGTGGCGATCAAGGTCCTCGCCCCGCAGTTCGCCCCGGACCACGCCTTCCGCAACCGGATCCGGATCGAAGCGCAAGCGGCCGCCCGGCTGTGCCACCCACACATCACCAACGTCTACGACTACGGCGAAGCCGTCGCCGCCGGTGCCACCCTGCCGTACGTGGTGATGGAATTGGTCGACGGTGAGTCGTTGGCCGTGCGGCTGCGTCGGGAACACATCCTGCCGTGGCGTGGCGCCGTGGTCGCCTGCGCCGAGGTGGCGTCGGCCTTGGCGGCCGCGCACGCCGCCGGGGTGGTGCACCGCGACGTCACGCCGGCCAACGTCATGTTGACCAGCACCGGGGCGAAGGTCGTCGACTTCGGCATCTCGGCCCTGGCCGGGGAGAGCGACGTCGGACCCGACGGCAACCTGCTGGGTACGCCCGCCTACCTGGCACCGGAGCGGCTCAACGGCGGGCAGGTGTCGCCGGCCACCGACGTGTACGCGGTCGGCCTGTTGCTCTACCGGTCGCTCACCGGCCGGCTGCCCTGGCAGGCCGCGACCATCACCCAGATGCTGCGGGCCCATCTACACACCGCGCCCGGGCCGATGCCACGGGTAGCGGGACTGCCGACCGAGGTGGTCGAGCTCACCACTCGCTGCCTGACGAAGCATCCGGCGGACCGGCCGAGCAGTGCGGAAGTAGCGAAGTCGCTGGCAGAGGCGGTCGGTGTGACGGCCGGGTTGTCGCCGTCCCTGGCGCTTCCCGTCCAAGCGACGACCAGGACGACCAGCAGACCCGATCCGGCGGGGGCAGGTGTCACCACCAGCGGACTGGAGATCACCGGCCTGGACCTGCCGGTGGTGCCGGCCGACATCCCGGTGGTGCCGGCCGACATCCCGGTGGTGTCGGCCGACAGCCCGGTGGCGCCGGTCGAACCTGGCGCCACCCGGGGCCGTCGGCTGCGTACCTCCTGGGTGCAGCGCCGGGCCGAAGCGGCCGTCATCGGCATCGGCCTGATGCTGCTCAGCGCGTTGATCTGGGCCGGTGCCGGCCCCACCCCGGCCACCGACCGGGCCCGCGAGGCGCTCGCCGCCCCATCGCAGTTCGGTCTGGCCGCCCAGTCCCCGGCACCCTGTCAAGTGGACTACACCGTCGAGGACGACACCGGCCGGCAGTTCGTCGCCGGTGCCACGGTGACCAACACCGGCCCGGCCGAACTGGTCGACTGGTCGCTCAACTTCACCTTCCCCGGCAGCCAACGGGTCGGCGGCCTGGCGGGGACGCGGTGGGAACAGCAGGAGGCCGACGTCTCGCTGCGTCCGGCGAAGGGATCGGCCGCGCTGGCTCCGGGCGAGTCGGCGGTGCTGCGCTTCACCGGCAGCTACACCGGGTCCAACCTGCTTCCGCTGGAGTTCTGGATCGACGACCTTGCCTGCGACGCGACGGTCGCCTCGATCGCCGGCCGGCGGACGTCGGCCGGGCCGGATGCGGTGGAGACGGTCGAGGTCGCCGAGGTGGCGAATCCCGCCGACTGATCTCGGCGACTCAGGTCGCCGCGGCGAACCGCTGCACCTGCTCGGTCGTACCGGAGACGATGAGCAGGGCACCCGCCGGCAGCTCGGTCTCGCGCCGGGCGTAGGTGAACCGCTCGCCCGGTACCTTGACCCCGATGACCGTCACCCCGTACCGGGACCGGATGCTCGCGTCGGCGAGCCGCCGGCCCACCGCCTCGGCGGGGATGCGGGTCTCGGCGATCGAGAAACCGTCGTCGAACTCGATGAAGTCGAGCATCCGACTGGTGATCAGGTGCGCCACCCGGTCGCCCATCGCCGCCTCCGGGTAGACCACGTGCCGCGCGCCGACCGCCCGCAGGATCTTGCCGTGCTTGCCGGAGACCGCCTTGGCCCATACCTCGGCGACACCGATCTCGGTCAGGCTCAGCACCGTCAGCACGCTGGCCTCGATGTCCGAACCGATGCCCACCACCACCCGCTGGTAGTCGTCGAGACCGAGTTGGCGCAGTGCTTCGCTGTCGGTGGAGTCGGCCTGAACGACGTAGGTCAACCGGTCCGCCCACTGCTGCACCACCGCCTGGCTCTCGTCGACGCCCAGCACGTCGAACCCCAACCGCAGCATCGAGTCGGCGACCTGGCCGCCGAAGCGGCCGAGTCCGATGATCACGGCGGTCCTGGTCAGCTTGCCGGTCCGGTCAGCCAACGATGGGTCGCTCCTCGGGATAGTGGAACCGTCGGGTCCTGGTGTTCAACGCGATCGCCGAACCCAACGTGACGCTGCCGATGCGACCGATGAACATCAGCAGCGCCAGCAGGGCCTGCGCCGCCCAGGGCAGTTCGCCGGTGATTCCGGTGGACAGGCCGGCGGTGCCGAACGCCGAGGTCACCTCGTAGAGCACCTGGTCGGTGCCGAGTCCGTCGGTGAGGCCGATCAGGGCGAGGGTGCCGGCGCCGACCAGCGCGACCCCGAGCAGTGCGACGGTCACCGCCTGGCGCTGGCTGGCCGCGGCGATCCGCCGCCGGCCGATGATCACGTCGTGCTCGCCGCGCAACTCCGACCAGATCACGAAGGCGAGCAGAAAGAAGGTGGTCACCTTGATCCCGCCGGCGGTGCTGGCGCTGCCGCCGCCGATGAACATCATGGCGATGGAGACCAGCGTGGTCTCGGGGTTGAGCCCTGCGGTGTCGACCGTGTTGAAGCCGCCGGACCGGGCCATCACGTCCTGGAAGAGCGCGGCCAGCAACTTGGTCGGCAGGTCCAGCGGCCCGAGGGTACGCGGATTGGCCCATTCGAAGACCAACACGCAGCCGAACCCGGTGCCGATCAAAGTGAGTGTGCCCCAGACGGTCAGCCGGGTGTGTACCGACCAGCTTCTCGGCGTACGGCGTTCCCGGACCATCTCGAACAGAGCGGGGAAGCCGAGGCCGCCGACCACCACCCCGATGATCAGCGGCAGGCAGACCCACCAGTCGCCGACGAACTGGACCAGCCCGTCGGGGTAGAGGGCGAACCCACCGTTGTTGAAGGCCTGTACGGCGTGGAACACGCCGTACCACAACGCCCGACCCGGCGGGTAGCCGTAGCCAAGCCAGAGCCGGGCGGCCAGCACGACGGTGATGACGGCCTCGAACGCCAGCATGGTCGACGCGATGCGCACCAGCACCTGGCGGACGTCGGACAGGCCGAGGCTGCTCGTCTCCGCCTGTGCGGTCAACCGGCTGCGTAGGCCGAGCCGGCGGGAGATCAGCAGGCCGAGCAGGGTCGCCATGGACATGATCCCGAAGCCGCCGAGCTGGGTGAGCAGGGTGATCAGCACCAACCCGACGGGCGACCAGTAGGTCGACGTGTCGGTGACCGCCAGCCCGGTCACGCACACCGCCGATGTCGCGGTGAACAAGGCCGTGATGAACGGTGCCGGATCGGCTCCCGGCCGGCTGGCCGGCAGCATCATCAGTACGGTGCCGACGCCGATCGCCCCGAGGAACGCGATCGGCACGATCCGGGCGGGGTTTCGCAACGACCGGCGCATCAGACCTGTCATACCATGCCAAAAACGGCATCGCTGATGATTGATCGACATTCATCGCCCGGTCAGCCGCCGACCGACCGTACGTCGCCGCCGTGTCGTCCGTACGTCGCCCGAGGCGTCTTCACTGGCGCGGGTCACCATGATGCCCGGCCCGCCCCCTGTGAAGGAGACGACGTTGCCGCGTACCCTGCCGATCGTGCTGCTCGCCGGTACGTTGCTGGCCACCATGGCCATCCCGTCCGCCGCCACCGCCACCCGACCGGCCCAGCGGGGCAACCCGCAGAGCGAGCCGAAACCGCTGGTCATCGCGCACCGCGGGGCCAGCGGCTACCGTCCCGAACACACCCTGGAGGCGTACCGGCTGGCGATCCGGCAGGGTGCCGACTACATCGAACCCGACCTGGTGTCGACCGCCGACGGGGTGCTGGTCGCCCGGCACGAGAACGAGATCTCCGGCACCACCGACGTGGCCGGCCGGCCCGAGTTCGCGGACCGGCGTACCACCAGGACCATCGACGGAGTCCGCGTCACCGGCTGGTTCACCGAGGACTTCACCCTGGCCGAGTTGCGCACCCTGCGCGCCGTGGAGCGACTGCCGCAGCTGCGGCCGACCAACACCACCTTCGACGGGGAGTTCCCGGTGCCGACCCTGCAGGAGATCATCGACCTGGCCCGGGCGGAGAGCCGGCGACTGGGCCGCACCATCGGCGTCTATCCCGAGACCAAGCACCCGAGCTACTTCCAGTCGATCGGGCTGCCGCTGGAGGAGCCGCTGGTGGCCACCCTGCGGCGCAACAAGCTGACCAGCCGGTCCGACGCCGTGTTCATCCAGTCCTTCGAGACGGCGAACCTGCGCAAGCTCAGCACGATGACAAAGGTGCGGCTGGTCCAGCTGCTGAACACCACCGGCCGGCCGTACGACCTCACCGTGGCCGGTGACCCGCGCGGCTACGCCGACCTGGCCGCCCCCGCCGGCCTGAAGTGGATCTCGACGTACGCCGACGGGGTCGGCCCCAGCAAGGACCTGATCGTGCCGCGCGCCGCCGACGGGACGCTGCTCGCCCCCACCACGCTGATCCGGGACGCCCACCACGCCGGGCTGGTGGTGCACGCCTGGACGTTCCGGGCCGAGAACCAATTCCTGCCGGCCGACCTGCGCATCGGTGCCGATCCGGCCGCGCGCGGCGACATCACCGCCGAGTACGAACTCTTCTGCGCCCTCGGCCTCGACGGCCTGTTCGCCGACCACCCGGACACCGCGGTCGCCGCCCGCGCCGCCCTGCCTGAGCAGCGGTAGCCTCCGCGACCGCGCGACGAGCGCAGCCCGTCACGCCGGGGCTTGTTACCGTCCTCGGCATGACGGGCAGACTCGTACCGGCGGCTGCAGGAGACCGGGCGGCAGTGCGCCAGCGGGCCGAGGCAATGCTGCACCGCCTCGCCGGGCCGCACGCGCGGTTGCGCGACGACCAGTGGCGGGCGATCGAGGCGCTGGTCGTCGACCGGCGCCCGGTGCTGTGCGTGCAGCGCACCGGATGGGGCAAGTCCGCCGTCTACTTCGTCGCCACCGCCCTGCTGCGCGCCACCGACCAGCCGCGCGCCACCGACCAGCCCGGTGCCACCGACGGTGACCGGGCCGGGCCGACGGTGATCGTCTCGCCGCTGCTCGCCCTGATGCGCAACCAGGTGTCGGCGGCCGGACGGGCCGGCATCCGGGCCCGCACCATCAACTCCGCGAATCTCGACGAGTGGGCGGAGATCACCGCCGAGATCCGGGCCGGCACGGTCGACGTACTGCTGATCAGCCCGGAACGGCTCAACAACCCGGACTTCCGCGACAACGTGCTGCCCAGCCTGGCCGCCACCACCGGCCTGCTGGTCATCGACGAGGCGCACTGCGTGTCGGACTGGGGGCACGACTTCCGCCCCGACTACCGCCGGATCCGTACCTTCCTGCGCGAACTGCGGGCCGGCACCCCGGTGCTCGCCACCACCGCCACCGCCAACGCCCGGGTCACCGCCGACGTCGCCGAGCAACTCGACGCCGGTGGCACGCTCGGCGACACCCTGGTGCTGCGCGGCCCGCTGGACCGGCAGTCGCTGCGGCTCGCCGTCATCGATCTGCCCGGTGCGGCGTACCGGCTGGGTTGGCTCGCCGACCACCTCGACACCCTCACCGGCTCGGGCATCGTCTACACCCTCACCGTCGCAGCGGCGGCGGAGACCGCAGAGTTCCTGCGCTCGCGCGGCTACCCGGTGGCCGCGTACACCGGTCAGACCGACGACGCGCAGCGCCGCGCGGCCGAGCAGGACCTGCTCGACAACAAGATCAAGGCGCTGGTGGCGACCTCGGCGCTCGGCATGGGGTTCGACAAGCCCGACCTCGGCTTCGTGGTGCACCTGGGCGCCCCACCGTCGCCGATCGCCTACTACCAGCAGGTGGGCCGGGCCGGCCGGGCGCTCGACGGCGACCGGTTCGCCGACGTGGTCCTGCTGCCAGGTGCCGAGGACCAGGCCATCTGGCGCTACTTCGCCTCGCTCGCCTTTCCCCGCGAGGAGCAGGTGCGTACGGTGCTGGAGGCCCTCGGGCGCGCCGACCGGACGCTGTCCACCCAGGCGCTGGAACCGATCGTCGACCTACGCCGCGCGCGCCTGGAACTGATGCTCAAGGTCCTGGACGTGGACGGGGCGGTCCGCCGGGTGCGCGGCGGCTGGGTCGCGACCGGCGAGCCCTGGCACTACGACGCGCCCCGGCTGCGCCGGGTCGCCGAGGCGCGCACCGCGGAGCAGGAGATCATGCGCGAGTACGCCGGGACCGCCAGCGTGGTCGGACGCCCAGGATGCCGGATGGAGTTCCTCCGCCGCTGCCTGGACGATCCGCAGGCCGCCGCCTGTGGCCGCTGCGACCGGTGCGTCGGCGGCTGGCTGTCCACCGAGGTGAGCACCGAAGCGTTGCGGGCCGCCGAGGCTTTCCTCGGCCGCCCCGGGGTGGAAATCGTGCCCAAGAAGCTCTGGCCGACCGGTCTGGAAGCAGCCGGGGTGCCGTTGCGCGGCAAGATCGGCCCAGGCGAGCAGGCGCTGGCCGGTCGGGCCGTCGGTCGCCTGTCCGACCTGGGCTGGGGCGGCCGGCTGCGGGCACTGCTCGGACCCGGGCAGCCGGACACCGCGTTGCCGGACGACCTGGCCACGGCGGTGATCGACGTGCTGGCCGACTGGGCGCGCGGTGGCCAGCCCTGGCCGGCGCGACCGGTCGGGGTGGTCGCGGTCGCCTCCCGCACCCGCCCTGAACTGGTCGCCAGCACGGCGCGACGGATCGCCGAGGTCGGCCGGCTGCCGCTGCTCGGTGCGGTCGAACCGGTGGGGTCGGTGCCGCCGTCCGGCGGCCGGGGCAACAGCGCGCAGCGGGTACGCGCCCTGCACGACGCCTTCGTCGTGCCGTCGGAGTTGGCCACGGCGCTGCCGGGGCTGTCGGGTCCGGTGCTGCTCGTCGACGACCTGGTCGACTCCGGCTGGACGCTCACCCTGGTGGCCCGCCAGCTGCGTCTCGCCGGTGCCCCGGCCGTGCTGCCGTTCGCGCTGGCCGTGGCGGGCTGATCCGGCGCCGGCCAGCCCGGCCAGCCCGGTCAGCCCGGCCGGCCGTAGCCGCGGATCGGCTGGTAGTCGATCCGTTCGATCTGCACGAGCTCGCCGTGCCGTGGCGCGTGGATCATCTTGCCGGACCCGATGTAGATCCCGACGTGTTGCACGTTGCTGTAGAAGAAGACGAGGTCACCGGGACGCAGCTGGTCGCGGCCGATCCGGGTCACGACGCCGAACTGCCGGCGGGCGTTGTGCGGCAGCCGTACCCCGGCCTTCGCCCACGCCGCCGAGGTCAGCCCGGAACAGTCGTACGAGTACGGGCCGGCGGATCCCCACCGGTACGGCTTGCCCAACTGGGCGTGCGCGAAGGCGACCGCGGTGGCGGCCGGACCGGTGGCGGATCCCAGTTGCCCGGAGTCCGGGTCGCCGGCCGGGCTGCGGCTGGCAGCCGCCGCACCCGCCCGGTTCAGCAGTGCCTGCTGGCGGTTACGCAGCTCGGTCAGGTGCCGGATCTCGCTCTCGATCTGCTGCCGCTTGGCGGCGAGATGCTGCTCCTGCAGTTGCTGCTGCTCCAGCAGGGCAGCCGCCGCCTGGCGGGCGGACTCGCTGCGCTGGCGGGCGTCACGCAGGCCGGCGATGGTCCGGTTCTGGTCCCGGTTGATCACGTCGGCGATCAGTAGCTGATCCACGAAGTGCTCGGCGGACGCCGCCGACAGCAGGGTGACCACCGGCCGGTTGCCGTTCACCCGGTACGTGCTGGCGACGAGGTGGCCGACCTGGTCGCGGTGGGCGGCGAGTTGCCGGTCCAGTTCGGTGATCGTGTCGGCGAGCCGGCTGGCGCGTTCCCGGTTCGCCCGCAGATCCACCCGGATCTCGTTGAACTGCTCGACCACCGCTTCCAACTGGTGGGACGCCTGGTCGATCCGCCGGTTCAGTTCGGCGATGGATGCCTGCGCCTGAGCTGGAACCGGCAGCAACGCGGCGGCCACAGCGGAGGCGAGCAGGGTCGTCTTGCCTACCAAGCTGTTAACGGTCACGGAGAGTACAACGACTCAGAGTTACGAAGGACACGGCCAGCCACCCGACCTGCCCGGGCGGGTCGGTCGGCAGCTACCGTCAGCAGGTCAGCAGCCTGGCGCTGCCGGCGACGGAACAGGCGACAGGGAGGTCGGCAGGTGACGGATACGGGCACGTTGCGGCTGGCCACGCTGGTCGGTGCGGTGGTGCTCGCCCTGCTCGCCGGGTTCGCCCTCGGCCGCGCCGTCACCGCACCGACCAACATCGGTACGCGAAGCGCCGCCGAGGTCGACGACCACCTGCACCCGCCCGGGACCGAGCCGCACCTGCACGGCGGCGGCGTGAACGGCGGAGCCGGACAGGTGGCCGGCCTGTCGGTCAGCGACACCGGATACACCCTTGTCCCACAGCGCACCCAGTTGCCCGCCGGCACGCAGGTCGACCTGCGGTTCCAGATCGTCGACTCCGATCAGCGGCCGGTCACCGCCTTCGAGGTGGTACACGACAAGCCGATGCACGTGATCGTCGTACGGCGCGATCTGACCGGCTATCAGCACCTGCACCCGCAGATGTCGGCGGACGGCACCTGGACCCTGCCGTTGCTGCTCGCCGACGCCGGGACCTGGCGGCTCTACACCGACTTCACCATCCGAGACACCAGCGGCCAGTCGCTCGCCCTGACCCTCGGCGTCGATCTGGTCGTCGCCGGGCACTACCAGCCGGGGGAGCTGCCCGCCGCGGCCGGCGCCGCGCGGGTGGACGACTTCACCGTGACCATGCGGGGGGTGCCGCAGCAGGGGGCGGTGGCCCCGCTGCTGTTCGAGGTGGCGCGCGACGGCCAGCCGACACCGCGGCTCGAGCCGTACCTCGGTGCGTACGGGCACCTGGTCGCGGTGCGCGCCGGTGACCTCGGCTACCTGCACGTACATCCGGAGGCCGAGCTGGTCGGCGGTGCGATCAAGTTCTGGCTGGCGGTGCCCAGCTCGGGTGACTACCGGCTGTTCCTGGACTTTCAGGTGGCCGGTGAGGTGCGCACCGCGGAATTCACCGTCACGATCCGCTGACCATCGGCAGCCGCGCTGCGGCTCGGGCCCGGTCCAGCAGAGTCTGCAGCCGCGGCGTCACCGACCACTGGTCGACCAGTTCGGCGTACGCCCGTCGGTGCGCCTGCCGGTCGGTGACTCCGCCCCGGCGGGCCCGCAGCAGCAGGTTGCGTGGGGTGTGCTGGGAGTCGATGAACTCGACCACGTCCACCCGGTAGCCGTACGTCCGCAGCAGCGTGGCCCGCAGCGTGTCGGTGAGTACGTCGGCGAAGCGTTCCCGCAGGATCCCGGCGGAGACCAGCGGCCCGTACGGTGCCGGCGGCTGTCCCCGGCGCAGTTGGACGGCGATGTCGTGGTGGCAGCACGGCGCGGCCAGCACCCAGCGTGCCTGCCAGGCGACCGCCCGGGCGAGGGCCTCGTCGGTCGCCGTGTCGCAGGCGTGCAGCGCCAGCACCAGATCCGGCGGCGGATCGACCGGTGCCTGCGCGATGGTGCCGGCCACGAACCGCACCTCGTCGGCGCAGCCGAGTTCGGCGGCCAGCGCGGTGTTGCGCCGGCGCTGGTCGTCGCGTACGTCCACCCCGACGACCAACGGTCGCGCTCCACGGTCGTGTAGGTAGCGGTAGGCCGCGAAGGTCAGATAGGCGTTGCCGCAGCCGAGATCCACCACGCGCAGCGGACCGTCGGGCAACGGGTCCGGCAGGGTGGCGGCCAGCGCCCGTAGGAAGGCATCGACCTGGCGGCGTTTCGCGGCGCTGGCGCCGATCGCGGTGAACAGCGGATCGTCCGGGGCGAGCAGGTACTGTTTGGCCCGGTCATGTCCGGCCGGTGTGCCGGCGGCCCGGTCGGCCGGCGCACGGTGCAGCTGGGCGGCACCCTTCTTGGTCACCCGCAGCTGCACGGTGGCGTCGGCCGTCTCGACGTGCCAGTTGCCGAACGGCTCGGCGAGTAGTTCGTCCACCGCGTCCTCGGCGCGGCGGCCGAGCGGCACGTTGCGGGTCGCCGGCCGGGCCCCGTCGCTGGTGACGATCTGCAGGTGGGTGCCGGTGCCCAGGGCGACGAGCCGCAATTCGGCCCGGGTGACCACCGGCGGTGCGCCGCGGCGGCGACCGGCCGCGACCGCCCGGGTCAGCCCGGGACTGAGCAGCAACGACCGGATGTCGGCGAGGGCGTCGGTGAGGGACTGTGGCATGGCGGTCATGATCCGGGGCCCGGTCGGCCGGTGTCCGCGCCACCCCTGCCGGACCCCGATGTCACCCGATCAGCTTTCGCCGCTGTCGCTGCGGCCGCCGGACCGACGGCGTCGGCGACGGCGGGCCGTGCCACCGGCGGCGCCACCTGCGGTCGCACCCGCCCCGCCAGCCGAATCGTTGGCCGCGCCTGCGATGCCGCCATCACCCGCTGGCGCGTCGCCGGTGCCGGTCGACGGATCGCCGCTGACGACGCGCCCACCCCGACGTCGACGGCGCGGCTGGCGGGACTGGCCGCCGGCCGCCGGGGCGGGCTGCGCGGCGCCCGCTTCGGCGGCCGGCCCACCTGACGCGCTTTGCTCCGGCCCGCCGGCTTGCGTACCGGCATCCTGCGGTTTGCCGGAACGGGTCCGTGACCGTTGCCGCGAGCGGCCGTCCGAACGTTCGGGCCGCCGCCCGTCGCTGCGGCGTCGCCCGTCGCGGGCCCGCCCGCCGAGGTCCTCCTCGACCTCCGCGGCGAGCCCGGCGCGGGTGCGCTCGGCGCTAGGGAGCGTGCCGGAGATATCCTGGGAGATGTCCAGGTCGGAGTAGAGGTGGCCGGAGGTGTGGTACGTCTCCGGCGGCTCCGGCATCTCCAGACCGAGGGTCTTGTCGATGATCCGCCACCGGGTCATGTCCTCCCAGTCGACGAAGGTGACCGCGACGCCGGTGGCACCCGCTCGGCCGGTGCGCCCGATCCGGTGCGTGTAGGCGTCCTGATCTTCGGGACAGTCGTAGTTGATGACGTGGGTGACGCCGGAGACGTCCAGGCCCCTGGCGGCGACGTCGGTGGCGACCAAGATGTCGATTTTGCCGGTACGGAAGGCGCGCAGGGCGCGCTCTCGGGCCCCCTGGCCGAGATCGCCGTGCACGGCGGCGACCGCGAAACCGCGGAAGTCCAGGTCCTCGGCCACCCGGTCGGCGGCCCGCTTGGTCCGCGTGAAGATCATGGTCAAGCTGCGATCCTCGGCCTGCAGGATCCGGGCCACGATCTCGATCTTGTTCATCGGGTGGGTGCGGTAGACGAGCTGCCGGGTCAACGGCGGCGTGCCCGTCTCGACGGTGTGCCCGGCGTGGATCGTGACCGGCTGGCGCAGGAACCGCCGGGACAGCGCGACGATCGGATCCGGCATGGTGGCCGAGAACAGCATCGTCTGGCGGTCCTCCGGCAGCATGGCCAGGATCCGTTCGACGTCGTCGAGGAAACCGAGGTCGAGCATGCGGTCGGCCTCGTCGAGCACCAGTGCCCGGATCCGGTCCAGCCGCAGCTTCTTCTGCTTCGCCAGGTCCATCAGCCGGCCGGGGGTGCCGACCAGGATCTCCACCCCGGCGCGCAGCGTCTCGATCTGCGTCTCGTACGCGACGCCGCCATAGATGGGCAGCACCCGCACGCCGCGGGTGCTGCCTGCGGCGGCGAGGTCCTTGGCGACCTGCAGGCCCAGTTCGCGGGTGGGTACCACGACGAGAGCCTGCGGCACGCCGTCGGCGCCCTCGGCCGGAGCGAAGACCCGGTCGACGAGCGGTACGCCGAAGCCGAGCGTCTTGCCCGTTCCGGTCGGCGCCTGGCCGATCAGGTCACTGCCGCGCAGCGCGATCGGCAGGGCGTACTCCTGGATCGCGAAGGCGTGCCTGATACCGACGTCGGCCAGCGCGGCGACCGTTTCGGCGCGGGCGCCGAGATCGGCGAAGGTCGGGCTGTCCGGCCGCACCGGCGGCCGTTTCGCCGGTTCGTCACCGGCGTTGTGTTCAGTGATGTCAGTCATCGGGTGTCGGGGGTGCCCTCTCGTGGTGCGCCCCGGTGATGCCGTGCGGGCGCGATATCGGTCTGGCGCCGCTTTGGCGCGCTCTGTGTCAGGCGCCGAGCCGGCGCCGCTTTGTGCGTTCGGCGCCGCTTTGGCGCGGCCTTGTGCGTTCGGCGCCGGTACGGCGCGGGCGCTGCGCGGCGCGGAGTCTGTGCGTCGCCCACGGGCTGCCGGAACAGGACGCCAACTGACGACGCTGGCCAGGTGCCTGGCCACACGCGATCGACAGGTCGCGGGCCGCACACGCGCCGCGAACCCGGCTCGAGCAGACTCGACGGCCGCAGCATTTCCGACCATGGTAACCGACAAGCTGCGTCGACGTGACCGACATCGGTGGCTGCCGGTACGACTGGGCCGGCTGACCGTGATGTGGATCACGTGAGTAAGGGTCGGCGGCGGCTGTGACATCGCCGGACAAACGCCGACCACACGCATCCAGGCGGCGGAGCGACTACCGGCTCGGACGAGCCGGTACGGAGAGGGCAGGCTGCTCAGCCGACGCAGGACCGGCAGCCCACGATCCGGTCAGCGGACGGTGAATCCGACCGCCCGGGGGGCGGCTTCGGCGATCTCGACGTAGGCCACCTTGTCGACCGGCACGATGACCCGCCGGCCCCGCTCGTCGGTCAGGGAGAGGGTGCCCTCGGACGCGATGGCCTGGGTCACGATCTGCTCGATCTCTGCCGGCGTCTGGGCACTTTCCAGGACGAGCTCACGCGCGGCGTACTGCACGCCGATCTTGACCTCCACGGGGTCCCCTCCTTGAGGTGGGCGAAAACAACGCCAACGCGAAGGTTAGCCGATGGACGCTGACCGCGTTCAGGATGCCTCGCCCTGTAGTGGGAAACCGGCGATCCCGCGCCACGACAGCGCGGCGAGTAGCGTCTCGGCCTCGGACTTGGGCACCTGGCGGCCTCCGGCGAGCCAGAACTGGGCGGCCGTCTCCGCCGCGCCCACCAGGCCGGAGGCGAGCAACTCGGCCCTGGAGCGGCTCACCCCGGTATCCGAGATGATGGTGTCGGTGATCGCCGCGATGCACTCCTGCTCGACGCGTTCGACCCGCTCACGTACGGCCGGTTCGTTGCGCAGGTCCGAGTCGAACACCAGCCGGAAGGCGCCGCTCTCCTCGTCGACGAAGTCGAAGTACGCCTGCACGGCGCCGCTGACCCGTTCCTTGTTCTCGGTGGTGGCCGCCATCGCCGCGGCCACTTTGGCGATGATGGCGTCGCAATGCGTGTCGAGTAGCGCCAGATACAACTCCAATTTGCCCGGAAAATGCTGATAAAGCACTGGCTTGGAGACCCCGGCGCGTTCCGCGATGTCATCCATTGCCGCCGCGTGGTAACCCTGCGCCACGAAAACCTCCTGGGCGGCGGCGAGCAGCTGCTTGCGACGCGCAGAGCGCGGCAGCCGCGCCGGCCGGCCGGCCATCTGTGCGCCGCTCGACGCAGCGGTCATGTCGAACCTCCCGGGTGTGCTGGGGACTCTGATCGGCGTACGAACGAAAACGATCAGTGCATATCACCTGGCCAGTTAATTAGCCCGACGTTGCAACTTATCGCCACTGTCAGCACACGGTAGCCTCAGCGGGGGCGACCGAGGAGCGCACGGTGGACGAATCAGGTGAACCCCGCGGGGCCGTCCCGGGGCGAGACGATGGCGGAGCGGATCCGCGGGGCCGTCGTGACCAGGCAACGGACGACTGGTCGCGATGGCCGGGCCGGCCTGCCACCGGGCCGGACGCTGATCGGCCGGGCGAGGCGTGGACATCGCGTGACACGCCGGTCAGCGGCCCGGACGGTGCCACCTGGGCCGACCCGTCCGACCCGTCATCGCGGTACGCGGACGTACTGCCGTTCACCCGCACGCCGCGCAGCGCCGGCACGGCACCGCGCGGCTACCGAATGGTCGACGCCGGCCGGACGGCCGCCGAAGCCGCCCAGTTCCCCGCCGATCCCGGCGTGGCCCGCGAGCGGGCTGTTCCCGATCCGCCGCCGGACCGGCTCGTTCTGGATTCGCCTCCGGACCGGCGTGTTCCCGATATGGCCCGCGAGCGGACGATCGTGCCGACTCCCCGGCCGGCCCCGGCGGGGGAGTCGGCGTCCCGTGACCCCGAGGCCGCCACCGGACCCGGTGCCGGGGGGTCCGCCGCGCGCGATGCCGGCGGCGAGTACGACCACCGACGGCGCGACGACACCCGGCCGATGGCGACCCCGGTCAACCCGCCGCCCCGTTGGCAGGACACCGCCCGCGCGGTGCCGTCCGCTCCACTGCGGCCGGTGCCGGTGCCGGTCGCCTCGGCGGCACCGGTTTCGCCGGCCACGCCGCGCCAGGCGCGGCCCGGCACCCAGCCCGGTTTCCAGGCGCCCGTCGTCGGCCGGCCGGCGCCGGAGCGCGCCGCAACCACCGGACCACCCACGGCCAGGGACGGCGGGCCGGTGTCACGTACCGGTGGCCAGACCGGACTCGACGGCGATGCCGCCGGCGGCGGTACCGACCCGATCGGGGACGCCGCCGACGATCCGGTCGGCGCGACCGGCACTCCGTTGGGCGCGACCGCGCCGGTCAGCGACCCGGCCGGCGGCGCCCAGCCGCCGGATCTTTCGGCCGCTGGTCCGGGCGACGGAGACGAGCCGCCGCTGCCGCCGGAGCCCTACCCGTCCTGGAGGCAGCGATCGGCGCCTGACCGACAGGCCGCGGACGATTGGTCCGGCCGGGGTGCTGTCGCTGGCGAGTGGTCGGCGTCGGGTTCCTCGGGCGAGTGGCCCCGACCGGGCGCGACCGGCGAGTGGCCCCGACCAGGTACGACCGGCGAGTGGCGTCGTCCCGGGGCGGGCGCCGACGAACACGCCTGGTCGTACGGGCAGAGCTGGGCGCCGGCGGAGCCGCAACGGTGGGAGAGCACCGGCAGGCCGGACTGGTCCGAGGCTCAGTCGACGGCGGCCCAAGGCGACCACGAGCCATGGATCGCCGAGCCCGCCAGCGCCCCGCCGGTGCGAGTGGAACGCGCGGCTGATCCGGTCGAACCGCCCGGATGGTCGGCAAGTAACCGGGACGACGGCGACTGGCCCGGCCAGCCGCGGTCGTGGTCGACGGACGACGGTCCCGCCGCCCCGGCGTCAGGACCGGGTTCGGGACCGGGCCCAGAATCACCGTGGACGCCGTCGGAGCGCGCGGCCGGGCGCGAGGACCTCCCGACCCGGCGCGACGAGTTTCCGGCGGTCCGTGACGAAGTCCCGTGGCGGGCGGACCGGCCGACCGACCTCGGCCAGACCGCCGACTACCGGTCGGCCGCGGGTCCGCCGCGTTACGAACCGGAGGCGGCCCCGGGTCCGGAGCCCGGACCGGGCGAGGAACTGATGCCACGGCGGCGAGCCACCGCACGCCGACCGTCCGAAGACCCGGCCGAGGAACCACCCGCCGTCACCCCGGCGACATCGGCCGGTGAACCACCGCCACCGCCGCCACCACCACTGCCACCGCCACCGACGGTGTCCGCCGACCTTTCCACGCCGATCGCCGCAGCGGCACTCGATGCCCTGCCGCAGCGGGTCCCCGCCGATCCGGACGTGCCGACCGTGCCACAGCCGGCTCTCGTCGAACCGTCGGCGGAAACGCCGGAACTCGCGCGGATCGCGTCGCATCTGCGTCGTGGCGACATCGCCGCCCAGCCGCAGGAGCGGCCGGAAGGTTTCGACGTCAACGCGATCCTCGCCGCGGTGCGTGGCGTGGGCGGCGTGCGTGACGCCTCGTTGCGTACCACCGACGCCGGAGCGCACAGCCTCCGGCTGGATCTCGCGGAGGGGGCCGACCCGGCCGAGGTGAGCCGGATCGTCGCCCGGCTCCTGCAGGAACGGATGGGACTGGCGGCGGCGCCGCAGAACCTGTCGGGCGTGGACCAGCAGACGGCCGCGTTGCCGGCCCTGCCGGCAGACGTGGGGCAACCGGAGCGGCCTGCCGGAGCGCCCGGCTGGTCGCCGCCGGGCGTCACCAACTGGTCGCCGCCGAGGTCGCCTGCCTGGTCGCCACCGGGCGTACCCGGCTGGTCGCCGCCCGACCCGGCGGACGTACCGCGCCGCCGGCGTCAGACCCCACGGGCGCGGCCAGAGCCGGACGCCCCGACGACCGGCGTGCCCTGCCCCTCGGGCACCGCCGGCCCGGACAGCGGCACCGGTCCACAGAGCGGGCCGCCACGTCCGCTGAATCCCGGCGGGCGGCCCGGCCCACGGGTGGTCCTCGACCATGTGCAGGTCAGCACCTTCGGGGTGGACGCCACCGTCGAGGTGCGGCTGACCGCAGGAGGGCTGACCGCGTCCGGCGTGTCGACCGGTCCGGCACTCGACGGGTACGTGTTGCGGCTGTGCGCGGCGGCTGCCGCCTCGGCGATCGAGGACCTGCTCACCGGTCCGGCCGGCGCACCCGACCGGGGTCGCTGCTTCGTCGAGCACGCGGCGGTGGTCCCGATGGGGGGTTGCGAGGTCGCGGTGGTCGTGGTGCTGCTCGCCTGCGGCGGCTGGGTGGAACAACTCGCCGGGTCGGCCCTGGTCTCCGGGGACCCTCGACAAGCTGTGGTACGGGCCACGCTCGCGGCGGTCAACCGCAGGTTGGACGCGTTGCTCGCCTGAGCAGGGGGTCCACCTCCGGCCGCTGGTGTGGCAATCTGTTCAGCGATGTCTGTCACCAGCAGCGGCCCGACGAGATCCGCCCGCACGTCTCGGGCTCGCGCCGCGGCGGCACACCGCCGTCGTCGGCGGCGGGCTCCACGCTCGCGCTGGCAGCAGCTGCGTTGGCCGGTGCTGAGCGCGTTGACGGTGACGGCGATCGGGCTGGCGGCGATCGGTTTCGCGCTGCCCCGCCTCGACGCGCCGGCGGGCCGCGACGCACTGGCCGCGCCGGCTACCCGTCCGCAGCCCGAGCCGACCGGCGTCGCGACGACGGCGCAACCGTCGACGCCCCTGCCCACCACCGCGCCCCCGCAGCCGGTGTTCCAGTTGGCCGGCCCGGTGCCCTCGGCGGGCAGCGGCGAGTTCGCCTTCGGCACCGTGCAGGGCGAGATCGCCGGCCGGTCCGGCACCCTGCGCCGCTACCGCATCGCCGTGGAGAAGGGCGCCGACGAGGACGTCGACGAGTTCGGTGACGCGGTGGAAGCGACGCTGTCCGATCCGCGTAGCTGGATCGGTGGCAACCAGCTGCGCCTGCAGCGAGTCCCCGACCAGGCCGGCCACGACTTCACCATCTATCTGGCCACGCCGCAGACCGCGGCCCAGCTGTGCCAGTCGGTGTACGTGGACATCCGCATCGACGGTGAGCCGTACACCTCGTGCCGTGGCGTCGGCAAGGTGATCATCAACCTGGCCCGCTGGCGTCGTTCCGTGGAGCACTTCGTCAGCGCGCAGGTGCCACTGGACCTGTACCGGGAGTACGTGATCAACCA
Organism: Solwaraspora sp. WMMB335; assembly: GCF_049179075.1. Taxonomy (NCBI): domain Bacteria; kingdom Bacillati; phylum Actinomycetota; class Actinomycetes; order Micromonosporales; family Micromonosporaceae; genus Solwaraspora; species Solwaraspora sp. WMMB335. Next base: position 4,976,164 of record NZ_JBMHMF010000001.1, read on the forward strand.
CGAGGTCGGCCACGAACTCGGGTACGGTCACGAGCGTTGTCCGGGTAGCGGCGAACCGGCGCCGGTGATGATGCAGCAGACGCTCTTCCTCAACGAGTGCGTGGCCAACGCGTGGCCGTACCTGGACGGTGAGCGGTACGCGGGTCCGGCAGTCTGACCTGGCCCGGTACCGGATCGTCCCGGGGATACGGGCCAAAAGGGTAGATTGCAGGGTTTAATCGGTTGGCTCCGCGCGTCTACGCGGTTCGGTGACGCGGTCATGACAGCCTGTGCCTGTCAGGCCACGAAAGCCACGCCGGTCCGCCCCCCGCCGTGCATCTGCTCCGATCGGCGTGGACGGGCGAGGTACGCCATGAGGGGCGGGCCGCAGTGCGGGATGTGCAACCGGGCGCCGGCCGGTGGGATCGGCCGCGCGCACCACGTCGGACACGTGCACCACGTCAAACGAGAACTGTCCGGCCGGTCGGGCAACTGTCACCGCGCGATCGCCGGCTGCGTCGGCTGTCCCGCCGACGTCGGCGCGCTGGTGTGCTAGCGCTGGTCATGGCCGCTGCCGTACTGATCGGGGCGGACCTGGTGCACGCCGGGGCGGGCGCGGTCGGCCGGGTGCCGACTGCGGTGCGGGAACCGGGACCGGGCGGCGGCGCGTCGTCCGCCGGCGCCGACGCCGAGCCCGACCGGCTGCCACCGGTCCTGCGACCGCAGCCGGAACAGCCGGTCGACACACCCGAGCCGGCCCCGCCGCCGGACACCGGGTCCGGCGGGCCGGACGGGCCGGACGGGCCGCCGGCGCCGCCGGTGACCTATCCGCAGACGGGTCCCGGTACGTTCGCGTTCCTCACCGGCGCGGGTCCGGTGCTCGGTTGGGCCGGTGAGCTGCGCCGGTTCCGCGTCGCGGTGGAGGACGGGATCAGCCTGCGTCCCGACGAGTTCGCGGCGGTCGTCGACGCGACCCTCGGCGACGACCGCAGTTGGGTCGCCGGGCGCCAGTTCCGGCTGCAGCGGGTGCCGCGTACCGCCGCCGCCGAGTTCACCATCTACCTGGCCACGCCCGGAACATCCGAGCAGATGTGCGCGCTCGGCGGCCTGGTCACCGAGAAGTACACCTCATGCCGGCTGCCCGGACAGGTCATCATCAACATGGATCGCTGGATGCGGGCGGTGCCGGACTACGGCGCCCCGCTGGCCGTCTACCGCGCCTATGCGATCAACCACGAGGTAGGCCACCAGTTCGGCATGGGCCACGAACTCTGCCCGGCGCCGGGACGACCCGCGCCGGTGATGCAGCAGCAGACGTACGGGCTGCAGGGCTGCCAGGCCAACGGCTGGCCGTACGTCGACGGAAAGCGCTACACCGGACCACCGATGCCGTGACCGCGACCGGTGACCGGCCATCCGCGACCCGTCATCCGTGACCGGGGCTATTCCCGGATCCCGGATCGCGGGCGGTGTCGCTACTCATGGCCGAGCCGGCGGCGAGCGAGCAACAATAGCGCAGCCAACATTGCCGATCCCGGGGAGTTCACCGTGTCGTTGCCCCCGCTCGTCGAACCCGCCGCCGAGCTCACCGTCGATGAGATCCGCCGCTACTCGCGGCACCTCATCATCCCGGATGTCGGCGTCGACGGCCAGAAACGCCTCAAGAACGCCAAGGTCCTCTGCGTCGGTGCCGGCGGCCTCGGCTCGCCCGCCCTGATGTACCTGGCCGCCGCGGGTGTCGGCACGCTCGGCATCGTCGACTTCGACACCGTCGACGAGTCGAACCTGCAACGCCAGATCATCCACGGCCAGTCCGACATCGGCCGGTCCAAGGCCGAGTCGGCCGCGTCGTCGGTCCGGGAGATCAACCCGTACGTCAACATCCAGCTGCACGACGTGTCGCTGGACAACGACAACGTCTTCGACATCTTCGGCCAGTACGACCTGATCCTCGACGGCACCGACAACTTCGCCACCCGTTACCTGGTCAACGACGCCTGCGTGCTGCTCGGCAAGCCGTACGTGTGGGGTTCGATCTACCGGTTCGACGGGCAGGTCAGCGTCTTCTGGGACCAGCACGGCCCGAACTACCGTGACCTCTACCCGGAGCCGCCGCCGCCCGGGATGGTGCCGTCCTGCGCCGAGGGCGGCGTGCTCGGTGTGCTGTGCGCCTCGATCGGCTCGATCATGGTGACCGAGGCGATCAAGCTGATCACCGGCATCGGTGACCCGCTGCTCGGCCGGCTGATGGTCTACGACGCGCTGGAAATGACGTACCGGACCATCAAGATCCGCAAGGACCCGAACGCCGAGCCGATCACCGGTTTGATCGACTACGAGGACTTCTGCGGCGCCGTCTCGACCGAGGCCGAGGAGGCGGTGGTCGACTCCACGATCACCGCCCGGGAGCTGAAGGAGTGGCAGGACGCCGGCAAGGACGTGTTCCTGGTCGACGTGCGCGAGCCGGCCGAGTACGAGATCGTCAAGATCCCCGGCTCGACGCTGATCCCCAAGGGAGAGTTCATCAGCGGCGAAGCGCTGGCGAAGCTGCCGCAGGGCCGGCAGATCGTGCTGCACTGCAAGTCGGGCGTACGGTCGGCCGAAGCGCTCGCCGCGGTCAAGGCCGCTGGGTTCAAGGACGCCGTGCACGTCCAGGGCGGGGTGCTGTCCTGGGTCAAGCAGATCGACCCCTCGCTGCCCAGCTACTGACCGGGCCACCCGGGGATCTGGGTCGCCCAGGTCCCCGGCCGGCCAGTTGACCTTGACTGAGTTACCGAAGCGGGATTCGCGACCCGCCGGTAGCCTTTCGTCCGTGGTCGATATGGATGCCGCCATCGGATTCGTCGTGGCACACGGCGACACCGTGGACCGGGCCCGCCTGTCCTGGTTGCGCACCGGCGCCGCCCCACAGTCGGACGTGCTCGCCAGCGCCGAGGTCGGGCAGGCGCCGGACGGCGGCTGGCCCGCCTTCTGGGCCGGTGACGTCGCTTCGGTCGACGCCACCTGCTTCCGGCTCGCCGAGCTCGACGACCTCGGCGCGCTCGACCGGCCGGCCGCCCGCAAGGCCCTCGACTGGCTGGTCGCCCGGCAGCGGCCGGACGGCAGCTGGGAAGAGGACGAGAGCCTCGCCGGCGAGGCACCCGACTGGGCCCGACCCGGCGACCCGGAAGCCACCTACTACCTGACCGCCAGCGCCGGCTACTGGCTGAGCGTCGCCGACGCCGGCCACGAGGAGGCCGCCCAGGCCGCCGCCCGCCACCTCGGCGAGCAGATGCGCCCGGACGGCACCTGGCCGTCGTACCTGGTGGCCGGCTGGCTGGCGGCGGCGACCCTCTACCGGCGGACCCTGTTCTACGAATCGGCCCGGATGCAGGTGGTGCTCAACGAGCGGCTGCCCGGCATGGCCCCCGGCGACGTGGCGCAACTCGCGGCGGCGCTGCGCCGCGCCGGCCTCGCCGACGACGACTGGCTGCTGGTCAACGCCCGGCAACGGTTGACCGCCACCCAACGCAGCGACGGCGGCTGGGACAGCGACGCGGGCGACGCCTTCGAGGTGCACGTCGCCCTGGCCGCCATCCGCGCCTGCCGGTAGCCGGGCCGGCGGCCAGAGCGCGGCGCCGGCGTCTGGCGCCGGCACGCCGGCACGCCGGCACGCCGAGCGTGGAGCGCGGCGCCGGCTACTGGCGCAGGTGGCCGTCGCCGGTGACGACGTACTTCGTCGAGGTCAGCTCCGGCAGCCCCATCGGACCCCGGGCGTGCAGCTTCTGCGTCGAGATGCCGATCTCCGCGCCGAAGCCGAACTGCCCGCCGTCGGTGAACCGGGTCGACGCGTTCACCAGCACCGCCGCCGCGTCGACCCGGGCGACGAAGTCGCGGGCCGCGCTGACCGAGTCGGTGACGATCGCCTCGGTGTGCCCGGTGCCGTACCGCTTGATGTGCGCCACCGCCGCGTCGAGCGAGCCGACCACGGCGACCGAGATGTCCGCCGACAGGTACTCGGTGGCGAAGTCCTCGTCGGTGGCCGGCACCACGTCGGACGAGAACGCGGCCACCTCCGGGGTGCCGTGCACGGTGACCCCGGCGTCGCGCAGCGCGGCCAGCATCCTCGGCAGGAACGCCGCCGCCACGTCCACGTGCACCAGCAGCGACTCCGCCGTGTTGCAGGTGGACAGCCGCTGCGTCTTCGAGTTCAGCGCGACCCCGAGGGCCTTGTCCAGGTCGGCGGCCGCGTCGACGTACACGTGGCAGTTGCCCACCCCGGTCTCGATCACCGGCACCGTCGACTCCTCCACGACGGTGCGGATCAGGTCCGCGCCGCCGCGCGGGATCAGCACGTCGACCAGGCCGCGCGCCCGCATCAGCTCCTTGACCGAGTCGCGCGACGAGGCGTCCAGCAACTGCACCGCGTCGGCCGGCAGGCCGGCACCGACGAGCGCGTCCCGCAGCACCTGCACCAGGACCGTGTTGGAGTGCGCCGCCGACGACGAGCCGCGCAGCAGCGCCGCGTTGCCCGACTTGAGGCAGATGCCGGCGGCGTCGACGGTCACGTTCGGCCGGGCCTCGTAGATGATGCCGACCACCCCGAACGGCACCCGCACCTGGCGCAGCTCCAGCCCGTTGGGCAGGGTCGAGCCGCGGACCACCGCACCGACCGGGTCGGCCAGCCCGGCCATCTCGCGCAGCGCCTGCGCCATGTCGGCGATCCGCTGCTCGGTCAGCGCCAGCCGGTCCAGCAGCGCCGTCGACAGGCTGTTGGCCCGTCCGGCGTCCAGGTCGGCCGCGTTCGCGGCCACGATCTCGGCGGTACGGGCGACCAGTGCGTCGGCCATCGCCAGCAACCCGGCGTCCTTGGCCGCCCGGGTGGCGGTGACCAGCTCGTCGGCGGCCACCCGCGCCCGGCGGGCCTGCTCGGTCACGCTCATCGCTGTCTCCTCACGTATGGTCACACCTGTCGTCGGGTCATAACAACACCAGGTCGTCGCGGTGCACGACCTCCCGCTCGTAGCCGGGGCCGAGCGTGGCGGCCAGCTCGCCGGTGGACCGGCCGAGCAGGGTCGGCAACTCCACCGCGTCATAGTTGACCAGCCCACGGGCCACCGGCGCACCGGCGGTGTCGACCAGGTCGACCGGATCCCCGGCGGTGAACGTGCCGTCCACCGCGGTGATCCCGGCCGGCAGCAGCGACTTGCGCCGGGCGACCACCGCCTGCACCGCGCCGGCGTCCAGGTGCAGCCGGCCGCGCGGCGCGGTGGCGTGCGCCAGCCAGAACAGCCGGGCGGCCGGCCGGCGCGCCACCCGGTGGAACAGGGTGCCGACGGGCTCGCCGCGCAGCGCCGGTGCGGCCAGCGGGGCGGCGGTCAGCACCACCGGGATGCCGAACCCGGTGGCGATCCGGGCCGCCTCCACCTTGGTGACCATGCCGCCGGTGCCGACCCCGGCCCGGCCGGCCCGGCCGATCGCCACCCCGGCCAGGTCGGCGGCGTCGCGTACCTCGGCGATCCGCTCGCTGGCCGGCTTCGCCGGATCGCCGGTGTAGAGGGCGTCGACGTCGGAGAGCAGCACCAGCAGGTCGGCGTGCACCAGCGCGGCGACCAGCGCGGCCAGCCGGTCGTTGTCGCCGAAGCGGATCTCGTCGGTGGCGACCGTGTCGTTCTCGTTGACGATCGGCACCGCGCCGAGATCGAGCAGCTTGCGCAGCGTCCGGTACGCGTTGCGGTAGTGCGCCCGGCGGGTCACGTCGTCCGCGGTCAGCAGCACCTGCCCGGTGGTCAGCCCGTGCCGGGCCAGGCTGGCGGCGTACCGGCCGATCAGCAGCCCCTGCCCGACGCTGGCCGCCGCCTGCTGGGTGGCCAGGTCACGCGGACGTCGGGTCAGCCCGAGCGGCGCGAGCCCGGCGGCGATCGCGCCGGACGAGACAAGAACCACCTCACGTCCGTCGGCGACCAGGCCGGCGAGCACGTCGACCAGGGCGTCCACCCGGTCGCCGTCGAGGCCGCCGGTGGCCGTGGTCAGCGACGACGAGCCGATCTTCACGACCAGCCGTCTCGCCTCGGTAACTGCTGCGCGCACCCGACCATTCTGCGTGCCTGCCGAATCGTCGTCGGCCCGAGATCTCATATCGTGGCGTGCGTGACTCCGCAGGAATACGTCGAAGAGGTCCTCGCGCTCGTCGAACGCGTCCCGCCCGGCCGGGTGACGACCTACGGCGCGATCGCCGACGCCCTGGCGGAGACGAGCGGCCGGGCCTCCGCCCGGCTGGTCGGCACGATCATGGCCCGGCACGGTGGCGGCGTGCCCTGGCACCGGGTGGTCAACTCCGCCGGCCGGCTGCCACCGGGGCACGAGGAGCGGGCCCGCACCCTGCTGCGTGCCGAGGGCTGCCCGCTGCGCGGCGACGGTGTCGACATGGCGGCCGCCGCCTGGTACCCATGACGCCATGATCGCGCAGCGACGGGTGCACCTCGGGTACGCGTCCGGCTCGCTGGTCACCGGGGCGTTCGGCACCGTGCCCGGGTTGCTGCTGCTGCCGTACCTGACCGACTCGCTCGGCGTCGCCGCCGGGCTGGCCGGCCTGCTGGTGCTGCTGCCGAAGGCCTGGGACGTGCTGGTCAACCCGGTCGCCGGGCGGATCTCCGACCGCACCCGCACGCGCTGGGGTGCCCGCCGGCCGTACCTGCTGGTCGGCGGCCTTGGCCTGGCCGTCGGCTTCGCCGCGATGTTCGCCGCGCCGGCCGGCACCGGCGCCGGGGCGGCGCTCTACGTGGCGGTCGCGTTCCTGGTCACCGCCACCGCGTTCGCCTTCTTCCAGGTGCCGTACGTGGCGATGCCGGCCGAGCTGACCGACTCGTACGCCGAACGTACCCGGCTGATGACCTGGCGGATCGCGGTCCTGGCGGTGGCCATCCTGGCTTCCGGCGCGCTCGCCCCGCTCGTGGTGACCGCCGGTGGCGACGGGATCGCCGGGCACCGCTGGATGGGGTTGTTCGTAGCCGGGCTGATCGTCCTCGGCACGCTGGGCGTCTTCGCCGGCACCGCCGGTGCGCCGACCGGATCCGTGCAGGCCAGCGAGCCGTCGCTGCGCGCCCAGCTGGCGGTGGCCGCCGGCAACCGGCCGTTCCGGCTGCTGCTGGTCTGCTTCGTGATCCAGTCGGCGGGGATCGGCACCATCCTCGCCGGGGTCAAGTACTTCGCCGGCCAGGTCCTCGACTCGCCGGATCTCGGCACCACCGTGCTGTTCGCCTGCTTCGTCGGGCCGGCGCTGCTGGTCATGCCACTGTGGTCACGGGCCGGCGCACGCTGGGGCAAACTGCGCGCCCTGGTGGTCGCGTCGCTGCTGTTCGCCGGGGCGGCCGGGGTGCTGGTCACCGCCCTGGCCCTGCCGGCGGTCGGGGCGTACCTGCTGGTCGCGCTGATGGGCGCCGGGTACGCCGGCCAGCAGGTGTTCGCCCTGGCGATGCTGCCCGACTGCGTCGCGTACGACACCGCCCGCACCGGCCGGCGCCAGGCCGGGGTGTTCACCGGGCTGTGGACGGCCGGGGAGACGTTCGGGCTGGCTTTGGGCCCCGGCATCTACGCCCTGGTGCTGCAGGTGTCCGGCTACGTGTCGTCGGACACCGGGATCACCGCGGCCCAGCCCGCGTCGGCGCGGCTCGGCGTGCTGCTCGGGTTCACCCTGCTGCCGGCGATCCTGGTGGCGGTGCCGGTGCTGCTGCTGCGCGGCTACGACCTGACCGAGCAGAAGCTCTCCGGCGCCACGCTACGGTGACCACTATGGCGGGAGCGTTGCCGGCTGACGGCGTACCAGGTGAGCAGGTGCTGGACGAGATCCGGGCGTTGCGGGCGGCTGACGCGCCGACGCACGGCGGGCGGCTGTTCGCGTACGTCTACGACCCGGCCGTCGCCGGGCTCGACGAGCTGGCGCACGCCGCGCACGGGCTGGCCGCGCACGTCAACGGGCTCGACCCGACCGCCTTTCCGTCCCTGCTGGCGATGGAGAACGCGCTGGTCGGCGCGGCTGCGGGGCTACTCGGCGGCGGCCCGGCGCGCGCCGCCGCCTCGGGTGCGCCGGACGCCGCCTCCGGCGCGCGCGACGCCGCCTCCGGCGCGCGCGACGCCGCCTCCGGTGCGCCGGACGTCGTCGGGAGTGTCACCAGCGGTGGCACCGAGTCGCTGATCCTGGCGGTGAAGGCGGCCAGGGACGCCCGGCCGGAGGTGACCGTCCCCCGGATGGTCGTGCCGACCAGCGCGCACGCCGCGTTCGCGAAGGCCGCCCACTATCTCGGCGTCCGGGTGGACTTCGTGCCGGTGTCGGCGGACACGCTGCGCCCGGACCCGGCCGCCGTGGCGGCGGCGATCGGCCCGGACACGGTGCTGGTGGTGTGCTCGGCGCCGTCGTACGCGCACGGGGTGATCGACCCGGTGGAGGGGATCGCGGCGGTTGCGGCGGACGCCGGGGTGCGCTGCCACGTCGACGCCTGCTTCGGCGGCTGGTCGCTGCCGTGGCTGCGCCGGCTCGGCCGGTCGGTGCCGGCGTTCGACTTCACCGTGCCCGGGGTCACGTCGATCTCGGTCGACCTGCACAAGTACGCGTACACCCCGAAGGGGGTGTCGGTGCTGCTGCACCGGGATCCGTCGCTGCGCCGGCCGCAGTACTACGCGTACGCCGACTGGCCCGGCTACACGATGATCAACCCGGGGGTGCTCTCCACCCGTTCCGGTGGCCCGATCGCCGCCGCGTACGCCGTGCTGCGCCACCTCGGCGAGGCCGGCTACCTGGCTCTGGCACAGCGCACCCAGGACGCGGTGGGCGTGCTTGCCGACGCCGTGCGGGGGACTGACGGCGTCCGGTTGCTGGTCGAGCCGGAGTCCACAGTCGTCTGCTTCACTGGTGACGGTGCCGACGCCGGTGACGGTGCGCAGGTCGATGTGTTCGTGCTGGCGGATGAGTTGGCGGCAAAGGGCTGGCACACCCAACCCCAGATGTCGTACGGCGACATCCCGGCCAGCATCCATCTGAGTGTCGCGGCGGCGGTGGCCGGGGAGGCGCACCTGTTCGCCGAAGCCCTGGTCGACGCCGTGGATGCGGCGAAGGCGCACGGCCCGGTGGTCCTGCCGCCCGACCTGGTCACGATGCTGGGCTCCTTGCCGTCGGGGTCGCTCACCCCGGACATGGTCGCCAGCCTCGCCGGCCAGCTCGGCCTGGGCGGCGCTGCCGCGTCAGGTGGCGCTGGGGGGCCGTTGCCGGAGCGGATGGCGATGATCAACACCGTGCTGGATCTTGCCCCGCCGGTGCTGCGCGAACAGTTGCTCGTCGAGTTCCTCAGCCTGCTGCAACGCCCCACCTACTGATCTGTACACGTCGAGTTGAGGGCTGGCGCACGTCATCGCGCCGTCTTGAGGTGCGCCAGCCCTCAACTCGACGTGTCAGCCGGCCCGCTCGGCGATCGCCTGCCGGACCGTCTGCACGAGTTGCCCGCTTCGTCGCAGTACGTCGTCGGCGGTGAAGCGCAGCGCCAGCCAGCCGGCGGCACGCAGGGCGTTGAAGCGCGTCACGTCACGCCGAAAGACTGCGCGAGCCCGGTGATGGTCACCTTCGTACTCGATGGCGATCTTCCACTGCGGGTACGCCAGGTCGACGCGCGCGACGAACCGCACGCCGCCGTTGGAGGCTGGGCTGCGGATCTCGTACTGCGGGGTGGGCTTGGGCAGGCCGGCGTCGTGCAGCAGGAGGCGTAGCCGGCTCTCCATCGGCGACTCGCTCAGCGGCTCGGCAAGGGTGAGGAGTTCGCGGACCTGTCGCACCCCGCGTCGACCAGGGTGGACGTCGACGTACGCCGCAAGCGCCGCTGTGGTGCACGTCCGGCGCCGCAGGATGGCGTCCAGCGCGACGAGCGCGTCGGCCCGGGGCAGCGAGCGCCCCAGGTCGAAGGCGGTCCTGACCTCGGTGGTGACAGGCATTCCGGTCAGCGACGTGATGTCGTTGTCCAGGTCGAGGATCAGGTTGGCGTACCTGATCCGGGGATGTGGGTCCGGTCGGGCCTTGTTCGGGACGGCGACGTACACGGGTACCGCCCTTTTCCGGTGCGGCAGAAGATCGACGCCCCAGAGGTAGGCGGCGCTGAGGCCGTAAATGGCCGCGTTTCGGGGGAGGCGGGCGGCGACTGCCAGGCACCACATCCGGTGGTCGTCGGGGTCGTAGGAGTCGGTGTGCACGTACACGTCGTGGAGCAGGTGGCGCCAGGCCGGGCCGTTCAGCATGCGCCGGGTGACCAGGCCGGCGGCGATGGCTCGACTGCCGGAGAACGGCTCGACACTCAACTGAGGTGGGACCGTGGCGGGGTGGCCGGACATTCGGCAGAGAATGCCCTGACGTCGCCGTCGGTTCTGTCCCGTACGCCGGTTGGGTCGTCGATCCGACTGTTGCCCGGCCTGGCGCCGGGCAGCTCAGGGGGAGGCGGCGAGCACCGCGATGGCCACGGCCTCGGCCAACGTGGCGCCGGTTGCGATCAGCCGGCGGCTCGGTCGCCCGTCCGGCAGGTGAATGGTGCAGCGGTCCGTGGTGAGCAGCACGGACAGGGTGCTGCCGGGGTAGTGGGCGGCGAGCGCGGTGAGCAGCGGCACCGGGTCGTCGTCCGGCGAGTGGGCGTCGTGCGGGGTGAGGTCTGCAGCCGGGGTGGCGTGCGGGGCGGGGACCGGCGTTGTCGGATCGGTCGGTACGGCGGCGTCGCTGCCGTTGCGGATGTACGCCAGGGCGTAGGCGATCGCCTGGGCGAGGCTGGGGTGGTGCACGGTGTTGGGCATGGTCGGGCTGGGGCGGGACAGGTTGGCGGTGATGCCCGGCGGGGCGAACCGGACACCCCAGTGCAGGCCCTGCACCAGGTACGGCACGCCGGCGTTGTGCCGGTGGTCGGCGACGTCGACGATGAGGGTCAGCCCGAGGGCGTACGCCAGCGTGACCACTGTGGCCAGGGACGGCACCTGCGGGGCGGTGGCCCGCACCAGGATCCGCCCGCCGGGCAGCCCGGCGGTGACGTTCTCCAGGTACGTCGTGAGCGGGTCGCGGCCGGGCCGGTGCACGGTGGCGTAGCCGTGCAGCAGCTCGTGCTCGCGCAGGATCATCGTGGCGTCGTCGAGCGGGCGCAGTTCGGCCGGGTCGAGCCCGAGCGCGGTGAGCTGCTGCGTCAGGCGGTACTCCGGCGGCATCTGGTAGGTCGGTTTGCCGTTCGGGTGGACGCCGAGCGGTGCTGGTGCGGCTGTGGCCGTACCGTCGATCGGTGGCCAGTTGAGGTGCCGGACCCGGCGGCGACCAGCGGCGATGGTGACGGTTGCGCCGTGATAGATGCGGTGCGTGCCGCCGCAGGTGCGGCAGCCGCCGATCCGGTGGCAGTCGCAGTCGCGCAGGTCGGGTGTCCGTGGCGCGCAGTCGGGGCACGGCCAGAATGGGATCGGCGGCCCCTGCCACGACGGCGGGGGCGGCTGCCAGGAGCGGACCAGGCGCCCGCCGGTGCCGATGGCGGTGTAGCCGCCGGTGTCGCCGCTGTTGCCGGTGCTGGCGTCGGTGGCGCGCAGGGTGGTGTGCCACCAGCGGCCGTCGCGCCAGATGGCCTGTGCGCCGGGGTTCGGTTCGCCGGTGAGCAGGGCGGTGCAGTCGGCGAGGACGCGGCGTTCGAGCTGGTCGAAATCGATGCGCGGCGCTCCGATGCTGGTGCCGTTGTCGGCAACGCGCGGGGTCACGTGGTGGGCGGGCGCGTGCCGGCTGCGGTCGATCAGGTCGTAGCAGGCGCGGGACACCTTGATCAGGCTGGCCGCCTCGGTCAGGTCCAGCCACCGGCCGGTGCCGCCGGGGACCGGGCTGCCGGGCAACTCGAAGCGGATGTCCCAGCTGATGGTGTCGCTGGTGGGTGAGCTGCGGCGGGCTTCGACGACCAGGTCGAGGCAGAGCTGTTCGGCGAGGTCGCAGAGGTCGCCGAGGCGGCGGGCGGGTTCCCTGGGCAGGGTGGCGGCGCTGCGGCCGTACCAGATCCGCCACGGGTCGTAGGCTTCGGCGGCGATCGCTTCGGCTTCGAGGGCGTGCCGCTGGTCGGCGGGCAGATCGGGCTGCCAGCTCTTGGCAAGCTGGGTCCAGGGGGTGAAGATCTGGTCGTCGGGCATCTCCGGGTCGTAGAGGTCGGCGGCCCCGACCCGGGCGGCCAGGTCGGCGACGACCGGTGCCAGGTCGAGGCACCAGAAGCGACCATCGTCGGTACGGGTCGGGGCGACGGCGCCGGGCACGATGCTGGCGGACGCGACGGCTCCGGTGTCGAGGTTGGCGACGGTCAGCACGAACTGTGCGCGTCGCTTGCCGGCCCCGCCGCAGCGGTCACACGCTGAGACCGGGCCGCTGTCGGCGTGGTGGTTGGTCTCGCGACCGCCGCCGTGGCAGCTCGGGCAGGTGACGACGGTGACGGCGGGCGGCGTCGGGCCGGTCACGGCTGTCCCGCGTACGAGGTGGTGGTGCTGCCGGTCCAGGCGGGCAGGTTGATGGGCGCCTGGCCGGGGGCGGCCTGGGCCGCGGCGGCCTGGCCGGTCTGCCAGCGGCGCAGCGCGTTCTTGATCCGGTCGTTCTGCTCGATGGTGCGGTCGAGTTCGGCGTAGAGGACGCCGAGGTCGTGGGCGACGCGGTCGAGGAACGCGGCGACTTCGGCCGGGTCGAGGCCGCGTCCGCGTCCGGCGAGTCCGCCGATGGTGGTGAAGCGGTGGCTGCGGATCTGCCAGGGCCGGATCGGCCGGTACGCGCTGGGTCGCTGGTTGCGGCTGTTGTTCGGTACGCGATAGACGCCGTCGCCGCTGGGCCACTGGCTCGGCGGTGTGGCCACCATGCGGCGGCGTTGCCAGCGGACGCGCCACCGTCGCCAGAGTTCTCGCATGACGTTTCCTCCCCTTGGTTGGTGCCTGCCCTAGCTGTCGCTGCGCTGCCTGGACGGGGTGGCCCTGCCGCTTGCCGATCCGGCAGGACCACCCCCACCCCAACCGCCGCAGCCCTCCTTGGCAGTACGGCGACCAGGGCGAACCTTCGGGGCCGGGACGCCCGACGGCATGACTCGCCGACCGCCCCGACCGGGTGAAACCACCCAGTGCCGACCGAGTAGCTCCGTCCACAACTTACGTTACTGGGTAACGTATAGCTACCCCGTAACGCATCTTTCCCCCGGCGTGTGGTGTCTTGAGGCTGCCGACCGAGGGAGCGCCGATGGCTACACCGCTGTACCAGCAGATCGCAAACGACATCGCGGACCAGATCCGCAGCGGCGTCCTCAAACCCGGCGACCGACTGCCGACCACCCGCCAACTCATGGCGCACTACGAGGTCAGTGAGACCGTCATCCGTTTCGTAATGATCCAGCTGAAGGCCGAGCGCCTCGTGTACGGCCAGCAGGGACGCGGCGTCTACGTCAGCGAGTCAGCCGACTCATGACGCTCGTCGCGGCCAGGCCCGGTGTGCTGCCGAGTAGTCTCTGCGGACTTGGCCGATCGATCTGGCTCGTAGGTACCGAACGACAACAACCCGACGCAGTACTGGCCCCGTCAGGCGAGGATCTAGCCGGTAGTGCCCGTACGCGCCCACTGCCTGGTGGCCGGCAGGGGCAGCAGTGACGCGTGGCGCTCCGATAGTGTGGGTTGACCGGCTTGGTGTCGACCTAGCCTCCTGCACCGCCCGCCCATGGGAGGAACAGATGGCCAGCATCTACGAAGCCAAGGCTGGCCTTTCCCAGGCCATTGCACAGGGCGGCGCGATCATCCAGGAGATCCGAGCCGCGCGGGAGATGCTCGAAGATGTGACGAGTAAGATCCGAGTACTCGGGGCTGGTACCGGTCATCCTCACATTGATGCCGCCACCGATGTCTGCGGCCAGAGCGTGGAACGTCTACAGGAAGCTACCAACCTGATCTACGGCGCGGGTGAGGCCACCCGCAACTACGGGGATCGGCTCGGCTGAGGCATCAGGCGATGAGTGTCGAGGACGTCAAAGCAGCGATTGTCGAGGCGAACACTCTATTGGCTCGAGCGCGGGAGGCATTCCTGGGAGCCACTGAGGTTGCTGCGGATGGGAAATCCATCGCCGGTAGTTCCTGTTACGACAGCGCAAAGAGCGAGGTCGCTGCGGCGGAAAGCACATTCAAATCAGCGGTGGATGAAATCGATCGAGCTGTTCGCAGATTCGATTCCGCCATCCAACTGGCGAGCGAATACCGAGGAAAGATCTAGTGGCTGTCAGCATGGCTCCTGTGCTTGCGCAAATGCAAACTGCCTTCGAAAAACTTGCGGAGGCTGCGGTGAGGGCGAGGCGAGCGAAGGCTGATGTGGAACAGGCCCGTGAAATTTACAAACGACTGGCGAAAGGTGCTACGGCCCCGGAGATTCATCGCGCAATCGCGGAGGTGCAAATTGCGGCTGACAAGTGTCGAAGATACGCGAATCTCCTAGACGCTACTCGTGGACACTACCAGGCATACTTCAAGATTGTTGCTCCTGGCTGGCGATTTAGTGATGCTGACGGTATGCCGGACGGTCAACGGCTTGGTGAGGAAGCGCTGGCGCAGGAGTCACGGGCCGAGCAGATGCATCGTAAGCTGGTCAATAGTGTCGGCGACAAGGAGGGAGACATCCGGCAGGCTGAGCAGGTCGCACGCGAAACGGTGTCCGCGTTGAAGGATCTCGTGCGCCCCGGTGATACCCACGCGAGCACCGGAGTCCAGGGCGCCACTCTACCTGCGCAGCCAGGGGTACAGGACTCTCAACATCCGGTGGCAGATGTCGTCATCGCCTTGACGGGTGTAGCGATGGCCACTCACGTCTGGATCAAGAAGTTCAGAAATTCGAAGGCAAGGAAACGAGATGGCGATTAAGCCGGAAATAGTTGAGTACGTCCGTACGTTCGTCCGGGACGAGCATGAGGAAAACGATCGAATCGAACGGCTCCTCGACGAGAAGGGCTGGGGCGAGGGATTCTCCTCCTACTTGGCTGCAATTTTCTACTATGTCATCGATCGTAGATTCGGAGGTACCTATGACCAGGGGGCAGTGATTCAGTTTGTTGCGGACATGCGGGCAGCGAACCCTGTTGCGGCCCAGCTAGACCCAAGTGTTGCTGAGGCGGGGATTCGGGTCGTCCTGGACCCTGCTGCTGAACTGAACGCACCTGCTCAAGAAATCACCAAGATGCAGACTGTCGCAATTTACCACGCAGTTGCAGATCTCGATATGTCGGACAGTGATCTCGATGATCTCCTGCACAAGGCCGAGCGTCTCGCAAATAGATGAGACTTGTCGTATAATGCGGCGCAAACCTTTATGGTAAGGGGGTGACTGTTGGCCAACATTCAGGAAGTCAAGGCCGGGCTGGCTGAATCTGTGGACCAATGCCAAAAAGCCGTCGTGCGAATCCAGCACGCGATCGAGGGCATCGAACGAATGCTTGTAACGTTACGTTCCGTTTCGTCTAGTGCCGGACACCCGCTGGTCCAGGCTGCGATCAGTCGGTGCGAGCAGGGTAAGCAGCGTCTGAGCGAGGCACTGAGTTTGGTGCAGGCAGCAAGTTCGGCAGCATCTGACTATCGGGCCCTTCTCGGCTAATTGTGACGGCTACGGTGCGGTGAGATGAACGGTCGAAATTATCTTGAATTCTGACTTGCCTACCTATATTCGGACTCTAGTCCGAAATCAGCATGATCTCAACGACGAGATCGAAGCAAGGTTGGATCGTGATGGCTGGGACGGCTTTCCGCGCTTCCTAGCAGCACTTTTCTTCATCGCCGTTGATCGCAGATTCGGTGAGAGCGCTTTGCCGGCCGAAATCATCCGGTTTGTTGCTGCCCTTCGTGAGGACTTGAGTCATGGTGGTCCTGACATCGACCCAGTTGGTGCGGAAGCCTTGATCAAGTCAGCCCTAGACCCGGCTGCCGACTACAATCTCAGCCAGGAGGTGATTGGTAAAATCCAGGTCGCAGCCTCTTACAAGATCCTTTCGGAGGGCGACCTGTCCGACGCGGAGCTAGACGAGGTCCTTGCCGAAGCGACTGAATTCGCCATGCAAGGCTGACTAATCTCTGGTGTCGAGAGCATGCGCCAATCTAATGTGCTCAGTGGTTTGCTGATTCCCTCGGGCGTCTTCCCTAGCTGGTTTCGTTGTCGGTCAGGTGTGACTGCCGGTGGTATTCGGCAAACGACCAGTCGATGGGGTGCTTGTCGGTGAGTTGAAGGTCGACTATGGCAGTGTTGTTGATTGTGTCATGCACTCGGCCGTCCGAGTCAATGTAAAGCGCACCTGTGTCAAATAGCAGGTGGTGATTCGGGCACAGGCAAAGAAGGTTTTCGGTCACGTCTGGGCCGTTGTGTGGTTTGCCGAGTGGTTTGATGTGGCAGGCTTCGGCGTAGGGTCCTGCTGGAGTGACGAGTCTAGTATTGCATATCTGACAGGTGTAGTCGTGTAGCCGCTTGACCTCTGTTGCTCGGGCAGCGCTCCTCGCCAGGCGCTGTATTGTTGCCTCGACCCTGGAAACTGGCTCGTGGGCGGCCGGCTGACCAAGCTTCTCCGGTAAGTCTCTGATTTCGATAGCGACCAGACGGAAACGCCAGATCTTGAATCCGTCGGTGCCGGTTGCAGTCCAATGATCAACTACTCGGAAAAGGCCGTCGTAGCGGAAACCTGCCGTTGGCGAGTGGTCTTTGTCTCCGCCCGCGCCGCGAATTACTCGAACCGGGTTGCCGTCGAGTCGGCTCCTGGCCAAGCCGAGATTCCCAAGCGTCAGCTTCTGGTCCGCTACCTGGCGCTTTGTCCGAGGATCGTTGCCGCCCTGGCCGGTGTAGACGATCTCGTTGCCGTAGTCTTCGTCGTCGACGTATCCACCGGAGACGACGATGGACTCGGCTCCATCAGCTCCACCGCAGATGCCGCCCTGCAGTGGTCGGTGGACCTTGGACCCTGCGAGCGCATTGCGGTTGGCGAACGTGGAGCCGGGTGGGTAGCCAGGAATCTCGCCGTATGTCCGCTCCGCCATGCCGGCACAGTAGGCGATCGGCCGCAGAAAAGTGAACATGCCTCACGGCGGACAGTGGATCGTTTCGGCGTAAGCCGAGGTCCAGCGCGCCATGATCGGCGCACCGCTGATCGACTGAGCTGTGGTTGACTGGGTAGCGCGTACATGGGAAGCGGAGTCGAAAGAGGTGGCGGCGCGGTGGTGCAGGTGCCTGCGGTGCTCGGTGAGCCGATCCGGTTCGTGCTGAACTGGGGTCGTCGCTACTCGCTGTGGGTGTTCAACTTCGGCCTGGCCTGCTGCGCCATCGAGTTCATCGCCACCAGCATGGGCCGGCACGACTTCATGCGGCTCGGCGTCATCCCGTTCGCCCACGGGCCGCGCCAGGCCGACCTGATGGTGGTCTCCGGCACGGTCACCGACAAGATGGCCCCGGCGATCAAACGGCTCTACGACCAGATGCCCGAGCCCAAGTACGTCATCTCGTTCGGTGCCTGCTCCAACTGCGGCGGCCCGTACTGGGATTCGTACTCGGTGACCAAGGGTGTCGACCAGCTGATCCCGGTCGACGTGTACGTGCCCGGCTGCCCACCCCGGCCCGAAGCCCTGCTGCACGGCATCCTGCGCTTGCAGGACAAGATCGCCGCCGAACGCTCCGGCCTCGGTGGCGTGCACCGGCCCGACCCGCTCGTCTCGCCCAGCGACACCGCGCCGCGAAACGTCGACGCGCTCACCGCACCCGTGGTCCGCCCGCCCCGCTGACGCTAGGTGCGCTGGCCCGACGTACAGCAAATCCTGACCGTACGCTCAGCGACGCGCTTGCTGAAGCGCGGTAGCCTGCGCCAACGTGAGTGAATCTCAGCGCGCGACGCAGATCGTCGACATCCTGACCGCCGAGTTCGGCGAGCTGATGGCCGTGGACCCGGCCGCCTTCCGGCGCAAGTTCCGCAAGATGGCCGCCACGCCGTTCGCGTTCTACCGGGGCACCGCCTGCCTGTTCTACGCCGACCAGACCGAGCCCGACGGCCCGTTCAACGACGACAGCTTCTGCGACGCGCGGACCAGCCGGGTCTGGATCCACGGCGACCTACACGCGGAGAACTTCGGCACGTACATGAACGGCTCCGGTGAGCTGGTGTTCAACGTCAATGACTTCGACGAGGCGTACGTCGGGCCGTTCATCTGGGACCTGCGCCGCTTCGCCGCCAGCCTGGCCCTGATCGGCTACGGCAAGGCGCTCTCCGACGACATCATCGGCACCCTGGTCCGCACGTTCGCCACCGCCTACCTGGCCGAGCTGCGGGCGATCGTCGCCGGCGGTGAGGAGGCGATCGGCTCGATCACCCTGGCCAACGCCGACGGCGTGCTGCGCCACGTGCTGCAGGAGGCCCGGCTCAACACCCGCGTCGACCTGCTCAACAGTCTCACGGTGATCGAGGACTACGAGCGGCGGTTCGTCGTCCGCGACGGCGTGTACGCCGTCGACGCCGACACCCGCGAGGCCGTCGCCGCCGCGTTCCACGACTACCTGCCCACGTTGCCGGACGCCGCCGCCGACCGTCGCCCGGTGTCGGTGCACATCAAGGATGTGGTGCTGCGCAAGGGTGTCGGCATCGGCTCGGCCGGGCTGCCGTCGTACAGCATCCTGCTGGAAGGCCACACCCAGGCCCTGGAGAACGACGTCGTCGTCTACATGAAGCAGGCCCAGGTGCCGGCGGTCGCCCGCTACGTGCACGACGAGGGCGTCCGGTCGTACTTCCGGCACCAGGGCCACCGGACCGCCGAGTCGCAGCGGGCGCTGCAGGCGCACGCCGACCCGTGGTTGGGCTTCACCGAGCTGGACGGGGTCGGCCAGCTGGTCGCCGAGGTGTCGCCGTACGCCGCCGACCTGGACTGGTCCGACGTCAACGAGACGGACGAGCTGACCGGCATCGTGGCCGACCTGGCCCACTCGGTGGCCCGGATGCACTCGGTCGCCGACGACGAGTCCAGCCACGACCTGGTCGACTATTCCACCGAGGAGGCGATCGTCGCGGCGGTCGACAAGGACGAGGCCGGCTTCGTCGCGGGCCTGGTCGACTTCGCCCACGCGTACGGTGCCCGCGCCCGCACCGACCACCGGATCTTCCTGGACCTGTTCCGCAACGGCAAGCTGCCCTGGGTCTGACCGGCCACGGTCCAGGCCCGCGCCGAGCCGGTCAGCCGCGCCCGTGCCCGTCCCCGTCCCCGTCAGCAGTCGACGTCGTCGGCGGGCAGCCGCCCGGTGTCCAGGTAGTCGGTGACCGTCGTGTCGACGCACTCGTTGCCGTACTGGCCGTACAGGCCGTGGCGGGCGGCACCGACCAGGGTCAGCAGCCGGGAGCTCGGCAGCTGCCGGTGCAGTTTCTGGCTGCTGGCGTAGGTGGTGCGCGGATCGCCGGTCGCGGCCACGATCAGCGGGGCGGCGTCGGTGCCGATCCGGGTGGGCTCCTCGCGCGGTGCCGGCCAGAACACGCACAGGCTGACGTTGTTGGTTAGCGGCCCGAACACCGGGTTCCTGGCCCGGCTGGCTTCGACGTCGCGCCAGTAGCTCTCCGGGTCACCGGCCGCGGCGACGTCGCCGCAGGCGATGGCGGCCTGCGCGGTGCCCAGGTTCGTGTCCACGTCGGTGAACACCACGGCCAGCAGGGCGGCGAAGCCGTCGGACGGGCGTACCGGCTCGCCGTCGGCCGCCTCGGTGAGCAGCGCGACCCGCTGCCCAGCACGACCAGCGCCGCGATCCATTTCTGACTTTCCATGCCAGAAACGCTATGGAGCGCGGGCGGGGGAGTCACTGGCGTTGGCCGCCCGGTCGGGGCGGGGGATGTCCCTACCGTGCCTGACCTTCGGTCAGCCGAGGACGGCGCGGATCAGGGCGACGACGCCGGCCCTGATCCGGGCCGGCGGCTCGTCGCGCAGGCGATCGAGCAGGTCACTGCGGACGGCGGCGAGCAGGGCGTGCGCCAGGTAGTCGGCGTGCTCCGGTCCGCGTACACCGGTGATGATGCCGGTCAGGTGGCGGTGCAGGTCGTCGTACGCCGGGTTGAGGTACGGGCTGCCCCGGCCGGCGCTTTCCAGCGCCAGCGCCAGGGACCGGTTGGCGTGCTTGTAGTCGAGGATCGCGTCAAAGATCGCGATGACCTGGGCCGTCGGGTCCCGGTCGGCTCCCTGTCCAGGATCGTGCAGGGTGGCCCGCAGGGCGGTGCCGCGCTGGGCGGCGAGGGCCTGCAGCAGGCCGGTGCGGTCGCCGAAGCCGCGGAACAGGGTGCCCTTGCCGACGCCGGCCGCCTGGGCGATGGCGTCCATGGTGACCTCGTCCGGGTCGTCGGCGGCGTCGAGCAGTCGGCCGGCGGCGGCCAGCACGGTTTCCCGGTTGCGGGCGGCGTCGGCCCGTTCCTTGCGTGCTGCTGGCGGCACGGGGTGACCGTCCTCTCGTACCCGCGTTGGATATCCGGACCAGTGGTCCGTATAGTTGATCCGGACCGCTGGTCCGAATTCTAGAGGAGGTACCGTGACCGAAGCGTCCACCCCTACCGCCAGCGCTGCCGCCCGGCTGCTGCACCGCGGCATCGACCACCTGCTCGCCAAGGACATGCCGGGCTTTCTCGCGCTGTGGCACGACGACGCGGTCGCCGAGTTCCCGTTCGCGCCACCCGGCTACCCGCGCCGCCTCGACGGCATCGACGCCGTCACCGACTACCTGATCGACTACCCGAAGCTGATCGACATCGCCGAGTTCACCGAGGTCACGGTGCACCAGAGCGTCGACCCCGAAGTGGTGATCGCCGAACTCACCGCCACCGGCACCGTCGTGCCCACCGGGCAGCCGTACCGGATGTCCTACGTCGTGGTGGTGACCGTGCGGGACGGCAAAATCGCCCACTACCGCGACTACTGGGACCCGCTGGCCGCCGCCGACACGATCCGGGCCGGCTCCGATGCCTGAGCCACGGACCGTCCTGGTGACCGGCGGGACCGGCAACACCGGCCGGCGCATCGTCGCCACGCTCACCGCACACCGGCATCCGGTCCGCGCCGCCAGCCGGCACCGACCCACCGACGCCGTCGCCGCCAGCAGCCACGTCCCGTTCGACTGGCACGACCCGGCCACCCACGGTGCCGCCGTCGACGGCGTGCACGCCGTCTATCTCATGCCGCCGCCGGCCACCGCCGACCCGGTCGGCCACCTCAAAGCGTTCCTCGATCTGGCCCAGGATGCCGGCGTACGCCGGATCGTGCTGCTCAGCTCATCGGCGATCCGCACCGGCGACCCCGGACCCGGTCAACTGCCCGCCACCATCGCCGACCGGTTCCCCGAGTGGGCGGTGCTGCGCCCGTCCTGGTTCATGCAGAACTTCGTCGCCGAGCACCATCATCATGGTGCCAGCATCCGCCGCGACGGCGAGATCGTCACCGCCACCGGCGACGGCCGGGTCGGCTTCATCGACGCCGCCGACATCGCCGCCGTCGCCGTACGGGCGCTGACCGACCCGGTGCCGCACAACGCCGAGTACCTGCTCACCGGCCCGCAGACCCACAGCTACCGCGACGTCGCGGCGATGATCAGCGAGGTCGGCGGCCGACCGGTACGCCACCGCGCGGTCGACGTCGACACGATGCGCCGCCGGCTCGTCGACGCCGGCATCCCGGACAGCTTCGCCACCCTGCTGGCCGGCATGGACGGTGCCATCGCCGCCGGAGCCGAAAACCGGACCACCAGCACGGTCGCCGACGTCACCGGCCGGCAACCGACCAGCCTGCGCGACTTCTGCACCGCGCACGCCGACCACTGGCAGCCGGCCGTCAGAACTCGATCACCGTCTTGATCCCGCTCTGCGACTCGTACGCCTGTGTGTAGTCGTCCAGCCCGAACCGGTGGGTGATCATGTCCATCAGGCAGCCGGCGTCGGCGCGGCCCAGCGCGTCGGCGGCCTGGCGCCAGTGCCGCCGGTTGGCGTTGACCGTGCCGAACACCACGTTGTTGTTCAACACCAGGCAGCGGTTCAGCTCGTTGATGTCCAGCTCGGTGCAGTGCACGCTGGCGTTGATCCCGGTCAGGCAGGCGATGCCGTTCGGTGCCAGCTTGCCGAAGATGTCCCGGACCACCACCGGCGCGCCGGTGCACTCGATGACGATGTCCGGGTCGAAGTCCAGCTCGGTCACCGGCACCGCGTGGTACGTCGCACCGAGCCGACGGGCCAGCTCAGGCTTCGGCCCGGTCTTGCCCCGGGCCAGCACGTGCACCTCCAGCCCACGCTGCACCCCGAGCAGCGCGGCCAACAGCCCGATCGGCCCGGCGCCGGTGACCAGCACCCGCCGGGGTGCCCAGACGGCGCGGGCACCGATCCGGTCGACGTGGTCCCAGGCCTTGGCGACCACACTGGTCGGCTCCAGCAGCACCCCGGCCAGCCCCAGCTCCGGGCGCAGCGGTACGGCGTACTCGGCCGGCACCCGCCACCGCTGCCGGGCGAACCCGTCCACGCCCTTGATCCCGCACTCGGTGTAGCGCCCGTTGCTGCACATGTCCCACTCACCGGCCGCGCAGTACGGGCAGGGCACCGGATCCGGCCGCCGGACGATCCCGGCGACCAGGTCGCCGGGCTTGACGGTGCCGGTCGGATCCTCCAGGACCCGGCCCAGCGACTCGTGCCCGAGGACCAGGTCGTCGTGGCCGGCCGGCGGCTCGCCGTACCCGCCGTCGAGGATCTCCGAGTCGGTGCCGCAGATGCCGACGGCGATCGCCTCGACCAGCACCTCACCCTCGTCGGGTGACGGTTCCGGCGCGTCGTCGACGAGCCGCAGCGAGCCGGCCTTGCCCGGGGTGACGGTCAGTGCGCGCATGCCGGTGGGTGTTCCCCACAGCTGGGGTCGCCACACCACCCATCGGCTACCCACCCGCCCCGGCCGCAGCCCCTAGTATCGACCGCATGACCCCCGAGCAGATCGGCACCCGACTGGTCGCCCTGCTGGGCGACGCCGGCACCGACCCCGGGGAAACCGGCACCGACCCCGGGGAAACTGGTGACGGGGCGGCGGGCGACGGGGAGACCGGCAACGGGCCGGCCGGTGACGGGCAGCTGGTGGCCGGGGTCACCGGGGGCGGACACTACGCCCGCGCGAGTGTCGACGTACCGCCGGCCACCTGGCCGACCGCGCTGCGCACCGCCCGCGACGACACCGACCTCGACTGCGACTTCTTCGACTGGCTCTCCGCCGTCGACGAGCTCGACGACGGCTTCACGATCGTCGCCCACCTGTGGTCCACCCGGGCCCGCCACGGCCTGCTGCTGCGCACCCGGGTCCCCCGCGCCGACCCCGTCCTGCCCAGCGTGGTCGACGTCTTCCCCGGCGCCGACTGGCACGAGCGGGAAACCCACGAGATGTTCGGCGTCCGGTTCGACGGGCACCCGGGCCTGACCCCGCTGCTGCTGCCGCCCGAGTTCGAAGGCCACCCGCTGCGTAAGGAGTTCGTGCTGGCCGCCCGGGTCGCCAAGCCGTGGCCGGGCGCCAAGGAGCCGGGCGAACCCGGCGGCGGCGGGGCCCGTCGCGCGCCGATGCGCCCGCCCGGCGTACCGCTGCCGACCGAATGGGGTCCGCAGGCCGCCCGGCCCGCACGCGACGACGCGCCCGGCGGCGGTAAAGCCGACAGCGGTACGCCCGACGGGGGTACGGCCTGATGCCGCTCTGGCTGGACCTGACCATCCGGGTCGCCGCCGTGACGGTGGCGTTCCTGACCCTGCCGCTGGTGGTCGGGCAGACCGAACACAAGGTGATGGCGCACATGCAGGGCCGGCTCGGCCCGATGTACGCCGGCGGATTCCACGGCTGGGCGCAACTCGTCGCCGACGGGATCAAGTTCGTGCAGAAGGAGGACGTCACCCCGAGCGCCGCCGACCGTCCGGTGTTCCGGCTCGCCCCGGCGATCGCGCTGGTGCCGTACCTGCTGGTCCTGCTCGTCATCCCCCTCGGGCCGAACGATCTCGTCGGCCAGCCGCTCGACGTCGGCCTGTTCTTCGTCCTGGCCGTGATGGGCGTCGGCGTGGTCGCGGTGCTGATGGCGGCCTGGGCGTCGGCCAACAAGTACAGCCTGCTCGGCGGGCTGCGCGGCGCGGCCCAACTGCTCGCGTACGAGCTGCCGCTGGTGCTCGCCGCCGCCAGCGTCGCGATGGCCGCCGGCACGCTGTCGCTGTCCGGCATCGTCGAAGCCTGGCGGCCCTGGTGGCTGCTCTGGCAGGCACCGGCGCTGATCGTGTTCTTCCTCGCCGGGCTGGCCGAGATCCGCCGGCCGCCGTTCGACATGCCGATCGCCGACTCCGAGCTGGTGTTCGGCTACCTCACCGAGTACACCGGGCTGCGGTTCGCGTTCTTCCTGCTCGCCGAGTACGCCGGCATCGTCGTCATCGCCGCGCTGACCACCGTGCTGTTCCTCGGCGGCTGGCAGGGGCCGTTCGGAGCCGAGCAGCTCGGCTGGCTGTGGACACTGCTGAAGGTCTTCGCCGTCGCGTTCGTGATCATCTGGCTGCGGGTGTCGTTCCCCCGGCTGCGCGAGGACCAGCTGCAACGGCTGTGCTGGCTCGGCCTGGTGCCGCTCGCGCTGGCCCAGCTCGTGCTCACCGCCGGGGTCAGGGTAGCCATCGGATGACCGGGTCGGCAGGATGAGGCGCATGGACGCACGGGGCGGGCGATCGACATGAGCGACAGGCAGCACCGCGACGGGCACGCCGAGGGACACGGCGAGGGTCTGCTGAAAGGGCTCGCGACCACGTTCAAGACGATGGTCCGGCCGGCGCACACCCAGCAGTACCCGGACGTGGCGCCGGACCTGCCGCCCCGCTCGCGCGGCGTCATCGCCCTGCTGGAAGAGAACTGCACCGTCTGCATGCTCTGCGCCCGTGAGTGTCCCGACTGGTGCATCTACATCGACTCGCACAAGGAAGAGGTGTCCGTGCCGGGCGCGGCCCGGACCCGGCAGCGCAACGTCCTCGACCGGTTCGACATCGACTTCTCGCTCTGCATGTACTGCGGCATCTGCATCGAGGTGTGCCCGTTCGACGCGCTCTACTGGACGCCCGAGTTCGAGTACGCCGAGTACGACATCCGCGACCTGCTGCACGACAAGGAGCACCTCGGCGAGTGGATGGCGACCGTGCCGGTGCCGCCCGCGCACGACCCGAACGGCGAGCCCGCCAAGGAGGAGACCGCCGCCGCCCGCAAGACCTCGGGCACCCGGCCCGCGTCGGGCGCGGCCGGCGGTGCCCGGCCCACCCGTACCGGTGAGGCGGGCGCGTGACCGGCGCAGACGTCCTGCTGCTCGCCCTCGGCGCGGTCGCCGTCGGCGCCGGCTTCCTGGTGGTGACCACCCGGCACATCGTGCGCGCCGGCCTCTACCTGGTCGCCTGCCTCGGCGCGGTCGCCGGTAGCTACCTCGTGCTCGCCGCCGAACTCGTCGCCTGGGTGCAGGTGCTGATCTACGTCGGCGCGGTGGTCGTGCTGCTGCTGTTCGCGGTGATGCTCACCCGCGCGCCGATCGGCGCCTCGACCGACCTCGACCGGCCGGGCTGGCCGGCGGTGCTGATCGGCGGCGGTGCCGGGCTCGGGCTCGCCGCGCTGTTCGTCGACGTCTACCGCTGGTCGGTGGTGCCGCTGCCGCCGGCCGGCACCGCCGAACGGATCGGCACGGCGGTCTTCGGCACCTGGGTGCTGCCGTTCGAAGTGCTGTCCGTCCTGCTGCTGTCCGCGCTGATCGGCGCGATCGTGCTGTCCCGGCCGGACGTGGGTGCCGCCGCCCGCGAACCGGGATCAGGGTCGGGGCCGGGCACCGGGCGGGCATCGGGCTCGGACACCGGGTGGCGGCCCGGCACCGGACGGCGGCCGTCCTGATGCGACCGGTCATCCCGTACGTCGTCGCGGCCATGCTGTTCGGCCTCGGCGTGTTCGGCGTGCTGCGCCGACGCAACGCGGTCCTGCTGCTGATGTCGGTCGAGTTGATGCTCAACGCGGTCAACCTGGTGCTGGTCACCGCCGACGCCACCGTACGGGCGGCGCTGCCGCACAACGGGCAGGTCTTCGCACTGTTCATCATCGTCATCGCGGCGGCCGAGATCGGCGTGGGCCTGGCGATCGTGCTGCACCTGTACCGGCTGCGGGCCAGCGTCACCGTCGACGAGATCGCCCTGGCCGAGCGACCATCGGCTGAGGCCGAACCACCGACCGGGGTCGAGCCGCCGGCTGAGGCCGAGTCGCCGACCGGCGTCGAGCCGCGGCGGGAGATCGTCCGGTGAGCGCGGCCGGGCTCGGCTACCTGCTGCCGGCGGTGCCGTTCGGCGCGGCCCTCGCCGGCCTGCTGCTCGCCCTGCGCGGCACGCGTAGCGCCAACGCCAACGCCGTCGCGGCCGGCCTCGGCATCGCCGGGGCCGCCACCGCCCTGGTCGCCGCCGCCATCCTGCTGACCACCGACCCCGCCGGTGGCGCCGACAGCAACCGGCGCTGGATCGACCTCGGCGGGCTGGTGGTGACCTTCGGGGTACAGCTGGACGGTGCCGCCGCCCTGGTCGCCGTCGCGGTCGGCGCGGTGGCGCTCGCCGTACAGGTCTACTCGGTGGCCTACCTCGCCGGTGACGACCGCTACCCGGCGTACGCCGCCCAGATCAGCCTGTTCACCGCGGCGATGCTGCTGGTCGTCGTCGCCGGTGACCTGGTCATGCTGCTGGTCGGCTGGGAGGTGATGGGTGCCTGCTCGTACCTGCTGATCGCGCACGACCGGCGGCTGCCGGAGGCACCGGCGGCGGCGGTGAAGGCGTTCCTGGTCACCCGGGTCGGTGACGTCGGCTTCCTGCTCGGCATCGCACTGCTCACCGTCGAGACCGGCACCTCCCGGATCGCCGAGGTGCTCGCCCACGAGCATCCGCCGGCCGTACTGACCGCGGCCGGCCTGCTGCTGCTGGCCGGGGTGGCCGGCAAGAGCGCCCAGTTCCCGCTGCACACCTGGCTGCCCGACGCGATGGCCGGCCCCACCCCGATCTCCGCGCTCATCCACGCCGCCACCATGGTCGCGGCCGGCGTGTACGTGGTCACCCGGCTCTACCCGATCTTCGCCGCCTCCTCGGCGGTGCTGATCGTGCTCGGCCTGCTCGGCGTGGTCACGCTGCTGCTCGGGGCGCTCGCCGCGACCGCGCAGGACGACATCAAACGGGTGCTGGCCTGGTCCACCGTGTCGCAACTGGGCTACATGACCGGGGCGCTGGCGGTCGGCTCGCCGCCGGCGGCACTGTTCCACCTGTTGACCCACGCCGGGTTCAAGGCGCTGCTGTTCCTCGCCGCCGGCTGCGTCATCCACGCCGCCGGCAGCAACCTGATGTCGGTGATGGGCGGCCTGCGTCGCCCGATGCCGGTCACCTTCGCCGCCATGGCGGTCGGGCTCGGCGCGCTCGCCGGGCTGCCGCCGCTGGCCGGCTTCTGGAGCAAGGAGAGCGTGCTGACGGCCGCCGCCGCGACCGCCCGGCACGGTGGCGACCCGGCGGTCGCGGGCGGTACGTCGGCGGTCGCGGGCGGCTGGCCGGGGGGTGTCGCTGTCGCGGCACCGTCGTGGCTGGGCTGGCTGGTCTGGACGGCGGCGCTGGCCGGGGTGGCGATCACCGCCTGGTACGCCACCCGGCTGCTGCTGCGTACCTTCTTCGGGCCGTCCCGGGTGGCTACCGACCGGCACCCGCACGACCCGCCGGCGATGATGCGCTGGCCGGTGCTGGCACTGGTGGTGCCGAGCGCGTTGCTGGGCCTGGCGGCGTTCAGCCCGGCGTTCACCGGCTGGCTCGCCGGGCCGGTCCTCAGCCCTGGCTTCGGCCCGGGTGACCGCAGGGGCGTCGGCGACGGATCGCCGGTGGAGCCGGCCGTCGAGTTGGTCCACGTCGGTCCCGACCTGCTGTTGCCGTTGCTGTTGCTGGCCGTCGGGGCCGGCTGGGCGGTGCTGCTGCACCGCCGTGATCCGGCGGCCGACCCGGCCCGGGTGCTCGGCCCGCTGCGCCCGGCGTTCGCCGCCGCGTTCTGGTTCGACGCGGCGCAGCGGGCGGTGGTGGTACGTCCGGTGGTGGCACTCGCCCGCGCGGTACGCGGTGGTGACGAGACGGGCGTCGGCGGCGCGGTGACCGGCGTCGGTCGGGCGGCGGCCGGGGCCGGTGGGCTGCTGAATCGCTGGCACGCCGGCCCGCTGCCCCGCGCGGCGATGCTGGTCCTGGCCAGCGCCCTGCTGGTCGGGCTGGCGGCGGTCGCCCTCGCCACGGGAGGCACCTGATGACCGCACCGACCCCCGCCCTGACGCCTGCGGGGGACGGGGGATCGGGGGACCGGGAATCCGGGGACGGGGGAGTCGGGGACGGGGGAGTCGGGGACGGGGGAGTCGGGGACGGGGGAGGAGGACTGACGTGTACGGCGACGACTCGATGACCGTGGGACAGCTGGCGCTGCTGGCCGTACTCGGTCTGCCCGCGCTCGGCGCGCTGATCCTCGCCCTGCCGGTCGGCGGGGACCGGGCCGGCCGGATCACCGGCACCGTGTTCGCCGCCCTCGCCTTCCTGGCCAGCCTGCCGTTGCTCAGCGGCCCGCACGGCACCGGCTGGTTCGCGTACGGACCACCGCTGGACGGCCCGCCCGGCGTCCTGCCGTGGCACCAGCTCGACCTGGCCTGGGTGCCGGCGCTGGACCTGCGGTTCCAGCTCGGCGTCGACGGCATCTCGTACCCGCTGGTGCTGCTCACCACCGGGCTGACCCTGCTCTGCTGCGGCTACACGCTCTGGCGTGCTCCGCATGCCCGACCCGGCCGGCCGCTGGTCGCGTTGCTGCTGGTCATCGAGTTCGGCATCGTCGGCACCTTCCTCGCCCTCGACCTGGTCCTGTTCTTCGTCTTCTTCGAAGTCGTCCTGCTGCCCATGTACGCGATCATCGCCGGATGGGGCGGTGACGGTGACAGTGCCGGCGGGGACGGCGCCGGTGAGGGCGGGGACGGCGCTGGCGGCCGGCACCGGGCGGCGGCGACCAGGTTCGCGCTCTACACCCTCGCCGGCTCGGTCCTGCTGCTGGTCGGGGTGGTGACCGTGGTCGTCGCCGCCGGCACCGCCGACCTGACCGTGCTCACCGGCGGCGCGGGACTGTCCCGGGGCACCCAGCTGGCCGCGTTCACGCTGCTGGCGCTGGCCTTCGGGGTCAAGGCGCCGCTGTGGCCGCTGCACAGCTGGCTGCCCGACGCGCACAGTCAGGCACCCACCGTCGGCAGCGTGATTCTCGCCGGGGTGCTGCTCAAGATGGGCACGTACGGGCTGATCCGGGTGGCGGTCGGGGTCGCCCCGGAGGGTGCCCGCTGGGCGGCACCCGTACTCGGCACGCTCGCCGTCGCGGCGATCGTCGTCGGCTCGCTGGTCTGCCTGGCCCAGACCGAGCTGAAACGGCTGATCGCGTACTCCAGCGTCGGGCACATGGGCTTCGTCCTGCTCGGCATCGCCACCCTCACCGCCACCGGCATCCAGGCCGCGCTGATCGGTAACATCGCCCACGGCATCATCACCGGGCTGCTGTTCTTCCTGGCCGGGGCGATCAAGGACCGCTACCACACCGGTGACCTGGCGGCACTCGGTGGGCTGCGCGAGCAGGCGCCGGCGCTGTCCGGGATCCTCGCGTACGCCGCCCTCGCCTCGCTCGGCCTGCCCGGACTGGCCGGCTTCTGGGGCGAGGCGTTCGCCGTGGTCGCCGCGCTGCAACGCGGTGGTGTGCTGTGGACGGTGCTGGCCGTGGTGGCGGCCGTCGGGGCGGCGCTGACCGCCGCGTACCTGCTGCGGATGCTGCGCCGGGTGACCCACGGCCCGGCCACCGAGGCGGTACGGGCGGTGCCGGCCGGCCCGATCGTCGCCGTCGAAGCGTTGGCCTGGGCGCCGCTGGTGGTGCTCGCGCTGGTCGTCGGGCTGGTGCCGGCGTTGGTGCTCGGCGTCGCCGAGGCGCCGGTCACGACCCTGCTGGAGGTGATCCGGTGACCGGCGAGGCCGCCGCCCAGTCGATCGACCACCTCGCGCTGCTGCCCGCGTACCTGGCGGCGGCGACCGCGGTGGCGGTACTGCTGGCCGACCTGTTCGTGGCCCGCTGGGCGGTCACCGCACTGACGGCGGTGGTCGGGTCGGGTACTGTCGCCGCCGCCGCGCTGGCCGCGCAGGGCCGACCGGTGCGGGGTACGTTCTGCGGCTTCGCCGCCGGATCCGGGACGGACGGGCCGTTCGCCTGCTCGTACCTGGCAGACAACCGGGCCGCGCTGGTCGCGCTGCTGTTCGCGGCGCTGACGGCGGGTGTGCTCGGCTTGTCGGTACCGTCGCTGCGTACCGGCGCGGTACCGGCCGGCGAGTACTGCTTCCTGCTCGTCTGTTCGATGACCGGTGGCGTGGTGCTCGGCGCGGCCGGCGACCTGATCACCCTGATCGTGGCGGTCGAGACGCTGACGGTGCCGCTGTACATCCTGGTCGGCCTGCACCGGCGGACGGTCGCGGCGGCCGAGGCGGCGGCGACGTTCTTCGTGATCAGCGTGGTGTCGACGGCGGTCGCGCTGCTGGGCGCGGCACTGCTGTACGCCGCGTACGGGGTGGTGCACCTGGACCTGCTCGCCGCGGCCAGCAGTGTGGTCGAACCGGGCAGCGCGATCGCTGGCGTGTCGGCCGATGGGCACGCCCGGCTGGTCCGGGTGGCGGTGGTGCTGCTGCTGGTCGGGTTGTCGTTCAAGGTGGCGGCGGTGCCGATGCACGCCTGGGCGCCGGCTACCTACGACGGGGCGCCGTTGCCGGTCGCCGCGTACCTGTCCACCGCCTCCAAACTGGGCGGGATCGTCGCGATCAGCTACGTCGTCGTGGACGGGCTGGGCCCGCAGCTCGCGGTCTCCGGGCCGGTGCTGGCCGTGGTCGCGGTGCTGACCATGACGGTCGGCAATCTGGTGGCGCTGCGGCAGACCCGCATGGTCCGGTTGCTGGCCTGGTCGTCGGTGGCCCAGGCCGGGTACATCCTGGCGCCGCTCGGCGCGGCGATCAGCGTGGCGGGCCGGGACGACGAGGCGCGGACGGCCGCCGTCGCGGCGGTGTTCGCGTACACCGTCTTCTACGTGGTGCTGGAGTTGACCGTGTTCGCCGTGGTGGTGACGCTGCGGCCGGCCGGTGCCGACGGCGGCACGATCAGGGCGTACGCCGGGGCGGCGCGCCGGCGGCCGTGGGTAGGTGCGGCGCTGGCGCTGGCGCTGGCGGGACTCGCCGGGCTGCCCCCCGGCCTGGCAGGCCTGTTCGCCAAGGTCGCGGTGGTCCAGGCGCTGCTGGTCGGCGGCGCTGGTTGGCTGGCGCTGGTGGTCGCGGCGAACGCGGTGCTCGGACTGGCCTATTACCTGCGGGTCGCGGCGACGCTGTACGCCCGCCCGGCCGACACCGGGCAGCCGGTCACGCCAGCTGCGACGGCGACGGCGACGGCGACGGTGGTTGTGGCCGGGCCGGTTGATGAGCGGGCGGGCTGGCCGGTGCTGGCCGTGGTGGTTGCGGCGGTGGCCGTTGCTGTTTGGTTGGGTTTTGCACCCCAAGTCGTCTTTGACGCAGTTTCGCAGTGACCAAAACCTGCGGCGATGGGTTGATTTTCAGTCAACTCTCAGCTAAGGCGGGACTGTGGCTGGGTATCCGGTGGTTGTACCTGCCGTGGGGTCCTGACGACCCGGTGGGAAGAAGGAGTGAACGTGCACAGCCACCACAACGGTCTCAAGACGGCAGCCCTGCTCGGCCTGCTCACCGCGATGATCCTGGGGATCGGGTACTGGTTCGGCGGCAGCGGCGGCCTGGTGATCGCCGTATTCGTTTCGCTGGCGATGAACGCCGGCACCTACTTCTGGTCCGACAAGATTGCGCTGCGCTCGATGCGGGCCCGGCCGGTCAGCGAAGCCGAGTTTCCGGCCCTGCACCAGATGGTGCGGGAGTTGGCCGCCGAGGCCGGCCAGCCGATGCCCCGGCTCTACGTGAGCCCGACCATGCAGCCGAACGCGTTCGCCACCGGGCGTAACCCGCGCAACGCGGCGGTCTGCGTCACGCAGGGGATCGTGCAGATCCTCGACTACCGCGAGTTGCGTGGCGTGATCGGGCATGAGCTGTCCCATGTCTACAACCGCGACATTCTGATCTCCAGCGTGGCGGCCTCGCTCGCCGGGATCATCACCATGCTGGCGCACCTGGCGTGGTTCCTGCCGTTTGGCGGCAGCGACGACGATGAGGGCGCCAACCCGCTGGCCCTGCTCGGAATGCTGATCCTCGGCCCGCTGGCCGCGTCGGTGATTCAACTGGCGATCAGCCGCAACCGCGAGTACCAGGCCGACGCCTCCGGTGCCGCGCTCACCCGGGATCCGCTCGCCCTGGCCAGCGCGCTACGCAAGATTCACATGGGTACGCAGCGGATGCCGTTGCCGGCAGAGGGCCAGCTCGCCAGCTCCGCCCATCTGATGATCGACAACCCGCTGCAAGGCGGCGGCCTCGCCGCCTTGTTCTCCACTCACCCGCCGATGGAACAGCGGGTGGCTCGGCTGGAGGAAATGGCGTACCGCAGCGGTCCGGTTCGGTACCGACGCTGACCTGCGGCTGGCAGGCCAGCCCTCCGCGGCCGGCAGGCCAGGCCGACCGGTCTCAGGTGACCGGACCCGCAGCCCCACCGGGAAAATCCGGTGGGGCTGCGGGCATCGCGGCGTTAGGGTGACAGACCGGTCGCCCGTTGCCGCGCGGCCTCTTGCCCGGCCGCTGCCGCTCGGCCGCGGTGGCGGACACCGGTCGGGTGACGGTGGTAGCGGTCGGGTGAACGGGAGGATCTCGTGGCTGGCTTGGGCAAATACGCTGCGGTCTGGCGCATCCCCGGCGGCCCGACACTGCTGATCCCGGGTGTGCTCGGCCGGCTCAGCATCGGTATGACCCCCCTGGCGCTGCTGCTGGTGGTCAGCGATGTCACCGGCCGGTACGCGGAGGCCGCCGTGGCGGGCGGCGTCTACGCCCTCGCCGGGGCCACAGTCAGCCCGATCGCCGGGCGGCTGGCTGACCGGCTCGGCCCCGGCCCGGTCCTGCTGGTCACCGGTGCGGCACATCCGCTGGCCCTGATCGTCCTGCTGCTCACCACCCGGAGCGGTACGCCGACCCTGGCGATCTACCTGGTGTCCGGGCTGGCCGGGGCGACCTATCCGCCGCTGAGCGCCGCCATCCGGGGCGCCTGGAACGACCTGACCAGCCCGGCGGGCGGCCGGTACGCGTTGCGTAACACCGCCCTCGCCGCCGAGACCACCATCTTCGAGGTGGTCTTCGTCATCGGGCCGTTGCTCGTCGCCGCGTTCGTGGTCGTCGCCGACGCGGCGGCGGCACTGATCGCCGCAGCCGTGCTGACCCTGTTCGGCACCACCGTCGTGGCGCTTGGCCGGGCGATGCGCGGTTGGCGGCCACATCCACCGGAGAGCCACGCCCGAGGGCTCGGCCCGCTGCGGGTACCAGGATTCCCGGCGTTGTTGGCCTGCGTGGGCGGTCTGGGTACCGCGTTCGGCACCGCTGGTGTCGCGGTGCCGGCATACGCCTCCAGCCACCAGGACGGGGGCGGCGACGGCGGCAGTCTTGCCGGCATCCTGCTCGCCGTCTGGGCGGTCGGCAGCGCCAGCGGCGGCGTCTACTTCGGCACCCGCCGGCCGGCGCTCAACGCCACCCGGCAGTTCGCCTGGTTGCTCGCTGCCGTGGCGGCCACCTTCGTCGTGTACGCGGCCATGCCCCACCCGCTGGCGCTAGGTACCGCGTTGCTGCTCGGCGGTGCCGTGATCGCTCCGGCGCTCACCGTCGAGAACACCATGGTCGGCCGAATCGCTCCGGTCAGCATGCTCAACGAGGCGTACACCTGGGTGGCCACCATGGCGGTCGGAGCGAGCGCCGCCGGTGGCGCCGTCGCCGGAGTGATCATCGACAGGGGTGGCGGGCCGGCGGTGGCCTTCCTGGTCGCCGGTGCCGCGGTCGGGCTGGTAGCGCTGCTCGCCGCATGGCCGGCCGGCCCGATCAGCCGCGCCGAGTCCCGTGCCGTGCTGGACGTCGATCGGGTGTTGCTGACCGAGACGGCCTGACTCAGCGACCGTTACCGTGAGCCGACGCAGCGTCAGCGGTAGTTGGTGAACTGCAGTGCGACGCCGAAGTCCTCCTGCTTGAGCAGTGCGATCACGGCCTGCAGGTCGTCCTTCTTCTTGCCGGTCACCCGCAGCTGGTCACCCTGGATCTGGGCCTGTACGCCCTTGGGACCGTCGTCGCGGATCTTCTTGCTGATCGCCTTGGCCTTGTCCGAGTCGATCCCCTGAATGATCTTGCAGTCGATCTTGTACGTCTTGCCGGACGAACGCGGCTCGCCGGCGTCGAGCGACTTCAGTGAAATGTTCCGCTTGACCAGCTTTTCCTTGAACACGTCGAGGCTCGCCTTGACGCGCTCCTCGGTCTCCGCCTGCAAGGTGACGGCCTCCTCGCCGGCCCAGGCGATCTCGGCACCGGTGCCGCGGAAGTCGAATCGGGTGGAAAGCTCCTTTTCGGTCTGCCGGAGGGCGTTGTCGATCTCCTGCCGGTCGACCTTGCTCACGATGTCGAACGACGGGTTCGCTGCCATGATCTGCTCCTGCCAGGTGCGGTCTCGTAGGATGTCTCGGATGTTGACGGGCGGTTGCCTCCCGCCGACCGTACCCGGTTGCGGGGACGCCCGGTGATACCGCTATCCTTGCCTGCGTTGCCCCCCGCTTGGCGGGGCGGTACGTCTGGCGGGTTGCCCGAGCGGCCAATGGGAGCGGACTGTAAATCCGTCGCGAAAGCTACAGAGGTTCGAATCCTCTACCCGCCACCAGGCGACCCAACAGCCCTTGACCTGCACCAACAGGTCGAGGGCTGTTGCCGTACGGGCGGTGTTGCGTCCTGGCCGGTCCGGTTGAATCCAGCCGTCTACGGCAAGCCGTGGGCGGATAGCGGTCAGGTTGATCTTGGTCCCGTTCTTGGACCGGCGCGGCAGCCGGACGCCCCAACCTCGATGGCGACTGGCCCCGCCGGCTTCCGTACCGCCTCGCGGGTTGTGGGATCCTCTGGGTATGCAGAGCATCCGGAAGGACCATGCCGCGTAGGCGCCCGATGCAGGTGTGGACTTCCAATCTCCGCGCGCAGCCGCTGGACAGTCGCACGTCTGACGCTCCCGCTTCACGGAGGGCGCTGTCGCGCGGGCGCTTCGGGCGTGGGCGGACTTCGTCCAGGACCCGTGGCACCGGCTCTGGGACCCACAGTGCGGCTGTGGCGTGATGGAGTGTTGCCCAGACCCGCGAGAGGTCCGTCAGATCCTCGAAGCGGCGGCCCACGTGCTGCCAGCACCGGACGCCCGTTGGTTCAGGGCAAGGGTCGCCAAGATCGACGAGTTGTGGTGACCATCTGGCAGCCGCCCAGGGCGCGGCGTCTTGACCCGGCCCGCCAAGCGGGGGGCCTCCGGCCGAGGAGCTGTTGCATGAGGCGCTGTACCTGTACGGGTTCAACCCGCGTCGCTGGTCGGACGAGGTGCCCGGGGAGCCTGCGGCGTCGTTGGCCTGGCTGGAATCGGCTTCGTTGGTTCGAATCCTCTACCCGCCGCCAGGCGACCCAGCAGCCCTGACCACGGCCGACGTGGTCAGGGCTGCTGTCGTCGGCCGAGAGCTCCGTGCGCCAGGACGTGGCTGGCGCAGGACGAGGACCGGCGCCGAAACCATCCGCCGATCCTGCCGGAGTTGTTCATTCGGAAAGTGCAATAACGGGTTGCCTGCAGGCCGCAGGTACTACTGTTGCTCGACCCGCATGTGTCGGACTACTGATTGACTTCTGCCTGGCGTGTAGCCCAGGCGGGTTTGCCTGGTGTAATTCGGTCAGACTCGCCCGGTTGACCGAGTTTTGCCTAGCACGGCACCGGCTTGTGGTGGTACTGCGAACCTTTGACGGGCGGCGTGCGTCGGTGCCGATATGGACGGCAATTGTAGGGTGGAACTTCTATGAGTCCTTATCGGCCGCTCGTGTGGTAGCTGCGGCGTTCCGGGGATTCAATGTATAGACGTCATTCGAACGACGTCGCAATTCGCGTCAGCTATCAGAGAGATTATGGTTGTATGGGATTAGTGCTACTTATGTCTGATATATAACTTTCTGCAGTGGGTGTCGGAGTGGCGACCGGATGCGCCCGGTGGCCCAGGGCTCCGACGCGGGTGGGGTGGCTGTCCGCCCACGGTCGCCGGGTGACCCGGGCGGGCACCTACCGCGTACCGGTCTGCGTGATCCGCCAACTGTGTGGCATCTGGCTCCGGTTTCGCCAGTATCACGGTCTTCGGAGTGCGATTTCCGAACTTGTGAGTAGCGACTGTCGCCGAGCCGTGACCCGGATGGGACACCGCCGGCTGGCGGGTAGGGCTTAGCGTCGATATGCGGCGACGGTCTGTGCTGACCGCACCGGGTGTCCGAGTGCTCGGCAGGGGCTGGCTGATAGGCGATTCTCGTCCCAAAGCACCATAGAAAATATCTTCCTCTGGATTGATCTTAAATCCGGCATATCAGTCATAAGAAAAGGGATTCCTCCCAGTCCCGTCGGCTACTTCGATGACTGTCGCTGTTGGTTCTTGTCATCGGCCCCCGTGGGCGCGACACTCTTGGCGTCCGTACTGACCTGCAGGGGGGACGAAAGCCGCCGAGGAAAGACGGTTCTAAGGTTGTCCTCGTCCGATTGGCTAGGATCAACGGTGCTGAAGGTGCCGGCCGGTCGCGTCAACCTATCGCCCATGCCGTCCGGTGTGGCACCATCAGGTCTCTGCCCTTCATCCGCGTAACTCTTTCACCTTGCTTCGACAGGAGTTTGCACATGCGCGCACACACGATGGGCCGCCGGCTCGGCAGGGTCGTCGCGGTCGCCGCACTAGGACTTGCTGTGTCGCTCACCGGTGCCGCGGCCGCCTACGCGCAGGCCGCGGCGCTGCCCGAGGCCGGCGAGGATCTCGTATCGGTCGAATCAGTGGCAAAGTCTGCGATTGCCGACTCCAGCGAGGGCGCAGCCGTCTCCCTTCGTGACTTCGAGTGGCTGTGAGTAGGCTTTCGCCGTACGTCGGCTACTGATGAAGGGTTCCCGTGCCTAGGCCGCAGACGATCGGACGGCATTCTCTGGAGCGTGGGTGGTTCGTTACAGCGCCACTCGCACTTACCGCTGTCCTCGTCTCCGTCGCCCTAGGCATCGGGCACCCGGATCCTATCGGTGACTGGTGGAGCGGGGTCCTTTTCTTCGGCCTTTTCCTCGCCGCCAACACAGCGCGTCTGATCTTCGAGGTCCGGCGCCAGGCGTTCTCGCTGAGCATCGGCGAGATCCCGTTTCTGCTCGGACTGTTCTTTCTTCCGCCGCTTACGCTGATCATCTGTCGGGTGCTGGCCGCGACGGTCGCTCAACTCAGCCGTATGCAGTCAGCGGCCCAACTCGGCCGGCCACTGACCCCGGTCAAGCTCTGGTTCAACATCGCGAACATCGCCGCCGGCACCTCGGTAGCCAGCGCGATCGTCGCCAACGCCGGCGTACTCGACGCGGTCGAGCCCCGTACCTGGCTCACGCTGGTCGCGGCGATGGTGGCGAACCTGCTCATCACCCTGGTGTCCGTGTTGATGGCAATCACCCTGGCCCAAGGGCGGCTGTCGCCGACAGAACTGACCACCACCACGGTGCCCGGTGTCCTGGTCGCCCTGATCAACATCACCTTCGGGCTGGTCGTCCTGATACTGCTGGCGCAGAGCCGGTGGACACTGATCCTGCTGGCTGCTCTTGTGACGGTCTTCGTGCTGGCCTACCGGGCCTACGCGCAGTCGCTGCGCCAGCACCGCACCCTGTCCGAGATCTACACGTTGACCAGAGCCATCGCCGACACCCCGCACGACGGCACCATCACCGACGTACTGCTCAAGCGGGTCCGGGAGATGCTCCAGGCCGAGTACGCCACCCTTTGGCTTCCGCAACGTGGCCGGTACGCGGAGGTCCTGCTGTCCGCCCGCGCGGATGACCGAGGGCTGGTCGACAC
Source organism: Solwaraspora sp. WMMB335 (assembly GCF_049179075.1). NCBI lineage: Bacteria > Bacillati > Actinomycetota > Actinomycetes > Micromonosporales > Micromonosporaceae > Solwaraspora > Solwaraspora sp. WMMB335. Next base: position 5,014,265 of record NZ_JBMHMF010000001.1, read on the forward strand.
CGCCGGGACGCCGCCGGCGATCCGGCAGCGGGTCTTCGAGACCGGCACCACCGTCGCGGTCGGCCCGAAGTTCGGCGAGGGGCCGCTGACCTCCCAGCTACGTGAGTGGGGCGCCAAGGACGCGGTGGTGGTCCCGCTGCGGGCCGGCTCGCTGGTGATCGGCTGTCTGGAGATCAGCGGTAGGCTCGGCGACTTTTCGCACTTCGGTCCGAGCGACATCCGGTTGCTGGAGGCGATCGCGGTGCACGCCGCGGTGGCGGTGGAGAATTCCCGCCTGGTCGACCGCCTGCGCTACGACGCCGCGCACGACGGGCTGACCGGGCTGGCCAACCGGCGCCGGCTGGCCGCCGCCCTCGACGAGTCGGTGACCATCCGTACGCCCGGCGAGGTCGTCGCGGTGCTGCTGTTCGACGTGGACGGGTTGCGCCAGGTCAACGAGTCCCTCGGGCACGCAGCGGGTGACAAGGTTCTCGCCGAGGTGGCCCGACGGTTGCGGTCCTCGGCACCGTCGGCGGCGCTGGTCGGCCGCAGTGGCGGGGACGAGTTCGTGGTGACCCTGCGTACCGAGAGCACCGCGGAGGCACTCCAGCTCGCCACCGAGCTGCGGGAGCAGATCCGCGACCAGATGGTGTTCGGCAACCTCACCCTCGACGTCGACACCGTGGTCGGGGTCACGGTCCACCCGGACCACGGCAGCGACGCGGCGACCCTGCTCCAACGGGCCGACCTCGCGGCCACCGCCGCGAAGTCGGTGTCCGGCAGCATCCAGCTGTTCAACCCGGCGTTGGAGTCGCGTTCGGTACGCCGCCTCGGTCTCGCCGGTGACCTACGGGTGGCGCTGGACGAATCGCAGCTCGAGGTCTACTACCAGCCGAAGGTGACGCTCAGCGGTCGCCGACTGGTCGGCGTCGAGTGCCTGACCCGGTGGGAGCATCCGACCCATGGTTCGGTGTCTCCGGAGGACTTCGTCGCGGTCGCCGAGCACACCGGACAACTTGGCCGGTTGACCGAGTTCGTCCTGCGTGAAGGACTGCGGCGCTGCCAGGAGTGGGACATCGGCCAGCAGCCGCTGCCGGTCGCGGTGAACCTCTCCGCCCGTACCCTGATCGATCCGGATTTTCCAGAGCTGGTGCGCCAGTTGCTCGACGAGTACCGAGTCGCTCCCGAGTTGCTCACTCTGGAGATCGCCGAGGCCGGTGTGCTCGACGGCACCGATCGGCCGATGCCGAGCCTGCGTCGGTTGCGCGATATCGGGGTACGGCTGTCCGTGGACGACTTCGGTACCGGCTACACCTCCCTCGCGCACCTGCGTCGGTTGCCGGTGCACGAGGTGAAGGTCGACCGTTCGTTCGTGCAGGGCATGGCGACGGACCCGGGAGATCTGGCCATCGTCAACGCGATCGTGACCCTGTCCCAGCAGTTCGGCCTGACCGTGGTCGCCGAAGGCGTGGAGAGCGAGCTCACCCTCGAGCTGCTGCAGGACATCAACTGTCAGGTGGGCCAGGGCTTCCTGTTCAGCCGCCCGCTACCGTACGAGCGGCTGGCCGCCTGGTATGAGGCACAAGCCGACCCGGAGGCCCTGCAGTCTAGCGAGGTTCGCCGGCTGCGTGCCGTGCCATGACCCGTCCTACAAGGCCCTGACCTGCGGCTGCGGGTACGGGATGATCTGATTTCACCTGGCGGGCGGGGACGTGTACTCTTACCTCTGCGCGTCCGCCCAGGCGTGTGGACAGGCCCCCTTAGCTCAGTCGGCAGAGCGTCTCCATGGTAAGGAGAAGGTCTACGGTTCGATTCCGTAAGGGGGCTCAGAGGGTTCCGCTGGACCCGTCACGGCGGTGTAGCTCAGGTGGTAGAGCAAACGGCTCATAATCGTTGTGTCGCCGGTTCAAGTCCGGCCACCGCTACGGTCGGTCTCGACGTGAGGCCGGTAGTTGAGGTTCTATGGGCGCCGAGGGTGCCTGCTTTGCATGTCCGCGTTCGCTCAGGCTACGCTGTCATGCCGTAGTTGTTCCGATAGCGAGGAAGGCACCCCGCCGTGGCCAAGGCGACCGACGTCCGTCCAAAGATCACTTTGGCGTGTGTGGAGTGCAAGGAGCGCAACTACATCACGCGGAAGAACCGCCGTAACGACCCGGACCGCATCGAGCTGAAGAAGTTCTGTCGCCGGGACGGCAAGCACACCCTGCACCGCGAGACCCGCTGACCGAGCCGGGCTTCCGGACCGGCGAGCGCCGGTGCAGGTCAGGCCAGCCCGTGGTGCCCATGACTCACCGGGTAGGTTCTGGTCATGCCCTTGGATCCGTCCTTCATCGGCCGTAGCTATCCGGCGAGCAGTCCGTACGTGGTAGGTCGGGAGAAGATCCGCGAGTTCGCTACGGCGATCGGTGCCACCGATCCGATCCATCACGAACCGGATGCCGCCCGCAAGGCCGGCTATCCGGACGTAGTCGCACCCACGACGTTTCCGGTGACCGTCACCATGGCGTCGATCGGCCGGATCGTCGCCGATCCCGAGCTCGGTGTCGACTACAGCAGGGTGGTGCACGGGGACCAACGGTTCCGCTACACCCGGCCGGTGACGGCCGGTGACGAGCTGGTCTGCACCGACTCGATCGAGGACATCATGTCTCGTGGCGGGCACGACTTTCTCACGATCCGTACGGAGGTGGCCACCGTTGACGGCGATCCGGTGGTCACCGTGTGGATGAAGCTGGTCGTGCGTGGGGAGAAGGGCTGATGCAGTTGCCCGTTCAGCGGTTCCGGGTCACTCGTGCAGATCTTATCCGGTACGCAGGTGCTTCTGGCGATTTCAACCCGATCCACTGGAGTGACCGGTTCGCTGCCCGAGTGGGCCTGCCCGGGGTGATCGCCCACGGCATGTTCACCATGGCCCTCGCCGGACGGGCGGTCGCCGAGTGGGCCGGCGGAGCGGACGCGGTGATCGAGTATTCCGTCCGGTTCGCTCGTCCGGTCGTGGTGCCGGACGACGACGAGGGCGCCGAGGTCGAGGTGACCGGTGTGGTCAAGGGCCGTACCGACGATGGGCTGACCAGGATCGATGTCTCGGCGGTCTGTGCCGGGGAGAAGGTACTGAGTCAGGCCAGGGCACTGGTCCGGGTCCGTGACTGAGTCGGCGCGGCAGGTGCTGCGGTTGCGGGCCGGCGGTGGGTGAGGTCCCCGGCGGGTGGGGTCGCCTGCCTGGGGGTGCCGGTACCGGTTGGGAAAGTTGTGGCCTTACCCGTACACTGGTCCGCCGTGGGGTTCGTGACCCCTGGCCAGTCCTGCATGGCCCGGTGGATTGCCGGTGACCAGGTGGGGGTGGGCAGGTGACGATCCGCACAGGGGTGTAGCTCAATTGGCAGAGCAGCGGTCTCCAAAACCGCAGGCTGCAGGTTCAAGTCCTGTCACCCCTGCGCCTAAGGCCTGACCGACCCCGGTGGGTCGGATGCCGTCCCCGTTGGCGGCCGTCCCGCAGGGAGATGGCCGGCGTGCACCAGCAGCGCGCGTCTGACCCGGCGCGTGACCCGACCACCCGCGACGGAGGGCGAGATGGCCGAGAGGAACCGGCGTGGCGACGACGCCGCGGACGACCGCCCCGAGAACGAATCGATCGACGAGGCGTTCGATGACGACGACGCCGAATCCGATGACGAACCGGTAGCGCGTGGCGGCACCGCGACCCGGGCCAAGCCCAAGGCAGAGTCGGCGGACAGCCGGCCGAAGGCCAAGTCCGACGCCCGTGTGGGCTTCTTCGGCCGGATCATCCGGTTCGTCCGCGAAGTGGTGGCCGAACTGCGTAAGGTCATCTGGCCGACCCGTAAGGAGTTGCTGACCTACACCGCCGTGGTGGTCGTTTTCATCGCGGTCATGCTCACCATCGTGGCCGGGCTGGACTTCGCGTTCGCCAAGGGCGTGCTGTGGGTGTTCGGCAACCCCAGTTGATAGTGACGGAAGTGAGCAAGCGTGCCTGAGTACGACGAGACCGCTGGCGCCACCGACGAGCAGTCCACGGTAGCGACGGCGGCTGCTGACGAGTCGGTCGAGGCCGCCAGCGCACCAGCGGTGCCCGCCGTCGAGGCGGACGACGAGGAGTTCGATCCGGTCGCCGAGCTGCGCCAGAAGCTGCGTTTCGCGCCCGGCGACTGGTACGTCGTGCACTCGTACGCCGGTTACGAGAACAAGGTGAAGACCAACCTTGAGACCCGGATCAGCAGCCTCGACATGGAGGAGTACATCTTCCAGGTGGAGGTGCCGACCCGGGAAGAGGTCGAGGTGAAGAACGGCAAGCGGCTGCAGGTACAGAACAAGGTCTTTCCCGGCTACATCCTGGTCCGGATGGATCTGACTCCGGAGTCGTACTCCTGCGTGCGCAACACTCCCGGGGTGACCGGTTTCGTCGGCGCCACCGACCGCGCCGACCGCCCTGCCCCGCTGTCGCTCAACGAGGTGCTCAAGTGGCTCGCCCCGGCGGTCGCCGCCGAGCCGAAGAAGGCCAAGCCCGAGGTCAAGGTCCTCGACTTCGAAGTCGGTGACTCGGTCACGGTCACCGACGGTGCGTTCGCGTCGTTGCCGGCCACGATCAGCGAGATCAACGCAGACCAGCAGAAACTCAAGGTGCTGGTGTCGATCTTCGGCCGGGAGACTCCGGTGGAGCTCAACTTCAACCAGGTCGCGAAGATCTGACCGATCGCGGACGCGGACCGAGATCCACCACCAACCGACCACGCCGGGTGGCGGCACCCGGCGCCGGTCGGTCCGGTCGGTTGCGCTACTCTTTAACGTCGGCCCCAGGCCGCGTCTGATCGTGCGCGGCGGACCGGTGGTGCCCGACCATCGGGTCGAGTCCGTTTGGGCCGAACCCGGTCGGATCGAACCCGGTCGGATCGAACCCGGCCACCAGATCGAGCCCCAGGAAGAGACATGCCTCCGAAGAAGAAGCTCGTCAAGACGTTCACGCTGCAGTTGCCTGCCGGCCAGGCGACCCCGGCGCCGCCGGTCGGTCCGGCGCTGGGCCAGCACGGTGTGAACATCATGGAGTTCTGCAAGTCCTACAACGCGCAGACCGAATCCCAGCGGGGTGACATCGTCCCGGCTGAGATCAGCGTGTACGAGGACCGCTCCTTCACCTTCGTGCTGAAGACCCCGCCCGCCGCCCGGCTGCTACTCAAGGCGGCCGGGATCCCGAAGGGTTCGGGCGTGCCGCACACCACCAAGGTCGGCTCGGTGACCACCGCGCAGCTGCGCGAGATCGCCGAGAAGAAAATGGCCGACCTCAACGCCAACAGCGTCGAGCAGGCGGAAAAGATCATCGCGGGCACCGCCCGGTCGATGGGGATCACCGTCAAGGAGTGATCAGCCGGCCCGGCAGGCCGGGCCGGACCAGCGTGGGAGGGTACGCGTCCGCCGCGACCCGCCAATGACCACAGGAGCCGAGACACATGCAGCACAGCAAGACCTATCGCAAGTCCTTCGATCTCATCGACCGGTCCAAGCTCTACACCCCCGCTGAAGCGGTGAAGCTGGCCAAGGAGACCAGCTCCGCCAAGTTCGACGCCACGGTCGAGGTCGCCATGCGCCTCGGCGTCGACCCGCGGAAGGCGGACCAAATGGTCCGCGGCACGGTCAACCTGCCGCACGGCACCGGCAAGACCGCTCGGGTGATCGTCTTCGCCGCCGGGGCCAAGGCGGAGGAGGCCGTCGCCGCCGGTGCCGACGAGGTCGGCACGGACGAGCTGGTCGCCCGGATCCAGGGCGGCTGGCTGGACTTCGACGCGGCGATCGCCACTCCCGACCAGATGGCGAAGATCGGTCGGATCGCGCGGATCCTGGGCCCGCGCGGCCTGATGCCGAATCCGAAGACCGGCACCGTGACGATGGATGTGAGCAAGGCCGTCTCGGACATCAAGGGCGGAAAGATCACCTTCCGGGTCGACAAGCACTCCAACCTGCACTTGATCATCGGCAAGGCGTCGTTCGACGAGACCAAGCTGGTGGCCAACTACGCGGCCGTGCTGGACGAGGTGCTGCGGGCCAAGCCGTCGGCGGCCAAGGGCAAGTATCTCAGGAAGGTCACCCTGACCACGACGATGGGGCCGGGCGTCCCGGTCGATCCGAACGTGGTGAAGGAGCTGCAGGAGGCGACCAGCGACAGCTGAATCGCACCGATCGACAGATATCGGTAAGGGCGGGCCGGCACCATGACCGGCCCGCCCTTACCGATTTGGTGGCCGCCGCACCGGTGCCGTACGCTCGACCGTATCCACACCCAAAGACCGCTGGTCACCGTGCTCCGGCACGGTTGAAGGTCCCGTTCGCACGGGCGGCCCGCGCAGGGGCGGAACGGAAGACGCGTGTCATCGCCGTCGGTCGACGGCTGTCCCGCCCCGTGCGCCCGCCGCGCCGGGGCGTTTTTCGTGGTCGCGGGATCTTCACGACCGGTCCGCGTGCCGCTGACCGGTCGCCCAGCCTGGCGCACCAGGAAGGAGGGACATGGCGGACAAGCCGGTTCGCGCCGACAAGGCCACCGCGGTCGCCGAGCTGACCGAACGGTTCCGCGAGTCGGGAGCGACGGTGCTCACCGAGTACCGCGGTCTCACCGTCTCGCAGCTGACCCAGCTGCGCCGCTCGCTCGGGCAGGACGTCATCTACTCGGTGGCGAAGAACACCCTGGCCAAGCGGGCCGCGACGGACGCGGGCATCGATGGGCTCGACGACCTGTTCACCGGTCCTACCGCGCTCACCTTCGTCTCCGGCGACGTGGTGGAGGCGGCCAAGGGCCTGCGTGACTTCGCGAAGGCCAACCCGGCGCTCATCATCAAGGGCGGGGTCTTCGAAGGCCGTACGATCTCCGCCACCGAGGTCACCAAGCTGGCCGACCTGGAGTCCCGCGAGGTGCTGCTGGCCAAGCTGGCCGGCGCCATGAAGGCGAACCTGAGCAAGGCCGCGGCCGTGCTGCAGGCGCCGCTGTCCAAGACCGCCCGCCTGGCGGCTGCGCTGCAGGACAAGCGCGAATCCGAGGGTACGCAGGCCTGAGCCGCCGGCTGCCCGACAACGTCACCACATCGAAAGGAAGCCAGCCATGGCGAAGCTCAGCACCGAAGAGCTGCTCGACGCGTTCAAGGAGATGACGCTGATCGAGCTCTCGGAGTTCGTGAAGCAGTTCGAGGACACCTTCGACGTCACCGCCGCCGCTCCGGTCGCCGTCGCGGCCGCTGGCGGCCCGGCCGCCGCCCCGGCCGAGGCCGAGCCGGAGAAGGACGAGTTCGACGTCGTCCTGGAGGCTGACGGCGGCAAGAAGATCCAGGTCATCAAGGTGGTCCGGGAGCTGACCGGACTGGGCCTCAAGGAGGCCAAGGACCTGGTCGAGGCCGCGCCGAAGCCGGTCCTGGAGAAGGCCAACAAGGAGGCCGCGGACAAGGCCAAGGCCAAGCTCGAGGCGGAGGGCGCGAAGGTCACTCTCAAGTGACCTGACCCACAGCGACAGCGTCGAACGGGTGGCGATCCGGATGCGGGGTCGCCGCCCGTTTCCGTTCGCACACCCGGTGCGATCACTCGGTGATCAGGGCATTTCGCCTCTTCCGCCGGTCAGTGCGGTCGGTACCGTCGCGGCATCGGTCCGGGCGGTGGGCGATCTACCCGTACGACAGGCCTTGACGCGGCCCGTAGCGGCAGGCACGCTGACTACAGCAAGACTGATCCGAGGCCTGCAACACCGCTCAAAGCTTGCATCGCCCGGCCAGGCTTGCGACGGCCATCGCTGGGTAATGGCACCGGCGGGGAGAGCCGGCACCGGACATCCGGGCCGCGGTCTCGCCGCCAGCCGGCCCCACGAAGGCCCCGTGGGAAACGCCGCGTTCCGAGCGGCCTGGAGGTGCCTGTTTCCGGCACCCGGCCGGCTCCGCGACGTCCCGTGGGGACGGGCTGGACAGCGGTTAGCCGCTCGGCTACACTGCTAGTTTGCGCTGCCTTCCGACTTACCTCGCGCCCGGAATGTCCGATCCTGGATATTTCGACCGAGGTTCTTTGGAGTGCGCGCGAAACAGCCGTCTGCAGCACCGGTCCTCGGAAGGACGCATCTTGGCAGCTTCCCGCCCTGCGAAGACCAGCCGTACGTCGAGCGCTTTCGCTCCTCGCCGAATCTCATTCGGCCGGATCACCGAACACCTCGAGGTCCCCAACCTTCTTTCCATCCAGACTGAATCCTTCGACTGGCTGGTGGGCAACGAGGCTTGGCAGGGCCGGTCGGCTGACGACCCGCACGCACGATCAGGCCTCGCGGAGATCCTCGACGAGATCAGTCCCATTGAGGACTTTTCCGGCACTATGTCGCTTTCCTTCTCCAGCCCGCGCTTCGACGAGGTCAAGGCCTCGATCGAGGAGTGCAAGGAGAAGGACCTGACCTACTGCGCACCACTGTTCGTCACCGCGGAGTTCACCAACAACACCACCGGCGAGATCAAGAGCCAGACGGTGTTCATGGGCGACTTCCCGATGATGACGCCCAAGGGCACCTTCATCATCAACGGCACCGAGCGTGTCGTGGTCAGCCAACTCGTCCGGTCTCCGGGCGTCTACTTCGACAAGCAGCCGGACAAGACCTCCGACCGTGACCTGTCCAGCGTCAAGGTGATCCCGAGCCGGGGCGCCTGGCTGGAGTTCGATATCGACAAGCGGGACACCGTCGGTGTCCGGATCGACCGTAAGCGGCGTCAGGCCGTGACCGTCCTGCTCAAGGCCATCGGTTGGACCGCCGACCGGATCCGCGAGCGGTTCGGCTGGTCCGAGCTGATGATGACCACCCTGGAGAAGGACCATATCGCCGGGGCGGACGAGGCACTGCTCGACATCTACCGCAAGCTGCGTCCGGGTGAGCCGCCGACCCGTGAGAACGCCCAGACGCTGCTCGACAACCTGTTCTTCAACCCCAAGCGGTACGACGTCGCCAAGGTCGGCCGGTACAAGTTCAACAAGAAGCTCAACCTCGAGGTGCCGATCAACACCGGCATCCTCACCGAGGATGACATCGTCGCCACCGTCGAGTACCTCTGCCGGCTGCACTCCGGTGAGGAGGGCTACGAGGCGGACGACATCGACCACTTCGGCAACCGGCGGCTGCGTACCGTCGGCGAGCTGATCCAGAACCAGGTCCGGGTCGGCCTGTCCCGGATGGAGCGGGTCGTCCGGGAGCGGATGACCACCCAGGACGTCGAGGCGATCACGCCGCAGACCTTGATCAACATCCGGCCGGTGGTCGCCGCGATCAAGGAGTTCTTCGGCACCTCCCAGCTGTCCCAGTTCATGGACCAGACCAACCCGCTCGCCGGGTTGACCCACCGGCGCCGGCTCAGCGCGCTCGGTCCGGGTGGTCTGTCCCGGGAACGGGCCGGTTTCGAGGTCCGTGACGTGCACCCGTCGCACTACGGTCGGATGTGCCCGATCGAGACACCGGAAGGCCCGAACATCGGCCTGATCGGTGCGCTGTCCACCTTCGGGCGGGTCAACCCGTTCGGGTTCATCGAGACGCCCTACCGCAAGGTCGTCGACGGCCGGGTCACCGACCAGATCGACTACCTGACCGCCGACGAGGAGGACCGGTTCGTCAAGGCGCAGGCCAACGCGCCGCTGATGTCCGACGGCACCTTCGCCGAGGACCGGGTCCTGGTCCGCCGTAAGGGCGGCGAGGTCGACTTCGTCCCGCCGGCCGCGGTCGACTACATGGACGTCTCGCCGCGGCAGATGGTCTCCGTCGCGACCGCGATGATCCCCTTCCTGGAGCACGACGACGCCAACCGGGCCCTGATGGGCGCGAACATGCAGCGGCAGGCGGTGCCGCTGGTCAAGGCGGAGTCACCGCTGGTCGGCACCGGGATGGAGTACCGCGCCGCGGTCGACGCCGGCGACGTGGTGATCGCCGAGGCCGGCGGCGTGGTGGAGGACCTCTGCGCCGACTACGTGACGGTGCACCAGGACGACGGCCATCGCCGGACCTACCTGCTGCACAAGTTCCGTCGGTCCAACGCCGGCTCCTGCGTCAACCAGAAGCCGACCGTCTTCGAGGGCGACCGGGTCGAGGCCGGCCAGGTCATCGCGGACGGGCCGTGCACCGACGACGGCGAGATGGCCCTCGGTCGTAACCTGCTCGTGGCGTTCATGCCGTGGGAGGGCTACAACTACGAGGACGCCATCATCCTGTCCCAGCGGCTGGTGCAGCAGGACGTGCTCACCTCGATCCACATCGAGGAGCACGAGGTCGACGCCCGGGACACCAAGCTCGGTCCGGAGGAGATCACCCGCGACATCCCGAACGTCAGCGAGGAAATGCTCGCCGACCTCGACGAGCGCGGCATCATCCGGATCGGCGCCGAGGTCGTCCCCGGTGACATCCTGGTCGGCAAGGTCACCCCGAAGGGCGAGACCGAGCTGACCCCGGAGGAGCGGCTGCTGCGGGCGATCTTCGGGGAGAAGGCCCGGGAGGTCCGGGACACCTCGCTCAAGGTGCCGCACGGCGAGACCGGCACGGTCATCGGCGTACGGACGTTCTCCCGCGACGACGGCGACGAGCTGCCGCCGGGTGTCAACGAACTGGTCCGGGTCTACGTCGCCCAGAAGCGGAAGATCCAGGACGGCGACAAGCTCGCCGGCCGGCACGGTAACAAGGGCGTCATCTCCAAGATCCTGCCGGTGGAGGACATGCCGTTCCTCTCCGACGGCACCCCGGTCGACATCGTGCTCAACCCGCTCGGTGTGCCGGGCCGGATGAACATCGGCCAGATCCTGGAGACCCACCTCGGCTGGGTGGCCAAGACCGGTTGGAAGGTCGAAGGCGACGACGAGGAGTGGAAGGCCGCGCTGCGCTCGATCGGCTCGGACGCCGCCGAGCCGGACACCAACGTCGCGACCCCGGTCTTCGACGGTGTCCGCGAGGAGGAGATCACCGGCCTGCTCGGCAGCACGTTGCCCAACCGCGACGGCGTCCAGCTGATCGGCAACTCGGGCAAGGCACAGCTGTTCGACGGGCGCTCCGGCGAGCCGCTGCCGGACGCGATCGCGGTCGGCTACATCTACATCCTCAAGCTCAACCACCTGGTCGACGACAAGATCCACGCACGGTCGACCGGGCCGTACTCGATGATCACCCAGCAGCCGCTCGGCGGTAAGGCCCAGTTCGGTGGCCAGCGCTTCGGCGAGATGGAGTGCTGGGCGATGCAGGCGTACGGCGCCGCCTACGCCCTGCAGGAACTGCTGACCATCAAGTCGGACGACGTCCTGGGCCGGGTCAAGGTCTACGAGGCGATCGTCAAGGGCGAGAACATCCCCGAGCCGGGCATCCCGGAGTCGTTCAAGGTGCTGCTCAAGGAGCTGCAGTCGCTGTGCCTCAACGTCGAGGTGCTCTCCAGCGACGGCGTGGCCCTGGAGATGCGCGAGACCGACGACGAGGTGTTCCGCGCCGCGGAGGAACTCGGTATCGACCTGTCCCGGCGGGAGCCGAGCTCGGTCGAGGAAGTGTGAGGTGTGTTGGGTGGCCCCGGCCGGGGCCACCCAACACACCCTGATTCAGCAGCAACGACGACGACATAGGGGACACGTAACGTGCTCGACGTCAACTTCTTCGACGAGTTGCGCATCGGCCTCGCCACCGCCGACGACATCCGTCAGTGGTCGCACGGCGAGGTCAAGAAGCCTGAGACGATCAACTACCGCACCCTCAAGCCGGAGAAGGACGGGCTCTTCTGCGAGAAGATCTTCGGCCCGCAGCGGGACTGGGAGTGCTACTGCGGCAAGTACAAGCGGGTCCGGTTCAAGGGCATCATCTGTGAGCGGTGCGGCGTCGAGGTCACCCGCTCCAAGGTCCGCCGGGAGCGGATGGGGCACATCGAGCTCGCCGCGCCGGTGACCCACATCTGGTACTTCAAGGGCGTGCCGAGCCGGCTCGGCTACCTGCTGGACCTGGCGCCGAAGGATCTCGAAAAGATCATTTACTTCGCGTCGTACGTCGTCACCGGGGTGGACACCGAGGCACGTCATCGCGACATGTCCACCATCGAGAACGAGATCTTCGCGGAGAAGCGCCAGCTGGAGAACAGCCGCGACTCGGAGATCGAGAAGCGGGCCGCCAAGCTGGAGGCCGACCTCGCCGAGCTGGAGGCCGAGGGGGCCAAGGCCGACGTACGCCGCAAGGTCAAGGAATCCGGCGAGCGGGAGATGCGCCAGATCCGCGACCGCGCCCAGCGCGAGATCGACCGACTCGACGAGGTGCTGGACACCTTCCGCAAGTTGGAGCCCAAGCAACTGGTCACCGACGAACTGCTCTACCGGGAGCTGCGGGACCGGTTCGACCCGTACTTCAACGGCGGGATGGGCGCCGAGGCGATCAAGACCCTGTTGCACAACATGGATCTCGACGCCGAGGCGGACAACCTGCGGGAGATCATCCGCACCGGCAAGGGCCAGCGGAAGATCCGGGCGCTCAAGCGGCTCAAGGTGGTCGCCGCCTTCCTCAGTACCCGCAATTCACCGCAGGGCATGGTGCTGGACTGCGTACCGGTCATTCCGCCGGACCTGCGCCCGATGGTGCAGCTCGACGGTGGCCGGTTCGCGACCAGCGACCTCAACGACCTGTACCGCCGGGTGATCAACCGGAACAACCGGCTGAAGCGGCTGATCGACCTCGGTGCGCCCGAGATCATCGTCAACAACGAGAAGCGGATGCTGCAGGAGGCCGTCGACGCGTTGTTCGACAACGGCCGCCGTGGCCGTCCGGTCACCGGGCCCGGTAACCGGCCGCTCAAGTCGCTGTCCGACATGCTCAAGGGCAAGCAGGGCCGGTTCCGGCAGAACCTGCTCGGCAAGCGGGTCGACTACTCCGGCCGGTCGGTCATCGTCGTCGGTCCCAAGCTGAAGCTGCACCAGTGCGGCCTGCCCAAGCAGATGGCGCTGGAACTGTTCAAGCCGTTCGTGATGAAGCGCCTGGTGGACCTCAACCACGCGCAGAACATCAAGTCCGCCAAGCGGATGGTCGAACGGCAGCGGCCGGTGGTGTGGGACGTGCTCGAAGAGGTCATCTCCGAGCACCCGGTGCTGCTCAACCGGGCACCGACCCTGCACCGGCTGGGTATCCAGGCCTTCGAGCCGCAGCTGGTCGAGGGCAAGGCGATCCAGATTCACCCGCTGGTCTGCACCGCGTTCAACGCCGACTTCGACGGTGACCAGATGGCGGTGCACGTGCCGCTGTCCGCCGAGGCGCAGGCCGAGGCGCGGATCCTGATGCTGTCGTCGAACAACATCCTCAAGCCGTCGGACGGCAAGCCGGTGACCATGCCTACCCAGGACATGATCATCGGTCTGTACCACCTCACCCACCGGACCGAAGGCCTGCTCGGCGAGGGGCGGGTGTTCAGCTCGGACGCCGAGGCGCGGATGGCCTTCGACAACGGCGAGTTGCACCTGCAGGCGCCGGTGCGGATCCGGTTGCACGGCGTGGTCGACGTGGACAACGGCGCCGGGGCCTCCCGGTGGAGCGCACCGGAAGACTGGCAGCCGGGGCAGCCGCTGGTCGTCGACACCACCCTGGGCCGGGTGCTGTTCAACGAGGTCATGCCGGTCGGCTACCGGTTCGTCAACTACGAGGTCCGCAAGAGCCAGCTCTCGGCGATCGTCAACGACCTGGCCGAGCGGTTCCCGAAGGTCGCCCTGGCGGCCACGCTCGACGGGCTCAAGGAAGCCGGCTACCACTGGGCCACCTGGTCCGGTGTGACGATCGGCATGCAGGACGTCATCGCCCCGCCGCACAAGCAGGAGACCCTGGAGCGCTACGAGAAGGAAGCCGACCGGATCGACAAGCAGTACCAGCGCGGTCTGATGACCGGCGAGGAACGGCGTGGCGAGCTGATCGAGATCTGGACCAAGGCGACCAACGAGATCGCCAAGGACCTGGAGACCGCGCTGCCCCAGGAGAACCCGTTGTGGAAGATGATCCACTCGGGTGCCCGAGGCAACCTGCTCCAGCTGCGGCAGATCGCCGCGATCCGTGGTCTGGTGGCCAACCCGAAGGGCGAGATCATCCCGCGGCCGATCAAGTCGAGCTACCGGGAGGGCCTGTCCGTACTGGAGTACTTCATCTCCACGCACGGTGCCCGCAAGGGCCTGGCCGACACGGCGCTGCGGACCGCCGACTCGGGCTACCTGACCCGGCGGCTGGTCGACGTCTCCCAGGACGTCATCATCCGCGAGGAGGACTGCGGCACCGACCGGGCGATCACCATGCAGGTCGGCGAGCGGATCGACGGCAAGCTGGTGGTGCACGAGTTCGCCGAGACCGGGGTGCACGCCCGGACCCTCGCCGAGGACATCAAGGGCGCCGACGGCGAGGTCGTGGTCGAGCGGGGCGCGGACCTCAACTCGATCCTGGTGGACAAGCTCATCGCCGCCGGGGTGGAGACGGTACGGGTGCGTAGCGTGCTCACCTGCGAGTCCAAGCTCGGTGTCTGCGGTGCCTGCTACGGGCGCTCGCTGCCCACCGGCAAGACCGTCGACATCGGTGAGGCGGTCGGCATCATCGCCGCCCAGTCCATCGGCGAGCCGGGTACCCAGCTGACGATGCGGACCTTCCACACCGGTGGCGTCGCGGGTGAGGACATCACCCAGGGTCTGCCCCGGGTCCAGGAGATCTTCGAGGCGCGGGTGCCGAAGGGCAAGGCGCCGATCGCGGACACCCCGGGACGGGTGCGGATCGAGGACGGCGAGCGGTCGCGGAAGATCATCGTCATCCCGGACGACGGCAGCGACGAGATCGTGCACGACAAGGTCTCCAAGCGGGTCCGGCTGCGGGTGCACGACGGCGACCACGTCACCGTCGGCGAGAAGCTCACCGAGGGCACCATCGACCCGCACGAGTTGCTGCGGATCCTTGGCCCGCGCGCGGTTCAGGTCCACCTGACCCAGGAGGTCCAGGAGGTCTACCGCTCACAGGGTGTGCTGATCCACGACAAGCACATCGAGATCATCATCCGGCAGATGCTCAAGCGGGTGACGGTCATCGACTCCGGTGGCACCGAGTTGCTGCCGGGTGTGCTGGTCGACCGGGCGGTGTTCGAGTCGGAGAACCGCCGGCTGGTCGCCGAAGGTGGCGAGCCGGCCGCCGGCCGGCCGATGCTGATGGGCATCACCAAGGCCTCGCTGGCCACCGATTCCTGGCTCTCGGCGGCCTCCTTCCAGGAGACCACCCGGGTGCTGACCGACGCGGCGATCAACGCCCGCAGCGACTCGCTGATCGGCCTCAAGGAGAACGTGATCATCGGTAAGCTCATCCCGGCCGGTACCGGCATCAGCAAGTACCGCAACATCCGGGTCGAGCCGACCGAGGAGGCGAAGGCCAAGGTCTACTCGATGACCGGGTACCCGGAAACCGACTACGGGTTCGGGCCGGCCAGCGGCCAGGCGGTGCCGCTGGACGACTTCGACTTCGGCTCGTACCGCTGACCGACGGCCCACGACCGGATCGAGGCCTACGACAGTCGACCGGCGCCGGTCCCATCGCGCTCGCGATGGGACCGGCGCCGTCAGCTTGTAGGCTGGTGGGGTGCAGGTGACCCCGGTATCCGCGGCCGGGCGGGCGATGCCGCGGCATCCCGCTGATCCCGAACCGGTCCGCTCGACCAAGGCCGGCGCGGTCTTCGCCCTCGGCCTGGTCGCGGTGGTCACCGGACTCCTGGTGGGCGGGGCGGTGCCGGCCAGCTTGGCCCTGCTGCTCAGCCGGCAGGCCCGGCGCGAGGCGTACGCGTCACAGGGCTATCTGACCGGGGCGATCTGGCTGCGCCGTGGCGAACAGCTGGCCTGGCTCGGCCTGTTGCTGGCCGGCGCGGTGTTGACCCTCGCGGTCGTGCTCGGCATCTTCACGTGGGCGACCGCGCCGGCCGGTCAGGACTTCGCCCCCGACGTCGATTGATCGATCCGGGCACCGGTCCGGGCAGAGGAGAACGAACGTGACCCAGTTTCCGGGCCACGGTTCCGGTGGCACACCGGCCGGCACCCGCATCGCCCCGCCACCGCCGGAGGGCAGGCTTTCCGCTCGCCGGGTGGAGCACGTCCCAGGCACGAGTTTCGGCCTGGTGCATCTGGAGGTGCCGCCGGTCGTGTCCGGGTTGGCGGTCGGTGCGCTGGTCGCCGGTGTGATCTCGGTCCTGGTGTCGGTCCTGGTGGGGTGTTTCGGTGCGATTGGTTTCGAGGACAGCTGGGGTGGCTGGGTCGCCGGGGCGTTCACCCTACTCAGCGGAGCCTTCGGCGGGGGCGCCGTGGTACTGGGCTGGCTCGGGCTGCGTCAGGTCCGCCAAGCGGCACCGCCGCCGGCGGTCAGGTTCACCGGCCGGGGGATCGCGATCGCCGGCATCAGCTGTGGTGCCGCAGGGCTGGCCTTCACCCTGCTCGGCTTGGCGCTGACCGTGTTGCTCATGCTGAGCGTGTGACCTTGCCGGGATAGGCCTGCCCGCCGGGCCGTCGGCCGGGCGAGCCGGTACACTGGGTTATCGGAGTGGCCCGTCGTTTTGACCTGCGCGCCTGCGGTGGGTACTCTTCCCCCTTGTGCCCGGCCAGACCGGGCAAGTTGTGCGTGCGCCCGATCCGGTTGCCGGCCATCGAGCAGCGTCATGACAGGTGCAGATCCCGGTGGGTGACAGCAAACGCACCGGGTCCGCGTGCGGGCGACACGCCCGACCGCGGGTGCCGGTGCCCAGCTGGGATCGCCGGTCGGAGTGTAGGAGAGCCGCCCAACCCGGACGGCTAGGGCAAGCAGCGCGGCCGCCCGCGGCCGGAGGGAGCGAAGGAACCCGGTGCCAACGATCCAACAGCTGGTCCGCAAGGGCCGTCAGGCCAAGACCGGCAAGACCAAGACCCCGGCGTTGAAGGGCAGCCCGCAGCGCCGCGGTGTGTGTACGCGCGTGTACACCACGACCCCCAAGAAGCCGAACTCCGCGCTGCGCAAGGTCGCGCGGGTGAAGCTGAGTAGCCAGATCGAGGTGACCGCCTACATCCCGGGCGTCGGCCACAACCTGCAGGAGCACTCCATCGTGCTGGTGCGTGGCGGCCGGGTCAAGGATCTTCCGGGCGTCCGCTACAAGATCGTCCGCGGTTCGCTGGACACCCAGGGTGTCCGCAACCGCAAGCAGGCTCGCAGCCGCTACGGCGCGAAGAGGGAGAAGAGCTGACATGCCGCGTAAAGGCCCTGCTCCGCGCCGGCCTCTGGTCGCGGACCCGGTGTACAACTCGCCGCTGGTCACTCAGCTGGTGAACAAGATCCTGCTGCGCGGCAAGCGTCAGCTGGCCGAGCGCATCGTCTACGGCGCGCTGGAGGGCTGCCGGGAGAAGTCCGGCACGGATCCGGTCGTCACCCTCAAGCGCGCCATGGACAACGTGAAGCCGACCCTCGAGGTCCGCAGCCGCCGGGTCGGTGGCGCGACCTACCAGGTGCCGGTCGAGGTCCGCCCGTCCCGGGCGACCACCCTCGGACTGCGCTGGCTCGTCCAGTACTCCAAGGCCCGTCGGGAAAAGACGATGGTCGAGCGGCTGATGAACGAGCTGCTGGACGCGAGCAACGGGCTGGGCGCCGCGGTCAAGCGCCGCGAGGACACCCACAAGATGGCGGAGTCCAACAAGGCCTTCGCGCACTACCGCTGGTAAGCGGTAGCTGTCATGCCTTCCGGTACAGCCGCCCACACACAGTCGACGACGAGACGAAGTAGGGATTGAAGTGGCCGCCGCAGAAGCGCTTGCCAAGGTACGCAACATCGGCATCATGGCGCACATCGATGCCGGTAAGACCACGACCACTGAGCGGATCCTGTTCTACACCGGTATCACGTACAAGATCGGTGAGGTCCACGAGGGCGCTGCCGTCATGGACTGGATGGAGCAGGAGCAGGAGCGGGGCATCACCATCACTTCCGCCGCCACCAAGTGCGAGTGGAAGGGCCACACCATTCAGATCATCGACACGCCCGGCCACGTCGACTTCACGGTCGAGGTCGAGCGGTCGTTGCGGGTGCTCGACGGTGCGGTGGCGGTCTACGACGGCGTGGCCGGTGTGGAGCCGCAGACCGAGAACGTCTGGCGGCAGGCGGACAAGTACAAGGTCCCCCGGATGTGCTTCGTCAACAAGCTCGACCGGACCGGGGCCGACTTCTTCCGCTGTGTGCAGATGATGATCGACCGGCTCAACTCCACCCCGCTGGTGCTGCAGATCCCGATCGGGCTGGAGAGCGAGCACATCGGCGTCGTCGACCTGGTCGAGATGCGCGCCCTCACCTGGCGTGGTGAGACCATGAAGGGCGAGGACTACGCGGTCGAAGAGGTCCCGGCCGAGCTTGCCGACGCCGCCGCCGAGTGGCGTGAGAAGCTGCTGGAGACGCTCGCCGACGTCGACGACTCGATCATGGAGAAGTACCTCGAGGGCGAGGACATGTCCGTGGCCGAGATCAAGGCCGCCATCCGGCGCGCGACCCTCGCCGACAAGGGCAACCCGGTGTTGTGCGGTTCGGCCTTCAAGAACAAGGGCGTGCAGCCGATGCTGGACGCGGTGGTCGACTACCTGCCCTCGCCGCTGGACATCCCGGCGATCGAGGGTACGGCGACCGACGGGGAGACCCCGCTGCTGCGCAAGCCGTCGACCAGCGAGCCGTTCTCCGGCCTGGCCTTCAAGATCCAGACCGACCGTCACCTCGGCAAGCTGACCTACGTACGGGTCTACTCCGGCACGCTGGAGTCCGGGTCCCAGGTGATCAACTCCACCAAGGACCGCAAGGAGCGGATCGGCAAGATCTACCAGATGCACGCCAACAAGCGTGAGGAGCGCGCCAGCGCGTTCGCCGGTGACATCATCGCCGTCCAGGGACTCAAGCAGACCACCACCGGGGACACCCTGTGCGACCCGGCGAACCCGGTCATCCTGGAGTCGATGACGTTCCCCGAGCCGGTCATCGAGGTGGCGATCGAGCCGAAGACAAAGGCCGACCAGGAGAAGCTCAGCACCGCGATCCAGCGGTTGGCCGAGGAGGACCCGACCTTCCGCGTCAAGAACGACGAGGAGACCGGCCAGACGGTCATCGCCGGCATGGGCGAGCTGCACCTGGACATCCTCGTCGACCGGATGCGGCGCGAGTTCAACGTCGAGGCCAACATCGGCAAGCCGCAGGTGGCGTACCGTGAGACGATCCGCCGCGTGGTGGAGAAGGTCGAGTACACCCACAAGAAGCAGACGGGTGGTTCCGGCCAGTACGCCCGGGTGATCATCAGCCTGGAGCCGCTGCCGCTGGACAACGAGGCACCGACGTACGAGTTCGCCAACGCGGTCACCGGTGGCCGGGTGCCCAGGGAGTTCATCCCGTCGGTGGACGCCGGTGCCCAGGACGCCATGCAGTACGGCATCCTCGCCGGCTATCCGCTGGTCGGGGTCAAGCTGACCCTGATCGACGGCCAGTACCACGAGGTCGACTCGTCCGAGATGGCATTCAAGATCGCCGGCTCGATGGCGCTCAAGGAGGCCGCCCGCCGGGCGGATCCCGCGCTGCTCGAACCGATGATGGCCGTTGAGGTCACCACTCCGGAGGAGAACATGGGTGACGTCATCGGCGACCTCAACTCCCGTCGTGGCATCATCCAGGCGATGGAGGAACGCGGCGGAGCCCGCGTCGTCCGGGCCCTGGTGCCGCTGTCGGAGATGTTCGGCTACGTCGGCGACCTGCGGTCGAAGACCCAGGGCCGGGCGAGCTACAGCATGCAGTTCGACTCCTACGCCGAGGTTCCGCAGAGCGTGGCGAAGGAGATCATCGCGAAGGCGACGGGCGAGTGACCCGCCGGGGGAGTGATCCCCCGGCTCTCCCTCGGCGAACCGCGTACCGGGCCTGAAGGCGTGACCGCCGCAAGACCCAAGCACTTCCCGGTCGCCGACACCGGACCGGAAAGGCTGTCGACAGAGTCCTAAGCGCCGAACGGCGCGCCGGGCGTACGAACCAAGAAGTCCACAGGAGGACACCAGTGGCGAAGGCGAAGTTCGAGCGGACTAAGCCGCACGTCAACATCGGCACCATTGGTCACATCGACCACGGTAAGACGACGCTGACGGCGGCCATCACCAAGGTCCTGCACGACAGGATGCCGGACCTGAACCCGTACACGCCGTTCGACGAGATCGACAAGGCGCCGGAGGAGAAGGCGCGCGGCATCACGATCTCGATCGCACACGTCGAGTACCAGACCGAGGCGCGGCACTACGCGCACGTAGACTGCCCCGGTCACGCCGACTACATCAAGAACATGATCACCGGTGCCGCGCAGATGGACGGCGCGATCCTGGTGGTCGCGGCGACCGACGGTCCGATGCCGCAGACCCGCGAGCACGTGCTGCTGGCCCGCCAGGTCGGCGTCCCGTACATCGTCGTGGCGCTCAACAAGAGCGACATGGTCGACGACGAGGAACTGCTCGAGCTGGTCGAGCTGGAGGTCCGCGAGCTGCTGTCGGCCCAGGAGTACCCGGGCGACGACCTGCCGGTGATCCGCGTCTCGGCGCTGAAGGCGCTGGAGGGCGACCCGGAGTGGTCCGACAAGCTCATGGAGCTGATGAACGCGGTCGACACCGCGATCCCACAGCCCGAGCGGGAGATTGAGAAGCCGTTCCTGATGCCGATCGAGGACGTCTTCACGATCACCGGTCGCGGCACCGTGGTCACCGGGCGTGCCGAGCGTGGCGTACTCAAGCCGAACGAGGAAGTCGAGATCGTCGGTATCCGCGAGAAGTCGATCAAGACGACCTGCACCGGCATCGAGATGTTCCGCAAGCTGCTCGACGAGGCGCGCGCCGGTGAGAACGTCGGCCTGCTGCTGCGTGGTGTCAAGCGCGAGGACGTCGAGCGCGGCATGGTGGTCATCAAGCCGGGTACCACCACCCCGCACACGGAGTTCGAGGCGACCGTCTACATCCTCTCCAAGGAGGAGGGCGGCCGGCACACGCCGTTCTTCCAGAACTACCGTCCGCAGTTCTACTTCCGGACCACCGACGTGACCGGCGTGGTCACGTTGCCGGAGGGCACCGAGATGGTCATGCCGGGTGACAACACCACCATGTCCGTCAAGCTGATCCAGCCGATCGCGATGGAGGAGAACCTCAAGTTCGCGATCCGTGAGGGTGGCCGGACGGTCGGCGCCGGTCGGGTCACCAAGATCATCAAGTGAACTGGTAACCCGATTGGCCTTGTCGTACTGCGGTACGGCATACTAGTCAGGTTGCGTCCGCGCAGGGTGGCTGGTTGCCCGGCAGTCAGCCACCCTCGCACGGCGTCCGGAGCGGATGAGCCGCGGCATCGCGAGTCGGCCGGTCATGGCAGAAGTGATCGACTCTTGCAGTGTCTGTGAATCCGCTTGGCGCCCGACATCTCAGCGGCAGGGTGTGTCTCTGCGCGACCGGATCGCTCCGGGTTACCCGGGGCGGAGCCTGGCCAGCAGATGCGACACGCCCGACCGCGGGGGTGGGACACACGAGGAAACGGCAGCGCCGGGGGTCCGACCGGCGGCATCCGCTCCGGCGAGCGGAGCTCCATTGCGGGCGGAGAGAGAAGGAACAGAAGCCACCATGGCGGGACAGAAGATCCGCATCCGGCTCAAGGCCTATGACCACGAGGTCGTGGACTCCTCGGCGCGGAAGATCGTCGAGACGGTGACGCGCACCGGCGCTCAGGTCGCAGGCCCGGTGCCGCTGCCTACTGAGATCAACCGTTTCTGCGTCATCCGTTCGCCGCACAAGTACAAGGACTCGCGCGAGCACTTCGAGATGCGCACGCACAAGCGTCTGATCGATATCATCGACCCGACCCCGAAGACGGTCGATTCGCTGATGCGCCTCGACCTGCCGGCTGGCGTCGACATCGAGATCAAGCTGTAGGGACCGGACAATGGACAGGCAAGTGAAGGGCATCCTGGGCGCCAAGCTCGGCATGACCCAGATCTGGGACAACAACCGTGTCGTCCCGGTCACCGTGGTGCAGGCCGGCCCGTGTGTGGTGACCCAGGTGCGCACCCCCGACAAGGACGGCTACTCCGCGGTCCAGCTCGCGTTCGGCGCGGTCGACCCGCGCAAGGTGAACAAGCCGAGGTCCGGCCACTTCGCCAAGTCCGGCGTGGCCCCTCGGCGGCACATCGTCGAGTTGCGTACCACTGACGCCAGCCAGTACGAGCTGGGTCAGGAGGTCACCGTCGGGACCTTCGAGCCGGGTGCCCGGATCGACGTCACCGGCAAGACCAAGGGCAAGGGCTTCGCCGGTGTGATGAAGCGGCACGGCTTCCACGGTCTGCGGGCCAGCCACGGTGTCGAGCGCAAGCACCGTTCGCCCGGTTCGATCGGCGCCTGCGCGACCCCGGGACGCGTCTTCAAGGGTGTCCGGATGGCGGGTCGGATGGGCAGTGTCCGCTACACCGTGCAGAACCTCACCGTGCAGGCCGTCGACCAGGACAACAACCTGCTGCTCGTCAAGGGTGCCATCCCCGGCCCCAAGGGCGCGTTGATCCTGGTCCGCAGCGCGGCGAAGGCACCGGTGAAGAAGGGGTCGAGTAACTGATGACGACCGTTGACGTGATCAACGTCGAGGGCGCCAAGAGCGGCACGGTCGAGCTGCCCGGCGAGGTCTTCGACGTACAGGCCAATGTCGCCCTCATGCACCAGGTCGTGGTCGCCCAGCTCGCCGCCGCGCGCCAGGGCACCCACAAGACCAAGACCCGGGGCGAGGTCGCCGGCGGCGGCAAGAAGCCCTACAAGCAGAAGGGCACCGGTCGCGCCCGGCAGGGTTCGATCCGGGCGCCGCAGTTCGCCGGTGGTGGTGTCGTACACGGGCCGGTCCCGCGTGACTACAGCCAGCGCACCCCGAAGAAGATGAAGGCCGCCGCGCTGCGTGGCGCCCTGTCCGACCGGGCGCGCGCCGGCCAGGTCCACGTGGTCGAGGCGTTCGTCGGGGGCGAAAAGCCGTCGACCAAGGTCGCGCTGGCCACGCTGCGCAAGGTCACCCAGGCCAAGCGGGTGCTGATCGTGCTCAGCGCGACCGACGAGCTGAACTGGTTGTCGTTGCGCAACCTGCGTAACAGCGCGTCCCTGGTGCACCTGATCGAGGTGGGGCAGCTCAACACGTACGACGTGCTGGTCGCCGACGACGTGGTCTTCACCAAGGATGCCCTCGACGAGCTGCTGGGCGTGCCGGCGCAGACCGAGCAGACCGAGGAGGGCGACAAGTGAGCACGATTGCCGATCCACGCGACATCATCGTCGCGCCGGTGGTCTCGGAGAAGAGCTACGCCGAGCTCAACCGGAACTGGTACACGTTTCTGGTCCACCCGGACGCCAACAAGACCCAGATCAAGATCGCCATACAGCAGATCTTCGACGTCCGGGTGCTGACCGTGAACACGCTCAACCGCGAGGGCAAGCGCAAGCGCACGCGCACCGGCTACGGCCAGCGCAAGGCGACCAAGCGGGCGATGGTGAAGCTGGCCGACGGTGACCGCATCGAGGCCTTCGGCGGCCCGGTCAGCTGAGGGGTGTAGACAATGGCTATCCGTAAGTACAAGCCGACGACGCCGGGCCGCCGTGGTTCGTCCGTCGCCGACTTCGCCGAGATCACCCGGTCGACTCCGGAGAAGTCGCTCGTGGTGCCGCTGCCCAAGAAGGGCGGGCGCAACGCGCACGGCCGGATCACCGCCCGCCACCAGGGTGGTGGCCACAAGCGGCAGTACCGGCTGATCGACTTCAAGCGGGTGGACAAGGACGGTGTGCCGGCCAAGGTCGCGCACATCGAGTACGACCCGAACCGCACCGCCCGGATCGCGCTGTTGCACTACGCCGACGGCGAGAAGCGCTACATCATCGCGCCGAAGGACCTCAAGCAGGGCGACGTGGTGGAGTCCGGCCCGAGCGCGGACATCAAGCCCGGCAACAACCTGCCGCTGCGCAACATCCCGGTCGGTTCCACCATCCACGGCGTGGAGCTGCGGCCCGGTGGCGGCGCCAAGCTGGCCCGCTCCGCCGGCGTCGGCATCCAGCTGCTCGGCCGGGAAGGCGCGTACGCCACGCTGCGCATGCCCTCCGGCGAGATCCGCCGGGTCGACGTACGGTGCCGCGCCACCATCGGTGAGATCGGCAACGCCGACCAGTCAAACATCAACTGGGGCAAGGCCGGCCGGATGCGCTGGAAGGGCAAGCGCCCGACCGTCCGTGGTGTCGCGATGAACCCGGTCGACCACCCGCACGGTGGTGGTGAGGGCAAGACCTCCGGCGGCCGCCACCCGGTGAACCCGCAGGGCAAGCCGGAGGGCCGGACCCGTCGCAAGGGCCAGCCGAGTGACCGGCTGATCGTCCGCCGCCGCTACGCCACCCGCAAGCGCGGCTAGAAGGAGTCTGGTAGCACATGCCTCGCAGCCTGAAGAAGGGCCCGTTCGTCGACGACCACCTGATGAAGAAGGTGGAGACGCAGAACGACAAGGGCTCCAAGAACGTCATCAAGACCTGGTCGCGGCGCTCGACGATCACCCCCGAGATGCTCGGGCACACGATCGCCGTGCACGACGGACGCAAGCACGTGCCGGTGTTCATCACCGAGTCGATGGTCGGGCACAAGCTCGGCGAGTTTGCCCTGACCCGCACCTTCAAGGGTCACGAGAAGGACGACCGCAAGAGTCGCCGGCGCTGACGCCGCGGGCACGGATAGAGGATCAAGGGGTTACAGCGATGCCAGTGAAGGGCGACGCTCCGGTGCTCCCGGGCGCGCGGGCGATTGCGCGGCACGTGCGCGTCTCGCCGATGAAGGCGCGCCGGGTGGTCAACCTCGTCCGCGGCCTGCCCGCGAAGGAGGCGCTCACCGTCCTGCAGTTCGCGCCGCAGGCCGCTAGTGAGCAGGTGTACAAGGTCCTGGCCAGCGCGATCGCCAACGCCGAGAACAACGAGCAGCTGGACCCCGACGCGTTGCTGGTCAGCGAGGCGTTCGTGGACGAGGGACCGACGCTGAAGCGGTTCCGGCCACGGGCACAGGGCCGGGCGTACCGGATCCGCAAGCGGACGTGTCACATCACCATCGCGGTGGAAGCGGTGGCCCCGGCCACGCCGGCCCGCCGCCCGGCCAAGCAGGCCCGCCCGGCCAAGCAGGCCCGCCCGGCCAAGCAGGCCCAGCCGGCCGGCCCAGCCGAGACGGCCCGCCCGGCCGAGACGCCGCAGGAGACGGCGGCGGCCGAGACGCCGCAGGAAACCGCGGCGCAGGGTACGGCGAGCGAGCCGACCACCGGCAACGAGCCGAGCACCGGCAAGCAGAGCAGCACGGAGGGTGCCGAGTAATGGGTCAGAAAGTTCACCCGCACGGGTTCCGGCTCGGCATCTCGACCGACTGGAAGTCGCGCTGGTACGCGGACAAGCTCTACAAGGACTACATCGCCGAGGACGTCAAGATCCGCCGGATGATGTCCAGTGGCCTGGAGCGCGCCGGCATCTCCAAGGTGGACATCGAGCGGACCCGGGACCGGGTGCGGGTGGACATCCACACCGCCCGGCCGGGCATCGTGATCGGTCGTAAGGGCGCCGAGGCGGACCGCATCCGCAGCCAGCTGGAGAAGCTCACTGGCAAGCAGGTGCAGTTGAACATTCTCGAGGTGAAGAGCCCCGAGTCGGATGCGCAGCTGGTCGCCCAGGGCGTCGCCGAGCAGCTGGCCAGCCGGGTCAGTTTCCGTCGCGCGATGCGCAAGGCGATGCAGTCGGCGATGAAGAACCCGATCGTCAAGGGCATCCGGGTGCAGGTGTCCGGCCGCCTCGGCGGTGCGGAAATGAGTCGTACCGAGTTCTACCGTGAGGGCCGGGTGCCGCTGCACACCCTGCGGGCCAACATCGAGTACGGCTTCTTCGAGGCCCGGACCACGTTCGGTCGCATCGGTGTCAAGGTCTGGATCTACAAGGGCGACGCGGTGCCAGGGCGGGAAGCTCCCGCCGAGGCGGCACCGAGCCGCCCCCGCCGTGAGCGGCCGGAGCGGCCCCGGCGCGGGCGTTCCGGTTCCAGCGGGACCACCGCCGGTGGCACCGAGGCCGGCCGGGCGGCTGCCGCGGAGATGTCCGGCGGCGGCTCCTCGACGAAGACCAGCAGTGCCGCGCCGGCTGACGCCGCGCCGGCCACTCCGGCCCCGGCCGGAGCGGACAGCTCAGCGCAGGAGGGCTGACAGATGCTGATCCCGCGCAAGCCCCCGAAGGGCTTCCGCAAGCCGCATCACCCGAGCCGTACCGGTGCCGCCAAGGGTGGCACCCGGGTGATGTTCGGGGAGTTCGGTATCCAGGCGCTCGAACCGGCGTACGTGACCAACCGCCAGATCGAGTCGGCTCGTATCGCGATGACCCGGCACATCAAGCGTGGCGGCAAGGTCTGGATCACGGTCTTCCCGGACCAGGCGTTGACCAAGAAGCCGGCCGAGACCCGGATGGGCTCCGGCAAGGGCTCGCCCGAGTGGTGGGTCGCCAACATCAAGCCGGGACGGGTGCTCTTCGAGATGTCCTTCCCGAACGAGCAGATCGCGCGTGAGGCGATGCGTCGTGCGATCCACAAGCTCCCGATGAAGTGCCGCATCGTGACGCGCGAAGTGGGTGAAAGCTGATGGCAGCGGGCGTTTCAGCCGCCGAGCTGCGTGAACTCTCCGAGAAGGAGCTGGTCACGAAGCTACGGGAGGCCAAGGCGGAGCTGTTCAACCTCCGCGTGCAGTCCGCGACCGGTCAGCTGGACAACAACCGCCGGCTGCAGGTCATTCGTCGGGAGATCGCCCGGATCTACACGATCATGCGTGAGCGTGAGTTGGGACTCTCCGCCGCGCCGACTGAGGTGGCTGCATCATGAGTGAGAACACCGCCCCCGAGCAGGGCGCAACGGTCGTCCGGGCCCGCCGCAAGGTTCGCGAAGGGCTCGTGGTCAGCGACAAGATGGAAAAGACCGTCGTCGTCGAGGTCGAGGACCGGGTCAAGCACCGGCTGTACGGCAAGGTCATGCGCCGTACCAGCAAGCTGAAGGCGCACGACGAGCAGAACTCGTGCGGCGTCGGCGACCGGGTGCTGCTCATGGAGACCCGGCCGCTGTCGGCCACCAAGCGGTGGCGCGTGGTGGAGATCCTCGAAAAGGCGAAGTAGCCGAGTGGCCCGCACGCCGCCGTCGGTGGCGCTCGGGCCGGTCGGGTCCGGATGGCAGCCCGCGCGTGGCGCGGCCCAGGTTCTTCCAAGCTCCGGGCGACCGGAGGACTGGCAGACATAGGAGATAGACGTGATCCAGCAGGAGTCGCGACTGCGTGTCGCCGACAACACGGGTGCTCGGGAGATTCTGTGCATCCGGGTACTCGGCGGCTCCGGTCGGCGCTACGCAGGCATCGGTGACGTGATCGTCGGGACCGTCAAGGATGCGATCCCCGGCGCCGGTGTGAAGAAGGGCGACGTGGTCAAGGCCGTCGTCGTCCGGACCGCGAAAGAGAAGCGGCGACCGGACGGGTCGTACATCCGCTTCGACGAGAACGCCGCCGTCATCATCAAGGACGGTGGGGACCCACGCGGCACCCGCATCTTCGGCCCGGTCGGGCGCGAGCTGCGGGACAAGCGGTTCATGAAGATCATTTCTTTGGCGCCGGAGGTGCTGTAGACCGTGAAGGTGAAGAAAGGCGACACGGTCGTCGTCATCGCCGGTAAGGACAAGGGTGCCAAGGGCAAGGTCATCGCGGCCTACCCACGGCAGGACAAGGTCCTCGTCGAGGGCGTGAACCGGATCAAGAAGCACACCCGCATCCGCACCACCCAGCGCGGCGGCCAGACCGGTGGCATCGTCACCCAGGAAGCTCCGATTCACGTCTCGAACGTGCAGGTGCTCGACTCCGACGGCAAGCCGACCCGGGTCGGCTACCGGTTCGACGACAGCGGCCAGAAGGTCCGGATCGCGCGTAGCAACGGTAAGGATCTGTGATGACCACCGCTACCCAGACCAGGCCTGCACCGCGCCTCAAGCAGCGGTACCGCGACGAGATCGCCGCGCAGCTGCGGGAGCAGTACAAGTACGCGAACCCGATGCAGGTGCCCGGGCTCGTCAAGATCGTGGTGAACATGGGTGTCGGTGACGCCGCCCGGGACGCCAAACTGATCGACGGCGCAGTACGCGACCTGGCCACCATCACCGGGCAGAAGCCGCAGGTGCGCCGGGCGACCAAATCGATCGCCCAGTTCAAACTCCGCGAGGGAATGCCGATCGGGGCCAAGGTGACCCTGCGCGGCGACCGGATGTGGGAGTTCCTGGACCGGTTGCTGTCCATCGCGCTGCCCCGGATCCGGGACTTCCGCGGTCTCGACGGGCGCAAGCTGGACGGGCACGGCAACTACACGTTCGGACTGACCGAACAGTCGGTGTTCCACGAGATCGACCAGGACCGGATCGACCGTACCCGGGGCATGGACATCACGGTCGTGACCACCGCCAAGACCGACGACGAGGGCCGGGCGCTGCTCAAGCTCCTGGGCTTCCCGTTCAAGGAGAACTGAGCAATGGCCAAGAAGGCGCTGATCATCAAGGCGGCCGCGAAGCCGAAGTTCTCGGTGCGTGCCTACACCCGCTGCCAGCGGTGCGGGCGTCCGAAGGCGGTGTACCGCAAGTTCGGCCTCTGCCGGGTCTGCATCCGGGAGATGGCGCACCGCGGTGAACTGCCCGGCGTGTCCAAGGCTTCCTGGTAACCCACCTTGACAGGTCTTCGCCGTAGGCCCGGCGGCAGCGCCGCCGGGAACCCCGGCGAGAAAGGTTGACGAGACCCATGACGATGACTGACCCGATCGCAGACATGCTGACCCGTCTGCGCAACGCCAACCAGGCGTACCACGACCGGGTGACGATGCCGTACTCGAAGATCAAGGCGAACATCGCCGAGGTCCTCAAGGCCGAGGGCTACATTTCCGCCTGGCAGGTCGATGAGCCGACCGACGGCGTCGTCGGCAAGCGGCTGGTGGTCGAACTCAAGTACGGCCAGAACCGGGAGCGGAGCCTGGCCGGGATCAAGCGTGTGTCCAAGCCGGGTCTTCGGGTGTACGCCAAGTCGGGCGAGCTGCCACGGGTGCTCGGCGGCCTGGGCGTGGCGATCATTTCGACGTCCCAGGGGCTGCTCACTGACCGGCAGGCCCGTAAGCGGAGCGTTGGCGGGGAAGTCCTCGCCTTCGTCTGGTAATCGGGAGACTGGTAACAATGTCGCGTATTGGACGTAAGTCGATCCCGGTGCCGACCGGCGTCGATGTGACCATCGACGGCCAGACCGTCAAGGTCAAGGGCCCCAAGGGCGAGCTGGAGCACGTGCTGCCCGAGCTGATCACGGCTGAACGGGGTGAGGACGGCCACCTGCACATCAACCGCCCCAACGACGAGCGCCGGGCCAAGGAACTCCACGGGCTGAACCGGACTCTGGTGGCGAACATGATCGTCGGGGTGACCGACGGCTACCGCAAGACCCTGGAGATCGCCGGTACGGGGTACCGGGTCACCGCCAAGGGCAAGGATCTCGAGTTCGCGCTCGGCTTCTCACACCCGGTGCTGGTGCAGGCTCCGGAAGGGATCACCTTCACCGTGGAGCGGCCCACGCTGTTCCACATCGCCGGGATCAACAAGTGGCAGGTCGGCGAGGTGGCCGCCAACATCCGGAAGATCCGCCCGCCGGAGCCGTACAAGGGCAAGGGCGTGAAGTACCAGGGCGAGGTCATCCGCCGTAAGGCTGGAAAGGCCGGTAAGAAGTGAGTGCGAGGAGCGAGCTTGCGAGCCCCGCAGTCACGAACGGAAGGGAAGAACAGTGACGGCTACATTGCTCAAGCGTCGGGCGGGCGGCAGCGTCTCGGCCCGCCGCGCGATCGGGCGGGCGCGCCGGCACTTCCGGGTGCGCAAGAACATCAGTGGGACCGCACAGCGGCCCCGCCTGGTGGTCACCCGCTCCCTGCGGCACATGGTGGCGCAGATCGTCGACGACACCAAGGGCCACACCCTGGTGTCCGCCTCGACGATGGACCCCTCGATCCGTGGCGCCGAAGGTGCCAAGAGCGAACTCGCCACCAAAGTCGGCGCGTTGCTCGCCGAGCGGGCCAAGGAGGCGGGCATCGCCAAGGTGGTGTTCGACCGCGGCGGCAACAAGTACGCGGGTCGGATCGCCGCGCTGGCCACAGCCGCCCGCGAGGCCGGGCTCGAGTTCTGACGGTCGCCTGATGCCTGAACACACGACTCAGTTCGAAGCAAACCCCGTCACGAGTAGGAAGGAAGGCTGCTGATGCCAGGTCAACAGCGTCGTGGCGGCGGGTCCGGTGGCAGCGAAGGTGGTCGCCGCGACAACCGCCGTGAAGGCGGTCGCGGCAACGCGCCCGTCGAGAAGACCCCGCACCTGGAACGCGTCGTCGCGATCAACCGGGTCGCCAAGGTCGTGAAGGGCGGTCGGCGGTTCAGCTTCACCGCTCTGGTGATCGTCGGCGATGGTGACGGCACGGTCGGTGTGGGCTACGGTAAGGCCAAGGAAGTACCCGCAGCGATCGCCAAGGGTGTCGAGGAGGCCAAGAAGCACTTCTTCAAGGTGCCTCGGATCGCCGCATCGATCCCGCACCCGGTGCAGGGCGAGGACGCCGCCGGTGTGGTCCTGCTGAAGCCGGCCAGCGCCGGTACCGGCGTCATCGCCGGTGGCCCGGTCCGTGCCGTGCTGGAGTGCGCGGGCATCCACGACGTGCTTTCCAAGAGCCTCGGTTCGTCCAACCCGATCAACATCGTGCACGCCACCGTGGCGGCGTTGAAGAGCCTGGAGTCGCCGGAGGCGGTGGCTACCCGGCGAGGTCTGCCGGTCGAGGACGTGGCTCCGGCCGCGATGCTCGCGTCCCGTGCGGGCGCAGGGGCGTGACAGCGACGATGAACGGAGGACGGCTGCGATGGCACGTCTGAAGGTGACCCAGGTCCGGTCCGAGATCGGGACCAAGCGTAACCAGCGGGAGTCGCTGCGCTCGCTCGGTCTCAAGCGGATCAACGACGTGGTGGTCAAGGAGGACCGTCCCGAGATCCGGGGCATGATCTTCACCGTGAACCACCTCGTGAAGGTCGAGGAGGTCGAGTAATGACGATCAAGGTCCATCACCTCCGGCCGGCGCCGGGATCCAAGACCGCGAAGACCCGGGTGGGTCGCGGTGAGGGTTCGAAGGGCAAGACCGCCGGACGGGGCACCAAGGGCTCGAAGGCCCGCAAGAACATCTCGGCGGCGTTCGAGGGCGGGCAGATGCCCATCCACATGCGCCTGCCGAAGCTCAAGGGCTTCAAGAACCGGTTCAAGGTCGTCTATCAGGTCGTCAACCTGGACCGACTGGCCGAACTGTTCCCCGACGGCGGCGAGGTCGGGCCGCAGCGGCTGGCCGAGGTCGGCGCGGTCCGCAAGGGCCAGCCGGTCAAGGTGCTCGGCAGCGGCGACCTCGGTGGGGTGACGCTCCAGGTGTCGGCGCACGCCTTCAGCGGCACCGCGAAAGAGAAGATTACTGCTGCCGGTGGCTCGGCAACCGAGCTCTGAGCAGGCCGATCGTGGGTGTGGCGCTCGATCAGTTGCGACTGACGGGCGCCACCGCCTACCTGGAGAGACATTCGTCCCGTTAATATCGGGATCGGTGTATGTTCTAGGGCACGCCTGCCCAGACAGACGCCGGACTGTTAGAGTCCGATGCCAGTCATGGATATCGGGCGCACCGCACCCACCCCGACCCGCCAGGACATCCGGCGGCCACCTCGCGCAGGAGGAAGAAGTTGCTCTCCGCCTTTCTCAGTGCGTTCCGCACGCCTGACCTGCGCAAGAAGCTGCTGTTCACGGTCTTCATCGTCGCGGTCTACCGGCTCGGGGCCACGCTGCCCAGTCCCGGTGTGTCGTACGGCAACGTGCAGCAGTGCATCGACGCCATGGAGTCCGGTGACGCCAGCGGCGTCTTCACCCTGCTGAACCTCTTCTCCGGCGGCGCGCTGCTGTCGTTGTCGGTCTTCGCGCTGGGCATCATGCCCTACATCACCGCGTCGATCATCCTGCAGCTGCTCACCGTGGTGATTCCGCGGCTGGAGCAGCTGCGCAAGGAGGGGCAGTCCGGTCAGGCCAAGATCACGCAGTACACCCGGTACCTGACGTTGGGGCTGGGCATCCTGCAGGCCTCGGCGTTCGTCGCGCTGGCCCGCTCCGGGCAGCTGTTCAACAACATGTGCGACGAGTGGCCGATCATCCCGAACGGGACCGGCATGCCGATCTGGCTGACGCTGAGTGTGTTGGTCATCACGATGACCGCCGGCACTGGCATGGTGATGTGGCTGGGCGAGCTGATCACCGACCGCGGCGTCGGCAACGGCATGTCGGTGCTGATCTTCACCTCGATCGCGGCGCGGCTGCCCAGTGAGGGTTGGGCCATCAAGAACACCCACGGTTGGGGGATGTTCGGCCTGGTCCTGGTGCTCGTCCTGGTGGTCATCACGCTGGTGGTCTTTATCGAGCAGGCGCAGCGCCGGATTCCGGTGCAGTACGCGAAGCGGATGATCGGCCGGCGGATGTACGGCGGCACCTCCACGTATATCCCGCTCAAGGTCAACCAGGCCGGCGTCATCCCGGTGATCTTTGCCTCGTCGGTGCTCTACCTGCCGCAGCTCGGGCTGCAGTTCTTCGATCCGAACGACCCGGGTCAGATCCAGGCATGGATTCAGAACAACCTGGCGAATCCGACCAGTCCGATCTATATCATCACGTACTTCCTCATGATCATATTCTTCACGTACTTCTACGTGTCGATCACGTTCAACCCGACCGAGGTCGCGGAGAACATGAAGAAGTACGGCGGCTTCGTACCGGGCATCCGTCCCGGCCGGCCGACCGCCGAGTACCTCGACTTCATCCTCAGCCGGATCACCCTCCCCGGTGCGCTCTATCTCGGCCTCGTCTCCGTCCTGCCGAACTTCTTCTTCATCTGGCTGGACAGTGACCAGTACGTGAACTTCCCGTTCGGCGGCACCGCCGTGCTCATCATGGTCGGTGTCGGTCTGGAAACCGTGAAGCAGATCGAGAGCCAACTTATGCAGCGGAACTACGAAGGGTTCCTCCGGTAGATGAGGCTGGTACTGGTCGGTCCCCCCGGGGCGGGAAAGGGGACCCAGGCCGAGTTCATCGCCGCTCACCTGGTCGTGCCCAAGATCTCGACCGGGGACATCTTCCGGGCCAACGTGACCCAAGGCACTCCGCTGGGTGTGGAGGCCAAGCGCTACATGGATGCCGGCAAGCTGGTGCCGGACGAGGTGACCATCAACATGGTCCGGGACCGGCTTGCCGAGCCGGATGCCGGCGAGGGTTTCCTGCTCGACGGCTTCCCACGGACCACGCCGCAGGCCGCCGCGCTGGACAAGTTGCTGGCCGATCTCGGCACGGCGCTGGATCTGGTGCTGGAGCTCGTCGTTGACGACGACGAGGTCATCCGGCGGCTGTCGGGCCGGCGCACCTGCCGGGGCTGCAGCAAGATCTGGCACGTCGAGTTCGACGCGCCGGCCGTGGCGGGCCGTTGCGACCGGTGCGGCGCCGAGCTGTTCCAGCGCGACGACGACAAGCCGGAGACCATCGCGCGCCGCCTGGTGGAGTACTCCGAGAAGACCGCACCGTTGGTCGATTTCTACGGCGCCCAGGGCAAGCTGGTGGGCATCGACGCGACCGGCCCGGTGGAGGATGTCACGACCCGTGCGATCGACGCCCTGCGTTCGTACGGCGGGTAGGATCACAGGCGTCGACGTCCGACCGTGGCACCCGCTGCACGTCGGGTGATGACGAGCCCGACCTGAGACGAGGAGCCGATGCGTCGTCAGCAGTTGGACATTCAGCTGAAGACTCCGGACCAGATCGACCGGATGCGGGCCGCCGGCCTGGTGGTGGCCGATGCACTGGCCAAAATGCGCGCCGCCGTCGCCCCTGGCGTCTCCACCGCCGAACTGGACGCGATCGCCGAAGCGACCATCCGGGACGCTGGCGCGGTCCCCTCCTTCAAGGGCTACCACGGTTACCCGGCGACCATCTGTTCCTCCGTCAACGAGCAGGTGGTGCACGCCATCCCGACGTCCCGGCAGGTGCTGCGCGAAGGCGACATCGTCTCGATCGACTGCGGCGCCGTGCTGGACGGCTGGCACGGCGACGCCGCGTTCACCGCGCCCGTCGGCGAGGCCCGTCCCGAGCTGCTACGGATGGCTGCGGTTGCCGAGGACGCCTTGTGGGCCGGAATCGCCGCCGCCACCCGCGGCGCGGCGACCGGCCGGGGCCGGCTGACGGACATCTCCTACGCGGTCGAGCGGGCCATCCGTGCTGGCGGGCGGTACGGCATCGTGGAGGGCTACGGCGGACACGGTATCGGCACCGAGATGCACCAGGACCCGCATGTGCTCAACTACGGTCGACCCGGCAAAGGGCCGCGGCTGGTCGCGGGCATGGCACTGGCGATCGAGCCGATGATCACCCTCGGGTCGCCGCGGACCGAGGAGCTCTCCGACGGCTGGACGGTGGTGACCCGGGACCGGTCGATGGCGGTGCACGTCGAGCATTCCATCGCGCTGTTGCCCGACGGAGTCTGGGTGTTGACCGAGCCGGACGGCGGGCGGGCCAGGCTCGGCGACCTGGTCACCGCCCGGCAACCGGCCGGCGCGCCGCGCTGATCCGCGTTGGCCGGCACACCGGGCTGATCCGCGCTGGCCGGCGCGCTGCGCTGATCCGCGCTGGCCGGACTTGCGCCGAGGTGCCATGCTCGTATCCATGGACCGGCGGGACGGGATGCGGGCGGCCGACGCGGACCGGGAAGCGGTCGCCGAGCGGCTGCGCGCCGCGCTGAGCGAGGGCCGGCTGGATCTCGCCGAATTCGACGAGCGTCTGCAGCAGGCTTATGCCGCCAAGACGTACGGTGATCTCAACGGTCTGCTCGACGACCTGCCGCCGCTGGCGGCGGTCGGTAGGTCCCAACTCGCGCCGATCATCACCGGTAGCCTGCCCGCCGAGTTGACGCCAGGCCCGGACGGTCGCTATCCGGGTGCCACCCGGCGCTGGCTGGTCGACCAGTGGGACGGGTACGCGGCCACGGTCGGCATCACGATCGGTATCTGGTTGATCACCTGTCTGATGTCACAGCAGCTGCTCTACTTCTGGCCCGGCTGGGTGGCCGGACCATGGGGGGCGGTGCTGGTGGTGTCGACGGTGCTCGGTCTGATGAAGGGCGAGCCGCAGCAACGTGCGGCCAAGCGGGCCCGGCAGGCATTGGAGAGACAGGAAAAGGCTTCGCGGAGGCAGGGTGAGCCGGGGTCCGGGACTGCCTGACCCGGCAGCGTTTCGCCGCGACATCCCCCGATGACCGGATCAGGTCGGCTAACCTGGCCCCGGGCAGGGTGCGGTTTGCCGGGTGCGAAGCCACCCGCGTACACTGGTGGATCGGCGCACAGCGTCCACTCCAGCGTGCCTGCTTCTGCGCTTCGGCAGGCCGTGTCTGACTGGTGCGCCGGAAGGGTTCTCACGTCCCCTCCGGCAACTGGCCAGTGTCTGGAGCCGCGGCTGGCGCGGTCGGGTCGGCACGGTGAACAGGGGCCGTGTGGGCCGGCCGCGAAAGGTGTTGTGAGCCGATCCCGAGCAACCGACGTCAGGACAGCGGAGGACATGCCGAAAAAAGACGGGGCCATCGAGATCGAAGGCCGGGTGATCGAGCCACTCCCGAACGCGATGTTCCGGGTCGAGCTCGCCAACGGTCACAAGGTGCTGGCTCACATCAGCGGCAAGATGCGGCAGCACTACATCCGCATCCTGCCCGAGGATCGGGTCGTCGTCGAGCTCTCGCCGTACGACCTCACCCGCGGGCGCATCGTCTATCGCTACAAGTAACCCGCCTGACGGCGGCCGGGGCGTCCCGTGTCCGTCCGCAAGCCCGGCTCGCCGTCCGTGCGGGCGGGCATCAACGGAAGTAAGGCATACCGTGAAGGTCAAGCCGAGCGTCAAGAGGATCTGCAACAAGTGCCGGGTGATCCGTCGGCACGGCCGGGTGATGGTCATCTGCACCGACCCCCGGCACAAGCAGCGCCAGGGCTGACCCCTGCGGCCGACCGGCACGACCGGGCCGGCGACGGGGCGGCACTGGCGGCCGATCAGCACCACAACAGCACATGCTCGTTCCAGCCGCGAGCGGCAAGCGTCACCACGCCGTCCATCGCGACCCACCCCCGGTCGGAGGCCGGGGCCCGGCAACGTCGTCTGCGCCCATCGGGACAGCGGCATGGGCAGCCGGGGTGGATCGGGCTCAGACCTCCGCGAGACACAGCTGAGGAGTTACGCCCACACATGGCACGTCTAGTCGGCGTGGATCTGCCCCGCGAGAAGCGGATGGAGATCGCGCTCACCTACATTTTCGGGATCGGCCGGACCCGTTCGATCGCCACGCTGGCCGCGACTGGCATCGACCCGAACAAGCGGGTCCGGGACCTCACCGACGAGGAGCTGGTCCAGCTCCGGGATCACATCGAGGCCAGCTTCAAGGTCGAAGGTGATCTGCGTCGTGAGGTGCAGGCAGACATCCGCCGCAAGGTCGAGATCGGCTGCTACGAGGGGATCCGGCACCGCCGCGGGCTGCCCGTACGTGGCCAGCGCACCCGGACCAACGCCCGGACCCGCAAGGGCCCGAAGCGGACCGTCGCCGGCAAGAAGAAGCCGGGCAAAAAGTAGTCCTGGCCGTCACCGGGCTCGACCGGATACCTGGATCGTTCAATAGGAGCGCAGAGAACTTATGCCACCGAAGGCTCGCGCTGGAGCCGCAGTCAAGAAGGTCCGGCGCAAGGAACGCAAGAACGTCGCCCACGGGCAGGCGCACATCAAGAGCACCTTCAACAACACCATCGTTTCGATCACCGACCCGACCGGTGCGGTGATCTCCTGGGCCTCCGCCGGCCAGGTCGGCTTCAAGGGCTCCCGCAAGTCGACTCCGTTCGCCGCCCAGTTGGCCGCCGAGGCGGCCGCCCGGCGGGCGATGGAGCACGGCATGCGCAAGGTCGACGTCTTCGTCAAAGGCCCCGGCTCCGGCCGGGAGACCGCCATCCGTTCGCTGCAGGCCGTCGGTCTGGAGGTCGGACAGATCTCCGACGTCACGCCGCAGCCGCACAACGGGTGCCGTCCGCCGAAGCGTCGTCGGGTCTGAGAGGTTAGGGAAAGATGGCTCGTTACACCGGTGCTGACTGCCGCCGTTGCCGGCGGGAGAAGATGAAGCTGTTCCTCAAGGGCAGCAAGTGCGATGGGCCGAAGTGCCCGTTCGAGTCCCGCCCCTTCCCGCCCGGGCAGCACGGCCGGGGCCGGACCAAGGAGACCGAGTACCTCCTGCAGCTGCGCGAGAAGCAGAAGGCCCGCCGGGTGTACGGCGTGCTGGAGAAGCAGTTCCGCGGTTACTACGAGGAAGCCGTGGCCAAGCAGGCCAAGACCGGTGAGGTGCTGCTGCAGATCCTGGAGTCCCGTCTGGACAACGTGGTCTACCGGGCCGGCTACGCCAAGTCCCGTGACATGGCCCGCCAGTTGGTCAAGCACGGACACTTCACGGTCAACGGCAAGAAGGTCGACATTCCCTCGTTCCGCGTCAAGGAGCACGACATCGTCGAGGTACGGACGAAGTCGAAGGAGCTGACCCCGTTCCTGGTCGCCCAGGGCGAGGCCGGGTCCAAGACCGTGCCGGCCTGGCTGGAGGCCATCCCCAGCCAGATGAAGATCCTCGTGCACTCCCTCCCGGCCCGCCAGGTTATCGACACGCAGGTCCAGGAGCAGCTGATCGTCGAGCTCTACTCGAAGTGAGCCACCCCCGTCGGTGGGGTCGTCCCGGCATCGGCCGGCCACGACCCCACCGACGGGTGCACCACCGACGGGCGTCATATAGCGGGCGCCCCGACCCAAGGAGAAGTACGTGCTCATCAGCCAGCGGCCGACTCTGTCCGAGGAGTCGATCAGCGACACGAGGTCCCTGTTCACCATCGAGCCGTTGGAGCCGGGTTTCGGCTACACGCTCGGCAACTCGCTGCGGCGTACCCTGCTCAGCTCCATCCCGGGGGCCGCGGTCACCAGCATCAAGATCGACGGCGTGCTGCACGAGTTCACCACGATCCCCGGGGTCAAGGAGGACGTGGTCGAGCTCGTCATGAACGTCAAGGAGCTGTGCGTCAGCTCCGAGCACGACGAGCCGGTCAGCATGTACCTGCGCAAGCAGGGTCCCGGTGACGTCACCGCCGGCGACATCCAGCCACCGGCCGGGGTGTCGGTGCACAACCCCGACCTCAAGCTGGCGACCCTCAACGGCAAGGGCCGTCTCGACATGGAGCTGACCGTCGAGCGGGGCCGCGGTTACGTCACCGCGGCCCAGAACAAGCAGGCCGGCGCCGAAATCGGCCGGATCCCGGTCGACTCGATCTACTCGCCGGTACTCAAGGTCACCTATCGGGTCGAGGCGACCCGGGTGGAGCAGCGGACCGACTTCGACCGGCTGATCATCGACGTGGAGACCAAGGCGTCGATCGGGCCACGTACCGCGCTGGCCTCGGCCGGTTCCACCCTGGTGGAGCTCTTCGGCCTGGCCCGCGAGCTCGACGAGACCGCCGAGGGCATCGACATCGGGCCGTCGCCGCAGGACGCCCAGCTCGCCGCCGATCTGGCACTGCCGATCGAGGAGCTGGACCTGACCGTACGGTCGTACAACTGCCTCAAGCGCGAGGGCATCAACAGCGTCGGCGAGCTGATCGGGCGGACCGAAGCGGACCTCCTCGATATAAGGAATTTCGGTCAGAAGTCGATCGACGAGGTCAAGATGAAGCTGGCCGGGATGGGGTTGGGGCTGAAGGACTCGGCGCCCAACTTCGACCCGGCACACGTCGTGGACGCCTTCGGCGAAGCCGACTACGACACCGACGACTACCGCGAGACCGAGCAGCTGTAACGGCGGCTGCCGCCACCACTGAGGAGCACCAACCATGCCCACGCCCACCAAGGGCCCCCGCCTCGGCGGCAGCCCCGCGCACGAGCGGATGATGCTGGCGAACCTGGCCACCTCGCTGTTCCGGCACGGCAAGATCAAGACCACCGAGACCAAGGCGAAGCGGCTGCGTCCCCTGGCGGAGCAGCTGATCACCAAGGCCAAGCGGGGCGACCTGCACGCGCGTCGTCGGGTGTTGTCCGTCGTGCGGGACAAAGACGTGGTCTTCGAGCTGTTCGACCAGATCGCGCCGAGGTACGCCAACCGTCCGGGCGGCTACACCCGGATCGTCAAGACCGGCCCGCGCAAGGGGGACAACGCCCCCATGGCGGTCATCGAACTGGTCGAGGAGCTGGTGGTGGCCACCCCGGCACCAGCCAAGGCGGCGCGTAAGGCCGCGCAGCAGGACAAGGTCGAGGCGCTTGCCGGGACCGACGAGGCTCCGCAGTCGCCCACTGACGCCGAGACCCCGACGGCGGCTGCGGGCGACACGGAGCCGGCCGGCTCCGAGACGGCTGACGACGACCAGACCGACGCCGGTCAGGCCGACCGCGACAAGGCCTGATCAGGGCGACCGCGACAAGATCCGATCAGCGGCAGCTCTACCGGACCCGGCGCTTGCCGACAAGCGCCGGGTCCTGCCGTGTGCGGGGGGAATCCCGGATCGGCAGTGGGAGGATCAGGTGGAGCAGGTGAAGATTCGGATCCGGCTCGAGGTGGCCTACGACGGCACCGAGTTCTCCGGCTGGGCGGTACAGCCGCAGCGGCGGACGGTGGCCGGCGTGTTGACCGAGGCGCTGGACCGTGCCTTCGGCCCGGCCACCGCCACCGGCCTGACCGTGGCCGGGCGCACCGATGCCGGCGTGCACGCCACCGGCCAGGTCTGCCATGTGGACGTACCGGAGGCGGTCTGGTCCGACCGGGCTGGCACGCTGCTGCGCCGGCTCGCCGGCACCCTGCCCCGGGACGTACGGGTCCGGGCCGTCATCGAAGTGCCGGGCGAGTTCGACGCCCGCTTTTCCGCGACCTACCGCCGGTACGCCTACCGGGTCACCGACGCGCCGTACGGCGCCGACCCGTTGCGCAGGCACGACACGCTGGCCTGGCCGCGCCCGTTGGATCTGGCCGCGCTCAGTACCGCCGCCGCGCAGTTCGTCGGGGAACACGACTTCGCCGCCTACTGCCGGCGCAAGGAGCACGCGACGACGATCCGGCACAT
Organism: Solwaraspora sp. WMMB335; assembly: GCF_049179075.1. Classification (NCBI taxonomy): domain Bacteria; kingdom Bacillati; phylum Actinomycetota; class Actinomycetes; order Micromonosporales; family Micromonosporaceae; genus Solwaraspora; species Solwaraspora sp. WMMB335. The sequence continues at coordinate 5,054,527 of NZ_JBMHMF010000001.1, forward strand.
CACCCGACTCGACTGGCAGCGCGACAGCGACGGCGTGCTGATCGGCACCGTCCAGGCGGACGCGTTCTGCCAGGCGATGGTTCGTAGCCTGGTCGGGGCGATGCTGTTCGCCGGCGACGGGCGTCGGCCCGCCGACTGGCCGGCGAGCCTGCTGACGCGGCGGGAGCGCTCGGGTGAGGTCACCGTCGCCCCGCCGCACGGGCTCACCCTCGTCGAGGTCGGCTATCCCGCCGATCCCCACGAGTACGCCACCCGCGCGCTGGTCACCCGCCGGTTGAGGCTGCCGGCTGTGCCCTGACCGTGGCCGCCGGCTGTGCCTTGAGCGCTGCCGCCGGCTGTACCGTCCGCTTTTCCAGCACGTTGACCTGCAGATGCAACTGCAGCATGTCGAACAGGATCTGTCGGGCGTACGGGTCGTCGTCGGCGATCGGCTCGCCGTCGGTCTGAGCGATCACGCAGTACATCAGGAAGTGACCCAGCGAGTGCCAGCCGACCTGGGCCGACGCGAGGGCGATCGCCTCGGTCCCCTCGTCGGCGATCATTCCTTGGAAACGTCCCTTCTCCTCGTCGACCAGGGGCTTGATCCGGGCGTGCGCCCACTCGGCGCCGGACGCCTCCGCCAGATTGAACACGCCGGTGGTGATCAGGTATTTGCCGGTAGGGGAGCGCAGCGTGCCGCGAACGACCTGGCTGCAGCCGAGTTCGTCGAGCAGGATGCCGATCTCGCCGGCCGCGGCTGCCCGGCAGCGCTCCTCGACCTGGGTCTTCAGCAGCTTGTACGGCGGTTCCGCCGGATCGATCACGATGTCGCCGGTCGGGAAGACTTCGGCCACGGTCAGCGGGTCCGGGTCGACGGTCCGGGAGCTGATGTCACGTGGCACGGCGGTCGGTGCATCGGGGGCGGCCAGGCCGGCATCGACACGTCCGCTGCGTTCGTCCGCCACGATGAAGAACGACGACAACCCGCACACACCGAGGAGCAGCAGAACGGCTGCGCTGCTGATCACCACCTGCCACAGCTTGGGCGAAGACCAGACGGTGGACACCTGGTGGCCGGTGCCGATCCGGTCGGTCCCGATTCGACCGGCGGCGGGCAGGGCGATGCGGGCGCTCCGGTCCTCGGTCGTCGGCCGGATCGCCGGGGTACGGCCCGCCGGGCGCCGGCGGCCGGTCGACGACCGCGCCCGCTGCCGTGCAGTGGCCGGCGGGTCAGGAAACGGCACGAACTCACCCGTTGCGGATGTACTGGCTGTGGGCCCACCGGTGCCAGCCGGCCGGGCAGATCCGCGAACGCGCGTCTCCGACCCGGCCGACGGCCGGACCGGCTGCTGCACCGGTGGATGAGCACGCCGGCCGGTCGACGAAGCGGCGGTCGGGCCAGCGGTGGTGGCTGGTGGCGGACGGTAGTGCGCGTGGTCGGCTGGCGCGGTCCGGGGCGGGGCCGGTCGTGGCTGAGGGTTTGGTCGTGGCCGAGACACCGGCGCCGGCGCCGGCTGCCGACCTGACGGCGTCGCGGGCGGCGGATAAGGCCGGGGCCCAGGGCGTGGCCGGGGTCCGGACGCCGGGCGGACGGCCGCACCGGTGACCGGACCGGTGACCGGGTCGGGTGCCGGGCCGAGCGCTCGGCCCGAGGGTGCCGGCGGAGTCCGACCGGCGGCTGGCGTCGGGCCAGGCCCGCGTCCGGAGTCCAGCGGCGGTTCGGCGTCACGCCGGGTGTGCCGCCCAGGCTGGTGCGGTCGTGGCGGGCCGCCAGTGCGACGGGAACGGTCGGCTGACGGGTTCCGGGACTCGTCCGGCTGGTCCGGCCAGTTGCCGGTGCCGGATTCGTACCCGTACGTCATGTCGCACAGGGTAACTGACGATCCGGGGGTTTAGCCGCTACCGGGGACTACACCAAAAGAACAACGGACATATCCGAATGTATCTCGGCGTGGCATCGGGGCGGCTCCTGCCGCCGGGCAGTGCCGCCGCCGGCTGGGCGACAATGCCGGGGTGACCGGCGACCACTACTTCAGCCCGCAACCTGGCACCGCCGACCTGCGCTCGCCGATCGAGTTCAGTGCGGCCGGTCGCGATTACACGTTGACGACGGCGGCCGGTGTCTTCTCCGCCGGACGCCTCGACCCGGGGACCGCCGTACTGTTGCGCAAGGCGCAGCTGCCGGCATCCGCCGATCCCGGCCCGTTCCTCGACCTGGGCTGCGGCTACGGCCCGATCACCTGTGTGCTGGCCGACCAGGCGCCGGCGGCCAGCGTGTACGCGGTGGACGTGAACGCCCGCGCCCGGGAACTCACCGCGCTCAACGCCGCCCGGCTCGGCGTAGCCGACCGGGTATGCGTCCGTGCCCCGGACGACGTTCCGGAGGCGGTCCGCTTCACCCAGTTGTGGTCCAACCCGCCGATCCGGGTCGGCAAGGCCGAGTTGCACGCCCTGCTGGCCCGTTGGCTGCCACGGCTGGCATCCGATGGGGTCGGCTGGCTGGTCGTCGCCCGGTACCTCGGCGGCGACTCGGTGCAGCGCTGGCTGGTCGACCAGGGTTGGCAGGTCGCCCGGCACGCCAGCCAGCAGGGCTACCGGGTGTTGCGGGTCACCCGCTGAGCCACGGAAAATCTGAGCTGCCATCGGCCACCGGATCGGGCACCATGCCGGCATGGGTTACGTGGACGTAGCGGGTGCCGGGCACGTACTGCCGGACGGCCGGCAGCTCTTCGCCGACGTGTCGTTCCGGGTCGGCGAGGGCGCCAAGATGGCCATGGTCGGACCGAACGGTGCCGGCAAGACCACCCTGCTGCGGATGGTCGCCGGCGACCTGCCGGTGACCGAGGGGTCGATCGCCCGGTCCGGTGGGCTCGGCGTGATGCGGCAGTTCATCGGCATGATCGGCGACGACCGTACGCTCGCAGACCTGGCCCTGTCGCTCGCGCCGCCGACGCTGCGGGCCGCCGGTGAACGGCTGGCCACCGCCGAACGCGCTCTGCACGCCACGACGCCGGCCGCGAGCACCGCCAGCAGCGAGAAGACCCAGCTCGGGTACGCCAACGCGCTGACCGCCTGGGGCGAGGCCGGTGGCTACGAGGCCGAGGTGGTGTTCGACACGGTTGCCACGATCGTGCTCGACCAGTCGTGGGAACAGGTCCGCGACCGCCCGGTCCGGACGCTCTCCGGCGGTCAGCAGAAGCGTTTCGCGCTGGAGTTGCTGCTGCGTGGCAGCGACGAGGTGCTGCTGCTCGACGAGCCGGACAACTTTCTCGATGTACCTGGCAAGCGCTGGCTGGAGCAGCGGCTGCGCGAGTCGAAGAAGTCGGTGCTGTACGTCTCGCACGACCGGGAGCTGCTGGCGCAGACCGCCGACCGGGTGGTCGCCGTGGAAGGTGGCTCGGCCTGGGTGCATCCGGGCGGGTTCGCCAGCTGGCACGAGGCCCGGCTGGCCCGGCATGCCCGGCTGGAGGAGCAGCGGCGCCGCTGGGACGAGGAACACCAGAAGCTGCGCGACCTGGTGCTGATGTACAAGCAGAAGGCCGCGTACAACGACGGGATGGCCTCGCGCTACCAGGCGGCGCAGACCCGGCTGCGCAAGTTCGAGGAGGCCGGTCCGCCACCGCTGCCGCCGAAGGACCAGTCGTTGCGGATGCGGCTGTCCGGCGGCCGTACCGGCAAGCGGGCGGTGATTTGCGAGCAGCTGGAGCTCGACGGTCTGACGTACCCGTTCGACCTGGAGATCTGGTACGGCGACCGGGTCGCGGTGCTCGGCGCGAACGGCACCGGCAAGTCGCACTTCCTGCGGCTGCTGGCCCGGGGCGGCTCCGACCCGGACCCGGCGGCCGGGCCGATCGCCGGTGCGGCGGCGCTGACCCCGGTGGCGCACGACGGCGTCGCCCGGCTCGGTGCCCGGGTCCGGCCGGGACACTTCTCGCAGACCCACGACCGGCCCGAACTGCTCGACCAGACTTTGGCCGAGGTGCTGTGGCGCGGCGACGACCATCGCAACGGCATGGACCGGCACGCGGCGATGGCCGTGCTGTCCCGCTACGACCTGGCCGGGCAGGGCGACCAGCGGTTCGGCACCCTCTCCGGTGGCCAGCAGGCCCGGTTCCTGGTGCTGCTGCTGGAACTGTCCGGAGCCACCCTGTTGCTGCTCGACGAGCCGACCGACAACCTGGATTTGGCGTCGGCAGAGGCGCTGGAGGAGGGGCTGCGGGCGTTCGAGGGTACGGTGATCGCGGTCACCCACGACCGCTGGTTCACCCGATCGTTCGACCGGTTTGTGTTGTTTGGTGGTGACGGCGACGTGGTGGAGGTGCCCGAGCCGGTCTGGGACGTCGGCTGACCCGCCGCGATCGTGGTCGTCGTCGCGCGGCGGCGGTCATAGAGTGATCACCGTGGCAGAGATGATCCACCGCCGGCTGGGTGACTCCGGCCTGGTGGTCTCCGTGGTCGGCGTCGGATGCAACAACTTCGGGCGCAAACTGGACCTCGCCGGAACCAGGGCGGTGGTGGACGCGGCGATCGACGCGGGCATCACTCTGTTCGACACCGCCGATATCTACGGCACCCCGCACGGCGGTTCTGAGGAGCAACTCGGGGCCGCGCTGCGGGGCCGCCGCGACGATGTCGTGCTGGCCACCAAGTTCGGCATGGACATGTCCGGGATGAACGGTGCCGATCACGGGGCGCGCGGCGCCCGGCGGTACGTGATGCGGGCCGTCGAGGCGTCGCTGCGCCGGCTCGGCACCGATCACATCGACCTCTACCAGCTCCACGAGCCGGACCCCGGCACGCCTGTCGCGGAGACCCTGCAAGCCCTGGACGATCTGGTACGCGCCGGCAAGGTGCGCTACGTCGGCTGCTCGAACTTCGCCGGCTGGCGGATCGCCGACGCCGCGTGGACCGCCCGGGACCGCGGACTGACCCCGTTCGTCAGCGCGCAGAACGAGTACAACCTGCTGGACCGACGGGTCGAGGTCGAGGTCGTGCCGGCCTGCCAGCGATTCGGCCTGGGACTGTTGCCGTACTTCCCACTCGCCGACGGGCTGCTGACCGGCAAGTACCGCCGATCGGAGCAGCCGCCAGCGGGCAGCCGCCTCGCCAGCGAGGGCAGTCGCTACGAGGCCCGGCTCGCCGGTGCCCCGTGGGACACGATCGAGGCGTTGCGGGAGTACGCCGGCAAGCGCGACCTGTCCCTGCTCGACGTGGCGATCGGCGGGCTGGCCGCACAACCGGCGGTCGCCTCGGTGATCGCCGGTGCGACCACCGCCGACCAGGTACGGGCCAACGCCGCCGCCGGCCGGTGGCAACCCGGTGCCGACGATCTCGCCGAGCTGCAGTCGATCCTGCCGGCTCGCACCGGGTCCGCCGGCTTCTGAGCCGACCGCTGGTTGACCGTGGCCTGGTGACGGCGGTGAGCCTGGTCACCGCCTACAGCGGGCACTGACGCGCGGGCCGAAGGTTGTCGCGGATTGGCCCTTGGCTGACCGGCCGGTCCGTCGTACCGTAACAGGCAAGTAACCCACGGGAGCCCGGTGCACCGGGCTGAGAGGGAGGCTGACGCGGCCTCCGACCGTCGAACCTGATCCGGGTAATGCCGGCGCAGGGAGGAGTGTTGCCGTGCCGTCCCTCGGCCGACTGCATCTGATCACCGACACCCGGGCCGGGCGCGACCCGCTCGGCGTCCTGCGTGCCGCGCTCGCCGCCGCCCAGGCCGCCGGGGCCACCGCCGACCTCGTCGTACAGGTCCGCGTCGAGGACGGGATGACCGACCGCGACGCGTACGAACTGACCGCACACGTCGTGGCCGAATGCGCCGGGTACGGGGTGACCTGCCTGGTCAACGACCGACTGCACATCGCCCTGGCGACCGGTGCGGCCGGCGCCCACGTCGGCGCCCTCGACCTGCCGGTCGACGCGGCCCGGCGGGTGCTCGGCCCGGCACCGGTCCTCGGTGCGACCGCCCGCACCGCGCCTGCCGGCCGGTACGCGGTCGCCGCCGGCGCGACCTACCTCGGGGTCGGGCCGTGCTACGCCACCAGCACCAAGACCGGGCTGCCCGACCCGATCGGGCCGACCGGAGTGGCCGCGGTGGCCGGCGCGGTCGGCGTACCGGTGGTGGCGATCGGTGGGGTGACCGTCGGCCGGGTGCCCGAACTGTTGGCCGCCGGTGCGCACGGCGTCGCCGTGGTCGGCGCGATCGCCACCGCCGCTGACCCGCGTCGGGCGACCACCGACCTGCTCACGGCGCTGCGCCGGCCGGCCGGCGAAAGTGGCGGGACCGGGGTGGCGGCATGACGTCGCAGGTGGACGTCGCGGTGATCGGCGGCGGGCCGATCGGCATGAGTATCGCGTGGCGCTGCGCCCAGCGCGGGCTGCGGACCGCGCTGCACGACCCGGCACCCGGATCCGGCGCGTCCTCGGTGGCCGCCGGCATGCTCTCCCCGGTCGCCGAAGCCTACTTCGGCGAGGTCGAGCTGACCCGGCTGCTGGTGGACTCGGCCGAGCGCTGGCCGGCGTTCGCCGCCGAACTGACCGCGGTCACCGGGCACGAAATCGGCTACCGCACCGACGGCACCCTGGTGGTCGCGCTCACCGGCGACGACCTGCGCGAGGCGCAGCGGCTGTGGACGTACCAGCAGGGTCTTGACCTGCCGATCAGCGTGCTGCGCCCGACCAGGCTGCGGGACCGCGAACCGGCGCTGTCCCCACGCGTGCGCGGTGGGGCGTTCATGCCCGACGATCACCAGGTCGACCCGCGACGGCTGGTCGCGGCCCTGCGCACCGCCCTGGACCGGGCCGGCGTCAGCATGGTCCCGCACCAGGTCACCGATCTGTCCACGGTCGACGCCCGGCAGGTGGTGGTGGCCGCTGGCCGCGGCTCGGCCGCGCTCACCGGGCTGCCGGTGCGCCCGGTGAAGGGGCAGATCCTGCGGCTGCGCGCGGGCGGCGCGGGCGCCGTCGGGTTCCGGCACGTGATCCGGGGGTACGCCGACAGCCGCCACGTCTACCTGGTGCCCCGCGCCGACGGTGAGGTGGTCGTCGGCGCCACCATCGAGGAACGCGGCGACACCACCGTCACCGCCGGCGCGGTGCTGGAACTGCTGCGTGCCGCCGCCGACCTGGTGCCGGAGACCGTCGAGTACGAGCTGGTGCAGGCGCAGGCCAGCGCCCGGCCCGGCACCCCGGACAACGCGCCGCTGCTCGGCTGGCATCAGCCGGCGGGTGGGCAGCCGGTGCTGGTGGCGACCGGGCATCACCGGCACGGGATCGTGCTGGCGCCGGCGACCGCCGACCTGATCGCCGATCTGGCCGCCGGTGCGACCGCCGACCCGGTGCTCGCGCCGTTCAGCCCGCAGCGCTTCGCCGTGCCGGTCGGCCGACCAGCAGGGGAGGACCGCTGATGGAAGTCATGGTCAACGGCGTGCCGACGATGGTGCCGGCCGGTGTGCGACTCGCCGACGTCGTCCGCGACGTCACCGACGCCAACCGGGGGGTGGCCGTCGCCGTCAACGGCGAGGTGGTGCCGCGCAGCGGCTGGGCCGAGGCCGGGCTGCGCGACGGCGACCGGGTCGAGGTGCTCATCGCGGCGCAGGGCGGGTGAGCCCGGATGACACCGTTCACCGTGGCCGGGCGCAGCTTCGATTCCCGGCTGATCCTCGGCACCGGTGGTGCCGCCAACCTGCGCGTTCTCGAACAGGCCATCCAAGCCAGCGGCACCGGGCTGGTGACCGTGGCGCTGCGCCGGGTGGACAGCGCCGCCACCATGCACGGCGGCCTGCTCGACCTGCTGGACCGCTGTGGGGTGCGGCTGCTGCCGAACACCGCCGGCTGCTACACCGCGACCGAGGCGGTCAAGGTCGCGCACCTGGCCCGGGAGGCGTTCGACACCGACTGGGTCAAGCTGGAGGTCATCGGTGACGAGCGGACCCTGCTGCCGGACGGGGTGGAGCTGCTGCGGGCCGCCGAGCAGCTGGTCGACGACGGGTTCACCGTGCTGCCGTACACCACCGACGATCCGGTGCTGGCCCGCCGGCTCGCCGACGCGGGCTGCGCCGCGGTGATGCCGGCCGGCGCGCCGATCGGCTCCGGGCTGGGCATCGGCAACCCACACCACATCCGGCTGATCCGCCAGTGCGTCGACGTACCGGTGATCCTCGACGCCGGGATCGGCACCGCGTCCGACGCCACGCTGGCCATGGAGCTCGGCTGCGACGCGGTGCTGCTGGCCAGCGCGGTCACCCGGGCCGCCGACCCGGTGGCGATGGCCACGGCGATGCGGCGTGCGATCGAAGCAGGCCGGCTGGCCGCCGGCGCGGGGCGGATTCCGAAGCGCTACCACGCGCTCGCCTCCACTCCCGACGACGGGCGGCCACAGCTGTGAACGGCGTACTCGTGCTCACCGACCGGCGCCGGGCGACCCGGTCGCTGCCCGAGGTGATCCGGGGTGCGGTCGACGGCGGTGCCCGGATGGTGGTGCTGCGGGAACGGGACCTGCCGCGCGCCGAACGGGTGGCGCTCGCCGAGCGGTTGCGCACCATCCTCGCCCCGGCCGGTGGCCTGCTGATCGCCGCCGGCCCGGACCCGCTGGAGGGTGACGCGGTGCACCTGCGCGCCGCTGGTCCGTACCCGCCGCCCCGGTTCGGCCTGGTCGGGCGCTCCTGTCACGACGAGACCGAGCTGGGTCGGTTGACCGTGGAGAACTACGTGACCGTCTCGCCGGTGTTCCCCACCGCGTCCAAGCCGGGCTACGGCCCACCGCTCGGGCTGGCCGGCCTGGCCCGGCTGGCCCGGCTGGCACCGGTGCCGGTGTTCGCGCTCGCCGGGGTGACCAGCGGCGAGCAGGCGGCCGCCTGTCGGGCCGCCGGTGCCGCCGGGGTCGCGGTGATGGGCGCGCTGATGCGGGCCGTCGACCCGGCCGGCTTCGTGGGCCGACTGGCCGGCGCGCTGTCGGCGGAGGCGGTCGCCTGATGGACTGGACGACGGGGATGCCCGCGACCCCGGTGGTGGCGATGACGATCGCCGGGTCCGACTCCGGCGGCGGGGCGGGCATCCAGGCGGACCTGAAGGTCTTCGCCGCGCTCGGAGTGTTCGGCACCTGCGCGATCACCGCGGTGACGGCGCAGAACACCTGTGGTGTCACCGGTGTGCACCAGGTGCCGGCACGGCAGGTGGCTGCCCAGATCGACGCGGTCCGGTCCGACCTGACCGTGCGGGCGGTGAAGACCGGCATGCTCGGCACGGCCCGGGTGGCCGGCGCGGTCGCGGCGTTGGCCCGCGCGGGCAGGCTGCCCAACCTGGTCGTCGATCCGGTACTGGTCTCCACCAGCGGACATCGGCTCGGGGTGGTCGGTGCGGTCGAGCGGTTGCTGCCGTATGCCCTGGTGGCGACCCCGAACCGGGCGGAGGCCGCCGCGCTGCTCGGCCGGCCGGTGCGTAGCACCGCCGAGATGGCCAGGGCCGCCGTCGAGCTCGTCGCCGCCGGCCCACGCTACGTGGTGGTCACCGGCGGCGACCCGGCGGACGACTCGACCAGCGACCCGACCGGTGACGTGGACCCGACCGGTGGCGTGGCGGTCGACGTCGTGGGCACCGCCGACGGCACCTGGACGCTGCCGGGCCAGCGGTTGGCCACCAGCAACACGCACGGCACCGGGTGCAGCTTCTCGGCGGCGATCGTCGCCCGGCTGGCGCTCGGTGACGACGTACCGGCCGCGTTGCTGTTCGCCAAGGACTACATCGCGCGGGCCCTGGTTGGGGCGCGTCACTGGCGGCTGGGGGGCGGTCACGGCCCGGTCGACCACTTCGGATGGTCCGCGCAGTCGACAACTAGCTGAGGAGGAAATCCATGTCGAGCCAGGCTCGTCGCAGGGTGTACGTCGAAGGACCGCGACCGGACATCCAGGTGCCGTTCGCCGAGGTGACGCTGACCGGGAACAATCCACCGGTGCGGCTGTACGACACCGCCGGCCCGGGCGCTGACCCCGAAGCCGGGCTCGCGCCGTTGCGTGGCCGGTGGATCGCCGACCGTGGCGATGTGGCGCCGAGCCGGGGTGCCGGTACCCCACTGGCCGGTGCCGCCGGGCATCGGCCCACCCAGCTCGCGTACGCCCGCGCCGGGACGGTCACCCCGGAAATGGAGTTCGTCGCGGTCCGCGAAGGGCTCCCGGCCGAGCTGGTACGCAGGGAGGTCGCCGCCGGGCGGGCGGTGCTGCCGGCCAACGTCAATCACCCGGAGTCCGAGCCGATGATTATCGGAAGTCGGTTCTTGGTGAAGGTCAACGCCAACATCGGCACCTCGGCGGTGACGTCGTCGGTCGCCGAGGAGGTGGAGAAGCTCACCTGGGCGACCCGGTGGGGTGCGGACACGGTGATGGACCTGTCCACCGGCAAGCGGATCCACGAGACCCGCGAGGCGATCATCCGCAACTCGCCGGTGCCGATCGGCACCGTGCCGATCTACCAGGCGCTGGAAAAGGTCGGCGGCGATCCGGTGAAGCTGAGCTGGGACGTGTTCCGGGAGACCGTGATCGAGCAGGCCGAGCAGGGCGTGGACTACATGACGGTGCACGCCGGGGTGCTGCTGCCGTACGTGCCGTTGGCGGTGGACCGGGTGACCGGGATCGTGTCCCGAGGCGGGTCGATCATGGCGGCCTGGTGCCTGGCGCACCATCAGGAAAACTTTCTCTACACCAATTTCACCGAACTGTGCGAAATCCTGGCCCACTACGACGTCACCTTCTCGCTCGGTGACGGGCTGCGGCCCGGGTCGATCGCGGACGCCAACGACGCGGCACAGTTCGCCGAGTTGCGGACGCTGGGCGAGTTGACGTCGGTGGCCTGGGAACACGACGTCCAGGTGATGATCGAAGGTCCCGGGCACGTGCCGATGCACAAGATCAAGGAGAACGTCGACCTGCAGCAGGAACTGTGCCACCAGGCGCCGTTCTACACCCTCGGCCCGCTGGCCACCGACATCGCGCCGGCGTACGACCACATCACCTCGGCGATCGGGGCGGCGATGATCGGCATGTTCGGCACGGCGATGCTCTGTTACGTCACCCCGAAGGAGCACCTGGGCCTGCCGGATCGTGACGATGTGAAGGCCGGGGTGATCGCCTACAAGATCGCGGCACATGCCGCCGACCTGGCCAAGGGGCATCCCGGGGCGCAGGCCTGGGACGACGCGCTGTCCAAGGCCCGCTTCGAGTTCCGTTGGGAGGACCAGTTCAACCTGGCGCTTGACCCGGAGACGGCCCGGTCGTACCACGACGCGACGCTGCCGGCGCAACCGGCGAAGACAGCCCACTTCTGCTCGATGTGCGGGCCGAAGTTCTGCTCCATGAAGATTACGCAGGATCTCAAAGAATATGCCGCTAAGGGCATGCAGGACAAGTCGGACGAATTTGTCGCTGCCGGTGGAAAGGTCTACCTGCCGCTCGCCTGATCGCCCGGTTGCCGGCCGGACCGCTGGCCAGGACGGCCGAGCTCGCTGATCCAGTCGACGTGGGCCTTGTCCTCGTCGGTCAGTGGCGGCTCGGTCCGGTGCGGCGGCTCCGGCCGTGGCGGTGGGGCTGGCGCCGCCTCGGAGGATCGACTACCACGTGCCCGGCGCTGCCGGGGCAGGTTCGCCGCCGGCGTCGCCTTGCCGCTGGTAGTCGACTCGTCCCTGCGGGCAGCCGCGGACTCGTCGGGTGCCGAGGGCGCGGCCGGCGTGCTCGGTGGCGCAGGCGCGGCCGGTGTGCTCGGTGGCGTGGTGATCGGCTGCGGAGCCGGACGGTCGACGGTGGTGACCGGCACCGGCGCGGGGGCGGCGGCCACCGGTGTCGGCTCGGCGCGAGGTAGGACCGACACCGGGGTGGGCGGTGGGGCGTTGCCGGGATGCTGCTGCTCCGGCCGCGCGGCTCCCGGCCGCCCACCCTCCGGCGGCCGGTCTGCGACGTGGTCCTCAGTTTCGGGCGACTGCGCGGTGGGTTGCTCAGCTGCGGCGGGTTGTCGGACCGCTGGTTGCTCATCTGCTGGTTGCTCGCCCTGTGGCTGGCCGCGGGTCGGTCCGCCGGTCGGTCCGCCGGCCGCCGGTTGCCGGCTCGCCTGCGGTGCGGCCGCCAGGAGCGCGGGGGCGGGAGCGGGGGCGGCTGGCCGCCGCCGGGGAACAGCCGGCCAGCGGACGGCGGTTGCACCGATCGAGCCGGCGGCACCTGCGGCGACCGCGAGCAGAGCCGCCCAGTACGGCTCGCTCAGGTAGTCCGCGTCCGGCCCGCCGGCACCGGCGACCAGGTATGCGGTGCTGAGTACCGCCGGTCCGGCCATACCGGCCATCGACCCGGGCAGCGTCGGTCGCACCAGCCAGCGGGCCATGCCGCTGACCGTGGCTCCGAGCAGCAGCGCCAGCACCGGAAGCAGGATAAGAGTGCGCGGCCCGGTGCCGGCCGAGCCGAGGCCGGCCGGATCGAGCACACCGGGCCGCAGGTCGGCGGCGGGGCTGACGTCGGGCAGGACGGGCAGCACCGACCCGGCGGCCAGCAGCCAGAGGGCCACGGTGAAGGCGGTGGCGCTCCACCGGATCACCGGATGGATCAACGCCGCGACACCGGCCAACGCGCCGACGGCGGTGCCGGCCAGCGAAGCGGCCACGACCACCGCACCGGGGTCGGTCGGACCGTTCGCCGAGGCGGCCGGCAGTACGGTCAACCCGGCCACCGCGAGCGCCGCACCGGCCGCCGCGACCAGCGAGAACGTTGTCCACCGCAACATGTCACGGCCGGCCGGCTCGCAATGCCCACGCTGGGCGACACGGGTGGCGACGGCTTCGGCAACCGTGGCACCGGCCACCGTGGCGACGATCGCGAACCAGGCGATCCAGGCCAGTTGCGCCGGCCAGAACCCGGCGGTCGGACCGACGAAGGTCTGGTCCAGTCGTACGATGCCGAACCCGTAGCCGATGCCCAGCTGCACCGCGCCCGCGAAGGCCGCCGCGCCGAACGCGGTGGATAGTGCTGTGAGCCAGGTCCGGAAGGCCATGCCGGGAGGTTACGGCCGCCCGGTTGCGCTGTCGACCGGTGCACGTGTGGCCTGGTGGCACTTCCGGACCTGGCGGGCGCCGCCGCCGCGGCGGCGCGGCGGCAGCGCCGTAGTGGTTGGTTCAGCCGAGCTGCGGCAGCACCTCGGCCGCCACCAGCTCCAGGTGGTCCAGGTCGCCGAGGTCGATGAAGCGCAGGTGGACCCGGCTGGTGCCGACGGCGGCGAACTCGCCGATCCGGTCGACCAACTGCGCCGGCGAACCGACCACCGGATCCTCCGGGGGCAGCGCGCTCTTCTCATGCAGTGGCGCCGCCCGGTGCTGGGCCTCGGCGTCGGTGCGCCCGATCGCGATCACGATGCCGGCGGACAGGGTGAGCGGTGCCCGGTCCTGCTCGTCCCGTCCGACCCGCTGGCAGGCCTCGGCCACCCGCTCGTACGCCATCGCGGTCTCGGCGACGGACTTGAACGGCATGTTGAACTCGTCGGCGAACTCGGCGGCCAGCTCCGGAGTCCGTTTCGGACCGCGTCCGCCGATGATGATCGGCGGGCCGGACGGCTGTGCCGGCTTCGGCAGTGCCGGGGCGTCGACCAGGTCGTAGTAGGCGCCCCGGTGGGTGAACCGTTGACCGGCCGGGGTCCGCCACAGCCCCGTGATCACCTCGAGTTGCTCGGCGAGCCGGTCGAAGCGTTCGCTGACCGGCGGAAACGGCAAACCGTACGAGGCGTGCTCCCGCTCGTACCACCCGGCGCCGATGCCGAGATCGACCCGGCCGCCGCTCATCTGATCGACCTGCGCCACCATCAGGGCCAGCGGCCCGGGTAGCCGGAACGTCGCCGACGTGACCAGCGTGCCGAGCCGGATCCGTGACGTCTCGCGGGCCAACGCGGCCAGCGTCAGCCAGGCGTCGGACGGTCCGGGCAGGGTCACCTGCTCGCTCATCGACTGGTAGTGGTCGGCTCGTAGGTAGCCCTCGTAGCCGGCGTCCTCGGCTATCCGGGCGAACTTGAGTTGGTCTTCGTAGCTGGCTCCGCGGTGCGGTTCGGTGAACACGCTTACCCGCATGTCACTTCCCTCCGATTCCGGCCGCCGCCGGTAGGTCCCGCTCCATCAGCACTTCGTGCAGTTCGGCGCTGCACCGGGCGACGTCCTCGGTGTGCGCGTTGCGGCCGAGGCTGCGCGGGCGGGGAATGCCGATGTCAACGATCTTGCGGATGCGACCTGGCCGTGGGCTCAGAACCACGACCCGGTCGGCGAGCAGCACCGCCTCGTCGATCGAGTGGGTGACGAAGACGATGGTCGCGGACCGCTCCATGTGGATCCGCTGCAGCTCTACGGACAGTTCCTCGCGGGTCAGCGCGTCGAGCGCGGAGAACGGCTCGTCCATGAGCATCACCCGGGGCTCGGCGATCAACGAGCGGCACAGCGAAACCCGCTGTTGCATACCGCCGGAGAGCTCATGGGGCAGTCGCTTCTCGAATCCGCCCAGGCCGACCAGTTCCAGCAGCTCCAGGGCCTTGGCCCGGTGCCGCCCGCGCCGCCAGCCGAAGATCTCCACTGGCAGCAGTACGTTGTCCAGTACCGAGCGCCATGGCAGCAGCGCCGGACGCTGGAAGAGCAGGGCGATGTCCCGACGTGCCTTGACGACTCGTTCACCGCCGACGGTGACCGTGCCGGCGGTCGTCGGCAGCAAGCCGGCGACCAGTCGCAGTAGGGTGGACTTGCCGCAGCCGGAGCGCCCGACCACGGCGACGAACTCGCCTTCGGCCACCGCCAGATCGATGCCGCGCAGCGCTTCCACAGTGCCCGATCGACCGGTGAAGGTCCGCCCGACTCCGCTGAGCTGGATCATGCGATCGGTGCTCCTCGCCCTGGTGATCTTGAGTGCCGGGGGCACCGTGTGCCCCGCTCGCCTTGTCCTGAGCCGGTCAACAGCCGGGACAGAGTATCCGGATCGTGCCTGCCACGCATCACCCGCGGGGTAAACACTTTTGTTTCGGATCCGATGTGTCGGTTGCCCGGCTGTCGCATTGGTGAGGTTTCCCTCGTACTCTGTTGCCCGCGATGTTTCCCAACGCGACCGCGGTGGCCGGCCCGCCCCCAAGGGCTGACCGCCGCGCCGGACCAACTACCCCCACCGGTTTGCTCGGTGACCTGCGGGTTTACCGGGCGACCTCCGGTTGGAAAGGACACAACGTTCATGAGAAGGTTCACCCGTACGCTCGCGGTCACGACGCTCGCGGCTGCGCTCGTGGTCACTGCCGGCTGTAGCTCGGACGATGCCGAGGACACCGCCGCCAGCGGTACCGAGGCATTGAAGAAGGTGACGTACCTCACGTCCTTTGGAAACTTCGGCCGGGATTCGTATGCCTGGGTCGCCAAGGACAAGGGCTTCTTCGAAGAGGCCGGGTTCGACGTGGAGATCAAGCCCGGCGGTGGTACCGGCGACAACATCAAGAACGTCGTCGCCGGGCAGGCGGACTTCACCCCGATCGACCTCACCGGTGGCCTGCTGCAGTTCGGCAACGGCGAGGCCAAGGACTTCGTGGTGGTGGCGGGTATCCAGCAGCGGACAATGGCCGCGATCATCGCGCTGGACGGCAACGGCATCAGCACTCCGAAGGACCTGGAGGGCAAGAAGCTCGCTGACGCTCCCGGTTCGGTGGTGCGCAACCTGTTCCCGACGTACGCGTCGCTGGCCGGCATCGACGAGAGCAAGGTGGAGTGGGTCAACGGTGCGCCGCAGACCCTGATGGGCACCCTGGCCTCGGGATCGGTGGACGGCATCGGCCAGTTCGTGGTCGGCAAGCCCACTGTGGAGACCGTCGCGCAGGGCAAGAAGGCCGTGGTGCTGCCGTACAGCGACATCATGACCGACCTGTACGGCAACGTGCTGATCACCTCGACGAAGATCGCCGAGGAGGACCCGGAGATGGTGAAGCGTTTCAGTGCCGCCCTGCTCAAGGGCCTGGAGTACAGCATCACGAACCCCGAGGAGTCCGGCGAGATCCTGGCCAAGAACGTGGAGGAGTCCAACCCGGCTGCCGCCGCCGCCGAGTTGGAGCTGATGGCCGCGTTCGTCAAGTCGACCAGCTCCGGTGTCCCGGTCGGGGCACTGGACAGCCAGCGGATCGCCCGCAGCATCGCGATCCTGCAGGGCGCCGGTGCCATCCCGCCGGGGCTGGAGCCCGAGCAGGTCGTCAATTTCGACCTGGCGCCGAACGCCGAGTCCTGATCGGCCGGTACGGGTGGGCGCGCTCCCGGGCCTTGCCCGGACAGCGGCCCACCCGTACCGTCGTCCGGCGTCTGGTTACCGGCGTCCGGGCCGGATGCCGGCAGGCAAGCTGAGGAGCGAAGATGACCGTACTCAAGCCGGCACAGGCGCCGCCGATGCGCGGTTTCGGTCCCACGGTGCGTGGCCTCGCCGGCTCCCGTGCCGGGGCCGTGCTGCTGCCACTGCTCGGAATCGTGGTCGTGGTCACCGTCTGGTGGCTGTCGACCAGCGTGCTCAATCTCGTGCACCCTGTGGTGCTGCCACCCCCGCAGGACGTGTACGCGGCGTTCGAACTGCGTGCCGAGCGGCTGCTGGAGCACACCCTGGTGACCACCACCTCGACCGTGGTGGGGTTCGCTCTGTCCACGGTCGCCGGTGTGCTGATCGGACTGGCGTTGGCCAGCTCACAGCTGGTCGAGCGGATGTTCTCCCCGTTACTGGTGGCGCTCAACGCCGTACCGAAGATCGCGCTCGCGCCCCTGCTGGTGGTCACGCTGGGCTGGGGCCAGAAGCCGATCCTCACCATGGTCTTCCTGCTCTGCTTCTTCCCGATCGTGCTGTCCACGGCGACCGGGCTGACCTCCACTCCGGCCGATCTGGCGGAGCTGGTGCGATCGCTGGACGCGTCCCGCTGGCAGGCGTTCCGCAAGGTTCGGTTGCCGGCCGCGTTGCCGCAGATCTTCGTCGGTCTGAAGGTCGCCATGCCGCTGGCGACGATCGGCGCGGTGATCGGTGAGTTCCAGGCCGCTGAGGAGCAGGGCCTCGGGTTCATGATCGTGCAGACCAGTGGGATGGGCGACACCGCCGCCGCGTGGGCGGCGATCGTGTTGATCGCCGCGATGAGTATCGTGCTCTACTTCAGTCTGGTGCTCATCGAGCGGCTGTTCCTGCCGTGGGTCCGGGAGACGACCTCGGCCCGCTGAGCCCCTCTCGTCGGGCCCCTTCGCCCGCCGGCCCACTGCGCCAGCCCACTGAAGTGTGGATTCCCAGAACGAGGTGGCCGGTACGCGTCCGAACCGGACGCGTACCGGCCACCTCGGGTGCGACGGTCGCGCGGGGCGTCAGCTGGCGAGCCGCCAGCGTCCACCCCGGGCGACGAGCATGGTCAGCGCCTGCGGCATCAGCCCGGAGTGGTTGTCCGGCGTCATCCGGATCGGACCCGACAGCCCGTCGAGCTGGGTCGTTTCGAGGATGTCCCGGACGCTCTCGCGGCTGACACCGTTCGGGCCGGTGGCCGCGGCGACGGCCTCGGCGATCAGCTGGACCGCGTCTGCGGCGAACGAGGAGAAGCCGTAGTAGCTACCGAACCGGGCCGTGTAGTCGCGGAACCACTGCTTGCGGGCGGCCTTCGCCGGTGTCGTGGCGATCACGTCGTCGATGACCATCGTCTGGGTGAAAACCAGGTTGACCTCCGCACGGTCGGCTGATCCTCCGGTCAGGAACAGATCACCGGCGGCGGCGGCGTCGAGGTACAGCGGGCCCGGGTAGCCGACCTGCGCCGCGCTGTCGGTGGCCAGCGCGGCCTGCTCGGCCGAGGTCCAGACCAGCAGCGCGCCAGGATCCTCGTCTTCCGCCGAACCGGTGAACGGGTCGACTTCGGGATCGGCCAGGGTGGCGATGGCCTGGCTGACGTCGGTGTCGGTGGTCCGGATCCGCTTGCTGTCGACCAGCTCGATGCCGAGCTTGTCCAGCTCGGCGGTCATGACGCGGAGACCGTCCAGACCGTATTCGTCGTCGGTGTGCAGCAGGCTGGCCCGCTCGATCTCGCGCCGGCGTAGTTCATTCGCGACGGCCGCCGCGCTGTCCGCGGCGTTGGGCCCGAGCTTGAACAGGTACCGCCGTTCGGCGACCGGGGTGGCGACCGCGGTCGCCGGAGCGAGCGAGATGGTCGGCACCCGCTTGTCGTTGATGGTCCGGGCGGCACCGACCGCACAGTCGCTGCAACTGCCCATGACAATCGCGGTGACCTGCGGGTCCGCGGTGAAGTCCCCGATGTTACGCAGGGACTCGCTCGGGTCCGAGCGGTTGTCCCGCACGTCGAGCCTGATCGTACGGTCACCCAGCAAACCCGATTCGTTGATTTGTTCAACCTTGAGTTCGAGGGCCCGCTGGTAACCCTTGCCGACGGCCGCGGCCGCGCCGGAGAGCTCAAGGTCGGCGGCGATAACGATTTCGCCCCCTGCGGCTGTGTCGCTGACCAGGTCGCAGCCGGTCAGCGAGGAGGCCAGCAATGTGGATGTGAGCACCGTGATTACGGCGGAACGGGTGGGCCTCAAGTCAGTCCTCCAGGTACGCGGCAGGCACGCACCCCGCCCGCCGGCAGCGCCAGGATCATGGCGTCCTCAATAGAAGTGTTACCGGCGGCATGCCGTACGGTGTGCGCGGAACCTGCAAAGCTTGGGAAACCTTGCCAACGGCGGGCGTTCTGGTCAAGCGCGCCGGCCGGGCGACGTTCGGGACGGGTGTCCCACATGTTGGCAACGAGGACCAGTTGCGAGCGTTAACTTTTCCGATACATGTGACGGTGGAAGTTCCATCGGTCCTGATCAGGGCGGTGTGATGAAGATACTGTCCGGTAGCTCTCGGGTGATTCCAGGTCGTCCGACCGATTCCTGCCGCCGTGAGGCTTCCCAAGCGGGTCTACTTCTGGTGAAATCGCGGCCGTGCCGCATGCGGCGCTCACCGCTGCAGCAGGCACCGGTCGGCAGTCCGCGTGTGGAGATAGCGACGGAGGCGATGTCGTGAGGACCGGACCGACGACCCTGCCCGATAACGGCCCGCGGAAGCGCCGCGCGCCGCTGCGATGGGTACCGCGGCTGAGGGACGCGCGAATCAGGTCCAAGCTGGCACTCATCCTGGTGGTGCCGCTGGCGGCGGTGGCTGCGCTGGCCACGGTCCGACTGGTTGACGTCGGTCAGGGCGCGCTGGAGGCACGGACATTGCGGTCGCTCGCCGCCGTGTCCGTCGACGTCTCGGCCCTGGCCCAGGAAATTCACAAGGAACGGATGGCGGCTCTGGCGTACCTCGCCTCGTCCGAGGCCGACGCGGAGGCGTACAACATCCGGGTCCGCCGTACCGATGAGCGGATCGCGGAGTACACCGCTGAACGCAGCATCCTCGGGCGGATTCCGGCAGCGGTCGACCGACAACTCGGCGCGATCGACGACCATCTGGACACCCTCAACGCCACCCGGCAGGAGGTCCTCGACCGTCAGCAGATGCCGGTACCGGAGGCCGTGGTGCGCTACGGCGTCATCCTGTCCGACCTGGTGTCCTACGGTGAGCTGCTCGGTCAGGTCTCCGGTGAGGGCGAGGTGCCGGACAGCCTCCGTGCCGTCTCGGCCTTCGCTCGGGCGAAGGCCGCGACCGCCGAGGAGGAAGCGGTCGTCTTCGCGGCGCTGTCCACCGGCCGGCTCGACGAGGAACAGTTTTCGTCCTACCTGGCCACGTTGACCAGTCAGCAGGAGGCCCTGCTGTCGTTCTCGCTGACCGCTTCCGCCTGGGAGCAGGACCTGGTCGACACCAGCGTCACCGGAGACGCGGTCTTCCTCGCCGACCGGGTCGCTACCGAGATCACCCGGTCGGTTGGCCAGCGCTCGCAGTTGACCGCCCAGGAAGCCGCCCGCGCCATCGGGGCCGTCAACGACCTGATGCGGTGGGCGGAGCTGCAGCTCGAGGAACGCCTGTTGAACCGGGCCACCGAGGTCAGCACGAACGTCACCCGGCAGGCCATCATCGAGTCCATCCTGGTCCTGATCGCGTTGGTGCTGGCGATCGTGCTGGCCGTCGTGCTGGCCCGGTCGCTGAACAGCTCGCTGCGCCGGCTGCGGGAAGGCGCCATGTCGGTGGCCCACCGCGACCTGCCGGCGGCGGTGGCCAAGCTCCGGGACGTCAACGACCTCAACGACCGGGGGCCCGAGGAAATCGTCCGGAGCCTGCGTGACCCCATCCGCCTGCCCAACCGGGATGAGGTCGGTCAGGTCGGCCAGGCATTCAACGTGGTCCACCGGGAAGCTGTCCGGATCGCGGCCGAGCAGGCGGCGCTTCGCGCCAGCGTCTCCGCCATGTTCCTGTCCCTGGCCCGCCGGAGCCAGACGCTCGTTGACAAGATGATCGGTGAACTTGACGCGATCGAGCGTGGCGAGGAGGACCCCAAGCGACTGGCCCAGCTCTTCCAGTTGGACCACCTGGCCACCCGAATGCGCCGTAACGACGAGAACCTGCTGGTCCTCGCCGGCGCCGACTCCACCGCACCGCGCCGTGAGGACGCCCTGCTGGTCGATGCGCTACGGGCCGCGCAGTCCGAGGTCGAGCTCTACAACCGGATCGAGTTCGGCACGGTCGACACCGATATCCTGATCTCCGCACACGCGGTCAACGACGTGGTCCGCCTGGTCGCTGAGTTGCTCGACAACGCGACCCGCTTCTCGCCGCCCACGACCACCGTGGTGGCCGACGCCCGACGACTGCGGGACTACGTCCTCATCCAGGTCGAAGACCGTGGCCTCGGACTGTCCGAGGAGCAGCTGGACAACCTGAACCGCAGGCTGGCCGAGCCGTCAACGATGGACGTGTCGGCGTTCCGGTTGATGGGCCTCGCGGTGGTCAGCCGGCTGGCCGGGCGGTACGGCATCCGGGTGGAGCTACGCCGCAACATCGATGGCGGAACGGTCGCCCAGGTCACTCTCCCGAACAGCATCCTGGTGCTGCCCCAGCGCACCCGCGAGCCGGTGATGAGTCGTGGCCGGCCCGCCCTGCCGGCCGAGCCGATCTCGGCGGCACCGACCTCGGGCGGCTGGTCGCCGATCTCCGGGCCGCCGGCCGCCGTCAGCCCTGGACGGACGGCCACCCTGACCGACCAGTGGCAGAACGCGCGGTCAGCACAATGGAATTCGGTTGCCGGAGCCAATACGGCCGCGTTCCCCGTGACCGCCAACCAGCCGCCGGCGGCGGCACCGGTGTCCGGTGCGAGCTTCGGCGTACCGGCGGCGAGCCCCACCTCCGCGGTGCCGGTGTCCGGTGCGAGTTTCGGCGCGCCGCCGGTGGCCCCGGGGTACGGCACGCAACCGGCCGGGTCGGGCTTCGGCGCGGCGCAGGGCCACCAGGGGTACGGCACGCCGGCGAACACCCAGAGCTTCGCCGCACCGCCGGTCGCCCCGGCGACCGCCGGCCCAGCGCCGACCCCCGTCGCCGGACCGTCGCCGCCGACGCTGAACCCGCCTGCTCCGGCTGACCCCGGGGTCAACGTCGGTACGCCGACGGTGGCCTATCCGACGGTTCGTCCGTCGACGCTACGGGCCTACGCCGACCAGCCGGTCATCCCGGCCACCACACACCCGCTCGCGCCGGTCGTGCGCCCGGCCGCCGGACAGTTGCCGCAGGGCCCGGTGGCCGGAGCCAGCGCCGGTGGAGCGCGCCCGGAAGACGCGGCCGAAATGCCGATCTTCCGGGAGATGGAGGCGGTCTGGTTCCGCTCGCACGGCCGAGCGCAGACTCAGGTCTATCAGATGCCGGCGGCCGGCCAGCCGGGAAGTTTGGCGGCGCCAGCCAACAACGCGGCGACGGCGGCCACGCCCACCAGGCCCCCGTTGCCGGCGAGGAACCCGGGGCAGTCTTCTCCGCCGCATGCGGCGTACTCTGCTCCGGTGCAGCCGAACGCCGCACCACAGTCAGGCGCCGCAGCGACCGGCGGCATGCCGTCCACTCAGGCCGCTTTCAGCGGCGCACCGACCGACGCCATCCCACACCAGCGCACCCCCGGTGCCGATCAACGCCAGCGCACCTCCGGTGCCGATCCGCATGCACGCACCTCCGGTGCTGATCCGCATGTACGCACCTCCGGTGCCGATCCCCATGTACGCGCTGCGGCGGGTGCCGACAGTTGGCAGACCGCGGCCGACGACGGCTGGGCTCGGGCCAGCCAGGCGGCGGAGCCCCTTGCCGCCGGTACGACCCGGTCCGGCCTGCCCAAGCGTCGCCCGCAGGCGCAGCTCGTGCCGGGCGGAGTGGAGACCAAGCCCGCTCGCGGGCCGTCCCGGCGTACCCCGGACGAGGTCCGCGGCCTGCTGTCGGCATACCACCGTGGCGTACAACGTGGCCGGACTGCCGGCAACGAGCAGTATCGCGCCACCTCAACCAAGGAGACCAGCGAATGAACAGGCCAGCAGCTATTCAGGACATGGGTTGGCTGCTCAGCAACTTCGCCGACAGCGTGGCCGGGATCGCCCACGTGGTGGCCGTCTCGGCAGACGGACTGCTGCTCGCCTCCTCGCGTGACCTGCCCGCCGACCGCGCCGACCAGTTGGCGGCCATCACCTCCGGCGTGGTGAGCCTGACCGACGGAGCATCCAGGATGTTCAGCGCGGGCGGTGTACTGCAGACTGTGATCGAGATGGACAGCGGCTATCTGTTCCTGATGTCTATCAGCGACGGCTCGTCGATGGCGGTGCTCGCAGCACGTAGCTGCGACGTCGGCCAGGTCGGCTACGAGATGGCGTTGCTGGTCGAGCGGGTCGGCGCCGCGCTCGTCCCGCTGCCGCGCGAGGCCGTGGGCCACCCCTGAGCCGAGGCCGAAGTTCCGCGACCATGAAAGACCGTCATCGGTGACGTGTCGACCGATCCACGAGGAGGTGACCGCTGAATGGGACAACCGCGAGAGGACCCGCGCGGAGCGCTGGTCCGGCCCTACGCGGTCACCCGTGGCCGCACCGAGCCGCAACAGTACATCGCGCTGGAGGCGGTGCTGGTGGCTTCCGCCGCGGCGGTCACCGAGTCCCGGTTCGCCGGCCATGACAAGCATCGCATCGCGACGATATGCGACAACCGCGCCCAGTCACTGGCGGAGATCGCCGCGTATACCCGGCTTCCGTTGGGTGTTGCTCGAGTTCTGGTCGCTGACATGGTCGCCGACGGCCTGCTGGCCTTGCACAGCACCGCTCCTACCGAGACAGAGGGCTACGAGGAGCGGATGGAACTTCTTGAGAGGGTGCTAAGTGGACTTCGCAGGCTTTGATCGCACTGGCCTACGCCAGAACAAGGGGATCACCTCCGCGAAGATCGTCATCGCGGGCGGGTTCGGGGTGGGTAAGACCACCTTGGTCGGGGCGGTTTCCGAGATCACACCACTGACCACAGAAGCGCTGATGACCTCGGCCGGGGTCGGCATCGACGATCCGTCGAAGGTGCCGGGCAAGGAAACCACCACCGTGGCGATGGACTTCGGCCGGATCACGATGGCCGACGATCTGATCCTGTACCTGTTCGGTACGCCGGGGCAGACACGGTTCTGGTTCATGTGGGACGAGATCATCCGGGGTGCCGTCGGCGCGGCCGTGCTGGTCGACACCCGACGGATCACCGACGCGTTCGCGCCGCTGGACTTCTTCGAGAACCGGCAGCTGCCGTACCTCGTGGCGCTCAACTGCTTCGACGGTGCTCCCCGGTACGAGATCGAGGAAATACGGGAGGCGTTGGCCATCGCCCCGCACGTGCCGCTGGTGATGTGTGACGCCCGTAGTCGGGACTCGACCAAGAACGTGCTGGTCAACGTGGTCCAGCACGCGATGGCGACGCTGCGGGCCGAGCACGGTCGTGGCTATCAGCCGACACCCGTCGGCTGACCCGGTAGCGGCGCGGCCGGCACGGTTGTGTCGGCCGCGCCTGGCCTCGACAGCCGGCGGTATGGCACCCGCCGCCGGCCGCTGCGGCTCAGTCGATGGGCAGCCGGTAGCCGCGCTTGACCACGGTCTGGATCACGCCTGGTGCGCCCAGCCCGGCCCGTAGCCGGGCCACCGCCATCTCCACCGCGTGTTCGTCGGCTCCCCGTGGCAACGTACGGAGCAGTGCCGCCCGGGACAGCACCCGTCCCGGCGTCTGGGCCAGCGCCCGCAGCACCGCCATCGGTGCCGGCGCGAGCGGCCGCAGCTCACCGTCGATCACCGCCGCGTGCCCGCGCAGGGTGAGTAGATGTCCACCGACCTTGAGGTTGACCGCCCGGCGAGGCAGCTCGTCGACGATAGTGCGAACCAGCGCGCCCAGCCGGGCCCGGGCCGGTGCCACCACGGGTACGCCGTGCCGGCGCAGCGGTGCGGCGGTCACCGGTCCGACGCACGCCGCCAGTACGTCGGTGCGCATCGCCTCGAGCACCGCCTCCCCGTTCGCTCCGGCTGCCCGCAACAGTGCCGCGACCGCCGGCGCGGAGGTGAAGGTCACCGCGTCGACCAGCCGGCCGGTCACCAGATCGACCAGCCGGTGCAGTGGGGCCGGATCGCTCGGCGGTGCCCACCGGTAGACGGGTACCTCGATGACAGTCGCGCCGGCCGCCTCCAGCGCCGCCGAACACTCCGGTTGCCGCTCGCCGTGCAGTTGCATGGCCACGATCTGTCCGGCCACACCACGGGCCCGCAGGTGGTCGGTCACTTCCTCGCAGCTTTCCGAGGCCGGTGACCAGTGATCGTGCAGGCCGGCGGCGCGGATCGCACCGCGTGCCTTCGGCCCCCGGGCAACGATGTACGCACCACCCAGCACCGCCCGCAGCGGCTCGGCCAACCCCCAGCCCTCGGCGGCCTCCAACCAACCGCGCATACCGATGCCGGTGTTGGCTACCAGCACGTCCGGCGGGCTTTCCAGACAGGCCCGGGTAGCCGCCCGTAGCTCGGTGTCATCGGCCAGCGGCACGATCCGCAGCGCCGGGGCGAGCACCACTCGGGCACCGCGACGTTCCAGCAACGCGGCGAGTTCGTCGCGCCGCCGATCGGCGGTGACGCCGATGGTGAATCCGGACAACTCGTCAGACATTACCGGTCCTGCACGGTGACGTCCGGCAGGTCGAGGCATTGGCCGGTCCGCAGACCGTACACCTGCTTGTGCAGGGGGGACGCGACGGTCGGAACGTCACCGCGGGCGCCGACGATGCCGCGGGACATGACATGCGTACCGGTCATCCCGTGCTCTGGCTCCACCCGGGCATCCGGGCAGACCGGCGTCCACTGGCCGGTGACGTCTGTCGTCTGCACACTCATCGGCGTACCCCCAGGGTGGTCGGAAGGCCGAGCGCGACGGGCCGGCGCTCGGCCAGAGCCGGTGCCGGCCGGCCACGCTCCACCTCGAAGGTGATCGACGGGTCCGGCGCGTCCGGTGCGTTGACGAAGGAGGTGAAGCGGCGCAGCCGCCGCGGACGGGCCGCTTCGACCAGCCGCTGGCCGACCGTGTCGTTGCCGACGACGACCAACCGGTTCATGTCCGCACCTCCGGGTCTGTGTGCACATTGGACGATCGGCCGTCAATGATGTTACGGTTCACATTCGCTCCGCCTGATCGCGTGCCCCGGTGTCGAGCGTCCGGGCTGCGACGGCGGCTCGGTGGTCAGGTGCGCGCTGCCTGGCATGTCCGAAGCGTGCCGTCAGGCGATTTCACCGCGACGTCTCAAATGTTTCGAGCCTGCTAAGAGCGGCTCACACGGATCGGTTCCAGAGGGTTGGCCATCCGCCACCTGATTCCTCCGACGATCTTGGACTTGTCAATCGACAAATGGGGCAGATGCTCGTGATAAGTCCAAGATCGTCGGAGGGAGGCTCGTTTTGACCGGCCCGGTGTCGACCGGGTATCGTTGCCTGCTGTTGTGCGACAGCCGAGGGGCGTTCCCTCGCCGGACCAGCCATCCGTCTACGGTGTGGCAGGTCAGCTGGGGGTATGCTTGTCGTTCGCGCGCGTTCAACCTGACGGTCACCCGGTGGCGGGTTCACCGGACGGCTCGCGCGTCCCTGACGACCGACGCGCGACCCCCAGACCGACGACGAGACAAGGTAGACCTGTGCGTACGTACAGCCCGAAGCCGGGTGAGATCGAGCGTCAGTGGCACGTTATCGACGCCTCTGATGTCGTGCTGGGCCGCCTGGCCACCCACGCCGCCACGCTGCTGCGCGGCAAGCACAAGCCGACTTTCGCGCCGCATGTCGACACCGGTGACTTCGTCATCGTCGTCAACGCCGGCAAGGTGGCGCTGACCGGTAACAAGCGGCACACCAAGGTTGCCTACCGGCACTCCGGTTACCCCGGCGGCCTCAAGCAGGTCGGCTACGACGAGCTGCTGGAAAAGCGCCCCGAGCGGGCTATCGAGCTGGCCGTCAAGGGCATGCTCCCGCACAACAAGCTCGGCCGGAAGCTGATCCGCAAGCTCAAGGTCTACGCTGGTGCCGAGCACCCGCACACCGCTCAGCAGCCGGTGCCGTTCGAGATCAAGCAGATCGCGCAGTGAGCGCGGGCGAAGGAAACAGCATGACCGACACCACCGAGGCCAGCCCGGTCGCGATCGCCGACACCGAGGTGGCCCCCGCTGCGACGCCCGCCCCGGTCGTTCGGGCACCGCGCGGTGAACGCCCCATCCAGACCGTCGGCCGCCGCAAGGAGGCCATCGTCCGGGTCCGGATCGTCCCTGGTTCCGGCAAGATCCTCTGTAACGGCCGCGAGCTCGAGGAGTACTTCCCGAGCAAGGTGCACCAGCAGCTGATCCGTGAACCGTTGGTCACCGCGGAGAAGGCCGAGTCCTTCGACGTGCTCGCCAACCTGCGTGGCGGCGGCATCACCGGCCAGGCCGGCGCGCTGCGGCTGGGCATCGCGAGGGCGTTGTGCGTCAACGACGTCGACGACCGCCCGGCGCTGAAGAAGGCAGGCTTCCTCACCCGGGACGCCCGGGTCAAGGAGAGCAAGAAGTACGGTCTGAAGAAGGCCCGTAAGGCTCCGCAGTACTCGAAGCGCTAGTCGATGCACGGCTGAACGGATGGCCGGGATGCCCCCGATCGGGGTGCTTCCCGGCCATCCGTACGTTCTTGTCCAATTGAATCACTTCTTTCGCCAATCGGCAGTATCTTCATGCGTTACCGGCCCGTCCGGGATGGGGCGTCCTACTCACCCGGTGCCGGCGGCAGACGCAGGCCCGACGCAGGCCGTAGGCGAAACACCGGAGGTTGACAGGTATGGCACGGCTGTTCGGCACCGATGGCGTACGCGGGCGGGCCAATGCCGACCTCACCCCGGAACTCGCGTTGGCGGTTGCCGTCGCCGCCGCACACACCCTTGCCGAGCAGGATCCGGGCCGCCAGCCGTTGGCCGTGGTCGGCCGGGACCCACGGGCCAGCGGTGAGATGCTGGAAGCCGCCGTGGTCGCCGGCCTCACCAGTGCCGGCGCGAACGTGCTGCGGGTCGGTGTGCTACCCACGCCGGGAGTTGCCTTCCTGGTCGGCGAGACCAAGGCCGACTTCGGGGTGATGCTCTCCGCCTCGCACAACCCGATGCCGGACAACGGGATCAAGCTCTTCGCGGCGGGTGGGCAGAAGCTGCCCGACGAGATCGAGATGAGGATCGAGGCCGCGATCGGCTCGGCGATCGAAGGCGACGGTTCGACCGGTCGCCGCCGGCCGACCGGTGCCGGGATCGGCCGGGTGCACGACCTGCTCGACGGCGCCGAACACTACATCAGCCACCTGATCAGCACGGTCAACCACCGGCTGGACGGGCTACGGGTGGTGGTCGACTGCGCCAACGGTGCCGCTGCGGAGGTCGGACCGGTCGCGTACCAGGAGGCCGGTGCGGAGGTCATCGCGATCAACGCCGAGCCGGACGGGCTCAACATCAACGATGGCTGCGGCTCCACCCACCTGCAGGTGGTCCGGCAGGCGGTCCTCGCGCACGGCGCCGATCTGGGCCTGGCGCACGACGGGGACGCCGACCGTTGCCTGGCGGTCAGCGCCGACGGCAGCGAGGTCGACGGCGACGAGATCATGGCCGTCCTCGCCCTCGCCATGCGGGAAGCGGGCACCCTCACCGACAACACCCTGGTCGCCACCGTGATGAGCAACCTCGGTCTGCGCCTGGCCATGTCTCGCGAGG
This sequence comes from Solwaraspora sp. WMMB335, assembly GCF_049179075.1. Lineage (NCBI taxonomy): Bacteria > Bacillati > Actinomycetota > Actinomycetes > Micromonosporales > Micromonosporaceae > Solwaraspora > Solwaraspora sp. WMMB335. Next base: position 5,082,690 of record NZ_JBMHMF010000001.1, read on the forward strand.
GCATCAAGCTGGTCGAGACCAAGGTCGGCGACCGGTACGTACTGGAAGAGTTGCGCGCCTGCGGCCTGGCGCTCGGTGGGGAGCAGAGCGGACACATCGTGATGCCCGCGTTCGCCACCACCGGTGACGGCATCCTCACCGGCCTGCAGTTGATGTCCCGGATGGCCGCCACCGGATCGTCGCTGGCGGAGCTGGCCGCCACCGTCACCAAACTGCCCCAGGTGCTGATCAACGTGCCGGTCGGGGATCGGACCGTCGGTGCCGGAGCGCCGGCGGTGCTGGCGGCGGCCGGCGAGGCCGAAGCCGATCTCGGCGGCACCGGTCGGGTGCTGCTGCGTCCCTCCGGGACCGAGCCGCTGGTCCGGGTCATGGTCGAGGCGGCGACGGTGGAGATCGCACGATCGGTCGCCGAGCGGATCGCCGACACGGTCCGTACCGCCAGTCCCGCCTGATCAGGCCAGGCCGGTCAGCGTCGTCGGCGCAGTGCCGACAGGCGGCGGGTCGCCTCCGCGATGACCTCGGGGCGCTTGCAGAAGGCGAAACGTACCAGCAGGCGACCGGCCTCGGAATCGTCGTAGAAGACCTGTGTCGGTACGGCTACCACGCCGCAGCGCTGCGGTAGCGACCGGCAGAACTCGATCCCGTCGGTGCCGCCCAGGGCGCTGATGTCGGCGGTGGTGAAGTAGGTGCCCTCCGGTACCAGCACCCGGAAACCGGCCGCGGACAGGCCGGCCACCAGTTGATCCCGCTGGGCCTGCAGGCCGTCGCGCAGCGCGGTGTAGTAGCTGTCCGGTAGGTCGAGGGCCACGGCGACCGCCGGCTGCAGCGGACCACCGTTGACGAAGGTGAGGAACTGCTTCACCTGAGTGGTGGCGGCCACCAGCGACGGTGGCCCACTCGCCCAGCCGATCTTCCAACCCGTACAGGAGAAGGTCTTGCCCGCCGACGAGACACGTAGCGTACGGTCCCGCATGCCGGGCAGGGTGGCCAGCGGGATGTGCGGTGCGTCGGCGTCGGTGAAGACCAGGTGCTCGTACACCTCGTCGCTGATCGCCCAGACGTCGTGCTCGTTGCACAGCGCGGCGATGGTGGTCAGCTCGGTCGGGGTGAACACCTTGCCGGTCGGGTTGTGCGGGGAGTTGACCAGCACCATCCGGGTACGGGGCCCGAAGGCCGCCCGCAGCGTAGCCGGGTCGAAGGCGTACCGGCCGTCTCCGTCGGGGCGCAGGGTGACCGGCCGGCGGACGGCGCCGGCCAGCGCGATCGCCGCGGCGTACGAGTCGTAGTAGGGCTCGAAACAGATGACCTCGTCGCCCGGCTCGCACAGGGCGAGGATCGCCGCGGTGATCGCCTCGGTCGCCCCGGCCGTGATCAGCACTTCCCGATCGGGATCGTAGTCGAGGCCCCAGAACCGCCGCTGGTGTCCGGCGACCGCGGTACGCAGCACGGGTAGGCCGGGCCCCGGCGGGTACTGGTTGTGCCCGCAACGCAGCGCTTCGGCTGCCGCGGTCAGCATCTCCGCCGGCCCGTCGGTGTCCGGGAACCCTTGGCCGAGGTTCACTGCCCCGGTTCGGGTGGCCAGAGCGGACATCTCGGCGAAAATCGTCGTCCCGAATGGTCGCATTCGCTGAACCAGAGGGTTGATGTCGGCGGGTACGTCAGAAGAGGTGACCACCTCGCCACTTTATGCGGTCCATTGACATCGATGACACCACCCGTATTTTGCCCTAAATGTTCCGCATAGCCGATAAGCGATCAGAGTCGCTGAGTGATCCAGGGGGTTATGAGCACCGCTGGTGAGCGATCGTGGGTTACGCTACGGACCATGTGCGGAATCGTGGGATACGTCGGCGCGCGGCCGGCGTTGGGCATCGTGTTGGACGGACTCCGGCGACTGGAATACCGCGGCTACGACTCGGCGGGCGTCGCGATCGTCTGCGACGACGAGCTGCGCACCGAGAAGCGGGCCGGCAAGCTCAGCAACCTGGAGAAGACGCTGGGCGACGAACGATTCGGCTCGGCCCGGGCCGACGGCGCGGCCGCCCGGCCGCTCGGCCGCCCGCCCATGGTGGGCATCGGCGACGGCACCGCCGGGATCGGGCACACCCGCTGGGCGACGCACGGCGGCCCGACCGACCGCAACGCCCACCCGCACCTGTCCCGCGACGGCCGGATCGCGGTCATCCACAACGGGATCATCGAGAACTTCGCCAAGCTCGTCGCCGAGTTGGAAGCCGACGGTGTCGAGTTCGTCAGCGACACCGACACCGAATGCGTGGCCCATCTGCTCGCCGCCGCCCTGACCGATCTGCGGGCCGTCGGTGAGCCCGACGGCCCGCAACTGCTCGCCGCCGCGATGCGCCGCGTCGTCCAGCGCCTGGAGGGTGCCTTCACCCTGCTCGCGGTCGACGCGGGCATCCCCGGTGCGGTGGTCGGCGCCCGACGCAACTCCCCGCTGGTCGTCGGGCGGGGCGTCGGCGAACACTACCTGGCCAGCGACGTGTCCGCGTTCATCGAGCACACCCGGGACGCGGTCGAACTCGGCCAGGACCAGGTCGTGCTGATCACCGCGGGCGACATCGAGATCACCGACTTCTTCGGCGCTCCCGCGCTCGGCCGGGACTTCCACATCGACTGGGACGCCTCGGCCGCGGAGAAGGGCGGCTACGACTACTTCATGCTCAAGGAGATCGCCGAGCAGCCGCAGGCGGTCGCCGACACGCTGCTCGGTCGGCTCACCGAGGCCGGCGAGATCATGCTCGACGAGGTTCGCCTGACCGACCAGGACCTCCGGGACGCCGACAAGATCTTCATCATCGCCTGCGGCACCGCGTACCACTCCGGTCTGGTCGCCAAGTACGCCATCGAGCACTGGACCCGTATCCCGTGCGAGGTCGAGCTGGCCAGCGAGTTTCGCTACCGTGACCCGGTCCTCGACCGGTCCACCCTGGTCGTGGCGATCTCCCAGTCCGGGGAGACGATGGACACCCTGATGGCGTTGCGGCACGCCAAGGAGCAGAAGGCACGCGTCCTGGCGATCTGCAACACCAACGGCTCCACCATCCCGCGTGAGTCGGACGCGGTGCTCTACACCCACGGCGGTCCGGAGATCGCGGTGGCCTCCACCAAGGCATTTCTCACCCAGCTGGTCGCCTGCTACCTGATCGGGCTGCACCTGGCCCAGGTGCGCGGCATCAAGTACGCCGACGAGGTGGCCGCCGTCGTCAGCCAACTCCACCAGGTGCCGGACAGGCTGCGCCAGGTGCTCGCCGAGATGGAGCCGGTACGCCAGCTCGCCCGCGAACTGGCCGGCGCCAACCAGGTGCTGTTCATCGGCCGGCACGTCGGCTACCCGGTCGCTCTCGAAGGCGCGCTCAAGCTCAAGGAACTCGCCTACATGCACGCCGAGGGCTTCGCCGCCGGCGAGCTCAAGCACGGCCCGATCGCCCTGATCGACGAGGGTACCCCGGTGGTCTGCGTGGTGCCCTCGCCGGCGGGCCGGGGCGTGCTGCACGACAAGATCGTGTCGAACATCCAGGAGGTACGCGCCCGGGGCGCCCGTACGGTGGTGATCGCCGAGGAGGGCGACACCGCCGTCGTTCCCTACGCCGACGATCTGATCTACGTACCGCGGACCCCGACCCTGCTCGCCCCGCTGCTGACCACCGTGCCGCTGCAGGTGCTCGCCTGCGAGATCGCGGCTGCGCGTGGCCACGACGTCGATCAGCCCCGTAACCTGGCCAAGTCGGTCACGGTCGAGTGAACGCGGTGAGCTGATCCTGGTCAGCGCAGTCAGCGCAGTCAGCGCACGGTCGCCTGGTGTCCGGTGCCCAGCACGATCCGGGCCATCGAATCCAGCGCCGGGTTGTCGGCCGCCCAGTAGCCCGCGTGCCCGGACGCGTCGCTGGTGAAGACCCGGGCACCGAAGGCCGGATCGCTCGGGTCCGGCCCGAACCACAGCTGCTCGCCCGGCGGCCACCGGGGCAGGCCGGTCAGCCGGATCGCGTCGTCGGGCGCGGTGCTCGCCCACACCTGACCGGCCGGCACCGCGAGGTCGTCGGCACGGGTCACCCCGACACCCGGCGAGCCGACGAAGACCACGTTGTCGGCGGCGAACCCGGGTTCGTGCGCCGCCGTACCCACGACCAGCGAACCGTAGCTGTGGCCGAGCACGGTCAACTCGGCCGGGGCCCCCTGGCCGGCGGCGCGCAGGCCGGCCTGGAACTGGTGCAGGTCGGCCGCGCCACGGTGGGCCAACTGAGCGCTGGCGGCCTCGTCCACGAACGCCGGCGCCGTATAGTCCAGCCACAACACCGCTGCGGTCGACTCCTGCGGTGCCAGCGTGTGGCAGCGCTGCTGCACCCGCTGTGCCCGATCCAGTTCGCCGACAGCCCGGTCCAGCCCGCTGCCCATCCCCGGCACATGGGTCAGGACGTTGTCCGCCCGGTCCGGGTCACCCAGCGCCACGACCACCCGCCCGGCAGCGCCGTTTTCGGTGCCGGTATCGAGAGCCAGCAGGTAGGCCCGCGGGCCGGTGCCTGCGGCCAGCCGATCCGCGACCGTGTCCAGGCCGGCCAACAACTGATCGAGGCGGCGTAGTTGTGGCACCAGCGTCGCCGAGTACGCGTCGGTGGTCAGCAGCCTGGCGCGTTCGGCCAGCAGCGCGGCCCGCTGTCGGGCCAGCAACAGCCGGTTGGCCTGATCCCGGGCGGTGGCGGGCAGCCCGTCGAGCCGGCCGACCCAGCCCGGCTCGTGCCGGCTGAGCCACCGTTGTTCCGCCTGGTCGAGCCCGTCCCACCAGGAGCGCACCGCCGCCGGCCCGGCTCCCGGTGCCGGTCGGTCCGTCGGTCGCCGCTCCGGCCAGCCCTGGCTGGCCGCGGTGGCGGCGTCGTCGAGCCGGCGGGCGGCGTCGGTGTCCGCCGTGGTGGCGATGGCGAGCGCCTGCTCGATGCCGGCGGCCACCCGACGTGCCCCGGCCAAGGTGGGCCCGTCCGGGCGGGTGACCGCCGGGTCGGCCCGGACCTGTCCGGCACGGTCCACCGACAGACCGAGTTCGCCGGCGACGCCGACCCAGGTGGCGAGCACGGACTTGGCCCGGCCCAGTTGCTCGGCGTACCCGCTGAGAATCTGATCCACGGTGAACAGCGCCGGGCTGGCGGCGGCCAGCCGCTCGTGCAAGCCGGCCAGTTGCCCGGTCGCCGCGTCGGCGGCCGTCCCGGACCACGCCTGGCGCAGGTCGTCGACGGTGGTGGCGGCCCGGTCCCCGTGCCGGGCGAGCACTGGTTGCTGCCGCCGCCAGGCGACGGCGGCCCGCTGCCAGGCGGCGGGGTCGGCACGCCACAGCTGCCGGTAGGTGATCGTCACCTGAACAGGCGCCGAACAGCGCGCTGGTCCGCATCCTGGTAGCCGGTCGCCGTCGTACGCAGCGCCCGCCCGGCCGTGGCGGCAAGTGCGCCGGAGCCGCACAGCTGCCGGTGCACGGCCACCTCCACTTCCACCAGGGCGGCGGCCGACGTCCACCCCGGCGCCTCCACGACCAACTCGCCAGCGCCGGCCAACCCGTGACCCAACTGGTGGCCCAGCCCGGCGAGCCGGTGCGCCGCCGTCAGCAGCGCCGCCGGCCGGACCGCGACCGGCTCGGCACCGGCGGCTCCGTGCTGGCTCGGGATTTGACCCACGGTTGCCTCCATCTCGAAACGATGCGTCGACGGTAGGCGTCAGGGGCGCCGTCGTGATTTGCCTGTGGACAATCAGGCCAGCCGGTAGGCCGGGGTCGTCCACACCCATTGCCGCCCACCGCCGCGCCGGTTAGCCTCCACCGGCTACCGACGCCGGTAGGGTGGTCGGCGTGATCGTGGGAGTTGGCATCGACGCGGTCGGCGTGGCGCGCTTCGCCCAGGCTCTGGCCCGGACCGCGTCGCTCGCCGCCCGGTTCGTGGGTAAGGCGGCCGTGGGTTTCGTGGGTAAGGCGGCCGTGGGTAAGGCGGCCGTGGGTGAAAAGGCCATGGGCAAAAAGGCCGTGGTCACGGCCTTGGGTGTGCCGGCCGGCCTGCGCTGGCACGGCGACGGCATCGCCGCGGCGATCGTGGCGGCGATCGTGGCGGCGCAGCGGTGATCTCGGTATGGCGGGTGGCCGACGTGCGCAACGCCGAGCAGGCCCTGATGGCGACCCTGCCGCCGGGCACGCTGATGCAGCGGGCCGCGGCCGGGCTGGCCCGCCGGTGCGCCCTGCTGCTGGCCGATCGCGGTGGCGTGTACGGCGCGCGAGTGCTGCTGCTGGTCGGCTCTGGCGACAACGGCGGCGATGCGCTCTACGCCGGTGCCCGGCTGGCTCGGCGAGGTGCTCGGGTGGACGCACTGCTGCTCGCACCGCAGCGGGCGCACCCCGGCGGACTGACCGCCCTACGGGCTGCCGGTGGCCGGGTCACCGATGCCGTCGGCCGGCACGCCGACCTGGTCCTCGACGGCATCGTCGGGATCGGTGGCAGCGGTGGTCTACGGGAGCCGGCGGCGGGCGCGATCGCTCGGGCCGCCGAGCTGACCACCCCGAGCGGCGGGCGGGCGACGCTGGTCGCGGTCGACGTACCCAGCGGGGTGGCGGTGGACACCGGGGCGTTACCGGGGGGCAATGGCGACCCGGTCCCGACGGCGACCGTGCGCGCCGACACCACCGTCACGTTCGGCTGCCTCAAACCGGCTCTGGCGGTCGGGCCGGCGGCCGCCTGCGTCGGCCAGTTGGACCTGGTCGACATCGGCCTGCGGCCGTGGTTGCGCGGCGCGCCCGCCTTCGAGTTGCCGGGCCGGGCGGACGTGGCGGCCTGGTGGCCCCGGCTCACCCCGGCCGCCGAGAAGTACAACCGTGGTGTGGTCGGGGTGGCGACCGGGTCGGTGACATACCCCGGCGCGGCCGTGCTCTCCGTCGGCGGTGCGGTGGCCGGCCCGACGGGCCTGGTCCGCTACGCCGGCGGCGCCGACACGCAGGTGTTGCAGCACCATCCGTCGGTCATCGCGACCGGCCGGGTCGCCGACGCCGGCCGGGTTCAGGCCTGGGTCTGCGGATCCGGCCTGGGCGGTGGCGAGTCGGCCGCCGCCGAATTGCGGGCCGTGCTGGCCGCGCCGGTGCCGGTCGTGCTGGACGCCGACGCGCTCACCATGCTGGTCGACGGGACCTGGTCGGAGCAGCTGCGTAGCCGTCGGGCACCGACCGTGATCACGCCGCATGACCGGGAGTTCGCCCGGCTGGCCGGCGGGACGTCCGGCGCCGACCGGGTCGGCGCCGCGCTGCGGCTGGCCGCCTGGATGCAGGCCACCGTGCTGCTGAAAGGCGACCGGACGGTGGTCGCCGGCCCGGACGGCCGGGCCTTCGTCAACCCCACCGGGACGCCCGCGCTGGCCACCGGCGGGACCGGCGATGTGCTGGCCGGTCTGCTCGGCTCGCTACTCGCTGCCGGTCTGGCGCCGGAGCGGGCCGCGCTCGCCGCGGCGTACGTACACGGACTGGCCGGGCGGGAGGCCGCCCGCGGCGGGCCGGTCACCGCGGTCGAGGTGGCGGCCGCGTTGCGGCCGGTGGTAGCCGAGCTGACCAGCGGGTAGCCGAGCTGACCAGCGCGGAACCTGCCCGATCAGGTGACTGATCAGTAGGCTGGACGCATGTGGCAGGCACAGGTGCGGGTCGACCTGGACGCGATCCGGGAGAACGTGGCCCGGCTGCGGGCCGGCACCAGCGCCGAGGTGATGGCCGTGGTCAAGGGCGACGGGTACGGCCACGGCATGGTGCCGACCGCCCACGCCGTCCTCGACGCCGGTGCCGGCTGGCTCGGCGTCTGCACCCTCGGCGAGGCGCTGCAGCTGCGTCGGGCCGGGCTGACCGCGCCGGTGCTGGCCTGGCTGCTCGCGCCAGGGCTGCCGCTGCACGAGGCGATCGCCGCCGACGTCGACATCGGCATCGGCAGCTGCGGCCTGCTCGCGGAGGCGGTCACCGCGGCGCAGCTCGCCGGCCGGCCGGCCCGGCTGCATCTCAAGGTCGACACTGGGCTGGCACGTGGCGGCGCGACCGCCGAGGACTGGCCCGACCTGGTGGAGGCCGCCGCCAAGGCACAGTCCGACGGTACGGTCGAGTTGGTCGGCGTCTGGAGCCATCTCGTCTTCGCCGATGCTCCCGGACACGCCACCATCGACCGTCAGCTCACCGCGTACCGGGACGGGCTGGCCGTGGCCGAACGGCTCGGCGTACGGCCGCGCTACCGCCATCTGGCGAACTCGGCGGCGACCCTGACCCGGTCGGACACCCACTTCGACCTGGTCCGCCCAGGTATCGCCTGCTACGGGCTGTCGCCGGTGCCGGGGGAGCGGTTCGGGCTGCGGCCGGCGATGAGCGTCCGGGCCCGGGTGATGCTCACCAAACGGGTCCCGGCCGGACAGGGCGTGTCGTACGGGCACACGTACCACACCGAGCGGGCCGGCACCCTCGCCGTGGTGCCGCTGGGCTACGCCGACGGGGTGCCCCGGCACGCCTCCAACCGCGGTCCGGTCCAGCTCGCCGGCCGGATACGACGGATCGCTGGCCGGGTCTGCATGGACCAGATCGTCCTCGACTGCGGCGACGACGAGGTCGCCGCGGGCGACGTGGCAACCCTGTTCGGCGACGGCCGGCACGGCGAGCCGACCGCCGACGACTGGGCGGCGGCGGTGGACACCATCAACTACGAGATCGTCACCCGGTTCGGCAGTCCACGGGTGCCCCGGATCTACGCAGGTGACCGGCCGTGAGCCGGCAATACTCACCGACGCAGCGATTCGCCCGGACCGCGGGGATCGTCGGTGCCGCTCTCGGGGTGGCCGCGGCCGGGGTGACCGCGACCGTCGCCGCCGAACGGGTCCTGGTCCGCCGGCTCAAGCGGGAGACCGACGACCCGTACGCCGATGAGCCCTTCGACCAACTGCCCTACGACGAGACCCGGGTGGTCACCGCCGCCGACGGCACCGACGTGTACGTGGAGGTCGTCGAGCCCATCGCCGACAGTCCGGCGGCACCGACTGTCGTTTTCGTCCATGGCTACTGCCTGGACATGGGGACCTTCCACTTTCAGCGTCGGGAGCTGAGCCGCGCCGGCAGGTACCGGATGGTCTGCTACGACCAGCCCGGCCACGGCCGATCCGGGCGACTGGAGTCGGGTGACTACGAGATCGCCGCTCTGGGCGAGACGTTGCGGGCGGTGATCGACGAGACGACGCCGAGCGGGCCGTTGATCCTCGTCGGGCACTCGATGGGCGGGATGACCATCATGGCCCTGGCCGAGCGCTGTCCGGAGATGTTCCACGAGCGGGTGGTGGGGGTGGTGTTGATGGCCACCTCCGGCAGCCTGGTCGACGAGGCGATACAGGGCGTGCCGGCGTTGCTCAGCCGGGCCGGCTCACCGCTGTTGATGTTGGTCAACAACGCGACCAGGCTGACCGGTGGGGTGATCGACCGGGCCCGGCTGGCGTCGTCCGACCTGGCCTGGCTGCTCACCCGGCGTTACGGATTCGGTACCGATCGGCCGAGTCCGGCGCTGGTCAGCTACGTCGAACGGATGAACTCGCGGACCTCGGCCGAGACCGTCACGCGTTATCTGCGGACCCTGCTGACCCACTCCCGCTACCCGGCGCTCGCCGTGCTGGAACGTACCCCGACGCTGGTCATCTCGGGTAGCAAGGACATGATCATCCCGATGGCGCACTCCGAGGAGATCCTGCGCCGGCTGCCCGGCGCCGAGTTCGTCAAGGTGGCCGACAGCGGGCACGCGGTGATGCTGGAACACGCCGACGAGGTGACCACGGCACTGGTCGCCTTCCTTGCGAAGATTCCGTCATGACGCAGATCCGGGTACGTCTGGCCGAACTGGGCCAGACACACGAGTTCGGCCGGCGCCTCGCCGGGCTGCTGTGCCCCGGCGACCTGGTGGTGCTCACCGGACCGTTGGGTGCCGGCAAGACAGCCCTGGTGCAGGGCATCGGCGCCGGCCTCGGAGTGCGCGGTGAGATCACCTCGCCGACGTTCGTCATCGCCCGGGTGCATCCACCGGACGCGGCCCGTGGCGGAAGGCTCACCCTGGTGCACGCGGACGCCTACCGACTGGGAGCGGCGACGGACCCGCGGGCCGAGATCGACGATCTCGACCTGGACGCCGACGTCGACGATTCGGTCACCGTCGTCGAGTGGGGCGAAGGAATGGTCGAGCAACTCGCCGATGCGCACCTGCTGATCCGGATGACCCGGGCCGACGACGACTCGCGCGAGGTGGAGCTGGCCGGTTCCGGTGCCGACTGGCCGACGCGGCTGACCACCCTGGACAGCGGTGTCGTAGGCGCGTCGTAGAGTGCGGCCCGCATCCCGCACGAACCCACGGAAGGCGCCCTCGATGCTCGACCTGCTGGCTATGCTGCCTCCGGCCTGGGCGGCGGTGCTCGCCCCGCACCTCGACCCCGCACGCACCGCCGCGCTCGGTGAGTTCGTCACCGCCGAGTACGCGACCCAGACCGTCTTCCCGCCACAGGAGGATCTGTTCACCGCGTACCGGCTCTGCCCGCCGCAGCAGTGCCGGGTGTTGATCCTCGGACAGGATCCGTACCACCGGGCCGGCCAGGCGCATGGGCTCAGCTTCAGCGTCCGTGCCGGGGTGGCGGTGCCGCCGTCGCTGCGCAACGTCTTCAAGGAGCTTGCGGCCGACGCCGACGTGCCGATGCCGCCCAGTGGTGACCTGACCGGTTGGGCGGACCAAGGAGTGCTGCTGCTCAACGCGGTGCTCAGCGTCCGGCAGGGCAAGCCTGGCTCGCATGCCGGCAAGGGCTGGGAGGAGTTCACCGACGCGACGATCCGGGCCCTTGACGCTCGCGACCAGCGGGCGGTGTTCCTGCTCTGGGGCGGCTACGCCCGGCGCAAGCGGGAGCTGATCACCAACCCGGCACACGTGGTGCTGGAGGCCGGGCACCCGAGTCCGATGAATCCGCGTGGGTTCCTCGGCAGTCGCCCGTTCAGCGCGACCAACAAGGCGTTGGCCGACGCCGGACTGCCCACCATCGACTGGGCACGCACCGGCGGGGATGCTCATCCGGTCGCCGGCTGAGCGTCGGCTCGTGCTCGGCCTCCGGCTCGTGGCCTCGGACCGGAGCATCGCCACATGGACGCCCGGTGCGGGTACTGGCACGTCAGCTGATGATCCGGTAGCCGGGACCGCACGTCCATCGGTCGACGACGCAATGTGTCGGGCGAGCGCTGGCCCGTCGAGGTGTCCGGTTAGGGTGCATACCGTGCTGGTACTGGTGCTGGACTCGTCGACGCCGGCGGTGACCGCCGCCCTGGCCGAGGTCACCGACGTGGATGTACGGCTGGCCGCCAGCCGGTGCACGGTCGACGCCCGCGCGCACGGCGAGTTGCTGTCGCCGCAGATCGCCGCGGTCCTGGCCGAGGCCGGAGCCGGTCCCGCCGGCTTGACGGCGGTGGTGGCCGGACTCGGCCCGGGTCCGTTCACCGGGCTGCGGGTCGGCCTGGCCACCGCCGCCAGCATCGCGCACGCGCTCGACATCGCGGCGTACGGTGTCGTATCGCTGGACGCCCTCGGCCGAGAGGCCGGCACCGACACCGGCCTCGGCGGGGGCCCCGTACTGGTCGCGACCGACGCCCGACGTCGCGAGCTCTACTGGGCCGTGTACGCCGACGGCCAGCGGGTCACCGAACCGGCGGTGGACACCCCGGCCGTGGTCGGCCGGGTCCTGCCCGGGCTGGGCGTCACCGCGGCGGTCGGCGACGGCGCGCTGCGCTACGCGGACGCCCTCGGCGTCGCGGTACGACCGCAGCCGCGCTACCCGAGCGCCCTGCGGCTGGTCGAACTGGCCGCCGACCGCGTCCGCACGTCCGCGCCGGGTGAAAACCTCACTCCGTGCTATCTGCGTCGCCCGGACGCGGTGGCGACCACCGCCCGCAAGCCGGTGCTCCGGTGAGGATCGCCCGGTTCCGCTGGTGGCACATCGAGCAGGCACTGCCGATAGAGGAGGACCTGTTCGGCGCCGAACGCTGGTCGGCGGAGATGTTCTGGAACGAGTTGGCCAACGACCACTTCTACCTGGTCGCGGTCGACGACGCCGACCAACTCGCCGGCTACGCCGGGCTGGCGCTCGTCGGGTCACCGGAACGCCCGGACGAGGCGTGGGTGCAGAACATCGCGGTGCGCCGCGACGCGCAGCGCCGCGGTACCGGTCGTACCCTGCTGACCAGCCTGCTGGACGAGGCGACCCGGCGCGGTGCCCGGCGCACGCTGCTCGAAGTCGCGGTGGACAACGCGCCTGCGCAACGGCTGTATGCGGGGTACGGTTTCGAACCGGTCGGGATACGCCGTGGCTACTACCAACCCAGCAACACTGATGCCCTGGTGATGATGCGAGATGGCTGACGAACCCCTGGTCCTCGGGATCGAGACCTCCTGCGACGAGACCGGCGTCGGGATCGTGCGTGGGCACACCCTGCTCGCCGACGCACTCGCCTCCAGCGTGGCTGAGCACGCCCGCTTCGGCGGGGTGGTGCCAGAGGTGGCCAGCCGGGCCCATCTGGAGGCGATCGTGCCGACGATGCGCCGTGCACTCGACACCGCTGGCGTGACGCTCGCCGACATCGACGCGATCGCCGTGACCGCCGGGCCTGGCCTGGCGGGCGCGCTGCTGGTGGGGGTCGCGGCCGCCAAGGGCTACGCGATCGCCACCGACAAGCCCGTCTACGGCGTCAACCACCTCGCCGCGCACGTGGCGGTGGACACTTTGGAGCATGGCCCGCTGCCGGAGCCGGCGATCGCGCTGCTGGTCTCCGGCGGTCACTCCTCGCTGCTGCTGGTCGACGACCTCACGGCCGGGGTCACCCCGCTCGGTGCGACCATCGACGACGCTGCCGGGGAGGCCTTCGACAAGGTGGCCCGGCTGCTCGGCCTGCCGTTTCCCGGTGGACCGCCGATCGACCGGTCCGCCCGTGACGGCGACCCGACGGGGATCGCCTTTCCGCGTGGGCTCACCGCGCCGAAGGATCTTGCCGCGCACCGGTTCGACTTCTCGTTCTCCGGCCTGAAGACGGCGGTGGCCCGCTGGGTCGAGGCCCGGCAACGGGCCGGTGAACCGGTGCCGGTGGCCGACGTCGCGGCATCCTTCCAGGAAGCGGTCTGCGACGTGCTGACCGCCAAGGCGATCGACGCCTGCCGGACCCGGGGCGTGCAGACCCTGGTCATCGGCGGTGGTGTGGCGGCCAACTCCCGGCTGCGGGCAATGGCCGAGCAGCGCTGCGCGCGGTACGGAATCCAGGTTCGGGTGCCCCGTCCGAAGCTGTGCACCGACAACGGGGCGATGGTGGCCGCCCTCGGCTCGCATCTGGTCGCCGCCGGGGTACCGGCCAGCCGGCTCGATCTGCCGGCCGACTCCGCGCTGCCGCTGACCACGGTGAGCGTGTAATGTCCGGCGACGTGATCGTGCGGATGTGGGAGGCCAAGGCCGAACCGAACCGCCTGCCGGAACTGCTCACCTGGGTGTGCGACACCGCACTGCCGGAGATCGAGCACAGCCCGCTGCACCTGGCCAGTGAGGTCTTCTCGTCCACGGACGACCGGCTGGTGGTCGTCTCGAAGTGGCGCGGCAGCCCGCTGGCCCTGCCCGATCCGCCGCTGCGCCTGGTCACCCGCCCGCCACACAGTTGGGATTTCACCCAGGTCGACCGCTGACCAGGCCGCTTGTCGACCAGTGGTAAATCGGTGGCTGGTCAGCCAGTCGCTGATGCCGGCCGTGATCGGGCAAGCGGTGGATGCCGGCCTGACCGGCGCGAACCCGGGTGCGCTGGTGCGTTGGGGTCTGGTGCTGCTGGCCATCGGGCTGGCACAGGCGGGCGCCGGGTCTGGCAGGGCACCGGCCGGTCCACCGCCCTGCCGGCCACCAGTCGGTCTACCGCCCTGCCGGCCACCGGCTAACCGGCGGTGACGTCCAGCGGATCGGCGAGCAGTTGCTCGAAGGCCAGCTCGGCGGCACCGATCAGCTGGGCGTCGTCGCCGAGTTTCGGGGTGCGCAGCCGGACGTGTTCCCGGCAGGCCGGTAACGCGGTCGAGTTCAGTCGGCTGCGTACGTGCGCCGCCGCCGCCAGGTAGACGTCGCGCAGCGTGCCACCGAAGACGACCGTCTCCGGGTTGAAGATGTTCACCAGGTTGGCCACACCGAAACCGAGCCAGTCACCGATCTGGCGGATCGCCGACTGGGCCATGCTGTCGCCTCGGTCGGCGGCGTCGACGACGGCCAGCACCGCCTCCCGGCCGACCGTGTCGGCCCGACCCGCCGCCCGGACCAGCGCGTGCTCGCCGATCTCGGTCTCCCAACAGCCGCGCGAGCCGCACAGGCAGGGCCGGCCCCCGGGACCGGGATGCACCACCATGTGGCCGACCTCACCGCCGTACCCGCCGTGCCCGGTCATCCGCCGGCCACCGGTGATGATCCCCGCTCCGACGCCGACGTCGCCGTACAGGTAGATGACGTTGTCGCAGCCGACCGCCGCGCCCCGGGCGTGCTCGGCCAGCGCGCACACGTCGGAGACGTTGCCGACCAGTACACCCCGGTCATCGCCGAGGGCCTCGGCCAGCGCGGTGCCGAGCGGCTCGTCCACCCAGCCCATGGTCGGCCCGAGCCGGACCATGCCGTCGTCGCGGCGGACCAGCCCGCAGACCGCGACTCCGCTGCCGGCGCAGACCGACCCGGCCGGCACCGCCTGGTGCAGTTCCTTGACGAACGCGGTGAGCGGCCCGACCGCTTCGGCGGCCAGCGTGCCCCGGGGCCGCTCGGCGGTCCGCTCGTCGAGAATCCGTCCGCCCAGCCCTACCCGCGCCGCGCGCAGCCGGTCCACCTCGATGCTCAGCGCGTACGCGTACACCCGGTCGGAGCGGGGCCGGACGACCAGTGACGGCCGTCCGGCCCGGCCGGTTTCCCGGCTGCCGTCCTCACCGACCAGGCCGACGGCGGCCAGGTCTGCGGTGAGGGCACCGATGGTGCTGCGGTTGAGCCCGAGCGCGGTGGTCAGCTCGGCCCGGGAGGTGGGGCCGTGCAGGTGTACGTATCGCAGCAGCGCACCGAGGTTCTGCCGGCGGATCTCCTCCTGGCTGGGCCCTGCCCGCATGGTGCAGTCTTCTCCACCGTCATCGCGCCTGGGCGGCTCGGCGGCGCGACAGCGCGTCGACGCTCGCGGCCAGCAGCAGCACCAGCCCGGTGAACAGGAACTTCACCCCGGAACTGGCGTTGAGCAGACCCATCCCGTTCTCGATCACCGCGACCACCGCGCCGCCGAGCACGGCGTCGAGCACCCGTCCCTTGCCACCGAACAGGCTGGTGCCACCGATGACCGCGGCCCCGACCGCGAACAGCAGCACGTTGCTGCCGCCGGTGTTGGCGTCCACCGAGTTGCCCCGGCTGGCCGCCACGATACCGCCGACGGCGGCCATCGACGAG
This sequence comes from Solwaraspora sp. WMMB335, assembly GCF_049179075.1. Classification (NCBI taxonomy): domain Bacteria; kingdom Bacillati; phylum Actinomycetota; class Actinomycetes; order Micromonosporales; family Micromonosporaceae; genus Solwaraspora; species Solwaraspora sp. WMMB335. Next base: position 5,098,185 of record NZ_JBMHMF010000001.1, read on the forward strand.
CAGATCATGAACGCGGAGATGCGGATCCGGTCGACGGTGATGCCGGCCCGACGGGCCGCTTCCCGGTTGCCGCCAACGGCGTAGATGTGCCGGCCGTACGCGGTGCGGTGCAGCACGAACGTCCAGAAGATCAGCAGCACTACGATGACCGGCACCACGATCGGCACCCCGCGCAGCGAGGTGATCAGCGGATTGACGCTGCGTTCCAGGTTGAGGATGTAGACCGCCGAGCCGGTGACCCCGGCCAGCATCACGATGCGGGCGAACACCACCGGCAGCGGGTCGCTGACCAGCCCTTTCTTGGCGCGCTTGCGATAGCGCAGCAGCTGCACCAGGGCGAAGCCGGCGATGCCGACACCGAACATCGCCCAGCCGATCAGCGGCGGCACGTTGCGGTTGACGATGGCGATCAGCACACTGTCGCGGATCGAGATGTTCGTGCCGCCGTGGATCAGCAGCAGGACCAGCCCCTGGAAGGCGAGGAACGCGGCGAGGGTCACCACGAACGACGGGATCCCGACCTTCGCGACCAGGAAGCCGAGGACGGTGCCGATCACCGTGCCGGTGGCGACCGCCGCCGCGACGGCGACGTACCAGGGCAGGCCCATCTCGGTGGAGAGCACCGCGAGGATGGCGGCGCAGACGCCGCTGGCGAAGCCGGCGGACAGGTCGATTTCACCGAGCAGCAGGACGAAGACCAGTCCCATCGCGATCAAGGTGACCGCCGCGCCCTGGATGAACAGGTTGGCGAAGTTGCCGGCGGTGAAGAAGCTGGGGCGCACGATCGAGAAGACCGTGCAGAGCACGACCAGGCCGAGGATCGCCGGCAGCGCGCCGAGGTCCCCGCCGCGCAGCCGGGACAGGTAGTTGCGGACGTGCTCACCGACGCCGGGTGAGCCGGCGCTGGCGGCGGGGGCCGAGCGCGGGGCGGTGGAGGTGACGGTGCTCATCGGGTGATTCCCCCCGGGCTGGTGGCGTACTCGGTGCCGTTGTCGGCCTGCAGGCCGAGCTGTCCGCTGCGCCCTGCGGTGATCAGCTCCACGATCTGCGCATGGGTGATCTCCGTGCTGCGCACCTGGGCGACCATCTGGCCGAGATACAGCGCGGCGATCCGGTCCGAGACGGCGAAGACGTCGTTCATGTTGTGCGAGATGAGCACGACGGCCAGACCGTTGTCGGCCAGCCGCCGGACCAGTTCCAGAACCTGGGCGGTCTGGGCGACGCCGAGCGCGGCGGTGGGCTCGTCGAGGATGACGACCTTGCTGTTCCAGAGCACCGCCTTGGCGATGGCGACGGTCTGCCGCTGTCCGCCGGAGAGGCTGGCGACGTGCTGACGCAGCGACGTGACGGTTCGTACGGAGAGCCCGGCGAGGGTGTCCGCGGCCATCTGTTCCATGGTCGCCTCGTCGAGGATGATCCCGGAGCGCTTCTCCCGCCCGAGGAACATGTTCTGCACGATGTCGAGGTTGTCGCAGAGCGCGAGGTCCTGGTACACGACCTCGATGCCGAGCGACGCGGCGTCTCGTGGGTTGTGGATGGTCACCGGCCGCCCGTTGAACACGATCTTGCCATGGTCGATCGGGTGAATGCCGCTGATGCACTTGACCAGCGTGGATTTGCCGGCGCCGTTGTCGCCCACCAGGGCGGTCACCTCGCCAGCGTGTACGGCGAAGTCGACGCTGCGGAGGACCTGGACGGGACCGAAGTTTTTGTCGATGCCGTGCAGCTGCAGCAGGGGGGTCGCGGACACGGATGGGTCTCCTTAGTCAGGGGGTGTCCGTCCGGTGCCGGCGCCGGCGGGTGCCACCCGGCATGGATGGCCGGGTGGCACCCGCGGTTGGCCGCCGGTCGGGCCGGCACGCCGGTCAGCTGATGCCGGCCTCGGCGCAGAGCTCGGCGAAATCGTCCACGCAGAGTTCGTCGGCGGTGACGTAGCCGTCGTTCACCACGTCGACCACGTTGTCCTTGTAGATGGCCTGCGGGGTGAGCAGAACCGACGGCACCTCCCGGTCGGTCTCCGGGTCGGCGACGGTCTGCGCGACCTCCTTGCGTTCGCCGTTGGCCAGGGCGATCGCCAGGTCGGCGGCGGCCTGCGCCTCGGCCTTGATTGCCTTGTAGACGGTCATGCACTGGTCGCCGGCGAGGATGTTCTGCAGGCCCTGCGGGGTGGCGTCCTGCCCGGTCACCGGCACCCGGCCGTTGAGCTGGTTGCGCTTGAGCACCGAGATCGCCGCGTTGCCCAGGGTGTCGTTGGCGGCCAGCACGCCGTCGATCTCACCGCCGGTCTGGGTCAGCATCTGCTCGAACAGCGTCGTCGCCTGCGCGCCGTCCCAGTCGGGCACCCACTGGTCCGGGCCCTTGACGTACTCGCCGGATTCGTACAGCGGGTCGAGCACCCCGTCGTAGCCGTTCTTGAACAGGGTGGCGTTGTTGTCGGTCTCGGAACCGTTGAGGGTGGCGATCGTCGGCTTTTCCACGCCGGCGTCGGTCAGGCACTTGACCAGGCCCTCGCCCTGCAGCTTGCCGACCGCTTCGTTGTCGAAGCTGACGTAGTACTCGGCGGAGCCGCCGAGGGTCAGCCGGTCGTAGTCGATGGTGGCGACGCCCTGCTGCTTGGCCTTGTCCAGGACGGCCTTGCCGGTGCCGGAGTCGAGGTTGACGATCATCAGGACGGTGGCCCCGGCGGTGATCATCTGGTCGGCGATGGTCTGGAACTGCGACTTGTCGCCCTGGGCGTTCTGGATGATCGACTCGACGCCGGCGTCGTCGAACGCTTCCTGCAGGAAGCGGCGGTCGGCGGTTTCCCACCGGTCGGACGAGGCGCTGTCCGGCAGGATCACCCCGATCTTCGGGGTCGGTGCGCCGGTTTCGCTGTCGGTGTCGCTGCCGCAGGCAGCCAGGCTGCCGGTGACGAGCAGGCCGGCGGCGACGGCGCTGAGGATCCCTTTGCGCATAGCTCGGGTCCTTTCAGGGGGGTGATGTTCGCGTACAAGGGGCCTTGTGCTGTTCGTACGTCTTGCTGATGTTTGGCAGCAGGTGTGGTTCGGACGCGGCGGTGCGGGAGGGCGCCCGACCCGCCGCCCAGTCGCTGGCGGCCTGTCCTCGACCTGTCTTGTCGCTGGTCGGGACGGGTCCGCCACAGTTTTGTTGTGTCCGGCAACGTATTAGGACTGTGGCGCCCAGCACAAGACCGATGACGTCACCAGTTTTGTTGCTCGCGATAACAATTCAGCAACGCGGCAGACATCTTCCCGCCCCGCCCTTCCGTCGATCTTGGACTTATCGCGGGATAAATAGGGCGAATACCCGCGATGACTCCAAGATCGTCGCGGTCAGCGAGTGGCGATGGGGGCCAGGCGGGCGCCGGTCAACGTGATCAGGGCCGCCGGGGCCAGGCTCAGTTGCAGGCCGCGGCGGCCGGCGGAGACGTACACCTCGGCAAGGCCTTTGGCCGAGACGTCGAGCACCGTCGGCAGTCGCTTGCGCTGGCCCAGCGGGGAGATGCCGCCACGCACGTAGCCGGTGGTCCGTTCGGCGAGCGTCCGGTCGGCCAGCGCGGCCCGCTTGCCGTCCAACGCCGCGGCCAGGGCCTTCAGGTCGAGGTCACCGGTCACCGGCACGATCCCGACCGCCAGGGTGCCGTCGACCTGCGCGACGAGGGTCTTGAAGACCTGTTCGGCGGGGACACCGAGCGCGACGGCGACGGCCGCGCCGTAGTCCGGGGTGTCCGGCGACACCTGGTACGGATGGGTGCGAAACGGCACCCGACGCTTGGTCAGCAGTGCCGTCGCCGGGGTCGCCGTGCCTGCCATGCCGCGCGACTCTACCGGTGCCCGGTCATCCGGTCGATGGATGTCCCGCCGGGACCGGCCGGGCGAGCAGGGCGGTGGGAGCGCCGGCCACCCGGGTCAACACCAGGCTCGCCGCGCTGCCACCGGCGCGAGGGCCTGCCGCCGGCCGCAGTCGCAGGTCACGGCGCAGCTGAGCCGGATCCAGGGCCGAGCCGCGCTTGAGGATCTCCAACCGGGTGATGCCCCGGTCGCGGACCAGCGCCCGCAACCGCTTGAGGGAGAACGGCAGTACGTCGGTGATTTCCAGACAGCGGGCGTACGGGGTCCGGGTGGCCGAGTCCGCGTAGACGTAGGCGATCGAGCCGTCGGCGAGAGCGCCGTCCACGGTGGCGGCGAACGCGGCGACGAGGTGGGACCGGACGACCGCGCCGTCCGGGTCGTACAGGTAGCGGCGGACCGGGCCGACGGCGACCGGTTCGGCGCCGTCGCCGATGAGTACGGCGGGTGGGCCGCCGGCGCGCAACAGGGTGGCCTGACGGCCGGCGGCCCGATCACCCGACCGGCCGTCGGCCATGGCGGGCGGATCGCCGGTCGTGGCCAGCGGGCCGCACCAGAAGGTCGCTTCCACCATCTCCCGGTCGACGCTGACCCACTCCGCCTGCGCGCCGGGTGGCACGAGCGAGTGGTCGATCCCGGGAGCGACCTTGAGTACGGTCCGTGGCATCTGGTCCACCAGCGAGCGGATGAAGCTCCACGGCGGGGAGTAGCTGTCCGGATCGAAAGTGCGTCGGCCGGTGGCGCCGGCACGTCGGGCCGGGTCGCAGAACGCCGCGTCGTAGCCGCGTACGTCGACCGTTGTCGCGTCCGCGCAGTCGACCGTGACCAGCTCGGCCAGGCCGGTGGCCGCGGCGTTGGCGGTGGCGAGCGCGGCCGTGCCCGGGTCGGCCTCCACGGCGTACACCCGGATGCCGGCCCGGGCGGCGGCCAGGGCGTCGGCGCCGAGACCGCATCCGAGGTCGACGAGGCTTCGTACGCCCGCGGCGTGCAGCCGGGCCGCCCGCCGGTCCGCGACGGCGGCGCGGGTCGCCTGCTCCAGCCCGGTCCGGGTGAAGAACATCCGCTCGGCCGCCGGACCGAACTTGACGACTGCCCGGCGACGCAGAGTGGCCTGGGTGAGCGCGGCGGCGGCGAGGGGAGCCGCGACGCCGGTGGCGCGCAGCGCCGAGGCTGCCGCCAACGGGTCGTTACCGGCCGCACCGTCGACCAGCGCGGTAGCGGCGACCAGGGCCTGCTCGCCGTCCGGGGTCCGCAGCGCGGCCAGTTCGTCCGGGTGCACGGCGACATTGTCCACGCTCGGCCATCGGGCTAGCACTCCGTACGGTCGACTGCTAATCTGCGATTAGCACTCTCCGGCCGAGGGTGCCAGCTCACCGGCTCGTGCCGGGGGGCGAAACGCCAGGCGGACCGGCACCCGCGACGACGGACCCGCCCGGTGGCATGAGGCAGATTGACGCCGGCTGCGTTGCGGCCGGCACAAACACCAGATACCCCAGGAGGGTATGCCCGTGACTACCGCGACCAAGGTTGCGATCAAGCCGCTCGAGGACCGGATCCTGGTCCAGGCGAACGAGGCTGAGACGACCACGGCGTCGGGCATCGTGATCCCCGACACCGCCAAGGAGAAGCCGCAGGAGGGCACCGTCCTCGCTGTCGGCCCGGGCCGTATCGACGACAAGGGCAACCGGATCCCGGTTGACGTCAACGTCGGCGACACGGTCATCTACTCGAAGTACGGCGGCACCGAGGTTAAGTACGCCGGCGAGGAGTACCTGGTGCTCTCCGCCCGCGACGTCCTCGCGGTCATCGAGAAGTGACCTACTGCCAGTGCTGACCGCCCCGGAGCCCTACCTGGGGCTCCGGGGCGTCGACCGTCGGCCGGTCTTCGGCGAGTAAGCCGGCCGGCCGACGGCTAGTGCGTGAAGGGAATGTCATGGCGAAGATCCTGAGTTTCTCGGATGACGCCCGGCACCTCTTGGAGCACGGCGTCAACGCGCTCGCGGACACGGTCAAGGTCACCCTCGGCCCGCGCGGGCGCAACGTCGTGCTCGACAAGAAGTTCGGCGCTCCGACGATCACCAACGATGGTGTCACCATCGCCAAGGAGATCGAGCTCACCAATCCGTACGAGAACCTCGGCGCGCAGCTGGTCAAGGAGGTGGCGACGAAGACCAACGACGTCGCCGGCGACGGGACCACCACCGCGACCGTGCTCGCCCAGGCGATGGTCCGTGAAGGGCTACGCAACGTGGCTGCCGGGGCCAACCCGACCGCCCTCAAGCGTGGCATCGACGCGGCCGTGCAGAAGGTCTCCGAAGCGCTGCTGGACAAGGCAGTCGAGGTGGCCGACAAGGACGCGGTCGCCCAGGTGGCGACCATCTCGGCCCAGGACGCCACCATCGGCGAAATGATCGCCGAGGCGATGGAGAAGGTCGGCCGCGACGGCGTCATCACCGTCGAGGAGGGCTCCACCCTCGCCACCGAGCTGGAGATCACCGAGGGTCTGCAGTTCGACAAGGGCTTCATCTCCCCGCACTTCGTCACCGACGCCGAAGCGCAGGAGGCGGTCTTCGAAGACCCGTACATCCTGATCACCACCCAGAAGATCTCGGCGATCGAAGAGCTGCTGCCGCTGCTGGAGAAGGTCGTCCAGGCCAGCAAGCCGCTGCTGATCGTCGCTGAGGACGTCGATGGACAGGCGTTGTCCACCCTGGTGGTCAACTCGGTCCGCAAGACGCTCAAGCTGTGTGCGGTCAAGGCACCCGGATTCGGCGACCGGCGCAAGGCGATGCTGCAGGACATGGCGATCATGACCGGCGCGGAGCTGATCGCGCCGGAGCTGGGCTACAAGCTCGACGCGGTCGGGCTGGAGTCGCTGGGCAGCGCCCGGCGGGTGGTCGTGGACAAGGACACCACCACGGTGGTCGACGGCCGCGGCCGGGACACCGAGGTCGCCGACCGGGTCGCGCAGATCCGCAAGGAGATCGAGGCGTCCGACTCCGACTGGGACCGGGAGAAGCTCGCCGAGCGGCTCGCCAAGCTCTCCGGCGGCATCGCGGTGATCAAGGCCGGGGCGGCGACCGAGGTCGAGATGAAGGAGCGCAAGCACCGCATCGAGGACGCGATCGCCGCGACCAAGGCCGCGGTCGAGGAAGGCACCATCCCGGGCGGGGGTGCGACGCTGACCCAGATCACCACGGTGCTCGCCGACGACCTCGGGTTGACCGGGGACGAGAAGGTCGGCGTGTCGATCGTGCGCAAGGCGCTCGACGAGCCGCTGCGGTGGATCGCCCAGAACGCAGGCCTCGACGGGTACGTCGTGGTCGGCAAGGTCCGCGAGTGCGCCTGGGGCACCGGCCTCAACGCGGCCACCGGCGAGTACGTCGACCTCGCCGCCGCCGGCGTCGTCGACCCGGTGAAGGTGACCCGCAACGCGGTCACCAATGCCGCGTCGATCGCCGGTCTGCTGCTCACCACGGAAAGCCTCGTGGTGGAGAAGCCGGAGAAGCCCGAACCCGCCGCAGCCGGTGGGCACGGGCACTCGCACGGCCACGGCCACCAGCACGGCCCCGGCTTCTGAGCCGGTAACCGAACCACCGTTCCACCCGAGATCCGCGCGATCGGCCCGCTGGCGGCACCGCCGCCGGCGGTTCCTGATCGCGCGGATCTTGCGTATCGTCGGCGGTGACGTAACCGGCGATAGGCTGCGGTCGGCGAACGGGCCGGCGCCCGGATGCGCTGGTGCCGCACCGCCCCCGGTACGGCGCAGCCCGGGCAACGCGTCGCCTGGGCTGGGCAGCACTGGACGCGACGGTGAGGACTCAACGGTGAGCAAGCCCCGCATACCCGGACCATCGGCGGCCCTGGTCGGCGTCACCGCCGCCGCCCTGGCTCTCGGTCTGGCCGAGCTGGCTGCCGTGTTCACCGGAGCGCGCTCCGCGCCGCTGGTCGCCGTCGGCGGCGTGGTCGTGGACACCGTGCCCGAGCCGTTGAAACAGTTCGCCATCGACGTGTTCGGCGTCCATGACAAGACCGCTCTGCTGATCGGCACGGCAGTGCTGCTGGCCGGGTTCGCCGCCGGGATCGGACTGCTGGCCGCCCGCTGGCTGGTCGCCGGTTTTCTGGGTATCGCCGGGTTCGGGCTGATCGGCGCGGTCGCGGCCGTTACCCGGCCGGACGCCGGGCCGCTGGCGGTGCTGCCCGCTCTGATCGGTTCGGCTGCCGCAGCCGGGCTGTTGTGGCTGCTGATAGCCGGCCCGTTGGCGCCGGTGTCCGCCGACGGGCCGGTGTCCGCTGACGGGCCGGTTGCGGCTGACGGGCCGGTGTCGACCGGCGCGGTGCTGCCGGGGCGTGGGGCGGGCGATCGACGACGGTTCCTGTCCGGTGTCGGCGTGACCATCGGCGTGGCCGCGGTCGCCGGCTTCAGCGGGCGTTCGCTCGCCCGACGGCGCGGCGTCGCCGATGCGCGGGCCGCCGTGGCGCTGCCGCCACCGGCCGATCCGGCGCCACCGGTACCCGCCGGCGCCGACCCACAGGTGTCCGGCCTCAGCCGGTACGTCACCGCCAACCGGGACTTCTACCGGATCGACACCGCGCTGGTCGTACCGCAGGTGGACCCGGAGACCTGGCGGTTGCGGATCCACGGCCGGGTGGCCAACCCGATCACCATCAGCTATGCCGACCTGGTGGACCGGGAGATGGTCGAACGGTACGTCACGCTCGCCTGCGTCTCCAACGAGGTGGGCGGCGACCTGGTCGGTAACGCGCGCTGGCTCGGCGTACCGGTGCGGGACCTGCTCGTCGAGGCCGGTCCGCTGCCCGGCGCCGATCAGGTGGTGGGCCGGTCGGTGGACGGTTGGACCTGCGGCACGCCGACCGAGGCGCTGCTCGACGGCCGCGACGCGCTGCTCGCGATCGGCATGAACGGCGAACCGCTGCCGGTCGAGCACGGCTTTCCGGTCCGCATGGTGGTGCCCGGACTGTACGGCTACGTCTCGGCCTGTAAGTGGATAACCGAGCTGGAGTTGACCAGCTTCGCCGACTTCGACGCCTACTGGGTGCCGCGTGGCTGGGCGGCGCGGGGGCCGATCAAGACCCAGTCACGGATCGACACGCCGCGTGGCCGCGGCGAACTCGCCGCCGGCACCGTCGCTGTCGCCGGGGTGGCCTGGGCTCCGCACCGGGGGATCGGTGCGGTCGAGGTACGGGTGGACGACGGACCATGGCAGCAGGCCACCGTCGTCCCCGCCGTGTCGGCGGACACCTGGGTGCAGTGGGTCTGGCAGTGGCCGGCCGCCGCTGGCGAACACCTGCTGCAGGTACGGGCCACCGACGCGACCGGGAACACTCAGCCGGAGCAGCGCCAGCCGGTCGCCCCGGACGGCGCGACCGGCTGGCATACGGTCCGGGTCACCGTGACGTGATCGCGGCTGCCGGTACGTCCCGGCGTTGGGCCGGCACAGTGGACTTGTGCGGTCGGCCAAGGCGCGCTTCCAGGCGCTCGGTGTCGACCCGCTGACGGCGACGGTCGGCCAGGTCCTCCCAGCCGACGGCGAGGAGCCGGAGCCGCTCCGACTCGCTGAAGCCGCCCCACACGCCGTACGGTTCGCGTACCGCCAAGGCGTGCGCGGCGCACTCAGCCCGTACCGGACAGGTCCGGCAGACGGCCTTGGCACCTGACTCGCGGCGGGTACGTGACGAGCCGCGTTCACCGTCGGGATGGAAGAACTGTGCGCTGTCGCGGCCACGACACGCACCGAGTCGCTGCCACTCCCACAGGTCGACGATCGGTCCGGGCAGTCGGCGTACGTCCGACATCAGCACCCCTCCTTCCGCGCGGCACCCGTGGACACCTCATGGTCGTCGGACCGGGCGGCCGGCCGCGCGATCGCACCGGTCCTTCGTGCAACACCGGTACCCGGCTGGCGATCCGCTCAACCGCTTCCTGCGCAACTCATCCAGATCCGGCGGAACCTGTGCTGGAGGCAGGATCGGCGGCGTGGTCATCCGTACTGAACTTTCATCTTTTTTCATGGCAAAGCGTATGAGCGATCGGGCGGCACATGATCTGCTGCTCAAGGGAGAGGGGAGTCACAGTGCGTAAGGTCCTCGTGTGCGTCCGGTCGATCACCGCAGCGCAGAACATCACCGCAGTCGCCGCCCGACTCGGTCTCTCCGCCGCCGTCCGGACCGCCGTCTCCGAGCCAGAAGTGATGCTGCGGTTGTCCGAACGGTCTGCGGAGATCGTGCTCGCCGACACCGCTTTGGCGCGCCCCGACAGCGCGAGTTTCACCCGTCGGGTGCTGGCCCGCTCGCCGGGCAGCGTGATCGTGCTGTTCGGTGCCGAGGATTCGCAGGTGGCTTCCGCCGCGATGGCAGCCGGTGCCCGAGGCTTGATCCGGGGAGCCGACGACCGGGGAGCCGACGATCTGGTCACTGTGGTCGCCAAGACGCTGTTGCTACTTGCCGCGCCGGGGCGCGCGGTTCCACTGCTGGCTGAACGTCAGGTGGCGGTGCCCTGCTCGGTGCAGACCGCAGAGGTCGCTCTGGCGCCGGCCGTACCGCCGGTCACGCCGTCAGCGGGTCGGCCGTCGACCGCCGGTCCGCAAGCGGCCGGTCAGTCGGCGGGTGGCCGCAGCGTTCCCAATCAACGTGACGACACGCCACCCGCGCCGGTGCCGGGCGAGGCGGCACCGGACGACAGCCCGGCCTCCGTCCTGCGCCGGATCGGTCTCACCGAGCGGGAGCTCCAGGTGCTACGCGGCATGGCCGAGGGCAAGAGCAACGGTGAGATCGGCCGCGAACTCTTCGTCTCCGAAGACACCGTCAAGACCCACGCCCGGCGGTTGTTCCGCAAGCTGGGTGCGCGCGACCGGGCTCACGCGGTGGCCACCGGCTTCCGCTCCGGGCTGGTCGCCTGACCGCTACGGACCGCTGGCCCGACGGCGGTGCGCCTCAGCGTTGGCGATCGGAGTCGTCAGACTCCTCCTGCTCCTCCTGCAGGGTGTCGTGTACGCCGTCCGCGTAGCCTCGGGCGTACTCCCAGGTCACATAGTGGTCCGGGTCCGGGTTGAAGGCCGGTTCGTGCACCCGCGGGCGACCGGAGTTGAGCAGATGCCGCAGGTTGCCGCGTAGCAGGTCCCAGTCGAAGTAGTGCGGTTCCCGGCAGTCCTCGCACTCGATCACCAGCCCACGGATGCCGACCGCACCGAGCAGCGCCTGGTAGACCTCCAGGTCTGCCAGGTCCTCCAACACGTCCTGCCGCTCGGCGGCGGTCAACGAGTCGGACTCCCCGTCCTCACTGGGATCGTTCAGCCCGGCCGACGGGTCGGCGGGGTCGCCGCTAAACGGATCGATCGGCTCCTCGTGCACCCCTCCACCGTAGTCCCACCCGTACCGAGCGCGCCTGCCCCACCCGTCCGGGTTCCCGGACCCGACCCCGGTGGGCGTCCTGTGCCCGCCTGGTCGGCTGGTGCGGTGGGCGTCCTGTGCCCGCCTGGTCGGCTGGTGGGTACGATTAACCATCGCACCCGTAGGAGGGGGCGAGCCGGTCAACCGCCACCCGCGCCGGGCCACCGCCTCCGCGCAGCGCGGGCATCAGCCGCCACCGGCCCTCAGGCGAAGCCGTCCGACCAGCGCAGGGGATCAGTCGTGGAGAACTCGCCAGCCGAGCAGACCGCTACCAACACCACCGCTTTCGGCGGTCACGTGCCGGAGATGCCGGCCGGCTCGGCCCGGGCGGTGCCGCTCGGCCTGACCTTCGACGACGTGCTGCTGCAGCCTGCCGAATCGGACGTCATCCCGAGCCGGGTCAACACCGTGACGTCGATGACCCGCAACGTGCGGCTGTCCTTGCCGCTGCTGTCCAGCGCCATGGACACGGTGACCGAGGCACGGATGGCGATCGCCATGGCCAGGCAGGGCGGCATCGGCGTGCTGCACCGCAACCTCGCCGCCGAGGACCAGGCGCTCCACGTCGATCTGGTGAAGCGCTCCGAAGCGGGCATGATCACCAATCCGGTCACCTGCGGCCCGCAGGACACGTTGCGGCATGTCGACGCGTTGTGCGGTCGGTTCCGGATCTCCGGCGTCCCGGTCGTCGACGAGCAGGGCACCTTGGTCGGCATCGTCACGAACCGGGACATGCGGTTTGAGATCGACCAGAACCGGCCGGTTCGCGAGATCATGACCCCGATGCCGCTGGTCACCGCTGCGGTCGGGGTGGCCAAGCCGGACGCCCTCGCGCTGCTGCGCAAGCACAAGGTCGAAAAGTTGCCGCTGGTCGACGACGCCGGCCGGCTGCGCGGGCTGATCACCGTCAAGGACTTCACCAAGAGCGAGCAGTACCCGGACGCCACCAAGGACGACGCCGGCCGGCTGCGGGTGGCCGCCGCGATCGGCGTCGGCGACGACGCGTACAAGCGGGCCCGCGTCCTGGTCGACGCCGGTGTCGACGTGCTGATCGTCGACACCGCCCATGGACATCAGCGGGCCGTGCTGGACATGGTCCGCGCCCTGAAGTCCGACACCACCGTCGACGTCGTCGGCGGGAACGTGGCCACCTTCGCCGGTGCGCGGGCGCTGGTCGACGTTGGTGCCGATGCGGTCAAGGTCGGCGTCGGCCCCGGTGCGATCTGCACCACCCGGGTGGTCGCCGGGGTCGGCGTACCGCAGGTCACCGCGATCATGGAGGCGGTCCGCGCCTGCCGTCCGGCCGGGGTGCCGGTGATCGCCGACGGCGGCATCCAGTACTCCGGTGACATCGCCAAGGCGCTGGTCGCTGGCGCGCACACGGTGATGCTCGGCAGCCTGCTGGCCGGCTGCGAGGAGAGCCCCGGCGAGTTGCTGTTCATCAACGGCAAGCAGTTCAAGTCGTACCGGGGGATGGGTTCGTTGGGTGCCATGCAGTCGCGTGGTCAGGCCCGGTCCTACTCCAAGGACCGCTACTTCCAGCAGGACGTGCTCAGCGACGAGAAGCTGGTGCCGGAGGGCGTCGAGGGTCAGGTGCCGTACCGTGGACCGCTGGGCACCGTCGTGCACCAGCTGATCGGCGGGGTTCGGCTGGCCATGGGGTACGTCGGTGCCGAAGGCATCGACGACCTGCACCAGCGCGGTCAGCTGATCAGGATCACCGCCGCGGGTCTCAAGGAGAGCCACCCGCACGACATCCAGATGACGGTCGAGGCCCCCAACTACCACACCCGCTGAGTTCGCCGTTTCCCGGCCGCCGGTGGCCGAGCCGCCGGCCGGGACCTGCCCATATTGGAGACACCCATGCGTGACGTGGTCGAGATCGGGCTGGGCAAGACCGCGCAGCGCGGCTACCACCTCGATGACATCGCCATCGTGCCGAGCCGGCGCACCCGGGACGTCGACGACGTCTCGACCGCGTGGCAGCTCGATGCGTACCAGTTCAAGATTCCCTGCGTGGCCCACCCGTCGGACGCGACGATGAGCCCGAGCACCGCCGCCGAGCTCAGCGGGCTGGGCGGGCTCGGCGTGCTCAACGTCGAAGGGCTGTGGACCCGCTACGAGGATCCGAGCAAGCTGCTCGCCGAGCTGGCCGCGATGGACGACGACGCACCGGCGACCAGGCGGCTGCAGGAGGCGTACGCCGAACCGATCCGGCCGGAGTTGATCGCCGAGCGGGTACGGCAGATGCGCGCCGGTGCCGGCACGGTCGCGGTGCGGGTGTCGCCGCAGCACACCCTGGCGCTGGCCCCGGTGATCCTGGACGCCGGGGTGGACATCCTGGTCATCCAGGGCACCCTGGTGTCGGCCGAGCACGTCTCGACCACCGACGAACCGCTCAACCTCAAGGAGTTCATCGCCGACCTCGATCTGCCGGTGGTGGTCGGTGGCTGCACCGACTACAAGACCGCACTGCACCTGATGCGCACCGGCGCGGCCGGAGTCATCGTCGGGATCGGTGCGGACGAGTGGTCGACCACCGACTCGGTGCTCGGCATCCGGGTGCCGATGGCCACCGCGATCGCCGACGCGGCCGCCGCCCGGCGCGACTACCTGGACGAGACCGGCGGCCGGTACGTGCACCTGATCGCCGACGGCGACCTGCAGACCTCCGGCGACATCGCCAAGGCGCTGGGCTGCGGGGCGGACGCGGTGATGCTCGGCGAGCCGCTCTCGCTGTGCACCGAGGCGCCGGCGGCCGGTGCCTGGTGGCACTCGGTGGCCAGCCACCCGAAGCTGCCCCGCGGTGCGTTCGGCGCGGCGGACGACGAGCCGCTCGGCAGCATGGAACAGCTGCTGTTCGGACCGGCCGACTCGCCCGACGGGCAGCTCAACCTGTTCGGTGGACTGCGCCGGGCGATGGCCAAGTGCGGCTACCGGGATCTGAAGGAGTTCCAGCGGGTCGGGCTGGTCCTGGACCGGTGATCCGTATCCGGATCGGGATCGCCGCGACGTCGGCCGGTGTGCTGCTGGCCGTGCTGGCCGGGGCCAGCGCCGGCTGCGGTGTGCTGCCGGAGCTGCTCGACAGTTCACCGGAATACGCCCCCGGAGCGGCCGGGATCGGTGATCCCTACTTCCCGGGCTACGGCAACGGCGGCTACGACGTGGTCGGCTACCAACTGGACCTGCGCTACGACCCGGCGGCGGAACAGCTCGGTGGCACCGCCACGATCACCGCGACGGCCACCGACAACCTGTCCCGGTTCAACCTGGACCTGGCAGGGCTGGCGGTGTCATCGGTCAGCGTCGACGGCACGGCGGCCGAGCACGCCCGCGACGGCAACGAGCTTGTCGTCACCCCGGCCACCGGGCTGGCCGACGGTACGGAGTTCACCGTGGCCGTCGACTACGGCGGCCGGCCGCAGCCGCTGACCAGCCCGGATCTGGGCGCTGGCGGCTTTCAGGTGACCGGCGACGGGGCGATCGCGCTCGGCCAGCCGGAGTCGGCCAGCACCTGGTTCCCGGTCAACGACCACCCGTTGGACAAGGCGACCTTCGACCTCGAAATCGCCGTCCCGGACGGGCTGGTCGCGTTGAGTGTCGGCGTACCGGGGAAGACCACCAGCGCCGACGGCTGGACCACCTGGACCTGGTCGGAGCAGACTCCGCTGGCCAGCTACCTGACCACCCTCGTGATCGGCGACTACCGGGTGCGGCGTAGTACGCACGCCGGCCGGCCGATGGTGATCGCCGTCGCCGCCGATCTGCCGGTGGACGGCCCGGCCGAGCAGGCGATGGCCCGCACCGGTGAGATCGCCGATTACCTGGAGACGGTGTTCGGTCCCTATCCGGTGGACGCGTACGGCGGCGTGGTGGTCAGCGACGACCGGATCCGCTACGCCCTGGAAACCCAGTCCCGGCCGGTGTACGGCAAGGTGTTCTTCGACTCCGAGCCGGTGACCTGGGTGGTCGCACACGAGCTGGCCCACCAGTGGTTCGGCAACAGCGTGTCGATCCAGCACTGGCGCGACATCTGGCTCAACGAGGGCTTCGCCACGTACGCGGAATGGTTGTGGTCCGAACACGACGGCGGGCCGAGCGCCGACGAAATGTTCGACCGTGAGTACGACCGGATCGACTGGAGCAAGCCGACCGCTGATCCCGGCCGGTCGGGGATCTTCAGCCAGGCCGTCTACAAGCGGGGTGGGCTGACGGTGCACGCGTTGCGACGCACCATCGGCGACGACGCGTTCTTCCGGTTGCTGCGCACCTGGACCGCCGAGCAGCGCAACGGCAACGCCAGCACCGAGGAGTTCGTGACGGTCGCCGAACGGGTCTCCGGCCAGCCGTTGCGCGAGTTCTTCGACACCTGGCTGTACGGCGACACCGCCCCCGCCAGGTAGTTCAGGCGCGACCAGATTCCTCCGGCCGGCAGGATCTCCGCCGACCCCCGACCCCCGACCCGGGACTATCCGTACGAGCTGGCCCGACGAGCAGCGTGACCGGCGCCAGTGGCAGCGCGAGCGCGAGAAACCGTCAGCGGCCGATCTTGTCCAGTTCGGCGATGTCCTCGTCGGAGAGCGTGATTCCCGCCCCGGCGACGTTCTCGTGCAGGTGCGCCGTGGACGAGGTCCCGGGGATCAGCAGGATGTTCGGTGAGCGTCGCAGCAGCCAGGCGAGGGCGACGGACATCGGCGCCGCGTCCAGTCGCTCGGCCACCGAGGACAGGGCCGAGGACTGCAGCGGGCTGAAGCCGCCGAGCGGGAAGAAGGGGACGTAGGCGATGCCCTGGCCGGCGAGTACGTCGATCAGCTCGTCGTCGTGGCGGTGGGCGAGATTGTACATGTTCTGCACGCAGACGATCGGTGCGATCGTCTGCGCCTGGGTGACCTGTTCCGCTGTTGCGTTGCTCACCCCCAGGTGCCGGATCAGGCCTTGCTGCTGGAGTTCGACGAGCGTCTGGAACGCCTCGGCGAGTGAGCCGGGCTGGGGTCCCTCGGCGTTGCCCAGTCGGAGGTTGACCAGGTCGAGCGTCTCGACGCCGAGGGTTTCGAGGTTGTTCTGGACGGCCCGGCGCAGGCTCTGCGGGTCTCGGGCCGGTGGCCAGCCGCCCTGCTGGTCGCGGGTCGCGCCGACCTTCGTCGCGATGTGCAGCGATCCGGGGTAGGGGTGCAGCGCCTCCCGGATCAGCTGGTTGGTGATGTGCGGACCGTATGCGTCGGCGGTGTCGATGTGGGTGATGCCGAGCTCGACAGCCGATCGGAGGACGGCGAGGGCACCGTCGTGGTCGGCGGGCGGTCCCATGACCCATGGGCCGGCGAGCTGCATGGCGCCGTAGCCGAAGCGCGTGACGGTCAGGTCTCCCAGCGTCCAGGTGCCGCCGGGCAGGGAAACGGACGACATGCGTGCACCTCTGGTTCTCGAAGGGGTGGTCCCAGGCAGGACTGGTGCCTGGCGGATGCCTGACCCACTATTGGGGACGTCACTTCCTGCCGGGAAGTAGGTACCTGGAAGTGCGTAACTCACCCCATTGGTTGGAGGGCGGTCGGTGGCAACGACGACAGCGGCGCAGAAGAGAGCCGAGGCCAAGGCCGAGTACGATGCCTTTCTGGCTTCATGTCCTAGTCGCGACCTGTTGGCGCGGATTTCCGGGAAGTGGGTCACCCTGATCCTGTCCGCGCTGGGCAGCGGCGCGGACTGCGCCGGTGACCCCCGACCGATGCGCTACTCGGAGCTGTCCCGCCTGCTGGCCGGCGTCAGCCAGAAAATGCTCACGCAGACGCTGCGCTCCCTTGAGCGTGACGGTCTGATCAGCCGTACCGTGACACCGACCGTGCCCGTCACGGTCTCCTACGAGCTGACCGAGCTGGGCCTGTCGCTGCACCAGATGATGCGTGGCCTGAAGACCTGGGCCGAGATACACATGGACGAGATATCCGGCAATCGCGCGAGGTACGACGACGCCACCGCCTGAACCAGGAGCCATGCCAACCCTGGGGGCTCGGCATGGTGTGCGGCCGGGTGGTGGCGGGATGATTACCGACTGGTAATGATGGCGGAATGCGATACGACGTCGTCGTGGTCGGTTCGGGGTTCGGCGGTAGCGTGGCCGCGCTCCGGCTCGCCGAGAAGGGCTACTCGGTGCTGGTGCTGGAGGCCGGCCGGCGCTTCGCCGACCACGAGTTGCCGCGCACGTCGTGGCGGGTAGGGCGGTTCCTCTGGGCGCCGGCGCTCGGCTGCTTCGGCATTCAGCGGATCACTCTGCTGCGCTCCGCCGGGCACCGCGTGGCGGCCGGCCGGCGCGGCACGTCCGGCCGGCGCCGGCCGGACATCGGTACCCGGGCCGGAGTGCTGGTGCTCTCCGGTGCCGGCGTCGGCGGCGGGTCGCTGGTCTACGCCAACACTCTGTACGAGCCGCCGGACGACTTCTACGCCGACCCGCAATGGTCCGGCATCACCGACTGGCGGGCCGAACTCGCCCCGTACTACACCCGTGCGAAACAGCTGCTCGGCGTCGTCGACTATCCCCGTACCACCCGGGCCGACCAGGCGATGCGGGCGGTCGCCGACCGGATGGGTGCCGGTGACACGTTCCGGCCCACCCCGGTCGCCGTCTACCTCGGCCCGCCCGGCGAGCGGGTCGCCGACCCGTACTTCGGCGGGGCCGGCCCGGACCGGGTCGGCTGCACGCACTGCGGTGCCTGCATGACCGGTTGCCGGGTCGGCGCCAAGAATTCGCTGCCGAAGAACTACCTGTGGTTCGCCGAGCGGGCCGGGGCACGGATCCGGCCGTTGACCACGGTCACCGGCCTGCGGCCGGACCCGGACGGTGCCGGCTACCTGGTCGACGTACGCCGGACCGGGGCGTGGCTCGGCGGTCGGGACACCATCGCCGCCGACCAGGTGGTGCTCGCCGCCGGGGCGCTCGGCACCCAGCGGCTGCTGCACGCCGCCCGCGCCACCGGCGCACTGCCGGAGATCTCCGCCCGGATCGGCGCACTCACCCGCACCAATTCCGAGGCGATCCTCGGTGCCGTGGTGCCGCGTCGCGCAGCCCGTCGCCGAGGCCTCGACTACACCGAGGGCGTGGCGATCACCAGTTCGTTCCATCCCGAACCGGGCACGCACGTCGAGCCGGTGCGGTACGGCGAGGGCTCGAACCTGATGGGGCTGCTGGCGACCGTGCTGGTCGACGGCGGCCCCCGGCGGGTGCGCCGCTGGCTGGGAACCTTGCTGCGCCGACCGGGCCGGACCCTGCGGCTGCTGTCGGTGCGCGGCTGGTCCCGACGTGCCGTCGTCGCGCTGGTGATGCAGTCGGTGGACAACTCGCTGACCACGTACCACCACCGGGGCCGGCTGGCCGCCCGGCACGGGCACGGCGAGCCCAACCCGAGCTGGATCCCGGCCGGCAACCAGGCGGTACGGCTACTCGCCGACGAGATCGGCGGGATTGCGGCCGGTCCGGTCAGCGAACCGTTCGGCGTACCGATGACCGCGCACATCCTCGGCGGAGCGGTCATCGGGGCGACCGCACGCGACGGTGTCGTCGACGCGTACCACCGGGTGTTCGGTTGTCCGGGCCTGCACGTGGTCGACGGTGCCGCGGTGCCGGCGAACCTGGGGGTGAACCCGTCGCTGACCATCGCCGCGCTCGCCGAGCGGGCGATGGCCCACTGGCCGGCCAAGGGGGAGCCGGACGGCCGTCAACAACCTGAGCCATCGTCCGGGCGTTGCGGTGACGGTCGGTAGGCTCTCGGGACATGAGCACGCCGCGTCCGGTCCTGGTGGTCGACTTCGGAGCCCAGTACGCCCAGCTGATCGCCCGCCGGGTGCGGGAGGCCAGGGTCTACTCGGAGATCGTCCCGCACGATCTGCCGGTGGCCGAGATGATGGCCCGCGACCCGGCCGCGATCATTTTGTCCGGTGGCCCGTCGAGCGTCTACGCGCCGGGTGCCCCGCAGGTCGACCCGAAGCTGTTCGACGGTGGGGTGCCGGTGTTCGGCATCTGCTACGGCTTCCAGGCGATGGCGCAGGCGCTCGGCGGCACGGTCGCGCACACCGGCAACCGCGAGTACGGTGGCACCCCGCTGGCCGCCGAGCCTGACCCTGGAGTGCTGCTGCGTGAGCTGCCGACGAAGATCCCGGTCTGGATGAGCCACGGCGACTGCGTAACCGCCGCTCCGGCGGGGTTCGCGGTGACCGCAGGTTCGGCCGGCGCCCCGGTCGCGGCCTTCGAGGACGTCGCCGGCCGGCGGGCCGGGGTGCAGTTCCACCCGGAGGTGGGGCACACCGCGCACGGGCAGCTGATGCTGACCCGCTTCCTCTACGACATCGCCGGCATCGAACCGACCTGGACACCGCAGAACATCATCGACGAGCAGGTGGCCCGGATCCGGGAGCAGGTCGGTGCCAAGGAGATCATCTGCGGGCTGTCCGGCGGGGTCGACTCCGCGGTGGCCGCCGCGTTGGTGCACCGAGCCGTCGGTGACCAGCTGACCTGCGTCTTCGTCGACCACGGGCTGCTGCGGGCCGGCGAGGCCGAGCAGGTGGAGTCGGACTACGTGGCGGCCACCGGAATCAAGCTGAAGGTGGTCGACGCCGCCGACCGGTTCCTCGGCGCGCTGAGCGGGGTGACCGACCCGGAACAGAAGCGCAAGATCATCGGCCGGGAGTTCATCCGGGTGTTCGAGTCGGCGGCCCGCGAGGTGGCCGCCGCCGGTGACGTCGAGTTCCTGGTGCAGGGCACGCTCTACCCGGACGTGGTCGAGTCCGGTGGCGGCACCGGCACCGCCAACATCAAGTCGCACCACAACGTCGGCGGGCTCCCGGACGATCTGCAGTTCGCCCTGGTCGAGCCGCTACGCACGCTGTTCAAGGACGAGGTGCGGGCGCTCGGGCGGGAGCTGGGCCTGCCGGAGGCGATGGTCTGGCGGCACCCGTTCCCGGGGCCGGGGCTGGCCATCCGGATCATCGGAGCGGTGGACCGGGCCCGGCTTGAGGTGCTCCGGGCCGCAGACCTGATCGCCCGCCAGGAACTGACCTCGGCCGGCCTGGACCGTGACGTCTGGCAGTTCCCGGTGGTGTTGCTCGCCGAGGTACGAAGCGTCGGGGTCCAGGGCGACGGGCGCAGCTACGGCCACCCGGTGGTGCTGCGCCCGGTGTCCAGCGAGGACGCCATGACCGCCGACTGGTCCCGACTGCCCTACGAGGTGATCGGCCGGATCTCCACCCGGATCACCAATGAGGTGCCGGAGGTCAACCGGGTCGTGCTGGACGTGACCAGCAAGCCGCCGGGCACCATCGAGTGGGAGTGACCCGGCCGCGGCTCACCGCGTCGGCGCGGTCGGCGGCTCTTCCGGCATCAGGAACCAGATCACCGGGTAGGTGAGCGCGGCGAGCCCACCGGTGAGCACGGCGGCGACCGCGAAGATCACCCGGACCAGGGTGGGGTCGACGCCGAAGTAGCGGCCGAGGCCGCTGGCCACCCCGGCGATCATGCGGTCCGTGGTGGGTCGGCGGAGCTGCTTGTACGGGGCTTGGGCTGCGAAGTTCGGTTGGGTCGTCATGCTTCGACGATGCCGCCCGTCGGGGCGGTCGGCCTCGGTGACTGCCCGGATCATTACCCTGATCCGTCCCGGATTGCCGCTCTATGTAGTTAACTAGTTACATTCGATACTGTCGCCAATCTGACACTCGTCCGCGCCGGTCGGCCAATGGCGGGCAGAATTCGGACTCGTGACGCCCGCCCTAGAGCCGCTTCGCAGGATCGCGGCATACGCTGTCTGTGCCGATTCGGAGGACCAGTTTCTCCTGGTCCGTGCCTCTGCGCGTTCGGGTACACCCGGGGTGTGGTCGCTGCCCGGTGGGGCGGTCGACCACGGGGAGGATCCCAACCACACGGTCGTACGGGAGACCGCGGCCGAGACCGGCCTGTCAGTCGCCGTCACCGGGCTGCGCGACGTCCTCGCCGACATGCGGTCGCTGCCGCAGCGTGGCATCACACTGCACACCGATCGGTTGATCTACGAGGTCAAGGTCCGTGGTGGGCAGATCTGCCACCGCATCAACCAGCCCACCGACCTGGCCCGTTGGTGCAGCCTGGACGAGGCCAAGCAGTTGCCACTGCGCCCGTTCACCGCCAGCGCCCTCGGTCTGCCGCCGGACACCATCGACCTGCGGCCGGACACCGCACCGGACTTCCCGTCCTTCTACGCCGTGCCCGGCCCGGACGGCCTGCACCGGGCGCAGCGCTTCGCGGCGTACGCGGTGGCGACCGACCCCGCCCGTCGTATCCTGCTGACCCGGATCGCGGCGGGCTACCCGGGGGCGGGCCGTTGGCATCTGCCCGGTGGTGGTACCGACTACGGCGAGCAGCCCGGTGCCGCACTGATCCGCGAGTTGGTCGAGGAGACCGGCCAGCGTGGCCGGTTGATCCGGTTGCTCGGGGTGGCCAGCCACCGGGACGCCGCCTCGCTCGGGCCGGAGGGCTACCCGATCGACTGGCACGGCGTACGGGCCTTCTACGAAGTCGCGGTCGACCGTCCCGCCCCGCCGATCGTCGCCGACGTCGGCGGCTCCACCTCGGAAGCCCGCTGGTTCGGCACCGGTGAGCTCCGGACCCTGCCGTCCTCGGAACTGACCGAGGTGACCGCCGAGGCGGTGGGCGCGGCCAGGCTCGTCTGACGCGCCCCACACCGCAACCCGCCGGGGACGGTGAGCATGCGACGGATCGCGGCGTACGGGATCTGTCACGACCCCGGCGGCCGGCTCCTGCTGGTGCGGTCGCCGGGCGACGACGGTGGTGCCACCGGGCGACCGCAGTTGCCTGGCGGCGTGCTGCGGCACGGCGAGCACCCGGCCGATGCGGTGATCCGTGGGTTCGTCGCGCTGGCCGGGCTCACCGTGCGGAGCGGCGCGGTGGTCGCGGTGATCTCCGACACCCTGCCCGATCCGATCACCGGCCGGCAAGTGCACACCGACCGGATCATCTTCCGCGTCGAGCCATCCGGTGCGGGCGTCCGCGCCGACCCCGCAGGCCCCGTCGGCCAGGTCGAGGGTCAGCTGACGGCCCAGGTCGAGGGTGAGCTGACGACGACCCGCGAGCGAGGCCAGCGGTTCGGGGCCTACGGTGTGGTCACCGATCCAGCGGGGCGGATCCTGCTGACCCGGATCGCGGCAGGCTATCCGGGGGCAGGGCGCTGGCACCTGCCGGGCGGTGGCACCGACTTCGGTGAACAGCCCCTGGTCGGTCTGTTGCGGGAGCTGATCGAGGAGACCGGCCAGGCCGGACGGGCCCGAGCGGTGCTCGGCGTGCGTCATCATCATGACCCGGCCGCCCTCGGGCCGGATGGACGTCGGGTCGATTGGCACGTGGTGCAGGCGATCTACCGGGTATCGGTGGACCGGCCGACACCTGCGGTGGTCACCGAAGCCGCCGGCGGATCGACGGCGGCGGCGCGCTGGTTCACCCAGGACGAGCTTGCCGATCGCCCGCTGAGCGTGCTCGCCACGTCGGTGCTCGTACCCGAGCTCGGTGACCAGCGGTGCTAGCTGGAGCTAGCACGAAGTGACGGTAGCCTGTCCAGTTCCTCCCGGATAAACCGCCATAAACCACGCTGATCTCTCGCCAATCCGCTGTGGCTGTGCAATGGTGTAGGCCGCATAATCGGGCAGCCGCACCGTCAGCGTGGCGGCGGCTCGACCGATGATGGAGGGATCCGTGGCGAGAGCCCCGTGGCGGCGGCGGCGTACGACCGACAGTCCTCGACCAGCCGGACGCCGTTGGGCAGGACCGCTGCGGCGCAGCGGCACCTTCGCCCGGCAGGTCCTGCTGGTGCGGGTCGGACGACGGCCCCGTGCCAGGCATGTCATGACGGTCGCGGATGGTTTCGACGCCAAACCGGTCCCGCCGCGCACCGCCGCCTACGACATGCTCGACCACCTCACCCGGCAGCGTCTCGACGGGTTGACCACGGACGAGTTGACCACGGCGGAGATCGCCGCGATCGCCCCGATCAGCCCGGCGGTGGGTGGCCCGGCCCGTGTCTCGACGGGCGACGCCGAGGCCGTCCGCGACGATCCGGCGCATCCTGCGGTCCCGCTGCTGCCGGGCACCCCGACCGCTCCGCGACGGGCCGGGTTCACCCTGGTCAACGCGACCACGCTGACCAGCCTGACGCTCGGGCTGGCCGCGATCATCCTCGCGATGGAAGGCGACGTACGCCACGCGGCGTTCTGCCTCATCGCCTGCGTCGTCTGCGACGGGCTCGACGGGATGCTCGCCCGTCGGCTCGGCGTGGCCAGCCCGTTCGGCGCTCAGCTGGATTCGCTCGCCGACATGTGCTCGTTCGGGCTGGCGGCACCGGTGGTGGTCTACGCCTCACTGGCCGGTACGGTGTCCACCACCGCGGCGGCTGTGGCCTGCGCGCTGGTCGCGGGCTGCGCAGCCATCCGACTGGCCCGGTTCAACATTTCCCCGCGCGACGGCGGCTTCTTCACCGGCGTACCGACCACACTGGCCGCCGGCGTGCTCGCGCTCGGCGTACTGATCGAGATCCCGGTCCCCGGTACCGTGCAGTTGGCCGGTGTCGCGTTGCTCGCCTTCGCCATGGTTTCCAGCTTCCCGTACGTCAAGCTGGCCCGCCTGCTCAAGTTGCCGCCATGGTTGTGGCTGGTGCCCGTGGTCGGCGGCCTGGTCGAGATGCGGCTGACGTTCGGATTGATCGTCCTGGCGTATCTGGCCAGTGGGCCGCTGCTCTGGCTGCACCGGCGCGGGGCCGCCTGACCGTCGGGCTGTCGGGGCCGATGCCGGCGGCTCAGCGCCAGCGGGCAATTACCGACGCGCCACCCACTACCCGGTCGCCCGGTCCGACCAGGGCAGCAGCCGCATCGGCCGGCAGGTAGACATCGGTACGGGAACCGAACCGGATGAGTCCGAACCGCTCGCCCCGGGCAAGTAGCGCACCGACCGGCACCCGGTGCACGATCCGTCGGGCGATCATTCCGGTGCGCTGGGCGACGACCACCCGGCCACGGACGGTGTCCAGCACCGTGTAGGCGGCGACGTTGTGCTCGGCCTGCGGCTTCATCGCTGCGGCGAAGCCACCGTCGGTGACGAAATGGTCGACCACCCGTCCGGCCACCGGTGACCGGTTGATGTGTACGTCGAGTATGGACAGGAAGACCGCGATCCGCAGGTAGTCGGTGGCGCCCAACCGCTCGTCACGGAGCCGCTCGACGGCGAGCACCCGGCCGTCACTGGCCGCCACCACCGCATCCGGATCCTCGTCTGGGACGTCGCGTTGCGGGTCCCGGAAGAACGCGGCGGCCGGTGCCGCGGCCAACGCCGGCAACAGCCAGAGCCTGCTGCGCGGTCTGGCCAACCGGGTCGCCGCGGCCAACCCCAACGCGATCGCGGCGGCCGCGACGCCGTTGGAATCGAGGTGCATGCCCCGGGTGAGCGGCACGCTGGACGGGCGGAACACCGGCCCGAGCCGTTCGGCCCGCTCGGGTGCGGCGGCGGTGAAGCGCAGCTTGTGCACCCGTACCGGTGGGGCGTTACGCAGCACCAGGTCGCTGCCGGCACCGAACAGCGCGGCTTGCCGGTCCAACTCGGCCACGGCGCCCTCGCTGCTGCCCGGCAACGCCGGCACGGCCACCGAGACGACCCCTCCCTCAGTCAGGTGCTTGGCGAAACCGTCGAGTGCCGCACGCGCGTCCTCGGCCGAACCGGTGAGCGGGCTTGCCACGACCATGATGTCGGCGGCGTCGGCGGCCGGCAGCGAATCGATCACCCGGACCCGGTCGCTCGCCCACCGCCCGTGTCCGGTGACCTCGGCCTGCACCTGTGGCAGTTGATCGGCCTCGGCGGGCACCACGGTGAGAGTGTCGCCGGGCAGCAGCGCCTGCACCGCCGCGCGGAGCACCGTCGAGCCGGGAACAGCGGCCACCAGCAGCGCATGCTTCGCGGTGTTGTCCCGAGCCAGCTCTGCGGTCAGGACCCGGGCAGCCCGGTCCCCGAGGCCGACCGGGCGGCGTGGACCGGGTACACCGGGAACAGCGGAGTAGGACATGACGGATGAGCTCCTTGCGGTGGTGGTGTAGCGCGAACCCAGCATAGGTGCCGCGCCCGCGGACCGCAGCGGCCGTCGCCGGCGGGCGCTGCTGCCCAGGCCGGCGACGGCCAGTTGTCCATCGCGGTGGACGTCGGGTGTCGCCCGTCGGTGGACGTCGGGTGTCGCCTGCCTGCCGTCGCCGGGCCGGCACCTGCGGGGACGACCGGACGGTCAGCCGGGGCGCTTCTCCGACGTCGCCGACGGCCAGGTCGGATCGGCCGGCGATTCCGTCGTCAGATCGGTTTCCGGCAGCTCGGTTTCCGTCGCGCCGACCAGTCCGGTGTCGCCCGGTGCCGTGTCGCCCGGCTCGGTGTCGGTCGGATCCGTCATGTTCTCCCGGCCGGCCGACCGACCGGATCGCAGCGCGCCGATCAGTCCGGCCACGCCGAGCAGGATCAGCCCGGCGGCAACGATCCAGCCGATCTCGGGCAGTGCCAGATGGACGTACCGGGCAGTGATCCACCAACCCACGATGGCCAGGAAGACCAGCGCGAACGCGAGAGAAACGCCATCGGTGTGGTGCCGTTTCATCGGGTCACCTCCACTTCGCCCGCTTGGACCGTGATCCGCAGTGTCAGGTCGCCCCCGCCGGTGCCATCCGCACCGAGGTCCGACGTGACCCGGGGAACCTCCTCGAAGCCGCTCCAGCGCTCACCCAGCACCACGGCGTCACCGGCTTTCACCACGACCTCGGAACGGACATCCACCTCCGGTGGAAGGTAGACGCGCAGCGTCCCGAAGGACATCCGTACGTCGAGATCGGCCTGCTGTTCGGCGAAGTCCACTCCGCGCAGGTCGAGCACGGCGTCGCCGAACGTGGTCTCGTATCGGTCGGCCAGGGCCGCGTAGCTCGTCGGCCGCCAGACCACCTCTCGCTGGTCACCCCCGTCGACTGACTCGGCGATGCTGGAGATGCCGACCGCTGCGGCGGCCACCAAGCCGAGCGCGATCAGCCACCGGGCCCGGCCGAACCAGGCACCGACCAGCAGGCCGGTCGCGATGGTCGCCAGCACGGCGACGAAGTAGGCCGACGGAGGAGTGGGGGCCAGATCGGTCAGGTCGAGTGCGGCGACCAGACCGAGCACGATGAAGATCATCCAGAAGGTCACGATGCCCAGTCGGGACCGTTCCTTCGGCACTGGTGGCCGTGGTGGTGGGGCCGGCGGTGGGGTCACGGCCGGCGGTATCGGCGGCAAGCCCGGCGGGTACGGGCCGCGCTGGGCATATGGGCCATAAGGCGCAAAAGGCGTACGGTAGCTGGAGCCGCTGGGTGGCGGGGGTGGATAGCCGACACCCGGATCCGGACGCGTCGGCGGATACCGCCCGGCGAACTGGCCACCAGTTCCCGGGTAGACGCTCGTCGCCGCGGGAGTTCCACCCGGGACACCTGCCATCGGCGGCCCCGGGACCGACGGTGGCGTACCCGACAACGGGTGTCCGGCGGCGGGCCCGGGTGCGGCGGTGGCGGGGTACGCCGGCTGCCCCGCTGGCCAGGGTGCCGGTCCTGCCGGTGGATGCCCCGCCGGTGCCGACGGCGGCGTCCACGCCCCGGCGGCCCGCGCGCCACCCGGGCCGACGCCGGGCGGTGCGGAACCGCCCTCCTTCGTACTGCGGTTCAACAGCAGCATCCCGCCGACGAGCACCGCCGAGCCGAGCAGGACCGCCCGGAATCCGTCGGTGACGATGAACGCCAGCATGATCGTCGCCAGCACACAGAGCAGCAGCACCGTGAGGGGCGACATGCTCGACGTACCACGTCCGAGTAGGCCCTCGACCGGCGACGCGCTGTCTCCCTCACTCGGCGTGGCCAGCCATACCGCCAGGTACACCAGCACGCCGATGCCTCCGAAAAAGCCGAGCACGGCCAGCAGTACCCGCCACAGAATGGGATCGGTGTTCGTCGCCTGCCCGATCGCACCGCATACCCCGGCCACGTACCGGCCCTGTCGTGGTCGGATCAGGCCGTGTCGGGTGAAGGCGCCAGGTGGCGGAAAGCCCCAGCCCGGCCCGGGACCTGGACCGGGTCCGGCTCCGGGACCAGGACCAGCTGTCGCGCCCTGCCCTGCGGCGGTTCCTGGGTCCGGGGCGAGCCCCGGATCGGTGCCGGATTCCTGGTGGTCTGCTCCGCCACCGGCCGCTGGCGGCGTGGGTGCCGGATTGCGTGGCTGGTCAGCGTCGTCGGTCATAATCCGATCCTGCGGCCACAACTGCCCGGTCTGCCTCGGGAATCGACCCTGAAGCCACCCTGAGATCCGCGCCGACGAACAGTCCGGGTGGTCCCCGTGGCCGGACGCCCGCACCTCGTGTGACGATCGGAAATGCCGGCGGGCGCCGTATCAGCAAGCTTCGTACCAGCAGCAAGCCCTGAATCAGGAGGTAACGATCACTACCGCGACCGAGCCCCCACGCCTCTACCGCAGCCGCGAACAGCGGGTGGTGGCGGGGGTGGCTGCCGGGATCGCCCACCACCTGCGGCTGCCGGTGGTCGGCGTGCGGGTCGCCTTCGTCGTGCTGCTCGGCTTCAGCGGGCTCGGCGTGCTGCTCTACGCGGCCTTCTGGGCGGTGGTGCCACCCGCCACCGCCGGCCCGCCGAAACGTCGTGACCTGACTGAACTGCTGCCGTTCGTCGCGATCGGCCTAGGCGTGATGCTGATCCAGGTGCTGGTCTTCGGGTCGACCGGGGTGAGCGCCACCGCCGGCTGGCTGGTGGCCATCATCGGCGTCGGTGCCGGCATCATCTGGCACCAGTCGGCGCCCGAACGGCGTCGGTTGTGGAGCGAGGCGCTACCGCAGGTGCCGTGGCTCGGTGCGGTGGTCGACGAGAGCGATCGGCGGGCCTTCCTGCTCCGCTTCATCGGTGGCGGCCTGCTGGTCGCGGTGGGGGTCATCGGTGTGGTGGCGGTCTACTCGCCCCGGGGCAACGCCGCCGCCGTGATCAACGGGGTCATCTTCGCCCTGGTCGGGCTGGCTGGTGTCGGGGTGGTCACCGCGCCCGTGCTGTGGCGGACCTTCAACCAGTTGCGGGCCGAACGCGAAGGCCGGGTCCGGGAGCAGGAACGCGCCGAGCTGGCCGCGATGATCCACGACCAGGTGCTGCACACCCTGGCCCTGATCCAGCGCAACGCCTCGGATCCGAAGGCCGTCCAGCGGCTTGCCCGTGGCCAGGAACGTGGCCTGCGCAACTGGCTCTACAAGCCTGCCTCGTCCCCGACCGAACGGTTCGCGGCGGCCCTGGAACAGGTCGCGGCCGAGGTGGAGGACACTTTTGGGCTGACCGTCGAGGCCGTGGTGGTCGGCGACCGGGCCACCGACGAGCGGGTCGGCGCACTGGTCGCCGCGACCCGTGAGGCGCTGGTCAACACGGCCCGGCATGCCGGGGTGCAAACCGTTTCGCTGTACGCCGAGGTGGAACCGGAGCAGCTCAGCGTCTTCGTCCGGGACCGTGGGACAGGTTTCGATCCGGATCGGGTGGAGGACCACCGGCACGGGGTACGCGGTTCGATCATCGGCCGGATGCGCCGGCACGGCGGGCGGGCGGAGATCATCAGTAGGCCGGGTGACGGCACCGAGGTACGTCTGATCCTGCCGATCAGCCCGGAGCACCGGGAGAACCAGCATCCGGTGAGCGAGGATCGAGAGGCCGGACGCCATGCGTGACAGGATCGGGAGGACGAGCCATGAATGAGCCGACGATGACCGGAACCGGCGGCGAGTCGGCTGCGGACGGGCGCCGCCTGCGGGTCTTTCTCGTCGACGACCATGCGATGTTCCGGGCCGGGGTGCGTGCGGAGCTTGGCTCGCACGTGGATGTGATCGGGGAGGCGAGCACGGTCGCGGAGGCGGTCAGCCGGATCGCCGCCACCGCCCCGGACGTGGTCCTACTCGACGTACACATGCCCGACGGCGGCGGCCGGGCCGTGCTGGACGCGGTGCTGCGTGGGCCGGGCGCCGGGCACGACCGGCCGTCGGTGCGGTTCCTGGCGCTGAGCGTCTCCGACGCCGCCGAGGACGTGATCGGACTGATCCGGGCGGGTGCCCGTGGCTACGTGACCAAGACGATCTCTCCGGAGGATCTTGCGGCTGCGATCCACCGGGTGGCCGACGGCGACGCGGTGTTCAGCCCTCGGCTGGCTGGCTTCGTGCTGGACGCGTTCGCGGCCCGACCCGACGCGCCGGTGGTGGACCCGGAGTTGGATCTGCTGACCAACCGGGAACGCGAGGTACTGCGGCTGTTGGCCCGTGGCTACGCGTACAAGGAGATCGCCCGGGAGCTGTTCATCTCGATCAAGACGGTGGAGACCCACGTGTCCAACGTGCTGCGGAAGCTACAGATGTCAAACCGGTACGAACTATCCAGATGGGCGGCAGATCGCCGGCTGATCTGAGTGACCAGCGGACTTGCTCTATCTCCCGGATGATGGGAACCTAGTCGCGGCGTGCTCGGTGGTGATCCTGATCATCCGCGATGTTGCTGATGTGGTCGAAATCACGGTTAACCGGCGAGTTACGATCCGGCAATTGTTGTGAATCAGGCATTCGGTCACCTCGGACATGTGGTGACTCTTCGTATTAGCTTGACATCCGATCGTGGTGGAGGGTTCGCGGGGAAGGTCACACAAGGGCACTCCTACTCTGCGGTAACCGGGGTTGTACAGTGGTCCGATGCCCAGGTCAGGACGGTTGCGACGCGAGGTCGAACGATCTCGATCGGCGTATCGAGGCCGTCCCGGACGCGTATCGGCTTGATAACGGCACCTTCACGCAATGGGCTACCTGGTGTCACAGTGTCAGTCACCTCACAACCCCCCCGTGAGCGCCCTGAGGAGGCTCTCCCATGCGTGGGAAATCCCTAAAGGTGGCGGTCGCAGCGACCGCCATCGCTCTGTTCGCCACCGCTTGCAGTAGCGACAGCGAAGAGACCACGGAGAACAACGACTCCGGCGGCACGCTTCGCATCTATGCATCGGAGCCGGCGTTCCTGATGCCGTCCGCTGGTGACGACGAGCCGTCCATCCTGGTGATCCGCCAGCTCTACCGTGGTCTGGTCAAGTACAACGCCGAGACCGGCGAGCCGGAGTTGGATCTCGCCGAGTCGATGGAGTCCGAGGACAACAAGACCTGGACCGTCAAGCTCAAGGACGGCTACACCTTCGACAACGGCGAGGCGGTCAACTCCGACGCCTTCATCCGGGCGTGGAACTACACGGCGTACGGGCCGAACGCGCAGAACAACGCGTACTTCATGAAGCGCATCGTCGGCATCGACGAGGTCAGCGGCGAGGAGCCGGCCGCGGAGGAGCTCAGCGGCCTGGCCAAGGTCGACGACCTGACCTTCACCGTCGAGCTGAAGGAGCCGTTCGCCGGCTTCCCGGCGATCGTCGGCTACTCCGGCTTCTTTCCGATGGCCGAGGCCTGCGCCGCCGACACCGACGCCTGCAACGAGACGCCGATCGGCAACGGCCCGTACAAGATCGAGGGCAGCTGGGAGCACGACCAGCGGATCCAGCTGGCGCGTAGCGAGACGTGGGCCGGCGAGGAGCAGGGCAAGGCCGACATCCTCGAGTACAAGATCTACGCCGATGTGGACGCGGGTTACGCAGCCTTCCAGTCCGGCGAACTGGACGTGATGTACACCATCCCGCCGGCGCGCTACCAGGAAGCCAAGTCGCAGTACGGCGACCAGATGTACGAGGCTCCCGGCGACAGCTTCACCTACGTCGGCTTCCCGACCTACGACGAGCGCTTCGCCGACAAGCGGATCCGCCAGGCCTTCTCCCTCGCGCTCGACCGGCAGGGCATCATCGACGCCGTCTTCGACGGCCGGTTCACCCCCGCTGAGGGCGTCGTGGCGCCGACCTTCGACGGCTACCGTCCAGGTGTCTGTGAGTACTGCGTGCAGGACATCGACCGTGCCAAGGAACTGCTCGAAGAGGCCGGCGGCTGGGACGGCGAGCCGCTGACGCTGTGGGCCAACGCCGGTGCCGGCCACGAGCAGTGGCTGCAGGCGGTCGGCGACCAGCTGAAGGCCGCGCTGGGCATCGACTACGAGCTGCGGGTCAACCTGCAGTTCCCGGAGTACCTCGCAACCGCGGACGACAAGAAGTTCACCGGGCCGTTCCGCCTCGGCTGGGGCCCGGACTACCCGGTGATCGAGACCTACCTCTACCCGCTCTACGGCAGCGGCTCGGACAGCAACAGCTCCGGCTACTCCAACCCGGAGTTCGACGAGCTGGTCGCCCAGGGCGACGCCGCTGAGGACCTGGAGGCGGCCATCCCGTTCTACAACCAGGCTGAGGACATCATCGTCGAGGACCTGCCGGTCATCCCGATGTGGTTCAGCAAGGTCGCCGCGCTGTACGGCGAGAACGTCGATGAGTTCGTCTGGAACAAGATCTCGGACGCTGAGTACGGCAAGATCACTCTGAAGAACTCCTGACCTGCGAGTCTGACTGATCAAGTCGTAACGCGACGTGGCGGCAGCGGGATCCCCACGAGGGGCCTGTTGCCGCCACGTTTAGCGCCGAGAGGAGACCCCCCGTCATGGGGCGCTACGTCATTCGACGGTTGCTCCAGTTCATTCCCACTGTTCTGGGCACCATGTTCCTCCTGCACTACGTGACATCGCTGGGCATTCAGTTCAGTGGCAACCCGGTCCGGGCGATCTTCGGCGACCGTCGCCCCTCTGAGGCGCAGCTCGCCGCCATGACCGAGAAGCTCGGCTTCGGCGACCCCTGTCTGAGCCAGCCGGGCAACCCGTGCTTCGGCCTGTTCTTCAATCGCTTGCAGGATGTCTTCCTGCACTTCGACTTCGGCATCAACCTGCAGCAGGAGCCGGTCACCGAGCTCGTCTCGCGTGCACTGCCGCACACCCTCAAGTTGGTGCTGATCGCCATCGTCTTCGAGGCGGTCGTCGGCATCATCGCCGGCGTGCTGGCCGGCCTGCGCAGTGGCAGCTTCTGGGACTACCTGATCAAGATCTCCACGGTGTTCATCATCTCCGTGCCGATCTTCGTCCTCGGCGTCGTGGTCCGTCAGTACGTCGGTGTCGAGTTCGGCAACCGATTGCGGGGCTACGACTGGATGCCGGAGGTGATCTCCCGTGGCGTGTTCGGGGCCGGATTCATCGCCGACTACCCGTTCGCCAGCCTGATCATCCCGGGTATGGTGCTCGGTGCCGTCTCGCTGGCCACCACCGCCCGGCTGACCCGGACCAGCATCATGGAGAACATCCGGGCCGACTACGTACGTACCGCCAAGGCGAAGGGCCTGGCGAACAAGCGGGTCATCGGGGTGCACACGCTGCGGAACTCGCTGATCCCGGTGATCACGTACCTCGGTGTGGACATCGGTTCGCTGATGGGC
Source organism: Solwaraspora sp. WMMB335 (assembly GCF_049179075.1). NCBI lineage: Bacteria > Bacillati > Actinomycetota > Actinomycetes > Micromonosporales > Micromonosporaceae > Solwaraspora > Solwaraspora sp. WMMB335. The sequence continues at coordinate 5,130,919 of NZ_JBMHMF010000001.1, forward strand.
GGTGCCGTCGTCACCGAGCGGATCTTCAACGTACGGGGGATCGGGTCGTTGGTCGCCCAGGCGGCTACCTCGGGCGAGGCGCCGGTGGCAATCGGTGTGGTGACCATGCTGGTCATGGTCTTCCTGCTGGTGAACCTGTTGGTGGACCTGCTCTATGCGGTGCTTGACCCGAGGATCCGTTATGAGTGAGCGCAATGGACCGATCATCCGGCCCGGCGTCGTGCCGATCCACGGCGGACCGAGCGTAGCGAGGTGCCACCATGAGTGACTCGACCAATCCCACGGCGACCGCCGGCACGGAAGTAGCGCCACCGCCGCCGGAAAGGGCCCCGGCGCCGGCTTCGACCGAACGCAATGCCAGTCTCTGGGCCGACGCGCGGCGCCAGTTGCTACGTGATCCTGTCTTCATCGTCGCCTCGATCTACGTGCTGCTGGTGGTGTCGATGGCGGTCGTCCCCACTCTGTGGACCCGGCAGGACCCCCGCGACTGCAACGTCCAACGGACCCGGATCCCGCCGAGCTGGGAGCACCCGTTCGGCTTCAACAACCTGGGCTGCGACTACTACTCGCACGCGATCCACGGTGCCCGGCCGTCCCTGCAGATCGCGATCTTCGCCACCCTGGGGATCATCATCCTCGGCGGTGCCGCCGGTCTGTTCGCCGGCTACTTCGGTGGCTGGGTCGATGCCATCCTCTCCCGGATCACCGACATCTTCTTCTCGCTGCCGTTCCTGCTCGGTGCGATCGTCTTCCTGACGGTGATCAAGCAGCAGAACGTCTGGACGTTGGCCATCGTCCTGGTCGTTCTCGGCTGGACCACCATCGCCCGGATCATGCGGGGCAGCGTGTTGTCCTCCAAAGGTCTCGACTACGTGCAGGCGGCCAAGGCGATGGGGGCCGGACACGGCCGGTCGATGTTCCGGCACATCCTGCCGAACGCGGTCGCTCCGATGGTGGTGTACGCGACGATCACCCTCGGCGCCTTCGTCTCCGCCGAGGCGACACTGACCTACCTCGGGGTCGGCCTGCAGCCACCCGAGGAGTCCTGGGGAATCATGATCTCGCAGCACCAGGTGTACTTCCTGGACCACCCGTGGTTGCTGCTCTTCCCCTGCGGACTATTGGTGGGCACGGTTCTTTCGTTCATCCTCATCGGCGACGCGCTGCGTGACGCCCTCGACCCGAAGCTGCGGTGAGGCGGGGCCATGACTGACAGAGAAATCAGCGCGACCATCGACGCACTTCCCGGACTCGACTCCAGCGCGCCGCCGCTGGAGGTCAACGGTCTGCAGGTCGAGTTCCGTACCCGCAACGGAGTCGCCCGGGCGGTCAACGGAGTGAGCTTCTCACTGCAACCCGGCGAGACGCTGGCCATCCTCGGCGAGTCCGGCTGCGGCAAGAGCGTAACCGCGCAGGCGATCATGGGCATCATCGACTCGCCACCCGGGTTCGTCACCGGCGGCGAAATCCGCTACCGAGGCGTCGATCTCCTCAAACTACCCGAGTCGCAGCGTCGGAAGATCCGGGCAAATCGGATCGCGATGATCTTCCAGGATGCGCTGTCGGCGCTCAACCCGGTGTTCACGGTCGGCTTCCAGCTGGCCGAACTGTTCCGCAAGCACCGTGGGATGTCCCGGGCCGACAGCAAGGTCCGCGCCATCGAGCTGCTCGACCTGGTCAAGATTCCGGCGGCCCGGCAGCGGATCAGCGATTTCCCGCATCAGTTCTCCGGCGGCATGCGCCAGCGGGTGATGATCGCGATGGCGCTGGCGCTGGACCCGGAGGTCCTCATCGCCGACGAGCCGACGACCGCGCTCGACGTCACGGTGCAGGCGCAGATCATGTCGCTGCTCGCCGAACTGCAGCGGGAACGCAACATGGGACTGGTGCTGATCACCCACGACATGGGAGTGGTGGCCGACGTCGCCGATCGGATCTCGGTGATGTACGCCGGCCGGGTCGTCGAGGAGGCGCCGGTCCGGGACATCTACGCCACGCCGGCCCACCCGTACACCAAGGCGCTGCTCGAGTCGATCCCCCGGATCGACCTCAAGGGCCAGGAGCTGAACGTCATCAAAGGGCTGCCGCCGGCGCTGACGAGCATCCCACCGGGCTGCTCGTTCAACCCGCGGTGCCGCTACACCCAGGACACCTGCCGGGTCGACCCGGAGCCGCCGCGCTACCAGGTGACGCCGGTGCGTACCTCCGCCTGCCACTACTGGAAGGAGGTCAAGGGCGATGAGTGACGTTGTCCTGGAAACCAAGGACCTGGTCAAGCACTTTCCACTGACCCAGGGCATCCTGTTCAAGCGGCAGATCGGTGCGGTACGGGCAGTCGACGGGATCAGTCTCCAACTGCACCGTGGCGAGACCCTCGGCATCGTCGGCGAGTCCGGTTGCGGCAAGTCCACGCTGGCCAAGTTGCTGGTCGGGCTGGAGAAGCCGTCGTCCGGCTCGATCCTGGTGCAGGGTCGGGACCTCAGCGCGGCCAGTGGTACCGAGCTGCACCGGGCACGGCGCAACATCCAGTTGGTGATGCAGGACCCGTACACCTCGCTGAACCCGCGGATGACGGTGGCCGACCTGATCGGTGAGCCGTTCGAGATCCATCCCGACGTCGCCCCGAAGGGGGACCGTCGACGCCGGGTCCAGGAACTGCTGGACCTGGTCGGCCTGAATCCGGACCACATCAACCGCTACCCGCACCAGTTCTCCGGTGGGCAGCGGCAGCGGATCGGCATCGCCCGGGCGCTCGCGTTGCGTCCGGAGATCATTCTGTGCGACGAGCCGGTCTCCGCGCTCGACGTGTCGATCCAGGCCCAGGTGATCAATCTGCTCGAACAGCTGCAGAACGAGCTCGGGCTGTCGTACATCTTCATCGCGCACGACCTGTCCGTGGTGCGGCACATTGCCGTCCGGGTCGCGGTGATGTACCTCGGCAAGGTCGTCGAGATCGGCACCGAGGACGAGATCTACGAGCGGCCGACCCATCCGTACACCCAGGCACTGCTTTCGGCGGTGCCGCTGCCCGATCCGACGCTGCGCGGGATGCGGGACCAGATCACCCTGGAAGGTGACGTGCCCTCGCCGGCCGACCCGCCGTCGGGCTGCCGGTTCCGGACCCGGTGCTGGAAGGCCCAGGAGCTCTGCGCGAGGGAGGAACCGCCGTTGGAGCCACGGAGTGCCTCGGCGCACCCCAGCGCCTGTCACTTCGCTGAGATCCGGGACGTGGTCCACGCGTCCGAGTGACCGGCTGCCCCCGCCGATCTTGGCCTTGTCGTTGGACGATACTGACGAAAGTTCGCGGTGAGTCCAAGATCGGCGGGAGGCTGATCGGCGAGGGCTGCCGGTCGGGTCAGAGTGGGCCGCGGCCGGCGCGTAGCACCAGCAGGGCCAACTGCGTCCCGTCGGCGCCCAGCGCGGTCCGGTAGCGATCGACGATCTCCCGCTCCCGGGACAGCACCAGACGGGTGCCGCCAGAGGCGATACGTACAGCGCCTACCTGTCTGGACAGCTCGGCCCGTTCCTGCCACAGCGCGATGAGCGCATCGTCGATCTCGTTGATCCTGGTCCGGATGGCCAAGATGCGATCTGCGGCTTCTGGCGCGTCTGTCCCGGTCTGCTGGCGATCCCCAGACGGCCCTTCGGCCGGGCTGTCCGGTCCAGCCGAGCCCGCTTCCGGCGCCGTGGTGTCGTCGGAGGTGCTCGCGACGGCGTTGGTCCCCATGTCCTGCCTCCTGGACTGTCGGGCCCCCGGTGCGGGCGGAACCCGGAGCGCGAGAAGCCCCGGGCTCTGCCAGAGCCCGGGGCTTCTCGTAGGTCTGATGATCAGGCGCGACCTGCGGCAGCCGGACTCCCGGAACCGTAGGAAAAGTAAAATCGCGCTGGGTGGATCACAGCCCGAGTATGCCCACCGACGTGGCGTCGGCGCAAGCATCCCGGCAATCTGTCGGCAACGATTCCGTGGCGCGCGGACACGAGCGAGAGCTGTCGGTCGGGCGGCATAGACTCGGCGGGCGATGCATCCTCTTTTCGAAACCTCAGCAGCCCCACCCGCCCGGGCCGGCGACCGGCAGGACGTCGCGGCCGGCGGGTCGCTGGGCGGGACAGCCGGCGAAACGCTTGGTACGGCGGACCGACCGGCCGACGACCCGACCGGTCCGGCGGGTGGCCCGATCGGCGGGCAGTTGCTGACCGGTCTCAACGGACCACAACGGGACGCGGTCGTGCATACCGGTGGCCCACTGCTGATCGTGGCTGGTGCCGGTTCGGGCAAGACCAAGGTGCTCACCCACCGGATCGCCTATCTGCTGGCCGCGCGGCAGGTGCATCCCGGCCAGATCCTGGCCATCACCTTCACCAACAAGGCGGCGGGTGAGCTCAGGGAGCGGGTCGGTGGGTTGGTCGGGTCACGCGCTCGGCTGATGTGGGTTTCGACCTTCCACTCCGCATGCGTACGGATCCTGCGGTCCGAGCACGAGCACGCCGGTCTGAAGTCGACGTTCTCCATCTACGACGCCGACGACTCGCGGCGGCTGATGCAGATGGTCGCGCGTGAACTCGATCTCGATCCAAAGCGGTATCCGGCCCGCGGGCTGGCCACCCAGGTGTCGAACCTCAAGAACGAGTTGATCGACCCTGACGAGTTCGCCGGGCGGGCCAACGGGCCGAACGAGCGGGCGCTGGCCGAGGCCTATTCGCTGTACCAGAACCGGTTGCGAGAGGCACACGCCCTCGACTTCGACGATCTGATCATGACCACGGTGCACCTGCTCCAGGCACACCCGCAGGTTGCCGGCCTGTACCGTCGACGGTTCCGGCACGTGCTGGTGGACGAGTACCAGGACACCAACCACGCGCAGTATCAGTTGATCAAGGAACTGATCGGGGACGGCGCGGACGACGTACCGCCGGGGGAACTCTGCGTCGTCGGGGACGCCGACCAGTCGATCTATGCCTTCCGCGGTGCCACCATCCGCAACATTCTCGAGTTCGAGCGGGATTTCGCCCAGGCCCGTACGGTCCTGCTGGAGCAGAACTACCGTTCGACCCAGACCATCCTCACCGCCGCCAACACGGTCATCACCAACAATCCCGGGCGCAAGCCGAAGCGGCTCTGGAGCGACCAGGGAGACGGCGAGCCGATCGTCGGGTACGTGGCCGACACCGAGCACGCCGAGGCGGACTGGGTCGCCCGGCAGATCGACCGGCTCTGCGACGACGGCGAGGCCCGCCCCGGGGAGGTGGCGGTCTTCTACCGGACCAACGCCCAGTCGCGGGTCTTCGAGGAGGTCTTCATCCGGGTCGGCCTGCCGTACAAGGTGGTCGGCGGAGTGCGCTTCTACGAGCGCAAGGAGGTCCGGGACGCGCTGGCCTACCTGCGCGCGGTCGTCAACGGGGACGACACCGTGAGCGTCCGCCGGGTCCTGAACACCCCACGTCGAGGCATCGGGGAACGCGCCGAGGCATGTGTCGAGGCGCTCGCCGCCCGGGAGCGGATCTCGTTCGGCGAGGCGCTGCGGCGTGCCGCCGAGGCACCGGGCATCTCCACCCGGGCGGCCAACGCGATCGCCGAGTTCGTGGCGTTGCTCGACGGCGTACGCGAACAGTCGGCCACCGCCACCCCGGAGGAGGCGCTGGAGGCGCTCCTGTTGCGGTCCGGCTACCTGGCCGAGCTGGAGGAGAGCCTGGACCCACAGGACGCCGGCCGGGTGGAGAACCTCCAGGAGTTGGTCAGCGTCGCCCGGGAGTACACCGAGCGGGTCGAGGCGCAGGACGAGGCCGCGACGGTCGCCGGATTCCTGGAGCAGGTCGCGCTGGTCGCGGACGCGGACCAGGTGCCCGACGATGATCCGGAGCAGCAGGGTGTGGTGACGCTGATGACCCTGCACACCGCGAAGGGCCTGGAGTTCCCGGCGGTGTTCCTGACCGGTCTGGAGGACGGTGTCTTCCCGCATCTGCGGGCACTCGGCGATACCCGGGAGCTGGAGGAGGAACGGCGGTTGGCGTACGTCGGGATCACCCGGGCACGCCAGCGACTGTTCCTGTCCCGCTCGGTGACCCGCACGGCGTGGGGCCAGCCCGCGTACAATCCGCCGTCGCGGTTCCTGCCCGAGCTGCCGGCCGAACTCGTCCGCTGGGAGCGGACCGAGGCGGCGTACACCTCGTGGTCGGGCACGGGCGGCGGGGTCGGTGGCCGGTCCGGCGGCATGGACCGGTCGACGACCGCGCGCGGTGGTGGCTTCGCCGGCGGTACGCCGAAAGCCGCCCGCCTGGCGCAGCGGCTCGGCGTGGACGCCAGCCGACTCAGCACCGCCAGCGAGTTGCCCACCGGGCCGAAGGTGTCGGTCGGGGAGCGGGTCAACCATCAGCGGTACGGCCTGGGCCGGGTGCTGGCGGTCGAGGGACACGGCCCGGGGACCAGAGCCCAGATCGATTTCGGCGACCAGACCATGTGGCTGGTGCTGCGGCACGCGCCGATCGAGAAGATCTGACCGTCCTGCCAGCGGTTCTCAGCAGCCGAGGTCCACGCCGCGTTCCCGCATCCAGGGTGCCGGGTCGATCTGGTTCCACAGCCCGAGGTGTACCTCGAAGTGCAGGTGCGGGCCGGTGGAGTCGCCGGTGGATCCCTCTGCGCCGATCGCCTGCCCCGGTTTCACCTGGTCGCCGACGGATACCTCGGTGGCGGACAGGTGTGCGTAGTGGGTGAGAACACCGTTGCCGTGGTCGATCACCACCGAGATCCCGTACCCGGTGTACGCCCAGCCGGCGACCTGGACGGTTCCGGCGCCAGCGGCGAGCACCGGGGTGCCGGCCGGCATGGCCAGGTCGATCCCGGCGTGCAGCACTCCCCACCGCAGGCCGTAGCAGGAGGTGGTCTGTGCTCCCGGCAGTGGAGTCACCCAGTCCGGAGCCGGGCTGGGCGTCGGGCTGGAGGCCGGGCTGGGTGACTCCGTTTCGGCTGCCGAAGTGGCCGCCGTATCGGCCTGCGCCGCCGACCCGGTGCCCGGCTCTGTGGTGCCCGGCTCTGTGGTGCCCGCATCCGGTGAGCTGCCGGCTGCGCCGAGGCCGGACTCGCTACTGGCGGCGGTGCCTGGTACGGCTGATTGCGTCCGAGTACCGCGGTCGGCGCGTTGCGCCGCGGCAGCCCGGTCGGTGGCGGCCCGATCCGCGGCTGTGGAGCCGGGATCCGCCGGACCAGGCGCCTGGGCGGAGTTGCTGGCAGTGGCGATTCCGCCGATTCCGAGTGCGGCGATCGCGAGCAGGGTCAGGGCTGTGGTGCGGCTGCGCGCCACGAACCGCCGTAGCGGCTCAGCCGGTAGGCGGGTGGCGAGCCGGTCGGTGAGCATGGCGGCCCGGTGCCGGGCCGGAGCGGTGGCCCGATGCCGGGCGGGTGTCTCCGGTGACTCGGTGTGCGACACGGGGGATGACCTCCGGTGTTGGGAGCACGACCCGGAAATGGTGGTGTGCCAACCACGGAGGGTGGATAAGGGAGGGTGGTAGCAGTCACTGAGAGCGAGACAGGTGGTGAGTTTCTGCTCCACCTCGTGCCGCTTTGGGAGTTTTAGAAGCGAAATGCTATGTGATTTTTGTTACAAATCATGGTGTGACGTGGATAACATTCGTCGTACGTCGGGCAACAAAAACCGCCCAGCCTGACGCAACTGGGCGGTAATCTCCTGTGACGATGAGTCAGGATTCGACTACGCCACCGTAGATTGCCTCGACTTGTAGCTTGATGTCCACTCCCTTGTCCCGCAGCCACGGGATCGGGTCCCTGGGCTCACCGTTGACATGCACTTCCAAGTGCAGGTGGGCGCCGTACGAGTGGCCGGTATTGCCGACGTCGCCGAGCAGATCGCCGGCCTCGACCCGCTGCCCGGCGACGACCCGCACCCGCGAGGCATGGCCGTAGACCGCCTCGGTGCCGTCGTCGTGCTTGACGATGACGCAGTAGCCGTAGCCGCCGTTCCAACCGGCAAGGGTGACCGTGCCGGAGTGGATCGAGTGGAACGGGGTGCCCTCCGCGGCGGCGAGGTCGACGCCAGCGTGCAGCTTGCCCCACCGCATGCCGTACGGCGAGGTGAAGGTGTAGCCGTGCAGCGGCAGCATCCAGACATCGGGAGCGGCCTGCGTCATCGACGTGGCCGGCACCCGCTCGGTGTCCCGGGAGGCACGCTCGGCGTCCTCGGCGCGCTCCAGTGCTTGGTCGCTCAGCGCGACGGTGTTCTCCAGGTCGGCGAGAGCCGAGGGACTGAGTGTCTTTGCGTCCGGCATGGCACTGGCGCCAAGTGCTACCACCCCGGCACCAACCACCGCCGTGGTCATCACGACTGCGTAGCGGTTGCGCGGGGGAGTGGGTACGCGGCGACGACCCCGATATCGATCGGGCTCTGACGACAAACGCTGGCGCACGCACACCCTCCGTTGGCGGGTAGTTCGGGCGGCGTCACGAGCGTCAGTCGGTCGAGGGGGATCGACGCTCGCTGCCGGGTCGGAATCTGGCCGGAGTCAGACGACAACCGTGGACACGGTAGCCAACCCCTAGGCTCGCCACAACCCGACTCGCGAAATTATGTTGACGATCTGCGATCGTCCGTTGTGTATTGCCCACTTTCGTAACGTTTTATCGACCCACTCGTTGGTAACCCCCGGTTACATTCAGCGATACTTATCGTGCGTTCAGTGCGGGTGGCCGGGGTGCGCGGGCGGAGTCGGGTCGACCGGTCGACCGACGGGTCCGTCGACGTTGGTTAACCTTCGTTCAGGCGGGGCAAATGACGGTGGCGGCGCGGGAGGCACAGCGATGGAAAGCCGGATCCGAGTGGTGGTGGCGAAACCAGGGCTGGACGGTCACGACCGAGGTGTCAAGGTGGTGGCCAGGGCACTACGAGACGCCGGTATCGAGGTGATCTACACCGGATTGCACCAGACACCGGAACAGATCGTCGAGACGGCCATCCAGGAGGACGCGGACGCGATCGGGCTCTCGGTCCTTTCCGGAGCTCATCTGACCCTGTTCCGGCGGGTACTGGACCTGTTGCGCGAGCGCGAGGCCGCCGACATCGTGGTGTTCGGCGGCGGCATTATCCCTGACGGGGACATCGCGGCGCTACGGGAACTCGGAGTCGCGCGGATCTTCACTCCCGGCGCGAGTACGACGGAGATCGTCGAATGGGTCCGGCGCAACGTGCCGACCCGGCTCGACGAGGAGATGTCGTTGAGTAACGAAGGGTGAGAGGCCGGACGCACCCCTCACACGTCCGGCCTCTCCATGCACGATGCCCCGCCGCCACCCCTCGACCGACAGGGCATCGGCCGCTTGCGCCGGAGCCGCTTCGTGCGTTCCGACATCTGACTCAACGACGCCTCTGACCGGGGGTTACGTCATCGGCGAAGTTTTTCCACGGCGGTCGCCGAGGCACGGCGACGACCCGGAACACGACCCGACGCCGACGTGTGCGGTTGCGCACACCGCCCGCCCGCCCGCTGGCATCGCCGGGCCGGCTGGTTAGGCTGCGCCAATGGCCGGTCACCGGTGGTGACCGGCATTCCATCTGATCTGCACGCTGGTGGCGGCGCGACGGCGCGCCGCGGAGACGGAACGGGACGCGCAAACGTGGACCTGTACGAGTACCAGGGGCGCGAGCTGTTCGAGCGACACGGGTTGCCCGTGCTCGCCGGCGGCGTCGCCACCACCCCGGAAGAGGCCCGCGCGATCGCCGAGCGCCTCGGCGGCCGTGTCGTGGTCAAAGCCCAGGTCAAAGTTGGTGGCCGAGGTAAAGCGGGCGGTGTGAAGCTGGCCGAGGAGGCCGACGAGGCGACCGCCCACGCCACCGGCATCCTCGGCATGGACATCAAGGGTCACACCGTCCACAAGGTGATGCTGACCATCACGGCCGACATCACCGAGGAGTACTACCTGTCCTACCTGCTGGACCGGGCCAACCGCACCTTCCTCTGCATTGCCAGCGTGGCTGGCGGCATGGACATCGAGCAGGTCGCGGCCGAGGCGCCGGAGCGGGTGGCGAAGATCGCCATCGACGCCAACACCGGCGTGGACGAGGCGAAAGCCCGCGAGATCGTCGCCGCGGCCGGCTTCCCGGCCGAGCTCGCCGACCAGATCACCGACATCGCGGTACGCCTCTGGCAGGCGTTCATCGCCGAGGACGCCACCCTGGTCGAGGTGAACCCCCTCGCCCGGACCACCGAGGGCCGGGTGCTCTGCCTGGACGCCAAGGTCACTCTCGACGAGAACGCCGCCTTCCGGCACCCGGACCACGAGACGATGGTCGACCAGTCCGCGGTCGACCCGCTGGAGCAGCGGGCCAAGGACAAGGACCTCAACTACGTCAAGCTCGACGGCTCGGTCGGCATCATCGGCAACGGCGCCGGGTTGGTCATGTCCACGCTCGACGTGGTCGCGTACGCCGGTGCGGCGCACGGTGGCGTCAAGCCGGCGAACTTCCTCGACATCGGCGGCGGGGCCAGCGCCGCGGTGATGGCCAACGGGCTGGAGATCGTGCTCTCCGACCCGGACGTGCGGACCGTCTTCGTCAACGTGTTCGGCGGCATCACCGCCTGCGACGAGGTCGCCAACGGAATCGTGCAGGCACTGTCCCTGCTCGCCGAGCGCGGCGAGCAGGTGACCAAGCCGCTCGTGGTACGCCTCGACGGCAACAACGCCGAGGCCGGTCGGGCCATCCTCGACGCGGCGGCCAACTCGCTCGTCGAGCGGGTCGACACCATGGATGGAGCGGCCGAGCGGGCCGCGCAACTCGCCGCGACCGCGGCCGGCCGCCCGGAAGGACAGTGATCTAGCGATGGCGATCTGGCTGACCAAGGACTCCAAGGTCATCGTCCAGGGGATGACCGGTTCCGAGGGCTCGAAACACACCCGTCGGATGCTGGCCGCCGGCACGCACGTCGTCGGTGGCGTCAACCCACGCAAGGCCGGTCAGCAGGTGGAGTTCGGCGACACCCGGTTGCCGGTCTTCGCCAGCGTGGGTGAGGCGACGAAGGAGACGGGAGCGGACGTCACCGTCATCTTCGTTCCGCCGGCGTTCTGCAAGGCCGCGGTGATCGAGGCGATCGACGCCGAGATCCCGCTGGCCGTGGTGATCACCGAGGGCATCCCGGTGCACGACTCGACCGCGTTCTGGGCCTACGACGTGGCCAAGGGCGGCAAGACCCGGATCATCGGCCCGAACTGCCCCGGCATCGCCTCACCCGGTGCCTCCAACGCGGGCATCATCCCGGCCGACATCACCCCGGCCGGCCGGGTCGGCCTGGTCAGCAAGAGCGGCACGCTCACCTATCAGCTGATGTACGAACTGCGTGACATCGGCTTCTCCACCTGCGTCGGTATCGGTGGCGACCCGGTCATCGGCACCACCCACATCGACGCGCTCGCGGCCTTCCAGGACGACCCGCAGACCGACGCGATCGTGATGATCGGCGAGATCGGCGGTGACGCCGAGGAACGGGCGGCAGACTTCATCAAGGCAAACGTCACCAAGCCGGTGGTCGGCTACATCGCCGGATTCACCGCGCCACCCGGCAAGACCATGGGCCACGCCGGGGCGATCATCTCCGGCTCCGCCGGCACCGCGGACGCGAAGAAGGTCGCGCTGGAGGCGGCCGGGGTCAAAGTCGGCCGTACGCCGAGCGAGACCGCCCGGCTGATGCGCCACGTCATCACCGGCGGCTGAGCCGGTTCCGTCGCACGGGTGGCGGGCCGGACCAGCCGGCCGGCCACCCGCGCCGTTGCGTCGGCGTGGGTCAGCCCAGCGGATAGTTGCCAGAGAACCACAGGCTGGCGCCGCCGATGATGTTGAGAACGCTCAACACGATCGCCACCCAACCTAGCACTGTGGATTTACCGAACCGGTTGGCATCGCGGATCGACAGCGCGCCGAACACGATGCCGAGAATGCCGCAGCAGAGCAGACCGACCACGATCCCGAGCACGCCCCACAGGGTGCTCCGGTCGCTGCCGGCCGGGGCCGCAGGCGGTGGATACGGTGCGGTCACAGGCACCTCCATCGGATTGCCGACCGTCGCCGGAGACGGCACGGTCGCCATCGAGGTTACGGCTTTTCTCCGGGTTCGGCGGCTGGTTCCGCGGTTGCCGGGCAACCTGCTCGCGATTGCCCACCCAGGCCACGACGATATTGCCGTCAGTTGCCGGCGTCGGCATGCCAGAGTAATCACGATGGCTGCCCACCCCCCGGATCCGCCGCCGCGATCGCTGGGCCGTACCGCACCGTCCGGTGCCACCCGGCCCGAGCGTAGTGGCGCACCCCGGCGTGGCCGACCGCCGCTCGCCCTGGCCGCCACGGTGACGACGCTGTGGGCGGCGGTTGTGTCGTACCTGCCGGTCGCTGTCGTGATGTGGCTGGTCCGCCTCGCCGAGGGCGACTCGTCGATCACCGGTGCGGCCCAGGCCGGTCTCGCCGCGTGGCTGCTCGGGCACGGTGTACCGCTGGACACGCCGACCGGACCACTCGGCCTGCCGCCGTTGCTGCTCAGCGTGTTGGCCGCCTGGCGGATCTGCCGCGCCGGTGTCCACACGACCCGGGCGATCGGCGCTCGCCGCAGTCGTTCGCCGCTTCGAGCTGGCGCTGTCGCGATCGCGGTCGGCCTGGTGTACGGCGCCGTCGGTGTCGCCGCCGCGACGGTTGCCAGTTCTCCGTCGGCCACGATCGACCCCGTTCGCTCCGGCGTCGGGCTGGCCGCGTTCGGGGCCGTGGCGGCGCTGCTCGGAGCCGGGCAGACGACCGGAGCGCTGCATGCCGCGGCGCGGCGGTGTCCCACGCTGATCCGGCAGGCGTTGCGGACCGGGCTGGTGGCGGCGTTGCTGATGTTCGCCGCTGGTGCCGCCGCGGCCGGCCTGTCCGTGGCGATCAACGGTGGTGACGCAGCCGACACCATCGGCGCCTACCGGGCCGGAGTCGCCGGGCAGGCCGGAATCACCGTGTTGAGCCTGGCGTACTCGCCGAACGCCACCGTCTGGGCGGCGGCCTACCTGCTCGGCCCGGGGTTCGCCGTCGGCACCGGCACGGCGGTGCGGACCAGCGAGGTCAGTCTGGGCAGCCTGCCGGCCGTACCGCTGTTCGCCGGGCTGCCCAACGGCCCGGTCGGTGGGCTCAGCGCCGCACTGCTCGCGCTGCCGGTGCTGGCGGCGATGACGGCCGGCTGGGTGCTGGCCCGACGTCGGCTGACCGGCATCGACCCGGCGGGTGGCACCGGGCGGTCACCACGCGGCCGGCGCCCGGGTGCGGGCCGGCCTGGTTGGGTGAGCCCGGGTACGGGCCGGCCTGGTTGGGTGAGCCCGGGTACGGGCCGGCCTGGTTGGGTGAGCCTGCTGGTCTGTGCTGCCGCGAGCGGCCCGGTGGCCGGCGCGATCGTCGGCGTAGGCGCCCTTGCCTCCGGCGGCCCGCTCGGCGCCGGTCGACTGGCTGAGATCGGCCCTACCAGTTGGCAGACGGCCCTGGCCGCGTGCGTGGTGGCCAGCATCGGCACGGCGGTCGGGGCCGCTGCGGCCCGGGCGGTCGCCGCGCCGCCTGACCGGCCCGCCTGACCGGCCCGCCTGACCGGCCCGCCTGACCGGCCCGCCTGACCGGCCCGGCCGCAGGTCCGCGCGGCGTCCCCGCGCCGGCAGGGTCCGAAAACGCGTCAGGCGCCCGGGAGGATCCCGGACGCCTCGATGAGCGTCCACCAGCGGCAGTCGACGACCAATCAGTAGCGAGCCGTCAGAAGTTTCCGAACGTGCCGTTGAAGTCCAACAGAACCCCGAGAATCGAGTTCGCGATGCCGAGCACGATGCCGACCGCACCGCAGATCAGGCCGGCCATCGCCTGACCCCGGTTGTCGGCCAGACCCTGGTCGGCCTTGTTACGACCGAGGAAGCCGAGCACCACACCGGCGATCCCGGCCGGGATGCCCAGCAACGGGCAGCACACCCCCAGCACGATCGAGACGATGCCGAGGATCATCCCGATCAGGCCGAGGTTGTTGTTCTTCTGCGGGCCCGGCACGCCGTAGCCCGGCGCGGGGTACGGCTGTCCGGGGACCGGCTGCTGGGCGTACGGGTCGGAGTAAGGCTGCCCGGGTGGCTGCTGACCGTACGCCGGCGGCTGGCCGTAGGCCGGCTGCCCCGACGAGGGTTGGCCGTACGCCGGCTCACCGGAGACCGGCTGGGAGTACGGCGGAGGTGGTGGCGGGGGCTGGCCGTACGGGTCGGAGTAGGGCGATGAGGTGGGATCCTGCGGCTGCTGAGGTTGCTGGCCGTATGGGTCCTGGCCTGGGTAGCCGGGCTGCACTCGGGACTCCTTCGCGACGAACGACGCTCAGGCCGGTCGGAGAGAAGTGTGTGCCCGAGCGACCGGCAGCGTATCTGGTCAGCGCAAATTCCGCCGTCCGGCGTACCGACACCGATCCTACGTCGGCGGGCGGCACCGGCCGGCCAGCCGCCGGGTAGGGTGCTCGGGTGACATCGTCCCCGGCCCGGCTCGTGGTGCTCGTCTCCGGTTCCGGCACCAACCTGCAGGCGTTGCTCGACGCCACGGCGGATCCGACGTACGGCGCGGTCGTGGTGGCCGTCGGCGCGGACCGGGACGGGATCGCCGGGCTGAACCGTGCGAAAGCCGCCGGGATCGCGACCTTCGTCGTCCCGGTGAACAATTACCCGAGTCGGACGGACTGGGACGCCGCGCTCACCGCCGAGGTCGCCACCCACCGGCCCGACCTGATCGTGTCCGCCGGCTTCTTGAAGCTGGTGGGTGCGCGGTTCCTGGATGCCTTCGGCGACCGCTACATCAACACCCACAACTCGCTGCTACCGGCCTTTCCCGGCATGCACGGTCCGCGCGACGCGCTTGTGTACGGCGTGAAGCTGGCCGGCGCTACGCTCTTCTTCGTCGACGCCGGCGTCGATACCGGACCGATCATCGCCCAGGTCGCCGTCCCGGTCGAACCGGACGACGACGAGGCCAGCCTGACCGAGCGGATCAAGAAGGCGGAGCGGGCGCAGCTCGTGGAGTACGTCGGTCGGCTCGTCCGGCAGGGTTGGACCATCTCGCACCGAAAGGTCACCATCGGATGAATCACGGTCACGATCGGACGGATCCGGGCACCGACGGTCGTCGTCCGGTACGCCGGGCGCTGGTGAGCGTCTACGACAAGACCGGCCTGGCCGAGTTGGCCGCCGCGCTGCACGCCGCCGGTGTGGAGATCGTCTCCACCGGTTCCACCGCGGCTACCATCGCCGCGGCCGGCGTACCGGTGGTCCGGGTCGAGGACGTCACCGGATTCCCCGAGTGCCTGGACGGGCGGGTCAAGACCCTGCATCCGCACATCCACGCCGGGCTGCTGGCCGACCTGCGTTCGGCCGACCACGCCGGGCAGCTCGCCGATCTCGGCATCGCCCCGTTCGACCTGCTGGTGTCGAATCTCTATCCGTTCACCGAGACCGTCGCCTCCGGTGCCGACCTGGACGGTTGCGTCGAACAGATCGACATCGGCGGGCCGGCGATGGTGCGGGCCGCGGCCAAGAACCACGCCAGCGTCACGGTGGTCACCTCGGTGTCGGCGTACCCGCTGGTCGAGCAGGCGCTCGTCGACGGTGGTTTCACCTTGCGGCAGCGCCGGGCATTGGCTGCCCGGGCCTTCGCCGACATCGCCGAGTACGACGTCGCGGTCGCCGACTGGTGCGCCCGGGAGCTGGTCGGCGCCGACGCCGCCGACCCGGTGGACTGGCCCGAGTTCGCCGGCACCGCGCTGCGTCGGGCCAGTGTGCTGCGCTACGGCGAGAACCCGCACCAGCGGGCCGCTCTCTATCTGGACCCGGCGGCCGCGGTCGGGCTGGCCCAGGCCGAGCAGTTGCACGGCAAGGAGATGTCGTACAACAACTACGTGGACGCCGACGCGGCCTGGCGGGCGGTCAACGACTTCGCCGAGCCGGCGGTGGCGATCATCAAGCACGCCAACCCGTGCGGTATCGCGATCGGCGCGGACGTCGCGCAGGCGCACCGCCTGGCACACGCATGCGACCCGGTCTCCGCGTTCGGCGGGGTGATCGCGGTGAACCGGCCGGTCACCGTGGCGCTGGCCGATCAGATCGCGGAGATCTTCACCGAGGTCGTGGTGGCGCCGGGGTTCGACCCGGGCGCGGTGGAGGTGCTGGCCAGGAAGAAGAACCTGCGGCTGCTGGTCGCCCCGGCCTGGCGACCGGCCGGGGTGCAGTGGCGGCAGGTCAGCGGTGGCGTACTCGGGCAGACGGCCGACCGGATCGACGCCCCCGGCGACGATCCGGTCAACTGGCGGCTGGTCACCGGTGCCCCGGCCATCGGCTCCCCGGCTACCGGCCCGACGGCCGGTGACGGCATGCTCGCCGATCTGGTGTTCGCCTGGCGGGCGGTACGGTCGGTGAAGAGCAACGCGATCCTGCTGGCCAGTGGTGGAGCCACCGTCGGGGTGGGGATGGGCCAGGTGAACCGGGTCGACGCCGCGCACCTCGCGGTGCGCCGGGCCGGTGCCGAGCGGGCCCGGGGCGCGGTCGCCGCGTCGGACGCGTTCTTCCCGTTCCCGGACGGGTTGCAGGTGCTGGCCGACGCCGGGGTGCGGGCGGTGGTCCAACCGGGCGGATCGATGCGTGACGAGGAGGTGATCGCGGCGGCGGCCGCGGCCGGGGTCACCATGTATCTGACCGGCACCCGGCACTTCTTCCACTGAGGCGGCGCGTCCGTGACCCAGCGGCACCGGACCGAGGAGCGGATAGTCGGCGCGGACTGGGCGCTCGACAAGATCGAACGCACCCATTTCGAGCGGTGCGAGTTCGTCGACGTCGACCTGACCGAGGCGGTCGTCACCGGCTGCGTGTTCACCAACTGCGTGCTGGCCAACGTACGAGCGAACGCGGCGACCTTCACCCACTGCGCGTTGCTGCACTGCGTGATCCGGCACTGCTCGTTCTTTGACGCGACATTGCGGGACTGCAAGTTGACCGGCACCCAGTTCCTGGACTGCACACTGCGGCCGTTGCACGTCGACGGCGGTGACTGGGCGTACACCCTGCTGCGCGGCCAGGATCTGACGGCGGTGAAACTGGCCGGGCTTCGGTTGCGCGAAACCGATCTGACCGAGGCGAACCTGTGTCGGGCGGACCTGACCGGCGCCGATCTCGGCTACGCCCGGCTGACCAACGCCCAGTTGCGCGGCGCCGACCTGCGCGGTGCCGAGCTGGCCGGGGTGGAGTTGCGTGGCCTCGACCTGACCGGTGCCCGGATCGATCTGGCGCAGGCGGTGCTGGTCGCCGCCGCCTACGGCGCCGACGTCCGCCCGTGAGACGCTGCGGCGAGGGCCGGGCCAGAGGTGCTGGTCAGGCAGGATCGGGTGACGTGAGACGATCGGCTACGTGACGGCAACGATTCTGGACGGTAAGGCGGCCGCCGCCGCCATCAAGGACAACTTGCGCGCACGGGTCAAGGCACTGGCCGAGCGGGGTACGGTTCCAGGGCTCGGCACGGTGCTGGTAGGCGACGATCCCGGCTCCCACGCGTACGTGAACGGCAAGCATCGGGACTGTGCCGAGGTAGGGATCGCTTCGATCCGCCGGGACCTGCCGGCCGACGCCACCCAGGAGCAGGTGGCGGCGGTGGTCGACGAGTTGAACGCGGATCCGGCGTGCGACGGCTACCTGGTCCAGCTGCCGATGCCGGCGCACCTCGACACGCAGCGGGTGCTGGAGCGGGTCGACCCGGACAAGGACGCCGACGGGCTGCACCCGATCAGCCTCGGCCGGCTGGTCCTCGGCTACGACGCGCCGGTCGCCTGCACCCCGCGCGGGATCGTCGAGTTGCTGCGTCGCAATGACGTCCGGATCCGGGGAGCCGAGGTGGTGGTGATCGGCCGGGGTACCACGGTGGGTCGCCCGCTGGGTCTGCTGCTCACCCGACGCAGCGAGAACGCGACCGTCACGCTCTGCCACACCGGCACTCTCGACCTGGGCGACCACACCCGTCGCGCGGACATCGTGATCGCCGCCGCCGGTGTACCCGGGCTGATCACCGCCGAGATGATCACGCCAGGGACGACCGTGATCGACGTCGGGATCACCCGGGTGATCGGTGAGAACGGCAAGGGCCAGTACACCGGGGACGTGGCGCCCGACGTGGCCGAGGTCGCCGGTGCGTTGGCCCCGGTGCCGGGTGGTATCGGCCCGATGACCCGGGCCATGCTGCTCACCAACGTGGTGGAGCTGGCCGAGCGTCGGCACGCCGCCGGGTGAGGTGAGTCTCCGCACCCGGCCCTGGACAGGCAGGTCGTTACCTGGCTGATACGGTCCCGTCAAATTCGCCCGGTAGCAGGGAGTGAGACGACTATGGGCAAGAAGGTCACCGTCGTCGGTGCCGGCTTCTACGGCTCGACGACCGCGCAGCGCCTGGCCGAGTACGACGTCTTCGACACCGTCGTGCTGACCGACATCATCGAAGGCAAGCCCGAGGGCCTGGCCCTCGACATGAACCAGTCGCGACCCATCGAGGGCTTCGAGACCACCGTCGTCGGCGCCACCACCGGGACGGACGGTTCCGGCTACGAGGCGATCTCGGGCTCGGACATCGTCATCATCACCGCCGGTCTGCCGCGCAAGCCGGGCATGAGCCGGATGGACCTGCTGGAGGTGAACGCCAAAATCGTCCGTGGGGTGGCCGAGAACGTCGCCCGGTACGCCCCGGACGCGGTGGTCATCGTGGTCTCCAACCCGTTGGACGAAATGACCGCGCTGGCGCAGCTCGCCACCCAGTTCCCCAAGAACCGGGTACTCGGGCAGGCCGGAATGCTGGACACCGCCCGGTTCTCCAACTTCGTCGCCGAGACGCTCGCCGTACCGGTGTCGGCGGTGCGGACGCTGACCCTGGGCTCGCACGGCGACACGATGGTGCCGGTGCCGTCGCAGTGCACCGTGAACGGCAAACCGCTCGCCGAGCTGCTGCCGGCCGACAAGATCGAAGAGCTGGTCGTGCGTACCCGTAACGGCGGTGCCGAGGTGGTGGCGCTGCTCAAGACCGGATCGGCGTACTACGCCCCGTCGGCGGCGGCGGCGCGAATGGCCAAGGCGGTGGCCGAGGATTCCGGCGCGGTGCTGCCGGTCTGCGCCTGGGTGTCCGGCGAGTACGGCATCGACGGGGTCTACCTGGGGGTCGAGGCCGAACTCGGTGCCGCCGGCGTCCGTCGGGTGGTCACCACCGAGCTGACCGAGACCGAGCTGGCCGCGCTCAAGGAAGCGGCGGAGGCGGTCCGGGCCAAGCAGGCCGACGTGGCCGATCTCTGAACCATCGGGCCCATCGCGCGGTGGGTACGCCGGTCCGGCGTACCCACCGCGCGGCGCTGTGCGGGACGGGGTGACGGCTCTTCCGGGAGGTTGCCACGTCCCGCGCTGTTGCCCGGCTGACCGGCTGCTCCCCGTTGTCCACCGATCCAGTACGCTCGTACTGCTAGTTCGAGTTTCCGAGAGGAGCGCCGGTCGATGGCGAAGATCAAGGTAACCAACCCGGTCGTAGAGCTCGACGGCGACGAGATGACCCGGATCATCTGGAAGCAGATCCGGGAGCAGCTGATCCTGCCCTACCTCGACGTCGACCTGCACTACTACGACCTGTCGATCCAACACCGGGACGCGACCGACGACCAGGCGACGGTGGACGCGGCCAACGCCATCAAGCGGTACGGGGTCGGTGTGAAGTGTGCCACGATCACCCCGGACGAGGCGCGGGTCGCGGAGTTCGGGCTGAAGAAGATGTGGCGTTCGCCGAACGGCACGATCCGTAACATCCTCGGTGGCGTGGTCTTCCGCGAGCCGATCATCATGGCCAACGTCCCCCGGCTGGTGCCCGGCTGGACCAAACCGATCATCATCGGCCGGCACGCGCACGGCGACCAGTACAAGGCGTCGGACTTCGTGGTGCCCGGACCGGGCACGGTGACCATCACCTACACCCCGGACGACGGCGGTGCGCCGATCGAGATGGAGGTCGCGAAGTTCCCCGGCGGCGGCGTGGCGATGGGCATGTACAACTTCGACGAGTCGATCCGGGACTTCGCGCGGGCGTCGCTGCGCTACGGGCTGGACCGTGGCTACCCGGTCTACCTGTCGACCAAGAACACCATCCTCAAGGCGTACGACGGGCGGTTCAAGGACATCTTCGCCGAGGTGTACGAGGCCGAGTTCGCCACCGAGTTCGCCGCCGCCGGCATCACCTACGAGCACCGGCTGATCGACGACATGGTCGCCGCCGCCCTCAAGTGGGAAGGCGGTTTCGTCTGGGCCTGCAAGAACTACGACGGTGACGTGCAGTCCGACACGGTCGCCCAGGGCTTCGGCTCGCTCGGCCTGATGACCTCGGTGCTGATGACTCCGGACGGGCGCACGGTGGAGGCCGAAGCCGCACACGGCACGGTCACCCGGCACTACCGGCAGTGGCAGAAGGGCGAGAAGACCTCCACCAACCCGATCGCGTCGATCTTCGCGTGGACCCGTGGGCTGGCCCACCGTGGCAAGCTGGACGGCACGCCCGCGGTGACCGAGTTCGCCGACACCCTGGAGCAGGTCTGCGTCGCCACCGTGGAGAGCGGGCAGATGACCAAGGACCTGGCCCTGCTGGTGGACCGCGACGCGCCGTGGCTGACCACCGACGAGTTCATGGCCGCGCTCGACGCGAACCTGGCCAAGCGGCTCGGCGCCTGATCGAGAGTTGGTCGACCCGCGGCCGGGTGCCGTCACCGGTACCTGAGGCCGGTCGTTGAACAGGTCGGACGTGGTGCCAGTCGCGTCCGAGGGGATCCTCCGGCGACGGTCGCCCTGAGCAACGAAGACGTCGGCGGTCGATCCTCGGCTGTGAACCAGCAGCCTGCCGTCCCTTCCCTGCGGGGGGCCCTGTCCCGGGCCCCCCGCAACCATGTGCCCGGCATCGCCGCCGGCGGTGGGGCACCTCAAGCGGCGCGCAGTAACGCGGCCGCCTGCTCCGGGCGTACGTCATTGATGAACACACCCATCGCGGACTCCGAACCGGCCAGGTACTTCAGCTTGTCCACCGCCCGCCGGATCGTGAACACCTGCAGGTGCAGGTAGCCCAGTCCGCGATCGCGGTGCACCGGCGCCTGATGCCACGCGGAGATGTAGGGCGTGCCCTGCGGGCTGTCGAACAGCCGGTCGAAGCGTCCCAGCACGTCCAGATAGAGCGTGCCGAACGAATCCCGCTCGGCGTCGTCGAGCGCCGCGATGTCCGGCAGTTGCCGGTGCGGCGCCACCTGTACCTCGAACGGCCACCGCGCCGCTGCCGGCACGTACGCCGTCCACCGGTCGTTGGCCACCACCACGCGTTCGCCGGCGGCCCGTTCAGCGGTGAGCACGTCGGCGTACAGACTGCGGCCACCGGTCCGCTCGGCGTGCCGGCGGGCGGCGGCGAGCATCGACCGGGTGCGCGGGGTCACGAACGGGTACGCGTAGATCTGCCCGTGCGGGTGGTGCAGCGTGACGCCGATCTCCACCCCCCGGTTCTCGAAGCAGAACACCTGCTCCACCCCGTCCAGCCGGGACAGCTCGGCGGTCCGGTCGGCCAGCGCGTCGATGACGGTACGCACCCGCGACGGCGGTAGCGCGGCGAACGAGGTGTCGTGCTCGGCGGTGAAGCAGACCACTTCACATCGGCCGACCCCGGGCCGGGCTGCGGTGAACGGGGTGACCTGGGCGAACCCGTCCGGGTCAGCCGGGATCCGGTCGCTGAGCGACGGGAAACGGTTCTCGAAGACCGCCACGTCGTAGTCGTGGGCCGGGATCTCGCTGGCCCGACCGGGCCGCGACGGACACAACGGGCACTGGTCGCTCGGCGGCAGGAAGGTCCTGGTCTGCCGGTGGGCGGCGATCGCGACCCACTCGTCGGTCAGCGGGTCGAAGCGGAGCTCCGAGGCGGGCGGCGGTGGCGGCAGGTCACGTTGGTCCGGTCCCTGCCGGACCGCGTCGTCGTGCTCGTCGAAGTAGATCAACTCCCGCCCATCGGCAAGTAGTGTCGTACTGCGCTTCATGTTCGCGTCCCCTATCGGCCTCAGTCGGCGATCAGCAGCTCGACGCCATGATCGAGCAGTGTGGATCGAGCCGGGGCGGTCGTCCCGGCATCGGTGACCACCAGCTGCGCCTGCGCCAGCGGCGCCATCGACGAGATACCGACCGTGTCCCACTTGGTGTGGTCGGCGAGCACCACCAACCGGGCGGCGGCGGCGATCAACGCCCGGTTGGTGTCTGACTCCATCAGGTTCGGGGTGGTGTAGCCGGCCCGCTCGCTCATTCCGTGTACGCCGAGGAAGAGCAGGTCCACGTGCAGACCACGGATGGCTGTCACGGCCACCGGCCCGACCAACGCGTCCGACGGCGTCCGGACACCACCGGTGAGAATGACCGTCTGGTCACCGCGGCCACCGCGGTAGAACACGTCGGCGACCGGCACCGAGTTGGTCACCACGGTCAATCCGGCGACGTCGACCAGGCGGCGGGCGAGTTCCGCGGTGGTGGTCCCGGCGGACAGGGCCACCGCCCCGCCCGGAGCGACCAGTTGCGCGGCCCGCGCGGCGATCGCGGCCTTCTCCGTACGCTGTCGGGCCGATTTGGCCGCGAACCCGGGCTCGTCGGTCGCACCCGGATCGAGCGGCGTCGCCCCGCCGTGCACCTTCGCCAGCAGCCCACGGTCGGCCAGAATGTCCAGGTCGCGGCGGATGGTCATGTCCGAGACCCCGAGCTCGGTGGCCAGGTCGCTGACCCGCACTCCGCCGGTGGCCCGGACCCGGTCCAGGATGGCCGCCTGCCGCTGCGGCGCCAGCATCAGCGGGTTCCCGACGGCTGCTCGGCGAGGACGACGACGCCGCCGGCCGGGATCGTGCCGGTGCCGGCCCAACGGTCGCCGGTCAGCAGGTCGGTGCCGGTGAGCGGGGCGGTGCCGGCCGCGTCCACCTGTGCCGCGGCCGCGGTGTGGTTGAGCAGGAACAGGTACGACCGGCCGTCGGTGTGCCGCCGGCGCACCGCCTCCACTCCCGGCGGCACCGGGTGCGCCGGCTTCACGCCGGTACGGCCGGCGAGTGCGCCGAGCAGGGTCCGCAGCGGCCCGTCGGCCAACCTGGTACCGGCGTACCAGGCGAGCCCGGCCCCGACCCGGTGCCAGGTCAGTGCCGGCTGCCCGGCCACCGGCCCGTCGACGTACCGGGCCAGGACCTCGGCGCCGGCCGGCTCCAGCGACTCGGTCCACACCAGGCCGATCGCCCCGCTCGCCAGCAGGTCGATCCCGCTGGCCGTCGGCGGGTTGGTGCTGCCGACCGGGCCGCCTGCGGTGCCGCCGGCCGGCCCGGCCGCGACAGCGAGCCCGACCGTCTTCTCGGCGGGTAGCGGGTGGAACTCGTCGACCCGGATCCCGAGTAGCCCGGCGAGTGCGCCGGGCAGCGGGGCCGGGCGGACCCGGTCGTACTCGTCGACCATCCCGCTGTACGGTCCGACCAGCAGCGTCCCGCCCCGTTCGACGTACCCGCGCAGGTTGACCGCCGCGGCGTCGTCGATCAGGTAGAGCGCGGGAGCGAGGACCAGCCGGTATCCGGTCAGGTCGGCCTGCGGCGGAGCCAGGTCGGCGGTGATCCCGGCCCGCCAGAGCGCGGCGTGCCAGCGGGCGATCTCGGCGAACGCGGTCATGTCCGTGCTCGGCTGGTTCGGCGCTTCCTGCGCCCAGCCGCTGGCGTAGTCGAGCAGGACGGCCACCGGTGCCTCGGTCCGGGATCCTTCGATGTCGGCCAGCGCGGCGAGGTGCCGGCCGAGGCGGGTCACCTCGCGCCAGATCTTCGACTCGGTGCCGGCGTGCGGCAGCATCGCCGAATGCCACTTCTCGCTGCCGGCCCGGCTGGCCCGCCACTGGAAGTACATCGCGCCCTCGGAGCCGCGCGCGACGTGGCCGAGAGCGTCGCGGATCAGTTGGCCCGCCGGCTTGGCCAGATTGCGGGGCTGCCAGTTGACGGCGCTGGTGGAATGCTCCATCAACAGCCACGGGCCGCCGGCAAACGACCGGGTCAGGTCGGCGGCGTACGCGATCTGCGCGGGCGGCTCCCGTGGGTCCGTGGCGACCAGGTAATGATCGTTGGACACCAACCGGTCCGGCCCGGTCAGCTCCCGGGCCCAGGCCCAGTAGTCGAGGTTGGCGCAGCTGGCGCTCATCAGGTTGGTGGTGACCGGCACGCCGGGTGAGATGGCGTGCAGCAGGTCACGCTCGGCGATGAAGCACGCCAGGTGCTCGTCCGAACTGAACCGCCGCCAGTCGAGGACCTGTCCGGGATTCGACGAGGTCGGCGTGGCCCGGGGCGGTTGCACCTGCGCCCAGTCGGTGTACGTCTGTGACCAGAACGCGGTCCCCCAGGCATCGTTGAGCGCGGCCAGGTCGTCGTACCGCTTGCCGAGCCACCGACGGAACGCGGCGGCCGAGACGTCGCAGTAGCAGTGCGCGTTGTGACACGCGTACTCGTTGTGCACGTGCCACAGCGCCAGAGCGGGATGATCGTGGTAGCGGCGGGCGAGTTGCTCGGTGAGCCGGGTGGCCGCCGACCGGTAGGCCGGCGAGCTGGGGCAGATCGCCTGCCGGCTGCCATAGGTGAGTCGCCGTCCGTCGACGTCGACCGGCAGCGTCTGCGGGTGGGCGTGCGAGAACCAGATCGGCGGCGAGGCCGTGGCGGTGGCCAGATCGACCCGGATCCCACCGTCGTGCAACAGGTCGAGGATGCGGTCCAGCCGGTCGAAGGTGTATTCGCCGGGGGCCGGCTCCAGCCAGGCCCAGCCGAACACCGCTACGCTCACCAGGTTCACCCCGGCTTCGCGCATCAGCGCGACGTCCTGCGGCCAGACCTCCTCAGGCCACTGCTCCGGGTTGTAGTCGCCGCCGTAGCTGAGCCGACCGACCGCCGGCACCAGATGTGCCGCTTCGCCCGCGGACCCGACGGTGCCGTGGAATCCCACCATGCCCCCACGTGCTCGAACCCAATCAAACAGATACGAACACTATCGCGCAGCCGGAGGCGAGCGGAAGAGCACTGCTACCAGGTCGTGGCATCCGGGTGGGGCGACATCCTGCGGTCCGCCGAGGCCGGCTCGGCCGGCGTCGCCGGTGCCTCGGTCCTCGTGGAGATGGTATTCACGGGGTCTCCTCCTCGATCGGGATGCGCCAGATCGGCGGGCGGCCGAGCCAGCTGGTGAGTTGCCTGTCGTGCGGCGCGAAGTAGGCGGACAACTCGCGGCGGGTCCGCACACCCGGGTGGGTCGACTCCGCGGGCGAGGCGTCGGACCCGGTCGGCGGAGCGTCGAGTCGCGACAGTGGTGGCAGCGGCGGAGGCGGACCGAGCTGCGGCAGGTCCAGAAAAGACAGTACTTCGGCGTACACCTCGTCGGGCAGTAGCCACAGCCGTTCCGCCTCGACCACGTGAATCCGCTCCCGGCCTACCTGGCCGGCCAACCGCTCCAGGTAACGGGCGTACTCGCCGCGCTGACGGTAGGCGTGGTGCCGGTGGGCGAAGCTGCGGTATCCGGCCTCCACTCCGAGCCGCTCCTCCTGGCCCCGCAGCCGGGCCGACTCCAGCGCGAGCGCGCGGGCGAACGACGGCTCCGGCTCGTGCCCGGCGGCCCGCTCGGCCTGAAAGTGCGACCACGCCCGGTCGACCGGATCCCGGACCATCACCAGCAACCTCGCCCCGGGCAGGTCACGGGCGATCCGTACCGCCGCGTACGGGTGGTACAGGTAGTAAGGGCTGGTCTCGAACGCATTCGCGGCGCCACCGTGGCGCCGCTGCAGCCGCCGGGCGGTGCGCTGGCGCGGGAAATGCCCGCGGTACCAGTCCATTCCGCGTTCGTAGGAGGTGTCGAAGAAACTGACTCCGTCACGGCGCGCCGAGCGCAGCACCAGCGGGTGGGCGGCCAGCATCTGGTGCAGCCCGGCTGTTCCGCAGCGATGGCCGCCACAGATCAGCAACGACGGCAGCACCCGGCGCAGGGCGGTCCACCGGCCGTACGACCGGGAGCCGGCATGCACGATCCGGCGCAGCGGTTCCGGAAGCCGGCTGCGTCGCGGCATCCGTTTCTCCTTCCACGCGCGGGCGCAACATCCGTCACGGGGATAAACGGAATCGACGTTCCGGGCGGACCGGCCGGCGGACCGACTTCCCGTCATCTGGAAAGTCGGTCGGCTACCGGGACAGGGGACCGGCTACCGGGGCAGGGACCGGGATCGGGATCGGACGCCGCCGTCAGGCCGACTGCAGGCGCGGCTCCACCCAACCGGTCTCGGTGAGATGATGCAGCACCGCCAGCACGCCTTGGTCGACGGTCATCGCGGAGGTGTCCAGCACGAGTTCGGCATCGGTCGGTTCCTCGTACGGGTCGTCGATGCCGGTCATCCCGGTCAACTGGCCGGCCCGTGCCTTGGCGTACAGGCCCTTGCGGTCGCGGGCCTCGCAGACCTGCAGCGGCGTCGAGACCCAGACCAGTAGGAAACCGGCGCCGGCGTCGGCGGCCATCTGCCGGGCCGCGGCGCGGGCCGACTCGTACGGCGCGATCGGGCAGCAGATCGCCACCCCGTGATGCCGGCCCACCTCCGCCGCCACCCAGCCGATCCGTCGTACGTTGCGATCCCGGTCCGCCTTGGAGAAGGTCAACCCGGCGGACAGCTCCCGCCGGACCACGTCGCCGTCGAGCAGCGTGACCGTCCGGTCGCCGCTCTCCCGCAGCGCGTCGGCCACCCCCCGGGCGATGGTCGACTTGCCCGAGCCGGAGAAGCCGGTGAAGAACACCACCAGGCCACGATGCCGCCGTGGCGGGCGGGCGCGGGCCAGCTCCCGGGCCACCGCTGGCGGTGTGTGCCACTCCGGCAGCGGGAACCCGCGATCGAGCAGGTCGTCGATCTCGTCCTGGCGTAACGCCGACCGCCGGTTGCGTGGCGGGATGTCGTCGCGCCACCGCCACTGGCCATCGCGGTTGTCGTAGGCCAGCTCCCGAGGGACCAGCACGCGGGGGCCGCCACCAGAGAGCATCTCGCCGGTGGACAGCAGGTGGGTCACGCCGTACGCGGCCGCCACCCTGGCCCGCAGGAGGGCGTCGCGGATCTCGTCGCCGCGCCTGGCCAGTGGCACCGCGACCAACGTGGCCGGCGGCATCCGGTCGCGCGCGGCGAAGATCGCCCGGACGAGCACCTCCGGCGCCAGACCGATCGGCCCGCTGTCGGCCACCGGGATCAGGATCAGCAGATGCGCCGCGAGGGTACGGGCCGCGTGGGCGATCTGCGCCAGTTGCGGGCGGTGCAGCGGGCGGTCGGCCACCACCCCGAGCACCCGCCCGGGCGGCAGTAGCGCCCGTACCTCTTCCGGGGTGCGCCGCAGCCGCTGGAACAGGCCGTGACTGGCGTCGCCGAGCCGGCGGACCTGACCACCGACCGCCGAGAAGCCGTCCCGGCTCGGCCACGCGTCGGACACGTCCAGCGCGGCGACCGGGGCGCCTTCGGGGTCGGTGAGGATCAACACCCGGTGCACCGGATCCTCGAGGTCGAGGCCGGCGATCAGACCCGCCGGCACCTCCACGGTGACCGGCACCGGCCAGAGCGTGCCGTCGGCCAGCCGACCCCGCCGACCCAGCGAGGACAGGTCGGCCCGGGTGTGGAAGCCGGTCAGTGGGGCGTACGCGCCGGACAGAATCAACTCCAGGTCGGCGAGTTCGTACGGCCGTGGCGTGAACGTTGGCGCGTCCCGCAGCACGTCGTCCGGCAGCACCCAGCCGTCGGTCATCACACCCCCCAATGGATCAGCTCACAGTTTCGCAGCCGACCGCCCGTGGGTCGAGACTGGCACGGCCAGTCTGTGGCCATAGCGTGATGTGCCGTCGCCGCTACCGTGGGAGACCCAGACCCCTAGTGGTGCCGGCCGGTGCGGTATTCAGGGTGCGTCCAGGGGTAAACCCCATCCCGAACGGTGCGGGCGGTTTCTACGCTGATCGGGTGACTCTCATCGCAACCGATGCGCTGACCAAGACGTACGGCGGGCGGGTGACGGCGTTGGCCGACCTGACCGTCGACGTCGAGCCGGGCATCGTCGGCCTGATCGGCGCCAACGGTGCCGGCAAGTCGACCCTGATCAAGATTCTGCTGGGCCTGCTGGCGCCGACCAGCGGGCGGGCCCGGGTGCTGGGCCTGGACCCCACCACCGACGCTGCGGCGGTCCGCGCCCGGGTCGGGTACATGCCGGAGAACGACTGCCTGCCACCTGATCTGAGCGCCGCCGAGTTCGTCACCCACCTCGGGCGGATCAGCGGCCTGCCGCGCACCGCCGCCCGGGAACGGGCCTCCGAGGCGCTGCGTCACGTCGGGTTGTACGAGGAGCGCTACCGCCAGATCGGCGGCTACTCCACCGGCATGAAACAGCGGGTGAAACTGGCCCAGGCACTGGTGCACGACCCGGACCTGCTGCTGCTCGACGAGCCGACCAACGGCCTCGACCCGGCCGGGCGCGACGCCATGTTGGCCCTGATCCACCGGATCGGCACCGAGTTCGGTATCTCGGTGGTGGTCTGCTCGCACCTGCTGGGTGAGGTCGAACGGATCTGCGACTCGCTGATCGCCATCGACGGCGGCCGGCTGCTGCGCTCGGCCCAGCTGTCCGACATGACCACCACCAGCGACGTGCTCGCCATCGAGGTGAGCGAGGGCACCGAACAACTCGCCGCCCGGCTGGTCGCCGACCAACTGCCGGTCCGTCAGGAGGGCCGGCTGCTGCTGGTGCCGGTAGCCGCGCCAACCGGCGCCGGCAGCGACGTCGGCTCTGGTACCGACGTCGGCTCCGACGTGCATGACCGGATCCTCGCCGCAGTCGTCGAGTTGGACCTGCCGCTGCACCGGCTCGACCAGCGCCGCCACCGGGTCGCCGAACTGTTCGCACCGACCCAGCCGCAGGAGGGGGACACCCGTGTCGACGCTTGAGCAGACTCCCATCGGCGCTCCCGGCGGTGCCGCGCCCGCCGGAGTGATCCACGACATCGGGTACCAGCGCTACACCGGCCCCCGACTCAGCCGCCGGCACGTCGTCGGCGCACTGTACGGGCACAGCCTGCGTACCGCCTTCGGGCTGGGCCGCAGTGCCAAGGCGAAGATCTTCCCCTGGTTCATCGTCGGGGTCGTGGTGGTGGTCGCCGCCGCGCTCGTGGCCATCCGCGCCCAGATCGGCCAGGTGGTCCTCGGCTACGCGCAGTTCGCCGACACGATGAGCTGGCTGGTGATCTTCTTCGTCGCGGTGGTGGCGCCCGAACTGGTCTCCCGGGATCTCGGCAGCGGAGTGCTGCCGTTGTACTTCTCCCGGCCGTTGCGGATCGCCGACTACCCGCTGGCCAAGTTCGCCGCCCTGGCCACCGCGGTGTTCCTGCTGCTCGGTGCCCCGCAGGTGGTGATGTTCCTCGGTGGGGCGTTCACCACGGACGCCGGCTGGAGCGGGGTGTGGAACGAATTCACCGATCTGCTGCCCGGACTGGGGTACGCGCTGCTGTGGGCGGTGGTGTTCGGTGGCATCGGCCTGGTCGTCGCGGCCATCACCGGCAAGCGTGCCTTCGCCGCCGGCGGGATCGTCGCGGTCTTTCTGATGACCACCCCGATCGTCGGCGTGCTGTCGGTGCTGCCGTCCACCACGGCCAACCAGCTCGCCGGGCTGGCCGCCCCGTCCAGCCTGGTGCAGGGCACCGGGATCTGGCTGTTTCGCGACGCGTTGGTCACCAATCAGGAGGGCGGCATGGGCATCGGCGACTTCGGACCGGTGTACGCGCTGGTCACCGTCGGACTGATCGCCGGCTGCACCGCTGTCCTGCTCGCCCGCTACCGGAAGGCGGCCCGCCAATGACCTCCGCCACGCCCGGCGTCACCGCCGAAACCAACGCTGCCGCCCAGACCGCCGTCGACGCGCAGGCCGGGCAGGCGGCGTCGGCCGCCCGCACCGACCGTGGCCCGGCCGCCTCCGGCGCGGGTGAAGTCGGCAGCACGCTGGACCTGACCGGCGTGTCCCGCTGGTACGGCAACGTCGTCGCGGTCAACGACATCACCATGCGTCTCGGCGCCGGGGTCACCGGCCTGCTCGGCCCCAACGGCGCCGGCAAGACCACGCTGCTGCACATGATGGCCGGCTTCCTCGCCCCGTCCCGGGGCACTGTCACCGTCGACGGCGCGCCGACCTGGCGCAATCCCGCCGTATACCGCAGGCTCGGCCTGGTCAGCGAACGGGAGGCGGTGCACGGTTTCCTCACCGCCCGCGAGTTCGTGCTGGCCAGCGCCCGGCTGCACCGGCTGCCCGACCCGGCGGCGGCCGCCCGGCGGGCGCTGGAACTGGTCGAGATGACCCCGGCGCAGGACCGGCGGATCGGCACCTACTCCAAAGGCATGCGCCAGCGGACCCGGGTCGCCGCGGCGCTCGTCCACGACCCGGCGGTGCTGCTGCTCGACGAGCCGTTCAACGGCATGGACCCGCGCCAGCGGATGCACATGATGACCCTGCTGCACTCCCTCGGCGACGCCGGCCGGACGATCCTGTTCAGCTCGCACATTCTGGAGGAGGTCGAGCAGGTTTCCGGCACCGTGCAGGTGATGGTCGCCGGGCGGCTGGCCGCCTCCGGCGACTTCCGGACCATCCGGCGGCTGATGACCAACCGGCCGCACGTGTTCGCGGTGCAGTCCAGCGACGACCGGGCACTCGCGGTGGCGCTGCTGCGCCACGAGTCGGTGACCGGCGTCGACCTGGTCGTCGGCGGTGGGCTGACCGTCCGGGCCGGTGACTACGGCAGCTTCACCCGGGCCCTGCCCCGGATCGCGCTCGCCGAGAAGATCCGGGTGCACCGCCTGCTGCCCTCGGACGAATCCCTGGAGAGCGTCTTCTCCTACCTCGTGGAGGCATGAGCCGTGAACTCGACCATCATGTGGATCACCGCGCGCGGGTTGTTCGGCCGGCGGCGTTTCCTGTTCCTGCTGCCGCTTCCGGCGCTGGTGATCGTGCTCGCGGTGCTGGCCCGCTGGATGGGAGTGTCGCCGCACAACTGGGCGCAACCGGTGCTGATCGGGCTGGGCCTGGCGGTGGTGCTGCCGGTGATCGCGCTGATCGTCGGCACCGGGGTGCTCGGTTCCGAGATCGACGACGGCACGATCGTGCACATCCTCAGCAAGCCGCTGCCCCGCTGGCAGATCGTGCTGCCGAAGCTCGCCGTCGCGGTCGGTGTGACCGCGCTCACCGTGGCGGTGCCGCTGTACGTCGCCGGCGTGCTGGCCGAGTCGGTGCGCCTCGGCCTGGCCCTGGTCGTGGCGGGCGCCGCCGGCGCGCTGGCGTACTCGGCGTTCTTCCTGGCCCTGAGCCTGCTCACCCGCCGGCCGGTGCTGCTCGGCCTGGTCTACGTACTGGTCTGGGAAGGGCTGCTGGGCAATTTCGTGTCCGGCACCCGGGTGTTGTCGGTGCAGCAGTACGTGATCACGTTCGCCGACCGGATCGCCGCCACCACGCTCTTCGACGGTCAGGTCTCGGTGACCGTGTCGGCGATCATGACGGTGGTGATCGCGCTCGTGTTCACCGTGCTCGCCGTCGACCGGCTCCGGTCGTTCAGCGTGGCCGGCGAGACCAGCTGACCCGACGGGGGGATCCGCGCCGGCCGGCCAGTCTCCCCACTGGCCGGCCGGCGTCACCGCGCTTCGTGGCCGGCCGGCGTCCGGTGCGGCCTACCCCGTGTTACGCATACCGGCGGCGATGCCGTTGACCGTGGTCAGCAGGGCCCGCTCCAGGGCGGTGTTGTCGCTCGGCGCCCGTCGGGCCCCAGGGGCGGTGGCCACGGTCCGCGAAACCGCTCCCGAGTCGCGGTACTGCCGCAGCAACGCCACCTGCAGGTGATGCAGGGGCTCCAGGTAGGTGTCCCGGACCGCCAGAGTGCGCTGCAGGACGTTGTTGTTCTGCAGCAGGCTGGACGAGCCGGTGATCGCCAGCACCTCATGCACCGTCCGCTCGTACTCGTCGGAGATCTTGATGAAGATCGGCTGCAGCGGACCCGGCACCAGTGTCTCCACGTAGCGTCGCGCGATGCCCAGGTCGGTCTTTGTCAGCATCATCTCGACGTTCGACAGGAACGTGCGGAAGAAGTGCCACTGCCCGTACATCTCGGTGAGCACGTTCGACAGGCCCGCCTCGCGGGCGGCGGCCAGCCCCGAGCCGACCCCGAACCAGCCGGGCACGATCTGCCGCGACTGGGTCCAGCCGAACACCCATGGGATGGCCCGCAGCCCGCCCAGCCCGGCGCCGGTGTTCGGCCGCTTGGCCGGGCGGGAGCCGATGTTCAACGCGCCGAGCAACTCGGTCGGGGTGGCCGCCCAGAAGTACTCCGGCAGGTCCGGGTCCTCGACCAGCGAGCGGTAGCAGCGGTACGCCGAGTCGGAGACCACGTCCATCGCCGCGTCCCAGTTCTCCAGCAGCTCCAACGGCTGACGAGGCGCGGTGTGCAGCAGCGTGGCCTGCAGCACCGCGGCCACGGTCAGCTCCAGGTTCTCCCGGGCCAGGGCGGGGATCGTGTACTTGTCGGAGATCACCTCGCCCTGCTCGGTCACCTTGATCGCGCCGTCGAGGGTGCCGTACGGCTGGGCCAGGATCGCCTCGTGCGTCGGCCCGCCGCCCCGGCCGACGGTGCCGCCCCGGCCGTGGAACAGCCGCAGCCGTACGCCGTGGCGGGCCGCCACGTCACGCAGTGCCCGTTGCGCCCGGTGGATCTTCCACTGGCTGGTGGTGATGCCGGCCTCCTTGTTCGAGTCGGAGTAGCCCAGCATCACCTCCTGCACGTCGCCGCGCGCTGCCACGATCGCCCGGTACGCCGGCAGCGACAGCAGCTCGTCCAGCAGGTCACCGCCGGCGTCCAGCTCGGCCGGGGTCTCCAGCAGCGGCACGAAGCCGATCCGGGCCTGACCGGTGTGCACGTCGACCAGCCCGGCCTCGCGGGCCAGCACCACCGCCGCCAGCACGTCGTCGCTGCCCAGCGTCATCGAGATGATGTACGACTCGACGACCTCCGGGCCGAAGCGCTGCTGCGCCTCCCGGATCGTGGCGAACACGGTGAACGTCTTGCGCGCCGACTCGGTCAACGGGGTGTCCATGCTGGACAACGGGCGCCGGCCGCTCAGCTCGTCGGCGAGCAGCTTCGTGCGGTCCGTCCTGGACAACCCGGCGTAGTCGGGCACCTCGCCGACCCGGGCGTACATCTGGGCCAGCACCGCGTGGTGCGCCTCGGCGTGCTCGCGCACGTCCAGCGTCGCCAGGTGCAGGCCGAACGCCGACACCGTGCGGATCGCCGAGGCGAGCTTGCCGATCGCGGTCAGCTGGCCCGAGTTGCGGGCCAGCGACGCCCGCATCAGCTCCAGATCGCCCAGCAGCTCGTCCGAGCCCCGGTAGTCGCGGCCGGACACGTGCGCGGTGCCCCGGTTGAGCCGCAGTCGGGTGTTCGCCAGCTTCGCCTTCACGCACCGCGCCTTCAGTCGGTACGGTTCCTCGGCGTTGGTACGGCGGAACCGCGCCGCCACCTCCGGCAGCGCGTCGAGGTCCTTGGCCAGGCTGGCGGACAGGTCCAGCGAGACGCCGCGCAGCCGCCGGGACACCGACACCTCGTTGATCAGGGCATCCATCGCCGCCTCGGTGGCCTGGATGCCGTGTTCGTGCTGGATCAGCAGCACGTCGCGGGTGACCGCCGGGGTCACGTACGGATTGCCGTCGCGGTCGCCGCCGATCCAGCTGCCGAAGGTCAGCGGTCGCGAGGTCGGCGAGGTTTCCACGCCCAACCTGCGCAGCGTGTCGGCGAGGTCGTCGAGCACCTGCGGGGCGGCGTCGGCGTAGAGGTCACGCAGGTAGTAGATTGCGTTGCGGGCCTCGTCGGTCGGGTCCGGGCGGTCCAGCCGCAACTCGTCGGTCTGCCAGAGCAGATCCAGCAGCTCCGCCAGCCGGCGGGTGCTCGACGAGGTGTGCTCGCTGGCACCGTACAGCACCGCCTCGGCCATCTCCACGTCCAGTTCGTCGGCGACCGCCCGCAGCTTCGACAGGATCGACCGGCGGGCCGCCTCTGTCGGGTGTGCGGTGAAGACCGGGCGTACCGCGAGGCGCCGGGCCGCAGCGGCGATCTCCTCGGCCGGCACCCCGCGTTCGGCGATCAGCCCGGCCGCCTTGTCCAGCCAGCCGCCCTGGGTGGCCCGCTGTCGGCGCAGGTCCCGGGCCCGGTGCACCTGCTCGGTGATGTTCGCCAGATGAAAGTAGGTGGAGAAGGCACGGGCCAGCTTCGTACCCGTGGTCACGTCCATCGCCGCGAGCCGCGCGGCGGCCGACTCGGCGTCGCTGCGCACCTGGGCACGGATCTCCTCGACCAGATCGAGCAGGGGCTGGCCCTCCTGCCGGGCCAGGGTCTGCCCGAGCAGGGTGCCGAGCCGGCGGATGTCCGCTCGCAACGCCGCGTCCGGGCCGTCCAGGTGCTGCCCGCCAGCGGGCGAAACGTCGGCGTACGTCGGGTTTGCGGACAGCTCGGTCACTGGACGCTCCTCACGCGAGTTACGAGGGACGACGCTGTCCGACAACCCGATGCTATCGGCGACACCACCCCGCCCGGGGAAACTGGTGAGTCTTGTCTCAACCTTCGGCGTACCGTGCCTGAATGTCCTCTTCCGTCCCGCGTTGGCCGGTCGGGCGTCGGTCGGTCAGGCGTCCGTCGGGGAAGCTGACGCCTCCGCAATCAATGTGAGCGCTATCGTTGTCACCGAGTGGATTTGACAACAACCACGCTCACATTGATCTTGACGTCAGCGGCGCTCCGCGATGGCTTCCCGGACCGATCGGACGAGTTGGGCGCTTTTCCGGATAACGTCATCGGCGGTGAAGCGCAACGTCAGCCAGCCGGCGGCCCGCAGCGCGTTGTACCGGCTGATGTCGCGGCGAAACGTGGCACGCTCCCGGTGATGGTCGCCCTCGTACTCGATCGCGATCCGCCACCGCGGGTAGGCAAGATCGACCCGGGCGATGAACCGACCCGCCGTCAGGCGCACGTCGTACTGCGCTGTCGGGCGGGGCAGCCCGGCGTCGTGCAGCAGCAGCCGTAGCTGGGACTCCATCGGTGACTCGGCCCGTGGCTCGGCGAGCCCGATGAGCTCGCGCAGTTGCGGCGTGCCCCGCGTACGGGGGTGGGCGTCCAGGTAGCGGGTGAGAGCTTCGACGCGCAGCAGGCGGCGGTGCAGCATGGCGTCAAGCGCGGCGAGCGCGTCGGCGCGGGGCAGCAGCCGGCCCAGGTCGAACGCGGTACGCACCTCGACGGTCAGCGGTACGCCGCCGAAGAGTGTCGTGATGTCGGGCGGGTCGAGTGCGTGGTGGCGCACGGCGATGCGGTGGTGGGGTCGAGGCCGGGCCGTCCGGGGCAGGGTGACGTGTACCGGGCCACCGCCTCGGGGGAGCAGGTCGACACCCCACAGGAACGCGGCGCTCAGTCCGCTGACCGCACCGCCGACCGGCAACCTCACCGCCACCGCCTCGCACCACATCCGGTGGTCGTCGGCGTCGAACACCGCCGCCTGTACGTAGACGTCGCGAAGCAGCCGCCGCCATGCGGTGCCGCGCAGCATCTCCCAGGTGATCAGGCCGGCCGCGACCGCATGGCTGCCGCAGAACGGGGCCGACCTCAGCTCACGCGGAATCCTGGCGGCGTGGGACATCGGCAGAGCCTGCCCGAGGCCGAACGCCGACCGCAGCCCCGGTGGCCGGTTACGTCACCGATCCGACTGTTCCCGCACGGCGCACCTCATCCCACGGCGACTGCCCGGCGACGCGGCAAACCCGTACCGGTGGGCCGCCTGACCTCGGCGGAGCGGGCGGGGCGGATAGGCTGGTAGGCCTGACCCCCCGCCCGGACCGGGCGCGGGGTTGTCGTCGCGTGTGCGCCCCAAGCGTGCACCGCCGCACAGCAAGGCGTATCCCACCGCGAAGGTTGTGACCATGACCGCTCTCGCCGGCCTGCTCAGCGCCGCTCTCGCCGATCCCGCCCTGGCGCGGGTGCGTGACCTCGCCCGCGTCGCCACCCGCGACTGCGACGGGCTGGACGTCACCGCGCCACCGGCGCTGCGTCCGTTCACCGTCGCGGCGGTGGCCGGCGGGGCGCAGGCCGGCGGGGCGGGGCGGCCGGTGCTGGCGGTCACCGCGACCAGCCG
Organism: Solwaraspora sp. WMMB335; assembly: GCF_049179075.1. NCBI lineage: Bacteria > Bacillati > Actinomycetota > Actinomycetes > Micromonosporales > Micromonosporaceae > Solwaraspora > Solwaraspora sp. WMMB335. The sequence continues at coordinate 5,167,206 of NZ_JBMHMF010000001.1, forward strand.
GGAGGCCGACGACCTGGCAGCCGCCCTCGGCGACCTGCTGCCGGCCGGGCAGGTGGCGGTCTTCCCCAGCTGGGAGACGCTGCCGCACGAGCGGCTGTCGCCCCGCTCGGACACCGTCGGGCGGCGGCTGGAGGTGCTGCGTCGGCTCGCCCATCCACAGGCCGAGTCGGCGCACGGAGTCACCGGTGCGCTGCGGGTGGTCGTGGCGCCGGTCCGGTCCGTCCTGCAGCCGCAGCTCAAAGGGCTCGGTGACCTGGCGCCGGTGCTGCTGACGCCGGGTGGTGAGGCGAGCCCGCAGGAGGTCGTCGACCGGCTGATCGGGATGGCGTACGCCCGGGTCGACCTGGTCACCAAGCGCGGCGAGTTCGCGGTCCGCGGCGGCATCCTGGACGTGTTCCCGCCGACCGACGAGCACCCGTCCCGGGTCGAGTTCTGGGGCGACGACGTCGAGGAGATCCGTACCTTCGCCGTCGCCGACCAGCGCACCATCGAAGCCGTCGAGCGGCTGTGGGCGCCACCGTGCCGCGAACTGCTGCTCACCGAACCGGTCCGCCAGCGGGCCGCCGAACTGGCCGAGCGTCACCCCGAGCTGGGCGAGATCCTCGACAAGCTGGCCGAGGGCATCCCGGTCGAGGGCATGGAGTCCCTGGCCCCGGCGCTGCTCGACGGCACCGACAGTATGGAACTGCTGCTGCACTGCATGCCGGCAGGGACCCACGTCCTGCTGTGCGACCCGGAGCGGATCCGCACCCGGGCGCACGATCTGGTCCGTACCTCGGCGGAGTTTCTGGAGGCCAGCTGGGCGGCGGCCGCCGTCGGTGGCCAGGCCCCGATCGACCTGGGCGCGGCCGCCTTCCGCACCCTGGCCGACGTGCGCGCGGTGGCCGCCACGCTGGACCAGGCATGGTGGACGCTGTCGCCGTTCGGCCTGGCCGAAGCCGACGCGGACACCGCAGGCGCAGCAGCAGGCGCGCAGCCCTGGGAGGACGCGCCCGCCCCGGTGAGCGTCACCCCGGACGCCGGGGACGCGGTCGTGCTGGCCGCCGTGCCGACCCCGCTCTACCACGGCGAGACCGCCCGGGTCGTCGACGACCTGAAACGCTGGACCGGTGACGGCTGGGCGGTGGTGCTGGTCTTCGAGGGGCACGGGCCCGCGCAGCGGTCGGTCGCCGTACTGCGCGAAGCCGGTCTCGGCGCGACACTTACCGAAACGGTCCCGGCGGCGCCGACGCCGGGCCAGCTGATCGTCGCCTGCGGCAGCATCGGCAACGGGTTCATCGCCGAACGGGCGAGGTTCGCGCTGGTCACCGGCAACGACATCAGCGGCGGCCGGGGATCGTCCACCAAGGACATGCGTAAGCTGCCGAGCCGGCGGCGCAACACCATCGACCCGCTGGAGCTGCGCGCCGGCGACCACGTGGTGCACGAGCAGCACGGCATCGGCCGCTATGTCGAGCTGGTGCAGCGCAAGGTCAACGGTGCCGACCGGGAGTACCTGGTCATCGAGTACGCGCCGGCCAAGCGCGGCCAGCCCGGCGACCGGCTGTTCGTGCCGACCGACCAGCTGGACCAGCTGAGCCGCTACGTCGGCGGCGAGCAGCCGACACTGCACAAGATGGGCGGCTCGGAGTGGCAGAAGGCCAAGGCCCGTGCCCGCAAGGCGGTCCGGGAGATCGCCGCCCAGCTGATCCAGCTGTACGCGGCCCGCAAGGCGGCCAAGGGGCACGCGTTCGGCCCGGACACCCCGTGGCAGCGGGAGTTGGAGGACGCCTTCCCCTACACCGAGACCCCTGACCAGATGGCGGCGATCGACGAGGTCAAGGGCGACATGCAGCAGTCGACCCCGATGGACCGGCTGATCTGCGGCGACGTCGGCTACGGCAAGACCGAGATCGCGGTACGGGCGGCGTTCAAGGCGGTGCAGGACGGTAAGCAGGTGGCGGTGCTGGTGCCGACGACCCTGCTGGCCCAGCAGCACTACAACACCTTCGCCGAGCGGATGGCGCAGTTCCCGGTGCAGATCCGGCAACTGTCGCGGTTCCAGACCCCGAAGGAGGCCGAGCAGACCTTGACCATGGCCGCCGACGGCACCGCCGACATCGTCATCGGCACCCACCGGCTGCTGCAGTCGGCGACCCGGTTCAAGGCGCTGGGGCTGGTCGTCGTCGACGAGGAGCAGCGCTTCGGGGTGGAACACAAGGAGCACCTGAAGTCGCTGCGTACCTCGGTGGACGTGCTGACCATGTCGGCCACGCCGATCCCGCGCACCCTGGAGATGGCGATCACCGGCATCCGGGAGATGTCGACCATCGCCACCCCGCCGGAGGAGCGGCACCCGGTGCTGACCGCTGTCGGGGCGTACGACGACAAGCAGGTCGCCGCCGCGATCCACCGCGAGTTGCTCCGCGACGGCCAGGTGTTCTACCTGCACAACCGGGTCGAGTCGATCGACCGGGCGGCCCGGCGGCTGCGGGAGCTGGTGCCCGAGGCGCGGGTCGCGGTGGCGCACGGCCAGATGGGCGAGGACGCCCTGGAGAAGGTGATGGTCGGCTTCTGGGAGAAGGAGTACGACGTCCTGGTCTGCACCACGATCGTGGAGTCGGGCATCGACATCCCGAACGCGAACACGCTGATCGTGGAGCGGGCCGACCTGCTCGGCCTGGCCCAGCTGCACCAGATCCGGGGCCGGGTGGGCAGGGGCCGGGAACGGGCGTACGCCTACTTCCTCTACCCGCGCGAGAAGCCGCTGACCGAGCACGCCCATGAGCGGCTGGCCACCATCGCCCAGCACACCGAGCTGGGTGCCGGCATGTACGTGGCGATGAAGGACCTGGAGATCCGGGGAGCGGGGAACCTGCTCGGCGGCGAGCAGTCCGGTCACATCGAGGGTGTCGGGTTCGACCTGTACGTGCGGATGGTCGGCGAGGCGGTGCAGAACTTCAAGGGCGAGGCGCCGGACGACGCCGAGGCCGCCGAGGTGAAGGTCGATCTGCCGGTGGACGCGCACCTGCCGCACGACTACATCGGCGTGGAGCGGTTGCGCCTGGAGATGTACCGCAAGCTGGCCGGTGCCCGCGACACCGCCGCCCTACAGGAAGTCGTCGCCGAGATGACCGACCGGTACGGCGAACCGCCGGAGCAGGTGGCCAACCTGGCCGCGGTGGCCAGGTTCCGGCTGCTCGTCAAGGCGTACGGGCTGGCCGACGTGTCGATGCAGGGCAAGCATGTCCGGTTCGCCCCGCTGGTGCTGCCGGACTCGAAGCAGTTGCGGCTCAAGCGCTACCACCCGGACGCGGTGTACAAGGCGACCATCGACCAGGTCAGCGTGCCCCGGCCGACGACGAGGCGGATCGGCGGCGAGCCACTGCGCGATCAGGCGTTGCTGGACTGGTGCGCCCAGCTGCTGCGCGACCTGCTGGGCGACCCGCCCGCCCCGGCGGTGCCGGCCGCTGCCGGGCCCACTGACAGTGCGCGGGCCGGTGCGCCGGCCCGCGCGGGTGCGTGAGAGAGTGTCGTCCATGCAGCGTGTCCGTCGCCTTGCGTCGATCACCGTCATCACCCTGGTCGGGGTCGTCGCGCTCGCCGCCTGCCGGGCACAGCCCGGGGTCGCCGCCTACGTCGGTGACGAGCGGTACACCGAGGAGCAGGTGACCAGCGTCGTCGATGCGATCACCGACGAGGTCGGCGAGGACGGCGCCGAGCGGGTGCCCAGTCGTCAGCAGGTGGTCAGCGCCCTGGTGCTCGCCGACGTCTGCGAGCAGCTGGACGTCTCCGGCGGCAGCGGCGCGCCGCCGATCACCGCCGACCAGTACGCGCAGCAGTTCGGCCTGCCGGTGGACTCGGCGTACGTGCAGGCGTCGGCGCAGGTCTGGACCTGCATCACCAGCTTGCAGACCGGCGAGCAGGTGGCGCCGACCGAGGAGGAGCTGGCCGACCTGGTCCGCCGGGGCAAGGACGCCGGCGTCATCCCGGCCGAGGTGCCGGACGAGGAGGCGGCCGGCCAGCTCGACGGCGAACAGCTGCGCTCCGCGCTGGCCACCCGCGACACGATCGCCGAGGCGGTGGCCGAGCAGGACGTGACGGTCAACCCACGCTACCGGCCGCTGGAGTTCCCGGTGCTCAGCTTCAACAACGACGTGGTCGCGGTGGGCATCCCGCTGGGCGACGGCGACTCGGGCACGGTCACCGAGCGGCAGTGACCGTCGCGGACCAACGCCCTGGGGCCAGGATCGTTTTGCTGGTCACCTCGCCCCGGCTGCCGGCCGGGCTGCTGACCGCCACCGCCTGGGACACCGTACGACGGTATCCGGTCTTCACCGCGCAGGACGGTGAGCTGACCGTGGCGCTACGGTCCGCCGGCGCCACGGTGACCGTGCTGGCGGCGGATCCACCCGATGAGGTGGGGGACGCGCTGATCGCGGCGGCCGTCGGGCACGGGACGGCGGTCTGGCTGGCCGGTCCGGCCGGTGACGAGGATCTGGCCCGCCGGCTCGGGCTGCGGCTGGCCCGCGAGCCGGGTCTGGCCGAGCTGGAGCTGATGTACGGCTCCTGGGATCCGCCGGGTGCCCGGCTGCTGGACGCGGTCGAGGTGCTGGACCGTCTGGTCTCGCCCGGTGGCGACCCGTGGAAGCGTGAGCAGACCCATGGCACTCTGGCGCGGTATCTGCTGGAAGAGTGCTACGAGGCGTACGACGCGATCCTCGCCGGTGATCTTGATGCGCTGCGTGACGAGTTGGGCGATGTGCTGCTGCAGGTGGTGCTGCACGCCCGGCTCGCCGAGGAACTGCCCGAGGACGAGCGCTGGACCGTCGACGACGTGGCCGGTGGCCTGGTCGCGAAGATGATCCGCCGCAACCCGCACGTCTTTGCCGACGTGCAGGTCACGGGGGTAGAGGAGATCGTCGACAACTGGGAGCGGATCAAGGCTGCCGAACGGGCGGCGTCGGCCGCTGCCGGCGGCTCCGGGACACCATCGGTGATGGACGGCATCGTGCTCGCCCAGCCGGCGCTCAGCCTGGCGGCGAAGATCCTGCAGCGGGCCGGGCGCGCCGGGGTCGACGTACCGCTGCCGGAGCCGGACGCGGCTGCGGAGCCGGCGGCGCGGCTCGGTGCACGCCTGTTCGCCCTGGTCGCGCAGGCCCGCGCCGACGGTCTGGACGCCGAAGAGGCGTTACGCCGCGTCGCGCTCGGCTACGTCGACGCGGTCCGCGCCGCCGCCGGCTGACGACTCCGCCGACCCCGCCGGGTCCGACCGCTCCGGCCGCAGCCGGACGCCGAGCAGTTCCAGGGTGAGGAACGTGGCGACGCCGAAGAAGAGCGCGATGTCGGCGACGTTGCCGATGAACCAGTCGAAGTACGCGATGAAGTCGACGACGTGGCCCTGCCCGAACGACGGCTCGCGGAACATCCGGTCCAGCAGGTGGGTGAACGCCCCGCCGAGCACCAGCCCGAGCGCCACCGCCCAGGCCCGCGACCGGGTCCGCCACGCGAACCAGGCGGTCACGCCGACGCCGACCGCTGCGGCGATGGTGAAGATCCAGGTCGTGTTCCCACCCAGGGAGAACGCCGCTCCCGGGTTGTAGATCAGCTGGATGCCGAGTGCGTCGCCGAGCAGCGGCGTGCGCTCGCCCCGGGTCAGCGTCGCCTCCGCCCACATCTTCGTCAGCTGGTCGACGACGAGCACCGTGGCGGCGATGCCGAAGGCGAGCCATGGCGAGCGGCGGGTCCAACGCTGCCGCCGGGGTACGGCCGCATCGCCCCCGCTGGTAGGCGTGGCCACGCCGTCGCTGCCGTCGCTCGTCGGCATGCGGTCGTCGGTCGGTACGGGTGAGGTCTCGCCGGTGCCGGCCTGCTCGCTCATGATCGGTGATTCTCCCACCGCTTTCTGGCAACCCTCAGCCGGAGCCGTCCGCCGGGCCACCCGTCACGGCCCGGTGACGGTGAGCGGTGCCGATCTGCTGAGGCGGCCAGCCGATTGCCCGACTCGGCCGGCGAGTAGCGGAAAGTCCGCGCTGGCCAGGCTGGCGGCTGTGGGTCGGGCGGTCGCCCCGACCGGTGGTGGTCCTCCTCCACTTCCGGCCAGGTGCGGCGACCTCCGGCCAGGTGCGGCGGCGCGGACGTGAACGCGGCCGCCGCGCTCGCGGCGGCGCGAGACGAAGCGCGCTGAACTGCCACGAGCGTCGTTCGCTGGGACATCCGCGACGAGCGGCGCGTGGACGAGGACATCCTGTGGTGCGGTGATCGAGGCGCAGCCGGGCGAACCGACAGCCGACCGCACACGGCCCGACCGACCTTCGACGTTCCCTGTTCACCTTCGGTTACCCGTCCCGTTGGCCGAACACTGTTACGAACGAGTTTGCGTCCGGCACGGGGCGGCCGGTCGGACAGACGGGTCGGGAACGGAGCGGTCGTGCGGATCAAGGGGTTCACGGCACTCGCCATCGCGACGTTGGTGCTGGTGTCGGGATGCACCATCAGTAACTCGCCGTCGCCAGACAACACCGAGGGCTACGACGCCAGCCCCGAGGCGCTCAACATCATCGCGGGCACCGAGCAGGACACCGTCATCAGCACGATCGTCAAGCCGTGGTGCACGAGCGAGGGGTACCAGTGCAATGTCACGCTGAAGGGCTCGGTCGACCAGGCTCGCCTGCTCGCCGCCGGCAGCACCGACTACGACGCGTACTGGTTCGCATCGAGCGTCTTTTCGCAGATCGGCGACCAGTCCGGCAAGCTGCAGGACGTCAGGACGATGTTCCTGACTCCGGTCGTCTTCGCCGGCTGGCGAAGTGAGATGCAGAAGCTCGGCTTCGTCGGCCGGGCCGACGTCTCCATCGGCGACATCCTGCAGGCCGTCGAATCGGGCAATACCAAGGTGTGGGCGACCAACCCGACCCAGTCGAACTCGGGTGCCACCGTGTTGTTCGGATTCATGAACTACTTCGCCGGCAACGGGCCCGGCACCGCACTCACACAGGAGCAACTGGACTCGGCCGCGGTCGAGGACGGGATCACCCGGTTCATCGAGGCGATGGACCAGACACCGCCGTCGACCGGCACGCTGATGGACCGGTGCGTGGAGCAGCCCGACGTGTGCCGGACAATGTTCACGTACGAAGACTTGGTGATCGAGAAGAACCAGGGGTTGGTACAGGCCGGCAAGGAGCCGCTGGTCGTGGCGTACCCGCGCGGGTCGCTGGCGATTAGCGACGCGCCCCTGGGATTCTTTCCGCACGGCAACAGCGTCGATCCCGCTAAGCGGCAGATTCTCAACGAGCTGCAGGACTATCTGCTCGAAGACCCTGAGGCGCAAGCCAAGCTGCTGAAGCTGGGTCGGCGACCGGCGACGAGCATCGGGCTGACCCTCGACAACCCGGACACCACCGTCTTCAACCCGGCGTGGGGCATCCAAGCGACGATCAACGAGCAGGGAATCCAGTACCCATCCGCGTCGGTCATCCAGGCCGCGTTGGACCGCTACCAGACTCGCTACCGGCGCCCGGTCAATACCTACTACTGCCTCGACGGCAGCGGCTCGATGTTCGGCAACGGCGGATGGAACGGTGTCGCGGAGGCCGCACACCAGGTCTTCGACCAGGACCAGGCGGCGTTGAACTTTCTGCAGAGCCACCCGCAGGACGTGACCACCGTCGCCATCTTCAACAACGGCGTCACCGGCGGCAGCCCGTGGACCGTTCAGGGCAACGAGGCGCAGGCGTTGCACGGACTGACGGAGAAAATCAACGGATACCGTCCTGGCGGCGGTACCGACATGTACACCTGCCTCAACCAGGCCGCAGACGAGCTTGCCAAGCCACAGACCGACAACCGCAAAGGTCTGGTGGTGCTGATGACCGACGGTCAATCGGAGACCGGCCAGCGAGACTCCGCGCTGGCCGCATTGCAGCGCGCCGACGTGCCGGTCGTCGCGATTGCGTTCGGCAGCAACGCTGACCCGAGCCAGTTGGAGGAAGTCGCGGCCGCCACCGCAGGCGCATTCGTCCAACAGACCGACCTGGTGGCGGCGCTGCGTCAGGCAGCGGGTTACAAATGAGGTGGCGGTTCGCCGCGCCGGCCGGGCTCGTCTCGGCCCTGCTGGTGTTCGGGTCCGTCTTCGTGATCACGCGCAGCTTGCTGTGGGCGCCGATCCTCGCCGGCGCGGCGGCGATCGGTTTCTATCTCATGCTCGACGACCGCAACCAGGCTCGGGTCAGCAGCGACGACTACGCCGCCGAGGCCCGCCAAAAGGTGGACGAAGCGCTCGAGCTCATCCGTGGTATCGAGCGCCTCGCCACGGAGGTACGGACGCCAAGCGCACGCAAGGCGCTTGAGTCCGCCTGCCACTATGTGCCTGAGTTGTTCACCCGGGTACAGGCAAAGTCACCGAACAGTCTGTACTCGACTGCCAGCCAGATCTGCGGGCACCTGCGCAGCCTCGACGGCGCGGTGCACCAGTACCTCGACATCCAGCGTCAGCCCGTCCTGTACCGCGATCCGGACGCCCTGTGCGGCAGCGGCGAGCAGGCTTTCCAGCGCTTCGCGGACTTCACCCTGGAAAGCGTGCGGCTGGTCAACCAGGGCGACCTTGCGCAGTACAAGGCGAATCTCGACACCGTCGCGCCGCCGAAGCTTCCTGAGTTGGGATGAAGGAGTCACGTTGAGACTGCCAAGCATCCGGTTCCTGATCGGGCTGGCCATGGTGATCATTGTCTGTATCGCCGTTGCCGTCCTGTGGCCGACGCTCGGCCAGCCGGACGGCCAGCCGGACGGCCAGCCGGAGAAGACGCTGAGCTGCCTGGGCGGCTCCGAGAAATCCGAGCTCATGGCCGATGCGAACGTCAAGCGCATCCTGCACGACAAGTACCGTCTGACGATCGACTTCCAGGCGCTGGGCTCCTACGACCAGGTACAGCTGAGCACCGACGAACTCAAGGCGCGCAATCTCGACTGCTTGTGGCCGTCCAGTGCCAGCGCGCAGAACGTCTTCGAGGCACAGCACCAGGGCGAGTTCACGGAGTATCGCGTGGAGAACATCCTGCAGTCGCCCGAGGTGATCTACGCCGGGCCGCGTGGCACCGACGCACTCGTTGCCGAGGGCATCGTCGAGCTACGCGACAACCGGTACTACATCGTCGACATGAAGTCGCTGCTGCTCGACTACGTCACCAAGAAGCAGACCTGGGAGAGCATCGGTGCCGCCGACCTGCGTGGCCCGATCACGGTGTCGAGCACCGACCCGGCCAGGTCCAACAGCGGGTTCGTCCTCGCGCAGCTCCAGCTGAACATCCTCGCGACGGAGGACGTCTTCTCGGCCCCGAACCTGGACCAGGCGCGCAAGGTGCTGCCTGTGGTGAGGGCCTTGTACGACGCCCAGGGCTTGCAGGCACGCAGCTCTGACGCCGGGTTCCGGGAGTGGCTCACACAGGGCGGCGAGTTCAAGTCCCCGCTCTACGCCGGATACGAAAACCAGGTTATCCAGCAGGTCGTTCAGGCTGGCGTAAACAGTGCCGGCATTTTGAACAATGTCAGGGTGCTGTACCCCGACCCGACCATCTACAGCGACCACCCGGTGCTCGCGCTCAACGCCGACGCCGCCCGGTTCATCGAGGCGATGAAGGACTCCGAGATCCAGACGATCGCGTGGAAGAGCTACGGCTTCCGCTCCGCCGTGCAGGTCGGCGCCAACGACACCGCCGATTTCAAGGACATCAGCTTGGCCGAGCAGGTCCGTACCACGGCGCCGCCGGCCGCCGATGTGACTCTGGCGCTGCTCAGCTGCATGAAGGACGCCAAGACCTGTCAATGAAAGGACCGACATGAGCGACGGACTTCAGATCGACTTCGGCGACCTCGTCGGCGGTCCCGCCGAGCCGGAGGCGGGTTCGGCCGACACCGCCCTCACGGCGGCAGCCGCCGTGAGCGAGCCACGCGCTCTCGTCTGTAAGGACTTACTCAGCCCGGCGCAGATCCAGCAGGCGGAGGCGGCCGCCAAGCAGCTGTATCCGATGATGCTCGCCAACACCGATCAGCTGGCCTCCTTCGGCAACAGCGCGATCGACGGGGTCAACAGCCAGGTGACCCGAATCTTCCGCGAGGTCGGCCACGTCAACATCCCCGAGCTCACGGACATCATGCACGAGCTCAACGACCGGATGCGCAGGTTCCGCCGCAAGTACGACCCGAGCGACCCGAAAGTCCGCGAAACCTTCAACAAGTTCTCGGAATCGATCAGGGGACTGTTCCTCAAAGGCCGCGACCTGCTGGAGATGCTGTTCGAAGAGGCGAAGACCGTCGAACAGCAACTCGACAAGGTCGCCGGTCAGCTCAGCGACAAGCAGCGGCAGCTCAAGCGCAATGTGGTGCTGTGCGACGAGCTTTACAAGGCCAACGAGACCGCGATCGGCCAGCTCGTTGGCGCAATCGCGGTGATGGAACTGATCCGCGACGTGGCCCTGGAAGACGCCCGTTCCGCCGGGATCGTCCCGGGTACACCTGACGAGCACGACCGGCGGGAGCGGCTGTCACTCATCACGGAATTCATCCAGGCACTCGAGGTGCGCATCAACGAGTTCCAGCAGCGGCTCTTCGTCGCCTGGTCCACCTCGCCGCAAGTGCGCAACATCCGCACACTCAACTACGGCCTGGGTCAGCGGCTCGCACTGCTCCTGAACCTGACCATTCCAACGATGAAGCTGACCATCGCCCAGTGGGCGCTACTGTTCCAGGCCAACCAGGCAGCGGACATGCAGCAGGCGGTAGCGGACGGCGCCAACGATGTCCTGTCGGCCTACGCGCAGGCGTCCAGGACGGCGGTACCGCAGATCGCCCGCGTCATCCAGGCCCCGACGGTCCGCCCGGAAACCATTCTGGAGATCGCCGACTCGATCGACGCGCAGGCCCGCGGTATCGAGGAGGCCGTGAAGTACGGCCAGCAGAAGCGGGCCGAGGTCGTCACCGCGATCGTCACGGCCAACGAGTCCATGTCGCAGACCTCGCAGCGGCTGAGCAAGACCGTGGTCGAGCTCATTTCCCGGGCCAAGGCCCCTCTCGCACTGCCGGCCGGCCCGCAGCTGCCGGCGTCGATCCTCGATCAGGTCCCGGCCGTGACACCGAAGGCGGACGCCTGACCGTCGCCGTCGACGAAGCCGGCGGCACGACTCGACCACGAGGGCGGCACGGTGCGCAAATTCGACGTCCATATCAAGAACCTCAGTGAACGACAGCCCTGACCGTGCGGATCTCGGCGCGGGTCGTGGCGCCGAACTGGTGGCGGGTCCACCGCGTACGGCAGGCTTGATACGGAGTCGGGGTGCTGGCGGCGAACACGGTACCCGTAGTCGGCAATTCCGTTGCCGGGCAGCGGGGTCATCGTGAAGGATGTGACCGCTCTGGTCTTCCGAAGGGGATGACGTTGGCAGAGGGCGAGGTGCGCGGATCTGTCCGTGAGGACGTCACGGGCGTCCGTGCCGCGTTCGAGCAGAACTTCACCGACGGCCTCGAAGTGGGCGCATGCTTTTGCGCCACCATCGACGGTGAGACGGTCGCCGACCTCTGGGGTGGGTACGCCGACGCGGCCCGCACCCGCCCCTGGGAGCGGGACAGCATCGTCAACGTCTATTCGGTCACCAAGACCATGGCGGCCTTGACGGCACTGCTGATCGCCGACCGTGGCGAGCTCGACTTCGACGCGCCGGTGGCCCGATACTGGCCGCAGTTCGCGGCCAACGGCAAGAGCGAGATCACGGTGGCGCAGGTGATGAGCCACTCTGCGGGGCTGTCCGGCTGGCGCGAGCCGCTGCGACCTGAGGACCTGTACGACTGGGAGAAGGCGACCGCGTCGTTGGCGGCCCAGGAGCCGTTCTGGGAACCCGGCACCGCTTCGGGCTACCACGTGGTCACCCAAGGGTTCCTGATCGGTGAAATCGTACGGCGGATCACCTGCCGGTCGCTGGGTACGGTGTTCCGCGAGGAGATCGCCGAGCCGCTCGGCGCGGACTTCCACGTGGGACTGCCGGAATCCGAGGAGTCTCGGGTCGCCGAGCTGGTCCCGCCCGATCAGGAGCCCTTTTCCGACGACGTGACAGAGTTGCAAGACAACGCGGCGCACAACCCGCGGCTCGACGCGTCGGTGGTCAATTCACGGGCGTGGCGTGCTGCCGAGATACCCGCAGGCGGCGGCACCGGTAACGCGCGCTCTGTCGCCCAGGTGCACACGATTCTTGCCAACGGCGGTATCGCCCAGGGCCGGCGCTTCCTGTCCGAGGCGACATGTCGCAAAGCCCTCGAGGTCCAGATCGAAGGCCGGGACCTCGTTCTCGGCGTACCCGTCCGGTTCGGGCTCGGATTCGCGGTCGGTGGCGCCTTCATGCCCAATTCCAACACCCTGTTCTGGGGCGGCGCGGGTGGTTCGCTGGCCATCATCGACATGGACACGCGTGCGACCTACGCCTACGCCATGAACAAGATGGATGGCGGTCGCACCGGCGACATGCGCGCCTTCGCGCCCATCTTCGTTGTCTGGGAAGCTCTCGCCAGAGCCGGTCGCAACGCGACAGAAGAAGGCAAGGCTCGGTGCAGCGCTGGCCGTGGCAACGCCACGTGAGCTGAGCCGAGGCAGCGCACGGTCGGCGGCAGATCCGGGCGTGTGATTCTGGAGGCGGGTGGCGGCAGCGGTGATCCGCAGGTATCCAGGAAGGTTGCTAGACGACGCTGAATCCGTCCGGCAGGGTGGCCCGGCCGGTGAGTGCCCGCAGCACAGAGGCGCCGTCACCGACGACTACGGCGATCCGTGCCGCCAGGACGAGGGCCTCGGCCAGGACGTCGTCGGGGATCTGTGCCGGTACGTCGGTGGCTGCGGCGATGTCGAGGCTGTGGGTGGCCAGTTCGAAGGTGCGCGTCGGTAGCCAGGCATCGATCGGCATGCCGCCGGCCACTGTGGTGACCACGGTAGTGGGGGCGATGCCACCAAGTCGGTGTTCGACGGCCTCGACCAAGTGTCGGATCGTTCCGGCAGGGTCGGTGCCCAGGGACTGCCCGGTGCGCCGCGCCGCGTGGGCAGACGCGGTCACAGCGGCGTCGTACACCGCCGGATCAACGGTCCTGGCCAGGGCGTAGTACCGCTCGGGTGAGGGGATCGCGACTGTGTCGGTCACCCGGTCGAGCGCGTCCAGAACCTCCTGCAGGCCGCCGCTGACCGTGTGGCCGACCAGTTCGCGCAGCGTCCAGATGCCGAGTCCGGCGCCGTCCCAGGGTTCGTCGCTGATTCGCTCGGCCAGATCGGCGAACGTGGTGGCGGCAGCGAGGTATTTCTGGCGGGTGTCCATGCCGAACTGTTCCACACCGGGCCGCGCCGGCCAGCGGCGCCCCGGTCTGCCGATCCACACAGAAACGGACACCGGAACCTAGATCAACCGATTTCAATCAAAAACGCAACCGTGCGGGTCACGGCATGAGCGTAAGGGCTACTCGTATCCGGTCGCCGCCTGAACGAGCTGGGCGAACAGGCGCCAGGAGGCCTGCTCCTGCTCTTGTTTCGGTTCGTCGACGAGTCGGGCCTCCGCGACCGCCGAGAACGCCTCAAGGAAACGATCAAGCGTGCCGTTCTCCCACTCGGATGCCCCGGTCGATCGGAAGTCGACGAGCACAGCGGAGAGGAAGTCAGTGAACTCCTCGCGCGTCTCTACATCGCTTGGGTTGGCGTCCGTGGCTCGTCCGGTCTCATAGGTCACCGAATCATGCTGGCACGGTTCAGGACTGCACGCTCACCGGCAGTTCCGGATCCGATTGACCTTGCCCGAGTGCCGTCCTTGCGGTAAATGGTCAAACTGACGGACCGGCTACGGACGATGTCGTCGGCCACGGTCATCGTGCCAGCGTAGCGAGCGCGCAGGCCGTGTCCGTGCCGCGCCCGCAGGACTGAGAGCTCGTCATGCACGGCGGAGGCGGTGACCGGCGTTCGTACCGCGCATGGTCGTCGGCTGCGCCGTCCGGAGTAGATGGCGTGGCGTGCTACTACGGCGGGCGCAGCCAATGTGCCGCCGCCGGCTGGATGCGACGGGTCCGCCGAGTCGGCCACGCTGTCGGCATGATGTCCAGTACCATTGATGTTTTTGGGACCGGTTCCCAAGGTCTCTTCCTGCCAGCCGCGTCCGCCGTGGCGTCATGAGGGCTGTCGATCTCGCCCGCCGCCACGAGACGCGGCTGCTGGCCGCCAGCAGGCCCGCCTTTCCGGCGCTGCTGACGCTTGGCCGGATCGCGCGACCGATTCGCCGTATCCCCGGGTTGGGCTGGGTAGTCGGCGATCCGGCCACGATGCGCCGGATCCTCACCGATCGCGGCCATTTCACGATCGTCGGCGAGGGCGTCGTCGGTCACCTTTGGGCCCGGGTACTGGGCGACTGGGTCTACGACATGTTCGACGGAGCCGGTCACCACGCCCTGCGGAAGACCACCCGGGACCTGTTCACCGAGGACCGTGCGGCGGCGCTGGTGTCGCGGGCGGCCGGGCCGCGACTGCGGCGGTTCACCGCCGACCTCGTCGCCGGTGCCACCGTCGACGTCGCCGATCTGGCCCGGGTGGTGGTTGGCCGGATCGTCGCCGATCTGCTCGGGCTACCCATCGGCCGGTCGGATCGCAGCCGTGCGCGGCCGGACGACGACCCCGCCTACCGGGGGATCTTCGACACCGGTACGGCGTTGGCCGCGCTCGCCGCGGGCACCACCACGTCGGCCCGAGTACCTGAGCGAACGGTCGTCGCCGGCCGGACGGTCGTCGCCAGGATGACGAGCGAGGTCGCGGCCGGATGGCGCGACGCGCCCGACGACACACTGCTCGGCCGTTGCCGGGAACTGGGACTGGGACTGCGCGAGACCGAAGGGCTGGCAGCCTTGTTGGTGGTGGCCGGAACGCAGACCACCGCCAGCGCGATGGCCCGGACCGTGGCGCTGCTGCACGACACCGGCCAGCAGGGTAGGTTGCGGGCGGACCCGGGGCGGGTCGCCGACGCGGTGCGCGAGGGACTGCGCGTCACCACCCCGGTCCCGGTCATCGGCCGGTCGGTCACCGCCGACGTCGTGATCGCCGGTCGGCGGCTGCGCGCCGGCCAACGTGTCCTGATGCTGACCCATACGGCGAACAACGCGTACGGCGGGTTCGACCTCGACCGCGTGAGCCCGGCCGATACCCGGCCCCTGTGGTTCGGTGCCGGCAACCACTTCTGTCTCGGGGCGCCGGTCGGTCGAGCCGAGCTCTCAGCACTGCTCACGGCGCTGCTCGCTGCCGGCCGGCCATGGCGGATCGCCGGGCGGCGCTACGGGTCGAGGACACTCATCCCGGCGTACGACCGGCTGCGGATCGTCCTGGCTTGAACCCCCGCCGGCCGTGGTGAGCGCCGCCGCCATCCGTGGCCTCGTTCGGGACGAGACCCGTGGCCCGCCGTTGCGCCCAACAATACCTAAAGGTACTATGCATCGCAGTTCTAGGTGTTGGAGTGGGGTGAGGTCTCGTGAAGATCACCAAGGACCTGGTGGCCGCCTCGGCGACACCGATGGTTCTCGGCATCCTGGCCGAGGGTGAGAGCTACGGCTACGCCGTCCTCAGGCGGATCAACGAGCTGTCCGGGGGCGAGCTGGACTGGACCGAAGGACTGCTGTACCCGCTGTTGCACCGGCTTGAGCGCCTCGGCCATGTCGAGTCGAACTGGCAGTCGGTCACCGGCGAGCGAAAGCGCAAGTACTACCGCATCACCGACAAAGGCCTGGCTGAGCTGGCCGAGCAGCGCCGGCAGTGGGACACCGTCGTCGACGCGCTCAAGGAGATCTGGCATGACCGTGTGCCGCTGACCGTGAACCCGCTGGAGGGTCTCGCATGACGGAGCAGGACCGACAGGCGGAGTTGGAAACGCAGTTCGAACAGTGGCGCCAGTACGTGCTACGCCGCAGGGAGCTCCAACCGTCGGACGCAGACGAGCTCGAAGACCACCTCCGCGGCTCCGTCGACGAACTCGTCGCGGCAGGCCTGAGCCCGGACGAGGCGTTCCTGGTCGCGGTCAAACGGATGGGCAGCCTCGACGAACTCTCCCGCGAGTTCGCCCGGGAGCATTCGGAACGACTGTGGAAGCAGCTGGTGCTGACCGGCGACACCGGCGGCTCGGCCGCCGACACGCGCTCCCGGCGGGACCTGTGGGCCATGGCCATTTGTGCGGCCGGCGCGGTGGTGTCCGTCAAGGCGCCGGCACTGTTCGGGCTGGGCTTCGACGACGACAGCTCGTTCTACGCTCGGAACTTCACCCTGTTTGCGCTGCCCTGGCTGGCGGCGTTCCTGGCCTGGCGCCGCAAAGCCCGACGGTCGGTGATCGCGATACTGGTGGCGCTGTTCGCTCTCGGCGCCGTGGCGGCCAACGCCTACCCTCTGGCGGACACATCGCAGTCCGTGGTCGTCACCAGCATCCACCTCCCCATCGCCCTGTGGCTCGTGGTCGGTCTGGCCTATGTCGCCGACGACTGGCGCTCATCCCGTCATCGCATGGACTTCATTCGCTTCACCGGCGAGTGGTTCATCTACTTGGTACTCATGGCCCTCGGCGGCGGCGTACTCTCCGCGTTCCTGTTCAACACCTTCAAGGCGATCGGGATTCTACCGGAGGAGTTCATTTCGCATTGGCTCCTTCCCTGCGGCGCTGCTGCGGCGGTCGTCGTGGCCGGGTGGCTCGTCGAGGCCAAGCAGAGTGTCGTCGAGAACATCGCGCCGGTCCTCACGCGGCTGTTCACCCCGCTCTTCACGGCGGCCCTGCTCGCCTTCCTCGTCGCCGTCGTCTGGACCAGCGACGGCATCGACGTCGAGCGCGAAGCGCTGATCCTGTTCGACCTCCTGCTGGTCGTGGTGCTGGGGCTGCTGCTCTACTCGCTCTCGGCCCGCGATCCGCTGACCCCGCCCGGCCCGTTCGACAAGCTCCAGCTCGCGCTCGTGGTCAGTGCGTTGGCCATCGACGTCCTGGTGCTGCTGGAGATCACCGGACGCATCACCGACGAGTACGGCAGTACGCCCAACAGGGCGGCCGCGCTCGGCGAGAACGTCATCCTGCTGGTCAACCTCGCGTGGTCGGCGTGGCTTCTGCTGACCTTCATCCGTCGGCGCACGCCATTCGGGGCGCTCGAACGTTGGCAGACCGGTTATCTGCCGGTGTACGCCGTGTGGGCCTGGATCGTGGTCCTCGTCTTCCCCCCGTTGTTCAGCTACGTCTAACCGAGAATGTCCACTCAATTTTCGCTGATCAAAGCCGGCGGCTGTACCGGATTCTCGCGCTGCTCGGTGCAGCGCCGGCCGTGGCGACGCCAGGTGAGCTGAGCCGAGGCAGCGCACGGTCGGCGGCAGAACAGCTCACTCGATCTTGCTGCACGAACCGCAGTGCGTAAGCCAGCCGTATCCGCGCCTCGACTCATGGACTGGACGTTGTGCCGCTGCGGTTGAGGGCCAGAACCGCGCCGAGGATGAGCAGTGTCCCCGCGAGGCCGGGGATACCGATCCTCTCGTCGAGGAACAGCGCGGCAACGACGGTCGCCGTGACCGGTTCGAGGAGCGCTGCGATCACGGCCGCGCTTCCAGGGACGGTTCGTAGTCCGGCGTACAGCAGACCGTAGGCGAGCGCCATCGTGAAGATCCCTAGGTAGAGCAGCGTCGCAATGGTTGTCGGGTCGGAAGTCACGAAGGGTCCCCCGCCGATCGCCGCCATCGGGATGAGCAGGAGCGTCCCGGCGGTGGTTGCGACGGCGTTCAGAGCGAGCGGTTGCGTGTTGGTGGCTGCTCCACGTGAGATCGCTGTGGTCAACGCCCACAGCGAACCGGATGCCACCGCTTCGATCACGCCGCGGACGGGATGCCCGCCGGATTCTCCTCCGCCTGCAGCGCTGACGAGCACGAGTCCCACCAGCGCCGTCGCCAGTACGGCGGTCTTCATCCGGCTTGGTCGACGGCGCGCACGGACAGCCTCGCCGATGGTAAGTAGCACAGGCGCGACGCCAAGGCTGATGACGGTCGAGACCGTGACTCCAGCATCCAGCACCGACGCGAAGTACAGCGCCTGATAGCCGCCGGTGCAGACACCGGCCAGTGCCGCGCGTACGGGATGGCGAGCCAGCAACGATCGCACCTCAAGCGCTGCACCGCGTACGGCGACGAGTGCGGTGAGCACGACGGCGGCGATGCCCATGCGCCACGCGCTCACTGTAAGAGAAGTCAAGGAGGAGTGGTCGGCGACAAGTTCCATGCCGAACCCGCCGGTACCCCACAAGACACCGGCGAACGAAACCTGAAACAGCCCAAGACGGGCATGCTGAGTAGACAAGGAGTGCTCCAACGACAGAGAGAAATCGATGCTTGTCGGAGCACGACAAAGGACCGCCGCTATTCGGCGGTCGGAGGCGCTCCGGTCAGAGGACCGGAGGCGGAGAGACGGAGCGGAAGCGCGAAGTCACGGGCCAACGGTACCGGGCCGCGCCGGTCACCGAACCGCAGGCCCTCGCCCAGGGGCCATTGCATAGTTGATTGAGGAGTGACTGAGCTGGGCTTCTGTGGAAAACCGTCCGCGTCGCAGTGGGCATGTGTCCACCGGGCCGGGTCCAGGTGGCCGAGGTTGGCCGCCGCCGGCTGGTCGGGGTGGACCGCGTCGCGCCGGCTGAGATTCGCTGCCGGCCGTCCGCCCGTACCGTCCCTCCCGAGCGGCAGGCCGTCGGCGGTGCCGTCGACCGCTCGACCTCCCGGTATAAGCTACAGCTACGCATGAAATAGCCCATAACAGGGATAACCACGAGATATTCCGGTGACAATACTCTCGGCAGTCTTCCCGACCGCAGAGGGTTCGCGGTGTCGCAATGGTGGTTGTGGTCCTTCGTGGTGATCGCGTCCGGTGCCGTGCTGTGGATCGTTCGCTGGATTCGCGAGCCCAAAGGTGTCCCGGTCACCGCCCACCTGCTCGCGGCCGTCATCCTGATCTGGTCCGCCATCTGGCACGCGGTGATGGCGCTCGGCGGTGCGCACATCACGACCGGCCACCACGAGGTGCACTGGGGGTACTACGCCGATTGGATCGTCACCGCGCCGTTGCTCGGCTACGCGCTGGTCCTGACCGGGACGCACGCCCTGACCGGTAAGAGGACCGATCTGGTGGTGCTCATAGCAGTGACCAGCGTTTCCATGGTTTTGTCCGGTCTGGTTGGTGACCTGGCACTCGAACCGACCCCGCGATATCTCGCCTACGGCGTCGGCGTCCTCGCGCTCGCGGCCAACTTCGTGGTGATCTGGGGGCCGTTGCGGTTGGCCGCAGCCCGGCAGCCGGCCCAGATGGTGGCGCACTTCATCCCGCTGGCCGGGCTGCTCAGCGTACTGTGGCTCGGCTTCACCCTGGCCTGGCTGCTGGGGCCATCCGGTCTTGGCGTGCTCGACGACCCCACCACGACCGCGGTGTTCGTGGTCCTGTCGGTGTTGATGAAGGTCGTCTGGAGTGTGCTCGACCTGAGGCGGCTGCGGTTGCTCGCCGACCGTGACCATCTGCAGGTCGGATGAACGCCAGCCGGTGGCCGCTGCGCCGACCCCAACGACGCTGTCGCGCCGGCCGCACTGTGTTCTGGCTTGACCGGCAGGGTGCCCGGCACGGGGGCGCCGGGTTCCGGGGGAGCCGGGTTCCGGGGCCAGTTTCCACCCGTCCCGCAGGTCAGGCTGAGCGCAACGTCATGCGGATCCGGCCCGCCGAGCGGGTCCGGACCCGCAGCGCCGGGCCCAGTCGCGCCGCCAGCCCGGTTACGTCGGTGGCATGGAATAAGGTCGGTGCCATGGCGCCGTTCGTACCCTTGGCCGAGCGCATCGTCGATGCACTGTTGGCCAGCGACCCAGCCCTGGCCGCGTCCGCCGGTGACCACCGGTTCGACGACCGGCTGCCGGACCAGTCCGCCGACGCGGTCGCCGCCACCGCCACCATGCTGCTGGACGCGACGAACGCGCTCGCCGAGGTCGACACCGACGCGCTGTCGACTCAGGAGCGGGTGGACCACGCGATCCTGTCGGCCATCGTCGACCGACGGTTGTTCGAGCTGACCGAGATCCGGTCCCGGGAGTGGAACCCGCTGATCTACAACCCGGGCCCGCTGTTGCACGGGCTGATCGCCCGCCCGTTCGCCCCGGCCGAGCAGCGGCTGATCAGCCTTGCCGGCCGGCTCGGTGCGGTCCCGGATGTGCTGGCCACCGCCCGCGAGACGCTGCGTGGCATTCCGGCGATCCACGCCGAGACCGCCGCCGGTCAGTTCGCCGGTACCGCCGAACTGGTCCGCAGTCAGGTGCCGGCGCTGCTGGCGGCGGAGCCCGGCCTGCGCGACAAGGTCGAGCCGCTGGCCGCCGAGGCCGTGCACGCGCTCGACGAGTTCGCCGGCTGGCTGCGCGAGGTTCCGGGCCCCGACGGCGACCGGCGCGACCCACGGCTGGGCCGGCGGCTGTGGGAGGCCCAACTGTGGCACACCTTGGACATCGAGCTGACCGCAGCCGACGTTCTCGACCGGGCGTGGGCCAACCTGGACCGGATCACCGGCGAGATCCGTGCGGCGGCGGCCGAGCTGACCGGCGGGCCGGCCACCGACGCCACGGTCCGCGCCGCGCTGGACCAACTCGCCGGCGATCACCCGGATGATGCGTCGATAGTCGGGCTCGCCCAGACCGCGATGCGCGAGACGACGGAGTACGTCGCCACTCACGACCTGGTGTCGTTGGTGGACGACCGGTGCGTGATTCAGGAGATGCCGGAGTTCGCCCGAGGCGTCGCCGTGGCGTACTGCGATCCGCCCGGGGTGCTGGAGCGGGCCGATGTGCCGACGTTCTACTGCATCGCGCCGACCCCGGCGGACTGGTCGGCGCAGCGGGTCGAGTCGTTCTACCGCGAGTACAACGACCACATGATGCGCAACCTCACCGTGCACGAGGCGATGCCCGGGCATTTCCTGCAGATGGCGCATGCCCGCCGGTATCTCGGCACCACCCGGGTGCGGGCCGTCGGCCGCTCCGGGCCGTTCGTCGAAGGCTGGGCGGTGTACGCCGAGGAGCTGATGGTCGGCACCGGGTTCGGTGGTCTGCCGGTACGCCTGCAGCAGCTCAAGATGCAGCTGCGGATGACCATCAACGCCATCCTCGACCAGCTGGTGCACTGTGCGGATCTGCCCGAGGCCGACGCAATGGAGTTGATGACCGGCCGTGGCTTCCAGGAGGAGGGCGAGGCGGCCGGCAAGTGGCGGCGCTCCCTGCTCACCTCCGCCCAGCTGTCCACCTACTTCGTCGGCTACCTGGAGGTGGCGCAGGCAGCGGCGGCCCGGCCGGCTGGCGTGCCCGTGCGGCAGTGGCACGACGCCATGCTGGCACACGGCTCACCGCCGCCGCGCCACCTGCCGGCCCTGCTCGAGTTCTGAGCGGCGATCAGCAGGCGGTCAGCAGGCGGTCAGCACCAGCGAACATCCAGCGGCCGCCTACCCCGGCCAGCTACGCGCCGCGCTGATGGTCGATCAGCCATCGGGAGATCGAGTAGGGCGCCGGCAACTCGGCCGGCAGTTCGTCGAGCGGGAACCACCGGGCCTCGGCGATTTCCCGGCCGTCGACCACCGGCTCGGCGTCGCAGCGCGCGCGGGCGGTGAAGCCGGCGAGCACCACTCCCGGTCCGGACATCGCCCATGGCTGGCTGCCGAAGTAGGCCACCTCGTGCACGTCCAGGCCGACCTCTTCGGCCACTTCCCGGTGGACGGCCTCCTCCAGCGACTCGCCGGCTTCGACGAACCCGGCGATCAGCGCCCAGATCGCGGTCGGGCCGTAGGTGTGCCGGACCAGCAGCAGCTGTTCGGCGCGGCCGGTGCCGACCGGCCGGGTGATGGCGGCCAGCACCGCGGGCGAGAGCTGCATCGGTACGTACAGGTCGCAGGCGGGGCAGCGGCGGGCGTGTTCGCCGGACACGTCGACGAGCTCCGCGGTGCAGGCGCCGCAGAACCGATGGGTACGCCGCCAGGTCATCACCTGCAACGCCCGTCCGGCCAGCGCGGCGAGTGGCTCACCGTGCTCACTGGCCATGGCCGGCCAGCTGCGCCAGGCACCGAGGGACTCGTCGGTGTCGGGCAGCCCGGCTGCCCACACCCGGGCACCGTCCAGACTGCCCAGCGGCACCCACTCGATCCCGGTCGGCAGGTCGGCCACCCGCAGCAGTTGCCCGCTGCCCCCGACGAGCAGCCGCCGTCCGGCGACGACCAGGCACGGATCGTCCGGGTCGGCGGTCGTGCCCGCAGCGGCGTCGGGCAGGAACCGCCGACCTCGGCCGGGAGCCGGTCCACCGATCATCGGCCTGCCCTTCGCCGGTCAGGCCGGTCCGGGGCGCCGATCGACCGAGCGGGCGCCGTCGGGCAGTTCGAACGCGGTGGCGTCGGCGGTGTCACGGTACCGGCTTATCGCTATCTCGACGGCTTGTCCATCGACCACCCCGGCGAAGCTGCCCAGCGCGCCCTCGGTGGTGATACAGGCGTCGAAACGTGAGGCCGCGGCATTCTGCACCTGGCTGATCTGTA
The DNA here is from genome assembly GCF_049179075.1 of Solwaraspora sp. WMMB335. Classification (NCBI taxonomy): domain Bacteria; kingdom Bacillati; phylum Actinomycetota; class Actinomycetes; order Micromonosporales; family Micromonosporaceae; genus Solwaraspora; species Solwaraspora sp. WMMB335. Next base: position 5,189,784 of record NZ_JBMHMF010000001.1, read on the forward strand.
CACAGGTGGCGTGCCGTCCGGCGACGGTGGTGTCGTTCTGGGTGACCACCGCGGCCGGATCGAGCGCGGCGGCGTTGAGCAGCGAAATCACCACCGGTGGGGTCACCAGCCCTCCGGCGTTGGCATCGCTGAACACTTCCGGATCGGGCTGGTTCGACGGTGACGGCGGCGCGGTGAGCGTGCAGAGCGCGCGATCGGATCCGAGATCACACTCTGTGGTCGCGCTGGCGGTGACGATCAGCTTACCGCCCGGATAGCTGTACGCGACGCGTTGCGGATCCTGCGCCTGCACGATGCTGGCGCTGGCTCCGCCGGCGAGCTGGTACTCGGCCGAGTAGGTCAGGGCGCTGGCGCTGTCGAGCCGGATGGCGAGTTCGTTGACCAGGTCGGCAGGCTGGATGGTCTGGCCGGCATCGGCGATGGTGCCGCAGCCGGCTGCGAGCAGCAGCACCCCGGTCAGCCCGGCGACCAGCCGCAGCGCGGGCGGCGGGGCCGACTTCCTCCGGCCGCTCCGCCACCCTGTTGTACGCATGGTGACAGCCTGACCGATCCGGTCCACCAGCCGCAAACTCGTTATCATCAATGTCGGCAAATGGCACTGATGCGGGAAGCGGGCCGAAGCGGACTGTTTCGGTGGTTGACATCCCGTTTCCGCCAAGGCCATGCCCGGGGTGTCACCGCAGCCGGTTACGCTGCCACCGGACGGTCGGCCGCACCGCTGCGGCCTGCGGGAATTTGATCACGAGGAGCGACTACGTGGCTACCATCGAGGGAATCGTCGCCAGGGAGATTCTCGACTCGCGCGGAAATCCGACCGTAGAGGTCGAGATCGGGCTCGACGACGGCACGGTCGCCCGCGCGGCGGTGCCGTCCGGGGCCTCCACCGGCGCGTTCGAGGCACTGGAACTGCGCGACGGCGATGCCGAGCGGTACGCGGGCAAGGGCGTCGAAAAGGCCGTCACCAACATCGAGGAGCGCATCGTCGATCAGCTCGTCGGCCACGAGGCCAGCGAGCAGCGCCTGATCGACCAGAAAATGCTCGATCTCGACGGCACCGCCGACAAGTCCGAGCTGGGTGCGAACGCGATTCTCGGCGTCTCCCTGGCCGTGGCCAAGGCCGCCGCGAACAGCGCCGAGCTCAGCCTGTTCCGCTACCTCGGCGGGCCGAACGCGCATCTGCTCCCGGTGCCGATGATGAACATCCTCAACGGCGGTGCGCACGCCGACTCGAACGTCGACGTGCAGGAGTTCATGATCGCGCCGATCGGCGCGCCGACCTTCCGCGAGGCGCTGCGCTGCGGGGCCGAGGTCTACCACAAGCTCAAGGCGGTGCTGAAGAAGAAGGGCCTGGCGACCGGGCTCGGCGACGAGGGCGGCTTCGCGCCGGACCTGCCCACCAACTCCGCGGCGCTGGACCTGATCGGCGAGGCGGTCGGGGCGGCCGGCTACCAGCTGGGCACCGACATCGTGTTGGCGCTCGACGTGGCGGCCACCGAGTTCTACTCCGACGGCGCCTACGTCTTCGAAGGCGCCAACAAGACCGCCGACGAACTGGTCGCGTACTACACCAAGCTGGTCGGTGAGTACCCGATCGTGTCCATCGAGGATCCGCTGGCCGAGGAGGACTGGGCCGGCTGGTCGGCGATGACCACGGCGCTCGGCGACAGGATCCAGATCGTCGGTGACGACCTGTTCGTGACCAACCCCGAACGGATCGCCCGGGGCATCGCCGAGCAGGCCGCCAACGCCGTACTGGTCAAGGTGAACCAGATCGGCTCGCTGACCGAGACCTTCGACGCGGTCGAGCTGGCGCACCGTAGCGGCTTCCGGTGCATGATGAGCCACCGGTCCGGCGAGACCGAGGACACGACCATCGCCGACCTGGCGGTCGCCACCGGTTGCGGACAGATCAAGACCGGTGCGCCGGCCCGGTCCGAGCGGGTGGCCAAGTACAACCAGTTGCTGCGTATCGAGGAGGAGCTGGCGGACGCGGCGCGCTACGCCGGGGCCGGTGCCTTCCCCCGGTACCGTTCGGCATGACGTCCCGCCGCCGGGCGGCTTAGCATCTCGCCGCCCGGCGGCGTAACATCCGCCGGTCGAGTGGCCGATGGTGCCTGGGTGGGCTGACCAGCCGGTCGATCGGTCGGCCGCCCGGGCACCAGCACGGTGCCCGGTACAGCCAGCCGCCCGGGGGGAGGCGTGACGACGATGACGCAACGGCGTACACCGAGTGGGCAGGGCCCGACCCGTCGTTCCGGGCCGGGGCAGGCGGGCCGCTCCGGCGCCCGTGGCCCGGTGCGGGTCACCGGTCGGGATGCCGGTCCGCGTACCGACCGGCGGACCGCCCCGCTGCGTCCAGTTGCCGACGGCGCCGGCGGCGACCGTACCGCCAGCGGTGCCCGGTCCGCCGGCGGTGCCCGGTCCGCCGGTGGTCGCCCCGCGAACGGCCGGGCCAGCGATCCCGACCGCCCCGCCAGCCGGCCAGCCGCTGCCCGGCGGGTGCCCGCCGGGCAGGTCAAGCGGATGTCGGCGGCACAACCCAACCGGTTCACCGGACGGGCCACGGTCCTGTTGGTCGTTCTGGTCGCGTTGGCACTGGCCTACACCTACCCAGTGCGGATCTACCTGAGCCAACAGTCTGACATCGCCCGGATGGAGCAGGCCCAGCAGGCACAGCGGGAGCGGATCGCGGAGCTGACCGAACAGGCGGAGCGCTGGCAGGACCCGGACTTCATCCGTATCGAGGCCAAGCGGAGGTTCTACATGGTCTATCCGGACGAGGTGCCGTTGCTGGTGCTGCACGACCCACAGGGGGCGGCCCGCGACGCGGGTGCGCCCGTCGAGGCGGTGCCGGGGGACCGTCCCGCGCCGGCCGACCCGTGGTACGACACCCTCTGGTCGAGCGTCCGGGCGGCGGACGCCGAGGGGATGTCGCGGTGACCGGCGCGACGCCACCCACCGCCGCCGACCCCACCCTGCCGGTGGACGAGCAGGATCTCGCCGCGGTCGCCGCGCAGCTCGGGCGAGCGCCGCGCGGCACCCGGGCGGTCGCGCACCGTTGTCCGTGCGGGCTGCCGGACACGGTGGAGACGATGCCGAGGCTCGCTGACGGCACGCCGTTTCCGACGGTGTTCTACCTGACCTGCCCGCGCGCCGTGGCGGCGTGCAGCCGTCTCGAGTCGGCCGGGCTGATGCGGGAGTACGCCGCGCTGCTCGCCGAGGATCCCGAGTTCGCCGCCGGCTACCGGGCCGCGCACGAGGACTACCTCGCCCGACGGGAGGCGATCGGCCACGTACCCGAGATCGCCGGGGTGTCCGCCGGTGGCATGCCCGGCCGGGTCAAGTGCCTGCACGTCCATCTCGGGCATGCGCTCGCGGTGGGCCCAGGGGTGAACCCGGCTGGTGACCGGGTCCGCGAGCTGATCGGACAGTGGTGGGCCACCGGCCCGTGCGTGCGGGTTGAGGCCGGGCCGCCGCCGGCACAGGACCGGGCCAACGGCGACGGCGACGATGCCTGAGGTGGACACCGAGGTGGTCGTCCGGCGGGCCCGCACCCGGGACGTACGCGGCATCCGCCGGTTGATCGACCTCTACCGCCCCGACCGCCGGCTGCTCAGCAAGGCCACCGTCACCCTGTTCGAGGATGTCCAGGAGTTCTGGGTGGCGGAGCGGTCCAGCGACGGGGCGATCGTCGGTTGCGGGGCGCTGCACGTGATGTGGGAGGACCTGGCGGAGATCCGCACCGTCGCGGTGGACCCACGGTTGCGGGGCCGCAAGATCGGGCACCGGATCGTGTCCGAGCTGCTCGCGGTGGCCCGCGAGCTGGGTGTGGCGCGGGTGTTCGTGCTGACCTTCGAGACCGAGTTCTTCGCCGGGTTCGGCTTCGCGGAGATCGACGGGGCGCCGGTGCCGCACCAGGTGTACGAGCAGCTGCTGCGCTCGTACGACGAGGGGGTTGCCGAATTTCTCGGCCTGGAGCGGGTCAAACCGAACACCCTCGGCAACACCCGGATGCTGCTGCATCTCACCTGAGGCAAGTTCCACCGGCCGGCGACGACGAGCACGACGGTCGAGCGGGACGGTAACGTGACGCGCGTGGCGAAGCGGGTAGCGGGGATCGACTGCGGCACCAACTCGGTTCGGTTGCTGGTGGCCGACCTCGCCGAACCGGGTTCGAGCCGGTCCGGCGGCGGACCGTTGACCGACGTGGTCCGCCGGATGGAGATAGTCCGTCTCGGCGAGGGGGTCGATCAGACTCAGCGGCTCGCCCCGGCCGCGATCGAGCGGACCAGGCTCGCGCTGACCGACTACGCGGCCCAGATCCGGGCCTGCGGTGCCGAGCGGGTACGCATGTGCGCCACCTCGGCCACCCGGGACGCCGGCAACGCCGCCGAGTTCGTGACGATGGTCGAGGCCACTCTCGGCGTCACTCCTGATGTGCTCACCGGTGCCGAAGAGGCCCGGTTGACCTTCGCCGGTGCGGTCGGTGGGCTGGCCGGCGTGGCGCCGGCCCCGTACCTGGTGGTCGACATCGGTGGGGGTTCCACCGAGTTCGTCCGTGGCACCGGCACGGTCGAGCGGGCGGTGTCGGTGGACATCGGATGCGTCCGGATGACCGAGCGCCACCTGGCCGGGGATCCGCCCACGGCGGCACAGATCACCGCCGCGCAGCGGGACATCACCGCCGCCGTCGACCGGGCCCTTGGCGCGGTCGACCTGCCGGCCGGGGCGGGCCGGCCACAGGTCACCCTGGTCGGGCTGGCCGGGTCGGTGACCACGGTGGCCGGGATCGCCCTGGGGCTGGACGAGTACCAGCCGGCGCTGCTGCATCATTCCCGGATCAGCTACGACCAGGTCGCGAAGGTGACCGCCGAGCTGCTCGCCATGCCGGTCGCGCAGCGGCTGCGTGTCCCGGTGATGCATCCCGGCCGCGCGGACGTGATCGGTGCCGGCGCGCTGGTCCTGCGGATCATCATGGAACGCGCGGCGGTGCCCGTCGTCGTCGCCAGCGAGCACGACATCCTCGACGGAATCTGCCTCAGCCTGCGCTGACCGGTGCCCTGCCCGGCTGCATGCCTGGTGACGGCAGAGCATCCGGCAGGTCACCAAGAGGCGTACGCCACCCTCCGCGTGCCTTCCCCGGGCCAGGTCGCGCGTGTCAGGCTACCCGGACACGTGAGCCACTGCGCGCCAGCCAACGATGACTGACCGACAGGAGGACCCGGCCATGGGTGAGATGGTGAGCTACCGCAGCAACGGCGGGACCAGCGAGGGATATCTGGCCACGCCGGCACCCACCGGGTCCGGTTCGTCGGCGACCGGCACACCTGCGGTCATCGTGATCCAGGAATGGTGGGGGCTGGTCCCGCACATCGTCGCGGTGGCCGATCGGTTGGCCGAAGCCGGTTTCGTCGCGCTCGCTCCCGATCTCTACCACGGTGTCGCGGCCACCGAGCCGGACCAGGCCCGTCGGCTGCTGATGGGGCTGGCGATGGACCAGGCGGCCAAGGACATCGCCGACGCCGCGGAGTTTCTCGCCGGCCGCCGCGACACGGCGGGCGACAGCGTCGGTACGGTCGGCTTCTGCGCCGGGGGCAGCCTGGCACTCTGGTCCGCCACGCTCTCCGACCGGATCACCGCCACGGTCGGTTTCTATCCCACGCTGCCCTGGGAGCGGATGCGCCCCGACTGGTCGGGTTACGCCGGCAAGAACGCGGTGATCCACTGCTCCGAGCAGGACGGCACCTCCGCCGCCGACGGCATTCAGCAGGCCAAGAAGTACGTCGAGGCGGCCGGTGGGCAGTGCGTCGTGTACGACTACCCTGGCACCCGGCATGCGTTCTTCAACGACGATCGTCCGGAGTCGTACGACGACGACGCGTCGACGCGCGCCTGGGCGCGGACCTTGGAACTGTTCCGGACCCGGCTCGGCTGATCCGGCGACGTCGGCCGGCGGGTCAGCCCCGCCGCCGCAGGGAGCGCGGTGGTGATCCGTACCGCAGACGACGTAGCCGCCACCGCGGCGCACGCACCGGATCTGGCCGTGCTGGACCGTGCGGTCGTGCGTTGTCGGGCATGCCCGAACCTGGTCGCCTGGCGGGAAGAGGTCGCGGCGACGAAGCGGGCGGCGTATCGCGACCAGACCTACTGGGGGCGGCCGGTTCCCGGGTTCGGGCCGGCTGATGCCCGGATCGCCGTCCTCGGCCTGGCGCCGGCGGCGCACGGTGGCAACCGTACCGGCCGGGTCTTCACCGGCGACCGCTCCGGTGACGTGCTGTTCGCCGCGCTGCACCGGGCCGGGTTGGCCAACCAGCCGACCAGTGTCGCCATCGACGACGGCCTTCGGCTCGCGGACACCCGGGTGGTCGCCGCGGTGCGCTGCGCACCGCCGGCCAACAAGCCGACCCCGGCCGAGCGGGACACCTGTGCGCCCTGGCTGCACCGGGAGGTCGCGTTGCTGCGGCCTACCCTGCGGGTGGTGGTCGCGCTCGGCGCGTTCGCCTGGGCGGCGTGGTGGCCGGCGATGACCCAGGTGTACGGCCGGCGTGCGCCCACGCCCCGACCCGTGTTCGGCCATGGGGCACACTGGTCGGGCGGCGGGCCGGTGCCCGACGTGCTTGGCTGCTACCACGTGAGCCAGCAGAACACGTTCACCGGCCGGCTCACCCCCGCCATGCTCGACGAGGTGTTCAGTACGGCGAACCGCCTGGCGGGGCGGAGTTGACCGGGACGCGAGTCGACCTGGTGGAGGATTCGAGAGGCGTCACGACGTCAATGGATTTCGCGGCTTTCCGCCGGCTGTGGCCACTCGCTGCGGTCGCCGTCCTGCTTGCGCTGACCGCGGTCGCGGCGGCGAACTCGATGCTGCCGCTGAATCCCATCGGCAGCAGCGGCGGGCGGGAGCTACCGGCCCTGCCGGACTATCAGCAACCGCAGCCCGCACCCACCTATCAGCCGCCGCCGGACGACTTCGCCGCCGCCGAGCAGCAACAGATCGCGTCGTGGATCCCGGTCCTCGCCGCCGCGTTCTGCGGCATCACCGTGCTGGTGGTGATCGGGCTGGCGCTGTGGTCACTGCTCCGTGACCTGTTCAGCAGCCGGCACCGGCGTGCCCTGGCCTCGACGCTGCGGCGCCGCCGCAGCGGGCCCGGCCCGGCCAGTGCGGCAGAGGTGGTCGCTGCGGTGGACGCCGGCCTGGTCGAGCTCTCCGACGCCGACGCCGATCCACGCCGCGCGGTGATCGCCTGCTGGGTACGCCTGGAGCAGGCCGCCGCGGCGGCGGGCACCCCACGCCAGGTCGGCGACACGCCGACCGACCTCGTCACCCGGCTGCTGGCCGGGCACGCGATCAGCGCCGAGGTGCTCAGCGCGTTCGCCGCCGTGTACCGGCAGGCCCGGTACGCACGGCGGGCCGTGCACGAGCAGACCCGGGTACAGGCCCAATCGGCGCTGCGCCGGCTGCGCGGCGAGTTGACCGCCAGCGTACGGGCGACCGGTGGGGGGCGGGTCGATGAGTGACCAGTCCACCAGCATCGACGACCTGCTCTACCACGAGGAGGAGACGCCGGCGCGGGACCGCCCTCGCCGTGGCCGGGTCCGGTCCTGGGCCACCGCCGGGCTGATCGCTGCGGCGTGCACCGCCATGGTGGTGTTCGGGGCCCGGATGTTCGGCTTCGCGGTGCCGGCCACCGCGGCCTTCGCCGGCTGCCTGGCACTGGTCGTGTTGCGCCGTACCGTCCGGTCGGTCGCCGCGCCGGCGCCGGCGCGGCTGCGCCGGGTCGGCGCCGACCCCGAAGACGGCAGCTACGTCTTCGGCAGCCAGGACGGACTGCGGGAGGCGGTACACCGGTGGGAGACGCGGCTGCGATGGACGCAGCACGACGCCAGCCGGTTCACCGAAGTCATGCTGCCTGTCCTGGGCGGACTCGTCGACGAACGGCTGCGTCAGCGGCACGGGCTCACCCGGGCCAGCGACCCGGCGCGGGCCCGGGTGATCTGCGGCGAGGAACTGTGGGCCTTCCTCGACAACCCGGGCCGGCGCAAGCCGTCGGCAAAGGACTGTGCGGTCTTCGTCAGCCAATTGGAGAAACTATGAACGACGTGGTGGCTGCCCCGGCCGCCGAAGCGAACCGGCTCGCGCACGCCGTCCTGGATTCGGTCGGCACAGTCGTGGTCGGTAAGCGGGACGCGCTGGAACTCGTCCTCGCCGGGATCCTCGCCGGCGGGCACGTGCTGCTGGAGGATCTGCCCGGACTCGGCAAGACACTCACCGCCCGCTCGTTCGCCCAGGCTCTCGGGTTGGACTTCCGCCGGTTGCAGTTCACGCCCGACCTGCTGCCCGCCGATGTCACCGGCTCCTTTCTCTACGACCAGCGCAGCGCCGACTTCAGTTTCCGGGCCGGGCCGGTCTTCACCAACCTGCTGCTCGCCGACGAGATCAACCGGACGCCGCCGAAGACGCAGGCGGCGTTGCTGGAGGCGATGCAGGAGAAGCAGGTGTCGGTGGAAGGCGTGACGTATCGGCTCGAAGTGCCGTTCCACGTGCTGGCCACCGCCAACCCGATCGAGTACGAGGGCACCTATCCGCTGCCCGAGGCGCAGCTGGACCGGTTCCTGCTGCGGGTGTCGTTCGGCTACCCCTCCCACGACGAGGAGTGGGAGGTGCTGCGTCGGCGGATCTTTCGCCGCCAGGAGGAGACCGAACTGCCGGCGGTGGTCGACGCCGCCGGGCTGCGGGGGATGCAGGCGGCTCTGGAGAACGTGGTGGTCGAGGACTCGATCGGGCGGTACATCGTCGCGCTCACCGCAGCCACCCGCGAGCACCCGTCGGTACTGGTCGGGGCCTCCCCCCGGGGCTCGCTGGCGCTGCTGTTGCTGGCCCGGGCGAAGGCGGTGCTCGCCGGGCGCGACTTCGTCATTCCGGAGGACGTCAAGGATGTCGCCGCCCCGGTGCTGGCGCACCGGATCACCCTGCGACCGGAGATGTGGCTGCGGCGGGTCGACCCGTCCTTCGTGGTCGCCGAGGTGTTGGCGCAGACTCCGGCACCGGCCAGTGGGGCGCTACCCAGCTACGCCGGTGAGTTGGGCGCGGCGGCCGGCCGCCGCCCGGCGCCATGACCGGCACCGGTACGCCGCCCGACACCACGTCCGGCACGGAATGGCTGCCCACCCGGGCGCTGGGCCGAGCGCTCGGGATCACCGGGCTGCTGCTGATCGCCGGGGTGATCCTCGGCCGGGTCGATCTGGTCGCGCTCGCCGTACCGTTCGCGGTCGGCACCGCGTACGCGCTGCGCCGGCGCCCCGACCGCGGCCCGGTCCTGGACGTGGCCGCGGTCGACGACCATCTGGTCGAAGGCGGGCAGATGGCCGCGACGGTCGGGGTCGCCAACCCCGGTGATGCCGGGTACGACCTGGTCGTGGTCCGGTCGCTGGTGTCGCCGTGGCTGCGTATCGGCCAGGTCGGGCTGCTGCCGCCGGTGGCCATCCGCGGTGACCGGGCAGCCGTCCCGGCGGCTGGGCCCGGCGGAGTGGCGGATCCGGTCACCGCCGAGGTGGTGGAGCAGTTGGGCGAGGCACCGCGGCTACTACCGACCGGCGGCGTGCCCGATCGACCGTTCGGCCTGGTGACGCCCACCGGGACCGCCGCCGGGTTCGAGCTGCGCGGGGTAGCGTCGCGCTGGGGACGTCAGCTGGTCGGCCCGGTCGCCGCGCGGGCGATCGCCTGCGACGGGCTGCTCGCCTGCCGGCCGCTGGTAGCCGAGCCGGTCGGGGTGCCGGTCTATCCGGTCATCGAGCCGTTCGAAGCCGACGAGGCGATGCCCCGGGCGGCCGGCCTGGTCGGCGGGCACCGGTCCCGTCGGCCGGGGGAGGGCGGCGAGCTCGCCGGCGTCCGCATCTTCGGCCCCGGTGACCGGCTGCGCCGCATCGACTGGCGGGTGTCGCTGCGGGCCCGTCAGCTGCACGTCGCGGCCACCCTGTCCGACCGCGACGCCGAGGTGGTGCTGCTGCTGGACGTACTCACCGAGGTGGGCGATTCCGGCGGGGTGTCCGGTGGCGCCTCCGTGCTGGACACCACGGTACGGGCGGCGGCGGCCATCGCCGAGCACTACCTGCACCGGGGGGACCGGGTCGCGATGCTGGAGTACGGCCCGTCGGCCCGGCGGCTGCGTCCGGCCACCGGTCGTCGGCAGTACCTGACCGTGCTGGAGTGGCTGCTCGACGTCAAGGCCGAGCCGACCCCGTACGAACCGTACGATCAGGTCTTCGGACCGCAACTGCTCTCCTCGAACGCGCTCGTCGTGGTGCTCACCCCGCTGGTGGACCCCCGCTCGGCGGAGATGCTGGCCCGGATGGCCCGCTCCGGGCGGATCGTGGTCGCCGTCGACACACTCCCGGCCGCGGTGCCGTCGCCACCGCACCGCGGCCCGTGGACCGGGGTGGCGTTCGGGCTGTGGCGGCTGGACCGGGACAACACCATCGGGCAGCTGCGCGAGCACGGCGTGCCGGTGGTGGCCTGGGCCGGCGCCGGCAGCCTCGACCAGGTACTGCGGGACGTGGCGCGGTTGGCCTCGGCGCCGAAGGCGGTGCTGCGGTGATCACCGCCGTCCGCGACCGGGTGGCTGCCGTGCGGACCTGGTTCACCCGTGCCACTATCGCCCCGATACTGCTGCGGGGGGCGACATCGGTCGCCGCGCTGCTGGCCATCGGGCTGGCGTATCCACTGAACCTGCTGCTCAGCCGGCTCGGCCTGGCGCTGCTCGCGGTGGCCGCGCTGCCGGCGCTGGCGCCGCGTGGGCTCGCTCCGGCCCTGGCGGTGTCGACCGGGATCGCCGGTTGGGTCGTGACTACCACGGTGTACGGAATGCCGGTGCAGTTGTGGCGGTTGCTCGCGGTCGGCTCGCTGCTCTACCTGACGCACAGCCTCGCGGCGCTGGCCGCCGCGGTGCCGTACGACGTGCTGCTCGCGCCCGAGGTGCCGATGCGCTGGCTGAGCCGCACCGCCGGGGTGCTGCTCGCCGCCGCGGTGCTGGTGGTGCTGCTGCTCACCGTCGCCGGCCGAGCGGCCGGTGAACCGTTCCTGCTCGCGATCGTCGTCGGGCTGGCGGTCGCGGTCGGTGCGGTGGCCATGCTGACCTGGCTGGTGCATCGCCGCTGACGCCTGATCCGGGTCGCGCAGGTCGGTGACGGCCGCCGACCTGCTGACCGCATCGTCACAACCGTGCTGCGGCTCACACGGGCTAGCTGGGTCACATATCCGGCTTTGGAGTCCGCGTCAAGAGGCGAACGGGAGCAAAATGAAGACGTGAAGCCGCAGCGGATTCTTGTCGTCGGTGCCGGGCACGTCGGTCTCTACGCCGCCCTGCGCCTGTCCCGCAAGTTGCGTCGGGGCGAGGCGGAGGTGATCGTCGTCGACCCGCAACCCCACATGACCTACCAGCCGTTCCTGCCGGAGGCGGCGGCGGGCAACATCTCGCCGCGGCACTCGGTGGTGCCGCTGCGTCGCGAGTTGCGCCGGTGCCAGGTGATCGCCGGCGCGGTCACCCGCATCGAGCACGCCCGCAAGGTGGCCAGCGTGCAGCCGATCGTCGGTCCGGCCCGCGAGATCTCCTACGACCACGTGATCGTCGCGCCGGGGTCGGTCTCCCGGACGCTGCCGATTCCGGGGCTACGCGAGCACGGCATCGGGTTCAAGACCATCGGAGAAGCGATCTACCTACGCAATCATGTGCTGGAGCGGCTCGACGTGGCGGCCGCGACCGCCGACCAGCGGGTCCGCCGCAGGGCACTGACCTTCGTCTTCGTCGGCGGCGGCTACGCCGGCATCGAGGCGCTGGCCGAGATGGAGGACATGGCCCGGGACGCGCTGCGCTACTACCCGGAGCTCAAGCCCACCGACATGCGCTGGGTGCTGGTCGAGGCGACCCAACGGGTGCTGCCCGAGGTCGACCGGGACATGGGCGCGTACACCGTCGCCCAGCTGCTCAAGCGGGACATGGACATCCGGCTCGACACCCGCTTGGAGTCATGCGTCGACGGCTTGGTCCGCCTCTCCGACGGAGACGGCTTCGACGCCGACACGATCGTCTGGACCGCCGGGGTCAAGCCGTCGCCGATGCTCGACGCCACCGACCTGCCGCGCGACGAGCGGCGCCGGATCAGTTGCCGGCCGACCCTGCAGGTCGTCGATGGCGACCAGGTGGTCGACGGCGCGTGGAGTGCCGGCGACTGCGCGGCCGTGCCGGACCTGACCGGCCCGCCCGGGGCGTACTGCTCGCCGAGTGCGCAGCATGCGGTGCGGCAGGCCAGAACGATGGCGGACAACATCCTGGCGGTCATCCGTGGCCGCCAGCCGGTGGCATACCGGCACAAGCACGCCGGTAGCGTGGCCAGCTTGGGTCTGCACAAGGGCGTGGCCCAGGTGTACGGCATCAAGACGACCGGTCTGCCGGCCTGGTTCATGCACCGGACCTACCACATGAGCCGAATCCCTTCCCTGAACCGCAAGGTGCGGGTGATCGTCGACTGGACCCTCGCGCTCTTCCTCAAGCGTGAGGTGGTGGCCCTCGGCCAGTTGCACGATCCGCGTGAGGAGTTCCTCGGCGCCACCCCGCAGCTCAACCTCAGTACGTCAGGCAGCAGCGAGTCCGCCCCACAAGGGGAACCGGCCCGGGGACAAGGGGAACCGGCACAGGTCAGCTGACCGGCCAGAGCCAGGCGTCCGCGACCCGCCGCCCCGGGCCGAGCAGCTCCTCGGTGACCTGCCGCAACTGGCCGGCGTTGGCTGTCCCGTCGACGAGCACCAGACAATCGGCCGCCCAACGGGCCAGGTCCCGCTCGGCGTGGGCACGGGTCTCGTCGGTGATCTCCGGTACCTCACCGGTCCGGGCGACATCGGCGAGCAGTCGGGACGTCGGCTGTTTGAAGGTGCCCATCGACGCTCCCCCGTCGGAACCGTAGGGGCCGATGAAGAAGCCCTCAGGCATGCCGAAGGCGACCGTGGTGGCGGTCGCCCAGGCCATCGGCCACGGCTCCCGGGGGGTGGCGGGCGGCACCGGGACGAGGACCCCACCCGGTGGTACGCATTCCCGCCAGTGTCCGGCGGCGATGAACTCGGGCAGCGGAGCCCGATCCACGCCGGGCAGCGGGGCCGGCACCACCGGCAGCAGCGCGACCACCACCGCGGCCGGAATCAGCAACCGAACCGGTCGGCGACGCCAGCGCGTCCGCAGCGCCTGATCGACGGCGAGCACCAGGATCGTGGCGACCAGCGGGATCACCGCCAGCGCGAACCGCATCGGCAGCGCGCCGTCGACCACCGGCAGCCCGTCCAGCAACGCGTACGGCCCGGCCACACCGGTTTCGGTACCGCCGACGATGATCCGTGGGCCGAGCGACAGGCCCGCCATCAGCACCGCCGCCACCGCACAGGTGGACACCACCGGCCGCCGGATCAGCCAGACGGCACCGGCCAGCGCGGCGATCAACAGCGGCCAGCCGAGGAAGGTGTTGTACTCTGCCGGACCGGTGGTCAACTCCGCCGCCTCGGCAGAGCCGGCGACCGACAGCTCCGAGACCGCCGGCCAGCTCGCCAGGTCGGCGGAGAAGTACGCAGGGTCGAAGACCCCGTCGGAGACGCCCTGCGGGCCGGCGAACTGGAACCACAACGGATACGCCAACAGCACCACGCCGACCGTCACGGCGATCAGCATGCCGGCGACGAACCCGGGCAGGATCCGCCAGCTGTAGCGGGGCCGGACCGTGGCGAAGGCGAGCGCCATGATGATCAGCGTGGCCGCGGTGAGAAACAGCACCTCTTCGCCGACGAACACCTGCAGCGTGACGACCACCCCGAGCCAGATCCCGGACGAGACCAGCCGGCGGAGGTCGGCGGGACCCGCCGGCCCGAGAATCCGTCCGTCGGGTGCCGATCCGGTCGGGTCCGCGGCGCGCATCATCCGGACCAACAGCCAGACCATGGCCGGAATGAGCCAGATCGCGGTCATGTGCAGGTGGCTGTTGCTCTGCGAAACCATGCCGGGGGCGAACCCGCAGAACGCGCCGCCCAGCGCGGCGGCCAGCCGGTGTGCCTGGGCGACCCGGCGGAACAGAAGATGGAACGCGATGGCGCTGGCGGCGAGATTGCCGGCGACGAGCAGCGCGAACGTGACCGGTGCGCCGAACAGCAACGTGACCGGGGCGAGCAGGAAACCCAACGCGATGACCGTGGTGTTGGTCATCAGGTTCACTCCGTCTGGTGCGTTGAGCCGGTCACTGAGCAGGGCGAAATCGCCCAGCAGCAGTCGCGCGTCGCTGGCCAGGAACCACTCGTACAGGGTCTGGTCGGCGGGGTTGAAGGCGAGTAGCCGGGTGCCCGGCACCGGCCATAGCTCGTGGGTCAGCCAGCCCGCGAAGGCGATGAAGACGAGGCATATGGCAAGATCTGCCCGGTAGCCGCGGGCCGCCGCAGCGAACCGAAACGGCCTCGGGTGGCCTGCCGGTGCAGCTGGGGTGCTGGTTTCCGGGCAGGCCGGACCAGGTCCGGTGTCCTGCGCGGCGGTGGCTGAGCGGGTCACCTTTCGAACCCTAGTGCCGGGACCCGGCCGGGCTGCGCTTGGCTGGGCTCGACCCGCTACCGTGACATTCTGCGGTCGCGTCCGTGCGCGGTGCGGGCCCGGCGACGAGCCGGGGCACCGTCGCCCGATGACCGGCCCGGGCCCGGGTGGTGGAACGGCAGACACGGCTGCCTTAAAAGCGGCTGCCGAAAGGCGTGCGGGTTCGAGTCCCGCCCCGGGCACCGTGCGCTGCGGTGCATGCTCCACAACCTCGAGGAGGCCGTCTACCCTTGAGTCACGCTCATCGTGTGAAACCCCCTTAGGGAGGCTGGACAGTGAAGACATCCAACCCGGTCCTGGCCCGGCTCGGCCAGGCGGCCGAGCGGGAACGGGCGGCCGGGTACGCCCCGGCCGGCGCCTACGGGCAGCCCAGCGGGCAGGCATATCCGACGGCTGCAGGCTACCCGACCCAGGCCGGCTACCCCGCCGCGCCACCCACCGTGCAGCCGATGACGGTCGACGACGTCGTCGTCAAGACCGTCACCCTGCTCGGGATCACCGGTCTGTCGGCCGCGGCGGCCTGGATCCTGGTCCCGGACGCGATGCTGTTCGGCGCCTGGATCGGCGCGGCGGTCGTGGGCCTCGTTCTCGGCCTGGTCATTTCGTTCTCGCGGGTCGCGAACCCGGCTCTGGTGATCACCTACGCCGTCGTCGAGGGCGTCTTCGTCGGCCTGGCAAGCAAGGTCTTTCAGGAGATCGCCGGCCACCAGGGCATCGTCCTGCAGGCCGTGGTGGCGACCTTCGGCGTGTTCTTCCTGATGGCCGCGCTCTACAAGATGAAGGTCATCAGGGCTACCCCGAGGTTCACCCGCGGGCTCATCGCCGCGATGGCCGGGGTCTTCGCGGTGATGCTGATCAACCTCGTGCTGGCGCTGTTCGGTGTCGACACCGGCCTGCGTAGCGGAGGCGGCCTCGCCATCGTCTTCAGCCTCGTCTGCATCGTGATCGCCTCGCTCAGCTTCGTGCTCAGCTTCCACGAGGTCGAGGAAGGCGTGCGGCTCGGCCTTCCGCAGCGGTACTCCTGGACCGCCGCTTTCGGCATCCTGGTGAGCCTGATCTGGCTCTACATCGAGATCCTGCGACTGCTGAGCTTCCTGCAGGGCGACGATTAGTTTCGGCTGGTCGACCGGCTCCAACGACCCGGAAGCGGTTGGCCCGGCCAACGTCGGTGCCCGGTCGGCGGATACCCGCCACCGGGCACCGACGTCCTGGTGGCCGCACTAGACTGCGCCGGTGACCGGTGCGGAGTCCACCCGTGACACGGTGCCGGGTCGACCGGTCGCCGGGTCCGACCCGACCGCACGGCCTGGTTCGACCCCGGGGCCCGCCTCGGTCGCGGAGCTGACCCGGGTGGTCGATCTGTTGGTGCGCCAGGTGGCGCACTGGGAAGCCGCGCGATGGGCGAGCGGTGACGGGCGGCGCGCAGTCGTGTTCCACCAGCTCGTCCAGCGGATCGCGGACCTGGGGGCAATCGCCGAGAACCGACCCGGTCGGCCGGTACCACGGCTGCCACACGACACGGCGTTACCGGACCAGTTGCGGGTGGTCACCGCAGACCTCATCCGGGTTGAACCGAGTACGGCGCTGCTGGCGACCGCCGTCGCCGCGGTCACCGAGGCTCGTGGCAGGTTGTGACCGACTGCGTCGGGTGCGGGTACCGGTCGCCGTAGGGACACGGGCCGGCCGGCCGCGGTCAATGCCGGGAGACAGCCGCCGCCGCGCCCAGGACCGCCGGCAGGAGGGCATGCGCCCACACCCGGTAGCCGTCAGCCGACGGGTGGAATCCGTCGTAGCAGTAGGCTCCCGGGTCGGCACGGAACACCGCACCGGTTTCGCCGGCCAAGTCGACCACCCGTGCCCCGGCGTCCTGGGCCGCGCGGGCCTGCGCCTGCGCGGTGCGTCGGCCCAGCCAGCCGGTCACCTGCCGCAGCGGCGGCGCGATCGCCCGGGTGGCGCCGAGGTCGGGGCAGGTGCCGACGACCACCTCGGTGCCGGCGCCACGCAGCCGCCGTACCGCGGCGGCGAGGTGGACCGCCGACTCACCGGGGCGGCGTAACTGGGTCGCGTCGTTGCTGCCGATCAGGACCACCGCCACGTCTGGGCGCTCGCCCAACAGCGCCCGGGCGACCTGGGTCGCCAGATCGCTTGAGCAGGACCCGGCAACACCGACGCTGGACAGCAGCACCCGGTAACGAGCGGTGCCCGACCCGCGGTCGTGCTCGGCGACCAGCCGGGCCACCTGCCCCCCGACGGTGTCGGCCGCCCGGTCCACTCCGACGCCGAGCGTCACCGAGTCACCGAGGAGCACCAGTCGCAGCGGAACCGCCCCGGCCGGCCCGACCGCGGCCCGGACAGCCATCCCCAGCTCGGGTTTGGCATACCGGCGATGCCGGGCGGCGAGCATCTCGGTGACCAGCACGGCGGCGCTGCCGACCGTCCCGGCGACGGCTGCGGCGGCGGCCGCTTGCCCGATTCGTCCGGCAACGCTTTTCGGGCTCACGGTGGTCACCTTTCGTCCGGGCGGCGGTGGCGAGGCACTTCCTCAACAGTCCTGGGCGGTCGTCGACAGCCCCGGCTGAGAGCCGGTCGGCATCGGCTGTTGTGGATGATCGGTCTCCCGTTCCACGCCTGCGCCGGATGGGCCGAGCAACCAGCGCAGCGCGACGGTCTGCCAGGACCGGCCGGACAGGGCCGGCCGGCGGCGTAGGCGTGCCCAGCGTCCGGCCGGCCCGCGTTCGTGGCCGCCGACGCGGGTCCCACGGACCTCGGTTCCCGCGTGGCGGACCGCCTCGTGGGCGGCCTGTGGCAGCGTCCGCACCTTCTCCCGGCCGGCGACCGCGGTCCGCGACGCGGTGCTGGCGCCGAGCGCGCCGAGCGCAGCCGGTAGCAGCACGGCCGCGGCCACCGCGTAACCCTCGGCCGAAGGGTGGAACCGGTCCCAGGAGTACAGCCGGGTCGGCTCGGCGGCGAACCGGGGGCCCAACAGGTCGCCGAGGGAGACGGTCCACGCTCCGGCCTCGACCACCGCCACGGTCTGCGCGGCGGCCAGTTGCCGGCTCCAGCGCCGGGCCAACCAGCGCAGCGGTGGCTGGATCGGCTTGATCGCGCCCAGGTCGGGGCAGGTGCCGACGACGACCTCGGTGCCAGCTGCCCGTAGTCGACGTACCGTGTCGACCAGATGGCCGACCGCTACGTCGACCGGCGTGCGGGCTGTCACGTCGTTGCCACCGATCAAGATGACAGCCAGCTCGGGCCGCAGCTCCACCGCTGCCTCGACCTGCGGAACGAGGCCTTCCGAGCGGGCGCCTACCACGGCCAGCCGATGCAGCCGCACCGGTCGACGCAGCCGCCGCGAGATCCCGGTGGCCAGCAGCGCACCAGGTGTTTCCCGAGGACGGTGCACGCCGTACCCGGCGGCCGACGAGTCGCCGAGCACCACCATGGTCAGCGGCTTGCCGGGCAGGCGAGCTCCGTACAGCCCGTCGCAGCGCGGCGGCGGCGCTTCGGCCAGCGGAATGATCCGCCGCGCCTGCCTCGCCTGGCCGTACAGCAGCCCGGCGGCGGCGATCGCGGTGGCGGCGGTGGCACCGGCGCTGAACGCGGCCAGCTGGGCGGTACGGACGAACGTGGTGCGGCCGATCGTGATCCGGCCTGTTGGGCTCGGCCTGTGGCCAACCGTGCTCATCGCGCTCCCCGACTGCGGTCGATGCTGCGGCCGTGCTGCGTGCTTCGAGATTATCTCGGTTCGTCGTCGCGGATGGGCCGCACTGCGGTGCTTGCCCGCAGCGGGCATCATGGAAGCAGGCGACGTGCAGTACGGCGACCGTGACGAGGAGGCGGCCGATGGCCAGGACACTCAAGCGAGCTGCGGCGTTCGCCGCATTGGGCCGGGCGCTGACCGCCGGTGCCCGCGGCGGCCCGTCGCTGGGGCGCCGGATCGCCGCGCTGCCCCGCATGATCCTCGCGACGATGCGCGGCGAGTACGACGGTGGGCTTCGCCTGGCGTTGATGACCGCCGCTGTCGCCTATGTCGCCTCCCCCTTCGACCTGGTGCCGGAGGCGTTCCTGATGGTGCTCGGTCTCGCCGACGACGCGCTCGTCGTGACCTGGCTCGCCGGCAGCGTGCTCGCCGAGACCGAACGCTTCCTGGCCTGGGAGGCACGCCGTGACTCGGTGGTGCCGGGCCAGGTCGTCGGCTGAACCGACCCACCGCTGACACGTAGGCTGACGGCAGAAGTCGGCCGCCGCGTTCCGCGTAGGCTGACAGCGACTGTCAACGCCTACGCCGGCCGCGGGGGCTGTCGTCGGCTGACGACCTCAACCTGACGATGGCGCCTCGCCGGCGCCAGCAGAAGGGCACAACGAGGTGCGTTACCACGACAACGTCGTTGATCTGATCGGCAACACCCCGCTGATCCGGCTGCGCAACGTCACCGCCGGGATTTCCGCGACCGTGCTTGCCAAGGTCGAATACTTCAACCCGGGCGGTTCGGTGAAGGACCGCATCGCACTGCGGATGGTCGAAGCCGCGGAACGGGCCGGGCTGCTGCCACCTGGCGGCACGATCGTCGAACCCACCAGCGGCAACACCGGAGTCGGCTTGGCGCTCGTCGCTCAGCTGAGAGGGTATTCATGTGTCTTCGTCTGCCCGGACAAGGTCAGCGAGGACAAGCAGAACGTGTTACGGGCGTACGGAGCCGAAGTGGTCGTCTGCCCCACGGCGGTGGCGCCGGAGGACCCACGCTCCTACTACCAGGTGTCCGACCGGCTTGCCGCGGAGATCCCCGGTGCCTGGAAACCGGATCAGTACGCCAACCCGGCCAACCCGCAGTCGCACTACGACGGTACCGGGCCGGAGCTGTGGGAGCAGACTGACGGACGGATCACGCACTTCGTCGCGGGGGTCGGCACCGGCGGGACGATCTCGGGCGTCGGCCGCTACCTGAAGGAGGCGTCGGATGGCGCGGTCCGGGTGATCGGGGCGGATCCGGAAGGCTCGGTCTACTCCGGCGGGTCCGGCCGGCCGTACCTGGTCGAGGGGGTTGGTGAGGACTTCTGGCCGAAAACCTATGACCGGTCGGTCTGCGACGAGATCATCGAGGTTTCTGACCAGGAATCGTTCGGGTTGACCCGCCGGCTGGCCCGGGAGGAGGGTCTGCTCGTAGGCGGTTCGGGTGGAATGGCGGTGGCGGCGGCGTTACGGGTGGCCCACCGGGCCGGGCCGGGCGACGTGGTGGTGGTGCTGCTTCCCGACGGTGGCCGCGGATACCTGTCCAAGATCTTCAATGACGAGTGGATGGCGCGGTATGGCTTCCTGGAAACCGACGTCACCGCGCCGACCGTCGCCGACGTGTTGGCGGCCAAACCGGGCGGGCTCCCCGAACTGGTCCATGTGCATCCGACCGAGACCATCCGGGACGCGATCGACTACATGCGCGAGTACGGGATCTCGCAGTTGCCGGTGCTGAAAGCAGAACCTCCGGTGGTTACCGGTGAGATCGCCGGCTCAGTGGCCGAGGGCGACCTGCTGGACGCGTTGTTCAGCGGCAAGGCGCAGCTGTACGACACGATCGAGCGGCACATGAGTGATTCGTTGCCGATGGTCGGCGGCGGGCAACCGGTCCGCGACGCGGTGACGCTGTTGGCCCGCGCCGACGCGGCGTTGGTGTTGGTCGACGGCAAACCGCGTGGCGTCATCACCCGGCAGGATCTCTTGGCGCATCTTGGAAGTGCCGGTGGCCAGTCGCACAGTGTGTCCGGTTGACGGCGTCTGGTTGAGGTTCACTTGGTGCATGGAAGTTCGTGGTGCGGTGTTCGCTGCCGTGACGGACAACCAGCAGGCGTCATCCCTGCGGTGACCCCGGGCGCCCGCCAGCATCCCGGAGTCCCGCACCGATGCCCGCCTACAACCGATCAACCGGCACGCCTCCGCCGGTTGAGCGCCTTCGGCCAGGCGTTTTCCCCCGGTTACGGCGGGCAGCGTCGGGCGAGAGTACGGGGCTGGACGGAACCCCCGCAGCAGCGGTCCCGTGCTCTCGCCCGGTCGTCGGCGCATCGCCGCCTCACAGACCGCGCCCGTAACGTAGTTGGGTGACCGGATCGGGGCCGAGCCACGCGTCACGCTCGATGCCGTCCGGTTGCCAACCGTTGTGTTCGTAGAACCGCCGGGCCGAGCGATTCGCGCGGTACACCCACAGCACCCCTCGGTGGCGTCCGGCGGCGCGCATCGCGTCGACCGCGTCACCCAGTAACAGCGTGCCGATACCGTGCCCGCGCCGGGACGGCTCGATGTGGATGGCGTACAGCTCCCCGGTCAGCCGGTCGCCGCCCTCGTGTGGTCCGAGGTAGGTGAAGCCGGTGAGTTCCCGCTGGCACTCGGCGACGGTGAGTCGGTGCGTGTCCCGTTCGTAGCTCCATCGTTCGACCCACCATTCGGCGGTGGCGTCGGCCGAGACGGCGTCCAGCGCACCAGGGGACACGATGCCGTGGTAGGCGCTGCGCCGGGACCGGTGGTGCAACCGCCCGATCGCGATGACGTCGTCGATGCGGGCCGGACGCAGGGTGACCTCCACCCGGTGAGCCTACTGCGGGCCGATCGCGATCCCTGAGATGCGGCGACCCCCGGGGCTTCCGCGCCGTGACGCGGGCCGGCTGGACTGGGCCGGCACCCCGGGGGTTGGGTGGCTGTCGTGGATTCGCCGCACCGCTGCCACACGGTCTCGACGAACGAACTGTCAAGGACAGCGGCTAGCGGGCAGCCACCTCACGAGTCCTATGGCTATACAAAGCTGGACCACCTCCCTTCCCGTGTACGGCCACGCTAGCCGGACCGGAAGAACAACGGCAATGGTTTTTTGGCACCCGGGTAGCTGCCGTGGGCCTGGCGGCGGTCGGCGAGGCGGTGGGCTCAGGCGTCCGTCGACGGCGGTCCGGGACGCCGGTGCGCCAAGACCAGCCGACAACGATAGCTACTTATCGTCGCTATGTGACTACTAAATGTGTTGAAGGCCTGGATTCTGATTGATTACCGTCTTATCGCCTGACTCGTGAGGCGAAGTGATCTCTCGGCGTCGTGCAAGTTGTTCTCGGCTACTTGTCTCGTGTGTTGGTATCTGTCATGGTCTTTGTGGGTAGTCGGCGGTTTGCTGGTATGGCTTGATTGCCTGGGTGGGCCGCGAGGTCGGCGGGTCGTTACGTCGAGTCGGTGGAGGGCGTCCAACGCGTCCGCGCCATCCCCGCGGCCCGCCAATAGCGTTCTGGTGACGCCGATGGTGGCGAAAGTGCGGAAGAGTTTTCAGCAGGTCTTCAATAGAGGCAGGCGGGCACGATATGGGCGACACAGGTGAGACGCTGAGGAAGGCCCGAGAATCCGCTGGTATCAGCTTGGCGAAAATGGCGGCGCTGAGTCACTTCAGCAAGGGTCACCTGTCAAACGTCGAGGCAGGGCGGCGGACCGCGACATCCGACGTGGTGACCGCCTATGAACAGGTTTTGGGAGACCACATGCAACGTCGGGGTCTGATCACCGGGCTGGCCGCCTCCGTGGTGGCTCCCGCCGCCGTCTCCGAGTTGATCCACCGCGGGTTCACCGCTGCGCTCACCGACCGGGCGGCTGAGGACAAGTGGCAGGAGCGGGCGGACAACCTCGGTCGCGACTACATGTCGATCGGCGCGGGTGAACTGCAGGACCGACTCGCCGGCGATCTCGTGGTGTTGCAGCAGCACCTCGGTACGCCGTTGATGTGGGGGCTGGCCGCCCGATTCCTCAGCGTCTACGGCAAGACCACCGGTGAGGCACGGGAAGCGATCCGGTGGTACCGCCTGGCCGCCGTGGCTGCTGACCGTAGCGGCGACACCGCGGTCCGGGTCTGGGTGCGGGGCAGGGCCGCGCTCGCCCTCGGCTACGAGGGTGCGGCCCTGACGGTGGCACAGGACCTCGCGGACCAGGCGATCGCCCTGGCCGACCGTCCCTCGCTCGGGCGCCTCAACGCGTTGATGGCCAAGGCACACGTTGCCGGCATACGTGGTGACCGCGCCGGTGCGCTGGCCCACCTCGACGCGGCCCGGCGGGTGTTCGACCAGATCGGCTCGGACGAGCAGATATCGGACTTCGCGGTCCCGCAGTGGCGGATGGCGACGTTCACCAGCATGTTGCTCGCCCGGCTGGGTGAACCGGCCGCCGTCGGCGCCCAGGACTGGGCGGACCGGACCCGCCCGGCGAGCCTGCAGCGGTTCGCCACCCACATCGAACTGCACCGTGGGCTGATGCTGGTCAGGTCGGGCGACCGCACCGAGGGTCTGCGACAGGCCCGTACCGCGCTGGCCCGCTTGCCGCAGGCCAAGCACAGCCAGTCGCTGCGGCTGATGTTACGGGAGGTGGAGCGCGCCGCCGCGTGAGCGGCGGCGCATCGAAGTCCGCGCCAGGCGGCGGACGCTCCTCGGTCAGCCGTCGGTCCGGGCCACCCCTACCGGACAGCTCATCCCGTTCGGGCCGTGGTTGCAGTAACCACCGGGGTTCTTGTGCAGGTACTGCTGGTGATAGTTCTCGGCGTAGTAGTACCGGTCCAGTGGTCGGATCTCGGTGGTGATCTCGCCACCGACGGCTCGGGCGACCACCGGCGCGAACGCGGCGCTGGCCTCGGCGGCTTCTGCGGCCTGCCCGGCGTCTGTGGTGTAGATCACCGACCGGTACTGGGTGCCCACATCGTTGCCCTGACGCATCCCCTGGGTCGGATCGTGGTTCTCCCAGAAGACCTTGAGTAGGTCGGCGTAGTCGATCCGGGCGGGATCGAAGACCACCGCGACGACTTCGGCGTGCCCGGTTCCCCCTGAGCAGACCTCTTCGTACGTCGGGTTCGGCGTCTCACCACCGGCGTAGCCGACCGAGGTCGAGACGACTCCCGGCAGCCGCCAGAACAGCCGTTCCGCTCCCCAGAAACAACCCATCCCGAACACCGCGAGCCGGGCGCCGTCGGGCCACGGTCCGGTCAGCGGCGTACCCAGCACGGCGTGCCGGTCCGCGACCGGCATCGGCACGTCCCGGCCGGGCAGCGCCTGACCCGGCGCGGGCAGACTGGCTTTCATCGGTCGTAGGAACACCCCGACTCCTCTCGTCGTAACCATCCTGGTAACACCACCGGCGGCGAGGTCGTTCCCGTACGGGTTACCCGCCCGCCGCCCACCCAGGCATCCCCGCCCCCGGTCATGGCCTAGCCTCGACCCATGACACCCGGGTTCGACACCCTAGCCATCCACGCCGGCCAGGAGCCGGACGCCCGTACCGGTGCGGTCGTCCCACCGATCTATCAGACCAGCACCTATGCCCAGGACGAAGTGGGTGCCCCCCGGTCGGGATACGAGTACAGCCGGTCGGCCAATCCGACGCGTGACGCACTGCAGGAATGCCTGGCCGCGATCGAAGGCGGCCGGCAGGCCCTCGCCTTCGCCAGTGGCCTCGCCGCCGAGGACACCCTGCTGCGCACCGTGTGCCGGCCCGGTGACCACGTGGTCATCCCGGACGACGCGTACGGCGGCACCTTCCGACTGTTCGCCCGGGTCGCGCAGCGGTGGGGACTGACCTGGTCCGCGGCCCGGATCTCCGACATCGACTCGGTCCGGGCCGTGGTCGAGCCCGGACGGACCAGGGTGATCTGGGCAGAGACACCGACCAACCCGTTGCTGGGTATCGCCGACATCACCGCGCTCGCCGGTCTGGCGCGCGACCACCAGGCGCTGCTCGTCGTCGACAACACGTTCGCGTCTCCCTACCTGCAGCAGCCGCTCGTGCTCGGCGCCGACGTGGTCGTCCACTCGACCACCAAGTACCTGGGTGGACATTCCGATGTGGTGGGCGGCGCGCTGGTGGTCACCGACCCCGGACTCGGTGCCGAACTCGCCTTTCACCAGAACGCGATGGGGGCGGTCAACGGGCCCTTCGACGCCTGGCTCACCCTGCGTGGCGTCAAGACCCTCGGCGTACGGATGGAACGTCACTGTGACAACGCCGAGCGTGTCGTCGACCTCCTCGACCACCACCCGGCCGTGGGACAGGTGCTCTATCCCGGACATCCGCAACACCCGGGGCACGAGACGGCGGTCAAGCAGATGCGCCGCTTCGGCGGCATGGTGTCGTTCCGGGCGGTCGGCGGACCGGCCGCCGCGGTACGTATCTGCAACCGCGCGAAACTGTTCGTGCTCGCCGAGTCGCTCGGTGGGGTCGAGTCGTTGATCGAACATCCTGGACGAATGACCCACGCCAGCGCCGCCGGGTCGCCTCTTGAAGTCCCGGACGATCTCGTGCGACTGTCAGTCGGCATCGAGACCGTCGACGACCTCCTGGCCGACCTGGAACAGGCGCTCGGCTGACCGGACCGATGTCGCCGCGACCCACGACCCCGTGACCCCGTACCGCCTACCGGCCTGCCTGGAGGTGCCGTGCACGACATCGTTCCGACCTGGGTGGGCACCACCGCCCGACAGATCGCCCGGGCGGTGCGCCGCGGTGACACCTCCGCCACCCAGGTCGTGGCCGACCACCTCGACTACATCGCCCGCGCCGATCCGGTGCTGTCGGCGTTTCGGGCGGTGCGGGGCGGTGCGGCGATAGCCGAAGCCGAGAAGGTCGACGAGCAGGAGGACCTGGCGAACCTTCCGCTGGCCGGGGTGCCGGTGGCGGTCAAGGAGAACACGCCGGTCGCCGGGTTGCCGACCTGGCGGGGGTCGGCCGGGGCACGGGCCGCGGTGGCCGAGGACGACCACGAGATCGTCCGGCGGTTGCGTGGTGCCGGCGCGGTGGTGGTGGGTGTCACACGGATTCCGGAGTTCGGACTGTGGGCGACCACCGACGACCCGACGGCGGTCAGCCGCAATCCGTGGAATCCGGCACGTACGCCGGGTGGTTCCTCCGGTGGCGCGGCTGCCGCGGTGGCCAGCGGGATGGTTCCGATCGCGCACGGCAACGACGGGTTCGGGTCGATCCGGATCCCGGCGGCCTGCTGCGGCCTGATCGGGCTCAAGCCTGGCCGGGACGTGGTGCCGCGCCAGCTCGGCACGGGCGACTGGTTCGGCCTCACCGAGCACGGCATCCTGGCCACCTGCGTGGTCGACGCGGCGGCCGGGTTCGCCGTACTGGCCGGGCGTCGGCCGGAGAAGCTGGTCGAACCGAGCCGCCTGCGGGTCGGTGTCTCGCTCACCTCGCCGGTGGCCGGGGTGCGGCTGGACGCGCCGAACCGGGACGCGGTGACCGCGACGGCCCGCCGGCTGGCCGGGGCCGGGCACGATGTCGCCGACGTCGAACTCCGTTATCCCACGTCGTTGGGCCTGCGCGGGTTGGCGACCTGGTTCGCTGCCGCCGCCGAGCAGGCCAGCTCCAGCCGCGACGGCGGGCGCGACCTGCAGACACGGACGAGACGGCATGCCACGTTGGGGCGGTTGGCACAACGCCGGGGGTACGTGCGGGACGCCGACCGGGTCGCCTGGCGGGAGCGGATGATCGGCTTCTTCGCCGACCAACCGGTGGACGTCCTGCTCATCCCGGCCCTGGCCAGCGCGCCCCCGATGGCGGTCGGGTGGTCTCGGCGGTCCTGGGCGGCGAACATGCTGACCTGCATCCGGTACGCCCCGTATGCCGCCGCGTGGAACATGGCCGGGCTGCCGGCTCTGGTGGTCCCGGCCGGTCTGCGTCCCGACGGCCTGCCGGTCGGGGTGCAGCTGGTCGGACCACCCGGCTCGGAGGTGCGGTTGCTCGCCGTAGCCGGTCAACTGGAGATGGCGGCACCGTGGCCGCGGCACGCACCCGCCTGGCCGCTGGTGGGCACGCCGGCCGGCTGAGTCGCGCCCGTGGCCGGCCGCCGTGAGCGGCCCGGCCCGGCTGATGCGACGATCGGTGCCATGTCGGAACTCGTCACGTTGGCGGACGTGCTCGCTGCCCGGGAGGCGTTGCGGGACGTCGTACGGGTCACCCCGCTGGAACCGTCCCGCCCGCTGACCGCGTTGCTCGGTGGTCCGGTCTGGCTCAAGTGCGAGCACCTGCAACGGGCCGGCTCGTACAAGGTACGCGGCGCCTACCTGCGAATTTCCCGCCTGTCCGACGAGCAGCGGCGGTGCGGGGTGGTCGCGGCGAGCGCCGGCAACCACGGGCAGGGCGTTGCGCTCGCGGCCGGCCTGCTGGGTATCACGGCAACGGTGTTCATGCCGGTTGGCGCGCCGTTGCCCAAGGTGACGGCGACCAAGAGATACGGCGCACAGGTCGAGTTCGCCGGCACTACGGTGGACGAAGCGTTGGTGACCGCCCGGGAGTTCGCCGAGCGGACCGGCGCGGTATTGATCCATCCGTTCGATCATCGGGACGTCATCGCCGGTCAGGGTACTGTGGCCGTTGAGCTCCTGGAGCAGTGTCCGCAGGCGTCCACGATCGTCACCGGCGTGGGCGGCGGCGGCTTGATCTCCGGGATCGCGGTGGCCGCGAAGGCCCTGCGCCCGGACATTCGAGTGATCGGGGTGCAGGCGGAGGGCGCGGCCGCTTATCCGCCATCGCTGGCCGCCGGTGCGCCGGTACGGCTGGACAAGTTTCGTACCATTGCCGACGGCATCGCGGTAGGCCGACCTGGTGATCTCACGTTCGCGCACGTCAGCAAGCTCGTCGACGAGGTCGTCACCGTCTCGGAAGAGGACATTTCCCGGGCGCTGCTGATGCTGTTGGAACGCGGCAAGCAGGTCGTCGAGCCGGCCGGCTCGGTCGCGGTGGCGGCGTTGCTGGCCGGCGCGGTACGGCCGGCAACGCCGACGGTCGCGGTGCTCTCCGGCGGCAACATCGACCCACTGCTCCTGCTGCGGGTCATCGAGTACGGGCTGGCCGCCGCCGGACGCTACCTGCGTTTCACTATCCGCTGTGGTGATCAACCGGGTCAGCTCGCGACGCTGCTGTCGCTCATCGCGCGGCAACGGGCGAACGTGGTCGATGTCGAGCATCGGCGCCGCAGCCCACGACTGCGGCTCGGCGAGGTCGAGGTGGACCTGTCCGTGGAGACGCGGGGGCCGCAGCATTCGGCCACCCTGGCGGCCGTGCTCCGCGAGCACGGTTACCAGGTGACCTTCGCCGCGGCGGAGAAGGACTGACCGGTCCAGCCACTGCCTGCTCGGCTGCCCGGCCCAGCGCTGCCCGGCCCAGCGCTGCCCGGCCCAGCGCTGCCGGCTCAGCCGCCGAACGGTTGGAACTTGTCGACGGTGACCTTGATGTCCGCCCCGCTGGGTGCGGTGTAGGTCACCGTCTGCCCGGCACGCGCGCCGAGGATCGCGGTGCCGAGCGCGGACTCCGGGCTGTACACGGTCAGGTCCGTGGTCGAGGAGATTTCCCGGGAACCGAGCAGGAACGTCTCGGTGTCCTCCGGATCGTCGTCAAAGTGGATCGTGACGACGGTCCCGGGGGCAACGGCATCCGCCTTGGGAGCCTCGCCGACCTGCGCGGTGCGTAGCAGCTCCTGCAGGTAGCGGATGCGCGCCTCCTGCTTGCCCTGCTCCTCGCGAGCGGCGTGGTAGCCGCCGTTCTCGCGGAGGTCGCCTTCCTCGCGCCGGGCGTTGATCTCGGCGGCCATCGCCGTCCGACCGGCGATCAGCTCGTTGAGCTCGGCCTGTAGCCGGTCGTAAGCGTCCTGGGACAGCCAGGTGGCGGGCGCCTCGCGGTCGGTCGTGGACACAGACGAACTCCTTGTTGGCTTGCGGGCGGACGAGGTCGAACTACTAACGTACCAGCGATGCGCAGCTACGCGCCGTGGTTAATCGCCCGACTGGGTGGCCTGGTCCGCTGGCCGGCAACGAATCACTTCACCGAGAAATGCTCGGCTGTCGGTCGCCAACCGATATGCGGTGCGCACCTGCCGTTCGTCCGGTTCGGCGTGTACGGTGACCTCGGCCCGGCCGACCTCGACGCCATCTCTGGAGCGGGCCCGGACCAGGCAGACGGCAGACCCGCCAGGGGGTACGTTGACCGTAAAGTCGATCACGACTCCGTCGTCGGTGACCCCGGTGTACGTGATCACCTTCGGATCGTAGGTCGGATCGCCGTACAGGCCGTAGAGCCGGACCGCGACGGCCGTCCCGGCCACCACCACGACCGCCACCAGCAGCACCAGCCAGGGGTACCGACGTCGGGGCGTGCGGCGCCGGCCGTACCGCCCGGGTGGGAACACCGGGGCGCTCGGTGCGGTTGTGGCGTTCGGGTCGGTCACCGGGGGCGGATCTCCTTGGCGATGGTGTCGGTGCCGTCGGCGAGAATGTTCGTAGGTCCAATTGTCGCAGCCGGGGGCCGCGACAACGTCGGCAGGGGACAAGGGAGCAATTCGTTGGCAGAGCAGTTGCGTCTGATGGCGGTCCACGCACATCCCGACGACGAGTCGAGCAAGGGCGCGGCGGCGATGGCCCGCTACGTCGCCGAGGGCGCTGAGGTTCTCGTCGTCACCTGCACCGGTGGTGAGCGGGGCAGCGTACTGAACCCGAAGCTGGATCGGCCGGACGTCTGGGAGAACATCGCCGAGATCCGGCGGGCGGAGATGGACGCCGCCCGGGCCATTCTCGGCGTCGAGCAGGCCTGGCTCGGCTTCGTCGATTCGGGGCTGCCCGAGGGCGATCCACTGCCGCCGCTGCCGGAAGGCTGTTTCGGGCTGGAGGACGTGCAGGTCGCGGCCGGTCCGCTGGTCCGGCTCATCCGCGAGTTCCGCCCGCATGTGGTCACCACGTACGACGAGGACGGCGGCTATCCGCACCCGGACCACATCATGTGCAACCGGATCAGCGTCGCCGCGTTCGACGCGGCGGGCGACCCGGGGCGGTATCCGCAGCTGGGCCCGGCGTGGCAGCCGATGAAGCTGTACTACTGCATGGGATTCACCCGGGCCAGGATTCTCGCCCTGCACGAGGGCATGCTCGCGGTCGGGCGCGAGTCGCCCTACCGGGAGTGGATCGAGAAGTGGGACGAGCGTCCCGACAAGGGCGACCGGATCACGACCCGGGTGGAGTGTGCCGACTACTTCCCGGTCCGCGACGACGCGCTGCGCGCCCACGCGACCCAGGTCGACCCGGACGGGTTCTGGTTCCAGGTGCCGATGGAGGTGCAGCGGCAAGCCTGGCCGACGGAGGACTTCGAGTTGGTACGTTCGGTCGTTGACAGTCCACTGCCTGAGTCGGACCTGTTCGCCGGGGTCCGGGAGCGGCTGGAGCGGTCCTGAGATGTCAGGCGTAGCGTGTCCCTGTCGTCGTGGTGAGCGCATCCAAGGAGCCCGGTCATGCTGAACGCGGTGCACGTCCTCGCGGTGGGCCATGCCCCGGTGGCGGATCTCGTCCTGGCAACCAACAACTTCGGGGACACCCGTAACGGCGGGCTGGCCGGTCCGATGGGTTTGTTCCTGCTCCTCCTGCTTGCTGCGGCGACGGTGTTCTTGATCCGCAACATGAACACCCGGCTGCGTCGGTTGCCGGACCGCTTCGACAACCAGGCGCCGGCCGATAGCACGGAACCGGCCCGGCCGGATGTCCTTGATCCGACAGAACGCGATGTGCGCCCGGGATCGCCGATGTAAGCGCTTGCAAGCGCTCCCACCAGCGAGTTTTATGCCTCTGAGTGGCCGTGCGATCCTAATCCGACCCTGCGGCCCCTGTTGCCGCAATCCGCTTTGGCTTAGCCTTCCGCCGGGGACTTCAGTTCCTCCACCGCGCGGAAAGGGGCGACGATGGACTACCCAGCCGACGCCCTGCGTCGCCGGCGGTGGACGCGAGTCGAGTTCGCGAATATTGATCATTGTAGGACGGCGGTCGGTCACGTGAGCTGCGGCGGTACGGCATCGGCCGGCACCGGGAGCGGTCCGTGACGTCGTCGCAGCAGCCGGGACTCGGCCCTGACGGTCCGGCACCCGGACCGGGTGCCGCCGGGCGTGGTGCCCACTGGCGGCTGCCCGCGTTCACCGCCGCCGCCTTCGTGTCCGCCCTCGCCACCATCGCGATCGGGTGGTTCACCGAAACGGCGTCCGGGGCAACCGGCGACGTCCCTGCGGCGGCCCGGTTCGCGATCGTCGCGCTGCTGCTGGGCGTCGCCCAACTGGCCCGTCTGCGGTTCCGTATCGGCACCGGCACGGTCAGCTTCACCTGGGGCGAGGCCGCGTTGATCGTCGGGCTCTATCTGATCCCGACCGGCTGGCTACCGGCCGCGGCGGCGCTCGGGGTCGGCGCGGCGTGGGCCCTGATGTCCGTGTTCGCCGAGCCGCGTACGGTACCCGAGGTCATCCGGGTGAGCGCGTCGCTCACTGTCGCCGTCGGGGTAGCCGCGACCGTGACCGGCATGGTCGCCGAACCGCATGGTCGGCCGATCACCCCGGGCCTGGCCGCCGCCCTGGCGGTCGGCGGGCTCAGCTATCTGTTGCTGACCGCGGCGCTGGCCACCGTAGCCTTGACGTTGCGTTACGGGCGCCCGTTCTGGTCGACCCTGCTCCACGCGCTGCGCAACAAGCTGCTGATGTTCGTCGGGAACGTGCTGATCGGTCTGGTCACGGTGACCATGCTCAGTCACGACCCGCGGTGGCTCCTGCTCCTGCCACCGGCCCTGTGGCTGCTCCAGCAGACCTACGGCCACTGGCTCAGGGTGGAGGACGAACGCCGGGCCTGGCAGGAATTCGCGCAGGCGACGCACGCGCTCAACCAGCTCGACGAATCCGGCGTCGCCAGCGCCGGGGTGGCCGGCGGGCTGGCGCTGTTCGGTGCCGAACGAGTCGAAGTCGACGTCCAACGTGCCGATGGGCGTCGCTGGCGCTACGCCGGCGACGCGAGCGGAGCCCTGCACCGTTCGGAGCTGCCCGCCACGGCCGCATGCGACCCGGCCGGACCCGCGAACCCCGTGGCGGTCCCCGGGCCACGTACCGAGCCGAACACCCTGTCGCCCGCGGAAGCCGCGGCGCCGGCCGTCGTCGACGGGAAGCTGCCGGCCGAGTCCGACGAAGGTCGACCAGGCGACGTCGAAATCACCGACCAGTGTCTGGTCCACCCGCTCGCTGTCGGACGTAACGATGTCGGCGTGCTGCGTGTCCACCTGCCGGCGACCGCGCTGCCCGGTCCCCGTGACCGCGACGCGCTCTCGGCCTTCGGCGACGCCCTCGCCGCCGCGCTGCACGATGCGGCGACGCATACCGAGTTGCGCGATCTCACCGCCCGGGTGGCGCACGAGTCGATGCACGACCCGGTCACCGAGTTGCTCAACCGCCCGGCGTTGCTGGCCCGTGGGGATGCGGCGCTGCATGAGCTCGACCACGACCATCCGATCGCGTTGCTCATGCTGGACATCAAGCGGTTCAACGAGGTGAACGACACGCTCGGTAACGCGGCAGGTGACGAGCTGCTGCAATCGGCCGCCAGCCGGCTCAAGGCCCGGCTGCGTCCCGGCGAGCTGCTCGGCCGCCTCGGCAACGACGAGTTCGCCGTACTGCTGACCACCCTTGCCCGGCCGGACCTGGACGGCACGAACGGTGCCGGGCCGCCGACGGACGCACGGGTCTGTGCCCCGACCCGGCCCGCCGCCGCGATGGAGCGGCCGTCACCGACCTCGATCGCGATGGGCCGGGCCCGGGAGATCTCCGCTGTGCTGGCCGAGCCGACCGAGGTCGCCGGGGTGTGGATGTCGGTCGAAGGCCTGCTCGGAGTGGTGGTCGCCGGGGCCGGCACCGCCGACATGAACGAGTTGCTGCGCCGGGCGAACATCGCGATGAGCCAGGCGCGGGAGATCGGCGGCAACATCGCGGGGTACGACAGCGCCAAGGATGCCGCGAGCACCGACCAACTCGCGTTGCTGGCCGAGCTGAGGGTCGCACTGGGCGTTGACGACCAGCTCGAACTCGCTCTGCAGCCCGCCGTGGATCTGGTCACCGGCGCGCCCACCGGCGTCGAGGCGTTGATCCGCTGGCGGCATCCCCGTCGCGGCCGGCTCACCCCGGTCGATTTCGTCCGGGCCGTCGAAGGCAGTGAGCTGCTCGGTCCGTTCACCCGCTACGTCGTCGACCGAGCCCTGTCGGTCGCGGCCGAGTGGGCGGCGTGTGGCATCGACGTCCCGATCTCGGTCAACATCTCCGCCCGTAGCCTGCTCGATCCGCAGCTGCCGGCGGAGATCGGCGAACTGCTGCGTCGGCACCAGGTTCCTGCCCGACGGCTGGTGCTCGAAATCACCGAGACCGTGGTGATGAGCGATCTGGAGATCATCGACGAGGTGCTGGCCAGGTTGCGCGAGATGGGCGTACAACTGGCGGTGGACGACTTCGGCACCGGCTTTTCGTCGCTTGCCTTCCTGTCCCGGGTCACCGTCGACGAACTGAAGGTCGACCGGTCGTTCGTCGTACGGATGGCCGACTCGCCACGGGCGGCGGCGATCGTGCGGCACACCGTGTTCCTGGGGCGGGAGATGGGGCTACGGGTGGTCGCCGAGGGCGTGGAAACCGCCGATCAGCGTGCCACCCTGGCGGCACTCGGTTGCGCCGCCGCGCAGGGCTACCACTTCTTCAAGCCGATGCCCGCCGACAAGATCATCACGGTGCTCCGGTCACTGCTCGATTCCGCCCAGGCCCAGATCTATCCGCTGCGTGCCGACGGGGCGTCGTGAGCAGCTGGCTCGTGTTCGACTACGGCCAGGTCATCTCGTTGCCCCAACCGTCCGCCGCGGTCGCCGCGATGGCCGAGACGGCGGGTCTACCACTGGCCGAGTTCACCCGGCGCTACTGGCGTCACCGGGACGAGTACGACGGCGGCTGTTCTCCGCAGCGATACTGGAGCCAGGTCGTCGGCCGGCCGCTGGCCGCCGAAGCCCCGCTGGTCACCGATCTCGACCGCCTCGACGTCGCCAGCTGGTCACATCTCAATTCGCAGACCCTCGACCTGCTGGACGCTTTCACCGCCGCCGGTCACCGACTGGCGCTGCTGTCCAACGCGCCCGCCTCGCTCGCCACCGCGATCGAGGCGGCGGCTTGGGCCGCCGGGTTCGAGCATCTGCTGTTCAGTTGCCGGCTGGCGCTGGCCAAGCCCGATCCAGCGGTCTACCGGGCGTTACTTCGCCGGCTCGGCGCGCAGCCGAGCCAGGTCACCTTCGTCGACGATCGGGTGGAGAACGTCCGCGCCGCTGCGCGCTCGGGCATCACCGCGCTGCACTACCCGCAGCTGGCTATCGTCGCGGTAGCCGACGATGAGTGAGGAGTGGGCCACGGTGAACCGGCTCGGCGAGGCGACCAGCCCGTACCTTCAGCAGCATGCCGACAATCCGGTCGACTGGTGGCCGTGGTGCGACGAGGCGTTCGCGCAGGCACGCCGCCGCGACGTACCGGTGCTCATCTCTGTCGGCTACGCGGCGTGCCACTGGTGCCATGTGATGGCGCACGAGTCGTTCGCCAACGAGACGGTCGGCGGGCTCATCAACGACAACTTCGTCGCGGTCAAGGTGGACCGGGAGGAACGCCCTGACGTCGACGCGGTCTACATGACCGCCACCCAGGCGATGACCGGGCACGGCGGCTGGCCGATGACGGTCTTCGCCACCCCGGACGGCACACCGTTCTTCTGCGGTACCTACTTCCCCCGACCGAACTTCGTCCGGCTGCTGCAGTCGGTCACCATCGCCTGGCGGGACCAGCGCGAGGCGGTGCTGCGCCAAGGCGCGGCCGTGGTGGAAACCATCGGCGGGGCGCAGGCCGTCGGCGGTCCGACCGCACCACTGACCGCCGATCTGCTCGACGCCGCGACGGCCACCCTGCACAAGGAGTACGACCCGACGCATGGCGGCTTCGGCGGCGCGCCGAAGTTCCCGCCCCATCTCGACCTGTTCTTCCTGCTGCGCCACCACCAACGCACCGGCGACGCGCAGAGTCTGGAGATCGCGCGGCACACCTGCGAGGCGATGGCCCGGGGCGGCATCTACGACCAGCTCGCGGGTGGATTCGCCCGGTACGCCGTGGACGGCACCTGGACCGTTCCGCACTTCGAGAAGATGCTCTACGACAACGCTCTGCTGCTGCGGGTATACACCCTGCTGTGGCGACTGACCGGCGACCGGCTGGCCGCCCGGATCGCCCGGGAGACGGTCGGCTTCCTGGCCGAGGCACTGGCCCTGCCCGGCGGCGGGTTCGCGTCGGCCCTGGACGCCGACACCGAGGGCGTCGAAGGCGCTACCTACGTCTGGACCCCGCAGCAGTTGAGCGACGCACTCGGCGAGCCCGACGGCCGGTGGGCCGCTGACCTGTACGGTGTCACCGCGGCCGGCACCTTCGAGCACGGCACCAGCGTGCTGCGCCTGGCCCGTGACGTCGACGACACCCCGCCACCGCAAGTGGATCGTGTCCGGTCGGCGCTGCGCCGGGTCCGGGCGGCCCGCCCGCAGCCGACCCGCGACGACAAGGTGGTGGCCGCCTGGAACGGTCTCGCGATCACCGCTCTGGTCGAATTCGCCACCACCGCCAGCGCCCTCGCCGCCGACCCCGGCAGCGCCGAGAACACCCATCCCCGCACCGCCGCCGATGCCGCCGTCGACAGCCCGGCCGACGGGGAACTGGCCGCCGAACTCGCCATCTCAGCCGGTGCCTACCTGGCCCGTACCCACTTGGTCGAGGGCCGGCTGCGGAGGGTGTCGCGGGACGGGCTGGCCGGCGCTCCGGCCGGCGTGCTCGACGACTACGGGTGTGTCGCCGAAGCGTTCTGCGCCCTGCACCAGCTGCGTGGTGAAGCCCGCTGGCTCGACCTGGCAGGTGAGCTGCTGGAGGTCGCGACAGACAGGTTCGCCAGTGGCAACGGTGGCTTCTTCGACACCGCCGACGACGCCGAGCGGTTGGTCGCCCGGCCGGCCGACCCGACCGACAACGCCACCCCGTCCGGCCTCTCCTCGATGGCCGCCGCACTCACCGCGTACGCCGCGCTGCGCGGCTCGCCACGGCACCGGGCGGCGGCCGAAGCGGCGCTGGCGACCGTCGCCCCGATCGTCGCCCGGCATGCCCGGTTCACCGGGTACGCCGCGGCGGTCGGCGAGGCGCTGCTCTCCGGACCGTACGAGATCGCGGTCGTCACCGACGATCCGGTCGCCGAGCCGCTGCTGCGGGCGGCCCGTCGGCATGCCCCGCCCGGTGCCGTGGTGGTCGCCGGCGCGTCCGACCAGCCGGGGGTACCGCTGCTGGCGGACCGGCCGATGGCCGGCGGTGCCCCGACCGCGTACGTCTGCCGGGGCTTCGTCTGCGACCGTCCGGTCACCTCACCCGCCGACCTGGTCGGTCAGCTGGGTTAGGCTGGCGCCGCCATGGATACCCGCACGGGTCTGCCCGTCGTCGCGATGGTGGGCGGTGGGCAGCTTGCCCGGATGACCCACCAGGCCGCCATCGCGCTCGGCCAGTCGCTGCGCGTGCTCGCGCGCACACCGGAGGACGGTGCGGCGCTGGTCACCGCCGACGTGCAGTACGGCGAACACACCGATCTCGCCGCCCTACGCACCTTCGCCAAGGGCTGCGACGTGCTGACCTTCGACCACGAGCACGTGCCCGGCGAGCACATCCGGGCGCTCGCGGCCGACGGGGTACGTGTGTATCCGGGTGCCGACGCGTTGCGCTACGCGCAGGACAAGGCACTGATGCGCGAGCGGCTGGCCGAGTTGGGCGCGCCGATCCCCCGGTGGCGCCGGATCGCCACGACCGACGACCTGGCCGCGTTCGGTGCCGAGGTGGGCTGGCCGGTGATCGTCAAGACCGCGCGGGGCGGCTACGACGGTCGCGGGGTGTGGCCGCTGCGTTGCGCCGACGAACTGGCCGCAGCCGGCTTGGACCCGTCGGCCACCCCGTTGATCGCCGAGGAACGGGTCGCGTTGACCCGCGAACTCGCGGTGCAGGTGGCGCGCTCGCCGTTCGGGCAGATCGCGGTGTATCCGCTGGTGGAGACCGTGCAACGGGACGGCATCTGCGTCGAGGTGCTGGCTCCCGCGCCGAATCTGCCGGAGCCGCTGGCCCTGCGTGCCCAGCAGTTGGCGATCGACCTGGCCGGCGCGCTCGACGTGGTCGGGTTGCTCGCGGTGGAGCTGTTCGAGGTCGCCGGCGACATCCTGGTCAACGAACTGGCGATGCGCCCGCACAACTCCGGGCACTGGACCATCGAGGGAGCCCGTACCTCGCAGTTCGAGCAGCATCTGCGGGCGGTGCTGGACTATCCGATGGGGGACACCGCCCTGACCGCGCCGGCCGTGGTGATGGCCAACGTCCTCGGCGGTCCGGACGGACCGATGGGCATCGACGAACGGTTGCACCACCTGTTCGCGGCCGATCCGGGGGCAAAGGTCCACCTGTACGGCAAGGAGGTCCGCCCCGGTCGCAAGATCGGCCACGTGACGGCACTGGGTACGGATCTCGTCGAGGTGCGGGCCCGTGCGGCGCGGGCCGCCCAA
The DNA here is from genome assembly GCF_049179075.1 of Solwaraspora sp. WMMB335. Lineage (NCBI taxonomy): Bacteria > Bacillati > Actinomycetota > Actinomycetes > Micromonosporales > Micromonosporaceae > Solwaraspora > Solwaraspora sp. WMMB335. The sequence goes on from NZ_JBMHMF010000001.1 coordinate 5,226,825, forward strand.
TGGCTGCGGGAGGGCCGTTGACCGGCACCATTGCGGGTGAGAGCCGATGATCGGCGTCATCATGGGTAGCGACTCGGACTGGCCGACCATGCGGGCGGCGGCCGATACGCTCGACGAGTTCGGCGTCGATCACGAGGTGCGGGTGATTTCGGCGCACCGCACGCCGCAGGCGATGCTCGACTATGCCGCGACGGCCGCCGACCGTGGCCTGCAGGCGATCATCGCCGGTGCCGGTGGCGCCGCCCACCTGCCGGGCATGGTCGCGGCGGCGACCCCGCTGCCGGTGATCGGGGTGCCGGTGCCGTTACGGTACCTCGACGGGATGGATTCGCTGCTGTCGATCGTGCAGATGCCCGCCGGAGTCCCGGTGGCCACCGTGTCGATCGGTGGTGCGCGCAACGCCGGCCTGCTGGCCGTACGGATTCTCGCCGCCGCGGATCCGGTGCTGCGCGCCCGGATGGTCGACTTCCAGCGGGAGCTGGTGAACCTGGTGGCGGCCAAGGACGCCGCTCTGCGGGCCGACCGCACCGCCCCGATCTGACTCCTACCGCCACCCCACTCCTACCGCCACCCCGGCGATCTTGGAGCCCAAGATCGCCGAGGGGTGGGTGGCGGTCAGCGCATGCCGCGTAGGGCGCCACGGAGGCGCTCCTGGGTGTGCCGACGCCATTCGCTGCTCGCGCCCAACGCCAGCAGCACCAGACCGACCGGGATCAGCACCAGCCACGGACCGAAGAAGGTCAGCGCGTGCAGCGCCGTGATCGCGCTGACCACCGTGCCGATCACCACCGGCGCCTGTTGCTGGCTCATCGCCCCGACCAGCAGCGTGCCGACCGCGCCGAGCAGCAACAACACCTGCCGGATGCTGTTCTCTCCGCTGCCGATCACGATCACCAGGGTCGGCAGGAAGGCCGCCGCCAACGCCGGGCCGTACGCCGTCCAACTGCTCAGGTCCGGCCGGTGTCGCAGCTCCAGAACGCCGACCAGCAGGGCGAGTGCGGCGAACGGCAGGGTGTACGCCTCGGCGAGGGTCACATCGGCGATCCGCATCAACATCCACCAGGCGGTGATTTCGCAACCCACCGCCACCCAGAACAGCACCCGGCGCTCCATGGCCCGCCGGCCCGGGCGGGTGGCGGCCACGCCGAGCACCGCCCCCCAGCCGGCCAGCAGACCCGCCAGATGCGGGTTCGAGTCGTACGCGAGCGCGAAGGCGAGCAGCGCCGCCGCGTAGCTGCTCCACTCGACCACCGCCGCCTCGCGGATCGCCTCGGGATGGTTGAGCCGGGGCAGCCGCGTCGCGGACAGCAACAACGCGGCGCCGACGCCGAGCACCCCGAAGGCCGACCAGGCCGGCGCCAGCCCGGCGACCAGACCCACGGTCAGCACGAACAGTTGCGCCATGATCGAGGCGAACAGCCAGCCCAGGATCCGGGCCGGTTGGCTGCGCCCGGCGAACGCGGCGACCGCCCCGACCACGACCGCACTGGCCAGGGTGAAGACGGTCAGCCCGTCGTCGGCGAGCGCACCGGTGAGGCCGGCGCCCCCGGCCGCGAGACCGATCACGAACAGCAGTCGCCGCGCGATCCGCAGCGGTCGGTGGCGTTCGGTGTCCGGCGGGGGTGTGGTCAACGCCAGCCCGATCATCGCCACCGCGAAGACCAGCAGCGCCGCGCTGGTACTGGCCGGCCACCCGACGCCGAGGGACATCGGTGTGATCAGCAGGGTGATTGCCACCCCGGGCAACACCACCGGCACGGCCTGTCCGGGCTGGTCGGTGTTGAAGCCGGTCGCGGCGAGTGCTGCGGCCACGGTGAGCAGCAGCGCCGCCAGGACGTTGGTCGGGTCGACCGCGTCCGCCGGTGGGTTCAGCAGGCTGGGTGGTGGACCCTGCCAGATGGCGGTCAAGCTCTGGTACGGCTGGACCAACGCCGCGATCAAGGTCGGTGCCACCGCCGCTACCGCCAGCGCCGTCGGCAGCGCCGCGGCGGCCAACGCGCCCCGCACCGGGCTGATGGTCCACTCCCGGCCGATCTCCAGCGAGCCGGGACGGCTCCACCGACCGCCGAGCATCGTCCATCGCCGGCTCGGCCGGGCCAGGTCGGGCGGTGGCGGGGTCGCCGCCCGCAGCAGTTCGGCGAGGACGCCGAGCAGTGCGGCGCCGGCCGCGTACATGCCGGTGGGCAGGTCGGTGGGCAGGGACGCGAGGGCGGTCACCGTGGCGCCACCGACCAGGCCGACGGTGGCGTACGGCAGATAGTGCGGGATCCTCTGGCGCGCCACCGCGAGTACGGCGACCCCCAGCGCCGAGGCAGCCAGTGCACCGGTCAGCAGGATCTCCGCGCTCCACCCCAGCGCTGCGGCGAGCGCCGCCACCGCGCCGGGCAGGGCGAGCAGAGCGGCGCCGGTAGCGGCTCCACCGACCTTGGCCAGGTGCGCCGGCATGGCCGCCGGATCGGCCGGCACCGGCACGGCGAGATCGTCGTCGGCGTAGCCGCGGTCGTCGTCGGCGGCTGCCGGCACGTCCGGGTCACCGGTCTGCCGTCGGCCATCGTCGGAGAGCGTGACGGTCGCGATCACCCGGCCCAGTACGGCAACCACGGTGCAGGTCAGCACGATGACGCCGAGCGCGGCGGCAGTCGTCCACGGCCGGACCAGGCTGGCGCCGACGGCGTACAGCGCCACGGCGGTGGCGACGCCGGCGCGGGCGGTGGCGGCACGCGGGTCGTCGGCTGCCACCGACATGATCCCGTACCCGATCGCCACCAGGAGGCCGACCATGATCGGCGACCACCAGGGCAGGCCGAGCGCGGCGGGCGTGCCGACCGTGGCGAGCGCGACGAGCACCCCGGCCGCATGGAACGACCATGGCCGGGGCATCACCACGGCGGCGGCCATCGCCAGCAGCACCAGGGCGAGTGGCACCTGCCAGGCGTTGGCCGTCACGTCGGTGGACCACGCGCTGAGATCGGCCTGCCAGAGCTGTCCCGGTGTGGCCAGCGCCCGGGCACCACCGGCGACGGCCGTATAGCCGGCCAGCACGGCGACGACGCCGCCGCTGATCGCGGCGCCGAGGATCGGCCCGCGCCGCCACTGATCCGGCATGGCCCGGATGCCGACCGCGACGACCAGGGCCATGGCCGCGCTGGTGACCAGCTCGACGCCGGGTACCACGATGACGCTCACCCGGGCCAGCGTGCCGACCAGCGCGGCGGTGGCGGCGGCCGCCGCGTAGTCCGGCCCGTCCAGCAGATGGTCGGCCCGTCGACCCGCGTCGATCGACCGGGCCAGGAACAGCAGCACCGCGGCGACCAGCAGCGCGACGGCGACCCAGGCGTCGGCGACGGTGGCACCCGGCGAGCCGAACGCGGCGGCGGTCACCGCCAGCGCGCCCAACCCGGTGCCGACCGCCAACGGCCGGGGGATCTGACGCTGAACCACCTGGGCCAGCGAGGCGTAGCCCAGTGTCCCGCACACGGCCAGGAAACCGGCGGCGAGGATCGGCGCGGTCGCCTCCTGCAGCGCCAGCGGGGTCGGGCCCGGGGGCGGTACCAGCGCGGTGACGAACGCGACCACCCCGCCGGGCAGCGCGAGTGCCGCGCCACCGGCGGCCCAGCCACCGATCGCGTCGCCGGCCGGCCGGCGACGCACCTCCGGCAGGGTGCCGGCGACCGCGATCAGCACGCCTGCGGCGGCAAGCACCAGCAGCACCGCCGCGGTCGACCCGGGTCTGGCCAACGCCGCTCCGGCACCGGCCACGCCGAGTACGGCGGCGCCACCGACGTGCACGTGGGCGGCGCGTTGCGTGTCGGCCAGGTAGCCGCTGGCCGCCACCGCCACGGCGGCCAACACCGGCAGCCACGGGGCGGCGTACCAGGCCAGGCCGAATGCCGCCGGAACGGCGAGCGCGGTCAGCGTCACACCGGCGACCGTGGCCTCGCGCCGCCACTCGGCGGGCATGGCGACCGCTGCCGCGACAGTGATCAGTAGGGCGGCGACCGCCAGTTGCCAGTCGGCCGGCCCGGAGAATTCGGCCAGCCGTTGCGGGTAGGCGGTGAGATCGGCTTCCCAGGCCGGCCAGGCAGCCCGAACCGGGGCCAGCGCGGCGCGTAGCGCCCCGCCGGCCACGAGCACCCCCAGGAGCGCCAACGCCGCCGCGGAAGCCAGCTGGGGGCCGCGCCGCAGCGACTCCGGCAGCGACCGTACGGCGAAACCGGCGACGGCTACCACGGCGGCGATCAGCAGCAGTGCCCGTCCCGGTAGCGCGACCGCCACCACCCGGCTGGCCGCGCCGACCACCGCCAAGGTGAACACCCCGGCCGCCAGGTCGGGTAGCGGTCGGTAACGCAGGATGAACGCGCCGGCCAGCCCCGCTCCGGCGGCGATCACCAGGACCGCACCGGCACCGAACGCGACCGGCACGGTCGCGGCGCGCAGCACGGCGGCGGCGGCGAAGACGAGCGCGGCGCAGACGGCCAGGCCGTGCAGCGCCCAGATCAGGTCCCGCAGCCAGAGCAGCGCCGCGCCGGGGGCCGGCGGGGTCCAGCCCGGCCGCCGTCCACGGCCCGGTCGTCGGCCGACGCCGCCGTCGCCGCCGTCGTCCCGGATCGTGCCGGCGCGGCCCGACGCGCGGATCGGCTCGCCGTCCACGACCGCGTCGGACTCTTCCGGATCGCCTTCCGGCCGGACGCCACCGGCCTCGGGCGGTTGCGTCGCCGCGCCCGCGCGCCGGCCGGGCCGGGGCAACCCGCCGAACCGGGACAACCCGTCCAGCCAGGCACCGCCGTCAGGCCCACCGGCGCCGCTGAGTGTCCAGGCAAGGGCCAGGTCGACGGCGGCCACTGCGGTCAGTACGAGTGCCCAGCCGGCGGAACCGTCGATCAGGTCGTAGCAGAGCAGTGGAATGACCGGCTGGATCGCCAGCACCATCGCGTACCGGGGCAGACGTAGTCCGGTGGTGGTCGCGTACGCTCCGGCGACCAGCGCGGTCACCCCGAAGGTGAACCCGGCGAAGACGGTGCCGCTGACCGGCCCGGCACGGACCACGTCAGTGGCCCACAAGGCGAAACCGTCGATGGGAACCAGGACCAACGCGACGGCGGCGATCGTCTCGGCGGTGGAGGTGAGGCCGCGACGGGCCACCACCGGCGGGGCGGCGAGCAGCAGCAGGGTCCCGAGGAACAGGATGGCCAGCCGCGTCGGGTCGGCGATTGCGCTGTTCGCGACGGCGGCGAAGACCACCACCGCCATCAGCGCGCCGAGGCCGAGCAGGACGTTCTGGATCTCCAGCGGAGATGCCTCGGGCCGTGACCCCATGCCCGGCATCAGCGTGGTCGGGTCGTCGTCGGCAGCGGCGGACGGGTAACCGGCGTCGTCGTCCGGCGGCGGTCCGTCGGGCGGTAGGTCGTCACCGGAGGGAGGAGGTGCCTGCCGGGGGAACCTCGGCGGTGCCGTGCCCGGCTCGGCGGTCGGCGGTCGGCGGTCAGCCCGCCGCCGGACCAGCAGCTTTGGTCGCCCGCCCGGTCCGCGTCGGCCAGCGGCACCGCCGGTGGACAGGATGTCCCGCTGGAAGATCGCCGCCTGGATGTCGCTGGCGATCTTCTTCTGCTCCTTGGCCAGGGCGACGTCGCGTGCCTTCATGTCCGCGATAGAGCGCTCGATGCGGGCGAGGTCGTCGGCGAACTGCGGTTGGGCGGCCCCGCACCGGGGGCACGTGGCCGCCGCCGGCACGGTCCGCCCACACGAGGTGCAGCGGTACGCCGTACTCATGGCCCCTCCTCCACGCCGGGCCCAGCATTGTGGACCGCTCCTCTACGAAGCATGCCTAAACTAGGCAACGGTTGAACAGCCCTTGACGGCGTGGAGATCGTGAAAGGCGGTTCGCTCGGGACCCGCCCGGTCGGAGGCTGGTCCGGTCAGGGACGGCCCATGCCCCGGTACTCCCAGCCGGCGCCGGTCCACAGGGCGGAATCCAGGCAGTTGCGCCCGTCGATCACCCGTCGACCGGCGACGAGTTCACCCAGGGCGACCGGGTCGGCGTTACGGAAGTCGGCCCACTCGGTCAGTACGCAGACCAGATCGGCGTCGCGCACCGCGTCGACGATCGACGGCACGTAACTCAGGTCGGGTTGCGCCCGTCGCGCGTTCTCCATGCCCTCCGGGTCGAACACCCGTACCCGGGCGCCCGTCTTGGCCAGCATCGCGGCGACAGCGAGTGACGGTGCGTCGCGTACGTCGTCGGAGTTGGGCTTGAACGTCGCCCCGAGCACCGCCACGGTGGTCCCGGACAGATCCGGCCCGGCCGGCCCGGAGCGCCGGCCGAGCAGCTCGGCCGCGAGCTGGACCACCCGGGTCCGACGGCGCTGGTTGATCAGGTCCACCTCGTGCAGGAACCGCAGAGCCTCGCCCGCACCCAGCTCCTGGGCGCGGGCCTGGAACGCGCGGATGTCCTTTGGCAGGCAGCCGCCGCCGAACCCGACGCCGGCCTGCAGGAACCGGTTGCCGATCCGCGGGTCGAAGCCGATCGCCCGGGCCAGTTGGGTGACATCGCCACCGGCGACCTCGCAGACCTCGGCCATCGCGTTGATGAACGAGATCTTGGTGGCCAGAAACGCGTTCGCGGCCACCTTGACCAGTTCGGCGGTGGCGAAGTCGGTGACCACCAGGGGCACCTCACGGTCCTCGGTGGCGGCCAGGTCGAACACCCCCTTGTGGGCGGCGTACAGCATGCCGTTGGACCATTCGCTCTTGACCCCGACGACGATCCGGTTGGGTCGCAACACGTCCTCGACGGCGAAGCCCTCCTGCAGGAACTCGGGGCTCCACGCGACCTCGACGCCGAGGTCGGCCGGGGTGTGCTTGCTGACCAGCTGCTCGATCCACTCGGCCGTGCCGACCGGCACGGTCGACTTGCCGACGATCAACGCCTTGCGGGACAGCTGCTGCGACAGCCCGGTGACCGCGGCCTCGACGTAGGACAGGTCGGCACCCATCCCGTCGCCGCGTTGCGGCGTGCCGACGCAGATGAAGTGCACGTCGCCGAATTCGGCGGTGGCGGCCATGTCGGTGGTGAACCGCAGCCGACCGGCGGCCAGGCTACGGTTGAGCAACTCGTCCAGGCCGGGCTCGTGGAACGGCACGTCACCGGCGCTCAGTTTCGCGATCTTGTCGGCGTCGACGTCGTAGCCGATCACGTCGTATCCGAGTTCGGCGAAGCAGATGGCATACGTTGCGCCCAGATACCCGGTGCCGAGGAAGGTCAGACGTGGCCGGGGGGCGCCGGACGGCGGGGTCACCGCCGCGATGGCCGGCATGGGCTGGGTGTTCGGGTACGGGATGGTCACGCCTGTGTTCTCCGCTCGCGCTGGCGGCGCTGATTCTGCGTCGCGGTCGGTGGTTCCGGTGCCGGGGACCCGACACCAATCATCGTCGTTTTCACGTTCGCGGCACACCGCTTCTCCGGGGCCCGACCCGGACGGGGTGCCGCCCGGGTGCCCGGGAGACGATAGTCCGTGCGCCTGGGCGGGGGCGACCGGCACCGGCGTTACTCGCCGGTATCCTCACATTCGAGCACGTTGCGAGTGGGGACGCGAGACGAGTGGAGTGTGCGATGGCAGCCGGCCCAGCGTTCGATGTCTATCAGTTACCCGAAGAGTACGCAGCGGTCAGAGAAGCGGTACGGGAGGTCTGCGACGCGAAGGTCGCGCCCAACGCCGCCGAGGCGGACGAGACCGCGCAGTTTCCCGCCGCGTCGTACGACGCGCTACGAGCCGCTGATTTCCATGCCCCGCACATCCCCGAAGAGTACGGCGGGGCGGACGCGGACGCCCTCGCCACGGCTATCGTGATCGAGGAGGTGGCCCGTGCCTGCGCCTCCTCCTCGCTTGTTCCTGCGGTCAACAAGCTCGGCACCATGCCGCTGCTGCTCGCCGGCTCCGATCAGCTCAAGCAGCGCTATCTCCCGCCGGTGGCGGCCGGCGAGGCGATGTTCTCGTACTGCCTTTCCGAGCCCGAGGCGGGCAGCGACGCGGCGTCGATGACGACGCGGGCGGTCCGCGACGGTGACCACTGGGTGCTCAACGGCGTCAAGCGGTGGATCACCAACGCAGGCGTGTCGCAGTACTACACGGTCTTCGCGTCCACCGAACCGGGTGCCCGCTCTCGGGGCATATCGGCCTTCGTGGTAGAAAAGTCCGATTCTGGGGTCAGCTTCGGTGCTCCCGAGCGCAAGCTGGGGATCAAGGGATCGCCAACGTGTGAGGTGTATCTCGACAACGTGCGTATCCCAGCGGACCGGATGATCGGCGAGCCCGGCACCGGGTTCGCCACCGCGATGCGCACCCTCGACCACACCCGGGTGACGATCGCCGCGCAGGCCCTCGGGATCGCCCAGGGGGCGCTGGACGTGGCCCGCGGGTACGTGCGCGAGCGCACCCAGTTCGGCAAGCCGATCGCCGACTTCCAGGGGGTTCAGTTCATGATCGCTGACATGGGGATGAAGCTGGAGGCGGCCCGGCAGTTGACCTACGCCGCTGCCGGCCGCTCCGAGCGCGGCGACGCCGATCTCACGTTCTTCGGAGCGGCGGCGAAGTGCTTCGCCTCGGACGCGGCGATGGAGATCACCACGGACGCCGTTCAGCTGTTGGGCGGGTACGGCTACACCCGCGACTTCCCGGTCGAGCGGATGATGCGTGACGCCAAGATCACCCAGCTGTACGAGGGGACGAACCAGGTGCAGCGGATCGTGATGGCTCGCCAGTTGCTGTCCCCGTGAGTCTGTCCTCGTGAGCCTGTCCCCGGGAGCGCGCGACCTGCGTCGGATGTCACTCAGAGCGGGCGGGTCGCGTCCGGGTCGGCGGGTGCGTCCGGGTCGGCGGGTGCGGCGGGGTCGGTGGGCGCGGCCGGGGTCTGCGGTGTACCGGACCCGCCGGTGCCGCCCGACGCCGGCGGCCTGCTGATGGCCACCGTGTCGTCCGGGGAGGTGATGCGGGTGGTCGCCTCGGCGTCGCTGGCCGGCGCCGTGCCGACCTGGGTGGTTTCGTCGGCGTCGCCGGCCGGTGGATTCGGCGGGGTGGTGATCCGGGTGGTTTCGTCGGTGCCGCCGGTGACCGGAGCGCTCGTGTCACCGGGCGTGGTGCTCGACGATGGCCCGGACCGGTGCAGTACGACCGTGGGATCGTCCCGTCGATGGCCCGGCGGGGTCAGCCGCATCGTCTCCAACTCGGTGTCGGGGCCGGCGGTGGCCGAAGCCGGGCGGGCCGGCCGCAGCGGAGGGTTGCCGGTGGCGGGGAACGCGATCGTCTGCGCGGGGTTGCCGACCGCCTGCGGGGCGGTCCAGTGGGGTGGGCCGGCCCAGTGAGGTGGGCCGCCGCCCGGCCGGTTCCCCGCGTCAGCCGGGGGATAGCCGCCGTAGCCGGGCGCACCGCCCGGCGGCGCGGCGGTATGGGCCATCGCGGCCGGGCCGGGACCGCCGGGCACGCCGGCGTACAGCGCGGTCATCCGCTCACCCCGCCAGCGGCGCGGGCTGAACACGGTTGCCAGCAGCGGGACGGCCAGCACGACGGCGGGCCCTTCGGCGGGGGCGGTGAACACGAAATCCGTGCCGAGGAACCGGCGCGGGAGGTTCTCGTAGAAACTCGTCGCGTCCAGCGCCGACCAGGCGGACAGGCCGAGAAACACCAGCCCGGCGAGCACCGGACCCGTCGGAGAGAGTCTCGGCAGCAGCAACAGCGTGTAGACCAGGCCGCCGAGACCCAGCGCGGCCAGTCCGATGAACAGCTCCAGCGGCGGGTCGGCGTACGCGATCGCCCGGACCTGCCCGTACTCGCTGAGCCCCAGCCCGACGAGGAACCAGATGACCGGGGTGAGCGTCATGGACAGGACCAACGAGCCCACGTGCCTCATCTGACCTCCTCACAAGGGTGATGCTTCAGGCACGGTACCCGGCAGCCGCAACGCCCCCGGCAGTGGTCAGGCCGACCGGATCAGCGAGGTATGCGGGTCGATCGCGGGATCGGGCGTGCCGGACGCAACCGGTCCGGTCCGGTGCCGTCGTCGCCCGATGCCACGACACCGGTGTCCGGACCGGCCCCGGAACCGTCGCCGTCCGTGGCGGTGGAGCCCGCCGCCGCACCCGTGGATCGTCGCTCGCCCTGGGACGGGGCCGGGGCGGCCGGCGTCGCGCCGCCGCCCGACAGGGACCACAGCGAGGGATCGAACTCGCCGAGTGGACGCACCGGCAGTGGTTCCGCCTGTGGTTCGGCCGTGGTGCGCTCGCCGTCGCCGCGCCCGGGTCGCGACCGCCAGCGCCCGGGGCTGAACGCCGCCACGCAGAGCAGGACACCGAGCAGCGCCAGGGTACCGTTCGCCACCGGCGGCCACAGGTCGACCGGCTCGCCGAGGAGCCGCCAGGGCGCGCCGATGACGTCCCGGGTCCAGAACGGGTCGACGAACGTCGCCACGTACCCGGTGATGAGCAGCAGCCCTGCGGTGACCGGCCCGAGCGGCGAGAAGCGCAGCGTACCCAGCAGACCGAGCAGCAGACCGGCGACGAGCAGGTAGGCCGCCGGTACGAGCAGCTCCGCGGTGTGGAACCGGCCGTCGGCCACCCAGCCGGACACCGTACCGGCCGACGTGGACTGACCGATCGCGATCAGCAACCAGCAGACCGGTGCCACGGCGAGGCCGCTGAGAAAGCTCCAGAGATGACGCATGGGCGAACCGTACCGTTTCGGGCGAGTGAAGCTCGGACAGCCGCGCACCGGCAACGCGTTTTTTCGATGTACGCGGCTGGAGCCTGTGCCCGTACCGCGACCTGTCCGCGACCCTTGTGTTTCGGGCACATTGCCGTACCGGCGTTCTGGCGTACGACAATGGAACCTGCGGTACGCGAGGATGGCCACGGGCAGCCGGCGGAAAGAGACGGTGGTCGTGGTCCGGGAGGGAGCGACAGTCGTGAGTGAGGTGCTCTGGCGCCCGCCGGCGGATGTGCGCCAGCGGTCCCGCATCGGGGCGTACCTGGGCTGGCTGGACCGCAGCCGTGGGCTGCGGTTCGCGGACTACCCGCAGCTGTGGCAGTGGTCGGTGACCGACCTGGCCGGGTTCTGGGACTCGATCTGGGACTACTTCGAGGTGGTCGGACACCGGCCGGCGGACGCGGCGCTCACCGACCGGTCGATGCCCGGCGCCCGCTGGTTCCCCGGTGCCCGGCTCAACTACGCCGAGCACGTGCTGCGCGCGCCCGGCCTGACCGGCGACCAGCCGGTGGTGATCGCGCACAGCCAGACCCGGGCCCCGGTCACCCTCACTGTCGAGCAGCTACGTGAACAGGTCCGCCGGGTGCGGGCCGGCTTGCGCCGGCTCGGCGTGGGCCGGGGCGACCGGGTGACCGCGTACGCGCCGAACATCCCCGAGACGTACGTGTTGATGCTGGCCGCGACCAGCCTCGGTGCGGTCTTCTCGTCCTGCGCGCCGGAGTTCGGCACCCGCAGTGTCACCGACCGGTGGCAGCAGATCGAGCCGGCGGTGCTGGTGGCGGTGGACGGCTACCGGTACGGCGGCAAGGCGGTGGACCGCCGCGACGAGGCGGCGGCGATCGCGGCGGCGTTGCCCTCGGCGCGTCACCGGGTGCTGGTTCCGTACCTGGCACCGGACGACCGGGCGCCCGAGTGGGCGACGACGAGCTGGGCCGAACTCGCCGCGCCGACCGAGGAGACGTTGGCGTTCGAGGCGGTGCCGTTCGACCATCCGCTGTACGTGCTCTACTCCTCGGGCACCACCGGCCTGCCGAAGCCGATCGTCCACGGACACGGCGGCATCCTGCTGGAACACCTGAAGATGCTGGCCCTGCACCATGATCTCGGTCCGGGCGACCGGTTCTTCTGGTTCACCACCACCGGCTGGATGATGTGGAACTATCTGGCGTCCGGCCCGGCCGTGGGGGCGGCGATCGTGCTGTTCGACGGCAATCCGGCGGTGGACGCGCCACCCGGGGCGCCGGCCCGGCCGGATCTGGGCACCCTGTGGCGGTTGGCGGCGCAGACCGGCACCACGTACTTCGGTACGTCGGCGCCGTTCCTGCTGGCCTGCCGCAAGGACGGGTTGGTGCCCCGGGATATCGCCGACCTGTCCGCGCTGCGTGGAGTCGGTTCGACCGGCGCGCCGTTACCGGCCGAGGGGTTCACCTGGGTCTACCGGGCGGTCGGCACGGACCTGCAGCTCACCTCGCTGTCCGGCGGTACCGACGTGTGCACCGGGTTCGTCGGTGGCGTACCGCTGCTGCCGGTGCGGGCGGGGGAGATCACCTGCCGGTGCCTGGGCGCGCGGGTCGAGGCTCGGGCGTCGACCGGCCGGCCGGTCATCGGTGAGTTGGGCGAGTTGGTGATCACCGAGCCGATGCCGAGCATGCCGGTCGGATTCTGGAACGACCCGGGCGGCAGCCGTTACCGACAGGCCTACTTCGAGCGTTATCCCGGTGTCTGGTGCCACGGAGACTGGATCACCATCTCCGAGCACGGCAGTTGCGCGATCACCGGACGCTCGGACGCCACCCTCAACCGGGGCGGGGTGCGACTGGGCACGGCCGAGTTCTACTCGGTGGTGGAGACGTTGCCCGAGGTCGCCGACTCACTGGTGATCCATCTCGACGACCCGGCGGGCGGGGCCGGCGAGCTGTTGCTGTTCGTGGTGCTGCGCGGCGGCGTCGAGTTGGACGACGCACTGCGCGCCCGGATCGCGAGGCAGCTGCGTACCGCGTTGTCGCCACGGCACGTGCCGGACGCGATCCAGCAGGTCGCCGTGGTGCCCCGGACGCTGTCCGGCAAGAAGCTGGAGGTGCCGGTGAAGAAGATTCTCACCGGGGTACCGGCGGATCAGGCGGCAGCCAGCGGTGCCCTCGCCGATCCCACGTCGTTGGAGCAATTTGTACGTTTTGCCAGTAGCCGGGTGTTCGGATAGCTAATCGGGGCTCTTGGCAACGCAGTGTCAGCGCCGTGCGTCTCACAGTCGTGGGTGTCTACTTCCAGCTGAGGATCACCGACACGCTCGGCGTCTGGGTCAAGGGGGCGCATGCCTTCAATCCGTTGGCCCGGGTCACCAGGACCTTCTGGTACCGGTTGCCGGCGGAGTGGATGGTCGAGGGTGCGCTACCCCAGGAACGCCGCGAGATGCTGGTCGACCGCCTCTACGGCCCGGGCTGGCGCGACGGCAACCCGGACGGATCCCGGTACATCATCCTCGGGGTGCAGGAGAAGGTGCTCTCCGCGCGGGAAGCGGCGGGCAAGCCGTGGCTGGCCGACCGGGGCGGCTTCTACGTCTGGGTCGCCGACGGCGAACTGCGCGAAGTGGTGCCCAGCGAGTTGTGACCCGCAGCTGGTCAAATCAACGCCTGGTCGACTCGTTCGCTGCGGGTGCGCTTGTCGAGCAGGCGTCGGTCCAGGTTGCGGCAGAGCACCACGCTGGCGTCCGCCGCCAACGGCGCGAGCAGCCAGTCGACCGGATCCGGATAGCGGTCCGCGTCGAGGAGGATCCGGGAGCCGGTGGCGAACCCCAACCGCGCGCCCTGTTCGACCGCGCGACCGGCCAGGTCCGCATCCTGCGGGTCGACCGCCGGGTACGGGGTGAAGTGGTCGCCGTGCCCGCGTACCTCGGTGATGTAGTCGCTCCAGCCGTTCGGCAGGGTCCGGGCCGGTGCCGCCATCGGGGCGAGGGTCAGCAGGTACCGCTGTCCGGCCGGATGCGCGCCGGCGTCGCTCGACCCGCCCGTTGCCGACCCGTCCGTTTTCGACCCGTCCGTTGCCGTATCGCCGGTGGCGAAGAGCACCTCTGCGGCGGGATCCACGCCGACCACGAGCCCGGCCGACCAGCAGCCGAGGAGGACCGCGGCGGTCTGCCAGTGCGGCGGCAACCGCACCTCGACAGCATCGCCAGGGGCGGTGCCGGCCTCGTCGACCAGCAGGTTGGCCGTCTTGGCCACCCAGTTCGCCAACGTCGCGCCGGACAGTTCGGTGCGGTCGCCGGTGGCGTCGTCGTAAAAGGTGAGTAGCGGTCGCGTCGGGTCCGCTGCGACGGCGACCGCGAGTAGGCCGGCGATGTTGTTGGTCATCGCCCAGGAGCCTATCGGCCGCACGGGGACCGGCGGCACCGTCACTGACGGTACACGCTGTCACCGGATGATCTCGCGCCGCTGACAGGGCCGGAAATCGCTCGCCGAAGGCGTCTTCGGTCCGCGTCGTCGACGCGGCAGATGACGTCGAGCGGCGTAGGCTTGGCACACGTGTCGTTCCCCACAACCCTCCACCACCCCTTAAGAGGAGTTGCCCTGTGACCGCCGGTCGACCGCCCCGCGTACTCATCGACGCCACGAGCGTGCCTGCCGACCGTGGTGGCGTCGGTCGATACGTTGACGGCCTGCTCGGTGCCCTTGGCAAGCTCATCGGCAGCGACATCGAGCTCTCCGTCGTCGCGCTGCGTACAGATGTCGAGCGATATGTTCGGATGCTGCCTGCTGCGGACGTGATCGCCGCTCCGGCGGCCGTGGCGCATCGCCCGGCCCGGCTCGCCTGGGAGCAGACCGGGCTGCCGCTGCTCGCGCAGCAGGCTGACGCGGACGTGCTGCACTCGCCGTACTACACCTGCCCGATGCGCGCGGGTTGTCCGGTAACGGTGACTGTGCACGACGCAACCTTCTTCACCGAGCCCGAACATTACGACAAATCGCGGCGTACTTTCTTCCGTAGCGCGATCAAGACCTCGTTGCGCCGGGCCAACCGGGTGATCGTCCCCAGCAAGGCCAGCCGGGACGAACTCATCCGGCTGCTCAACGCGGACCCGGCTCGGATCGACGTGGCCTACCACGGTGTGGACCCCAGCGCCTTCCACGTGCCGAGCGACGAGGAGAAGGCGCGCGTGCGCGCCCGATTGGGCCTGGTCACCACCGGCTACGTCGCTTTCCTCGGCGCCAAGGAACCGCGCAAGAACGTGCCGAACCTGATTCGTGGCTGGGTGCAGGCGGTACGGCACCGGCCGGAACCGCCCGCACTGGTGATCGCTGGCGGCCAGGGCCACGACGACGACATCGACCGCGCCGTGGCGGACGTCCCGGCGCATCTGCGGTTGCTGCGTCCCGGCTATCTGCGTTACGCCGACCTGCCCGGATTCCTCGGTGGCGCGCTGGTCGCCGCCTATCCCTCGTACGGCGAGGGCTTCGGCCTGCCCATCCTGGAGGCCATGGCGTGCGGGACTCCGGTGTTGACGACTCCACGACTGTCACTGCCCGAAGTCGGCGGCGACGCGGTCGCCTACACCAGCGAGAACCCGGAGCAGATCGGCACCGACCTGGCCGCGTTGCTCGACGACGATGCCCGACGGCAGGCGCTGGCCAAGGCCGGTGCCGACCGGGCGAAGGACTTCACCTGGACATCCAGCGCCGAGGTGCACATCTCGTCGTGGAGCCGGGCGGCGGCATTGGCCAGGACCGCCGGATGACCTGCCCGCTGCCGACCGGTACGAGTGGGGATCCCCTGTCTCGCCGGGACGCGTGCGTACGGCGGGCATGATGTGCTGATGCTTTACGCAGTCATCCCGGCCGGTGGCAGCGGCACTCGTTTGTGGCCGCTGTCCCGTGCCGGCAACCCTAAATTCCTGCACCCGCTCACCGGCACCGACGCCTCGTTGCTGCAGGCCACCGTCGCCCGGCTGGCGCCGCTGACCGACCCGGAGCGGATCCTCGTCGTGACCGGGGTCGCGCACGCCGCCGCGGTGGCCCGGCAGTTGGCCACGGTGCCGCAGGAGAACGTGCTCGTCGAGCCGTCACCCCGGGACTCGTGCGCGGCGATCGCGCTGGCGGCTGCGGTGATCGCCCGGCGTGAACCGCAGGCAGTGATGGGGTCGTTCGCGGCTGACCACCTGATCAGCGACCCGCAGCGGTACGTCGACACGATCCGCCAGGCGGTCGCCGGCGCACAGGACGGGCTGCTGATGACGGTCGGGATCACCCCGACCCGGCCGGAGACCGGATACGGATATCTCGCCTGTGGTGGTCTGCTCGGTCCCGGACCGGTCCGTCGGGTCGAGCAGTTCACCGAGAAGCCCGGTCTGGCGGTGGCCGAGGAGTATCTGCGCTCCGGCCGCCACCTCTGGAACGCCAGCATGTTCGTCTGGCGGGTCGACGTCTTCCTCGCCGAGCTCGCCCGCCAGCAGCCGGAGCTGCACTCTGGGCTGAGCCGGATCGCCGCCAGCTGGGACAGCCCGGACCGTGACGAGGTGCTCGGGGACATCTGGCCGACCCTGCCGCGGATCTCCGTCGACTACGCGGTCATGGAGGGCGCCGCCGCGGCCGGCCGGGTCGGCACCGTGCCCGGTGACTTCGGCTGGAACGACGTGGGTGACTTCCACACCCTCGGCGAGGTTCTGCCCCGGGACGAGAACGGCAACGTGGTCCTCGGCGCCCCGGCCGCCGAGGAGAAGCCCGGGGTGTTGCTGCGCGACAGCAGCGGGCTGGTGGTGGTGCCGCACTCCGGGCGGCTGGTCGCCGCGCTCGGCGTACGGGACCTGATCGTGGTCGACACCCCGGACGCCGTGCTGGTCTGCCCGCGTGATCGGGCGCAGGACGTCAAACGCCTGGTGGACGCGCTGAAGGAACGGGGCGCCGACGGCTACGTCTGAGCGCGTGGCTACGTCTGAGCGCGCCGGCCGCGCTCAGCCGGCCGGCACCAGACCGAGGTACGCAGCGAGCCCGCCCACGCCGGGCTCGCTGCCCAGATAGGCGCTGGCGATCCCCTCGCTGGCCAACGCCGCCCGCAACCGATGCAGGTCAGCGCCGAACCGGACGAGGTCCGTCCCGGCGCCGTCCGGCGGACGGCACCGCAGGTATCCCGGGTATCCGGCCCGTAGCGAAGGCTCGGTGAGCGTGACGGGACCGGTCGGCTCGATCCGGGTCCCGGCCGCGATCGCATCCGCCACCAGCCGCACCGCCCGCCGCACCGCCCCGGCGTCGACCGCCCCGGCCCCGGCAGCCCCGGCCCCGGCAGCCGTCCCGGTCCGATCCTCGGGCGCGGCCTGCGGTAGCGTCGCCGCTGCCGCCAGTCCGACACACCGTGCCTCGGCGGTGCCGAGGGTGAACATGTCCTGATCCAGATCACGGATCAGCGGCCGGACCCCCGGACCGTCCGGTACGCCAACGAGTCGCGACTGCCCGCCGGCCTCGGCCGCCGGGCCGGCCCCGGTGGTCTCGCCGGCCTGGGCGGTCTCGCCGGCCCCGGTGGTCGGGCCGGGCCGCCACGGATAGCCACGGATCACTGCCACCGGCACCTGCTCGCTCTTACCCTTGACCAGCTCACCGGCGCCGGCGAGCTCATCGACCACGGCCATCTGGGTCAGCCGCAGCTCGTTGCCGTACCGGTCGGTCTGGCCCCGGTAGTCGAGTAGCGGCGGCACCCCGGCAGCGCCCAGCGCGACGTCGGTCAGGCCGTTGCGCCACGGTCTGCCCATGGTGTCGGAAACGACGACCGCGACGTCGACCCCGAGCCGCGCGCGCAGCGCCCGGCGCAGTTCGCGCGCGGACCGGTCCGGATCGAGCGGCAGCAGAACCAGCCGGTCCGCCGCCACGTTCGAGTTGTCGATCCCGGCGGCGGCCATCACGAAGCCGTGCCGGGTCCGGGCGATGCGGGTCGGGCCGCGCCGGGCCACCACCGCGGTGGTCTCCGCGGCCAGCGCCTCGTCGTACCGGCGGGTCCGGTCCGGTTCGGCTACCGGCAGGTCGACCAGCCGCCCCTCCGCCTTGGACACGATCTTGCTGGTCACCACCAGGACATCGCCGTCGTGCAGCCACGGCGCGGCCCGCGCTATCAGGTCAGCCAGATCGTCGCCGGGAGCGACCTCGCCGATTCCGGTGACCGGCAGGATCTCCAGTCTCATCTCGCCACCCCGTCAGGCCGTGGCCGGGTGCCGGCCGGCTCGACTGAGCCGGCCAGTTCGACTGCGGCGGCGACCATCTGCGCGGTCGCCGTCTCGTCGGTCATCCACAGCGGTACGGCACGTACCGGTACCCCGTCGGTCTCGGCTGCGGCGTCGACCGGGTCGACCAACCAGCCGTCGAGCACACCACCGCTGCGGCGGGAGCCGTACAGCCCGGCCACGGCGGCGGCGGTGCACGGCACATCCAGTACCGCCAGGCATCGGTCAGCCATCCCGCGTACCGGGGCGTCGCCGATGATCGGGGAAACGCCGACCACCGGTGCGGCACCGCCGACCAGCGCTTCCCGAATTCCGGGCACGGCCAGCACCGGAGCCACGCTGACCACCGGGTTGCTCGGTGCGATCAGCACCACGTCCGCGGCGGCCAGCGCGTCGAGCACGCCGGGGGCGGGTTCGGCCTGCGCCGCGCCGACGAAGACGAACCGGTGGGTGGGCAGCGCGCCCCGGTGCCGTACCCACCACTCCTGGAAGTGGATCGCCCGCTGGGCCGGCGGCGCCGGATCGGGATCCGACACGACCACGTGGGTCTCCAACCGGTCGTCCGTGGCCGGAATCATCCGGACACCCGGGTTCCAGCGTACGCAGAGCGCATCGGTGACCGCCGACAGCGGATAGCCGGCGTTCATCATCGTGGTTCGGACCAGATGGGTGGCGATGTCCCGGTCGCCGAGTCCGAACCAGGTCGGCTCTGCCCGGTAGGCGGTGAGTTCCTCCTTGACGGCCCAGGTCTCGCCGGCCCGGCCCCAGCCGCGTTGGGCATCGGCGCCACCGCCGAGGGTGTACATGACACTGTCCAGGTCCGGGCACACCCGCAGCCCGTGCAGCACCGCATCGTCACCCACGTTGACCACCGCGGTCACCTCGGCGCCGGTGCGGCGGGCGTACGCCCGCACCCCGACCAGGAACTTCGCCCCGCCGATCCCGCCGGTCAGCACCACTATCCGCATGTCGACATCCTCCCGCATCGGCCGGGACCAGCCGGTTACCGGTCCGGTGGTTTACGTCTGGCACGGTTCGGGGATCCGACCCGTGGACGCCGGCCGATACGCTCACGGCGCAACCGCCGTCACCGCCAGCACAGGGAGAGTCCGTGACCACGCAACCAGAGGCCGCGCCCGGCGACCGACCGCCGGCCAGGGAGTTCACCGCGCCGTTGCGGGAGATCGCCGCGGCGGTGCTGCTCGGCGCCACAGCGGTCTTCCTCTTCACCGCACTGCTCGATCTGCTCGTCCCGTATGGCTTCGGTGGTGGCGGTCCCGGGTTCGCGCGCCGCTCCGCGAACAGCTTCGGCGGCTTCGTCAACCTGATCACCATCGGTTTCCCGGCTCTGGCCGTGCTGCTGGCCAACCACATCACCCCGGAACTGTCCCGGGCCCGGCTGCTTACCGCGGTCGCGTTGGTGGAGTATGCGGTCGCCGCGCTGTTCGGGACGTTGTTCGGACTGCTGGTCGGGTTCGTGGTGCTGGTCGACGACAGTGTCCGCGTCGCCTTCCAGGCACTGCTGAGCCGGGCGGCCTGGTTGGCGGTGCTCGGTGTCGCCGGACTGGCGCTGGTCAAGGTCTGGCAGGGGCGCTACCACGTGGCCAAGCCAAAGCCGCCGGCGTCGCCGCCCGGGGTCTACGGTCAGCCCGGCGGGTATGGCCAGCCTGGGGGGTACGGGCAACACGGTGCGTACGGGCAGCCGCCGGCCGGATACGGTCCGCCGCCCGGCTACGGTGGTCCACCGCCCGGGTACGGCCAGCCGGGCTACCCACCACCGGGCCAGCAAGGTGGCGGATACCCGCCGCCTGCCGGCTATCCGCAGGGCGGTGCCGGTCATCCGCAGGGCACGTACGGCCAGCCGGGTACGCCCGGCCAGCCGCCGACCGGCTACGGCCAATCCGCGCCGTACGGGGGGCAGTCCACGGTGTACGGTCGACAGCCGGCCCAGCCCGGTCCCACTCCGCCGGGCAGCCCGCCACCGGTCTCCTCCGCGCCACCGGTCTCTCCGGCGGCTCCGCCCGGACCGGTCTCTCCGGCGGCTCCACCCGGACCGGCCTCCCCGGCACCTGCCCCGCCGACCCGTCCGGACGATTCCGGATCACCCGACGCCACCCAACGGCTTCCCTGATCCCCGGTCGCCTGGCCCCGTCGGGCGAGTTCCCGCTCGCCCGACCCGGCGGCCGATGTGGCGCGTGCCACCAGGAGCGTGCCACCGGAAGGCCTAGGCTGCACAGGTGGCCGACCACACTGACACCACCGGGGCTCCCGCACGGGCTGGCGTGCCCACCGCATCCGCCGAGCGGCCGACTCTGGCCAGCGTGCGGCGCGCGTTGCGGCGGGCCGCCGCCGGCCGCAGCCTCGACCTAAACGAGGCGACCGGGCTGCTGGCCGCTACCGGGGCGGAGTTCGACGAGCTGCTGTCCGTGGCCGGGGCGCTCCGGGACGCCGGGCTGCGCGACGCGGGGCGGCCGGGCATCGTCACCTACTCCCGCAGTGTCTTCGTTCCGCTCACCCGGCTGTGCCGGGACCGCTGCCACTACTGCACGTTCGCCACCGTGCCGGGCCGGGTGCCGGCGGCCTACCTCGACCGCGACGAGGTCCTGGCCATCGCCCGGGCCGGTGCCGCACAGGGGTGCAAGGAGGCGCTGTTCACCCTCGGCGACCGGCCGGAGGAGCGTTGGCCGGCGGCCCGGCAGTGGCTCGACGAGCGTGGCTACGACTCGACTGTCGACTACCTGCGGGCCAGCGCCGTCGCCGTGCTGGAGGAGACCGGCCTGCTGCCGCACCTCAACCCTGGCGTGCTGAGCTGGGCGGAGCTGCAACGGCTCAAGCCGGTCGCGGCCAGCATGGGGATGATGCTGGAAACCACCGCCACGCGACTGTGGTCCGAACCGGGTGGACCGCACTTCGGCTCCCCGGACAAGGAACCCGCGGTCCGGCTGCGGGCGATCGCCGACGCCGGGCGGGTGGGCGTGCCGTACACGACCGGGCTGCTGATCGGCATCGGGGAGACCCCGGCCGAGCGGGTCGAGTCGCTGTTCGCCATCCGGTCGGCGGCCCGCGAGTACGGCCACATCCAGGAAGTCATCATGCAGAACTTCCGCGCCAAGCCGGACACGGCGATGCGCGGCATGCCCGATGCGCAGTTGCGGGACCTGGCCGCGACGGTCGCCGTGGCCAGGATCCTGCTCGGGCCACGGGCCCGGATCCAGGCCCCGCCGAACCTGGTGGCCGGTGAGTACGCCCTGCTGCTGCGGGCTGGCATCGACGACTGGGGCGGTGTGTCGCCGGTCACCCCTGACCATGTCAATCCGGAGCGGCCATGGCCGCGGGTCGACGAACTGGCCCGGCACACGGTCGGCGCTGGCTTCACCCTGCGCGAGCGGCTGGCGGTCTACCCGGAGTACGTACGGCAGGCCGAGACGTGGCTCGATCCGCGGATCATGCCGCACGTGACGGCGTTGGCCGAGGCCGGTACCGGGCTGGCGGACGACGCGGCGACCCCGACCGGGCGACCCTGGCAGGAACCAGACGAGATCTTCGTCCCGGTCGGCCGGACCGATCTGCACGCCACCATCGACATCACCGGCCGCACCGGGGACCGGCGGGGTGACTTCGACCAGGTGTACGGCGACTGGACGCAGGTCGCGGTCCGGGTGAACGGAGGCGGGACGGGCACGGCGACCGGCGGCGGTGACGCCGACCTGCTGGCCGGGTTGCGACTGGCCGCCGATGATCCGGCCGCCCTGCTGGCGCCCCGGCACACCGACGCCGCGCTCGCGTTGTTCGCCGCCGACGGGCCGGCGCTCGACCGGCTGTGCCGGATCGCCGACGACGTGCGCCGGGACACCGTCGGGGACGACGTCACCTACGTCGTCAACCGGAACATCAACTTCTCCAACGTCTGTTACGTCGGTTGCCGGTTCTGCGCCTTCGCGCAACGGGAACGGGACGCCGACGCCTACCGGCTCTCCGCCGAGCAGGTCGCCGACCGGGCGGAGCAGGCATGGCAGGCCGGGGCGACCGAGGTCTGCATGCAGGGTGGCATCGACCCGAAGCTGCCGGTGACCGCGTACGCCGACCTGGTCCGTGCGGTCAAGCAGCGGGTGCCCGAGCTGCATGTCCATGCCTTCTCGCCGATGGAGATCGTCACCGCGGCGGCAAAGGCCGGCATGCCGGTGCGGGACTGGCTGCTCCTGCTGCGTGCGGCGGGGCTGGACACCATCCCGGGCACCGCGGCCGAGATCCTCGACGACGATGTGCGGTGGGTGCTGACCAAGGGCAAACTGCCGGCCGCCACCTGGGTCGAGGTGGTCAGCACCGCGCACGAGGTGGGCCTGCGGTCCAGCTCGACGATGATGTACGGCCACGTCGACCACCCCGGGCAGTGGCTGGCCCATTTCCGGGTCCTCGCCGGGGTGCAGGACCGCACCGGGGGGTTCACCGAGTTCGTGGCGCTGCCCTTCGTCCACACCAACGCGCCGATCTATCTGGCCGGGCTGGCGCGGCCCGGCCCGACGTGGCGCGAGAACCGGGTCGTGCACGCGATGGCGCGGCTGCTGCTGCACGGGCGGATCAGCAACATCCAGTGTTCCTGGGTCAAGCTCGGCGACGACGGTACGGCCGCGATGCTGCGCGGCGGCTGTAACGACCTCGGCGGCACGCTGATGGAGGAGACCATCTCCCGGATGGCCGGCTCGGCCAACGGTTCCGCCCGTACGGTAGCGCAGCTGCAGGCGATCGCCGCTGCGGCCGGGCGGCCGGCCGTGCAGCGGACCACGGCGTACCAGCGGATCAGTCGGTGAGGTGATGTGGCCACTTTTCGCCGTCGATCGAACTGACCGGCACTGCTGGCCGTATGGATAGGTGCCGGCGGTTGTGGCAACCGGTGAGCCACCCGCCGGCACCGGTCCCGACGCGACAGCGGGTCAGCGGCGCTGATCCGCCGGAAGGGGTTGTTCATGAGAACCGACCAGCGAAGTCGACCGAGGTTGCGGATCTCGCGCCGGCAGGTGTTGACCGTTGCGGCGAGCGCCGGAGTCGGCGCGGCTGCGGTCAGCGTCACCAGCCTCTCGTCCGCGGTGGACAGCAGGCTCGCCGGACCACCGAGTGACGAGCCTATCGTGGTGCATCTGCGTGATCCGGCCAACGGAACGCTGGACGTCTTCGTCGGCGCGTCGCGGTTCGAGGTACATGACAAGGGACTTGCCGCCCGGTTGCAGCGCGCCGCCCGAAAGGGCTGAGATCGTCCGCGCCATCAATCCGGCGCTCCCGTTTCCGGCGCGAATCAGCGTCGATCACCGATCTTCCAGGATATGTGAGGTAGGTTCGCCATGTCTTCGCACCGTGAAGCGCCGGAGATATCCAAGGATCCGGTCGCCGACAGCACCGACCTGTATGCGTTCGTCAGCCCGGACCGACCGGACACGGTTACGCTGATCGCCAACTACGTCCCGTTTCAGGTGCCGTCGGGCGGACCGAACTTCTTCGAGTTCGGCGACGACGTACTGTACGAGATACATATCGACAACAACGGTGACGGGCATCGGGACGTCACGTACCAGTTCAGATTCCAAACGGAGATCACCAACGAGAACACGTTTCTCTACAACACCGGCCCGATCGACGCACTGGACAGCGAAAACTGGAATCGTCGCCAGTTCTACAGCGTGACCAAGGTGGACGCACACGGCAAAGCACAGGTCCTCGCCCGTAAGGTACCCTGCCCTCCGTGCAATATCGGACCGCTGTCCACCCCCGACTACGCCGCGTTGGCCAGATCCGCCACCTTCCAACTCAAGAGTGGTGAGCGTGTTTTCGCCGGGCAGCGTGCC
Source organism: Solwaraspora sp. WMMB335 (assembly GCF_049179075.1). NCBI lineage: Bacteria > Bacillati > Actinomycetota > Actinomycetes > Micromonosporales > Micromonosporaceae > Solwaraspora > Solwaraspora sp. WMMB335. The sequence goes on from NZ_JBMHMF010000001.1 coordinate 5,250,614, forward strand.
GAGGGTTTCTTCGTCGATCTCGGTGCGATCTTCGATCTGGGTAACTTGCGCCCGTTCCAGCAGCTGCACGTCGTCGGAAAGGACATCTTCAACGCGGCGGCCGAGCCGGTCAACGCCACCGACCGAGCCAATGTGCACAGCATCGCCATGCAGATTCCCATCGCGCATCTGGTCAGCGGCGGCGGGAAGTACGGCGTGGACGACCAGCGGTCGGTGATCGGGGTGTGGACCTCCGCCGGCCGCCAGCAGGTCCGGGTGCTGCGCGGCGCCCAGACCACGGACATCAACGTGGGACCGGTCGCGCAGGTGTCCCGGCTGGGTAACCCGTTGTTCAACGAGGTCATCGTTCCGATGGCGCAGAAGGATCTGTGGAACTCGCTGCCGCCGTCGGACGACAAGCGGTTCGCCGGGTTGGTCGAGAAACCGGAACTCGCGGCACTGCTACCGGTGCTGTATCCGGATGTGTTCCCCAACCTGGCCGCGCTGAACGAGTCGGGCGAGCCCCGGGCCGACCTGGTGGCGATCCTGCTGACCGGTATCCCGGCCGGACTCATCGACGGCTTCCAGAACAACACCGGCGATCTACCGGCCGACATGTTGCGGCTGAACACGGCGATCCCGCCGGCTGACCGGGCCAGCCGGTTCGGTCTGCTCGGCGGCGACCTGGCGGGCTTCCCCAACGGTCGCCGGGTCACCGACGACGTGGTGACGATCTCACTGCGAGCCATCGCTGGGCTGACCTTTCCGCTGATCGACAAGACCTTCACCCCGGACGACGCGGCGGGCGCGGTCACCCATGGCCTGAGCGCCGCTGACGTGACCGCCCCCTTCCTGAAGCACTTTCCGTACCTCGGTGTGCCGTACGACGGCTTCAACAACCCGTCCTGACCGTAGGCAGCGGGTACTTCCAGCGAGCATGGGCAGTTCGAAGGAGTGGATGGCATGCAGCACGAGCACAGTCTGGGCCGGTCCGAGACCGGCGGTGTCGTCCTCGACATCGGCGGAGACACCGGTGCGTTGATCATCTACACCGGGCAGGAGTTCCACGGCCGGGAGATCGAGATCGGCCCGTTCGCCGGAGAAGGCGGCGGTGCCGGGGAGCAACAGTCCGCTGCCGGGAGCCGGACGCACGCCGCAGTGCGTGAGCGGCGGGTGCACGACGGCGTCTTTTACAGCGCGGTTTACACCGATCTGTCGGCCGGTGTCTATACCGTGTGGCGGGCGCCCGATGTGCCGGCCGGCCAGGTGACGATCACCGGCGGCGCGGTCACCGAGTTCGTCTGGCCGCAGCACAGCACCGCCGGCAGGCTGATTCCACACTCGGCCTGACCGGGTTGCCGAGCGGGACCGGACCGGGTCGTCGGTCCAAAAGTTCTCTGGGGAGGGAAACAGGGCGGTCGAGGCAGGTCGATAGGCCGACCCTGCGCCGGGCCGGCGCCGCGTGAGCGGCGCCGGCCCGGCGCTGTGCGTGTACCGCCCTGCGTACTCGCCCGCCAGCGCGACGCGCCGGTGCCGCGTTACTTGGCGGGGGTGTCAATCGATAGGGCAGGTTGCGGGACCGGACGACCGTCGGGGGGCGGTTGGCCGGCCCGGGAAAGGGAGCCTCATTTACCAGGTTCGTCTTGACGACGCACGCATTACACGCGTGTAATTTCACCGGGGTCGCTCGGGCGGGCTGCATCAAAACCGGATCGAACGGGCAAGATAGACACGCCTTCCGCGTGGGGGGTTGCACCGGCTGGACCAGCCGGTGCGCGAAAGGAGGCACGCGTATGGATGGTCGGCTGGAGGTTGCGGACCTGCTCGGTAACGCCCCGGAGTGGCAGGAGCGGGCGCTGTGCTCGCAGACTGACCCCGAGGCGTTCTTTCCGGAGAAGGGCGGATCCACTCGCGAAGCGAAGCGGATCTGCTCGCGCTGTGAAGTCAAATCCGAGTGCTTGGAGTATGCGCTCGGTCACGATGAGCGGTTCGGAATCTGGGGTGGACTGTCTGAGCGGGAACGCCGCAAGCTCAAGCGCCGGGTCGCGTGATCAAGTGACCAAGACCGCCTGACCGCCGCCGGCCCGGTGCGCCTGCCCGCTCATCGGCCACCGGGCCCGCTGGCGGTGGCCCGGCCGCAGCCGGCCCACTGAACCGGGGGCACCGGGCCGGCGCTTACACCAGTTCGTCGGGATCCACCCCGAGCAGGTTTGCCACCTGTTCGATGATCACGTCGTGGACCAGGTCGGCGAGATCCTCGTTGTCCATCGCCCGGAACTCCAGCGGACGCCGGTAGAGCACGATCCGCGGCGGCATCTCCTGACGACCCGGCCGGCCGGGTAGCAGCCGGGCCAGCGGGACCTCACCGTCCTCCAGCACGTCGGAGTCGTAGACGTTCAGATCGGGCGGCACGTCCTCGACCGCGAACTCGACCCCGGCCAACTCCTTGGCGAAGCGTCGTTCGAGCGCCTCGACGGTGTCCAACACCAGCTCGTCGAACACCTCCGCCTTGGTCCGGGCGAGCGGCACGGTCGCCGGCACCAGCCGGCCGCGCAGGCCACGCCCGTGCCGGTCCCGGCGGTCCCGGCGCACCCGGCGGGGGGTCTGCGCGCTGCCGGGCGCGGGAACGGTCACAGGGATCCTCCGGTCACCAGCTCAGCGTAGTCCGGAACGGGCCAGTTCGGGGGCGGGGGATGAGGACTGTCGGCGTGTCGCGGCGGCAAGCTGGTAGCGGAGCCGGTAATAGAGATAACGTTCCGCCGTGAGGTCACCACGGCGCTGCTCCCGTAACGGCTGTCCCCGCCAAGCCGTCGCCACGTTGACCTACGTCTACAACGAGTCGACCGCGGTCGTCGGCCCGCTGGCCGCGTTCGCCGAACCGCACACCTACGACCTGTGCGAGCAGCACGCCCGCAGTCTGACCGCACCCCGAGGCTGGGAGGTGGTCCGGCACGAAGGCGAGTTCGATCCGCCGCCGCCAACCACCGACGATCTGGTCGCGCTCGCCGAGGCGGTACGCGAAGCCGCCCGTCCCGCCCCGTCCCGCCCCGTCGAGCCGGACGCGGTGGATCTGGACATCAACCCGTCGACCGGCCGGCGCGGCCATCTCCGGGTGATCCCGCCCACCTCCTGATCGCCATACCCGTCGACTCGCACACCCCTGCCGACCGCAGGGGCTCATCAGCGACCGATCCAGCGGTCCAGCAGTGCCGCCCACCGCGACGGCCGGCCGCACCGGTGACCCCACCCAGGGCAGCGCCGTCAGATCGCTGTCCACGCCCCGGATCAGGTCGGCGTCGGCGAGGGTACGCCCGGCCAGGTTGGCCGTGCTCACGCCGTCGCCGACGTAGCCACCCGCCCAGCCCAGTCCGGAGTCCCGGTCCAACCCGACCGAGGCAGTTGCGCCCGGACGCACCGTGCCCGGCGGTCTCCTTTTCCAGGACCACGATCTGCAGCGACGGATCGGCCAAAGCCAGGTAGCGCCGTCCACAGGCCGGTGTAGCCGGCGCCGACGATGGCCACGTCGGCGATCCGGTCCCCGTCGAGCGCCGGCTGCGGCGTCAACTCGTCGCCAGCGGTGGCCGTCCAGTACGACACGTCCCGGTACGCAACGCCCGCCCACCCCACTCACCCTCGACGATCTTGGGCTGGTTGGGAAGATATGTCGGATTTTCCGTACGATAAGTCCAAGATCGCCGGGAGTGATCGGAGGTTACAGGCGCTGCCAGGCTTCGGTGAGGACGGTGCGCAGGATGCGTTCGATCTCGTCGAACTCGGCTTGGCCGGCGATCAGCGGCGGAGCGAGCTGCACCACCGGATCGCCCCGGTCATCCGCCCGGCAGTACAGGCCGGCCTCGAACAGCGCGCCGGACAGGAAGCCGCGCAACAACCGCTCCGACTCGGCATCGTCGAAGCTCTCCCGGGTCGCCCTGTCCTTGACCAACTCGATGCCGTAGAAGTAGCCGTCCCCGCGGATGTCTCCGACGATCGGCAGGTCGTACAGCTTCTCCAGGGTGGCCCGGAATCCGCCCTCGTTGGCCCGTACGTGCCCGACCAGATCCTCGCGGGCGAAGACGTCCAGATTGGCCAGGGCGACCGCACAGGAGACCGGGTGCCCGGCGAAGGTGATTCCGTGGGCGAACGACGCGGCACCGGTGAGGAACGGTTCCATCAGCTTGTCGGCGGCGATCATCGCGCCGAGCGGCGAGTAGCCGGAGGTGATCCCCTTGGCGGTGGTGATGATGTCCGGGCGGTAGCCGTAGCGCTGCGCGCCGAAGTAGGCGCCGAGCCGGCCCCACGAGCAGATCACCTCGTCGGAGACGAGCAGCACGTCGTACGCGTCGCAGATCTCGCGTACCCGCTCGAAGTAACCCGGCGGCGGCGGGAAGCAGCCGCCCGCGTTCTGCACCGGCTCCAGGAACACGGCGGCGACCGTGTCCGGGCCCTCGCGTTCGATCGCCCGGCCGATCTCGTCGGCCGCCCACCGCCCGAACGCCGCCGGGTCGTCGCCGTGCTCCGGTGCCCGGTAGAAGTTGGTGTTCGGCACCTTGATCCCGCCGGGGACCAGTGGCTCGAAGTCGGCCTTGATGCCGGGCAGCCCAGTGATCGACAGCGCACCCATCGTGGTGCCGTGGTAGGCGATGTGGCGACTGACCACCTTGTGCTTGGTGGGCTTGCCGACCCGCTTGAAGTAGGCGCGGGCCAGCTTCCAGGCCGACTCCACCGCCTCGGAGCCGCCGGTGGTGAAGAAGACCCGGTTGAGGTCGCCGGGGGCGAGCGCGGCGATCCGCTCGGCCAGCTCGATCGCCGTCGGGTGGGCGTACGACCAGATCGGGAAGTACGCCAGCTCGCCGGCCTGCTTGGCGGCGGCCTCGGCCAGCTCGGTGCGGCCGTGGCCGGCGTTGACCACGAACAGCCCGGCCAGCCCGTCCAGGTAGCGGCGCCCCTCGCTGTCCCAGATGTACGCGCCCTCGCCGCGCACGATGGTCGGCACGGGCGTCTCCCGGTAGCTCGACATCCGGGTGAAGTGCATCCAGAGGTGGTCGGTCGGGTTGCCCATGTCGTGGCCCCATCGCGTCGGCAGCACCGGCGCCCGCGCAGACGCCGTCCTGACTACGGTTATCGCACAGACCCGCCGCTACCTGCAAGGTTCACGAGATCATCAGTGGCGTTCACCTACGGTTTGAGCAATCTGAACAGACTACAACGACGAAATCCGCATCCGGGGGCGAGCCGCTCGGTCGTCGGGACGTGTCAAGGGCGTTTCGACAGACGTTCCGATCCGGCGTCAGACGTCCGGAACCGACCCGCCGCCGCGCCCCCACCGCCGCCGGATTTCTCCGTAGGGTCGATCGCGAACCACCGATGTGGACGCCACGAGTGAGGTGCGCCGATGAACGAGGTGCTGCGGGTCGCGCTGGCCCGGTCCGGACACACCGTCGAGTCGCTGGCCGAGCGGATCCAGGTCGACCCGAAATCGGTGAGCAGATGGATCGCCAAGGGGCGGGTGCCGCACCCGCGCAACCGGCACCTGACGGCGGTGGCGCTCGGCATGGATCCCGCCGAGCTGTGGCCGGACCCGTACCGGCACCGGGGCAAGGCCTGGTTCCGGCCGTGGGAGGAGATCGAACGGGAGGCGGTCGCGCTGCGCTCGTACGAACCGCTCGTCGTGCCCGGCCTGCTGCAGATTGAGGGGTACGCGCGGGCGATGCTGCACGTCGGCGGGGTGAACACCGCCGACGAGGTGGAGCGGATCGTGGTTACCCGACTGGAGCGTCAGACGATCCTGACCGGGCCGCGCCCGCCGTTTCGGTCGCGGTCATCGACGAGGTGGTGCTGCGTCGCCTGGTCGCCGACCGGGCGGTGATGCACGACCAGCTGCGGCACCTGACCGCACTGACCGAGCGCCACCCACACGTGCAGATCCGGGTGATCCCGGCCAGTGTGCCCTGGCACACCGGGCTGGCCGGCCCGTTCGTGCTCGCCCGGCTCGCCGACGGCCACGAGTTCGCCTACCTGGACAACCAGTTGCGCGGCGAGATCCACGCCGCCCACGACGACATTGCCACGCTGGGCCGGCGGTGGGACAGTGTCAGCGGAGAGGCACTCCCGCGCGAGGCATCGATCGACCTGATCAAGGAAGTGGCGCAATCATGGACCTGACCGGCGCCCGGTGGCGTACGTCGACCCGCAGCAGCAACAACGGCGGAAACTGTGTCGAGGTGGCGGACAACCTGCCGGGGCGGGTGCTGGTCCGTGACTCCAAGGACCGGGTCGGCGGCGTGCTCGCCTTCGACCCGGCCGCCTGGCAGGCCTTCGTCGCCACCCGCCGCCCCTGACGAAGGCGTTAGGCGCCGGCTGGCGCGGGTAGATTCCGTTCGCGCCCTACGGGCAGGGGTGTATACCGGTGGTGAAAAAGGGAGTGCTCACGCCAGAGAGATGGTTCCAGTCCCGGTCGGGGCACCTGCCTTTCCACCGGGTGCCGACCTGCGTGGTGTGGCTGCTGTCCGAGTAGTAGCTGGTGATGTGAAGGTAGTACTCGGGTGGGAGGGCCTGTGCCGGAGCGTTGGTAGCGACCAGAGTGGTGGCCACCATGAGCAGCGTTGCGGCCAACGCGTTGCGGACGAAGGTCAGCATCGTTTGGGTCCCTTCTGGATGATCGACCCCTGGTAGTCAAACCATAGCAACCCGTAGATGAGTGCGGTGAAGATCCGACAAACGCTGCACGGAGCCCGGTCAGTCGGTGGTCGTCGGGCGGCCGGGGTTGAGGTCGACGCTGCCGCCGGCCGGCACCGGTACGAAGGTCGGGCAGCCCTTCGCGGTCTCGTCGGTCAGGCAGCGCTGGAACACCTCGTAGAGCACGTACGCGTCCGGGCCGAGCACCTCGACGAGCTGGCGGATCTGCTTGAGCTTCTCCTCGACGGTGGCGTTCTGCTCGGTGACCGCCCGCCGCTCGGTGATCGCCACCTGCACCGCCGCCAGACCGTCGACCAACTCCTGACGGGGCGTCGGCTTCTGCAGGGTCAGGTTGAACTGTAGGAAGTACGCCCGGCCGCCGGTGGTCGCCTGCACCGCCGCGCCCAGGTCCTCGTTGATCGCCGTCTCGAACGCGGCGCGGGTGGCAGGGTCGTTGTAGAGCGCCAACCAGTCGTACTTCTGTGCCTCGGTGGTCATCGCCCGCTGCAGCGGATGCCCGATGTAGAAGCGCAGCATCTCCAGCCACCGGTCGGTGGTGCGCCCGTCGCCGTCCATCACCGGTTGGAACTTCAGCCCGATCTCCTCGTGGAACTCACGTAGCATCCCGCCGTCGTCGTCGCACGAGGTGTCCAGGTGGAAGGTCAGCCCGCCGGAGACGGTCAGCTCCTGGTTGTCCTTCGACACCACCACGAACGGCGGCGACTCGGAATTCTCGACGCCGGTGAAGTCGAACGTGCGCTGGCCGGCCGGGTAGACGTAGTACTTCTCGCCCGGCCCGTCCCAGGCGCGGTTGTTCTGGGTGACGCACTCCTGGTAGGTGGTGCTGGAGAACGCCCCGGCGTCGTAGTGCAACGCCACCTGGTCGGACTCGGTGCTGATCGTGGTGCAGCCGGTCACGGCCAGCACCAGCAGCGCCGCGAGGCCGGCCCCCGCGACTGCCCGTCGTGCGCGGGTGTGCACCCGTCCCTGCCGCATATCGACTCCCGTTCCCTCGTCGCCTGGCGTCAGGGTAGGGAAGGCATGCAACAAACCGGACGAACGTTACGCGGTGCCCCAGGTGTAGGTCTGCTTGCGCAGCTTGAGGTAAACGAACGCCTCGGTGGAGGCGACACCCTCGACCGAGCGCAGCCGCTGCAGGATCTCCAGCAGGTGGTCGTCGTTGCGGCAGACCACCTCGGTGAGTAGGTCGAACGAGCCGGCGGTGATCACCACGTAGTCGACCTCGTCGAGCTCGGCGAGCCGGTCGGCGACCGCTTCCAGGTCCCCGGTGGTACGCAGCCCGATCATCGCCTGCCGGGGGAAACCGAGCTGCAGTGGGTCGGTGACCGCGACGATCTGCATGACTCCGGCGTCGAGCAGCCGCTGCACGCGCTGGCGTACCGCCGCCTCGGAAAGCCCGACCGCCTTGCCGATGCTGGCGTACGGCCGCCGCCCGTCCTCCTGCAGCTGCTCGATGATCTGTTTGGCCACGTCGTCGAGGACGACGTGGCCGGATCCGCCACCGCTGTATTGCCGTGTACCCATCCGGGTCTCCCCGTTCGCCGAAGTCGGTGCATTATTCACTGCAGGTGGTACGCCGCCGAGACGGCCGGTGTTAAGAGTCTGAGTCTGGCGTATTTCGTCGCCAATCGCGAGCCACGCAACGGAATCCCTTGTGATGCGCTCTAGCGCATGTCAGGATCGTCGTCTGATCGGTGCACACACTACGCCACCTCGCTTCGGGCCCGTGTCGACCGGCCCGCACCCCTTCAGGAGCCGTACATGCGCAGCCGCCTCCGCCCCCCGCCCTCCGCGCCGGCCGCCACTCTGCTGTCCACTCTCGGCGTGGGGGCGTCCCTCACCCGGCGCAACCTGGTCCGGGGCGCCGCCGCCTCCGGCGGGCTGCTGCTTACCGGTGGTGTCCTCGCCGCCTGCGGCACCCCGGCCGCCCAGCAGACCGAGGAGAGCTGCGTCAGCGAAGACCTGTCCGGCAGCGAGCAGGTGATCAACTTCTCGAACTGGCCGCAGTACGTCGACGTCGACGCCGAGGACGAGAGCCGCCGGCCGACCCTCGAAGCCTTTCAGGAAATCACCGGCATCGAGGTCATCTACACCGAGGACATCAACGACAACAACGAGTTCTTCGGCAAGGTGCAGAACCAGCTGTCGTCCTGCCAGCCCACCGGCCGCGACGTCATGGTGCTCACCGACTGGCTGGCCGCCCGGATGATCCGGCTCGGCTGGGTGCAGCAGCTCGACAAGGCGAACCTGCCCAACGTCACCGCCAACGTGCTGCCCTCGCTGCGCGCCCGTCCCTTCGATCCGGACGACTCGTACGCCGTGCCGTGGCAGTCCGGGCTGACCGGCATCGCGTACAACGGCACCGTCACCGACGAGGTACGCACCATCGACGACCTACTCACCAGGGCCGACCTCAAGGGCCGGGTGACCGCGTTGACCGAGATGCGCGACACCATGGGGCTGCTGCTGCAGTCGAACGGGCACGACCCGGCCGACTTCACCGAAGCCCAGTTCGACGACGCCCTCGAAAAGCTGCGTCAGGCGGTCGCCGATGGGCAGATCCGCCGGTTCACCGGCAACGACTACGCCGCCGACCTGGCCCGTGGCGACGTCGCCGCCTGCATCGGCTGGTCCGGCGACGTCATCCAGCTGTCCGCCGAGGACCCGGCCATCGTCTTCCAGGCACCGGAGTCCGGGTTGATCCTGTTTTCCGACAACATGCAGGTGCCGAACCGGGCTGCGCACAAGGCCAACGCCGAGAAACTGATGGACTACTACTACGATCCGGCGGTCGCCGCCGAGGTCGCCGCGTACGTCAACTTCATCTGCCCGGTGGTCGGCGCCCAGGAGGCGATGACCGCGATCGATCCGGAACTGGCCGAGAACCCGCTGATCTTCCCCGACGAGGCGATGCTCGCCCGGTCCGCCGTGTTCATGGCGCTGACCGAGGAGCAGGAACGTACGTACGAGCAGAAGTTCCAGCAGGTCATCGGGGCCTGAGGCGGGCACGGATGGCGAACGACCCGCCCGCCGGCGACCTGCGCCTGGCGGAGCTGACCAAGCGGTTCGGCCCGTTCACCGCGGTGGACGAGCTGAACCTGACCATCCCGCAGGGGGCGTTCTTCGCCCTGCTCGGTGCCTCCGGTTGTGGCAAGACCACCACCCTGCGGATGGTCGCCGGGCTGGAGCAGCCCACCAGCGGTCGGGTGTTGCTGGGCGGGCGGGACATCACGCGGCTGCGGCCGTACCGCCGGCCGGTGAACACGGTCTTCCAGAGCTACGCACTCTTTCCACACCTGAGCATCTTCGACAACGTCGCCTTCGGGCTGCGCCGACGCGGTATCCGCGACGTCCGTACCCAGGTCGAGCAGATGCTCGCCCTGGTGCAACTCGACGGCTTCGGCCCGCGCCGCCCGCAGCAGCTCTCCGGCGGGCAGCAGCAGCGGGTGGCGCTGGCCCGCGCGTTGATCAACCACCCGCAGGTGCTGCTGCTCGACGAACCGCTCGGTGCCCTCGACCTGAAACTGCGCCGGCAGATGCAGATCGAGCTCAAACGCATCCAGACCGAGGTCGGCATCACCTTCGTACACGTCACCCACGACCAGGAGGAGGCCATGACGATGGCCGACACGGTCGCGGTGATGAACGCCGGCCGGATCGAGCAGCTCGGCCCGCCCGCGCAGATGTACGAGTACCCGGCCACCGCGTTCGTGGCCAACTTCCTCGGCCAGTCGAACCTGCTGGCCGGCGAGGTCACCGGCCGCAGCGGCGACGAGGTGCTGGTCAGCGCGTACGGGTCGCGGTTCACGGTGCCGGCGAGCCGGTCCCGGTCCGCCGACGGCCCGGTCCACCTCGGGGTACGCCCGGAAAAGCTGGCTCTGGCCCGCGACGTCGGCGCGGTACCGGCCGGTGCGCAGTCGGTCACCGGCGTGGTCACCGACCTGGCCTACCTCGGGGTCAGCACCCAGTACCAGGTGCGCACCGGCTGGGGCACCGAGCTGAGCGTGTTCAGCCCGAACAGCGGCGCCGGAGCCGGTAGTGGTGCCGGTGCCGGCGGCGGTGCTGGAACCGGCGGTGCCGGCGGGCTGCTGCCGGTCGGCGCCGATGTGGTCGCGTACTGGCAGCCGGCGCATGCCTTTCTGCTCGCCCGTGAACCGGGCGCCGGCGACCGGACCACCCCACTGCTCGACGACGAACCGGTCACCTCAGACGAATCAGTCATCTCGTGAGCGTCCTCGCACACATCGGCGGGGGAGCGGGCAAGCCACCGGCACCGGCACCGGGGGCCCGGCGCCGCAACCGGCTGCTGCCGTACCTGTTGCTGCTGCCCGGCGGGGCGTGGCTGATCCTGTTCTTCGCGGTGCCGGCGTTCCAACTCGCCGCCACCAGCCTCTACGACCCGACCGGCTCACTCGCCACCGGGTACGCGATGACCTGGTCGTTCGGCAACTACCCGGACGCGCTGTCGGCGTACTGGACGCAGTTCGGCCGGGGCTTCCTCTACGCCGGTGTCGCCACGGTCATCGCGGTGCTGCTCGGCTACCCCCTGGCGTACGCGATCGCGCAGCGGGCCGGCCGGTGGAAGAACCTGATGCTGGTCTGTGTCGTGGCCCCGATGTTCACCAGCTTCCTGGTGCGCACCCTGGCCTGGAAGACGATCCTGTCGGAGAACGGCTGGCTGGTCGGTCTGCTGCAGGACCTGCGGCTGCTCGCCGACGACGGGCGGCTGCTGTTCACCCCGGTCGCGGTGGTGCTCGGGCTGACGTACAACTTCCTGCCGTTCATGGTGCTGCCGCTGTACGCGAGCCTGGAGCGGCTCGACCCCCGGCTGCTGGAGGCGGCCAGCGACCTGTACGCGAGTCCGGTGCGGGCCTTCTGGCGGGTGACCCTGCCGCTGTCGCTGCCCGGCCTGGTCGCCGGCACCCTGCTCACCTTCATCCCGGCGTCCGGCGACTACATCAACGCCCGGCTGCTCGGCACCCCCAACGAGTACATGATCGGCAACGTGATCGACTCGGCGTTCCTGGTGCGGTTGGACTACCCGCAGGCCGCGGCGCTGTCGTTCCTGCTGATGGCGGCGATCCTGATCATCGTGTCGGTCTACGTCCGGCGGGCCGGCACGGAGGAGGTGCTGTGACGGGTACGCGATTCGGCCTACGCTTCGGTCGGTGGCTGGCCGAGCACTGGGTGCTCGGTGCCGGTCTGCTGGTGCTCGGCTATCTGCTGCTACCGGTCGCGGTGGTGGCCGCGCTGTCGTTCAACCGGCCGTCCAGCCGGTTGTCGTACGACTTCAACGAGTTCACCCTGGACAACTGGCGCCAGCCCTGCGCCACCAGCGAGATGTGCGACGCGGTGCTGCGCAGCGTACAGATCGGGTTCCTGGCCACCGCCGGGGCGACCATTCTCGGCACCGCGATGGCGTTCGCGCTGGTCCGGCACCGGTTCCGCGGCCGGTCCGCGATCAACCTGCTGATCTTCCTACCGATGGCCACGCCGGAGCTGGTGATGGGCTCGTCGCTGCTGACCCTGTTCGTGGCCGGCGCGGTGCCGCTGGGCTTCTGGACCGTGGTGATCGCCCACGTGATGTTCTGCCTGAGCTTCGTGGTGGTGACCGTGAAGGCGCGGCTGACCGGCATGGACACCCGCCTGGAAGAAGCGGCGATGGACCTGTACGCGAGCGAGTGGCAGACGTTCCGCCGGATCACCCTGCCGCTGGTGCTGCCCGGCATCGTCGCCGCCGCGCTGCTCGCCTTTTCGCTGTCGTTCGACGACTTCATCGTCACCAACTTCAACTCCGGCACCACGGTGACCTTCCCGATGTACGTGTGGGGTGCTGCCCAGCGCGGTATCCCGCCGCAGGTCAATGTGATCGGCACGGCGATGTTCGTGGTCGCGGTGCTGCTGGTGGTGCTCGGCGGCACGGTCGGGCGCAGCCGCCGGGCCGGCGTCGGCGTCGGCTGATCGCAGGGGGCGGCGATGCGGATCCTGTTGGTAGGCGCTGGTGGTGTCGGCTCGGCGGCGGTGTCGATCGCCGCCCGCCGGGACTTCTTCGACGCGCTCGTGGTTGCCGACCACGACACCGCCCGGGCGCAGCGCGCGGTCACCGCCTGTGGCGGTGACCGCCGGTTCGTCGCCGCCACCGTCGACGCGTCGTCGGCCGACGAGGTCACCGCGCTGTGCCGTGAACACCGGATCACCCATGTCCTGAACGCGGTCGACCCCCGCTTCGTCATGCCGATCTTCGACGGCGCGTACGCAGCCGGGGCCGACTACCTGGACATGGCGATGTCGCTGTCCGCGCCGCACCCGGACCGGCCGCACGCCGAGTGCGGGGTCAAGCTCGGCGACGCCCAGTTCGCCGCCGCTTCCCGCTGGGCGGACGCCGGCCGGTTGGCGCTGGTCGGTATCGGTGTCGAGCCGGGCCTGTCCGACGTGTTCGCCCGACACGCCGCCGACACGCTGTTCGCCTCGATCGACCAGATCGGGGTACGCGACGGCGCCAACCTGACCGTCGACGGCTACGACTTCGCCCCGTCGTTCTCCATCTGGACCACCATCGAGGAGTGCCTCAACCCGCCGGTGATCTGGGAGGCCGGGCGCGGCTGGTACACCACGGCGCCGTTCAGCGAGCCGGAGGTGTTCGACTTTCCGGCCGGCATCGGCCCGGTCGAGTGCGTCAACGTGGAGCATGAGGAGGTGCTGCTGATCCCGCGTTGGGTGCGGGCACGGCGGGTTACCTTCAAGTACGGTCTCGGTGCCGAGTTCATCGATGTACTCAAGACGCTGCACAGGCTGGGCCTGGACTCGACCCGTCCGGTGCGCGCCGGCGGTGTGCGGGTCGCCCCGCGCGACGTGGTCGCCGCCTGCCTGCCCGACCCGGCCACCCTCGGCGACCGGATGCGCGGCAGGACCTGCGCCGGCACCTGGGTGACCGGACTGTCCACCTCGGGCGAGCCACGCGAGGTCTACCTTTACCATGTGGTGGACAACGAGTGGTCGATGGCCGAATACGGCCACCAGGCGGTGGTCTGGCAGACAGCGATCAATCCGGTGGTCGCGTTGGAGCTGCTGGCCGCCGGCAGCTGGTCCGGCACCGGAGTGCTCGGCCCGGAGGCGTTCCCGGCGCGACCGTTCCTCGACCTGCTGACCGGGTACGGCTCGCCGTGGGGTCTGCGGGACAGCCTGGCCGTAGGCACCCCGTCACGACCGGCGGCACCGGCATGACCGGGCGATACGGGGCGATGTACGGACCGGACCTGACCTTCCTCGGCGTACCGCCCTGCGACCTGGCCGATCCCACCAGCTTCGCCGGCGCGGACGTGGTGGTCGTCGGCGCGCCGTTCGACGGCGGCACCTCGCACCGTCCCGGCACCCGGTTCGGCCCGGCGGCGTTGCGCCAGGCCTGCTACCTGCCGCACGACGGGTCCCGGCCGTCGCTGGCGCTGCGCGTGGACGCGCTGCGCGACCTGCGCGTGCGCGACGCCGGGGACGTGGAGATGTTCGCCGGGGACATCGAACGGTCGCTGGGCTCGCTCGAATCCGCCGTGTACGCGGTGGCCCGTGCCGGGGCGATCCCGGTGGTGCTCGGCGGCGACCACTCGATCGCCCTGCCGGACGCCACCGGGGTGGCCCGGCACCTGGGCTTCGGCAACGTGTCGCTGGTCCACTTCGACGCGCACGCCGACACCGGGGACATCGAGTTCGGCTCCCTGTACGGGCACGGCCAGCCGATGCGCCGGCTGATCGAGTCCGGGGCGGTACGCGGCGACCGGTTCCTGCAGATCGGGCTGCGCGGCTACTGGCCGGGTCCGGACACCCTGGCCTGGATGGCCGGGCAGCGGATGCGCTCGTACGAGATGACCGAGATCGTGGCCCGTGGCCTGGACGTGTGCCTGGCCGAGGCGGGCCGGACCGCAGTGGACGGCTGCGCCGGGGTGTTCCTGTCGGTCGACGTGGACGTGGTGGATCCGGGGATGGCGCCGGGCACCGGCACCCCGGAGCCGGGCGGGCTGACCAGCCGGCAGCTGCTCGACGCGGTCCGGCGCTGCTGCTACGACCTGCCGGTGGTCGGCGTCGAGGTGGTCGAGGTGTCACCGCCGTACGATCAGGCGGAGGTCACCGCGTACCTGGGCAACCGGGTGGTGCTGGAGGCACTGTCGGCGATCGCCCGGCGACGCCGCGACGCCGCCGCTGGCGGCCCGCCGTGGGATCCGACCCAGCCGTTGCTCGACGGTCGCGGCGCAGGGGCCTAGTCAGTCCTCGATCGCGTGCATGACGTGCTTGACCCGGGTGTAGTCCTCCAGGCCGTACATGGACAGGTCCTTGCCGTGGCCGGAGTGCTTGAAACCGCCGTGCGGCATCTCGGAGACGAACGGGATGTGGGTGTTGACCCAGACGCAACCGAAGTCGAGCCGGCGGGTCATCCGCATCGCCCGGCCATGGTCGCGGGTCCACACCGAGGCGGACAGGCCGTAGCGGACCCCGTTGGCCCACCGGACCGCCTCGTCCTCGTCGGTGAAGCGCTGCACGGTGATCACCGGGCCGAAGACCTCGTCCTGGATGATCTCGTCCGGCTGGCGAACTCCGGAGACGACGGTCGGGGCGTAGAAGTAGCCCCGGTCGCCGACGCGTGCGCCGCCCGTGTGCAGCCGCGCGTGTTCCGGCAGCCGGTCGACGAAACCGGTCACCCGGCCCAGTTGGTCGACGTTGTTCAGCGGTCCGTACGCCACGTCCGGCTCGTCCGGCGGCCCGGTCCTCGTGGAGCGTGCCTGCTCGGTGAGCGCCGCCACGAAGTCGTCGTGTACGC
Organism: Solwaraspora sp. WMMB335; assembly: GCF_049179075.1. Lineage (NCBI taxonomy): Bacteria > Bacillati > Actinomycetota > Actinomycetes > Micromonosporales > Micromonosporaceae > Solwaraspora > Solwaraspora sp. WMMB335. Next base: position 5,266,095 of record NZ_JBMHMF010000001.1, read on the forward strand.
CAGGCCCGGCCAGCACCCGGGTCGCCGCCGTGCAGTCCTGCCCGGCGTTGAAGTAGCCGGCCCCGGCGATGGCCTCGGCCGCCGCCGCCACGTCCGCGTCGTCGAAGATGACCACCGGTGCCTTGCCACCCAGCTCCAGGTGGGTGCGCTTGAGGTCGGGCGCGGCAGCGGCGGCCACCTCCATGCCGGCCCGGGTCGAGCCGGTGATGGACACGAACTCCGGGGTCGGGTGGGCGACCAGCGCGCGGCCGGTGTCGCGGTCGCCGCAGACCACGTTGAACACCCCCGGCGGCAGGAACTCGGCGGCGATCTCGGCCAGCAGGAGGGTGGACAGCGGGGTGGTGTCGGACGGCTTGAGCACGACCGTGTTGCCGGCCGCCAGCGCCGGGGCGACCTTCCAGACCGCCATCATCAGCGGGTAGTTCCAGGGGGTCACCTGGGCACAGACCCCGATCGGCTCCCGCCGTACGTACGAGGTGTGCCCGGCCAGGTACTCGCCGGCGGACTTGCCCTCCAGCACCCGGGCCGCGCCGGCGAAGAACCGGAACTGGTCGACGCAGGGCGGCAGCTCCTCGTCGGCGGTCAACTGGCGCGGCTTGCCGGTGTTGCGGACCTCGGCGTCGACCAGGTCGGCGGCGCGCGCCTCGACCGCGTCGGCGAGCTTGAGCAGGGCCAGCTGCCGCTGCGCCGGGGTGGTGTCCCGCCAGCTGCCGAAGGCGGCGGCCGCCGCTGACATGGCCCGGTCGACGTCGGCCGGGCCGGAGACCGGGGCGTGGGCGAACACCTCGCCGGTGCACGGGTCGATCAGGTCCTGGTAGCCGCCGTCGACCGGTTCGACATACTCGCCGTCGACGAAGTTGCGCAACGTCTGCTTGTCGGTCATCGTTCGGCGCTCCCGCACGTCGGGCCGGATCAGGTCAGGATGAGGTATCCGCCAGCTATGAGCCATCTTCGCGACCGAAATCGCGGCAGACAAGGGGTACGGCGACTGTTTCCGTTCCTGCCGTCCGTCGCAGTCGAGGACGGCGCTGGGCTCAGGCGGTTTCGTTGGTGTGCCGGGCGAGGAACTCGTCGATCGCTTGACGAATGAGCCCCGACCGGCCGCCCTTGTCGTTGCCGGCAAGTTCGTCCAGCCGCCGAACTGCCGTCGCGGACAGTCGAACTCCAGTCACGATCATCGGCACGCTCTCCGGAGACGGCGCAGGGCCCAGATCTGGACCCCTGGAGGCGTCGCGTAGCAACTCCGAGATGTCGCCTCCCCGGTCGAAGTACGCCACCAACTCCTCGCGGCTCATCGTCCGTGGATCACGGCTCGCGCTCATCGTGTTCCCTCCATCCACTGCTTGACCTCCTCAGGAGTAGCTGGCCGTGCCGCCAAGATCGGGTAGCTGCTGACCTTTCCGACCCGCTCGCACAGCACCGCGATCACCCTGGCGGTGTCAGCCAGGCCTGCCACCGCCAGCAGTAGCGTCCCGATGTGGTTCTCGATCCGCTGCGGCGAGTAGAGCGCCTCGACCATTTCTCGCTCGCAGACGCCGTGCCGTGCCGCGCTGGCCTTGCCGGCCTCCGTCCACCCGTACTCTCGCGCTCCCACGGCACCAGCGTACAACGCGTAAAACGCCGGAGTCGGCAGCTCGGCATCGAGGTCATCGCCGAGGCGGTCGGCCGGAACCCGGCACCCGTACCTTTTGTCGGCGAACCCGCGACAGCAGCTGGATACCTGTCCAGTAGCCGCTCATCGGCGCGGTGGATGTTGCCGATCGGCTTCCTTCGTTGGTTGAGTTACCCCGACGGGGGTCCTGGCGTGACTGGACGGTCTACTCGGGCAGCCGGCCCCGGCTCGGGTTGGTCTGCGCGCTACCGTCTGCGTATATCGCGGCGGCGCGCTTCAAGATCCGCAGCCCAGTTCTGAACAGCACGAGGAGACACGATGACCGACGCCACCAGCGACGCCGATCCCACCGCAGACGCCGAAGCGGGAACCGAGGAGCAGCCGCAGCCCTTCGAGAACCGGGCGGCACGCCGGTCCAAGGGCAAGGCCACCACCAACCACACCTCGGGTACCGCGAGCCGAATCCACGGCCGTTCCGGCACGGTGCAGAGCCCTCGCCAGTACGGCAACCGTCGAAGCGGCTGATCCTCGGACCTCCTGGGCGCCGGATCGAGATCACTGGTAGGGCGGGTAGAAGCGTCGGAAGACCAGGGGGCGAAACAGTAGGATGAGGGCGGTGATCGCCCCGCCGACGAGCAGCGGTGGCCCGTACGTGTCGCTCAGGGAGACCCAGGTTGGCACGAGCTCGAACCGGAGCGCGGCGTTGTCTGAGTCGTCGAGGTCCCCCGTGACGGATCCCCGGCCGTCGATCAGCAGCAGGCCGCAGAACAGCGCGAACGGAGCGGCCAGGGTGCAGGTCGTGTCTGACAAGGAAGCGAAGGGCGAGATCTTCCAGTCCGTTTCGGTTGGCGGCATCCGCCGGAGACACGTCGTCGGCGTACACTGTGTCCCAGTTTGGGATCTTGTAGAGGGTCTCGCCGTTCGGAGGAGCAGGCTGAACGCAAGTACCCCGACCGCGATCGGCGGGGCGAACACAGACCAACGCGCGGGCGACGGCATCGCGCTCTTGTCCGGGTGACCTGCTCTCCTGTGGAACATTCGACGGACCATACGCAGAACGGTATCGACCACCACACCCACGCCTGGCGCGTCCCGGACCGTCGAGCCGGCTGGCCTGGGCAGGACGCCGCCATCGGCACCTACCTCCGATGGCGCAGCCGACGCGCGCAGCCGAAGACCGGATTCGCCGCCGGTTCCAAGATCCGCCACCTGGAGTACCCGTTCACAGCTAACTGACGAGGCACTAGGCGTCGCAGGTCCAGGTAGTGTCTGTTGCGATCGCGATGACTTCGTCGAGGCGTACCTGGGCCTGGGTCAGCGCGGCGATCTGCTCCTCCAGCCGCTCCCGCTCGGCGTCCAGGAGAGCCTGTGAACGAGGTACGCAGTCGGCCTCGAGCAGCGGTAGCAGGTCGGCGAGCACCCGGCTGGACAGGCCTGAGCCTGCCGGAAATCTACGCCTGGCTGGCCACCACCCCGCTGATCCCGACTTCGGCCGCCACGACCGAGCGTCAACCGGCCGGCTTCCAGCTCACGACCTCGGCCTAACTGGTCGGACAGTGGGGCGCCCTGTGCCCACCAGCGCTGCAAAACATCCGCCATTCGATACGTTCAGGCGTCAGCGGCCATCACCGAAATCACCGTCGGTGGCGAGCGTCTCGCGGCGGAAGAGTGCGCAGGCCAGGTCCATGTCCGATGTCCGGCACTGCATTATCTGGCCGCGCCGCTCGATAGCAGGGACAGCGTTCGTCATCGACCGCCAAGGATTTTCTAGGTCACGGCATGGAGGAGGACCTGGCGGTGCTCGTGGTCGGCGGCACCGGAGTGACCTGGTTTCTCGGCACGGTGAAAGGCACCCTTGCCGGGACACCGTTCCTCGCCCGGGTTCGCTACACGCGCACATAAATCCTCGATGAGGAAAAGGGATGGCGCCTGATCGCGGCACATGCCAGCCTCGCCGACCCGGACACCGCCACGGGCGGGTGACCGGACAACGCATCGCCCCAGTCCGAGAACGCGCCGACCGCGAGCGCGGCCCGGGTACGCAAGATCACGTGCACGCTCATGGACACGTCCGGAAGCCGGCGGCCAGCACCGCCCTCACCCACGGTGACGATCGGTTCGCGGCAGATCCGTACGTTGGCCTACCCCGAGCCGACGAGGATACAGAACGGATGTCCCTCCGGGTCGGCGAGAACGTAGAGGGGCTCCTCTGAATCCTGGGTGCGGTCGTAAAGCAAGCTGGCTCCGAGCTGCTCGGCTCGTCGACGGTGTCGCTCCAGCTCATTGACGGTGGGTACACGGAGATCCAGGTGCATCTGCTTCGGAACGTTGTGTGACGGCCAGGTCGGCCGCGCCAATGTAGGCACCTGTTGAAAGGCAAGCTTGCGGTTGCCGTTGCCGTCGACCAGGACGAGCCAGTCTTCGTCATCGGTGGTCCCGTCAGCCGGAGGTTCGTCACCAGGGCGGTATTGCAGTCCGAGGAACTCCCGGTAGAACTCAGCGAGGGCCCGGGCGTCGGTGGCGTCCAGGGCGGTGTGCATGAGAACCGGATAGTCGGACACTGACGACGCCTCCTCATAGTGCTGGCCCTGTCATCACACCACGAAATCGACGAGCGAACATCCAGACATCGGCCCACACGTCCGAGCGTCCTCGCGGCTGTCCGTGCCAAGGTCGGCGGCTACCGAAGGTGATGGAGGTGCCAACACCAGCGCGCGACCGGCGGCATGTGCGGGCGTCCGCTGTGCGGGTGCGGGCATTCCGTCCAGCCTGGGATGCTCGGCGTATGGGTGATCAACCACCGGAGGGATACGTTGAGCCGATCTCGGTATGGCTCGTGGAGTTCCTCGACGGCCGCCAGCCGGGCGGACGGTTCCAAGCGGGAGCCTTCACGACGGAAGAAGAGGCGCAACGGCTCCTGGATGCCTTGGGGCAAGCTGGCGGCTATGAAGAGCTCTGCATCAACGTGGTGCCAGTTCACGCCCGGCTGGAGGACTGGGACTGGGACCGCTGAGTGTCCCGCTCGCGGCATGAGCGTGCACGTAATCGAGGGTGTGCAGCTACCCGTAGCCTGGTCGGAGGCAGCGGCTGTAGTTAGATAAGCGCCGTGGCCACAGCCGGCAGGACATCGGCCAGGTTGCACAACCTCACACGGTCGGCATGCGTGGCGGTGAAGGTGTGCAGGGCGATCGGGTGCGGGCCGTAGCGATCCTGATAACGGGTGCGTAGGTGCTGGGACGAGCGGGACAGCAGGTTGGCGACCGGTGTGGTGCTGGTGCGGAGGAAACGCAGTGGTTCCTCGCCCGCGACCCACAATTCCGGACGGCGGCCTGAGTCGTCGAGAGCAAGGTGTACGAGGTCGGCGGTCAGGGTTCGTTTACGCATCATGTCGCCGCCAGACCAGACTGCGACCTTGAACTCGGCGATGCGCAGGTTCGTCTCCAGGTCGTAGGGCCGTGATCTGTCGTTGCCGGGGCCGAGAGATGGCCGGTTGGTCACGGTCTCGCCATCTTCAAGGATTACCGGGAGCGCGAGCGAGATCACTGCGGCGTGGATGACATCGCTGACCCGTCCGACATCGCGTCGGACGATCAGGGCTGCCTTCAGTAGATTCTCGGTGATCCCGGCTGTGGTGGTCACGGCGGCGACCGTGTGCCGGTCGGCGTTGACGAGCCGGTGTTCCAGGGTGCTGACGCCGTCGGTCAAGGGACTGCCGCGCAGGAAAGAGACCAGGGTGGTGAACGCGGCACCGGCCTGTTCGGCGCTGGTGGGGGGCGTCGGACGTGTCCGCAGCGCCGCGCCAAGGGCGCGGGACGGCGTGACCTGCAACGGGCTGGTGGTGAACCCGAGCCGGGCCAGCACCGAGCGAGCGGTCTGTGAGGTGAACCGCTTACGGACGATGCCGGAGCATGCCTCCAGCGCCTGCTTGACGGGAAAGCGGGTGCCATCGACGTCCACCCAGTGCGTCAGCACCTGCTAGGGAGCACGGTCGCGCAGACGCGCGACGACCGTACTCCGGTCGAGGTCGACCATGTCGCCGTCGATCTTGAACTGCATCGCTGATCTCCTGTCGAACACCGGGACAATAGCGGGAGTTTCGTCGCGGCGGTACGGCCGACATCAGCCGGCATGGGCTGCCGCATGGCACGTCCACCGGCATCCCAGATCTGAGACCGGCTGCACCTGTATGCATGGAACCGACCGGGCAGCGGCAGATCCGGCCGCCGTCGGGTCGACCATCATGACTGAATGTAGTTGATCGTTGCGGAGCAAGCTCCGTCGCGAGCCGCAGCCGCGTCGCAGATGTCGATAGCTGCCGTGTACTCGGTGGCGTACTCAGCTCTGCATTCGAAGCCGTACGCCGACAGGCGTTGCTGGGGTGATGGTCGCAGACCGACAAGGGTCGCCGGGAGAGGGAGAGCAGGTGCCACGGTGGCCGGGGTTCGTATGCCGAGTGGCGGACGGGGCATCAAGTCCGTGAACGTGCGCTGTCAGTCAATGACAGGTGCCGCCGCTGTTGGCATCCTGGTTGTCGAGGCGGACCGCCAACGCATCGGTTCTCGCTTCTAGAGAGGACGATCAATGCGCGAGGTGTACAACACTGACCGTATGCCGCCTGGTCAGCAGTTTGACCGCATGCGGCAGGCCATCGAGCAACTGCCGATGCCGCTGCGGGTGGTTGGCCAGCCGTCAACCCATCTTCAGGCAGTAGTGAAGATCGCGAACCTCGGCCAGGTGGGCGTGACGTTTCTGGACTCGCGTTCAGACCGTCCGTTGCAGTTACGGCGTACTCATCGGCTCATCAGGAAGTCTGACCCGGAGGAATACCGGCTTGTGTTGAGCCTCCACGGGCGGCTGACGTGCCAGCAGGGCGACCACGAAACCCGGTTCAAAGCCGAGGAAGTAGCGCTGTTCGACACCTCTCAGCCGCTCGCCTGGTACCGGGACGGCGGAACACGACCGTGGCAGGCGTTCATCGTCAGCGTTCCGCGCACGGCGCTCACGGGAGCAGCGAGGCGGGCCAAGCCTCTGTTGTGTAGGACCTTGCCGGTCCACCGGCGCCTGCGTGTCCAGCTCCGCTGCTGGCTCGGCGAGATCGTCGCGCGGAAGGCAATATTCGAGCAGATAGAGTCGGAGGAAGGCGGTGCTCTCATCAGTCTGCTCAACGGGTTACTGGCCGGTGAAGGTGACCAAGGATGGTTCAATAGTCTGACGTCCGAGATTGTGGCCATGCGGGCGAAGTCAGCAATCCTGGAGGACCTTGGCAGCCTGGATATGCGCCCATCTCGAATCGCGGCGGCCATCGGCGTCAGCCCTCGATCTTTACACAAGCACGTCGGTGCCACTGGCCAGTCTACGGTCATGGGACTTGTGAGCGCGTACCGGCTCGAGCAAATCTATCGGGACATCATCGAATCGAGCGAGGACGGCGCCTCCATCGCCAGCATTGGCAGGAGATGGGGGTATCCCGATCCTGCGCACCTGAACCGCAGTTTCTTTAGACGGTATCGGGTCAACCCGGGCAGTTTGCGGCCTACGCGGCCCGGATCGGATCGAGGGAGCCAGGATGGCAGACGATGACAGAGAGCGACGTGACCCCCGCTTGTCGCGGATCTATGCATGGGTGGCTTTCCTCGCTGCGGTCACATCACTGGTGACCGCCCTGGACAGGATTCGGTCATGGTAGGCAAATAAAGTCGTCTATGGCCGGCGGCGGCACGGGCGTGTGGCCGCTTCCAGATACAGAAAAATGGCTCGCTTGATCGGACGCACTCAACTCGGCAGATCCGGAAGCCGAGGATCGGCAGGCTGGGCGACTTGCCGTCACGCAAGGTTACTGAGCTGGCTTTGCCGAAGGCCCTACCCGGGTAGGGCCGGCGCTCTCTGGTTGCCCTGTCGGGGCTGGGAGTCGGCTCAGTGGTGCTGCTTGGCCAGCTCGACGAACGAGGACCATGCGGACGGGCCGAAGGTCAGCGTGCCGCCGTCGCGGTCCTTGGTGTCCCGGACCAGGACCCGGCCGGGCAGGTTGTCGGCCACCTCGACACAGTTGCTTACACCGCCCGATTTTGTGGATTTGCGCCATACGGGGCTACTTGTGTTCATCGATCAACCTTAGAATCAAGTCTCGGCTTTGGGTAGTCGATAAAGAGAGCTCATTGATGGCTTCCCAAGCCCACTCTAGTTCGATGATGTCGGCAGCGGTGCTGGCTGGCCTGCCGCGTAGTTGGTCGTCCAGGTAGGCAATCCGGCGGCCGTCGGCCAGGGTTGCCAACGAGAGCGGCCCACCGAGGCCAGGGTGAAGGCTCAGGCCACGGTCCGGCACGACCCGTATGCGGACGTTCGGTTGGTGGCCGGCGTCGACCAGGTGGGCAAGCTGGTCTTTGAGAACCTCTCGCGACCCCTGATGCAGGGCAGCCTCGCCGATCAGGCAGGACAGCTCTACCGGCTCCTCGCGGTCGAAGACCGCTGCCTGTCGGCCAAGGCGTGTCCTGACCAGATCGTCAACCCTGTTCTTGTTCGCTGGCACGGAGGCGAACAGCTCGCGCATGTACGGCTCGCGTTGTAGCAAACCCGGGATGATCGACAAATCCCAGCATCGCAGCAACATCGCGCGGCGTTCGTGCTCGGCCCAGGAGCGTAGCCACGGCCGTTGGTCTCCCCGGGCCTCGTCCGATAGCTTCTGGACCTGCCTCCCGGAGTCCAGCACCTGGTCCAGTGCCTTCGCAGTGTCCTCCTTAGGCACCAGCCGGCCCGTCTCGAAGCTGGCGATCAGCGACTTGGACACGCGCAGCGCCTTTGCCAACTGCGTCTGGTTCATGTGTCGCGACAGCCGGAGCTGACGGAGCTCTGACGGAAGTTCACTCATGACTATCACCTCGAATACAACCGGAGTGGCAGCTATCTCAACCGAGTTCATCTTCCACTGACGCCCGCCGATAGGCCAGGGTGAAAACGAGATTCCGAGTCGGGTAGTCGAAAGGACTGTGGATGTTGGGGCCCGAAGCGGTTATCGGGGCGTCCGACGTGGCCCATGAGCAGGCGCACTGGATAGCCGGTTGATCAGGACGCCGGAGCCGAAGCCCGAAGTGCTGGTGATCGGTCGGGAGGCGAGCGTTCAGTTCGCCGGCGGCCGTGGCTTCCGACTCCGGGTCATCTCGGTGGACCGGAAGCAGACGTACGACGGCTGGTACTGGCTGGCCGGATATGTGATCGACCGAGAGGGTAATGCCGCCGATCGGCGGGAGATGTTCGTCCAGCGCCGTGGGCTTTATCGACTGCCCGCGCGTACGAAATCCTGAGTATTGATCAAGGAGAGAAGATGATCACCGAAATGTGGCGTGACTGGTGGCTGCGCTGGCTGGACTGGCGTTCTGGCCGGTCGACCGCGTCCCCGGCGGTTGGAAGCGCTGTGCCGGGAGCAGACAGCGCTCCGGCGTCGCCGACTCGACGACAACCGGGGACACCGCTGGTTGACCGAGGCGACGATGCTGGTCCCGACGACGCGACCGCTGATGACGTACGCCCAGCAGCTCGGCTACCGGCTGCCACGCAGCGCATCCTGACCTGGCCTAGGCTGGCGGGATGGAGCACGCCGCCGACCGTACCGATCGGAAGCCGTTCTGGCTGGCGGGTGAGCCGGCGCACGGTGACGAGCCGCTGGCCGTGCACCACCCGTACGACGGCCACCTGGTCGGGCGGACCAGCCACGCCACGCCCGACCAGGTCGAACGGGCGGTCGTCGCCGCACACCGGGTGGCCGCCGAGGCGGCCGCGCTGCCCGCGTACCGCCGGGCCGCCGCGCTGGACCACATCAGTGCGCGGATCGCGCAGCGGGCCGAGGAGATCGCCCGGCTGATCACCGCCGAGAGCGGCAAACCGATCAAGTGGGCGCGGGCCGAGGTGAGTCGGGCGGTCTCCACGTTCCGGTGGGCCGCCGAGGAGGCCCGCCGGTTCTCCGGCGACCTGCAGCGACTCGACACCGACCCGGCGGCCGCCGGGCGCCTCGCCGTGGTCCGCCGGGTGCCGCGCGGTCCGGTGCTGGGCATCTCGCCGTTCAATTTTCCGCTCAACCTGGTCGCGCACAAGGTTGCCCCGGCGATCGCGGTCGGCGCGCCGATCGTGGTCAAGCCGGCTCCGGCGACCCCGCTGACCGCGCTGCTGCTCGGCGAGCTGATCGCCGAGGTCACCGAGCCGCCCGCAGCGCAGGGCGAGCCGGGCAGCGGACTGCCCGCCGGCATGGTCTCGGTGCTGCCGGTGCCGAACGATCGGGCCGGTGAGCTGGTCGCCGACCCCCGACTGCCGGTGGTGTCGTTCACCGGGTCCGGTCCGGTCGGCGCGCGGATCCGCCGGTCCGTGCCGGACAAGCACGTCACCCTGGAGCTGGGCGGCAACGCCGCCGCGGTGATCTGTGAGGACTGGGCCGGCGACGAGGAGTTGACCTGGGCGGCGCAACGGATCGCCACCTTCGCCAACTACCAGGCCGGGCAGAGCTGCATCGCGGTGCAGCGGGTGTACGTGCACGAATGGCTCTACGACGGCTTCCTGCCCCGACTCGTCGACGCCGTGCGGCGGCTGCGGATCGGCGACCCGGCCGACGACGCCACCGACGTCGGGCCGCTGATCAACGAGGACGCCGCCAAGCGGGTCGAGTCCTGGGTGGACGACGCGGCGGCTGCCGGGGCGCACGTCGACGTCGGCGGCCGTCGCGACGGCGCGACGTACACGCCGACGGTGCTTACCGGGGTGCCGGCCGGCGCGAAGGTGCTCACCGAGGAGGTCTTCGGCCCGGTGCTCGTCGTGGACCGGGTGGAGAACGACGAGGCCGGCTTCGCGGCGGTCAACGACTCGGCGTACGGGCTGCAGGCCGGCGTGTTCACCCACCGCCTGCAGACCGCGTTCACCGCCCACCGGGTGCTGCAGGTCGGCGGGGTGATCGTCGGTGATGTGCCGTCGTACCGGGCCGACCAGATGCCGTACGGCGGGGTGAAGGGCAGCGGTGTCGGCCGCGAAGGCGTGCGCAGCGCGATGGACGACTACACCGAGCCGCGGGTGATGGTCCTCACCGGACTCGACCTCTGACCGCCACCGTCCGCCGGTCGGTCACGCGACGGCGAGCAGATCGGCGCCGATCATCGGTGCCCAGAACCGGCTCGCCGAGGCGAGATCGTTGCACCAGGTCATCCCGTTGCCGGTGTCGCCGGTGCGCACGATCAGGACCTCGCCGTCCGGCATGGCGAACGCCCAACCGATCACCTCGCTGACCGGCTCGATGTCGTCTGCGCCGTTGGCGTCATCGCTGTCGTCGTAGGTGAAGCGGCACAGTGCGAACACCTTCGGTGCCCGGTCGAGCAGCACCGCCTCCAAACGGATCGCAGCGGGTACGGCACGGGTCTCGTCGCTCACGGTCGACCTCGATTCGAGAGCAGTGACAGTCGGTGATGCAATAGTGTCGACTGGCAAACGTGCCATGCAAGTGCATCTAGTTGCGCTATCTGAACAATTGGTGGCTGACATTGCACCATACGTGAGTGAGACTGATGTCCATGCATCAACCAATGGGAGGTGTCTGATGGTCGTCGGATCGCCGCCGACGGTGCGTCGCCGGCAGCTCGGCCGCGAACTGCGTGCCCTGCGGGAGGCGTCCGGCCTGCTCGCCGAGCAGGTCGCCGCCGAGGTCCGGTGCTCGTCCGCCCGGATCAGCCGGATCGAGACGGCCCGGGTCCGGATCTCTCCCGGCACCGTCCACGAGCTACTCGACGTCTACGGCGTGCAGGGCCCCGAGCGGCAGCGGCTGGTCGCCCTCGCCCGCCAGGCCCAGGAGACCGGCTGGTGGCAGGAGTACAGCGAGCGCCTCACCTGGGAGTATTCCACGCTGATCGCTCTGGAGAACGACGCCGCCGAGCTGCGTTGGTTCGAGCCCTCCGTCCTACCCGGACTGGTGCAGACCGAGGAGTACGCCCGGACCGTCATCGGCAAGACGCTGCCCGGTCACAGCACCGAGGTGATCGAGGAGAAGGTCGGCGTACGGATGGCCCGGCAACGGGTGTTGACCCGTGACACGGATCCGGTGCGGCTGTGGGCCGTCCTCGACGAGGCCGTGCTGCGCCGGGTGGTCGGCGGGCCGGAGCTGATGCACCGGCAACTGCGTCAGCTCGTCGAAACGGCCGCGCTGTCGACCGTACGACTGCAGGTCCTGCCCTTCAGCCGCGGTGCCTCCGCCTGCATCACCGGACCGTTCACCGTGCTGACCTTCCCGGAGACCGCCGACGCCGACGTCGTCTACGTCGAGAACGAGGCCGGTGACCTCTACGTGGAGAAGCCGGCCGGCGTGGACCGCTATAACCTTGTCTTCGACGACCTGCGGGCCGACGCGCTCGGCTGCGACGACAGCCGGGCGTTCATCGCCGAGATCGCCGACGGGCTGAGCTGACCCGGAGCCGATGACCCGGGCCGAGCTGACGCGGAGCGGACAAGGAGACGCGCGATGTCCAGAGCAGACTTCACCGGCGCGAGGTGGCGCAAGAGCAGCCGCAGCGGCGGCAACGGCAGCTGTGTCGAAGTCGCCGTCGCCGACCGGCTCGTCGGCGTGCGCGACTCCAAGGATCCGGCCAGCCCGGTGCTCGTCTTCGCCGCGACCGACTTCGCCCGATTCGTCACCGCAGCGCGCGGCACCGGCTTCCGGCACTGATCGCGGCCTCAGCCGACGGCGGGTAGCCTGTCGCGCGGCGGCGTCCGAGGCGCGGGTGCCGGCGGCGCGGGAGGCGAGGCTGACATGTCGGTACGGCGTACGGCGGCCCGGCTGACGATGGTGCTCGTGCTGACCGGCGGCGCGGCGGCGTTCGCCGCGTCCCCGGCGTACGCCCAGGACGAGCGGGTGCAGATCAGTCTGCCGGGCAGGTTCAACGCCGGGGAGACGGCCGGCGGGATCACGGTCAAGGTCACCAAACGCACCGACGGGTGCGTGGCGGTGCGGACCTCGCTGGCGATCCGGCTGCCCGGCGCCACCCCGGACCTGGTGGCGGTGCAGGCCCGCATCGACGACGACTGGGTGAGCGTGCCGATCTGGGCCGACGGCGGTGGACTGCTGCTCACCGACCGCACCGCGCCGGAAAAGGACGAGTTGTGCAAGGGCAAGAGCCGTTCGGTCCGCTACCGGATGGCGTTCCTGGCCGGTGCGCCGGCCGGCACCGCGAACATCGTCGGTGAGGCGTACACCGCCGGCGGTGAACTGCTCGGCCGGGCGGCCGGGGCGAAGAAGGTCACCGGCCGGCTCGCTGGCACCTACCAGCCAGGCCCGCCGACCCCGTCGCCGAGCGAGGAGCCGACTCCGGAGCCGGCCGCGGCTACCCCGCAGCCGAGCGAGGCACCGGCGCTCGCGGCGCCGGACCAGGACCTGCTGGCCGCGGCCGGCACCGGCGGCGGGCCCGGTTCCGACGACGGGTCCGGGATCGGCACCGGGGTGATGGCCGCCGGAATCGGCATGGTCGCCATCGGCGTCGCTCTGCTGGTGCTGCTGATCCGCCGGGGGCGGCCGAGCCGGTTGGGCCGCTCGGGCTCGCCGGGACAACCGGGCTCCGGTGGCGGCAACGGTTCCGGTGGGGACGGTGGGGCGACCATGCTGCTGCCCCGAATCCGGCGCTGACCAGCGGGAATCGTCTCGCAACCGGTGCCGGACGGACTGCCTGTACGGCAGCAGGATGAACATCGTACGGCTGGAGGATGGACCGCCTGCCTTGGCCGAGAGCGCTGCCCGACGCTCCGTTACCCTCACTCGTGTTGGCATCAGCCCGGCTGAGGAGCGAGACCTTGTCTGACTTGTCCAAAATCGTCAAGGCCTACGACGTCCGTGGTACCACTCCCGACCAGCTCAACGAGGCGGTCGCCCGGGCTATCGGCACCGCGTTCGTGCAGGTGCTGACCGAGCGCGGCGACAAAGCCGACCGGATCGTCATCGCCCACGACATGCGGGAGTCCTCCCCGGCGCTCGCCGAAGCCTTCGCCGCCGGCGCCAACGCCGTCGGCGCCGAGGTGCTGCACGGCGGGCTGGCCTCGACCGACCTGCTCTACTACGCCTCCGGCGCGCTGGACCTGCCCGGCGCGATGTTCACCGCCAGCCACAACCCGGCGCAGTACAACGGCATCAAGATGTGCCGGGCCGGGGCGGCACCGATCGGGCAGGACTCCGGGTTGACCGAGATCCGCGACCGGGCGCAGGCGCTGCTGGACAGCGGGGACGTGCCGACCGGTGAGCGGCGGATCGAGCGTCATGAACTGCTCGCCGACTACGCCGCACACCTGCGTACCCTCGTCGATCTGGCGCGGATCCGGCCGCTGAAGGTGGTCGTCGACGCCGGCAACGGGATGGGCGGCTACACCGTGCCCGCCGTACTCGGCGACAGTGTACTGCCGGCGCTGCCGCTGACGATCGTGCCGATGTACTTCGAGCTGGACGGCTCCTTCCCCAACCACGAGGCCAACCCGCTGAACCCGGAGAACATCGTCGACCTGCAGAAAGCCGTCCGCGAGCACAACGCCGACCTGGGGCTGGCGTTCGACGGTGACGCCGACCGCTGCTTCGTCGTCGACGAGCGCGGCGAGCCGGTCTCCCCGTCGGCGATCACCGCCCTGGTCGCCACCCGGGAGCTGGCCAAGCATCCGGGCGAAGTGGTCATCCACAACCTGATCACCTCCAGCGCCGTACCGGAGATCGTCCGGGAGAACGGCGGCGAGCCGGTGCGGGCCCGGGTCGGCCACTCCTTCATCAAGGCCGAGATGGCCCGCACCAACGCGGTCTTCGGCGGCGAACACTCGGCACACTACTACTTCCGGGACTTCTGGTTCGCCGACACCGGCATGTTGGCCGCGATGCACATGCTGGCCGCGCTGGGCGAGCAGGACAAGCCACTGTCCGAGCTGGCCCATGAGTACGAACGCTACGTCGCCTCCGGCGAGATCAACTCGACGGTCACCGACCAGCAGGCCAAGCTGGCCGAGGTGAAGGCCGCGTACGCCGGTGCGGACACCGACGAGTTGGACGGGTTGACGGTCCGGTTCGACGACGGCGCCTGGATCAACCTGCGGGCCTCCAACACGGAGCCGTTGCTGCGGCTCAATGTGGAGGCACCAAGCACCGAGCGGATGGTCGAGCTGCGTGACAAGGTGCTCGCACTGGTCCAGGGCTAGCAACGGCAGCCGGCGCCGCGCGCGGATAGGATCTTCGCGGGCCGGTACGGGCACCACCGCGCCGGACCCCCGGACTGGAAGGAGCCGCCTGATGGCCCTGGATTCGCAACTGCTGGAGATCCTGGCCTGCCCGGACACCCATCACACCCCGCTGACCTACGACGCGGCGGTGCAGACGCTCGCCTGCTCCGAGTGCTCGCGGGTGTTCGAGGTCCGTGACGGCATCCCGGTGCTGTTGCTGGACGAGGCCCGTGGCGGCCCCGGCAAGGACAACTGATGGCGGCCGTGCCGATCGACGGGGCATCGGGGGTGGTGGGCCGGCGTCTCGCCGACGAGTCTCTGCTCGACGACGCGGACGCGCTCTCCGACGCCGACCCCGGCGGCATGCTGCGGTTCACCGCCTCCGCCGGCGCGCAGGTGCGCGAGGCGGCGGCGCTGACCGCCGAGGCCAACCTCGGGGTGCTCAGTGATGAGGGCCGGCCCCGGGCGGTGGTCATCGCCGGTATCGGCACCGCCGGGCGTACCGGTGACGTGCTGGCCACGGTGGCCGGTCCGCGCTGCCCGGTGCCGGTCATCGCGCATCGCAGCGCCGGCGTGCCCGGCTGGGTCGGTGCCGCCGACGTCGTCATCGCGGTCAGCGCCTCCGGACGCAGCCCGGAGGCGCTCGGCGCGGCGCAGGCGGCCGCCCGGCGCGGTGCCCGGCTGGTCGCCGTCGGTGCGCCCGACTCGCAACTGCAGTCGGTCGCCGAAGGGGTACGTGCCCCGTTCATTCCGGTGCCACGCCGCGCCCCGGCCAGGGCCAGTCTGTGGGCGCTGACCGTGCCGGTGCTGCTCGCCGCCCGGGCGCTGGGCCTGGTGAAGGTCAACGAGGCGGATCTGGCGGAGACGGCGGCCCGGTTGGACGCGGACGCGGAACGTTGCCGTCCGGCCGCCGAGTCCTTCGTCAACCCGGCGAAGACCCTCGCGATGGGCCTGGCCGGGTCGGTGCCGATCGTCTGGGGGTCGTCGCCGGTCGCGGCGGTGGCCGCCCGTCGGTTCGGCGACACGCTGTCCACCAACGCGCGATACCCGGTGGTCACCGGCGCGCTCGGCGAGGCCGGCCGGGGCCGGGTCGGGCTGCTCGACGGCGTCTTCGGCGGGCTCGGTGAGTCCGGTCGGGACATCTTCGCCGACCCGGAGGACGAGGTGGAGACGCCGACCAGGCTGCGGCTGGTGCTGTTGCGTGACGGCGGGCTGAACCCGGAGGACGAGGCCGACGAGCCACTCGCGGTCGAGGAACGGCGGGCGGACGCGGTGGAGGAGTTGGCGGACCGGCGCGGCGTACGGTGCGACACCATCACCGCCGAGGGCGGCTCGGCGCTGGAGCGGCTCGCGTCGCTGATCGCGGTCCCCGACTTCGCCTCGGTCTACCTCGCGCTGGCCCACCATCTCGATCCGATGGCGGTCCCGGCGGTCAGCGAGATGAAGGAACTGTCCACCGGCTGACAAGGGTGCCGATGGACCTCAGCTGAGGGGTGCCGGTTGGAACTGCTGACCAGCCAGATCCGGGACTACGCCTGGGGGTCGCGGACCGTCATCGCGCAGCTGCAGGGCCGTCGGTCGCCGGCTGACGGCCCGGAGGCGGAGCTGTGGCTCGGCGCCCACCCTGGTGCACCCTCCACGGTGCAGCGGGACGGGGCGCCGGTCAGCCTCGCCGACCTGATCCGCCAGGATCCGCGCGGCTGGCTCGGTGAGCAGACGGCAGCCAGGTTCGACCACCGACTGCCGTACCTGATGAAGATCCTCGCCGCGCAGACCCCGCTGTCGTTGCAGGCCCACCCGGACGCGGCGCAGGCCCGCGAGCGCTACGCCGCGCAGCAGGCGGCGGACAAGGCTGCGGATCCGGCGGGTGCCGGGGCAGGCGGCGTGCCGCGCACCTACGCCGACCCGTACCACAAACCCGAGCTGCTGGTCGCGATCGGTCCGTTCGACGCGCTCTGCGGGTTCCGGCCGGCGGACCGGTCCGCGGCGGTGCTCGCCGAGCTGCGGATCGACGCACTCGAACCGGTGGTGAAGGGTCTGCGTACCGGGACCGGCGGGCTGCGTGACGCGATGGAGACGCTGCTGGGTTGGCCGGCGGCACAGCGTGCCGAGCTGGTCGCGGCGGCGGTCGCGGCGGCGGAACACCTGCCGGCGCAGTACGCCGCCGACGCCGACCTGTTGCGCAGGCTGGCCGCCCATTACCCGGCCGATCCGGGCGTGCTGGTGGCACTCCTGCTCAACAACGTCACCCTGGCACCCGGTGAGGCGATCTGGATGCCGGCCGGAAACCTGCACGCCTACCTGTGCGGTGCCGGGGTGGAGATCATGGCGGCAAGCGACAACGTGCTGCGCGGCGGGTTGACCCCCAAGCATGTCGACATCGCCGAGTTGCTGCGGGTGTTGCGCTTCGAGGTGCTCGACGACCCGGTGGTACGCCCGGAGCCGGTCGCCGAGGGGATCGTCACCTGGCCGGTGCCGGCCGCCGAGTTCGTCCTGCATCAGGTGGTTCTCGACGGGGCGCTGCCGCAGGTGACGCTGCCGGCCGCCGGACCGCGTCTGGTGCTCTGTCTGCGGGGCGGGATCTCGGTCGACGACGGGGCAGGGGCAGTTGCCGTCGCGCCGGGACGCGCCGCGATCGGGTCGGCTCGGGACACGCCGCTGGTGCTGTCGGGTGCCGGCGAGGCCTATGTCGCCTCGGTCAACCTTGACCTGCGCAGCTAGGCGGTAAGGCCGGCCCGGCAGATAGGGCCTACCAGCAGGCGGGTAGCTGGCACGCCGGGTGGGTGGGGCCAGGTGGGGCGGGTAGCCAGCACGCGGGGCGGCCGGGCGCGCGTCCGCTCCGCTCGCCGTACAGCCGCCCCGCGTATCCCCCCGGTTTGGTTCCCCCGCGCGTCAGCGTGACGATTACGTGACGCGACGTAGTCGTAGATTTGCAGTGCGTAGCCATGCTGTCAAGCTGATCCGGAAATTACCGACTCGTGGCGTGTCGCGGTCGGGGTGGTCAGCGTGGTGGCCGACTGCCTGATCGGCTACCCGGTCGGACCCAGGTCCAGATGCAGTATGCGAGCCAGCCAACCGCGAGACCGGTGGCCAGGGGACGCAGACCGATCGCGTTCAGCAACATGATGATCGCGAGTACGACCAGCCACGGAATGAAGGCCTTCACCGCACCGATGCTGCCACAACCGATGCCCATCCGGCCCATCCGGCCCGTCCCGACCAGGCACGATCGTCGCTGCCGTCAGGCTGGCCGGTCGTCGTCGGCGGGTGTCGAGCGGTCCGGACGTCCGGTGAGCGTGCTGGCTACCGGTGGTCGCCGGATGCCGGTCCAGTCCGGCTGCTCCCCGGTCGACGCCAGCCATGGCGGTCGCGGCCAACTCTCCCGTGGCCACTCGGGTCCGCTCGCCCCGGTCGTCCCCGGCCCGTCGACACTGCGTTGGCCCGGTGCCGCCGCTTGCACCGGTGCCGCCGCCCGTACCGGGGTGTGGCCCGTCGCCCGGCTCATCACGGCGCGGGCAGGGGTCAACCGGGCAAGCTCCGGCCAGAGCGCGGCGGTCAGCGCCCGGGTCCCGGCGAGCCGCTGCGCCGACCGTCGATGTCGCTCGGCCAGGACCGCCGCCAGGTACGCCCATCCCGGTACGCCGGCCGGTGGCGGGGGAGCGGTCACCTGCGCCACCTCGGCCGCCAGCATCCGTACCAGCTCGGAACGGGCCGGCTCGACGAAGCCGTGCCCGCGGGCGAGCAACTGCCGCACCGACAGCGCCAGCCCGTCGTCGAGCCTGGTCAGGTCGAGCGTCCGGGCCCATGCCGCCAGCGCCGGTGGCATGCCGGGCACCCAACCCCAAGACGCCGGCGTACGGTCGTGAATCACGATCGTGCCGGCCGCCAGATCGCCCAACCGCTTGCCGTTGCTGGTCGCCAGCATGGTGACCAGGCTGGCCAGCCAGGTCAGCGGAGGCATCAGCAGGCCCGGCCATTCGGCCGCTACCCCGACCAGACTCCGGGCCAGCGCATGCCGCAACCGCAGCCGGGTGCCGTCGTCGCGAACCACCCGGATCCCGACCGCCAGCTTGCCCGCGGTGCGGCCGTTGCCCAGCGTCTCGCACGCCACCGGGTAACCGACCAGGACCAGGACCGCCCCGATGGTGAGCAGGGCCTGGCCGAGAGCCTCGTCCACCTCGACCGAGGTGCGCACGGCGGCCAGCGTGGACCCGGCGAGGAGCACCAGGAACAACGCGAGCAGCCCCTGGACCAGCAGGTCGATCAGCAGGGCGAGGACCCGGGAGCCGACCCGGGCCAGACGTACCTCGACCTCGACGGCCTCGCCGCTGACCAGCGTGGTGCCCCCGGATGTCCGCCCGCTCACCCTGCCAGTGAACACTATGGGTCGGGAGGTGGCGGTGGACCTCGATGCGTACGTGGCCGAGCACGAACCGCAGTGGCGTCGGCTTGAGCAGCTGGTACGTGGCTGGCGACTGTCCGCGGCGGAAGTCGACGAGTTGGTCGCGCTCTATCAGCGCGCCGCCACCCACCTGTCGGTCGTCCGCAGCCGGTCACCGGATCCGGCCCTGGTGGCCCGGCTGTCCCGGCTCGTGCTGGCTGCCCGGTCCCGGCTCGTCGGCGGGCGGGCGTTGTTCTCCTGGACGCGCGTCGGCAGGTTCTGCACGGTCGAGTTTCCTCAGGCGGTGTTCCGGGCCGCGCCGTGGTGGGGTGCGGTCGCGGTCGGGTTCTGTACGTTGACCGGCTTCCTCATGTACTGGGTAGCGGAGCATCCGGACCGGGCCCGGCTGCTGATCGGGCAGGAAGCGGCGGCCGAGTTGGCCGAGTCGAGCTTCGCCGGCTACTACACCCGGTACGCCCCCGGGAACTTCGCCGCGCAGTTGGTCACACACAACGCCTGGCTGGCCGCGCAGTGCCTGGCCGCGGGCGTACTCGTGCTCCCGGTCCTCTACCTGCTCTGGGTCAATGCGCTCAATCTCGGGGTGACCGGCGGGATCATGATCGCCTATGACCGCGCCGACGTGTTCTTCGGCCTGGTCACGCCGCACGGCCTGCTCGAACTCACCGGGGTGTTCATCGCGGCCGGGGTCGGGCTGCGCATCGGCGGGGCGTGGATCTCACCGCCGGTGCACCTGCGGCGTGGTCAGGCAGTGGCCGAGGCCGGGTTGTCGGGTGTGGTGGTCGCGCTCGGCCTGGTCGTGTTGTTCGCGGTGGCCGGGCTGATCGAGGCCTTCGTGACTCCGGCGCCGTTGCCGGCCTGGCTGCGAGTGTCGATCGGCGCCGTGGCCTGGCTTGCCTTCCTGTGGTACGTCCTCGCCCTCGGCTCCCGCCGCCCCTTTGCCTCCAAGATCGGCGCGGCCGAGCAGACTCCGGGCCCGCACCACACCCGGCAGTCCCCGGTGTGGGGCGGTCGAGGTGGCGGAGTCAGAGACGGCCGAGGAGTTTCAGATGCAGGTAGATGTCGGCGAGTCGGCTGGCGAACGCGGGTGCCGGCGCGTCCATCACGAGCACGCCGTGACGGCTCAGCGCCGCAGCTACCCGATCGCGCTCGGTGATGGTGCGCCACGCCGCCGCGGCCGCGTACACGTCGTCGATCTCGCGCACCGGAGTGGTGGTCAGGTCCGTCAAGGCCGGATCCCGAACGGCGGCCACCACCACCTGATGACGGGCGGCGAGCCGGGGTAGCACCGGTAGCAGCCCGTCACCGAGGGCACCCGGCTCCAACGCGGTGCAGAGCACCACCAGCGCACGCTTGCGTTCCCGGCGCAGCACCTCCCCGGCGACGAGCTCGAAATCCGTCTCCACCAGCGTCGGCTGCAGCGGAGCCAGCGCGTCGACCAGCCGTGGCAGGAGAACCTGGCGGCCCGCGCCGGCGACCGCCGCCCGGACCGTGGCGTCGACGGCCAGCAGATCCACCTGGTCGCCGGCGCGGTGCGCCAGCGAGGCGAGCAGCAACCCGGCGTCGATCGCCACGTCCAGCCGGGTCTGGTCGCCGATGCGAACCGCCGCCGTCCGGCCGGTGTCCAGGACCACGACCACCCGCCGGTCGCGTTCCGGGCGCCAGGTCCGCACCAGCAGGTCGGTCCGCCGGGCGCTGGCCCGCCAATCGATCGACCGTACGTCGTCGCCGACGACGTACTCGCGCAGGTTGTCGAACTCGGTGCCCTGCCCCCGTCCCCGGGCCGCCCGCATCCCGTCAATGACCCGTAGCCGTGCCACCTTCTCCGGCAGCAGTCGCCGGGAGTCGAATCGCGGGAGTACCCGCAGCGTCCATCGCGGTGTGGCCGGCCGCTGGTGGTGCTGCCGGAACGCCAGCCGCAGCGGGCCGAAGGAGCGGACACCGACCGGGCCGGCCAACCGGTCCCCGTGCCGGGTGGGGGTGAGCACGGCCGGTAGCGCAGCGGTCTCGCCAGGGGCCAGGTCGACGTGCCAGACCACCCCGGCGACCGGCACCGGGCCGGACGACGAGGCATGGGCGCGAGGGCCGGGGCCGGACGGGACGACGGGGTCGGCGCCGGGGCGGGCGGTGGCCGACGGTGGCCAGGCATCGCGGAGCTGGGCGCGCAACTGACGCCGCGAGCCGTTGCGTAGCCGCAGCGTCACCGTTGCCGAGCCACCGAGCCAGCAGGTCCGGTCGCCGTCGCGGCGCAGGGCGAGGTCCCGGAGCGGGGCGGCCATGGCCACGTCGACCGAGGCGAGCGCGACCACCGTGCCGGTCACCACGATCAGCCCCAACCACGGCTGCGGCCACCAGGGCAGGGTGGCCGCACCCAGACAGAGCAGGGCGGCTACGCGCCAGGTCACCATCGCTACCCGCCGGCCGGCTAGCGCGGCGCCGGTACGGTGGTCAGCACCGCGTCGAGCACCCCGTCCGCGGTGATCCCTTCCAGTTCGGCCTCGGGCCGCAACCGTACGCGGTGGCGCAGAGTGGCCCGGGTGACCGCCTTGACGTCGTCCGGGGTGACGTATTCGCGTCCGCCGAGCCACGCCCAGGCCTTCGCGGTGCCCAACAGCGCGGTGGTGCCCCGCGGCGAGGCACCGAGCTGGAGCGCGGGCGAGGTCCGGGTGGCCCGACCCAGGTCCACGATGTAGCCGAAGACCTCTTCGCTGACCCGCACCCGCCCGGTGGCCGCCCGGGCCGCGTCGAGATCGGCCACGCCGGCCACCGGGCGTACGCCGGCCGCGCCCAGATCGCTCGGATCGAATCCGCCATGATGGGCGCGTAGGACGCCGAGTTCCTCGTCCCGGCTCGGCAGCGGCACGGTCAGCTTCAGCAGGAACCGGTCGAGCTGCGCCTCGGGCAGCGGATAGGTGCCTTCGTACTCGATCGGGTTCTGCGTCGCGGCCACGATGAACGGCACCGGCAGCGCCCGGCGGCTGCCTTCCACCGAGACCTGGCGCTCCTCCATCACCTCCAGCAACGCGGACTGCGTCTTGGGCGGGGTCCGGTTGATCTCGTCGGCGAGCAGCAGGTTGGTGAAGACCGGGCCTTCCCGGAAGGTGAAAGCCGCGGTACGCGGGTCGAACACGAGCGAGCCGGTGACGTCGCCGGGCATCAGGTCGGGAGTGAACTGCAGGCGCTTGGCGTCCAGGTCGAGCGCTTCGGCGAACGTCCGGACCAGCAGCGTCTTGGCCACCCCGGGGCCGCCTTCGAGCAGCACGTGCCCGCGGCAGAGCAGGGCGATCAGCAGGCCGGTCACCACCGCGTCCTGGCCGACCACGACCTTGCCGACCTCGAGCCGCAGCCGGTGCAACGCGGCCCGGGCGTCGTCGTCGCCGGCTGTCACGGTCGGCCGGCCGACCGTGTCGGGTTGGCTCACCGCTGTTCTCCTTCGCTCGCTGATGGGCTACGGGGCGCCGGCAACCCGGCGGCTGTCGGCCCGACGGACGGCTGACCGGCGGACGGCTGACCGGCGGACGGCTGACCGGTGCCGGTCAGGGTAGCCAGCTGCTGTGTCAGGTGGAGCAGCTCGGCATCGGTGCTCGGCGGTGGACCGTACAACAGCATGTCGATGTGATCACGTGGCCGGCCGCTGCGTTTCGCCACGGCCCGGACCACGTCGGCCGCGTGCGCCTCGGTCGGCAGGCCGAGCCGCCGGGCGAGCCGGTCCAGCGTGGCGGTACGCAGGATCCGTGCGGCCGGTTCGCGGGCTCGCGCCCGGCGGTAGAGGCTTGCGCGACCGAGTACGGTCTCCGCCGCCGCCACCGTCACCGGCAGAGGTTCGGCGACCGGCGGTCCCAGCCGACGGGCTCGCCACATCGCCAGCGCGAGGGCCGCGACGGCGAGCTGCGCCAACAGCGCCCAAAACCATGCCGGGAACGCTGCCAACAATCGGTTCGGCGCTCGATCCGGGGCCGCCTGTTCGCGCTGTTCACGCTGAACTGATCCGCCGGGCAGCTGTGGCCCGGACGCGGAATCCGAACCGGGCCCCGGGCTCGTGGTCGGCCCGTGGGAGGCCGACGGCTCTCCCGGCCGCACCGGCTGGCCGGGGACCACCGGCGGCGTGTCCGGTCCGTCGAGGTCCAGCCAAACCACCTGCGGACGGGTACCGAGCAGGGCGGTGGCGAACCGGACGTTGCGGTGCTCGTCGATCCGATCGTTGCGGAACGGGTCGCTGGCACCGGCCACGACCAGCTCCACCTGTCCCCACAGGACCCGGGCCAGGCCCGCGTCGTAGCAGAGGTGGAACCGGTCCGGGTCCGTCTCCGGCGGTGCCACGTACCGCTGCCGTACCGTCGCCGCCGGCCCGACCGTGGCCACCTCGGACAGCCGACAGGGCTGTCCCCGCTCGCCGGGGCCACTGGCGGTGGCCGCCCACCGTCGGGCGGCGGGTACCACCGGCACCGGGTTACCGTGCAGCTGCCGGGCTGGCGGATCGACCAGCAATATCCGGGTGGTCGCCGGCAGCCGCGCGAAGACCTGCAGGTAGTCACGGTGGATGAGAGTCGGGGCGGGGACGAAGACGGTGGTCGGTCCCTGCCGGGCGGCGGTAAGGGCGTCCGCGGTGCGGTTGGCCGTCCGTACCGCTATGGCCCGCTCGCGCAAGGCCGCGGCGAGTTCGCTGCCGCCGTCGTGGCCGGCGTTGGCCGGCGACAGGAAGCCGGGCCGGGTGGGATCCGGATGCGCCAGCTGGTACGCCACGGCCGTGCCGGTGAGCAGCGCGCCGACCACCGCGAACGGGATTGCCAGCCGTAGCCAGCGCCGCCGACGGTCGCGCCTGGCGGTCACCACCGTGTCGCCGCCGTCCCATCGGGCTGTCCAACTTCGGGCGAGCCGGCGCGCGGATCACGACTGGCCAACGCGTGTCGCAACAGCTTGGTGAGTTCCTGCATCCGCCGGTCGTGGACGGCTTGGGCGGGCCGCTGTCCGTACCACAGGTCGGCGTGGAGCCGATCGGCCTCTACCAGGGCGGGGCGGGCGCCGGGCACCACTCGGGCAGCGGCGTCGGTCAATTCGGTGGTGGTCCGGCCGGGCTGGTTGGCGGCCAGGCCGTGTTCGGTGATCTCCCGCAGGATCCCCCGCAGACGCTCACGAACCGCCTCGGCGTACCGACCCTGCGCGGCCAGCAGGTCGGCGAGCTCGTCGCCGGCGCTACCCGCGATCCTCTGGTCCGTCCCGTTGCCGTCCGGCGGGTCGACGCCCGGTGGGTCGCCGGCCGGCGCGGCGGTGCGCGCCGCCGCGCTTGGCCGGTTCTTCGTCCCGACCCGCTGCCGCCGGCGACGATCCCGCCACCGTTGCCAGCGGCGTGCCAACGCCCGCCACCAGAGGTTGGGCCCCCGAAGGCTGGGACGCCCCCAAGGGCTGGGCCGCCCCCAGAGGCTGGGAAACGATCGGGCTGGCCACCACCGCAACCGCGGTAGTGACCACCAGCGTGGCCACCGCGACCACCAGCGTGGCCACCAGTACCAGCCGGCGCCGATCAGCCCGGCGCCGCTCACCAACAGCAGCAGAGCCAGTGGCAGCGGCACCAGATCGCCGACCGTCGCCACGAGCTCGGTCCACCAGCGGCTGACCTCGGCCGTCATCTGCTGGGCACCAGCTGATCTGCCGTGCGACGGCTGCCCGACGTGCGGGCCCGACGCAGCCGGATGTCCAGACCTTCGGTGCGGATCCTGGTCTCCACGTGCAGCAGGGCATCCAGACAAGCGAGCGCCGGATAGGCGATGGCGTTGATCGCGGTCCAGCCGACCAGGCTCGCCGCCGCGAGCCACCTCGCCTGCCCGTCGAGTGATCCCGCTTCCAGCAGCGTCAGCGCACCGAACCCGAGACCGGCCCGCACCGCCAGCCAGACCAGGTAGCCGAGGATCCGGATCAGCCCGGCGCGTAGGCCGGCCCGGCAGGCGAGCGCGGTGGACCGGGACAGCGACTGCCACACCGGCACCCGGTCGAGCACCAGCGCCGGGACGGCGAGTCCGAGCACCGCGTACGCCACGAACCACACCGGGCCGGCCAGCGCCGCGCTGAACATGACGACCCCGCCGGCACCGGCGACGAGCACGACGGCCGCGCACCGGCTGCCCCGAGGGTCGAGCAGCCGGTGCGCGGGCAGCCGGTGGCCCAGCGCCGCCGCGCCGGCCGCCCGGGAGGCGAGCCCGCCGAGCAACGCGATCAGCACCATCTCGCAGGCGGCCCCGGTAGCGAGCAGAAGCCAGTAGATGTCGAGCCGGTGCCAGGTGGGCAGGTAGGCCGGCGGGCTGACGCCGGCGGCCGTACGCAGCGGAAGCAGCACCAACTGTTCGGCGAGGGCGCCGAGCGCGCCGGCCGGCAGCAGCACCGGCGCGTAGCCGCGCAGCAGCGCGACCGCCGAGTCGAGTAGTTCGCCGGTGGTGAGCGGGCGCAGCGGCAGTACGTCGGACGGGCAGGCGTCGACCACGCTCGTGTCCGACGGGCCGGCGTGGTCCACGCGTACTCCTGATCGCCGCGGTTGACGGTGTTGCCGGAGGTGACTGACGGTGCGCATGCGGCGCCAGCATCCCATCGTGACACGCGGTTCCGTCGGAGGCCGGCCAGGGCCGGACGAGCAACCGGCGGTGGCGGTGCCGTGCGGTTCGCGGCGGGATGAAATATTGGTCGCATGAGAGCCCGCGTGCTGGTTGTCGATGACGATCCCGCCCTGGCGGAGATGATGGGTATCGTGCTGCGCAGCGAGGGCTTCCTGCCGTCGTTCGTGGCGGACGGCGAGCGGGCGCTCGCCGCGTTTCGCGACAACCGGCCGGACATCGTGCTGCTCGACCTGATGCTGCCCGGCATGAGCGGGATCGACGTCTGTCGGGCGATCCGGTCGGAATCCGGCATCCCGATCGTGATGCTGACCGCGAAGAGTGACACCGTCGACGTGGTTCTCGGCCTGGAGTCCGGTGCCGACGACTACGTGGTCAAGCCGTTCAAGCCCAAGGAACTGGTGGCCCGGATGCGGGCCCGGCTGCGCCGGGGTGAGGACGTGGCCCCGGAACTGCTCACCATCGGGCCATCAGGCAACCAGATCACCATCGACGTGCCCGCCCACACGGTCAGCCGTGACGGCGACGAGGTCAAGCTGACCCCGCTGGAGTTCGACCTGCTGGTGGCGCTGGCCCGCAAGCCGCGGCAGGTCTTCACCCGCGAGGTGCTGTTGGAGCAGGTGTGGGGTTACCGGCACGCGGCCGACACCCGGCTGGTCAACGTGCACGTTCAGCGGTTGCGCGCCAAGATCGAACCGGATCCGGAGCGACCGGAAATCATCCTCACCGTCCGGGGCGTGGGCTACAAGGCGGGTACGGGCTAGCCTGGTCTGCACTGTGGCTGGCCGATTCCGTACCGCGACCGTTCTACGCACCCGCGCGCTGAGGGCTACCCGCCCGGCGCGGGAGCTGGCGCTGGCCCGGTTCCGGGCGCTGGTCACGGTGGTCCGGGGGACGTGGCGGCGGTCGTTGCAGCTGCGGGTCGTCACCATCACCCTGGTCGCCTCCGGCCTGCTGGTCGGTGGCTTCGCGTACATGGTGGCCTCGCAGAGCACCAATATCCTGCTGGACCGGGCCCGGGAGGACGTCAAGCGCCGGCTGGAGCACGGCGGGGACTACGCCGCCGAGCAGATGAGCGTGCACCCGCAGTACTTCGACCCGCAGGTCCGGGTCACCTTCGAGCAGACGGTGGCGAACCTGGCCGGCGGCGAGCCGGACCAGGTGGGCGGGGTGGTCGTGGTGATGACGGCGAGTAGCTATCCGCTCATCCAGCCGGCCATCTCGCCGGCGGCCGACGTCAGCGGCATGATCACCCCGGAGCTGGCCCAGCACGTCGGTTCCGGTGCCCAGGCGCACCAGATCCGCTCCGGCGATCTCGGCGAGGGCCGGCTGAAGTACCTGGTGTACGGCTCCCCGGTGCCGACCAAGTTCGGCCAGGTGGAGCTCTACTACCTGGCCCCGTTGACGACCCAGGACCAGGCGGCCAACCAGATCCGGGCCACCGTGCTGATCACCGGACTTGCCCTGGTGATGCTCCTCGGCCTGCTGGCCGCGTTGGTCACCCGGCTGGTGGTGACACCGGTACGGGTGGCGGCGCGCACCGCGCAGCGGCTGTCGGCCGGTCTGCTCGACCAACGGATGGTGGTCGACGGCGAGGACGATCTGGCGATGCTCGCCGCCTCGTTCAACCAGATGGCCACCAACCTGCAGCGGCAGATCACCCGGCTGGAGGAGATGTCCCGGTTGCAGCGCCGGTTCACCTCCGACGTCTCGCACGAGCTGCGCACCCCGCTGACCACCGTACGGATGGCGGCCGACCTGCTGTTCGCCGAGCGCGACGGCTTCGACCCGGCGGCCGCGCGCAGCGCCGAGCTGCTGCAGACGGAACTGGACCGCTTCGAGAGCCTGTTGACCGACCTGCTGGAGATCAGCCGGTTCGATGCCGGGTTCGCGGTACTGGACTCGGAGCCGACCGACCTGGTGCCGGTGGTCCGGCGGGTGGTGGACCGCTTCGACGGGTTGGCCGAGCGACTCGGCGTACGGGTGGATCTGCGGCTGCCGTCGACGCCGGTGATCGCCGAGGTGGACCCGCGCCGGGTGGAACGGGTGCTGCGCAACCTGATCGGCAACGCGGTCGAGCACGGTGAGGGCCAGCCGGTCGTGGTCACGCTCGGCATGGACGACACGGCGGTAGCGGTCACCGTGCGTGATCACGGGGTGGGTCTGCGGACCGGAGAGGACAAGCTGGTGTTCAACCGCTTCTGGCGGGCGGATCCGTCCCGGGCGCGGCAGACCGGTGGGACCGGGCTCGGTCTGTCGATCAGCTTGGAGGACGCCCGACTGCACGGTGGCTGGTTGGAGGCGTGGGGTGCGCCGGGGCAGGGCGCCCAGTTCCGGCTCACGTTGCCGGCCCGTGCCGGTGACCGGCTGGTGTCCTCCCCGCTGCGGCTGATGCCGGAGGATCTTCCGGCCGATGGTTCGCAGTCGGCTGTCGCGCCGGCTGGTGAACCGCAGTCGGTCGTCGCGCCGCTGGCGACAGTGCCTGAACAGGCTGCCGGTGATCCGGCGGCGGCGGGAGCCCGGAAATGAGTCCGTCCCGGCTGCGCTGGTCGGTCGTGATTGCGGTGCTCGCCACCGTCGTGCTGCTGGGTGGCTGCGGCATCCCGGAGAACACCGATGTGCGGGTGGACGGGCAGGGTCCGGCACCGGGACTGCCGAGTGGCGGCGAAGGCGCGCAGACGCCGGCGTCGCGGCTCGACGAACGCAACAACACCGAGACGTTCGTGCTCAACTTCCTGCAGGCCGCCGCGGTCGAGGCGGAGCGGGCGGTGGAGCAGGTCCGCGAGTTCGTGGCGCCACAGCATCGGGCGGACGTCAAGGAGCCCAATCCCGAGGTCGTGCTGACCGTGGTGCGGCTGCGGGAACGCCCGCAGATCACCCGCGCCGAAGCCGGCGTCGACGAGGTCGCGCTCAGCGTCCAGCAGGTGGGGCTGCTGCGCCCGAACGGTGCGCTGGAACCCCTGCCGGCGCAGGCCTCCGAGTTCACCGAGTACACGTTCCAGGTCGGCGGGGTCGGTGGGGAGCAAGGTAAGTTCATCCTCAACCCGCCGCAGGTGCTGCTGCTCAGCGAGGAAGCGTTGAAGACGTTCTACTGGCAGCGCACGATCTACTTCTGGGACACCAGCCAGCGGGCCCTCGTGCCGGATCTACGCTACCTGCCGGTGGCGGTGCCGCGCGAGCGCCAGCGCACCGTCCTGCTCGAGTCGTTGATCAGCGGTCCGTCGACCTGGATCGCGCCGGCCGTCCAGGCGCTGCCCAGCGGGACCCGTTCGGGCGGCAACGTGCCGGACACCGGTGACCGGGTCAAGGTCACGCTGACCGCGGAGGCCATGCCGTCGAACGATCCACGTCAGCTCGACCGGTTGGCCGCCCAGCTGATGTGGTCGCTGTGGCCGGACTTCGGCAACGATCTGGAGTTGACCATCCAGGGGCAGAGCCCGCAGGTCTACCGGGGCGCCGACCTGCTCGCCATGAACAGCACCCAGGCGTTGCTGGAGACGCCCGAGCGGTTCGTCGTGTACGAGGGACGGGTGCACCGGCTGCGCAGTTCGGCGCGTGCCGGGGAAGCGGTCCCGGTGCTCACCGAGGACATCAACAAGGACGTCCGGACGGCCGGATTCACCCGTGCCGGTGGCACCACGTACGCGGCTCTCGCCGTCGCCCGTGAAGGCCGGCAGCGGCTGGTCGTCGGCTCCGCGACGGCCGCCGGCAGCAGCTTCGACACGATCTCCACCGCCTTCGACACGATCGGCCGACCGGTGTGGCTCAAGGCCCCCAACGACGTCGGCCTGGTCGTCGCGGACGGGATGCTGCATTCGTTCCGGGCGGGCAGCACGGCGATCGAGCCGGTGACGCTGCCCGGCCTCGACGGCGCGGTGGACTCGGTCGGGGTGGCACCGGACGGTCACCGGATCGCCCTGGTGGTCGCCGGAGAGTTGTACGTCGCGGCACTGAGCCGAGGCGAGCAGGTCGAGGTGTCGCCGCCGCGACGGGTGCCGACGTCGCTGTCCGACATCGCGCAGGTGGACTGGGTGGCGGAGACGTTGCTGGTGGCAGCCGGTACGAACCCGGACGGCCGGGTCACGTTGTACGACGTGACGGTGGACGGGGCCATCGAGACCAGTTCGCCCCGGGACCTCGGCGGCGCGAGCGTGACCCACCTGGCGGGATACCCGGCCAACCCGGTCAGCGGCGGCTCGGTCGGTGCCCGGATGTACGTCGCCAACGGCATCGCGTACGACCTGTTCGAGCCGAGCGAGCAGATCCGGTTGGAAGAGGTGGAAGGGGTGGATCCGGCCGCCGTCGAGGCGGAGCCGGAAGCTCCGGCCGGTAACCTCTCCGCACCCTTCTTCCTGTACTGACCGCCGTGCTCGGCGACACCTGGGCCGCGGACACCTGGGCCGCGCTGGCCGATCTCGTGCTGCCGACGGAGTGCGCCGGTTGCGCGG
Source organism: Solwaraspora sp. WMMB335 (assembly GCF_049179075.1). Lineage (NCBI taxonomy): Bacteria > Bacillati > Actinomycetota > Actinomycetes > Micromonosporales > Micromonosporaceae > Solwaraspora > Solwaraspora sp. WMMB335. Next base: position 5,296,359 of record NZ_JBMHMF010000001.1, read on the forward strand.
CGGGCCGGACCCGGCTGCGCTACGGCGTGTGCGAAACCTGCGTGGCGTCCGTCCAGCGGTTGCGGGCGCACGAGGTCCGTCCGCAGCCCGCTCCGGCCGGGCTGCCCCGGTGCGTGGCGCTCGGGGCGTACGACGGGGTGCTGCGCCAGTTGCTGCTGGCGTACAAGGAACGGGGCCGGCACGGACTGGCCCGCCCGCTGGGTCGGTTGCTGGGGCGTACGGTAGCCGCCGCCGCTGGACCGGACCGGCCGGTGCTGCTGGTCCCGGTGCCGACGACGGCTGCCGCGGTCCGGGCCCGGCACGGCGACCATCTGGCCCGGCTGCTCCGCCACGCCGTGGCCGAGCTGCGTTCCACCGGCCGGCCGGTCGCGGTGGCGAAGCCGCTGCGGGCCCGTCCCCGGCCGGACTCGTCCGCGCTGGACAGCGACGGGCGGTTCGCGGCGGCCGAGGGCGCCTTCGCGCGTCGGCGGGTCGGACTTGACATTGGCCGTGATCGCGATCCGCGACGGTGCGTAGTCGTGGTCGACGACATCATCACCACCGGTGCCACGCTGTCGACCGTCAGTCGCCTGCTCAGTACGGCAGGAGTGCCGGTGCAGGCTGTCGCCGTACTTGCCGCGACACGCCGTCGTCACCGGTAGTGAGCGGGACTGGTAGCCCGCTACCAGGGTTCTTTCGCGATGGGGAAATCTACGCGGACCGGTCTTGCCAGAACTGGTGACGTGCGGCCGTCAGCGGGTTAGCGTGTGCACATCGGGGGTATGAGCGGTGGTTGAACAACTGCCGCAGCCGCCGTCGTTAGGCGTCCCGGAGGGAGGTGCGAAACCCGACCCGACCGGTCGATGCCGCGACAGTCCTGGCGCACCGGCCGGTCCCGAAATCACATTCCAACCGATCGTCTCGTTCAACCGATCGTCTCGATCGTTTAGGGAGGTCACGCGTGGACATCGTGGTGAAAGGCCGCAACGTCGAGGTTCCCGATCACTATCGGGCCCATGTAGCCGAGAAGTTGGCCAAGGTCGAACGGTACGACCACAAGCTGATCCGCGTTGACGTCGAGTTGTTCCATGAGCGCAATCCCCGCCAGTCGGACCACTGCCAGCGGGTGGAACTCACCTGCCTCTCGCGCGGCCCGGTGATCCGGGCGGAGGCCTGCGCCAAGGACTTCTACAGTGCGCTGGACGCCGGTATCAGCAAGCTCAACACCAGGCTGCGCCGCGCCGCCGACCGGCGCCGGGTACACCGCGGCCGGCATGCGCCGGTGTCGGTCGCCGAGGCGACCGCCGGGCTGCCGACCGCCGGCCTGAACGGCTTCGCACCGCTTCCGCCAACCGTGCCGGAGGAAGCCTCGACGTCCGTGGCGGTACTTGACCGCGCGGCCCAGGATTTCACCCATGACCAGCGTGATTCTGCCCACGACGAGCAGGATTTCCAGTACGACGAGCAGGACGACCAGCCGTGGCACATCGTCCGGGAGAAGGAACACCCGGGTGATCCGATGACGATCGACGACGCGCTGTTCCAGATGGAACTGGTCGGACACGACTTCTATCTGTTCCTGGACAAGGAATCCGGCCGGCCGAGCGTGGTCTACCGCCGCAAGGGCTACGATTACGGCGTTATTGCGCTAGGTGAGCCAACAACTACTTGACGTTGATTCTTTGGGTCGACCAGAGCCGCCGGCACCCGCCACTGACCGAGGGTGCCGGCGGTGCCCGGTGTGGCCGAGACCGGCGCGCTCACCTGTCGTCGAGATCGGTCGGCAGCAGGGAGTACTGGATGCTGTCGTCGCGGACGCCGTCCGGACCGGGCAGTTGCGCCCGTTGCCGCCCTTCGTTGTGGAACCCGGCGCGCTGCAGTACCCGCTGCGAGGCGGTGTTCGTGGGCAGCGTGCCGGCGAGCAGCCGGGCGATGGTGGTGTTGTCGAAGAGCCACCGGGCGAGCAGCCGCACCGCCCGGGAGGTGTAGCCGCGTCCGCGCCACCGCGGCAGCAACGAGTAGCCGAACGTTGCCTCCCCGATCTCCGGGCTCGAGTAGTGCAGGCCCAGTTGCCCGGCCGGGGTACCGGTGACCGCGTCACAGATGACCACGTCCATCCGGCGGCCGGTCAGCCACTTGCCCGGTGCTTCGGCGCACCGCGACGCGATCGAGGACCGGGTCGGCGTCACCGGCGGGACCGAGGTCGCCACGACGTCGGGCAGCGTCTGCAGGCGGTACGCGAAATCGGCGTCGTCCGGCCCGAGTGGGCGTAGCCGTACCACGCCGTCGGACAGCTGCCCGCCGGGCAGGTCCGGCAGCACTCGTGGAGTCGGACCGGGTGGGTCGCCGGCCACCCTGGCCCACACCGCCAGGTCGTCCCGCTGCGTGGTCGGCGACTGACCGGGTCGGCTGGCGGCGCCGCGGCGTACCCCTTCATGGGTGAAGCCGGCGGCCAGCGCCACCCGCTGACTGACCGTGTTGGTGGCGTCGGTGAGCAGCTCGACCCGGCCGAACCCGCAGCGCAGCGCGTGCCCGGTGGCCGCGACGGTGGCCGCCGTGGCCGCTCCTTTGCCACGGGCCCGGGGCACGACCCAGTAGCCGACCTCGATCTGACCGCGCTCGGGTACCGGACGGCTCAACCCGACACAGCCGAGCAGTTCGTTCGAGGCGACGTCGGCGACCGCCCACGCCGCACCGCCGGCGGACCAGGCGGCGGCGACGCCCTCGGTGATCCATCGCATCGCGTGTCCGGCGGTGTACGGGCAGGGCATTCCGGGAATGAAATGCTGGGTCAGCGGGTCGTTGCAGCCGTCCACGACGGCCGGTGCGTCGTCGGGCAGGAACAATCGCAGCCGTACGCCGGCTTCGACGATCTCGACAGGTTTCACCCGGCAATCCTGGTCCACCGGGCCATCCTGGCGCAGCTTTCGCGCAGGGCATAACTGTCATGCCCGGTGAGTGCTGGGCTGCTTCATCCCTTTTGCCGGTAATCCTCCCGCTGGGAAGCCGGCCGCGACTGCCGGTAACGCAGTCGATGCGCCTACGATGGGGAACGCACACCGTCTAGGGGAGCGTTGATCCGTGTCGATTCTGGAGAAGGTCCTCCGCGCAGGCGAGGGCCGCATGTTGCGCCGGCTCAAGGCGGTCGCCGCGGCCGTCAACTCGATCGAGGACGACTACGTCGACCTCACCGACGCGGAGCTGCGCGAGCTGACCGACCAGTACCGCCAGCGGTACGCCGACGGCGAGTCCCTCGACGACCTGCTGCCGGAGGCGTTCGCCACCGCCCGGGAGGCCGCGTCGCGGGTGCTCGGTCAGCGGCACTACGACGTGCAGGTCATGGGCGGCGCGGCGTTGCACTTCGGCAACATCGCCGAGATGAAGACCGGTGAGGGCAAGACGCTCACCTCGGTGCTGCCGGCCTATCTCAACGCACTGTCCGGCAAGGGCGTGCACATCGTCACGGTCAACGACTACCTGGCCGAGCGCGACGCGGCCTGGATGGGGCGGGTACACGAGTTCCTCGGCCTCACCGTCGGGGTGATCCTGCCCAACCGGCCGTCCGCCGAGCACCGGACCGCGTACCAGGCGGACATCACCTACGGCACCAACAACGAGTTCGGCTTCGACTACCTGCGCGACAACATGGCCTGGTCAAAAAACGACCTGGTGCAGCGTGGGCACAACTTCGCCATCGTCGACGAGGTCGACTCGATCCTGATCGACGAAGCCCGGACACCGCTGATCATCTCCGGCCCGGCGGAGCACTCCGCCCGCTGGTACGGCGAGTTCGCCGCCGTGGTCAAGCGGATGCAGGCCGGCAAGGACGGCGAGGGCGACTACGAGATCGACTATGCCAAGCGCACCGTGGCGGTCACCGAGCGTGGTGTGGCCAAGGTCGAGGACCGGCTCGGCATCGACAATCTGTACGAATCGGTGAACACCCCGCTGGTCGGCTACCTGAACAACGCCATCAAGGCCAAGGAGCTCTACAAGCGGGACAAGGACTACATCGTCAACGACGGCGAGGTGTTGATCGTCGACGAGTTCACCGGCCGCATCCTGCACGGTCGCCGCTACAACGAGGGTATGCACCAGGCGATCGAGGCCAAGGAAGGCGTCGAGATCAAGCAGGAGAACCAGACCCTCGCCACCATCACGCTGCAGAACTACTTCCGCCTCTACGACAAGCTCGCCGGAATGACCGGTACCGCCCAGACCGAGGCCGGTGAGTTCAACAAGGTCTACAACGTCGGCGTGGTGACCATCCCGACCCACCGGGACATGGTCCGGGTCGACCGGGCGGACGTCATCTACAAGACCGAGAAGGCGAAGTTCAACGCGGTCGTCGAGGACATCGCCGAGCGGCACGCGCTCGGCCAGCCGGTGCTGGTCGGCACGGTGTCGGTGGAGAACTCCGAGATCCTGTCCCAGCTGCTGCGCCGCCGTGGCATCCCGCACGCCGTGCTCAACGCGAAGTTCCACGCCAAGGAAGCCGAGATCATCGCCCAGGCCGGACGTAGGGGTGCGGTGACGGTGGCGACCAACATGGCCGGCCGGGGCACCGACATCCTGCTCGGCGGTAACCCGGAATACCTGGCCGCGGCCCAGCTGCGCCAGCGCGGGCTCGACCCACAGGAACACGCCGAGGAGTACGCCAAGGCGCTCGAAGAGGTCATGCCGCAGGTCAAGCAGGCCTGCTCCGCCGAGGCGGAGGAGGTTTCCTCGGTCGGTGGGTTGTACGTGCTCGGTACCGAGCGGCACGAGTCCCGACGCATCGACAACCAGCTCCGCGGTCGGTCCGGCCGCCAGGGCGACCCGGGCGAGTCGCGGTTCTACCTGTCGTTGCAGGACGAGCTGATGCGCCGGTTCCGGGCCGGGGCCGTCGAAGCGGTGATGGAGCGCTTCAACATCCCCGAAGACGTGCCGATCGAGTCCAAGATGGTGACCCGGCAGATCAAGAACGCGCAGGCGCAGATCGAAGGCCAGAACGCCGAGACGCGCAAGAACGTCCTCAAGTACGACGAGGTGCTCAACAAGCAGCGCCAGGTCGTCTACGCGGAGCGGCTGCGGGTGCTCAACGGCGAGGACCTGCACGGCCAGATCACCAAGATGATCGACGATGTGGTCGGCGCCTACGTCGATGGGGCGACCGCCGAGGGCTACGCCGAGGACTGGGACTTCGACCAGCTCTGGTCCAGCCTCAAGCAGCTGTACCCGGTGCAGATCACCGTGGAGGAGCTGATCGAGGAGGCCGGCGGCGAGCGCAGCGGCGTCGACGCCGACTTCCTGCGGGTACGACTGCTGGAGGACGCGCACTCGGCGTACCAGCAGCGGGAGGAGGAGCTCAGCGCCGACGCATTGCGGCAGCTGGAGCGGATGGTCCTGCTGCAGGTGATCGACCGCAAATGGCGCGAACACCTGTACGAGATGGACTATCTCAAGGAAGGCATCAGCCTGCGCGCGTACGCCCAGCGGGACCCGCTGGTCGAGTACCAGCGCGAGGGCTACGCCATGTTCGCCACCATGATGGACGGTATCAAGGAAGAGACCGTCGGCTTCCTGTTCAACGTCGAGGTCCAGGTGCAGCAGCCGGAGCCGGCTGCGGCACCGGCCGGCCAGGGCGGTGCCCGGATCCCGGTGCCCGACGGCGGCGCACCGGTCCAGGTACGGGCCAAGGGCCTCGGGGCCGGGCCACGTCCGCAGGGGCTGCAGTACGTCTCGCCGACCATCGACGGTGCCGCCGGCACCGACGGCGGCGTACAGGTTCAGCAGGCACCGGCCCTGGGGGTCGGGGTCCAGCAGCCGGCGCGCAACAACAACCAGGGTGGCGGCCGGGCTGCCGCGCCGGCCCGCCCGGCGACCGCCGGGCCGGCCCCGGCCGGTGGTCGCCGCGCCGCCCCCGGGCAGGCGGTCAGCAACGGGCCGTCGCGTAACGCGCCCTGCCCCTGCGGATCGGGCAAGAAGTACAAGCGCTGCCACGGCGCTCCCAACGCCGGCTGAGTCCTGCGGGCAGTCACAACACCTGGACCGCCGTGCTCAGCCAGGCGCTGGCGCGGCGTTCCAACCGGAACGCGAGCGCCCAGCTGCGGCTGCCGGTGCCGAGCACCGCGGCCGTCTCCACGACACCGTGCGTCGGTTCGCAGATCCGTATCTGGCGTACCCGGAGCAGTTCGGTTGCCCGCTGCCGACCGCTGCCGGTGATCGGCGAGCCGTCAGCCCGGGTCGGGGAGCCGTCAGCGCGGGTCGGGGAGCCAGCGGCGCGGACCGGAGGACCGTTGCGCGTGGTCGGCGCGTCGCGACGCGGACCACGGGTGCCCCGGACCACACCAGTTGGCCGACCAAGACCTCGTGCCCGGTCCACCGCGATGGCCAGTTGCCCGCAGATCGTCTGGGCATGCGCGGGATCGGCGAGCCGGCGGACATGTCCGACCGGGCGAAACCCGTTGATTATCTCGACCGTCGCGGCCAGGAACCGATGTGCCGCCTGCCGGGCTTGCGGCGACGCCCCGGCCAGCGCGTCCGGGGGCAGCGCGGCGAGCACCAGATGCTGACCTGCCCCGCCGCGCCCGGCCCCGGGCCGGGCCGCGCCGCCGGTCAGGTCCAAGGCGAGTTGTCCGCCAGGGTCGATACCGAACTGGACAGCCTCGTCGGTGAACGGTGGATCCAGCGGCGGCGCGGACCGCAACCGGATGGGTGGGCGCCGGATCCGGGTCGGCACAGTCATCCTCGCTCCTGTCGGTCACGCTGCGGAATCCCCGCGAGCAACCTGGCTTCGCAATGATCTTGCGTTTGCCTTCGTTTGCTTTCGACAGGCTCAATTTGACCGCAGGAAGTCGCGTCCGTCAATACTGGACGGTGTCAGCCTTGCCTGGACGGCGCCGGCACGGAGCAGGAAGGCGGCGAGACGGTCAGTCGGGCTCGCGGTCGAGCAGCGGGTTGCTCTGCACCCACTCGGCGGTTTCGGCATATTTACGCTGGATGTACTCCTCCAGCTGGGCACGCTCCACCCGCCATTGTCCGCGTCCGCCGATCTTGATCGCGGGCAACTCGCCACTGCGGACCATGTGGTAGACCTGCGAGTCGGATACGTTGAGTTCGGCGGCGACGTCGGACAACTGCAGGAACCTCGGCTCCACGGTGACTCCCGGCTCGTCTACGTCGGTCGGTTCAGTGTGCCATCGCGGCCCGCGTGGACCTGCCGGCGGCGTACATTGCTCATCGACGACACTGCGGGGGAGACGTGCCTAGCAACCAACTCCGGGTCTACGTTCCGGCCACCCTGCCGGCACTGGCCGGGCTGCGCGATACCGGTCAACTCGCCGCCGACACCGCGCACATGGTCACCGGCGCGCTGCGCGAGTGGTACGTCGAGGGCGACGAGGAGGAGCTGGAGTACGTGGCGTTCACACGTGCCGCGCAGGACGCGCTCCGCCTGCTCCACGACGACCCCGCCGCTCCTCGGCGACGGGTCGTCGTCTCGGTCGACCTGCCACCGGAGGCGGTGAAGCGCTCCGTGGCCGAGCTCGGCTCGAGCACCATCACCCTGGTCGGACCGATCGCCTTCGCCTCGGTCGTGGCGATCCACGTCGACAGCGACGCCGCGGCCGACGACGTGGCAGTGGCCGCGGCGGCCGTCCTGGACGCCGCAGCCGGTGATCCGGATGCCCAGTTCGTCGTCGACGGGGCCGAGGACCACGAACTCGCCTGGTACGACGTGTCCGAGCTGGATCTGCTGCTGTGAACCGGTAACGGTCCGGCGGTCAGCCCATGTGCGGATAGCGGTAGTCGATCGGCGGTACGAACGTCTCCTTGATCGTCCGCGGCGACGTCCAGCGCAGCAGATTGTGCCAGGAGCCGGCCTTGTCGTTGGTGCCGCTGGCACGGCCACCGCCGAACGGCTGCTGACCGACGACCGCCCCGGTCGGCTTGTCGTTGACGTAGAAGTTTCCGGCGGCGTACCGCAGCACCCGGCCGGCCTCCTCGATGATCCGACGATCGGTGGCGAACAGCGAACCGGTCAGCGCGTACGCGGCGACCTCCTCCGCCTGCGCCAGCACCTCCCAGAACTGGTCGTCGTCATAGACCGACACGGCCAGGATCGGGCCGAAGTACTCCGTGGTGAACACCTCATGCCCCGGATCGGTACAGGTCACCAGGGTCGGCCGGACGAACCATCCCTCGCTGTCGTCGATCTCACCGCCGGCCAGTACCTGGCACGAGGGGTCGTTCTTGATCCGGTCGAGCACGGCGGCGTGCCGGGCGAACGCCCGGCCGTCGATCACCGCCCCGCCGAAATTGGTGAAATCGGCCACGTCGCCGTAGCGCAGCGAGTCGACCGTGGCGACCAGCCGGTCGCACAGCCCGCCCGACCACAACGACCTGGGCAGGTAGGCCCGTGACGCCGCCGAGCACTTCTGCCCCTGGTATTCGTACGCGCCCCGCACCAGCGCGGTGTGCAGCGCGTCGGGCTCGGCACTGGGATGCGCGACCACGAAGTCCTTGCCGCCGGTCTCGCCGATCAGCCGCGGGTACGTGCGGTAGCGCCCGATGTTCTCCCCGACGGTGCGCCACAGATGTTGGAAGACCCGGGTCGATCCGGTGAAATGGATGCCGGCCAGGTCGCGGTCGGCCAGCGCTACCTCGGAGACGGCCAGCCCGTCGCCGGTAACCATGTTGATCACTCCGGGCGGTAGCCCGGCGGCTTCGAACAGACGCATGGTGAAGTGCGCGGCGAACTGTTGGGTCGGCGACGGCTTCCAGACCACCGTGTTGCCCATCAGGGCCGGTGCCGACGGCAGGTTGCCGGCGATCGCCGTGAAGTTGAACGGAGTGATCGCGTAGACGAAGCCTTCCAACGGCCGGTGGTCGAACCGGTTCCACACCCCGGGCGACGACTGCGGCTGCTCGGCCAGTACCTGATGGCCGAAGGCCACGTTGAAGCGCAGGAAGTCGATCAGCTCGCAGGCGGAGTCGATCTCGGCCTGGTAGGCCGTCTTGGATTGGCCGAGCATGGTGGCGGCGTTCAGGGTGTCCCGCCACGGACCGGCGAGCAGGTCGGCGGCGCGCAGGAAGATCGCCGCCCGCTCGGCGTACGGCAGTCCGCGCCACCCGGGAGCCGCCTGCCGGGCCGCCGCCACCGCCGCTTCGGCGTCGGCCGGTTCGGCGTTGCCGGTGATCCCGAGTACGTGGTGGTGCCGGTGCGGCAGCACGACCTCGATCGGTGCCCCGGCCGCCATCCGGACCCGGCCGCCGATGGTCATCGGCAACTCGATCCGGGTCGTGGACAGCTCCGACAGCCGCCGTCGCAGGCTCGCCTGCTCGGCACTGCCGGGTGCGTAGTCGCGGATCGGTTCGTTGCGCGGCGAGGGGATAGCGGAAACGGCGTCCATCACATGCTCCTGGCGTGATCTCGACAACGTCGGCGGGGTGCCCTGGGCCGAGCCGGGGGCCCGGTGGGGCTGCTACCACGGCCGACCCGGTCCCATCGTCGCACGCCTCGCTGTCCGGTACCGCGATCCGCGTACGCTGGTGCGGGCTAGCAGGCCCGGACCAGTGCGAAACGACCAGGAGGTTAGCCGCGATGACCAGCAGACCAGCGGCCGACGGATCGGTGGCCGCGGCCATTGCGCTGGCCGGCTGTGGCGTCGCCTGGCTGGTGCTGCTGATCGTGTCCGTACTCGCTACCCTCGGAGCGTCCACCGACGGGGCGCTAGCGGTGACCGAGACCGCGTACGGCCTGCCCGCGGTGATCTTCGCGGCGTTGCTCGCCGGGGTGGCGGTCAGCCAGGCGGTCCGTAGGTCGGCCGACCGGTGGCTCGGACCGGCCGTGGTGCTGCGGGCGGTGGTCACCGTCGCCTGCGGCGGGCTGGTCGGTGCCGGTGCCGCGGCTGGCGTGGTCGTCGGCGACGGGCGCGGCGGATCGGCCGTGGCGATCCTCGGCTGGGCGTTGCTGGCCGGCGGTGTCACCGGCGGCGCACTCGTCGGGCTGCACCGGCGGGCCGGTGTGCTGGCCGGTGCGGTCGCCGCCGCCGCACTCGTCGTGGCCGTCCTGATGACACTGCGTGAGCTGTTCACGGCAACGCTGCTGGATTTGTTCGGCGCCGGTGACACGCCGGCGTCGGTCCTGGCCGCTCAGTCCCGCCTCACCTGGACCGCGGCGCTGCTCGCCGGGGCGCTCGCCGGTGTGGTGGCGTTCGGTCGTCTGCACCTGGCGGTCCGCCGCAGTGGCCGGCCGTTGCCGTGGCCGGCGTACCTGATCGCCGGGGGCGGCGCCGGACTGCTGTTGCTGATCGCCGAGCTGATCACCCGGGTCGGCGGTGCGCAGCTACTCGATCTGGCGCGCTCGTTCAGCGACAGTGACGACACGTTCCAAGCCCTGGCCAACGCCGCCCGGATCAATTCGGCGCTCGTCGTCGTGTTCGCGGGCGCGTTCACCGCGCTGCTCTGTCTCGGCCGTACGCTGCCCGGGCGGGCGGCCGCCGATGGCCCGGTGGCCGGCCGGCCACCGGGCGACCAGCCGGCGCCCGAGCGTGCGATGTCGGACCGGGCCGAGCTGGACCTGGGGTCGCGGTAGCGGTCCGGCGGGTGCCCGACCGCCTGCGGGCCCTCGGCGGACCGCGATCCCGGGTTCGTGCCAACGCCGTCGCGTGCCGGCCCCGCCGATCCGCGACGGCCTACCGTCACCGGGGTGGGCGAGCAGGACACGGTGCGACAGTCACCTTGCGGGCGGTACCAACTCGGTGCGCAGGTCGCCAGAGGGGCGACCGGTCTGGTGTACCGGGGGGTCGATCTGTGCGACGGCAGCGCGGTCGCGGTGAAACTGCTGCGGCCGGACGCGGCCCAGCAGCCCGATCTGGTGGAGGGCTTCGACGCCGAGGGTGCCGTGCTGTCGCGGCTGGACCATCCGAACGTGATCCGGCTGCGTGCCCGTACGACGGTCGGCTCCCGGTCGGCGCTGGTGTTGGACTTCATCGACGGCGAGGATCTACGGCAGCGGATCCGTCGCGCGGGTCCGCTGCCGCCGTCGGTGGCGGCCGGCATCGCCGGACAGGTTGCCGGCGCGCTCGCCTACCTGCACGACAACGAGATCGCGCACGCCGACGTCAAGCCCGCGAACCTGCTCGTGCCGGCGCTCGGCGGTCCCGTCCAGTTGATCGATTTCGGCGCGGCGCGGCTGGTCGGGGTCGACATGCCGGGCCGACCGACACTGGCCACACCCGAGTACACCGCCCCGGAGGTCGCCACCGGCGAGCCGCCGACTCCGGCCTCGGACATCTACGCGTCGGGCATCGTCCTGTTCGAGTTGCTCTGTGGACGCAGTCCGTTCCGCGGCGGCTCGGCCGACGAGGTGCTCGCCCGGCACGGCCGCTGCGTCGCGGTGCCACCCCCGGGGTTGCCGCACCCGGTCTGGCCGATCATCGAGCAGTGCCTGGCGGCCGATCCGGCGGCCCGTCCGCAGGCCGGCGTGCTGGCTGCCCGCCTGCGCGGACTGGAAGCGGCACTGGACGGTCTACCGGCGTCGCCGCCGCTGGCGCCGGACGCGGTCACCTGGTGGCCCAGGAGCGGGACGACCCGGTCGGTCGCGCCGGTGGGCGCCCGGCCGGCGCCGCCGGCCGACGGCCCCGGGCGACAGCCGCCACCGCCGCCCAGGCCGGCATCCCGGCGGCTGCTCGGGGTCGGCGGGGTGGCCGGGGGCGGCCTGGCGCTGCTCGCCGTCGTGACAGGACTTGCCCTGGCCGCCGGCCCGACCGGTGACCCGCCGGTGGGTGGGGTGGACGGCTCGGTGGGCGGGGTGCACGGTCGCCCGGTCTCCCCGGCGACGGCCATCCCGGACGGCGAGGTGACACCCCGACGGGCCGGTGGCGGGCTCGCGGAATCTCCGGCCGCGCCCGGTGCCGGTGCCGCTGGCAGGCCGGCGACCGGGCACTCTGAACCGAGCGGACCCGGTGGTTCCAGCGGGTCGGCCGGGTCCGGTGTGTCCGTTGAGCCCTCGTGGCCCGCCGATCCGGGGGCAGGCGTCGCCCTTCCGGCTGATCCGGGAGCCGAAGTGGGTGCCGCGATCGGGGATCCGCTGCCACTGTGGCCGACGGTCGGCCCCGCCGGATCGGACACTCCGAACTAGTCAGAAGAAGTAGACTTCATGCTTGAAAATTCCACAATAACCGCGCCAAGCGGGTCACTTGCGACTTGTACGATAGAGTTTGTCCGGTTTGGGGTCGGATGGGAAATATTGATCTTCCCCACTAGACTGTCGTCCACAGACAGTGCACAATAGAACACGTATGGTCGCGAATCGAGCGAAATCCTGGACGTAGAGGCGACAAAGTGGCAGCGTAGAGGGCATGGCGGATCTACGCATCAATCCTACCGCAGCAGCCCTGCTGGGCCTGCTCCATGAGGGACCCATGACAGGCGGCCAACTGATGGCCGCAGCCGAGCGCCGGCTGGGCGCGTACTGGTCGATGACCCGTAGTCAGGTCTACCGGGAACTCCCGGTCCTGGCCGAACAGGGACTCGTCCGACTCGGCAAACCCGGCCCGCGGTCGAGTCAGCCGTACGCGATCACGGCGGCCGGCAAGCGAGCCTTCCTCAAGTGGCTGTCCGACGCGCCGGGCCGCGACTCGGTGCGCAATCCGATCGCGTTGCGGGTCGCCTTCGGCGAGCATCAGACGGCGGACCAACTGAAGCAGGTCTACGCGGACGCGAGCGAGCATCACACGGAGGCGCTGGCCGCCGCTCGCGAGCAGGCACGCGAAGCGAAGAAGGATGGTGACACCTTCGGGGCAGCCGCGCTGGAGTTCGCCATTTCGTACCACAAGGCCGCGCTGTCCTGGCTCAAGTCGGCACCGGTGGGCTGAGCGGGCGCCCGCCTGCGGGCGCCCGCGCCGGACCGACGGGGGGTCACACCGGGTTGATCGGGGTCACACCGGGCTGGCTGCGGGCCCGGCTCGGCCTGCGGCAGTCACGACGTATTCTTGTCGGTTGTGACCAGCGCCGACTACACCGAACAGCTGAAAGATCTCGACGCCACGCTCCGCCGGATCGAGGCAGTCGTCGACATCGACCGACTGCGCCGCGACAAGGCCGAGCTGGAAGCGGCTGCCTCCGCCCCCGACCTCTGGAACGACCAGGCCCGGGCGCAGGAGGTCACGTCGCGTCTGTCGTACGCCAACGCGGAGATCACCAAGCTGGAGTCGTTGCGTACCCGGCTGGACGACGCGGCTTTGCTGCTGGAGATGGCTCAGGCAGAGGAGGACGCGGGCACGGTCGCCGAAGTCGGCACCGAGCTGGCCGGGTTGCACAAGGCGATCGAGGAACTTGAGGTACGTACGCTGCTTTCCGGGGAGTACGACGCCCGGGAGGCGCTGGTGGCCATCCGGGCCGGGGCCGGCGGTGTCGACGCCGCCGACTTCGCCGAGATGCTGCTGCGGATGTATCTGCGCTGGGCTGAGCGGCACAACTATCCGACGGAAGTCTACGAAACCTCGTACGCGGAGGAGGCCGGTCTCAAGTCGGCCACCTTCACGGTCAAGGCGCCGTACGCGTACGGCACCTTGAGTGTTGAGTCGGGTACGCACCGTTTGGTGCGGATCAGCCCGTTCGACAACCAGGGACGGCGGCAGACCAGCTTCGCCGGTGTCGAGGTGCTGCCGGTCGTGGAGCAGACGGACCACATCGAGATCCCGGAGAACGAGATCCGGGTCGACGTGTACCGGTCTTCCGGACCCGGGGGGCAGAGCGTCAACACCACCGACTCGGCCGTGCGTATCACGCACGTACCCACCGGCATCGTGGTCACCTGCCAGAACGAGAAGTCGCAGTTGCAGAACAAGGCATCGGCGTTGCGGGTGCTGCAGGCCCGGTTGCTGGAGCGCAAGCGGCAGGAGGAGCAGGCCAAGCTGGCCGGGCTGAAGACCGATGCCGCCGGGTCGTGGGGCGACCAGATGCGCTCGTACGTGCTGCACCCGTACCAGATGGTCAAGGACCTGCGCACCGAGCAGGAGACCGGTAACCCGACGTCGGTCTTCGACGGCGACCTCGACGCGTTCATCGAAGCCGGCATCCGGTGGCGCAAGCGGCGGGAACTCGGCACCGACGAGTCCTGACCGGTGACGGTGCCCGCGCACCGGCGGGAGCGATGTCGGACACCGAGAGCGCATAAGTGACTACTTCTAGTCTTCATGGTTCATATACAGGCTGTGACTGACCCCAGTATTTCGGGTGGTGCCCGTCCGGTCCGGACGGATGATTTCTCAGCTTTGGCGGGGATTGGCTGGTACGAAACCTCGCGCATTACCGACATAGGAGACATCGCCCATCAGGCTGGACTTGGCGTAGCCGTTACACCGCGTAGACTCACCACCCGTGATTGCGCTTGAGCAAGTGACGAAGACGTACCCGAAGGCGTCCCGGCCCTCGCTGGACAACGTGTCGGTCGCGATCGAGAAGGGCGAGTTCGTCTTCTTCATCGGTCCGTCCGGCTCCGGCAAGTCCACGATCATCAAGCTGCTGCTGCACGAGGTGACCCCGAACAAGGGCAAGGTCGTCGTCAACAGCAGGGACGTCACCGCCATGCGGTCCTGGAAGATCCCGAACTTCCGGCGCTCCATCGGCTGTGTGTTCCAGGACTTCCGACTGCTGCCCAACCGCACCGCGTACGAGAACGTCGCCTTCGCCCTCGAGGTGATCGGCAAGACCAAGGCGGTCGCCCGCCGGGTCGTCCCCGAGGTGCTGGAGCTGGTCGGCCTCGGCGGCAAGGAGCACCGTTACCCACACGAGCTCTCCGGTGGCGAGCAGCAGCGGGTCGCGGTCGCCCGGGCGTTCGTGAACCGGCCGCTGATCCTGCTCGCCGACGAGCCGACCGGAAACCTGGACCCGGACACGTCGATCGAGATCATGCGCCTGCTGGACCGCATCAACCGCACCGGTACGACCGTCGTGATGGTCACGCACGACTCCAACATCGTGAACCAGATGCGGCGCCGGGTGATCGAGATCGAGGCCGGCCGGATCGTCCGCGACCAGGCCCGCGGCGTCTACGGCTAGCTCGCCCGGCTGCCTCGGCCGGCCGCCGGCCGCCGGGCAGCGAAACAACCAGCATGTGGTGACCAAGAACGACCATTCTGCGGCAGATCCGGAAGAGGAACCCGATGCGCGCGAAATACGTCCTGTCCGAGGTGATGGTCGGGCTGTGGCGCAACGTGACCATGAGCATCGCCATGATCATCACGATGGCGGTGTCGCTCACCATGCTGGGCGCGAGCGGCCTGATGTACCTGCAGGTCAACTCGATGAAGAACTTCTACTACGACCAGATCGAGGTGTCCATCTTCCTGGTCTCCGACGTCTCCGAGGAGCAGCGCACCAGCCTGCAGAGCTCGCTGGACGCCGACCCGCTGATCGCCACCGTGACCTACGAGTCCAAGGAAGAGGCGTACTCCCGGTTCCGGACCCTCTACGAGGACGCCCCCGACCTGGTCAACTCGGTCAAGCCGGAGCAGCTGCCGGAGTCGTTCCGGATCAAGCTGGTCAACCCCGAGGAGTACCAGGCGATCTTCGACAAGTACAACGGCACCGAGGGCATCGACGAGATCGTCGACCAGCGACGGCTGCTCGACAAGATCTTCAACATTCTCGGTTCGGTGCAGAGCATGGCCCTGATCGCCGCCTCGATCATGGCGGTCGCGGCGTTGCTGCTGGTCGGTAACACCATCCAGGTTGCCGCGTACAGCAAGCGACGCGAGGTCGCCGTGATGAAGCTGGTCGGCGCCTCCAACTGGTTCATCCAGGCGCCGTTCGTGCTGGAGGCGGTCGTGGCCGGACTGCTCGGTTCGGTCCTCGGCTTCGGGGCCCTGGTGCTGGGCAAGATCTTCCTGCTCGACGGGTCGCTGCGGGATCTCACCGAGCTGCTCACCCCGATCGAGTGGAGCAGCGTACTGCTGATGTTCCCGCTGATGGCCGGCGTCGGTGGCCTGGTGAGCGCGGTCACCGCCTGGGTGACCCTGCGCTTCTACCTGCGGGTCTGACTGCTACGCCGCCGATCCGTCGCGGGTCTGCCGCTGTCGGGTGCGGTTGCCCGCCGGCACCGAAAACTGGTGCCGGCGGGCAACCGTGTGCGCGGTAGGATGGCGCGGCTGCCCATCGGCAGATGGCTCATTCAGACTCTTCCGGGAGGTGTCAGGCATGCCGCGGGAAAAGGGGCGGAAGGTCGTCGCCTCGAATCGCAAGGCCCGACACGACTACACGATCACCGACGTGTACGAGGCCGGCATGGCGCTGACCGGCACCGAGGTCAAGTCGTTGCGAGCCGGGCGAGCGTCGCTGGTGGACGCGTTCGCCCAGGAACGGCAGGGCGAGATCTACCTGTACGGTATGCACATCCCGGAGTACGACCGGGGCACCTGGACCAACCACGAGCCCCGGCGCACCCGCAAGCTGCTGCTGCACCGCACCGAGATCGACCGGCTGCTCGGCAAGCTACGGGAGGGCGGCCTGACTCTGGTGCCACTGTCGGTCTACTTCGCCGACGGCTGGGCCAAGGTGGAGCTGGCGCTGGCGCGCGGCAAGAAGTCGTACGACAAGCGGCAGGACCTGGCCAAGCGGGACGCCGACCGGGAGATCCAGCGGGTGATGGGTCGACGCGGCAAGGGGATGGGTTGAGCGTGCCGGGCAGTCGGGTAGCGCTGCGGCGCGAAGCCGACATATCGGGCAAAATCCCCCTATGTGGTCAGTGGTCGGGCCTGCACCAGTTTCCGACCAGGAAACCCGCCGGATGCCGGCAACCGGAATGATTGTTGTCGGCTCAGGCGTTAGAATTGGATGACGTCGACCGGCGGCAGCGCGGTCGACGGGAGATCCGGCCGAGCGTCGGTCGGCGCACACCAGGGGGTGACTGGTTTCGACTTCGTACGTTACGGCAGGGGAAGCGAGCCGAGGAAGCCGACGTCGTCTCGTGAATCGGTCGTCGGAAACCAATAAGCGCCAACTCTAAGCGCGCTGACTTCGCTCTCGCCGCCTGAGGCGGGTAGCGAGTCTGTCGGTCTGGGAGTGCCTTCGGCCCAGTAACCGGCATCAGTAAGAGGGCTGGCCAACCGAATCCGGTCGCGGGGTTCGTGCGGCGAGATCAAACGCGACTGGGCCCGTCACACCGACTCGCTCGCGTGATCGGTGGGGTCGAGTAGAGGCACAGCGAGCTGCGCTCGGAGAAGCCCTGGCAAGACGCCGAAGGACCCGGGTTCGATTCCCGGCACCTCCACCCGTAGCCGGCCTCCCGCCACCATGGCGGGAGGCCGGCTTCACTATCTGTAGTCGAAGCGGTGGTCGACTCCGGAACCAATCGGCGATCCGGCGCGTCTGACCCGACATGCGCGGATTTACCGCCCTGCTGGGCATCTCACTGATCCTCATCGCCGGCTGTGCCCGTACCGATGGTTCCGGTGCCGGCAGCCCTGGCCGCTCCGACGAAGAACGCCAGGAAGCCTTCCAACAGCGCGCCGACGAGGTCGCCGCGGCGTGGCGGACAGCTGCGGCCGGGCAGCAGCAGTGGCAGACCGGCTACGCGCCACTGCAGAACGCGACCGTGCTGCCTGCCGACCCTGAGTTCACCCCAGAGACCGAGCAGGCATTCCACGCCGGCTGGTATCTGACCGAGGTGACGCTGCCGCAGCAGTCACCAGGTGACGGCACCATCGCCTTCCCCGACGGAACGCTCACCGTGCCGCTGGTCAGCGCCGCCGAGGCGTACGACGCGCTGCGCCAGGGCGACCCGCCACAGTGCCCGTCGACCGGGCAGCCATCGGGTCGGCCCGGACCCGAGCCGGCACCCTCGGACCTGCCCGGCTCCGGCTCGACTGGCTCCGGCTCGACTGGCTCCGGCTCGACCGGCTCAGACCCGGCTGGCACCGACCCGAGCGGCACGGCCGGTGACACGCCGGATGGCAGCGTCAGCTCCGGCGAGAACGCCTCGTGCCAGGTGCTCACCGTCACCGGCGCCACGCTCGGCTCGGTCGACGTGCTCACCAGCCGCGGCACGGCGCAGGTACCCGCCTGGCTGTTCCAGGTCGCTGAACTCGCGGCACCGGTCGCGCAGGTCGCGGTCGTCGAGTCGGAACAGGCTCCGGTGCCGAGCCCGCAGGTCCCGCAGCCGGACGGTCTCGACGACTTCGTCGCCGCCCAGGACATCACCGGTGTGGCCGACACCGAACTCGGCATCCGGCTCGGTGTCGGCGCCTGCGACGACGAGATCACCCCACTGGTCCAGGAGTACGCCGACGCGGTGGTGGTCACCGGTACCGTCATCCGGACCGCCGACGTGTGCACGGACCAGTTGCTGCTGCATCCGGTAACGGTGCCGCTCGGCGAGCCGCTCGCCGCACGTACCGTGTTGGACGCGCTCACCGGCCGACCACTGCGCCTCGTCGCCGCCGCGGCCGGTTGAGCCATGCCGCAACCGTACGGCCCGGACCAGGAATCCGGTGCCGACGCCACCACCATGTCCCGGCTGCTCGGGCGCCTGCTGCCGCGACAACGTCGGCCCGTCGTCAGCTCTCCTGACCTGGTGGCGGCCGATGTCGGCAGCGAACCGGTGTCCGCCGCGAGCGGTGCCGGCCTGGTGCCGGCCGACGAGCCGATCGGCCTGGCCCCCGGCGAGGCCGTCATCCTCGCCGGGGACGCCGCCACCGCCCGGCGGATCCGGATGTGTCTCGACGTCGCCGGGATCAGCGCGGCGGTACTGGTGCTGGCCCCGTCAGGGCAACTCGAAGGGCAGGGTGATCCCGTCGAGTGACCGGGCGCAGGCACACTCCCGGTCCGCGGGCCAGCCCGCCAACGCGGCGAGCAGCAGCGTACGCAACCGGGAGGTGTTCTCGCCGAACACGCGGAACACCTCCTCCTGGGTGACCGACTCTCCGCCCTCGACACCGGCATCATGGTCGGTGACCAACGCGATGGAGGTGTAGCACAAGGCCAGTTCCCGGGCGAGCACCGCCTCGGGATGGCCCGTCATGTTCACCACCGCGCCGCCGATCGCGGTGAACCAACGTGACTCGGCACGGGTGGAGAAACGCGGCCCCTCGACGACCACCACCGCGCCGCCGTCGTGTGGCTGCAGGCCCTGTTCGGAGGCCACCTTCAGCAACACCGACCGACCCACCGGGCAGTACGGATCGGCGAAGCTGACGTGCACCGCACCCTTGTCGTAGTAGGTCTGTGTCCGGCCGCTGGTCCGGTCGATCAGCTGATCCGGCACCACGAACGCGCCCGGACCGAGCTCCGGCCGTAACCCGCCGACCGCACACGGCGCCAGCACCTGGCGTACGCCCAGTGCCCGCAGCGTCCACATGTTGGCCCGGTACGGGATCCGGTGCGGTGGGTACCGGTGGTCCCGTCCGTGCCGGGGCAGGAACGCCACCCGCCGGCCACCCACGTCGGCGATCGTGATCGCATCGGACGGCTCGCCGTACGGGGTCTCCACACGATGCTCCACCGCGTTGTCCAGCAACGCGTAGAGCCCGGAGCCGCCGATCACCGCCAGCTCTGCCTGCGTCTGCATCAGGTCCTCCCCGGAATCGGGCGGGGTGGTCGGAACCGCGGCCGGAAACACCATTGCCACGCCCGCGCCGTTAGACCTTAACCGGGCATTGCCAAGCAAGCTATGGTGCCAGACATGGCGTTCACTGCACCCGTGGTGGCGGGCGATCCTCCGAACCTGCGGGCTTTCCGGCTGGCGTGGCGGCGACGTGCGACTCGCGCAGGTCACGGAGGTCGAGGTGCACGGTGAGGGTCAGCGGATCGGGGGACGGTCGATGGCGTCGATGACCGGTCAGCTGCTGGTCGCGACGCCCACGCTCAAGGACCCCAACTTCGACCGTACGGTCGTGCTGCTGGTCGCTCACGAAGCCGGCGGTGCGCTCGGCGTGGTGCTCAACCGGGCCACCGAGGTCCCGGTCGCCGAGGTGCTGGGCGGGTGGAGCAATCTTGCCCGGGATCCGTCCGTGCTGTTCGAGGGCGGCCCCGTGCAGCCGGAGTCGGCGATCTGCCTGGCCCGTACCCGCACCCAATCCGGTCGGGTCAGGGGCTTCCACCGCATCTCCGGGGTGCTCGGCACGGTGGACCTGTCGACTGATCCCGGCCCGCTCGCCGAATCGATCGCCGGTATCCGGGTCTTCGCCGGCTACTCCGGCTGGTCGGCCGGGCAGTTGGAGGACGAGATCAACGCGGGATCGTGGTTCGTGCTGGACGGTTTGCCGGACGACCCGTTCATGTCCCGTCCCGAGGACCTGTGGCCGATGGTGCTGCGCCGTCAGGGCGGCATGATGGCCGCGGTGGCTCACTTCCCGGCCGACGTCTCGTCGAACTGACCCCCGCGAGGTGACCGGGCGGGGCGGCGTGTGTACTATTGCGCGGGTGCTCGGGTGACCGAGTAACACCGGGGGCCGTGGCGCAGCTGGTAGCGCACCACACTGGCAGTGTGGGGGTCAGGGGTTCGAGTCCCCTCGGCTCCACCCCAAGAAACGGCAGGTCAGCGGCCTGGTCGAGCGATCTTCGACTAGGCCGCTGATTCGTCTTCCGGCCCGTTTTTCTCACACTTTCTCACATCGGGTTCGCGTGTCACGTTGTCCTGCTGCGTGCCGTCCGCTGCCGCCTCCTTCTCCGTAGTGCCGTACACCGCCCCGAGCGTGCCTCCCGCAGCCTTCAGCGCCTCGTCCTGGGAGTGCACGTAGGTCTTCATCGTGAAGGCCACATTGGCGTGGCCCAGCCAGGCCGAGATCACGGCGGCGGGAACGTTCCGAAGGTGCATCAGGGTGCCGCAGGTGTGCCGGGTGTCGTGCAGCCGGATCAATGGCAGCCCGGCCCGCCTCACCAAGACCTCGAACCGGTCGGAGTACGACTCCGGATCCACCTCCTCGCCGACCTCGTCCACGAAGACGTGGCTCTCGTTGCAGGTCTGGCACGAGGACCGGTAGTCGCGGCCCGCCTTGAGCCTTTCCTGCGCGCGGCGGGACTTGAGACGGCGTAGCGCCGTGACGAGGGTGTCGTCCAAGGGAAGGGTGCGCTTCGAGCGCGCCGACTTCGGCGTGCTGTGGAGAACCTGGTCCTTGACGATGATGCGGGTGACGCAGACGGTCAGGGTCTTGGCCTCCAGATCGATGTCACACAGACCGGGTGCCCTCACCCTGCGTGGTCAGCGTCGCCGGGGGTGCCGGTCCCACCGGCCGGGGCTGTTGAGCTCGCACCAGTCGCTTCTGTAGCCTGTTGTTTGTCCTGCCGCGTGGCTGCGCCTGAGCGGAGCTATCCGCGAGAACCGCCTGAGCTACGCGCCGGGTCACCGCCATCGGCTGAACCTGGCCACCTGGGTAACCGGAGATAAAACATGCGGCTATCCGAACTCTCGTTCAGCGATCTGGACGAGTTCTCTGACCTGGTCTGGCGCACCGTCGCCCGCCACCCGCACTCCGACCTCTCCCGGCTCGCCGAACGCCTGAACCGGCCCGAGGTGGTCGTCCAGGTCGAGTTGCGCCGCCTCGCCGAGCTCGGCCTGCTGCACCAGGTCGGGAACCGGTGGGAACCGCAGGGCCCGGTCGCGGTGCTGGCGCCGGTACCCGCCGACTGGCAGACCAAGCTCAGTGCCGAACACGCTGAGATAGCCGCTGAACGGGCATGGCTGTACAGCTCCGGCCTTCTCGACGAGCACGAAATCGACCAGCGGCGTATCGGCACGACCAGTGGTGTCGAACGGTTCTCCCGCAGTGAGATCCTGCCGGGGGTGACCGAGCCGATACTCGCAGATCCACCTGTCGCGCGACCGGCTGCCCAGGCGGCGGACCGCATCCGGTTTCTGCTGACCGGCCCATCCTCGCCCGGCCGGGGTGCCGCCGTCCCACATCTGCTGGACCTGGCGAGCGAGCACGGCGTCGAACTGACGAACTGCTGGACGGCGGCGGGCCGGCACGGCATCCGCCAACTTCAGTGTGGCGAACACCTGCCGGTGTTGGGCCGTCTGCGGGTGACCGACGGCAATTCGTCCCAGATGACAGCCAGCAGCGACCGCGGCGCGCTGCTGTCGCTGTACGAGGACGGCCTCGGTCGCGGCGGATTGTCGATCGCTGCGCCCACCCTCGTTCCGGCGGTGGCGCACCTGGTGAACCGGGTGACGCAGGGGCCGTTGGCGCGGGGGGTCGGGAGCACGACCGACGGGCCGGCGATCGCCCGGCGGCAGCACGCCCTCCTGTTGCTGTTCGGCCGGGGCTACGACGACGCTCGCGCCGCCCGCGAGCTGCGGGTGTCGGTACGGACGGTCAAGCGCGACGTTGAGAAGCTCTACGCGCGGTGGGGTGTGAGTTCGCGGTTCGCGCTGGGTGCCGCGGCGGTCCGCGTCGGGTGGCTGTGGGACGGCCGGACAGCCTGAGCGCAACCTGATGTCCCGAAAGGGACATCGCCCAGCCCTTCTCGGGTGTGTGCGGGGCCGCTATGTTGTGGATCTCGGCGGATATAGTAAGTAGCTTCTTGTATCTTCATCTGACCGGGCGTGCGGGACCGCCCACCCGGTTGGGCGTCCAGGTCGTCCGACGAGAGGTGGCGTTGTGCGAAACTGGCCAATCCGGCCACAGGTGATCCTGGTGCTGGTCCTGCCGCTACTCGCCTTGACCGGGACCGGCTTCTGGGTGGTGGCTGACCAGCTCGCGCAGGCCCGTTCCAGCGAACAGACTCGGGACACCGCCACCTGGCTGGTCAGCGTGAACGAACTCATCCATGCGCTGCAGGAGGAACGGTACGCGGTCTCCAGCCTCGTGGGATCCGGCTACCGGGTGACCAGTTTCGCGGATCAAGCTACTGCCGCAGCGACGAAGGTCGATGACGCGTTCGCCCAGGTCACCGCGTCGACACGGGCGCTGCCCGACGAAAGCCGCGACCGTGTCACCGACGCCGTGACGGCGGCCCGCGGCCACATGAGCGGCCTTGCCGACCTGCGCGCCTCGGTGGCGGAGCGCAGCTTGCAGCCCGGTCCGGGCACGGTCGCCTACTCCAACATGATCCACAGCTGGCTGGACGCCGGCGCGTCCTTGACCGGGGTCGGTAGCGAGGACACGGATCTGATCCGGATCGCCTCGGCGCTGTCGGCGATCTCCTGGACCAGCGAACAGGCAAGCCAGCAGTACGGATACCTCTCCGCTGCGGTCAACCTCGGCGACGTGATACCGGGCAGCGAGACTCGCGTCCAGGCCGCGATCGGCGCCGAGCAGGCCTGGATCAAGCAGTTCCGTTCCACAGCGTTGCCCGATCAGATCGAGTTCTTCGATCAGACCGTGGGATCCGCGGCGGAGCGGGTGGCGGGCCTGCGTGACCGGGTCCTCAACGGCCAGGCGGAGTCCGTCTCGTTCCCGGAGTGGGCCGAGGCGAGTTTGGCCAAGGAGGATGCATTACGGGTGGTGGAGGCCCGAATCGTCGCGGACCTGGAGCAGAACGCCGCCCGGCTGGCCAGCGCCGCCAACCAGCGAGCGTTGTTGTCGGCGTTGCTGATCGCGGGCACCCTGGCGGTGTCCCTCGTGGTCTCCGCGGTGGTCGCGGCCGGTCTGGTCCGGGCGATGCGGGAACTGCGCGCCGGAGCCCTGCGAGTGGCCGAGAAGCGGCTGCCCGAGGTCACCGCGAAGCTGCGTGCGGGCAACGTCGTCGACCCCGGCGGGGAGCCGCCCGTGTTCGACCGGCCGCCGCGCAACGAGATCGGTGACGTCGCGCAAGCATGTAACACGCTCTATGGCGCGGCCATTACCGCGACGTACGAGATGGCGACGGTCCGTAGCACGGGGGATGTCATGCGGACGCTGGCCCGGCGCAGCCTCAGCTTGACCCGTCGGCAATTGAGATTGATCACCGAGGCCGAGCGGGAGGAAGAGGACCCGAAGATGGTCGAGATGCTGTTCGGTATCGATCATCAGGCGACGCGGATGCGCCGCCTCGCGGAAAGCCTGCTGGTGCTTTCCGGCGAGCAGCCGCATCGATCGAGCCGGGAGGCCGCGGCCCTTCGGGACGTGCTTCGCGCGGCTACCGCCGAGGTGGAGGACTACACCCGGATCCGTATCGCCCCGGACGGTGGCGAGGTCCGGATCGTCGGCAGCGCGGTGGGCGACCTCACTCACCTCCTTGCCGAGCTACTGGAGAACGCGATCGCCTTCTCACCGGCCGGGGCGCCGGTGGAGGTGCGAACTGGCCAGGTCGGACACGGATGGGCGATTGACATCGAAGACCGTGGCGCCGGGCTGGATGACGCGACGCTCGCCCAGATCAACGGGCGACTGGCCGAGCCGCCGCCGTTCGAGCCGGAGCGGGGCGGGCAGATCGGACTGGTGGTGGTCGCTCGCCTGGCGGCCCGCCACAAGATCATGGTACAGATGCGGCGCGGGCTGTACTTCGGGGTGCACGTCGTCATCATCCTGCCATCCGGTGTGTTGCACGGACTCGACGCCGCCCCGCACCCGGTCGCGGCGCAGCCGAGTCAGCGGAGCAGGGGCGGGGACCGGTCGGACGTACGGCGACACCGGCGGGGCCGGCGGGCCGAGCCGATGGGTTCGCCGGCTGGCGCCACATTCGAAGCGCCGCGAACCGTTCGACAGTCCGTGCTGGAGATGGATCCGCAGGAAACGATGGCGGAACTGCCCAAGACTGACCCGGCGTGGGTCGATGACCGAACGCCCGTCAACGCCCCGGACGGCTTCGTACCGCCCGTGGTCCCGGATCCTTATCCGCCGGGCCCGGTGGTGAGCGGCACCGGGACTCGGGCCCCGGAGAGCGCGCCGCCGGCTGCCGGTCAGCTGCCGCTCCTGCCACACCGGATCCGCGGCGCGCACCTGGCTGACCAACTGCGTACCGCTCCGGAGACGCTGACGGGCGCGGCCAACCCGCCTACCCCGGCCACCCGCGACCCGGCTACCAGCGCCGAGGACGCCAGACGCCTAGCGGCCGGCTTCATGAACGGCTACACCCGCGGCCTCAACGCGTCCTCGAACGAGAACGGGAGATAGACCGATGCCTGCCGACCTCTCATACCTGTTGGACAGATTCGGGCAATCAGTCGCCGACGTGCGGTCGTCCGTGGTGCTCAGCGCCGACGGGCTGCTGCTGGCCCGCTCGAGCGATCTCGACCAGACTGCCGCCGACCAGCTGGCGGCCGTGGCGGCGGCGGTCAACGGCTTGGCACGGGGGGCGGCACGGCAGCACGGATGGGGGCACTCGCGCAAGACCATCATGGAGATGGAGTCCGCCTATCTGTTCATCACCGCGCTGGGCCCGGACAACTCGGCCTGTCTGGCGGTGTCTGCCGAGATCACCGCCGACGTGGGCCAGATCGCCTTCGAGATGGCCGTGCTGTCCGGCCAGGCAGGTGCCTTCTTCGCCCCAGGCGCGCGGGCTGGCGCCGCCGTGATCACCTGACCTCCGCCCCGGACAGGAAGGAGGCACGGTGGACCGCCCAGCAGCCGCCGACGGTTGGGACGACGAACCCGAACCGTTGGTCCGACCGTACGCGATGACGAACGGTCGGATAGCCCCCGCAGCGCCGCTGGTGATGCTCGCGTTGGTGCGCACGACGAGCTCGGGACAGCAGGCACTGTGGAGCAAGCACCCGTTGGAGCCCGAGGCACGGGACATCGCGATGCTCTGCTGCCAGATCCACTCCGTCGCCGAGATCAGCGCACTTCTGCACCTGCCGCTGGTGGTGGTGCAAGTCCTGGTCGATGATCTGCACCGTGCCGGGCTGGTCTCGATACACCAGCCACAGGAGTCAGATAGACCCAGCCGTGAACTACTGGAAAGAGTGTTGAATGGGCTCGTCCGGCTCTGACGAAGCAGCGCCTATCGCAGTCAAGGTGCTCGTCGCGGGCGGATTCGGCGTCGGGAAAACTACCTTCGTCACGTCCGTCAGCGAGATTCCGCCGCTGACCACCGAAGCGCCGCTCACCATGGCCAGTGTCGGCGTCGACGACACCGCGAGTGTCGGCGGCAAACTCACCACCACCGTGGCGCTCGACTTCGGCCGGATCACTCTCGACGCGGACGGGGTGATGCTCTATTTGTTCGGCACGCCCGGTCAGGACCGGTTCTGGTTCATGTGGGACGAACTGGTTCGCGGGGCGATCGGTGGCATCGTTCTGGTGGACACGCGCCGGATGGCGGATGCGTTTCCCGCGATCGACTTCTTCGAGAGCCGTCGGATACCGTTCCTCATCGCGGTGAACCAGTTCCCCGATGGGCCGGTGTATCCGTTGGCCGACGTCGCGCGTGCCGCCGACCTCTCGACCAACCACCCGGTCGTCTACTGCAACGCCATGGAACGTGCCAGCGCTCGCGATGCGCTTATTCGGCTTACCGTGCACGCCCTCCAACTCACGCCATGAGACGGCCGGCCATGGACGGGCGGCGGTGCGAGCGCCCATCCATAGCCGAGAGTGGCTTCCGCTCGTTCGGTCGGAGAAGAGTTCGGGAGCCGTCCCGCCGGTTGCCCGCTGTCGTCGGGCCAGGACCAGGTCAGGAACCGGCGATGACCGGCTCCTCCCAGTCGATCTCGTAGTCGTTCATCCACCGCGCCTCAGCGGCCGACCGGCGTAGCCCGATGGGGATCATTCGGCTGCGGATCCATCTGCCGACCAGGTTACGGGCGCCGAGCGAACGACCGTTGCCGCGCGCCGCGGCCGCCACCCGGGCCTGTCGCGGCTGACGGATCCGCTGGTAGGCCGCGAACGCGGCGCCTGTGTCGGGGACGTCCCGTAGGCACTTGGCAAGCGTCACGGCGTCCTCCAGTGCCATTGAAGCGCCCTGTCCCGCATGTGGCGGGATGGCGTGCGCGGCGTCGCCCACCAGACATGCCCGACCGCGATGCCAGTCGTCGAGAGCACCCAGTCGGTAGATCGGGTGGCGGGTGATCGTCGGCGTGGTGGTGATGAACTCGACAGCCGGGGAGAAATCACCGGCGAAATCGGCGATCAGCCGCTGTCGCCAGTCTTCCTCGGCGATCTCCGCGGGCTCGGTACGTCCCGGCTCGGGCGGAACGATGGCGTCACACGCCCACGATACCTCGCCGGATTCACGGATGAAATACCGGATCGACGTACGGAGTCCGAACGCCATCTCCAACGCGCTGTTCGTCGGCGCGTGCGACGTGGTGTGGCAGAACCCGATGGTGGAAATGAATCCCGTGTATCTGAATCGAGGTGCCTCGGGCATGATGCTCTCCCTGACCCGGGAGCGGAGCCCGTCGCAGCCGACGAGCAGATCTCCTTCATCCGACGTGTGGTCCGCGAACTCGGCCGTAACCGAGTCAGGTGCGTCGTGGACGTCGATCAGGCGCTTGCCGAACCTGACGCGGACCCCCTGCTGCGCGGCCCGCTCGCGCAGGACCCGATGGAGGAATCCTCGCCGGACGGACAGCGCACCGGGGGTCGGTATTTCCGCCAGGTACTTGCCGCGATGATCCCGGAAGGAAATTCGTTCGCATCTGAACTCGGTATCGAGTTGGGTCGTCACGCCAAGCATGTGCAGTACTCTGCGGCCGTTCGGCATCACGTTCAACCAGCCGCCCGTCAATGCGTCCGGCTCTGGCCACGCCTCGTGAAGCACGACGTCCAATCCGATTCTGCGGAGTGCGATAGCAACTGCCGGACCCGCGACGCCACATCCGATTACAAGAGCCTTCCTTGTCGTTGATCCAGATCGTGTCATCACCACTCCCATCGCTGATGGTGGTACTCGTGAGTATGCAAATTTCTCAAGAGGTTTCGAAAACTGCGAGAGCGGGCATCCCACCCTGGTGTGCCAAACAGGCGGAAACAGAATGGTCGTGATCTACCGGGGGCGCGACAGGTCAGGAACGGGAAAGCGTCGCCGTGTCCGGCAATGCATCCTGGATTCCGCCGATCCGAACGACAGGCGCCAGCAGTACGACGATGACGCCGGCGAGCAGCATCGGGCCAGCGGCGAGCAGGAGGATCATGCGTCCCGACGACCCGAGCGAGAGCAGCAGTCCACCGACCGCCGGACCGACGATCGAACCGATCCGGCCGAGGGCCACGGCCCAGGCGATGCCCGCCGTGCGGACGGCTCGGTCGTACATGCCGATCGCCAGGGCCGACTGCCCGGCGGGCCCTGCGGCGACGCCGGCTCCGGCGAGCCCCAGCACGAGAAGCAGGCCCCCGGCCGCGAGCGAGGCGACCGCGACCAGCACCAGGAACGTCGTAGCCAGCCCGCACATCACGACGAGCACGTGTGGTGTGCCGAACCGTGTTGCGGCACCCGCGAGTACCGCACCACCGACGATCCCGCCGAGACCCCAGGCGGCGGTGCCGAGCGGCGCGCGGTCGGGAGCGAATCCGTACTCGCCGAGCAGCGTCGGCAGCCAGGTGTTCAAGGTCTGGCTCACGACGAAGACGAGGAACGCGAAAGCCCACAAAAGGGCGGTGCGGGTGCGGAGTCCCGCTCCGACCAGCGCGCTCACCGTCACCGCGGTGGTCGTACGCCTTCTGCCCGATTCGTCGTCCCGGGGCAGGCGCCACCACAGCAGCACGGCGAGGACTCCGGCGAGCGCGGCCGGGATCCAGAACACGGCCCGCCAGCCCAACCCCGTGATGACCGATCCACCGGTCACTCCGCCGATCACCGCGCCGACGGCCATGCCGAGGACGATGAGGACCGTAGCGGCATCGCGGCGCTTCGGCGAGACCAGATCGGCCGTCAGCGAGACCACCGACGGCAGGACGGTGCCGAGGCCCAGCCCGGTGAAGAACCGGATGACACCCAACGTCGTGACCGTGGTGGCGGTGACGGTCGCGACCGCACCGGCCGAGAAGACCAGGACCGACGCCCAGATCACCCTGCTCCGCCCGAACCGGGCGGAGAGCCGGGGGCAGCAGACGTAGCCGATGACCGCGCCGATGTTCGTCACCACGAGCGGCATGGTGAAGCCGGACGGGTGCAGGCCCCACTCCGTCGACAGGGCCGGGATCACGAAGCTGAGCGAGGCGGTGTCGTACCCGTCGGCCACGATCGTGGCGAACAACAGGACGAGGACCATTCGCCCGCCGTTGGCGGGGCGGCCGGCGACGCGCGCTCCGCGGCTGACGCCGGGTGCCCGCCGTACTGCAGTTTCTGGCTCGTGGTCCGCCACCACGACCTCCTCGCGAACGTTGGTCTCAGCCGACAGTAGGGCGCGGCCGGTCGGAAAAGATCGGCCAAGTGGCTACCGGCCGTCGGCGCTGTCCGATCGGGCCTCGTGTCGGATCACGGCGGCAGCGAGCTCGGCCCGGTTCGACACCCCGATCTTCGCGAAGATCCGGGCCAGATGCGTCTTGGCGGTCGCCCGTGAGACGAAGATCCGTTGCGCGATCTCGGTATTGGTGTGCCCCTCCGCCACCAACCGGGCGATCTTGAGCTCGGTGGGGGTCAGGCTGCCCCAGCCGCTGGACGGACGACCACGAGGACCCCGGCCGCGTAGGGCGAACGCGATGGCTTCCGGCAACGTCAACGCGGCTCCCTGACGAAGGGCGGTCCGCAGCGCGGCCAGATCGACCGTACGGGCCAAGGCGGTGCGTCCGGCCCGGTGCCGGAGCTGATCGGCGCGGCAGCGACGCGCACCCAACCGGCGCCGGGCGGCCGATGCGGCCCCGAACAGGCGTGCCGCACGCAGCGGCTCGTTGTCGAGGGCGGCCATGCCGGCGAGTGTCTCCAGCGTCGCGACCGCGTCGAGGTGGTACCCGCCGTCGCGCTGCGCGGCAAGCGCCCCGCTGGCCAGCTCGCGTGCCCTGATCCGGTCCCCGGCCAGGTCGGCCGCGCGGGCGAGCAGGATGTCGGTCAGGGCCAGCAGCCACTTGTCATCGACCGCCTCGGCGGCCCGGGCCGCGCGGTCGAGCAGGGTCGCAGCATCCGTCGGTCGCTCGAGCAGCAGGGCGATCTCGGCGAGGTCGAGCGCGTGTGCGCCCTCCACCGCCCTGCGGTGGCTGCGGCCCGCATTGCGCATGGCGTGGTCCAGGTATTCTGCGGCCTCGTCCAGCCGGCCGAGCGCGATCGCGCATTTGCCCATTGCCGCTTGGACGTACATCGCGACCGACGGGCCCCGGGCGGAGAGGTCGAGCTCCGCGTCGAGCGTGGCCGTCTCGCGCCAGGCCGACCGCGCCCGTCCCTGCCAGCAGCTGATCTCCGCCTGGTACGCCACCACCATCGCCTGACACACCGGGTCCGCCAGTTCGACGGCGAACCGGCGGGCCTGCGTCGCGGCTTCGGCGGCCGCGGTCAACTCGCCGCCCCGCAGCGCGACGCCGGTGGTGACCACGAAGTGCCAGGCGAGAAACTGGGGTGAGCTCACGTCCGCGACGAGCCCGGCAACCTCCGCCAAGGCCTGCCGGGCCGGCCCGAGCCGGCTCTGCACGGACCATGACAGCGCCACGTGCCCCAACGCCTGGGTGAGGCACCACGTGTCATCCACCTGCCGGGCGAGCCGGACACTCTCCGCCAAGTACGAACGGGCCCGTTCGGGCGCCCGGGTAGCGGCGAGCCCGCCGAGCACGGTGAGCGCGCGTGCCGCCGCCTGCGGGTCGTCGCATTCCTCCGCCATCTGCAGGGCGGCCTCCGCCCGTCGGACGGCGAGCTGCACGTCGGCGGAGATGAAGGCGACGTACGCCGATCCCCAGAGGACGCGGGAGCGGTAGCGGGACGGACCCGGGTCACCCACGGCCAGGCTGTCGGCGAAGAACCGCTGTCCCTCGGAGAAGTAGCCGCGGATGCCGAAGAACGCGCCCACTCCGGCGGCGAGGCGCAGCGGGGCAAGCCGGTCGTCTCGGCGCAGCGACCATTTCAGCGCGGTTCGCAGGTTTCCCCGTTCCTCGTCGAGCTCGTCCAACCAGTCCGCCAGGCGGGCGGCGGAACCGCTCGACACCGGCTCCCGCCCGGTGAGGTCGATCATGTAGGCCAGGTGACGGTCGCGCACCGCCTCCGACTCTCCCGATCCGTTCAGCTGCTCCTCGGCGTACTGCCGGGTCGTCTCCAGCAGTCGGAACCTGCGCCGGGCAGCGCCGTCATCGACTGAGACCAGCGACTTGTGTACGAGCGAGACGAGGGTTTGTACCACTGCTGCCCGGTCGAGCCGGTCGTCGGTGCCCACCTGGCGGGCACCGTCGAGCGTGAAGCCGCCGCGGAAGACAGCGAGCCGGGACAGCAGCAACCGCTCGTCGCCGGTGAGCAGCGCGACGCTCCACTCCAGCGAAGCCCGCAATGTCCGGTGTCGTGGATGACCGCCGCGGCTACCTCTGGTGAGCAGCCGGAGGCTGTCGTCGAGCGCGGGGGCGAGCTCCGCGGGACCGAGCGCCGGGGACTGCGCGGCGGCCAACTCGATCGCGAGCGGCAGGCCGTCCAGCCGCGCGCAGATGCGGCCGATGGCGCTCGCATTGGACTCGTCCAGGCGGAATCCGGGCACGACCGACTGAGCCCGGTCGACGAAGAGCTGGACGGCGTCGAGCCGGGCGAGCTCCGCGAACTCGGCCGGTTGCCGCGGTACCGGCATGGTCGGTACCGGCCACACGATCTCGCCCGGCACGACGAGGGCTTCGCGGCTGGTGGCGAGGAACCGCAGACCACCCTGTTCGGCGAGGAGCCCGGTCAGGACCCCGGCGCACGACTCCAGCACGTGCTCGCAGTTGTCGAGCACGATGAGCGCGGTGTGGCTGGCCGCGTACCGGCGGAGCACCTCGACGTGGGTCAGTCCCGGCTGCTCGCGCAGCCGGAGCGCGGCGCAGATGGCCGGCGCGACGGACTGGTCACCGGTCAGCCGCTGCAGATCCACCCACCACACGCCGTCGGGGTGGTCGGTGGACAGCGACCTACCGACCTCGATGGCGAGCCGGCTCTTGCCGCACCCGCCAGGTCCGACGGAGGTCACCACGCGGGACCGGGTGACCAGCTGGCGCAGCGAGGCGACTTCCTCGGACCGTCCGACGAAGCGAGTCGACGGAGTCGGCATCCGGCCGAGGAGCGGCCGTGTTTCGTGGGCTGGCCGTGTTTCGTGGGCTGACCGGTCGGCGGCGGGAACCGATACCGGCTGTCCCGCTCGGTCGAGGCCGGGGTGCGGCGGCTCGTCGGCGGCGCAGATCGCCATCAACAGGGCCCGCAGATCCGTCGCCGGGGCGGCCGGGTTTCCGATGCTGCCCGTGTCGGACAGCGCCTCGGCGATGAGCGTTCTCATCCGTCTCGCGGTCTTGGCGCTGACGCCGAGTTCCGTCGCGAGTTGGACGGTCGGTACGGTCCCTGCGGAATTCGCCACGGTGACGATGGCCTGGAACCACGTCCGCAACCCGGTCGAGGAGTTGGCGAAAATCGTGCCGGCGGTCAAGGACAGGCACCGTCCGCAGTTCCGGCATCTCGCCCAGTCGTCGGTGGTGCCGAAGCGCACGGACCACAGCAGGTCCAGACACGCGTCGTCATCCGGGAAGGCCAGTTCGACCTCGGCCGGGCCGCCCTGTGCGGTCTTCCCCTCCCGCGCGGTGACGGCCGATTCGTTGACCAGGTCCGACACGTGATCAAGTAGCTCACCCGAGGTCCTCGACGTCAAGCCTGCGCCGGCCACGGGCAACGAGGTCCGCCAACGCGGACCGGTGCGCGGCGAAGCCCAGGGAACCGCACAGCCTAAGTCTTGATCAACGAATTTGGGCAACACGCCACCTGCCATGACCTGCCGACTAGCGTCTGCGCCGACCGCCGGTGCCGGATGCCGGTGAATTCCGGGAGGTGAAGATGGACTGGGTACGGCAGGCAATCGTGCCGTCGATAGCGTCGGTGAACTCGACTGACGAATCTGTCGAGGGTTCGTGGCGTGGTCCGGTGCGACGAGTACTCGCGGCGGTGTCCGCGGTGGCGGTGATTCTGGTGGGCAGCTTCGCGGCCGTCGTGTTGCAGCCGGTGTTCGCTCAGGAATCCGTGAGCGGCTCCGATCAGCTGGCCAACGCCGGTCAGGCGGACTGCACCACGGACGACGAGGGTTACTGCCTCATCGGGCACAATCTCGGGCGGGTGCCGACGGCGGTGACCGTGACCCTGTTCGCCCCGCTGACCGGACGCGACCAACTGCCGTTCGATCTGGCGACGGATCAGTTCACCGACGAGACGTTCCGGCTGAGGGCGCTCACGACCGACGGCGTCGAGTACGTTGGCGAACTTACGGTGAGTTACATCGCGTACGCCTCGACGACCCTGCCGGAGCCGACCCCGACGCCGGGTGGCTCCACCGCACCGGGTCCGGAACCTTCATCGCCGGAATCGGTGCCCGCACCGTCGGTGACACCGTCGCCCACGGACAGTGCCCCGCCGGTCGGCAACGTCGCCGCCACCGGCGGCACCCGGTCGGGCCTGCCCTGGATGTCCGGGGCGTATCTCAACTACACGCCGCAGACGTACGACGCCTTCGGACAGTGGCGTGGCCGTCCGGTCGACGTGGCGCACGTCTTCACCGCCCGCAAGAGCTGGAACGACCTGGTGCAGCCAGCGTTTCCGATCAACAACATGGCGGGCTTCCCGGGCAAGCTGGTGATCAGCCAGCCGCCGTACCCGGGTGGCCGCGGCGCGGTCGAGACCGGTAACAACGCCGCGTGTGCCCGAGGTGAGTACGACGAGCGGTGGAAGACGTTCGGCCGGTACCTGGTCGCGAACAACCGGGCGGACTCCATAATCCGGATCGGCTGGGAGTTCAACGGGACGTTCATGTACTGGCACTCCGACCCCGACCCGACCAACTGGAAGGAATGCTTCCGCAAGGTCGCTACCGCGATCCGCTCCACCAGCCCGGAGGTCCTGATCGACTGGACCTTCAACGCACACGCTACGCCGGTGCCGACCGGGAACGACCCGTACCGGGCCTATCCCGGCGACGAGTACGTCGACATCGTCGGTATCGACTCCTACGACTGGTATCCGCCGTCGACGAGCGAGGCTGCCTGGACGGCGCAGTGCGAGGACAAGAACGGCCTGTGCCACCTGTTGCAGTTCGCCCGCCAGCACGGCAAGAAGGCCAGCGTGGGCGAGTGGGGAGTGGCTTCGTGCAGCAGCTCGGGCAAGTCGCACGTGATTGGCGGTGACAACCCGCTGTACGTGCGGAAGATGTGGGAGACCTTCCAGGAGTACCAGGACGTCCTCCTCTACGAGACCTACTTCCACGAGGCGCATGCGGGCAACGTCTGCTCGACGATCCAGGGCGGTGGGCAAAACCCGAAGTCGTCGCAGGAGTACCTGAAGTACTGGGGATCGGCCCAAGTCTGAGCCTCACCGGTCACCGGTCGCGGGTGGCGGGGCCTGCCGCCACCCGCGACCGGACCGGATCGCCGGTCCGCGTACCCGACGACCCGGACCAGGCCCGACCGCGCGGACGTGACTGCTGTGGCGCGCGACCGTCGCGGCACAAGTCAGCCACCTGGCCGACCTATCGACCCGACCGCCGACCTAGGTTCGGACCAGGCCATCCCCTGCCGGCGAGCGTCGCCCAGGCCGCTGTCGGTCGGTCAGGTTCCGCCAATCCACATGTCATCACGAAAACCGATTGCAGGGAGAGTGTTGTGGCGGTCTACGAGATTCGCGTCATCCGGGGCGATGACCAGACCAGCGGCATACCGGGTGACGAGGTTCTGCTGCGGGTCGACACCACCACCGGCCGCACGAGCACCGTCGGAACGGCGGGCCATCCTGCCGGAGTACCCGGCTGCGTGCCGGCCATCGACATGAGCGCCCTGCTCGAGGCGCTGGAACCGTCGGTGTCCGGGGCCGACCGGGGAGCGAATGTCGGGCATTTCAGATTACGGCCGCCGCAGGCGCGACACCGACCGCACCGGGTGGTTCGCCGCGCTCGTGCTCAGTAGCGACGACGGGTAACACAAGCCAGATCATGCCGACGCGGGTGGGGATGTGGGATGCGCTCGACGATCTCGAAGCTGACGGGCCGCGTCGGGCAAGGCGCCCGGCTGCGGGTCGGACTGCTCATCGTGGCGTTGCTGGGTATGGGAGCCACGACCGCGTTCGCCAGCAGTCAGGTAGTCGGTACCGCGACTGACGTGGCCGCCGTCCCCCGCCTCAGCCGGACGGGTGCTCAGCTGAGCCTCGACGACGAGCCGACCAGTGTGGTCGGGTACAACCTGCCTGGTCTGGTCGGCTGCGGCAGCGCGCCGGACCCGGACACGCTCGACGTGGCGCTGCGTGACCTGCGGCCGGGCGCGGTCGTCCGGACGCGAGTGCCGATCGGCGCGGAGTTGAGCCACGTCAAGCAGGTCGTTGCCGCCGCCGACCGGCACGACCTGTTGGTGACGCTGGTGCTCACCGCAGACCTGGCACCCTGCTCGGCCGAGGCGGGGCCACCCACCGGAAGTCCGCGACCGCATTCCGTCGAGTGGTTCACGGCGACCTTCGACGAGTTGTTCCTGCCCTGGGTGCGCACAATCGTGCCGCAGTTCACCGATTCCGCAGCCCTGGCCATGTGGGAGGTGAACGTGCTGCCGGAAAGCACCGTGGGCTCGGCGGAACTGGGCCGGTTCTACGACACCGTCAGCGGCCAGATCCGGACGCTGGACGCGAAGCACCTGATCGCCATAGGTGGCCTGGAACCGCTTGTGGTGAGTGACGATCCGGATTGGCCGTCGCTCCTTGACAGTCCCGGCATCGACGTCGTGACCGTTCGTGATGTTTCGGCGGGATACGAGGTGTCCTCGCCGGTCGATGACGCCATGCGGGCCGCCGGGTCTGTCGGACTACCGGTGCTGGTCGAGGTGGGAGTTGCGGCCGGCCCGGCCGGAAGCGAGTCGTCCGGCCGGGCCGATGACGATGCCGACACCCCGTGCACCGGTCTGGATGAGCGCGCCAAGATCGTGGCGGGCAAGATCGACACGGCGTTTCGTGCCGGATTCGCGGGTGTCGTCGCCTGGAGTCCCGCCCTGACTCCACCGACCGGGACCTCTTGTACGCTGCTGGCCAGCGGCGACGACGACCCGCTGGTTGGCTTGTTGCGTGACTACCGCCCGCCCGCCGATGGCGGCACCGAGCCGCCGGCAGCCGTCGACGACCAGCCGGGCACGCCTGCCGCGTCACCGACCGTGTCGTCGACCCCGGCGTCGAGCACGGGCGCCGACCCGGCACCGTCGGTCGACCGCAGTACCAAGGGACCGACCAGATCGTCCAAGCCGGGGGTGCCGGGTGGTCTGCGGGTGGTGTCGGTGGGCGATGGTCAGGTGCGGATTTGTTGGTCGGCGGTTGCTGGGGCGGATGGTTATGTGATCTATTCCCGTAATGTTGTTGTGGGGGAGGATTGGTTTCGTAATCCGTATCCGGTGCTTGATACGTGTTACGTGGTTCGGCAGATGATCAATGGGCAGGCGTACGAGCTTCGGGTGCGGGCGGGTAACGCTGCGGGTGAGGGTGGATACTCGGCGGTGGTGCGGGCCACCGCCCAGGCGTCCTGACGACATCGCGCGGATGACCTCTCACCAGCTGCTGGTCTCGTCGCTCCCGGCAAGGTGTGCGGCGATCGACAGGTAGGCGCGCCTGGTCGCCGGCCGCAGCGCCGCCGGGTCGATCCGGCTGCTGCCGGCCAGCGCCCGGTCGTACGGCACGACGACGACGCGGGCGGCGGCGTCCGCACCGATCTCCCTTCTCAGCGTCCTGACAAGCTGGTGCCGGACGCCGGCACGGGTACGGCGGACGACCACGAAGACGGTTTCCGCGACGTGTTCCGCGATGTGATAGGCGATCCGCTCGAGAGCGACGCGGGCAGACTCGACCGATCGGTGGTCGTCGTCGATGACCACGACCGCTTGATCGGCGTTCACCAGAGCGGCATCGGCGGCTGGCGCACCCGTCCCGATGTCGAGAATGGTGAAGGCATGGCCATCGGCCAGCCGATGGAGCGCGTCGAGCGTCTCCTCGTCGTGGCCCGGCTCGGGCCATGGGCTGCCGTCGACGAGGCCGAGACCAGCCGGGGTCGACGGCGGTGTGGACCCGGATGGACCCGGTCCTAGTTCGGCGAGGCTCGGCACCGCCCGTCCGAGTAGCCGGACACCCAGGGAGGTGCCGGCGCCGGCCGTGGCGTCGATCAGAACGGTCGCGTCGGCGCGTAGCGCGGCCAGGGTCAGCGCAACTCCTGCCGCCGTGGTGGTGCTTCCCGTGCCGCCCTTGGCCGAGAGAACCGCCACCACTCTGGATCGTGACTGTGCGGCACAGGCCGCGGCGACGAGGCGGCGTTCGGTGTTCTGGGCGGTCAGGGCACCCGGGTCGACAAGGCCCGCCACAGCGGCGCGGGCCAGCGCGCCGATCCGTGCCCAGCCGGGGCGGGGTGGCCTGGCGCCGCTGGCGAGGTCGCTCAATACCTCGGCGACCGGCAACGACCGGGGGCTGCCGTGTCCGGGTTCGGGCGCCCCGCCGGCAGCGGCCGGTTCCATGTCATCCATCTCGCTGGTCACCTCAGGCGGGGCCGGAGCGCGAGCAGCACCGTGGCCTGGTGCGCGCCTGCGGCGCGGGTGGCCGTACGCGTTCCGGTGCTTCCCGCGCTCACGGTCTGGTCGTAGACGATCATCCCGCGCCACGCGGCGGTCTCGACCGCCGCCCGGCGGGTCATTCCGCCGGGCGTTCCCGTCCACGGTGCCGGCGCCTCGTTCGAGGCGACAGCGACCACCATCACGAGTCTGCTTCCGGAGGATGCGGACAGGCCGGGCGCGGTCATCGTGGCGCTGCCGTTGTTGAACGCGGTGGTGACCGCGACAATCGGCGTACTCGTGTCGACGCCGCGGTACACGGCGACCGCTGAGGTCTTGGCGGTGTAGTCGGCGAAACCGATCTCGATCGTCCGCTCTCCGTCCGCCAGCCGTTTCCAGAAGACGGCGAGCTCCGGCCGGTAGCGATCGCCCCCGGTCGCCGTCGCGACGGGGGCGAATCGGGCGGGAACCGGGAGTGGTTCCGCCTCGTACACCTCGGCGGCGGCGAGGATCAGATCACCCGCGCGGGACTGTGTGGGAAGGGTGTGGACGTGGGCGATGAGCTGCCCGGGGTCGGAGATCATGCTGACCGCACCGACGAGCCCGATGGCGGCGAGTGCGGACTCGGTCGCGGTTTGCCCGCCCGACGCCGGCTGCCCGCCGCCAGGCTCGCCTGACTCGCCGGTCGGGTCGGGATCCGCAGGGGTGCCGGGGTCTGCGGTCTGGCTTTCGGCGGCGCTCGGATCTGCGGTGGGCTGCGGCTGGAGGCTCGGCGTCGCCGATGCTGGAGTCTGGCTCACAGCGGGCGGCCACATCGATACCGTCGCCTCACGGCTCACCGATGCGGTGGAGCTCGGAGAACCCTGGCCCCGGTCGGGCTCGTCCGTGATCAGCCCGGCGGCACCGGTGATGGCGAGGGCGCAGACCATCGCGGCTGCCCGCACATGCGGCGACCAGTGGATACGGGCGGCGGGCATGCGAAACCTCCTTCTCCGTCGGCGCCCTTGGACCCCGAGCCGGCCGGACTGCGGTGCAGGATCTTCGTCGGCCAGGCAGCTGTCCTATAGGCGACATACAAGATAACAGCCCTTGCCCCGACGCCACACCGAGTCAAGCCCGCCCGGCGACATCAGCGGCGCCGCGGTGTTGGCGTGAGGCATCGCGGGTCGGGTAGCCTCACGATGGCGTTACTCTTGTGTGATATCGAAACCGTGTTAATCGAAACCGGATTACCGATCGTGGACCGATCCCAGGGCCGGCGGCGGTGCTGGAGGGAGGCGATGATGACTCAATACACCGTGGTCATCTCGGCCGCTGGTGACCAGATGGAGACGGTCGTGTCGGTCGAGACGGTGGCCGGCGCTCCGCGCGTGACGGAGGTCGCCGTACGGTCGCGGGACGGAAGGGACATGGCCCTCGGCCAACTGCCCGCTATCGACCTGCGGATGCTCGTGCACGCGCTGTGGCCCTCGGGCCGTGTGGTCGAGAGCGATGCGGTCGAGAGCCAGGTGGTCGCGGTCGATGCTGGCGTGGTCGACGCGCCGGCTTCCGGGGCCGGCCCGGTGAAGACGGTTCCGGTGCGGACCGACGGTGGACGCAAGCCAGCGGCCGCCGGCCGGGCGACGACGGCACCGACTCCGGGGAAGTCGACCGTACGGGCGGGTCGCATCTACCGTAAGATGCCGAACGACCTGGCGGAGGTCTATGCCGAACAGGGCACCATCGTCGGTGTCGCCAAGCACTACGGTGTGCCGCGGCACACCGCGCAAGGGTGGGTGGGACGGCTGCGTTCGAGCGCCCGATAGCCGCTGCCCGGCCCCCGGGCCGGTCAGTCAACGGCCGCGTCCAGCAGCCCGTACGCGGCCGCGACAGCGCACATCATCGCGATGACCGCGGTCGACTCCAGCAACCGCAGCAGACGGCCGCCGAACCCCGCGCCGAGTGCCGGCGACTCAGCGATGAGCAGGAATACCCCACACACCAGTGCGGCGGCGATCGGTGCCAGCTGGACCAGGCCGGGCGGGCCGACGGCGAGATGGTAGCCGGCGACCAGCATGACGAGTCCGCCCCCGGCCGCCGTGGTCATGGCGGCCCAGGTCTTGCCGAACAGCGGCGATCGCAGTGTGAGGCAGGCACCGACGGTGACGGCGACCAGCCGGTCCGCGACCCCGGCCCGGGTGGCCAGCCACAGCGCGGAGCCGGCCGCCAGGGTGGTGACGCCGAGCACCAGACCGGCCAGCCGCATCCCGGACACGTGCACGCGTGCCGCCAGCTCCGTCGCGGCCGACGTACCACCTCTGCGGACCACGAAGTCGGCGGTGGCCACGCCCCCCAGCGAGATCGCGGTGCGCGCGAGGACGCCCAGCAGAAGGACACCGCCAGCCGCCGCGGTACGCAGCGCCGCGGCCTGGGGGATCGTCAGCTCGTCCACCACCAGCAGGAGGAGGGCCGCGCCGACGCCGACCGCGAACGCCGGGGTCGCGACGTGGCGGTACCCGGCCGTCCGACGGACCGGGGCCGACCATGAATCTTCCACGAGCTCATCTCAACATACGACAAGGATCAGTGGTACCCCGGTCGGCGGCGTCCAGAGCTGGTCAGGCCGGCCGGATCACGTCGACCGACGGGTATCTTGTGTCAAGGGTTCCAGTGGGGCGCGGTGGGGAGGGTGGCAGCGCGATGACGACCGCACCGAAGCCACCACAACCACGATGACCCGGTCGGCGCGCGGCTGGCTCGCCGATACGGCCAGGACGCTCGTCGCCGGCGTGCTGGACCCCGCCGCGATCGAACCGCTGCGCCGGGAGCGGGAAACGGTGACTGCGGCGCGCACCCCGCAGGAGCGTTCGTGGGTGGTCGGCGTGGTGTCCGGAGGCCCGCGCGTGGGTGCGACCACGACGGCGATCGCGACGGCCGTCACGCTGGCCGCCCTGCGCGACGACGGCGTGGCGGTCATGACGACAGCCGCCGATGAGCGCCTGTCCGGCCGGTTGGGGCGCCCTTCGGCGCCCCGGCTTTCGGAGATCGCCGACAGATTGCCCGGTGACGTGCCGCGGGCGGCGGGCGTGTGCGTGGTGGACGGGCCGACCGTCGGCGAGCGGGTGCCGCAGGCCCAGCTACGCAACGCCGTCGACGTCCTGGCGTACCGGCACACGTTCGTACTGCTCGACATCGGCGGAGCCGAGACCGAACTCGCCCACGACGCGCTCGCCTGTGTCGACACTGTCGTGGCGGTGGCCCGCACCGGCCCGGACGCGGCTGTCGAGGCAAGCCGTGCCCTGGACCGGGTCATGCGCGTCGCGCCCGGTGCCTATGAATCGGCCGTCGTCGCTATCGTCGGCGGCCGGCCGAGGACCCGGCGTACGATCGCCGACCAGCTGTGCGAGTGGCCCGGCGTCGCCGCGGACCGGATCGTCGGCGTCGCGAACGACCGGTCACTCGCCAGTGGGTCGTACGCTACCGGACAGGTCAGCAGCACCACCCAGGTCGGATATCTCCGGATCGCCGCGCTCCTCGGTGCCGCGACCGGCTGACCGGACGGCCCGGCACGAGCGCACCGGGAGATGGAGCGGTGGGCGGAGGAGCGGTGGGCGGTGGAACTTGGTGCACCCGTCCGTGCGATGTAGTATCTGTAAGCGTATGTAGTATGGCCCCGGCTGACATTTTGGGGGCGGGGTGCGGATCCTTCTGGTCGAAGACGACTACCGGATCGCCGGCATTGTCAAGACGGCGTTGGAGCATGACGGATACCACGTAGTACATGTGCCGATGGCGGCGGATGCCTTGGCCGCGCCGCAGTGTGATCTCGTCCTGCTCGATATCGGCCTTCCCGACGGAGACGGCCTGACGCTCTGCCGCCAGTTGCGCCGCGACTCCGACGTGGCGATCATCCTGTTGACCGCACGAGGCGACGAGCGGGCCCGGATCGCCGGTCTGCGCAGCGGCGCGGACGACTACATCGTCAAGCCGTTCAGTCTCGGCGAGATGCAGGCCAGGGTGGACGCGGTGATCCGCCGGGCCCGTCCGCGCGGCACCGGCATCCGTACCGTCGGTGACCTGCACGTCGATCTCGACCGACACACCGTCGTCGTCGGTGACACCACCATCGTGCTCGCCCGCAAGGAGTTTCATCTCCTGGCGCTGCTGGTGGCCCAGCCTGGCGTGGTAATCGAGCGGGAGCGGCTGATCGCCGAGGTGTGGCTGAGGCCCGGGCCAGGCACCTCCCGGACCCTCGACGTGCACATGGCCCGGCTACGTGCCAAGTTAGGCGACGCGGTCCGGGTGGAGACGGTCCGCGGCGTCGGGTATCGCATCCTTCCGGCCCGCCGGGCACAGCCGACAAGCCAGGCCGTGACGTAGGGCCGGCATGGACCGACGGCTCGTCGCCACCCGGATCGGTCTGCTGGCGATCCTGCTCGGCGGCCTCGGGGTCGCGCTCGCGATCGAGATCGGCGAGCGGCACACCAGATCTGCCTATCTCGACCAGCTCCACTACACGAGCAACCTGGCGGACCTGGTCGCTGCGATACCCGCCGAGGGATCCGTGGTCTCGGCCGACAGGCCACCGGCCGAGGCGCCTGCCGAGACCGGGCTGGAGTCGTTGCCCTACCCGGTGCCCGACGGCACGGCGTTTCTGGTGCTGGATGCCGCTGGGCAACCCGTCGCCCGCTCGACGACCGAGTTGGCCGTCGCCCGGTCGGCCATCGAGCCCGACATCGACACGGCGCTGGTGGGACGGGTCAGCCAGCCGCCACCCAGCCGGCCGTGGCGCGGCGATCCACTCGTCGTCGTCGCCCCGGCACGGGCCGGCGCGGACATCGTCGGGGTCGTGGTGACGACCAGCCGCGCCGACGGCGTACGCCGTACGACGCTGCTCGTATGGGCCGTGCTGGGTGTCGGCGTGCTCCTGGTCGTCGGCGTGGCCGCGGCGGCGGAGACGGCCGCGGCGCGTACCACGGGTCGAGGGGTCGACAACCTCACCGCGGCTGCCCGGGCGGTCGCGTCCGGGCAGCTCAAGGAGCGGGCCCCGGTGCCTGCCTGGCCGCCCGAGCTCCGCCGCCTGACCCAGTCGGTCAACACAGCCGCGGATCAGCTGGTGTCCCTGCTGGAGCGGCAGCGCACGTTCATCTCCTACGCCAGCCATCAGCTGCGTACCCCGCTCGCCCCGTTGCGGCTGGGCCTAAGCCGGCTCGCCGGTGACGTGTCCGAGCCGGGACGCGACACACACCGCATGCTCAGCGAGGAGGTGGACCGGTTGGCGAGGGTCTGCGAGGCGTTGCTTTCCTTCGCCCAGGCCCAGCACAGCGCGGTCGCGGGGGAGGAGGTGGACATAGTCGGGATGGTCGAGCGGCGCGTGATGACCTGGCGGTCGTTGGCGGACGAGCGCGGGGTGGACCTCGTCTGCGTCGACGTCCCGGCCGCCATCCCACCGGCCTGGATCTCGGCGGACATCCTCGAACAGGTGCTTGACGTGCTCATCGACAACGCGATCAAGTACGCCGGTCGGGGCGCCACGGTCCGGCTGGTGGTCCGCCAGCCGGCCACCGCCCGCATCGACGTGCACGTCATCGACGACGGACCCGGGATGTCGGCCAACGAACTCGTCCGGACCGGGAGTGCACTTCGCCGCCGTGGCGGTGGCACCGGCAGTGGCGGTGGGGCGGGACTGGGTATCACCATCGCGCAGGCCTTGATCACGGCCGCCGGTGGGCAACTTCGCCTTGCCCGCGCGCACCCCGGCGGCGTGGACGCGCGGATCCGCGTGCCAGCGGCGGCCGGGCCGGCGTAGGACCCCCAGGCTACGCGTCGCCGAGCAGCGCGGCGATCGTCAGAAAGGCGTGCCGGGTCCGGCGGCCCAGCCGGCGGGCGCGCAGCGGGCCGGCGGCGGCCATCACCCGATCGTGCGGAACGACGACCATCCGTGCCACGTCAGCGCCGATCTCCCCCCGTAACATTCTGGTCACCCTGGCATGGCCGGTCGGGCGGGTGCATACCACCACCACTACGGCGTTCTGGAGCTGGACGCCATCGGCGCGACCGGTGATCCGCCGGAGCGCGACGCTCGTCGCCTCGGCAGACCGCTGGTTGTCTCCCGTCACCACCACGAGCTGGTCGGCTGCGGCCAAGGCCGACTGCGCGGTGGTGGACGTGTCGTTGCCGACGTCCAGCACGGTGAAGGCGTACTGCGAGGTCAGCAGCTCCAGCACGGCGGACAGATCGCCACCGAGCGGATCGAACCACGGCGCCCCATCGAGCAGCCGCAGGCCTCCCGGAGCCACGAAGGGTGGCAGGTACGGGTCGCGGATCAGGTCGACCACGTTCGGCACCGGCCGACCAACCAGGCCGGCCGCCAGGGACGTTCCCGCGCTGCGGGTGTCGACCAGAATCGACTGGTCGTCGCGCAGCGCGGCCAGCGTCACGCCGATGCCGGCGGCCGTTGCCGTCGCCCCGCTGCCGCCGTTGCCCGACACCACCGCGATCACCCGAGGACCGGGTTGTCGCAGGCGGGCCGCTGCGACGAGCGTGCTCTCCCGGGCCTGTGCCTCGGCGGCACCCAGGTCCACCAGTCCCGCCGTGGCTCCCCGCAGCAGCGTGGCGAGCGCCCGGCGGACCGGGCGTTCGTTGGCGTGTTCGGCGAGGTCGCGCAGGTGGTCGACGATCGGCTGGCCGGCCGGGTCCGCTCGGCGAACCGTTGGTTCGGGCGGCAAGGTCAGTGCGTTTTCGAGCTGCCTGGACAGCGCGTCGGTGGGCGGCTCCGGAGCCGCGTGGCGGGGCCGGTGCCCGCGGTCGTCGTCTCCGCCTGCGATGCTCTCGGGCATGCTCAGCCGGGGCCACGAGCCGGTACCGATCTCGACGCCCCGCAAGTCCCAGCTGCCCTCGGGCGCGAATCGCTGATCGGGTGCTGCCCGGGACGACTCTCGCTGGTCTCTCTGGTCGGTCTCGGCCCGGTGCT
This sequence comes from Solwaraspora sp. WMMB335, assembly GCF_049179075.1. Taxonomy (NCBI): domain Bacteria; kingdom Bacillati; phylum Actinomycetota; class Actinomycetes; order Micromonosporales; family Micromonosporaceae; genus Solwaraspora; species Solwaraspora sp. WMMB335. The sequence goes on from NZ_JBMHMF010000001.1 coordinate 5,340,765, forward strand.
GGATTTCGCCGGCCGACGACCTGTCGTCCGGCGAGTCGTCCGGCGAGGCCACACCGGTGTCCGAGCCGGTGCCCGGGCCAGGCGCCTCGATCCAGCTCAGGTCGGGCATCCGGGCCAAGTTGTCGAGGTGATCGACCAGCGGATCGCGTGGCCCGCTACCGGCGGTGGCCGCGCTGTTGTCCGCCGGATGGGCGTTCCGCCGAGCTACCGACGGCACGACCCGGGCGTCGGCCGGGTGATCGTCGTAGCTCCAGCGCTCGGCCGCCTGTGTCATCGAAAGCCCTCCCCCTGTCAGCCGAATCCGGCCGAGCTACCGACGCGTCCGAATCCCCACGCGCCCGCGACCGCGCAGACCAACGCGATCAGTGCGGTCGTCTCGCCCCAGACCAGCAGCCGACTGCCGCTGGTCGCCCGACCATCCGGGGCCGCCAACCCGGTCGCGGCGGCCAGCAGCGCGCTGGCCATCAGGGCGATCACCAGCGGTGTCAGCCACCGAAACCCGGCGGGCGGCTCCCGAACCAGCCAGTAGGCCGCCGATGCGACATCGACGCCGCCGGCGACCAGGAGCACGATCCCGCTCCGAGTACCCTCGAAAAGGCGCGAGCGTAGCATCAGACATACCCCGACCAGGGCCACGACCAGCCGATCCGCTGATCCGCCCTGGCTGGCGAGCCACCAGCTGCAACCCACCGCGCCTGCGGCGACGGCGATGACGAGACCGGACACGCCGATCGCGGAGGCTCTCATCCGGGCGGCGATCACCTCGACGCCCAGCACGTTCTGGTTGCGCACGAGGTAGTCGGCGGCGGCGAAGCCGCCAAGCGAGATTGACACCCGCGAGGCAAGGCCGAGTACCAGCACCGACAGCACCATGCCGCCCCGCAGCCCGGCCACCTCTCCGGTGATCCTTGCCAGGAACGTCACCCGACTACCTCCGTACGCCAGCTACGTCGGCGCCACCCGATCCGCCACGGCAGGAACGACGAGGAGACCCGACTGCGCCCAGTTCACGGACCCACCGTAGATCCCAGATGTTACATACAAGATTCTTCCTGGAGTAGCTGGTTGTCCCACTGATCGGCGGAGAACGCGTCCACCTCGATGAAGTACGGATTCTCGACGTCGACCTGTGGTGCCCAAACCCGCTCGATCTGGCTGCGCAGCGCGACGCTCACCGCCAGGTGCTCCAGACGCAGCCACCCCTGGTGGACCCCGACCACGGTGTAGTCGATACCGCGCCACCGGCACACGGCCCGCAGGTACGTCAACGACTGAAGCCCGTCGACGTCCACCAACTGCGGTGGTCCGGTGAGCCGCCCGGGCTCGCCGGGAAACAGGTACACGCCCTTGGGGCCCGGCACGGCGAGATGCTCCACATCCCGGTATCGCGCTAACCATCCGTCGCCGACGCTGCCCCGCAGCGGATCGATCGCTGGCGGACCGTCACGCCGCCACCGGTGTGCGACGGCGTCGAACTCGCCTACTGCCTGCTCGGAGCCGTCCGCCAGGATCCGGATCAAGCGGGCGCCGTCGGGCAGCCGGGCACCGGCCACCGCCCATCGTGGCCGCCCACCCTCGAGCCGCCGAAACGCGCGTTCGCCGAAGGCGAGCCATCTGACCACGTGCACCGACCGGGCGTCGCCGTCGGCGAGCCTGGCCTGCGGCGGCCCGCCCGGCAAACCGACGAGCTGGGATGGGCCGAGCCCGGCGACGTCCGGCGTCCGGTAGGCGAGGCCACTGACCCGGTCGTGGCCGTCGTCGAGATAACGGGTGACCTGATCGGCGGTGAGTAGCACCTGGACCGTCGGGACCGCAGGTCGGCGCGGCGACTCGGGCCAACGCGGCGACTCGACAATCACTGGCACTGGCTTCGGCTTCGGCTTCGGTGTCTGGCCTGCGGCGGGTCGGTCGCCGGCACCGCCGAGGCCGGCGGCCCCGGTGGCACCGCCAGCGAGTGTGGCGAGCTGGTGGATCACGTGCTGGGGGAGCCTGCTGCCGATGGGTAGGCCGGGGTCCACCGCGAGTCCCCAACCCGGATCCGGCCAGCCGGCGGCGAGCTCGCCGATCTCCAGCAGGAGGTGTGGCTCGATCCGGCCGGTGACGGTTCGCATGGCGTCGCGCGAGGTGAAGGCGACCACGAGGGTACGGTCATGCTCGACCGCGGTGCGCCACCGGGGCGGCTGGGCGGACGCCCGCTGCGCCGGGTGGACCAGCACCAGCAACCGGGTGGTGGCCAGCACGGCGACGTACCGATCGAGGTCGCCGTCGACGATCGCCGCCGAGAGCGCCTGCTCGGAGGTGTTGGCCGGAGACCAGGGGACCTCCGGCCGTCGCGCCAGGGTCTGCGCCGGCACGGCCGTCGAGCTCGCGGGGGCGTCGGCATGGACGAGGTCATTCGACATACGCACGTACCTCCGCCACCAGCCAGCCGGTCCATAGGTCGCGGTCGAGGGTGAAGAAGAGTACGACATGCGGGCCGGGCCCGGTCCAACCGTCCCGGCCGTGCGCGATGCCCTCGACGATGAGCTGCCGATACGCGGTCGTGCCGGTGTCGGGCGGGTGCGGTTCGTTCCCCACGGTGACCTGCACGCTCGTCCACGCCTCATGCGCGGCCCAGGCGTTCCACCGCGCGCCCGGCGCCGCGTACGGCATGTACGAGTGCTCGACCGCCGCCGCCTCGGGGGTCAAGTAGCGGGTGGCCCGTAGCACGGCGTTGTGCGGCGTGGCGTCGTACAGGGTGTCGTAGCTGTAGGCATGGATCGCCCACGCCGTGGCCACCGCCGTCGGATCGGCCAGGTCGACGGCGCCGACGGTGGGGACGCGTGCGTCGGGTGCCGGTGTCCGGGCGGTCGGATACGGCCCGACCGAGGTGTCGTCGACCGCGCCCGGTGCCGCGACGGTCGTGGGGACGGCACCGGCGGGGGACGGCTCCGGACCAATGGCGGGCGACCCCGGCGACCGACCGGCCGACGGCACCGCTGGCACCGACGGCCCGGTCGGGGAACAGGCGGCGAGACCAACCAGCAGGATCGCGGTCGTCAGGACGGCCGCCGATCGCGGGCGGGACACCGCTGGCGTCATGACCGCAGCACCGTCGGCCGCCGTAGATGGATGGTCCCTGCGGGATAGTTACCGAGGTAGCCGTCGAGCGAGCCGACCCTGATCTGTTTGCCGGTGCTCGGTGCCACGACGATCGCGTGTGGCCAGTCGTTCGCGCCGTCGGCGTAGGCACCGATGTACATCGCCACGTGACCGTTGGCGTCGCCGTCCGGGCCGGGCGCGAAGACGAGGTCGCCCGGCTGAAGCTCCGCGAGCGTGGCCACCACGACGACATTCGCGGCATCGACCTGCTCGTACGTCGTACGCGGGAGCCCGACGCCGCCGGCCAGCCAGGCTTGCTGCATCAGGCTGGAGCAGTCGCACCACATCGCCGGATTGCCGCCCAGCGGGCTGAGACACGACCCACCGAAGTGGTACCAACCGCCTACCGCGTCCAGCGCCCAGGCGATGGCCCGCTGCGCCGCTTCGGTCGCGTTGGCGGCGACCGGCGTGGCCGCCGCGTACAGGCTGGCCCACTTGGGGATTTTGTCGACGTAGGCCAGGGTCTCCCGGAACACCGGTATGCCATGGAACGACTTGACGCGACCGGGCCCGGCGTTGTACGCGGCCAGCATCAGGGAGGTGATGCCGTCGACGTCGGCGCACCGTATCTGAAGGGCTACCTGGTCGAGGTGGTCGTTGTTGAGCGCGGCGTCCACCTCGTCGAGGAAGCTGGCGTTGGTGGCCTTCTCGCATTCCTCGTAGACCGGCCGGACCTCGTCCGCCAGATGGCACATGTACCGGGTCTGGGCGACGATCGAGTCCTCGGGATCGAACGGCCTCGCGTCGCCGTCGCCGTCGTAGTCGTCACCGAACTCGGCCCACGTGTCGTCCATGAACTGGCTCAGCCCTTTCGCGCCCGCCGGGCTGACCGCCTCCGGGTCGAACGTGCTCTCAACCGCGATCTGAGCCGCGAGCAGCGGGGCGTCGACCTCCGGGCAGCCGTACCGGCCGAAGCCGTTGCCCGCGTCGATCAGCGGCTCGACCAGGTAGCCAGGGATGCACGGCGGGTCCTGCGACGCCGGCGGCTGCCCGTCCGCGCACGCCATGGCCCGGTCGAGGTCCCGCGACAGGCCCAGCCCCGAGCCGGACCCCGCAACGCTCTGCCGCGCGATGTACACGATGACCACCAGCACCATGGCGATCACCGCGACCCAGACGGCGCAGTAGTACAGGTAGGGGGCGGCGAAGATCAGCAGCCGGCGCAGCACCAACGTGCGCACCGCCCGGCTGACGGCCGGATGGGCTCGCCGCTGGTCCGAGGCGTCGTCCTCACTCACCGGACGGTCCGCCGGCGATCAGCGCCGCGTTGGTGTCGAACAGGGGTGCCTCGATCTCGGTCCGTACCGTGGTCACCTGGAAGAGCCGGTCGCCCACCATCCAGACGGCGCGTCCGGTGGCCTGGCGGGCCCAGCCGGATACCCAGTCGCGGGCGAATTCGCCGAGCCCGACCAACTCACTCAGCTCTTCGGCGATCGCCGGGTCCTGGGCGAACATCACCTTGGTGTCGCACAGCGCCATCATGTCCTTGGCGATCGCTACCTCCTGGCTACCGGCGGCCCCGACGCTGAGCAGGTCACTCGGCTTGTGCGCGACGATGATCTGGACCTCGCCGTCGTTGCGGGACAGCCGCAGGTCCGCGTCCAGGGACTGGACCGCCCCCATGCCCAACCGCATCTGACGCCAGACCTCGTCACGGACCACGATCGTGATCTCACCCGGTCGCCGCAGGTCCGTCATCGCCCGCGCCCACGAGTTGACACACGCCAGGGCGACACCGACCACCTCGTCACCGAGGTCGTCGAGGCGGCGCAGGGACAGCGACTGGATCGGCGCCGACCAGTTGAGTTTGACGTTGGTCTCCTCGTCGAAGAGCCCGGCCAGCGTCCCACGGACCAGGGTGCCGAGCGCGTCCGTCGCCTGGCGGGTCGCGTCGACCATGTCCTGGACGTTCGCGTACCGACAGGACCGCGCGAGGTCGGCGCTGGGCCGGGAGAGCGCGTCGTGGACCTCCGGGATGGTGACGGTACGCAGCCGCCCATTGCCGCGTGACCAGCCGGACAACTCGGCGAGCACGGTGGCCAGGGCGTTCTCGTCCGACGGCGAGACATCCACCCCCCGTACACCGATGAGGGCCTTGAGCAGCACCACCCAACGCGCGAAGATCAACGCGGCCCGGGTGTGCCGCTCCCGGTCCGGTAGTCCTTCCCAGCCGGAACCGAGCGGCCCCAGGTCGAGCGGGTTGATCCGGACCGGCAGGCCGAGGCCCAGCGAGATCGGCTCGGCGCCGACCGCCCGGCTCAGCGGCTCGTACTCGCCTTTCACGTCACCCGCGACGAGCACCCGTGCGCCGAACAGCATCATCCGCAGCAGCAGGGCCTTGACCGTGGTGGACTTGCCCTGACCGGGCTTGCCGAAGAAGATCAGGTTGGGGTTGGTGACGATCTGTTTGAGCACCCAGCCGACCGGGTCGACGTAGAAGGCACCGGCGGACAACGCGTCATACCCGATCAACGCGCCGGTGGGCGGCAGGCCGTTGGCGGTCAGGAACGGGAACACGCCGCCGATCTCGGCGGTCGACGCCCGATAGACGGCCAGTGGCGCGGGCACCGGCGACCAGCCGTATCCGGGCCGTGCATGGCCGCGGGCCGGCGCGGTCGGCCGCAGCAGCGTGGCCTCGTCCCGCCAGTTCGGGCCGGGAGCGGCGCGCGGGGCGGCCGGCAGCCGGCCGCCGAAGTCGGTCACCAGGCGCGGCAGCGACCGTCCGGTAGGGCCTCGCCGACGGGCCATCAGAAGACCCCCCGGTCCGGCAGCCCGATGCCCAACGGCAGGCAGGCGGCGACGAATCCGGTGTCGTGCGCGAGATCCAGTCGTAGCAGCCGGAACAGACAGGCCCGGGCGTCCGCTTCGAACCTGGCCGCGTGGTCGTCCACCGGCCATTCGGCGGGTACGGTGACGCTGGCCGCGCCCGCCATCCGCACCATCGTGTGTCCGGCTGCCAACTGGTGCTCGTGGGCGGCCACCTCGCCGGCCCGGCGCTGGTCGGCGCGCCCGATGCGCATGCCCCGCCGGTGTCTGACGTCGGCGGCCATCTCCTGGCGCCAGATGTCCTGTTCCACCTCACGGCTGGCCTTCGCCGGATCCCGTGGCTCGTAGTGCAGCGCCAGCGTGCGCCGTTCCCCGGGTGCCGACGGGGCGAGCAGTTGCGCGAGCGCACCGACCATGGTGGGCAGCTCGGGCAGCAGCAGCGTGAAGCTGACCGTGGTGTAGCCGTCGTGGGTATAGCTGCGCGGCGCCGGGATGGGCGCGGCCACCGGTCCGGCCGCCCCGACCGGCACTCCGGTGATCGTCGGGCGGCCGCGGGCCGCCTCCTGCCGGGCCGCCTCCAACGACATGGCCTCGCCAAGGTTGTATCCGGTGCGGATCGCGGCGGCGACGTCCTCAGTGTGCAGCCACCGGACCCGGGTGGCCCCCATCCCGCGCAGATGGCCCTCGACCTCCTGCAGGTGCCGGTAGAGCACCCGGGCCCGCCCGTTGACCCCCTTGCCGATCTGCGCGGCGCTGCGGCGAATCCGTGCCTCCGACACGCCGATGGTCACGTACACCTCGTGCCGGACAGCGGCGGAGACGACCGTGTCCTCCAATTGGAGGGCGACCTGGCGGGCGAGATCGGGCGCGTCGGGGGAGACGTTGTCCAGGACCCAGGCGACCCGCTCGGCACCGTCGTCCGGCACGGTCCGGATCAGGATCGAGACCCGGGAGATGTGTTCGCCCCGCGCGGCGGCCTCCAGCAGCGATCCGAGCTGGTTGGCGTACGCGTCCCGGGTCGAGTGGTCGACGGCGCCCAGACCGGGGTGGGTGAGCTGGGCGGTGGCCGACCAGCGACCGGCCTTCGGTTCCTGGATGATGCAGACGCGGTGCAGCAGCGGCCCGTACGGTGGCCCGTCATGCAGCCGCAGTGCGGCCAGTGCGCCGGGCAGGTCCGGCGACTGGAGCTGTTTCGGTGTGGCGGTGCCGGTCGACGCCGCAGACCGCCATAGTGACCAGCCCATTGCCCTCCCCCAGGAATACATTAGAAGATCGAAGAACCACCGTGCGGCCGGACGACCCCGGATGGGTACGACGACCAGCGCCACGGTTATCGCTGATATCGGCGTGAACCGGGCGGCACTGCCCCAGTCGCTTTGGCTGCCGGCGACAAACACTGGCAGTACGGCGGCCGTCACCAGCCCGAGTTGGATGCCGTCGAGGCCCATGAACCAGCCGAATGTCTCCCGCCGCCAGCCGCTGTAGACCCGACCACGCTCGGTTGTCGTACCGGTCATTGCTCATCGCTCGAATACGTCGGATCTCGGTAATTTTGCCCGTAGAGGTGTTGATTCACTGCGTGCAGCTGGGAATCGTTCCACTCATCTAGTGGCCTGTTATTCAATTCAGCTCGGAAATGCGCGTTGTTCGGGTGATCCAGAAAGTCCCGCACATCCCGCTCCCGTGCTCTCCTGGCTCTCTTTCGGTGTTCCTCCGGCAGCTCAAACGTCTGGTCCGGTGGCGGTGGTGGCGGTGGTGGCGGTGGTAGTGGTGGTAGTGGTGGTGGTGGTAGTGGTGGTGGTGGTAGTAGTGGTGGTGGTGGTGGATCGGCCCGTCCGGCGTCATCATCGCCTGGATCGCTGCCGTTCGGCCCGCCGCTCGGGTCGTCGTCGGGATGCGGCTCGGGTGACGCGCTGCGTCGCGAGCCGCGCGCCCACGGCATCGTCGGCGAACGCTCGTCCCCGAGGTTCGGGTCTTTGTGACCGACACCGTCGACGTCGAGCATGGCGCTTCCGAGCGCTCCGGCCGCCGTCGCGAAACTGTGCGCGTTGTGTCCGGCGCGTATGGCTGCATTCGCGATCCGACCGGTCCCCGCCCATGCCTTTCCTAGTCGACTCCGCCGACTGTGGCCGCCAGCGGCGGCGAGCGTGCCGCCGAACCGCCGATGGGTGCTGTGCTCGGCTCCGCCTTCCGAACTGCCAGCGGTGTCGTGCGTTCCGCCCCAACCGGGCATCCTGAGGCGGCTGGGCACAGATCGGGCGACAGCGCCAGACATCGAGTTGGGATCGATGAATGCGAACATCTTGAAGCAGGCGAACGGTGCGGCGCATGCGATGATCATGAGGACACCGGTGCCCAGCAGTTGGGCGACGGCTGCGTCAGTCCCGGCGGCTCCCTCGACGACCCTGGCCTGCGACACCCGGATGCCGATCACGATAGCGAACGCGGCGGCAGGATGACCGGCCGCTGCCGCCAGGAACAGCTTCAGCGTGAAGTACGGCCAATGCAGCGTCTTGTCGTTGACGAATCCCGCGACCACGATGGGTATCGTGGCGGCGGCGATGGTCGCCGCCGAGTTGAGCGCCAACCCCTCGATGCCGAGGACGAACCCCGAGGGGATCAGGGCGATCAGCGCGATGATGCCGAGCGTCATTCCGCCGACACCGTCGACGATCCGCTGATCAAATGACTGTTCCCCCAGGCCTTCCCAGCCATCGACCTCGAGACCTGCTTCGATGATCCAGTGTGCCAGCGCGTAGGTGGCATCGAACAGGGCGGTGACCAAGACGATCATGCCCACCGAGGCGACCGCGTACTGCATGATGCCGATCAGGAGGCGAGCGAAGCCGCGTCCGCCGTACCACACTATCCGGCCGATCTGGATCAACGACAATACGCCGACCAGCAGGGCGCCGATATACCCCGCGATGCCGCCCATGCTTTCCTGGACGAGATTGAGGTCGGGCCTCGTGTACCGCTCCATGGCGCTGAAGACGGCGGGGTACAGTTCACCCACCGTCCACTCGAAGAGAAACGCCATGATCTCCTCGACGATGTCCGGCGCCCAAAGACTTCCCGCAGCGGTCGCCGCCGCTCCGGCTGCTCCGGCCGCCCTGCCAGGATTGCGTCTCGCGGTACCGCTCAGACGCGTGGCAAGCTGACGTAGCGGAATACCTATCTGCATGACATCCAGCAACCTTTCTGGGCTTCCGGCTCCCGACCGCTACCCGCGAACCGTCGCGTCAGTCACCGACGACGAGGTCACGCCAGCCGCCCCGGACCGCGTCCGCGCTACCCGGCCAGGCCTGCGGTGCGTCGGCCGGTGCGGCACCCGGGCCGATCCACCACCGGTCCCCGGACCAGACCATCCGTTCGCAGCGCCCGATGGCACCTTGGCCGACCGACACGATGGTGAGGGACGCCTCGCCCAGCACACACGCCAGCACGAGGTCGGCCCCGACGGTGCCTTTGATCTGTCCCTGCACCACTGTGAACTCGAGTCGCGCCACCGCCAGCTCGGCTTCGCCCAGCTCCTGCCGGAACGCGCCGACCGCGAGCCACGGAACCCATTCCTGCTCCGGGATGGCCCCGGGCAGCGCTGCCCAGTCGTACACCTCGTGCACCCGGGTCATGTCCACAGTGCTCATCGCGACCTGGTCGATGGCGGCCAGCTGGGCCAGCGCGCCCTCCGGGGTACGCGGGAAGCCGGTGGGCACCGGCGGCCCGCCCACCACGATGGTGACCTGCGGCGGCGGGATCCGGATCGGTGGGCCGGCTTTCTCCGTGACCACTGGTTGTGGGTAGGCCGCTGACTCCGGTAGCTCCAGCATCGGCTCGGCCGCCAGGGCGTCCGCACGGGTCTGGACACCGTCCGGCGCGCTGTCGGTCGCCGTCTCGGTCGCGGGATCGCCGGCAGCGGTGATCCCGCTCGGATCAGCCGTGGTCTCGCGGTCTTCGTCGTCGCGCAGCGTGCCGGTGACCGCGCTGCCCAGCCCGAATGCCGTCGCGGCCAGCACGGCCGCCGCGACGACGAGAACCGCTATCGAGCTGGCCCGGCCCTGCCTGCCTTGGTGCATCGTGCTCGCCACGATTAGCTCATCAGTTCTTCCATCAGGGGGATGGCGATGACGTACAGCACACTGGCGCCGAAGCACGTGACGAGGGCCGCGGAGCCGAGCTTGCTGTACCCGGCGATTTGGGTCACTCTGCCGGCACCGATGCCGCCGACGGCGATCAGCGCGCTCGCGCCGATGACCGTCAGGACGCCGAACCGGATGTAGCCGATGATCTTCCTTACCTTTTCCCTGACTTCGTCTGGTACATCTGGACCGGCGTCGAGCTCGTCGGGCAGTTGGGCGGGGAGAACGAGCGACGGATCCAGCCAGCCGGACAGGTCCGGCAGTTGGCTCATGGACATGTGCAGCAGGTTCGCCAGCATCGTGACGATCTGGTACGCCAACATCTCATCGGCTCCTTTCCGCCGGGTGGGCGGCGCCACGCCTGGACGGCGAATTCGTCCGGGTGGCCGGCGCGGCCGAACGGTTGACGGTCTTCAGTAGCGCGGTCGCCGCCCGGACCGAGGCCGTGGGAGCGGGATCAGTCGTCCATCCGGCCACCGCGGCCTCGGACGACGCCGGCACGAACAAGGCCCGGTGGGCCAGCCGGGCGAGTTGGAAACCCATGACGTTTCGCGTCCGGGCCGGCCAAGAGCCGGCACCGACGACCGCGACGCCATGCGGCTGGACCAGGCCGAAGGGCTCGACGCCGGCCAGATACCGGGTCAGTACCCCTTCGGCGAGGGCGACCGACGCGGCGGTCGCGCGCATCACGATCATGGGGAACACCTCTCCTGGCCGGCCGGTGGCCCAGGTCAGCGGCCCCAGCCCGGAGTCGGGGACGGTGAGCGACCAGACATCCCAGCCGATGTCGACCACCGTGAGGTCGAACTCGTTGTGGTCGGCGGCGACCCACGAGGTGAGGGTGGGCAGTTCATCGGGTCGCATCGGGGTGCCGGTGCCGAGCAGACGGCGGACCGACACGCCGATTCCGCGGGGCAGGTGGCGGCTGGCGAGGCGGATACCGGCGGCACGCCGCGTGCCGGCCACCGAACGCCCTTCGACGTCGCATGCCCCGGCCAGACCGGACCGGGCCGGGTCGGCGCAGTCGACCAGCAGGACCCGTCGGCCGGTTCTGGCGGCGGCGTCGGCGACGGCGAGCGCGATCCCGGACGTTCCGGCCTGGGAATGGGCGCCCAGCACGGGAATCACCGCGCCCAGGCCCAGCGTGGTCGGGGCGAACGTCCGGCCACCATGCGGCGGGACGGCACGACGGCGGGACGGCGCGTCCGGCACGGCCGCCGCCCCGTCCACCGATCGGCCGTCCGCCAGCAGGGACATCGCAACCACGACTCCTGTCGTATGTAGTCTTTTCAGTGTGGGTGGCCAGAATCCCAAAGTCAACACAACCAACATAGCTCGTTTCTGGTACGGTCCAGAAAGCTACCCGGACGTCTTGTCTCAGGTCGGGAGGGACGGATGAGCGCCAGTTCCGAGGACGAGTCCAAGCGGCTGCTGTACCTGGTGCTCGCGATGGCCGGCGGCTGTGGTGGGACCGGCTGGCTCTTCTGGCTCGCCGGTCAGGTCTCCGCCTTCCTCACCGGCCAGGGCTGGCCCGACTCGTCGCCAAATGACATCGTGGCCATCCTCCGAGCCCTGGTGGCAACCCCGGGTGACCCGGCGCGGGCCTGGCCCGAACCAGCCGCCGGCCTGATCGGCCCCGCCTGGCTCGTCTACTCGGTCTTCCTGGTTCTTCTCCTGATCGCATCCGTCGCCGCTGTCGCGGCGATCCGGTTCGCCTGGGACTGGCGACGCCGGCGAGGGTTCCGGTGGGCACGGCTGGGGTTCGCCTCAGGCTGGGAGATCGCGCGGACGATCGGCCGCCGGCCGATCGTCAGACGGGCCCGGTTCACCCGGCCGACGATGGCGGGCAAGCCCGGGTTGCGCCCCGAGGACGTCGGCTACTGCCTGGGGCGCGACGTCCGGTCGCTGCGAAAGGTGTACAGCTCCGTCGAGGACGCGATGCTCGTGGTGGCACCCCCTCGCCAAGGCAAGGACGTCCACTTCGTGGCACCGTTCACGATCGACGCGCCGGGTTCGTGCATCGTGCTGAGCACCGAGCTGGAGAGCTTCACCACCACCTACGCGATGCGGACTGCGGTGGGCCGGGTCACGGTGTTCGACCCCAACAACCTGACGAACTGGCCGAACCGTATCCGGATGTGCCTGGTCCGTGGCTCCGACAACCCCAACACCGCGGACGACCGGGCCACGACCCTCGCCAAGTACGCGGGATACCACCTCGGTGGGGAGACCAAGGCGAACATCGACAGCGGCTACTTCTCGCCGACCGCGGTCATCGTCATCCTCCGGTGCTATCTGCACGCCGCCGCGCTGTCCGGCGGCACCATCGCGGACGTGCTGCGATGGGTCAGGCGGCAGACCGACCCGGAGCCGCTGGACCTGCTGCGGCGGGCCGAGGCGGCGGGGGCCGCCGCGCCCGGTTGGGCGGCGGAACTGGCCTCGTTGCTCGACACCGACCAGCAGACCCGGGCCGCGATGTGGGCGTCGGCGGCGCAGAGCCTGCGGTTCCTCTCCGACCCGGCGGTGCTGGCGAACTACACCCCGGGCCCGGACGAGGAATTCGACATCAAGGAGTTCGTCTCCGGCCACAACACGCTGTACTACCTGGTCAAGGAGACCGGGGCCAACCCGCAGACACCGGCCGTGCACATCCTCATCGAGACCATCTGGTCGAAGATGGCCGCGGCCGGGGCGCAGCTGCCCGGTGGGCGTCTGGAGCCACCCGCCACGGTCGAGGTGAACGAAGCCATCTACTGCGCGCCGATGAGCAGCCTGCCCCGATACATGGCGCTGCTGGGGAAGTCGTCGATCGCGGTGCACGTCTACCTGCGGTCCATCTCCCAGGCCCGGGAGAAGTACGGCGAGTCGGCGGTGCGCACCATGTGGGACAACGCGGCCGTCCGAGTCGTCGTCGGCGGTGCCGGCAACATCACCGACCTGGAGGAGGTCTCGAAGCTGCTGGGCAACGTCCGCCGTCCGTCGGGCCTGCTCAGTGACGCCAACAACGAGGTGCTCAGCCCGGTGCTGACCGCCGAGGAGCTCCGCACCATGGAGTTCGGCCGGGCGGTGGTGGTCGGCCGGGAGGTCCGCCCGATCGAGGTCAGGCTGACGCCGTGGTGGCGACGCCGGGACGCCAAACGGATCAAGGCTGGCAAGCAGTCGACGGAGCAGTTGGTGCTGCGCTACGCCGCCCCGCCGGCGGCGCCCCGCCGGCGGGAACAGGTGCCCGCCGGCGAATGGCCACCCGACCGTCGATAGTTGTATGTAGTATTCGAGCGAAGGTCTGCTCGCCGGCCACCATCGCCTGACCGGAGGAGGGTGAGATGTCCGCGACCGAACACGGCAGCCGATCGCGCCGGCTGGGCGCGTCGATCACCGGCGGCATCGTCGGGCTGGTGCTGCTCGCCATGGCGCTGAGCGTCGCCATCGCCGCCGACCCCGACCGGGAGGTCATCACGACCGTCCCGGCAGCGTGGCTGTTCAGCCGGGCAGAGGGCGAACTGGGTCGGGTCAACGGCGAGACCGCCCGGGTCGACACCCGGGTCGATCTCGACGACTCGGCCGGGCATCAGGTCGAGGTGAGCCAGACCGACCGGCACCTGATCGTGCGCGACGTGGACACCGGCACGGTCGGCGCGCTGGACCTGCTCACCCTGCAGATCTCGGCGTACCTGGACACCGCACCGGGCGAGGGCGTCGAAGTCGCGATGCATGACGGCACCGCGTACGTGATCGACCGGGTGCGCGGCCAGGTCCGCCAGGTGGACCCGGGCACCCTGGCACCGATCGGGGCGACCCTGCAACTACCGCCGGGCCTGCGGGGCGGGGTGTTCGACGGGGCCGGGCGGTTGTGGTTCGCGCTGCCCAGGGACGGCACGGTCGTCTCGCTCGCTCCGGCCGCCGACGGGGATCCGACGCCTCAGGTCCGCACCGAGACGATCGCCGATCCGAACCACGACCTGTCCGTTTCGGCGCTGGATGGCGGTGTCGCCGTGCTGGACCAGACCACCGGCCAGTTGGTAATCGTACGTGGCGAGCAGGTGGACCGTATCCCGGTGAAGCTGCCCGGGCCGGCGGAGGTGGCCCCTCGGACCACCGGCGACCGGATCCTGCTCACCGTGCCGGACGATCGCGAGGTCCAGGTCGTCAACGACGCCGGCACGGTGACCACGTTCACGGTCCCCGGCCGTGGCGCCGAGTTGGCTGCCGCGGTGCCCTGGGCGGGCCAGGTCTACGTGCCCGACAACGCCGCCGGTGTGGTGTACGTCTTCGGTCCCGGTGGCGCGCTGGTGCGTCAGATTCCGCTGCGCGGCGGTGGTGACCTGGAACTCGAGGTCCGTGGCGACCACCTGTACATCAACGCGCTGGACGCGGCGAAGGCCCAGGTCGTCGACCGGGACCAGAAGGTGTCTCTGGTCGACAAGTACCCCGATGACGTGGTGGGCGGCGATGCCCCCGTACCGGCGCCGAGCCCGACCGCGTCGGTGCCGCCCACCACCCCGACCCCGACCGCGTCCCCCTCTCCGGCCCGGACCACGCCGGAGACACCGTCGGAGCGGCCGGCGGGGACACCGCCGGAGCCGCCCGGCGCGCCGACCGACGTACGAGCGGCGGCCGGTGCCGAGTCGGCGTTGCTGACCTGGACAGCGGCGCGCCCCGGTGGCTCCCCGGTCCGCCGGTACGTCATCGAGGTCGCCGGCCGGCGGATCGAGGTCGCGGCGGACGCGCGCACGCAGCGCGTCACCGGCCTCACCAACGGCGTCAGCTACACGTTCCAGCTGTACGCCGTCGATGCCGCAGGTCGCCGGGGCGCCGTCGGCACGGCCGGACCGGTGACACCGCGCGCCGACACGCCCGACGTCCCGGCCGAGGTGACGGCGCAGGCGCTGCCCGACGGCACGGTCAAGGTGGCCTGGGCACCGCCGTCTGACGGCGAGGGCGGCCCGGTGGCCGGCTATCAGATCACGTCCGTCACGCCGGACGCGGCGGCGCGTACCTGGCAGGTCCCAGGCGGCCAGCGGACGTACGTCGTCGCGGCCGGGGAGCTGCCGTACGGCAGCCAGGTGGCCTTCACCGTGGCGGCGCTCGACGACGCGGGCACCAGTTCGCAGCCGTCCCCGTTGTCCGCCTCGGTGACCCCGTTCACCAGGCCTGATCCGCCGGCCTACCTGCAGGCGCGCACCACGAACAACCGTGGCGAGGTCGAGGTGCTGTGGGACGCGCCGGCGAACAACGGTCGGGCGATCACCGCGTACGTGGTGAGCTACCTGGGTCGCACCGAAACGGTGACCGAGGGGACGAGCATCTCGCTCACCGGCCTTCCCGCCGGCGCCGAGGTGCCCGTCTCGGTCGTGGCGTACAACGAGGCCGGGGACAGCGAGCCGGCCGGTCCGGTCACTCCCCGGACCGTGGCCAGCCCGACTCTGACGATCACCGGACAGACCCAGGGATCCGACCACATCACGGTGGACTTCACCTTCGACGACGGCGGTGCCAGTGCCCGCTGCGGGCTGACGGTCGCGGGTCTCGCGAGGGTGGTCGAAGCGAACTGCGACAGCCACAGCATCACGTACGACGGGTTGGTCTCCGGCGTCGCCTACCTGGCGACGGTGACGATCACCAACGTGGCGGGACGCGACGAGCAGCGCACCACGGTGGTGACCGCCCAGCTGCGCGGCACGGTGCGCTGCGTCAGTACGAACGGCTACTGCGACCAGGGTGTGGGCATCTACTCGGCGCCCAGGCAGGACAGCGGCGCCCGGACCGGCCGGGTCGGGCGCAATGGCGACTCGTTCCTTGCCAACTGCCAGGTGCGGGGCGGGGACGGGGACCAGTCGCCAAGTTCGGTGATCTTCGCCGGGCAGTACAACGACAACAAGCGGAGCGACATGTGGATCAGGATCGAGGGCGGCGAACTCTACATCCCGTGGGTCTGGTTCAACCTCGACGCCGGGGACGATCCCGGCGACCTGCCGCCATGCTGATACCAGTGGTCGGCGAGCCGATCTCGCGCGAGCCCGCCCAGCGGCCCGACGGCGTGGTCTGGCGCATCGAGGAGGCGGTGGCCGGGGCGGTGCTGGGCAAGCCCGACGCGGTCCGGCTGGCGCTGACCGCGTTGCTGGCCGAGGGGCACCTGCTGATCGAGGACGTGCCCGGCGTCGGTAAGACCACGTTGGCCAGGGCGATGGCGGCCGTGGTCGAGGGAGCCTGTCGGCGGATCCAGTTCACGCCGGACCTGATGCCGTCGGACGTCACCGGGCTGACGCTGTTCGACCAGGCGGCCGGCGAGTTCGAGTTCCACCCCGGCCCGGTGTTCGCCAACGTCGTCATCGCCGATGAGATCAACCGGGCCTCAGCCAAGACCCAGTCGGCGTTACTGGAGGTGATGGAGGAGGGATCGGTCACCGTCGACGGGATCAGCCACCCGGTGCCTCGGCCCTTCCTCGTGGTCGCCACGCAGAACCCGGTGGACCTGGACGGCACCTACCGGCTGCCCGGCGCCCAGCTCGACCGGTTCCTGATGCGGATTTCCGTCGGCTATCCGGACGAGGACACCGAGGTCGAGGTGGCGCGTGGCGCGGCGGCCGGGCGGCCGGTGCGCGACTGCCCGCCGGTCGCGGACATGCGCACCCTGCGAGAACTGATCAAGCTGACCGGCCGGATCCACGTCGCCGACCCGCTCTACCGCTACGCCGTACGGCTGGCCGCGGCCACCCGCGCCCACCCGCAGGTGCGGGTGGGCGTCAGCCCGCGCGGAGTCATCGCGCTGACCCGGGCGGCCCGCGCGTACGCCCACCTCGCCGGCCGCGGGTACGTGCTGCCCGAGGACGTCAAGGCGCTGGTCGAGCCGGTCTTCGCCCACCGGCTGACGCTCACCCAGGACGCGCGGGCACGTGAGGTGTCACCAACCACGGTGTTGCGGACGGTGGCGGAGAACGTACCCGCGCCGGTGCCGGTCCGGACGTGACGGTCACCGTACGCGGAATCGGAATGCTCGCCGCCGGGGTCGTACTGGTCTCGGTGGGTTGCTGGCTCAGCCATCCGGAAGCCGCCGCGGTCGGCGTCGCTGCGGTGCTCGCCGTGCCGGCGTCGCTGGTGGTCGGGTTGCTCCGCCCACGACCAACCGCGTCGCGCACGGTCGAAGCCGACCGGGTCGCCCGCGGCGACACCTGCCGAGCCACGCTGACCGTCGGCAGCGCGAGCCGGTGGTCGACCGTCGTCTCCGTCGACGACCGTTACGCTGTGGCCGCCCGGCAGGCAACGCCGCCGGATGCCCGCCGGATGCTGTTTCCCGCAGTGCGGTTGAGCCCGGGGGTGGCTACCGTCGTGCACTACGACGTACCGACCGACCGGCGCGGCCTGGTGCGGCTCGGGCCGCTGCGGGCCGGCTGGCACGATCCGCTCGGACTGACTCGGGTCGAGGGCGTCTGCGCCGGGCAGCACCTGGTACGAGTCCATCCGCGCCGGCACACGCTGGCGGCGATGCCGGACGGGCCCGCTGACGACGACTCCCGACGGGCCGGGCCGGCGTCGTTGGCCGGATCCCTGTCGGCGAGCCTTCGCCAGTACACGCCCGGCGACGACCTGCGTCACGTGCACTGGCGGTCCAGCGTCCGGCTGGGCGAATTGATGGTGCGCGAGCGGGCGTCCGGCGAGCGTCCGGCCGTACTGCTGCTGCTCGACGATCGGGCCGGGGTCCATCACGGGGACACGTTCGAGCACGCCTGCGAGGCGACCGGCTCGCTCGCCGCGTCGGCGCTACGTGAAGGCCGCCCGCTTCACCTGCTCACCGTCGGCGGGGTCCGGTTGGGCGGGCTGGCCGAGCTGGCCCCGTACCTGGACCTGCTGGCCGAGGCGGATCCGCACGCCGTGGGGGAGCTGAGCGCTGTGCTCGCCGGGACCCGGGGGTTCGGCTTTCCGGTAGGGGAAGGGCTGCTGGTCTACGTCACCGGGCGGTCCACCGCCGCCGACCTTGACGCGTTCGCGGGGCTGTCGGGCTTGTTCGCGAAGTCCGTCGCGGTGGCCTTCGGGCCGCAGCACGAGAGGCGACCAGGCACGAGCGTGCGTCTGCTGGCCGCGCGGGACGGGGCGGATTTCGCATCCCGGTGGACAGCGCAGTGAGCCGGGGTCGGCGGATCCTGATCGCCGTGCTGATCGCCGGTGCGCTCGCGGTGGCCGCCGGAGCCGCTGGCCGGGTCTATGCCGGAGCCGGCTGCACCGTCCTGATGGGCGGTGCAGCCGTCGGGTCGGTCGGCAGCGGGCTGGTCCTGGCCGGTCGGCGACAGTGGCCGGTGCCGTTCGTGTCCATGGCGGTGCTGTTCTGCTATGTCTGCCTCGCGGTCTGGGGATCGGCCCGGGTCGCGAACGTGGCCGGCTCCTTCCCCACCGTTCTCGTCGACGCCCTGCGTGGCGGCCGGTCGTTGGTCACCGCCCGGGTACCGATCCCGGTGGAGCCGACGACCGTCGTGCTGCCGGTGGTGGTGGTCTGGCTGGCTGGACTGGTGGCGGCGGAGTTGGCCCTGCGTGCCGGCCGGGTGGCCCTGGCCGGCTGCCCTGCCGTGGTGGTGTACCTCGTCGCGCTGATCCTGGCCGGTCCGCACGGTGACGTCCAGCCGTGGCGCGCGGTCGGCTTCGTGTGCCTGGTCGGGATGACGCTGCTGGTAGCCACAGCCGGGGTGCGCACGGTCGGCGGGGTGACCGCTGTCGTCGTCGGGTCGGTGCTGGTCGTCCCGGTCGTCGCACTGAGCCTGTCGCACCAGCCGGCCGACGTGCTCCGCGGGTCGGACGACCGTGCGGTGACCGACGTGCTGGACGGCAATCCGCTGGCCCGCATCTCCGGTTGGCTGGTGAATCCGGCCCAGCCGCTGCTCGACGTCGAGCTCGCCGACGTGGGGCTTGCTGACGACGCCCGGCTGACGTTGGCGGTACTTACCGAATTCGACGGGGTGACCTGGACGATCGGCGACCGGTACCGGAGGGTCGAGTCCGTGCTGCCGCCACCCGTGCCGCCGACGGGCGGGCCGCCGCCCGGTGGCGGCACGACAGTGACGCAGGAGATCGTCGTTCGCGAGCTGTCCGGTCGGCTGGTTCCCGCGATCAGTACGCCACGTCGGGTCAGCGGGCTGCGGCTCGGGTACGGCGTGCACAGCGGCACGCTGCTGAGCGACGAGACGCTGGTCGCCGGCACCAGGTACGTGGTGGAGTCCGAGGTTCCGCGACAGCGGACACCGGAGGCGGCTGCCGCACCAACCGGACCGGCCGTCTCCCGGTACCTGGAAACAGGCGATTCCGTGCCCGACGACCTGGTCGCGCTCGCCCGCGACATCTCGGCGGACGCGACGGGCGCCGATCAGAAGGCGGAGGCACTGCGGCGGTTCCTGCGCGAGCACTACGTCCACGTGCACGACGCGCCGAGCGGCCATGCGTACCCGAATCTGCGCTTCTTCCTGCTCGGACCGCAGCCGTACGGTGGTCGTGGCACGTCGGAGCAGTTCGCGGCGGCCTACGCCGTGCTTGGCCGGCTGATGGGCCTGCCGACCCGGGTGGTGGTCGGCTTCTCGGCCCGACCGGGCCGGACCACGGTGCGCGGTGCCGACGCGCTGGCCTGGCCGGAGGTGCTCTTTCCCGGGCTCGGGTGGGTGGCGGTCGACCCGTTGCCGGCGTTGGGGGCCGTGCCCCGTCCGCTGGACCAGGAGTTGCTGTCCAGCCCGAGACCGCAGCCGCCGGTCTCGCCGCCGGTCTCGTCCGCGACCCCGGCCGTCCGGCGACCGGCGGACGCTGGCGGGGCCGACCGCGCCGTCGACCGGCGCACCGGCCCGGTCGGCGGGCCATGGCTGTGGTCGGTAGGAGCCGGCTTTCCGCTGGCCGGCCTGGTCACGATGATGCTGGTCCGCTCTCGACAGACGCGCCGTAGGCTGCGGGACGGACCACCGTCGGACCGGGCCCTGGGCGCTTGGCTGGAGGTCCTCGACGCGTTGCGGCTGGTCGACAGGCCCCCGCCGGTCGGGCTGACCGCGAGCGAGGTGGCCGAATGGGCCGCTGGCGTGGACCGGCGGCACCGCCCGTTGCCGCCGGTACGCGACGTCGCCGCGCTGGCCAGCGCGGCGAGCTTCGCCCCGCTGGTCGTCGACGGACCTGCCGCGTCCCGCGCCGGGTCGACGACCCGAGCGTACGTGCGGGCGCTGCGCCGGGGCGCGTCGCCGTGGGTGCGGGCACGCTGGCAGCTGCACCCCGGTCCGCTGTACTGGCGGCACGGGGAGCCGGCGGGCGGCGGTCGTCGGACCGCCCGCCGGGCTCCGCCCGCCCGCGACACGGCGCGGAATGCTTGATCAGCTCTGGAACGGTCGTAGTATGTGGGCTATTCTTTGTTGTATGTCGGAGGGGGAAACAGCAGGTAACGACAACCGTGGCGGGCGAGCCGGAGACAGTGCCCGCACGGTCGGAACCGACGTCGATCACGATCCACGGCGGGCGCTGCTCGACCGGGCCGCTCAGGTGGTGGAGACCCACAAGGCGGACGGGAAGGGCCGGTGCCAGGGGTGTCTGACGGAGCGGGAAATGGCGGTGGCGTACCCGTGCGGACTGTGGCGATGGGCGGTACCGATGCTCGAAACGCACGGGGTCGAGGTCTGGGACGACGACTCGGCACCGGGTGGATCGGCACCGGGTGGATCGGCACCGGGTGGATCGGCACCGGGTGGATCGGCGGCGGACGGGGACGAGGACGGCACCGTCCGAGTCTTCGATGGCATGGTGCGGGGATACTTCAGAATCCTGACCGAGCATGCCGACGACCCGACACTCGCGTGTTGCCGGATCTGCCTGCGGACCTGCTGCCAGAGCTACCGGAGGGCCCGTAGCGAGTTGGTCCGGCTGGGGGTGCTGACCGAGGAGACGTGACGGCAGGCCATGCCGCAGCGGTAGGTGATGCCTCGGGGTCGCGGCCCGGCCCGTCCCGGGCAGGCAGCATGAGTGGCGCTGGAGTCGGAGGTGCTGGTGGGCCGGTACGTGATCACGATCTCGTCGGCTGACGACAAGACACGAACCACGGTTCGGGCGGAGATCTCCGGCCATGGTGCCCGGATCACGCAGCTGGTGGTGAGTGCCGGCTCAGGTGAGGAAGTCACCGTCCGGCAGGTTCCATCGATCGACCTTTCCCTGCTGCTGCGCGCCACACCGCACAGGGCTGGATCAGCCGGCTTCGCGCCACCGCCGCCCGACAGCGTGACACGGGTGTTGTATCATAAAAGCAACTATCGACTACCGCGTCGGCGCTCGACTGCCGTTCACCTATCGATGGGAGACGCGTATGGCGGCATCGGTCCCGGACCGGGCGCCGGGGTCCGGTCCCAACCGGCGGGTGCTCATCACGGCACCGGTGGGTGACTCCACCCGTCGGATGCTCGAGCGGCTTCCGAACGTACAGCTGCGGGAGGACCTGGCTACCCGGTCCGCCGCCCTGTCCGCGGTGTTGCCGATGCTTCGCCCGCACACCCTGGTCGTTGGTGCGAACGCCGTCGATGCCGCCGCCATCGCGGCCTGGGTCGACGCGCTCCGGCAGCACGGCGAGCTGAGGAAGCCGCTGATCATCCGGCGGGGGACCTCGCTCGCCTCGATCGATACCGTAGTGGCTGGCCTGTTGGGCGTCGACGTGGTCAACACGCCCGAGGTGAACGCGCGGTACGTGGCTCAGTTCGCCGTCGCCGCGCTGCTGGACGCGGACATGAACGCGGACAGGGGCATGGACACGGGCACGGACGTGACCGGCCCGCCGCGACGGCCCACCGTCCTCGGTCTGATCGGCGCGGGAGCGATCAACGGACGGGTGGCCCGGGTCGCGGCGGCCCGGGGACACCACATCCTGGTCTACACACCGTCACTGGCGGCGGATCCGCCGGCCGTGCAGATCTGGGCGGCCCACCACCGGGTACCGGACGACGTCGTTTCCGTCGCCGGCGACGTGGCCGCCGTGGCGGCCCGCTCCGACCTGCTCAGCATCGCCGTACCGATGGTCTCCGGCGGAGATCGTCCGACCCGGCACCTGGTCGACGTTACGCACATCAAGGAGTTCGCCGGCACGCGAATCGTCTCGGTGTCGGAGCCTGGCGTGTTCACCGAGAGCGCGGTCCTGGAGGCCTACGCCCGGCGGGACCTCGACGTCGTGTTCGACAACGCGCCGGCCCTGGTCGGTCCGCTGCGGCAGCGGCTCCTCGACCAGGTCCCGCAGGACGGGGGGCTGCGTCCAGGGTTCACCCTCAGCTCCGCCGCGATGAACGCACCCGGCTGTGCCGAGGAACTCGACCAGGCCGTGCTGACCGTGATCGCGACGGCGGAACTCGCCGAACTCGCCGAGCGGACGGTGGTCGACATCCCACCGAGGCACACCCCTGTCGACCCCGCTACCCGGCGGGGCGACGGGCGGGAGATCGTCATCGTCGGCGGCGGGATCGTCGGACTGACCATCGCGCTCGTGCTGCGTACCGTGGGGTGGCGCAACCTGCGGGTGTTGGAGGCTTCCGTCGAGGACGGCGCCGGCTCGCCCGGGGTGACCTTCGGTGGTGCCGATGCCCGCCATCTGTCCCTGACCGAGACGGTGCCGTACGCGGACGGCGCACGCCGGGACGTCCTGTCCCGGGCACCTGCCGACGGCGGCTGGCAGCTGCGGGATCCGGCCACCTTGTCCGATATGGAACGCGAGTGGTCGGCGTTGTTCGAAGGGCTCACCGACCGGCCCGGTCTTTGGGCGCTCACCACCGACCTGGTGGTAGGACTCAACCAGGTCGGGATGCGCGGCTGGGATGCGCTGTTCGCCCGTCACTCCCGGGCGCTCGGTGATCTGCGTCGGGACACCCGGCTGTGCCGCTGCTACCTGACCAGGGAGGACTTCGCCACCGGCTTTTACACGCAATCACGGCTGAGCCCGACGGTCCGCGCGCTCGCGTCGGACGAGATCGCCCGGCGGTGGCCGGCGCTCGCCACCGGACTGGGCAGGCTCGTGCCAGGAGCGCCCACGCCACGGCTGTGCGTCCATGGAGCCGTCGAGGTCGACGGCTCCTCGGTCAACATCCACCAGGTCGCCGGTGCCATCGGCGGACTGCTGGCGGCAGACGGCGTCGAAGTGCACGCCGGGTCAGCGGTGAGGCGTCTGCACGATCGTCCGGACGGCGTCGAACTCGTTCTCGCCGACGGCTCGACGACCAGTGCGGCGACCGTCATCGTCACCGTCGGCGGCCGGCAGCTGAACGAGCTACTCGGCCAGACCGCGGCCTCCGCCGGCGTCGTCCAGCAGGTTCTCGGCGCGTTCATCACGCTGCCGAACCCTGGCCTGCACCACCCGCTCAAGGTGCACGCACCGGAGCCCGTCGGGGTGGTGAACATCACCCTGTCACCGGATTCGTCGAAGATCTACGCCAGCGGTGGCTTCGGATACCTCGGCCTCGCCGAGGTGGATCCACTCCAGCGGCGGGTCGCGGACCTGACAGCCGCGCTGGAGGATGTCGTCGGACGGGTGTTTCCCACGCTACGCGGGCCGGACGCTGCACTGAAAGTGCTGGACCGTCGGCTCTGCGAGCGTCCGATGACACCGGACGGGCTGCCGGTGCTCGAGCCGGTCGAGGCGTTCGGCGGCCGAGTCGTGGTGGCGACCGGTACGAATTCGGCCGGCACGGTCGAGGCTCCCGCGCTCGGCATCCTGTTGGAAGGGCTACTCACCGGGCGTCGCGATGTGATCCACCAGCTGCTGCACCCCGGACGAGCCAGCCTACACACCTCCCGGTGGTCCACGAGTTGGCTGCCCAGATGACTTGGTCGTACAGATGACCGTCCTGCCGCAGGTGCCCGAGATCGCGGGCTATCACAACCTGACCACGATCAGCCGCCGGGACACCGCGCTCGTGCTGCGGTCCGTCGAGGCGGGACTCGACGAGACCGTGGCCGTCAAGGTGCTCGCCATCGATGGACATCCTCCTGCGACCGGGTACGGCGAGCGCGAACCGCGGGAGGCGGCACTGCTGTCCAACCATCCGTACATTGTCGACATCTTCAGGTTCGGTCAGACGAGCGACGGCAACCCGTACGTCGCGATGGAGTACAGCCCCGAAGGCTGCTACGCGAACCTGCTCGGTCGGCACGGCCGGCCGCCGATCGAAGAGGTCATCGAAATGGGCTGGCGAGTCGCGGAAGCACTGCAGGCCGCGCACAATGTCGGCGTCCTGCACGGCGCGGTGAAACCGTCGAACATCCTGCGGCTACCGTCCGGCCCGGTGCTGACGGACTTCGCCTTCGCCCGGGTTCCGTACGAGCCGGTCGCGACCGGTGGCCCGGGCCCGGTGGCACCGTACCACACCGCCCCTGAGGTGATCGCGGACGGTGAGCAGAGTCCGGTGTCGGACCTCTATGGCTTGGCGGCCACGATGTGGCATCTGTTGGCCGGCCGGCCGCTGTTCGCCAACTCGTACCATCCGGTACAGGACAGCGAGGACCTGCTGCGCGCCGTGCTGTCGGAGCAGGCGCCGCCGCTGGACCGCGGCGACGTGCCGCGTTGGCTACAGGTCGCGCTCGGCCGTGCCCTGGACAAGGACCCTGCCCGCCGCTATCCGAGTCTGACGGACTTCGCCGAGGTGCTCCACGGCCGAGGGACCGACACCGGGCCGGTCCAACGCCCGCAGCCGGCGGACCCGCTGCACATCGCTGGAAGCCGACGGGGGGTCAGCGCGCCGATCAGGCCGGGCGTCCTGCCAGGTCCGTTCACCCTACGGCCCGCCGATGGCAGGGCGGACCAGGTTCCGGACTCCCGCCCGCTGCGACCGGTCGACGCCGAAGACCGGGCTTCCCGTGACGCGGCCGAGCCGCTTCCCGACGACGGGATCCTGCCACCGCCGCGTTGGTCGCCAGCCGACGACCCGCGCGACGACCAGACCGATCACTTCGACGAGGACGCAGCGCCGTGGCTCGACGAGCCGATCCACCGCCGTCGACCGCCGTTCGCCGTCCTGGTGGCGGTCCTGGTGGCGGCAGCGCTCACGCTGACCGGCGTCGTGGTGTGGCGGGTCAACGTCGACGCGACCCCACCGACCACCACGCCGGGGACGGGAACGTCGGCGACCGCGACGTTGAGTCCAGCCGTCGAAGGGTCACCTGCCGACATCAAGCTGGTCGACGGGGCCAGTGAGATTACCTTGACCTGGACCGACACCACGGGTGGCACGGCACAGTTCGCCGTCCTGGGGGGACCGCGCAGCGCCGAACCGGTGTTGTTGAAAGTGCTTCGACCGGGATCCACCACGTTGACCGTGCAGGGCCTCAACGTGGGGCAGGACTATTGCTACGTGGTTCTGGCGATTCTCGGCACCGACCAGTACGCCCGCTCGGGGACGGTCTGCACGGAGCGTTCCTGACCAGCCCCGACAAGCAATTAACCCCCGGCACAGCGGAATTTGAGGTCAGCCTGGATCGGCGGCGAAAAGCAGGGGCTTTCGATCTCAGTGGATTGACACCGAGGTCGGACGCTTCATAGCACGTGTTGTATGTCGTATGTCTGTTCTCCTGAACCGGTCGCGCGGCGTCATGGCTTGCCTGTCGCGAATGGTTCCCGGCATCGCCTTTCATTAGCCGCCATCACCATCGTCGTCGCCGGGTCTGGGGTGGGCGGCATTGCTCTCGCCTCGAACGGATCGGCCGACGGCGCGTTGATCTCCGAGGACTTCTCGTACGGGTCGTTCGACACGAAGGGAGGTCTGTGGGCCGTCGAGGACGGTGCCCTTCGCCTCACCGAACCGGCAAACGGCACTCCGATCGGCAACCTCGCGGTCGGCACAGACGTTTCTCGTCGAGGTCACCGCAACGCGCGGCGACCGGTCGCGGCGCGTGGTTGCCAGCGGGCGGGACATCTACGCGGTCTCCGCGCCGCTCGTGGTGGCCGCGGCCGGCCACATCCTCGGTGCGTCGCCTCGTCGGTCCGGTGTCGTCACCGCCGGTGCTCTGGCGGACGCGCGCGAACTCCTCACCTCGCTGGATCCCCGGCACCTGACGGTCGAACTTCCCTACTGATCCGCCCCACCACGACACCGCATTGGATCGACAACCATGCCGGACAGGATCCCGCCCCGACGGCTCGCCGCCGACAGTTGGTACACCCAGGTGAGTCTGCAAGGACGGGTGGTCCAGATGTACGACGACACCGACCTGGTCGACATCGACCGATTGTCCCGACGTTACCTGGGCAGTCCGTTCACGGTACGTGACCGGCCGAGGGTCAGTGCGCGGATCGCGATCGACCGTCGGCACCACTGGGATCGACGATGGTGGACGATTGACATCCTCTCCACCACCGAAGGAAGGTAGCAGAGCCGAATCATTGAAGGTGGAATCGGCCGTCGACCGCCAGGGCCGCCAGTTGCCGCGCGGAGAACGGCAACTCGGCCAGCTCCGGCCGCGTGCCGTCCAGCGTCGCGCCCTGCGCGACGTAGGTCACCACACCGTCCGGATGCCGGTACGCAGCCCAACAGCGCGGTTGGGTCGCCCTCGAAGAGGACATCGTCGATCGGCGACGTCAGCGAATCCTGGTGACAGACCTCGGCCACCGGGCCATGCGTGAAGGGAATCGATCTTCGACGACCTCCGACAGGCGTGGGCTGACCAGGTCGACCTGGAGGACTTCGCTCGTCTCGAAGAACAGCTCACGGCGTTCGTCGGCGACCAGACGATCCGGGTGGATTCCCGGGCTGGATCTCGACGCCCGAGGGCTTGCCGGCTAACTCGTCGTAGCCTGATGGAAGAGCTGCAAGCGCTCTATGAGCGGAACCCGCGAGCAGTACGAGCGACGCGGCTGGTTGAGTCAGCTGCCAGGCTGTCTGGCGCATATGACGGCCGTTATGCGCCGGTTGGCGCCGGTGGTGTCGAAATGTGCAGGGTCGAGGTCGATGCCCTGTTCGAGACCGAGCCATTGCCGTAGGTGGTGGTGATCGGGGTGGCGGGGGTCGGCGAGCGTGTCGAGCAGTTGCTCGTAGCCTCCGGTGCCACCGCAGTCTTCCGGTGGGCAGGCGCGGGCGCCGTCCGTGCAGGCTGGGTATTGCCCGGCCGGTTCGGCCGGCACCAGCTTCTCCAGCAGCACCTCGTGCGTCCAGCCGTCACCAAAGTCGTACTCGTAGCCGAAGGTCTCCCCTTCTTTGCCGGCCAGGTCAAGGAGGGACGCCTCACGGTCGTCCTGTATCGGCAGATCGAGGTCGGGCGTACCGTAATTGCCGGTGGGGTGGATGAACATGTGCAGGTGGGAGTTGGTCCAGCCCATCGCGGCCTGGATGACACGGTCAAGCCGGTCCAGGCGCAAAGTGGCCGGTACGAGTAGACGCCGCCATACCGGCGGCTCGGTGTCCAGCAGTGTGACCTTGATCTGAGCTATCTGGTCACCGGGCCGCACAGCACCGAACCTGGCGCGCAGGACCTGCTCGGCAGCCGGGGAGAGCCGTAGCGTTCCGGTGTCGTCGCTCAGAACGCCGAGTGCGACCAACTCGTCGACGGCACGATGTAGGTCCCGGTCGGTGGCCTTGCGGATGCGGCCCAGTTGCTCGGTGGTGGCGTGTTCCAGGTAGTAGCGGGCTGTGAGCGTGGACCAGACCTGATCCTGCGCCTCATCGAGGGTCACCGCGCCACCGCCCTCGGCGATGCCGGCGAACAGCACGGCGATCCCGTCGGCGAAGTCCTCGCCGAGCAACGCGGCGAACCAGCCGGGCGGGCAGAGTGCCGGACCGAGCTGGTCGAAGGCCGCGAACATGGCGGCCCACAGAGCCTCCGGCCGATCCGTCAGGCGTTGATTCTTTTTCACCGGGACCAGTCGGCCGTGTACGACTCGCAAGAGCCCGGTCGCCTTGGCCCAGGCCACCACGATCGCCAACCTGGGAAGTTCAGCGCTGCTGCGGGTCCGGAACATCCGGGTGCCGATCATCGGGTCGATCTCGTCGCCGGTCTCCAGAAGACCGACCAGATGCCGGGCGTCGGCCATGGTCAACTGGCCGGTCTGGGTCAATCTACGGCCGGCGCCGACCCAGCGGCTCAACGCAACCACCTGATGTAAGGCGGGCGCAGACGCGGCCGCACCCGCCAGATCCCCTTCAGACATGCTGTGCACCGATCAGTTGGCCGGCTGCCATGGATCAAGAAGGCTGATGCCGGTGTCGACGAAGTCCTTGGTGCTTCGGGTGGCTAGAGACGCCACCTGTGAGCGGCAGATGGCGGCGATCTGAGCATCGAATCCCCTGATCGGATTACCCTGTTTCTCCCGGCTCGCGATGACGTCGGCGTAGCCGCCGGCGGCCCTCCGGCAGGCACGCGATGCCGTAAACATTCAGGCCATGTTCGGCAGGTGATGGCGACAGCGGGTTGAGTGACGGGCGGCTGGTTCGGTCCTGGGCTGTCTCATGTGGTTTGATCTTGGTGTGTCGGCGCTGGAGGATCTGTCTCGTGATGAGCTGATCGTGCTGGCCCGTGCGCAGGCTGAACGGATCGCTGAGCAGGACGCGCGGATCGCCGAGTTGACCGACCGGCTGGCCCGGTTGGAGCATCTGTTGTCGCGGAACTCGTCGAACTCGTCGTTGTCGCCGTCGCGGGACGATGACGCGGGTCGCACGCCGCCCCGGCCCCGATCCGGTGGTGGGTCGAAGCGGTCGCGGGGTAAGCAGCCGGGTGCGCCCGGGGTGAACCTGACCTGGCGTGAGGTGCCCGACGAGCGTCGTGATCGGTTCCCGGAGGGTTCGTGTGGGTGTGGCGCGGATCTGACCGCCGGCCGGGATCTGGGTGTGGTCGACCGTTACCAGCAGCACGAGATCCCGCTGGTGGCGGTGAGGGTCACCCAGTACGACCAGCACGCGGTGGCCTGCCGGTGCGGCATCGTGCACACCGCGACCCGGCCCGAGGGGTCCAGGTCCGGGCCGGTCGGGTACGGCCCGAACCTGCAGGCGTGGTGTGTCTACCTGATGGTGGTGCACTTCGTGCCGGTGCAGCGATGCCGGCAACTGGTGGAGTCGTTGACCGGGACCGCGCCGTCGGTCGGGTTCGTGCACGGCATGCTGACCCGTGCCGCCGTCCTGTTGGACGAGGCGGACAAGCGGATCCGAGCCCTGCTGACCGCCGCCTGTGTGGTGTGCGCCGACGAGACCCCGCTGCGTGTCGGGCCCGCCGCCGCGCCGGCGGGTCGGAAGAAGGCGGTGCGGTACCTGCTGGTCGCCTGCACGAGGTGGGTCACCCACTACCTGGTCGGCGGTCGGGACCTGGATACGTTCAAGGCGATGGTCATCGCCGACATGGCCGCCGGTTCGGTGATCGTGCACGACCGCTACCAGAACTACGACGCCGGGCCGTTCGCTCACCTGCTGCACCAACTGTGCTGTGCCCATCTGCTGCGGGATCTCGCCGGAGCCGGGGAGGTCTACCCCGGCGAGCACTGGCCCGCGCAGATCGCCGACGCGTTGCGGGGCCTGATCCACCAGGCGAACCTGGCCCGCGACGCGGGCGCCACCACGATCGGGCAGACGGTCACCGACGACCTGGTCCGTCTGTTCCGGCAGGGTGTCCTGGTCGGGTTGAAGGCCACGGACGCGCACGGCTCGCGGCCGGGTGAGCGCAAGGCCCGGCTGCTGCTGGAGACCCTGCACGACCGGCAGGCAGACGTGCTGCGGTTCACCACCGACCTACGAATACCGGCCACCTCGAACCAGGCCGAACGTGACCTGCGACCGGCGAAGATCCAGCAGAACATCTCCGGCCGGCTGACCAGCGAGGACCGCACCCGAGACCGGTACAAGATCCTCGGCTACGTATCGACCGCCGCGAAACACGGCCTCAACCAGATGACCGTCCTCCGCGACGTGTTCCTCGGCCGGCTCTGGATACCCGACCCAACACCCGCCACCGGCTGAAACGCCACCGCGATCACACGCGGCAATCACGCATGCCATCTCCGCATACCCGCTGAATGTTTACGCGATGCCGTGCCGGATCTCGGCGACGGTGACTGCGGTCGTGTACAACCCGTCACCGGAACTCCGCTGAATCCAGGCGAGCACCGCCGGAGCCGGCTCGGGTCGCATGAGTTCGGAGACCACGCTGGTGTCCGAGGACGATCATCACTGCGGCAGACTCGTAGCCCTGGGCATGGTGGTACGTGCCGGCAGGTCGAGTTCGGCGCCGCTGAGATGGGCGAACCGTTGCGTGAGAGCGCTGAACAGGTCGGTTCGTGGCGCGTCCTCGGTCACGGCTGTGGTCAGGATGGGGCGGATCTCGGCCTCCATGGAACGGCCGTTCCGGGCGGCGCGAAGACGTAGCTTCTCTTTCACTGCATCGTCGAGATCTCTGATGCTGAGAGCCGCCATGGATCCTCCCTTGCTGGCAGAACCTGCTAGCGATGCTAGCGCACCGCCGCTTCTGGCTCTGCCCGCATGCGCAGTCGTGCACTGGCAAACGTCCTGGTAGCGGGGGTGTCGGGGCGGTTGGCATGGGGTGCATCGTCCGGCCCACCCGGAACGGCGGAAGCTTTCGCTCAGGGACGCTACTGAAAGCCAGACTTTAGTTTTTTAACTCTATCAACCGTTATGCCCGATCCGCAGTTGGTGCGCGACCAGGTCGATGCCGCGTGCCGCCGTGCCGCCTGGCTTCGGCCCACTTCAGCGTCCCGCTTGATTTCCCTCAAATACATCTTCAACGACTCCGCAGAACTTCCTCAGGTTTCGGCGGGTGCCGGCGCTGGACGATGTATGGCGATCCGGATCGACGGATCGCAGCCGGGTGGGGAGTTTCCGACCCGCTGGTTGACCTCCTGGCTCACCGACCGGCCGTCGTGGCTGCTCGGTGAGTCGTCGGTGGAGCTGCTGCCAGCCGCGCCGATCGCTCCGTGGCTCGGTGAGAGGGGACTGGGCGTGCAGTACTACCTGCCGGTGAGTATCCAGGATCTGTTGGACGCCGGCTACCTGACCAGGGTGGGGTGATCCGGTGATAAATCTGGCGGAGCTGACGTCACATCTGCAGACGGTGGATGTTCCCGCCGACGCGTACAGCATCGGTCGTGACCGTGACGAGGCGTACTGCCTGGTCCGTGAGGTCGGCCGGTGGAGTGTCTTCTACAGCGAGCGAGGTCGCCGTACCGGCGAGGTGCGGCACACCAACGAAGCCGACGCCTGCGCGGATCTTCTCGGGCGGCTGGTACGCGACCATGTCGTGCAGAGTCAACTGCTGAAGGGTCATTTTTGGTGACCCGGACCGCGATCAGCGCGCCCCGCCGACCGGGCTCGACTCGTCGACCCGGTCCGTCCGTACGTCGGTGGGCAGCAGGGTGCGTAGGCAGTCGACGGCCGCGGGCGCGAGCGTGTTCGTGGCTGCCACCCAGACCAGGCACGACGCGCACACCGGACGGTGGCTGAGGTTCCAACCGGACGGCACCGTAGCGCCGGTCGGGTCCCGCTTCCCACGACCGG
Source organism: Solwaraspora sp. WMMB335 (assembly GCF_049179075.1). NCBI lineage: Bacteria > Bacillati > Actinomycetota > Actinomycetes > Micromonosporales > Micromonosporaceae > Solwaraspora > Solwaraspora sp. WMMB335. Next base: position 5,372,272 of record NZ_JBMHMF010000001.1, read on the forward strand.
CTTGGGAGGACGCGGCCAGTGCGGCGACCAGGCAAGGCTCGGCGTTCCTGGAGATCCCGGCGGGGCTGTGGTGGCTCGGCGATCCGGCCGCGCCGCTGCCCCCGCTGAGCGACCTGGCGTTCGCCGCACCGGCCGACCCGCCGTGGTGCGCGGTCGTGACAGGCGCGGCCGGGGTGCCCGGCCCGCCTCGGCGCTGATCGTCGACGCGCTGGTGGGGCTGCCCGCGCCGGTGCGCGACCGGGTGCTCGTGGTGCCGGTCAGCAACGGCGAGATCTCGGTGCACCTGGCCAACCGTGGCAGCAACCCGAACGGTGAACGAATCGGCGCGGCGCAGGTACGGCTGAGCTGCACCGCGACCTGACCGAACAGCGCCGGCGGAAGGACGGATCGCCCGTGCCGGGCGGGTCGTTTCGAGCCGGCCGGTCACGTGGACCTGCGCAGGGTCCGGTCACATCCGGAGCTGTCGTCGTCCGGGGCTGTCGCGGTCGACGACCGCCGATAGCCTCGGCTGAGGCGCTCGTTTCGCCTCGGTCGCACTCGGCGACAATGGACGCAATCGAGGATTCTGGTGGCTGACGAAGGAAATCAGTGGCCGGGTGACAGCTTCATCGGTGGACTCGCCCCGACAGCACGGACGGCGATCACCGGGTCCGGCCGGGCCCGACGGTTCCGACCCGGCGAGGTCCTCGTCAACGAGGGCGACCATCGGCACGACGTTTACGTGCTCCTCGGCGGATATGTCAAGATCGTGAGCAACAGCCACGACGGCCGCACCAACCTGCTGGCCATCCGGGGTCGCGGTGACCTGATCGGCGAGCTCTCCGCGATCGACATGAGCCCGCGTACCGCGACGGTTGTGGCCGCGACCACCGTCGACGCCCGGGTCGTCGATCACCTGGCGTTCACCGCGTTTCGCCGGGGCCACTCGGCGGCCGAGGAGGTGCTGCAGCGTTCGGTGTTGACAAAGCTGCGCCAGGCCACCCGGATGCGCGGTGCGCTCAACGGCGCCTCGGTGAGCCAGCGGTTGGCGGGTATCCTGTACTACCTCGCTGTCCGCTATGGCCACCCGGCCGGCTCGGCCACGGTCATCGATATCCCGCTCAGCCAACTGGAGTTGGCGGCCTTCGTCGGTGCGGCCGAGGCCAGCGTGCACCGCGCGCTGACCGCCCTGCGACGCAGCGGGCTCGTCGTGACCGGGTACCGGCAGATCGAAATCCAGGATCTCGCGGCCCTCGCCGAGGTCGCCACCGGTAGTTGACCGTGCCACAAGCGGGAGGTGCCCCGTGTCGTCGTCTCCGCCAGCCGGGCTGACGAGCATGCCCGGCATCGTCCTCGACGAACTGTCGCGGGCGCGCCATGGCGTGGTCATGCTCGCTGTCGATGGTCTGTCCTACGCCGCGGCGCTGGCGGCAGGCTGGCAGACCGCCGAGCTCACCGCGCTGGCGAGCACGTTCCCCAGCACGTCGACGACCGCCTGGCTGACCGCGATGACAGGCGTCGGACCGGACCGTCACGGTGTGCCCGGGACGGTCTACCGTGTCCCTGGCCGTGGCTGCCTGGTGTACGCGGTCACCGGCCAGGTGCTCGCGCGAGGCCCGGCCGACCCGGCCGGCGACCCGCGGCTCGTGATCCCACATCCGACCATTTTCGAGCGGGCCACGAACGACGGCGTGCGGTGTCGGGCGGTGGCCCGGGAGATCGGCCACCTGCCCGGCCCGTGGGCTCAGGCGCTGCTACGCGGTGCGACCATGGCCCCACCTGCGCCGACGCGAACGCTCGCCGGGCAGGCCGACAACCCCGTGCTACTTGCCGAGGCCGTCGTGACGCAGGTCGACGAGGAGACCGGCGACGCCCCGCCGCCGCGGCCGATGCTCCTGTGGGTCTATGTCAACCTGGACGATCACGTGCACCGGCACGGCTACGATCAGCCTGCGGTGGCAGCGATGGCGACGCTGGCGGCCAGCGCGGCTCGATGGGCGGAGGCCGGCTGGACGGTCGTCGCCCACTCCGACCACGGCCAGGTCCGTTGCGTGCCCGACGACGACCTGGTACGGGCCTGGACCGCCCTGGACGATCCGGCACGGCGGATGCTCCCGCCGGGTGGGGCGGGCCGCGTCCGGTGGCTGTACCCGGTCCCCGGCGACGACGATGTCGCCGGGCGCCTGGCCGAGACGCTCGGTGCCACGGCACGGATCGTCGCCGCCGACGAAGGACTGCGGGACCGGGTCGGCCCGGTGATCGCGATCGCCGCCAACGACCGATTTCCGGTACCGGACACCAGCCTGAGGTGGGAGCACGGGGCCGACTCGCCCGGCGAGACGATGGTGCCGTTGGCGATCTGGCGTAGTCGGTAGCCGGGCCGCTACGGGCGGGGCCCGACCGCCGACACCTGCGCTTCGACGGGTCGGCGCGGTCGGGTCCGCGCCCGTACCGGCAGCAGTGCCAAGCCCACCAGGGTGAACGTGGCGGCCACCGCCAGGTAGATGGCGCGGTAACCGAACACGCCGATCACGATCGTGCCGGCACCGATGGCCACGGCGTACGGCGTGTTGATGATCGCCTCCGACGCCATGATCGCGCGACCCTGCAGGTCGGCCGGGGTACGTCGCTGCACCAGCGTCACCTGGGCGACGAGGATGAGCGGCAGTCCCAGACCGACCAGCGCGGCGCCGATGGCGACTCCCACCAGGGTGGCGGTGCTGGACGCGGCGAGGCCGACCCCGTTGAGCAGGAAGCCGACGCAGGCGACGGTGTACTCGCCGTAGCGACGCATGGCCGACCCGACCAGCAGGCCGGCGAGCACGCTGCCGGCGCCCTGAATGCCGCCGAGAAACCCGATGGTGGCGGTCGGGCGTTGCAGCCCTTCGCTGACCAGAGAGAACAGGGCTACGTTGATCATGCCGGCACCGCAGAACGCGATCGCGCTGGCCAGTACGAGTCGTCGGATGATCGGGTTGCCGGCCACGTGCCTGGCTCCTGCGGCGACCTGCGCCGCGAACGAGCCACGGTCACCGGCGGCGTTCGGGCTGGTCAGGTCCTGAGGCTGGCGCAGCAGCGTGAGCGACACGGCGGACAGGACGAAGGTCACGGCATCGACGATGACGATCGCCTCGATGCCGCGGGTGGTGTAGAGCGCGGCACCCACGACCGGACCGATCACCCGCATGCCCTGACCGAGGCTGCTGAGGACACCGTTGGCGTCGCCGAGGCTGTCGTCGGGAAGCATCGAGTGCAGCAGCCCACCCCGGGCCGCCCGGTAGATCTGCCCGGAGCAGCCGTACAGGAACGTGACGACGTACACCAGCCAGACCTCGGCGACGTCGTCCACCGTCAGTAGCAGCAGGATCAACAGCCCCATGGTGCCGTCGTTGGCGACCAGCAGCCATCGGCGGGGAACCCGGTCCACCAGCAGGCCGGTCAATGGTGACAGCAGTACGGCGATCGCCAGGAGCAGGAAGATCAGGCCGGCGGCGCCGGTGGATCCGGTGAGGTCCTTCATCCAGATCGCCAGCACGATGATCATCATCGTGCTGCCGAACATGTTGAACGCCTGGCCAGCGAGCAGCAGCCGCATGTTGCGTTCACGCAGGATGACAGCCCGCATCGGGATCCTCCCCTGGATTCGTGACCGGGACGACCCAGCCGGCCCGGTGCAGCATGTCGAAGACCCGCTCGGCGAAGGCCACCGAGATCGGGAGTTCGCAGGCCAACGCCGCCCACCAGGCCGCACTGCCGCGCTCGCGCCGGCCGTCCAGCGCACGCAGCAACGTCAGCATCCGGGCGTGCGTGCCACCCCGATCCGCCGCCAGGCGGGCGGCCAACCATCCGCGATCAGCGGCGCCGGCCAGCGCCCGGGGATTGGCCGGGCCGACCGCGGCCCGAGCCAGTACCGTACGCCCGACTTCGTCGGGCGCCGGTCCGGTGGCCGGTTCGGTGGCCGGGGCGCCGAGCCGGCCGGCGGCTGTCGCGGACACCGCGTCCAGCCACCGTGCCGTGCGGGCGATCTCCCCGGCAGGTACCCCGGCGTGCACCAGCGTGGCCAGACCCTCTCGGACGGTCTCGCCACGGTGCGCTATCCGCCGGGCGGCCTCGGCATCGCTGTTCGGGTCCAGCACCGGGCCGTCGTCGCCGTAGTGCCAGGACGCCGGCACCGGGTGCCGGCCGGGCAGCGCGGCAAGGACGTGCTGGGCGGACCAGCCGGCGCACGCGTCCGCGACGTCGGCGGCGAGTCGGTCGTCGGCCCGTGCGCGCACTGCGGCCACCACCGAGATCGCCACCGTGCAGGTGCGATGCAACTCGGTCGGGTCGACCGCGGTGAGCGTGTCGGCCGAGGAGTGGTTCGTCCGGTCCGGCCAGTGCCCGAACGAGACGATGGGGCACCGGGTCGGTGCGTCCGACACGAGCGCGTGGTCGGATCCCCCGGCGAACGGGGCCATCCGTACCTGCCACGGGTCGCACGACACGGCGCCGCTGTACGAGCGGGCGGCGGCGGGTACCAGGTCGGCGCAGCGCCCGGCGAGAGCCGGCAGGAACGACGGTACGTCGTCGGGCCCGCGTTCGATCACCAGCGGACCGCCGCAGCGCGACCGGTCCTGCCCGGCCATGTCCACGTTGACGGCCAGCACCGGTCGGGCGACGTCCCCGGCGGCGACCAGGTCGTGCAGGTACGCGGCGACGCCGACGAATTCCGGAGCCCACAGGAAACGCACGGCCGGGCCGGCATCGGGGCGGGTGGCGAGCAGCCGGGCCGCCGTGAGGAGCGTGGCCACTCCGGAGGCGTTGTCGTTGGCGCTCGGCCGTGGGTGGCACAGATGCGCCGAGAGCAGGATCTCGCCGTCGTCGCCACCGCTACCGGGCAGCAGTCCGGTCACCACCGGCATCCCGGCGGCGGCTCCGGCCACCGCCACCTCGACGGTGACCGCCTCACCCCGGTCGGCCGCCGCGATCAGCCTGGCGAGTTGCGCGGCGGTGAGGCTGAAGCCGGCCAGCGTCGCGCCGGGCAGCAACTCCAACCGGCCGACCTGGTCGGCGAGGCGATCGGTGCGTGCGCCGAGCGGGTCCGCCGCGACAGCGACGGCGCCGGCTGCCGCCGCCCGCAGGGCGAACTCCGGAAACGGCACGCGGTCGTCGTCGAGCAGCACCAGCCCACCGGCCGCCCCGGCACCGTCGCGCAGCGACGACCAGCGCCGCAGCGGAGCGACGGTGCCGCCGGCGGGGGTGGGCGCCGAGTACGCCGCGAGCGTGTACGGCTGGGCCGGATAGCGGACCAGTGACTCGCCGCCGTGAACGAGCCGGGCGCGCACCGGGGTCCACGACAGGGGCGCCCGGTAGGTCCACCACCGCTCGGCTCCGTCGGCCGGGAACATGTGCACCGTCACGTCCCGTAGTCCGGCGTCGCGCGCCCGCTGCGCGACGTACCCGGCCGCCGTGTTGATCCCGGCCGAGGCCTGATACCGGTCGTGTCGGGCCACTTCGGCGACGTCCCGCATCGCGGCCGCGATGTCGACGTCGCCGTGCACCGCCTCGACCAGGTGCGCCAGCCGCATCAGTGGCCCGCCGACGTGGGCCGGGGGACGGCCGTGGCGCAAGCGGCTGCGGCGGAAGCGGCCGCGGCGGAAGGGTGCGCGGGAGAAGGGTGCGCGGCGGCGGTGGACATGGCCGCGACGAACGCGGTCAGCCGGGCCTGCGACAGCGGCACCGACATCCGCAGCAGTGCGCCGCACCCGTCGCCGGGTGCCAGCGGCGGCACCGGTTTGGCGAGCACCCGACGGGTGGCCAGGATCTCGCGTACGGTGGGCTCGTCGGGCAGGGCCAGCCACGGCACCTGCGGATCGGTCGGCAGCAGGGGCAGACCGGCGGCGGTGATGTGCCGCTCGACCATCGGTTTGACCTGCGCGATCCGCTCCCGCAGCGGGGCCAGCGAATCGTGCTGCGTCAGCAGCGCGGTCGTGACGTCCAGGGCGAGCGCGCTGCCGGCCAACGGCGGGACCACCGCCCGGACGGCGTCCGCCAGATCCGGCGCGGCGATCGCGAAGCCGACCCGCAGCCCACCGGCGCAGAACCCCTTGGACATGCTGCGGATCACGACCGTGCCGGGCAGGTCGTCGGTGAGCGGTGCGGCGCTGTCGCCGGGCGGCAGGTAGGCACCGAGTGTCTCGTCGACGACCAGGACGCCGCCGACCGCGGCACAGGCCTGCGCGACCTGCCGAAGCTGCGCTGTCGTCCACGAAGGACCAAGTAGGCCCGGCCGGTCGATGACGGTCAGCGCCGGCCGGTGGTGCACCACGGCCGCGACCGCCGCCGCCGCATCGCGCAGCGACGTGACCCGGAGCTGGCTGGCGGCGGCACCGATGGCGCCGGGCAGCTCCGGGTGGCCGGCGGCGTCAGCCAGGACCGTGCCCCCGTCGGCGAGCCGCGCGAGGGCGTGCAGCAGCCCGGTGGCGCCGGCGCCGGCGGTGACCCGCCCGGGTGGCAGGTGCCGGCCTGCCGGCCAGCGCAGATAGGCCGCGACCAACGGCGCGAGCCGCATCCCGGCGTACGGGTCGGCGAGGTCGTAGCGGCGTGAGCGCACCGCGGCGGGCGGCCCCGCCGACAACGACGCCCACGCCGCGTCCAACGCGGGTGCGACCGGTTCGGCCTCGTCCGGTGCCGAACGCAGGTCGAGCGTGCCCGGGGACGCCGGCTCTCGGTGGCCGTCCAGCGCCGAGGCCACCACCGGTGCCCGCCTGGCGACGAACTGCACGTAGCGGGTGTCCATGGTGATCGCGCCACCGGGGCTGAAGTCCGCGTCGGTGCGGGCCACGGCGAACCCGGCACGGGTCAGCAAGGTGTCCACCTCGGTCGGATGGTAGAGACGGACGTCGTCGGGCAGGGTGGCCGTGCTGCCGTCGGACCGACGTACGTGGACCCGGCCGCTGCTGCGGCCGGTGGCCGGGTCGTAGCGGCGCTGGAAGTGAAACGTGGTGCCGCCGATGTCCGCGCATGCCTCGTCGCGGTAGTGGCGGGCGATCGCGAGCACGTTGGAATGGTCGAGCACCAGGACCCCGTCGGCGGGCAGCAGACGGTGAACCGCCCGCAGCAGCCGGAGCTGATCGGCGTCGGTTCCCCAGCCGAACGCCTGCACACAGATGGCCGCGTCGACGCCAGCGACACCCCAGCCGGGCGGCTGCGCGCCGAGCAGGTCCGCCCGGTGCAGTTCCAGGTCGACGCCAGCGGCGGCGGCGGCGGCCGCCGCCCGGTCGAGCGCGTACTCCGAGACGTCCACACCGACGACGTCGAAGCCCCGCCGGGCCAGGCCGACGGCGTGGCGGCCGACGCCGCAGCCCAGGTCGAGGACCCGTCGGCCGGGTGCGTACGCGGCGAGAACGTCCGCCAGGTACGCGACCTCGGCGCTGGTCCGTTCGGCGGTGTACTCGTCGTCGGCGAACGTCCAGTAGTCGGCGGTGAAGTACCGCTCGTACCAGGGGGTGGGCATGCCGGTCAGGACACGGTGGTGAGCTCACGACGGGCGAAGAAGTCGCACACGTCGCACAGGTCGGTCGCGTTGGCGACACCTTCCTGCTGCAGATAGACCCCGCCGCAGATCCGACAGGTCGCCTCCATGAAGGGGAACATGTACCGCTGCATGTTCTCGAACGCGGAGAACATGTAGTAGTCGATGCCCGGCCACAGGTCGAGCAGGTGGTCGGTCATGCCGTAGGACAGCGACCGCTCGTCCGGCCCGGTGGTGAACCGTCCCGGGGTGCCCTGCCGGTTGAGCTCGGGGGCGACCAGTTCCAGGTACAACGTCAGCTCTTTCTTGGTGATCCGGTACAGCGGGAAGATGTACCGCAGCCCGCCGATTTCCCGGACCGGGATGCCACCCATCCGGAATCCGCTGGTCATCCAGGTGACCATGCTGGCCAGCAGATCGTCGGCGTTGAACCCGAACGCGACCACACCGGCGTCGCGCGAGCGGGCCTCCTCCTCCAGCATCCGCCGCAGCACCTGGTGGCCGATCACCATCGTCAGGTGGCTGCCATCGTCGCTGACGATCTCGTTCATCGAGTCGACGAACGTACCCCGTAGCCGGAACACCCGCTCGACGTCATCCGCGGTCACGATGACCTGCTCGATGCCCAGCCGTTCGCCGGAGGCGCGGGCGGCGGCGAACGTCGCCGGCTCCTCCCAGTCCGGCAGGCCGGTGATCGTCACGGCGGTCATGTTCAGCGGCGGCAGCCGGTCCCTGGTCCGTTCCAACAGGGTCAGGTAGGCGACGCTGTCCCGCCCGCCGGACAGCCCGACGATCACATGGTCACCGTCGCGCATCACCTCCCGCGACAGGACACTGTCGACGAACGCCTCCTCGACGTACTGGATGAAGGCGGGCGCGTCGAACTGCTCGCCCCGGACCTCGATGGCGCCCTTGTCGTCGAAGACCACGCTCTTGGTGTAGACCGGATCGGGTACGCCGTAGACCTGCCGTTTCGGCCGGCGCAGCACGTCCAGATCGTAGTGTCGGACCTGCCGAACCTCGATGATGTCGTCGGCGCCGACAACCGTCGTGTCCTCCGACACGACCTGACCCGCGCGCCAGCTCAGCACGGAGTTGACGGGGATTCCGTTGCGGCGCAGGACGTCGACCAGCGGCTGCCCCGCCGTCGCCGCCAATTCCTCGGTCGTTCCGAGCTTCGTGCGGTAATAGACTGACGCCATTGACCAACAATAGGGGGCCGTCGCTGCGCGGTACAGTACGCAAATGGCCCGTACCGTCATCGTCGATCACTACGACGATCCCCGGGCGGCGGCACGCGCCGGCTGGGACGAGGTGGCCGGCGACGGGGACACCCCGATCTTCTATCAGGACGGCTACCTCTCGGCCTACCACGACGCGCCGCTGGCCCCGTTGGAGCAGCTGGGCTACCTGGTGGCGCGGGAACCGGCCGGGCGCCCGCTGGCGGTCCTGCCGGTCGCGCTGCACCGGTTCGCCGATCCGATCGGTGGGCTACGTCGCCTGCACCCCGGCATCGAGCGGGATCCCGCGTTGCTCAGCCATGTCTGGCACTGCTACGACACCCGGTTGCTCGGTGCCGCCGGCCGGGCCGACGTGGTCACCGAGTTGCTGGACACCCTGCGTCGGCTCGCCCGGAGCTGGCGGGCCCGCTGGTACGGCCTGGTCAATGTGGAGCACGAAAGCGCGACGGCGATTGCGCTCACCGCCGCCGGGTTGACCGGGGGACACCTGGTCGACCGGTTCACCACCGACCTGACCGGTCTCACCTCGTTCGACGACTACCTCGCCCGACTGGCCCCGCGGCCCCGGGCCAATCTGCGTCGCAACGAACGCCGGGCGGCCGATTCAGGGTTCGTCTGCGCCGTCGACCCACCGACCGCCGTCGATCTGACGGAAATCGCCGACCTGTGTGACCGGACCGCCGCCCGGTTTGGCAACGCCGGTTTCTACCCGGCGCAGACGTTCACCCGGTTCGTCACCGCGCTCGGTTCCGCCGCGCACGTGCTGCGAATCCGCCAGGGCGGCAGGCTCGTCGCGGCCGGGGTGTGCCTGACCGACCAGCAGCGCTTCCACACCTGGACCTGCGGCGTCGACTACCACGTCGACGGCAACGCCAGCCCGTACGCGGCGCTGTTCGCCGAGTCGGTCCGGCTGGCGATACGGCTGGGCCGTCCGATCCTGGAAGGCGGGCGCAGCAACGACGTGTTCAAACGTCGACACGGGCTCACGGCCCGCCGGCTGGACGCCTACGTGGTACGGCTGTGACCTACCGGCTGCGCGTATCTCCGGGTGTCGCCCCAGAATGGACGCGACTGGCCGCCGACGGCCCGCTGCTGACCTCTCCCGGCTGGCTGCGCGCGATGGCGGGCCGGCTCGGCGAGAGCACTCGGACCTTCGCCGCCGGGCCGGGCGGCGAGGCAGGCGTGGCGGTGCTCGGCACCGTACAGTCCGCTCCTCGGCCCGGTGAAGTCTTCGACCTGCACCAGGTGCTGGTCGGCGAGGCGCCCGCGTTGCCGTTGACCGACGCGGCACGGGCCGCGCGCAGCGCGCTGTCCGCACCCGGTCCGCGACGGTGGACACCGAACCTGCTGGTGATGCTACCCGGCTACGAATGCGTCCCGGTCGGACCGGCGGCGGCCGACCCGACCGCGCTCGCCGTTGTCGTCCACGGGGTGCTGGACTGGGCCGCTGACGCCGGTATCGCCACCGTCGCGTTCCTCTACACCCGACCGGACGCGACGGCACTGACCGTCGCCCTGTCCACGGCCGGCTTCGTGGCGATGCCGCTGTCGCTCACCTGGGATCTACCAATCCCGGACGGCGGATTCGACGCCTATCTGGGGTCACTGCCCCGCAAACGCGCCGCCGAGGCCGAGCGGGAACTCGCCCGGCTCGCCGCCAACGGCGTACGCCTGCGCCACCTGACCGGCGACGCGATCGACCCGCTCGTGCCGGTGCTGGCCCGGTTACGTGGCCACCTGGTCGGCAAGTACCGGGGGCGGGCCGACGAGTCGACCGAGCGGCGTCGGCTCGAATCGCTGCTGTACGACGTCGCCGCCGGGCACGCCCAGCTGGTCCTCGCCGACGCGGGGGACACTGCGGTCGGGTTCGCGCTGTTCGCGCCGTACGGTGACGCTTGGCATTGCCTGGCACTCGGCTACGACTACACCGATCCCCGATCCCGGTTCGCGTACTTCGCCACCGCGTTCTACGCCGCGGTCCCGATCGCCGCGGCCGGCGGTGCCCGGTCGATCGGGTACGGCCAGGGCTCGGCGCGGGCCAAGCGGGATCGGGGCTGTGTCGGTACGCCGCTGACGGGCTGGCTGCACTCGACCGACCCCGAGCTGATGGCTGCGGCACGCGCCGCCGCCGCGGTGACCGAACTCATCCCGGCGCGCGCTGCGTCACCTGCGCGGCGGAAACCGGCGTGAGGTGGCGAGCACCAGAAGCTCCCACGGATCGAGCCGGGTGCCGTGGACGGCGAGCAGGTCCTGCAGCCGGGCCGGGTCCGGGCCTGGCTGATCCGGCGTGAAATCGCTGGCCACGATCGGGGCGAGTGGGTGCCCGCCAGGCAGCAGCCCGGCGACCTTCTCGCCCATTCCGGCGGTGGCGAGATCGGTCGGGCCGCCGGTGAGCAGGTCGTCGACTACCCGGCGGCCAGGGTCGGACAGGTCGGGCCAGGCGATGGTGAGGACGCGGGCACGCAGGCCGGCGAGCACCTCCGGATAGCCGCGACGTTCGGCCGGGGCGGACCGGCCCAGCAGGTCGAGCAGGGTCCGCAGGCTGGCCGGGTCGCCACCGTCGGTGCCGATGTCGAAGCCACCGTCGGTGAAGACGGCACTCTCCCGGTGGGAATCGGCGGGACTGTCAGCACTGTGCATCAGGGCCAGCATGATGTTGATGGAACCCAGGTCGCCACGGATCGAGCCAGCGCTTGCCGCTGCCGGGTCACTCGCCCCTTTGGCCAGACGTAACCGCTCGTGACTGGGGTGTCGCGGATCGGGCCGATTGTCGCGGACCAGGAGCGCCACGGTCGGGCCGAAAGCGAAGAGCTGATCGACCAGCCGGTAGAGGTAAGCCTTCCAGACCTGGGTGATGTTGCGTTCGTGGAACGCGTCGAGATTGGTCGGCCGGTGCCATAGCAGCCGCCAGGCCACCGGCTCGAATCCCTCGCCACGCACCCGGTCCACGATCCGCCCGCCCAGCTGACGGGCCAACGCGTCCGGCGCGAGCAGCATGAAGACGGTGTGCTCCCAGTCGACCGCTTCACTCAACGGCCTTCTCCCTCCGGCGTACAGTGCCGGGTGCGGCACCGGCCTTGCCTCCTGCCGCACCCGCCGCTGCGTTGGTGTCACCTCTTCTTCTTGCCCGCGTTCTTCTTCTTCACGACCGGGCGCCGTGTGTTTACAGCTCTGCGGTTCATCCTGGCCTCCTTCCGGTTGCGGGTGACGGGGTGACCCGCCGGTCGGCAGGGTCAGCTAGCGGGTGTGGTCCCTACCGGAACCGGTCACTTGCGGTTGGTGGCCTTCTTCTTGACCCGCGGCCGGCGGCTGAACCTCATCTTCCGGTTCACCGTTGTTCCCTCCCTTCATCGGTGTGTGATCTACCGGCGTGGGCCGCTGTGAGGTTTCACCCGCCAGCGGTCGCCACTACCAGACGGTCGGTCATGGACACGGCGGCCTCATGGACCTGCTGAGAGTTCACGGCCATGATCCGCTCGGCATGTGCGGCGATGGACCAGCCGGCACTGCCGCCCAGCAGCGCGTGCCGACCCAGCAGGAAAGTCTCTTCGAGCGACGTCTCGGCATCGAGCCTGACCAGTCCGGCGGCGCGTCGGCGGGCGACGGTCACGTCGGCGTCGGTCCAGCCGCGCCCGACCGCCGAACGCAGCAGGCCGAGGGACAGGTCGACCACTTCGTCGCGGTTCTCGACGGCGGTCGTGACCGCGACCCGCCAGACTCCGGTGTCATGGTAGCCGGCGAGGTCACCCCAAATGTCGTAGGACAGTCCCAGATCGGTACGGAGTCGTTCGACGAGAACGGACGCATTGCCTCCGGCGAACAGCTCCATCACCACCTCCGCGGCGGCGAGCCGCGGGTCGGCCAGCGGGAACGCGGGCCCGCCGAGCACGACCGCCGCGGTGTCCCCGGGCAGCGGGTGATCCAGCCGGTGCGCCGTGACGGTCGGGACGGTGTGCGCTCGCAGCGGGTCGGCGCCGGGCAGCTGAGCGAGTGCGCTGCGGCCGGTCGCGGCGGACACTTCGGCGGGAGCGAGACCGCCGGTGACCACGACGGCCGTGCGGCCGGCGTGGACATGCCGGCGGGACCAGGCGGCGACATCCGCGGTGGTCAGCCGTAGGACATCGGCCGGGGTGCCGCCGACCGGCCGGCTCATCGGGTGATCGCCGTAGGCAGCGGCGTAGAACACGTCGTGCACGATGTCGGTGGGATCGGCTTCGGCCAGGCGCAGCTCTTCGAGAACCACCCGCCGTTCGGCTTCCACCAGGTCCGCGTCGAAGGCCGTCATGGTCGCGGCGTCTGCGAGCAGGCCGAGCACGGCCGGCGCGTCGACGGTGGGCACCCGCGCGTACAGGACGACGCAGTCGCGAGCGGTGGAGGCGTTGGCCTCGCCACCGTACGATTCGATCTCGTCGATGACCCGCATCCGCCGACCGGGCGGGGTCGCCTGCATGACCAGATGTTCGAACAGGTGGGCGGTGCCGGGTCGGCTCTCGTCGCGCGCTCCGGCGAGAATCCATACCGACACCGTGGTGATCTCGGCGCCTGGCCGGTGGCGGGTCAGCACCCGCGTGCTGTTGCGCAACGCGTCGCTGGCGACGTCGGCGGCGGCGGTCATGGCCGGACTCCGGCGGTCGCGGGCCCGGCCATGTTGGACAGTTCCGCCACGATGTCGGCGTCGACGTCGTCGCCGACGGTCAACAGGAACCGGCCGACGGGGGTGTCGGCCCAGGCCAGTCGGCCCCGCTCGTGCAGTATCGCGGTCGGCGCGGTGCCTGGCGGAGCCCCGTCCAGCGGTAGGCCGAATGCCAACACCCCGGCCCGCAGGGCCGGACCGACGGCGATCCGGTCCGCCGCCGCCGCCCAGGAGCGTTGCTCAATCCGGGCAGCGGCGCCTCTGATGAGCCGGCGTTGCAGATGGCGGGCCGTGCCGGTGAGGGGACGGCGCAGCATGGCCGCGCCGCGGGTGGCCCGGCGGGCACGGGTGACCAGCCGGTGACGTCGTGGCGGCAGCGGCAGTGTCGGCAGGCTCGTGCCCTCGACGAGGGCGGCGAGCTCGGCGTACTCCGGCCACAACCCGAGCGCGGTCATCGCCTGCGTGAGGGTGCTGCGTTCGGCCTCGGTGGCGGATCCGATCAGGAGGCTGGCGTCGACCAGGTCCCGGGCTCGGAAGGGCTGCTCGAAACGCTCGAACAGGAGCATCAAGGTGTTCTTGACCGTCGGGATCCGCCACGGCTGGGGCATGGTGATCAGCGGGGGGACACCGGCCAGGTCGCCCAAAGACCACCAGGTCGCGATCTCCACCCCGTACGGCAGGACGAAGCTGGACTCGTGCGGGCGCCGCAGGCTCACCATGACGTGGAGACGCTGCTCATGGCAGGTGAACGTGGCGGTGTGCAGCTCCCAACCGGTGTCGATGAGCAACCTCGCCGCCTGCCACAGATCGGCTTCGGTCCGCGCGACGTAGTCGAGATCGTTCATCGACCGACCGAGCCCGGCCGGGTAGCGATCGGCCACCTCCAACCCCTTGATCGGGGTGAGGCCGGTAGCGTGCTCGGCGAGCTCGGCGGCGACCCTGCGGAAGTACGAGACCCGCGAGGTGGCCAGCTCCAGGTCGTAGGCGAGGCCTGGATCGAGGGTGACACCACTCGTCGCCCAGGCGGAGTACAACGTGGCGGTCAGCGCGGGCTGGCTCCGGCGCAGCAGCGCGACCGCCTCGGCCGGATCCTCGAGCGCCTCACCGCAGCAGACGCTCAGGGCGCTCAGCACATCGTCCGCGGTCAGCTGGATGGTCACGGCACGATGCTCCTCGCGGCTCGGCGACGCCGGCGTTCGCACCGCTCGGCGACGCCGAGCGCCCAACGGCGGTGCTCAGTAGTTGGGGAGGCAATCGGTGCAGGTGGTGCGGAACTTGACCACCTGGACTGCCTGGCGGCGGGCGAGCATCTTCTCGACCCGGGTCGGAGTGAGCAGGGTCGGCGCGACGACGGTGTCTTTCCTGAGGCTCGTGGAACTCTTCATTCCATCCCCTTGCTAGGAAAAGTGACGGGCGATTCAGCTGATGGTACGAAGCGCGCCACCCACCGTCAATATATGGGTCTCAATAACTGATCAGTTGGATGGCGGTGGCTGGTAGGAAACGAGCGAAACACCAGACATGCGGGTGAGTCACGCAATCCTGACCAACCGTCTGCAGTCGACCGTCGAATGTAACCGACGCGTTGCGTACGACGGCATGACCGGAACCCAGCGGGCGGCGTCGGCGATGACGTAGCCGTCGGTGTCGTCGGTGCGGAGGAACCCGCCGAAGTTGTTGGAGCCGGTCTTGTCCCGCCGACGATGTGGGTGGAGAAGAACGGCCCGTCGCGCCCGCTTCGATGTGAGGCAGCAGCAGCTCGTACCGGGACGGGTCGTAGCCGGCAGGGCGCGGCAACGGGATCCGGTCCGCGGCCTGGGTCAGGCACATCCGGTAGTCGTACGCCTGGATGAGCTCGTCACCGGAACCCGCCGGCGCCGGCTGCTGCGAAGACGGAGCGGGCGACGCTGCGCTCGAAGGTGAACCGGGCCGGTGAGTTCGGCATGACCTCGGTGCCGCTGTCGGTGTTGCCGAGACCGCTGGTGCTCAGCCCACCGAGGCGGTTGGAGGCCTCCGGCACGATGGCGGTCCGGCCCATCCGCCGGGCCTGGATGGCGGCGACCAGCCCGCCCGCCGTGGCACCGTAGACGACCAGGTCGGCGGTGACCAGTGGGTGGGGCGGCAGCGTACGGCGGGACGGAGCCGGTGTCATGCGAACACTCCTCGGATCGCGGGACGGGCCAGGGCAGGCCTCCCTGCTTTCGTCGTCGCAGACTCTAACGACGGGTGCGGAGCAATTTGTTGGAGAGTCCCGGAGTTTCCGGTGAGTCAAGAGGATCGGTTGGTGAAGTAGTCAGCGTGGATGGTTCATCCACTCGGACTTTTTCGCGCGGTATTTCGGGTCGCCGACCGTGCCCGTCGGTCGACCCGACCCTCGATCGCCTCGAAGGCGCTCCCGGTGTGTTCGCCACTCCGACAACGTGGTGCAAGATTGTGGTGCAAGATTGCGGTGAGGTGACAGAAGTAGCGAACAACCCGGAATTGACCACCGGTTCGCGATTAATCGTAACATCCCGGATGATACTTTTTGTCCATAATTGTGTAGCCGGCGAAAAGCATTTTCGCTGCTCAATTGAGGTGTGTGGTATTCGCGGTTGATTGAAGATCAGCGCTTGCTGATAACTGTTCGTGTTGCTACCATTACCCGGGTCCCCGGCTCGGGAGCTGCGAGGCGAACGCCTATTCGCGCGAATGCATGGCCGAACACCATCACCAGCAGACCGTCGAAAAGTCGATCGGATCCATCCAACTGAGTGAGGTGCGTGTCAATGCCCGATACGACCGTGACTTGTGACCTGCCGGTTCCCGAATGCTGGACACGGCAGGCCGGCAGGAGATCTGAACGGCACCTCGTCGTCTCACCCGGCAGCAGGTGTTCGGTGGGCGTCGCGTGACTGCCGCAGAAACCATGGTCGCACTACGGTACGGCGTCCTCGGCCCGCTACAGGTGCTCCGCAACCAGCAGCCGTGCGCCCCCACCGCGCGGATGCAACGGATCCTGCTGAGCCTCCTGCTGCTGCACGGCAACGAGACCCTACCGGTGTCCCGGCTCGTGGACGGCCTGTGGGGCGACCGTCCACCGAGGTCCGCCATCGCGGCACTGCAGATGTACGTGTCGGCGGTCCGCCGATCGCTGATACCCACCTGGTCCGCCAGGGACGGCACCCACCAACACCCGATTCTGGTCACCGAGCCGAGCGGGTACCGCCTACAGGTCACCGCTGACCAGGTTGACCTGTTGCGGTTCAGGTCACTGGCCGCCGCCGGACGAGGGCTGCTCGCCGAGGGCAGGTGCGGGCCGGGCGCCGAGACGATCAGCCGGGCACTCGAGGTCTGGCGGGGGCCGGTGCTGCCCGACGAGGCACGGTCCGGCGAGATCGAGCGGTACGCCGTACGACTGGAAGCAGAGCGGCTGGCCCTGCTCCAGGAACGGATCGCGGCTCAGCTGTGCCAGGGCCAGCGACTCGAGCTGGTCGGCGAGCTGACCGACCTGTGCGCGCGACATCCGTTGCGGGAGGCGTTCCAGCAGCAGCTGATGCTCGTTCACTACCTGTCGGGCAGCCGCGCCGAAGCGTTAAGTGTCTACCAGCGGGCACACCGCCGGATGGTGGACGAGGCGGGCATCGAGCCCGGCCCGGGAATGCGGGCCCTGCAACAGGTGATCCTGCACGGGGCACCCGCCCCGCACCCCCACTACTCGGCGACCTGGTGCCTCAGTTGCGCCGATCCGACGCATACCGGTGAGCCGGCCGGCGAGTGCGAGTGCCGCGTCAGCGGCTGTCGGCGAAACCGCCAGAAGACGCCGTCGGCCCGATCGTCGAATGCAGCCCACGTCGGTGGTACACCAACGGATCGCCGGGGAACACCTGACCGTGCGTCACTTCGCCGATGACGATCGCATGGTCGCCGTGCTCGAACACCCGACTTCGGCGGCACCGCAGGTAGACCGGCACGTGCCGCAACCGGGGCACCTCGTCGTCCCATACCCAGTCCAGGCCGGCGAACTTGTCGTCGCCACGGGCGGCGAACGTCCGCGCGGTCGACAGGTCCGTCGCCCCGAGCAGGTGGACACCGAAGCCGACATGCCCGGTCACCGCCGGATACGACCGGGCTTCCCGCGCCACCGAAATCAGCACCGACGGCGGCCGGAGACTATACGAGCACAGGGACGAGACCAGCAGACCACACGGAGCGCCGTCGGGCTGGCGGCTGCTGATCACCGCGACCCCGGACACCAGCCGGGCCATCGCCTCGGTGAAGGTGGCCGCCAGCCCGGCGGCCTGCTGCTGGACCGTCACAGCCGACGTCCTCACCCCCCGACCTGCTCAGCCATCATCGACAGGCAACGGTCCAGTTCCTCCGCCGCCTCGTCGTCGTCGCCGACCGCGAGCACCGCCCGGTAGTCGGCGACGGCGGCCTCCAGCCGCCCGGCGCTCTGGCAGACCATCGCCCGGTTGTACCGGAACTCCAGACTGTCGCCGATCTCGATGGCCCGGTCGAAGTCGGCGATCGCACCGGCGAGATCACCTGCCTGGTACCGCAGCCCGCCGCGGATCGCCCACGCTTCCGCCAGCTCGACATCGGCGTCGAGGGCGTGGCTGACGGCCTGGTACGCCGCCGTCGTGTCCCCCCGTTCGGTCAGTATCCGGGCCCGCAGACAGAACAGGTACGGATTGGCGGGTGCCAGTGCCAGTCCGGATTCGACGTCATCCCAGGCACCGTCGAGGTCGCCGAGTTCGCAGCGGATCGCCGCCCGGTTCGACCGTGCGTCGACGTGCTCGGGATCCAGTTCGAGCACCCGGTCGAAGTCGGCCAGCGCACCCGCGACGTCGCCGAGTTCCAGACGTACGTCGCCACGGTTGTAGTAGGCCTCGGGAAATGGCGGCGACAGCAGCAGCGCCTGCTCGTAGTCGGCCACCGCCTCCTCGTTGCGCCCCAACCGCCGCAGGATGTTGCCCCGGTTGAAGTAGTGGTCGGCGAAATTGGGATCGACATCGATAACCGAGGTGAAGTCGGCCAGCGCCTCGGTCAGGCGGCCCAGCATGCCGTACACCTGGGCCCGGTTGTAGCGCAGGCCGGTGCGGTGCAGCAGTTGCTCGTCCGGCGCGAGCTCCCGGTCCAGCCACGCCATGCCCTCGTTCAGCAGGCGCAGCGCCTCCTCCGGCCGCCCCTGCCGGGTCTCGACCAGCGCGATGCCGTTGCGTTGGAAGACCGACTGGAAGGCCCGCTCCTTCGGGTCGGGCAGCAGCGAAGCGATGGCGACCGCCTGGTTGAGCCAGCGCCGGGCGCGTACCGAATCCCGCCGGCCGTCGCCGTAGTGCCGGGCGAACAGCATCGCCGTGCCGTACGCGGCATGCATGTGCACCGCCGGGTCGATGGAGATCGCACGAGCCTCGTCATACCACTGCTCAGCCTCGTCGGCACGCCCGGCCGCGGACAGCGAGGTCGTCACGTCGCCGGTGATCTCCCACCACAGATCGGGATCGGTGCTGCGGTCGATCACCGCACGGGCCCGTTCGCCGAACTCCACCGCGGCGTGGTAAAGGCCACGGTTCTTGCAGTGCAACTGGGCGTGCCGCAGAACCTGGGCGACCTCGGCGGGCGGCAGTCCGGCCCGCTCGGCGTGGAACGGCACAGCACCGAGCAGCAGGGACGGCTCGTCGATGCCGAGCAACTGGCGGCGGCGTTCGTCGTGCAATCTGGCGCGTTCGGCGTCGGTGACGGACCCGTACGCGGCCTGGTGCCAGGGATCGCCGGACAGACACTCGGTCCCGACGAACGCGCCGGCGTACTCGGCGATCGCGGTGGCGTCCAGCCCGTCCAGCCCGTCCAGCCCGTCCAGCCCCGTACCGTGGGACGCTGGCCGGTCGGCGTACCCCGTCAACCGTCGGGTCCGTTCGGCGAGCGTCGTCGGCAGTGACACGCTGACCGGCCCGGGCGGCTCAGCCAGCGGCCCGGCCCCGGTGGCCACCACCACGGTCAACTGTTCGGGCGCCAGCCGGCGCAGGACGACCGCGATGAACTCCTGGTCGGTGGGGTCGGCGTCGGCGACATCGTCGATCAGCAAGGTACGCGGGCCGTCGTCCAGCGCGGTCAGATAGTCCCGCAGGATGTCGGCCAGGCCGTGCGAGATCCGCATCGTGTGCAGCCGTGCCTGGTACCGGGTGCGGGCGTCGGAGGTGTCGCGGTGTTCGAGCGTCGTGCGCATCGGCGGCACCGCCCCGGCGAACTCGGGTGCGGCGAACTCGGGCGCCGCAGTGAGGATCTCCACGTGGTGGCGGGGTCCAAGCTCGCTGCGGCGGGCGAGCGCATCCGGCAGGACCGCCCGCAACACGGCACCGGCCGCGGTGTACGGGCCGCGTAGCCTGCGATGGGCGCTGACCCGGGCCAGCACGGGCGGCAGCCGAAGTTCGGCTATCGCCCGGTCACGGCTGCGCCGGTCGGCTGCGGCGATCCAGAAATGGCTGTCCACTGCGGCTGCTCCTTAGGCGATGACATGCTGGAACTGCTGTGCTCTGCGTTGCCGGCGCTCTCGGACGGCCAGCCATACGGTCAGCAGGATCTGACCCAGATTGAGGACGAGGAACACCACCGAGTCGGCCAACTCCCCGGTGGTCGCCTCGCCGCCCAGCCGGCCGATCGCGTTGGCGAACATCAGATAGACCGCCGGCGCGACCCCGAAGACGAACACCGCGATCGAGAACGTGTAGCCCGCGACGATCAACCAGGAGTACCAGGTGGCGACGCGCCGGTCGACCGGGTGCCACTGGTCCTCGTCGACCAGCCGGTCGCGGCGGCCCAACAACCGCCAGACGCGGTTGCGCAGCAGCCGCTTCGCCGTCGTGTGCAGATCGACGCAGCCGAGCAGGGTCGACATGAGGACGTACAGATCGGTGCGGAGGTAGAAGAAGAACTGCCAGGCGATTCGCAGCAGTGTCGCGAACGCCAGCGCCAGGCACAACCGGCCGACGGCGGACAGCCCACCGTCCGGTGTCCGCGTCAGGTCGGCGATCAGGGTGAGAAGCGACAGGATCAGGACGTCGAGCAGCATCCCCGCCAGAATCGGCAGGTAGCGCTGCCGGCGTGGGACGGTGACCAACCCGTCGAGACTGGTCTCCAGAACTACGTAGTAGAGCCGGCGCCCAATGCTGATCCGTGAGCGGATGCCGAGCCGCCGTGCCGCGAGCAGATGGAACGCCTCGTGCAGTAGGACCAGCGGCACCGCACCGACAGCGAGCGCCGCCTCGATGATCGTGAGGTAGTCGGTGAAGAACAGGTTGCTGTAGTGCGGCACGAGGTCAGGGGATCGCGCCATGGCGATCAACGACGCGATGATCACCACCGCGTACAGGATCGTCGCCACGGGGGAGAACATCACCGCGCCGAGACGCTGTCCCCGGATCGGCCGCTGCCGCTGCGGCACCTGACCGCCGTCGACGATGAAGTCCAGTTCGGCGAGGGCCCCGAGGACATGCTCGATGTCGGCGCTCTCGCCGTACGCCCGCTGGTACCACAGGTCGACCTCACGAGGGGTCTCACCGGCGGCGAGCCGGCGGACCATCTCCGCGCCGTCCGGTGGGAAGATGCCGTACGAGTCGATGTCGCGGCGGCCGATGGTGACCTCGTCGCCGTCGGCGAGATAGACGAGAGGATGCAGGACGACCCTGCTGTCCTGGTCGAAGCGCGTCGCGGTGTCCACCGTCCGGCTCCCTTCGCCGGCCCGGTGTGCCGGCTGCGCCCGATTGACCGCCGGTTGGGCGGGCGGCGGATTCCGCCCGACTGCCAACCACGATGGGAGAATGGGTACGCCGGGCGTGGGCGCCCACTCCGCGCCCACGCCCCGCGCCGCACCGTCAGAGCTTGCTCGGGTACGTGGGGCAGGCAGCGGCGGTCAGCCGGACCGGACCCGCCTTGCGGATCTTGATCCTCTTGAGCGCCTTCTTCTCCACCTTCTCCATGTGGAACACCTCCTCTCGATCATCTCGACGATTGATCGACCGTAGAACGGCCCGCCAAAGCCCGGCCATAAAAGCACCAACGCCCGGATTCTGCTGTGGATCGTCGGGCCAGGGCCGGCCAGTGTCCAAGCCAGAGCGGGCCTAAGGCAGGGGGCGTTCGGTGGTGGCGGTGAACCAGTCCTTGCGGGTGCTGATGTCCAGCTGCGCGACGCCAAGCCCTACCTTGCGGCACAGCGTGGCGAATTCCTCCGGCTCGTAGTAGGTGAACCAGCGGGGGGCGGGAAAGTCGTCGGTGGTGCGCCATCCGTCGCGGCCACCGTGTTTCATGCTGACCAGTGCCCTGCCGCCGGGAATCAGGACCCGCCGGATGTTGTCGAGCGCGGTGACCGTGTACTGCCTGGGCAGGTGCAGCAGCACCCCGCTGGCGATGACCCAGGCGAAGGCGTCGGAGCGCAGCGGCAGGGCGAGCGCGTCGCAGCAGAGCGCGCCACCGACAGCGAGGCGTGCCGTGGTGGCGCGGAGCAACTCGGGGGTGACGTCGGCGAGGACGACGGTCCGCCCGGTGGCGGCGGCCAGGCCGGCGTCCCGGCCCGCGCCGCAGCCGAGGTCCAGCACCGGCCCTGGCGCGAGCCCGGCGAGGAAGGCCGCCAACTCCTGCCGAAGCCCGGGAAACCGGCCGTAGTCGATTGTCATCGCCGTGTAGTGCTCGACCAGGGCGGCATAGGAACGGCGTACCTGCGCGGTGCCGGGCCAGCCGGCTGCGACGGCGGTCACCGCGCCGGGGTGGCCGTGCCAGGGGCAGCGCCGGTGCCGGTGCCGTCGGTGACGAGGGTGCTGACGTCGGTGGCCTGGTGTCTCCAGGCGACACCGGGCAGGTCGTGTCGGGTGCCGTCGCGGGTGACGAGGGTGACTCCGGCGTCGGGCGGGGTGGCGCGGCCGATGACGTCGAAGGTGAGGCCGTTGCGGTCGAACGCGTCCCGGCAGGCGTCGAGCCGGTCCGGCGGGACGGTGAAGGCGAGGTGGAAGTCGGCTGAGGCGCTCATGGCGAGGGTGACGTCGTCGGTGCCGACGAGTTTCGCGACGGCGCTGACGGCGGGGTGGACGGCGATGTCGTCCTCGGCGACGTCGAAGCCGACGCCGCTGGCGGCGGCGAGTTGTTCGATGGTGGCGCGCAGTCCGTCGGAGGTGTCCTGGCAGGCGGTGGCGTACCCGCCGGTGGACAGTAGCCGGCCCTCGGCGACCCGGGCGCGGGGGCGTCGCCAGCCGGTGAGCAGGTCGGATTCGAGGATGTCGGGCAGGGTCCAGCCGTTGGCGGACCGCTTGGGGAAGTAGGCGACGGCCGCGCCGAGGAGCCCGCAGGGTCCGGTGACGCAGAGGTGGTCGCCGGGTCGGGCACCACGGCGGGTGAGGGCGGTGCCGGTACGGCAGACGCCGAACGCCGAGGCGGACAGCACGATGCGTTCGGCGTTGCCGATGTCACCGCCGACGGTGAGGGTGCCGAAGTCGGTGCAGGCCTGGTGGATGCCGGCCATGATGTTGAGGAAGCCGGTGTCGTCGAGGTCGTGTGGGTAGCGCACGACGGTGAGGACGCCGATGGGTGCGGCGCCCATCGCGGCGATGTCGCTGACGTTGGCGGCGACCAGGTAGTAGCCGATGTCGACGTTGGTGAGCAGGCCGTGTTCGTACAGGGTGAACTTGGGGCCGCGTACGTAGTCGGATCCGGCGACGAGGGTGACGGGTGTGTCGAGGTCGTAGATCGCGCAGTCGTCCCGGGCGTCGGCGCCGGCGCGCAGGGTGACGTGCGGGCCGTGGTCGTCGCCGAGGATCGCACCGGACTGGCCGGTAAGGAAGGCACCGACGAGCGCGGCGACCCGGGTCGGTTCGTCGGAGAAGCTGGCTTGCGAGGTCATCGGCGCGCTCCCAGGTGGTGAACGACTGCCCGCAGCACGGCGACCGCCGGCAGGAACGTGGTGTCCAGTACGAGGCCGTCTGGGTGACGGCCGATGTGCTCGCGAACGGTGTCGTCGAGCCGGGTGGGTGGCCCGACGTGCACCGCACGTCCCGGCTGTGCCCGGTGCTGGGCGCGGCGGCGTTCCCGCCGGATCGCCTCAGTGGCGGTGAGGAAGACGTGGCAGTCGGCGTCCGTCATGATCGTCGTGGCGCAGTCCCGGCCAACCATGATCATTCGTCGGTGGCCGTCGACTATCGCGTGGTGGTATTCGGTGATGTCGTGGCGCCATGCCGGGTCGGCCGACACGGTTCGTAGGCGTTGCTCCACTTCCGACGACCAGAGGTCGTCGGTGATGTTTTCCTGGTGGTAAACGATGGTGGGGGAGGCCAGTCGCGTCCCCGGGGCCGCCGGCTCGTGCCGCAGCATCTCGAACAGCCGCCCACCGGGTGACACCCTCGTACGGGAGACGGCGTAGGCGACGGCACGGTAGGTCAGCCCGGTGTCGAGGACGCGCGCATTCATCCGCACCGCGAGCGCGTACGCAAGGGTGGTCTTGCCGCTGGCGGTGGGGCCGTCAACAGATATCGCGAGTTCGTGACGCATTCGGAGCGCGCCTTCTGTCGAAGAGGGACTGCCGTCACCGTAGGCCATGGACGCGAGCACCGGGCGGCACGGCGGCGACACCTTGGCTGCCTGGCGTGGTGAGGTGTTCGTGCCATCCGGCGGTCGCGATCATCGTCGCCCGCAGCAGGTTCTTGCGGACCACCAGCGACCAGTCCCACTCCGGATCCGCGATGCCGAGCAGCGCACCGGCCACCGAACGAAGATACTGGGGCCGGATGCGGCGCTGCGCGTCGAATGCGACGTGGCTGTCACCGTCGCCGCAGTAGTAGTAGGGCCGGTCGGCATCCGCGAAGCGCCGTAGCGCGGTGAAATCGGGCAGTCGGATGGCCGAGCTCCATGACGGCCATCTGGCCGAAGGTGGCGACATAGCGCGGCCGGAGACGACCGACGATGTCCCGGACACGGCCGATCCGTACCGCATCGAGATGACCGAAGCTGAGACGGTGCTCCTCCGGCAGGAGCAGCAGATGTCCCACGACCAGCGGCGACAGGTCGGCGACGAGCCGGAAGCCCGGCATGGACGCGATCGTCCGGCTCGGCGGGTCTCCCCGGTACACGGCGGCGAACGTGTCGCCGTCACCCGGGCGGAGTTCGTCGCACAGCTCATCGCCGTCGCACGCCGATATCCCGGCCATGCAGACCTCCACGCTAGACGATGAAGCGTAGGCATACAGTATCAAAGATTCGACAAACGTCACTGCGTGCCGAATTGATCGACATCCCGGTGATGGCATTACGATTTACCGTTGACGGCATGCGGCCCCTCACGGCAAAGATCCTTGATCGTGCGATCATGCTTGCCGCAACATGCGTGCTTGTCGCGGAACAGTACTCCGTGCCGTCGGAGCCGTTCTGGGACGGCATCGCGGGCGGCCGCGGCCATATCGTCGGCGTCGCCGTGACGGCCATCGCGACGTTCGGCGCGCTCACCCCGGCCCAGATCTGGGCGGAACGGTCCCAGATGGCCCGCCGCACCGCGATCCGCCACCAGATCCTGCACCACTTCGGCCGGCTGCTGACGATCGCCGCCCGGGTGGACCCGCCGCCGCCCGCCGCCGACCTCGGCCTGCACGTGTGGCGGGTCGCCTGGTCGCTGCGCCGCCCGCACCGCCGGCTGGTGCGGATGGCCACGTACCGGCTGGGCAGCACGCCGACCACCCGGGCGTTCGCGCCGGGCCGGGGCGTCGGCGTCGTCGGGCTGTGCTGGCAGCGCAACGAGGAGGTCGCCGTCGACGTCGAGGCGCTGGCCGCGAAGTCGACCACCCGGGCCGCGTACGAGGCGCACGTCGCGTCGTACGGCGGCGACGCGGTCATGAATCTCACCTGGCCGGAGTTCCTGCGAGTACGCCACCGGGGCGCCGTGTTCGCCAGCCCGGTCCGCGACGGCGAGGGTGAGTTCGTCGGCTGCGTCAGCGTGGACAGCAGCCGTGGCTTCGTCACCCTCGTCGGCGACGAGCTGTGGCACGAGATCAACGCGCTCTGCGTGCTGCTGGGCAACGACGGCCTCGCCCATGTCTGAGCGGTCCGTGCGGGTGGGCGCGGTCAGCGCAGCAGCGGATCGGGCTTGTCGAACGCTGCGGCCGTCGCGGCCGTCCAGGCCTGCGGATCGCAGTTGGGCAGCACCTGTCGAATGCCGCCGGCTGGGTCCTCGACGTCGCCGAATCTGCGCGGGATCACGTGGATGTGCAGGTGGTCGATGCTGCGCCCGGCCGCACGACCTTCGTTGATCCCGATCGTGTAGCCCTGCGGACGCAGCCGTCGGGCCAGGTCGGTGCGCACCGTCAGGATCAGCGCGTACGCGTCCTGCAACTCCTGCGGGGTGAGGTCGAAGAACGATTCGACGTGGCGCTTCGGAACGATCTCGGTGTGGCCTTCCGTGGCCGGAAAGTTGTCCAGCCGGGCGAAGCAGGTCAGGTTCTGATGCGAGATCCGGTTGAGCTGCGGATCGTCGCGTCGGCAGAACAGGCAGTCCACCGACGGGTCATCAGAAACGTCCATGTCGCGGCCTTCCGGTCACCCGTCGCCTCACCGCCGACCCTGTCGTCTGCCTCCGCATCCGCAGCCCGTCGGGTGACGTTCCGACGGCCATCGTACAAGCGATGACCGTCGATCATGGTGCATCGCCGAATCCGGGTGCGTCGGGCCACCCCAGCGGCCGCCGTCCCACTGTCGCTGTCGGCTGCCCCGGATTTCCGTGAAGCTGCGCCGCAGGTAGTCGACCAGGGTGGGAAGGCGCGCAGGGTGACTGTGACGATCTTGCCAGTTTCCCGTTTCCCGGGACAGCGCCTGGGCGAGCTGCTCGGACTTGGCGCCGTACTTCTCGTCGATCTTGACGACGAGCCCGGCGGTCTGTTCGAAGCTGCCGACGGTGGCGCGCAGCTGTGCGTCGAGGTTGCGCCAGCCAGGCGATGGTGTCGACTTGCCGGAGCCGGCGGAGGCCATCACCAGGTAGTTGTGGCCGGCGCCGTGCCGGGCGGCGTGCGCGGTCAACTGCTTGACCGCGTGCCACTGGTGATAGCGCGGGAAGATCAACACTTTTCGGGTACGCACTGCCGGTGTTGAACGGCAGGAAGTGGGTCTTCGCCCCGCGCAGCGCGGTGCTGACGAAGACCAGGTCGGGGTCGACGGCGAAGTTGGCGAGGACCCGGCGGGCGAAGATCAGCTCGGTGGGGTCGCGGTCGCTGCGGTACTGCGCCTTGGCGTGTTCGACGCCGGAGCCGGTGAGCGGGTTCTTCAGCTCGGCGGTGGCGACCGGGATGCCGTTGAGAAACAGGGTCAGATCGAGCCGGTTGCCGCGGTCGGCCTGCTTGGTGGCGTACGCCAACTCGCGGACCACGGTGAGTCGGTTGCTGCGGTAGTCGTCCAGGATCGCGTCAGACTCCACGAACGACGGACGGAAGTAGGCGAGCCGGATCCGTACCCCGTGGTCCCTGACTCCTTTGCGGAGCACGTCGAGCAGGCCGTCGTCGGCGATCGCCTTGTCGAGTCGCTTCGCGAAGCCGCGCTGGGCCTCGTTGCGGTCGCCGCCGTAGTAGGTGACGAGTTCTTCCCACTCGTCAGGCTGGGACGCCCCGATGAACGTGAACAGCTGTCGGGTGTCGAGCCCCAACTCGGGCCGGTAGTCGGCCGGCTCTCCCTCGATCCAGCCGCCGGCGCACATCGCCGCGACGATCGCGTCGCCGAAGACCTTCTCGTGGTGGACCGCCGTGCCGCCTCCCGCGCCGGACCCACCGCCGGAGCGTACCGGCGTACGCGGTTACCGCACAGTCACCGAGCGGGCCGCGCTGCCATCGCCTCCGTGCAGGCTCGGCATGTAGCAACACCGTGAGCAGGACGTTCCGCCAGCAGCCAAATGTAACTCCCGGCCAGGTGCATTCCACAACTCTGGTTACATTTGGAGTTACATTTGACCGGTGCTGCCCTGCCGCTGGGTGAGTTCGGCGACGTAGGCCGCCAGGTTGCTCAGTGTCTGCTGGCCGCCCTCGATCGCGTGGTACTTCTCCACGGCCTGGTCGCGCAGCTCGCGGGTGGGGAAGACGGTACGCATCACGATCCGGGTCGCCGCGCCCTCCGGCGCGAAGGCCAGGGTCGGCTCGAAGGCGTCCGGGTCGTCACGGGACTCACCGTGCAGCAGCGCGATCCGCTGCGGTGGGACGATCTCGGTCCAGGTGATCCATTCGGAGTAGTCGGTGCCGTCCGGGCCGTGCATCACGAAGTCCCACTCGTCGCCATACCTCTCAAACAGGTAGAGCGCTTTCTGCTGCATCTTGTCGCGTGTGGAGGAAACACATGGAAACCATGTCACCTATGTTAGTAACTAACATAGGCTAGCGCAAAGACAGTTCCTCGGTTCCTGCGCTCGCACGACACACTCCGGAACGCTCGCAGTCCGGGCGACAGACCAGCCGCCCAGGAGAGCCACCGTCTTCTTGTCCGGGAAAGGGGAACTCGGCCCTCCGCCCCTCTCACGTCACCGCGCGTTGGGCGCAAAGCGCTGACCGAGGAAGGCCTCAACACGACGCTGGAGCCCCTGCGTCACTTCAGGATCGCCCCACCAAATGAGGTGGCCAAACTGATCAACCGTCACCAGCTCTGAGCCGGCAAGACGCCGGTGGGCATTGGTCGAGTTGCCGTATCCAATGTCGCCATCGTGGCGACTCCCAACAATGAGCGCGGGGCTCGTTACTTGGTCGAAGGGGAGGTCTTCAAGCTCCTGCTGCACTCGCAAATCGTTCATGACGCCTTCGAAGCGCGGTAGAGCTGGAACCATCGCATCACTCATGGCCAGCACTTGACGGCGCTGATCGGGATCGCCAAGGATCTGGTCAATCATGCGACGCCCCGTTGTCGAGTCGTACGTGGTCTCCGTCTTGACGAAGTCCCGCATGCTGAGTCCCGTCGCAAGGTGCATTGCGCGATTGATGAGGTAGTAGGCGACGTTCTGAGCTTTGGGAGTCATCACGAGCTTGCC
This sequence comes from Solwaraspora sp. WMMB335, assembly GCF_049179075.1. Classification (NCBI taxonomy): domain Bacteria; kingdom Bacillati; phylum Actinomycetota; class Actinomycetes; order Micromonosporales; family Micromonosporaceae; genus Solwaraspora; species Solwaraspora sp. WMMB335. Next base: position 5,400,642 of record NZ_JBMHMF010000001.1, read on the forward strand.
CAGCGAGCTGTTGAGTTGATCATCCGAGAGCCCCGTGCGCTGCGAGATGGCCGACAGCAGCACGAGGGCGGCGGTGCGATCGCGGTGGCGCGCGGAGAACTCGATCGCGGATGGCCCGCCCGCCGATATCCCCACGACCGCCACGCGTTCAAGGCCGAGAGTGTCCAGCAGAGCGGCCGCCATGTCAGCCTGCTCGTCGGGATTCGCGCCGTTGCTCAGGGGCGTTCCCAAGTAGCCCGGACGATCGGGAGTGAGGACGCTGTAACCAGCTTCCACGAGATGCTCGAGGAAAAACGCCCCGTTGTGCCCCACGTTGCCACCGTGGAAGTGCAACACGACCGGACCCGACCCCCGCAGGCCGTATTGCACAGGACCCCGGGGGGTCTCGACTCGGTAGCTATCTTCCGACGCGCGCCGGGTGGCGGCGGCGAGCCACCGGCGATAACGCCACCACAGCACCAACCACAGCGCCGCAAGAGCTGCCACCGCGACAACAATCCACCAGGCCCAGGTCATGAGATCTCCTCGAGGTCATTGAGGGCGCGCAGAAGGCGCGCCTTGAGGTCAGGAAGCGCGCCTGCGCCGTGCCACGCTGCGATCGCATGGTGAAGCACCGCGGCGATGGCCGCGCCATGCGTCATCGAAGCCTCGGCGACGACGCGGTGACCTTCGCGCCCACGTACGCCAGCAATGACGCGACCGAGGCGGAGACCCATTGCTTGGGTGGCGGTTGCAGAGGCGCTCGCCAACTCGGGCTCCTTGAGTGTGAGGGAGAGCCTGCGCGCGCCGTCCCCTGCAAGGACCGCGTCGAAGTCCACTTCCTCAAGCGCAGCGCGCATGGCGGCAACTGGAGTAAGCCTCGCAGCATGCTTCGAGAACGCAACCACGATGCCCTCATCGACATCATCGCGAAGAACGATCTGCTCCTTGGAGCCGAAGTAGCGGAAGATGCTCGCCGGGGCTACCTCGGCGGCGTGGGCTATCTGGTCAATGGTGGTTGCCCGGTATCCCCCCTCCTCGAAGAGGTCTAGCGCCACGTTTCGGATCCGGGCCATGGCAGCGCGGCGCTTGATCACAGTCAAAGAGTCCCGCCGGGATGCGCTGAAGTCGGTGGTGGTCACAGAAAAAGTGTAGAGCGGCTCTCACATGAGAGCAACTCTCACCGCATCAGTCCGCAAGATCCGTGAGCGATGGCCGCGGCCCGAAGACCCGCCGCCAGTCGCAAGCACATGAGTCGCCAATGAGGTCATGAGCATCCGTGCCTCAGCAGGGCAAGATCTCCGGGCGGGACGTGGTGGCCCGCTACGCCGCCGCGCTCGGTGGCCGTCTGCACCAGGCCATCTACTTCGATACGGCGACATCGCCGCGATCGCCTGACCTGCGCCCCACCGGCTGGTCAGGGTGGGGTGAGGCCGATGGTGGTGGCGAGGCGGGTGAGGTCGGGGGTGGGGCTCGTCCGTAGGAGTGTGGTGATGATGGTGTGGGCGGTGGGTCGGGTGCGGGTTTCGGCGGGGGCGATCTGGTCGGCGGCGATGATGGCGCGGGTGGCGGCGGTGGGGTTGCCGGTGTCGAGGTAGGCGCTGGTGATGTCGATGAGGTGGGCGGCGCGGTGTTCGGCGGGTAGCTCGCGCCAGCCGTGGCTGGTGGTGGCGTGTTGGTGGTGGGTGATGGCGTGGTGCGGGTTGCCGAGGGCCGCGGCGATGTGGGCTTGGGCGAGCGCGACCGCGGTCGGTCCGAAGGCGGTCGTGGAGGTGTCGCTGTCGTCGGGTCGCCGCTGGTGGTGGCTGATGGTGGCGGCGAGTTTGTCGGCGCGGTCGGTGTGCTGGTGGGCGGTGGTGGGGTCGTTGCTGGTGGCGGCGGCGAGGGCGGCTTCGATCAGCAGGGTGCCGGCGATGGCGTGGTCGTCGGGTGCCGGGTGGTTGGTCGTGGCTGGGTCGATCAGTGGTACGGCGGTGAGCGCGGCTTGGGTGGCGAGGGTGGGGCGGTGCAGGGCGCGGAGTGCTTGGGCGAGTGCGATGGCGGCTGTGGCGGTGTGTCGGGGGTGGCCGGCGGCGGTGGCGATGGCGCGGTCGGCGGCGAGCCAGGCGAGGTGGGGTTCGTCGAGTTTGGTCAGTAGGTGGGCGGTGAGCCGGTACACGCGGGTGAGTAGGTACGTGGTGTCGGGTGGTGCGTTGCTGGTGGTGGTGTGGCGGGTGTGGGTGAGCAGGTCGGGCAGCATTCGCAGTAGTTGTGGGTGGTGGGCGTGCTGGTAGGCGGTTTGGGCGTACTGGATGCGGCGGTGCAGGTCCTCGGCGGACGGTGACGGTCGGTCGGGGATGACGGTGTCGTATCGGGCGAGGGCGGCGCGCAGGTGTTCGACGGCGGCCGTGACGTTGGTGGTGGGTTCGGGTTGGCTGGTGGCGGGGCCGAGGATGGTTTCGGGGGTGACGCCGAGGACTGCGGCGACGGTGTGGATGATGGAGATGCGGTCGAGGGAGCGGATGCCGCGTTCGACCTTGTCGACCCAGGAGTGGGATTTGCCGATGCGGTCGGCGAAGACCTGTTGGGTGAGGCCGCGTCGGGCGCGGAGTTGGGCGATTCGTCGGCCGATGGGGAGTTCGGCGATGCGGTGGCGGCCGGGCGCGGTCATTGGCGCATGTTCCGGTGGATGGCTTCGGTGGTCGTGCCGCAGCGGGGGCACCACTGGGACTTGACGCGGAAGGCGAACAGGCCGAGTAGGAAGCCGGGCATCAGGCCGGCGAAGACGATCGGTAGCAGTCTGGCGATCACGAGCACTCTCACCTTCTGGCGAGGCCGGAGGGCCGGAGCGTTGCCGCGCCCCGACCCGCCGACCCGTTTCACCGGAATCGGATTCGGGTCACCGCCGGAATCCGATGTGCCCAGTTGACCTCAGTCGGGTACTGACAGGAGGAGGTGCGCGTGGTGCGTATCGGTGCGGATCAGTGTTGGGGCAGCCTGCCGGACACCGGGTCCGCTACTGTGCGTGTGAGCGACCACTACGGGTGAAGGGTCGATGCCGGTGGCAGTCAGCGGGGACGGGATCACGCGTTTGCTGGCCGAGGCGGGCTGGCAGCCTGAGCAGCTTGCTCGGCGGCTGAACGAGTGCGTCGAGCGGCATGGTCGTGCGGAGCGGCTGCATCTCAAGACGCCGTACAAGTGGAAGAAGGGCGAGGTGCCGCGTAGCCCGTGGCCGTCGCTGGCCGTCGCGTTGCTGTCCGAGCAGTTGCAGCGGACGGTGACCCTTGATGAGCTGGGCTGGCCCGATGACGGCTTCGACGCCGCACCGGCGTCGGCTGGTCTGGAACTACCGTGGACACCCGCCGGGGCCTTGCAGGCAGCCATGGTCGTGAACGAACCTGAGACAATGACGCACCGACGGATGTTCCTCGCTCTGCTCGGTTCCGCGCTGACGTCACCGGCGCACGAGTGGATCATCGCCCAGCAGTCGTCGGACGTCGCTTCCACGTCCGGCCGCCCGTTGTCCGGTGAGGTCGTCGACCACCTGGATGCCATCACGGCGAGCCTGCGGCGGATGGACGACCATCTCGGCAGCGGCCAGACGCTCGGCCTGGTCCGTCAGCATTTGGCGTCCGTGGTCCAGGTGCTACGCGAGCGGCGCTACACCGACTCGGTGGGGCGGCGGCTGCACGGCACCGCCGGTGAGCTGATGCGCCTCGCCGGCTGGCTGTCGTTCGACGACGGCAACCACAGCCAGGCGCAACGGTTCTGGATCGCCGGCCTCTACCAGGCCCACGCAGCCGGTGACCGTGGCCTCGGCGCGAACATCCTCGGCTTCATGTCCTGCCAGGCTAAGGACCTCGGCCAGCTCCGGCAGTCGATCACCCTCGCCGAGACCGCGCGGGCCAGCTACCCCGCAACCAGTCCGAAAGTCGGGACGATTCTCGACCTGCGTGCCGCTGAGGCGTACGCCAACAACCACGCAGTCACCGACACCCGGCGCGCGCTCGACGGCGCCTTTGACCGGTTCACCGACGAACGTCCGGACCACGGCGACCCGGACTGGGCGTACTGGATCAACGAAGCCCAGGCCCACGCCCAGGCCGGCTACTGCTACGTCAAACTCGAAGACTGGACCCGAGCCCGCGAACACCTCCGGGCAGCACTGCGACTCCAGGACGACGAGTTCAGCCGCGAAGGCGCGCTGCGCAACGCCCTGCTCGCCACAACCTACGTCCGGCAGGACCAGCCCGAGCTGGACAAGGCACTCGCCCTCGGCGACCAAGCCGTGCAAACCCTCACCGGGCAGGTCACCTCTGCCAGGTGCATCAAACACGTACGCAACCTCGTCGGCGCTCTCGGCCCCTACCGGCGCACCCCCGCCGTCCGCCGCTTCTGCCAGGACGCCAAAGACCTGATCGCCACGTGAATACGCCAGCAGCCGTTGGACGAGGGAGCGAGCATGGAACGTAACGCCTGGCGGACGTCGAGCCGGTCCGGCAGCAACGGCCAGTGTGTCGAGGTCCGTGACCGGGGCAGCCAGGTCGACGTACGAGATTCCAAGGCCCCCGCCGCCGGGATGCTGACCTTCGATCCCGCCGCTTGGACCGCCTTTACCACCACCATCAAGACAGACGGCACCAACCCATAGTCCCTGGCTCCACTGCTCGTGGGGCTTTATGCCGATCCCGGCATAAAGGCAAGAAGATCGTAGGCCCGCAAACGCGGCATCATCACCGACGCGCTCGGCCTGCTCCTCGCCGTCATCGTCACCGCGGCCAGCGCCAGCGACAACGCCATCGGCGCAGACCTGCTCGACCAGGCCACCACCGCCTACCCCACCCTGACCAAGACCTGGGCCGACGCCGGATTCAAGAACCGTGTCGTTGAACACGCCGCCACGCTCGGTATCGACGCCGAGATCGTCCCACGTAACACCGAAACCCGAGGCCTCCACGTGGTCAAGCGGCGCTGGGTGGTGGAGCGCACCCTGTGCGCCGCGAGGCGCCCTGTTGTATCCCCGGTTCAGCCGGGAGGGACTTGGAGGGAGGTTCCTGGGTCGAATGGCTTACCTGACGACGAAAGGCTGAGGGGACAAGAGCATGCCAGCTAACCCGGCGACCGGGTCCAGTGGTCAGGGACGGTGTGCCGGGGGGACCCGCGTGATATGGCGAAAGCTGGATTGCCTGAATCCTAATCTCCAGTCGATGCAAGTTCCCATCCACCGGAAAGACCTCTGAAACCGGTGCCGTGCTCTGCGTCGGAATCGAAGTGTGGGCTGACGCAACCTCCAGAGCGCGGGGCGACGCCCAGCGAGGGTGTTGAAGGAGATGAGTGGGGCGCCTACGTCACGCTACTACGTACGACAGGGACGAACGCGGGATCGCCTAACGGACGCGAGTCCTATGGCGACGGAGGCCTCGTAGTAGTCGCCGGAGTAACGCCCGGCCAGGGAGGACGGGAAAGCCGTCTACACGGGCGAAGGGGGCCAGGTGATGGGACACCACCAGACCGGGAGGTATGCGTAATGCAGAGCGCCACAACGGTGCTGGGTGTCCTGCGTGAGCGCGGCAGGCGCGGCCTGCCGCTTGACGAACTGTATCGACAGCTGTTCAACCCGCAGTTGTATCTGCTGGCCTACGGGCGCATCTACGCCAACCACGGCGCGATGACTCCCGGGGTCACGCAGGAAACCGTGGACGGCATGTCCCAGGCGAAGATCGGCCGCATCATCGCGGCGATGCGTCACGAGCGCTACCGATTCGCCCCCGTCCGGCGGGTCCACATCCCAAAGAAGAACGGGAAGACCCGTCCGCTGGGACTGCCGACCTGGTCGGACAAACTCGTCGGCGAGGTGGTGCGCTTGTTGTTGGAGGCATACTACGAGCCGGCGTTCTCCGACCGGTCCCACGGATTCCGGCCACGGCGAGGCTGTCACACCGCACTGCGGGAGATCGCCAACACCTGGACCGGAACGGCCTGGTTCATCGAAGGAGACGTCGCCGACTGCTTCGGGTCGCTTGATCACGATGTGATGGTCACGATCCTGTCGGAGAGGATCCACGACAACCGGTTCCTGCGGCTGGTGCGTAACATGCTCACGGCCGGATACCTGGAGGACTGGAAATGGGGTGCGACTCTGTCCGGGGCTCCCCAGGGCGGGGTGGCCTCACCGATCCTGTCCTCGATCTACCTGCACAAACTGGACCAGTTCGTCGAGACGGTCCTGATTCCGGAGTACACCCGAGGGGGACGCAGGGCGCGTAACCCTGCCTACCTGGACCTGCAAAACCAGCTGGCCAAGGCCCGGCGACGTGGTGACCGCCCACTGACGCGAGCACTGCGACGGCGGATGGTCAGCCTGCCCAGCGCCGACCCGGACGATCCGGGATACCGGCGGCTGCGGTATTGCAGGTACGCAGATGACCATCTGCTCGGGTTCACCGGCCCGAAAGCCGAAGCTGAGGAGATCAAACAGCGCCTGGCCGAGTTCCTGCGCGACGAACTCAAACTCGAACTCTCCCAGGACAAGACGCTGATCACCCACGCCCGCACAGGCGCGGCCCGCTTCCTCGGCTACGAGATCACCGTCCAGCACAACGACACGAAGAAGACCGGCCGTTACCGACGTATCAACGGTCAGGTCGCCCTCCGGGTCCCGCTGGACATGATCAAGGCCAAATCCGGCCCCTACCTGCACCGCGGCAAACCCGCCAAGCAGAAGGCCCTGACCAACGGCAGCGACCACACCATCGTTGCCACCTACGGGGCCATCTACCGGGGCATCGTCCAATACTACCTGCTCGCCGGGGACGTCTACCGGCTTCACCGGCTGCGCTGGGTCATGGAGACCTCCATGCTCAAGACCCTGGCAGGCAAGCACCGCTCGACGGTGACGAAGATGGCGGCCAAGCACAAGGCCAAGATCCAGACACCATACGGGCCACGCACCTGCTTCGAGGCACATATCGAACGCGACGGCAGGCAGCCACTGGTCGCACGGTTCGGTGAAACACCGCTCCAGCGGCAGAAAACGGCGACGGTCACCGACCGTCAACCGACCCGGGTCGACTACCCGCACAAGGAACTCGTCACACGACTCCTCGCGGACGTCTGCGAGGTCTGCCAGCAACCCGGCGAGGTGGAAGTCCACCACGTCCGCAAGCTCGCCGACCTCGGCCAACCCGGGCCGCTGCAGCCCCAGTGGGCCAAGGCCATGGCCAACCGGAGACGCAAGACCCTCGTGGTCTGCGCTTCCTGCCACAGCCTCGCCCATACCGGGCAACCAGCCACACCGCTCACGCAGTAGTCACTGGAGAGCCGGACGATCGGGAAACCATCAAATCCGGTTCGGCGGGAGGCCGCGCGGAAAAGGACCAGCCCCAACGGCTGGCACCTCGCCGCGCGGCCCACCCATCCGGCTGGCTCATGCACCACCGCCGACTCGTACGCGACTACGAAGCCCGACCCGACAACTCCGCCAGCATGATCACCATCGCGATGATCGACAACCTCGCCAAACGACTCACCGCCGAAACCACCTCAACCTGGCGATACGGCTAAATCAGCATTATTGACACAAAATATGTGAATCAGACGTCCTCTGAGTGCGCCAGGAGCTACAGGCCAAGAGGGCGATTCAACTTGTTTGACCTTGTCTACGTGAAATCCTTTGAGTGACGCCCCGATACCCCGCCTCTTCAGATCAACTCGAACATACCGCCACCTGCAGACGCTACTGCGGCGGCTTGTACTGCACCCATTTGGCACCACTCACATCTAAACCACTTGAAGGGCGGAGTCAAACGGTCATGGCGACACCCAGCTATTTAACCGCTGTAGCACCAGCAACGATCCCGATCAACTAGCTGGGGCATTCTCGGCTCGGATACCTACAAGCCTCTCCGCAGCCTCCTGCAGCGTGGACGTCAGTGCCTTGATCGCCGTTACTCTCCGCTCGAGCAGCACAGCATCGGGGGCATCAAGCTCACTGACGGCATTGAGTACTTTCCACGCCTCGTAAACGATCCGGGCCTGCTCCATCGGCACCTCCCGGAGCAATGCAGACTTCTTCATCTCCCAACCAGCGGTCTGGACTTTCTCGATAAACCACATGTCGTACAGCGCCTCCTCCGTAACGAAACGCCCAATCGCAGCACGCGCCTCAAACCCAAGGAACTCGCATGAGAGTAGCCGAATTACCAAGTTGACCTCGGGGTACGGAGTGGGAGTTTGCAGGTCAGGGGGCGCTTCCCACTCATCCGGTAGATCCTCAAGCCACTCCCACCCCTGCGGCATCGACATCGCCCAACTCCTTCCCTGCATCGGACACTTACCCGAGTTGCTCAAAGAACCACCTCTGCGCCGCACCCGGAGTCGTCGGCACTCCCTTTACACCTCCAGCCTGTAGCACCTTTGCACAGTAGGTCACGCAACTCTGAGTCCTCAGACTGTACGCCGGATAAGTTCCCTTGGCCGTCTTGTCCATCATAACTTCAGCGTACGCCATGGCAGCGTCCGCATTTGGTATGCGAATATTAACATTGATGATTTTCTTGGAATCTAGCGTGGCGGGATCGAAGGTTTCGACCCCTGCCCGCGGATTTTGCGGGCTCCCGAACTGGTGCGTGGAGAGCACTTCCCCAGCGTCGCTCCTGACGGTGATTAGTGCGTGCTTCGCCTCAGGGTTACTGAAGTCCAGGTGGACAGTCGCCTCACCACCGCAGTTGTGGGTGAGTACGGGTTGGTTGCCGGCGAGTACATGGTACGTGTGGGTGTGGCTGGTGGTGAGGTTGTGGACCGTGGCCTGAGACACGGTCCAGTGGTGGATTGCGGTGATTTGCACCCAGGTGCCGGCGCTGGTCTGGAGCCATTGGCCGGCCTGCAGGTCGGTGGCGTCGATCCACTGGTTCAGCTCCGGCACCCAGAAGGGGTGTCCGTCGGTGGCGGTGACCTGGGCGGTCTCGGAGTCGTTGCCGGTGTCGATGGTGATGGTGACGAGGTGTTTGACGCCGTCGCCGGTGATGGTGGCGGTGACGGTCTCGGTGGTGGTGGTGCCGGTTTCGGGGTCGGTGGCGGTGACTTTATCGCCGGTTTTGACCTGCTCGATGGGTTTGGTGGTGCCATCGCCCAGGAGGACGTGGGTGCCGGGGGTGAAGCTGTTGGTGAGGCAGCTGTCGTTGGCTTTGCCGTTGCCGCCACCTCCGGTGGTGCCGGCGTTGCTGCGGGTGGAGCCGCCGGCCGTACCGCCGGGTTTGGAGCTGGCTTTGCTTCCGCCGCCGCTGCCGCCGCGTCCGCTGGCGGCGGTGGAGGCTTTGGGGTTGGTTTTGGCTTGCGCCTGTTTCTGGACGGGGTTACCGGTCTTCTTGCTGGTGGTGACGGCGCGGTTGCTGGTTGTGTTGACCTTGTCGGCGGCTTTCTTCTTGGCGGCCTGGGCGGCGCGTTTGGCGCGTTCGAGGGCAGCCTTCTTGGCGTTCAACGCGGCGGTTTCGGCGGCGCGTGCGGCGCGGAGGATGGCCTGGGCGGCGCGTTTGGCCTTCTGCCAGGCCTGGATGGCGTTGATCGTGCGGTTGACTGCCTTGATGACACGGGGGATCGCCTTGAACGCCTTGGTCCAGGGAATGGCTTCGGTGATGAGGTCGACGCAGGACCACATGTTTCCGCCGAAGCAGCCGAGGGCGGCGTTGAGGCCGATGAACTCCTTCAGCACGTCCCAGGCGACGGAGAGGATGAGCGAGGCCAGGGAGCGGCCCATGGTGGACTGGGCCTGGGCGACCTGGGCGGCGGACAGGCCGGCGCCGGCGAGCGCGGCGGCTTTCTCCGAGGGGGTGAGTGAGATGGACAGGCCGGTGGGGTCGGCGTGGGTGACGGGGTTGTTGTGGGCGTAGGTGTAGCCGTTGGCCTGTGCCGGGTCGGTGAGGTCGAGGACCGGGTCGGGGGAGAGGAACCGGCCCACCGCGGGGTCGTAGAGGCGGGCGCCGAGGGGAACGTAGCCGGACGGGTCGTCGCGGGTGGCGCCGAGAAAACCGGCCTGGGTTTTGAGGTTGGTGGCGAGGGTGTCGGTGGCGCGGGGGTTGCCGAACGGGTCGTGTTTGACGATCCGGACGGGCATGGTGGCCTGGGTGGTGCCGATCTCGGCGTACGGGCTGCCCTGGTGGTCGGTGGCGATCGCGGTGAGTTCGGCCGGGGCAGCGCCGTAGGCGTAGCGGAGCATGCTGCCGCCGGGGACGGGGTAGCTGCGTTGGCTGTTGATGTTGACGCCGCCGGCGGCGACGGTCACCACCGAATCGGCCAGGTGCAAGGTGGCCTGCTGGTTCTGGATGGTCAGCAGCCGGGTGCCGTCGGGGCCGTAGATGTGGTGGGTTTCGTCCTGCGCCGCCCACTGTTGGGCGGTCGCGGTGGCGTCGCAGATGGCGAGCTCGATCGGGGTGCTGTTGGCGGTGGCACCGCCGCGTACGGCGAGGCACAGGTCGGACGCGGTGTGGCGGAGTTGCCCGGCGGCGGTGCGGGCCAGTTGCTGGCCGGTCGAACCGTCACATTCGTGCAGTTGGACGGCTGATCCGGCGGTGTCCATGGCGGGTTGGACGCACCAGTCGTCGTAGATCCGCAGGGTGCCCAGATCCGCGTCGGGCTGGCCGTCGACCGGGGCGAAGGTCCATTTCTGGGCGGTCGTGCCGTTGCATTCGAACAGTTGGATCGGCCGGCCGGCAGCCGCGGTGCCCGTCAGCAGGTCCAGGCACCTTCCGGCCGGGCCGACGTACGCGGTCCGGCCGCTCGCGCCCTGGCCGGAGATCCGGTCGATCTTGCCGTCGTAGGTCCAGGTCAACTCCTGGGCGTCGCCGGTCTGGACCGACGTCACCGACTTCGTCTCGCCGGTCAGTTCGTACAGCCGCTGCGCTTCGGCGGTCACCTCGGCGCCGGCCGGTGTGACGTAGTCCTTCGTCACCGTGGTCAGGGTGCGCGGCTGGCTGCCGTCGGCCCGGCCGTAGTCGTACGTGGTGGTGGCGTCCTTTGACGTGTCGCCGGTCAGGTCCTTGTCGACCAGTGTGGTCCGGTTGCCGAGCAGGTCGTATTCGTACTCCTGCCAGTAGCCGGCACCGTCCGGGCCGGCGGCGACCGTGCCCGGCCCGGGTGCCGCCGCCGCGCACGAGGCCTGGTTCACCGCCGTCCAGGCGCGCAGCAGCTGACCTGTCGAGCTGTGGTTGAAACACTGCCGTTCCTCGATGCCGGTCGCGTGTTCCCGGATCGCGAGAACGTTGCCGGATCCGTCGTAGAAGTAGCTGCGCCGCGACACGAGGTTGCCGCCGACGACCGAGGTGTCGCCGGTCTGCTCGCGGTAGACCTGCTGGTCCAGCAGGGCGCCGCTGGCGTCGTCGTACGACGCCATGGTCCACACCCGGTACGGCTGGGCGCCCAGCGTGGACCGCAGCACCTGCCCGTACGGCGAGTAGACGGTCTCCGAGCCGTACCAGTCCCGTCCCGACACGGTCAGCGGCAGCCCGTCGGCGGTGTAGCGGACCAGCACCTTCTCGGCCGGCAGGCTGCCGACCGCCGGCAGGCTGGTGGCAGCCGGCAGACCGGTGTCGGTGTACGTGTACCCGTAGGTGTACGACGTGGCCAGCCCCCACGCGTCGGCGACCGACTGCGGCAGCGTCAGCGTCGTCGACGTCGGCTGGTAGTCGTCGGTGTAGCCGCCGACCTGCTGGGTGTACGCCGATCCGTCGGTGTAGCGCGTCGCGCTGGCCGGCAACCCGACCCCGCCCGGCGCGGTGTCGTAGGCGTACTCGGCCAGCAGCGTGCCACCGGCCCCGCCGAGCCGCTGCTGAGTCGGCCGGGACAACTCGTCGTAGCCGTTCCACACCGTCACGCCACGGGCGTTCGTCGAGGTCAGCGGTCGGTCCCGGTGGTCGTAGCCGAGAGTGGTGGTGCCGGCGTCCGGGTCGGCGGCGGTGACCAGCCGGCCGCGTTGGTCGTACTGCCAGGTCCATGGGTGGTCCGGGTCGGCCGAGTGCCACGCCCTGGCCAGCTGGCCGCGCGGGTCGTACTCGTAGCGCGTCGAGGTGAACGCGGTGCGGGCGTTGTCGGTGAAGGTGTCAACCCGTACAGTGCGGCCGACCGCGTCGGTGAACAGCCGGTACGACGCCGAGTTGATCGGGTTGATCACCGTGGAGTGGTCGGTGCCGTACTCGTAGCGAGTGGCCCGGTCCGGGGTTTCCACGCCGGCGAGCACCGGCATCTCGGTGACCACCCGGCCGAGGCCGTCGTAGGCGTAGCGGGTGGCGTTGGGCACGGCGGTGTCGGCCAGCGGGGTGAACAGCTGGCCACTGGGCGAGCCGTCGGCGAAGTAGGCGTTGTTGGTCTGCCACACCTCGCCCGAGTTGTTGTAGAGGGTGTCGCTGATCAGCCGGCCGCCGCCGACGGCCTCCTGCTGGCTCTGCCGCTCCCGGCCGAGCCCGTCGTAGAGGGTCACCGCGGTCTGCACCCGGCTGTCGTGGCCGCGCACCTTCGTCACCACGTACGGCGGTTTGCCGGCCGGCAGGTGGTACTCGGCACGGAAGTCGGGCACCGCGCCGGGCGCCGGGGCGCGGCCGGGCGCCCACGCCTCGACCAGGCGGCCCAGCGGGTCGTACGACGCCTGGCTGGTGTGCCCGTTGGCGTCGGTGGTCCGCCCGACGGTGCCCCGACCCGGCTCGATCTCCTGCGTCTGCTCGTGGCCGAGCGGGTTGCGTTCGGTGACCTGATAGGTCTGGCCGGTGGCCGGGGTGAACGTGGTGGTCGAGGTTTCGCCGTCCGGGTCGGTGCGCGACACCGAGCGCCCGATGGCGTCGAAGCCGGCGGTGCCGTCGGACTGGAAGCCGGAGCCGTCGGCCTTGACCGACCAGGTCTGGGTGACCAGGGCCCGGGTCGAGGCGGCGAGGGCGGCACCGTACGCCTGGCCGTCGTAGCCGACGCGGCTGGCGGCGCTGAGCGTGGTCAGGTCGTCGAAGTCGGCGTCGGCGCACAGCGTCGGGCTGGTCCGCAGCTGCCGGGTCAGCCCGATCAGGTTCTTGTCCGCCCGGTGCAGGTATTCGACGTACGTGCAGGATTCGTCGCCGGGGCGGCCGGTGTCGCCCCGGGACTCGATGTGGGTGGGTAGCCCGTGGGTGGCCTCGTACGTGGTGCGGGTCTCGACGACCCGCTGGGTGCGGGTGTCGTCGCCGGTGCCGGAGGACCGGGTGTACGTGATCTGCCGGGGTTCGGTGACCCGCCAGGCGCGCAGCGGGCTCAGGCCGTCGTCGCGGTCGCGCCGGCCGAGTTCGGTCGCGGCGGGCACGGTGACGCTGCGGGTCAGCCAGCCGCTGTCGGCGTCGTCCGGGCTGGTGTAGGTGAGTTCCTCGGCGATCCGCCCGGCGTACGGCTCGGCGTCGGTGGCGATCGCGACGCCGTCGATGTCGAGCACCGGCACGGTGTCGCCCAGGCCCCGGAAGTAGCGGGTGACGGCCTTGGTCCGCCGGGCGCCCAGCGCCGGGTCGTCCGCCCCGGTCAGCACGGTCACCTGCGCGAATCCGGCGAACCGGGAATACGTGCGGGTGGATTTCTTGGTGAACTCCTGCTCGGCGAGTTTCCAGCCGGGGTCGGTGTAGGCGTACCGGGTGACGGTGCTGAACGCGCCGTCGATGTTGGGCAGTTCCTCGACGCTGTCGACGACGTACTTGTGGAACCAGTCGATGTCCTCGACGGCCGGGTCCGGGTGCCAGAACGACGGGTAGCAGAGCCGGTCGTTGTCCCGCAGCGCCGCCGTGTCGTCCTTGCCGGGCAGCCCGACGCCGGTGGCGCAGGCCCCGGTGGGCTGCTGGTACGTGACGATGGTCTCGCCGCCGTACTCGTTGATGACCCGGCCGACGCGCAGCCGGGAGAAGCTGGGGCGGTCGTCGCGCCGGACCCGGTTGGGCATGTCGTCGGGGTTGGCCTCGAACCGGACCGCGTTGAGGCTGATCGTGTCGGTGCCGGCGCCGCTGCGGCCGTAACCGGTACGGGTGACCGACTCCAGCCACAGCGCGGTGTTCGGCCCGGTCCGCAGGATCGGGAACGACTGCTTGAGCTGGTACTCGTCGACCTTCTGGCGCTGTGTGCCGCCGGACTGCCGCTGCGCCCAGGTGGTGATGGTGGCCAGGCGTTTGCGGGTGAAGAACGACGGTGACGCGTTCCAGCACTTCTCGCCGGCGGCGCAGCGCAAGTCGGCCGGGGTGTCGTACCAGATGCGGTACTTGCTGGGATCGGTGCTGGTGAAGTTGGTTTCGGTGCAGGTCAGCGGACCCTCGGCGAAGCAGCGCTCGGCGACGGTGAAGGACACCTGGGCCAGCGGCGCGGCGGAGAACATGGTGTCGGCGCGCTGGCCGTAGTCAATCCGGGTCAGGTAGCCGCCCCGGTGGTAGGAGACCGGATCGGCGAAGGCGAAGTTGCGGGCGTAGTGGTTGCTCTCCCGGGCCCACCACAGGCTCATCGCGTTGCCGTGGACGTCCTCGACGTAGTCCAGGGACCAGCGCCAGGCCTGGGTGCAGACCGAGCCGGCCCAGTTGCCGGCCTGGTAGCACGGCTCACCCGGGTGGTTGCCGTACACCGGTGCGGTGAGCACCGAGTCGGTCACCGGGTCACCGGACGACCAACCGGGCAGCCGGTGCCGGCCGAAGTGGTGCCGGGTGCCGTCGCGGGTGGTGACCACCCAGTACTCGCCGTCCGCGTCACCGTTGGCCAGCCCGGTGTCGGTCAGCAACTGGACCCGCGACCCGTCGCCGTTGGCGGTGAACCAGGTCTGCTCGCCAACGTCCCACACCAGCTCGGTGGTCGTCCCGCCGAGCGACAGGGTGGCGTTGTTCGACCCCCAGCACAGGTCGCCGGTGCGGTGGGTGGCGTTGTTCGACCCGGCCTTCTTCGAGTCCTGGGTGCAGTTGGCGTAGCTGCGGGTGATCGCCCCGGCGCTGTAGTCCCAGCCGTCGCCGAGCCAGGAGGCCTGGTTGTTGGTGGCCGAGGTCCGCCCGTCCACCGATTGCGACGAGTATCCGAGGTTGACCTGCGGCATCAGGCCGCCGGAGGTCTCCGGCACCTGCACCTGGTACGAGTAGGTGAACGCGCCGGAGGAGGCGCCCGCCGCCCAGGAGCCGGAGGAGAGCAGCGGGGTGGCGGTGAAGTCACCGGCAGCCGAGGCCCCGGTGTCCAGCACACCGACCACGCTGGACGAGGCCGCAGCGGCGGTGACCTCGGCTGTGGCCTCGGCGGCGGCCGGCGCTGCAGCGGCGAGCAGCGCGCTGACCGGGACGGTGCCGGTGACCACCCGCCGGGCCGGCGGTGCCGGGTCGTCGTCGCTGGTTTCGAGGTGGCCTGCCGTGTTTCCGGCGGCGGCCCCGCCGGCCGGCACCAACCGCACCTCGCTGCGCGCGCGGGTCGGCACGGCGGCCGGCTCCTTGGCGCTGGTGGCGGCGCTGGTGGCGGCGCCGGTCGCGCAGTCGCCGCTGTCCGGGGCGTCGTAGACGCAGTCGGGCAGCAGCAGGAAGCCGAACCGGTCTGCGGCCAGTGGCCCGTACAGGTCGGCGAAGGTGGTGTAGTCGACGGTGAGCGCGACCTCGGCGGCCGGATCGGCGGTGGTCGGTGGGGTGATCTTCATGATCAGGCCGGGCACCCGGGCGGCCTGGGACGCCTCCGGACCGGCCAGGCCGACGGCCCAACTGCCGGCGAGTCCGGCCGGGTCGCCGTCGGCGGGCACGCCGAGCGCGACCGGCAGGTCCTCGACCGGCAACGTTTCGCCGGGCGCCAGCCCGGTAAGGTCCACAGTGCCGTCGCCGGACTCCCACGGCGTGACTGCCACGGGCTCGTACGGCACCACCGGCACCTCGTCGCCGGTGGTCAGATCGGACTCGGCCGACTCGTTCTGGTCGACCTGGCCACTTTCCGGCACGTCGGGCAGATCGACACGCAGCGACTCCCGGCTCATGCCGGGGCCGGGCACCGCCCACGCCTCGGCCGGCACGACCGTCACCGCCAGCGTCGCCGACAGCAGGAGCAGAGCGGCTCGCCTGGTGCGCGACCAGCCACCGTGGACCGATCCGGTACGGGTTGCTCGGTCATCCCGCTGCGGCGACAGCGGACCGGTACCACGCATACGCGTCGACTCCCAGGCGTGAAGAGAAGGTGCGGACGCCGACCGCGTGGACCCGGATCGGGACGCGGCACGGTCGTGAGCACTCTGCGCCAAGTCGGACGGTTGCTCAACCGCCTAATAGCGGTCCGGATCGGATTGGGGTGACGTGTGTCACGGTGCGATCACGGGCAGAAGGGATGATTCGCCGCAGGCGTGACATCAAGTTATGAATAGCCATGCGTGTATCTGTTGTCGCTGATGGGAAGCTACCTGTAGCTAGCCTGTCGATGCGCTCGGTTGCTGTCCCGGCTGGGAAATAACAGATTCGTAACGGTAAAGAGACACGCGGTGACGGCCCGGGTCATGCGATCGTTTGCGGACCCCTGCCCGCCTGGTCCCACCGGGAGTAGACCGCAGTGACCGCGCCTCGCCTGCTCAGCTCGTTCGTGCGTACCCGTACCAGGCTCGCCCTGACCGCAGGTCTGCTGTCGGTGGCCCTGATGGCAGCCGCGCTGCCGTGGCTGCGGCCCTCGGCCGGCGAACCGCCGCCCGCACCGGACGCCACCGAACCGGTCGTCCTGCGTGACGAGGCGACCGCCATCGAGCAGGCCCGCCGTACCGGCGAGGACGTGCTGATCGAGACCGCCACCGACGCCACCTCACTGACCTGGGCGCGCCCGGACGGACAGCTGCGGACCTCGATCCACGCCATCCCGCAGCGGGCCCGCGACACCACCGGGCGATGGGCGGCACTGGACACCACCCTCACCCACGCCGCGGCGGACCCGGAACAGCGGACGGCAGCCGCCGACGGTCTCGTCGTACGCCCGGTCAACGCCCCCGACCCCATCCGGCTGGCCAGCGGCACCGGCGCCACCGGCACGACCAGCGACGCCGGCGACACCGTGTTGGCCGAGGTGAACGTCGCCGGCCACACCGTCACGTACACCTGGCCCGGAGCGCTGCCCGAGCCGGTCCTCGACGGCCCACGGGCGCTCTACCCCGAGGTGCTGCCCGGAGTGGACCTGCTGGCCGTGGTGCGCGACGACGGCGCTTTCGCGCAGCTGCTGATCGTCAAGACGCCGGCCGCCGCCGAGGCGGGATCGGTACGGCAGCTCAGCTACGGCCTGCGGTCGGCGACCGCGGTCTTTCGCCGGGACCCGGTCACCGGCAGTGTGCTGATTCTCGACCCGGCCACCGGCGAGGCCATCAGCTCGATCTCGACTCCGTTCGCGTGGGACTCGTCGGCACCGGACCCACACCGCCCCGACGGCGAACCCCGCACCTCAGTGGCGACCGTCGAAGACGTGCTGCGCCTGTCCGGCCTGCACGGCGCGGAATCGGGTGCCACGATCGGGCAGCTGCCGACCGGCCTCGACGGCGATGGCACCGGCGAGGCCCGGCTGCGTCTCGACGCCGCCGCCAGCGGCCTGCTCGACGACCCGGACGCGCGTTTCCCGGTCTTCCTCGACCCGACGATGATCAGCGGCACCCTGGCCTGGGCCACCGTCTACAAGAACCATCCGAACACCAACACCTGGAACGGCACGAACTTCAACAACGGCACCACCGTCGCCCGGGTCGGGTCCGAGAGCGACAGCTGGCTGACCACCCGGTCGTTCTGGCGGATGGGCTTCAACAGCAGTATCAAGGGCGCGACGGTCAGCTCGGCGACCTTCCGGGTGCGCAACACCCACTCCTGGAACTGCACGTCCAAGGAAATGCAGCTGTGGCTCGTCGGCGCTATCTCGTCCGGCAACACCTGGAGCAGGCAGCCGGCCTGGCATACGGAGCAGCAGCGGCGCTCGTTCGCGCACGGGCGCGCCGACTGCGCCGACGCGTACGTCGGTTTCAACGTGCAGCACGGTGCCCAGGTGGCGGCGGACGGCGGTCTGTCGAATGTGACCTTCGGAATGAAGGCCACCCACGAGTCGGATTTCGAGACCTGGCGCCTGTTCCAGGTCTCGGCGACCGAGCTGACCGTGGTCTACAACCGCAAGCCGAACGAGCCGGTGAACGGTGCCATCGCACCCGGTGGGGCCTGCGCGCCCGGACCGGGTAACGGCACCACGGTCGCCCGGACCAACCTGGTGCTGTCCGCCACCGGATCCGACCCCGACGGAAACCTGCGCGGCCTGCGGTTCCGGCTCTGGAAGGTCGGTGACCCCGTGCCCACCGGCACACTGGTCACCAGCCTGAGCAACGGTCGGGGCAGTGTGACGATTCCCGCCACCAGCCTCCAGGACGGCGCCACCTACTCGTGGGACGTGCGGTCCGAGGACACCGAGGGGGCCGTTTCGTATTTCTTCCCGCCGGGTCAGGAACCCTGTCGCATCACCATCGACGCCAGCGGGCCACCGGCTCCGGTCGTCACCAGCGACGTGTTCCTGGCGGCCACCCCGGACGGGGCCACCTGGGCAACCGTCACGTTCGGCCAGACCGGGCCGATCACCTTCACCGCCACCGACGCCGCCCAGTTCAGCTACGCGATGGGCGGCCTGAACCTGACGTACGTCACGGCCAGCGCCGGTACCGCGACCGTGCCCGATCTGCGGCCACGGCACTCCGGCCCCATCACCATGCAGGTGTTCGCGTACGACGCGGTCGGCAACCGCAGCGCCCGTACCGACTACACCTTCTATCTGCCGCCCCGGGACGCGGCCGACGGACCCGGCGACACCGGTGGGGACGGTCGCCCGGACCTGACCGTGGTGACCGACGCAGGCGAGCTGCGGACCTATCCGACCGACACCGACGGCGCACTGTACGAATCCCTGGAGGCGTCGTACGCCACCGGCAACACGCTGAATCCCGTCGGCCACTGGTACGACCCGGCGTCCGGCTCGGCCGCGCTGATCACCAAGTATGCCGACGCCTTTCCCGGCGACGGCGTCACCGACCTGTTCGCCCGTACCCCGGATGGCCGGTTCTGGCTCTATCCCGGCGACGGTTACGGCAGCTTCAACGTCGACGACCGGATTGGCGTGCAGTTGCCCGACGGCGTGCCGGACCCGGCGACCTGGACCCAGCTCAAGGCCGTCGGTGACATCACCGGCGACCGGCATCCGGACCTGGTTCTGCGGGCCGGCACCGCGTTCTGGACGCTGAGCGGCTACACGGGCGCGAGCTTCGCCCAGGCGACCCTGATGGACGGCGCGTCCTGGGGCCGGCAGGAGATCGTCAACGTCGCAGACATCGACCGGGACGGCACACCGGACCTGCTGTGGCGGCATCTCGACAACGGCACCATGTATCTGCGGCACGGCCTGCCCGGCCCGGTCACCGGCAGTGTCGACCTGGCGTCGCTCAAGTCGGCGGCCGCGTCCCGCGACGGCGACGTCCCCTATGGCACCGGCTGGACGGCGGCCGCGATGAACGTGGTCCTGGGGATGCCGGACGTCAACGGCGACGAGATCCCCGACCTGCTGGCCAGAGCCGGGTCAACTGGCCAGCTGCGGGTACACCACCTGTCGGCCACCGGTGCGGGCAGCCCGGCGTTCGTCCAGGACGCACCGGTCTGGCCGGGCGCGAGGGCCTTCGGGTGAAGCTGATACGGAAGGCGGAGCTGAGGTGGGAGTGGCAGCGGGAGGTTTGCCACCGCCCGTCGACGGGAACAGTGAGCGGATGACCCGATGGGAGGTGTCATGAAGACCGAGGGTTACGCAAAGCTGATCAAGATGAGCGATGCCCACGAAATGGTGGCCGACCCCGCCGAGGACATCCGTGGCAGGAAGGTCCACGACACCGACGGCAACGAGATCGGTAAGGTCGACGACCTGCTCATCGACGAGGCCGAGCACAAGGTCCGGATGTTGCGGGTCGAACACGGCGGCATCCTGGGCATCGGTGCCACCGCCTCGTTCATTCCGGTCGACGCGGTCACCCGGATCACCGACGACGTGGTGCACATCAACGAGTCGCGCGAACGGGTCTCCGGCGCGCCCGCCTACGATCCGGACCTGGTGTCGCAGGACAAGTACTACGAGGACCTGTACGGCTACTACGGCTACCTGCCGTTCTGGGGCGTCGGATACGTGTACCCCGGATACCCCTACTACCGCTGAGCAGGTACCTGAGCTCCTGCCGGGGCCGCGGCGAGCAGTCGCCGCGGCCCCTGATCGTGTGTCGGTCGGCATCGTCTGCCGGTCGGCCTGTTCACACTGCCGGTCGGCCTGTTCACACTGCCGGTCGGCGTCGCATCAGCCGACGATCTGCTGCCACAGGTAGTAGCCGGCGAACCCGGTGAAGAAGGCCACCGCCGTGACGACCAGGGCGGTCGCGATCGGTCCGGCGCGCAGCGCCGGTGGGACCGTGCGCCGGTTGAGCCACAGCACCAGCGCCGCGACCAGCGGGATGTGCACGGCTTCGATGGAACCGGCCAGGGTCAGCAGGGTGACCGGGTCCCCGGAGATCAGGAACACGGCGAACGGCAGCGCGGCCAACCATCCGACCACCGCGCTGCGGCCGATGACCACCGGGCGGGTCCACCGCCGGTCCACCAGCCGCGCCGGCAGCAGCCGCCGTACGCCGTCGGTGTAGAGCCGCTGCCAGCCGTCGATGTTCGTCAGGGTGGCCGTCCAGAAGGCCGACACCAGGCCGACCACCATCAGCCAGAACCCGACGCTGCCGAACACCTCGCTGAACAGCCGGGTGAGGTCCCGGGCGACGTCCGCCTCGGCGGGCACGACTCCCTCCGGGCGTAGCAGTTCCGCGCCGAGCACCAGGAACGCGACGGTGATGACGGCGACACCGACCACGGCGAACGTCGAGTCGAGTGTCATCGTGCGCAGCCAGCCACGTACCTGGGCGATCTGGCCGCCGTCGAGATCGCGAGGGTCGGGGCGTTCGTCCGCCGGCGCGCCGGCCATGCCGACCCCCTTGGCGGTGATCCAGTACGAGTACCACATCAGCCCGGCCGCGCCGTTGGACAGGAAGCCGAGCCATGGCAGGATCTCCGCCACCACGAGATCGTCCGGCGGCACCGGCACGAACCCGGCGGCGGCTTCACCGAGGTCCGGCCCGACCTGGATGGCGGCGACGACCGCACCGACCGCCAGGCCGATGCCGAGAATCCGGGACACCCATTCCACGCCGGCGTAGTGTCCGAACAACACCAGCCCGGCGGCTGCCGCGATCACCACGCCGGTCCAGAGCTGGATCGGCCCGGGTACGGCGATCGCGACGGCGCTGCCGGCGGCACTGGCGATGCCGGCGATCGCGGCGATTCCGACCACCAGTTGCGGCAACAGGATCACCCAGATGGCCCAGCCGCGCGGGCCAGGTAGCCCGGCCAGCCCGGTGAGCAACCGCCGGCCGGTGACGACGCTGTAGCGCCCGATCTCGCGGGTCACGAACAGCTTGAGCGCGAGCACCGCTACCAGCGCCCACATCAGCGTGTAGCCGTACTGTGCACCGACCCGTGGGGTGAACAGGAGCTCTCCGGTGGCCAGGGCGGCGAGGGCCCACAGGATGCCCGGTCCGATGTAGCGGAACCGGCGCCAGCCGGTGGGCGGATGCGGCACCACCGACTGGTGGTGTGGCGTTTCCGCACCCGCTGGCGCGGCCCCGGCCTCAGCCTTAACCTTAGTCTCGGCCTCGGTCTCGTCCTTCGCCTTCGCCTCGTCATCGGCGTCGGTTTCGGTCACGTGACTCATGCGACGTCTCCTCCAGGGGGTCGGCCAGTTGGCCGGTACGTTGCATGGGCCCGTACCCAGGGTCTGGAAGATTCACGCGGGATCGGTGCCCCGGCGCAGGTCTGTTACCGCGTTGACCCACTGTCGTAGTGTGACGTACATAACCATCGTCGGTTTTCGATCATGTTCTCGGTGATCTGGCTGTCGGTTAGGGGTCTACGTGTCGACACCGGAGCAGTATTCGCGGCGCTCGTTCCTCAGCGGCGTCCTGGCCACCGGGACGTTCTCCGCCATCGCCCTCTACGCGGCCCCGCGAGGTCGGTCCACACCAGCGGTCGAGTTGCGACTCACCAGCGGCACGGACAGCACCGGTGCCCGTGACCTGATCATCACCATGTGGAATCAGACCAATCCCGACATCACCGTTCGCGTCGATGAGATCTCTCTCGGCTCTGGCGACGAGCGCCAGATCATGCTGGAACAGGCGGTACGCGGCGAAGCGGATCTGCTCAACCTCGACGTCATCGACGTGCCGGAGTTCGCCGACCGGGAGCTGATCAGCCCGATCGCGCTGGACGGCGGCCGGCAGCTCATCGGGCCGCTCGACTGGATGAACCGGGTTTCCATCGACGATCCGCGCTACTGGGCGGTCCCGTTCAACACCGACGTCGGCATGCTCTTCGTCCGCACCGGCGACGACGACCGGCCAGCCTCGCGCTCGCTGTCCGAGCTGATGGCCACTATTCCGGACGGTTCGCAGCAGTTCGTCGGCCAGCTCCGGCCCAGTGTGTCGGCGTACCACGAAGCCTTCGTGGTCAACGTTCTGGAACATGCCGCATCCTCGCGGCCTGGCGTGCTGAAGGTGCCCGATCCATCCGTCCCTGGTGTGGCCGCCGACCTTATCTCCCAGGACATCGAACTCTGGCGGTCCGCGCTCACTCCGCTCAAGGAAGCTGTCGAGGCGCAACGGGTGCTGGTGTCGGGCAGCGAAGCGGAATCCCGTGACCTGTTCATTCAACCGGACTCGCCCTGCCGCTACATGCGCAACTGGCCGGTGAAGTACCGCGAACTGCAGCAGCTCGAAAATCCGGACGTGCGCACCGGACGGATTCAGGTGGCCGTCATGGACGCCGGCGTTCTCGGCGGCCAGAGTCTGGCCGTGGTAGCCGACTCACCGCACGTCCCGCAGGCCCGCGCCTTCATCGCCTTCGCGAGCAGCGAAGTGGTGCAGAAGATCCTTGCCACGCACGGGTTGGCGCCTACCGCGATCGGTGCCTACAGCGACGACAACCTCAAGGCGTCGATCCCGCACCTCAACGGCGTGCGGGAAGCGGTGGAGAACGCGTTGCCCCGGCCGGCTCATCCCAACTACCGCCGGTTCTCCGCGGTGGTCAAGGACCACGTCGAGCGGTTCCTGCACCGCGACGAGCAACTCGCGCCGCACTTCATCGACGAGATGATGGAAGCCCTGGCGTGACCGACGACGCGAACAGCCCGGCGAGAGTGCCGCCGACCCACGTCCAGCGGAGGTGAGTGTCATGCAGATCCAACCCTGGCAGATCCCGCTGCTGGTGATGGCCGGCATCATCGTGGCCGAGGCACTGGCGGTGCCGGTGCTACGCAGATGGGCCGGTACGGTACTCAAGCGGACGCTCCGTACCGCCTCGCTCGGCCTGGTCGCGGCGATACTGCTGGTGGTACTGGTGGTGGCCGCCATCGGCCCGTCGCTGGCCGACCAGCTGGCGAGCGTGGCCGCCGCGATCGCCGGCATCGCCGCGTCGTGGTTGACCTACCGGTCGCATCGGGCCCCCGGGCCATCGGCCGCTGACCGGGCCGACGCGGTCGCTGGGCAGAAGGCACCACGGTAGTCCGGCCACCGTTCCGGCACCCTTCCACGACCCCGCCGGTCAGGCACCGGCTGCGGCGTGCGCGGCGCGTAGCGCGGCCACGAAGGCGTCGACCGGTTGCGCTCCCGAGATCCGCCACCGGTCGTCGATGACGAAGAACGGGACGCCGGTGGCGCCGAGCCGGTGAGCCGCCCGGGCGTCGGCCGCGACGTCTGCGGCGTACCCGTCGCCGTCCAGCACCCGCCGCACCGCGTCGACGTCCAGACCGACCTCGGCGGCGAGCCGGATCAGGGTCGGCGCGTCGTCGAGCACCTCGCCGTCGACCAGGTGGGCCCGTAACAACCGTTCGTGCAGCTGTCCGCCGAGACCATGCCCAGCGGCCAGCTGGTTGAGCCGGTGTGCGTCGAGCGTGTTCACCGCGATCGCCCGGTCCAGGGCGTACGTCAGCCCTTCGGCGGCGGCCAGTTCGCTCACCTGACGGGTCATCGCCCGCACCTGCGCCGGCGGTACGCCGTACTTGCCGGCCAGCATGTCGTGCACCGGCTGGCGCTTGCCCGCCGGATGCCCGGGGTCGAGCTGGAAGCTGTGCCAGCGTACGTCGACCCGGTCGGCGTACCCGGTCTGGCGCAGCGCGGCCTCCAACCGGCGTTTGCCGATGTAGCACCACGGGCAGATCACGTCCGACCAGACGTCGACGCGTAGGGCAGCGGCCATCGTCCCTCCTTCGGCACCCGCGCCGGCGGGGTGGTCCGGTCCGGACCACCCCGCCGACACCACGTGCGTACGATCAGCGGGCCTTGCTCAGCTGGCAGCCTCCCACAACCAGGTCTGGATCAACTGCGAGTCCCCCCGCTCGACCGTCAACTGGTTGCCGACACCATGATCGGACAGGTAGAGATCGGTCGGCACGCCGGCCACCACCGTCCGGTTGGTTAGGGCGAATGACAGCGATTCGTCGATCTGACACCAGAGGTAGCCGTCGGTGTTGCCCCGGAAGTGGTGCAGCGCGACCGGTGCGCCAGCGGTGGACGCCCCGGTCGGCGCGGCGCTGAGGTAGCCGCCGGCGTTGGCCAGGTAGTAGCAGTTGGCGCCCTCGGTCTGGCCGGCCGGGATGAGACTGAACCGCTGGTTGTCCCCGTCGTTCTCGGGATGCAGGATCGCTGGCGTGCCGGCCGCGTTACCGCCGCCGGAGATGTCGACCACCAGGTCGGTGGCCTGCTGCGGCGGGAAGTGGTTGATCTCGCGGGAGTCCTCCATCGACGCCTCGGTCTGGAAGAACCAGCGTTGTTCGGCCGAGCCGTTCCAGTCCCGCCCGGCCAGCCGGTGCGCGCCGGGCAACGCGGTCAGCAGCTGCTGGGTGACCATGTTGCGTAACGTCCACGTTCCGTCGCCCTGGTAGTCGGGCCGCCAGAGCTGATCCGCCGCCTCGTTGGGCCACTGCACCACCGGCGCGTCCGCCACCCCGCTCTCCTGGCCCAGGAAGTCGCCGGTGAGCAGGTTGACCAGCCGGTAGTAGGACGGGAACTCCGCGCTCGGATCCAGCCACCACCGTTGCTGGAAACCCGAATGGAACGGTACGTCGAGAATCTCGTTGCCACTGCCGAAGCGGTCGATGTCGGCGACGTTGGTGGTGCCGGCGTTGCGCAGCACCGCGTTGCCGGGTGGGGTCGGCTGCGCCACCAGCGGCGGCGGCTCGGCCGCGGCTTCCAGGACCAGCCGGAACCGGGCCGGCAGATGGTCCGACAGCAGGATCTGCGACAGGGTCTCGGAGCCGGTGACCCGGGGTACGTTGCCGGTGTCCGGCACCACCGCGTAGTCGAGGTACCGCTGCGGATCCTGGGTCGGGTGGGTCGGCGTCGGCGGAGCGTGCACCCGGAACTGTCCGGCCGGCAGCGCGTTGGCCAGGTTGTCCGGATCGCGGTTGAAGTCGCCCATCGCGACCCAGTCCAGTGGCTGGTTGCCCGGCCCGGCGACGAGCATCCGCTGCCGGATCGCGCCGAGCAGCCCCGGCATGTCGTTGCCGTTGCCGGAGAAGCCGTGCACCGTGAAGAAGACCGTGCCACCGACGTTGACTCCCAGCGCCGGCCGCCCGCCCAGCGGCGAGGCGACCACGAAGATCCCGTCCGCGGGCACCTGGGTCCGGGTGGCGACGGCCAGGTTGACCCGGCCCGGTCCGTTCGCCGAGGTGTCGGTGTGCAGCCAGTAGAGGTAACCCTGCGGGCGGCGATCCGTCCCGCCGTGGCGGTACTCCCGCACCGGCGGGAACGTCCCGTCGGCCCGTTGGAAGTCGACCTGCGGGTGGTCGGTCGGCGGCCCGCCGCTCGGTGGCGGCGCACCGGCCTCCTGCAAGGCGATCACCGAGGTGCTGCCGCTCACGGCCAGCGGCAGGACTCCGTTGGCGTACTTGTTCTCGTACTCGCCGGCCTGGCCGGTCCAGCCGCCGGACGTGCCCGCGCCCTGCATGTTCCAGGTGGCAGCCTGGCGGACCTCCTCGTCCCGGGGTTCGAGCTGCCCGACGTCGCTCAGGAACAGCGACGGGTGCCGGTATCCGGTGGTGGCGACGACACCCCGCCCGCCGGTGTAGTCGAGGGTCTCCCGATCCGACCAGTCGGGGATCACCGATCCGGCCGCGCTCAGGTGGCGGAACCGGCGCGGGTGGGCCGGGTCGGAGCCGAACTGGTAGATGGTGTCGGCCGGGTCGGCGCTGCCGGTCACCGAGTACGGCTCGTACGTCACGTACGGTCCGCCAGGGGTGAGCTGTTTGGACAGGTCGTTGTGGTAGAAGACGTTCTGCGGCCCGGCCGATCCGGACCACTTGATCGCTTTCGGGCCGGCCGCCCACCAGATCGGATACCAAGTGCCCTCGTCGACCTGGCCGCCCTCGCCACCGCAGTTGGCGGTGCAGCTGCCCGAGCTGTGCTCGTACGGCACCCGTACGGTGTTGGCTTCGAACAGGTTGTACCGTTCCCAGCCGCCGTGCAGGTTCAGGTCGGAGTCGAGATCGTTGCGGAACACCACGTTGCCGCTGGCCGACCACTGGAAGGTGAAGTGCCGCAGGTTGCGGCTGGTGTTGTACGCGTACAGCGAGTCCCAGACCCGGCTGCCGCGCAGGTAGCCGTTGCCGCCCTTGCCCTTGTTCCACGCGCCGTCGAAGGTGTTGTCCTCGATCTGCAGGTTGCGGGCGACCTCGGTGACCACCGGGTGGGATCCGGTCATGGTGCCGGCCAGGCCGCGGACCCAGCTGTTGGCCGCCCACTTGAACAGCACCCCGTTCATGGCGTACTCGGGGGCGAGGTTGCCGTAGTTGTGCACCGCGTCGGCCGGATCGAGAGCGTACGTGCCGCCGCCGAGTCGGGGCAGCCCGGTCATCTCCTGGGTGAAGGCGAAGTTCTCCAGCCCGACGCCCTCGACCGCGGTCAGCGGGGTGACCTTGCTGGCGAACGGTGTCTCGGTCAGCAGCGGCGGTGAGCCGTCGGAGACCGAGTCGACCGGCAGGTCGTACTCCAGCGGCCGGTCCAGGGTGATCGTCTTGACGGATGAATCCACCCGGGTCACCCGGAACATCTGCTGTCGCATGTGGAGGTTTTCCATCATGCTGGCGTGTTCGGCGTAGGTGACGCCCTGCTGCTCGTAGAAGTTGATGCTGTTGGCGGCGCCGACCCAGACGTACCCGCCGGGAGAGAACTTGTTCATGTTGGTGTTGCCGGCGAGGTGGACGACGGTCTGCCCGGCGCGGGCCGAGAATCCCGGGTCGTCGGCCCGGCCGGCCAGCTTCTGCCCGGAGACCCAGTGCTGGTTGACCGATCCCTCGAACAGGTCCTTGCGGTTGGCCGGCGCTGCCTGCCACTCGTCCTGGTAGCGGCTGGCGACGTCGCGGGTCTGCACCTTGAACAGCGCCCGGCCCGGCCAGATCCAGCCGCCCTTGCCGACGTCGTTGCCGCTGCCGTAGCTCATTCCGTTCGGCTCCCAGCGGCTGCCGTCGCTGCTGAGCGTGTCGTAACGGGTGTCGGTGTCCGGCCGGAACACCACCCGGGTGCCGCCGGCGCCGGCGCCCTGACCGCGCAGCACCAGGAAGTTGGCGTCGACGTAGATCTGCCGGGACACGTCGATCCGCCCGGCCGGCAGGCTGATCAGTGACAGTCGGCGGAAGTTGGCCGACGGCGAGCAGACGTCGCGGACGTGATCGATGGCGGCCTGCAGGCCGGCGCTGTCGTCGGTGCTGTCGTCGGCGACCACGCCGAACTCGCCGGCCAGCCGGGACGCGTCGATCCGGCAGGCGGCGTCGCCGTTGATCAGGTCGTCGGTGGGCAGCGGCTGACCACCCTGGTAGCCGGCCCGCGACCAGTCGGGTAGCGCGTCGAGCGGACCCAGCCGGTTGGCCGCGCTCAGGTCGGGTCGGCTGGTGGCGGCGGCCTGATCCGGGCCGCTGGCGGCCCTGGCCGCGGGTGCCGGAGTCCAGACCGCCGTGGAGACGGCCGCCGCGAGGGCGACAACGAACAGTGAATGGTGATGATTGGTCACCTGCCCAGGGTTACCGGGCGGCGTCGGGCCGCGCATACGTCTCCGTACGTATTTCGCCGATCGTCGATGCGTGCGGTTCTGGCCGTGGTAACGCCGACGAAAACAGCGACCGGGAGGCCGAGGCCAGCCTGAAGTACATCGACCCCAGCTACACGATCCGTGGGGTGCCTGCCAATCCGTACGACAGCGTCTACTGTATCCGGCTGGCGCACGCTGCGGTGCACGCGGCGATGGCCGGGCGTACCGAACTGGTGGTGGGCCGGTGGCGTGGCCGGTTCGTCCACGTCCCGATGCCGTTGGTGACGAGCATCCGCAACCAGGTCGACCCGCACGGCGACCTGTGGTCGTCGGTGCTGGAAGCCACCGGCCAGCCACCTGCCTTCAGTTGACCGTCGGCGCCGCTCGGGTGACCGGCGACGCGCTGGTCGCGTCCGTTCAGACGCCGGCCTGCGCCATCCGCGAGCCGCGCCGCAGGTAGGCGAACCAGGTGACGGCCAGCATCACCAGGAACAGCGCGACGTAGAAGCGCAGCGCCGGCTGGATGTTGCCGTACGTCGACTTGGCCCAGGCGTAGCAGATCGGCACCAAGAACCCGCCGAACGCGCCGACCGAGGAGATGATGCCGAGCGCGCCGGCTGCTTCCCGGCGCATCCGCAGCATGGTCTCCGGCGTACCGCCTTGGTCCTCGCCCTTGACCCGGAAGATCTTCGAGATCATCCGGTACGTCGACCCGTTGCCGATGCCGGTGGCGACGAACAAGACCATGAAGCTGACGAAGAAGACGCCCAGGTCCTGCCGCTGCACCGCCCACAGCGCGGCGTAGGCACCGGCCGCGAGCACGACGAAGCTGGCCGCGGTCACCCGGGCGCCACCGATGCGGTCGGAGAGGCGACCACCCAACGGCCGGCTGACCGAGCCGATCCCGGCGCCGAGAAACGCCCAGCCGAGCGCGATGTCCGCCCGGTCGAACACCGCGGTGAGCAGGGTAGGGAACGCCGCCGAGTAGCCGATGAACGACCCGAACGTGCCGATGTAGAGCAGCGACATGGTCCACGTGTCGGAGTGCCGTAGCGACGACCAGACCGGCTCGACGTCAGCTTTGGCCTCGGCCAGGTTGTCCATGTAGAGATAGGCGCAGACCGCCGCGACGACCGCCAGCGGGATGTACATCAGGCCCGCTCTGGACAGTGCCAACCCGCCACCGAACACGATCACCTTCGGCACCAGGAACTGCACCACCGCCACCCCGATGTTGCCGCCGGCCGCGTTCAGCCCGAGGGCCCAGCCCTTTTCCCGTTCGGGATAGAAGTACGAGATGTTGGCCATGCTGGATGCGAAGTTCCCGCCGCCGAAACCGGCGGTGGCGGCGATCAACAACAGCGGTACGTAGCCGATTCCCGGATGGTTGACCGCCCAGGCCAGGCCGGCGCTCGGGATTATCAGCAGAAGCGCAGAGACGACCGTCCAGTTCCGGCCGCCGAAGATCGGCACCGCGAAGGTGTACGGCAGCCGTAGGAAGGCGCCGACACCGCTGGGCACGGCGGTCAGCCATAACGCCTGGCTGACGCTGAGCTCCCAGCCCACGGTGCCGAGCCGGACCACGACGATGCTCCACAGCAGCCATACCGAAAAGCCGATGTGCTCGGCGAAAATGGAGAAGATGAGATTGCGCCGGGCTATCGGTCGGCCGACGGTCTGCCAGAACCGGTGGTCCTCCGGCTCCCAGTGTGCGATCCAGTGCTTCCGGTTCTCTTGAAGTCGGCTGTCGATGGTCTCCGTAACGGCTGTCTCGTTGGCCATCAGGGGTGTCTCCTTAGCCATCGGTTCGTAGGAAATCAGGTTATGAACCGAATGTTTCTTGGCATGGAAAACGTCGATGTCGATGCGTGGTCGGGGTCCGCACCGGTTGACCGCCGGCGTTGTGAGATCTATCCGTCGGCCGCCGGCGCCGACACCCACACGATGCCCTCCGGATCTTGGCGCACTGGGTAGGTCCGCAGCGGCGGCTGGCCGCTGCGCGAGCAACCGGTGGCCAACTCGAATGTGTGCTGGTGCAGTGGGCACACCACCACCTCGGCGTCGATGATCCCGTCGGCCAGCGGGCCACCGGCGTGCGGGCAGACCGCCGAGATCGCGCGCAGCGCCCCGCCGGTCAGCCGGAACACCGCGACCATCCGGGCACCGACCGGGTAGGCCCGCCCCTCGCCGGGCGGAATGTCGTCCGCCGGGCCGATCCGGTACTCCACCAGCTGCTCGCCGGCTGCGGCCGTGGTCACGGCCGTTCGCCGTTGCTCGCCGGCTCCGTACGGATCGGCACCGCCGGCAGTTGTACCAGCGGCAACGCGGTACGGAACTGACCCGGGGTTGCCTGGTCGTCGCGTTCCCGCCACGGATCCCGGTACCCGGCCACCGACGCCGCCATCCGTTCGTCCAGCCCTGCGCCGAGCCCGTCGGCATCGTCGACGATCAGTTCGCGCAGCCGGTCGATGCCGATCCGGGGCACGAACGCGTAGCTGCGTTCCAGCCAGTTCGCGTTCTCCCGGTAGTACTGCAGGAACCGGCCGGTCAGCGTCATCACCTCGTCCGGCGTGTCCACGGTGGCCAGCAGGTCGCCCTTGCGGACGTGGGCGCCGGCCGCACCGCCGACGTAGATCTCCCACCGGCCGCCGTCGATCGCGACCACGCCGAGATCCTTGACGTACGCCTCGGCGCAGTTGCGTGGGCAGCCGGTGACCGCGAGTTTCATCTTGCCCGGCGCCTCCAGCCCCTGGAACCGTTCCTCGATGGCGATGCCGAGTGCGGTCGAGTCACCCATCCCGAACCGGCAGAAGTCGCTGCCGACACAGGTCTTCACGGTCCGGAAACTCTTGCCGTAGGCGTATCCGGAAGGCATGTCCAGGTCGGCCCACACCTTCGGCAGGTCCTCCTTGCGGATACCCAGCAGATCGATGCGCTGCCCGCCGGTCAGCTTGACCAGCGGCACCCGGTACTTGTCGGCCACGTCGGCGATGCGCCGCAACTGCTCCGACGTGGTGCAGCCGCCCTTCATCTGCGGCACCACCGAGAAGGTGCCGTCCCGCTGGATGTTGGCGTGCACCCGGTCGTTGATGAACCGGGCGCCGCGCTCGTCGACGTACTCGTCGCCCCACATCATCCGCAGCAGCGACACCAGCCCCATCTTGCTCCTGGCGTCCTCGCGCCCGTCGGCGAGCGCGTCGAACACCGCCGACACGCTGCGCAGGCCACGGGCGCGGATCTCGGCTATCAGGGTCGGCTTGTCCAGCGGCACCCCGGGCACGTACCAGTCGGCGCTCGGGTCGGCCGCCACCTCGCCGCCAGCGGCCCACTCGACGATCTGGCCGACCAGGCTCCTGCACGAGCCGCAGCCCTTGCCGGCGCGGGTCGCGTCCATCACTCCGGCGACCGTGCGTACCCCACCGGCCACGGTGGCGACCAACGCACCCTTGCTGACCCCGTTGCAGTTGCACACCTGCGCGTCGTCGGCGAGCTCGGCGGCGGACACCTCGGCCGGCGGCCCGCCGAGGTCGAACAGCAGCCGGACCCGCTCCTGCGGCAGCGGCGACCCACGGTCGAACGCCTGCATCAGGAAGCCGACCTTGCTCACGTCCCCGACCAGCGTGGCGCCGATCAGCCGGTCGTCACGGACCACCACGCTCTTGTAGACCCCGCGCCGGGGTTCGGCGAAGACCACGAACTCGTCGTCGTCGCGTTCCGGCGCGGTCACCCCCATCGCGGCCACGTCGACCCCGGCGACCTTCAGCTTGGTGGCGGCCCGCGAACCGTGGTAGGCGGCCGTCGGATCGGTGCCGGTCAGGTGCCCGGCGAGCACCTTCGCCTGCTCCCACAGCGGGGCGACCAGGCCGTACGTCTGACCACGGTGCTGCACGCACTCGCCGACCGCGTAGATGTCCGGCTCGTCGAGCACCCGCAGTTGGTCGTCGACGACGATCGCCCGCTCCACTGGCAGCCCGCTGACCTGCGCCAGCGTGGTGTTCGGCCGGATCCCGGCGGCGATCACCACCATGTCGGCGGCGACGACGCGCCCGTCGGCGAGGCGGACCCCTTCGACGGTGTCCCTGCCGAGGATCCGCTCGCTGCGGGCCTGGGTGACCACGTCGATGCCGAGCCGTTCGACGCTGCGCCGCAGGATGTCCCCACCGGTGGCGTCGAGCTGTGCGTTCATCAGGTGCCCGGCGGCGTGCAGCAGGGTCACCGACACGCCGTACTGCTGCAGGCCCCGGGCGGCCTCCAGGCCGAGCAGGCCGCCGCCGATCACCACCGCCCGCTCGTGGTCGCGGGCGTAGCGGATCATCGCCCGGGTGTCGTCCAGCGTCCGGAACGTGAACACTCCCTGGTGGAAGCCACGGCGCGGGTGGTGGGCGCCGTCGATCGGTGGCACGAACGGCACGCTCCCGGTGGCGATGACCAGTTTGTCGTACGGGGTGGTGGTGCCGTCGGCGGCCTGGACCACCCGGGCGAACCGGTCGATCCGGGTGACCTCCACCCCGGCCCGCAGGGTGACGCCGTGCTCCTGGTACCAGGCCAGGCTGTTGAGAAAGATGCCGTCCTCTTCCTCGGCGCCGGCGAGCACGTTGGACAGCAGGATCCGGTTGTAGTTGCCGTACGGCTCGGCGCCGAACATCGTGATGTCGTACCGGTCCGGGCCGACCCGGTCGATGATCTCCTCGACGGTACGGGCGCCCGCCATCCCGTTGCCGACCACTACCAGCCGTGGTCGCCG
Organism: Solwaraspora sp. WMMB335; assembly: GCF_049179075.1. NCBI lineage: Bacteria > Bacillati > Actinomycetota > Actinomycetes > Micromonosporales > Micromonosporaceae > Solwaraspora > Solwaraspora sp. WMMB335. The sequence goes on from NZ_JBMHMF010000001.1 coordinate 5,433,477, forward strand.
CGCGACCGTGTCAGGTGCCGTCACCTCAGACCTCCACCAGGCCGAGGTCGAGCACTACCGTGCCGCCGGTGCCGGCCGGTGCGGCCAGGTGCAACTCCACCACGGTCCCGGCGGCCAGGTCCTCGACCACCCGTAGCGGCACGTGCATCGCGTCACGGGCACCGATCGGGAAGTAGCGCATCGGGGCGCCGTCGCGGAGCAGCAGTACGTAGATCAGCTCGCCGGAGCTGTTGCCGCCTCGGAAGTAGACGGTCTGTGCGACCAGCCCGTTCGGGACGGTGTAGCGCAAAGCACTGTCCAGCGGTAGGGGAGCGTCCAACCCTTTGCCGTCGAACGCGAACACTCCTTGCAGGAAACGTGGGGTCGACCGCATCGTGGTTCCCTTCATCAGGTGGCTGCCTCGTCCGGCCCGGCGAGGCGGCGCACCGCCACCGCGCAGACCTTGAAGGCCGGCATCCGCGAGTGCCGGTCCAGGGTCGGGTCGGTCAGCGCGTTGGCGCTGGCCGGACCGCCCCAGTGGAACGGCACGAAGACGGTGTCCGGGCGGATGTGCTCGGTCAGGTAGGCCCGGAACACCGCCCGGCCACGGCGGGTGGTCAACTCGACCAGGTCGGCGGTGCCGATGCCGAGCCGGCGGGCCAGGTCGGGGTGTATCTCGGCCTTCGGGTCGGTGGCGCTGCCGCCCAGCGACGGTGCGCGGCGGGTCTGGTTGCCGCTCTGGTACTGGCCCATGATCCGGCCCGTGGTGAGCAGGTACGGGTAGCTGCGGTCCGGCAGCTCGGCCGGGTCGCGGTGCGCCACCCGGAGGAACCGGGCCCGCCCGTCGGCGGTGGCGAACCGCTCGGTGAACAGTCTCGGCGTACCGGGATGGTCGTCGGTCGGGCACGGCCAGAACACCCCGTCCTCGGCCTCGATGCGCCGGTAGCTGATGCCCGCGTAGTCGGCGATGCCACCGGCGCTGGCGCGGCGCAGCTCGTCGAAGACGGTCTGCGGGTCGGCGGAGAAGTACGTGCCCCGGCCGAGCCGGTCGGCGAGCGAGGCCAGCACGCTCAGATCGTCACGTATCCCGTCCGGCGGTGGCAGCACCTGCCGCCGGCGCAGCACCCGGCCCTCCAGGTTGGTCATGGTGCCGTCCTCCTCCGCCCACTGGGCGGTGGGCAGCACCACGTCGGCCACGGCAGCGGTCTCGGACAGGAAGATGTCCGACACGGCGAGGAAGTCCAGCGCCGCGAGCCGGGCGGCGACCCGGTTCCGGTCCGGTGCGGAGACCAGGATGTTGGCGGCGAAGACCAGCATGGTGCGCACCCCGGCGGGGGTGCCGATCCGGTCGATCATCTCGGTGGCGGAGACCCCCGGTCCGGGTAGTTCGTCCGGGTCGACGCCCCACACCGCGGCCACGTGCGCCCGCGCGGCCGGGTCGTCCAGGCGCCGGTAGCCGGGCAGCTGGTCGGCCTTCTGACCGTGCTCGCGTCCGCCCTGCCCGTTGCCCTGCCCGGTGATGGTGCCGTAGCCGCTGGCGGGACGGCCGGGCAGGCCGAGGGCGAGCGCCAGGTTGATGTACGCCTGCGTGGTGTCGGTACCGGTGCTGTGCTGCTCGGCGCCACGGGCGGTGAGGATCATCGCGGTCGGCGCGGTGGCCAGGGCGCGCACCGTGCGCTGCAGCAGTGCCTCGGACACGCCGGTGATCCGTTCCACCCGGTCCGGCCAGTAGCCGGCGACCGCGGTGCGGACCGTGTCGAACCCGGTGGTGCGCTCGCGTACGTACGCCCGGTCGACGTAGCCGGCCCGGATGGCGATGTGCAGCAGCCCGTTGGCCAACGCCAGATCGGTGCCGGGCGCCACCGGCAGGTGGATGCTGGCACCACGGGCGGTCGCCGAGCGGCGGGGGTCGGCGACGATGTGGGTGGCGCCGGCGTCGCGGCCGGCGTCGAAGTACTGCATCGCGGGTGGCATGGTGTCGGCCGGGTTGCCGCCGACGACCAGCACCGCCCGGGCGTCGGCGATGTCGGCCAGCGGGAACGGCAGGCCACGGTCGATGCCGAAGGCCCGGTTGCCGGCGGTGGCCGACGAGGACATGCAGAACCGGCCGTTGTAGTCGATGTGCGGGGTGCGCAGCCCGACCCGGGCGAACTTGCCGAGCTGGTACGCCTTCTCGTTGGTCAGTCCACCGCCACCGAACAGGCCGACACTGGCCGGCCCGTACCGTTGCTGGCTTGCCTGCACCGCGCCGGTGATCCGGTCCAGAGCCTCGTCCCAGCTGGCCGGGCGCAGCGGGCTGCGCCGGTCGGTCGGTTCGGTACGCACCAGCGGGGTGAGCAACCGGTCGGGGTGGTCGAGCAGCTCCGGTGCGCTCCAGCCCTTGGCACACAGTCCGCCCCGGTTGGTAGGGAAGTCGGCCGGCGTGATCATCGGCGGCCGGGGCGGCGCCGGCCGCATCCGTACGCCGCACTGCAAGGAACAGTATGGGCAGTGGGTCGCCACGTTCCCGTCGAGGTCGCGAGCAGCGGGCTCGTCCATCGCCCGATACTCGAAAATCGACGTTGCACTATCGTGTTGGTCGGATCACATCGGTGTTGCCAAGAGCTGTCGATCTTGATTTCGTCGATGTGATCTGCGCAACCGGCACAGGCGGTTTCAGGTCAGTCGCTGGCGACGATCGACTCCGCGCTGACGGTGCCGTCCGCCGCCGTCTCGCCCTCGACGGTCACCGCCGCACCGACCGCCAACCCGTCGAGGCTGGCGGGCACCCGGACCGCCGTATCGTCGTCGGTGCGCACGATCACCACGGTGCCGGCTTCGGTCTCGACGTACACGGTGTCGCCGTCCACCAGCTTGACCACGCCGGTCGCCGCCGATTCTCGACCACCGTCGGCGGCCGGCACCGACTGCTGGCCGCCCGGTGGCTGGAACTGCCCGCCACCCGCCTGGTACTGCCCGCCACCCGCCGCGCGCTGCCCTGGCCTGGCCGTCGCCCCGGCGTCACGCTGGGGCACCGTCACGCCGGCGGCGAACCCGGCGGCGAGCAACAACCCGGCGGCGAGCCACGGGGTGACCCGGTTCGTCCACCGCCGGGGTGCCCCGGCGGCCAACCATCCGTCGTCGTCGCGCACGTCGTCTCCAACAGTCGTCATCGATCAATCGCCTAACTGGACGCCTACTCGCCCCGGCCGCCTACTCGTACCGGAGCGCGTCGATCGGGCGCAGGTTCGCCGCGCGCCGGGCGGGCACACTGCCGAAGAACAGCCCGATCGCCACCGACACACCCAGCGCCAGCACCACCGAGCCCGGAACGATCACCGGCTCGACCCCGACGATGGTGAACCGGGAGCCGAGCACCGCGACCGCCACGCCCACCCCGCCGCCGATCACGCTCAGCAGGGTCGCCTCGACCAGAAACTGGGTCATGATGGTGCCCGGTGGGGCGCCGAGTGCCTTGCGGATGCCGATCTCCCGGGTTCGCTCGGTCACCGTCACCAGCATGATGTTGGTGATTCCGATCCCGCCGACCAGCAGACTGATCGCGGCCACCGCACCGAGCAGCACGGTGAACGTCTCCGCCGTCGACGCCTGGGTCTCCAGCAACTGTGACGCGTTCTGGATCCGGTACGCCTGCGACGAGCCGCCGCCGGCCGCGGTGCCGCCTCCCGACCCGGTGTCGCCGGTGCCGAGCCGGCGATCCAGGATCGCGCTCACCTGCGCCTGTGCGGCGTCGACCCGGTCCGGACCGGTCGCCTCCACCAGCACCGAGTTGATCGCGCCGTAGCCGGTGAGCGCCTGACGTACCGCGGTCAGCGGGGCCACCACCAGGTCGTTGGCGTCCTGCAGCCCGCCGCTGGAGGTCTTCTCGGCCAGCACGCCGACCACGGTGAACAGGGTGCCGTCGACGGTCACCTGGCTGCCCAGCGGATCCGCCCCGGTGAAGAGCTCGTCGACCACGGTCTGGCCGACGAGCGCCACCCGCCGGCCCTGGGCGACGTCGACGTCGGTGAACGCGACGCCCCGGCCGACCGCCGTGTTCGACGCCGCGAGGTAGCTCGGGTAGGTGCCGACGAACTGCCCGACCGAGTGATCGGCATCCGCGTAGGTGACCGTCGCCGAGGTGCTGACCACCGGAGACACCGACCGTACGTCCGGGGCGAGCACCGGATCCTGCAGCGCCTCGGCCACCGCCAGGGTGAGGCCGGCGTCGCCGCCACCGGACGCCGACACGGTGATGGTGTTGGTGCCGAGCGCCTCGATCCGTTCGGCGATCGATCGCGCCGACCCGTTGCCCACCGCGACCAGCAGGATCACCGCGGCCACCCCGATCAGGATGCCCAACGTGGTCAACGCCGAACGCAACTTGTTCGCACCGATCCCGCGCGTCGCGGCACGGACGATCTCTACCGGTCCCACCGGGCGACCTCCCCGTGTCTGCCGCGCTCCCCGTACGGCTGCTCCCCGTACGGCTGCTCCCCGGAGGACTGCTCCCCGTACGGCTGCCGCTCGTCGGAGACGATCCGCCCGTCACGCACCCGGAGCAGCCGACGGGTCCGGGCGGCGACCTCCGACTCGTGGGTGATCAGCAGAATGGTCCGGCCGTCCGCGTTGAGCCGGTCGAAGATCGCCAGCATCTCCTCGGTCGAGGTACTGTCCAGGTTGCCGGTCGGTTCGTCGGCCAGCACCAGGGCCGGCTCGGTGACCAGCGCGCGGGCGACCGCGACCCGCTGCTGCTGCCCGCCGGAAAGCTGGTTCGGCAGGTGCCCGGCCCGGTCGGCCAGCCCGACCAGGTCGAGTGCGGCCAGCGCCCGACGGCGCCGTTGCGCCGGGCGGACCCCGGCGTAGGCCAGGGGCAGTTCCACGTTCGCGACGGCGGTGGTCCGCGGGATCAGGTTGAACGACTGGAAGACGAAGCCGATCCGCCGGTTGCGGACCAGCGCCAGCTGCCCTTCGGTGAGCCGTCCGACGTCGACCCCGTCGAGCAGGTACCGGCCGGCGCTCGGCACGTCCAGACAGCCGAGGATGTTCATCAGCGTCGACTTCCCGGAACCGGACGAGCCCATGACGGAGACGAACTCACCCCGCTCGACCTGTAGCGACACGCCACGCAGGGCCGCTACCGCCGACTCGCCGGTGCCGTACACCTTGGTCACGTCCCGCACGTCCAGGACGGCCGGTGACCCGGTCGACCGTGGCTGCGCCGGGTGGCGCTGGCGCGCCGCCAGGAACCCGGTCGGGCTCACCGCCCGCCTCCGCCCGGTCCGCCGCCGCCCGGCCCGCCGCCGGAGAAGCCGCCGCCCGGTCCGCCACCGCCGGGGAAGCCGCCGCCGCCGGGGAAGCCGCCGTCGGTCTCGCTGTCCGACTCGGTGGGGATGGTGATCACCACCTGCTCGCCCGCGGCGAGCCCGGAGACGATCTCCACCGCGTCGTCGCCCTGCAGGCCGACCTCGACGGTACGGCTCTCCTGCGCGCCGTCGACGAGTACGGTGACGGACTGCTGGGTGCCGGTGCCGGTCAGCGCCGCCGGGCTGATCGCCAGCACGCCCGCCGCCTCGCCGACGACGACGGTGACGGTCACCGTCTGCCCGGGTCGCACCCCGTCCGGCACCGAATCCAGGTCGAGCGTGATCGGATAGCTGACCACGCCGTTGGTGGTGGTCGCGTTCGGATCGACGACGCCGACCGTCGCGGTGGCCTCGGCGTCCGGCAGGGCGTTCCACCGTATGGTCGCCGGCTGCCCGAGCTCCACCTGCGTCGCGTCGGTCTCCGAGATCGAGGCGGTGACCTCCAGTCGGGTCAGGTCGGCGAGGTCCACGAACCCGCTGGCCGACGAGGATCCGGACGACCCGGTTCCGGACGCGGCCGAACCGGTGCCGGCACCGCCGGACGCGGTCCCGCCGCTGGATCCGGTGCCACCGCCGACCGACTCGCCGACCGTGCCGTTGACCGCGACGACCGTGCCGCCCATCGGCGCGACCAGGGTGGCTCCGTCGACGGCCGTCTGCGCCTCGTCGACCGCCAACTCCGCCTGAGCCACCGCGGCCTCGGCGTCGGCCGTCGACCCATTGGCGGCCTCGGCGGTGTCGAGAGCATCCTGTGCGGCGTCGAGGTCGGCCTGTGCGGCGTCGAGTTCCCGCCGGGCCACCGCGTCGTCGACCCGAGCCAGTACGTCACCTTCGGCGACCTGCTGCCCGACGGTCACCAGGATCTCGGTGACCGTGCCGCTGGTGACGAAGTCGGCGACCGCCGTGCGGGCGCTGCGTACCGAGCCGGAGGCGGTGACCGTCGCGGTGACCGTCGTCTGCTGGACCGCCACGGTCGCGGTGCCCGACGAGCCGCCGTCGGCGGCGGCGGTGCCGGGTCCGGCCACCGCGTAGTAGGTCCAGCCGAGCGCACCGAGCACCGCTACGACGAGAACGGAATTGAGGATCAACGGTCGGCGCGGACCGGCGAGGCGACGCACAGGCATGGCGGACAGCTTCTGGTGCCCGCCTCGGTGTGTCCTCGGCGTGTCCTCGATGGAAGCTGTGAATCGACCGGTGGCGGTCACGAACCACTCCCGACCGTGGTATCGGGCGTGCCGAGCACCCGGTCACCGACGACGAGACCGTCGATGACCTCCACGTACTGGTCGCCGCGGACGCCCACGGTCACCACCTGCCGCCGCTGACCTTCGGAGCCGGCCGGTACGACGACGATGTCCTCACCACCACTACCACGGCCGAGCGCGGTGACCGGAATCCGTACCGCGTCGGTCACCTCGTCGACGACGATCCGTACCCCGGCGCTCTGGCCGATCAGCAGGCCGTCCGGCATCTGGTCGAAATCGACGAGTACGCCGAAGCGGACCAGTTGGCCGTCGACGCTGCCCACCGGGTCGACCTGGGTGACCCGGGCGGAGAACTCCGTACCCGGCCGGGCCGGCAGGGTGACGACGGCTGACTGGCCGACCGCCAACCGCGCGGAATCGGCTTCGGGAAAGCTCGCCGTCACCTGCATCTGGGCGACCGCGCCGAGCTCGACGAAGGTGTCGCCGGCGCGCACCGCGCTGCCGATGGCTCCTGCCACGGCTAGCACCTTGCCGTCGATCGGGGCGCTGATCACCGTACCGGTGAGGTCGTCCTCGGCCGACGCCAGCCGCAATGTCGCTGCGGTGACCTGCTGCCGGGCCCGCAGCACCGGGTCACCGCCGGCTCCGCTACCGGTCCCGGCTCCGCCCGAGGACTCATCGTCCGTGCCACCGCAGCCGGTGTCCGCGCCGGATCGCTGTTGCGGGCTGTCCGTAGCCGCGGTGCCGGGACCGGTAGCGGCGGTCGCGGTCGGGGAAGCCGAGCTGGCCGGGCCGGACACGGCGGGTGACGGCGACGGTGACGTCACCGTGCCCGGGGCGGTGCCGGACGGCGTTGGCTCAGTCGGATCAGGGGTGCTCGACGGGGTCGGGTCGGGCTGTGGACCGGCGGTCGGGTCGGCCCCGGTCCAGGCCGTGAGAGCGTTCGTGGCGCAGGTGGTGCCGACGTCGTCGGTCGCGTCGTCGGCTGCCTGCGCCTGTGCCACGCCCAACGCCTGCCGGGCAGCGGCCAACGCCTCCTGCGCCTGCTCGACCGCTGCCACCGCGTCGCTGTCGTCGACCGCGGCGAGTATCTCGCCGGCGGTCACGTCCTGACCGAGCCGTACGTCCAGCCGGGTCACCGTGCCCGCTACCCCGAAGCCGAGCTGGCGGTCCTGGGCCGGTTCGACGGTGCCGGTGGCGGCGACCGCGACGGTGACCGTTCCCTGGTCGACCTGCACGGTGCTCGCGGGTGCCGCATCATCGGCGCTGGTCGGGAGGGCGATCGCGGCGGCGAGGACACCAGCGCCGACAAGTGTCGCGCCCGCTGTCGCGACGGCGAGCCGGCGTCTTGCGGGTCGCCAGCCGGTTGGCGCCCACCACGGGCCGAGTTCCATGAGCGGGCAGTGTTCCGGCAACTGCTCAGGGCCGGCTCAGCGACACCTCGACGTTTCCTGAAAAGACCTGCCGCCAGGCGCGAATACCCAGCCTGGTCACAGCAATCCCTGATGCGGGTCAGAGGTTCCCACGGTCTGCTGGCCCGCGCCGGTGGCGACCGTCGCGGGCTTTGTCGGACAGGGAGGGTACGGCTGTGCTCGCTACGCTCAGGCGTTCGAGGTGGGGCGCTACCGCAGGTGCCTGTCTGTTGTTGCTTGCCGCCTGTGGCGGCTCCGACACGGACTCCGGCTCCGGCGCGGCCGCCGCAGGCGCGATGAGCGCGTACGTCGAATGCCTCCGGGAAAACGGGATCGACGTCGCGGAGGTTCCCGGCCCGGGATCGGGCGGCGACAACGGGCGGTACGGGCCGCGTGGCGGTAACCCCGACGGCATGCCGTCAGGATTTCCTTCCGGGACGCCGTCGGCCCGGCCGTTCGGCATGCCCTCGGGCTTGCCTTCCGGGGCACCGGGTGGCGGCGGGCCGGGCGGCGGCGGGCCGGGCGGCGGGTTCGGTGACATGCTACGGCCCGCTGACGTCGACGACGCGACCTGGGCGGCGGCGCAGGAAGCCTGCCAGTCCGCACTGCCGGCGGGAAGAGGAGCCAGCGCGGCACCCGGTGGTCCCAGCGGGGTCGACGGCACCGAGGCAGAGCGCAGCGCCACCGCTGCCTACCGGAACTGCCTGGCCGAGCGGAACGTCGAGTGGACGGCGGACCTCGACGAATCGGATCCGGCCATCGCCGAGGCGATGGCCGCCTGCGAGCCGTTGCGGCCAGCCGGCTGACTCGACCGAAGGTCACGCCACCAGGAACGTGTCGATCTGGGACAGGAACTCGGCCCAGGCCGGTTCGGCCGCGGTGAGCAGGTGATTGCGGCTGTCGAGTAGGACCAGTTGGCTGTCCGGGATGAGCGTGGCCAATTCGCTGGCCTGTGACAACGGCACCCGTACGTCATCGCGGGAGTGCAGGATCAGCGTCGGGCACTGCACGCGGTGGGCGATGGCGGAGACATCGATTTTGGCAAATTCCTCCAAGAAGCGGACCGCGTTGGCCGGTGATGTCGTCCGTCGCTGGAAACCGGTGAACTCCTCCAGCTCCTCCGGAGTGCCTTCGGGCAGGAACTGGGCGGCGAAGACGCCGAGAAAACTGGGATCCTGATGTGCCCATCCGACCCGGGCCAGATCGAGATCGAGGGCCGCCTCGTCACGTTCGGCCTGGTTGCGGGCCCGGACCTGACGCCCGCGGGCATAGGCTCCGGCGAGGATCAGCCGACTGACCCGTTCGGGCCGGCGGACCGCGTAGGCCACCGCCACCGCACCGCCCTGCGACACTCCGAGCAGTGGGAACCGGTCGAGCCCCAGTGCCTCCACCACGGTCTCCAGATCGTCCACCCAGTCGTCGAAGGAGAAGCTCGGCACCTCCCAGTCAGACAGGCCACAGCCACGTTCGTCGTAACGGACCAGCTGCCGGTTGCGGGCCAGGCCGTTGAGCCAGTGTGACCAGACCGGAGTCGTCCATTCGAGGTCGAGGTGGGTCATCCAGTTGGCCGCCTTGAGCAGCGGCGGGCCTGATCCGACGGTGGCATAGGCGATCCGGGTGCCGTCGTCGGCCCGGCAGAACCGGACGATCTGCTGGTCCGCGCCGCTGAGCCCGGCGGCGGTGGCACCAGTCCTGTCGCCAGGCCCGCGTCGTGAGCCGGTAGCCTGGCCGGACCGGGCCACCGTCACCGGAGCCGCGAACTGGTATCCGCGTCGATGTACGGTGCGGATCAGCCGCTGTTGGCGCATGGTGTCGCCGATGGCCAGGCGGGCGGTGCGCAGCCCGGTGGTCAGGGCGGCCTCGCTGACGAAGCGATCCCCCCAGATCCTGTCGAGCAACTCGTTCTTCGACACCACCCGGTCGCGGTGCTCGATCAGGTAGTGCAGCAGGTCGAGGGCCCGGGGCTCGACATGGACCGGCTCGCCGGCCCGGCGTAACTGGTAGCGAGCCATATCCAGTTCGTACTCGCCGAAGCTGTATGTGTCGCCAGCCATCGGGTCAGCGTACCGCCCTTGGCCCGCCGTCCATCCATCGGATGATCTTGTGTTCCGCACGGCGTCCGGGCAGGTCAGCGGGTGGGCGGTGGTGAGGTCGGGCCAGCCTGTTCAAATCCCGACAGTTCCTGTGTAGGATTTTGGTCAGAAATCGTGTTCCCGATGTCCTCATTAAATCCTCAGGAATTCCTGAGAATTTCGCCAAGTCGTCGTCAATTCCGATGAGCACACTTGGTGCCCATGGCTATCTGGAGACATCGCAATGCGCTACGTCGCGTCGGGACCGTGACCGTCACCGATCACTGGTGAAAGTGGTACGGGCAGCGAGCACCACCTGACACACTTCGGGCTCGTGGAACGCGCAGGGAGTGACCAACCTGAAACAGGTCATTGGCTCGAAGGCACGCTGCGTGAATCCCACCGTTACGGTGACGGTCGTCGCTACGACGAGCACTTGCACGCCCGACTGGCCACCGACGTCTGATTTCAGTCGGGATCCCGACGGCCGGAGTCCATTTTCTGATAGTGATATCTGAATATTTATTTCATAGAATTTGGCAGTGAATACTGAAATATACTGCTTTGGACGTTTCAATCTTGATCTACGACTCGGGCGCCTCTGCCGCGACCAACGGCCGATCCGCATCGAGCCCCGGGCTCTCGCCCTGCTCTGCCACCTGGTCAAGCACCGTGACCGAGTGGTGTCCAAGAAAGAGATACGGGCTACGGTCTGGAATGGTGCACCCCTGACCGATGCCCTCCTCGCCGCTCGACTGCGTACCGTTCGCCTGGCGATCGGTGACACCGGTGACCGGCAGCAATTCGTCCGGACCGTGTACGGACGGGGATACCAGTTCGTCGCCCCGACGACGGTGCGGCGGGGCGAAGCCGACCCGGCCGTACCGGCGGCCCCGACCGCCGGACCGGGCTCGCAGGCGGGCCCGCAGGCGGGGGCGGTGGCGGCTGTCGGGGCCCGCGATCTGATCCGGTTCTGCCGCACGGCAGACGGCACGCAGATCGCCTGGGCAGCCATCGGTAGCGGGCCGCCCCTGGTCAAGGCCGCCAACTGGCCGAGCCGACTGGACCTGGAACGCATGACGCCGTTGTTCGCCCACTGGTTCGAGGGCCTGGTCCGTGGCCGGCGGCTGATCCGCTACGACGAGCGGGGCTGCGGCCTGTCGAACTGGGCGTGCGGCTTCACTCTCGACGAGTACATCGAGGATCTGGACGCCGTGGCCGATGCGGCGGACCTCGACCGCTTTCCGTTGCTCGGCATCTCCCAGGGCGGCTCCCTCGCGGTCGCCTACGCCGCGCGGCGGCCCGAACGGGTCAGTCGACTCATTCTCAACGCGGCCTACGCCCGTGGCCGAACAGCCCGGGCCCGCGACGACGCTGAGCGAGACGCGGCGATCCTCGATCTGGATCTCACCCTGGCCGGCTGGTTCGCGAAGAACCGCAGCTACCTGCGGTTCTACGCCGCCCAGTTCTTCGCCGACGGCGCACCGCACCTGTGGGACGAGTTCACCAGCCACCAGCAGCTGACCACATCGGTGGCCAACGGGGCCCGCTTCCTCGAGGAACTCTCCCGTCTGGATGTGTCGGATCTCGCCCCCAAGGTGTCCTGCCCGACGCTGATCACGCACTCCCGCGACGACCCGCGCGTTCCCGTCTCGCAGGCGATGGAACTGGCCGAACTCATTCCTGACAGCAGGCTCGTCCTGCTCGACGGCCGGAATCATCTGCTCACCCCGGACGAACCGGCCTGGCCCGCCTTCCTGGCCGAGCTGTACGCGTTCTTGGCCGCAGACGACGTCGATGGCGGCTGACCGGGGCGACCGAGACGCGTCCGGGTCCGGCGCCTGGCAGCTTCTTCCGGCGGGTGCCCGGCAGGTCAACCGCCCCGTCGGACCGCCAGCAATACCCGCAGGATCATCGCCGGGGTCAGCAACGACTCCGGCCGGGCGAGCAGGTTCTGTACCAGCAGCGCCTGGCGGGCCACTGGCAGCGATGTGTGACAGGCCCGGGACACCATGTCCAGATAGCGGTTGAGCAGACCTGCACCGGTCGATTTCGAACCGGTGGCCCGTGGGTCGGCGAAGTAGGCCCCGGCGGCGATCCGCCACGGTCCGTCGACCGCCTTGCCGGCCCGTCGATAGAAGGCGCGGGCCAGCTCCGGCGAGGTGGGACCGTGCCGGTCGAGCGCCTGGCCGAGGGCCTGGGCCTGCAGCGCCGCCGACGTCATTCCCTGGGCGTATATCGGGTTCAAACTGCAGACGGCGTCGCCCAGCGCGATGAAGCCCGGCGGGTTGCGGTCGAGCCGTTCCACGTGCCGGCGCAGGTTGGTCCGCATCCGGTGGGTCAGCACCGGGGTCAGCGGTTCGGCCCGGGCGAGTACGTCGGCGAGCGCAGGTGCCGGCAGGGATCGGGCGAAAGCTTGATACTCGTCCGGATCGTCCGGGGGAACCTCGCCGAAAAAGGACCCGAGGGTGATGATCCACCGGTCGCCCTCGACCGGCACCATGGTGCCGACCCGATGCCCGTTGGCCGGGCCGCCGATCACCACCGCGAGATCGCCGTCCAGGTCATCCGGTTTGCGCCGGACGACCTGGGACGCGGACGCCATGTCGATGCGAACCGCCGAGATCTCGGGTGCTGGGAATCCCTGCGCGGCCAGTTGATCGAACACCTGCGTGTTGCGACCGGAACACGCGACGACGAAGTCGGCCCGATGCGCCACGCCATCGACGAGCACGCCCATCACCCGGCCGTCCACGACGATCAGGCTGTCCACCGCTGTCCGGTCGACGACGCGGACGTTGGGTGCCTGTTGTCGTAGCCGTCTACGGACGGTGACCTCAAGCAGTGCCCGGCTCATGGACATGGCGAGGAATCCGAGATCGGAACGTACCCGGTAATCGCCGATCTGGTGCCACACCAGGCCGGACGCGTGGACGGGAACCGCGCCGCTGGCGGCGAGGTCGTCGGCGAGGCCGGGAAACCAACCGTCGAGGAGCCGCTGCCCGGCGGCCAGCAGGAGGTGGCTGTGCCGTCCCTGCGGGACGCCCCGACGTGGAACCGCCTCCTGCGGTAGCCGGTCCCGCTCCAGGATCGTCACCCGGTCGAAGTGGTCGCTCAGGATGCGGGCGGTGGCCAGGCCAGCGATACCGGCGCCGATGACGATGGCAGTGGTGCCGTCACCCGCACTCGTCCTCATTCGACCTCCGGTTGACTGATGGTTCCGCCCGCCCTTCACCGTCGGACGAATCGCAGATAGGCGGAGAAAGCGGCGTCGATCTGGTCCGGTGTGAGGCCGTACGCCTGCGACGAGTAGCTGTGCCGGGGGTGCGCCCGCCGCTGGGCCACCTGTGCTACGTGCCACCGGTCGATGCTACGGCGGGTCTCATCGTCGAGCGCCCAGCCGAAGTGCCGGTAGACGCCGTCCATTGTACCCATTGGATCGTCGACCAGATCGCGGTAGCTGACGTCGGCGAAGCGGTGCGCCAGCTCCGGGTGAGCGGTGCGGAACCGGACCGCGTCGGTCAACATGCGACTCGTCGCGTCGAGGAGCTCGGCACCCAGCGCGGTCCGCTCAGGCGTCTCGGCGGTGAGTTCGCGCACCGACTCGACGACGCTGAGCCAGGACGGCATGAACTCCTGCGGGTCCCGATGCGTCTGGATGAAGACCGCGTCCGGATAGGTTTCCAGCAGTGCTGGCAGCCGAGCGAGGTGGAACGGCATCTTCAACAGCCACCGTTTCGCCGGGCCGCCCAGCCGGGTGCCCCGCTGCCAGCTCAGATGCTGCAGCGTACGTCGGTGCAGACGGTAGGCGAAGTCGCCGGGCTGATCGGCCAGCCACTTCGCATAGTCCGGTACGAAGTACCGCAGCGGATATGTTGCCGAGGCGAAGGAGTCCTCCAGGAAGCCGAACTCCTCCTCCGGCGCGGTCAGGTCAACCGGGTGCATGCCGCGCATCGCCTCGGCCGCCCCGACCGCGGTCATGATGTCGGCGGCGTAGTGCTCCCGAGCCGCTTCCGGCCGCCCGACCGGCAGCGCCGGGTGGGCGATCTCGTACGGGTACGGCGCCCAGAACCGGTCGTCCCTGGCGAGCAGCCGGTGCAGAAACGTGGTACCGGTGCGATTGACCCCGAGAATGAACACCGGCCGTTCGACGGTTTCCCGGCCGATTTCGGGTATCCGGGCGTACTCGCCGGCCAACGCGGCCCGGTTCCACAGCTTGCGGGTGAGTTCGAAGAAGACCGCCGACACCCGGTCGGTGCGGATCTCCGCTGCCGGCGTGTTCAGCGCGTCGACAAGTTCCCGCAGTCCGTCGACCAACGCCGGCGGGTACGCCTCGCCGAATTCGACGGCCATGCGGTCGGCGAACCGGTCGGCCCGCCGCAACAGCGCAGTGGAATCCAGCGAAGCCTGAGCGAGGCGGTACGGCCAGGTTTGCTGGTGCCGGGTGACCCAGCCCTGCAACCGTACCGTGCTGGTGATCAACCCTGGCCAGACCGTCGTCGACGGCCCGTCGTCGCCAGTTGAGCTGTGGTGCGCCGGTTCGCTGTGGTGCACCGGTGGGTGGTCGTCCCGACCGGTGGCCGGCCGCGGCGCGAACCAGTAGCTGGCGAACTGGTCGACCAGCGCCCAGTGCCCGTACAGCGGTGACTGTCTGCCACGTGCCTGGCAGGCCCGCTTGAACTCGGCGTAGCCGCATTCGTGCACCGGCACCCCGAAGTCCGGCAGTTCCAGGTCGTGGTCGTGCGGCTGTGGATTGACCAGATGGTGGATCGCCTGCTGGCGTGGGCGCAGCGAGATCCTGGTCAGCAGTTCGCTCACCAGATCGACCGGCTCGGTCCACTGCAGCCGGAAGCCGGCCGGCACCAGACCGACGTCGTGCGCCGCGAGCGTTATCCGGATCTTGATATCGCTGCTCTGGGCGTAGCCGGTCGACGCGGCGATGCCGGTCTGCGGCAGGCGCATGATCGTCGCCGGCAGGCCGACTGTCTGGCCGAACAGCAGGCTCTGCTCGGCGACGAGCTTCGTCCACGGGTAGCCCACCAGCTGCGGCGGGCAGATCGACGCCAACTCGGCCAGGTCCGGCTGGCCGCCCTCGACGATTCGCCGGCCGTTGAACTCGTTGGCGAAGTTGCAGAAGTACGCCGGGAAGACGCCCATCGTCGAGGCGTACACCAGATGTTTCGTGCGTCGTCGCAGCGCCAACTCGACGACTGCGGCCAGGCTGCCGGTGTTGACGTCGCGGATTCGCGAGTACGACGAGAACAGGTTGAGATCCGCGGCGAGATGGTAGACGGCGTCGACGGTCTCGCACAGTTGGTCGAAGTCCGGCTCCGGCAACCCCAGCCGCGGCCGGCGGATGTCGCCCGGCCAGACCCTGATGCGCTGCGGGTAGTCGTCGTCCCAGATCTCCGCGTACTCCATGGCCGCCCGGATCCTGGCCAGCCCCGCTGCCGGGTCGGCGGCGCGGACCAGGCAGTGCACGGTCACCTGGTCGGTTTGCTGGAGCAGGTCACGCAGCACGAACCGGCCGACCAGACCGGTGGCACCGGTCAGCAGCACCGCTTGGTACCGATCCGCCGGCCGGGGCTGGGTGACCGGGTGCTGGTCGACCAGGGTGGCGATGGTCCGTCGCAGGTGGTCGAGGTCCTCCCGACACTGCGCCGCGAGGGCCGACCGGAAGTCCGCTGCCGGCGCGGCCGTCACCGCTCTGCCCCCCGCCGGCCCGGTACCGGTCGGCGAGATGCTGGTCGGCTCGGCGTTGGTCGGCTCGATGCTGGTCGGCTCGGCGCTGGTCGGCTCGGCGCTGACCGGCCGCAGGATGCTGGTCGCGATCGATTCCGGCGTCGCCGTCGTCATCAACTCCAGCGTGCTGGTCTGGTGCTGAAAGCGGTTGGCCAAAAACACGCCCAGCTCGACGACCGAGATCGAGTTGAGCCCGAACGAGGCGATCGGCTCCTGCGGGCTGATCTGGTCGTGCCCGGACAGTGCGGTGATCTTCTGGGAAACCTCCCGCACGATGCCGTCGGCGGTCAGCCCCGACCCCGTGCCCTCGGCGATCCGTGCCGCGTCGTTGGGGATCCAGCGGCCGATGCGCAGATAGTCCGGGTGCTCGGTGCGGCCCGCCAGTCGTCCGAACTCGACCCCGACCAGATGCCCGTCCGGTGGCAGCGTCCGCATGGCGAAGTCCAGGTTCGCGATGGCCGTCGCGGCACTCATCGGGGGCAGCCCGGTCGCCTTCATCAGCCGCAGTACGGCGGGATTGCGGGCCGCCATGCCGACCTCGGTGACGCCGGCCATGTTGTACGCGAGCGCGGGCCGGCCGAGGCCATGCCGATGGGCGGCCAGCCCGTCCAGGAACGCGTTCGCCGCCGCGTACACCGTCTGCCCGGCGTTGCCGAAGACCGACGCGACTGACGAGAACATCACGAAGTGGTCCAGGGGCGCCTCTGCGGTCGCCTCGTGCAGGTGCCATGCGCCGCCGGCCTTGGCGGCGAACACCGTGGCGACCGACTCCGCGTGGATCTCGGCGAGCGGTTGGTCGTCGAGGACCGCGGCGAGATGGAACACCCCCTTGAGGGGACGGGTGAGGCCCGCGACGCTGGCGATCACGTCGTCCCGGCGGGAGACGTCGGCGGGCACGATGTCGATCTGTACCCGGGTATTCGGGAAGTACCGCGCGATGCCGCTGGCCTGCCGTACCCATCCGGGGTCGCGCCGGCGCGTCGGATCGCGGTCCAGCAGGGTGAGGTGGCGGGCACCGGCGGAGACCAGGTATGCGACCAGTCGCAGCCCGAAACCGCCGAGCCCACCGGTGACCAGGTAGGTCGCGTCCGGGTCGAGGAACGGCCGGCGGTCGACCACAGCCAGCTCCCGGGCCGCCGCCGGTCCGGCCGGCGCGGTCAGCACCAACTTGCCCTCGTGCCGGCCGCTGGTCATGAACCGCAGGGCAGCCTCGTAGTCGGCGTAGTCGTACGTCGTCACCGGCAGTGGCGGCACCACCCCGTCCTCAAGCAACCGCAGGCACGCCTCGGTCATCGTCCGGCAGTGCGCCGGATCGTCGGTCATCAGCCGGTCGGTGTCGATCGCCGCGAACCGCAGGTTCTTGCGGAACACCGACAGCCCGACGGCGGAGTCGGCGTAGATGTCCATCTTGCCGATCTCGCAGTGCCAGCCGCCCGGACGCAGGATCTGCAGGCACAGGTTGAGGTGCTGGCCGGCCAGCGAGTTGAGGACGACGTCGACGCCTTCGCCGCCGGTCGCCGTGAGCAGATCGTCGTACCAGGAGTGGCTGTGCGAGTCGAAGGCGGCCTCGACGCCCATGGCGAGCAGCCGGGCGCGCTTGTCGGCGTTGCCGGCGGTGGCGTAGATGGTGGCGCCCCGGTGCCGGGCGAGCGCGATCGCCGCCTGACCCACTCCGCCCATCGCGGAATGGATGAGGACCCGTTGTCCGGGACGCAGCCGGGCCAGGTCGATCAGCGCGTAGTAGGCGGTCACGTAGACGGAGATCACGCCCGCCGACTCGACCATCGACAGCTTCTTGGGGTGTCGGAACACGGTGTCGGCGTCGACGACGATCCGATCTCCGACGCAGCCGCCGTGAGTGAAGACGACCCGCTCGCCCACGTGCCGCCCGGTCACTTCGCCGCCGACCCGCACGATGGTGCCGCTGGCTTCCAGCCCCACCTCACGGCCGACCGCCGACCGCTCGTACGACGACAGCGGAAGCAGATCCAGCGCCACCATGACGTCGCGGAAGTTCAGCCCGACCGCCGCGACGTCGATCTCGACCTGGCGCGGCCCGATCGGGTCGAGCGGCTCGGCGCGCATCGTCAGCCCGGCGAACCGGCCCGGCGCCGCCAATCGGAGCCGGTACGGGCCCGCGTCGTTCGCCGGCATCACCGGTTGCTCGCCGGGCCGTCTGACCAGGCGCGGCGCGTACAGCTGGCCGTCGCGTACCGCCAGTTCCCGTTCGCGTACGTCGTTGCGCGCCAGCCAGGCCAGCACCGGCAAATCGGTGGCCTCGCCCAGATCAACCAGGCGCCAGTCCAGCAACCCGGGCCGGAGTTCATGGTCGAGGGCCCGCAGCGCGCCCCACACCGTCGCGGCCCGGGGGGACCGTACGTCGGACACCGCCCGCTCGGTCACGACCGTCAGTCGGCACGGCGTGGTCGATGGCTGCCCCGCCCCGGCGGCCCGTTGCCCCGTGCGGGCGGCCGACAGCGCGTTGACCAGCGCCACCAGCCGTCGGGTGAGCCGTTCACCGAGTGGATCACCATCGTCGGCCGGCTCCGCCTCGGCGGCGTCACAGAAGACCTCAACGGATCGTACGGTGCGAAGCCGGTCCTGGACATGGTCGGAGAACAGCCAGCGTTCGTCGAGTGTGCGCAGCGCGACCCGGCTGTCCCACTCGTCGAGCAGACCGGCCCACAGCTCACCCAGCCCGCCGTCGTCGCCGACGATCAAGCGCTCCCCGCCGGCCTGCTGCGGCTCGCCGGCCTGCTGCAGCCCACCGTCGAACAGCTCCGACGGCGCGCTCCACAGCGCCAGCTGCCCGTCGTCGGCGAGGGCCGTCCACCCCGGACCGGGCGTACTGTCGCCCAGATCCGGTCGACGGACCGCAGCGATCCCGCCGGGCACCAGCAGCCGCCGCAGGAGCGCCCACGCCTGCTGGTCGAGTGTGGTCGTGGTCGCGTCGACGACAACCAGGTCACACGATGCCGCCCGCAGCAGTCCCCGGCGCAGGTCGATCGACACCGGGTCGCCCAGGTCGGCGGTCGCGAAGCGCACCGCCGCCTCGCCGGAGGCGAATGCCTCGCTCAATGTGTCGGTGTCGGCCGTCGACGCTCCGATCAGCCACATCTCGATCCGGTCGTCGGCCGGTGACTGCCGCAGCCGTCCGGCGAGCACGAGCTGGTCGGGAACGGTCCCGGGGCAGAACTCCGCGATCCGGCTCAGCCGGGCCGGTCGTCCGGTGGGACCGGACACGATGGCGTCGATCAGCTCACCGATGTCCAGCCGGCCGGCCGGGCGGAGCAGGCCGGCCGGGTCGGTCAGGAATTTCGGCTGCCAGTCGACGGTGAATCTGCTGCGGCCGGGGGAGTCGAGCTTCGGATTCGCGTGAAAACTGGTGTAGCTGGCCAGGTGTGCGACTCGGGCGCCGGTCGCGGTGTCGTAGAGGGTCACCGCGCCGCTGTCCCGCTCACCGAGAGGTAGGCTGAGTTGGCCCTGCTCGTGCCGCCGTGCCCCGACGGGCGGGACGAAGTGGCAGGTCAGCCGGCCCGAGCTGGGCCGCCCGTCGACGGTCAACCCGGTCATCCGACGCGGGATGCCGGACACGTCCGAGCACTGCATCAGGAAGTACAGGCAGGCCTGCAGGGCACCGTCGAGCAGTGCCGGCGCCAGCAGGTACCCCGACGCCTGGCTGGCCTGCCAGGTCTCGTCGTCCAGCCGCAGATCGAGCAGCAGCTCCTGGGTCGTGGGGTTGCACCGCACCCCGGCCACCGTCTGGAAGCGCGGTCCGTACTGGAAGTGGTCCCCGATCACCGCGTCCATCCGCCCGTAGAAGGCTTCCCGGCTGTCGAACTCGTCAGCGAGGAAGCCGGATCCGTCGAGCTCGGTGCAACCGGGCGGCGGCACCGATCGGTCGGACAACCGGCGTACCCGGCCGGTGCAGTGCACGACGCTGTCACCGTCGTCGTAGGGCAGCGAGCGGATGCGGAAGGTGAACTCTCCGGCGGCCGTCGACTCGGTCAGTTCTGTCTGCAACCGGACCGGGACGTTCCCGACCGGGCACGGCTTGAGAAACTCGACCTGCTCGAAATGAACGGGCGCGCCGCCGACGGCCTCCAGCACCATCTCGACGTAGCCGGCGGCCGGCACGATCGGGGTGTGCTGCACCCGGTGCTCGGTGAGCCAGCCGAAGTCGGCCGCGCTCATCCGCACCTCGTAGCGTGCCGGCGAGCCAGGTATCTCCCGGCCGAGCAGCGGCCCCGCCGAGTACTCACCCCGCCGCAGGTAGTGGCGGTCGTCGATCAGTGGGTCGAGTACCCGCGTCTCCTGCCGAGGATGCGGCGGCAGCAGGTGGGTGATCGGCCGGGGGCGGGGAAACTGTGTCGCGAAATCCAGTGCCAACCCTCGGCGGTACAGCGCCGCGAGCGCCTCGTGGAACGAGATCCGTGAGTCGGTGTCCCGGCGCAGCGTCGGCACGCCGACCGGAAGCGTGCCGACGTCGTGGCCGACCTCCTCGAAGGTCTGCGTGACAGCGGTGAGCAGCACCGGATGCGGTGACACCTCGATCACGACGTGCGGGCGTACCTGGGTCGCGGCGGTGCGTACCGCGGCCCGGAACCGCACCGGCTCGCGTACGTTGGACCACCAGTAGGCGGCGTCGAGATGGTGCGTGACCGTGCCGGTGACGCTGGAGACGAACGGAACCGACGCGGCGAGCAGGCGTTCGTCCAAGAAGGACAGCTCTTGGCGCAGCGGCTGCTCGATCGGATCCATCGCGCGGGAGTGGAATGCCACGTTGCCGGGCAACAGCCGATGGGTGACACGATCACGGTCGAGCCGGGCCAGCAGCGGTGCCAGGTCCGTCTCCGAGCCGCAGACCACCGTACTGACGGCCGAGTTTTCGCAGGCGATGTCGAGCCGGCCGGCCGGAAACCCGCTCAGCAGCTCCTCGGTGGCGTCGCGGTCCAGGCCGACCGCCAGCATCCGGCCGGTGCCGGCGGTGCGTTGCTGCAGGGTGGCCCGGGCGTACATCAGCCGGGTGGCGTCTTCGAGCGAGAGGATCCCGGCGGCGTAGGCCGCGGCGGCTTCGCCGGCGCTGTGCCCGATCACCCCGTCGGCCCGCACCCCCCAGGAGGTCAGCAGCTCGAACATGGCCACTTCGATCATGAAGATCGCCGGTTGGGCCAGTCGTGTTTCGTCCAACCCTGCCTGTGGTTCGTGGAAGCAGACCTCGCGCAGGGAAAAGCCGGCCCGCTCGCGCCAGATGGCGTCGACCGCGTCGACGGTACGGGCGAAGACCGGCGAGGTGGCGTACAGGTCACGTCCGCAGCCGGCCCACTGGGTGCCCTGGCCGGCGAACACCATCAGCACCCGGGGCTGCGCGGTGCCCTCGTTGACGTGCGTCACCGAGGACGGGTCGGTGGCGATCTCGTCGAGCCGGGTCACCAGGCCCGGGATGTCCGCGGCGGCGACGGCGGCCCGGGCGGCGAAATGGGTCCGACGCCGGCTCAGGTTTCCGGCCAGAGTGTGCAGATCGAACTCGGGCTCCTGGGCCGACTCGGATTTGTCGGCCGGTGAGGGCTCGTCGGCCGGTGAGGGCTCGTCGGTTGACCTCCGCTGGCCGGTCAGCAGGTCGCGGTAGGCGGCGGCGGTTTCCCGCACCGCGTCGGCGCTGCGGGCCGACAGCGGGATCAGGTACGCCGCGTCGGGCGCAGCCGGCCGCGAGTAGTCCGGCGCACGGGTGGGGACGTACTCGGCGATGAGCGCGTGTCCATTCGCGCCACCGAATCCGAAGGAGTTGATCCCGACCACGACGGGCCGTTCGCCGAACGGTTCGCCCTCGGTCTGTACCCGCAGGCCGGTGAAGTCGATGTCCGGGTTCGCCACCATGAAAAGGCGGGAGATCGGGGCGTACGTCCGGTGCTCGAACATCAGCAGGACCTTGAGGAGCGCGCAGGTGAACGCGGCGGACTCCAGATGGCCCAGGTTGCTCTTCACGCTGGCCACGCGTAGCGCGACGGCCCGCCCCGCCCCGCCGAAGACTTCCCGGATCGCGTTGCCCTCGACCCGGTCACCGACCCGGGTCCCGGTGGCGTGTGCCTCGAGGTAGTCCACGTCGTCGGGCAGCAGCCCGGCCCGGGCGCACGCGGTGCGCATCAGCTCGACCTGTGCGTGCTGCGTCGGCGCGACGATCATCCGGCCCGTGCCGTGGCCCTCGGCACCGTCCGCCGCACCCGCGGTGTTGACCGCGGTGCCGGCGACCACGGCGAGGATGCGGTCCCCGTCCCGCTCGGCGGCGGCCAGCGGCTTGAGCACGTACACGAAGGCACCCTCGGAACGCATGTACCCGTTGGCGGTCGCGTCGAAGGACCGGCAACCGCCGTCCGGACCGATCACCCCGAGTTGCGAGAAGCCGGCGCTGGCCGGGGCGCTGCCCAGATGGTTGCTCGCGCCGATCACCGCCTGGTCGCAGTCTCCGATCGCCAGCGCGGTGACCGCCGCGTGCAGGGCGGTGGCGCCGGACGAGCAAGCGGTGAGATAGGCGGCGGAGGGGCCCATCAGATTGAACGTGTACGAGATGCGGTTGGCGAACATGTCGATGCTGGTGCCGGTGACGGAATGCTCGTTCGGCCCGAGCAGCGGTCGCCAGCCGCCCGAGGAGGACACCTGCGCGCCGATGAAGACACCGGTGCGGCTGTTGCGCAGCCGGGCGTGGTCCCAACCGGCCTGCTCGAACGCCTCCCACGCGCAGGTCAGCAGCAGCCGGATCTGCGGATCCATGGCCTCGGCCTCGCGCGCTGACACCCCGAACAGGCGGCTGTCGAACAGGTAGGGTTCGTCGCCGCGCATCAGGCCTTCGTACCGGGAGATCAACCGGCCCGGACCGAGATCACCTATTCCGGGTTCGTACCCGGGTCCGTAACGGTCGGCGACCGGCTCACGGACGAATCCGCGTTCCATGAGCAGCTGCCAGAACTGGTCGCGGGTGTGGATCCCGCCCGGCAGACGGAAGGCGTACCCGACAATGGCGCACGGCTGCTGCTTCATCTGTGATCCTGCCTCCGGCACGGCTCAAGACACGGACTTCTACCGTCTGATCATCGAGCCCGGACCGGTGTCGTCGCTTGGCGGCGAGTTGAGGATTTTCTGAGGAGCACCTGAGGCCGGTGCGCTGGCGACACCAATGCACACCGGCCGATCAGGCTCTACGGTTCGCGGTCGGCCCGACCTCAGCCGAGGCCGAAGCGTTCGGCGTGGATCTGGGCGCTCGGCACCCCGATGGCGCGCACGGCGTCGACCACGGCTGTGGTCATCGCGGGCGGACCGCAGACGAAGACCTCGCGTTCGGTGATGTCCGGCACCCGGGCGAGCAGGTTCTCCGGGTCGAACGGCCGGTTCGGCGGCGACCCGGATCCGGTGCGGCCGGTCAGCAGATGCAGTTGAGCGCCCCGCGCCGCCGCCAGCCCGTGCAGTTCGCCCAGCAGCACCGCGTCGGTCTCCTTGGCCGCCCGGTAGAGCACCACCGTCGAGCCGCCGGACTCCTCCAACAGCGCCCGGATCGGGGTGACACCGACGCCGCCGGCGATGAGCAGCGTGTTCTCCCGCTTGCGGTGCAGGTTGGTGAAGGCCCCGTACGGACCCTCGATGAAGACCCGGTTGCCGACCTTCAGGTGCCGCAGCCCGGCGCTGGTCTTTCCGGCGGCCTTCGCGGTCAGCCGCAGCGTGCGCCCGTCCGGTGCCGCAGACAACGAGAACGGGTTCGCCTGCCACCAGCGGTTGTGCCCGGGAAAGCGCCAGACGCAGAACTGGCCGGCGCGGGCCGGTAGCCGATCCAGATGCCGGCCGGTGACGTACACCGAGGTGACGTTGTCCGCTTCGGGCACCACCGCGGCCACCCGGAACCGGTGGTACGCGTTGCGCCACAGCGGCACGGCGACCCGGTTGACGATCAGGGCTCCGAGGACCAGCGTCCACAACAGCCACCAGTAGGCGTTGGCCAGGGCCGAGGAGGCGAACGTGGTCATTTCCATCATCTGGTGGAACAGGCCGGCCAGCAGCGCCAGGTAGATCAGCACGTGCACCGCGTGCCAGGTCTCGTACGGCAGGCGCCGCCGGGCGTACCGGATGGAGACCCCGACCACCACGATCATGATGCCGGCGGCGATGATGCCGAGCAGCGAGGCGAGCACACCGGCCAGGCTGAAGAACGTCTCCCCGAACCCCATGTCGTAGAGGGTCGCGTAACCGGCGATCACAAACACCGCGTGCAGCATCACCGTCCAGAACAGGCCGAACCCGACCAGGCGGTGCCAGGCAGTCAATCGGTCCATTCCGATCCGACGGTCCAGCCAGGGAATGCGGGCCACCAGCGTCAGTTGGAACATCATGATCAGCGCCGCGTGCAGGCCGAAGAACTTGGCGATGGTCAGCACCCAGTTCTTTCCGCCGCCGTGCGTGAAGAACAGTGCCTCGACGATCAGCAGGTTGACCAGTACGACGGCCCACAAGACCACGCGTGCCAGCGTCATCGGCGGAATGCCGCGCGGGGCGACCGGGGCGGTTGTCGCTGCCAACGACTGTCGTGCCCGGGCGGGGTCGCCGTATACCCGACTCACTGCCTGCTCCCTATCGCCGTCTATTTCGATGATTTTCGTTCTCCGTCCAGCGCCGCCGACGCAGATCTGATCGCGACCGGCGGTCGTCCGGGACCGACTGATCATCGGACAGCCGGCACGGCCATTACTTGGGGAAATTCTGAGGATTCTCTGAGGAGTTGGCGACCCGTGCGCTGCTGTGGATAGC
Organism: Solwaraspora sp. WMMB335; assembly: GCF_049179075.1. Classification (NCBI taxonomy): domain Bacteria; kingdom Bacillati; phylum Actinomycetota; class Actinomycetes; order Micromonosporales; family Micromonosporaceae; genus Solwaraspora; species Solwaraspora sp. WMMB335. Next base: position 5,458,022 of record NZ_JBMHMF010000001.1, read on the forward strand.
CGGAGAGCCTACGGCAACGGTTTCGTGCTGGCCAGGGTCGGGCGGGCCAGGTTCGGGCCGGCGGCCAGGCAGGCGAGACCGCCGAGCACCGCCACCCCGGCCAGCAGCAGCATCGCCGCGCGCGCCGACCCGGCGCTGACCACCTCGCCGGCCCGGGTGTGCAACAGCGCGCCGACCACGGCGGCACCGAGCATCGACCCGATCTGCAACGCCGTGATCAGCACCCCGGAGGCGGCACCGGCCGCCTGCGGTCGGACGCCGGACAGCGCGACCACGGCCAGCGGGGTGAACAGGAACGCGTTGCCGACGCCGATCACACACATCGGGGCAACGAACGCCACCCACGTCGCGCCGTGGCGCATCTCGACCGCCGCCCACCCCATGCCGGCGACCGTGCACACCGCGCCGACCAGCAGCAGATACCGCCCCTGGACCCGGTCGGCGAGCTTGCCGGCGAGCGGATCCAGCAGGGTGGAGAACAGCGACGCCGGCACGATCATCAACCCGGCCGCCCACGGGCTGAGGCCCAGTACCTGCTGGAAGTACAGCGACAGCACCAGCACCAGGCCGATCACCGTGCCCGAGGTGGTCAGCGAGAAGGCGTTCATCAGCGGGAAGTTGCGCTGCCGGAACAGCGTGAACGGCACCAGCGGCTCCCGCTCCTGCCGCCGTCGCTGCTGTGCCAGGAAGACCACCACCAGCAGCCCGGACAGTCCGAGCAGGGTCCAGATGCCGGCGCCCCAGCCGTACCGTTCGCCCTGGCTGATGCCGAACGCCAGGCAGAACAACGCCGCCGAGGCCAGCACCACGCCGGTCACGTCGAGGCGGTGCCGGGTCCGTTCGGTGATCTCCGGCAGCACCAGGGCGCCGATCACGAGCATGACCAGACCGAGCGGTACGTTCAGGTAGAAGATCCAGCGCCAGTCGAGGGTGCTGACCAGCACTCCGCCGGCGGCCGGTCCGCTGATCGCCGCCACTCCGCCGACCGCGCCCCGGATGCCGAACGCCATCCCGCGTCGGTCCGGTGGGAAGACCTCCATCAACAGCGCCAGCGTCTGCGGGGTGAGCAGGGCGGCACCGAGCCCTTGCGCGGCCCGGGCCACGATCAGCTGCCCGGGACTCTGCGCCAGACCGGCCCCGATGCTGGCGGCGGTGAACACGGCGACGCCGATCAGGAAGATCCGGCGACGACCGTACAGGTCACCGAGCCGTCCGGCGGTGATCAGCGCCATCGCCAGCAGGAAGATGTAGGCGCTCAGCGACCACACCACCTGGTCTGCCGAGGCACCCAGATCGGCCATGATGCTGGGCACCGCGACGGCCAGCACCGCGACGTCGAGCTGGGTGAGGAAGTACGCCAGCGCCAGTACGGCCAGCACCGCCCACGGGTTGCCTCGCACCCTCGCCAGCACCGGTTGCCGGCCCGCGGCGGTGCCGTCCGGGGTGGCGCTGTCCGCGGCGGTGCTGTTCTGGGCGCTCATGCCACCTGCTCCAGCCACACCATCGGCGGGATCTTGTTGGTGCGTTCCACCCGGTGCAGCCGGTCCACCCGCTCGACCGCGACCGCGTCCGGCTCGTGTCTGGCTATCACGCCGAGATCGTAGAACTGGTGCAGCAGCCGCCGCCGGACCGCATCCACCGTGGCCTCACCGGTGAAGTGGACGGTCAGCTTGCTGACCGAGTGCCGTTCGCCGGCCGCCCTGGCCAGCACCAACTGCGCGTCGCGTACTCCCGGCTCGCCCTTGACCACCGCCAACACGGTGCCGATCCCGACCAGCGCGCCACCCAGCTTGATCGCGTCGTCGGCCCGCCCGAGCACCCGCAGCCCGTCCGACCGGCCGCAGCCGCACCGCGCCGCCGCGACCCGGTCCCCGAGGCGGTAGCGCACGGTCGGCACCGTCCAGCCGTCACCCACCCGGGACAGCAGGGCACCGCCGTCGTCCGGCTCCAGCACCTGGTCCGGCATCAGATGCAGCACCGAGGTGCCGCACGCGGGGGTGCTGGTGGCGATGACGTACGTCTCCACCGAGCCGTAGTTGCCCCACAACCGCACCTGGTCGAACGCCGCCCGTACCACGGTTTCCTTCTCCTCGGTCCAAGGCTCGGCCATCCAGATGATCTTTTCGATCGGCGTCCGCCCGCCGGCGTCGAGCACCCCACGGGCCAGGTCGGCCAGGGCGGTCGGCGTGCCGGCCACCGCGTTGACCCGCAGCCGGCGCAGCAACGGCAGCCATTCGGCGACCTCGTCCGGGCCGATCGGGCCGAACGGAGCCACGTCGCTGCCGCAACGCTGGGCCAGCGCCTGCATGTAGTAGTGCGAGGCCCACAACCGGCCGGGAGTGAACAGATTGAGCAACAGATCACCGGTGTCCAACGGCCGCCACTGTGCCAGCAGCCGGTCGATCGCCTGGTGGTACGCGACGAAGGTGAGCTTGGGCCGACCGGTGGTGCCGCCGCTGGACATCAGCACACCCCCGGTGGGCCTGGTGACCGCCCGTGACACGGTGAAGATCTCGTCCGGGCCGGTGACCGCCAGATCGGCGAGGCTGACGGCCTCCTCCGGCACGACCGGGCCGCCGCATTTCGCGATCAGCCGGGCCTGGTCGAGCAGGCCGTCCCACGGCACCGCGCCTATCACCGGCGCTCCTCACCGGCCGCCGGCCGACCGTCGCCGCCGACCGCCGTCCGATCGCCGCCGACCGCCGTCCGGCTGGCGTGTCCGGCCAGGTACGCCTGGAAACGGGCCCGGACGATATCCCGCCCGGCGGCGTCCTGCTCGGGGATGCCGTTGAAGCCCACCGCGCCGTCGAGCTCGATCTCGGAGATCCAGTGCCGCTCGCCGTCGTGCAGGAAGTCCAGCGTGAAGTACGGCGTCGGCAGCCGCTGCGCCGCGTACGCCACCGCGTCGGCGAGTTCCGCCGGCAGGCCGGAGTAGCCCCGCTCGTGCCGCCCCCCGGTGGCCTTGGTGACCATCAGGCAGTAGCCGTCCTTGACCCCGTACAGCACGGTGTGCGCCTGCCCGTCGACGACGTACACCCGCTGTTCCCGCACGCCGGGCAGGTACGGCTGGGCGACCAGCGCGGTGTCGGAGCCGCCGGCCAGCCCGATGACACCCTTCAGATCGTGCATGTTGTGCACCACCGAGATGCCCAGGCCCATGCCCCAGTACGCCGGCTTCACGATCATCGGGAACGGCAGGGCGGCCAGCGCGGCGTCGTTGTGTCCGGCCATCGCCTCCCGGCCGCTGCCCACCCGCACCGTCGGCAGCATCGGGACCGGGCTGTCGGCCAGATGCAGCACGGTGGCCAGCTTGTCCTCGCCGATGTAGGACAGCGCCGGTGGGATCGGCAGGTAGAACCCGAGCCGCTCCAGGATGGTGAACAGGAACAGCTGGTTGCACACGTCCTGGGTCTGGTGCGGCAGCGAGTACAGCGAGGTCACGAAGATGGTGTCGGCCGGGGTGACCGGGTCGCCGTCAAGGTAGATCTTGGGCCGTGCGGGGTCGGTGGCGTCGACCGCGACCTCCTCCGGCTTGTTCAGCGTGAGTTCGAGCCCGAGGTCGGCGGCGACCTTGCGGTACGGTCCCCAGACGCCCTCCTCCTCGGCCCGCCGCAGCCAGGCGGTGCCCCGGTCGGGATAGATCCAGCTCAGTCGCCGCACCTTGGTGGGCGCGGCCGTGGTGTCGGTCAACTGCCGCCTCCTGTACGCTGCGTCGCCTTGCCTGGGACGGGGTGGGCGCGGTTCAACCGTCGACCGGGCGACCGGCGAAAGCCGCCACGAGCCGGGCGAACCGGTCGGGTTCCTCGATGAACGGCAGATGGCCGCTGTGATCGAACATTTCCAGCCGGGCCGCCGGCATCGCGTCGCGTAGCCAGCGGCCGAGATCACCCGGGTAGACCTGGCTGCGGGCGCCGTGCACGAGCAGGGTCGGCACCGTGATGGCACGGATCCGTTCCCGCCAGTCGGCGGCCACGGCGTCGCCGAACAGTGCCTGTACGGCGTCCGGCGCGCAGCCCTGTGCCTGTGCGGTCAACTCGGCCAGTACCGCCGGGTCGGGCTCGCTGCCGGCGGCGAAGGAACTGCCGACCAGGCCAGCGGCGAACGCGGGGTAGTCGTTGGTGACGCTGCGTACGGTGGCGTTGGCTCCGTCCGTGTCGAGCGAGCCGAACGCCCCGTACGGCCAGCTGTCGTCGACCACCAGGCGCGGGGTCTGCTCGACGGAGATCAGCCCGCTCACCCGGGCGGTGCCGAAGCGTTCCAGGTAGCCGTACGCCACGGTCGCGCCGAGCGACCAGCCGAGCAGGGTGACGTCGGCCAGGTCGCGTTCTTCGATGGCCTTGTACAGGTCGTCGACGGCCCGGGCCAGGCTGGCCGGGCGACCGGCGGTCGGGTTGCCACCGTGTCCGGGAAGCTCCACCACCACGATCCGGAGCCGTCCGGCGAGACGCGCGACGGTGCCGGCGAAGAATTCGGCGGTGCCGGCCAGCCCGGGGACCATCACCAGCGCCGGCCCCGCATCGAGGTCGGGGCCGGCGCCGGTGCCGGGACCGAAGTCCGGGCCGGTCATCGTACGCCCCCGGAAAGGCCCAACATGGTACGCAGCAACGGCTTGTCGACCTTGCCGACCGGGGTCCGGGGGATGGCCGGCACGATCCGTACGGTGCCGACCAGCCCGTGCGCCGCCAGGATCTCCGCGATGGTCTTGGTGGCGTCCTGATCGGAGTGCCCATCCGCGGCCACGGCGGCCACCGCCACCTCGTCGCGGTAGCCCCCGGGGTGTACGGCCAGGCTGACCGCCGCCGCGACGGCCCCGGCGGCGGTGAGTTCCTCGTCGAGCACCGGGGCGAGCAGCGGACCGGTCGCGCCGGCCAGCGTCTCGGACACCCGGCCCAGGATCCGGTACGTCCCGTGTGGGCTGCGCCGCGCGACGTCGCCGGTGAAGAATTCGGGTCGGCGGAAGGTGCGGGCGTTCGCCTCCGGCGCGTCGACGTACCCTTCGCTGGTGCAGTCGGAGTAGAGCACCAGCTCACCGACGTCGGGGTGGCCGGGCACGAACAGCTCCAGCCGGGTGCCGACGCCACGTACCGGCAGCAGTGCGCCGTCGGTCTGCACCACGTCGGCCATGTTGCCCATGGCCAGGCCGAACTCGGTCGAGCCGTAGATCTGCCGGAGGTGGATGCCGAGCACATCGGCGGCGTCGCGGACGATGGCCGGGCTGAGATAGGCGCCACCGCACAGCGGGCGGCGCAACGCCGGCAGCGGGAACCGGCCCTGTGCCCGGGCCGCGTCCACCAGATCGGCGTAGTGCTGCGGCAGGGCGCTGGTCACCGTCGTCGCGTGCGCCGCCAACTGCTCCAGCAGTACCTCGGCGGGTGCCTGCGGATCGGCCAGCACCAACTCGGCGCCGGCCAGCAGGGCGGCGAACACGTGCAGGTCGGTCGCGTGCGCCACGTCGAGGGTGTGCCGGCAGAAGAAGACGTCGTCGGCGTGGATGCCGGTATCGGCCAGCCAGCGGCGCCGTTCGGTGACGAACCGATCCTGCCGCCAGGCCATCATCTTGGGAAAGCCGGTCGAGCCGGAGGTCCACAGCAGCCGGAAGATCGCGGTGGGTTCCGCCGGGGCGTCCGGGGCGTCCGGGGCGTCCGGGGCGTCCGGGGTCTGTGGACCGGTCGGACCGGGCGAACTGGACGGGTCGGCAATGGTGAGCGGATCGAGGTCGACGACGGGCAGTCCGTCGACGTCGACCCGCCGGTGCCCGTCGGTGACCAGCAGGGCCGGCCGGGCCCGGGACAGCGCGGTTCGGACTCCGGCGTCGTCGAAGTTGGCCATCAGCGGGACGTAGCGGGCGCCGAGCCGGGCCACGGCCAGGATCAGCGCGACGTATCCGATGCTGTTGCGCAGCACCACGGCGACGGTGTCGCCGGCGCGTACGCCGTGCCCGGCGAGACCACCGGCGATCCGGTCGGTCAGCTCGACCAGCCCGGTGTAGCTGGTGGACTGCCCGTCGGTGGTGCGTACCGCCACGGTGCCGGCCCGGTCGTCGGCGACGTCGCGGACGGCCTGGTACAGCCCGGTGGCGGTCATCGTGCCAGCCATCCGGCGTAGGTGGCGAACCGCCAGTCCTTTGCCAGGCAGTCCACGATGTCGAATCCGGCCTCCCGCAGCCAGCCGAGCTGGGTGCCGACGTCGATACAGATATCGTGCTTCATGCGTTCGCGCCCGGCGGCCCACTCGTCGGCCGGGGTGCCGGCGGCGTGTACGTGGCCTTCGTGCTGCCGGTCGTACATCTGCTCGAGCTCCGGATGCGGAGCGAGCACCTGCTCGACGTTGACGAACATCCCGCCGGGATGCAGAATCTGCGGTATCCGCCGGAACAGTGTCTGCTTTTCGTGATGCTCCAGATGGTGGATGGCCAATCCGGAAACGACCGCATCGAATGGGCCGGCGGGCAGTGGATCCATCAGTCCGGAGACGATGAACTCGACCTGCTGATTGCCGTTGAATCGATTTCTGGCCTGCCCGAGCATCCGCTCGCTATGGTCGACGAGCGTGACCGCCGCACCGGGTATTCGGTCGAGGACGGCGGCGCTGAGCAGGCCGGTGCCCGCGCCGAGATCGAGGATTCGCGGCTGGCTCGGTACGGACATGGCGACGGCGCTCGTCGCGCTGCCGTAGAGCAGGTCGAACGATGGGATGAGTTGGCGCCGAAGCGCATCGTAGGTAGTGGGATTCCATAGCTCGAAGGTCACGATGTATCCCCAGTGGCTGCTCGGCGGAGCATTCGCCCGGGCCGCGCTCGGTCGGCAGTTGGACAAATTGATACGTGGCCGAGTGATGGTGCCATTGGGCCACGTCCTTGATGCCGGTAGGTCGCCGCGAGGGTGGTGCGGCGACGACGCCAGATCCGCCTGTTAATGGTTACAGCCCGATGTTCATGGGCGCCTCCCCGTGCCGGTCGCGTCTCCAGAAAATAGCAAAGAATGGATGTGCACAGAAGAAGTCGATCGATGACAAAGACTGTGATATGGATCACATTTAGAATGGAAAGAGGAATTTGTCCAATTCATCGTCTCCGCTCCGTCCGCCGGTTCCGCTCCGTCCGCCGGTTCCGCCCTGGCGCCGGTCCGGCCAGCCGGCCTGTCCAGGCCGACTGCCGGCTCCAGCACCGACGGGTGCCCGGGTAGCGGGTCGCCGACCCGGCGGGTCCCACAATCGCGGCCGGGCCGTCGATGCTGCCACTTGGTGAGCCCCGCGACGTGGTATCCGTACGCCGACAGCGCACCTGGGTAGGGCGGGGCGCGCCAGTGAGCAGTAGATGGACTGTCGGATGGACAGCTGGACCGGGCACCGTACCGCCGTGGAGACTGCCAGCATCGCCAGCTTTGCCCGACCGGAGTCAGCCGCCGGTGGCGCCGACCCCGACCTGATCGGCCCGCTGCGGCTACGGCCCGACGCACGCGCCGTACAGCTCGACCGGTACGGCCGGGTGGTGCGGGTCTCCGCCGGGCTGACCAGGTGGCTCGGCTGGTCCGGGAGCCAGCTTGCCGGACGGCCGTTCGAGCTGATGCTGCATCCGGACCGTCGGGCCTGGTTCCGGCACCGGTTCAGCGCCCTGCTGACCGACGCGTACCCGCACTTCGTCGGCCTGGCGGAGGTGATCGCCGCCGATACCCGGCTGGCCGCCTGCCACGTCACCGCTATCGCGGTCCGGGGCGCCGAGCCGCCGGCCGACTCGGTGCTGGTGATGCTGACCCCGGAAACCCGGGTACGCCGCCCGCAGCTGACCGAGGTCGGTGCCCGAGTGCTGGAGGGTCTGGCCGGCGGCGCCTCCACCGCCGAGTTGGCCGCCAGCCTGCATCTGAGCCGCAAGGGCGTCGAGTACCACGTGACCGCGCTGCTGCGGCAGGCCAGGGTGACCAACCGCACGGCACTGGTCGCCTGGGCGTACCACAGCGGCGTGCTGGTACCCGGCAGTTGGCCGCCCAGGCTCGCTCCGGAAGCCCGTGAGCAGGTACGCCCGCGCGCCCGTACGACCGCGACCGACCAGTCCGCGGACCCGGCCCGGCTGCTCGGCTGACCCCGAGCCCTCGCTCCCTCCCCGGCGATCTTGGACTCATCGCGCGACAAATGCGACTGAATCTCTCTCGACAAGTCCAGGATCGTCGGGGTTCAGATCCGGCGTACGGTGCGTAGTGCCAGGGCGGCGATCGGCACACCGACCAGGGCCCACACCGCGAATCCGAGCGTGACCGGATGGTCCTCGACGAGTATGCCGAGCCCGGGACGGGCCACCGCGATGGCCAGCCCACCGGCGCCGGCGATCAGGCCGAACATCGCCGCCCGGGTCGCCGACGGGGTGACCTCGTTGGTCAACACCTCCAGCACCGTGGTGCCGAGTACGTAGCCGAAGCCCATCACCGGCAGCAGCAGGAACGGCCCGAGTCCGGGCAGCTGGCTGGTGGCGGCAAGTGACCCGAGGATCAGCAGGAAGGCGGTGGCCAGGGCGGCGCGCCGGCGCCGCCGGGACAGCTGGCCGGCGGCCAGGCCGCCCAGCACCGAGGCGGCGGCGAACGCGGCGTACATCCATCCGGTGGTCCGGGCGCTCAGCCGCAGCTCCAGGGCGAGCGGCTGGAACAGGATCCGGGCGCTCCAGCCGAGGACCAGCAGCAGCACCGCGATCCATACGGCCCGGCGTACCGCCGGTCGGGCTAGCGCGGCCCGTAGGTCGGCGGCGATCGCCGCCAGCGTGGTCGGAGCGTGCGGCCGGGGCACCTCAGGCAGGGTCAGCACCAGCAGCAACGCCACGGCCGCCAGCGCGGCGGTGACCGCGAACGGCGCCCGGGGATCCGCTTCGTAGAGGTAGCCGGCGGTGAGCAGGGAGAGGAAGACCGACGCGTGCCCTACCGCGCGGGCCAACCCGAACGCCTTGGTGGGTTCGACCGGCAGCGGGTCCCGCGCGCACAGCTCGTACAGGTACGGGGCGGTGGCGCCGGAGGTGAGCGCCCACAGCACCCCCCACAGCACCCAGGCGGCGAACAACGTCCCCACCGAGCCGATCTGGCTGATCGCGGTGAACGTCAGCACTGCCATCGCGGCGAGGGCCAGGTAGGTACGACGGCGCCCGACCCGGTCGGCGACCACCCCGACCGGAAACTCACAGGCTACCGTGACCAGCCGGAACACGCCGTCGGCGAGGACCGCGGTGGTCAGCGAGAAGCCGAGATCCAGCAGGTAGATCAGCCAGATCGGGAACCAGAACTGCACCTCGAGCAGGAACTGGATGGCCAGGAAGGTGCGGATCGGCCGGCTGCGCAGCGCAGTCCTCACCCGCTGTTGTCCCGGCGGAAGAACAGATAGACCACCACGAGCAGGACGGACAACGTGCCGGAGGCGATGAGGATGGCGTCCGCCGGCTGCGCGGCCACCCAGCCGACCAGGCTGGATCGGCCCAGGTCGTAGACGGCCATGCCAGGGTCGCTGGCGACGGCCCGGCCGAACTCGGTGACCGCCAGCGCGGTGCCGAGGATCGAGGTCACCGCGATGCCGAGCAGGATGAGATCGGTGAACATCGTCGACCGGGCGGTCCGGCGGGCCGCCAACTCGCCGAGCCGGCGGTCACACAGTTCGATCTTGAACCGTACGGGTTGCTCCAGCAGTTGCTCGCAGTCCCAGAAGTCCAGGATCGCGTCCATCTCCAGCCGTACCGAGCGCTTGAGGTACTTCGCCAGGTCCCGCTGCTCCATGATGATCAACTCAGCCCGTTGGCTCAGCGTGGTCAGCCGCCCCTTGAGCTGTTCGAAGTCCCACCGGGAGGTGGCCGCAGCCGAATCGGCGAGGATCTTCGACAGCCGGGTGTCGATCCGGTCCAGTACGCCGTAGAACACCTGCGCGTGGCGCAACGCGTCCCACTGGTCGCGGAACGGGTCGCCGGGCAGCATCCGGCCGCCGGCCCCGGTCCGGTCCATGAACAGGTAGTTCAGCCAGCGCACCAGATGGTCGGAGCCGCCGTCGAGGAGCCGTTCGGCCGGTGTGCGATCCTCGGCGGTCGCCACATCCTTGACCCAGTGCCGCACCATTCGGTCGGCGCCGCGCGTACCCGGCGGCACGATCAGGGTGCGGGTCACCCAGAGCGCCTCGCCGAACTCCGCCCGCACCGGATCGTCGCTGGCGGTCGCCGCCATGATGATCCGCCGCTCGCGGTCGGCCCGGCGCAGCATGTCGAGGACCGGATCCAGATAGCGGCAGACGATCTCCCGGGCGACGCGTTCGCCCATCGCCACCGCCTCGGCCTGCACCGCGTCCAGCCGGTCGGTGACGTCGTCCGTAGCGGCGTCGAGCCAGGCGCTGATGTCGGTCAGCAGTTCCAGCAGCATCAGGCCGTGGTCGTACAACCGGAAGCTGATCTCGACGATGCCGGCGTGTACGGCCTCGGCCGCCGTGTTGCCGGCACCGGCGAACTCATCGGGCAGATGCCGGGTGGCGAGTACGCCGGTGAGCAGATGCGGCGGGCGCTCCACCGCGTGGTCGCTGATCGTCCGGTAGAGGTTCAGCGAACTGGTCGCGTGCACGTGCTCCAGCCGGATGACCGGTGCCGCCAGCGGCTCTGACTCCGGCCCCGGCTCTGACTCCGGCCCCGGCTTCGGCTTCGGCTTCGGCGGCACCTTGGCCGAAGTGGTTGCCGGCCGGGGTACCCGGGAGGCCAGCAACGCGTCGACCGCCGGCTGCTGGTCGGCCCAGAACCGGGCGTACGCCACCGGATCCCGCAGCGACGCCCCTGGCGCGCCGTAGTAGTCGACCACCACCGGCGCGAGGATCCGCAACTGGGTCATCGGCCCGTTCCGTCCAGGGAGATGGCGCGGGCATCGACGCGGAACACCCGGCCTTGCGCCGGACCCTTGATGATCTTCACCGGTACGAGTACCGGTACCGACGCCGGTCCGGGGGTGGCCGAAGTCGCGCCGGTGACGAACTCGTCGGGCCAGCTCAGCACCTGGGCCCGGGTGCCGCGGGGCGCGAGCAGGGCGAGCGCGCCATCGGCGTCGAGCAGTTCGACCAGACCGCTGCCGCCCGACGGAACGAGGGTCACCTGGTCATCGATGGAGCTCGCCAAGCCGGCCACGAGGTTGGCGTACTCCTCGGTCCGGCGCATCTCTGCCAGCACCTGGTCGAACCGTTCCAGGACGGCGGCGGCCTCGGCGGTGTCCGCCATCATCAGGTACAGCCCTTCGACGGAGCGGACCAACGGCCCGCCGTCGCGCAGGTAGCCGAAATCGGCGGCATCGCCGGTGAAGGCCGCACCGGTGAGCACCGCCTGCCCGGAAAGCAACCCTTCGGCGAGCAGATCGATTTCGCCGTCGGCGAGCGCCTGGAAACCCTCCAGGGTCGATTCGAACTCCACGATCTCGGGCACGGCGGCTTCCAACTCGTCCCAGTAGTCGTAGCCGGAGATCCCGCCGACCCGCAGCGACGCGAGATCGGCGGGTGCGTCGACGTGCGGTGTGCCGGCCCGCCGGTCGTAGAACAAGACGTACTCGAAGTCGATCAGCGAATCGGACAGCAACAGCTCGGCCCGTCTCGACCGGCTGCCCACCAGCGGGAACACGGCGTGTGCCGCGCCGGCGGTGACCTGTTCCTCGGCCAGCGACCACGACGTGTAGCTGATCTCGGGCGAGTAGCCGGCCCGGTTCAGCACCGCCGACACCAACTCGGTGATCGGCCCGCCGCCGGGAAGGTCGGGACCGACGAACGGGGCCCAGTCGCCGCTGGTGACGATGACCGGCCGGGAGGGCGTGGTCGGTGACGGGCGCAGCCCGACGGCCACTACTGCCGCCGCGCCGATCACCACGGCGACGAGAACGAGCACCGGCACCTGAGCGCGCAGCGGTCGTAGCACCGCAGGCAGCCGGGACCGCAGGGACGGGGACCAGGTCACGACGCGCCAGCCTACCAAGTTCAGCCAAGTCAGCCAGCCTGAAAAATCCAACTTTATAAATCTATTGTCGGCGTCGTGGCTGGTGGCCGACCTGCTGGCATGAGCATTTCGGTAACCGGTCGATCACCGGTCGGCGGCGGCCACCGCACCCGCTCTAGGATGCCCGGCATGCCTGCCGCGCCGCCGCTCGCGCTCACCACCGACCTCGCCACCGCCCACGGCGAACTCGCCGACCTGCGCGCCATCATGCCGGCCGGCGACTGGGTCGCGCTGCGCACGCTGGCCGACAGCCAACCACCGGCCGCCCGGACCGAGCTGGTCTGGTACGCCAGCTCGCTGCCCGGGGCCACGGTGCTCGCCCAGCGCCAGGTCGACGCCGACCCGACCGACGGGCTCGCCGCCGCGTTGCTCGGCAGCTGCCTGATCGCAGCGGCCTGGCAGGTCCGGACCAGCGCCCGTGCCCAGCACGTCAGCCGGGAACAGTTCCGCGAGTTCCACCGGGTTCTGCGCGGCGCCGAGCGGATGCTGATCGACGCGGTCGCGTACCAGCCAGCCGACCCCGCGCTCTGGGTCTGCCGCCTGATCACCGCCCGCGGCCTGCAGCTCGGCCAGGCGGAGGCGCGTCGCCGCTACGACCGGCTCGCCGAGTGCGACCCGCATCACCTGCCGGGGCAGCTGACGTACCTGCAGCAGATCTGCCCGAAGTGGGGTGGCTCGTTCGACGAGATGCACTCCTTCGCCCGGGAGGCGATGCTCGCCGCACCGGACGGTGCGGCGCAGGGCTCCCTGGTCGCCCAGGCATACGTCGAGCACCTGCTCGACCTGGCGGCAAAGCAACGGGACGACTACCGCAAGGACCCCCGGGTCCGTGCCGAGCTGGGTGAGGCCGCTGCCCGGTCCGTGCTGCACCCGGCCTTCGACCAGCAGTACGGCTGGATCAACGCGGTCAGCCGGTTCGCCCTCGTCTTCAGCCTCCTCGGCGACCACGCCGCCGCGGCGCCGCACTTCGCCGCCGTCGGCAACCTGGTCAGCGAGGACGTCTGGGGCTACTTCGGTGATCCGGTGCAGACGTTCGACGAGTTCCGGCGCAAGGCAGTGGCGAAAGGTGGCTGGCGATGATCAGGCAGTTGGAGGTCGACGGGGTACCGGCGCTGCTCGCCCCGACCACCGGGCCCAGCCACGCCGGACTGATGTTCCGAGTGGGCCAGGCCGACGAGACGCTGGCCCGTCGCGGCGTCACCCACCTGCTGGAGCATCTCGTGCTGCATCCGCTGGGCGCCGCCGACTACCACTACAACGGCACCACCGACACCCTCGTCACCCACTTTCACCTGCAGGGGTCGGTCCACGACATCACCACGTTCCTGACCGGTGTCTGCCGGACCCTGCGCGAATTGCCGGCCGGCCGGTTGGCCACGGAGAAGGCGATCCTGCGTACCGAATGGAGCAACCGCACCGCGTCGGCGTTGGACCAGATGCCGCTGTGGCGCTACGGCGCCCGCGGCTTCGGCCTGGTCAGCTTCCCCGAGTGGGGGCTGAACGCGATCACCGTCGACGATCTGCAGGACTGGGCCGGGCGCTACTTCACCCGGGAGAACGCGGTGCTGTGGCTGGCCGGAGCGGATCTGCCGGCCGGCCTGCGGCTGGACCTGCCGGCCGGGCAGCGGATGCCGGTCCCGGCACCGTCGTCGACGCTGCCCGAGACCCCGGCGTACTTCGCCGGTCCGGGTGGGTCGACCGCCGTGGACGCCGTGGTGGCGCGTCACGTCGCCGCCAACGTGTTCACCGGAGTGCTGGAGCGGGAACTGTTCCGGGCGCTGCGTCAGCGTGACGGGCTGTCCTACACCGCGGCCACCAACTACGAGCCGCGTGGCGACGGACACGCGACCATCACCGCGCTCGCCGACGCGCTGCCGGAAAAGCAGGACGCGGTGCTCGGCGGCTTCATCGACGTACTGGCGAAGATCCGGATCGGTCGGATCGACGACGCCGACGTCGCCGCGGTGATCGGCAAGGCCACCGAGGCGCTGTCCACCGCCGACGTCGACGGAGCCAGGTTGCCGTCGGCCGCGTTCAACCTGCTCACCCGTCAACGGGTCGACTCCAGCGACGACCTCCTGCGACAGCTGAAGGAGGTCACTCCGGAAGCGGTGCACGAGGTGGCGACCAGTGCGCTCGCCGCATCCCTGCTGATGACACCGCGTGGATGTACGGCGGACTGGGCCGGATTCGTCGCCGCGCCGACCGGCTCGGCCACGATGGTCACCGGCACCAGCCACGCCGGGCTCGGCGGGCTGTCCCAGCGGCTCGTCGTCGGGTCCGACGGGGTGAGCCTGACCAGTAGCGGCAGCGACGAGTTCGCAACAGTCCACTATGACCGCTGTGTCGCGCTGCTCGCGTGGCCCGACGGCGGTCGGCAACTCGTCGGCGACGATGGCATCTCGATCCGCGTCGAGCCGACTCTCTACCAAGGGCTGACCACGCAACCGGTGGACGAGGCGGTGCCGCCGCAGGTTCGTGTCGATCTGCCCGCGCGTGACCCGCAGGAGGTCCCACAACCGCCGCCGGTTCCCCGGCGGGCCGGTGCGTTCAGCCGGTTCAGGGCGCTCGGCACCCCGCAGCAGCTGCGAATCGCGGCGCTCGGCTTCGTCGCCGTTGCCGTCGGCGGGCTCGCCATGGCGATCACGATCGCCATGGCGCTCGGCGCCACGGAGTTGCGCGTGCTGCCAACCATCAGCTGCTGGATCACCGCCGGTTATCTCATCCGGACCTTCGTCAAGGCTTGGCAGGAAGCCGGTTGAACCGACCGGTCACCGACGCGCCTTTCGTGAGCACCCGCAGGACCCGGTCCGGGCGCAACAGGCCCTCCGGGCGATCCAACAGTCCGGTCACCCGGACGAATGCCGCTGACAACGCCGGGTCGCGCACCGCGGCACCGTGCAGGCGGGGCGATGCCCCACGGGACGTCCACCACCCGGGCCATCGCCCGGAAACCGCCGCCAGCGCGGGGCACCGCCGGCGGCCAGCTGCCCGCGCAGGGTCGCGGCCTGCACCTGCTCGCCGACCCCGGCACCGACCTGCGGCTGCGGGTAGCCGAGGGCGGCCAACCAGACCGGCGTACGGGAGCCGCGACCGGTGGCGTCGACGGTCAGGTCCGCACTGGTGACTCCAGCAACGGCCGGCTGGGGAACAGCACCGGCTGTCCGATGTCGATCCGACTGATCCGGAGCCCGGACTGTAGCCAACGGATCCCGCCGAGCAGGTCGCCGCTGGGCACCCCGGCGGTGGCGAGGTCGCGGACGAGTCCGGGGAACAGTTCGTCCAGCGGTTGGCTGCCGCGGGCGAGTACCGCGTGCAGGTGCTGGCCTTGCGGAACACCACGCCGTCCGCCGTGGGAATCCGGCAGCTCGTCTCGCTCGATGATGGTGACCTGCTCGTGTGCGTCGGCGAGCACTCGGGCGGCCAGCAGGCCGGGGATGCTCGCGCCGAGTACGACCGCGTGACCGCCTGCCCGCCCGCCCATCGAGCCTCCTTGCCGGGATGTCTTGGACTTATCGAGAGCTTATGTCCGGAAGATCCATCGACAAGTCCAAGATCGTCGGGGTGTTGGTCGAGGGCTCGGGGGTGCCGCGCGGGGTGGGCAGCTCGGGAGTGGTAGGCAGGGTGGCGTTGAGCATTACGGTGCGTGCCCGGCGCTCGGGCTGTTCCAGCCGTTCGAGCAGCAGCCGGGCGGCGACCTGACCGAGCTCGTACGCCGGCTGGTGGATCACGGAGATCGCCGGAGTGAGCAGCCCGGTCCACGGGGCGTCGTCGAACGCGATGATCTCGATGTCGTGGCCGGGTGCGATGCCATGTTCCCGCAGCACCTGCAGCACACCGACGGCCATCATGCTGTTGGCGACCAGGATCGCGGTCACCTGGCGGTCCCCGACCAACTGCCGGGTCGCCTGCTGGCCGCCCTGCTGGTTGAAGTCGGCATAGTGGATCAATGCCTCGTCCACCGCGATACCGGCGTCTTCGAGCGCTTCGCGGTAGCCGAGCACGCGTTCGCTGGCGGTGAAGACCCGCTGCGGTCCGGTGACGCAGGCGATCCGCTGGTGGCCTCGGCCGATCATGAGCTCGACAGCAGCTCGGGCGGCACGGCGCGAGTCGATCAGCACGGTGTCCACGTCGAGGGCCCGGCGCAGCGGCCGGTCCATGGCGATCACCGGCAGGCCGCGGGCGAGCAGCTGGTCGATGCGGCTGTCCGCGGAAGTCGGGGTGATCAGCACGCCGCTGACGCGGGCCTGTTCGGCGATGCTGAGGTAGCCGTTCTCCTTTTCTGGACTTTCGTCCGTGTTGCACAACAGCAGTGAGTATCCGGCGGATTGCGCTACGTCTTCGACGCCGCGGGTGACCTGGGTGAGGAACGGGTTCTCGATGTCGGCGATGATCAGTGCCCACGCGCTGGACCGTTGCTGACGCAACCCTCGGGCCAGTGAGTTGGGCACATAGCCGAGTTCGATCGCGGCACGCCGGACCCGCTCGGCCGTCTGCGGCCGTACGTTGGTGTCGGCGGCGAAGACCCGCGACACAGTGGCGGTGGACACCTCGGCGAGCCGGGCCACGTCACGAATGGTCGTCACAGCTCGCCCTCCGAGGCGGTTCCTGGTGCGTGTGGCGCACACAGGCTACCCGGTGGCCGAGTCTCGCCCGGATGTTCCTGGTCGGTGCCGGATCGATGCCAGGTGACGACGAGTAGTCGAGCAAGCAGCTCACGGTGCACATCGGAGGACTGTAAACGATTACAGTAACGAGCGGCAAGGGGCGAGCGCTGTCGTGGCTGATCAATTTCTCTAGTGTAACGAACGGGTTACGATGCCTGCCTGGATGGCGACAATCGAGGCTTGAGTCGGCAGCATCCGTAATGTAATCGTTCTCATTCACGGGCCGGTTGCGGTCCGAACCGGTGGAAGGACGAGAGAGTGACACCTCACAGGAAGACGTACGTCGTCGCGGCCGCGACGGCGCTGTGCCTAGGGCTCGCCGCATGCGCCGGGGGTGCGAGCGAGGAGGGTTCCGGCGACGGTGACGGGTCCACGGTGACCTTCCGGTCCTGGAGCCCGATCGACCAGACCACCCAGCAGATGGTCGCCGCGTTCACCGAGGAGCACCCGGACGCGACGATCGACGCCACCATCTTCAACTACCCTGAGTACTTGGTCGACCTGCAGACCCGGGCCTCGTCCAACACCATGCCCGACATCGTCGGGCTGCAGCCCGGGGCGCTCACCCAGCAGTACCGCGACAAGTTGCTGCCGCTGCAGGACTGCGCCGAGAACACCTGGGGCGCCGACTGGCAGGACCGCTTCTACCCGATCGGCCTGGAGCAGGCCCGGATGGGCAACCCTGACGGCGACGAGAACTTCTACGCCCTGCCGCTGCTGGTGCAGACCGTCAACCTCTGGGCCAACACGGAGATCTTCGAAGCCCAGGGCGCCGAGATCCCCACCACCTGGGACGAGCTTGTCGCCGTGGTCGACCAGCTCGACGGCGGTGGCGAATACGCCCCGTTCATGCTGCCGGCCAAGGACAGCTGGCTGCGTAACGTGGTGTTCCTGCAGATCGCCAACAACGTCGCGCCCGGTCTGGTCTACCAGGCCGAGGACGGCACCGACTCGTGGACCAACCCGCAGCTCGTCGAGGCCTTCACCTACTGGCAGAAGCTGTTCACCGACGGCATCGCCCAGCAGGGCGCGATCGGCCTGGACGCGTACCCCTCCGGAGCCAACCAGTTCGAAGCCGGCAACGCCGCGATGATCCCGCTCGGTGCCTGGTGGATCCAGCAGTCCGACCCGACCAAGACCGGGCTGCCGCCGCTGTCCGAGGGCATGGCCGGCTACCAGCCGTTCCTCTTTCCGACCATCCCCGGCGGGGCGCAGCAGCCGCAGTTCGTCGGCGGTATCGACGTCGCGCTCGGCATCGCCAAGGACACCGACGACCCCGACCTGGCCTGCCAGGTGCTCACCGACTGGATCGCCGGAGCCGGCGCCCAGAAGCTGATCAACACCTTCAACGACCTGCCTGCGGTGACCGGTCTCAACCCGGAGACGTTCACCAGTGACAAGCAGCAGCAGATCTGGCAGACCTTCGTCGAGGACTGGATGCCCCAGGTGCAGTACTCCCGCTACCTGAAGACCCCGGAGATGGACACCGCGCTGGGCGACGCGCTCGCTGCCGTCGCCACGGGCGAGCTCACCCCCGAGGCGGCCGCCCAACAGGTGCAGCAGGCACAGGAGCAGGTCGACAACGGCTGACCGGCCAGGCAACCGGACATGGGCCGGGGTGCGCCGCACGGAGCGGCGCGGCGCACCCCCCGGGCCGCTCCGCGCGGCGCACCCCGGGCCGCCCTGCACCCGGCAGGCCACATCAGCCGTCCGCTACCGAACGCCTCGCATCCGATCGCGACGGAGTGACCCATGCATCACCAGCCCCACCGCCGGGAATGGGCGACCGGAGCGCTGTTCCTGCTGCCGGCGATCGCGCTGTTCGCGACCTTCGTCGTCTACCCGATCGTCTACAACGTGCAGGCCAGCACATTACGTTGGGACGGGGTCAACGAAGGCTTGTTCGTCGGGTTCGACAACTACCTGGAGCTGTTCCGCGATCCGGTCTTCCTGATCACCCTGCGCAACTCCGGCTGGTGGATCCTGCTCACCATCGTGCCGCAGGCGCTCCTCGGCTTCTTCCTGGCGCTGCTGCTCAACGAGAAGTTGCGCGGTCGGTCGATCTACCGGGCGATCTTCTTCGTACCGGCGATCCTGTCCCCGGTCGTCGTCGGCATTGTCTGGCAGCGCATCTTCGACCCGTTCAACGGCGTCATCGCCAAGGTCGGCCGGGCCACCGGGCTGGATCTGCTCACCCACGGTTACCTCGCCGACCCCGACACCGCGATCTTCGGTGCCATCTTCGTCAACGTCTGGATGTGGACCGGCTTCTCGATGCTGTTCTACCTGGCCGGCCTGCAGCTCATCGACACCAGCGTGCTGGCCGCCGCGAAGATCGACGGCGCCGGACCGTGGCGCACCGTACGCAGCATCATCTGGCCGCTGCTGCGCTCCACCCACCTGTCCCTGCTCCTGCTGGGCATCATCGGCTCGCTGAAGACCTTCGAGCTGGTCTACGTGCTCACCGAGGGCGGACCCAACCACGCCTCGGAACTGCTCCCGACCTACACCTTCAAGCAGGCGTTCCAGCTGCAGAGCGTCGGGTACGCCTCGACGATCAGCGTCGTCCTGCTGGTCATCGCGGTGGTGAGTTCACTGTCGATGGTCAGGGTGTTCGGCTCGGGATTCCTCACCGGAGACGAGAAGCAATGACCGGAACTGGAACCGGGACCCGGACGCGTACCCGCCGGCGCCGCCGGCCGCACTGGGCGCACCTGGTGCTGGCCCCGCTGGCCGCGATCTGGCTGATCCCGATCGTCATGGTGGTCGGCCTGTCCCTGCTGCCGACGTCCAACCCGTCGACCACCGCCTTCGGGCTGTTCCCGCAGGAACCGAGCTTCGACAACTACCTGCAGATCTGGTCGGCCAACCCGATCCTGCAGCACCTGGTCAACAGCGCGTTGATCACTGTACCGTCGGTGATCTTGGTGATCATCTGCGGTTCGCTGACCGCGTTCGCGCTGGCCCGGCTCAGGGTCCCGGTCAAGGCCGTGATCTTCGGGGCGCTGACCCTGGCACTGATCCTGCCGATGTCCAGCATCGTGGTCTCCACCTTCAAGATCCTGCAGAGCGTCGGGCTCTACAACAGCCGACTCGGCCTGGTGCTGGTCTACACCGCCCTCGGCATCCCGTTCGCGGTGATCATCATCCGTACGTCCTACCTGGCGGTGCCGTTCGAGACCTTCGAAGCCGCCCTCGTCGACGGGGCGAGCAAGTTCCGCATCCTCTGGCGGATCTACTTCCCGTTGAGCCGTCCGGCGCTGGCCGTCGTCGCCATCTGGCAGTCGATGATGACCTGGAACGACTTCCTCCTGCCGCTGGTCACCCTGCAGGACAACGCGATCAAGCCGCTGACCCTGGTGCCACTGGCCTACCGCGGGGTCTTCCTCAGCCAGCCCGGCGCGCTGTTCGCCGTCCTGGTGCTGATCTCCATCCCGATCGTGGTGGTCTTCCTGGCCGTCCAGCGCTACCTGGTCAACGGCCTGTCCGGGGCGGTCAAGTGAGCCTCGTCGGCGTCGATCTCGGCACCAGCGGCGTCCGGGTGGTCGCGGTGCGGGCCGGCGACGGTACGCCGCTGGTCGGCCTGGCCCGGCCGACCAGCCTGCGCCGGCCCGGTCCTGGCCTGGTGACCACGGACGCGGAGCAGTGTGTGGCCGCGGTGACCGGGCTGCTGGCCGAGCTGGCCGGGCACGACGCGGTCGCCGCCGACCCGGTCGAGGCGATCTCGTTCAGCGTGCAGGGCGAGGCCGTCGTCCCGGTCGACGCGGCCGGGCTGGCGCTGGCCGCCGCGCCGGTCAGCATGGACCAGCGCGGTGTGCCCGCCGCCCACCGCGTCGAAGCCGAACTCGGTGCCGGGCAGGTGCAGCGGGTCACCGGCCAACCGTTGCACCCGATGTTCTCCATCTACAAGATCGCGTACGGCGGGCCGGGATGGACCGGGCCGGCGGTACGCGGCTACCGCTGCCTCGGCGACTACGTCGCCGCCCGGCTCGGCGCCCGCCCGGCGATGGACACCACCATGGCGGCCCGCACCGGTGGGTACGACGTCGGACAGCGGTGCTGGTCGGCGCAGCTGCTGGCCGCCACCGGGGTCCCGGAGGCGTTGCTGCCCGAGGTGGTGACGCCCGGCACCGCCGTCGGCGGCCTCGCCGCTGCCGCCGCTGCCGCCACCGGTCTGCCCGCCGGCACGCCGATCGTGGTCGGCTCGCACGACCAGGCCGCGTCGTTCTGGGGCGCGGGCGGGCGGCCCGGCACCGTGTCGGTGTTCTCCTTCGGGTCCAGCGACTGCCTCACCGTCGGCTCCGCCGGGCGCCCCGGCCGGCTCGACGGCACCGGCCTGGCCAGCTATCCGGTCACGGCCGGCGACGTCGGCGACGCCGACGGCCAGTGGCTCACCCTGGCCGGCACCGCGGCCGGCGGCTGGGCGCTGGACTGGTTCGCCACCCTGGTCGGCGCGGCCGACGCGGCGCAGCGCGACGCGCTGTTCGCCGCCGCCGCCGGCACCCCGGCCGAGGTGCTGGTACTGCCGTATCTGGCCGGCTCCGGCACCCTCGACAACGATCCCCGGGCCCGGGGCGCCGTCGTCGGGCTCACCCTGGAGACCAGCCGGGCACAGCTCGCCCGCGCCTTCCTGGAAGCGTCCGCGTTCGAACTGCACAAGATCATCGCCGCGTTCGCCGCGCGCTGCGTGCCGGTCGGCGCGGTGCACGCGGTCGGCGGCGGGGCCCGCCACGCGGCCTCACTCGCCATCCGGGCCAGCGCCGCCGGGCGGGCACTGACGGCCGTACCGGTGGACGCGTCGGCGCGCGGCGCGGCCTTGCAGGCCGGCGTCGGCGTCGGCCGCTACACCGGCCTCGCCGACCTGCCGGCACCGCCGACGCTGCCGGCCGCCGTGCCCGATCCGACGACCACCGACTGGTACGCCGCCCAGGTCCGCCGATACCAGGACCTCTACCCGGCGCTGACCCCGCACGACCGCTCGTACGACCACGACAAGGAGACCAGGTGACCGCCTTCGACCTGCAGCAGGCCAAGCAGGAAATCCTCGACTACTGCCTGCTGTCCATGCAGTACGGCCTCAACTTCAACACCCAGGGCAACATCAGTGTCCGGCTGCCCGAACCGGACCGGTTCCTGATCACCCCGTCGGACCTGGAGTACGACCGGATGAGCGCCGACGACATGGTGGTCGTCGACTCCGCCGCCACCGTCATCGCCGGCCGGCACGCCCCGTCGTCCGAGGTGACCGTGCACCTGGCCACCTACCGGCGCCGGTCCGACGTCAACGCGATCGTGCACACCGAACCCGTGTTCGCCAACGTCTTCGGCGTGATCGACCAACCGATCACCGGCGCTCTGGTCAACATGGTCATCTACACCAAGGGCGATGTGCCGATCATGCCGTTCGCGCTGAGCAACCGCACCGAGTTCGGTGACGCGATGTGCGACGTGATGGGCGAGCGCAACGCCGTCGTCTGGGCCAATCACGGGCTGCTCACCGTCGGGCCCAATCTGCGGGACGCGTTCAAGACCACGGTCGCGGTGGAAAGCGCCGCGAAGGTCCTGCTGTACGCCCGGACCGTCACCGACCGGCCGACCGTCCTGGACTACCAGCAGCTCGGCATCACCAGCTCGCTGTGACCCTGCCAGTCCGCGTCGACTCTGCCAGCTCGCTTCGACACCTCCGCGTCCGCTTCGACACCTCCGCGTCCGCTTCGACCCCTTCGAGGAGACCCGACAGATGGCCCTGGTCACCCTGCGGCAGGCACTCGACGAGGCCCGCTCCGGCGGGTACGCCGTCGGTGCGTTCAACGTCAGTGACGTCATCCAGGCCGAAGCGGCGCTCGACGCCGCCGCCGAAACCGACTCCCCGGTGATCCTCGCCGTGCTGGCCGGCACCACCGGGCACGGCAGCGACGAGCGCTACTGGTCGGCGCTGCACCACCTGATCGGCGACTACCCACGGGTGCCGGTGGTGCTGCACCTCGACCACGGCCCCGACCCGGACACCTGCCGGCGGGCGGTCGCCGCCGGCTTCACCAGCGTGATGATCGACGGCAGCCTGCGCGGCGACGGCAGCCCGGCCGGATTCGCGGAGAATTTGGCGGTCACCGCCGAGGTGGCCGCCGAGGCACATCGGGCCGGCGTCAGCGTCGAAGGTGAACTCGGCACCATCGGCGGCTCGAAGACCGACGGCAGCCGGGCCGAGATCGTGCTCGCCGACCCGCGGCAGGCCAGCGAGTTCGTCGCCGGCACCGGGGTGGACGCGCTCGCGGTGGCGATCGGCACCTCGCACGGGGCGTACAAGTTCGATGCGCCGCCGGACGGCTCGGTGCTGCACCTGGATCTGATCGAACAGATCGCCACCCTGGTGCCCGACACCCACCTGGTGATGCACGGTTCGTCGAGCCTGCCGGCACCGCTGCGCGAGCAGAACAACCGGTACGGCGCCGAGCTGCCCGAGTCGTGGGGCGTACCGCAGGAGGAGAAGGTCCGCTCGATCGCGATGGGCGTCCGCAAGATCAACCAGGGGATGGACTCGCATCTGGCGTTCACCGGCGCGGTCCGCCAACGCCTCGGCACCGACCCGCGCAACGTCGACCCGGCCCCGTACGTCGGCGCCGGCCGCGACGCGATGCGCCGGATGGTCGCCGAACGGATGCGGATCTTCGGTCAGGCCGGGCACGCCAGCGACTACCAGCCGATCCCGCTGCCCGACATGGCCCGCCGCTATCGCTGAGTCTCATCCGGAGGGCTGGTCCGCTCCGACCACAGGCGAGTCACGAACCGAAACGAGGAGACCATGATCGACCACGCTTACCTCGTCGCGAACGGCGACCAGCGGCTGTCCGCCAACCAGACCTGCTGGCCGGCGCAGCAGCGGTTCGAGGCGGCTCTGACCCGGGCGTTCCGCGACCGGGGGGTGGTCCTGCGGCGGGCCCACCCCGCCGACACTGCGGCCGGGCACGGCTTCATCGCCAGCCAGGCGCAGGGACTCGCCGTCCTCGCCGCCATCCCGCCGCAAGCGCCGGTGGTGGTCGCCGAAGGGGTGTGGCAGTTCTCCCAGCAGATCCTCGGCGGGCTGCTGCGCCACCGCGGCCCGATCCTCACCGTGGCCAACTGGGAAGGCCAATGGCCGGGCCTGGTCGGCCTGCTCAACATCAACGCTTCGCTGGCCAAGGCCGGCCGGCCGTTCGAGACACTGTGGAGCCGTACGTTCACCGACGACTGGTTCGGGTCGCGGCTCGACGCCTGGATCCGGGGCGACAAGATCGAACACGACCTGAGCCACGTCGCTCCGTTCGACCCGACCGCCGTACCCGAGCGGGCCCGCGCCGTCGCCGACGGGATCACCGCGCGGATCCGCCGCGACGGCGCGATCCTCGGCGTTTTCGACGAGGGCTGCATGGGCATGTACAACGCGATCATTCCCGACGAGCTGCTCTTCCCGCTCGGGGTGTTCAAGGAGCGGCTGTCCCAGTCGGCCCTGTACGCCGAGACGATGAAGACCGATCCGGCCGAGGCCGAGGCGGCGCTGCGCTGGCTCACCGGGCGGGGCATGACGTTCCACTTCGGCACCGACGAAACCACTGAGCTGACCCGCGACCAGGTGCTGCTGCAACTGCGGAT
This sequence comes from Solwaraspora sp. WMMB335, assembly GCF_049179075.1. Classification (NCBI taxonomy): domain Bacteria; kingdom Bacillati; phylum Actinomycetota; class Actinomycetes; order Micromonosporales; family Micromonosporaceae; genus Solwaraspora; species Solwaraspora sp. WMMB335. Next base: position 5,482,289 of record NZ_JBMHMF010000001.1, read on the forward strand.
GTACGCGGCGGCGGCCCGCATCGCCGACCGGTTCGGCTGCGCCGCCATCGGCATCCAGTACCAGCTCGGCCTGGCCGACGTACTGCCCGCCTCGGACCTGGCCGAAGGCCTGCTCAACAACGCCGACCGGCCACCGGTGACCGGCGACGACGGCGGCATCGTCCGCGACGGCGAACCGATCGTGCACTTCAACGAGGCAGACGAGGGTGCCGGCCTGGACGCGCTGCTCACCAACCGGGTGCACGCGGCGCTCGGCCAGCCGCTGGAGACCACGCTGCACGACGTACGCTGGGGCGACGACGACGCCAGCGGTACGGTCGACGACTTCGTCTGGGTGTTCGAGATCTCCGGCCCGGCACCGGCCGCGCACCACGTCGGCGGCTACGCCGGCACCGATTCGATGCGTCAACCGCCGCTGTACTTCCGGCTCGGCGGCGGCACCGTCCGCGGCGTGGCCAAACCCGGCGAGCTCGTCTGGTCCCGGATCTTCATCGAGGACGGCGCCCTGCACATGGACATCGGCCGGGCCAGCGCGGTCGCCCTGCCCGAGTCCGAGACCGAGCGGCGGTGGGCGGAAACCACCCGTGAATGGCCGATCATGCACGCCGTACTGCACGGGGTGAGCCGCGACCAGTTCATGGCCCGGCACCGGTCCAACCACATCCAGGTGTCGTACGCCGACGCGGCCGCCGCCGACCTGGTACTGGCGGCCAAGGCCGCCACCGCCCACCAGCTCGGCATCCAGGTGCATCTGTGCGGCACCCGGCCGGACCGCAGCCCACTGGTATGACCACCGTGGACGTTTTCCTCGGCGTCGACGTCGGCACCGCCAGCACGAAAGGGGTGGCGGTCACCGGCGACGGCCGGGTGGTCGCCCGGGCACAACGCCCGCACCGGGTCAGCACGCCGCGACCCGGCTGGTTCGAACACGACCCGGAGGCGGTGTGGTGGGCCGACTTCCGGCACGTCGTCGCCGAACTGCTGGCCGGGCGACCGGGGCAGCCGGCGACTGGACCGGTTCGGTCCGCCGTGCGGCCGGTCGGGCTGGCGGTCAGCGGCATCGGACCGTGCCTGCTGGCCGCCGACGACGCCGGCCGGCCGTTGCGCCCGGCCATCCTGTACGGCGTGGACACCCGCGCCGAGCAGGAGATCGAGCTGCTCAACGAGCGCTGGGGCGTCGCCGAGATCTCCCGACGAGGGGCGGTGCTCACCTCGCAGGCGATCGGTCCGAAACTGCTCTGGCTGGCCCGCCACGAACCGGACGTGTTCGCCCGCACCCGCCGGATCTTCATGGCCAGCTCCTATCTGGTGCACCGGCTGACCGGCGAATACCTGCTGGACCACCACTCGGCCAGCCAGTGCAGCCCGCTGTACGACCAGCGCGTCGGCGGATGGGACGACGCCTGGTGGGACGAGTTGGCGCCGCAGGTGCGACGCCCGCCGTTGGCCTGGTCGACCGCGCCGGCCGGGCAGGTCAGCGCCGAATCGGCCCGGCTCACCGGGTTGCCCGCCGGCCTGCCGGTCACCGCCGGCACGATCGACGCCTGGGCGGAGGCGGACAGCGTCGGCGTCCGCGACCCCGGCGACCTGATGCTGATGTACGGCAGCACGATGTTCCTGATCGTGCTGACCGACCGGCCCCGGTCCAGCACCCGGCTCTGGCCGACCGCCGGCCTGCGCCCCGGCGTACACTGCCTGGCCGCCGGGATGGCCACCTCCGGCTCGGTGACCGGCTGGCTGACCGAACTCACCGGCGCCGACTACGCGACGCTGACCGCCGAGGCGGCCCGGGTGCCGGCCGGCAGCGGCGGGCTGCTCCTGCTGCCGTACTTCGCCGGCGAGCGGACGCCGATCTTCGACGCCCGCGCCCGGGGCGTCGTCGCCGGGCTCACCCTGGGGCATGGCCGTGGGCACCTGTACCGGGCCGCGTTGGAGGGCGTCGCCTTCGGGGTACGGCACAACCTCGGCGCGATGCGGGACGGGGGCGCGGCCCCGCGCCGGGTGGTGCCGGTCGGCGGCGGCACCGCCGGTGACCTATGGACGCAGATCGTCAGCGACGTGACCGGGCTGACCCAGGAACTGCCCCGGGAAACCACCGGGGCGGCGTACGGCGACGCGATGCTGGCGGCGGTGGCGACCGGCGCGGTGCCGGCAGAGGACACCGCAGGCTGGAATCCACTGGAACGCCGGATCGAGCCGGACCCGCGTCACCGGGACCGCTACGACAGGCTGTTCGAGCACTACCTGCGGCTGTACGCCGAGACCGCGCCGACCGTGCACCACCTGGCCGGCCTCGGCGACCGACCTACCGGCTGATCCGCTGCCCCGCACGGTCGGCCAGCCCTGCGTGGTCGGCCAGCGCTGGCGCAGTCGGTCAGCGTCGGGGTGGTCGGCCAGCGCTGGCGCAGTCGGTCAGCGTCGGGGTGGTCGGTCAGCGTCGGGGTGGCGCGAGCGGCGAGTAGCGGATCCGGTTGCCCGTCGAAGTGGTCGTGGCGGCGTGCGGCGGCACAGGGACGGAGCGGGCCGCCGCGTGGGCCGCTGTCGGCCTGGTCGAGGCGGCGGCGGGCCGGCGTAGCCGCAGCGACGGGCGGTGCCGCTGGAACAGCCAGACCGCCAGCCCACCGAGCAGCGCACCCATGATCACGGCGAGGATCAGCCGGACCGTGCCGCCGAACACGATCTGACCGAGCGCCGCCCCGACGGTCCAACGGGCGATCCACGTCCCGACCGTCGACTGTGTCACCGGACTGGTGTCTGGTCCTGCCGGCATGATTGCCTCCCCCGCGACCCACGGTATCGACCCTTGGCGTTCCCGTACCAGGAAACGGGAAACCTTGTCGGCTACTTGACGCCGGTCACGGTGTGACGGCAGCCACCCGTCCCACCGGCGAATGTTCACCGTAGGCGTCGGGAAATCAGGTCACGTGTCTGGTCGGTCAGCTGGGTAGCGACAAAGGCGTTGAGGCGCTCGGGATCGGGCTCGACACGGCGTGCCTCCTCCCGCTCCTCCCAGGTGTCATAGTCGTCCGCGTCGGCAGCAGTTACGACGCCGATTCCATGTGTGCGGGCAGCTTCGGCCACATCCGCTACCGCGTCCTCCAGCGCTTCAGCCTGCTGGGCGGGGACGTGTAGCAGCACATACGAGTGAGTGGCGGCACGGCGGTGTGCCAGAGCTTCGTACACCGCCTGAACGTTGATCGCGTTGGCCGCCTTGACCTCGAAAGTAGTGACTTCGAGGTACTTTCCGGGTACGTAGGCGAACGTCCGTACCTCGACGCTCACGAGGTCCGGCCGAGACCAGGTCCCGCCGGTGGCGCGCCGACCCTGTAGCGCGGTGACCTCGACCGCGAGAGGCTCGCGCCGGTGGTCACGCGCCCACTCGTCGCTGATGACGCGTCGTATCGGCTCGTACAGCGCGAGTTCGTTCTTGATGGCTGCTTCCACTGTCGCCGCCGTGGCGTGGGGGTCGGCACCAGCTTCGACAACGACAGCAACGGTCCGCTCCTCGATGGGCCTTTCGCTCAGCACACGTCGGACCACTCCGCCGCGACCGCGTCCACGCACGAGCAAACCAAGATCCACCAGGGCGTCGCGTGCGCGGAAGTATCGGTCGGAGTCCCATCTCAGGCGTCGTTGCAGAGTCGGGTTACTCATGGTCGTGCCGTCGGGCGGCATCTCCGCGAAGAGCTGATGCAGATCACCTTGCAACATCGAGGGATCAGCGTTCACGTGGCGATATTAGACAGACAGCGAGGTGTCTTCGGTCGTCCGTGAGGCCGGTTCTGCTGACCGTACCGAGGATACGTTCCGTCTGGCCGTCAGGCCCTCGGGCCGTGCGTCAGTTCGGCGAGGCTGATGGGTCGGGTGTCGGTGAGCAGTACTGGTAGACCTCGGTCATGCTGTCGTCCCGAGTTGGGTCACGTTGACGATCGTTTTCTGATCTCGGCGCTGTGACCTGCCGTGTTGCTCGCGACCGTGTCGAAATCTGGGCACTAACCGACACCCTGACCTCGGCACGATGTTCCATCTTGGCGACTTCCCTACGCCCAGGAAGAGACGCGGGCATCCGATGTGGATGACCAAGCCTACCGGAAGAGCCGCAAAGGTCGCCGACCACGACGTGCCCACCAGGACCCACGCCGGCGGATGCCGGGTATCCGCCCACGCCGACACGCCGCCATCCAGTGCGAAGGTGCTCCTTCAGTCGGGGCGCTCAACGGGCGGCACCGCTGCCACCAGCGGAAACGCCGCACCGATCGTCGTACGCACCACATGACCCCAGTCGGGTCACTCACGGTGACCAGGGGGCTGGAGCCGGCCCGGGTAACGCGGGATCTCCATCGCGACTGGACTCTGGCACACCTCAAAAGCCAGGGATTACGTCAGTCTGGCTCCACTCGCTGCGGACATGACGATGGCTGGACGGAGGCAGCACGACGCAGTGCCCGAAATGGGCAGGAGGTGACATCACATTCGTGACCGTGCGTGATTACGCCGGCTCATCCACCGACGGTCAGCCGCCGTCCAGCCGGACACAACGGGCGGCACCGCTGCCACCAGCGGAAACGCCGCACCGATCGTCGTACGCACTACATGACCCAAGTCAGGTATCGGTCGGAGTCCCATCTCAGGCGTCGTTGCAGAGTCGGGTTACTCATGGTCGTGCCGTCGGGCGGCATCTCCGCGAAGAGCTGATGCAGATCACCTTGCAACATCGAGGGATCAGCGTTCACGTGGCGATATTAGACAGACAGCGAGGTGTCTTCGGTCGTCCGTGAGGCCGGTTCTGCTGACCGTACCGAGGATACGTTCCGTCTGGCCGTCAGGCCCTCGGGCCGTGCGTCAGTTCGGCGAGGCTGATGGGTCGGGTGTCGGTGAGCAGTACTGGTAGACCTCGGTCATGCTGTCGTCCGCGCCCGGTGGCAGGCTTCGCAACAGCAGTGCCGACTGCGTGGATTCCCCAGGCCGGCAGCCCTGCTCGGACTTGGTTTGGTCGAAACCGCCGCCGACGATCGCACCGGTCTTGTCACGGAACAGCACACTTGCCCCGGCGGAGGCGAGCACCTGGCAGTACGGCGAGTCGATTTCGTACCTGACGTTGGCATCGATGCCGTCGGGTCCGTAGCGCTGGGTCTCCAGGTGATGTGCGGTGATCAGGGTGAGTTGTGGCGTGTCCGCCGGCAGCCAGGTGGTGCCTTCGATGACGGCCTCAACGCGAGCAACTTCCACCCGTCGGCCCGATCTGGACTTCACCCAGTGCCCGGCGCCGATGCCGATCTCCTGCCCGGGCAGGATGATCGGAATTTCCCGGGTCTGGTCCCGGACGGTGCTCAGCGTCGCTGATTCACCTTCCGGGTCGAGGAGACGGAAGATCACCTTTGTCTGGTACGCGATGTGCCCGCTCGTGTTCGCGACGACCGCGCCGAGGCTCGCGGTGGATCCCTTCGTGATCGGGGCCGCCATGCTGCCGATCTGCGCGAAGCCGGTCTCGACGACTTCGAGGCCACCGCCGTCCGGGGCGGTCCCTGGGTCTGACTCCGCCTCGGTCGGTACGCCGTCCGGCAGCGTCTCCGGTGCGCCGACGCACGAGATGGCGGGAGTCGGCGCCAGGTCAGCCTGCGGCTGCCGCACCTGCAGGGTGATGGCGGTCCCGGCGGTCAGGGTGGCGAGCAGCGCACCTGCCGCGAGCAGGACGATGATCCGGCGTCGCCAGGGTGACCTTGGTGCACTCACGGTCGGAATGCCCATGATGCGTGAACTCCTGCTTCCCGTACGACGGCCAGCGGTAGCTACGCCAAGGTACTATGCCGACACGCATGGTGGCGACACTGCCGTGGACCCGACAGTCCGACTGCGACGTACGCCACTCTTGGTAGTTGCGAATGTGGAATTTGCTCGATCGTCCGACGGCGAGGCGTCCACTCTGTGAATAAGGCGCGAGGGCCGGATCAACGTACACTATCGGGGCGTCGACCTGCTGAAACGCGATTCCATCAGGTCGTTGATGTCGGAAATGTCAGAGTTTCGCGAAAGGGTCCTATCTCGCGAACGAGATCGGGAAGCCGGCGAAACTCTTCAAATCGACGACCCACCGACTGTGCCAGGACTCCTGTCCGGCGCTCGTGCTGTACATGTAGAAGAAATGCAGCGGATCGTTACCGGCCGAAGTCGCACTTCTTACATTGGGATCCCGCCGAGCGTAGTTCTCCATGGTCACGAAGTCGTCTCCGCTGGCCGCAACGACGCCTCCGTAATGGTAGGCAAACGGGTCGGCAACTTCCTCCCACTTGCCGAGCGCGACAACCGCCAGTTGTGACCCGACGTCGATGTTCGTCAGGTACTCGTTGAGCTGTCGCGCTGCGAAAGCGGCCTGTAGCGCTGCGGTCAACTGGGCGCCGTACGTGCTCCTCAGTTGCTTGAGGACACTGACCATCTCGTCGCCGAGAGCGGGTAGATCCGTGGACGTCTTCTGCTTTCCGGTGTAAGGACCAGTCGGTGGCAGGACGCCTGTGAGCCGAGTATGGACATGATCGAGAACCTTGCCCAGCACGTCGAACCAGGCGAACGAGAGCAAGTTGGAGTCTGCGCCGGTGACGAACTCCGACATCCGTTCGCAGTCCTGCGGGGTGCGAATGTTGAGGCCGGTCGGCAGACCCAGTGTCTGCGGTTCCGCTTCGGTCGCGCCTTTCTTCCGGCTGAGCGCGCCGCGTAGCTTGCCGGCCATCGTATTCGGCTTCTTCGCCGGTGGCGGCTTCTGCAATGCCTCGACCTGGTACAGCTTCTGGGTAATCTGTGCCGGCTCGTCGTCCATGTCGCTGTCGCTGTCGGGCACCTCTTCCAGGTACATCTCCAGGAACCTGGCCGTCTTCACGAGCTGTACCTGGCCCTTCAGCCGGGCGTTCGATCTCTCGATCTGCTCCTCGGTGGCATAGAAAACCTTTGCCTCGGCACCCTTCGTGTTCTGGACGGCAAGGTCGAAATCGTTGGAGAAGCGAAGGCCGGGCTTGTATCCCTGCCGTAGGTTGACCCGCAGGAGATTGAAGTTGGACGGATTGTTCTTGAAGAGTGAGCCACCACGGAGCCATGTCCGGTAACTCTTCCCGGCGGTGTAGTCCTGGGCCTCGACCTCGACCTGGTAAGGGAAGTAGCCGACCTTCACGCCCGGCGGGGTGTCGGTGCCCTTCTCCGGGTACGCCTCGTCGGTCGAATCGATGTCGATGTATCGCTGTACGGTGCCCATCGCCGTACTACCGGATCCTCCGCCGACGGCACCCTGCTGGACTGTGTGCGTCAACTCGTGCGCGAGCAACCTGTCGCCCTGCGCGCTGCCCGGTCGGTACTCGCTGCGCCGTACGAACACGTCTTGACCCACCGTGAAGGCCTTCGCCCCCAGCGCGAGGTTGAGTTGGTCGGCCTCGGTATCGACGTGCACGCGCACCGGTCCGAAGTCCGCACCGGTCGCCCGCTCCATCCGGTCCCGCACGCCTCGCGGCACCGGTCGCCCTCCACCACGGGCCTGCCGTACGGCCTGCTCGACCGCCGGGTCCGCCGACGCACCGACGGCCGACCCAGCGCCGGCCACCCGCTGGACGACCGCGGAATCTCGTTGCGCGATCTCGGGATCCTGCCGTGTCGGCGCCGCCAGCGCCTGCTCCGCGACCCGGTCCGCCGCACGCTCGAACCGGTCACCTGCCGGGCCGACCCGCAGTTTCGCTTGGATGACCGACCGGGACTGCCGGTTGCCGTACCGGCGCTGCAACCCCAGCAGTGCCTCGCGGGCCGCAACCGCACCGCCAGGTCGCGTCAGGCTCTCGGGTGCGGCTGACGGCGCATTGGCCGTCGCCGTCGACGCGGCTCTGGACCACTCATCCGTTGCGACCCGCACCGAACGCATGAAAAAAAGTCCTTTCGGCCGGCCGACCATCGCACGGTAGCACCGACGTGGGACGAAGGTCCGCCGAGCCGGAAGAGGGGCAGCATCACGTGGCAAAACGGCCGGTGTCCGCCGCGACCTTTCCGGCTGACCTCGCCGTGCAGCGGGACGACCTTCGCGACTGGAGTACCGGCGCGGCTGATGATGATCTCCTCGCCATGCTCCACGTCATCTCGCACCCCCTTAGCTGAGCAGGCTGGTCCGCAGCGGGCCATGGGGGCGCCAGTGAACCCTCGGCGCGGTGTGGGACAGCCGGCTGCGGGCGCACCGGCGGTGGGGTCAGCGTGTGTAGGTGAGGAAGGTGGTCCAGGCGGTGGGGGAGAAGGTAAGGGTGCCGCCGTCACGGTCCTTCGAGTCCCGGACCAGGACCCGACCGGGCAGGCTGCCGGACACCTCGACACAGTTGCCGCCGGTGTTGGTGGAACGGCTGGACTTGTGCCACTGCAGGCCGTCTGGAGTCGTCATGGCGTCAGCCTATATTTGGCGATGATGCTCAGCGATGCACTCGTGGAAGCGGCGTCGCCGAGCAGACTGTCCCACTGGCGGTTGAGTAGGTCGATCGTCTCCTCGTCGTCGGCGACCTGGCCCTTTGTGGCGTTCTCCAGGTAGGCGATCGGGTCGAGGTCGGGCAACTGCGCGATGGCGAAGCCGCCACCGAGTGCGGCGTGCGCGCCGACGCCGATGGGCAGGATGTGAATCCGCACGTTCGGCAGCTTGGCGACCTCCTGCAGGTGCTGAAGTTGCCGGTCGAGGATGGCGTGGTCGCCCACGGGGCGGCTCAGAGCAGTTTCGTCGATGATGAAGATGCACTCTGGCGGGTCGTCGCGGGTCAGCAGCTCCTGCCGCTCCATCCGGACCCGGACCAGTTCCTCGGCCTTGGCTGGCTTGTGTAGCCGGCCGCCAGCGATGACTGCTCTGGCGTACTCCTCGGTTTGTAGCAGGCCCGGGATGACGGTCAGCTCGAAGGTGCGGAGGCGCTTGGCCTGGGCTTCCTGTTTGCGCCAGGCAAGGAACCAGGCGGGGGTGCGTTGGCGTTCGGCGCGGTCCAGCAGCTCGGTCAGCAGGCCACCGGTGTCCAAGGCTGTATCGGCCTCTGTCGCGAACGCGAACGTCGGCTTGCGTCGGCCGGTTTCGATCGCGGCAATCGTCGACGCGCTCCAATTGATCTTCTCGGCGAGCCCGTCCTGGCTAACTCCGGCGGCGACGCGCGCTGCTTTGAGCGCGCGTATCCACATGATCATGTCCACCGCTTACCCCTCCGTACGTGAGCGATTCCACCGGTATGCCGCTCCATCCTTACCGGCGTGGCCCGGCGGAGTCCAGAGTGTTCACAGGAGAAGTTGTCGAGTGATAGCGGAGGGCAGAAATGAGCGTCCTGGTGCCAGGTTCCCAGCCGCCGGTAATCCCCGAGCTGAGCGAGGAGCAGGCCCGCAACGTCGCAGTTATGTACACGAGACGTGTCGTCGCTGATCACTGGCCTTCGGTGGAGTGGGCGGGCTGCCCCGTCTGTTTGACCGACGGGTGCCGCCCGATGCGGACCGCGCTGGATTTTCTGCAGGTGGAGGATTCTGCGGCATATCGGAGGTTCGTAGACCTGCTGCGCGACGGTCAGCCGGTGGAAACGATCACCGATGACGAATGATCCGTTGATCAAGGTCGGTGACACGGTTTCGCTGAATGCCGGCGACTACTGCTACGGGCTCGGTCGACTCGTGCTGCGGGTCACCAGGATCGACGACGGCGCACAGCATCCGGGGATCGAGTGGATTCACCTGATCGGCATCGAGGTCGTCGGCGGCGAGGACCAACGGTTCAAATCGATCGTCGTACGGGCGGACGCGCTGCGCCGCCCCGGCGCGGTCACCCGGCCGGCCCGTCGCCGCACATGAACCGACGGCGCCTCCGGTCGGAATCGGCAAGCCGACCGGAGGCGCCGTCCCGCACCCGGCACAGCACCGGTGCGACTACTACGACAGCCGCTGGGAGAAACGGATGTTGTTGCCGGACGGGTCGCGGACACCGCAGTCGCGTACCCCGTACGGCTGGTCGGTGGGCTCCTGCATGACCTCCGCCCCGGCGGCCCGGACCCGCTCGAACGTCGCGTCCACGTCGTCGACCAGGAAGATCAGGCCACTGAGTGAGCCCTTGGCGAGCAGCACCTCCAGGGTCTCCTGGTCGGCGGCGCGACCCATCGCGGCGACTTCGAGCACGATCTCGACGTCCGGCTGACCGGGCGGGCCGACGGTCAGCCAGCGGAAGCCCTCGAACGGCATGTCGGTGCGGACCTCCAGGCCGAGCACGTCGCGGTAGAACTTCAGCGCCTCGTCCTGGTCGTGGACGAGCAGAAATGTGTGGGAAAGCGTGATTGCCATGCCAGCGACGCTACGCCGGCCGGCTGACCTGGGCTTCTCCAAACCGACTTGATGCACCGGCCGGGCGGGTCGGCCGGGTGACGGCTTTGACGTAGCAGGCCGGGATGGCTGCGCCGGCCGCGTGTGACCGGGCCCGGTACGCGCTGGGTGTCTCGCCGACCAGCTCGGTGAAGCGGGAGCTGAACGAGCCGAGCGAGGTGAACCCGACCGCCATGCAGACATCGGTGACGCTCAGGTCACCGCGGCGTAGTAGCGCCTTGGCCCGCTCGACCCGCCGGGTCGACAGGTAGCCGTATGGGCTTTCGCCGTAGGCGGCCCGGAACAGCCGGGTGAAGTGCGACGGCGACATGTACGCGGCCCGCGCCATCGCCGGCACGTCCAGCGGACGGGCGTACTCCCGGTCGAGCAGGTCCCGGGCGCGGCGTAGCCGGACGGCTTCTTCGACGTTCACGTGATCAGGGTGCCTGACGTTGATCGACGAGATCGACCGCCCCACTGCCCCGGGTGCCGTCGAGCGCGTCGTCGACCGGCTGCGCCGGGCCGATGAGCGCACCCAGATCGTGGCGACCTGCCACAGCGACCTGTCCGCCGACCAGCTCAAACCAGACACGTCGCAACCAGTGTCAGTCCTGTGTGCCTTCTCGCAGCACCCAGCGGATCGGCTTGATCAGGCTGAATCAGGCTGACTCTGCTGGCCATCCCCAGGAACGTCGCATCGACGTACCCCAACGGGGCGGCGACGAGTTGGCGTACGAGTTCGGCGGCGCGCTCCCGGTCATCGTCAGTCGGGTTGACGATCTCGTAGCCCGACCCACGGCTTGTCACCGCGTCGAGGAACCGGGTCTCAAGGGCCGGTCCATTCCGAAGACCCGAGTTGGGTCACGTTGACGATCGTTTTCTGATCTCGGCGCTGTGACCTGCCGTGTTGCTCGCGACCGTGTCGAAATCTGCGCACTACCCGACACCCTGACCTCGGCACGATGTTCCATCTTGGCGACTTCCCTACGCCCAGGAAGAGACGCGGGCATCCGATGTGGATGACCAATCCTACCGGAAGAGCCGCAAAGGTCGCCGACCACGACGTGCCCACCAGGACCCACGCCGGCGGATGCCAGGTATCCGCCCACGCCGACACGCCGCCATCCAGAGCGAAGGCGCTCCTCCAGCCGGGGCGCTCAACGGGCGGCACCGCTGCCACCAGCGGAAAAGCCGCACCGATCGTCGTACGCACCACATGACCCCAGTCGGGTCACTCACGGTGACCAGGGGGCTGGAGCCGGCCCGGGTAACACGGGATCTCCATCGCGAGTGGACTCTGGCATACCTCAAAAGCCAGGGATGACGTCAGTCTGGCTCCACTCGCTGCGGACATGACGATGGCTGGACGGAGGCAGCACGACGCAGTGCCCGAAATGGGCAGGAGGTGACATCACATTCGTGACCGTGCGTGATTACGCCGGCTCATCCACCGACGGTCAGCCGCCGTCCAGCCGGACACAACGGGCGGCACCGCTGCCACCAGCGGAAACGCCGCACCGATCGTCGTACGCACCACATGACCCAAGTCAGGAGGAACTTGGTCGGCCGAACCGGAGCCGGCCCCGCCCGGATTACCCGAAGCGCTCTGGATCGGGTACGCGGCGAGGCCGGACGGCTCGTCCGGCAGTCGTGTTACCTCCAGGCGGCCGAGGCGACGGTGCGTGAGCTGGTCGCCTTGCTGGTTTGGCAGCACGGGGCCGACCATCCGGAAGTCGCCGAGGCGCGTAAGCTGCTCGACGACTTCCCCTGACGGCGTGCTCGACCACCGGCGGTGACTGGTGTGTGCGGTGGCTACCCGCGCAGGATGACGGTGTCGAGTACGTCGAACCTGGCCGGGTTGTCCCGACGGTTGCCGACCAGGAACGCCACCTGACGGCCCGGCTGGCGCAGCGGCCACCAGAACTCGCCGGCCAGCGCGCGCCGTAGCGGCAACCCGCAGTAGCGCCGCCGCCGCTGCTGGAAGGCGACCACCTCACGGTCACACAACTCCTGCACATGGCTGCGGCACGCCGGGTGGTGGCAGTAATAGCGGTAGGCGAGGGTGAACGGCGGTCGGCGCAACATCGCGTTGACCACCGGACGGAACAGGTCGGCTTCCGCGCGGCGCCAGGTGGCGGCGGACCAGCGTTCGGCGGGCGGCGCCACCGGGGTCCGGGTGACCCGCACGTAGCGCAGCTCGGCGATCCGGATCAGTGCCATCGACTGGGCGTCGGGACGGCTCGCCGCCGACTCTTCGAGGTCGCACATGGAGCCTTCGTCGCGGCGGTGCAGCAGCGCGGTCCGCTGGGTCCACCGGCGCGCTTCCCGCTGCACCCGTAGCGACCCGTTCAGGATTCGCCAGCTCTCCGGCCGGGGATCGGTGCGGTCGGGTTCGACGACGGCCGAGATGACGTCGTAGCGCTGCACCGGTGCGGTCGGGCCGAGCGGGTGGGCGGCGACCTCGTCGAACCGGATCCAGTGCCGGGGTTCGTTCAGGCGTAGCCCGACGAGGGTGGTCACCGCTCCGTACGTCGCGGACGGCACCGGCGGGGTGATGCCGGTGACCAGTACGCGTATCCGGGTCGCCTCGCTGTCCTTGGGTGGCGGTGCGTCGTAGTACGGCGTCCGGTACAGCTCACTCACGCGCGCCTCCGGCCGAGGGGATAGCTACCGGTGATCGTGCGACTACTTCCAGCTAACAGGATCGCACGCGTGACACCGACAATCCAGAGCCTCGAACCGTCCTTATCGAACGGTGCTCCGGCCCGCCGTCCGCGTGGCGGTCCCGGCCGGGACCCGAACGGGTCCCCGGCCGGTGGTCCCGAACCGGGGTGACCACCGGCCCTGACCGCCGTCGCCGACCGTGCATAGCGTCAAGCCGGGGAGTGGACCGCGAAAGGGGTACGACGATGAAGCGGCTACTGGTCCTCGGCGGCGGGACGGCCGGCACCATGGTGGTCAACAAGCTCCGCGACCGGCTCGACCGCGACGAGTGGCGGATCACCGTCGTCGACCACGACGACCGGCACATCTACCAGCCCGGACTGCTGTTCATTCCGTTCGGCGGCTACACCGCCGCCGACGTGGTGAAACCCCGGCAGCGGTTCATCCCCGACGGCGTGCACTTCATCCGGGGCGAGCTCGACCGGGTGCACCCGGAACGCAACGAGGTGCTGCTCACCGACGGGCAGGTGCTCGGATACGACTACCTGGTCATCGCCACCGGCACCACGCCCCGCCCCGACCAGACGCCCGGCATGCTGGGCCGGCACTGGCGCAGCCGGATCTTCGACTTCTACACCCTCGACGGGGCGACCGCGCTCGCGGAGGCGTTGGACCGCTTCGACGGCGGCCGGCTCGTCGTGCACGTCACCGAGATGCCGATCAAGTGCCCGGTGGCGCCGCTGGAGTTCGCGTTCCTCGCCGAGGCGTACTTCCGGCACCGCCACATGCGCGACCGGGTGGAGATCATCTACGCCACCCCGCTGTCCGGCGCGTTCACCAAGCCGGTCGCCGCCGCCCACCTGCAGTCCATGTTGGACCACCGAAAGATCGCCGTCGAGGCCGATTTCCTGGTCGAGCGGATCGACAACGACATCCCCGCATTGGTCTCCTACGACGGCCGGGAAGTCCCGTTCGATCTGCTGGTCACGGTGCCGATGAACATGGGCGGGGACTACCTGGCCCGCTCCGGGCTGGGCGACGAGCTCAACTACGTCCCGGTGGACAAGCACACCCTGCTGTCCCGGACGTACGACAACATCTTCGTCCTCGGCGACGCCAACGACATCCCCACCTCCAAGGCCGGCTCGGTGGCGCACTTCTCGGTCGAGGTCTTCGTCGGCAACTTCCTGCAGCACGTCGCCGGTCAGCCGATGACCGGTAGCTACGACGGGCACGCCAACTGCTTCGTCGAGTCCGGCGACGGCAAGGGCCTGCTGATCGACTTCAACTACGACACCGAGCCGCTGGCCGGCTCGTACCCGCTGCCGGTGCTCGGGCCGTTCGGCCTGCTCGCCGAGAACGTCCGCAACCACTGGGCAAAGCTCGCCTTCCGCTGGATGTACTGGCACCTGTTGCTGCCCGGCCGGCCGATCCCGTTGCCCGCGCAGCTGTCCATGGCCGGCAAGTACCGGCCGGGCGACCCGACCCACAACTGACCGATCCGACCAGGCACTGGATTTGCGAGGAGGCCGCCATGCCGGTCACCACCGTCGGCACCCACCAGGTGCACGTCGACCCCGAAGGATTCCTCACCGAATTTTACGAGTGGGACGACCGGCTGGCGGCCGAGCTGGCCGCGGTGCTCGGCATCGAGCTGGGCGAGACCCACTGGCAGGTGCTGCGGTTCCTGCGTGCGGACTTCCAGCAGCGCGGCGAGACGGCGACGCTGCGCCAGGTCGCCGCCGGCACCGGCATCGCGATCAAGCAGCTGTTCGCGCTCTTCCCGACCAAGCCGGCGAAAAAGATGGCGTACGTCGCCGGGCTGCCCAAGCCGCACGGCTGCGTCTGACCACCCGCCACCGGAAAGGGCCCTGTCATGACCAACGGAACGCTCTCCGCCCCCGCGCTGCTACCGGACTTCGCCGGCACCGCCCCGACCGGTCGCAAGCTGGTCATCATCTGCTCCAAGGGCAACCTCGACATGGCGTACCCGGGGTTGATCCTGGCCAACGCCGCCCTCGGCGAAGGCATCGAGACCCGCCTGTTCTTCACGTTCTGGGGTTTCGACGTCATCAGCAAGGCGCACATGGGTGACCTCAAGTTCACCATGCTCGGCAACACCGCCACCCACCTGCCGCAGGGCCTCGGCGGTCTGCCCGGCATGACCACGGTGGCCACCCGGCAGATGCGCCGGCAGATCCAGCAGGTCGGCGTACCGGACGTGCCGGACCTGCTGGACCAGATCGTCGACTCGGGCGGGCATCTGTGGGCCTGCCGGATGTCCGCCGACATGCTCGGGCTGACACTGGCCGACCTGCACGACGCGGTCGAGGGGATCATCGACGCCACCGAGTTCGTCGAGAAATCCGAGGGCGCCCAGCTGCTGTTCATCTGATCCGTACAGTCCGCTCGGCACGCAGCCTACTGACCTCCGCGCCCATATGTTGTACGATCGCCCAAGGCGAACGCCCAACAAGGTTCCCGCGAGGAGGATGCGATGCCACCGCAAACAGCCGCCGAGCGCGGCCGGCAGGTGCGGCAGCGGCTCCGTGCCGCCGCCGCCGAGCTGATCGCCGAACGCGGCTGGGCCGGGGTGAGCACCCGGCTTGTCGCGGACCGGGCCGGGGTCGCCCCCGGCCTGGTCCACTACCACTACGCCTCGGTCCAGGCACTGCTCGTCGAGGCGGCCACCACGGTGATGACCACCCTGGTCGGCGAGCTGGACGAGGTGCTGGCCCGGTCCGCCACCGCCGCCGACGGGGTACGGTCGCTGCTCGCCTCCCTGGACGGCTTCTCCGGCACCGACCCGACATCGCTGCTGTTCACCGAGGCCTACCTGGCCGCCACCCGCGACGAGAACCTGCGGCACGCGCTCGCCGCCGTCATCGACGGGCTGCGCGAGCGCCTCGCCGGCTGGCTCGCCGGACACGGCGTCGCCGACCCGGCCGCCACCGCCGCCGTCCTGGCCGCCGCCATCGACGGAATGATGCTGCACCGGCCGCTGTCACCCGGCCTGACCGGCGCGGCCGTCGCCCCCGTGCTGATCCGGATCCTGACCCCGGCGACGGCGGCAGCGCCGACCGCGGCGATGGCGACGGCGGCAGCGCCGACCGCGGCGACGGCCACGATGCGGGCGGCTTCCGCGGCGGAGGCGGCGCGATGAAGGCGGTGATCTGCGGAGCCGGCATCGCCGGGCTGGCCCTGGCCCAGCGGCTCGACACCCTCGGCTGGACGGTGACCGTGCTGGAGCAGGCACCGGCACCGCGCGCCCAGGGATACATGATGGACTTCTTCGGGCCGGGCTACGACGCCGCCGCCCGGATGGGCGTGCTGCCGGCCATCCGGGCCTACGGCTACCAGGTGGGCGAGCTGACCTACCGGGACGACCGGGGCCGGCGCCGGGCCAGCCTCAGCTACGCGCGCTTCGCCCGGATGGTCGACGGTCAGTTGGTCAGCATCATGCGTCCCGACCTGGAAACGGTCCTGCGCGAAGCGCTGCCCGACCGGGTCGAGGTGCGCTATGATGCCCGGCTGACCCGGATCGACCAGCACCCCGACCGGGTCGAGGCAACCGCCGCCGACGGCACCGTGCACCGGGCCGACCTGCTGGTCGGCGCGGACGGCATCCACTCCACGGTGCGCCGGCTCGCCTTCGGCGACGAGCAGCGCTACCTGCGCCATCTCGGCTTCCACACCGCCGCGTGGACGTTCGACGACCCCGAGGTCCGGGCCGCCGTCGGCGACGACTTCGCGCTCACCGACACCACCAACCGGCAACTCGGCTGCTACGTGCTGCGCGACGACCGGGTCGCCGTCTTCGCCGTACACCGCACCCCCGACCCGGCGCTGTCGGCCGACCCGCAGGCCGCGCTGCGCCGCGAGTACGCCGGCCTCGGCTGGATCGCACCCCGGGCGCTGGCCGCCTGCCCGCCCGCCGCCGACATCTACTACGACCAGGTCGCCCAGATCGAGCTGCCGAACTGGAGCGACGGCCGGGTCGTGCTCGTCGGGGACGCCTGCCAGGCGGTGTCGCTGCTGGCCGGCCAGGGTGCCTCGCTCGCCGTCGCGGGCGCGTACCTGCTCGCCGAGCAGTTGGCGAGGACAGATGACGACATCACGGCCGGTCTGCGCGGCTACCAGACGCTGATGCGTCCCCTGGTGGCGGAGAAGCAGCAGGCCGCGCGGGACGGGATGGCCTGGTTCGTGCCGGAGTCGCCGTGGCGGCTGCGCGCCCGCCGGCTGGCGCTGGCCGCCGCCCGGCTGCCCGGCGTCGACCGGCTCGTCGCGAGTGCCCTGGTCGGCAAGTCCAGCACCCTGCCCCGATCGCAACCAGCCACCCGCAGGCAGGATCGGACCACCCGCTGAGTCCGGCGGTACCCTTCGCGGCATGCCGGCCAACCTGCTGACCCAGCGGCACCGCGAACAGCTGTTCGACCTGGCGCTCAGCGGCGGGATCGCGTTCCTGGCGATGTTCCTGTCGCTGTTCGCGGCCGTATCGTCGTACCGCGGCGTGGTCGGTCTCGGTCATGGGCTGCTGATGGCGGCCGCCCTGCTGCTGCGGCGCCGCTTCCCGGTGGCGACGTACGCGGTGATCGCCTGGCTCGCCGCGCTCCAACTTCTCGCCCTCGACACGTTCACCCTGCTCCCGCACGACATCGCGATCCTGATCGCGATGTACTCGGTGGTGAAGTACGCCCGTCAGGCCTGGGCCGGGCACCTCGCCTTCGGCGTCACCCTCGCCGGCTGCCTGGCCGCCTCGGTGCTGATGGGTCCGGCGCTGCGCGGCGGCGACTTCAGCTACCTGCCCGGCGGCCTGGTCGACCGGACCATCCTGGGGATGACCAGTTCGGTCGCGGTCGGCGTCTGGCTGGCCGGCCTGACCGTGCGGATCCGCCGGCTGTACGTACTCAGTCTGGAGGAACGGGCCGCGACCGCCGAACGGGAACGCGACCACCTGGCCCGGATCGCCGTCGTCGAGGAGCGGGGCCGGATCGCCCGCGAACTGCACGACATCGTCGCCCACTCGCTGTCGGTGATGATCGTGCACGCCGACGGCGCCCGGTTCGCGCTGGACCGCGACCCGGAGCGGGTCCGGGCGGCGCTGGGCACGATCGGCAGCACCGGCCGGGAGGCGCTGGGGGAGATGCGCCAGCTGATCGACGTACTGCGTAATCCGGCGCGTTCCGAGCCGGTGGTGGAACGCCCGCGCGGCAACCTCGACCAGGTGGGCGACGCGGTGGAGAAGGCCCGCAGCGCCGGACTGGCGGTCGAGTTGCGGATCACCGGCGCCGCTCCCGAGGTGCCCGACGGGGTCGCCCTCGCGGTGTACCGCATCGTGCAGGAGTCGCTGACCAACACGCTGCGCCACGCCGGGGCACGGGCGCAGGCGGTGGTCGACATCGGCTACCTGCCCGCAGCGATCGGCATCAGCGTGGTCGACGACGGTGGCGGGCGTGCCCCGGCCGCCGCCCTGACCAACGTCACCCCGCTGCCGGTGGCCGCCGCCCCGCTGCCGACCGGTGGGCACGGGCTGGTCGGCATGCGCGAGCGGGTCGGGCTGTACGGCGGCCAGTTCAGCGCCGGACCACGCCTCGACGGCGGCTGGCAGGTGCACGCCCGGATCCCGCTGGCCCTGCCCGCCGCGGCCTGAACGGACCGAGGCCGTGGCCCGGATCGACCGAGGCCGTGGCCCGAGCGAATCGAGGTTGCCATGACGATCCGCGTCGTACTCGTCGACGACCAGGCGCTGGTGCGGGCCGGGTTCCGGATGGTGCTCGACTACTCCGGCGACATGACCGTGGTGGGGGAGGCCGGTGACGGCGCCGAGGCGCTGCGGCTGCTGCGTACCGTCGACACCGACGTCGTGGTGATGGACGTCCGGATGCCGGTGCTCGACGGGGTCGAAGCCACCCGGCGGATCTGCGCCGCCGGATCGACCCCCAGAGTGCTGGTGCTGACCACGTTCGACACCGAGTCCGACGCGTTCGCCGCGCTGCAGGCCGGGGCGAGCGGCTTCCTGCTCAAGAACGTGCCGCCGGAGGAACTGCTCGCCGCGATCCGGGTGATCGCCAGCGGCGACTCGGTGGTTGCGCCACGGATCACCCGCCGGCTGCTGGACCGCTTCGCCGGGCAGTTGGTCACCTCCGCGCCGGCCGGTCCGGCACTGGCCGGGCTGACCGAGCGGGAACGCGAGGTACTGCTGCTGATCGGCCAGGGGCTGTCGAACGCGGAGATCGCCGCCCGGCTCACCGTCGCCGAGGCGACGGTGAAGACCCATGTCGGGCGGATTCTGGGCAAACTGGGACTGCGTGACCGGGTGCAGGCGGTGGTGCTCGCGTACGAGACCGGGCTGATCCGCCCCGGCGCCGGCTGACCCGGTTGCTTGCCCGGTTGCTTGCCCAGCGGCGGGTGCGGTGGCGAGTGCGGTGGCGGGTGCGGCCGGACATGGCGTACGCCTCAGGTCGTACGTCGTCGGCCGGATGCGACCCGCGACGGACCGGCAAGTGACGTAGCGCGGTGGACGACCCGCACCCGCCCCGTCCCTAGCGTGTGCCGCATGCCAACGATCACTACGACCGCGGCGGCGGTCACCGCTGTCGGCCTGTCCAAGGTGTACGGCCGGGGCGAGGCGGCCGTCACCGCGCTGGACCGGGTCGACGTCGAGTTTCCCGCCGGCCGCTTCCACGCCATCATGGGCGCGTCCGGCTCCGGCAAGTCGACCCTGATGCACTGCCTGGCCGGCCTGGACCGACCGACCGCGGGCACCGTCCGGGTCGGCGACACCGACATCACCCGGCTCGACGACCGGCGACTCACCCTGCTGCGCCGGGACCGGGTCGGGTTCGTCTTCCAGCGCTACAACCTGCTGCCCACCCTCACCGCCCTGGAGAACGTCACCCTGCCGGTGGCGATCGCCGGCGACCGGGTCGATCCTGGCTGGCTGGGTCAGGTGGTCGCCGCCGTCGGGCTGACCGACCGCCTCGGGCATCGGCCGGCGGAGCTTTCGGGCGGGCAGCAGCAGCGGGTCGCCGTCGCCCGCGCCCTGATCACCCGCCCGGCGGTGATCTTCGCCGACGAACCGACCGGCAACCTGGACTCCCGTTCCGGCGCCGAGGTGCTACGCCTGCTGCGCGACGCGGTCGACCAACTCGGCCAGACGGTGGTGATGGTGACTCACGACCCGCTCGCGGCCACCCGTGCCGACCGGGTCGTCTTTCTCGCCGACGGACGCCAGGTCGACCAACTGGACCGGCCCGACGTGGACGCGGTCCACGCGGTCATGGCCCGTCTCGACGCCGGTTCCCGCCTCGATGCCGGTGCCGGCCAGCGGCGTCCGGCCCCGATGGGCCGGTGAGCGCCGCGATGCTGCGCCACACGCTGCGGTCGCTGCGCGCCAACGCGGCACGTCTGCTGCTTTCCTCGCTCGCCATCGTGCTCGGCATCGGGTTCGTCACCGGCACCCTGATCTTCGCCGACGGGCTGGCGGTGACCGCCGAGGACCGGGCGTACGCCCTCGACCGGCCGGTCGACGTCGACCTGCGGCCCGACTACGAGCGGCCGACCGGCACCGACGCCGGCCCGCCGATCCTGCCCGCCGAACTGGTCGAACGCATCCGTGATCTTCCCGGGGTGGTCGCCGCCGAAGGGTTGATCGCCAACTACGGCATCGGCCTGCTCGATCCGGACGGCCAGGCCGTACCCGGTTTCAACGGCCTGCTCACCGTCCCGCAGCCGGAGCAGTTGCGGGCGCTGGAGGTCACCGCCGGGCGGCTACCGCAGCGTCCCGGGGAGGCGGTGCTCGACGCGCGCACCGCCGACCGGCGCGAGATCTCCGTCGGTGACGAGGTCCAGGCCAGCGGCCCCGACCAGCCGGCCCGGACGTACCGGCTGGTCGGTCTCGTCGACGTGGCCGGCACCCCGGTCGACCTGGGCGGCAGCCTGCTCGGCCTGTTGCCGGCGGACGCGCAGCAGCTCACCGGGCGCACCGACGTGGACCGGATCGTCGTCGCCGCGCGGCCCGGCACCGACCTGGCCGAGCTGGCGGCCCGGGTCGACGCGACGGCCGGGGACGACGGGGTCGCCCGCACCCGCGACCAGGTGCGCGCCGACGCCCTCGACGACGCGGTCGGCAACGGCGAGCAGTTCACCGACGTGCTGCTGGCGTTCGCGGCGATCGCCGTCTTCGTGGCCGCGTTCGTCATCGCCAACACCTTCACCATCCTGCTCGCCCAGCGGACCCGGGAGAGCGCGCTGCTGCGGCTGGTCGGCGCCACCCGTGGCCAGCTGTTCCGGGCCACGTTGGTCGAGTCGGTGGTGATCGGCGTGATCGGCGCCGTCTGGGGGCTGGCGGCCGGCGTGGTCACCGCCGCCGGCCTGCATCAGGTGTACACCATGCTCGGCAGCGGCATGCCCGCCACCATCGTGGTCACCCCGGGCACCGTGCTGGTCGCCCTGAGTGTCGGAGTGGGCGTGACGGTCGGCGCGGCACTGCTGCCGGCGTGGCGGGCGACCGCGGTGGCACCGGTCTCGGCGCTCACCGACGCCGTGTTGACCGTCGCCCGGCCGGTGGGCCGGGTCCGCCTCGGCACCGGTCTGCTGCTGATCGCGGCCGGAGTGGCCGTGCTGGCCGCCGCCGGCCACGCCGGGGAACTGCTGCTCGTGGTCGTCGGCGGCATCCTCACCTTCCTCGGCCTGGTGCTGGCCAGTCCACTGATCGTGCCGGCGGTGACCCGGCTGCTCGGCGTGGTCGCCGTGCGCGCCGGCGGCGCCACCTCCCGGCTGGCGGTCGCGAACGCGATCCGCAACCCGCGCCGTGCCGCCGCCACCGCGATGGCGCTGGTCATCGGCATCGGGCTGGTCTCGTCGTTCGCCGCCGCCGCCAGCAGTGTCAAGGCCGGCATCGAGCGTGAGGTCGCGGCCCGTATCGGTGCTGCCTTCCTCCTCACCAGCGACAGCGAACCGGTGCCGGACGAGCTGATGTCGCGGCTGGCGCAGTTGCCGCAGATCGGGCTGGTGCATCCCACCGGCGAGGGGTACGACGAGGCGACCGGGAACCTGATCGTCGCCGCGCATCCCGATCTGCTCGCCAAGACCGGCGCCACCGCGCTCGCCGGTGACCTCGCCGACCTGGCCCCGGGCCGGGCTGTCGCCGATGCGGGGAGCGGGCTCGCGGTGGGCGACGAGATCCGCCTCGAACCGGTCGAGTACGACGACGAGCAGCCGGCCGGCCAGGCCCGGACGCTGACCGTGGTCGCCGTGCTGGCCGGGACGACCGAGCCGGAGCCGGGCCAGCCCGGGCGGGTGCTGATCAGCGCGGACGATTTTGCCGCCGTCCACCCCGAGAACGGGACGTGGCTGGTACAGATCGAGCCGGCTGCCGGTATCGAACCCTCGGCGGCGGCCTCCGCCGTGGAGCAACTCGTCGTCGGCTATCCGAACGTGCAGTTCATGGACCGGGCGGCGTACGGTGCCGCGCAGAGCTCGACAGTGGATACCGCGTTGCAGTTCGTCGCCGCCCTGCTGGCACTGGCGATCTTCATCTCGCTGCTCGGGGTGGCCAACACGTTGACCCTGTCGGTGGTGGAACGGACCCGGGAAAACGCTCTGCTGCGGGCGGTCGGGCTGACCCGGGGCCAGCTGCGCGGCATGCTCAGCGTCGAGGCGGTGCTGATGGCGGTCACCGGCGCGGTCTGCGGAATCGTGATCGGGGTGGCCGGTGCGGCGAGCGTGATCGCCGCCCTCAACACCGAGAACGACGGCGTCTTCTGGCTGGACCTGCCGTGGGGCCAGTTCGGGCTGATCGTCGCGGTGGCCGGCGTGGCGGCGTTGCTCGCCTCGGTGCTGCCCGCCCGGCGGGCTCTGCGCCAGCCGGTCGTCGAGTCACTCGCCGCCGAGTAGCCGCGTGCGGGCCGGGCGGTCCAGCCCTCGCTGCCCGTTGTGGGGCTGCCCGGCCCGCTCCCGGCCCGGTACGGTGTGCCGATCGACCGGGGAGAGGACGCGCAGTGGCCGACATGTCCGCGGAGATCGCGACCGAGCAGGCGTACTTCGACGCGGCCGCCGCCGAGCGGGACCGCCGGCTGGCAAGCCTCGGTGCCCTACCTGCCAGCGGTGCCGACAAGGCTGCCGCGGCCCGGCTGCGCAAGCACGCCGAGGCTGTCTCCCGAGCCCTCGGTGACGCCGCTGACGCGGTCGCGTTCGGCCGTATCGACGACGACTCGGGCTCGGAGCCGCCGCTGTATCTCGGGCGGCACCTGATCAGCCCGGCGGACGGCGGTGACCCCTTGGTGATCAACTGGCAGTCGCCAGCGGCGGCCCGCTACTTCACCGCCACCCCCGCCGATCCGCAGGGACTGGTACGCAAGCGCAGCTATCAGTGCAGCGGCAACACCATCGAGCACCTCACCGACGTACTGTTCGCCGATATCGCCGCCGGGGTGCGCGCCGGTGGCGTCGACGAACATCTGCTCGCCGAGCTCGCCCGCGGACGCACCGGGACTTTGCGCGACATCGTGGCCACCATCCAGGCCGCGCAGTACGAACTGATCCGTGCCCCACTGGCCCAGGTGCTGGTGATCGAGGGCGGGCCCGGCACCGGCAAGACCGCGATCGCCCTGCACCGGGTCTCCTGGTTGCTGTTCCAGCATCCCGAGCTGGCCGCGGCCGACGTGCTGGTGGTCGGACCGCACCCCACCTTCATGCGCTACATCGGCCAGATACTGCCCGATCTCGGTGACGCCGATGTCGACCTGCGCGACGTCAGCCGGCTCGCCCCGCCGGTACGCCGAGGGCGTGGTGAATCCGCCGAGGTCGCCCGGCTCAAGGGCGAAGCCCGGATGGCCGCCCTGCTGGACCGGGCGCTGCGCAACCGGATCGGCGCACCGGAGCCGGCAGAGCGGCTGCTGCTCGGCAGCAGGTTCGTCACCCTGCCCGGTGCCGACATCGGTGCCGCGATCGCCGGTGCCGAGGCGGCTGTACTGCCGTACGCCGGCCGTCGGCGGTTGTTCCGCGACAAGCTGGTCGAGCTGGTCCGCAGCCGGGCCGCGGTGGACCCCGACGAGTTCGGCCAGCCGGTCGTGGCGAATCTGGTGGAACGGCTCTGGCCGCAGCAGGGTCCGGCGGCCTTCCTCCGCGACCTGCTCGCCTCCCGCCCTCGGCTCCGTGCCGCTGGTGGTGCTCCCGGTGCTGGTGGTGCTCCCGGTGCTGGCAGCGATGGCGGCGCATCGGCCGCGTTCACCGACGACGAACTCGCCGCGCTGCACCGCCGTGGGGCCGACCGCGTCTCCGAGGAGATCTGGTCCGCCGCCGACCTGCCGTTGCTCGACGAACTCGACCACCTGATCAATGGCGGGCCACAGCGCCGGTACGGCCACGTGGTCATCGACGAGGCGCAGGATCTGTCGCCTATGCAGCTGCGAGCGGTAGCCAGGCGCAGCGCCAGCGGGTCGCTGACCGTGGTCGGCGACCTTGCCCAGTCCACCGGCGTGTGGGCGCGGGACAGCTGGGACGAGGTGACGCGGCATCTGCCGGAGACCCACCCGGTGAGCACCGTGCCGTTACGGTACGGCTACCGGGTGCCGCGCCAGGCGTACGAGTTCGCCGCCCGGCTGTTGCCGGTGGCCGCGCCGGCGGTGACACCGCCGCAAGTGGTCCGTGACGGCCCTGCCGAGCCGGCTGTCCACCAGGTCGGACTGACCGAGCGGGCCGGTCGGGTCGCGGCCGTCGCCGCCGGGCACGCCGGGCGCGGCGCGTTCGTCGGAATCGTCTGCCCGCCGCGCTGCCGCCGCGAGGTGGAAGCGGCTCTCGCCGACAACGGCGTCGCCTGGAGCAGCGCCCAGCAGGGGGAACTCGGCAAGGCGATCAACCTGGTCAGCCCGGCCGAAGCCAAGGGCCTGGAGTTCGACGCGGTCGTGGTGGTCGAACCGGAACAGATCGTCGCCGACGACGCACGCGGCCACCGGATGCTGTACGTGGCGCTCACCCGTACCACCGGATTCCTTGACGTGGTCTGCGTGGGTGATCCGCTGCCGCTGGCCGTGCCGGCCAGGCCCGCGCCCACCGCCGGGCCTGGCGGGCCTGGCGGGCCTGAGTTCACCGATCGGGACGTTCGCCGGGTCGCCGAGCACCTTGCCGGCCAACTGCGGGCCGGGGCTCCTGCGAGCCGCCGGGTCGAGGTGCTCGACGAGGTACGCCGCCAGTTGGAAGACCGTCAGCTGGAGACCTGAGGCTCAAGTCCAGCTGCCGTACTGTCTCCCGCTTTCCGCCGGCTTTCCGCTTTCCGCCGGCATCGTCAGCCGGCGTTGGCCGGCCTGCTCAACACCGCCGAGGTGAGCCGGCGGCCCACCGTCGCCTGCACGATGCTCTGCTGGATGGTCGCCTTGGTCGCCCGGCTCGGTACCGCCACACCGAGTTCCTTGGCGAGGGCACGCAGGTCGGCGGCCTTCAACCGCAGGTCGTCCAGGTAACGGCCGGCGGCCGTCCGGTCGTCGATGGTGGCCAGGTCCGCCCGTACCCGCTCGACGTCGACCGCCGGTGCCGCCGGCTCGGCCCTGGTCGCGCGGGCCTTGGCGGCGCGGGTCTGTCCCGACGGCGCCGCTGCCTGCCCGACCCCGACGATCGTCAGTCGGGAGCTGCCGTCGGCCAGCGCGGCCAGCTGCTCCGGCGGCACGGTACGGAGGAACTCCGCGACCCGGATCAGCACGGCATGGGTCAGATCGGCGGTGCTTGTCACGTATGTCTCCTAGGGGCGGATCTTGGCCAGGAACTCGCTGGTGAGTTGCTGCAGCTCGTACTGGACGTTGATGTTGGCGTTCGGCAGCAGTACGGCGGGCAGACCCTGCTCGCCAGCGGCGGCGAAGAGCGTCTTGTTGTCCCGGATCATCGTCGCGAAGCGCGGAATCTCGATCGTCGCGGGATGGTTGATGAAATCCCGTAGCGCCAGCAACGGCCCCTGGCTGCTGTACTGCACCATGGTGAACACGATGCCCAGAATCTCCGGGCTGATCTGCTCGACCTTGCCGGCCGCGACCCGGTTGAAGTCGGTGACCAGTTCGGAGACCTTCTTGCGCAGGTAGTCGATGCCGAGTGTGGACAGGTAGTCGGGCCTGGCCGGGATCAGGATGTGATCACTGGCCACGATCCCGGTCCGGGTCACCATGGTGAAATTCGGCGGGCAGTCGATCAGAACGACCTGGTACGCCTCGAACGCCGGGGCGGCGAGCGCGCTGGCGAGTGCGCGGTGCAGCGGCAGGAAGCGCGGACTGCCGTGCTGGAACCGGGATCCGCCCAGATCGGCCGCGAAGTCCAGATCCGCGTCGGTGAGCATCAGATGGGACGGCACCAGGTCGAGCCGGCCGGCGCTGTGCTCGCTGATGATGTCGTTGACCATGGTCGGGGCGATGACGTACCGGTCCAGTGGCGCGGTGCCGCCGTCGTTCAACACCGTGCCGAACCACTGCAGGATGGTCCGGTCATCGGCCAGCTCCCGCTCCCACTGACTTGGGTCGAGGAACGAGAAGGTCAGACTCGCCTGCGGATCGAGGTCGATCAGCAGCACCTTGTGGCCCCGGTACGCCAGTTCAGCCCCGATGTTCGCGGTGACGGTCGTCTTGCCGACACCGCCCTTGTAGTTGATGACGGACACCACGGTCATCGGGCACTCCGTACACACATGGTCAGCAGCATGCCACGTCCCGGCCCGGAATGACCCCGCCCACCGGGGCGTTACACATGGTCGCCGCCGCGGCACCGACCGCGCGCCCCCGCACCACCATCTGACCTGTCACCCGCCCCGCCCCGGCAGGGCACCCCCCGACACGGAAGGTGGACCCCCCATGAACACCACCACCACCATCACCACCACCCTGCGCAAGACCGCCCTCGGCATCGCCGGACTCACCCTCGCCGGCGGCGCCATCACCGCCCCCGCCCTCGCCGCCGACCACACCCCCCTCACCACCCACACCACCGCCCTCGCCACCACCAACGACAACACCGACACCACCACCCTCACCCCCCACGGCACCCAAGGCACCCAATCCCACATCGACCTCGACGACGAACAGACCACCAACGCCAAAACCATCATCACCACCACCAAGAAAGCCGGCATGAACCAACGCGCCGCCGTCATCGCCACCGCCACCGCCCTACAGGAATCCAAACTGGAAAACCTCGGCCACCTCGGCGACCGCAACGACCACGACTCCCAGGGCCTGTTCCAACAACGCCCCTCCTCCGGCTGGGGCACCGTGGAACAGATCACCGACCCCGAACACTCCACCACCGCGTTCCTGGACGCCCTCAAACAAGTAGACGGCTGGCAGGACATGGCACTGACCGACGCCGCCCAGACCGTCCAGGTCTCCGCCTACCCCGACCACTACGCCCAATGGGAAACCCAGGCCGCCGAACTCGTCGCCACCCACTGGAACAGCTGACCCGCGACAGGACAACGCGAGGGCCGGACCCCGACACCGGGGTCCGGCCCTGCCGCATGTGCCCGACCTGCGGCATGTGCCCGAACGGGCGGGCAGATCGTCAGCAGCCGGCGAACGGGTCGGGCAGGGCACGCCAACCGGCCTCGCCCTCGGCGAGTTCCGCGTCGGTGACCAGGCACGAGCTGAGCAGCCGATGCAGGTCGACGGGGTCGAAGTCGACGCCGATGAACACCAGGTTGTGGTGCCGGTCGCCGTAGTAGGGGTCCCACTCCAGCGCCGCTGCCAGCCGGCGGTGAATGCCGACCTGTTCCCACCGTGCGTCCGCGACCGCGGTCAACCAGGGCCCGAGGGCACGCATCCCGATCCCGCCGCCGGCACACTGCCAGCCGATGACCGTATCCGGTTGGCTGGCCAACCACAGGTGGCCCCGCGACCGCAGCACCCGTGCGCCGATCTCGTCGAGCGCCGCGTGCAGCCGGTACGGATGGAACGGGCGGCGGGCGCGGAACACCGCCGAGACGATCCCACAGTCGGGGATCGGTTCGTGCACGCCGGTCGGGAAGCCTGCCAGGCCGCGTCCGAGTACGCCCGGCGTCTCCGGACGGTGCCGATCGGTGTGCCTCAGTTGGGCCGCCAGGCTGGTCGCGTCAATGGTCGGCTGGTCGCCGGCGCGCAGGTGCACCGCCCAGGGGGCCAACCGGTGCAGCAGTACGCCGAGCCGGTGGGCCTCGAAGGGGCCGTCCGGCGGTTCGCCCCACAGCACGACCGTGTCGGCGTACTCGATCTGGCGGGCGATCACGTCGGCGAGCGCGCGGTCGTCGTCGGGCGCCGCGTTGATGCCGAGATGGCTCAGGTCATCGGTGCTGGCCAGCCCGTCGAGCAGGTGTTCGGCGGCGACCACGGTGGCGTACGAGTCGAACCGGACGAGATCGGTTATCTCCGCGCCGTCGACCCGGCACTGGGTGCAGGCGGCCGCGAAGGCTTCGGGCTCGACCACGTCGGGCAAGACGAGCACGATGTCGCTGCTCGGACGGGTGGTGGCCAGCCTGGCCAGGGTGGGCAGGACGTCTTCCCGAAGGGTGCAGGTGACGCAGCGGCGGGTCAACTCGACGTGTGCCTGTTCGATGATGCCGCTGCCGTCACGGACCTGGCGGTGCACGACGCCGCCGGGCGCCGCGCCGAGCTCGTGCCGGACGACGAGCAGGTTGGGGTCGGCGGCGAGCAGGGTCCGGGCCACCGCCATGGTGGCAGCGGGCCAGAGACCGGACAGCACCGTGACAGCCGGTCGGGTGGCTGCAGGCGTCCGGGCGGTACGGCCGGCTTGGGCGGGCGGCGACGACATCCACGCTCTCCTCGACTGAACTGGTCTGGGACTGTTCTCGACCAACTTGAAAACGGTTGTCATTATAGTCAGATGGATGACGTGCTCAGGTTCCACCTCATCGGTCTGCTGCAGGAGTTGATCGAGGACGAGCGATCGGCCGCGACACGGCTGCCAGGCGGCGGACGGGGAGCGGGTGTCGGGTTCGGCGGCGACGGCCGGACGCTGCTTACCGCGAGGCCGGTTGCCCCAGGGCCGGTTTCCGCGAGGCCGGTTGCCGCAGGGCCGACTACCGCAGGGCCTCCTGCGGTGCCGGCTGCCGATCTGGGTGATCCCGCCGCGCTGCGGATCTGCGCCGAATCACGCACTGTGTTACTGGGACCGGTCGAGATCCCGCTTACCCGGCGCGAGTTCGACCTGCTGTTCTGCTTGGCCAGCCACCCCCGCCGGGTGTTCACCCGCGGGCAGTTGCTGGACCGGGTATGGGGACACCGCCGGTCCAGCCCGCGCAGTGTCGATGTTCACGTTCGCCGGTTGCGGGTCAAGATCGGCGAAGATCTGCCGGTCGTACGCACGGTGCACGGCGTCGGGTACCGGTTGGACGGCGGTATCCCGGTGCTGATCCTCGGCGCGGAGATTTGACGGATTCGCGGATCTCGGGCACGGTAGGCAACAGACGGCCGTTGACCGACCCAGCCCAAAGGCGTTCCCGCCGCCCGCCCTGACCGCCCGCCGCGCACCCGCCCGCTGAGCCGTCGGATCCATCCCGATCTTCACATTGACGCGTTATTCGGCGTCGACCATCACCTTCTCTGGTAAGTCCATCCCTTTCCTGTCAGAACCGAAATTCCTGGTGAAGGAGTTGTCATGCTGACCATGACCGATAACGCCGTATTCGTGATCCGCGAGATCACCACGCAGCAGCAGGCGCCGGAAGGCGCGGGGCTGCGGATCGCCGCCGATGCCGCAGCCGGCTCGCTGACCTTGACGCTCGCCGACCAGCCCATCGCCGGAGACCAGGTGGTCGACTCCTCCGGAGCCCGGGTCTTCCTGGACGCCGAGGCGGCCAAGCTCCTCGACGACAAGGCACTCGACGCTGCCGTGGACGACAACGGTGGCGTGCAGTTCGGATTCGCCGCACAGCCGGTCGGCTGAACCGCATCGCCGTCGCTCTGCGGCAACCGCCGATGCCGCTGTGGTCACTGCGGCCACTGCCGTCGCCGGCGAATCTGGTGGGCTCATCGGCCGGTGACGCAACGTCCATCCGGACATGTCCTCAGTAAACTCGGCGACAGCCGGGCGACGGTATCCGTCGCGGACGATAGATTCCGCCGGTGGCAGCTAGCAGACCGGCGGCGGACCACGCGGCCGAGGGCGCGGCGACCGGACGGGCAAGCGGTGGTGGTGTCGGCGGGCGTACCGGCGGGCAGGTGAGCGACCTCATCATCGGCGTCGCCGTCCTCGTCGTCACCGTCGAGGCCGGCTGGCTGGTCTTCGCCTGGCCGGGTGCCGCGCTGGTCAGCGATCTCGGCGCGATCACTGTGGCCGGTTGTGCCACCGCCGCCTGCGGCGTGACCGCCCGGAACCATCCACCGGTGCTGCGCCGGTTCTGGCTGCTGCTGTCCGTGACCATGGCGCTGGCCGCGACCGGGCGGATCACCTGGACGATCGGGCGGTTGGCCGGAGGCGCGTTGCCGCATACCCCGGTGATCGGGCTGATCTTCATCGCCGGACTCGTCACCGGCACTGCGGCACTGCTCACTGTGGTCTTCGCACCGCGTACCGCGGTCGGCCGGGCCCGGGTGGTCCTCGATGGAGTGATAGTCGGGCTTGCTCTGGTGCCCATTTCCTGGGTGGTGGTCTACCAGGACGTGTTCGGAGCCGGAGCCGACCTGGAGGACACGGCCCGCACCCTGGGACTGCTCTACCCGATGCTGGACCTGATCCAGCTCGCGGTGCTGATCTCGGTGGCCGGCCCGGCTCGTCCGGTCTGGCGCCCGTTGACCATTCTCGGGGTCAGCCTCGCCGTCCGAGCTGGTGCCGACGCGGTGTACGTCTCCCAGGTCGCCCAGGACCGGTACCAGCCGGGTGATCCGATCGACGTCTGCTGGCCGCTGACCTACCTGTTGGTCGCGCTCGCCACCCGACATCCACCGCCGGTGGACCTGGACGCCGACGAAACCGCCGAACCACCGCCGTTGCCCTGGTGGCGGGTGGCGTTGCCGTACCTCACGGTCGGTGGGGCGATAGCCGCGATCGTCGTCGTCGGCGAGCCGACGCCGTTGATCCTCGGCAGCGGTGTCGCGTTGTTGGCAGCCCTCGCCGTACGGCAGGCGCTGGCCGCCAACGAGAACCGCAGGCTCGCCGGCCGGCTGCGCCGCCTCGCGTACACCGATCAACTTACCGGTCTGCCCAACCGGCTGCTGTTCACCCGACGGCTACGGCAGGCGATCCTGGCGCGGGTCGCATCCGCCGCCGACCTGGCGGCGGAATCCGGAGGTCCTGGATTCGCCGTCATGCCCGGGACGGACCCGGCGGGCGCCGTCGGGTCCGGGACCGACGCTGCGGGCAATGTCGCGGTTCTGCTACTCGATCTGGATGGGTTCAAGCAGGTCAACGACCAGTTCGGACACGCCACCGGCGATGCGGTGCTGGCCGAGGTGGCTGCCCGGATGCGGGCCGTGGTCGGCGACGACGGGCTGATCGCCCGGCTCGGCGGCGACGAGTTCGCCGTACTGCTCGACCCGGCCCGTGACCCGGCGCAGCTGGCCGGCCGGATGCTGGCCGCGCTCGGCGACGGCACCGTCACCTCGGCGAGTATCGGCATCGCCGAGTACGGCCCGCAGCACAGCGGCGATGCCGACCTGCTCCGCGACGCAGACATCGCGATGTACGCGGCCAAGGCGGCCGGCAGGTCCGCCTACCGGATCTGCACGCCGACGTTGCGCGAAGCGGCGGTGAGCCGGGCCGAACTGATCGCGGACCTGCGTCGGGCGGTCGACGAAGGTTCCGGTTTCGAGCTGGCCTACCAGCCGATCGTCGACGTCGGCAGCGGTCGGGTACGCGGGGCGGAGGCGCTGCTGCGCTGGCGTCACCCTCGGTACGGTGTGCTC
Source organism: Solwaraspora sp. WMMB335 (assembly GCF_049179075.1). Lineage (NCBI taxonomy): Bacteria > Bacillati > Actinomycetota > Actinomycetes > Micromonosporales > Micromonosporaceae > Solwaraspora > Solwaraspora sp. WMMB335. The sequence continues at coordinate 5,514,145 of NZ_JBMHMF010000001.1, forward strand.
AGCCCGGACCGGTTCCTGCCGCTGGCCGAGGAGACGGGGCTGATCCTGCCGCTGGACCGTTGGGTGCTGGCGACCGCCTGCCGCGACGCCGCCGCCTGGCAGCAGATGGCGCCCGGGACCACCGTGGCGGTGAATCTCGCCCCGGCCCACCTGCGCCGTCCCGGCCTGATCGACACGGTCGGCGCGGCGGTGGCGGGCGCCGGACTGCCCGCACCCGGACTCACCTTGGAGTTGACCGAGACCGCGTTGATCGACAGCACCGACGAGGTGTTGGCTCGGCTCGCCCAACTGCGCGAGCTCGACGTACGCATCTCGATCGACGATTTCGGCACCGGCTACTCGTCCCTGAGCTACCTGCACCGGCTGCCCGCCACCGACCTGAAGATCGACCGTTCGTTCGTGCAGCGTCTCGACGCCCACGATCCGCGGGCGTTCGCCACGGTCGAGATGGTCACCCGGCTCGCCGGCGCGTTCGATCTGGTCGTCGTCGCCGAAGGGGTGGAAACCGCCCTGCAGCACCATGCGATCGCGGCGATCGGCTGCCCCCGCGCCCAGGGCTACCGGTACGGGCGGCCGCAGCCGGTGGCGCAGTTGCGAAAGTTGATCGTGGAACAGCCAACCGGCTGGCGATGACCGGTAGGATTCACACCCAACTGGTCGCGATGATCGTCCACGGCTATGCTACGAGACCGCTCTGGTGCCCGTTCCGAGAAGGATGCCCGCATGGTTGATGATTCCTCCGGTAGCTCCAGCCACGTGGCCAAGCTGGACACCACGGCGCCGCAGCACGGCCGGATCTGGAATCACCGGCTGGACGGCAAGAACAACCACGCGGTTGATCGCGAAGCCGGCGACCAGATCCGGTACCGCGGCGTCGGCCGCAAGGCGTAGGTCGGCAGTGAGCACGGTCGGGCAACATCACGAGCATGCAGCCGGTGGACCTACCGTCCGGCGGATGCAACTCGGTGCCCGGCTGCGGCGGTTGCGGGAGAACAAGGGCATCACCCGGGAGGACGCCGGCTGGGTGATCCGGGCCTCCGAATCGAAGATCAGCCGGATGGAACTCGGTCGCGTCGGGTTCAAGGAGCGCGACGTCGACGACCTGTTGACGATCTACGGGGTCACCGACGAGCAGGAGCGGGCCGAGCTCGTCACGCTCGCCCGTCAGTCGAACCAGCCGGGCTGGTGGCAGCCGTACGGGGATCTGCTGCCCACCTGGTTCCAGTACTACCTGGACCTGGAGTCGGCGGCCAGCTTGATCCGCACCTACGAGATCCAGTTCGTGCCCGGACTGTTGCAGACCGAGGAGTACGCCCGGGCGGTGATCGGCATCGGGTTCAGCGAGGGCAGCGCTCAGGAGGTGGAACGCCGGGTCGCGCTGCGGATCGCCCGCAAGCAGGTGCTGGATCAGCCGGATGCGCCCCGGGTGTGGGCGGTGATCGACGAAGCGGTGTTGTGCCGGCCGATCGGCGGGTCGAAGGTGCTGCGCGGGCAGATCGAAGCGCTCGCCGAAAGCTGCGAGCGACCGGGCGTACGCCTGCAGGTGGTGCGGTTCCGCAGTGGCGGACACGCGGCGGCCGGCGGTGCCTTCAGCATTCTGCGTTTCCCGGAGCAGGAGTTGCCGGACGTGGTCTACCTGGAGCACCTGACCAGCGCCCTCTACCTGGACAAGCGGGAGGATGTCGACCGGTACGCCGCCGCGGCCGGCCGGCTGTTCATCGAGGCCGACCCACCGGACCGGACCCGCGACATCCTGCACGCCGCGCTGCGTGACCTCTGACGCTGCGTGATCTCTGACGCGGTGCGCTGATCTGTGCCAGCGGTGGGCGCGGGCCAGCTACCAGCGGATCGGCCGATGGCCGGGGGTGGGTAGTGCGGTACGAATCCCCGCCGCTGCTGCGCCCCGCCGGGTCCAGCCCGGTCACCGTCGGGTTGCCACGGCCACCGGAGGACCGAAGCGGACCGGCACGCCCGGGGAGTAGAGCACGCTCACCGGTGGCCCGTCCGGTGCGGGTAGCCCGGCGGCGGTGACCAGGCCGTCGTCGAGGTCGAGTAGGTCGGCCCGGTGCAGTGGCCACCGTGGGTGCACGTTGGGCAGGTACAAGGTGCGGCCGTGGGCGCGTACGTGCAGCCCCCACCGGGCGGTGAGGAAATGCTCCAGCGGGGTCGGCTCGTCGATCGCCGAGCCGACCTGGACCGCCATTCGGTTGTGCGCCCCGCGCGGCCCAGGCCAGCGTCGTCGGCACCGGTAGACGAACCGGTCACCGTCGCGGTCCAGCCGCATCCACGACCACAGGTACGGCAGCCGCAGGCTGGCCTGCGCCACCAGCACCGGCAGCAACCGGGCCGCGTCGAGCGAGCGGAACACCACCCCGCGCCGGCCGGCGATGTCCACCGAATACAGCCGTACGTTGGTCTCGCAGAAGGTGCCGAGGTAGGGGATGCCGGGGCCGGTGAGCGGGCCGACCCCGACCATCCGGAAGCCGATCAGTCCGACATAGCTGACGCCGTCGACGGTGTCGGGGCGGGTGCCGGCGGGCAGCAACGGCGCGACCACCTCCGGCTCCACCGGCCAGTGCAGGAACGCCAGGTCGTGCCAGCGCTGTACGAGGATCGGCCGGCGTACCGGCCGGGGCGCGGTCGCGGTGACCGGTTCCGTCGGGGCGAGATCGGGCGCTTGCGGCAGGGGATCGGTGGCGGCCATGAGATCATTGTGCCCACCGCGCCGACCGCCATCACCGCCACCGCCACCGCCATCATCACCGCCAATCGTCTGAGGAGCGCCACCGTGGCACCTGCCGTCGCGACGAACACCCCAGTCGACCGGGCGGGTTTGCTCGACTTTCTGCGCCCGCGCCACCGCGCGATCCTGATGACCACCCGCGTCGACGGACGGCCGCAGGCCTCCCCGGTGACCTGCGGCATCGACAGCGAAGGCCGGTTGGTTGTCTCGACCTACCCGGACCGGGCCAAAGCGGTCAATGTCCGTCGGGACCCGACCGTCTCCGCCTGCGTGCTCTCCGACGAGTGGAACGGTCCGTGGGTACAGCTCGACGGCACCGCCATCGTGCTCGACCTGCCCGAGGCGCTGGAACCGCTGGTCGACTACTACCGCTGCATCGCCGGCGAGCACCCGGACTGGGCGCAGTACCGCGCGGCCATGCACCGGCAGGGCAAGTCGCTGGTCCGGATGACCGTCGACCGGTGGGGGCCGATCGCCACCGGCGGCTTTCCACCCCGTCTCGCCGGCGACTGACGGCTCACCGGACGCAGGCCCACCGCGAGCCCGCTTCCGGCTCACTCCGACGGTTGCGGGACCTCGCAGTCGATCTTCGGGTTCAGGCCGATGTAGTTCAGCGGCCCGGCGATCACCGTCACGACCGTGGTGCCGGCATGGGCGCAGTTGGTGTCCGACCGGTCGAAATAGCCGCGCTGGGCTGCGGCCACCACTCCGATCACCAACCAGATGAGCACGATCAACCCGGTTATCGAACCGCCACGCATGGCTCCTCCTCGTCTCGCGACCGCCCGCCACCATGTCCCTTGCCCGGCGACCGTCGGTCGCCGGGCAGCGGCGGATGGGCAACGCTGTACCCAGCGGCACTCAGCCGGTAACCAGATTCCAGAACCCAGAGCCGGCACCTCGACCGGTACGGGACGCTGTGGAGGCGCGGTCAGGCGATGTCTCGACGGTGAATCCGCAACGCCCCGGCGACGAGTGGCACCAGCACCCACAGCGCCACCGAGGTGCCCAGCCGGGCCCACTGCCCGGCGGCGACATCCGCAGTGCGCAGCGGCTCGGTGGTAAGCGTCAGATCCAGCCACTCGGCGGCGGTGCGCAGCCGCTCGACGATGCCACCGACCACGGTCCAGGCGGTCGGCAACAGCAGGAGCAGTACGATCGCCAGCGGTGTGTTCAGCAGCAGCATGCCGAACGCCACACCCATCACCACGTTGATCACCTGGAACAGTACGGCGTGGCCGATCAGCGCCGCGTCGACGTGCCACAGTTGCGTGCCGTCGGCGCCCCTGGCGTCTCCGGCCCCGCGCCCAGCACCCGGTGCCGCAGGGGGATCAGCGCGAAGGTGGTCAGCGCGGTGCGCTGGGACCATTCGGTGGTGACCAGCAGGACACCCAGCACCGGCAGCAGGAACGCCGACGGCAGCAGAGCCAGGACGAAGGTGCTGGCGAAGGTCTGCTCTGCGGGATCGACGAAGATCAACAAAAGGGCGACGACCGCCACGGTCGTCAGGCCGATCACCGCCAGCAGCCAGTAGCCGGCCCGGGTGTCGAGGTCACGCGTCGAGCACGCGACCGGCGAGATCGGCCCGGTCGAAGGAGACGAACACGTCACCGAGCCGGTCCAGCAGATAGCGGCGTTCGTCGGCGGTCAGGCCGCCGACGAAGTCCTGCACGGTCTCGGCGATCACCGCGCTCTGCCGGTCGCCATCTCCGGTGATCTTCGCGGCGACGTCCTCGAAGGTGTCGTCCAACAGCGGTTCGAGTGCGTTCGGGTGGTGGATCAGCCAATAGCAGCGGGCGGTCGCCGGATCGGTGAGGACCTTGTTTGTCCGCCATCGCCGTGTCCTGCTCGGCTTGGCTGTCCACGGTGAGCACGACCGTGCACCGCAGCAGGCGGATCTGCGAGGCGGTGGCGTCGACCCGCGGCAGTTGGCTGTTCAGTTCGGCTTCGAGCAGCGTCCGCTCGGTGACTTTGCGTCGGGCCGCCAGCTTCCGTGCCGCGTCGAGCAGGATCCACCGCACCGTCGCCGCGCTGCGCTCGATCGGGCGGATGTGCTGCCAGACAACGGTGAACATGGCGGTGAACGTGGTGCCGCCGAGCGCCGCCGGGAGCCGGTCGCTGAAGGTGTCCGCAAACGCGGCCGGTATGGCGGGCGCGGGGGACCTGAACAGGTCGAGGAATCCAGGCATCACAGCTCCAGGGCAGGTCGGATCGCCCGGCGGGTCGCCATCGGGTCCGCACGGTGCAGTTGGTGAATGAGATGGCGTCGCAACGCCGCGCGGCGGGATGCGTCCACGGCGCTCGTAGGGCCGGGGTAGTCGCCGTCGCGGCGGATCACCGGTTGCTGGTCGGTCGGCGGTTGGTCGGTCGGTGGTTGGTCGGCTGGTGGCGGGTCGGTCGGCCAGGCGTACAGCAGCGCGCGGAGCCGGGCGACCCGGCGGGCGGCCGCGGGACCCGCGGTGACGGATCGGCCGAGGACGTGGGTGAGCGTTGTGATCAATTCGCCGTCAGCGGCCGCGTCGTCGAACCAACGGTGCAGCAGGGCGGTGATACCGGCTGCCGGTTCCCGCTGATCGAGAACCCGCCCGATCGCCACGCCGATCTCGTCCTGCACGGCGGGCGTGGCCAGAGTGATCTCCTGAAACACCTGGTCGGGGTGCTCACCCGGGACCGTCGGGTCGGGGCAGCCCAGGGCGTCGAGAGCCTGACCGGCGAGCGCGGCCCGGTGCGGGTGGTCGCCGCCGAGCCAGCGGGCCAGCCGCAGCAGGACTGCCTGGCGCAGCGGTGGCCGGCGCCACAGTGACCCGAGCGCGTCCAGCACCGCGGTCACGGTGTCGGCGACGCCGTGACGGGCCAGGTGACCCAGACGGACCAGTGCCTGTTCGACGTAGAAGTCGGCGAACTGACCGCCGCACACCTCCGCGACGGTGATCATGATGGGCGGATGGTGGCGGACCTGCGCCCAGCGGTAGAGCTGCTGCCGTACGGCGGCGCCGAGCTCGGGGCTGAGCGCGGCGATGCCGAGTATGTGGACCAGCGTCGCGCGTAGTTCGACCCGTTGGCTCCACACCGGTGCCACCTGGGCGAAGATCTCCGGTGTGCGACGGCGCAACGCGGTCCGCAGGACGAGCTCGGCGGCCCGCCCGGCGAGGTCACGGTCCATGCTCGGGCGCGTTCCGGTGGCCCGCAGCGGAAGGTTGGCCACCCACCGCCAGAGCTCGCGGGAGAACGCGTCGGCGCGGTCGGAGATGGCGAAGTCGAGCACCGCCTCGGCGTATCCGGCCCGGCGGAACCGTACGGTGTGCACGCCGTCCAGGCAGGCATCGACGGCGGCGACCAGTTCCCGGACCCCGGCGTACTGGATCGCGTTGTTGCCTTCGGCGTCGGCCAACCGGGAGTCGAGGGATTCGGCGGCCCCGAGCACCGCCGGGGCCGGAGCGCCTTCCAGCGCCGCCGTGGCGATCAGGAACGCCCGCTGCCGTGGTTCGTTGTGCTGGTGGAACCAGGCGCCGAGTTCCGCCTCCCAGTTGTGGTAGGCCGAGACCAGTGCGGCGACCACCTCTTTGCCGCCTGGCGAGTCCGGGGTGACCGGTGCGGTCGGCTCGGCGGCGATACCGGTGGCGAGTGCACCGGTGGCCAGCACGTCGGCGGCGAGTTGGGCGAGCCGGACCGCTTCGGCCGGTGCCGCCCCGGCGAGAAGCTCGGCGACCTGCGGCTCGCAGCCGAGCCAGCCGAGTTCCAGATCGGGTCGCAGCCGACGCAGTCGCTGACGGAGGATCTGACCGGCGTCCGGTACGCCGACCCGCAGGACCGGTCCGTCGCGTGCCGAGCCGAGCTGCGTCCAGGTCGACTCGGCGGCCGTGACGGCGATGATCGAATCCCGGCGGGCCAGGCTGTGGCAGTAGGCACCGAGGTCGCGGGCGAACCCGTACTGGATGTGATGCGCCTGTTCCGGCAGTTCCAGCAGGTACGCCTGCTCGGCTGCGACCGGCAACTCGGCGATGGTCAACTGCTCCCGCCGGGCCGGGTCGAATGTCGGGCGGATCTCCCGCAACGGCTGACCGGTACCATGGAGCAGCTTCAACGCGGCGGTGTACCGGCCGGTCCCGGGGCTTGCGAGCAGAACGGCTCCGCCGTAGCGGCGCATCGCCGCGAGCGCCGCGCCGCTGTCGAGCCGCTCTCCACTGATCGTGTGGAAGCCGGGCTCGACGAAGCTGTCGAGCCGGTCGCGGACATAGTCGACGCTGAGTTCGTGGTAGTCGCGAACCCGCTGGACGTACTGGTGCAGCCCGCCGTAGACGACGCCGGCGACCTGTCCCGAGTTGTATCTGACGCTGACCGGCGCATCCGATCCGTCATCTGTCGGGTCGGCATCGGTCGGTGCCAACTCCACCGGGAGGTACTCGTCGAGATCGTCCAGGTCGTCGAGCTCCGGTTGCCGGTCGCCGGTCAAGGAACCGTCCGCGGTGCCGCCGGTGGCGTCCGCCGCCGGTACGGTGTCCTGCGCGGTACCGGCTGTCATCGACGTCCGCTCCGGGTTTGTCGCATTCCGCCCTGGACCACCGAAGCGGCCTGGCCGGAGTTGTCGTTGATGCGCGGCCCCGCGACCCGTGCCGGCGGCTGGTTGCCAGCACCCGGCGGCGATGACTGGTCCCAGCCGGGCGGTGACTGGTCCCGGCGGGCGGGCGCGGGTATTGGCGGGGGTTCCTCGGCCGGTCGCGCGGCGAGCCGAGGCACGGCGAGCAGACTGCCGGACGGCTCCGGCACGTACAGCCAGGCGCGCTGGCTGAATCCCTTGCCCGGCACGGACGCGGTCACCTCGAGGAAGTGATCCGGATGGCGGCTGGTGTACCCGCCGCGGACGACGTCGTCGAACACGCGATCCGACAGGATCGCCGCCAGGTGGGTCACCGACGGCTGAGCGGCGGCGAGGATGATACGGATCGGGTCGGAGTCGAGCAGCCGGTGCGTCTCATTGCGGGCGGTGCCGTTGCCGGCGGTTGCCGGATCGTCGGGATCCGCCGGCAACGGGCCCACGTGCAGGCTCGCCCGGAGCCTGATGGCGGGCTGGCCACGGAGCACGCTCGCGTTGTGCGTGGTCAGCACCTGCTGCAGCACCGCCAGAAACGGATGGACCAGCGCGGGTAGCAGCCGGGTCGGCACCCCGATGGCGAATCCGTCTCCGGTGTTGCTGTAGAACGGCGGAGCCTGCCACACCTCGCCGACGCCGCATTCGTCGAATGCCTGGCGGGCGAGCTGCGGGATCAGCCGGGCGATGTCCTGGTGGGTGCTGCCGGGCTCGGCGGTGAATCCTTTCGCGTCGACCGCGAGAATCCCGGTATACGGTGGCAGTTCGCGGGTGAATGTGTATGGCGCAGGTGTGAAGGACACCTGTTCTCCCGTCAGATCGGCATCGTCGGCCTCGCATCCTCACCTGGTGCGGTTCCGGGTTTCTGCCATCTGCTGGGCAACATTGGTATCAGGTGCCGGAAATGGCGGCTCGGCCCTGACTCCGGACCGGTGTAGACGATCCGCACGCGACAATCAGCCGGGTCACGGTCGCTGATCGGTCAGGTGATTCCGGCTGGCGCCGCGATCGCAGATCCGGGCCAGCTGGTCGAGATTCAGGAGTTCGTAGCGCCGCGAGGCCGTGGCGATCAACCCGCGTCGGCGCAACTCGCCGAGCGCGGAGACCACCGCGTTGCGGGAGGCGCCGATGAGCTGGGCCAACCCGTCCTGGGACAGACCCAGGTCCAGAACCGCGTGGTTGGGACCGTCAGGGCGGGCCTTCGCGAGCCGCAGCAACGCCCGGGCCAACCGCTGCGGTACGGGCAGCGAGGCGATCTCCACCCGTTGCTCGTCGGACTCACGTAGCCGGGCGTTGGTGTATCGCCGCAACGCGGAGTGCAGACCACGATCCTCGATCACGGCCAGAAACTGCTCCGGGGTGAGCCGACGGGCGGTCACCTGGCGTAGGACGGACACGCTCGCCGACCGAGGCGTGCCGTCCAGGGCGGCGATGTCACCCAGCAGGTCTCCTGTGGATCGTACGGTGAGCATGGTTTCGTTGCCGTTGGATTCGGTGCGAAAGACCCGGACCGCGCCGGAAAGGAGCACGAACACGTCGCGCCCATGCTCGTCCTGCAGAAACAACCCGTGCCGGCGGTGCAGATGCACCGGTTGACCAGCCTGGCGAAGCACCTGCCAGTCGGCGGCACTGACGTGGTCTACGAAGCTGACCCGTGCCGGGTACGCGGCGGACATGCGCCCACCGTACTGTTGCGAACGGAAACCAGGTAATTACCGTGACGGATGCGCTGGCGTCTGGGTCCGGCGTTCACTGCTGCTGCACCATCTCGGGGTTGGCGAGCAGGAAGTCGTCGAGGGTTCCGGTGGCGATGGACTCCAGCATCGCCACGCTCTGCGGGGTGAGCCGCTCCGCCGCGGTGCTGCTGAAACCGGCTGAATTGAACTCCCCATTGTTTGTCTTCACCAGCACCAGGTCGTTGGCGGTGATGCCGCGCAAGGTGAAGACGAAGTCGGCGATCGGCACGCCTGCGGTATCCAGCACGAAGGCGTTGCCGGCCGCGGTGATCACGCGGTCGATCTTCGCCGGGTTGGTCAGTACTCCCGTGCTGCTGGCCTCCTGCACCATCGCTTTGAGCAGTTGTCGCTGGTGGCGCTGCCGGTCGTAGTCGCCGTTGGGCAGCCCGTACCGTTGGCGGGAGTAGTCCAGCGCTTCCCAGCCGGCCATCCGCCGGCACCCTTCCTCGTGCCAGAGCTCTTCGCCACCGCCCATGTCGCGGGCCTGCGCGAGCCAGGTCGGCTCACCGTCTATCAGCCGCATGTGCTGTGACATCACCCGCTGATCGACACACATCCGAACTCCGCCGAGCGCGTCGATGACGTCCCTGAACCCGCTGAAGTCGATGATCGCGGCGCCGTTGAACTCGATTCCGGTGAGTTCCTTGAGGGTGAGAGCGACCAGTTGCGCCCCGCCGGACCGGCCGGCGCCGTTGCGGGAACCGGCGTGGAAGACGTCAGTGATCTTGGATTCGCCGCCGGTGTACCCACTCGGTTCGAACGCCGGTGCCTCGACCCAGGTGTCACGGGGGACGGAGACGAGATACGCCTGGTCGTGCGTTGCCGGCACATGCATGACGATGATCGTGTCCGAGCGCATGTCCCCCGGCAGGCTGCTCCGCTCGTCGACGCCGAGCAGCAGCATGGTGATCGGGCCTTCGAGCGCCTCCCGGGGCTGCTCCGGGACCGTTTTCGCGGCGCCGGCCAGGAGATCCTGCTGCAGGATGTTCGCGGTGTACCGGTCGATGAGCAGCTTGCTGCCGACGATCGCGGCGGCGCTGGCCGACATCAGCAAACTGCCGATCACCAGGGCCAGCACGGCCCACACCGGGGTACGCCGTCGCGATGGCGTGGTGGTGGAGGTGGACCTGCTGCGTGCCGACATGCCATGACTCCAGTTGAGGGGACGACCGGGAGGCAGGTCTGGTGTGTTACCCCGCAAGCTACCGGGTCAAGCTGCAAGTTTACTGAGTGATCGGCTGAGATCAGCAGGTAGAGCCGGTCCGAGTTCTAGTCCACTGTGGTTGATCGGGGGCTCGGTCCAGGTATCGGGGAATATCGCACTCGTTGCCGGAATCTGGCATCGTTGAGATAGGTCGACCAGGCCAGCGGAACCGGTATAAGGGGGCGAAGCAGTGGAAATCCACGGTATCTTCACAGCGCTCATCATCGGTCTCATCATCGGCGCACTCGGGCGTCTCGTCGTGCCGGGCAAGCAGGATCTGAAGCTCTGGGTCACGCTGCTGATCGGTGTGGTGGCCGCGCTACTCGGCACGCTGGTCGCCGGGTTGTTCGGGGTGGCCGACACCCGGGGCCCGGACTGGATCGAACTGGCTCTGCAGGTGGCGTTCGCCGCCGGCGGGGTCGCGCTCATCTCCGGAGCGGCTTCCGGTTCCCGCAAGAAGTCGTAGCCGGACGGGCAGCCGTAGTCAGACGGATCGCCCGGTCAGCCAGGTTCGCTCGATCGAGCCCAGATATCGGTCCCGGTGTTCCTCCCGGGCCAGGGCGCGCAGCAGGAAGTCCATGTGGTCGCAGATCTCGCGGGCGCGGCGGGCCGACTGGCAGGTCTGGTAGAGCACAGCGGCGTGCAGGTCGGCATCGGCGTAGTTGCCGCGCAGCACCTCGTCGCTCCACCGGATCAGCGACGCCCACATGGGTTTGATCTTTGCCCGGCGTTCGCTCGAATCGAGCCGGCTGATGGCCTCCGCCGACCGGTCCCGAGCGTGCGGCAGCGCCTGCGCCTGAGCGGCGAGCAGGGCCAGGAAGAACGGGGTGGAGACCAGGTCCTGATCCAGTCGGTTGGCTTGCTGGTGGGCGTCTCGGGCGGCGGTGAAGTCACCGTTGTCGCGCAGCAGCAGCCCCAGGCAGTTCCAGTTCTGTGGATCGTTGGGGCCGTGTTTGGTGGCGCTTCGCGCATAGCCGAGCGCCCGGTCGGGTTGCAGGTAGCGGTGCAGCAGAGCGAGCGCGCGTTCGGCGGCGTCGGTCGGCAGTTTGTACGCCATGGCCGTGGTCAACTCCGCCTCGGCGGCGATGTCCTCGCCGAGGTTGGTCAACGACCGGCCGAGTCGGTACCGCACCCGCGGATTGCGCGGGTCGAGTTCCACCGCCCGGCGTAGGAACTCGACCGCCTTCTCGTAGTAACCCTCCCAGTACGCCGCCTCGCCCTGGTTGAACAGGTAGGAGACCTCTACCTGGGTGGTCAGTCGGTGGTCGAAGTCGCTGAGCCGCGACTGCATGTCCTCGATCAACAGGTGTACCTGCTCGGATTGGCGCTCTGCCCGGGTGACCGCGGTCTCGACTCGCCCCACCAGGGTGTCCGTCTGCTCGGACAGCGTCTCGGCCTGGCCGATCGCCCGGTCGGCCTGTTCGACGATCTCCTGCGCCACGACCCGTTGCCGGTCGAGTTCGAGACGGGCCCGGGTGCCGATGCGCCGGATGCTGCGCAACTCCCGGACGCCGATGAAGCCGGCCAGCACGAAAACCACGGTCAACGCGGTAACAAGGAGGGAAAATGCCGCAATTATCCCGCCGGACCACGCGATCACCAGTTCGGCGATCTGGATCGGGTCGGGGGATACCGGCTCCATACCGACAGGGTACACACGGTATGAAGTCAAATACTTACTCTAAGTAAGTGATCTGATGGTTCGGTGACGCCGTACGGGCGCCCGCGACCTTGTCATAGACTCGCGTACATGAATATGAGTGCTCATCAATCATCTGTGTCGTCCGGTCGAGAACGTGGTGGCGGGCGCGCTCGATCAGCCAGATTGGTGGAACGGGCGACGCTGGCCGGGGTAGCGGCCACGGTCGCCGTGGCGCTGGCCGCAGTGACGGCCGTCGCCACGGCCAGCGCGGCACCGGCCGATCGAGCCGGGACGGCGGAGGCAACGGAGGCGACCGGGCTGAGCACGACGGCGGCCGTCCCACTCGATGAACTCGGCGTCTCCACCACTCAGGTCGCGTTCGGGCTGCAGCGGCCGACCGCGATGATCGCCCCGGACGACGGCAGCGGACGGCTGTTCATCACCGAGAAGGCCGGCCGGGTGCGGGTCTACCACCCGGACTCCGGGCTGGCCGCCGAGCCGCTGCTGGACCTCAGCGCCGCGGTCGACGTCTCGGGCAACGAGCGAGGTCTGCTCGGGATCGCCACCGCACCCGGATTCGCCGCCGATCCCGCGATCTACCTCGCGTACACGGCGTTGCCCGACGGGATGGTCACCCTGTCGCGGATTCCGCTGACGGCCCCGGACGAGCAGCCGGTGCCGGTCGACCGGGAGGAGGTGCTGCTGGCACAGCCGCACGTCGAGTTCGCCAACCACAACGGCGGGCAGCTCGCCTTCGGCAGCGACGGCTACCTGTACTGGAGCATCGGCGACGGTGGCGGGGCCGACGACGTGCTCGGCACCGGTCAGGACCTCGGCACCCTGCTCGGCAAGATCCTGCGACTGGACGTCTCCGGCGCTTGCGGGACGCTGCCCTACTGCGTACCGGCGGACAATCCGTTCGTGGCCGAGCCCGGCGCCCGCGCCGAGATCTGGGCGTACGGGCTGCGCAACCCGTGGCGGTTCTCCTTCGATCCGGCGGACGGATCACTGTGGATCGCCGACGTCGGCCAGGGCTCGTACGAGGAGGTCAACCACCTGCGCGGGGTCGCCGGAGCCAACCTCGGCTGGTCCTGCCGGGAGGGGCCGGTGGAGTTCAACCCGGACCGCTGCGACCCGGCGGCGCAGTACGTCGACCCGATCTTCCACTACCAGACGTCGGTGGGCGGCTGCGCGGTGATCGGCGGCCACGTCTATCGGGGTAGCGCCTCCGCCGACATCGCCACCGGCACCTACCTCGCCACCGACTACTGCTCGGCGGCCGCCTACGCCATCCGGCCCAACGCGGCCGGCGGGTACGACAGCGCTGTCCTCGGTGAGCTGCCGATCCAGCCGACCACTCTCGGGGTGGCCGCTGACGGCGAGTTCTACCTGGCCAACGATCTGCCCGGGCAGCTGCACCGGATCTCCTTCGTCGCGCAGGAGCCGGAGCCCGAGCCGGACTGCCAGGTCGGCTACCTGGTGAACAGCGACTGGGGTGCCGGTTTCACCACGGCCGTCACGGTCACCAACACCGGTACCGAGCCGATCGACGGTTGGTCACTGGCCTGGTCCTTCGTCGGCGCCCAGCAGATCGCGGTCGCCTGGAACGCGGTGGCGGTCCAGGATGGTGCGTCGGTGACCGCGACGAACGCGGCGTGGAACGCGATGATCCCACCCGGCGGCACGGTCGAGTTCGGATTCCTGGGCAGCAGCGACGGCAGCGGAGCCGGCCCGGCGCCGACCGAGTTCACCCTCAACGGACTGCCCTGCCTGGCCTCGTCGGCCGCGGCGACAGCCAGCTGATCAGACGGACGGCCAGCTGACCAGACGGACGGCCAGCTGACCAGACGGACAGCACGGCGCCAGGGCCGATGGACACCTGCGGCTCTGGCGCCGTCGCCGTCGCCGTCACCCGTCCATCGGGTCAGGACAGCGGACGGGCGACCACCGGATCCCCCGGCGGGAACTCCTCCGGATCGACCACGGCGACCGCTCCGCCATTGAAGAATCCGTGGCCGACCAGGACCAGCCGATGACAGTCGGGGTCGCCGGTCCGGTCCGGCAGCTGCCCGGCGAGCGCCCGGACCTGGGTCGCCGACGACTCCTCCAGCGCGAATTCGTCCTCTCCCCAAACCCCTCTGACCTGGAAGAACTCGCGGTCGTCGCGCTGAATGTCACCGTTGAGCACGATCATCTGATCCGATCCGGTCAGCGCACTCGACGCCTCGTTGAGCCCCCAGGCGGAGTAGACCGACTCGGTCCCGGCCTCCGGGGCGGGGCCGACGCCGATGCCGGTACACCCGCTGAGTGCCACCGTCACGAGGATACCGATGGTCAGCCTGGCACCGGTACGTCGTCGCGTCGTCGCCCGGCTGCCCGTCGTACGTCGCTCGGCACGGGCACGGGTACGACGCATGGCCTGCGCCTTCCCGACGGACGCGAGCCCAAACCCGGCGGGCCAGCCCGGCCAGCCCGGTCGCCCGGCCAGCCCGGTCACCCGGGCGGGCGGGCGGTCACGCCGAGCCGCGCGCAGGACTCCTCGTACATCCGGACCACCTCGCGGCGCACCTGCACCCGTTCGGTCAACCGGCGGGCGAACGGTACCCGTACCGGCACCTCCACTTCGTCGACCGTGGCGACGAAGTCGATGCCGTCGGCGTCCAGACCGGTCATCCGGGCTGCGGTCGCCTGTCCTGCCCCACCCAACGCCCGGCAGATCAGCAGCGAATCGGCCGCGTGGTCGTCGTTCATGTGCCGGGCGATCTGCGCGATCACCTCCGGGGTGAACGGGCCTGGGCCGACCGCCGCGCTCACGCCGCCTGCTCCACGGTCGACTCCGGCTCCAAATCGCGGCCAAGCTCGGCGAGGACCGCCGAGTTGTGCCGGTAGGCCACCGCGACCTCGCCGACCAGGGCGGCCTCGGCGGTCACGTCCAGCGGCAACGCGTCGAGCCGGGCCCGGTAGGCGTTCTTGTAGTCGCGCGGGTGCTCGATTCCGGAGAAGTGGTAAAACGCCACCCCACCAGTTTCGTCCAGTTGGTAGGTTTTTGCCACTTCTCGACCGATGAACAACCCGCCGGAGAGGTCCCCGAGGTAGCGGGTGTAGTGGTGGGCGATGAACGCGGGTGCGAAGGTGAAACACACTTCCTGCATGCGTGCCACGTAGCGCTGGGTGGCCACGCCGGGCGTGATCCGAGCCGCCCAGTCGGGGCCGAGCAGGAACGCCAGGTCCGTCTGCAGCGCCGGCAACCGGGTGAGCCGCTCGTCGACGAACCCTGCGGCCAGTTCGTCGTCGCGCATGGCCGCGGCGGCCTCCTCCAGCACCTGGTAGATGAAGTAGTGCTGGGCGACGAGGTCGGCGTAGCGGTCACGGGGCAACTCCCCGGCGACCAGCGCCGAGACGTACCGGGCGGACTCGGCCGCCTGGTGGTCCTGCCAACTGGCCGCCCGTAGCCGGGCCGAGAACGTGTCACTCATCGGAGCTTCCTTTCCGTGTCGTCCCGGCACGACCCGGGGGCGGTTCCGACGGAACAGCGTTCCGTCGCGGCAACACCAGCGGCAAACCGGTCTGCGGATGCGCCAACACCTCGATGTCGTGCCGGTACACCTCACTGAGCAGGTCAGCGGTGAGCACCTGCGCCGGTGGACCGGCCGCGCGTCGCCGGCCTGCCGACAACAACACGATCCGGTCCGCGTACGCACCGGCCAGGCCCAGGTCGTGCAGCACCACCACGACCGCGTTTCCGGCCGCGGCCTGGCTCCGGGCGATCCGCAACACCAGTTCCTGGTGGTGCAGGTCGAGCGCGGCCGTCGGCTCGTCCAGCAGGAGCACGGTAGCCCGCTGGGCGAGCACCCGGGCGAGGGCGACGCGGGCCTGCTCGCCGCCGGACAGTGAGGTGAACGCCCGCCCGGCGAACTGCGCGACGTCGGTGGCGAGCAGGCACTCGTCCACCACGTCGTCGTCGGACTCACCGCCGGGCACCCCGGCCCAGGGCGCCCGGCCCATTCGTACCACCTCGGTGACGGTGAACGGGAACGACAGGGTGTGCCGCTGGGGCAGCACGGCCCGGCGCAGGGCGAGCTCCGCCGGGCTCCAGTCGGACTGCGGCGCGCCGTCGACGCGTACCGTCCCGGCGGCCGGCGCCACGTCGCCGCAGACCGCGGCGAGCAGGGTCGACTTGCCCGCCCCGTTGGGACCGACCAGTGCGACCACCTCGCCAGTGTGGACGACCAGATCCACCGAGTCGAGCACCGGACGGCCACCGAGCTCCACCCGTAGCCGGTCGACCTCGATCATCGGGCTGCCGGTGGGCCGTCGCTCGGGCCGCCGTGGTACCTGCCGGCCGGGCAACCGTAGCGAACGTAGCCGGGCGCCGGTGCTCATCCCCAGCCTCCGGCGCGGCGACGGGTGCGGCGCAGCAACCAGAAGAAGGCCGGCCCGCCGACAACGGCGGTCAGCACCCCGAGCGGCATCTCCTGGTACTCCACGAGGGTGCGGGCCGCCAGGTCGGCGGCGATCACGACGAGCGCGCCGCCGAGCGCGCTCGCCGGCAGCAACACCCGGTGTCCGGGGCCGGCCACCATCCGGACCAGATGCGGCACCACCAGGCCGATGAAGCTGATCACCCCGGTGAAGGCGACCGCGGCGGCCCCGAGCAGGGCGGTCACCACGATCATCCGCACCCGGAGCCGCTCCACGTCGACGCCGAGATGGCGGGCGGGACGTTCGCCGAGAGCGAGCAGGTCCAGCTTGCCGGCGGAGGCGAGCGCGACCGCCAGCCCGACGACCAGACAGGGTAGGGCGACCGCGACCGCGTCCCAGTTGGCCTGGGCGAGGCTGCCGAGGTTCCAGAAGGCGATCGCCTGGACCCCGGCGGCGTCGGTGACGAACATCAGTAGCCCGATCGCCGCGCCGGCGACCGCGTTGACCGCGATGCCGGTGAGGACGAGGGTGACGATCTCGGTACGCCCGTCGGCCCGCGACAGCACGTAGACCAGGTAGGTCGTGATCAGCCCACCGGCGAACGCGGCGGCGGCCAGCACCCAGCCACCGGCCGCCGCGACCCCGGTGACGATCGCCAGGGCAGCGCCCACCGCCGCGCCGGCGGACACCCCGATGACCCCGGGCTCGGCCAGCGGGTTGCCGAAGATGCCCTGCATGACCGCGCCGGCACAGCCGAGGCAGGCACCGACGACCGCAGCCAGCACCACCCGGGGGAACCGGACGATCCATAGCGCACTTTCCGCGTGCGGGGCGGCGGACAGCGTACCGACGTCCAGCCCGATGCGGTGCAGCACCGACGCGACCACCTCGGCCGGCGCGATCTGCACCTGCCCGGTGCCGGCGGCGACCACACCGGCCACGACCAGCGCGGCGGCGAGCCCGGCGAGCAACAACGGACGCCGGGCGGCCAGCGTGGGCGCGGTCATCGGGGTCACCGGCATTCGTGGATCGCCCGGGCCAGCGCCGTGATGGTGGCACCGGTGCGGGTGCCGAAATTGAGCAGGATGGTGTCGTCCATGTCGATGACGCGTCGCTGCTGGCCGGCCGGGGTCTGCGCGATGCCGGGCAGGGCGAGCAGGCCGTCGACCCCGCCGACCGACTCCAGCCCCTTGGTCATCACCAGTATGACGTCCGGCGCGGCCTCGATCAGGCCTTCACTGGTGAGCGGCCGGAACCGTTGCAGTCCGATCGCGGTGCCGGCGTCCTCGCCGCCGGCGGCTTCGATCATCGCGTCGGATCCGGCGCCGGCACCGCCCATCAGGTAGACCCCGGCGGTGCCGCGTAGGTAGAGGAACGCGACCCGCGGCCGGTCGTCGCCGCCGCCGTCGCCGCCCGCGTCCGTGCCAGTACGGTCGGCTGCGGCGATTTCACCTTCGACCCTGTCGACCAGCCGTTCACCGGCTGGCGTGACGCCGAGCGCGGCGGCCACCTCGCGGATGTGCACCGGCACGGCGGCCAGGCTCTGCTCGTCGCCGACGCGCACCAGCGGGATCCCGGCGGCGCGCAGCTGGTCGAGTACCTCGGGTGGTCCGATGCTGTCGTCGAGCAGCACCACCGTCGGGTCGAGAGCGAGGATCGCCTCGGTGG
The DNA here is from genome assembly GCF_049179075.1 of Solwaraspora sp. WMMB335. Lineage (NCBI taxonomy): Bacteria > Bacillati > Actinomycetota > Actinomycetes > Micromonosporales > Micromonosporaceae > Solwaraspora > Solwaraspora sp. WMMB335. The sequence continues at coordinate 5,532,148 of NZ_JBMHMF010000001.1, forward strand.
ACAGGTCGTGGCCGCCGGGGGTGACCACCGGTAGCTCGGCGGCGGCGGGGAAATCGGTGGAGGTGTCCCGGCCGACGACGCGGTCGCCGAGGCCGAGGCTGAACACGATTTCGGCGATCGAGCCGTACAGATTGACCGCGAGGATCCGGCTGGCGTCGGTGACGGTGACCCGGTCGCCGCTGGCGTCGGTGACGGTGACCGGCAGCCGTGGCACGGCCGCCGGGTCCAGCGGCACCACGTCGCTGTCGGCTACCACCGCGGTGACCGGCCCGCAGGTGCGTGGCGGGTCCCCGGCGGCATCGGTCACGAGATCGTCGGCACAGGCGGCGGACCCGGCCAGCACCACGGCGGCGAGCGTCGCCGCGCCCAGTCGGGTCGGGCCCAGTCGGGTCGTGGTCGGTCGGGTCGTGGTCGGTCGGGTCGTGGTCGGTCGCGGGCGGGCGATCACCGCCGGCTCCGGGTGCGCCGCCGGGCGGCGGTGAGTCCGAGCAGGGCGAGTACGCCGAGCGCGAGCAGGATCAGCGTACTGCTCCACCACTGGCCGGCCGGGCCGACCGTGCTGACCCGGGTGACCGACAGACTGTCCGACGCGGTGGCGGTCGGACCGCCGCTGACAGCCGACCCGGCACCCGCGCTTGGGGCCAGGCTGCCGGCGTCAGCTACGCCGGCACCGTCCGGGCCGGTGGTGGCGCCGGTGTCCGGTGCGTCCGTGTCGGACGTTTCGCTGCCGGAGGCGGTGCCGCCCCCGCCGGAGGTGCCGCCGGCCGGGGAGCTGCTGGGTCGCGGCGCGGCGCTGGTGGGTCGTGGCGCCGCAGCGGCCGCGAAGGTGATCGGGACGCGGACGTCCTGGCTGCGGTCGCTGGTGCGGGTGTGGTCCGCTCGGGTGACCACCGAGCAGGTACGCACCGTGCAGTCGACGTCGCCGATCTTCGTGACCAACGGGATGCTGACCTGGAACGAGCCGCCGGGTCCGTACGGGACGGCGAGCCCTTCGCCGTACGACGGCGGGTTGCTGGAGATCCAGTGCGAGCTGCCCGTGCCGCCGGACATGTCGACGCCGCCCCCGCACGGGGTCGGTAGCTGCCCGGCGCCGTTGTCCACGCAGTAGGCGACGTAGATGCCTTTGTCGGTGTCGTAGCCGGTGCCGGTCACGGTGACGGTCTCGCCGGAGCGACTGACGCCATCGGACTTGGCGACGGTGAGTCGTTGCCCGCCCGGTCCGGTGGCACTGATGTCCGCGAGCGCGGGTGCCGCCGGCAGAGTCGCGCAGAGCACGGCACCGGTCACGGTGGCGACGATCGCGACGGCCCGGCTGCCGACCAGCGGCGTCGACATGGGAGATCCTTCCGTCCAGCATCAGTTGAGTCATCAACAAAGGTTTGCCTAAGCTAAGTCACTGGCCCAGTTCGGAACAAGGCCCAATCGGCTCGATGATCAGGTACTCCGACTGGTTCCGATGTTGGTTAGGCATGGCTAACCTAACTTGGATCGCCAGCTGTGTCCACAACGAAGTGTGCACGGCGCGTAACATTCCGGAAAGGATCAGTAATGACCTCATCCAGAGCCAGTGCTCTGGGGCGACGGTCGGCGACCTGGGCGGCGGCAGCCGTACTCGGGGCCGTCACCGCGCTCGTCGGCGTCTCGCCAGCCGTGGCGGCTCCCGCCGGCATCACCGAAGGAAGCCTCAACTGGGGCTTCAAGGCGTCGTTCCGCAACTACGTGCTGTCCGGTGACGGCAACCCACCGATCGCGGCGAGTGACGGTGCCGCGATCAACGCCGGCGGCACGTTCACCTTCCCGTCGACCGGCGGCAGCTACGACGCCGAGACCGGTGAGACGAACGCCACGTACGGCGGCACGATCGTCTTTTCGTACCCGGCGCACTTTTTCACCATCACCCTGGCCAACCCCACGGTGACCGTCACCGGCGGTACCGCCGTGCTCAAGGCCGACGTCGAGTTGGAGAGCACCGCCTTCCCGCCGGTCGACGTCACCCAGGCCACCGTCGCAGACCTCACCACCACCGGAACCAACCCGGTGGCCGGTGTGGACGGCATCACCGGCACCGATCTCGCCGCCACCCTGACCGCTGAGGGCGCCGCCGCGTTCGCCGGCTTCTACGCCGCCGGGGAGACCCTCGACCCGGTGACGTTCACCGCAGCCACGTCCGGTGGCGGCGAACCGGGCGGCCCGAGCGTGACGGTCACCCCGTCGACCGGCGTCGACCCGGACGGCGCGACGATCACCGTCGACGGTGCCGACTTCGACCCGGAGGCCAACGATGCCGCCGGCATCTACGTGTCGTTCGGCCCTCTGGTCGACAACTACTGGACCAACGCCAGCGTGCTGCAGGTCACCAAGTGGGTGAGCAGCACCAACGAGCCGACCGACAGCCGGGACACGATGAACCCCGACGGTTCGTTCAGCACCACCCTGCCGATCAGCGCCCGGTACACCGACCGCAACGGCAACGCGGTCGACTGCACCGTCACCCAGTGTTACGTGATCACCTTCGCGGCACGCGGGTCCGCCGACCGCAGCCAGGACACCTTCACCGCGGTGACCTTCGCCACCCCGGCCGGCGGGGGCAGCGCCAGCCAGGAGATCGCCGCCACCGTCCTGGCCGGCGGCCCGTTGACGCTGAGCATGGCCGGATCCTCGGTCACCCTGCCGCCGGTCGGCAACGGTGCCGTCACCAGCGGTGCGCTGAATGCCGCTACCGTGGCCGACCTGCGCGGCACCAACGCCGGCTGGAGCCTGGTCGGCCAGGTCGGTGACTTCGCCGCCGCCGGTGGTGCGGTCATCGCCGCGGACAACCTTGGCTGGGTACCGACCGCGTCCGTGGTGGACGATCCGCTGGTCGGTGCGGCCGGCACGGTCACTCCGGGCACGGTCGCCGAGCCCGGCGCCGGCCTGGGCAGCGCCCACGCGCTGTGCACGTCGGACGCCGGAGCCAGCGCCGGCACCTTCACCTGTGGCGCACAGCTGAACCTCGGCGTACCCGCCTCGGCGACCCCGGGCGACTACACCGCGACCCTGACGCTGACCCTGTCCTGAGCGAACGCACCGCACGGCTGGTGCGGGTGTCACCGTGACACCCGCACCAGCCACCCCGGCCACCTGGAGTCCCGATGCCTCAGCCGAATCCGCCGCGACGGTCCAGTGTCCGGCGATGCGCACTGGCTACCGCGTTCGCCGCCGCCATCGCCGCCTGGGTTCCGGTCGCCGCCCTGTTCGGTGCGCCGGCCGCCGCTCAGCCGGCCGGTCCGTCCCCGGCCGCCGCTCGGTCGGACGACGCGGTCACCTGGGCGGTGCAGCCGTCCGGCCCGGACGGCCCGACCGGGCGCAACTACTTCGTCTACGACCTGGTCCCGGGCGCGGAGATCACCGACTACGTCGGTATCAGCAACCTCGGCGACCAGGACCGGACCTTCACCGTGTACGGCACCGACGGATTCCTCACCGACGACGGCGCCTTCGCTCTGCTCCCGGCCGATCAGCCGGCCACCGGCGTCGGTGCCTGGGTCCACTTCGAGCAACGCGAGTACGTGGTGCCGGCCGGGGAGCGCCTCGACGTCCCGTTCCGCCTCGCCGTGCCCGCAAACGCCACCCCCGGCGACCACGCGGGCGGGGTGATCGGCTCCATCGCCCAGGTCCGCACCGACGCCACCGGTCAGCAGGTCAACGTCGACCAGCGAGTCGCGGCCCGGATTTACCTGCGGGTCGACGGTCCGGTGGTGCCGGCGATCGACGTCGAGGCGATGCGCATCGAGTACGACAACCCGATCAATCCCCTCGGCGGCGGCACCGCCACGGTCACGTACCGGGTACGCAACACCGGCAACATCCGCATCGGTGGCACCGGTGCGGTGCTGCTGGACGGGCCGTTCGGCTGGCGGCTGGCCCGCACCGATCCGGTGGACCTACCGGAGTTGCTGCCCGGCAGCACCTTCACCGTCACCGAACAGATCACCGACGTGCCACCGGTGCTGTGGCTCACCGCCACCGTCGACCTCGCGCCGATGACCGTGGACGAGGCGTTGCCGCCGGTCACCCGTACGGCCGGCACCTGGGCGCCGCCCTGGCTGCTGCTCGCCGCCATCGCCGTGCTGGCCGGTTGGCTGGCGGTCCGCCGCTGGCGGGCCCGCCAGCGGCGGACCGCCCCGGCCGGAGCCGCGTCCGTCGACCCGGCGGGGGACGCGTCCGCCGATCCGGCTGGAGCGTCGACTGTCCCGACCGACACCGCCGCCGTGCCATGACCGGCCGGCGGACTGCCGGATGCGCGCTGGCCCTGGTCCTGCTGGCCGGCGCGGCGAGCCAGCCCTCGGCCGTGGCCCGTGCGGCACAGCCGCAGGTCGGCGTCAGTCCGGTCACCGCCTCTGTCGGGCAGTCGGTCGCCGTCACTCTCACCGGCTGGCCGACCGGAAACGTCCAGCTGGAGATCTGCGGCAACCGGGCCCGGCGGGGCACCCTCGACTGTGCCACCGCCGGCGCCAGTCAGCTCTACCTACCGGGTGCCGATCCCGTGTCCACCCGGATCACGGTCGTCGCGCCGCCAGTGGCCTGCCCCTGCGTGATCCGGGTCCGGACGCTCGGCGGCGGTGGCGTGCCGACCTCGGCCGTCGGTTCGGCCGCCGCCGGCGGTGTGACCGGGAGCGCGGCCGTCGAGATCGTCGGCACCGACGCGCCGGTCGCTCCGGCCGACGGGGGACCGGCACGCCTGCGCGTCACCGAGCTGGCCGTCGTGCCCGCCGACTGGGACTGGCCGTCGCTGTTCGCCCTGCCCAGCCAGCTTGTCATCGACCTGGAGGTGGGAAACGACGGCTCGGCCGACGTCAGCGAGGCGCGGATGTCGCTGCTGGTCGGGCGGCCCGATCGGCCAACCGTCATCGTCGACGCGCCGGAACTGGCCGGCCTTGCCGCAGGGCAGCGCCGAACTGTCCGGATCGCCGTGCCGCTGGACGCTCCGGTCTACGGGCGGTACGCGGTGCACGGCCAGATCCACGGCGGCGCTGCCGAGGGCATCGACACCGCCACCGGTGTGGCGTTCGTCGCCGAGGCGGAACGCTATCCGTGGGGCTGGGCGGCGGTGGCCGGGATACTCGTGCTGGTCCTGCTGCTCCGCCAGCTCATCCCGACGATCTTGGACTGGCCGATGGCCAAAACGGTCATTTCCTCTCGGCGAGTCCAAGATCGACGGGGAAGGGGGCGGAGCGTAGCGGCGACCCGTCGGCGACCTGCAACTGGTACGCCCGGTGCGGGGCCCAGCCGGCCAGCAGACTGAACCGGTCGCCGCGGACGAAGGTCTCCCGCCACTCGACCGGCGTACCGGCGGCTCGCCCGATCCGTTCCACCGCGAGCAGCCCGACGCTGCGGCCGATGCCGAGCAGTTGGCGTTGTTCGGCAGTGGGCACGGTGGCGTGAATACGCTCCTGCCCGTCGGTGATCCGCACGCCACAGGTGGCCAGCTCGGCGTAGATGCCGGTGCCGGTCAAATCGGCGGTCAGCAGCGGCCGGGCCAGGTCGGCGAGCAGCCAGGTCCGGTCGGTGGCGAGCGGCTCGTCGTCGGCGAAGCGCAGCCGCACCAGGTGGACGAACTCGGTGGCGGGGTCCAGGCCGAGTCGGGCGGCCACCGCCGTGTCGGTACGTAGGTCGCGGGCGAGCACCTCGCTGCGCTGGCGCATGCCGCGGGCCTGGACCTCGTCGAACAGCGAGTAGAGCGCGCCGAGCGGCTGCTCGATGCGTTGGTGGTGGACCGCGGTGCGCCGGCCCCGGGCCGAGTCGAGCACCCCGGCCTGGCGTAGCCGGCGCAGCGCCTCGCGTACCGTGTGCCGGCTGACGCCGTACTCCTCGACCAGCTCGTGCTCACCGGGGAACCCGGCGGTGAACCCGCCGGCGGACAGCCGGCGGACCAGGTCGTCGTGCAGTTGCGCCCAGAGCGGGAGTGGGCTGTGCCGGTCGACCGGTCGTGGCTGTCGGGCCAAGTCCTGTTCAGTCATCTCGCGCCTGCTGTCCGGTTGCCTGGCCAATGGTACGGCGCAGCAGGTAGGTGTCCATGATCCAGCCCTTGCGCGCCCGCGCCGTGGCCCGGGTGGTCACGATCTGATCGGCGATCTCGTGCACCGGGCCGGCGAGCAACAACTCGTCCGGAGTCCCCAGGTAGGCACCCCAGTAGATGTCGATCCGGTCGGCCGCGGTGAACCGGGTGAAGGTGCAGTGCGCGTCGAGCATGACCACGAGGTCGTCGACCCCGGGCGGGAACCCTTCGTCGGCGAGCCGTCGCCCGGTGGTGATCTGCACCGGTCGGCCGATCCGGTTGAGCGTGATCCGGTGCCGGGCGGTCAGCGCGGCCACCGCGCTGATTCCGGGGACCACCTGGTATTCGAACTCGACCACCTGCCGCGTGTACAGGTCGTCGAGGACGGCGAGGGTGCTGTCGTACAGGGCGGGGTCACCCCAGACGAGGAAGGCGCCGCGCCCTCCGTCGGGCAGTTCGTCGCTCAGCAGCCGGGCATAGAGATCGCCACGGCGGCGCCGCCAGTCCTCGACCGCCGCCGGATAGGCCGTCGCGGCCCGGTCGCGCTCCGGGTCAGGGGCCTCGATCAGCCGATACGCCTGCCGGGCGTGCCGCCGCAGGATCTCCGTCCGCAGCCGGACCAGGTCCTGCTTGGCCGGTCCCTTGTCGAGCAGGAAGAACACCTCGATCCGCTGGATGGCCGCGATCGCCTGCAGGGTCAGGTGGTCGGGGTCACCGGCACCGATTCCGATGATCGCTATCTCTCGCACCCGGCGAGTGTGCCGCACCGGGCCGGGTCGGGCGACCGAGCCCGGCGCAGGTCAGCGGGCCGATGACCGGTTTCACTGCTTCCTTGCACTTATTACGTATTTCTTACCTATTGTCACTGTCTGTAGATTGATGACCGACTCTGCGGTTCCCTTGAGGTGACCCGCGCCGCAGCCCTCGCAGCGGTGCGACACCGAGAGGAGACGTCATGCCGAGGCGACGAGCCGGCCGCTCGCTGACCCTGCACCGCAGCAGCGCTACCGCTCAGCACAGCATTCCCCGGATCGCGGGGGCCGGGCTGCCCCCGGACCCGCTGGCTCGACTGTCTGGTACGGACCGTCAGTTGTTCCGCCGGTTCGGCTATGGCCCGGATGAGCCGATCATCCATACGCACATCCACCATGCGTTCGAGCGATGGGCCGCCGCTGTCCCGGACGCGGTCGCCGTCGAGCACCTCGGCGTGACCATCACCTACCACGAGCTCGACCGGCAGGCCGACCAACTCGCCCGCCGGCTGGTCTCGCTCGGCGTCCGCCCCGGTGACCGGGTCGGACTGTTCCTGCGACGGTCGATTCCCATGATCATCGGGCTGCTCGCCACGCTCAAGGCGGGTGCCGCGTACGTACCGCAGCACGTCGGCGTGGCCACCGACGCGCAACTGCGCCACGTCCTGCACACCGCCGCGATCCGGGTCGTACTGACCACCAGCGAGTTCGCCGGGCAGATCCCGCAGCCGGCCGGCCAGGTGGTGCTCGCCGTCGACGAGACGCTCGCCGAGCCGCCGGCCACCGAGAGCGTGCCGGCCGGGCCGGTCAGCTCCGACGACGGCTGCTACGTACTGTTCACCTCCGGCACCACCGGCCAGCCCAACGGGGTGACCGTCACCCATCGCAACGTGTGCAACCTCCTGCTGACCGCGCCGGGTGATCTTGGCATCCGGCCAGGGTGGCGGGTCGGACAGATCTTGAGCATCGCCTTCGACATGGCCGCCTGGGAAATTCTCGGCTGCCTCAGCCACGGCGGCACCCTGGTGGTGCGCGGCCGGGACATCGCCGCCACGGTCGAGCAGGTCGACGTCGTGATCGCCACGCCCAGCGTGCTCGGCACGGTCGATCCCGACCGCTGCGCGCGGGTCAAGGTGGTGGCCGTCGCCGGCGAACCGTGCCCCCGCCCGCTCGCCGACCGGTGGGCCCGGCACGCGGTGTTCCACAACTCCTGCGGCCCGACGGAAACCACCATCGTGAACACGATGCAGCGGCACGATCCGGCCGCTGCCCAGCTGACCATCGGGCGCCCGACCCCGAACAACACGGTCTACGTGCTGGACGCCGACCGCCAGCCGTGCCCGATCGGCGAGGTCGGCGAGATGTGGGCCGGCGGCGACTGCGTATCAGCCGGCTATCTGGGCAATCCGGAGCTGACCGGGCAGCGGTACGCCCCGGATCCGTTCCTCGGCGGAGGGCGGATGATGTTCCGGACCCGTGACCTCGGTCGATGGACGTCCGACGGGGAACTGGAGCATCTGGGCCGCACCGACGACCAGGTGAAGGTGCGTGGCTTCCGGGTCGAACTCGATTCCGTCTCGGCGGTGCTGGAATCGGTGCCCGGCTGCCGGCGGGCGGCGACCCTCAAGGTCGACGACCGTACGCTCGTGTCGTTCGTCGCGCCCGGGGTGGTCGACCCGCAGGTCGCCCGCCAGGCGGTCGCCGATGCCCTGCCGTACTACTGCGTGCCGGATCAGGTGCACGCGTTGCCGGTGTTGCCGATGACCGACCGGGGCAAGATCGACAAGGCGGCGCTGCGCCGACTACTCGACCGCCCGGCGACGTCCGGTCCGGTCCCGTCGATCGACCGCCCCGTCGGGTCCGACGCGGCCACCCTGTCGGAGGCGGCGTGATGGCCGGCATCGCCACCCGGACCCGCCCGCCGACCACGGACATCGCGCCGGCTGCGGATGTCCTGCGGGCTGCCGAGGCCGCACCGGCCGCGGCGCCACCGGCCGGTGCGGTCGAGTTGCCGGCCGCACTGCCGCTGGCCGGCCGGATCACCAAACATCCCCGGCTGATGCCGTACCACCGGCTGACCGCTCTGGTGATCGCCGGCAATGCCGTCCTGTTGGGCTACGCGCTGACCGCCGGAGGCTGGTGGACCGGCACCGAAGGCGGACTGGCCAGCCTGTCCTACGCCGCGCTGGCCAACGTTGCCCTGGCCGTGCTGATCCGCCAGCAGTATCTGATCAACCTGCTGTTCTGGCTCGCCACCCGGGCCCCGACGAGCTGGCCGCTACGCGTGCGGTGGGCGCTGGGTAAGGTCTACCACTTCGGTGGGCTGCACGTCGGCGGGGCACTCGCCGGCACCGCGTGGTTCGCCGCGTACGTCGTCGAACTGACCCGCCAGGCCGTCGCCGCCGGGACCGTGACGGTCCCGCTCGCGCTGGCCTACCTGTTGATCGTCCTGCTGGTCGTGATCGTGGCGACCGCGCTACCACCGGTACGCCGCCGTCGGCACGACCTGTTCGAGCGGACCCACCGGTTCGGCGGGTGGGCCGCGCTGGTGATCCTCTGGGCCCAGACGGTGGCCGTCGTCGACGCCGGGCGAGACAGCCGTCCACTGGTCGCCGCACTGGCCGCCACGCCGGCACTGTGGATCCTGGCGCTGCTCACCGCCAGCGTGGCACTGCCGTGGCTGAGGCTGCGCCGGGTGCCGGTAGGCGTCGTGCGCCCGTCGAAGCACGTGGCCCTGCTCCATCTGCGGCACACCACACCGTTCGCCGGGTCGTCCACCGCCATCAGCCGCCGTCCGCTGCTGGAGTGGCACTCGTTCGCCAACGTACCGGCGCCGGGCGAGGCCGGTTTCCGGCTGGCCGTATCGCGAGCCGGTGACTGGACCGGCGACCTGATCGACGACCCACCGGAGCACGTGTGGGTCAAGGGGATCACCACCGCCGGGGTGGCCAACATCGAAGTCCTGTTCACCCGCGTCGTGTACGTCGCGACCGGCAGCGGCATCGGACCCGTTCTGCCGCACCTGCTGGCCCGGCAGGTGCCGGCGCACCTGGTCTGGGCCACCCGGGCCCCGCGGGCCACCTACGGCGACGACCTGATCGACGAGATTCTGCGGGCACAGCCCGACGCGACGATCTGGGACACCGCCACGCACGGCAAGCCGGACATGGTGGCGCTGGCGTACGAGGCGTTGCGGGCCAACGGCGCCGAGGCGGTCATCTGTATCTCCAACCAGAAACTCACCTGGCAGGTCGTGCACGGCCTGGAACGTCGGGGCATCCCCGCGTTCGGCGCGATCTGGGATTCCTGACCGGGGCCGTCGCGGCGCCGTGCGGCCCCCCGATGATGAAACAGCGGAGGAGACGACGTGTACGTCAAGATCGAACAACAGGGCGCAGTGGTGACCGCCACCCTGCACCGCCCAGCGGCACGCAACGCGCTCAACTCGGCGTTGTGCGCGGAACTGGTGGCCGCACTGCGGCCGCTGGACCGGGCACCCGACGTCGGTTGCTTCGTGATAACCGGCTCGGACGGGTTCTTCTGTGCCGGGGCCGACATCCGCGAGATGGCCGGCAGGACCACGGCGCAGATGATGGCCGACGACTTCTTCGCCGGCTGGGAGGAGTTCACCGCCCTGCGTACGCCGAAAATCGCTGCGGTCGCCGGATACGCCCTCGGTGGGGGATGTGAACTGGCGATGATGTGCGATCTGGTGATCGCGGCTGAGAACGCGCGGTTCGGCCAGCCCGAGATCACCCTGGGCGTGATTCCGGGGATCGGCGGCACCCAGCGGCTTACCCGACTGGTCGGCAAAGCCAAGGCGATGGATCTGATCCTGACCGGCAGGTCGATGGACGCCACCGAGGCGGAGCGGTGTGGGCTGGTGTCCCGGGTCGTTCCGGCCGGACGGCTGATGGCCGAGGCGTACACCGTCGCTGAGGTGATCGCCGGCCATGGCCGCCTCGCGGTGCGCGCTGCCCGCGAAGCGGTCGAGCGGTCGCAGGAGGTCGGGCTGCGGGAAGGGCTGCTGTTCGAGCGACGGGTGTTCCATGGCCTGTTCGACACGGCGGACCAGGCCGAGGGAATGGCCGCCTTCGTCGAGAAGCGGCCGCCTCGGTTCCTCGGTCGGTAGTCGTCAATGCGTGTCTGCCCCTACTCACGCATCGTGCCCGGAATATGACTGCTGTGCCGGGTCGAGTGTGCGGAGTGTGGCGATGACGATTGTTCCTCGCGTATGTGTGATGTATGTGAATGTTGCTCAGTGCTCTTTAGCGTTTACCCATGGTGACGACGGTGGTGCTTATCGTGGTGGTGGAGCGGAGCGGATCACTAAGCTTTGCCGCTAATTGTGCGTACGGATGAGGCGCCGGATGGCTAAACCGGCAAGGATCGCGATATGAAGGTTCTGTTCCTGGGTGGCCCGTGGCATGATCAACGGCGCGAGGTGACCCCCCGCCGCCTCGCCGCTGCCGCGGACACCTTGCCTACGCAGTACACGGTGCCGCTCCAGCCGGGGGCCGAGTCCGTCACGTACATCCGTCGCTACGCCCGTAGCCAGGGCGAGCGGCTGCCGGTCTACGTCGCGCCCGACTATTCCGGCCCAGCCCGCGCCTGACGGCGTCGGTGCGGTGGCCGGACACCAGCCACACCGGGCCGGCCACCGTGCACGCTGAGCGGGCCACCACGCACCTCCGCCGAGCGGCGCCGTCACCCGCGGCAGCCGGATTCCGGTCACCGCGCGCCGTCGAGCCCCCGCAACCGATCGGCCAGCACACGCTCGAAGAAGTCCATGAACCCGTCCGGGTCGGGCCCGGCGTTCTGCAGCACGACGTGGTCGAACCCGGCGTCGACGTACGGGCGGACCGCCTCGACATGCACCGCCGGGTCCGGCCCCACGCTGAAATGCCGCCGGATGTCGTTCGCGCCCACCATCGCCGACGCCGCCGCGAAGTTCACCGGGTTGGGGAGTTCGCTTTTCACCTTCCAGCCGGTCACCGCCCACCGGCTTGACTCCCAGGCGGCGGTCACCGCCTGCTCTTCGTCGGTAGCCCAGGCCATCGGGCACTCGGCGTACAGCGGTCCCTTACCACCCGCCCGGTGGAACTGGTCGATGATCGCGGCTTTCGGCTCGGTGGCGAACAGACCGTCGCCGAGTTCGGCCGCCAGCTGCGCCGACTCGGGACCGCTGGCCGCGACCGCCAGCACCGGTGGCTCCTCCGGCAGGTCGAAGACCCGCGCGTCGTCAAGCTGCAGGTGCCTGCCCTGGTACGACTGGTAGCCCCCGGACCACAGCAGCCGGATGATCTCCAGCGCTTCCCGTAGGCGTGCGTGACGCTCCCGTACGCTCGGGAACGGCTGACCGGTGACGTGTTCGTTGAGCCGCTCGCCGGCACCCACCCCGAGGGTGAACCGGCCGTCGCAGAGCAGCGCCACCGTTGCCGCCGCCTGGGCGATGACCGCCGGGTGATAGCGCAGGGTCGGGCAGGTCACCCCGGTGGCCAAGCCGATCCGCTCGGTGCGGGCCGCGATCGCACCCAGCACGCTCCAGGTGAACGGCGAGTGGCCCTGACTGTCCAGCCAGGGATGGAAGTGGTCACTCAGTTCGACGAAGTCGAAACCGACCTGCTCGGCCCGGACCGCCTGGCGGATGAGTTCCGCCGGTCCGAACGCTTCGGTGGCCAGCTTGTATCCGATCTGCATCCGTCCGCCTCCTCGGTCGCTGCGCTCACCCGTGTCCCCGCCGCGACGAGCCGTCCCAGCCCGTTGTCGCTTCATCCCGATACCCGATCCCCGGTCACCTATTCGCCGCCGCCACCAGCACGGTGACCGGACCAGAACCATGACCGACCGGATCACTCCCATGCCTGGTCTCGGCGCAGCAGCAGGGCGCTGTTGAAGCCGTCGAAACCCCGGGCGGCGACCAATGCCGTCCGGCCCGCGCACTCCCGCTGCGAACGGACGAAGTCGAGATCGCAGCCGGGCGCCGGGCGTCGCGGTGCGGCCGTCGGCGGCAGCACCCGGTGCCGCAGGGCCAGCAGCGCGGTCGCCACGTCCAGCGCGGCACTGCCCTGGTGCGCCCGCCCGGTCAGCGGCTTCGGCGTGGTCACCGGCGGTGAATCCGGCCCGAACACGACCCGCAGGGCCCGCGCTTCCGAGCGGTCGTAGCGCGGCACCCCGAGCGCGTCGGGGAAGCAGACGTCCACCTCGGTGGGAGCGGCGCTGGCGGCGTCCAGCGCGACCCGCATCGCCCGTGCGTACTGGCCGACATCGCCGCCGCTGTGCCGGGTGGTGTGCAGCGCGTCGTGGGTGGCACCCCAGCCGGCGACCTCGCCGTAGATCACCGGCGCGCCGCGTGCCAGGGCGTGCCCCAGCTCCTCGACTACCAGCACCGCCCCGCCTTCACCCGGCAGGTAGCCCTGCGCGTCCACGTCGAACGGCAGGTAGGACCGGTGTGGATCGGTGCCGCTGCTGAGCAGGCCGCTGCGCAGTTGGCAGGCCAGGGCGTACGGGCTCAGCGCGCATTCGGTGGCACCGGCCAGCACCACGTCGGCGCCCCGACGGATGGTGCGCGCCGCGTGCGCCAGGCTGTCCAGTCCCCCGGCGGCCTCCGCGACCAGCACCCCGCAGGCCCCCTTGAACTGGTGGGCGATGGAGAGCTGGCCGACGCTGGCGGCGTAGAACCAGGCGATCGACTGGTACGCGCCGACGGTGCGGCCCGGCCGTCCCCACAACCGCTGCAATTCCCGCTGCCCGAACAGGTTGCCGCCGGAGGAACTGGCCAGCGTGACCGCGTACCGGTAGGGGTCCGGGGCGGTCTCCGGTAGGCCGGCGTCGGCCAGGGCAAGGCGGGTGCCGGCGAACGCGAGATGCGTCCACCGGTCGGTCTGTACCGCCCGCCGGTTGTCCGTCCACTGCAGGGCGTCGAAGTCGGCGACCTCACCGGCGAGCGTCACCGGGTACGGGTCGGGGTCGAACAGCGTGATCCGCCCGGTACGCGGCTGCCCGACCAGGACGGCCTTCCAGTGCGCTTCGGCGCCGAACCCGGTAGGTGCCACCACACCGATGCCGGTGACCACCGCCCGGCGGCGGCCACCGCCGTCCGCCGCACCCGTGCTGCCGGACCGGGCGGCACCGTTGCCGCTCACCGTGCTGTCCTCTCCGGCGTGGCGAAGACCATCGCGGACTGGAACCCGCCGAATCCGCTGCCCACCGACAACGCCACCTCCACCGGCAGGTCGCGGGCCTGGTTGGGCACGTAGTCCAGGTCGCACTCCGGGTCCCGGGTCCGCCAGTTCGCGGTCGGCGGCACCACCGAGTGCGCCATCGCCAGGGCACAGGCGGCCATCTCGATGGATCCGATGGCACCGAGCGAATGCCCGACCATCGACTTGATCGAGCTGATCGGCACCTGGTACGCGGCGTCGCCGAGCGCCCGCTTGAACGCCGCGGTCTCGTGCCGGTCGTTCTGCCGGGTGCCCGAGCCGTGCGCGCTGACGTACGACACCTCGCCCGGGTCGAGCCGGGCCTGGTCCAGCGCGTCGGTGATGGCCAGCGCCATCTCGGCACCGTCCGGGCGTAGCCCGGTCATGTGGAAGCCGTTGCTGCGGGTGGCGTAGCCGGCTACCTCGCAGTAGATCCGGGCGCCGCGACGTCGCGCGTGGTCGATCTCCTCCAGCACCAGTACGGCGGCGCCTTCGGCGAGCACGAAGCCGTGCCGGTCGTTGTCGAACGGCCGACTGGCGTGGGCCGGATCGTCGTTGTCCGGCGTGGTGGCCCTGATCGCGTCGAACGAGGCGACGGTGACCGGGGAGATCGGCGAATCGGCCGCCCCGGCCAGCATCACGTCGGCCGCACCGTCGACGATCAACTGGTGGGCGTAGCCGATGGCGTCGATCCCGGAGGTGCAGCCGGTGGAGATCACCTGCGCCGGGCCGTGCCAACCGTGCCGGCAGGCGACGTCACCGGCCAGGCTGCTGGGTACCAGGGCCTGGTAGAGGTACGGCATGGTGCAGTCCACGTCGACCAGCCATCGCGCGCCACTGTCGCTGGCCACCACGTACTCCTGCTCCAGGGCCATGGTGCCGCCGACGGCGGAGCCGAGGGCCACCCCGGCGCGCTGACGACCAGCCTCGGTCAGGTCCAGCCCGGCATCGGCAAGTGCCTCGATCGAGCAGGCGAGTGCGAACTGCACGTACCGGTCGGCGCGTCGCCGCTCGCGCGGAGTGAGCCCGGCACCGGCCGGGTCGAAGTCGCACTCGGCGGCGATCTGGGACCGGAACGGTGACGGGTCGAAGAAGCTGATCCGCCGGGTGGCGGTCCGGCCGGCGGTGATCGCCGTCCAGAAGGCTTCGCGGGTCGCCCCGCCAGGGGCGACCACTCCGATTCCGGTGACCACCGTCCGCCGTGGCGACCGGCCGGCGGTCACGGCCGGCGTCCTCGCGGTGTCCCGGACGGCCCGCCGGTGACCCGCGCCCCGTTGGCGTGCGGGCTGGCGTTTCGCGGCGTGCCTGGCCGGGGCGCGTCCGGCCCGGGGCCGAGCACGACCGGACCTTCGGTGTCGACGTGACCGAGTTCCGGGCGGGGGGCCAGCGGGCTGAGATGGAACACCACCTCAGCAGGTCCCTTGCCGACGTTGCGTAACCGGTGCCGGGTGTTCATCGGCACGAACAGCGCTTCCGCCCGGTGTACCGCGACCGGCAGGTCGTCCAGGTCGACGATGATCTCGCCACGGGCGACGTAGAGAAACTCCTCGCTGTACGGGTGGTAGTGCTCGGTGATCTTTTCTCCGGGCCGCAGCACCGCCATGCCCAGAAAACCCGAGGTGCTGCCGACGGTCCGGGGTCCGAGCAGCACCCGCAGCTCACCGCCGCGACGTCGGTCCGGGGCAAGGTCGCGGGCGGCGACCTGACGCGGGTCATTCATCGCTTGCTCCCTCCGTGGCACCGGGCCGGCGGGCCGGGGCCGTGGGGGCCGGCCGTTCGCCGCGCGCCACCGCCTCGATCCGTTCCTTGATGACGTCCAGCTGGATCCGACTGTTGGTGTTGATCCGTTCGGTCATTCCCGCGTCGTCGACGGGCGCGTTGGGCCGCATCGCGAAGTCCTGGATCCAGGTCATCCGGGTCCCCTGGGGTACTTCGCAGTAGTACCAGCGGATCCGCATGTACTCGAACGGTCCCGGCTCCACCCGGTGTGCGTGCACCTCGCACCGCTGCCGGTCGGCGGTCCGTTCGCTGATCCAGCTCCACACGATTCCGTTCTCGTCGGGGTGCATGGTCAGCCGGAATCGCACCGTGTCACCCCGGCGGTGCAGGACCGTCGCCGAGGCGTACTCGGTGAACAGGTCCGGCCACCGGGGCACGTCGTTGGTGATGTCCCAGACCAGGTCGAGTCCAGCGGCGATGGTCACATCGTTCTCGGTGTGACCGGGGGTGGACGTGCCGCCGCCGTCGGCCTGGGCCGGCCTTTCGGCCTGGGCCGGCCTTTCGGCCTGGGCCGGTTTCTCAAGTTGTCCCGGTCCATCGTCGGTGACCTGACCGGCGACGAGGTCGGCCACCTGGGCGATGGTCAGGTCTGCGGACTGCTCAGGAATTTGGACCCGGTACCGGTCGGCGACCACGGCCTGCAGTTCCAGCAGCGCGAGGGAATCCATGCCGAGTTCCGCCAGGGACGCCGCGGGCGCGGCGGCGGCACTGCCCGCGTCCAGACCGCAGTTGCGGACCAGGATGGCGGTGATGTCCGCTGCGGTGACCGGCTGGTGCTGGTCGGTGATGCTCATCCGCTCCTCCTCCTAGGTGTGCGGGACTGCTCCGGCCGTCCGTCGAGCAGCCGGTTGACCAGGGTGGTCGAGTAGCGTCCTTTGCGGAATGTCGCGTCGTCGAGGACCCGCCGCAGGAACGGGATCGTGGTGCGTAGGCCCGGTCCGGACACCACGAACTCGCCGAGTGCCCGCTCCATCCGGTTGAGCGCGAGCTCCCGCTCGGGCGCCCACACCACCACCTTGGCCAGCAGCGAGTCGTAGTGCGGACCGATCACGTATCCCGGATAGCCGTGGGTGTCGACCCGGGTGAACGGACCGCCGGGGGGTATGAACCGGGCCAGCGTCCCGGGTGCGGGTGTGAAGCCGAGGTGCGGATCCTCGGCGTTGACCCGGCATTCGACGGCCACCCCGCGTGGACGTATCTCGCTCTGGCGCAGCCGCAGTGGTGTTCCGCTGGCGATGTGGATCTGCTCATGTACCAGGTCGACGCCGGTGATCATCTCGGTCACCGGATGCTCCACCTGGATCCGACAGTTGATCTCGATGAAGTGGAACTGCTCGTGCTCGTCGACGAGGAATTCGAAGGTCCCGGCGCCCTGGTAACCGACGGCCAGCGCGGCGCGCACCGCGACCGAGGCCATCTCGTCCAGCATCGCGGCCGGCAGGGCAGGGGCCGGCCCTTCCTCGATGAGTTTCTGGTGCCGGCGCTGCACCGAGCAGTCCCGGGTACCCAGATGCACCCCGTTGCCGTACCCGTCACAGAGCACCTGGACCTCGACGTGGCGCGCGTGGACCAGGTAGCGCTCCAGATAGACCCGGTCGTCGCCGAACACGGCGCGGGCGCTCTGCCGGGTCCGGTGGTAGGCGGCGGCCAGCGCCCGTTGGTCGACGACGACGGTCATGCCACGCCCGCCGCCGCCGGCCGCCGCTTTGATGATCACCGGGTAGCCGATCTCGGCGGCGACCCGGGCGGCGTGTGCCGCGCTGGCCACCGGCTCCTGACTGCCCGGCGGCAGCGGCAGTCCAGTCGCGCCGAGTGCCGTGCGGGCCTTCGACTTGTCACCGAGCGCGAGCATCACTTCGGCCGGTGGGCCGATGAAGACCAACCCGTTCTCGGCGCAGATCTCCGCGAAATCGGCGTCTTCGGACAGGAAGCCGTAGCCGGGGTGAATCGCCTGAGCTCCGGTACGCCGGGCGGCCTCGATGAGCGCCGCCGCGTTCAGATAACTGAGCCGCCCCGGTGGCGGTCCGATCTGGACCGTCTCGTCGGCGAAACGGGCCACAGCGGAGTCGCGGTCCGCTGTGGAACACACCGCGACCGTCCGTACGCCGAGCTCCCGGCAGGCGCGAGCGATCCGCAACGCGATTTCGCCCCGGTTGGCGATCAGGACCTTCTCGAACATCCCACCTGCCCCCTCACGCCGGTCCGAGGGTGACCAGCGGCTGGTCGAACTCGACCGGTTCGCCGTCGCCGACGTGTACCTCGGTCACCACACCTCGCCGGTCGGCGGTGATCTCGTTCATCAGCTTCATCGCCTCGACGATCCCGACCACCTGGCCCGGTTCGATCAGGTCACCGACCGCGACGAACGGCTTGCCGCCCGGTTCCGCGGCCCGGTAGAACGTGCCGACGATCGGCGAGGCGACCTGATGCAGGCAGGGCGGTCGGGTCTGCCCGTCCACGGCGGCCGGCTCGACCGCCGGCGGTGGCCCGGCAGCCGCGGTCCGGTCGTGCCACTCGATTTCGATCACCGTGTCGCCGTGGCGGACCTGCACCCGGCGCAGTGGGCCGGAGAGTTCGCCGACGAGCGCCCGGGTCTGTTCGGCCAGCCGGCGCAGCTGCCCGGCGAGCTCCGGGTTGGCAGAGATACCACTGGCATCGGCCGGGACTCCGCCGGCGTCGGCCGGGGTTCCGTTGGCGGAAGTGGCGGTCATCGCGGCATCACCCGGATCGGTCGGGGTTCGGTGGTCGACGCGTCGGCGTCCGGCACGGCGGCGCCGGTCCCGGTCGCGGCGCCAGCCGGTACCCCTCCGGCGGCGTAGCGCCGGAAGCGGCGCGCCCGGCCGTGCAGCAGCTGCGGTACGGGCAGGGCGAGCAGCGCGGGCAGCACGGCCAGCAGCGCGGTGCGTACCCGCTCGGCGGCACCGACCGGGTCGCGCTGGGCACCACCGGGCGGTTCGGCGACGGTGCCGTCGACTACGCCGAGCCGGAGCAGGTCGGCTGCGGTGAGCCGCAGCGCCGCGGCGGCCCGGGGCGCGGCGGCCCGGTCGTGAAACAGGATGGCGGCGCAGCCCTCCGGACTGATCACCGAGTAGACGGCGTTCTGCAGCATCAGCACCCGGTCCGCGACGGCGAGCGCCAGCGCCCCGCCGCTGCCGCCTTCACCGGTGACGACCGCGATCATCGGGGTGGGCAGTCGGGCTGAGGTGCGTAGACAGGCGGCGATCGCAGCGGCCTGGCCCTGCTCTTCGGCGTCCACTCCCGGATGAGCACCCGGAGTGTCGATCAGCGTGATCACCGGCAGGCCGAGCCGGGCGGCAAGGCGCATCACTCGCATCGCCTTGCGATAGCCGGCCGGGCTGGCCATGCCGAAGTTGCGGGCCAGCATCTCCCGGGCGTCGTGCCCCTTCTGATGACCGACCACCGCGACCGGATGATCGGCCAGCCGGGCCAGCCCGGCGACAATGGCCGGGCAGTCCCCGCCGACCCGGTCGCCGTGCAGTTCGACGAACCCGTCGAACACGGTCTGCAGATAGTCCAACGTGGTCGGCCGGGCCGGGTCACGCGCGGTGCGGACGCAGCGCCAGGCATCGGACTGCTGCCCCCGGCGTGCGGTCGGCACGGTGGCCGGCGGTGCCTGTCCTACGGTCGGCACGATGGCCGGCGGTGCCTGTCCTACGGTTGACGCCGGTGGCACCGCCGGCCGGCCGGCGGCGGCCAGCGCCAGCAGCGTACGCAGCCGGGCACGCAGGTCCCGCCGTTGCACCACGAGGTCGACTTGGCCGTGCCGGAGCAGGAACTCGGCGGTCTGGAAGCCGGCCGGCAGCGCCTGGCGGATCGTCTCGCGGATGACTCTCGGGCCGGCGAATCCCATCCGGGCGCCCGATTCGGCGACGATCACGTCGGTGTTGGTGGCGAACGAGGCGGCCACTCCGCCGTACGTCGGGTCGGTGATCACGCTGACCGTGAGCAGTCCGGCTGCGCGCAGCTCGGCGATCGCGGTGCTGATCGTGGCCATCTGCATCAGCGCCAGCACGCCTTCCTGCATCCGGGCGCCGCCGGAGGAACTGACCAGGATCAGCGGTTCGCCGGCGGCGAGTGACTGCTCGGCGGCCCGGGTGATCCACTCGCCGGTGGCGGCCCCGAGGCTGCCACCGAGAAACCGGAAGTCCATCACCGCCAGCACGGCGCGATGTCCGCCGATGCGGGCGGTACCGCACACCACCGCCTCCGTCAGGCCGGTCGCCGCCCGTGCCCGCGCCAGCCGTTCGCGGTACGGCAGCGAATCGACGAACTCCAACGGGTCCACTTCGGCGACCTGGCCGGGCAGCGGCGAAAAGCTACCGGGGTCGGCGAGCTGGTCGATGCGCTCGGTCGCAGTCAGCCGGCGATGGTGCCCGCACTCCGGGCATACCTCCAGATTGCGCCGTAGCCGGCGCCGGTAGATCAGGCTCCGGCAGGCGGTGCAGCGTAGCCACAACTCCCGCTCGGGTGTGGCCGGCGGCTTCATCGCTGCCGCCGGTGCTCTTGGGCGTCCCAGTGGTAGAACCGGTGCGCCAGCGCGTCGCGAGGGGAGCGCCAGCTGGCCAGGTACGGTGAGATGTACCGGGCAAGCCGACCGCTGACCCGGTCGAACTCGGGGTGGCGGCGGGCGGCGGCGATCGCGTCCGGACCGATGTCGTCGGTCTCGATCAGATGCACGTACAGGTCGTGCAGTCGGTACAGCGACCGGTGACGCACGCCGGCCAGACCAGGTAGCTCGGTCTGGTCAGACTCGGCGAAGATCTCGGCGACCTGCTGTTCGGCGTCCGGGACCACCTTGGCGATGATCAACGATCGATCCATGGTCTGCCTCCCACCGGCGATGCGGGCCCGTCGCGGGTCACCATGCCGGGGCCGCCGTCACCGCCGCGTGCACCGGACGTCGTCGCCCGCCGGGTTTCGGTTGACGCCTAGATGACGGCGTGGCAGCACACTCCGTGATCGTCATTGGGTGTTGTGTGGCGGTGGTCAGACCGGTCTTTTCGGGTGAATAAGCAGCTCAGGGCGATTGTGATCGGTTACCGGCAAAGATCGGATACCCGACTGCGCGATTGACTGAGAGTAATCATGATTGATAATCTTCGTAA
Organism: Solwaraspora sp. WMMB335; assembly: GCF_049179075.1. Lineage (NCBI taxonomy): Bacteria > Bacillati > Actinomycetota > Actinomycetes > Micromonosporales > Micromonosporaceae > Solwaraspora > Solwaraspora sp. WMMB335. The sequence continues at coordinate 5,553,044 of NZ_JBMHMF010000001.1, forward strand.
CCAGCGACACGACGCGGAGACGGCAACCGGTAACTGACGCGTGCAGGGGGTGCGGCCGTGACGTCGCAGGCAGGCAACCCGGCAGGGACCGTCCGACTGCTGCTGCTCGGCGGATTCCGGCTGGTGCAACGGGACGACGCCATCGCGGTTCCGCGCGGACTGCAGCGCATCGTCGCGTTGATCGGACTGCGGCCGGGGGTCACCCGTACGCACCTGGCCGGCCTGCTGTGGCCGGACGCGGCCGAGGACCGGGCGCTGTCCTCGCTGCGTACCGGGCTGTGGCGGCTGCGACAGGAGCCGAACTGCCCGGTACGCACCGCTGGCGACACCGTCGGGCTCGATCCGCTGGTCCAGGTGGACGTCGACGATCTGGTCCGAACCGCGGCCCTGATCCGCGATGGCGGTGATCCACAATTGGCGACCGAAGTGCTCACCGCCGCCCGGCACGACCTGCTGCCCGGCTGGTACGACGACTGGGTACTGCTGGAACGGGAGCGGTTACGACAGCTTCGGCTGCACATGCTGGAGCAGATCGCCCGGTGCTTTCTGGACGCCGGGCACCACGACGAGGCGCTGCAGGCCGCACTGGAGGCGATGGGGGCCGAGCCGTTGCGGGAGACCCCGCACCGGCTGATCGTGCAGATCCATCTGGCCGAAGGCAACGTGTACGAGGCCCTGCACGCCTTCTACGCGTACCGGGATCTGGTCCTGCGGGAGCTGCAGCTGGAGCCGTCGGCGGCGATGTCCGCCCTGCTCAGCGATATCCTCGCGCCGATCCGCGGCGCGCCGGCCAGGCGTGCGCGGACAATCAACGACAGAACGGTGACACCGCGACCGGCGCGCTGACCAGAAGCCGCCGGATTCGGCAGGCCGCCAGGTCGGCGGAGGGGGACCGCGCTCGACCGCGCTCGACCGCGCGTCACCCGCTGGCGCGGACCTCGTCGGCTGCGCGACTGCTGATGGAAACCCGCACCAACGCGGCAGCCAGTCTCGGCAGGTCCTTGCCACTGACCAGGGCGGCCAGTTGGTCGGCTGCGGTGGGCAGGTCGAGCTTGCGCGCCCCGGCGGTCACCCGTTTGTCCAGGTACGGCCGTAGCCCTGGCCAGACAGCCTGTGCCTCGCGCAGGAAGATGTCCGCGCCGGTGGGGCCGACACCAGGGAAGTCGGTGAGCCGTCGGCGCAGCTCAGCCGGATCCTCGCCCGCCTCGGCGGGCAGCTGTCGCAGGTCGCCGCCCCAGCGCTGCTGACACAGCTCGGCTCCGTCGCCGAGCATGCTCGCGGTGCGCTCGTCGTATCGCCGGTAGTGGCCACGCCCCAGCGCGTCTACCCGGTCCTGCCAGCTCGCCGAGCGCATTGCCGCCGGTGTGCGGTAGCCGGCGACGAACAGCTCCCGGGCACCGGCGACGGCGATCTCCGCCGAGATCCGGGCACTCAGCAAGGTGGCCAGCACCAGCAGTTGGTACAGCGGGGCCGGCTTGTCGGCCAGCGTGATGCCGGCGTCCGCGCTGAACGTGCGGCCCTGCCGGTCGAGCAGGGTCGTGACCGTGCGTCGCTGCCGATCATCAGCCATCTGGGGCCTCCCTGCTGGCACCGGTACCCCGGCCGGGCCCGCCGAAACGGTCCGGCCGGTGCCGGGTCCAGCCGGTCAGCCTGCGGTGCTGGCCGCCAGCTCGCCGGAACGCCCGGGGGTGGCCTCGGCGATGTGCAGCGCCTTTACCAGGTCGCGGTAGAGCTCGTCGGTCGCCAGCAGGGTCCGGTGGTCGCCGCGCGCCCGTACCTGTCCGGCCTGCATGACCACGATCGTGTCGGCGTCGATGACGGTGGACAGCCGGTGCGCGATGGTGACGACCGCGCCGTGCGTGGCCTGGTCCCGGATGCAGTCGTGGATGGCCGCCTCGGTGAGGCCGTCGACCTGGGCGGTGGCCTCGTCGAGCAACAGGATGTCCGGACGGCGCAGGATCGCCCGGGCGAGAGCGATGCGCTGTCGTTGCCCGCCGGACATCGATGACGGGGTCAGCACGGTGTCCAGTCCGTGCGCCAAGCTGTCGATCTTGTCGGTGAGGCGGACCGCGTACAGGGCCCGGTCGATCTCCTCGTCGGTGGCGTCGGGGTGGGTGAAGAGCAGGTTCTCCCGTACTGTGCCGGGGATCACCGGCGTGTCCTGCTCCACGTAGGCCAGCCGTCGCCGTACCTGGTCGAAGCCGAGCGCCGAGTACGGGTGCCCGTCGAGGAACAGCTCACCCTCCTGCGGGTTCAGAAAACGCAGGACGAGTGAGAACAGCGTGGTCTTGCCGGCACCGGACGGGCCGACGATCGCCAGATGGCCGCGGCGAGGCACGGCGAGGTCGATGTCGCGGACCGCCACCGGTTGACCCGGGCCGTAGCCGGCGGTGATTCCGCGTAGCTCCAGCACCGGCCGACCGGCGGCGTCCGGCGTCGTGGTGCCGCTTGCCGCCGGCGGTTCACTCAGGGCCGGCGGGTCACTCACGGCCGCGGTGGCGCGGACCGGCGGATCGGTCTCCACCGCCAGAGTCTCGATCTGGCGGATCCGTCCGGCCGCGGCGATGCCGGACTGCAGGGCGGTCAGATTCTGACTGAGCGAGGTGACCGGCTCCATCAGGCCGAAGGCGTAGAGCAGGAAGGCGATGAGGCTGGACACCGCGAGCGCACCGCTGCTGACCCGCCAGGCACCGATGCCGAGAATCAGGATGATCGCGAACTGGATGCCGCTCCAGGCGATCGTCCACGCGAACGCCTGCCGGCGGATCGCCCGGATGCTCTGCCGGGTCGACTCCTGGGCTTCGCGGATGATCCGGCCGGACTGACGCCGTTCGGCCCGGCTGACCTTGACCGTACGGATCGCCCGCAGCGTCCCCTCCAGCGTCGCGCCGAGCCGGCCGACATGTTCCTGGGCCCGTTCCTGGGCCTTGGCGATACCGGGCATCAGCAAACTGAACAGTACGGCCATCACGACGACCGAGGCGACCGTGGTGGCCAGCAGCACCAGGTCGAGCACGGCCATCAGGGCGAGGGTGCCGACCAGCATGATCACGCCGTTGATCAGGCCGACGATGCTGGACGCGGCGGCCTGACGCAGCAGCACCGTGTCGGAGGTCACCCGGGTGATGTACTCGCCGGTCGGTCGGCCGCTGACCGCTGCAACGGTCGCTCGGAACAGCCGGTTGACCATCGACGCCCGGGCGTCGAAGATCACCCGCTCGCCGACGGTGCCGAGCAGGATCCACTGCCAGCACCAGATGATCACGCCGAACCCGAGCAGGCTCAGCAGGGCGACGGCCGGGCCGAGGAGGGAAGTGGACCCACTCAGCGTGTCGAGCACCCACTTGGTGACCATCGGGGTGGCCAGGCTGCCGGCCGAGCCCAGCAGGGCGAGGAAGAGTCCGAGTGCCAGCGCCGGACGGTGCGGCCGGACGAACGACCAGAGCAGCCGTAGCCTCGCCAGCCGTGGCTCCGCCGCTGGCGTCGTTCCGCTCACCGGGTCAGTCATACCTTGAAGTGGAACATTAGTGTTCCACAACGGTCAACCGTGATTCTTTTGTCGAGCAGTCTCGGGTACTTTCCCGGTATGACAGGGGCACCGGTCGGCGTGGCGCGGACGGCAACCCGGGCCCGGACCCGCAGGGCGATCCTCGATGCGGCCGTGACCGTGCTCTGCCGAGACCCGGCCGCCGCCCTCGGCGAGATCGCCGTCGAGGCCGGCGTCGGGCGGACCACTCTGCACCGTTACTTTCCCGAACGTACCGATTTGCTCGACGGCCTGAGTCGACACGTACTGGAACGGATCGCGACGGCGACCGAGCGTGCCCGGACGGACGAAGGGCTGGCTGTTGTCGCCCTCGCCCGGCTGTGCCAGGAGTATTTCGCCCTCGGGGACGCGCTCGCGCTGATTTTCAGCGACCCCCAGATCGCCTGCCGGCCCGAGTGGAGCGAACAGACGTCGGCGGACCGGACGCTGCTACGGCTGGTCGAGCGTGGGCACGCCGACGGCAGCATCGATTCCGAAGTCGATCCGCTGTGGGCCCAACAGTTGCTCTGGGCGTTGCTCTACGCGAGTTGGCAGCACGTCAACGACAACTCGGTAGCCCGCTACGACGCCCTGGGCCACTGCCTGCGTACCTTGCGTAAGGCGTTTGCGCCCTAGTATTTCCAAGGTTCAGGCGGGGTTTACTCTCGTATCTGCGAGCCTTAACCTGAGTCCATGGCGAGTCGCCGGGACGACACGTACCGCATCGGGGAAGCCGCCGAGCTGCTCGGCGCCAGCGTCGACACCGTGCGTCGCTGGGTCGACGGCGGCAAGCTCGCCGCCACCCGCGACGGCAACGGCCACCGGGCGATCGCCGGTGCGGACCTGGCCGCGTTCGCCCGAGGGCTCGCCGACGACCCGGACGAAGGTGCCGGGCGTTCGTCGGCCCGCAACCGGATGCGCGGCATCGTCACCGCCGTCGTCCGGGACACCGTGATGGCACAGGTCGACATCCAGGCCGGCCCCTTCCGGATCGTCTCGCTGATGAGCCGGGAAGCGGTCGACGAACTCGAGTTGCGGGTCGGCGCCACCGTCACGGCCGTCATCAAGTCCACCAACGTCGTGGTCGAACGGAGCGACTGATGCGCCGTGCCCCCGCCGTACCGCACCCGGTGCGGACCTCCGCTGTCGGGCTCGTCGCCGTCGGGCTTCTTGCCGGCTGTGGCTCCGGCGACCGGCCGGCACCCGGCGGTCCGGACGACTCGGCGTCGGGCGTCACCGCAACGCTGACCGTGCTCGCCGCCGCCTCGCTCACCGACACGTTCACCCAGATCGGTGCCGAGTTCGAAGCCGCGAATCCCGGCGTGACCGTGACCTTCAGTTTCGCCGGCAGCTCGCAACTCGCCCAGCAGATCACCGCCGGCGCCCCGGCCGACGTCTTCGCCGCCGCCAACCCGGCCACCATGGCGACCGTCGTAGCCGCCGGCGACGCCGCGGACGAACCCGTTGTCTTCGTCCGCAACCAGCTGGTCATCGCCGTGCCGGAGGGTAACCCGGCCAGGGTGACCGGGCTGGCCGACCTCACCGCGCCCGGCGTCAAGGTCGCGCTCTGCGCCGAAGCGGTGCCCTGCGGTGCCGCCGCCCGCACGGCCCTCGACGCCGCCGGCAACGATCTCGTCCCGGTCACCCTCGAACGCGACGTCCGCGCCGCGCTTGCCAAGGTACGCATCGGTGAGGTCGACGCCGCGCTGGTCTACCGCACCGACACCGCTGCCGCCGCCGACGAAGTCGACGCGGTCGAGTTCCCCGAGTCCGCCCAGGCGATCAACGACTACCCGATCGTCACGCTCGCGCAGGCGGCGAACCCGACCGTGGCCCGCGCCTTCGTCGCGTACGTCCGGTCGGCCGTCGGCCAGGCGGTGCTGGCCGAGGCCGGATTCCAGAGTCCGTGACCGAGCCACCCGGTCAGCTGCGGACCGAGGCTGCCGGCCGGCGTCGCCCCGGCGAGCGGCTGCCGGCCTTCCTCGCCCTGCCCGCACTGGCCGGGCTCGCCTTTCTCCTGCTGCCGCTGGCCGGCCTGCTGCTGCGTACGCCCTGGGCCGAGCTGCCGGACCGGCTCGCCGCGCCCGGCGTCCTCGCCGCACTGCGGCTGTCGCTGTTCAGCGCTACCGCGGCCACCGGGCTGTGCCTGCTGCTCGGCGTACCGCTGGCCTGGCTGCTGGCCCGGACCCGGTTCCCGGGCCGGGGCATGGTGCGGGCCCTGGTCACCGTGCCGCTGGTGCTGCCGCCGGTGGTCGGCGGCGTCGCACTGCTGCTCGTCTACGGCCGACGCGGCCTGATCGGGGCCTGGCTGGACAGCACGTTCGGCATCACCCTGCCGTTCACCACCGGCGCGGTGGTCGTCGCCGAGGCGTTCGTCGCCATGCCGTTTCTGATAATCGCGGTGGAAGGCGCGTTGCGGGCGGCCGATCCGCGCTACGAGGAGGCGGCCGCCACCCTCGGCGCCAGCCGGTGGACCACCTTCCGCCGGGTCACCTTGCCGATGGTCGGTCCCGGCGTCGCCGCCGGTGCGGTGCTGTGCTGGTCCCGGGCACTCGGCGAGTTCGGCGCCACCATCACTTTCGCCGGCAACTTTCCCGGCCGTACCCAGACCATGCCGTCGGCCGTCTACCTCGCCCTGGAGCAGGACCTCGAAGCGGCGATCGTGTTGAGCCTGCTGCTGCTCGTCGTCTCCGTCGCCATCCTCGCCGGGTTACGCGACCGGTGGGTGGGTGGACTACGGTGACCGGGCCCGAGGCCTGGGGTGCGGTGGCGCGGGCACTGGACGCGCGTCTCGTGGTGCGGCTCGGCGGATTCGCCCTCGATCTGGCGCTGGCTGTCCGGCCTGGCGAGGTGGTGGCATTGCTCGGTCCGAACGGCGCGGGTAAGACGACCGCGCTGCGGGCGCTGGCCGGGCTGCAACCGCTGCACGGTGGGTGGATACGGCTCGGCGGCGTGCTGCTCGACGACCCGGCCGGCCGGGTGCTGGTGCCGCCGCAGCGCCGTCCGGTCGGCGTGGTGTTCCAGGACTATCTGCTGTTCCCGCGGTTGACCGCGCTCGACAACGTCGCGTTCGGGCCGCGCAGCCGTGGGATGCCCCGCCGGCAGGCCCGCGACGAGGCGGCCGGTTGGCTGGAGCGGGTCGGCCTCGGCGGGTACGCCCGGCGTCGGCCCCGGGAACTGTCCGGCGGGCAGGCGCAGCGGGTCGCCCTGGCGCGGGCGCTCGCCGTACGCCCCGATCTGCTGCTGCTGGACGAACCGCTCGCCGCGCTCGACGCCCGCACCCGGCTGGAGACCCGCGCGCACCTACGCCAGCACCTTCTCGCGCACGTCGGCGTCGCCCTGCTCGTCACGCACGACCCGCTCGACGCGATGGTGCTTGCCGACCGGCTGGTGGTCATCGAGGACGGCGCGGTGGTGCAGTCCGGCGACGCGGCCACGGTCACCACCCGACCCCGCACCGACTACGTCGCCCGGCTGGTCGGGCTCAACCTCTACCGGGGACGGGCCGACGGCAACACCGTGACCCTGGCCGGCGGATTCACTCTCACGGCGGGGCGGTCGCAGCGGGGCGAGGTGTTCGTCGCCTTCCCACCGTCGGCGGTGGCGCTGGTGCGCGACCGGCCCGACGGCGGCCCGCGCAACACCTGGCCGGTGACGGTCGCCGAGATCGCGCCCAACGGCGACCGGCTGCGGGTCGAGCTGACCGGGCCGGTCCGCGCCGCAGCCGACGTGACCGCCGCCGGCGCGGCCCATCTCGGGCTGCATCCGGGCCAGCGACTGTGGGCGGTCCTGACGGCGTCGGAGACCGCGGCGTATCCGGCTGGCGAGTCCGGACGAGACACCGGGTCCGGTCAGCCCGCCGGGTCCGGTCAGCCCGCCGGATAGAGTTCGGTCGGGATCAGGACCGGGCCAGGCGACGGGGCGCCGCCACGCATCCGCAACAGGATGTCGACTCCGGTCTGCGCGATCCGGTTCGCGTCCTGCACGATCGTCGCCCGCAGCTGGGTGTTGTCGGCGTTGATCAGGGCCCGGACCTCGGCGATCCCGTCGACCCCGATGACGGCCAGCTCGGTAAGGTCGTCACCAGCCGCGATCCGTGCCTGCACGGCGTCGAGGACGCCGAGAGCCATCTCGTCGTTGGTACAGAAGACCGCGTGTACGGCGGCGCCGTGCCGTCGGCGTGTCCGCAGATAAGAGGTGGCCGACTCGTACGCCCGGTCCCGGGTGAACTGCCCCGACTCGATGACGTCGATAGTGACCGCAGGGATCAGGCGCCAGAGCACCTCGGTGAAACGTTCATGCCGCCCGTGCTGCGCGTCCCCGGTCATCACCAGGACATGCGGATCGACGACCGCCTGTCGGCGCAGGTCGCGGGCCACCCACTCGGCAGCCTGCTCGCCGATCTTCCTGGCATCGCAGCCGACAAAGGCGGATCGAGCGGGATAGTCGCGCCGGTCGGCGAAGGGGAGGACGTCCAGAAAGACGATCGGGTATTCGGTCGACGTACAGAACTCCACCAGCTCCGGCAGTACGTGTTGCGGCTGGGCGGCGATGATGAAGCCGCCGACCGTGTGCGATCTCGTCTTCCGGAGCGAATCCAGCTTCCGCAGCTGATTGCGTCCGCTGTAGTCGTACGGCACGTATTTGAGTACCAGATCGATGTTGTTGCTGCCGAGCGTGTCAGCCAGCTGTCGTACGAGGTCCGCGATCCACCGGGACCAGGTGGGTACGGAGATCACCACGAACGCCTGCGGGGGGTGCCGGTTGAGTCGCCGACCGAGGAGGAAGAAGGCCGCTGCGGTGCCCGGCAGTGCGGCGGCGACCAGCCATCGCGGAACCGGCCAGGTGAGCAGGCCGGGCGCGATCATCGAGAGCAGCTTCGTAGCGGCAGCCACGATGGCCGCCGCTGCCAGCGAGACGGTCAGATCATGCGCGATCGCCCTACGGCGGCGGCGGATGCCGTCCATCTCGACTCCTGATCGCTGGCGGTGCCTGTCAGGCTAGCTTCCGTGGGCACCCGGGCGCCTTCGGTGAGACCGCGTCGTGGGCGCTGCGGCATCGGACGCCTGGATGGCCGTACGATTCGTTGGCAAGGTTCGTCTCCAGGGAGGGAGCCCAGTTGAGTACCGGGGTTGAGACGCGTGAGTTCCAGGCCGAGGCGCGTCAGCTCCTGCAGTTGATGGTCCACTCGATCTACTCGAACAAGGACATCTTTCTGCGGGAGTTGATCTCGAATGCCTCCGACGCGCTGGACAAACTGCGCTTGCAGGCGCTGATCGACAAAGAACTCGACGCCGACATCTCGGACCTGCATCTCGAGATCGAGGTCGACCGCGAGCAGCGGACCCTGTCGGTACGGGACAACGGCGTCGGCATGTCCCGCGACGAGGTGGTCAGCCTGATCGGCACGATCGCCAAGTCCGGTACCGCCGAGCTGCTGCGCCAGCTCAAGGAGTCCAAGGAAACCGAGTCCCAGGAACTCATCGGGCAGTTCGGGGTCGGCTTCTACGCCACGTTCATGGTCGCCGACCGGGTCACCCTGCTGACCCGGCGGGCCGGTGAGACCGAGGCGACCCGGTGGGAGTCCTCCGGCGAGGGCACCTACACGATCGAAACCATCGATGACGCCCCGCAGGGCACTACCGTCACCCTGCACCTGAAGCCGGAAGACAAGGAGGATCAGCTCTTCGACTACACCGAGGAGTGGAAGATCCGGGAAATCGTCAAGCGGTACTCGGACTTCATCGCCTGGCCAATCCGGATGCAGACCGAGCGCCCGGGGGAGGGCGACGGGGAGACCATCCTCGAGGTCGTCACTCTCAACTCGATGAAGGCGCTGTGGGCGCGGCCCCGCTCCGAGGTCACCGACGACGAGTACAAAGAGTTCTACAAGCACGTCAGCCACGACTGGAACGACCCGCTCGACATCATCCACATGAAGGCCGAAGGCACCTTCGAGTACGAGGCATTGCTGTTCGTCCCGGCTCAGGCCCCGTACGACCTGTTCATGCGCGATGCCAAGCGCGGTGTCCAGCTGTACGTCAAGCGCGTGTTCATCATGGACGACTGTGAAGCGCTGATGCCGGAGTATCTCCGCTTCATCAAGGGCGTCGTCGACGCGCAGGACCTGTCACTGAACATCAGCCGGGAGATCCTGCAGCAGGACCGGCAGATTCAGCTGATGCGCCGACGGCTCGTCAAGAAGGTGCTGTCCTCGCTCAAAGAGCTGCTGGACACCGACGCGGAGCGCTACCGTACCTTCTGGACCCAGCTCGGTCGGGCGGTCAAGGAAGGACTGCTCAACGACTTCGAGAACCAGCGCGCCATTCTGGACATCTCATCGTTCGCCTCCACTCAGGACGCAGAGCAGCTGACCACCCTCGCCGGGTACATCGAGCGGATGAAGGACGGTCAGGAGGACATCTACTACATGACCGGTGAGTCGCGGTCGATGATCGAGAATTCGCCGCACATGGAGGCGTTCAAGGCCAAAGGGTACGAAGTGCTGCTGCTCACCGATCCGGTCGACGAGATGTGGGTCGAGTCGGTCACCGACTACGACGGCAAGAAACTGCGTTCGATCGCCAAGGGCCAGGTCGACCTGGACGGCGACGACGATGCCGCAGAGTCCGACCCCGAGCGGGAGCAGCAGCAGGAGTCCTACGCCCCGCTGCTGGCCTGGCTGGGCAAGACGCTCGACGAGCAGGTCAAGAACGTACGTCTGTCCACCCGGCTGACCACGTCGCCGGCCTGCCTGGTCGGCGACGCCGGGGACATGACGCCGGCGCTGGAGCGGATGTACCGGGCGATGGGTCAGGACGGGCCGAAGATCAAGCGGATTCTGGAGCTCAACCCGACCCATCCGCTGGTCACCGGGCTGCGCGAGGCGTACACGGCGCGTGCCGAGGATCCGGCACTGGCCGAGACCGCCGAACTGCTCTACGGCACCGCGCTGCTCGCCGAGGGCGGCGAGCTGGACGATCCGGCCCGGTTCGCGAAGTTGCTCGCCGACCGGCTGGCCCGCACCGTCTGACGGTCGACGCACCGTCTGACGGTCGACGGTTCAGGGCTGCCCGAGACCCGCAGTCTCGGGCAGCCCTGAACACCCGCGCGCCCTCCGGCGGCGGTCAGAGATCGCGCAGCCGGGGTACGACCCGTTCGCCGACCTGCTCCACCCAGCTCGCCGAGTCGGGCACGGTCGGGGTGACCCAGACCTGCCCCACGCCGAGCTTGGCGTACTGCTCCATGGCCGCCAGGAAGGCATCGGGGTCGTCGAGCGGATCGTTCAGCGTGAGGATCGTCCTGCGGATTTCGGACGGGTCCCGTCCCTCGGTCTCGCAGTGCCGGGCGAGCACCTCCAGCTTGCGTTCGACCTCCCCGAATTCGAACGCGAACAGGTTGCAGGCGTCCGCGTACCGGGCAACCAGCCGCAGGGTCTTCTTCTCGCCGCTGCCGCCGATCAGGATCGGCGGTCCTGGCTGCTGGATCGGCGCGGGCACGCAGACCGTCTCCGCGAGTTGGTAGTGCCGGCCGGTGTAAGGCCCGTTGTCGGGGCCCCACATCTGCCGGCAGATCTGCACGGTCTCCTCGAGCCGCTCGAAGCGGTCCGCGACCGGTGGGAAGGGCACGCCGAGCCCGTTGTGCTCGCGTTCGTACCAGGCCGCGCCGACGCCGAGCATCGCCCGGCCGCCGGACAGGACGTCGAGGGTGGCCACGATCTTGGCCAGCAGCCCGGGGTGCCGATAGGTCACCCCGGTGACGAGCAGGCCGAGGGTCATTTGTCGGGTCTGGCCGGCTAGGTAGCCCAGCGTGGTGTAGCCCTCCAGCATCGGGTCGGTGGCGGCGGTGTCCGGCATCTCCATCTGGAACCAGTGGTCCATCAGCGTGAGCGTGCTGAACCCGGCCTGCTCGGCGGCGCCCGCCGCAGCGGTGAGCGCGGCCGGCAGCGCGGCCGGGCCGTCGGGCAGGTTGAACCGGGTGACGTGCAGCGCGATCTCCATGCCGTCAGCATATTGCGCCACTGCGGCAGGCGTGGGGCGTGAATGCCACGCTGTCATCGGCGGTCCCGGCGGAAAGGATAGCGGCGCGTCGGCTTGACGGATACTTCACGGCAGGTCGCCGCGCCGAGATCGGAAGGTGATCGTGGCCCGGGTCGGGATTCACCATGCCGCCGCCGTGCTCGGCTGCCGGCTTACCCGTTGCCTGCTGCCGCTCAGCCCGTTGTGTCCGGCTGGACGGCGGCTGACCGTCGGTGGATGAGCCGGCGTAATCACGCACGGTCACGAATGTGATGTCACCTCCTGCCCATTTCGGGCACTGCGTCGTGCTGCCTCCGTCCAGCCATCGTCATGTCCGCGGCGAGTGGAGCCAGACTGACGTCATCCCTGGCTTTTGAGGTGTGCCAGAGTCCACTCGCGATGGAGATTCCGTGTTACCCGGGCCGGCTCCAGCCCCCTGGTCACCGTGAGTGACCCGACTGGGGTCATGTGGTGCGTACGACGCACCGCGGTCGCCGCGCCGACCGACGGCAAATGGCTCGTCAGCGGCCTGGGTAGCCCGACGGCGCAGTCGGGCGGGGCGAGCGGCAGCGGCCGTACGCTTTCGTTTGGACCGCCGACGGGCGGCGGTGGGAGCTGCTGGTGGGACGGCGGCCAGTGGCATTGGCACGATTCCGGCACCCCGCCCGACTCGGCGGTCACCGGCACGGTCGGCGTCGTCGCAGGCGATGACCATGCCCTGGGTGTTCGCCGCCGGCCGCTACGAGGTGCATGCGCTGTCGATGACCGATGACGGCGAGTGGCTGTGGGCGAACCACGGCGGCCCCGGGCTGGGCCTGGAGCTGCCGTCGTCGGCCGGCGGGGTCGACATCCGCGACCACCCCTCGGGTCTGTCCCGTCCCTACCTGTTCACCTGCGACTACTTCAATGTCGGCCCGGTCTGGTCGAACTGGTGGGGCGGCGGGCGGTGGAACTGGACGCAGCAACCGGGCACCAAAGCGTTCAATGCCGTACCGCGCGGCGACCGGGCTGGCAAGGTCGAGGCATGGCGGAACTACTCACCGACGACCGGCACCATCTGCTGATCGCGTACGTCGTCTGCGCGCCGGCCGTCACCGCGCCAGCCGGGGCTCCCAGATCGTCAGGCCCGTGGTCAGATGCCGGTAGTTCGAGCCGACGATCACGATCCGGACTATCGCGTGCCGCGCGGTGGCGCCGCAGAGGATGTCGTCGACCTCCACGTCCTCGACGAGATCGCGCTCCCCAGCCGCAGCGGCACGGGCGTCCGTGTTGAGCAACAGCGCGCAGGCGTCATGGTTCGGCGTACCGTGTCCGCGCCAGCGGGCGATCACCCCCGCCGGCGCGCGTACCTGCCAGATCCCGGCCCCGAAGGGTCGGCCCGGGGCCCGCTGCCGGGCCTGCACGTACGCGGCGACGAAGTCGGGTACCGGGTCGCCGGCCGACTCCGCCGGGCCGGTGACGACCACGTCCCGAGGCGGCTGGTTCAGCCGGTCGTCGACGACGACCGGGACACCGTGCTGCAACAGGTAGGAACCTCGCCACTGGATCCGTGCTGGTCCGGGTGCGAAACGGGGTCGCAGGTCGTCGCCGAGACCGGGCAGGCGACCGGAGCCGGACGGGCGGTCACCGCCAGCGGCGAACAGCGCCACGGCCGCGGTGACGAAGACGGCCAGCGGTATCCAGATGCTGCGGGCGGCGGGCCGCGGGTGCACCTCGTCCCGCGAGTTCACCCAGGTAACGATAACGACGTCCGGCGACCCGCACCACGTACGGCTTGGGGTAGGGCCTGTGCCCACGGCTTGGGCGTGCCGTGACGCCGGGCGGCTCAGCCGGCCGACCGGCCGGGCCCGGCGAGCCGGCTCAGCTTCAATGCCAGATGCAGGCAGAGCCGTTCGTTGCCGTCCTTGAGGTCGGTTTCGGCCAGTTGCTCCACCCGTTGCAGCCGGTAGTACAGCGTGGTCCGGTGCAGCCGCAGCTGCTCGGCGGTGGCGTGCGCGTTGCCGGCCAGATCCAGGTAGATCTCCAGGGTTTCCAGCAGCACCTGGTGGGCGTCGTCGCGCAGCATCCGCTCCAGCCCCGGATGTACGCCGGCGATGTCGAGATACTGCCCGTCCATCCGCGACAGCACCCGGTAGATGCCCAGGTTGGCCCAACTGACCACCGGCCCGAGCGCCGGTAGTTGCACCCCGACCCGCGCCGACTGGAGCGCCTCGGCGTAGGAACCGACCGCGTCGGCGAGCCGGGGACGTGGTTGGCCGACCCCGACGACGGCCCGCAGCACCGAGGCGAGTCCAGCGGTGGCGTTGTGCAGCGCGTCACGCAGATGCGTCGCGGCCGATTCCGGGGAGTCCCGACCACTCAACCGCGCGTCGCGCAACAGCAGCACTCCGTGATCATGTCGAACCAGGTGCAACGCCTCCCGGCTGCCGACCCGGCGGCGGGTGACTACCAGGGCCTGCTCCAGCGCGATCCGGGCCACCTCGTCGAGGATCTGCCCGTTCGCCGGGACCAGCTGGGCGACCAGCGCGGTGCTCTGGCCGTCGCTGCCCACCACTCCGTCGGACAGCAACGAGCGAACCGTCTGGTCCCGGGTCTGTGCCGAATCCGACAGCAGGGTCCGGGTGGCCTCCGCCTCCCGTTGTGAGGCGAGTTCGCCGAGCAGGTTGGCCCGGTACAGCGCCAGCGCCAGATCGGCGGTCGCGGCGACGGCGACGGCGATCTCGGCGTCGGCCATCGTGGCGTCCGCGTCGATGAACCAGACGAAACCGAGCAGCAGGTCCTGGTGCCGAATCGGGACGCAGACCCGGGGCAGCAGATCCAGCTCGGCACAGGCCGGCGTCCGTACCGGCTCGCGGGCCTTCATGATGCCCACCTCGCGGAACCAGGCGATGACCTCGGGGGTGGTGTGCCGGCGCAGGATCGAGGTACGCCGGACGTCGTCCATCACCCCGGTGTGCTCGCTGTAGACCACCACTCGCTGCCGGCGGTCCTCGATCAGGGCCGGCCGGCCGACCCGGGCCGCGACCGTGTCGACAATGCGTTGCAGCTCATCGTGCATGCGCGTTCCCCCGGGTCGTCCCCGAAGCCCTCGGGTGACTGGCCCGACCGGCGTCGACTGTGCGGACTCGTAGGATCTTTCGCCTACCTTCCGGCGCGTCGACCTGGTGCGCAAGTGTCCAGTGACGGCTCTCGACAAAAGTCCGGTGTCGGCCGCCGGGCTTTCGGGCACCTGTCCGAAGACTCGGCACCCCGCAAGGGCCTACCGTTTCCCGGTTGCCGCCACGTCCCGACGTCCCGCCGCGCCCCGACAAACGCCCGTCGAAGGAGGCCGGTTGCCCCGCCTGACAAGGCCCCGCACGCCCTGGCAAGGTGTCCTGGCGGCGATCCCGACGCCGTTTCGCCGGGACCTGTCGGTCGACTTCGACCGGTTGCAGGAGCAGGTCCGCTGGCTCGGCGACGAGGGCTGCCACGGGATCGCCCCCGGTTGTGGTCTGGGCGAGTACCAGGCGCTGTCCGACGGGGAACGCGTCGACGTGGTACGGGCCGCCGTCGAGGCTGCACCGGCTGGCTGCCTTGTGCTGCCGGGCGTCGGCGGGTACGGCAGCCGGCAGGCCCGGCACTGGACCGAGCAGGCCCAGGCCGCTGGCGCGGTTGCCGTGCTGGCACCGCCGCCGGCCGGCCACCGCACCAGCACCGTCGCGGTGGTCGCGCACTACCGTGAGGTGGCCGCGGTCGGGCTGCCGGTGATCGTCGAGAACGACCCGACGCAGTGCCGGGGCGACCTGACGCCGGAGGTGCTGGCGACCGTCGCCGAGACCGACGGCATCGTCGGGGTGGTCGAGTCCACCGCCGACGTACGTCGGCTGCACCGCATCCGCGACCTGTGCCCGCACCTGGACGTGCTGACCGGCGCCGGGGACGTGCTGTTGGAGCTGATGGTCTGCGGGGCGGACGGTTGGCTGGCCGGCCTACCCAACACACTGCCGGCAATGTCGGTGCGGCTGTTCCAGTCCTGTGCCGATGGTGACCTGGCGACGGCGTTGCCGCTCTACACCGGCCTGCACCCGATGCTGAGCTGGGATGGCCGCGACGAAGCCGTTCAGGCGGTCAAGCTCGGCATGGACATCGTCGGCCGGTACGGCGGCCCGTGCCGGCCACCGCGCGGACCGTTGCCGTCGGGCACCGAGGCGCTGTTGCGGCGCGATATCGCCCGGGCCCTGGCTACCGGCGCCGACCGGCCGACCGACCGCTAGCCGGTCCGATTGGCTGACCGGCTGACCGGCTGTCAGCCGGTCCGGCCGGAGCAGCCCCGGTCCTGCAGGTGTCGGAACACGTCGATCGACCTGCCGACATCTGCACGGTGACCGGCTGATGACCGGACTCATAGATTCACATTTCCGGCTGGCCGGCCAACCCAGGACGCCAGCTCGCTCGACGAGAGGTGACTCGATGCACCTACTGTCCACCAGACGACCAGTGCGCCGCCTGCTGCTGGGCGCGACGGTCGTGACCGCGCTGATCGTTTCGACGGGTGCCGGCACGGCCGTCGCGGCGCCGGGCAACCCGGCCGGCGGTGGCGGACCGTTTGAGGTCCTCGACCCGCAGTACTGGCAGAATCCGGACACGATGACCTGGGACGACTGGGTGGCGGTGCCCGGCCGCAACTGGGCCGACCCGACCGTGACCGGTTCGGCGCGCAACTTCGACATCGCGCTGGTCACGCTGGACTACCCGGACCAGCCGTTCGCGGTCACCCAGCGGGCGCGGTCTACGGTCTTCGGCAACCCGCAGGCGGTGGCGTCGAACATCCCGCGTGAGCAGGTCGCCGAGTTCTACACCGACTTTCTGAACACCCCGAACAGCCTGAACCGGGGCCACACCCTGCACGAGTACTGGATGCAGAACTCCAACGGGCGCTACGGTGTTGACCTGACCGGCTTCGGGCCGTACGAGTTGCCGGTGAAGTCCTACCAGTACGGTATCGACAACGGATTCAATCCGGGCGCCTGCCCGACCGGCGAGCAGTGTGCCCGCAACATCCGTACCGATGGGTTGGGCGCCTGGCGGGCGGCGGTCGGCGACGACGTGGCCGACTCGTACGAGCTGGTGTTCATCCTCTCCGCCGGGCAGGACGAATCGTCCACCTGGCAGGAGTTCGGCCAGATGATGTTCCAGACCAGAGAGGACGTCCCGGACGCCTGGGGACCGCCGGATCCGAATCTGCCGAACTGGGCCCGGACCCGCTACGTCGAGTGGACCTCGTGGAAGGCCGCCGCGACGATCTGGCCGAACGCCGGTGGCGGCTCGTCGACCCAGGCGGAAAGCTCCGGGATGGGGGTGTACGCGCATGAGCTGAGCCACCTGCTCAGCATCGGGGACAACTACAACAACCCGTACGGCAACCCGTTGCGCCGCACGTACACCGGCATCTGGGGGATGATGTCGCGCGGCTCGTTCAACGGGCCTGGCGGACCGCACACCCGCTGGCAGATCCCACCGACCGGCGGCGGCTCGATGGGCTCGCTGCACGTGGTCCGCGACAAGATCAAGATCGGGCTGCTCGGTGAGGAACATGTGCTACGGCTCTCCCGAGAAGCGCTCGCCTCCTCGGGGATCGTCGTCGCGGACGTCACTGCCCGCGCGGTGGACGCCGGGCACAACGGGCTCACCGGCATCAACATCGCGATGGACCGGGACCGGTCGCCGGCCTGCGACTGGCGAGCCGACCCGCTCTGCGACGGCGGCAACTTCAACAACTACACCGTCGAGGTCGTCGACCGGATGGGCGCGGACTCGTTCACCCCGGACGCCGGCGTGCTGCTGAGCAAGACCAAGAACGCCGACAGCGCACCGTTCGTGTGGGTGGTCGACGCCAACCCGCAGGACATCGACATGGTCGACTTCTACCAGCCGGACGGCACCCCGCAGAAGATCACCATGGGTGACTACCGGCAGCTGTCCGACGCGCTGTTCCACGCCGGCACCCGTTCCGGCAGCGAGTACGAGTACGTCGACGACGCCAATCGGCTGCACTTCTACATCCTGGACCTGCGTCGGGACCGTAACGGAGTGCTGTCGTACACGGTGGCGGTACGCTCGCTCGACGGCGACGGCGGGCCCGGCACGCACGGTGTCGCCCTGTCCCGGGGCCAGGTGAGCACTCCCAACAGCAAGCCGACCAACCGGGGCGTGACCTGCTCCTTCGAGTTGACCAACACCGGTACGTACTCGGCCGGCGGCCAGCAGCACCCGGAGGACGTGTCCGCCTACCTCGACTCCGACGTGTACCGGTTGTCGACCCGGGCGGCCGGGATCGGCTGGCGCTCGGAGCTGCCCAACGAGCTGGCGACCGCTGAGTTCGGCACGTCGACGACGGTGAAGGTGTCGGTCGCGGCGGCCGGCGACGCGGTGCCGAGCGGGTTCATCAAGCTGACCGCCACCTCGGTCAGCGACCCGACGAAGACCGTGACCCAGACGTGCCGCGTCGAGAAGTCGTGACCCTGGTCGCTCGGCGCTGGAAGACGGTCCCCGTCGCGCTGCTCATCGGCGCGGCGGGGACCGCCGCAGCGGCGCTGCTCGCAGGCTGTGCCGGACCGCCGGAATCCGGGTCTGGGGTGACGGTTCGGGTGCTCGTCCGCGACATCAACATCCGGCCGGCCGGGGTCGACTGCGCGGGCACCGGCCCGTACACGTACGTCCACAACCGGGCACCGTTCGAGATCCTCGACCAGGCCGGTGTGGTCCTCGCCGCCGGTGAGTTGCCGCCCGGAACGTCGGTGCCGGCCTTCGACGAGGATCTCGAAGTGGAGCGGATCCCGACCTACTGCGAGTTTGCCGTAGCGGTCGAGGTGGCGGCGGGCGACGGCTACCGGCTGGTCGTCGACGGCCGGACGCCGATTGAGCTGACCCGTAACGACGCCGAGGGACCGGCCCTGGTCGCGGTGGTGCCGTCATGATCCGATGGCGGAACCGTCGCGGTGGTGCCGTGTTCGTCGCCCTGTTCGCCGTCGGCCTCGTGCTGCCGTCGGCGGCCGGCTGCACCGGTCGCGCTGGTGGCGCCGACCTGTCGTCGTCGCCGTCGTCGCTGTCGCCCTCGGTGGCCGGGGCGGCCGTGGCCGGAGGATCGGCGGCTCTGCCCGGGCCGGTGCCAGATGATCTGGCGCTGCGCCCGGCTCCGACCGACTCGCCGCCGGCACCGGCGGTCTCCGGGGAGTTGACCGACGGCAGCCCGCTGGCCCTGGCCGATCTGTGGGCCGAGCGACCGGTGGTGCTGACCTTCTTCAGTTCCTGGTGCACGCTCTGTGCCGAGCAGCAGGTCGCGGTGAGCGACCTGGCCCGCGCCCACGCCGACCGGGTGGTGTTCGTCGGCGTCGCGGGCGAGGACACCGCCGAGGAGTTGCAGGCGTACCTGCGCCAGCACCGGGTGGGTTATCCGGTGCTGGTCGACCACGACCAGACCATCTGGCGGTCGTACGCGGTGCGCGAGCCGCCGGCGGTGGTGCTGGTGGCCCGTGGCGGTACGTTGCTGCGCGGCTTCCCCGGCGGCGTCGACGCGGCCACTCTGGAGGCCATGCTCACCGACCTGGTCCTCGCCCCAGCCAGTTGACCCAGTTCCCGCCGGCCGGTGCCTTCGAAGCCCGGCAATCTTGGACGCATCGCGAAGTCAGAGATTCGTGATCATGGTCAAGGAAGCCGGACCCTGCCAGCGACCGGCGCAGAGCCCGCCGCCACCCGATCTTCAGGGCACTCTTGCTAAAGACCGGTATCTGCGATGACTTGCCCTACGGTTTCCCATCAGGATGCTGAGTGAGCCGCTGACGTTCCACAGGTGACCCCAGTCGATGGGAATCAACGGTCGAGTGGCGTCCAGCGCCACCGAGTCACCGTTCCTGAGCTTCCGTCAATCGGTGAGGGTCAGATTTGCGGCAAGGGCGAGAGAAGTGCAGGGAACGATGATGGCAACAACGAACGGAACCGCCATCGGGTGATCCCGGCCTACCTCAAGACGTTGCCCGGAGTGCTCACCAGCACGGCAGCCCTGATCGGGGCGGCTACCGGTCTGGTCGTGCTGTTCCTGTAGCGGGCTCGGGCTGAGCATGACGGAGCCCCGACCCCGAATGAGGGCCGGGGCTCCCGAATCGTCTGCGGCCTTCTCGGCGGGGCTATGTAGTCGCTCAGGGCTTGCGGGCCATCTCTACGAACGCCGACCACGCGGCCGGCTGGAAGGTGAGCACCGGTCCGCCCTGGTCCTTGCTGTCCCGGACGTGTACCCGGCCGGGAAGGTTGTCCGCGACCTCAACGCAGGTCGACCCACCGTTGCCGGATCTGCTGGACTTCCGCCAGCACGGCTCCCGGGTCATGTCCATGTCTCTGCCACTTCCTTGATCATTCTGGCTGCCGCCGAGTGCGGCAAAGCCTCGCTCCGTACAGCGTCCCACCGGGCATGAAGGGCCGCAATGTCCTCCGGTCGGTCGGTGACCCCGGCCTCTAGTGCGGCGTCGATGTGCGCAGCTTCCGCACCCTCCGGGCTCCGGGCGAGGATGAACGCACCCGCCAAGCCAACGTGCAGCCCGGCGCCGGACGGGATCACCTGTAGATGTACGTGCGGCATGGCGGCGACCTCCAGCAAGCGCTCACACTGCTCGTACATGAGTGCGGCGTCTCCGAGGTTCCGGCGTAACGCCTGCTCGTCGAGCAGGAAGAACGTCATGGGGGGTGTCGGCTCGCGGTGCAGTACCGCCTGCCTGTCCATCCGTGACGCCAGCCGTTGTTCTATCGCCGCTGGTGCTAGCAGCCCACCCCACGACAGCACCGCCCGCGCGTATGCCTCGGTCTGGAGCAACCCAGGGATCAGCGACGGCTCGAACCACCGGAGCATGACCGCCTCGCGCTCTATCTCGATCCATTCGCGCAGCCAGACCGGAGCAGATTCGCCAATTACGAAGTTTTCGTGAAAGTGGACAAAAGTCGTGCCGTGACGGCCGTCTACTCTCGCCAGATAATCCGGCAGTGCTGCGCGGTTTCCGCGTTCGATCGCACTGACATGTTGCGCCGAGTAGCCAATACTTGCACCCCATTGCTCCTGTGTCAATCCTGCCGATTCCCGGTAGCGTCGAAGGCTCATGATCAAGTATTCGCTTGGACTCATCGATTTCATGTTCTCCAGACTTTCTCCAGGATTGCGCGGCAATTCTTCATACAGGGCTGTCTGCTCTACGTGGCTGACGTCCGACTGACTCGTTTTCTCTATTTCGTCGTCTCATCTTCCCCTCTGCCCGGTTGGCAGTCCAGGGTGGAAATCGACGGCCCCGGGGGCTACCCCCCGCCATGGCGAGCTCTCGGGGCCGTCCCCCGATCCGCTCTCCACCCGAGGGGGACCAGTGCCCAGACGTAACGGCACCACCAGCCGGACCCGGCAGCTACCGAAGCGGACCACGACGGCCGAGGCGAAGCCCCGGTTAGCCTCGGGTCTGCCGAAGCGCACACCCGGACAGACGGACGTCGACAACGATCCGCGCTTCCGGCTCCGAGTCGTTCCCGATCCGCCGCCGCCAACTCCCGAGGGGCGGGCGGAAGCCCTGCGGATTGCTCAGGAGGTGACCTCCGCCCGCAGCGCCGTACAGCAGCACCTGCCATCAAAGTACGGGGACTGTCGAAAGTGCGACGTGACCGCGCCCTGCGACCCGTTCGTGACGGCGCTCAACGTCCTGGACGAGCACGACCCCGGGCCGGCACGGCGACTGCGCGCGGTCCTGAAGGTGCTGACGCTGCCGTTACCGCCGCTCCCGGAGGTGCGGCGATGACCGGGACCGGGGACGCATTTCCCCTCGGGGATGGCCGGGCCGATCCCGGGCCGCTGCTGCGCGTCGGTGACGTCCTGCACCTCGGGGAAGCCGACTGGGTGTACGGGGACCGTGACCTCATCGTCCGGGTGTCGGAGATCCGAGTCGGGCTCGATAAGCCCGACTACCTGGTGGTGGCCATCTTCGGGACCGTCATCGAGTTCGGTCGTGACGGCCGGATGATGATGCTCAGCGTCTACAAAACCGCGCTCACCCGCCCCGGCGTCCGGGAGCGCACCGGTGCCGCGAACGGCACAGAGAGGCGCTGGACGTAGGAACAAGACTCCCCCCCGGGGGGTGCACCCTCTGTGCCGGACGCCACGTTGGTCGCGTAGCCAGGCAGCACCTCGGGGGCCAGCTAGGGGGGTCCGGCTGTTCGTCGGTTGGCTGCGCCCGGACCCCCCCGTCCAGAAGAGAACGACCCCGGGGTGTCCCGGGGTCGTTCTCTGTTTCCGTGGGCTTACCGGCAGGGCGGAGTCCATTCGAACGGCGCCATCCGCCCGCAGCGCCGTCAGAGGCCGGCGGCGTGGGCGGCGGCGGTGCCGCCGACCACCGGCAGCACGATCCGGCTGGTCTTGAGCGCGACGTCGATGTTGGCCCGGGTCTGGACCGTCTGGCTGGAGTACTGCGGGTAGGACGCCACCAGGATCACCCCGATCCGGTGACCGGGCTGGAACACGTAGTCCTCGGGCAGCAGCGGGAAGGTGAAGTTGTACTTCGTACCCGGCTCCAGCGGGACGTCCACCCGGATCGACTGCCGGTTGCTGGCGTCCATGATGCCCTTGCTGACGAGTTCGTAGTCGGCGGTCGCCACCCGCTTCTCGGTCTGCCGGAAGCAGCCGTCGTCGGTGGCGCTGGCCTCACCCCAGCAGTCCTCGGTCGGCAGTGTGATGATGCCTTCGCCGGAGGCCCGGTGCGCCACCCGTTCGGCGGTGCCGTAGTCGACCAGGATCGCGCCGAGGTGGGTGTCGGTCTGGTCGGCCGAGGCCCGGATCCGGATCTGCGGGGTACCGGAGATGTGCAGCGGGGCGGCCAGCGGCGCGGACAGGTAGACCAGCCGGTTCGGCTGGACCGCGTCGGGGTTGAGGATCATCGTGTTCTGGCTCTGCGACGGGTTGTCCTGGAAGCTCTCGGCGACCGGGTCCGCGACCGGGACCAGGCCCAGCCCACCCGCGCTTTCCGCACCGGGCTGCAGGAAGACCTCGGTTTCGGCCATGCCGGGCACCGGCCAGTCGGCGTACGTCTGCCACACATCGGCGGCCCGCTCCACGTCCACCCGGGGCTCGTCCATGATGCCGTTGGGCACCTGGTGCAGCCAGTAGTCGAACCAGCGGTGCAGGGTCGCCACCCACTCGGCGCGCCGGAAGTCGAACGGGTCGACGTGCCCGGTCTGCGTGATCCACAGCTTGCGGGTGACGTCGTGCTCGGCCAGGGCGTACCAGAACTTGCTCATGTGGTCGGCGCGGACGTTGTCGTCGTTGATCCCGTGCACCAGGAACACGCTCGCGGTGATCTTGCCGACCTTCTTGACGTAGCTGCGCTCGTTCCAGAAGGCGGTGTAGTCGCCGTGTTCGTCACCGTCGTTGGCGGCGAGGTCGTCGCGCACCGGCTGGCAGTAGGCCCGCCGGTCCGGGTTGGTGACCACGTTCGCCAGGTACGACGGGTAGCTGTTGCCCCGGGTCACCACCCCGTTGCTGCGCACGTAGTCGTAGTATTCGGCCGGCCCGCTGATCGGCACGATCGTGGTCAGGCCCTTCACCCCGGTCACCGCCGTCGCCATCGCCAGCGACCCGTCGTACGACTTGCCGACCATGCCGGTGTGGCCGTTGTGCCAGTCGGCGACGACTTCCTCGCCGGCGGCGTTGCGGGCCACCGCGCGTCCGTTGAGCCAGTTGACCGCCTGTTTCGCGCTCAGGTTGTCCTGGTTGGCGTTGGTGGTGGGACAGCCGGTGGAGCCGCCGGTGCCGACCATGTCCAGCAGGATGATCGCGTAGCCACGGGGGACGAAGTAGTTGTCGTAGAACAGCGGCCACTGGTCGAGCAGTCCGTCGCCGTCGAGGTCCTGCTTGCACTGCGAGTCGTTGCCCCGGCACAACGTCGTGTAGTACGGGCTGGCGTCCATGATGACCGGCACCCGCAGCCCGTCCTCGGTGGCGCGGGGCCTGATGACGTCGAACGCGATGATGTCGCGCAGCCCGTCACCGTCGCTGTCGAAGGTCGAGTCGATGAACAGCTTCTCCCGGATCGCGTCCGCGTAGCCGAAGACCGGCTGCGTGACGCCGTCGGCCACCACGATCGTCGGTGCCTGCTGGGCGTACGCCGGTGACGACGCGCCGAACATGGCGACCACGGCGAGCGGGAGGACCACCGTGGCGGCCCCCCATGATCTGCCGATTCGTCCCATCCACACTCCTTTATAGGCTGGAGCCGCCAGGCTAAGCGTCGGGTGACGGTGTCCACTACCGCCAACTGTCGGAACCACGAGCCCGCTAGCTGCGACGACGGCCGGATCCGGCGAGCGGCGAGAGATTGTCGAAACGCATCGACTCATAGCTATTGCTTTCGTCGGGGGTGCCGAAGTAGCTTGTTGGCGTTGCGTCGAGCGCTGAGCCGGTCCTCGTACCACCGGTTACAAACGTTGCAATCGCGCGCCGCGCACGGCCCGCACCGGGCCGGTGCGCTTGGGCAGGTGCGCCTCGTCCCGGGGATTCCCGGGCTCAACCTGAGGTAGGTCATGAAGAGAAAGCTTCTTGTCCTCGGCGCCGCCCTGCTCACCTTCGTCGCGTCGATCCTGCTGGTCGCGCGGCCGGCGAGCGCGGCCGTCGGTCTGCACATCAGCGGCACCGACATCGTCGAGGCCAACGGCCAGCCGTTCATCATGCGCGGGGTCAACCACCCGCACGTCTGGTACACCGGCGAGACCGACTCCTTCGCCGACATCAAGGCGCTGGGCGCCAACACGGTACGGGTGGTGCTGGGCAGCGGCCAACGGTGGGGTCCGTCCAACGACGTCGCCAACGTGATCAGCCTGTGCAAGCAGAACCGGATGATCTGCGTGCTCGAGGTGCACGACACCACCGGGTACGGCGAGGAGGGTGCCGCCGCCTCGCTCGACCAGGCGGTCGACTACTGGATCAGCCAGAAGAGCGCGCTGGTCGGCGAAGAGAACTACGTCGTGATCAATATCGGCAACGAGCCGATCGGCAACGTCGACGCCGCCCAGTGGACCGCCGCCACGGTCAACGCGATCCAGCGGATGCGGGCCAACGGCTTCGAGCACCTGCTCATGATCGACGCACCGAACTGGGGTCAGGACTGGCAGAACATCATGCGGGCCGACGCCCAGACGGTGCTGGACGCCGACAGCCACGGCAACACCGTGCTGTCGATCCACATGTACTCGGTCTACAACAGTTCCTCGTCGATCGTGAGCTACCTCGACGACTTCGAGGCGAACGGGTGGCCGTTGGTGATCGGCGAGTTCGGCTGGCAGTTCAACTCCGGCGAGGTGGACCACAACACGATTCTGGCCGAGGCACAGGCCCGGGGGATGGGCTACCTCGGCTGGTCGTGGAGTGGCAACACCGACCCGATCCTCGACATGGTGCTCAGCTTCGACCCCAACCAGATGACCACCTGGGGCGAGCGGATCTTCAACGGTGCGAACGGCATCGCGTCCACCTCCCGCGAGGCCACCATCTTCGGCGGTACGCCACCCACCACCGCACCTCCGACGACGGCGCCGCCGACCACCGCTCCGCCCACCACGGCGCCGCCGACCACCACACCCCCGACCACCGTCCCGCCGACCACCACCCCGCCCGGCGGCCGGACCTGCACCGCCAGCTACAGCATCCTCGGCCAGTGGCCGGGCGGCTTCCAGGGTGACGTTCGGGTCACCGCCGGCAGTTCGGCGATCAGCGGTTGGGTGGTGACCTGGACGTTCGCCAACGGCCAGACCGTCACCCAGGCCTGGAGCGCCACCGTCACCAGCAGCGGGTCCACCGTGACCGCCCGCAACGTCAGCTACAACGGCAGCCTCGGTGCCGGAGCCAGCACGACGTTCGGATTCCTGGGCAGCTGGAACGGCACCAACAGCGCCCCGACGGCGACCTGCACGGCCAGTTGACGCAGCGGTAACCGTACGCGGCGGGGGACACGGCGGGCCGGGTACGAGCGTCGTACCCGGCCCGTCCCCGCCCCGTTCCCGCCGCGCCGACATCTGCCAGACCGCCGGGTCGTGGATGCGGTGATGGCGGTTCTGATTCGCGCAGTACGCGCGGTTCATGACGGCGCTGCGGCGGGCACACCTGGACCGCTCGCCGGTCGACGTCGACTGGGCGGCCTGGAGCGTCGCGCTCACCGAGGCGTCACGGCCGGCAGCGGCGGCACATCTCGTACTGCTCAACGCGATCCGCCGCTCGATGGGACGGTCGTTGGCGGACCTGCCGTGAGGTGATGCGACCAGCCGGTCGGCCTCGTCGTCGAAGCGCTGCGGCCGCCCGCAGAGCGTTTCGAGCACCCGTAGCGACCACTTGTCGGGCACCTGGTCGAGCAGTTCACGTCGCGACCATGCTGTTCGTCGTCCTCATCGCGGTCGAGGCCACCGACCTGATCTTCGCCATCGACTCGATCGCGGCGATCTTGGCTATCAGCACCAGTACGTTCATCGTCTGGACGGCGAACGCGTTCGCCATCCTCGGACTCCGCAGCCTCTATTTCTGCCTGGCCGGGCTGCTGCGCCGCTTCGTGCACCTGCACTACGGCCTGGCCGTGCTGCTCGCCTTCGCCGGTGTCAAGCTCATCCTCTCCGAGACCCCGGTCGGCAAGCTGCCCATCCCGGTCACCCTCGGGGTCATCGTGGTCACCATCGCCGTGTCGATCGTCTGGAGTCTGCGCAGCACCGGCGGCGACGGGGACACCAGCGTCGACAGCGGCGACGGCGGGAACGGGTCGGGTACCAGTTCCACTGGTACCCGACCCGCTGACCTCGCCGTTCAGCCGGACCGTCCCTCCGCCAGGTGACCGTCCGGCCTGTCGTCAGACGATGGTGCAGGGAGTGCCGTTCAGAGTGAACGCGGTCGGCTCCGCGGTGCCGGAACCGGTGCCGTTGAATCCGATGGTCGCCGTGCCCTGCGGCAGGAGGGTCGAGTTCCACGACAGCGAGGTCGCGGTGACGTCCTGGCCGCTCGTACCGTAGGTGGCGGACCATCCGCTGCCGAACGCGTGACCGCTGGGCAGGGTGAAGGCGAGAGTCCAGCCGTTGATCGTGCTGGTGCCGGTGTTCGTGATGACGATGTTGGTGGTGAAGGTGGAACCGCCGCTGCTGATCGCGTAGGCGACCTGGCAGGTGCCCGTTGCCGTCGCCGTCGTGACGGTGACCGCCGCCGAGAACGGCGACAGGTTGCCCGCCGCGTCCTCGGCGCGTACCTGGAACTGGTAGGTGGTCCCGGCGGCCAGCCCGGTCGCGACGAACGAGTTCGTCGCCGACGACCCGACCGGCGCGAACGTGCCACCGCCGGTGGCCCGCTCGATGTCGTAGCCGGCCACACCGACGTTGTCGGTGGACGCCGTCCAGGTGAGCGTGGCCGAGGTCGCGGTCACGCTCGACGCGACCGGGGTGCCGGGGGTCGACGGCGCGACGGTGTCGGTCGACGTGCCGCCCGGGTCGGCGTACAGCAGAAGGTTGGGTGACCCGGTGCCGATGCCGGTCAGGACGTTGCTGGTGGCGGCGCTGAGCAGCGCCGCCTTCGCCTGTGCCATCGTCGCACTCGGGTTGGTCTCCAGGTAGCGGGCCACCCAGCCGGTCACGTGTGGAGCGGCCATCGAGGTGCCCGACCAGCCGGCGGCGACGGCGCTGTCGCTGCCGTTGCCGGCCGAGGTGATGTTGTTGCCCGGGGCGAAGACGTCGATGCAGGAGCCGTAGTTGGAGCTGGACCACCGGCTGTCGGTGATGGTGGTGGCGCCCACTACGATGCCGTCCGGTGAGCGTGGGTTGTTGCCGCAGGCGTCACTGTTGTTGTTGCCCGCGGCGAACACCGCCAGCACCCCGGCGTCGATCATGTTCTGGGCGGCCGTGTTCACCTCGACGGCGTAGTTCTGCAGGCTGAGATTCGCCACGGCGCGCGGCGGTGCGTTCATCGCCACCCAGTCCATGCCCTCGATGAGGTCCGCGTTGGTGCCGAGGTTGCTGCAGTTCAACACCCGCACGTCACGGATCTGGACATCCTTGGCGACGCCGTACGTCGCACCGCCGATCGTGCCGGAGACGTGCGTGCCGTGCCCCTGGCAGTCACCCGGGCTGTTGCCGTCGTTGACCGCGTCGTAGGCCCACTGCGCCCGGCTGCCGAAGTCGACGTGCGTCGTGCGGATCCCGCTGTCCAGGACGAACACGGTGGTCCCGGTGCCGTCGGTGTCGTAACTGAACTCCTGGTCGAGCGGTAGGTTCCGCTGGTCGACGCGGTCCAGACCCCACGACGGGGGGTTGGGCTGGGTGGTAGCGCCACCACCGATTGGGGCCGGTCCGACGGCCTGGACCAGCGCGTCGGCGCGCACGTGGGCCACGTTCGGGTTGGCGCGGACCGCCCGGAGAGCGTCGGAATTCAGCTTCGCGGAGAAGCCGTTCAGTACGATCTCGTACCGGTGGACCTCCCGGCCACCGGCTCGTTCAGCGACCGCGACGGGGTCGTTCGCCGCGCCGCCGATGACCGGTTGATCCTTGAGGATGACGATGTAACCGCCATTCGGCGTGCCGTTCTCGGCCGGTAGCAGGGGAGCGAGACCGGTCGCCGGTTGGGCGACCGCCGGTGTGGCTCCGAGCACGGCGACAATAGTGGAAGCGGCCGCTGCCGCGATCGCGTGACGACGGAATCGGTGCTGTCTGGACATAGGAGAAATTGCCCCCTGGGCACGGTGACGCATGGACTGACCGGTGGAGGTGACGGCTTGTCCGGCCCGCCAGCTACCGGGATCGCCGGGCGCCGCAGCCGGACAGAGCGCTCGGCCCCGTCTGCCGCAATTTGAGCACAGGTGTAGACGTCGGCCAATACCCAGACTATTTGACAACTCAATGAACTATGTTAAAGAACGGGTGTGGCCAGGGGCTGTTCACGAAGTCGACAAATGGACTGCGCGCGTGATTGCTCTCACGTTTCCAAAATGGCTCACGCGTCGATAGTTGCGTACGGTGTCCGATCGGGACAAACTGACTGATATTGACGTATCTCTTGGTAATTCTTATTGTTGTCCCGGCGGGTCCCGTCTACAGTCTCCTTGCCGCAGTGGGCGGTGATCTCACGGGGAGAGGCACGGTGGACATGCGTTACGCCGGCTCGGATCAACCTGCTCGTTTGATGGTCAGTTCAGCAGCGGCCGGCGGCGGCCTGCGCCGCTGGACGGCGTACACATTGGCCGTCGTGCTGGCCGCGACGTTGTCCGACTGGGCGGGGGCACGGCCTGCGGTCGCGGCACCCGCACCCGAGCAGTCGACCCCCGCAGATTCGGCTGATTCCGCCGATCCGGCTGGCGAGTTGGCCCGGCCGGACGAGGCGGCGGCGCTGGTGACCGCCCCGGATGACCGGGCACAAGGTGAAGATCACCGGGCTGACGTCGGAAACGTCGGAGTTCTGGGCGTTGCCGGACGGGCGGGTCGAGGTCGAAGCCCATCTCGGCCCGGTACGGCTGCCGGATGGCGAGGGCGGTTGGCGGCCCATCGACTTCACCCTCGCGGCGCAGCCGGACGGCTCGGTCGCCGCCCGTGCTCACCCGAACGACCTGCGGCTGTCCGGCGCGGCCGGCGACGGTGAACACGACCTGGTGTCGGTGGGTGTGGGCGAAGACCGGTTGGCGTTGGGCTGGTCGGGACGGTTGCCGGCGCCGACAGTTGTGGACAGTCGGGCAACCTACTCTGACGTGCGACCCGGGGTCGACCTGGTGGTGGAGGCGACCCGCACCGGATTCCAGCAGTTTCTGATCGTCAAGGACCGGGCGGCGGCGGATCAGGTCCACGAGGTGCCGCTGGCGTTGCGGGGCACCGGGTTGACCGTCGCCGAAGGCGGGGCGGGCGGCTGGGAGATCCTCGACCGCGAGGGTGACCGGGTCGGTGTGGTGCCTGCTCCGATCATGTGGGACGCCCAGATCCACGAGGAGTCAGGCGAGCAGGTCCGCAAGGCGCCGGTCGAGGTGCGGGTCGCCCCTGGTCGGGGCGGCGAGACGCAGTTCGACCTGACGCCGTCGGTGGCCTGGCTCACCGACCCGGCGACCGTGTTTCCGGTGACGATCGATCCGTCGGTGACGCTCAACCCGAACTACGACGCGTTCATCCAGACCGGCTACGCCTCCGACCAGTCGACGGTGAACGAGTTGAAGCTGGGCACGTACGACGGGGGGACCAACAAGGCGAGGTCGCTGCTCAGCTTCCGCTACCTGTCGTGGCTGCAGGGCAAGCATGTGCAGTCGGCGACGCTCTACCTGTGGAACTACCACTCCTGGTCATGCACCGCCCGTCAATGGCAGGCGTGGTCGACCAGCTACGCCGACTGGACGTCACGCTGGTCCAACCAGCCGACCTGGATCAAGATCGTCGGCACGTCGTCGCAGACCAAAGGCTACGACAGTAGTTGCGGTGACGGCTGGGTCAGCGCACCGGTGACGACGGCGTTCGCCGACCTGGCGGCCGGCACCACCCAGTCCACCGTGAACATCGGACTGCAGGCGGCTTCCGAGACCGACAACCTCGGCTGGAAGCGATTCCACTCGATGGAGAACACCAAGGATCCGTACGTGACGTTGGTGTACCAGACGCTGCCGACGGTGACCGCCCGGGCTACCGTGCCGGTCACCGCCTGCGCGACGGGCAGCTCACGGCCGTTCCTCAACACCAGGACGCCGCAGCTGCGGGCGCAGGTCACCGATGCCGAGAGTTCGCCGGTCACCGCGCGTTTCGAGTGGAACGTGACGGGTGGCGCCCCGGTCGGCTCGGCGGTCGTCGGCCCTGGCGCGTCCGGGTCGTGGCTCGGCACCGTGGTGCCGTCCGGCGCCTTCACCGAAGGCGGGACGTACTCCTGGCGGGTGCGCGGCAACGACGCCATCGGCGACGGGCCGTGGGCACCATGGTGCGAGTTCACCGTTGACACCGTCGCCCCGTCGGCCATGCCGACGGTGTCGTCGTCGACGTACCCGTCGGGGCAGTGGGGTGGCGGCGTCGGCACGGCCGGGACGTTCACCTTCGGTGCGTCGGGGGTCGCTGACGTGGCGGCGTACGAGTACGGGCTGAACGCCAACCCGCCGAACCAGTCGGTCAACGCGGCCAGCCTCGGCGGCGGGGCGTCGGTGTCGATCACGCCGACGCAGGACGGACCGCAGACGTTGTACGTGCGGTCGCGGGACCGCGCAGGCAACCAGTCGGCGATCCGGGCGTACTCGTTCAGCGTGGGCAGTGGCGCGGTGACCGGCCCGAAGGCCGGGGACATCACGGCGGCGAAGACGGCGATCACCGGCGTGGGCCAGGCGGCCGCGACCGGGGTGACCTATCAGTGGCGGCGGGCCGAAACCGATACCTGGGTGAACATCCCGACCGGGCACGTCACCCTGGCCGCCGGTGGCGCGGTGGCGTCGTGGCCGGTGGCGACCACCGGCGGTGGAGCGTTCCCGAAACTGAACTGGGACGTCGAGGCGACCCTTGCGGCGGTGGACGCGCAGGCGATCGCCCGCAACGGCCCGTTGCAGATCCGTGGCGTGTTCACCGGCGGCTCGGGCGGTACGTCCAGCGCGGTGACGTTCACCTTCGACCGGGACCAGGCGACCGCCGCGTCCTCGGCGATCGGCCCGGGTTCGGTGAACCTGATCACCGGCAACTACAGCCTGTCGGACACCGACGTGTCGGTGGATTCGTACGGCACGGACCTGACCGTGACCCGGTCGTACAACAGCCGGCGGGCGGCGGCGACTGATTCGGCGAACATGTTCGGGCCGGGCTGGGTGTCCGGGGTGCTGGTGGAGGAGGCCGAATCGCCGTACACGTCGCTGACGGTGTACGGCTCGCTGGTGCAGGTGGGTCTGCCGGAGGGCGATACGCTCGGCTTCACCAAACGGAACACGACCGAGTTCGACTCCGAGCCGGGCATGGAGTTCGTGCGGCTGTCGTACGCATCCGGACCGGATTCGTACAGCCTGACCGACGAGGACGGCAACCTGGTGGTGTTTACCCGGGTCGTGGGCAGCGCGGCGGGGAAGTACTTCCCGACCGCGGTGACCGTGCCGGGCAGCAACCAGACCACGACGCTCAGTTGGGAGCGGGTGACCATCGGCGGTACGGAGATCGTCCGGCCGACCCGGATGCTCGCGCCGGTCGCGGACGGGGTGGCCTGTACGACGCTGGCCCGGGGCTGTCGGGCGTTGACGTTCGACTACGCGGCGTCGACGACCGCGACCGGGACCACCGAGGCGGGCTGGGGCGACTACGTCGGACGGGTGCGGCAGGTGTCGTTCACCGCGTGGGACCCGGACCTGTCGACCCCGGCGATGCGCACGATCGCGGTCGCCGGCTACGCCTACGACAACGCGGGCCGGTTGCGGGCGGTATGGGATCCCCGTCTCGACTACGTCGACGGCGCGACGACGCACCACCTGTGGGAGACGTACTCGTACAACCTGGACGGGGTGCTGGCGTCGGTGCAGCCGACCGCCGAGGAGCCGTGGCAGCTGACCTACACGACGTTGCCGGGTGATCCAGGGCTGGGCCGGCTGCATCAGGTGTCCCGCAGCGCGCTGTCGGCCGGTACGGCCACCACCACAGTCGTCTACCAGGTGCCGACGTCGGGCACCGGCGCGCCGTACGACCTGCCGTACGCGCAGACGGTGCGGTGGGGCCAGGACCCGCCGACCGACGCGACGGCGGTGTTCCCGGCCAACCAGGTGCCGACCGGCAGCCCGTCGACCGGGGTGCTGCCGTCATCGTACGAGCGGGCCACGGTGACCTACCTGGACGCCAACGCGCGGGAGGTCAACGCCGCCGTCCCCGGCGGGCACATCAGTGCCACCTGGTACGACCAGTGGGGCAACACCACCCGCACACTGACCGCCGGCAACCGCAGACGCGCCTTGGACGTTAGCGGCTCGGACGACTCGGCCGCGGAGACCGCGCTCGCGTACGCCCGGTCGACGTTGAGCCTCTACGGCGCCGACGGACAGCGGCTGTACAACGTGTTGGAGCCGGAGCGGGAGGTGACGCTGCCGGACGGGACGGTGGTGCGCGGGCGCAAACACACCCGGAACAGCTACGACCAGGGCGCGCCGACCACCGGCGGGCCGTACAACCTGATCACCACCGTCGAGGAGATGGTGAGCTGGTGGAACACCGCCGGTGTCTGGGTCGACTCGGACACCCGGATCAGCACCACCGCGTACGACTGGGGGTTGCGCCAACCGACGGTGGTGACGGTCGACCCGGCCGGACTGGCTCTCGCTACCCGCACCAGCTACGACCCGGTCACTGGTCTTGAGGTGACGACGACCGCCCCGGCGGGTGGCACGTCGACCACGACGCCGTCGACGCGGCGGACGGTGTACTACCGGGCCACCAGCGGCTCGGGCTACTCAGAGTGTGATCTGCGGCCGGAGTGGGCGAATCTGCCGTGCCGGATCGAGCCTGGCGGGCAGCCGGGGTCCGGGCCGGAGCTGCCGGTCACGGTCACCACGTACGACATGTTCAACCAGCCGCGTGCGGTGGTGGAGAAGACCAGCGCCGGCACGTTGCGGACCACGACCACCAGCTACGACCCGGCCGGTCGGGTGTACGAGGTGGCGATCAGCGCCGCGTCGGGGCTGGGTGCGGCGGTGCCGGTCACCCGCAACGTGTACGACGCGGCGACCGGCCGGCACCTGCGGACCCAGTCGGTGGTGGGTGGGACGGTCACGGCCGAAGTGGTCCGCGGCTTCGACGGGTTGGGTCGGCAGACGTCGTACACCGATGCGGATGGCAACGTGTCGACGACGACGTACGACCTGTTGGGGCGGACGGCGACGAGTTCGGATGGTAAGGCGACCCGGACCTACACCTATGACGGTGGCAGTGAGCGGCGTGGTTTGTTGACGTCGGTCGACGACACGCAGACCGGGGTGTTTACCGGCGGCTACGACGTCGACGGCAACCTGACGTCGGAGACGTGGCCGTCGGGGATCACGGTCGCCCATGAGTATGACGAGACCGGGACGAGCGTAGGCATCACCTACGAGCGGCCGGGTTGTGGTGCGTCGGACTGCACTCTCTACGGTGGTTCGGTGGCCGAGTCGGTGCATGGTCAGTGGCGGCAGCACGCGTCGACCCTGGCCGAGCAGACCTACACCTACGACGCGTCGGGTCGGTTGACGACGGTCGAGGACACTATCGGCGGCCAGTGCACGACCCGTAGCTATACCTTCTCGGCCAGCAGTAGCCGGACGAGTCTGGTCGAGTACGCCCCGGCTGGTGACGGCACCTGCCAGACCGGTACCGCCGCCTCCACCATCACCCACTCTTACGACACGGCGGACCGAATCACCACCACCGGCACGGTGTATGACGCGCTGGGGCGTACGACGACGGTGCCGGCGGCGGATACCGCGACTCCGACCGCTGGGGACGCGACGGTCGGCTACCACGTGACCGACCTGGTGGACACGATCACGCAGGCGGGCCGCACGGTCGACTACTCCTTGGATGTCACCGGGGAGCGGGTGCGGTCGTTCACCGACACCGCTGACGGCACGCCGGTGACGACGGTGCACCACTACGAGGACGATGGTGACAATCCGGCCTGGACGCAGGAGAACGTCGACACCTGGACCCGGATCGTGTCTGGTGTGTCGGGGATGGGTGGTATCTGGAGCAGTGACAACGGGCAGGTGACGTGGCGGTTGGCCAACCTGCACGGCGACCTGGTCGCTACCATCCTGCCCGATGACGAAGGTCTGTCGGCCACCACGGATTCCAGCGAGTACGGGACTTCTCGTAACCCTGAGGCGGTCGGCGGTGAGCGGTACGGCTGGTTGGGTGCGAAGCAACGCGCCAGCGACCCCGCGACCGGGCTGATCCTGATGGGGGTGCGTCTCTACAACACCACCACCGGGCGGTTCCTCACCGTCGACCCTGTGTACGGGGGCAGCTGCAACGCCTACGAGTACACTTGCGCCGACCCGCTCAACAAGGAAGACCTCGACGGCAAGTGGATTGGTCCGGTGGTGCGCGGGGCGATAGCCGCCTGCAAACTAGGCCGGAGTTGGTGTAAACGGGCAGCGGTCTGGACCGGAAAACAGGCCTGGCGCGGTGCGAAGTGGGCTGGTCGGAAGGCCTGGAGTGGGGCGAAGAAGGCGTGGACCGGCACACGAAATCTCATCCGGAACACATCGATCCGCTGTCACCGATTCCCCAATGTCGGGGGGTTCGGCTGCGATCTGCGTTACAAGGGAACGAGGAAATTTGCGGTGCACTATCATCGCGTGAAGGGCAAGTATCGGCCGCACTATCACCGGCGTCCGGGAATTGGTAAGCACCGCCCGTGGGAAGGTGGATGGTAAATGACGCAGTTTCGAAGTGTGCTCCCGCGTTTTCCGCTTCATTACTCAGAAGTTGATGTTGGGTCGGAGGTTCTGCATGACGTAGAAGCGGTCGAGACTACGGCAGAGTTCGTTGACGACAGTGACCCCGAGTATGTTTGCCTCGACGCGGATGGTAAACGAGTCCGGCTCATTGTCTGGGCGCTTGAGCTGTTGGTCTGCCAGACAGTTCCCAACAATTTCGAACCAGCTGGGTTGCGGATAATGGAAGTGGTCGAGGGTTCCGAATCATGGTTCGTTGAATGCCTTGGATCAACCTCGCTGCGAATGTTGCGGGGTGCGGGAAATGCGCTGCCGGCCGAGTGGGACCAGCTGGGTGATCTTCCGCAAGTCTGTGCAACCATTGAATCGAAAATGTCAGTGGAGGGCTTTCATAGAACGTGGATGAAGGCGAGAGTTGGCAAGCGGTACTGACGTTCGTTGGGTCGGCAGACGTCGTACACCGATGCGGATGGCAACGTGTCGACGACGACGTACGACTTGTTGGGGCGGACGGCGACGAGTTCGGATGGTAAGGCGACCCGGACCTACACCTACGACGGCGGCGCGGAGCGGCGTGGTTTGTTGACGTCGGTCGACGACACGCAGACCGGGGTGTTCACCGGCGGCTACGACGTCGACGGCAACCTGACGTCGGAGACGTGGCCGTCGGGCATCACGGTCGCCCATGAGTACGACGAGACCGGGACGAGCGTAGGCATCACCTACGAGCGGCCGGGTTGTGGTGCGTCGGATTGCACGCTCTACAGTGGGTCAATAGCGGAGTCGGTGCACGGCCAGTGGCGTCAGCACGCGTCGACCCTGGCCGAGCAGACCTACACCTACGACGCGTCGGGTCGGTTGACGACGGTCGAGGACACTATCGGCGGCCAGTGCACCACCCGTAGCTATACCTTCTCGGCCAGCAGCAACCGGACGAGTCTGGTCGAGTACGCCCCGGCTGGTGACGGCACCTGCCAGACCGGTACCGCCGCCTCCACCATCACCCACTCTTACGACACGGCGGACCGAATCACCACCACCGGCACGGTGTATGACGCGCTGGGGCGTACGACGACGGTGCCGGCGGCGGATACCGCGACTCCGACCGCTGGTGACGCGACGGTCGGCTACCACGTGACCGACCTGGTGGACACGATCACCCAGGCGGGCCGCACGGTCGACTACGCCCTGGATGTCACCGGCGAACGGGTGCGGTCGTTCACCGACACCGCTGACGGCACGCCGGTGACGACGGTGCACCACTACGACGACGACGGAGACAATCCGGCCTGGACGCAGGAGAACGTCGACACCTGGACCCGGATCGTGTCTGGTGTGTCGGGGATGGGTGGCATCTGGAACAGCGACAACGGGCAGGTGACGTGGCGGTTGACCAACCTGCACGGCGACCTGGTCGCCACCATTCTCCCCGGCGACGTCGGTCTGTCGGCGACCACCGATGCCAGCGAGTACGGGACTCCTCGCAACCCTGAGGCGGTCGGTGGTGAACGGTACGGCTGGCTGGGCGCGAAGCAACGCGCCAGCGACCCCGCGACCGGGCTGATCCTGATGGGGGTGCGTCTCTACAACACCACCACCGGACGGTTCCTCACGACCGACCCCGTGTACGGCGGTAACGCCAACCCGTACGACTACTGCGCCGGCGACCCGGTCAACTGCTTCGACCTCGACGGCAAATGGAGCTGGAAGAAGGCAGCGAGGAAAGTCGGCAAGTTCCTGTGGAAGTACAAGTATGACATTGCACTAACTGCCGCGAGCTTCATCCCCGGCGTTGGAGCTGCTGTTTGGGCGTATCGCGCCTATCGTCAATGCCACGTAGCCTAGTGCCGTATCAGGGAACGTTTGCCTCGTGACGCGCCGTGCGGGTGCTGGTCCGGGCGGTGGGGTGCCGCCAGGCTGTCCGGGTGGGAGAACGAGTACGCGTCCGTGAGATCGACGACGACGAGGGCCGGCGCCTGTTGCGGATCATCCGTAGAGGTACGGGCTCGGTGGTGACCTGGCGACGGGCTCAGATGGTGTTGCTGTCCGCGCAGGGCATGTCCGTGGGCACGATCGCGGAGGTGACGTTCACCAGCGGAGACCGGGTCCGCGACGTGATCCACAACTTCAACGCTGACGGCTTCGACTCGCTCTACCCGAAGTACAAGGGTGGCCGGCCGAGGACGTTCACCCTGCCGGAACGGCGTGAGATCAAGAAGATCGCCAAGTCCACGCCGGCCGAGCACGGTCTGCCGTTCTCGACCTGGAGTCTGGCCAAGCTGGCCGACTTCCTGGTCGCTGAGGGGGTGGTCGACGACATCAGCCACGAGGGCCTACGGGTCCTGCTCCGCGAGGAGGGCGTCTCGTTTCAACGGGTGAAGACCTGGAAGACCTTCCGCGACCCCGACTACGCCGCCAAGAAGGCCCGCGTCGAGCACCTCTACGCGATCGCCGACGGCGAGGTCGTCCCCGAGGCCGGTGAGCCCGACGTCATCTTCTGCCTGGACGAGTTCGGCCCGTTGAATCTGCAGCCCCACCCCGGACGGCAGTGGGCCGAACGCGGTGGACGGCACAAGGACCCCGAGCGTGGGCCCAGGCCCCGCCGGCGGGCGACATACACCCGCCCCCACGGCGTCCGCCACCTGTTCGCCGCCTACGACCTGGGCGCGGACAAGCTCTACGGCCACATCAAGCCGACGAAGCACCGGACACGGTTCCTGGAGTTCTGCCGCTACCTGCGCGGCCTGCACCCACCCGGGACCCGGATCGCGATCGTCCTGGACAACTACTCCCCGCACCTGAGCACGAAGAAGGACACCCGCGTCGGCGACTGGGCCGCCGCGAACAACGTCGAGTTCGCCTACACGCCGACCAACAGTTCCTGGCTCAACCGCATCGAGGCCCAGTTCACCGCTCTGCGCTACTTCACCCTCGATGGCACCGACCACACCAGCCACGCCGAGCAGGGCAGCATGATCCGCCGCTACATCATCTGGCGGAACAAGCACGCCGCCGACGAACGCCTACGCGAGGTAGTCAACAGGGCCAACGTTGCCTGACGCGGCACTAGGTTGATCTTGATGGTGGCTGGACCCGGTGGATGTGGATGGTCGGTGGACGCTGGTGGCGGATGCTGGCCGGTTCGTGGGGTTTCTTGATCCGGTACTGGTTGTGGCGGGCGCGTTTGACCCGACTTGGCTCATTTAGTGCGTGCGGTGGATGGCGTTGAGGGCGGTGTGGAGGTCGTCGGGGATGGGGTCGGCTGCGGTGATGGTGTGGTCGCCGGCCTGGATCTGGATGGTGCGGTAGCGTCGGGCGGTGGTGACGAAGCGTCTGATGCTCCAGCCGGTGGTGTTCTCGATCCAGCGGGACACGGCCAGGGCGGCGAACACGATGGTCAGGTGGGCCTCGATCGATTCGCGGGTGTGGTGGAACACCGGCCGGGCGGCCAGGTCGGTCTTGGACATGCGGAAGGACTTCTCGACCTGCAGGAGTCGGCTGTAGGCGCTGATGACCTGGTCGGGGTCGGGGTTCGGCAGGTTGGTGACGTAGCCCTTGATCCCGGCCAGGGCGCGGTTTTTCGCTTCGAGGGCGCGGTTGACGGTCTTGGTCGCGCCGGTCAGGCGTACGTACCGGTTGCGTTTGACCGGGGTCCGGCCGGCGACGGCGTTGACGGCCTTGGTGATCTGGGTGTCGATCCCCTTCAACGTGCGGCGGGCCCGGTCGGCGCGGTACTGGTAGAAGAACGTGTGGTCACGGCGGTTGTCGCCACGGCCGGCGGGCCAGGGCTGGACGAACACGTGCCCGTCGGGGATCTCCGCCTCGGGGTGGGCGTCGCGCCACTGCTGGACGGTGTAGGGCACGTCGGGGACACGGGCGCCGAGGATGAACGACAGACCGGCGGCCTCGATGGCGCGTTTGTTCGCCTCGGACACCATCCCGGCGTCGGCGACCACGGTGACGTCGGACAGCCGGTGCGCCTCCAGGAACGCTCGCAGGACCGGCAGCATGGTGGTGGTCTCGGCCCGGTTTCCCTCGAACGCGTGCACCATCAACGGGAACCCGGCCCCGTCGGTGAGCAGACCGACGGTGATCTGCGGCTCCAGACGCCGTTCCTTGGAGAAACTGGGCTCACGGAACCCGTCACCTTCGTCGGCCTCGAAGTACAGCGTGGTGACGTCGTAGAGCAGCAGGGTCGCCGGACCCAGGCGCACATGCTCGGCGCAGGCGCGTGCCAACCGTGCCCGCCACGGGCCACCCGCCGCACCCGCTGCGGTCTCGGCACCGGCCGGCACTGCGGCGTCGGAGGCACTGTCACCGCCGGCGTAGACCCGCAGCCGCCGTTTGATCGTCGCGTACGACGGCGCCCACGCGCCGGCCTCGTCGAGGACCCGCACCGAATCGAGCTTGCTGGTCGGCTCGATGATCCTGGCCAGCACCAACGCCTTGAACACCTCATCACGGCCGGCGGCCCGAGCGAATCCCAGCGTCTCGTAGCCGCGGCCCAGGGCGTCCAGTAGGTGCCCGGCCCGCGACGACGTGATCGGCAGCGGGGCGCCGCCGTTGGCCGGTTGGTCCGGCAGACGCAGGTCCAGCTCGCCCTGCCCGGCGGCGAGCCGCTGCCGGGCCACCGCCTTGAGCAGTTCCAGGTCCGCGTCGGTGTGCGCGGATCCGATGTGCTCGATGTCCCGCGATCCCCGACGCTGCGAGTGCACGATCTGCACCGCCCGCGCTCCCGACGCGGTCTTCACCGTCCGCACGTACGCCACGCCGACACCCTAGAACCCGGCGCGTTTAGTGCGTGCCTCCCGACGCAACACCCCAGGTCACAGCCCCGCAGACCCCGAAATCAGCCAACCGTGAGCCAAGTCGGGTCAACCGCATCGAGGCCCAGTTCACCGCTCTGCGCTACTTCACCCTCGATGGCACCGACCACACCAGCCACGCCGAGCAGGGCAGCATGATCCGCCGCTACATCATCTGGCGGAACAAGCACGCCGCCGACGAACGCCTACGCGAGGTAGTCAACAGGGCCAACGTTGCCTGACGCGGCACTAGGTTGATCTTGATGGTGGCTGGACCCGGTGGATGTGGATGGTCGGTGGACGCTGGTGGCGGATGCTGGCCGGTTCGTGGGGTTTCTTGATCCGGTACTGGTTGTGGCGGGCGCGTTTGACGGCGCGGGGGCAGGTGCGTTCGCGTCGGGTGGGGATCAGGAGGGTGGCGATCTGGGCGAGGTGGGTCGGTAGCTGGTCAGCCCAGTCCTGAGGGGGGAATGTCCGCCGTGCCGGTGGCGGTGCGGCGGATCAGGCGCAGGGCTCTGGTGAAGGAGATCCTGTCCGGATCGAGGTCGGCGGCGGCGGACGCTTTCGCGGTCAGCGCGCTGATCGCGTGGTGGACGATCAGGTAGGCCCAGATCTCCTGGTGGGCCAGGTCCGGCAGGCGGGACCGCAGCACCCGTGCGGGACCACGGAGGTGGGTTTTGAGCTGGTCGTTGGCGGTTTCTTCCTCCCACCGCTCGTGGTAGCCGCCGGCAAGTTCGTCGGCGTGGGCGTCGGCGGGGTCGACGATGGTGGTGATCAGGGCGATCAACTCGCCGGTGCCGTCGCCGACGCGGTCGGGGATGTCGTACTCGACCACCCGGGCGAGGTGAACGACCGGCAGGCCCCGGTCGTCGAACGCGTCCGGAACAGTGTCGATGTCGGTCAGATCAGCCCCGGCGCGGGCTGCCGCGAGGAGCCGTTCCCGCCGGGCGCCACGGACGGTCGGTTTGATCAGGACGGTGAGATAGGTGCCGTCGGACAGGACCTTGACCACGGGCAGGTCGATCTGGGTCGGGGCCCGCCACAGCAGCGCCGCGCCGGTCGCGGCGGCGGTGTCCCACGCCTGCCAGGAGTAGAACCCCCGGTCAGCGGTGAGCAACTCGTCGGACCGCAGCCGGGGGTACAGCCGCTGCGCGAGGGTCTTCTCACCCACCGTGTAGGCGCCGATCTCCGCGGCGACGAAGGCGTGGGTGCCGCACTCCGCGAGGGCCACGACCCGGGCCTTCGGAAACACGGACCGGTTCCCCCCTGACCCGGCGTAGCCGAACTCGGCCGCGTTGGCCGTGCTGTCGGGCACATCGACGGTGAACCCGTCGATCGCCAGCAGCCGCCACCGGCGCAGGAACGACCCCCGCGCGGTCCCCAACGCGCCCGCCGGCGCTGTCGGGCCCGACCCGCCCGCGACCGGCCCGCACGTGCGCTCGAACAGCTCGGCGAACACCCGGCGGCCCAACCGTTTCCGCGCCTGGCTGATCGCGCTCGAGGTCGGCACGCTCCACCCCGCACTCCAGCACCCGAACCGGTCCAACGACCCGGTGACCCTGGTCGCGACCTCGGTGTAGTCATCGTCGGGGAACAACGCCAACCCCAACGTCAGATACACGGTCACGTGCGCCGGCAGTTTCCCGTCCGACCGCTGCTCCCGCACCCCGCACACCTCGATCGCGGCGTCGACCTCCTCCCGCGACACCTGCGAGATCAGCACCCCGAGCGTCACCTGATCCGGCCGCACCACTGGACGGTCCACCACATCCACCGACATGACCCGTGATCAAAACAGTCAGCCCAGCCGTGGTCGTCCCGCCACGCCGCACCGCCCAGGAGCCCACACCAAACCCACAGGTCAAACCCAAGATCAACTTAAGCTACGTGGCATTGCGCCTATCGTCTCGTTCGGTTGGCTCAGACTGGGGTCCAAGCGGCACGGGCGACGCGTGCCACCAGTTGGCTTGCAGGCCGGATGTGGGTGGGTCGTGGCGGAATTCATAGCAAAGCAAGGAATGGAGCCCGAATGTATTCGAAGGGATTAGGTTCGGCTCAACGAGCCTGGCGAGGGTCGGCCAAGAAGGGCAGGTTCGGTTGGTCCTCCAATCTGACGAGTTCGGTCAAAGGTCGCCATGATTACCAGAGCTTCCACATCAACCATCGGCAGCCACGGCGATGGGCATCTTGGTGGTGATGATGGGAAAGGGAAATCACGTAGGTACCTTGCCTTTCGCATTCGACCGCAAGCTCGCTGACCTACTACTTGATGATGAAAAGGTCGGGGTTCTCTTTCTGGCGATCCATGAGGTTGCATCAATCAGTGGCCCGATCTACCGTCGGCTTAGGCAGACAGTGCCCAAGCTGGCATGGCGTATCGTTCTCAATTCTTCGTCACTGCCTCCCGATGAAGGGTATTACGATGATGTAGATGAGATATCTGAACTCTTGTCGGACAAATTTATCTATCGCGGGATCACCTATCACCTAGTCTGGTTGGACCAAGGGAGAGCTGAGATGGAGCGGACGAGGCTCGGCTTCGAAGATTGGTAGAGGAGTACGATCTTGCTGGCCTTAACGTGTCGTCCACGACGTACGACTTGTTGGGGCGGACGGCGACAAGTTCGGATGGTAAGGCGACCCGGACCTACACCTACGACGGCGGTACCGAGCGGCGTGGTCTGTTCGTCGGTCGACGACACGCAGGCCGGGGTGTTCACCGGTGGGTACGACGTCGACGGCAACCTAGTGACGGAGAGCTGGCCGTCGGGGATCACGGTCGCCCATTCCTACGACGAGACCGGGACGAGCGTCGGCATCACGTATGACCGGCCGGGTTGTGGTGCGTCGGATTGCACTCTCTACAGTGGGTCGGTGGCGGAGTCGGTGCATGGTCAGTGGCGGCATCACGCGTCGACCCTGGCCGAGCAGACCTACACCTATGACGCGTCGGGTCGGTTGACGACGGTCGAGGAC
The DNA here is from genome assembly GCF_049179075.1 of Solwaraspora sp. WMMB335. NCBI lineage: Bacteria > Bacillati > Actinomycetota > Actinomycetes > Micromonosporales > Micromonosporaceae > Solwaraspora > Solwaraspora sp. WMMB335. The sequence goes on from NZ_JBMHMF010000001.1 coordinate 5,595,786, forward strand.
ACCATCGGTGGCCAGTGCACGACCCGTGCCTACGGTTTCTCGGCCAGCAGCAACCGGACGAGTCTGGTCGAGTACGCCCCGGCAGGTGACGGTGCCTGCCAGACCGGCACCGCCGCCTCCACCATCACCCACTCGTATGACGCGGCGGATCGGATCACCACCGCTGGCACGGTCTACGACGCGCTCGGGCGCACCACCACCGTGCCAGCAGCCGACACCGCCACCCCGGCCGCCGGCAACGCCACGGTCGGCTACCACGTGACCGACCTGGTGGACACGATTACGCAGGCGGGCCGGACGGTCGACTACGCCTTGGATGTCACCGGCGAACGGATCCGGTCGTTCACCGACACCGCTGACGGCACGCCGGTGACGACGGTGCACCACTACGACGACGATGGTGACAATCCGGCCTGGACGCAGGAGAACGTCGACACCTGGACCCGGATCGTGTCTGGCGTCTCCGGGATGGGCGGCATCTGGAACAGCGACAACGGGCAGGTGACGTGGCGGTTGACCAACCTGCACGGCGACCTGGTCGCCACCATCCTCCCCGACGACGCGGGCCTGTCGGCCACCACCGACGCCAGCGAGTACGGCACCCCTCGCAACCCTGACGCGATCGGTGGTGAACGGTACGGCTGGCTGGGTGCAAAGCAACGCGCCAGCGACCCCGCCACCGGGCTGATCCTGATGGGGGTGCGTCTCTACAACACCACCTCCGGACGCTTCCTCACCACCGACCCTGTGTACGGGGGCAGTTGCAACGCCTACGAGTACACTTGCGCCGACCCGCTCAACAAGAAAGACCTCGACGGCAAACGCTGGTGCTGGAAGTTCTGCGGCTGGGGCCGCAACTCGGTCTGGCGTATGGTTTTCTACGGCACCCGAATGTCCGTTCATATTGGTGGATGGGTTAGTGGGGCGGCTCTGCTGAAAGGCGGATTTCGATCAGCTCGTTCTGGCTGGAAAGTATATAGAGCTGTAAAGAAGAAGGGCTGGAAAGCCACCTTCCACCCTTTTCGCACTAAGGATCGGTGGAAGTACATCGGTTCCGGGTTGGCGTCGTGGGTAGGCTATCACGATTTTAAGAGTGACTGGCGGAATTTTAGCGCTGCGAGGCGTGATACCATTCATGCTGGCGCTAAGAAATACTGCCGCATTGAGGTCTATTCACAGGCGATCCTATAGAAGTGCAACCCGATGACGCAGGAGATCGTTTCTGTGAAGGTCGCAAGCGGTCTGCGGTAGTCGGTGTGCAGGATTCGCCATGTCTTCAGGTTCGCGATGACCTGTTCCACAACCCAGCGGATCTTGTTGACCTGCCTGTTGTATTCCTTCTGCCATTCCGCGAGCTCGCCGCCCTTGGGCCTCTTGTACGGGGTGATCATGCCGTTGCCGACGTAGCCCTTGTCACCGATCCAGTCTCCGGGATTCAGGGTGACGAGGACCTCGGTGTCGTTGATCGCGTACGAGTCGTGGTGGTTGCCGGTGACGGGATCGGAGATCCAGGCGAGCGCACCGTCGAGGGTGCAGGCGACCTGAACGCTCATGCCCGTGGTCTTGTGCTTGCCGGAGTACAGACAGCGGTGCGTGCGCCATGACCAGCAGGGAAGCAGCGTGCCGTCGACGATGTACTGGGTGGTCGGGCTGAGGTCGTCGGCTGTCGGCACGAACTCCGTCAGCACGCGATCGAGGACCGGGGTGATGCCGGTGACCGCTCGCGAGATCGTCGACTGGGAGACGCCGTGCGCTTCAGCGATCTCCGCTTGGACGCGGTTACGACGCATGTAGGTCAACGCGACGACGACAGCGCGGTAGAGACCAAGGACCGGGGGCCAGGGCTCCATATTCAGATCCTGGCATTCCGTTCGGACCAGCACGCAGAGGTCGCGGATCTGGTCCGTGGTGAAGCCAGTGGTATGATACATGTCCGGCGGTCCGCTTTTCTTTGAGATGTGGTGTGGTAACTCCATCCTACGGAAGAGCGGATCGTCCTTTTTGTTGGGGGTCTACTGTAGCGAGTCGGAGGCCTGCTGAATAAGCCTCATTGTACGGGAGATTTCTCGACGGGTCACAAGAGGAGTGTACTCGGGGTACTGGTGATATAGATGTCAAACCTTCCGCGTAGGCTTGGACAAAAAGTGTTTGGATCAAGTGATGTCAACCCTGTATTTCCTGTGTTATTTTTCCTCAGTTCTGTGATTTATTTCTTCAATCACGAAGGTGTCGTGTCCAGAACTTTTTCGGGTGCGGTTGCAGGATATATGCTGGTACAGCTTGTCCGAACATTGCTGACTGCCTGGCGCCGCTTCAGGAAGGTCAGCGAAAAGGATCCTCCGGCGAGATCGTAGCTTATTCAACGGTTGAATAGCTGGGGTCTATAGCAGGTCTATAGCTGTCAGGGTGGTTCCGGTTCGAGGGTGAGTCCGGGTCCGGTCTTGGTGCGCCGGTCATGACGGTGCTAACGACGACGGGGACAGCCCGGCCTGGACGCAGGAGAACGTCGACACCTACACCCGGATCGTGGCTGGCGTCTCCGGCATGGGTGGCATCTGGAACGGCGACAACGGGCAGGTGACGTGGCGGTTGGCCAACCTGCACGGCGACCTAATCGCCACCATTCTCCCCGGCGACGTCGGTCTGTCGGCGACCACCGATGCCAGCGAGTACGGGACTCCTCGCAACCCTGAGGCGGTCGGTGGTGAACGGTACGGCTGGCTGGGCGCGAAGCAACGCGCCACGGACCCCGCGACCGGGCTGATCCTGATGGGGGTGCGTCTCTACAACACCACCACCGGACGCTTCCTCACCGTCGACCCCGTGTACGGCGGTAACGCCAACCCGTACGACTACTGCGTCGGCGACCCGGTCAACTGCTACGACCTGAGCGGTCGAGTCGCGCCTGTCGCTCTCGTCGCAGTGGCAGGACTCGGGGTAAGTGTTGGTACGGTCATCTTGGTTATAGGCGCTGCGGCGCTTGCTGCTCTCGTCATCTACGCTACCTGGTACGGCACAAGGGCCGCAGCAAAAAAGCTGCGGTGCCGGCGGGAGTACTGGTGCTATGCCTGCTTCTTCACGAGGTTACGGTCTTGGTACGGGAACGGAGGCGTCCGCCATCGGCCGATTGAGATCGTTGGTGGTGCCAGGGCCTGGCGTAGGGATTGATGTTGGTGCTGGTCCTTCTCGGTCAGGCGGCAAGGCCGAGGAGTTCGGTGGCGCGGGTGGCGAAGTGGCGTACCTCGGGGAGGGTGGCGTACGGCTTCAGGCGGTGTTGCAGGGTCTCGGACGGTTCCGATGGTGCGGGACGAGTTGACGGAGGCGGCCAGCTCGACGACGTGAGTGGCGCGGTTGGCGGCGGCTTCGACGTCTGAGCGGTCGAGTTCGGCGGTGGCCAGGGCGGCGTGGCTGAGCGCGGCGCGGCGGGCGCGACCCTGCTTGCGGGCACCTTCGGCGAACTCGGCGGCGAATCGCTCGGTGTCGTCGGGCTGCCCGAGGCCGCGGAAGCAGTGGGCGGCTCCGCCGTACAGGTATGGGGCGTCGATGAATGCGGCCCAGACGGGTTCATCGTCGTGGTCAACGCGGGCGAAGGCGTGTTCGGCCTTGGCTACGCGTCGAGGACCACCAGTTGCTGCTTGCGTAGCCTGATCTCATGATTGAGTTCGAGGGTGTCGTGTGGGAATGGCGAGGGCCGTCCCCGTACCACTTCGTGACAATCCCGGACGAGCCCGCCGATGTGGTGCGAGAGTTGGCGTCGGCTGTCACGTATGGCTGGGGGATGGTGCCGGTCGAGGTTCGACTCGGGCGAAGCCGCTGGCGGACCTCGTTGTTCCCCAAGGACGGCGGCTACGCCCTCCCGCTGCGGGACTCGGTGCGCAAGAAAGAGAAGATCGGCATCGACGACATCGTGCGCGTATACCTGATCGTCCCTGCGGGGCAGCCCTGAGAGTGCCGTTACGCTCCATCTGCGCTCACCTGCTGTGTCGCAGCCAGGGCGTGAAGGCGACCATTTCCCGAAGCCATTCGGACAGCCGCGCGACTTCGCTGGCTGAGGCGGTGCCCAGGGGCTGTGTGCGGCGAAACCGTTCCGTGGAAACCGCTGGTATGTCCTCGGTGCGCTCAGCTGGGGCGGGTCAGTCCGGACTCGGAAGAGTAAATCCTCACATCCTGGTTCAAGTCGCTGTCCCGAGTGGTCAGCGGCACCACGGTGCGAGTTTGGGCTGGCTCACTCGTCGTACTCCGGGTACTCGTCGCGCCCGAGGGGCATGCCGTCACCGGCGGTGTTGTCGGTCAACGACGTCTCGGCCCGGTAGCTGGCCCATTCTTGCTGGTCGGACTGTAGCTCGGCGTACCGCGTCATGATCTTGTTGACCTGATGCTCTCTGATGAGCCGCCGAAGCGCCTCGGCAAGGGGAACGCCTGCGAAGTCGCGTCTGGCGATCTCCGCCAGTTCGTCTCGGACATCGCTGTCGAGCTGCATCGTCGTAGTAGCCATAACGTCCACTATGGCTCATGGTACGGAGAGCGTCACTGAGCGACCGTGATCGCGTACGACGGCCTGCCCAGCGCCCGGCGACCCTAGCGGCTGGTGACGGCCCAGGTGGTTGCCTGGGTCGCCGGCTGGGGGCGGCGGGGCAGCTCCAGGTGCCTGCGTCAGGCGGCGAGGCCGAGGAGTTCGGTGGCGCGGGTTCGCGGGCCCTTGTCTGCGGATTGGGTGCAGGGCTGCTTCGAACGGCTGCGCCGATAGGCTGGCCGGTGTGGGGGAGGCAACGGGTGGAGCCGAACGGCCGCTGCGGGGCCGGCTCGACGACGGGCCCGGCCCTGAGCAGACCGACGCCCACCGCTGGCAGGTGTTCGGAGCGCGAACCGTGTACGAGCGGCGGCCGTGGGTCAGTCTCGACCTGGTCGACGTCCAGCCTCCCGGCGGCGAACGGTTCGAGCATCACGTCGTACGGCTGTTTCGCGCGGCCATCGGCGTCGTCGTCAACGATCAGGACCAGGTGCTGATGCTGTGGCGGCACCGCTTCGTGTCGGACCAGTGGGGCTGGGAGCTTCCCGGCGGGATCGTCGACGACGGCGAGAGCCCGGAGACGGCCGTGGCACGCGAGGTCGAAGAGGAAACCGGCTGGCGACCGTACGTGATGCGGCCTCTGGTCTCGTACCAGCCAATGGTCGGCATGGTCGACTCGCCGCATGATGTCTACTACGCCAGGGAGGCGACGTTCGTCGGCCGGCCCGCCGTGTCCGACGAAGCCGGCGAGGTTGCGTGGGTGCCACTCACCAGCATTCGGCAGCTACTCGACCGGAACGAGATCCTGGGTTCCGGATCGATCGTCGGACTGCTGCACGTGCTGGCATTCGGCCTGCCAGGAGGCTGAACCGCTGAGGACAGCTTCAGCCGCTTTGGTCAGGCGGCGAGGCCGAGGAGTTCGGTGGCGCGGGTGGTGAAGTGGCGTACCTCGGGGAGGGTGGCGTACGGCTTCAGACGGTGTTGCAGGTCTCGGACAGTTCCGATGGTGCGGGACGAGTTGACGGAGGCGGCCAGCTCGACGACGTGAGCGGCGCGGGTGGCGGCGGCTTCGACGTCCGAGCGGTCGAGGTCGGCGGTGGCCAGGGCGGCGTGGCTGAGCGCTGCGCGGCGGGCGCGGCCCTGGTGGCGAGCACCTTCGGCGGACTCGGTGGCGAAGCGTTCGGTGTCGTCGGGCTGCCCGAGGTCGCGGAAGCAGTGGGCGGCTTCGCCGTACAGGTATGGGGTGTCGATGAATGTGGCCCAGACGGGTTCGTCGTCGTGGTCGACGCGGGCGAAGGTCTGTTCGGCCTTGGCCACGGCAGCTGCTGCCGGTGCCGATTCGCCGAGTGCCGCGAGGGCGCGGGCTTCGAGGATGTGCAGGTCGGCGAGGCAGGCAGGGGAGTCGCCGTCGGCGAGTCCGCGGCGGCCGGCGCGGGCGAGCATCAGTGCTTCGCGGGGGTGGCCGAGCAGGTTGGCCTGGTCGGACATGCCGGCGAGGACGTGCGCGCCGAGCGCGGCGTGGTTGGCGGCCTGGGCAAGTCGGAGCGCCTGGATGAGGTAGCGCTGGGCGAGCCCGTGTTCGCCGTCGTCGTAGGCCATCCACCCGACGAGGTACGACTGCTCGGCGGCTGCCTCGTAGAGCGCCTGCTGCACGTCCGGCTCGTGCTCCCGCTTGAGTAGTGGCAGTACGTAGCTCTGCATGTACTCGACGAGGGCGGTACGGGCGTGGCCGCCGCCGCGCATCACGTCCAGCTCCTGGAACAGGGCGAACATCTCCCGGATGCCGGCCACCTGCCGCATCCCGATCTGCCGGGGGCCGCGCTCCGTCGATGTTTCGTCGAGGGTGGCGAGGAGCCAGTCACGGCTCGGTGCCCCGAGTGCGGCGAGTACGAACGGTGCCTTGACGATGTTGCGGCGGGCGACGTCGGCCCTGCCCAGGTCGATGATCGTGTCGACGGTGGTACGCGGATGGTCGGCGTACTGCAGGCCGCGAGCGGCAAGGGTTTCCTCGTCGGTCATGCCGAAGTCTGCCGGGGTGATCCGGCGACGCAGACGTTCACTGAGCGCCCGTGCCAGCAGCGTCGGCACCGGTGGTCGCGGACGTTCGCCGCGCTTCACCCACCGGTGGACCGCTGTGTAGTCGTAGCGGAGCGCGAGACCTTCGTCGGCACCGAGATCGTTGACCCGCCGGGCCAGCCCGGCCCACGAGAAGCCCGCCTCGGTGATCAGTGAGGCCAGGGCATCGTTGGATCCGTTCACGGAGCACCCCTCCCATGTGACTACCTTGGACGGTACCGGTCAGGCATCGACGCTGCATATGGCCACACGAAGGCTCGAATTTCACACGGGTGTTCACATGGTGCCGGCGAGGGCGGTCGTCCAGTTGTCTCTGACGTGACGAGAGGTTCTCAGTCCTCGCGTTGGGTTGGTCGGTTCTTGCGGATCCACTCGGCAACCGCGTCGCGGGACCAGATGCGGCCGGTGGCGAGGACGTCCAGCGGTGCGGGGAACGACGGACGGTTGACGATCTCGGATGCCCGCTGGCGGGAGACACCACCGAGCATCTGCTGGATCTCGGACATCCCGGCCAACCGCATGTCAACGAACGTACGGAGCTTACGAGTAGCAGCCCCGTCAACTTGATGCACTTGACACTCGTAAGGGGGATGGGTGATTCTCAGTCGCGCACATCTTCAGAGGAGGGGAGTCGACCGTGACGCAGATGGATGACGACCGGTGGCGGTCGTGTGGGCCGGACTGGGACGACCCGGGAACCGGCCCCCGGCAGGTGCCGGTCGACGTACCGCCGGCGGTACTCATGCCCGACGCCCGGCGCGGTGACACCGACGTCCGGACCCGTACCGCTGCCCGGAGAGCGACCGGGCCGGTCAGCGCGCACTCCGACCTCGGCGACTGCGCCTGATCCGGATTTCCGCAGCTCACGCGGCGGAACCAAGGTCTGCCCCGGTCGCCGTACCGCCAAGGAGGGCTGCGGTGATCGGGGCGGGGGTGGCCCCGCCCGAGTCGGCAAGGGGCAGGGCCACCCCCGTCCACCACGCACACCAGCAACACCCACGGCACGACACAGGGGAGGAGCACTGATGATGCGAAGGATGTGGCAACGGATGCGGGTCCGCTGGGGACGCCGACGGATGGCGTCCACCCCGCCCAGCCGCTGGCCGGCTGGCAGCGACCCCGGCGTCCACCGAGTTCCCGGCACCAACACGCGCTCGGCGGCGTACCGGCCGATCCGGCCCTGGCAGGTGCGCAACCAGCGGTTCGGCCCGGCCGGCGTCGCGACCCGGGGGTTGAACCCGGTCGAGGTCGCCGCGTTCCTCGACCGGGTCGCCTACGACCTCAGCGTCATCTACGCCGAACTGGACCGCACCCGCGAGCAGAACGACCGGATCAAGGACGCGCTGCGCCGCTGGCAGTCCACCCAGGCCACGGTGAACCAGGCCATGGCCAACCAGGCGGCGGTGAACCAGGCCACCGCCTACTACCCGGCCGGCGTGAGCCGGTGACCGAGCAGCCCGGCCCCGCCGTCACCGTCGTCGACTGCGCCCGCTGCGCCGGCGGCGGCGTCACCACCCGAGCGTGCACCTGCACCTGGTACGGCGACCAGCTGATCGTCCCCGACGGCACGCCACCCGACGACAGCCGCGAGTCGGCGTACCGCGATTGTCAGATCTGCCTCGGCACTGGCAGCGTCTGCTGGACCTGCGACGGCTGCGACGGGCTCGGCCGCTGCCGGGCTCAGCTCGTGCTCACCGTCGCCAACGCCGACACCACCGCCGTCGCCTCGGTCAACATCGTGCCCGGCGCGCTCGACCCGGCGCGCCGCGACGGCCGCTGGTCGATCGACCTGGACGCCGTCGTCGCCGAGCTGGCCGGCCGGGTCGGCGCCACCCACGTCTACGACCCGGACGTGCCCGACCGCGAGGTCTCCGCCGGGGCGATCATGCTGCCGAAGGACTGGCACCCCGGCCTGCCCGCCGAGCGGCGGCACGCCATCGAAGCCGAGGCCATCGCCGGTTACTCCCGGCACCCGTGGCGGATCTGGCTCGGCCGCACTGCCGCGCCGCAGCGCCCCGACCCGGCACGTCACCTGGGGCAGCTCTGCGACCTTGCCGAACTGCTCTGCCTGGACCTGGTCGTCGAAGCCCGGCCCGACCCGTACGTCGACGGCCGCCATAGTTGGCAGCTGCGCCTCGATCTGCCCGACGCCGAGGTCGGCGACGCCTCCTCCGATGTCACCTTGTCCGATGGCGCCTCCTCCGATGTGCCCTTGTCCGGCGGAACCTTCGCCGGCGCGACCTTCGCCCGCTGCGCCGCCAGCCTCGACGCGGCGATCGTCGCCGCCGACCCGACCAGCCTCGCCACCGGGCTGGCTGACCGTGGCCGCCACGCGCCCGCCTACTACCTGCGGCCCGGCCGGGCCGGCGGGGCAGCCGGCTCTCCGGCCGGTGCCCGGATCGGGCCGCCGAAACTCGACCTTGACCAGCTCGAACGCCGGGTGCTCGCCGACTGCACGGCGCTCGGCACCGGTGAGCCGACCCCGGGCGCGCAGGCCATCTGGCGCGACGGCCGCTGGTGGCACACCAGCCTGCGGGTGGTCGAGGTCGTCGAGAAACTCACCGAACGCGCCACCGGACAGACCATCTCCCGTACGGTCGAGAAGCTCGCCCGGTCGTGGCAGCCGCCCCCGCCGACGTGGCAGGGGCCGGCGATCCCGTACGAACGCTGCGCCGACTGCGTGCCCGAGCACGGGCTCCGACGCTGCCTCGGCTGCGGCGACACGTACGAGATCCGGCATGGCGTCGTCGTCACCGTCACCGACGGGCGGACCTGGGCTCGGCACCTCAACTGGGCGTTGCCGGCCGACCAGGGCGGTCGATCTGTGGCGGTGCCGCAGGTCGGCAGCCGGCCTGGCGGCAAGGCCATCCACCAGGTGCCGCCACAGTACCGGTTGCCGGCCCACCTGGCGGATCTGCCGGTACGCCAGGAGCAGCTTGGACCGCTCGACGAGTACGAGGTCATCGCCGACCATGAGATGTGGCACGGCTACGTGACCCTGGACCACGCCGGGCAGGACCCGCTGACGGCGTACCTGGCGAACATCGCCAACGGGCATCCGGGTGCCCGGGTGCTGCTGCACGCCCGGGTGCCGGCCGCGCCGTCGCTGGCCGAAGCGCTGGCGATGGCGTACGGGCTCGGGCTGGCGTTGGTGGTCAGCGTCGTCGACCACCGGCCCAGCACCGGTACGCCGTACCACGTGCAGGGGGTCCGGTGGGGTGCCTACTACGCCGACCGTAGCGCCGACTTCGGCCTGCGGACGTTCGCGCACCTGCCCACCATCGAGCACGCACTCGCCCGCGCCGTCGAGTACGTGTGCAGCGACGCCCACTCGGCGGTGCCGACCGATCCGGCGACCGCGATCCGCGTACCGCAGTCGGTGCCGTCGCCAGCGGCCGACGAACCGGCGGCCGACGCGTCGACGGCTGGCGAGCCGGTGGCCGGCGATGACCTGGTGCCGTTGCTGTCGTTGCTCGGTGCGCATTTCGCCGGTGAGACGGTGACCGTCCGGTTCGCCGCGTCGCGGTGCGAGGTGCATCTGCACGAAGGCCCGGAAACTACCCGCCGGGTCGCCACCGCCGCCGACCTGCCCGCCGCTGTCACCGCCCTGCGCCTGCACCCACCCACCGACTGACCGCGATCACACAGCCGGGTGCCGGCGGGGTGCCGGCCGGGTGGCCGCACCGATGTGAGGCGGAGATACGTCATGGTTGCCGCGTAGGGTGTCTCAGCCTCACATCGGCGGGGCGGTTCGGCTCGGGCTGGCCTGCCAGGCGAGGCGGACGCCAGCAGCAGCCGCCACGTCACCCGGTGGCCGTCGCCCATGCGGCGAGGGCTTCACCGACCTGGTGGAAACCCTCACCCGTGGCCGTGAAGGCGTACGAGGCGTCGTCGAGCCGGCGGATCAGGCCGCGCCGCTCCAGATCGGCGAGCCGCGCGGTGAGGGTGACCTGGTTGACGCCGGTGTCGCGGGCCAGGTCGGTGAACCGGCGCGGCCCGGCCAGCAACGCGCAGTGCAGCTCCAGCATCCAGCGTTCCTGCATCAGGGTCAGCAGGTCGTCGAGCTGGTGGTGGCGGATGTCCGGGTCAGCGGTGTCGCCGGCCCAGGTGGCCATCTCGGCGAGCACCGGACGTAACCCGGCGCCGGTGGGCGTCAACGCGTAGCGGCTGCCGGGCGGGTTGGTGTCGATCACCGTACGGCTGACGATGCCGGCCGCCTCCAACTCGCCGAGCCGGCGGGCCAGGGTGCTCGGCCCGACCGCCGGGATCGCCCGGCGCAGGTCGTTGAAGCCGGCCGGGCCGTCGAGCAGTGCGTGCACGATGTGCAGGCTCCAGCGGCCCCGGAGCCGGCCGACGGCTGCCAGCAGTACCCCCGGTTCCACCTGCATCTCGTCACTGTAGCCACCGCCACTCTTGTAAATTCGCGATAGCTAGTTCTATTTTCTTAGTCATGACCCAGTCTTCGAAGCGGGCCGTCGTGACCGGCGGCACCGGTGGCATCGGTCTGGCCACCGCCCACGCCCTCGCCGGCCGCGGCTACGCCGTCACCGTCGTCGGCCGCGACCCGGACCGTGGCCACGCCGCCCGCGACCTGCTCGCCTCGGCGGGATCGCCCGACGCCCGGTTCGTCCGGGCCGACCTGTCCGCCATGCACGCCGTGCACGCGCTCGCCGACGACATCCGCGTCGCCGGCCCGGTCGACCTGCTCGTCAACAACGTCGGCGGGGTCTACCGGCAGCGCTGGCACACCGTCGACGGCATCGAAGCGACCTTCGCGATGAGTCACCTGTCCGGCTATCTGCTCACCGAACTGCTGGTCGACGACATGGTCACCACTGGGCGGGGGCGGGTCGTCAACCTGACCTCCGGCGCGATCCGGCTCGCCGACCGCACCCCGCTGGACCGCGTCGAGGTGGCCGGGCGGTATTACGGTTTCACCGCGTACGGGCGGGCGAAGCTCGCCAACCTCGCGTACACGATGGGTCTTGCCGACCGGTTGCGTGGCACCGGCGTCACCGTGCTCGCTGCCGACCCCGGTGCCAGCGCCACCGAGATGGGCCGGTCGATGCGGTCGGACCTGTTCCCGATGCCGGCCCGGTTGGCCTTCCCACTGATCTACCTCAATCTGTTCCGGACCAGTGCCACCGACGCCGCCCGCAGCTCGATCGTCGCCGCCACCGCCGACCTGCCCACCGGTACGGTGCTCGACCCGAAGGGGCGGCCGGTCACCCCGCACGCCCGGGCCACCGACCCGGCGGTCGTCCAGACCGTCACCGCGCTCAGCCAGGCGACCTGCGCCACCGCCCTCGCCCGGACCGACCCAGCCTGACCCGTCGCGGGCGGCCGGCCCTGTAGCGGGCGGCCGGCCCTGTAGCGGGCGGCTGGCCTGTAGGGAGCGGCCGGCCTGTCACGGGCGGCGGCGCCGTGGCTCAGCTGATCACCTGCCAGGCGAGGCGGACGGCGAGCAGCCCGATGATGCCGTTGCCGACCAGGGCGGTGATCAAACGGCCGCGCGGGCTGGCGAGTGCCCGGCCGAGCACCGCCCCGCCCGAGGCGAGCAGCAGTTGCCAACTCGTCGAGGCCACGAACGCCGCGCCGACGAATGCCGCACTGACGGACACGACGGTGACAGACATCGCTTCGTCGGGTGCCGGCCCGGTGCCGATCTGCGTCGGGTCGCTCTGGTAGCCGACCACCAGGGCGGCGAAGTAGACGATCGTCATGGGATTGAGCAACGTCAGTCCGACGAAGCCGGCGTACGTCCTGGCCAGGGACCCGGCTGGCGCGGGCCGCGCCGAGTCGGCCGGCGTGCGTCGGGCGCGCACCGCCGCGACGACGCCGTGTACGGCCATGGCGCCGAGCACCAGGGCGGCGATCGCCCGCAACGCGGCGATGGCCGGGCTGAGCAGTTGGGCGATCGCCGCGCCGCCGACGACGGCGACGATCGCGTACAACCCGTCGGCGGTGGCCACGCCCAACCCGGCGGCTGCTCCCTGACGCAGCGACACCCGCGCGGACAGGGCGACGATCAGGACCCCGATCGGTCCCACCGGAATCGCGACACCGTAGCCGGCGAGTAGTCCCGAGGTCAGCGCGTCGATCACGGCAGGACTATGCCGACCCGCCGGGCGGCTCACAACCGGTTATCGGCCCGGCAACACGACGTGACTGCCGCTCACCGGGCGCGGGACAGGACGCGCTGGCCGGGCAGGGCAGGCCCGGCGGCCGTCGACGCTGGCAGTGCGTCCTCACCGGCTGCCCGGCCCGCGTCCGAGTCGGCCGGATCCGCCGCGCCGCCACCGCACGCCGCGGTCACCGCCAACGTGGCCGCGAGCAGGCCGGCACCGAACAGTCGCGAGACGGTCGTCGAGGTCATGGTTCACCCACCGCTGACGAATCGGATCCGCCGTCGGCGCAGCACCGTGAGCACGACCAGACCGGCGCCGACCAGGCCGACGCCGCCGAGCGCGTAGCCGATGCCGGCCGCACCGGTGACCGGCAACTCGCCGCCGGCGCCTGCGCCGTCCGGTGTAGCGCTGGCCGTCGGCCCGTCGCCCGGCGTCGCCGACGCCGTCGGGGCGGGCGTCGAGCTCGGCGCGTCGCAGCTGTCCGGCCTGACGTACGTCCCGGTCATCCAGGTCGGGGCGTCGAGGGCGAACGGCCCGGTGATCAGGTCGTACACGGTCCCGTCCGGCAGTGCGAAGCCCAGTTCGGTGGTGCCGGGCGCGACCGGGGCCAGCGGTTCCCCGGCCGGGAACGTGTCGGCCGTGATCAGCAGCAGGCCGTCGACGGCGCCGGTGCCCCGGTTGGTGAGCGTGAGTTTCAGCCCGGCACATCCGTTGGTCGCGTTCACCTCCAGCAGCGGGGTTTCGCCGCAGCCGTCCGGAGCCGCGAACGGCACCGGCGGAGTGTCCCGTTCCCCGGCGCGCCGGATCACGAACAGGTCGCCGTCCGCCGCGCCGTAGCGGCGGAACCCGCTGCCCGTCATGGTGAACTCCTCCACCACGACCCCGTTGCGCAGCACCACCGTGTCGACCGGCGGCACGCCGTCGTCCAGCGGATCAGAGGTCCAGCGTACGTCGAGGGCACCGCACACCATCTCCACCGCAAGCTCCGGGGGGACGGCCTGCGCCGGGGCACCGACCCCGAGGACCAGCCCGGCGGTGGCGACGGCCGCGGCACCGGCGATGGCCGGTAGCGGACGGGATGGAAGGCGTGGACGCATGATGACGGGACTACCTCTCCCGGATAGCAGCTGACAGCAGGGTCACGGACACGCCCTGGCAGCGGTGTCGATCGAGCGGAGCGGGCAAAGTCCAGCACGGCATCGCCCAACCTGGCTTGAGTGATGATCTACTCAATCGCTTGGCGTGCGGCGCTCAGCGCGAAGCGCACTCGGTGGGGTGCCAGTGAGGCCTGCAACTCAGCCCGGCCGGTGACGCCGAGTTTGGTGTACGCGCGGTGCAGGTGGTTCTCCACGGTCCGTGCGGACAGGTGCAACCGGGTGGCGATCTGTTTGGTGGTTTCGCCGGCGGCGGCCGCCAGCGCCACCTCCTGCTCGCGTCCGGTCAGTCCGCCGACCGGCCCGCCCAGCCGTAGCGCCGGGGTGGTCACGGCCGGGCTGATCCGGTCCGGAGTGGTCAGATCCGGGGTGGTCACGGCGGCGGTCGTCGGCGGTTCGCACCGGGCCAGCTCGCGGTCAGCGAGCAGCCGGGCCACGGCCGCCGTCCGACCGTCCCCGGCCGCGGCGCCGCTGGCCGCCGCGAGCATCGCCGCCTCGGCCGCGTGCAGCGGCATGTGGTACGTGGCGAAGTCCCGGGCGATGCGCAACGACTCCGACGCGTCACGGGTGGCGACGGCGGTCGCGTAGTCGACCACGATCCGGCCCAGCGTCCAGCCCGCCGGCGGCGGGTAGGCGTCGAGGAGCCGCGCGGCGGCCCTGGGAGCACCCAGGCGTACCAGGTCGAGAGCTCCCAGCGTGCCGGCGCCGACCGCTCCGGTCTCGCCGTGCCGGGTCACCTCCTGCGCCAACGCGCGTAGCCCACGCTCGGTGTCGCCGGTGAGCGTGGCGAACCAGGCTCGGCCCCGGGCGACCTCGATGTCGAACAGACGTACGGCACCCGGCCCGCCCGGGTGCCGGTCCAGGTCGGCAACCGCCCGTCTGGCCGATGCCAGATCGCCGACCTGGGCGGCGCCCTGCAGCCGCAGCCCGGCCGCCCAGCGGCGTACACCACGCAACTCGACGTCACCGGCGACCAGGTACGCCTCGTTCGCCCACCGCAGTGCCGTGGACGGCTGTCCCCGAAGCAGAGCGATCTTGGCGAGGAAGAAGGCGGCGAGCGCCTGGGCGACCCGGTCCGGCGGCTGCAGACTGGCCTGGTAGGTCGACTCGGCGGCGGCTAGCGCACCGGCGACGTCGGGCAGGTCGATCAGCAACGACGCGACCGCGGCCGGGAACCCGTCCGACTGCACCTGGCTCGGCCCGGCGTGCCGGTGCGTGACCGGCACGACGTCCGCCAGCAGCAGTTCGGCTTCGGCGAACCGCCCGGCGAGCAGCAGTCCACAGCTGGCCGCGCCGGCGGCGGCCAGCCGCAGGTCGGCGGGGCCGGAGGAGTGGAACAGCGCCAGCGCCGGTGCCACCACGGAGCAGTCGAGTCGGTACGCCCGCAGGTAGAGCCGGACCGCGTCGAGTTGCTCGCGCCAGCCGGGATCGGTCACCGCGACGGCGTCGAGGGCGGCGAACCCGCCTGTCACGTCGTCGGCACCGTGCACCAGAATCGCCGCCTGCTGGATCGCGACCTGCGCCCGCTCGGCATCGTCCACAGCGGACTGACCGAGCGTGGCACAGAACCGGATCGCCTCGTCGAGCCGGCCACACTGGAACAGCGCCCGTACCGCGGCCAACCCGGCGGCGACCCCGCCACCCGCCTCGTACGCCCGCTGGGCCAGCCGCGCGGACAGCTCGTACTCCCGGACGAACGACGCTTCCTCGGCAGCGGCCAGCATCAGGCAGATGTCGATGTCACCACCGCCGTCGAGCCGCCACAACGCGACCCGCATCACGTCTTCGCCGCGTCGCGCGCCCAGCGCCGCGACCGCGTCGGCCAGTCGGCGGCTGTGCCGTAGCCGGGCCAGCTCCGGAGTGCCGGCCCGCAACAGTTCCGCGTACAGCGGATGGCTGAGTTGGACCAGCGCGCGCCGGCCTGCCGTGACGACGGCGATCAGCCCACGCCTTTCCAGTGTCTCCAGGGTCTGCGCGTCGATGGCGGCGAGCGCGGCGGGCAACGGCAGCGGCTGACCCAGGGCGAGTAGTTCCAGGGCGTCGCGCTCGGCTGGATCGGTTGCGGTCAGCCGGCTGCCCAGCAACTCAGTGAGGCGCGGTGCCGCGTCCAGCGGGCCGGTCAACCGCCAGATGCCGCTCGGGCGGTCGATGAGCCCGGCCTCCCGGACCGACGCCAGCAACTCGCGCAGCAGCAGCGGGTTGCCGGCCGCCGCGTCCCGCAGCCGGCGCAGCGTCCGACCCTCCACCGGCCCGCCGAGCATGGCCACCACCAGCGCCTCGGTCAGTGCCGGGCCGAGCGGGGCGAGGTCGATCCGGTGTACGCCGGTGTCCTTCCACAGTGCCGTCACCGTCTCCGGTGCCGGTTCATCGGTACGCATCGTGGCCAGTACCGGCACCGTGCCGTCGGCCACCAACTGGTGTACGACGGCGGCGGAGACGTCGTCGAGCAGATGTGCGTCGTCGATCAGCAGGACGTTCCGTGTCCGGCCGAGCGCCGCCTGGAGTCCGAGTAGCGCACGCTGCATCACAGACGTGGGCGAGTGCGCCGGTGCCGACGGCGGTGGCGGTGCCGACGGCAGTGGCGGGAGAAGGCCGGCGAGCGCGGCCAGGGGCAGATTGATGCCCGAGCCGGAAGTGCGGGCCCGCAGCAGTCGCCAGCCAGCCGCTGCCAGCCCGGCTGCGGCCTCTTTCAACAGCCGGGTCTTGCCGACCCCGGCTGGCCCGCCGATCAGTACGCCGTGGCACCGTTCGGCTGCTCCTCCCAGCGCCGCCCGCACGGCTTGGAGCTCGGCCCGCCGCCCGACCAGCGGTGGCTCACCGACGGCCTTGTCACTCATGTGATCAGGTTCGCAGGTGGCGGCCACCCATGGCATCCGTCGGTCGTCAAAGCGACGGGGGGTATGGCGGAGTGTCCATTTTCGTGGCAAGGGTGGGCCAGGAGTTCAAGGGTGGGCCCGGAGTTCACAGCGGCGGACATGGGGCTCGCCTACGAATCGATAGTCGAGCGATCCTCGCGACTCGTGACGCGGGTCCTGCTCGGGAGTCGGTTACGAGGCTGGGCGTTCTTGACGTTTTCTCGGGCACGGTCGACGGTGTGCCAGGTGTAGGCCATCCCGAAAGCGAGCACCATCGTCACAAGGACCGTGAACCAGATCATGATCTCCAGGAATTCGCTGCCGGTCGCCAGGCCGGTCGCGATTGCGCCGGAGCCGACGACGCCAGCGCTGACGCTGAGAGCGAGGAACGCGAGCGGGCCCTGGACTCGGTCGATGGTCCGGACCCCTACCGATACCTGCAGCGTGTCGAGCACGTCGAGGGCGAAATCCATCGAGTTCTCGACCTGCTTACGACTGATCCGAGCGTCGTTGGGTGCATTTCCGCCGGGTTCGCTCCGCAGGTCGACTGCCCTAGCTGCCTTGTGCTGCGCTGCCAACGATCTTCTCCCTGCTGATCCACTGGGCCGCTGACATCGGCCAGCGTCGGGCTGGGTGACGCCTCTGATGACCAACATGCTCACAACAACGGTAGCAACAACTGCATAAAACTCATATGCGTGGATGTGCGTACGCCTGCATGCTGACGGGCACTAGTGGGCGTTGGTAAGCAGTCGCGTCGTCGGTTCTGTTCGGAGCCGCAGCCGGTCAGCCGCGTCGGGGTGACCACGCCGGCTGCGCCGGCTGTGTGTTGCATCACAGGCGAGGCTCTTGGCGGGTCTGCTCCTGACCGAACATGCCATCCGGTATCGGCCGATTGGGTGATGCCCTTAGGTACTCTCGTCAGCTTGACGTCTGATGGTTCGAGAGCCAGCATTGATGCATGCATCAAGGTGCCACATCGCAGATAGTCAGCTGCTACCGTGGCTGGCACCGGTTTGGAGATCAACTTTACCCATGCGTGGCCTGGCCTGATGATCTCTGCCCGGTCGAGCGACTGTCACGCATACGGTCGATGTGAGTCGACGCGGCGAAGGTCAGCAAAGTGGGTGCAGGCTGATGGGTTGCCGCTTTGGAGGAGAGCACTTGTCATGAGCCCTGGTGTGAACCGTGCCGCTGCGGTCGGGGAAGGCGCCGGCATTTCGCTGGCCAACAATTCGCCGACCGGATCGCCCGCAGTGCCCGGGCCGCCGCCGTCGTCAGCCGCTTCCGGAGGTGCCGGCGGGCTGGTCAGGGTGACGGTCAACCTTACGCCCCGGTCTGCCGACGCGCTGGACAAACTCAGCGCCGAGACGGGCCAGTCCAAGACCGACGTGATCAACCGCGCGCTGCAGGTCTACCAGGTCGTCGAGGAACTGCTCGATCGCGGCGGCGGTAGCATCCTTGTCCGCCATCCCAACGGGGAGCAGGAGCGGATCTACATCATCTAGCGCCGGTGGTCACGGGCGTCCGAGCGCTGTCCGCGGCTGATCCGGCCTATCGAGGTGCCGTTCGACGTGGATGTTCGCCCGGCCACTGGGCTGCTCGTCGTCGGTGAGGTCGACGTCTTCGGGTGATTCGAGAATTGTCGACCGCTGCTTCGCCCGTGGCGGCAGGATATCAGCCTCGGCGGATGGCTTCTCGTCGGAGAGATCGATCCGGCGACCCGCTTCCGGCATGATCATCCTTTTCGCTGGCCGAGCATCGGAGCAACGAGTCTGCCAGAAATGATCCGGCTGGCCACTGCACCATTCGGTGACTCCTGCGAGACGATCAGTCAGCCACTCCCCACCGGACTGTCTTCATTCGACACTCTGGTGCGACGACGCCGCAGCCAGGGTTTCGCGGCGGGCCCGGCGAATCAAGGATGCCGTCGTTTCCGTCCAGCGGCGCCACGCGCGACCATTCCAAGATCGCCGGAGTCGTCAGGGGTGGGTGGGAGGGGGATCGAAGAGGAGGCGGATCACGGGGGCGGCGGCGGAGGGCGCGTCGTCGAGATCCGGCCCGAGCGCGCCGGCCAGCCACAGCGTCGCGAACCCATGCACGATGGACCACGCGGCGAGCCGTGCGTTGTCCCGGTCGCCCGGGGGCACTCGGGCGTCGTCGAGGCTGGTCCGCAGCGCTTGGCCGGCCCGCTGCCGGGCGGACACCGCCTCCGGTGCGTCGAAGTGGAACAGGCTCGGCTGGAACATCACTTCGAAGTGCGCCCGGTGCCGCACGGCGAACCGCACGTACGCCTGCCCGGCGGCCAGAATGTCGCCGCCGGCCCGGTCCAGTTCGTCGGCGAGCAACTCCAGGCCTTCGACGGCGATCGCGGTGAGCAGACCGGTCTTGTCGCCAAAATGGTGCGCCGGAGCGGCGTGCGATACGCCGACCCGGCGGGCCAGGTCGCGCAGGCTCAGCGCCGCCGGCCCGGACTCGGTGATCGCCTGGGCGGCGGCGGCGAGCAGCGCTCGGCGCAGGTCCCCGTGATGGTACGGCTGCTGCCGCATCGCACCTCCTGAGCATCTTGTCGTTGACAAGATGCTACCCGGTCACGATATCTTGTCAGTGGAAAGATGGTGGTGCGCGTGAGCGCGGAACGACGCGGCACGAGGAGAGGGCTATGGGCACGGCGGAAAGGGTGCTGACCGTCATCGCGCTGGTCAGCGTCCCGACGGTGATGGTCGGCGGCTATTCGCTGATGCGGCTGGTGACCACCCGCAAACTGAACGATTTCCAGCTGGCGGTGTTCCGGGCCGGACACGCGCACGCCGGTGTGCTGCTGGTGCTCACCTTGGCCGCGCTCGGTATTGCCGGGCGGGCCGACCTGCCCGAGCCACACATCTGGACGATCGGTGCGCTGCTCGCGACCGGCACGATCAGCCAGTCCGGCGGCTTCTTCCTGCACGCCGGGATCGGTACGCCCGGGAAGTGGTCCGCCGGCAACACGGTGACCGTGCTCGGTGCGGGGATGCTCGCGGTGGCCCTGTTGGCGCTCGCCTACGGTGTCGCGACCAGCTGATCCGGTGTGACGCCGGATCAGCGGTGGTCAGCGGGTCGTAAGACTTTCGCAAGAGATCAACTAGAGCATCGTCGCTGCTCCCGCCCGTACGCTGAGCCACGTGTGGAAACGACTCCTTGCCAATCCGTTGAGTTGGGTACTCGCTGTCGTCGTCGCTGCGGGGATGGCGTTCGGTGCCTACTGGTTCCAGCCGTGGAAGCTGTTCACCGACACCGTGGTCGACGAGGCGCTGCCGCAGGTGCAGGTCGCCGGTACGCCGACACCGGACGCCAGTGCCGCGGTCGAGCAGTCCCCGGCCGCTGGCGAGGACGGCGCTGTCGCCAGCGAGGATGGCGCCGCCGCCGAGCAGGCCAGCCCGTCGCCGGCCGGCAACCAGCTGCTGGCGTCCGGCCAGTTCGTCACCCACGAGCACGAAACCACCGGCTCGGCCGAGCTCGTCCAGCTCGCGGACGGTCGACGGCAGCTCGTACTGCGGGATTTCGCCACCTCGAACGGCCCTGACCTGCGGGTCTGGCTCACCGATCAACCGGTGATCGAGGGCAACGCTGGTTGGCACGTGTTCGACGACGGCGCCTGGATCGAGTTGGACCGGCTCAAGGGCAACCGGGGCGACCAGGTCTACGACATTCCGGCGGCGGCCGACCTGGCCGAGCTGACCAGCGTCTCGATCTGGTGCAAGCGGTTCTCGGTCTCGTTCGGGGCCGCCGAGCTGGCCGCCTGACCATGACAGCGCCGCCAGCCGCTGGACCGGTCCCCCAGGTGCTCGTCGTCGACGACGATCCCACTGTGTCCGATGTGGTACGCCGGTACCTGGAGCGGGCCGGCTGCCAGGTCACCCAGGCCGGCGACGGGCTCGCCGCGCTGGCCGCGGTCGGCCACCGTCGGCCCGATCTGGTGGTGCTGGACCTGATGCTGCCCGGTCTGGACGGGCTGGAGGTGTGCCGACGGCTGCAGCAGCAGGCCAGCGGCGTACCGGTGATCATGCTGACCGCGCTCGGCGAGGAGGCCGACCGGGTGCTCGGCCTGCAACTGGGTGCCGACGACTACGTCACCAAGCCGTTCTCCCCGCGGGAGCTCGTGCTGCGGGTGCAGTCGGTGCTGCGCCGGGCGGGTGCGGTCGCCGGGCCGGCCAGCGGCGAGCCGGCGGTCGTCCGCGACGGTGACCTCACCCTCGACACCCGCCGGCGGGCGGCCCGGCTCGGCGGCACCGACCTGGCGCTGACCACCCGCGAATTCGACCTGCTGCTCTACCTGGTCCGCCATCCGGCGCGGGCGTTCCGCCGCGAGGAGCTGCTCGCCGAGGTGTGGGGCTGGAACTTCGGGGACCAGTCCACCGTGACCGTTCACGTCCGCCGGCTCCGGGAGAAGATCGAGCCGGATCCCGCCCGGCCGCAGCGGATCGTGACCGTGTGGGGCGTGGGCTACCGCTACGAACCGGAGCCGGTCGATGCTTGACCTGCCGTCCGGCGACGTCGTCGCGGTTCTCGCCGTCGGACTCGGCGCGTCGCTGCTGGTCGGTGTGCCGGGGGCGATCACGGTGCGGATGCTGCGTCGGCACAGCATCGTCGTGCACATCACCGTCCTGCTGACCGTCACCGTGCTGGCGGTGCTGGCCGGTGTCGTCGGTGCGGCCCAGGCGATGTTCCTGTCGGCCCACGACCGTGACGTCGTGCTGCTGGTCGTCGCCGGCTCCGGCGTGGCCAGCCTGGCCATCGGCTGGTGGCTAGGAGCCGGGCTGGCCCGTGAGGCGGTCTGGGCCGACCAGTTGCGTCAGCGCGAACGCCAGGCCGAGGCCAACCGGCGGGAACTCGTCGCGTGGGTGTCGCACGACCTGCGGACACCGCTGGCCGGGCTGCGGGCGATGGCCGAGGCGCTGGAAGACGGCGTGGTGGCGGACCGGGTCACCACGGCGGACTACCACCGCCGGATCCGCGTCGAGGCCGACCGGATGGCCCAACTCGTCGACGACCTGTTCGAGCTGTCCCGGATCAACGCCGGGGCCCTGCGGCTGTCGCTGCGTCGGGTGCCGTTGTCGGAGGTCGTCTCCGACGCGCTCGCCTCGGCCGAGCCGCTGGCCCGGGCCCGGGGCATCCGGCTGGTCGCCGCCGAGCATGGCTGGCCGACGGTCACCGCCAGCGAGCCCGAACTCGCCAGGGTCGTCGGCAACCTGCTGCGAAACGCCATCAGGTTCACCCCGTACGACGGTGTGGTGCAGGTCAGCGCCGGTCGAGACGGTTCCGCGGCCTGGCTGGCAGTGGCCGACACGTGCGGCGGTATCCCGGAGGAAGACCTGCCGAGGGTGTTCGATGTGGCCTTCCGTGGTGAGCCGGCCCGCAGCCCGCACGCCGGGCGGACGGTCGAGCCGGCGACCGGCGGGGGGCTGGGCCTGGCGATCGTCCGTGGTCTGGTCGAGGCCCACGGCGGCCGGGTGGAGGTGGCCAACGCGGGAGCCGGCTGCCGGTTCCTGGTCCATCTGCCGGCCGCCGCCACCTGAGCCGGCGGCCGGGGTCAGTCGGCCGACGATCCACCGGGGTCAGCCGACCGGCAGGTCACGGCGACGCAGTCCGAGCAGGCCGGCGGCAGCGAGAGCGACGGCCAGCGCCAGCAGCCAGAGCATCGGGACGACCGACACCTGGCCACCGGGCAGGCTCGGCAGGTGGCTGAACGGCGAGACATCCAGCAGCACCCGCGGTAGCTGCAGGATCGCGCCGAACAGGCTGAGCAGTGCGGCCACCGCCAACACCGCCCAGGCCGTGTCCGCCAGCCGCGGTGCCAGCCCGACCAGGGCGACCGCGATCGCCGCCAGCAGCCAGACCGCCGGCAGTTGGGCAAGGACGGCGGCCAGCAACCGGAGCACGTGCCCGCCGATGTCGCCGCCGCCGCCGGCTCCGTGCGCCAGCGCCATCGCCAGCCCGGCGCTGGCGAGCACCACCACCGGTCCGCCCAGGGTGAACGCCAGGTGGCTGGTCGCCCAGCGCAGCCGGGGCACCGCCGTGGCCAGCAGTGACTCGGCCCGCAGGCTGGTCTCCTCGGTCCGCAACCGCAGCGCGGCGGCGATCGCGTAACCGGTGGCGCCCATCCCGAACAGCCCGACGATCGTGGCCAGGAACAGGTCGGTCAGGCCGGTGGCACCGCCGAGCCGGGCGAACAGGTCGCGTAGCGCCGGATTGTCGACGAGCATCTCGACGGCACCGCCGGCCGCCGCGCCGAGCACCGCGCCGGCGACGGCGAAGCCGACGGTCCAGCCGGCCAACTGCCCCCGGTGCAGTCGCCAGGCCAGGGCGAGTGCGCTGCGCAGGCCGGGAGCGCCGGCTGCCGGGCCGCGCCCGGCGGCCAGCAGCCCGGCACCGAGGTCGCGCCGGCCGCAGAGGACGACCGCCGCGGCGACCAGCGTGGCCGCCGCGGCGATCGACGGCCCGAGCACCCACCAGCGTTCATCGGCGTACGGCCGCAGCCGCATCGCCCAGCCGACCGGTGACGACCAGCTGAGCCAACCCAGCCGGCCACCGGTGTGGCTGCTGAGATCCCCGCTGATCCGAGCCAGCACGGCCGCGCCGAGCACGGCGGCGGCGAGCCCACGGGCTGCCCCGGCACCCGTGGTGAGCTGGGCGGCGACCGCACCGACCGCGGCGAAGACCCAGCCGCAGGCGGCGAACTGCAGGCCGAGGGCGAACGATCCGGCGACCGGCAGCCCGAGGGCCGTCAGACCGACACCGACGAGTACGGCGAGCAGCAGATTCGCGGCGCAGGCGACAACGAGCGCGGCGGCCAGCGCGGCGTACCGCCCGATCGGGGCGGCGCCGAGCAGTTCCCGCCGGCCGGCCTCCTCCTCGGTACGGGTGTGCCGGATCACGGTGAGCAGGCTGACCAGCGCGACGATCACCGTGGCGATGCTGATCCGCCAGGCGACCAGACCGCCGATGTCCGCGCTGTGCACCGGGCCGTAGAGGGCGACCAGTGCGGCGTTGCCGTTGCTGGTCCGCGCGAACGCGGACCGCTCGGCGGCGCCGGGGTGAAGGGCCGGGAACGTGGCGGCGAAGTTCGCCGGCATGGCCGCCAGCCAGACGATCCACAGCGGCAGGACGACACGGTCACGACGCAGGATCAGCCGGATCAGGTGGCCGGTGCCGGCGACCGCGTTCACCACCGTGCCTCGTCGCGGTAGTGCCGCAGGAAGAGTTCCTCCAGCGTGGGGGGTTGGCTGACCAGCCCACGGACGTCCATGGCGGCGAGTCGGCGCAGCGCCTCGGGTAGGGCGGCCGGCTCGACTTCGAACCGTAGCCGCTGGCCGTGCACGTCGAGCCCGTGCACGCCGCCGAGGCCGACCAGGTCGTCGAGGCCGGCCGGGGGCTCGGACAACTCGGCGGTGATCGTGGTGCGGGCGAGCCGGCGCAGCTCGGCGAGGGTGCCGTCGGCGACCGTACGGCCTTCGCGGACGATGGTCACCTGGTGGCACAGCGCCTCGACCTCGGCGAGGATATGGCTGGACAGCAGTACGGTGCGGCCCTGCGCGCTCGCCTCGGCGACACACTCGCGGAACACCTCCTCCAGCAACGGATCCAGGCCGGCGGTCGGCTCGTCGAGCAGCAGCAGTTCCACGTCCGCGGCGAGCGCGGCGATCAACGCCACCTTCTGCCGGTTGCCCTTGGAGTAGGTGCGGCACTTCTTGCCCGGGTCGAGGTCGAACCGCTGCAGCAGGTCGGTCCGGCGGCGCTGGTCGAGCCCGCGGTGCAGCCCGCCGCGCAGCCGGCCGAGCAGGTCGATCACCTCCCCGCCGGTGAGGTTCGGCCACAGATTCACGTCGCCGGGCACGTACGCGAGGCGGCGGTGCAGCGCCACCGATTCGCGCCACGGGTCGCCACCGAGTAGCCGGGTCCGTCCGCCGTCGGCGCGGACCAGTCCGAGAAGCACCCGGATGGTGGTGGTCTTGCCGGCGCCGTTGGGGCCGAGGAAGCCGTGCACGGTGCCGGCGGCCACGGTCAGGTCGAGTCCGTCCAGGACGGTCGTGTCGCCATACCGTTTGGTCAAGCCGCGCACGCTGATCGCTGTTTCCACTTCTAAAAAGCTACGTTGCGTTCGCAAATTGGTCAACAGACTATCGGCCCGGATGAAGCTGCATTCAGGAACACAGTACGCATGACGTTGCAATGGCGATTGCAACCGAACGCAACGAGGGATAGCATCGGTTGCAATGACTTGGATCTGAACGCTACCGGGCATGGGAGGTGGGCGATGCCGGGTGGACGGCTGAGCTATCGGGACCGGCAGCACATCGCGCAAGCGCTGGCCGGCGGTACTGGTTACGCCGAGATCGCCCGCCAGCTCGGCCGGCCGACGTCGACGATCAGCCGGGAGGTCGGCCGCAACGGAGGTCCGGGCGGCTACCGCGCCGATGCCGCCCATCGCGCCACCGGCCAGCGGGCCCGCCGGGCCGGGCCCGTGGTGCGTCCCGTGCCCGACCACACCAGCCGGTACGACCGGGATCCGGCCGCGGTGCGCGAGTTCGAGACGTACTTCGCCGGCATCATGATCCAGTCGGGCTTCCCTCGGATGATGGCGCGGGTCCTGGTCAGCCTCTTCGTCAGCGACACCAGGGCACTGACCGCGGGTGAGCTCGTGGCCCGGCTCAACGTCAGCGCCGCGTCGGTGTCCAAAGCGGTCGCCTTCCTCGAACGTCTCGGCTTCGTCACCCGCCAGCGGGTGCCCGGCCAGCGCCGCGACCGCTACGTGGTGGACGAGGACGTCTGGCATCGCGCTTGGTCGATGCGCGCACGCGCGTTCGGCAGCTGGGCCGCGGCGGCTTCCCGAGGCGCCGAGGTTTTCGGGCCGGAGACACCAGCCGGTGAGCGGCTGCGGCTGATGGCCGACTTCTTCGATCTGGTCCGCCGTGACGTCGAGCAGGTCACCGTGCACTGGCAGGAGTTCCTCGACGCCCGCCGTCAACCCGCAGGCACCCGCCCGTCGGTCGGCGGTGGTTAAGCTGGCACGATGATCCGCCGGCGGACGACGGCGCTGACCAGCGCCGTCGCCGCGGCGCTGGTCCTGCTCGGCTGCGGCGCAGCGGATCCAGGACCGGACCCGGGAACCGATCCGGGGTCCGGCGAGCCTGGCCGGGGCACCATGGACGCGGCGTACCAGGTGCTGGTCTTCTCCCGCACCGCCGGGTTCCGGCACGACTCGATCCCGGCCGGAATCGCGGCCGTCCGTGACCTCGGCGCCGCGCACGGGTTCGCCGTCGACGCCACCGAGGACCCGGCCGCCTTCACCCCGGCCAACCTGCGCCGGTACGCCGCCGTGGTCTTCCTCAACACCACCGGTGACGTGCTCGACGACGCCGGTCAGGCCGCGTTCGAGGGGTACATCCGCGACGGTGGCGGGTTCGTCGGGGTGCACGCCGCCGCCGACACCGAGTACGACTGGCCGTTCTACGCCGAGCTGCTCGGCGCGTACTTCGCCGGCCACCCGCCGGTGCAGCCGGCCACGGTCGAGGTGCTCGACCGGGCGCACCCGGCCACCGCGCACCTGCCGGCCGAGTGGGCCCGCACCGACGAGTGGTACGACTACCGGACCCGCCCGTCCGACGCCAAGGTGCTGGCCACCCTGGACACCGGCAGCTACACCGGCGGCGGCATGGCCCCGCCGCACCCGCACGCGTGGTGCCGCGGCGACGTCGGCGGCCGGGTCTTCTACACCGGCGGCGGGCACACCAGCGAGGCGTACGCCGAACCGGCGTTCCGTGCCCACCTGCTCGGCGGCATCCGCTACGCGGCCGGCCGGCACCATGCCGACTGCCGGCCGGAGACCGGCTACCTGACCCTCTACGACGGATCCGTCCGAGGCTGGACGCAGGCCGGGCCGGGCGGTTTCCGATCCGAGGACGGCACGCTGACCTCGCACGGTGGGTTGGGGCTGCTGCGGTACGCGGACCGACCGTTCACCGCGTACTCGCTGAAGCTCGACTGGCGGGTGACGGGTGACTCGAACTCCGGGGTCTTCGTCGGCGTACCCGCCTCGGACGACCCCTCAGCGGCGGTGCGCCACGGGTACGAGGTCCAGATCGACGCCTCGGACGTGCCGGAGCGCACCACCGGCGCCGTCTACGGGGTCCGGGGCGCCGACCTCGCCGCCCGCGACGGTGCGCTCAACCCGCCGGGGCAGTGGAACACCTTCGAACTGCTGGTCGATCCGGGTCGGCTGCGGGTCTATCTCAACGGCGTACTGGTCAATGATCTGACCCCGACCGACCCGGACCGGTCCCTCGCCGGGCACATCGGGCTGCAGAACCACGGCGACGGCGACGAGGTGGCGTTCCGTAACGTCCGGATCCGGCCTCGGTCGGACGGCCAGCGCTGAACTGCCAGTTGGCCACCCGGTGCACCGGCCGGAAGGCCGATCAGTGCGCTGGCAGTCGAGGTGCTGCCGGAGGTCCGCTCCGGCCGGACGTCCACCGGAATACTTCCGGAAGCTTGCGTGTCCCAGCTGGGGCTGCTTGCCCACAGATCGAATCCGCATCGCCGATCGACCTGACGGCTCAACTTCTCCTGCCAAGCGCTGAGCAGGTTGAACGCGCTTGTTCGAGGAACTCGGCACCGGGTACGACGTTTCCGCAATGTTTCCGAAACTTCTTGACAGACTGACGGTCGCCCAATACCGTCGGTCCAACGACAGATCTCGACACTTGTCGATGTAATCCCTCGCGACACGTCGGCCGGTCGCGCAGGCGACCGACCCCGCCCACCCCACGCCGTACGACGCCGATCTCCGGCGGCGGTCACCGTCCACCGACGACCGTCGGGTCGTACCGCACCGCTGGCCCGCGCCAGCCGTCACAAGGAGGAACACCTACATGAACGACATCCCCGTCCGACCGAGAAGGCGCGGCCGTATGCGGCTGCTTCTCGGTGCCACCTGCGCCGCGGCGTTGGTCGTCAGCGGCATGGTGATCGCCCCCAACGCGTACGCCGAGGCTGACCGCACCCTCACCCAGAACACGACCGGCACACACAACGGGTACTACTTCTCGTTCTGGAAGGACAGCGGCAACGCCAGCATGACGCTGCGCGCCGACGGCCGGTACTCCAGCCAATGGGGTGGCGGCACCAACAACTGGGTCGGCGGCAAGGGCTGGGCCACCGGCACCCGGCGGACCATCAGCTACTCGGGCAGCTACAACCCGAACGGCAACAGCTACCTCGCGCTGTACGGGTGGACGCGCAACCCGCTCATCGAGTACTACGTCGTCGAGAACTTCGGCACCTACAACCCGAGCAGCGGTGCCACCCGGATGGGCTCGGTCACCACCGATGGCAGCACCTACGACATCTACCGCAGCCAGCGGGTCAACGCGCCGTCGATCGACGGCACCGCTACGTTCTACCAGTACTGGAGTGTCCGCCAGCAGAAGCGCACCGGCGGCACCATCACCACCGCCAACCACTTCGACGCGTGGGCGCGCTCCGGGCTGAACCTCGGGTCCAACCACAGCTACCAGGTGCTGGCCACCGAGGGCTACCAGAGCAGCGGCAGCTCCGACATCACCGTCTGGGAAGGCGGCGGTGGCAACCCCGGCAACCCGGGTAACCCCGGGAACCCCGGTGACCCGGGCCAGAGCAACTGCACCGCGGTGCTGTCGGCCGGCACCCAGTTCGGTGACCGGTTCAACCTCAACGTCGCGGTCCAGAACGTCAGCAGCTGGACCGTCACCCTCAGTCTGGGCGGCGGCCAGAGCCTGCAGAACAGCTGGAACGCCTCGGTCAGCGGTACGACCGGCAACATCACCGCCAGACCGAACGGCAGCGGCAACACCTTCGGCGTGACGATCATGGCCAACGGCAACTGGACCTGGCCGACGGTGACCTGCCGAACACCCTGACCCGACCAGCCAACCGCGAAGGTGAAGTTCGCGGGCGGGCCGTCCCTGCCCGGGGCCGGCCCGCCCGACGTCCCTATCGCAGCGAACTCAGCAGTCTGCGCCACTGCGCGTGGCGGAATACCAGAGTGGCGCTGCGGCTCTTGGAGTCGCGGACGTAAACGAGGTGTTCGTCGTGCGCGACCTCGATGCAACCATCGCCTCCACTGCGCGTGCTCGTCCGCCAGTTGCATGGTCGCCGTGTGCCTGCCACGATGTCTCCCGCCCTGTCGTGACGATCAACCGCGTTGCGCGGAAGTCAATCGCACATCACGATACGAGTAACCCGATGCGCTGAACCGTTCGGCGTCGAGCAATCAAAGTATAGGCAGCCGCGTATATGGGTGCCATCTCGTGTAGCGAGATCAAATCGCGGTTGGTGCTTGATCTGCGAGACATGTCCCGCTTTCTGGCGAGTCATGTCCTGCTTCGCGGGGGCGCAGAATGCTAGCATCGACCCCGCTCGGCCGCGCTCGACAACATCTGTGGCTGAGGGCCGAACACCGGATCTTGGCACCGGGGCGAGGAGGATGCGCCAGTGGTGAAAGATCACCCACGGGACGGGTCGCCTGCTGAAGCAG
Source organism: Solwaraspora sp. WMMB335 (assembly GCF_049179075.1). Taxonomy (NCBI): domain Bacteria; kingdom Bacillati; phylum Actinomycetota; class Actinomycetes; order Micromonosporales; family Micromonosporaceae; genus Solwaraspora; species Solwaraspora sp. WMMB335. Next base: position 5,625,059 of record NZ_JBMHMF010000001.1, read on the forward strand.
GCCCGCCAGCCCGCTCCCCGGCGGAAGGCACCGGAGGGCCGGCGAACCTCAAACTACTGGCGTACGCCGTCGTCGCCGCTCCGTTGGTCGTGGGCCTGGCCGCCGCCGCTGGCTTTGCCGCCCGGCTTGTCGACGGACAGGCTGGCTGGCTGGCGCAGGTAGCTGTCGCGTGTGTGCTCGTTGTCGTCGCTGGCGCGGTGGTCCGCCGCCTCGCTACTCGCGCCCCGCGTGGTGGTCCGCCCCGCTAGCCGCCCGGCGACCAGCCGACTCGCGATCGGCCAGATCCGAGCGGTTGTGTAGATCGCCATGACGGCGACAGCGGTTTGTGCCCAGCGCCATGGGTCCAGTTGCAGATAGAGCACCACGGTCAACAAGCTCGCCATTGGCGTTGCGGTCAGCGCAAGCAGATGCCAGGGAATGTTGCGTCGGAGCGCCACCTGCGCATCCCGGGCTGCGGACCACAACGCCGAGCCGGCTCGCGAATTCAGGCGCAAGCGGGGAACGACGGACGGATCCCTGCGCTCATCCGCGTGACGTGAGGACGTCATCCCGCGTTCCCCTTTACAAACCACGTTGCGCCGAGGCGCAACTAGCTGTCAGCTGTCGGTGTCGGCCGCTGAGCGCGCCCCATGTCCGCGATGAGCTCATCCATGACCCCGTTCAATCGGGCCTTTGGCGTGGCCAGGTCCTCTATCTGGAAGAACTTCTCGACGTAGACTGCGGCGTCTTCGCCGCTGAGCGCCTGAGCGCTCGGTGACTCCAGGTAGACCAGGTCGTCGTCGGCCGGGTCCGGGAAGTCCAGAATCGCGAACGGGCCCTGCATCCCGGGGTGTTCGCCGGCCTCGAACCGGACGATCTGGATGTGCAGGTTCGGTAGTTCGTTCAGCCTCTTGAGCTTCTCGAGCTGCCGTACCATCACCCCGCTCTTGCCGACCACCCGGCGTACGGCGGCCTCGTCCATGAGGCAGAAGATTTCCGGGGGATCCTCCCGGGAGAGCAACTCCTGGCGTTCCATCCGAGCCTGGAGGATCCGCTCGATGTCGCGGTCGGACCGCGACGGCGGGGAGTAGGCACGGATGATCGCCCGGGCGTACTCCTCCGTCTGTAGGAGTCCGGGGATGAGCAGGGGTTCGAACTGCCGGATCCGTGATGCGGAGCTTTCGTAACCGAGGTAGAGAAGCAGGGCCGGGCTCAGCACGTCCCGGTACGACGACCAGGTCTGGTGCTTGGCGATCCGGGCCATCTCGATGAGCTGGTCGACGTGCTCGGGGTCGGTGACCTCGTAGTGCGCGAGTAGGGCGCGCAGGTCGCTCACCGCGATGCTTGACTCGCCGGTCTCGATCCGAATCAGCTTCGACGTCGACCAGTCGAGCTCCCTGGCCACGTCCTTCTGAGTCAACTGCCGTGACTGCCGGAAGTCGCGCAGCATGATCCGCAAGCGGCGACGTTGCACCTCGGGATCAGCATGTTTGATCATCGCGGGTACCCCTAAAGATCAACTAATATGAGATATAGCGTCATGCTACCTGTCCGTACTCTAGATTGCACCACACCACATGACGATCCGTCGTGTCAGCCAGGTGTCAGAGCGCAGGAGCTTAGCCAGAAAAGGGGACGAACTTCGCCATCAGGCATCGTGACACGACAGGTCTTCACCTGCGATTCAGTAATCTGAAACATCGCAGATCCACAGGTGCCGGGGTGCGACATTGTGCCGGATGGATGTCGATGGCTACCGTGGACCGTATGAGTCGGAACGATGGCGCGGTCGCTGACCGACCCGAGCAGGCGACGACCTGGGACCGAGACCGCCAGGTCGACCGGCGGACCGGGCGCAAACTCGTCGTGCTGGCCGCCGGTGGTGTGCTGGTCGGGCTGGCCATCACCCTGGCGACCGGGCGGGAGCAGCTGGTCGGTGCCTACCCGTGGAGCCGGACACTCCTGCTGCTCGCCGCCGTCGTCATCGCCGCCGGTGTGGGGGCGCTGATCACCCGTAGCATCACAGCGACCGGTCAAGCCACCGAGCAGGCCGAAGTCCGTCTCAGACAGGTGTCGACCACGCTCGACAGCGCGATGCGTCAGGCCGAGGAAACACCCCCGGCCGACGGCGACACCCTTGCCGTGCAAGCCCGGGTCGATGCCGTCAGCCGCCGGTTGGACAGCGTCAGCTCCGAACTTGCCGCGTTGCGGCACTCGGGCAACCGAACCGCGTGGGTCACCTTCTTCCTCGGCGCCCTGCTCGGTGTGATAACTCAGGTCACGCTCGGCTGATCCGCGACGGTGCGGTCAATCCCAGGACTCGCCGAGGGTCCGCAGGTGGTCGGCGTACTCGATGCGGTGCCGCCACGACGGTGGCCAGGCCGCCATTCCGTACGCCGCGCCGAGAAACGCCCCGGTCAGGCAGGCGATCGAGTCCGAGTCGCCGGACGTGGCCGCGCCCCGAGCCAGCGCCCGCACCGGATCGTCGGCGTGCCGAAGCGCACACAGCAGTGCGGTGGCCAGGGCCTCCTCCGCGACCCAACCTTCTCCCGTCACCCGGCAGGCGTCGTCGCCGTCGTCCGGCTCGGCGAGCGCCGCGTCGAGACGGTCGAGTACGTCCAGGCACTCCTGCCAGCCCCGGGTGATGAACCCGGCCGGGCTGGCCACGGCCGGCTGCTGCCACAGCGGGCCGAGCCAGTCTGCGCGGTAGATCTCCCGCTGCCGCCGACAGTGCTCGCGCAGCAGCCGCGGCAGCTGCGCCAACGCGGCGCCGTCGCGTAGCCGTCGCACTGCCACCGCGGTCAACTCGCTGGCGGCGAGCGCGGTCGGATGTCCATGGGTCAGCCCGGCCTGCAACTGGGCGACCCCGGCGAGGACGTCCTCGTCGTACCCTGCCACCAGGCCGACCGGCGCGACCCGCATGTTCGCCCCGCAGCCCTTCGAACCCGCCACGGTGGCCTGCTGCCAGGGCATCCCGGTCGACAGGTCGCCGCAGGCGCGCAGGCAGGTCATGCCGGGTGCCCGGTTGTTGTCCGGGCTGGCCGCCCAGGCCAGGAAGCGCTCGCGCAGCAGCGGCTCCAACACCTGGGGGGTCGGCGCCGCGGCGTCGCGCAGCGCCCAGCCGACCGCCAGCGTCATCTGCGTGTCGTCGGTCACCAGCGCCGGATCGCCGGCGAGCTCACCCGGACCGGCCGGGCCGTACCGCCGGCGGATCTCCGCGATCGTCATGAATTCTGTCGGACTGCCGAGCGCATCCCCGTACGCCAGTCCGAACAGGCACCCCGACGCCCGGTCGCTCACGATGTGCTCCACACGCTCACCGATGTCTCTTGCCGACCATCACGGATGATCCTGCCAGGTGCAGACGCAGGCCTCGTTGCCCTCGACGTCGGCGAGCACCCACCACGACGGTGCGAACTGGTCGGTCACCAGTGCCCCGCCGGCCGCGAGTGCCGCCGCGACCCGGTCCTGCGCCGAGTCGTGCGGGACCCAGACGTCCAGATGAAGCCGGTTGCGCTGCGGGCGAGGGGCGTCCATCGGCTGGAAGTACACCAGCGGGGCTCGGCCACGTGGGTCGATCAGATCCCCCGGACCGTCGCCACGGTCCTGATACCCGAGCACCGTGCGCCAGAACGGCAGCGTCTCGTCGGTGACGAGCGCGTCAATGGAGATCTGCACGTTCTGCAGGCCGGCCGGATCGGCCGGTAGGCCCAGCTCGCGGGCTGCCGCCGAGACCCGCTGGGCGACCTCCACGTGCCACCCGGCCAGCCCGTAGTAGCCGTCGCCAGCGACGATCAGCCGGACGGTGACGCCACCGGCGCGTACATCGACATCGGCGTGTCGACCGCCGGGGCCACCGGGGATCCGGCTGATCGCGTCCACGAGTGCGGCGCTGGAGGCGAACGAGTCGGAGCGGAAGTAGGCACAGGCGCCTTCGCCCACCACCCGCCAGTCCTCGACCCCGGTCGCCGCGTGGAACTGCCGAGGGGTGATCCGATCAGTCATGTCGGGACCGTAACAGCACACCCCGTCAGCGGCGTGGCTACCGCCTGACCAGCTCAGCGCAGCACGTGCGGGTACCGGATGGTCGCCGGACGCTATGACGACCTGGGCAAACTCGTGGCACACGGAATCGTCGGCGAAGACGCGGTGTACGCCAAGCTGGGACTGCGCCACTACCCGGCCAGCTAGTCCGACACACCTGGTCCGGAATGCGCGCCCCGGGCGCGACCGCCCTCCGGCCCGTCAGACCTGGGATCGTTTCACGCGATCCGAGTGGCCGAGACCGAGTTCCGGCGCGACCCGGTCGCGAACCAGGCGCTTCAACTCCGCGATGTCGGGGAAGCCGCGTTCTGCCCGCGACCAGATCGTCTCCGCGTCCAGCCTGATCTCGAAGATCCCGCCGGTGCCGGGCACGAGCGCCACCTCGCCGAGCTTCCGGTCGAAGGTGGTGAGCATCTCCTGCGCCGTCCACGCCGCACGCAGCAGCCAGCGACACTGGGTGCAGTACTCGATCTCCAACCGTGGTTGCCGTGTCGTCACGGCACCGAGTATGCCTGCCTCCGCCCCGCCCCTGCCCGTCCGCGACGATCTTGGATTTGTCGACCGACAAAGACGATATTTCTTCGCGACAACTCCAAGATCGTCGCGGACGGGCGCGGGGAGGGAGAGATGGTGGCGGAGGTCAGCCCTTGACGCAGACGACCTGGCGCAGGTGCGCGACCACCTCGACCAGGTCGGCCTGCTGGGCCAGGACCTGGTCGAGATCCTTGTACGCCGCTGGAATCTCGTCGATCACACCGGCGTCCTTGCGGCACTGCACCCCGGCGGTCTGCTCGGCCAGATCCGTCACGGTGAACGTCTTCTTGGCCATCGCCCGCGACATCCGGCGGCCGGCGCCGTGCGACGCTGAGCAGTACGCAGCCTCGTTGCCCAGCCCACGCACGATGTACGATCCGGTGCCCATCGAGCCGGGAATGACGCCCAGCTCCCCTCGCCCGGCCCGGATCGCGCCCTTGCGAGTCACCAGCAACGGCACTCCGTCGTAGCTCTCCTCGGCCACGTAGTTGTGGTGGCAGGAGATCGGCTCGTCGAACCGGGCCGCCGGCACCGCGCTCCGCAGTACCCCGCAGAGCAGCGCCATCATGATTGCCCGGTTGCGGGCCGCGTACTCCTGCGCCCAGGCCAGATCCCGCCGGTACGCCACCATCTCCGGCGTGCCGGCCAGAAACACGGCCAGGTCGCGGTCGGGCAGGCCGGCGTTGTGCGGCAGCCGGCGGGCCACCGCGATGTGCCGTTCGGCCAGTTCCTTGCCGATGTTGCGGGAGCCGGAGTGCAGCATCAGCCAGACCCGGCCCGCGTCCGCACCACCCTGCTCGACACAGACCTCGATGAAGTGGTTGCCGCCGCCGAGAGTGCCGAGCTGGCGGGCCGCCCGCGACTCGAGCGCGGCGACGCCGTCGTGCAGGCCGGCGAAGCCGGACCAGAACCGGTCCCAGCCGGCGGTCGCCAGCCCGGGTACCCGGCGCGGCTGGACCGGGTCGGCGTGCGCCTGGAAACCGACCGGGATGGCGGCCTCGATCGCGGTACGCAGCGCACCGAGGTCGTCCGGCAACTGCGTGTCGGTCAGGTTGGTCCGTACCGCCGACATGCCGCAGCCGATGTCGACCCCCACCGCAGCCGGTGCCAGCGCCTGTCGCATCGCGATCACCGAGCCGACGGTGGCGCCCTTGCCGTAGTGCACGTCCGGCATCACCGCGACACCCTGCACCCACGGCAGCGCGCCGATGTTGCGCAGTTGCCGGGTCGCTTCCGGCTCGATGCCCCACGGGTCGGTCCAGACCTTGACCGGGGCGCGGGTGCCGGGCAGCAGGGCATGACTCATCAGAGACTCCAGAGCTGGGCAGGGGTGCACCGCTACGCGGATCGAGCCGTCGGTGGGCGCCGAACCGCTGCGAGGTGCCCGCCGTGGCGTTCACGGTAGGGCGGGCGGGTCGTCGTCAGCAATCAGTTTCCGGGCCTGCTCGTCCTGCCGCGCCGTACCCGTGCGGTGCGCCGCGACCACCCTGGACGGTGCCGTCCTCGGTCGGATCGGTGGTGGTACCGGCCGGGGTCGGGTCTGCGGCGTGACGGCGTTCGCGTCGACCGCGGGCCAGCTCGGTGGCGAGTGCGTCGAGCCGCTGGGTCCAGAAGTGCCGGTACCGGGCGAGCCATTCGTCGACTTCGCGCAACGGCGCGGCGTCGACGGCGTAGAGCCGGCGGGTGCCGGCCGCCCGTACGCTGGCGAACCCGTTGTCCCGCAACACGCGTAGGTGTTGCGAGACGGCCGGCTGCGAGATGCCGAACTCGGCCTGCACCACCGCGCCGATCTCGCCGGCCGACCGCTCGCCGTCGGCGAGTAGTTCGAGGATGCGCCGGCGGACCGGGTCGCCGAGGACATCGAAAGCGTGCATCGGAGTATTGTATACATTCTTACTTATATAAGTAAGGGGGCAATAATACTGATCAGCCGAGCCCACCGGCGGCGATCAGGTTCTGCCCGGTCACCCACCTGCCGTCCGGACCGGCGAGGAAGGCGACCACGGCGGCGATGTCCTCGGCCGTACCGAGCCGGCCGAGCGCGGTCAGCGCCGGTACCTGGGCCAGCACCTGCGGGCTGTTGGCACCGCGGAGCAGGTCGGTGTCGGTCGCACCGGGCGAGACCGCGTTGACCGTGATGCCGCGCCCGCCGAGTTCCTTCGACGCCGAGCGGGTGAACTGCTCGACGGCTGCCTTGCTGCCAGCGTACGCCGCCACCCCGGGCGCGGCAGCGGCTGTGTTCAGCGTCGAAATGTTGATGATCCGGCCGCCGTCGCGCATCTGCCGTGCGGCGTGCGCGATCGCGAAGAACACGCTCTTGGTGTTGACCGCCATCAGCCGGTCGTACTCCTGTTCCGACATCTCGGCGATCGGCGTGGCCGCCGCGAGGCCGGCGTTGTTGACCAGGATGTCCAACCCGTCGAGTTTGTCGGCGACGACCGCGAAGACGTTGTCGAGTTCGGCGGTCGCCGAGACGTCGGCGCGCAGCGCCATGGCCGCACCGTTCGACGCCCGTACCACCTCCGTCGCGGCCGCCTCGTCGGTGTGGTACGTGAACAGTACGGTCGCGCCGTCGGCCACCAGACGCCGGACGATCGCCCGGCCGATACCTCGGGATCCCCCGGTCACCACCGCGCCGAGTCCGGCCAACGGTCCCATGTCGCCTCCTTGGTCAGCCGCGAAGATGGTAGTGGGCGTCCGGCCTACTGGCGCTCAAGCGGCATCCTGGAACCTCAAGCGGCATCCTGGAACCTGTTGCCCGTCGGTCGCCTCACCAACGGACCTCGCCACGATCAGCTCACGATCGCGTTACGCCCGTAAGGAGAAGACTGAATGTCCGTATCGTCACCGTCCGGTCCTGCTTTCCCTGGCAACTTCCTGTGGGGTACGGCGACAGCCGCGTACCAGGTGGAAGGTGCCGCTGCCGCCGGCGGCCGGACGCCTTCGATCTGGGACACCTTCTCGCACACTCCTGGACTGGTGACCAACGGTGACACCGGCGACGTGGCGTGTGACCACTACCACCGGCTGGAGGAGGATCTGGACATGCTCGCCGAGCTCGGTGTCGGGGCGTACCGTTTCTCGATCTCCTGGTCTCGGGTGCTTCCGAACGGCGGCACCCAGCTCAACCCGAAGGGCGTCGACTTCTACTCGGCGCTGGTCGACGGGTTGCGTGGGCGGGGCATCGCCCCGGTCGCCACGCTCTATCACTGGGACCTGCCGCAGGAGCTGGAGGACGCCGGTGGTTGGCCGCACCGCGACACCGCCGAGCGGTTCGCCGAGTACGCCGGGCGGCTGGGCGGGGCGCTCGGCGACCGGGTGCACACCTGGATCACCCTGAACGAGCCGTGGTGTTCGGCGTACCTGGGCTACGGATCCGGGGTGCACGCCCCGGCCCGCACCGAGCCGGCCGCCGCGCTGGCCGCTGTACACCATCTCAACCTCGGTCACGGCCTGGCGGTACGGGCGCTGCGGGCCAGCGTCGATCCGGCCGCCCGGGTCGGTGTGACGCTCAATCTGCATCACGTGCGCGGGGTGTCCGACGCTGACACCGACGCGGTGCGCCGCATCGACGCGCTGGCCAACCGGGCGTTCCTCGGCCCGATGCTGGCGGGGGCGTACCCACCGGACCTGATCGAGGACACCGCGTCGGTGACCGACTGGTCGTTCGTGCGTGACGGGGACACCGCCGCCGCGCAGGCACCGCTGGACCTGCTCGGGGTGAACTACTACAACCCGGTGCTGGTCCGGCAGTGGGACGGTGCGTCCCCCCGGTCGACAGCCGACGGGCACGCCGACGGGGCGGCGTCGCCGTGGATCGCCGCTGGTGACGTGGAGTTCGTGCGCCAGCCCGGCCCGTACACGCAGATGGGCTGGAACATCGACGAGACCGGACTGACCGAGTTGCTGTTGCGGCTGCACCGGGACTATCCGGGTCTGCCGATGATGATCACCGAGAACGGGGCGGCGTTCGACGACGTGGTCGACGCCGACGGACGGATCCGGGACGAGGCGCGCATCGACTACCTGCGCCGGCATCTCGGCGCGGTCGCCGAGGCGGTCGGGGGCGGGGCGGATGTGCGGGGCTACTTCGTGTGGTCGCTGATGGACAACTTCGAGTGGGCGCACGGTTATGGGAAGACGTTCGGCATCGTGCACGTCGACCGGGAGACGATGCGTCGGACCTGGAAGGAGAGCGCGCATTGGTACCGCGGGGTGGTGGCGGCGAACGCGCTGCCGGCGACGGGCTGACGCGCGGTCGTGCGTGTTGGCCAGCGGCTGCTCTGCGGTTGCTGCGGTCGGTGTGAGTCGGTCTGGTCCGGCTGACCGGAAGTTGCCTTAGTCTGGTTCACCTATCGCCTCAGTAAAACCTATCGAGAAGCTAGACAATATCGGGCCTGCTCCGGCACCCTCAGGAGATGGACTGGGTGTTGGTGCTGGCGGGCTGCGGCATCGGGATCGTCGTAGGGCTCACCGGGATGGGCGGTGGAGCGCTGATGACCCCGATGCTGGTGATCTTCTTCGGTATCCCGCCACTCGCTGCGGTCTCCAGCGACCTGGTGGTCAGCGCGGTCATGAAGCCGGTCGGCGGGCTGGTGCACATCCGGCGACGGACCGTGCACTGGTCACTGGTCGGGTGGCTCTGCCTGGGCAGCGTGCCGTGCGCGTTCGGCGGCGTACTGCTGCTGCGTGCGCTCGGCGACGGCGAGAGCCTGCAACACGGCATCAAGCTGGCTCTTGGTGTCGCCCTGCTGCTGGCCGCCACCGGCCTGGTGTTCCGCACCTACACCCGGATGGCCGAGCACGCCGCCCGTCGCCGGGCCTACGTCGCCGCCGCTGCGCCGGGACAGGCTGGTCCGCAGGCCGGCTCCGGCTCGCAGGCCGGCTCCGACCCGGGCGAGGCCCCGCTACGGGCCCGGGCACTGCCCACCGTGCTGATCGGCGCGGCCGGCGGGTTGATCGTCGGCATGACCAGCGTCGGGTCCGGTTCACTGATCATTATCGCGTTGCTGATGCTCTACCCGCTGCTGCGCCCGGCGTATCTGGTCGGCACCGATCTGGTGCAGGCGGTGCCGCTGGTGATCGCGGCCGCCCTGGGTCATCTGCTGTTCGGTGACTTCCGACTCGACCTGACCGCGTCCCTGCTGCTCGGCGCGGTGCCCGGGGCGTTCATCGGCGCGCAGTTCTCCTCCCGCGCACCGGGTGGGCTGGTCCGGCGGGCGCTGACCCTGGTGTTGCTGGCCAGCGCACTGAAACTGCTCGGTGTGCCGGACATCCCATTGCTGGCGGCGCTGGCTGTGATGGTGGTCGCCGGCCCGCTCGGCTGGATGGCCGCGCGCCGCCGGCACGGACTGCCCGCGCTGGCTCGTACCGAGCTGAGATCGACGGTACCGGGCGAGGCGCCGCAACGGGAACCGGTCGCCTCCGGCCGGCCCGGGTGACCGGGCCGGCGCGGTTCACCGTTGCGGCGGCCAAGCGGCTGCGGCTGCTAGTCGACACCGACGCCGCAAACGAGGCCGATGACCAGTACGCCATCGTGCACGCGCTGCTCACCCCCAGATTCGAGGTCCGCGGCCTGATCGGCGTACATTTCGGTGTCCGTGACGGCCCCGACACCGCCGCGGCCAGCGCGGCCGAGATCCACCGGCTGCTCGACCTGATGCGGCTGCCCGATTCGCCACCGGTCGCCGTCGGCGCCAGCCGGGCGGTGAACGCCGGCCCCGGTGGCGACGCCGGCCACGGTGCCCCTGCCGGGGTGGACCTGATCGTCGCCGAGGCCATGCGCGACGATCCACTGCCGTTGTTCGCCGTCTTCCTCGGCCCCCTCACCGACCTGGCCCTGGCACTGCGGGCCGAGCCGCGGATCGCCGAACGGCTCACCGCCGTGTGGATCGGCGGCGGGCCGTACCCGCACGGCGGCGGCGAATTCAACCTCGGCAACGACGTCGCCGCCGCCAACGAGGTGTTCGACTCCGCCGTCGAGCTGTGGCAGATCCCCAGCCCCGTGTACGGCATGGTCCGGGTCGGTCTGAGCGAGCTCGCGGTCCGGGTCGCACCGCACGGGGCGGTGGGCGGGTACCTGTTCCGGCAACTCGTCGAGCTCAACGACCGGCTCGGCGCCAACCCGGGCTGGCCGGCCGGGGAGTCCTGGGTGCTCGGTGACTCGCCCGCGGTCGGTGTCTTGCTCGACGAGCAGTGGATGGACCATGAACGGGTGCCGGCGCCGGCCATCCGGCCGGACCTGCGCTACCGGCCGCGACCGGACAATCCACGTACGATCCGGTGCTACCGCAGCGTCGACGCCCGGTTCATCCTGGAGGACCTGTACGCAAAGCTCGTCCTCGCGTACGGCTGAAGACCTTCGTTAAGGTCGACCCGATGCACAGGATCTACGACACCGCGCCCGCCGCGCGGTGGGAGGACGCGTTCCTCACCGGCAACGGTGAGTACGGGCTGATGGTGTACGGGGATCCGTACGCCGAACGGATCGTGGTCAACCACCATCGGTTCGTGTTGCCCAACGGCACCCGGGACCTGCGCCCGCCGGAGCTGGCCGGGGTGATGGACCAGGTCCGGGACCTGATCCTGGCCGGGCGGCGGGCCGAGGCCGGGCGGCTGCTCGCCGGTGGGCGGCAGCTGTTGTGGACCCAGTCGTTCCACCCCGGCTACGCGCTGACCCTGGATGCGCTGACCGGCGACGCGCCGGCCGGAGCCCCCGCGCCGCTGCCGCCGGACTATCTGCGTACCACCGATTTCACCACCGGCGAGGTGACCGCCAGCTGGGCCGGCGGGCAGAGCCGGCGGGCGTTCGTGTCCCGGGCCGACGCGGTCGCCGTGATACGCCTGGCCACCGGTGAATGCCGGCTCGGCGCTACCGGTGAGCTGCCCGGCAGACCGGCCGGGGTGACCTACCGGAGCACTGCCTACCGGCGCGACGGTCGGGCGTTTCTGCAGGTGCGTGGCACCTACCCGGCCGGGCGTGGGGCGTACGGCTTCGAGGGTCTCACCCTGGTTCTCGGCGACAGCGAGATCCGCGACGATACGATCCTGCTGGCCGGGGACGCCCTGCTGCTCACCGTCCTGGACCGGTACCTGACGCCGGGCTGGGGCACCGACGTGCTCGCCGCCCGGCTCACCGCGCTGGCCAGGGCCGGTTATCGGGATCTGTTGCAACGGCACACCGCCCGGCACACCCCGATGTACCAGCGCGTCAGCCTCGAACTCGCCGTCGGTGCCGGCGGCGAGGCGCAGCGCGACCATCCGGTCGGCGACCTGCTCGACGCGCAGCGGGCCGACGCCGGGCGGCTGTCCCCGGTGTTGCTGGAGCGGCTGTTCCACGCCGGCCGCTACCTGCTGATCAGTTCCAGCGGAGTGCTGCCGCCCCGGCTGACCGGGCTGTGGTTGGCCTCCTGGGACGCCGCCTGGGCCGGCGACTTCACCACCGACGCCAACCTCAACCTGCAGATGGCCGGTGCGAACATCGGCGCCCTGCCGGAGGTGACCGAGGCGTACCGGCGGTTGATCGCCGGCCAGATCGACGACTGGCGGCGCAACGCACGGGCGGTGTACGGCGGGCGCGGCCTGCTCGCCCCGGGGCGTACCGACGGCGAGCACGGTCACCTGTTCCACTTCTGTGACGAGTGGCCGTGGCCGGCCTGGCTGCCCGGCGCGGACTGGCTGCTGCACCCGTTGTGGGAGCACCACCTGGTGACCGGGGAGCCGCCGGGTGAGCTGGCCGGTTGGCTGGTCGAGGCGGCGGAGTTCTTCGAGGACTTCCTGACCCGCGTCGACGACGACGGCCGGCTGGTGGTCGTACCGTCGTTCTCCGGCGAGACCGGACCGCTGGACGAGCGCGGTGACCCGACCTATCTGTCGGTCAACGCCACCATGGACATCGCCGCCGCCCGGCATGCGATGCGTACCGCCGCGCAGGTCACCGGCTCGCGACGGTGGGACAAGCTGATCGAACAACTGCCCGACTACCTCATCGACGAGCGGGGTGCGCTCGCCGAGTGGGCATGGCCCGGCTACCGGGCCGACGACGACCACCGGCACATCAGTCACCTGTACCCGGTCTGGCCGCTGCACGAGATCACCCCGGCGGACACCCCCGAGCTGGCCCGAGCCGCACACCGGGCGCTGCGAGTGCGCGGGGACGAGAACCTGTCCGCGCACGGCAGCCTGCACCGGGCCCTGGCGGCGGCTCGGCTACGGGACGCCGAACTGGCCGCGGCCAACGTGCGGAAGATCGTCGGTGCGGACATGTTCTTCCGGTCGCTGATGAGCTCGCACAACCCCGGCCTGCAGGTCTACAACGCGGACGCGGCGCACGCGCTGCCCGGCGTACTCATCGAGATGCTGATCGATTCGCAACCGGGTCGGTTGCACCTGCTGCCGGCCTGGCCGGCCGAGCTGCCCGGTGGCACGCTGCGTGGGGTCACCTGCCGGGGCCAGGTCACCGTGGAGGAACTGACCTGGGACGGGTCCGGGCTGCGGGTCCGGCTGCGGGCCGCGGTCACCCAGCGGGCAGTGACGGTACGCAGCCCGTACGGTGACCAGGTGGTCGACCTGCCCGCCGGGGAGACGATCGAGCTCGCCCTGCATACTTAGGCCATGCTTACCTCACTCCGGACGGTAATCCGGACCGGACGAGGCGAGCGGAACGGCCGAAACGGCAGCAGGTTCACGCTGGGCCGGCGGCTGGGCGGGCTGCTTGCCGCCGTACTGCTGCTGGCCCTGGTCGTGTTCGCCAGCCTCGCCCTCGGTGCCCGCGACATCGCGCTGCCAGTCGTCGTCGAAGCCCTGCTCGGGCGCGACCGTGCGGTCAACGACCACGTGGTGGTCTGGGATCTGCGGCTGCCCCGGACAGTGATCGGGCTGCTCGCCGGGGCGGCCCTCGGCCTGTCCGGCGCCCTGATGCAGGGGTTGACCCGCAACCCGATCGCCGACCCCGGACTGCTCGGCATCAACGCCGGTGCGTCACTGGCCGTCGTCATCGCGATCACCTGGCTCGACGTCGGCACGGTCACCGGCTACATCTGGTTCGCGTTCGCCGGCGCCACCCTGGCCGCGTTGCTCGTCTACGGCGTCGGCTCGATCGGTGCCGATGGTGCCACCCCGGTCAAGCTGGCCATCGCCGGCTCGGCGCTGACCGCAGTGCTCACCTCGCTGATCACGCTGGTGCTGCTGACCAACCTGCAGACCTTGGAGCGTTACCGGTTCTGGCAGGTCGGTTCGCTGGTCGGGCGGGATCTCGACACCGCCCGTACGGTGCTGGTGTTCATCGCCGTCGGTGCGTTCCTGGCGTTGGTCTCCGGCCGCGTGCTCAACGCGCTCAGCCTCGGCGACGACGTGGCGCACGGACTCGGCCAGCACGTGGTCCGCGACCGGGCGGTGATTCTCACCGCGATCGTGCTGCTGTGCGGCTCGGCCACCGCGCTGGCCGGCCCGATCGTCTTCGTCGGCCTGGTCGTGCCGCATGCCGCCCGCTGGGTCACCGGGCCCGACTACCGGTGGATCCTCGGCTACGGGGCGCTGCTCGGCGCCACCCTGCTGGTCGCGGCGGACGTGCTCGGCCGGCTGATCGCCCCGCCCGGCGAGGTCGAGGCCGGTCTGGTCGCCGCCTTCCTCGGCGCACCGGTGCTCATCGCCCTGGTTCGTCGCTCCCGGTTGGCCAGCGTATGACCGTGCGGCTTCCGGCGTTGCGGCAGCTGCGCGGACGGCGCCGCCGTCGGGCCGGTGCCGTGCTCGCCGTGCTGGGGAGTCTTGTGCTCGTGCTCGCGGTGGCCAGCCTGAGCCTCGGCGCCTACCAGATCTCGCTCGACGGGGTGGCGCGTACCCTGGTCGGGCTGGGCGACAGCCGCGACGAGTTCATCATCTTCAGCCTGCGGCTGCCCCGACTGGTCGCCGGTGTGCTGGCCGGTGCGGCGTTCGGCCTCGCCGGGGGAATCTTCCAGACCCTGCTGCGCAACCCGCTCGCCAGCCCGGACATCATCGGGGTCACCGGGGGTGCGAGCGTGGCGGCCGTGGCCGCGCTGCTGCTGACCGGCGCCGGCAGCGTCGGCGTCTCGGTCGCCGCGTTCGCCGGTGCGATGGGTACGGCCGCCGCCGTCTACCTGTTCTCCTGGCGCGGTGGCCTGACCGGATACCGGTTCGTACTGGTCGGCGTCGCCGCCGCGTTCATGGCGCACGGCGCGTTGGGCTACCTGCTGACCAGGGGCGAGGTACGCGAGGCGCAGACCGCGCTGGCCTGGATGGTCGGCAGCCTGGGCAGTGCCCGCTGGCCGGAGATCACCGTACTGGCGGTGCTGCTCGCTGCCTTGACTCCGGTGTTGCTGGCCCTGCGGCCGACGCTCGGGCTGCTGCAGTTCGGCGACGACACCGCCACCGGGCTCGGGCTGAGGCTGGAACGCGGTCGGATCGGACTGCTGGCGGTCGCCGTGGCCCTGGCCGCGGTGGCGACCGCGGTGACCGGCCCGATCGCCTTCGTCGCCTTCGTGGCCATGCCGATCGCCCGGCGGCTGATGCGTTGCGGAGCGCCGGTGCTGCTGCCGGCCGCTCTGGTCGGGATCGTCGTGGTGACCGGGGCGGACCTGATCGCCCAGCATCTGCTCCCCGGCAACATCAAGACGCCGGTGGGGATCGTGACCGCGGTGATCGGCGGGCCGTACCTGCTGTGGCTGCTCGCCACGGCAGACCGTGCCGGCCGGAGCGGTTAGCGGCGTGCTGCCGGCCCGGGCGTCCGGCGGGGCACGTAACGGGAATTACACAGGCTAGCCAAACCTAATTGCTGCGTGGTTGCATGTGCCGACCCTGCGGCCGTCCCTTGTTCCTTTCCGGTGACGCCCGCGCGGACCGGCAACGCTTCAGGAGAGACAGTGATCAGCAACCGATTCGCCCGCATACTGCTCGCCGCCCCGCTCGCCCTCACCGTCGGCCTGGCCGCCTGTGGCTCCGGTGACGACTCCGGCGACGGCGACGCCGCGACCGGTGGCACCAGCTCGGCCGGTTTCCCGGTGACCATCGAGCACGCCTTCGGCGAGACCACCGTCACCGACGCGCCGACCCGGGTGGTCGCCTGGGGCTGGGGCAGCGCCGACGCGGCCATCGCCCTCGACGTGGTTCCGGTAGCGATCCCGTTCCAGAGCTACGGCGGCGACGCCGACGGCGTACTGCCGTGGATCGCCGAGAAGCTGGCGGAGTCCGGCACCGAGATCCCGACCGTGCTGCCGGACTCGCAGGAACCGCCGTTCGACGAAATCGCCGCCGCCGATCCGGACCTGATCCTGGCCGTCTACTCCGGAATCGACCAGGAACAGTATGACTTGCTCAGTCAGATCGCACCCACCGTGGCGTACCCCGGCGAGGCATGGGCCACTCCGTGGCGTGACGTGGTCACCATGGTCGGCACCGCGCTCGGCAGGAGCGCCGAAGCCGAGGCCGTGCTCGACGACATCGACGCGCTGATCGCCGAGAAGGCCGAGGAGCACCCCGAACTGGCCGGCAAGAGCGTGGCCATGGTGTGGGATTCCGCCGGCACCTTCTACGTCTACAAGGAAGCGGACCCGCGGGTCGAGTTCGCCCTCGACCTCGGGATGACGGGGGCGGCGAGCGTCAACGAACTCGCCACCGACGAGTCGACCTTCTACTTCACCATGAGTTACGAGCAGCTCGACCAGTTGACCTCCGACGTGCTGGTCTCGTTCGCCACCACCCAGGCCGAACAGGACGCATTCCTTTCCTCGCAGGCCGCGCAGACCATGCCGCAGATCCAGTCGGGTGCGGTCGCGTCGCTGGTCGGCGCGGAGTTCATCGCCTCGGTGTCTCCGCCCACCGCGCTGTCGGTGACCTGGGGCCTCGACGACTACGTCGCCGCGCTCGCCGAAGCCGCCGCCAAGGCCGACACCACCTCCTGACCACCACCCCGTCCCCGCCCGACCCCGCCGATCTTGGACTTGTCGCGAGCATTCTGGGCTTTTGTCCGTCGATAAGCCCAAGATCGTCGGGGCGGGGTGGAGCGGGGATGGAGCGGGGGCGGCGAAATCACGGTTGGTAGTGCCAGATGGTGATCGAGTCGGTGCCGTCGCGGCAGACGATCGTGTCGGAGTTGCCCACGCAACCGTCCAGCGCGGACGTGACGCTGCCGACGATCCGCACCGACTCCGCCGAGGGCGCCAGCACCGCCAGCCAGGTGGGTCCGCCCTCGACCGGCCGGCGGTAGCCGACGAACGTCGCGTCGCCACGCCCCTCCAACTCGGTCTCCCAGGCGCTCAGCGGCAGCACGGTGCGTCCGGTCGCCGGATCCACGATCCGCCCGGCACCGGTGCCGGGCGGATCGTCGTTGCCCGCCGTGTCGTCGCCGGTCGCGCCGCCGGCCGAGCCGGCGACGGTGAACGCCACCAGGTACGACTCGAAGTCCACGACCAGGTCCGCGGCGATACGCCACACCGGCTCGCCGGTGAGTGGATCCACTGCCTCGATATGTGCCCCGTCCGGGAAGCAGATCAAGCCGCCGCACTCGGTGATCCGGCCCGGCCCGTACCAGACCGGGCGGCTCCACCGTCGTCGCAAGGTGACCGGGTCCACCGCGACGACCCCCAGTCCGCCGTTCTGCCACCGGCGCAGCAGCAGTGTGTCGGCCATGGCCACCGGGCGGGTGACCGCACCGAGTTCGACGCTGCGGACGACGTGGCCGTCGCGGCCGTCGCGGAGCATCGCCCGGCCGTCGGCGCCGATCAGCAGCACCCGCCCCGCGCCGCCGGCCAGCACCTCGGTCGACGCGGGCAGGGCTGCCCGCCACAGCTGCACGCCGCTGGCCGGCTCGATCGCGCGTAACGTCGGGGAGGCGGCGCCGGGCGTCGACTCGGTGATCAGAGCGGCGGTGCCGTCGTCGGTGAGGGTGAGCCCGGTCGGAGCGACCCAGCGGGTCTGGCCGGTGGCGGCGTCCAGTACCACGGTCGACCCGGTGCCCGGTCCGGATCGCGGGTCGACCAGGATCACATCACCGGAGCGACGTACCTGACGTAACCGCCAGCTCGCCGCGTCGTACGGCACGGTCCACAGGTGCTCACCCGTCGGCATCGCGTACGCCGACAACTCCCAGATCGTCGGCGCGCCCTGCCCGGCCGCCGAGGTGACCAGCAGCCGGTCCCCGGCGAGGACGATGTCGCGGGCCTTGATCTCGTGTGAGGCGATCTCGATCAGCCGTGGGCCGTCCGACGGCGCGGCGCCGGCCAGGCCGAGCAGCAGCACCAGGCAGGCGAGTGCGGCGACCGGGCGGGTCCGCCGCGGTGAGAACCGCCAGCCGGGGGCCGGTGCCGCCGGCTCGGGCTCGTGGACCAGCCCCAGGTCGATGACCATGCACTCCACACTCTTTCCTGTGTCGGCCGGTGTCCAGTGCCGGACGCCGTACGGCTCGTCGACCATACGTACGCGGGCAGGTGGCGTCCGGGCTCAGCTGCCGTGACCGGCCGGCGCAGGCACGTGCGCGCTGGCCGTCCCGGGTCGGGTGGGGCAGGTGCGTCGTCCCGGCACCATATAGATCCGACACCGACGTCGACCCCCGGACCGACCGGCACGCCACCCACCCCGCCGCCGGCCGCTGGCTGTACGGCCTCGGTGGCGCTCAACCAGTGGCCTGGCGGGTTCGTCGCGACCGTACGGGTGACCGCTGGTCCGGTCGGGATCAACGGATGGTCGGTCGCGATGACCCTGCCGGGTGGGGCCACGATCACCAACGCGTGGAACGCCAGCCGCAGTGGTAACAGCCGGGCCGTCCGGTTCGACAACGTGAGCTACAACGGCCGGGTGGCCGCCGGGCAGTCGACCGAGTTCGGCTTCCAGGGCACCGGCACCGGTTCCGCAACGGCCCCGTCCTGCACCGCGAGCTGACAACCTGACGGTCCGACATTCCGACGAGTCCGTCGTCGGCACCGGCAGCCCTTGAGCACGCTGCCGGTGCCGACGGTCGACGGGCGGGGACGCGCTAGTAGTACCCTTTGCGGCCGTCGAGAAGCTCCCGGATCACGTCCAGGTGCCCGGCGTGCCGGCCGGTCTCCTCGACCATGTGGATCAGCATCCAGCGCAGGCTCGCCGCCGCCGACCGAAAATCCGGGTGGCGGCCGGTCTCGTCCAGCGAATGCGCCGCGATGATCTCGTTGGACATCGCACACTGCCGCTCGTACTCGGCCAGCAACTGGCCCAGTGGCACCCCGTCGACCATCATGTCGGCGTCCTCGCGGCTGGTGTCGAACGGTGGTCCGTCCGCCGGTCGGCCGAGGAAGAGCACTTCGAACCAGCTCTGCTCGACCCAGCGCAGGTGCGACACGACACCGGCCACGGTCATCAGCGGCGAGCCCGGCAGCACCGCCCGATGCGCGTCTTCGTCGGCGAGCCCTTCGCACTTGTAGTGCACGATCGCGCGCTGCAGGTCGAGCCAGCCGACCAGTTGCGTCCGTTCACCGGCGGCGAAGGGCGGGCGTTCGCGTGGGGGAGCCATACCGGCCGAGGCTAGCCGCGCGGGGGTCGACGCACACCGAATTATCTGGCGTGGTGCAATAAATATAGATAGGCTTCGCTCTAAACAAAGATAGGCCTGGTCAACAGCTAATCGGCCAGGATTCTCGTCCACCACCAGACGTAGAGGTGATCTCAGTGAGGTCTTCAGCCAGACGGGCGGCGCTGCTGGCGGCAGCAGTTGCCGCGCTCGTCGTCGCCAGCGGCGGCATGCTTGCCGGCACCATCGTCGGTGCATCCGCAGCCGCCGGCTGCCGGGTCGACTACCAGATCTCCAGCCAGTGGCCTGGTGGGTTCGGCGCCAACGTGACCATGACCAACCTTGGTGATCCGCTCACCTCGTGGCGGCTGACCTGGTCGTTCACCGCAGGGCAGACCGTCACCCAGGCGTGGAACGCCAGCGTTACGCAAAGCGGTGCGCAAGTCACCGCCACCAACGTCGCGTACAACGGAAACCTGGCCACCAACGCGAGCACGGCGTTCGGGTTCAACGGCGCCTGGAGCAACACGGCCAATCCCGCGCCGACCAACTTCGCCCTCAACGGTGTGGCCTGCACCGGAGCGGTCACCCCCAGCACGGCGCCCCCGCCGACGACGGCGCCGCCCACGACCGCGCCGCCGCCGACCACCAACCCACCGACCACGGCACCGCCGACCACCAACCCACCGACGACCGGGTGGAACCCGCCGGCCCACCTGGTCACTCCGCTGAGCGAGGTCTGGCAGCACCAGGAGCAGACCTACAACAACGGCAACCTGTACGGGTTCCGCAACTACGGCTGGGACCAGGTGATGGCCAACGGAGGGTACGTCAACTTCTGCGTACGGTGGGACTCGTCCGCCTCGGTCAACGCGACGCAGCGGGACCAGATCCACGCCACGCTGGCCCGACAGTACAAGAAGTGGATGGACGCGCTGGTCGGGCACAACGCCTGGCCGTACCGGGAGGTTCCGGTACGGGTGGTCGGCTGGGCGGTACGTGACCGCGCACAGCTGCAGTGGAGCGACAGCTCGGTCGACATCTACGTCGGCGACATCCGGGAGAGTGCTCCGCAATGCGCCGAACCCTGCGGTCGTTTCTTCAACCAGAACGGCCAGTACCCCAACTGCCCCGGTGGTGCGGCCCGCCACTACGACCAGTCGCTGTGGCTCACCGACGGGTTCGGCGGCGGTGCCGGCGGCGACTGGGGACAGCGGATGGGCCGCGAGTACTTCATGAACAACCTCAACGCGGAGAACATGACGATCCTGCTGCACGAAATCGGCCACACCTGGGGCCTGGACGATTTCTACGACTGGACGCCGACCGGAGTCAGCAGCTTCATCATGCGAGCCGGCAGTTCACCCTCGATTACCGAATTCGACCAGTGGATGCTCCGCGACTGGTGGCGGCATCTGAAGTCCCGCTACGGATACTGACCCGTGACACAGCACCGGGTCCAATTAGGAACCGGCGTCAGAATTGTTGAGGGCTAGTCGAATATCGAGTGCAACCAGCCCAGTTGGCGGCGGACCTGTTCCGCCTCGCCGCCCTCGTGGCCGTTGAACGGATAGACGTGCATCTGGCGGGCCGGTGGTCGCGGGCGCCCGTTGCCGAGGCCGTAGTGGTTGTACGCGGCGAAGACGGTGCTCGGCGGGCAGGTGGTGTCGCGCAGCCCGGTGCCGAAGTGTGCCGGTGCCACCGCCCGCCGGGCGAACGTCACGCCGTCGAAGTAGGACAGGGTGCGGCGTACGGCGGGCTCGGCACCCCGGTGCACGGCCAGGTACCGCGCGATGTCGCCGTACGGCTCGGCATCGGTGATGTCGATCGCCCGCTGCAGATGGCACAGAAACGGCGCGGTGCTGATCAGCGCGGCCAGATCGGTGACCAGGCCAGCGACGGCGAGGGCGAGCCCGCCGCCCTGGCTGTTGCCGGCCGCGGCGACCCGGGTCGGGTCGACGCCGGGTAGCGCCCGCACCGCCGTCACCGCCCGTACCGCGTCGGTGATCAGCCGCCGGTAGTAGTACTCGGTCGGGTCGCCGATGCCCCGGGTCACCGGGCCGGGTCCGCCGGCCGTGCCGGGCTGGGGATCGGGGGTGTCGCCGCCGTTGCCGTACTGGTCCCCCTGGCCGCGCGAATCCATCAGCAGGTGCGCGTAGCCGGCGACCGGCCAGGTCAACCGCTCGTGCGGCAGGCCGACACCGCGGCCGTAGCCGAGGTACTCCACGACCGCCGGCAACGGGGTGTCGACCCTGGCCGGGCGGGTGTACCAGGCCCGGACAGGGTCGCCGCCGTAGCCGGCGAAAATGATCCGCCGGGTGTCGAGCAGGCGCAGGTCGGTCGGCTCCGGCGTGACGTCGACGAGGACCTCCCGATTCGCCGCATCATCCAACGTAGACTTCCAGAACGTGTCGAAGTCGTCCGGCTCGGTCACCGCGGGTAGGTAGCGTTCCAGCTGCTCCAGCGGCAGGTCGAACAAGGCCATGGGGTTCCTCCGGTTGGTGGGTGCGGGATCGGGGTGCGGGATCGGGGTGCGGGGTCAACGGGGTGGGGCGGTGCTTTCCCGGATGACGAGCTCGGTGACCAGATCGATCCGGCTGGTCGGGGGGTCGACGTCGCGAGCCAGGTCGAGCAGCATCTGCGCGGCCGTGCTGGCCATGTCCCGCAGCGGTTGGTTGACCGTGGTCAGCGTGGGCACCGTCCAGGCGGCGACCGGCACGTTGTCGTACCCGATCACCGACAGGTCTCCCGGCACGTCGAGGCCGAGTTGGCGGGCGGCCCGCAACACCCCCATGGCCTGCATGTCCGAGCCGGCGAAGATCGCGGTCGGCCGGTCGGGCCGGTCCAGCAGCGCCATGCCGTGGGCGAATCCGGCATCGACGTAGAAGTCACCGTGCCGGACCAGGTCCGCGGCGATCGGGATGCCCAGCTCCTCGTGGGCGGAGCGGAAGCCCGCGGTACGTGCCTGGCTGCACAGCACGTCCTGTGGGCCGGAGATGAGCGCGATCCGGCGGTGGCCGAGCTGCAACAGGTGGCGGGTGGCGATCAGACCGCCGTTCCAGTTGTTCGAGCCCACCGTCGGCACCAGGGCGGACGTGGCGCTGTCGGTGTCGATCACCACGAACGGAATGCGCTGCTGCTCCAGCGACCGTCGTTGCGGCTCGCTGAGGTGGCAGAGTACGAAGAGTACGCCGAGCGGGCGGCGGGCCAGGGCCTCGTCGATCCACTGCGCAGGCGGGCTGTGCCGGCCCTGGAGCTGGGTCAGGTGCAGACCGATCCCGGCGGCCCGGGCGACTGTCTCGACCCCCCTGATGATCTCCATCGCCCACTGTGAGTCGAACTGGTGGAAGACCAGGTCGATCTGGTCGTGGCGGATCGGCGGCCGGCGCGCGCGGCGGCGGTACTGATGGCGGGCGAGGCTGGCCTCGACCCGGGCGCGGGTCTGCGGGGCGACATCCGACCTGCCATTTAGTACCTTCGATACTGTGGTGACCGAGACGCCGACCTCGTCGGCGATGGTGGCGATCGTCGCCGGCGACGGCTGGACGGGTGCCGGATTGGTGGGTGGAGGCGGGGGGATCGGTGGCGCTTCTGTCATCCGTACCTCACGAAAGGTAACCGAAACTTCCGGAGCCTATCCCGCTGCTGAGCTCGGGTTGGCTCGTTTCTGGGCGCGGTTGGAGCGCCACGCGGTCGGGTCAACGATCGCCGGGACCATACTCTATGCAGTTGAGCGTCCGATTCGGTGACCCTTGACACACCATGCCGGGGAGTTTAGGTTCCCCGCAAGGTAACGCACTTATTTCCGAAAGTTTCGAGGGTGTAGTCCCATCGAGGCGCGATCGGCTGCCCGCCGACCGCCCGAGCCGGACCGGATATTGAGGGGTGGCAGCTGGCATGAGCACACCCAGCGCGGTGGACCTGCCACCGCAGACGCAGGTGCCGGTGCCACCCGCCGACCGGCCACCCCGGCGACCGGCCAAAACGCAGTTGCGCTCGCGTAGCTGGCGGCGGGCGCTGCGCCGGGACTGGCAGCTCTACTCGCTGGTCGTACTCCCGCTGCTGTTCTTCCTGATCTTCCGCTACCTGCCGATGCTCGGCAACGTCATCGCGTTCCGCCGCTTCCAACCCGGCGGCAGCGTCTTCGGCGAGTACTGGGTCGGCCTGCGTTACGTGCGGATGTTCCTGTCCGACTCGACCTTCTGGTCGGTGTTCACCAACACCCTGGTCCTCGGCACGCTGACATTGGTCGTCGTCTTCCCACTGCCGATCGTGCTGGCGTTGCTGCTCAACGAGGTGCGCGCCCGCAAGCTCAAGCGCTTCGTGCAGTCGGTGTCCTACCTGCCGCACTTCCTGTCGATCGTGATCGTCGCGGCGATGGTGATGCAGATCCTGTCCGTCGACGGCACGGTCAACTCGATGATCCGCGCGTTCGGCGGCGAGGCCATCCCGTTCCTGCAGCGCCCCGAATGGTTCCGCACCATCTACGTCTCCTCGGAGGTGTGGCAGACCGTCGGCTGGGGAACGATCCTCTACCTCGCCGCGCTCACCACGATCGACGAGGACCTGTACGAGGCGGCCCGCATCGACGGCGCCAACCGATGGCGGCAGACCTGGCATGTGACCCTGCCCGGCATCCGACCCACCATGATCACGCTGTTGATCCTGAACATCGGCACCTTCATGGCCGTGGGCTTCGAGAAGATCCTGCTGCTGTACAACCCGCTGACCTACCCGACCGCCGACGTGATCTCCACGTACCTGTACCGGATGGGCGTGGTCTCCAGCAATTTCAGCTACGCCGCGGCGATCGGCCTGTTCGAAGCCCTGATCGGGCTGTTCCTGGTCCTGTCCGCGAACCTCATCGCCCGCCGCGCAGTAGGGACGAGCCTGTGGTGACCGTCGACTCCGCCCGCACCGTCCTGCGGCCCAGGCGTCGTGCCCGGAGTCCCCACGACACCCGTGGCTACCAGATCTTCAAGATCGTCAACGCGGTCATCCTGACCGGCGTGGTGGTGGTGACCCTCTACCCGTTCGCCAACATCATCGCCCGTTCGCTCAGCGACGAGGCGTACATCCGCGCCGGCCAGGTCAACGTCGTCCCACGCGGGTTCAACCTCGGTACGTACCAGCTGGTGATGTCCGACTCGATGTTCTGGACCAACTACCGGAACACGATCGTCTACACGGTCACCGCCACGTTCATCTCGATCGTGCTGACCACCTGCTACGCGTACGTGCTGTCGAAGAAGCATCTCAAGGGCCGCGGCATGCTGGTCGGCATCGCGGTGTTCACCATGTTCTTCTCCGGTGGCCTGATCCCCAACTACGTGCTCATCACCAGCCTCGGCCTCAAGAACAGCATCTGGGCGATCGTGCTGCCCAACGCGATCAGCGTGTTCAATCTGCTGGTCATGAAGGCGTTCTTCGAGAGCCTCCCGACCGACCTGGAAGAGGCCGCTGCCGTCGACGGGCTGAACACGTACGGCATCCTGTGGCGCATCGTGATCCCGCTGTCCAAGGCGATCATCGCCACGATGGTGCTCTTCTACGCGGTCTCGTTCTGGAACTCGTGGTTCTCCGCGTTCCTCTACATGGACCGCTCCGAGCTGTTCCCGGTGACCGTTTACCTACGCAACCTGATCGCCGGGGCAACCAGTGCAACATCAACCGGCAGCAGCAGCGACACCTTGGCGCAAGCTGCGGCAAACATCCAGTCCGTAACCATCATTCTCACCGTGCTACCCATCATCATGGTCTATCCCTTCATCCAACGCTACTTCGTGTCGGGCATCATGCTCGGCGCAGTCAAGGGATAGCACCGCGGACAGGTTCGCCCCATTCAACGAATGCCTTCCGCGTACCGAAAGGATTCCCTGTGTTTCATCGATCACGGCTCCGGACGACCCGGCACCGGACGGCGGCCCTCGCCGCCGGTGTCCTCGCCATCACCCTCACCGCGACCGCCTGCGGCAGCGACGAACCCGACGAGCCGGAGAACCTCGACGGCAACCGGGTCGGCGCGATGGAAGACTACGGCGTCGGCGACCAGTTCACCGCCACCGAGCCGCTGACCTTCTCGATGCTGTACAACAACCACCCCAACTACGCCATCGACAAGGAGTGGCTGTTCTGGGAGGAGCTCACCGAGCGCACCGCGGTGAGCATCGACTCGGTCGAGGTGCCGCTGAGCGACTACGAGCAGAAGCGCAGCCTGCTGATCGGGGCCGGCGACGCGCCGATGATCATCCCGAAGACGTACCCCGGTCAGGAGTCCGCCTTCGTCGCCAGCGGCGCCATCCTGCCGGTCAGCGACTACATCGACCTGATGCCGCACTTCCAGGACAAGGTCGCCAAGTGGAACCTGCAGGGCGACATCGACTCGCTGCGTCAGCAGGACGGCAAGTTCTACCTGCTGCCCGGCTTGCACGAGGACGTCTGGACGGACTACACCATCGCGGTGCGTACCGACATCCTCGCCGAACTCGGCCTGGAGGAACCGACCACCTGGGACGAGTTCCGGGACATGCTGCGGGCGATGAAGGAGGCCTACCCGGACACCTACCCGATGTCCGACCGGTGGAGCATCCCCACTCCGCTGGGCGCGCTGCAGAACATCATCGGCCCGTCGTACGGTTACGACACGATGGCTGGCTGGGGTTACCAGAACGCCACGTTCGACCGTGACGCCGGGGAGTTCGTCTTCACCGGCACCATGCCGGAGTACCGCGAAATGGTGGAGTTCCTGCACTCTCTGATCGAGGAGGGTCTGTTCGATCCGGAGAGCCTCACCCAGGACGACGACACGGCGATCCAGAAGCTCGCCAACAGCAAGTCCTTCGTGATCAGCACCAACGCGCAGACCCTGGTCAACGACTACCGGCCGGCGCTGGAGCAGACCAACCCCAGCGCGACCATCGCCAAGATCACCCGTCCGGACAGCCCGGTCGGTTCGGTCAAGGCCGGTTCCCGACTGGAGAACGGCATCATGATCTCCAGCGCGGCCCGACAGAGCGAGAACTTCGTCGCGATGATGCAGTTCATCGACTGGCTCTGGTACTCCGACGAGGGCCAGGAGTTCGCCAAGTGGGGCGTCGAGGGCGTCACCTACACCAAGGACGCCTCCGGCAAGCGGGTGCTCGACGCCGACATCGACTTCGTCGGGCTCAACCCGAACGGCAGCAAGCACCTGCAGAAGGACTTCGGCTTCAGCAACGGTGTCTTCGCCTACGGCGGCACCACCGACCTGCTGCAGTCCACCTTCTCCGCGGAGGAGCTGGAGTTCCAGGAGGCGATGGGACAGAAGGAGACGCTGCCGGTGTCCCCGCCGCGCCCATTCAGCGACGAGGAACGGGAGCAGGCCACCCTGTGGGAGACCCCGCTGAAGGACTACGTGCAGCAGCAGACCCTGCAGTTCATCCTCGGCCAGCGTGATCTGTCCGAATGGGACGCCTACGTCGAGGAACTGAACGGCAAGAACGCCCAGCAGCTCATCGACCTGGTCAACGGGGCGTACGAACGCTACAAGGAGCAGTACGGCTGACCTACCCGGGTGCCGGTCGTGTTCGTGGCAGGGGCGCGGCCGGCACCGGTCGGCGTCGGCCCGGGGCCTGACAGCCCTGGCCGGCGCCGACCGCGCCGAACCCTGCATGAAGGAGTGCGCATGAGCCGGATCGTCGTACCCGACCAGCCCATCGGGGTGTTTCCGCAGGCCTGGCGGGCGTGTGTCGGCACCGGCCGGTTCGACCTCGCGCTGCACCGCGACTACCAGGACTCCCTCGCGCTGGTCCAGCGGGAGATCGGCTTCCGGCACATCCGCGGGCACGGGCTGCTCAGCGACGGCACCGGCATCTACCGGCCGTACACCGATGCCGGCGGTGCGCAGGTGCGCTACTCGTTCACGTACGCCGACCAGATCGTCGACGCGTACCTCGAACTCGGCATCGCGCCGTTCATCGAACTCGGCTTCATGCCCACCGGGCTGGCTTCGGGCGGGCAGACCGTCTTCTGGTGGCAGGGCAACGTCACCCCGCCCCGGTCCGAGTCCGGCTGGGCCGACCTGGTCCGCGCCACCGTGCGCAACCTGGTCGACCGGTACGGGCTGGAGCAGGTCCGCGGCTGGCCGATCGAGGTGTGGAACGAGCCCAACCTGGACATCTTCTGGGCCGGGGCCGACCAGGCCGGCTACCACCGGCTGTACGAGGTGACCGCGCACGCGGTCAAGGAGGTCGACGCCAGCCTGCAGGTCGGCGGGCCGGCGATATCCCCCGGGTCGGACGAGTGGCTGGTGCCGTTCGCCGAGTACGTCACCGCGCACGAGGTGCCGGTCGACTTCGTCAGCCGCCACGCGTACACGTCGGGGCCCGCCCAGCACGTGCCGTTCGGCACCTACCAGACCCTGCGGCCGGCGGAGCACCTGCTGGAACAGTTCGCCAGCCCGCGTAAGCATCTCGCCGGCACCGCGTTGGCCGACCTGCCGGTGCACATCACCGAGTTCAACTCGTCGTACCGGCCGGACAACCCGGTCCACGACACCGCGTTCCACGCCGCGTACCTCGCGCCGGTACTGGTCGGCGGGGGTGACCTGGTCGACTCGTTCTCCTACTGGACGTTCTGTGACGTCTTCGAGGAGGTCGGCATCCCGACCTCGATCTTCCACGGCGGGTTCGGCCTGCTCACCCACCGGCAGATCCGCAAACCCACCTACCACCTGTACGCGTTCCTGGCCCGAACGGGCGACCAGATGCTCGCCCGGGGCGCCGACCACCTGGTGACCCGCGACGGGACCGGGCGGGTCACCGTACTGGCCTGGGCGCCGGTCGACGTCACCGACCTCGCGGCGTCTCCCGAACGGCACACCGTGGCCCTGTCGGTCCCGACCGCCGTACCGGCCCGGTCGGTGTTCGTGATGCGCTCGTCGGTCAGCGACGAGGCCGGCAACGCCCGGCGGGCCTGGGTCGAGATGGGCCGCCCGGCGTCGCCCCGGCCAGCCCAGCTCGACGCGCTGCGCGAGGCCGCCGAACCGGCCCGCAGCCACCGCAGCCTGCCGGTGGCCGACGGCCGGGTCGAGGTGGACCTGACGCTTTCCCGGCACGAGGTCACCCTGGTCGAGATCACCCCGGTGGTCGACGAAACTCCACCGTGGTCCGACGACCGGCGGCTGCTCGGCCAGGCGGCGGGCGCGACCGCCGCGAGCGGGGACAGCGGATCGTGAACGACCTGACGGCGGCGCAACGGCAGTTCGGCGACGGCCCGCTGTCGCGGGCGGCGGCCATCGTCTACCGGCTGCTCGTCGTCGAGTTGCTGCTGCTGGCCGGCGTACTGCCGGGGCTGGTGCCAGCGGTGCTGCTGGCCCGCGACCCCAGCAACATCCCGTTCTACGCCGCCTGCGCGATCCCGATCGGGCCGGCGCTGTCCGCCGCGCTGTACGCCATCGCCGCGCACCGACCCGACCTGACCGACCTGCACCCGGCCGCCGACTTCTGGCGTGGCTACCGGACCAATCTCGGCGGGGTGCTGCGGATCTGGCTGCCGCTGCTGGCCGGGTCGGCGGTCATCGCGATCAACCTGGCGTACTTCACCGCCGCCGGGGTGCCCGGGTGGTGGGCGGTGCTGCTGGTTTGCGTCGCGGTCGGGGCGGCGGCGTGGGGCGGCAACGCGCTGGTGATCACCTCGCTGTTCCGGTTCCGGTCCCGGGACGTGGCCCGGCTGGCCGCCTACTTCCTCACCCGTACGCCGGGCGCGACCCTCGGTGTGCTCGCCCTGCTGGTGGTGGCGGCCGCGATCACCGCGTACGCCTCCGAGGCGGTGCTGGCGCTGGCCGGCTCGGTGCTGGCGTTGTTGCTGCTGCGGACCAGCCGCCCGATGACCGCCGCGATCGAAAAGGAGTTCACCAGGTGACGCCGCCCGGCGATGGGTCGCTGCCGGCCGTGGCCAAGATTCCGTACGGCGGGGACTACAACCCCGAGCAGTGGCCGGAAGACGGATGGAAGGACGACTACCGGCTGTTCGAACTGGCCGGCATCGACACCGTCACCCTCGGCGTGTTCGCCTGGGCGCACACCCAACCCGCTCCGGCGACGTACGACTTCGCCACGTTGGACCGGATCGTCGAGCGGGCGGTCGCCGAAGGCCGGCAGATCTGCCTGGCCACCGGCACCGGTGCCCACCCGGCCTGGCTGGCCCGTGCCCACCCCGACGTCACCCGCGTCGACTTCGACGGCCGCCGGCACCGGTTCGGCCAACGGCACAACTCCTGCCCGAGCTCACCGGCGTACCGGCGGCTGTCCACGGAGCTGGCGCGGCGGATCGCGCGACGCTACGCGCGGACCCCGGGCCTGGTCGCCTGGCACGTCAACAACGAGTACGGCGGCGCCTGCTACTGCGAGACGTGCGCGGCCGGGTTCCGCGCCTGGCTGCGCCAGCGTTACGGGAGCCTGGACGCGCTCAACGGGGCCTGGTACACCACGTTCTGGGCGCACACCTTCACCGACTGGGCGCAGATCGAGCCGCCGTCGGCGTTGACCGAGCACTGGCGCGGGCCGGACCACACCGCCTTCCAGGGCATCACCCTGGACTACCTACGGTTCATGTCGGACGCCATGCTGGCCAATTTCGTCGACGAGAAGACGGCGATCCGTGAGTCCAGCCCGGACATGCCGGTGACGACGAACTTCATGGGCATGTACCGGCCGATCGACTACCATCGCTGGGCCGAGCAGCTGGACTTCGCGTCCTGGGACAACTACCCGCCCGACGACCGGTCGGCGGCCCGGATGGCGCTCACCCACGACCTGATGCGCGGACTCAAAGGCGGGCAGCCGTTCTGGTTGATGGAGCAGACACCGAGTGTCACCGCCTGCCGGGACGTGAATCCGTTGAAGCGCCCCGGTCTGATGCGGCTGTGGAGCTGGCAGGCGGTGGCGCATGGTGCCGACGCGGTGCTGTTCTTTCAGATGCGTGCCTCGCGCGGGGCGAGCGAGAAGTACCACGGGGCGGTGATCGGCCACGCCGGGCGCTCCGACACCCGGGTGTTCCGCGAGGTGGCGGAGCTGGGCGAGGAGCTGGAGCGGCTCGGCGGGGCGACACTCGGCGCACGGACCCCGGCCCGGGTGGCCCTGCTGTTCGACTGGGACAGCTGGTGGGCGCTGGAGATCTCCGACGGGCCGTCCCGGCTGGTCCGCTACCAGCAGGTGGTGCTCGCCTACCACCGGGCGCTGTGGGACGCCGGGGTCGATGTGGACGTCGTAGCGGTCACCGCCGATCTGGCCGGCTACGAGGTGGTCGTCGCCCCCGCGCTGCACATGATCAAGGGCGACGTGGCGGCCCGCCTGGAAGGGGTGGCCCAGCGGGGTGGCACCGTGCTGGGAACATACCTTTCCGGGCGGGTCGACGAGCACGACCAGGCGTTTCTGGCCGATGTGCCGGGCCCGCTGGGGCCGCTGCTGGGGATCCGGATCGATGAGTGGGACGCCCGGGAAGCCGACGTGGTCAACCCGGTCGCGTTGTCGACGGACGGTGCCCGGTCCCTCGTCACCGACGCGACACTGCTGTTCGAGCTGGTCGTTCCGCAGGGCGCCGAGGTCGTCGGCCGCTACCAGGCCGATTTCTACGCCGGCACGGCGGCGGTCACCCGCCACCGGTTCGGCGCCGGCGAGGGCTGGTACGTCGCCGCCGGGCTCGACCAGGCCGGTGTCTCCTGGGTGGTGCGGCGCATCCTGGAGCGGCACGACCTGGTCGGCCCGTACGCCGACGTGCCGGATCTGGAGTCGGCGGTCCGGACCGCCCCGGACGGCACTCGGATCCGGTTCCTGCTCAACCACGGGACCGAGCCGGTCGAGACGCCGGCGGTCGCCGCCGGGGTCGACCTGCTGACCGGGGTACGGTTCACCGCCGGTGACCGGCTGCATCTGGACCGGTACGGCGTACTCGTGCTGCGCGAAACCACCTGACGCGCGTCGGGCTCCGGTTCGCCCGGTCGGGTGAGCGCTCGCGCGGGCCGCCGCCGGCGAGGGCATCGGGTGGCAGGGTCGGCGAGGTGGCCGGGGCAGGAGCCACCGGCTGATCCGGATGGTGCCAGCGGGGGAGCACGATCATGGTGAACAGGCGTACGGCGTTGCGGGCGGGTGTGGTCGCCGGGCTGGTGCCGGCGACCGGGCTGATCTCGGCGGCGCGGTCGGCCGGTGCGTCGGTCAGGGCGGTGCCGGTGCCGGCCGACCCGGACCTCGGGGTCGCGGTGCCGCCGGCACAGTGGGAAGCCCTGCAGCGGCGGCTGTCGCCGGAGGCGACCCTCTACCGCCGGGGCGGGGCGAGCTACGAGGCGCTGAGCATCCCGTACAACCACCGGTACGCCAGCGTACGGCCGGCGGCGATCCTCACCCCGGGCGTTGCGGACGACGTCGTGGTGGCGGTCGACTGGGCCCGTACCGTCGGGATGCCGCTGGTGCCCCGGTCGAGCCTGGGCCACAACTACGCCGGCTACTCCACCACGAATGGCTTACTGATGGTGATGAGCCGACTGCGTGGGATCAGCATCACGCCGGACCCGTCGCCGCCGCCACCGCAGTCGTACGGGCCGGTGCAGGTCACCGACGACGCCGGGACGGTCACCGTGGCGGCCGGCGTGGTCAACGCCGACCTGCTGCCGCTGCTGCGCGAGCAGGGCGTCTTCGTACCCGCCGGCCGGTGCCCGACGGTCGGCGTGGCCGGCCTGGTGCTCGGCGGCGGCATCGGGTTCAGCGACAAGATGTTCGGCCTGACCTGCGACCGGCTCGTCTCGACGGAGCTGGTGCTGGCCGACGGCACCGTGACGACCTGCGACGAGACCGTCGACCCGGACCTGTTCTGGGCCTGCCGGGGCGGGGCCGGCAACAACTTCGGGGTCAACACCTCCTTCACCTTCCGGTACGTACGGCTGCAGGGGCTGGTGACGTTCTTCCGGTTCCGTTGGGCGGCGGACGCGGTGGTGCCGGCCCTGGCGGCGCTGCAGGACGTCGCCGCCGGTCGTCTCACCGACCGCCGGTTCGACTGCCGCATCGGTGCGGGCACGACGCTGGCCGGCGGCGGCCAGCAGGTGTACGCCGACGCGCTGGGCCAGTTCTACGGGTCCGTCGACGAACTGGTCGGGATATTCGAGCCGGTGTTGCGGGTCGGTACGCCGGCCGAGCGGCAGGCCAATCTGGACAGTATCCGGGCGGTGCCGCCGGCACAGGCGAGCGTGCTGCTGTCGGCGGACACGCCGATGCAGCAGTTCGCCGTGAAGTCGGCGGCGTTGCCCGAACCGTTGGACGAGACGCAGCTGCGGGCGGTGGTCGAGGGCCTGCGGAGCTGGCCGGGCAGCCGCAACCCGGACGGTGCCGGGATCGCGTTGTTCTGCCTGGGCGGGCGGGTCAACGAGGTGCCGCCGGACGCGACCGCGTTCGTGCACCGCGACGTCATGTTCATCATGGCGGCCGAGGCGACCTGGGCCGACGACGACCCGCCGGAGGTCGGGGTGGCGAACGGCATCTGGCTGGCCGAGTTCTTCGACGAGGTGTTCGCCGGCTTCCCGCCGGCGGGGGCGTACCAGAACTTCCCGGATCCGCACCTGGCCGACTGGCGGCACGCCTACTACGGCGGCAACTACGCGCGGCTGGTCGAGGTGAAGCGCAAGTACGACCCGACCGACTTCTTCACCTACCCGCAGGGCATCGGATCCTGTGGCTCGGTCGACGGCTACACCACCGAGTGGTGCCCCCGGTGACCGGCGCGTGAGCCGACGTGGCCCGGCCGACCCGCAGCGGGTCGGCCGGGCCACCTCGACCGGGTCTGATCGATCAGGTCCGGTCGGTCGGATCTGGCCGGTGGTCGGATCTGGCCGGTCGAGCTGGATCAGGCGAGGTCGAACCGGTCGAGCTCCATGACCTTCACCCACGCCGCGACGAAATCGGCGACGAACTTCTCCCGGGCGTCGTCGCTGGCGTAGACCTCGGAAAGGGCGCGCAGCTGCGAGTTGGAACCGAAGATGAGGTCGACCGCGGTCGCCGTCCACCGCACCTTGTCGGTGGCCAGATCGCGGATCTCGTACACGTGCTCGCCGGACTCGGCTGCCTTCCACCGGGTGCCCGGGGACAGCAGGTTGGTGAAGAAGTCGTTGGTGAGCACGCCGGGCCGGTCGGTGAGCACGCCGTGCTGCGCACCGCCGACATTCGCCCCGAGCGCCCGCAGCCCACCGACGAGCACGGTCATCTCCGGCGCCCCCAGGCCGAGCATGTAGGCCCGGTCGATCAGCAGGACCTCCGGCTGGGTCTTCTCGCCCGGCCGCAGATAGTTGCGGAACCCGTCGGCGCGCGGCTCCATCACCGCGAACGACTCGACGTCGGTCTGCTCCTGGCTGGCGTCGGTGCGGCCCGGGTGGAACGGCACGGTCACCTTGACACCGGCATCGTCCGCCGCCTTCTCGACGGCGGCCGAACCGGCCAGCACGATCAGGTCGGCGAGCGAGATCTTCGCCCCGCCGGCCGAGTTGAACTCCTGCTGGATGCCTTCCAGGGTGCCCAGCACCGCCGCGAGCTGCTCCGGCTGGTTGACCTCCCAGCTGCGCTGCGGTTCGAGTCGAATCCGGGCGCCGTTGGCGCCGCCGCGCTTGTCGGTGGAGCGGAAACTCGCGGCCGACGCCCAGGCGGTGCCGACCAGCTGGGCGGTGCTCAGACCGGAGTCGAGGACCTTCGCCTTGAGCGCGGCCACGTCGGCGTCGTTGACCAGCTCGTGGTCGACGGCCGGTACCGGGTCCTGCCACAGCTGGGCCTCGGGCACCCACGGCCCGAGGAAACGGCTGACCGGGCCCATGTCGCGGTGCAGCAGCTTGTACCAGGCCTTGGCGAAGGCCAGCGCGAACTCGTCCGGGTTGGCCAGGAAGTGGCGGGAGATCCTCTCGTACGTCGGGTCGACGCGCAGCGACAGGTCGGTGGTGAGCATCGTCGGCTTGTGCTTCTTCGCCGGGTCGTGGGCGTCCGGGATGATCGCCTCGGCGTCCTTGGCCACCCACTGCTTGGCACCGCCGGGGCTGGTGGTCAGCTCCCACTCGTACCCGAAAAGGATCTCGAAGAAGCGGTTGCTCCACTGCGTCGGCCGGTCGGTCCAGGTGACCTCCAGTCCGCTGGTGATCGTGTCGCCGCCCTTGCCGCTGCCGTAGCTGCTGAGCCAGCCCAGGCCCTGCGCCTCCAGCGGCGCGCCCTCGGGCTCCGGACCGACGTGGGCGTCGGCGTCGCCGGCGCCGTGGGTCTTGCCGAAGGTGTGGCCGCCGGCGATGAGGGCGACGGTCTCCTCGTCGTTCATCGCCATCCGGGCGAACGTCTCCCGGATGAAGTGGGCCGCCGCCAGCGGGTCCGCGTTGCCGCGCGGGCCCTCCGGGTTGACGTAGATCAGACCCATCTCGGTCGCGCCGACGCCGGTCGTCATCTCCTTCTCGGACAGGTACCGCGCGTCACCCAGCCAGGTGTCCTCCGGGCCCCAGAAGATCTCCTCGGGCTCCCAGACGTCCTCACGGCCGAAGCCGAAACCGAAGGTCTTGAAGCCCATCGACTCCAGGGCGACGTTGCCGGCGAGCACCAGCAGGTCGGCCCAGGAGATCTTCTGGCCGTACTTGGCCTTGACCGGCCACAGCAGCCGGCGGGCCTTGTCCAGGTTGGCGTTGTCCGGCCAGCTGTTCAGCGGGGCGAAGCGCTGCCCGCCGTCGCCGGCACCGCCGCGGCCGTCCTCGATCCGGTACGTGCCGGCGGCGTGCCAGCTCAGCCGGATCATCAGCCCGCCGTAGTGGCCGAAGTCGGCCGGCCACCAGTCCTGCGAGGTGGTAAGGACCTGGACGATGTCCCGCTTGACGGCCTCGACGTCGAGCTTGGCGAACTCGTTGGCGTAGCTGAAGCCCGCGCCCAGCGGGTTGCCCTTGGGCGAGTGGGCGTGCAGCACGGACAGGTCGAGCTGGTTGGGCCACCAGTCCCGGTTGGTGCGCGGCCGGCCGCCCGTCTTCGGGGTCGGCGAGTCGATCGCCGGGTTCTCGCTCTCGCTGCCGTGTGCGGTCACCGAGTCGTGGGCGACCGGGCAGCCGGCCGCCGCCATCTTGTCCACGCCCTGTGCGCTGGCGGGACCGTTGGCCTGGTTGTCGCTCATTTGTTCCCTTCCGGAGGTCGGATCACGAAGCGATACGTTCGGTTGGAGCGGTGCGTTCGGGTCGGGTCGGGTCGGTGCGTTCGGTCGGGTCGGTGCGTTCGGTCGCGCAACCGGGGCAGGTGCCCCAGAAAACGACCTCCGCCTCGTCGACCACGAAGCTGTGGTCATCCGAGGGGGTGAGACAGGGGGCGGACCCGACGGCGCAGTCGACGTCGGCGATCACACCACAGAATCGGCACACGACATGGTGGTGGTTGTCCCCGACACGCGTCTCGTAGCGGGCGGTCGCGCCGGCGGGCTGGATGCGCCGCACCAGACCGGCGTCGGTGAGGACCCGGAGCACATCGTAGACCGCCTGATGGGACACGGTCGGGTGATTGGCACGCACCAGGGCGAGCACCGTGTCGGTGTCGACGTGCGGGTGGTCCTGCAGCGCGGCGAGTACCGCCAGTCTCGGCCGGGTCACCCGCAACGAGGCCGCCCGCAACTGCGCCTCGAGGTCGGATGTCACGGAGCCACGATAGGCTCTTTTCTGGAATGGTTCAAGTTTCAGTGCGGAGTGCCACCGCTCTGTTGTCTTTCAGTGAAACCGCAGGTCAGAGCAGCAGAGTCAGGCAGCGGACGGCCATCATCGTGGCCGACTGGTGCACCGGACGTCCCGAACGTCTCACACCGCTGCGGACGTTGCCCGGACGGCGTACCGCTGCAGGGTGACGCCCGCGTCGAAGGACCGGTGCGTGACGACGGTGGCGCCACCGACGCCGATGTGCCCGTCCGCCTGCGCGAACCGGCCTGACACATGCCCCCAACCGATCGGATGTGCGACTGCGCGGCTCCGACGCTCGGGGAGGTGGTGGCAGGTCGCAACGGTCGCCGGCGGGCGCGTCGGACGCCCGCCGATGGCATGCCCTCCGCTCCCGGTAGCGGTTCCTGACGACCTTTGCGCTGACCGTAAGTGCTCGTTACAGTTCATGCATCGGTTGGCGTCAATCACGGGGGTGCCAATGGCTGGCGTACGCACGAACGTGTCGCAGCGAGGTCGGGCCGGGGTGTTGGTGGCCCTGGTAGCCGTTGCAGGGCTGGCGGTGCCGGTCCGGGCGGACGCGAATCCCACCGGTCCGCCAACGCTCGCCTCGGCCGTTGCCGCGACGCCACCAGCGCCGCCGGCGAGCATCAGCTCCACCGACTACCCCGATGACGGGGTGCCACACGGTGGCATCGGGTTGCCCGGCACCTTCGGCGTGACCGCGCCGACGACCCGACCGGACGAGGTCACGGAGTACGCGTACAGCTTCGACCCAGTCCTGATGACGAGTGCCGAGACCGTTGCGGCGCGGCCGACGGACCATGGCGCGTCGATCACCGTGGCACCGCCGCACGACGGCATCAACGTGCTCCACGTGTGGTCCAAGAATCACCTGGGACAATTCTCCACCCCCGCTACGTACTCGTTCAGTGTCCGGGCCGGCTCCGGCCCGGCGGCCGAGTGGACGTTCGAGGAGGCCGGGCCGACCGCTACCGACGTCACCGGCCACGGCAACGATCTGATCGTCGGGGCGTCGGCGAGCAGGGTGCCCGGCCGGGCGGGGGTCGGCACGACGCTGTCGCTGCCAGGCGCGACCGCGGCTACCCTGGCCGGCGCGATCAACACACCGCACCCCGACACCGGTGTTCCGACGTCGGTCCGCACCGATGCGAGTTTCACCGTCGCCGCCTGGGCCAAGCTCGACTCGACCTCCGGAAGCGGTGTGCAGACCGTGGTCAGCGCGAGTGGATCCCGGGTGTCCGCCTATCACCTCGGCTACGCCGCCGGAGCGCAGCGGTGGCAATTCACCATGGCCTCGGCCGACACCGACGACAGCACGCTCCACAGCGTGCTGTCCGACGCGATGCCCACCGTGGGCAAATGGACCCATCTCGCCGGGGTGTACGACGCGTCGAGCAGGAACCTGACGCTCTACGTCAACGGTGTGTCCCAGGCCGCGACCGCGAGCCTGATCGGGGGATTCAACGCCGCCACGGAGGTGTCCGTCGGCAAACGCAGATGGAACGGTGCCGACGACGGCTTCTTCGTCGGTGCCACCGACGACGTACGCTTCTACACCTTCGTCGAGACCCCGGCGAACCTCGCCGAGCTCGCTGTTCCGCTGCCGCCGGTGATCACCTTTCCCAACGGCACCGACGCCACCGCCGGCGGGCAGCTCGCCGTACGTTTCGACGCCGGCGGCGACACGAACGTGACGAAGTTCCGCTACAGCGTCGGCGGCACCGGGCTGGGTGGCACGGTGAACGCGGACACGGCGGGCGGCACCGCGACGGTGACCATCGACGTCGGCAGCGTCACGGGACAGTGGCCCATCTACGCGGTCGCGGTGGACGACGGCGATCGGGTCAGCGACATGAGTCAGGGCGCGTTCACGGTGGTGCCGGCGGCCCTGCTGTCCGGCACGGTGTGGAACGAGTTCTTCCTGCCGCAGCCGGGCGTCCTGATCGAGTTGCAGCCGGGCGGACACCAGACCGTCTCGGGCCCCGACGGCAGCTATGCGCTGACCGGCTTCCCACCCGGCCTGTACACCATCACCGCCAGCTACGGCAGCTGGTGTGGTGAGGTGTTCAACGGGCCGATGGAGATCGACGGCCAGGGCACTGTCCTCGACATCTATCTCTTCGCGATCGCCGCCGACCTCGGCCAGACCTGCCAGTGACCTTCCGCGACCTGGACCACTGTGCTCCGGTGGAGCTGGCCGGCACGATCACCCGGGTGGCCGGGCGTCGAGCGCCGCGACCCTGCGTGGCCCGGCCGTCCGCCGGTAGCTGGCGTCGAGCAACTCGCCGATCTCGTCCCAGTCGGTCTCGTCGGTCAGGTCGATCCCGACCCACCCGGAAGAGCCCAGGTACGCCGGCACATAACAGCGGTCCTCCCGCAACAGCGCCTCGCGCTCGCCCGGTTCGATCAGCACGAGCACCGACTGGTCATGCTGCCGATAGGTGCCAGCGACCTTCACCGACCCTCCGTAGTAGGCGAAGACCTTGGTGGTGAAAAAGGCGGGCCGCCCGTGCGAGACCTTCTCGGCCGCGTCGGGCAACGCCAGGGCGAGCGCCCGCACGCGGCCCAGGAGCGGGTCCGCCTCGTCGAACATGATCGGATGTGCCATGCCGGAGGGTAAACACATCCCGCCGCGTAGCACCTGCCGCCACGACGCGCAGACGCCCGCAGGTGTCTCGGATCCGGCACCATGTGCATCGTGTTCATCCGCCTTCGTCCGCCGACCTGGCAACGTCTGGTACCGATCGTGGCGCTCGCCACCACATCGGTGATCTTGACGGCGGCTGCCGTTGCTGACGGCGGTTGGACCGGCTGCACCGGCATTTCCGGTGCGGCCGTCGTGCTGGCCGGCGCCACGCGGAGCTCGGCCCTGCGCGTCGAAGTCGATGCGGATCAGGTGGTACTGGTCAACTGGCTCCGGGCCGTACGGCTGTCCTGGACGGAGATCGACCGGTTCGGCCACGACGACGACGGCCTCTGGGCGCGCCGTGGCGACGGCAGGGTAGTGCGCGCCTCGGCCTTCCACCACGGTCCCTACGCGCTCGGCTTTGCCCGGCGGCCGGCCATGGTCGCCGCCGCTCGACTGGAAATGATCCGCAGGCAACGGCAACGACGCGGGTGAACCACGTCGGCTTCCAATATGGTCGGCACCCAAGGCACCTGGCGGCATGGGACTCCGATGCCCGCGAATGCTCGACTGCTGCCCGGCGCGCCAGCCTCGCGACCATCCTGGTCGGCGACGACGACGCCAGCGCCGGCTACCTCCGCCTCAAACAGCGACAAGCCGCCGAGCTCGGCTTCGACTCGCCGCACCGGCATCTGCCCGCCGACGCCACCCAGGACGACCTGCTCGACGTGATCGCCGGGTTCAACGCCGGCCACCGGGTGCACGCCGTCCTGATCCAGTACCCGATCCCGGGCCATCTCGACTACGACGCCGCGCTGCAGAGCCTCGACCGGCAGCGTGGTGCCGGCCGCCGCGTCGTCGAGCTCGGCCAGCAGGTCCGCCGCCCAGCGGGTGACCGCCACCCACGGCAGCTCGCCGCGCCGGACCGTGAGCAGCCGGTCCCGCAGCTGCCCGACGTCAACCAGGACCTCGCCGGTACGCAGCACGTACGCACCGGCGGTCAGCAGCCGGAGCATGTGAATCGCCTGCTTGTGGTTAATCTCGCCGGTCCGGTCGCGGCGGGCCCTCACCCGGTCGAGCTGGTCGCTGGCGTAGCCGCCGTACGTCTGGGCCAGCCGTTTCGACAGGAACGCCTGCCGTGTCGCCCGCAGCCGCTCGCCGTCTGCGGTGAGCGTTTCGACCAGCGGGACCAGAGTACCTCCAGGCCGGTCGGATTGCCCTGCAGAGCCAGCGTGCAGAACCGTTCGAACTCCCAGGAGAACTGGTCCGGGGCCGGCCCGCCAGATGGGCGGGCGGCCGTGCCGCCGCCGGGCACGGACGTCATTGCCCGCACCGCGTCGTCGTCCCGGGCCAGCTTGTCGTGGTTGACCACCGCAACGGTCAAGCCGGCTTCCCGGGCGGCTCGGGCGTCTGGCGCGAAGTGCTCGTCCGGGCGGTCGGCCGCAGCGGGTCGCCGGGCACCAGGAGCATCGTGCGTCCGATGCTGCCCGACTCGACGGTGCCGCCTCCAGCGGTTAGCTGCGTCGATGTGAGGCTGGGATACCTTACGAGGCGGTCTTAACGTATCTCAGCCTCACATCGACGCAGCCTGCCGGACGTCAGGTCGTGAGCCACTGGCGGATGGTGGAGAAGTCGGCGTCGGTGAGGCCGATTCGCGGGTTGACACGGTGTGGCAGTCGGCAGCAGCGGCGGGCGAAGCACGCGGCCAGCCGCCCGAGCGCGAAGGGGATCAGTGCCCCGTCGACGTCGAGGAAGACGTACGGGCGGTTGGCGGGC
This sequence comes from Solwaraspora sp. WMMB335, assembly GCF_049179075.1. Lineage (NCBI taxonomy): Bacteria > Bacillati > Actinomycetota > Actinomycetes > Micromonosporales > Micromonosporaceae > Solwaraspora > Solwaraspora sp. WMMB335. Next base: position 5,665,205 of record NZ_JBMHMF010000001.1, read on the forward strand.
ACGGGTGTCGTCGGAAGGCAGACCGATCGCGTCAGCGGCTGGACACCGTGGTGAGGAACGTGGTCCAGGCGTCGGTGGGGAAGAGGAACACCGGGCCGTGCGGGTCCTTGGAGTCGCACGGCGATCGTGCCGCCGGCCAGCGTGGCCACCTCGACGCAGTCCGAGTCGGCTGGGCGGGCTGAGCTGGGGCGACGGCGACGGGGTCTGGAACCACGCCGACCTGTCGTACGTCTGCCGTGACCGCTGGGGTGGGGCCACCGCCACCACCGCCGTCCCGGAGGGGCAGATGGCAGACTGGTGGCGGTAGCCGCCTGGCGGTTGATCCGCCAGTAGGCGTGGCCGTCCTTGGTCATGTACGACGGTGGAGCGAGGCGGGGCACCGGTTAACAGAGCATGGGTGAAGGGAACCGTGGCGACAACGGATGGGCAGCCGATGGTCGTGGCGGTGTGCCGCGACGGCGAGCACCGGTTCAGCAAGAATGTCGCCGACGAGATCAACCTGCTGGCCGGGCTGGGGGTGGCCGGCGACGCGCACGCCGGGGTGACCGTGCAACACCGCTCACGGGTCGCCCGCGACCCGACCCAGCCGAACCTGCGCCAGGTGCACCTTATCCACAGTGAACTGCATGACGAGTTGCGGACGCAGGGCTTCGCCGTCCAGCCCGGCCAGCTGGGGGAGAACGTCACCACCCGCGGCCTGGATCTGCTGTCGTTGCCCCGGGGCACGGTGCTGCGGCTCGGCCCGCACGCGGCCGTCGAGGTGACCGGGCTGCGCAACCCGTGCCAGCAGATCAACGCCTTCCGTCCCGGCCTGCTCAAGGCGGTCCTCGACACCGACGCAGACGGCGGTCTGATCCGCAAGGCCGGAATCATGAGCGTCGTGCTGGCCGGCGGGCCGGTGCGCCCTGGTGATGCGGTCACCGTCGAGCTGCCGGTCCCGCCGCACCTGCCACTGGACCGGGTATGACCAGCGGACTTACCTCTCAGTGGATCCGGCGGCCGTGCGCGTCCGGGACGCCGGACTTGCGGAAGAAGTACGTGTTGATCTGGTCGCGCCACTCTCGCGCCGAGCGGACCTGCTCGTCGAGCCGGTCGGCGACCCGGGCGTACAGGGCCGGGTCGAGGCCGGCGTCGGCGAGCCGCTGCCAGTGCTCACGCATTGTCGCCGCCTCGTCGGCCCCGGCGAAGTGGGTGTCGTAGATGTGCTGGATCACCGTCGAACCGCTGCGCAGGACGTGGCCGTACGGCACGTGGTGGAAGAACAACAGCAGCTCGTCGGGACAGTCGGCGATCGACTCGTACACGTCCGCCCAGGGCTTCGGGTACTGGCCGGCGAAGCCGGTGCCGGCGGCCCGGGTGCGGTCCACGCCCACGCCGTCGCGGTCGGCGAAGTGGTAGGTGCCCCACTGGGTGTACTCGTACCCGTCGACGGAAGGGCCGTAGTGGTCGGCGGGGCGGACCATGAAGCCGACACCCAGCGGCGCGGTGTACCGCTCGTAGGTGCGCCACGAACCGTCCATCATCGCGTGCAGCACCCCGCGGACCAGCGCTGGATCGTCGACGGTGTCGGCCGGGAAGGTCAGGCTGATCCACTCGTCGAGCAGCACCACCGGGTCGGCCGCCGGCTCCCAGGCGAGCCGGCCGAAGGCGTACAGGTTGGCCTGGGCCAGTGGATGCCCGCACCAGAACGGGTCGTCGCCGACGTTCGACACCGCGACCAGGCTGCCGCCGTGTTCGGCGATGCCGGCGACGGTCGAGCCGGCGTCGCCGGTGAACGGGCCGTCGCCGTCGCCGTCGAAGCGGAAGCCGAGCACTTCGCTCCACAGCGGACCGAGGTAGCAGACGTGCAGCTGGTGACCGGTGTACTCCTGCGTCACCTGCAGCTCGACCGCCAGCCGGGTCGCCGGCATCGCGCCGATCACCGGTGACACCGGCTCGCGTGCCTGGAAGTCCATCGGACCGTACTTGACCTGCAGGATCGCGTTGTCGTGAAACTGGCCGTCGAGCGGGGCGAAATGGTCGTACGCCGCCCGCGCCCGGTCGGTGGAGCGGTCCCGCCAGTCCTGCCGGTGGTTGTAGACGAACGCCCGCCAGTGCACCACCCCGCCGTACGGGGCGAGCGCGTCGGCGAGCATGTTGGCGCCGTCGGCGTGACTGCGCCCGTACGCGAACGGGCCGGGCTGGCCTTCCGAGTCCGCCTTCACCACGTACCCGCCGAAGTCGGGCACCGCGTCGTAGACCCGCGCGGTGGTGGCCGCCCACCAGGCGCGTACCGACTCGTCGAGCGGGTCGGCGGTGGGCGGCCCGCCGAGCACCATCGGTGAGGCGAAACTGACCGACAGGTGCAGCGCGATCCCGTACGCGCGGAAGATCGCGGCGATCGTGGCGACGTCGTCGAGCCGGTCGGTGAGCAGCCGTGCCTCGGTCCGGCCCACGTTGACGTTGTTGACGGTGATCGCGTTGATCCCGGTGGCGGCGAGCAACCGGGCGTACGTGCGCAGCCGGTCCAGGTCGTCGGTGAGCGCGCCGGCCCGCCAGAAGATCGATCCGCCGGCGTAGCCGCGCTCGATCTGGCCCATCAACGGGTTCACGTCGACGTTGTCCCAGTGGTTGAGCATCCGCCGCCGCACGGCGGGCCGGTGCGTCCGGGTCGCCCGATCGTCGGTGACCGGGTCGCCGGTGAACGCGGACCCGCCGAGCCGGACCAGGTGGAACAGTCCGTAGAGCAGCCCGGCCGGACCGTCGGCGGTCACCGTGGTGATGCCATCGGCGCGGCCGACCGAGTAGCCTTCGTCGCCGAGCCCGCCAGGCTCGCTGGTCAGTCTCAGCATCAGATCGGTGTCGTCGTCGACCGACGACCGGGTCACCGTGCCGCCGAAGCGGTAGCAGGCCGCCCGCACCTCGGCGTACACGGTGTCGATGAGCGGGCTGTCGCTGGTGGTCGCGGATATCACGGTGCGGCGCGATCCGATCGCGCGGAACGCGTCCGCCGGCAGCCACGCGGGATGGAGATTGGTCTGCATTGCAACTGTCACGTGGATCCTCCCCAAGCTGGGGATATTCTTCCTGATCTGTACGTCAAGCGCAGCCCCGGTCGTGGGGTGCCGGCAGGCGCTGGGGTACCGGCACACACACCGACGGCTGGCGCAGGTGGCGCCGATCGGTCACCCTGGCGGCGTGGATCTCGACGACACCCAGTCCCTGGTCACGCTGCTCAGCGGCCTGGCGATCCTGGTCGGCCTGTTCGGCGTGGTCGTCCCGGTGCTGCCCGGCCTGCTGCTGTGTTGGGCGGGGGTGCTGGGCTGGGCGATCTTCAGCGACGCGGGTGGCGGCAAGTGGCTGATCGTGCTCGCGGCCACCGCGGTCGCCGTCGGCGGCACGCTGGTGAAGTACCTCTGGCCAGGCCGTGACCTCAAACGGGCCGGCGTGCCGACCAGGTCGCTGCTGATCGGCGGGTTGCTCGGGCTGGTCGGTTTCTTCGTCATCCCGCTGCTCGGGCTGGTGATCGGGTTCGTAGCCGGGGTCTGGCTGGCCGAACGGCAGCGACTCGGTGACTTCGCGCTGGCCTGGCCGGCGACGAAGCGGGCGGTGCTGGCGGTCGGATTGGCGATGCTGATCGAGTTGGGTGCCGCGCTCACCATCGGCGGCCTGTGGGGGCTCGGCCTGTTTGTGACGTGACGTCTCGTCGGGCACCGGCTGTCGTCACGGGCGCCAGGCCGACCGGCGCAGCAGCCGCATGCCGTTGAGTGCCACCAGCACGGTGGATCCCTCGTGGCCGGCGACCCCGAGTGGTAGCGGCAGGTGACCCAGGATGTCCCAGGTCGCCAGGACGGCGATGACGGTGCCGGCGATGACGAGGTTGGCGACGACGTAGCGCCGGGCCCGGCGGGCGAGCGCGACGACCGCCGGGACAGTGGTCAGATCGTCCCGGACGATGACCGTGTCCGCGGTCTCCAGGGCCAGGTCGGCACCGACGCCGCCCATCGCGATGCTGGTGTGGGCGGTGGCCAGCGCCGGCGCGTCGTTGACCCCGTCGCCGACCGCCAGCACCCGTCGGCCGGCGGCCTGCAGTTCCCGGACCGCGGCGACCTTGTCCTGCGGCAGCAGGCCGGCCCGCACCTGGTCGATGCCGACCTCGTCGGCCAGCCGCCCGGCGGAGCGCGCGTTGTCGCCGGTGAGCAGCACCGGTGCCCGTCCGGTCAGGGCGCGCAACGCGGCGGTGACCGCTGCCGCGCCGGGTCGTAGCTGGTCGGTCAGTGCCAGCACGGCCGCCGGGGCGCCGTCGACGGCTACCACCACGGCGGTCTGCCCGGCCGCCTCCACCTCGGCGGCCAGTTGCCGGGCCAGGCGGACGGCGGCGGACGGCGGCGGGGCGGCGTCGCCCGCCGCCGACAGCAACTGGGCCGGACTGGCCACCGCGACCCACCGGTCACCGACGCGGGCGGTGACGCCGCGTCCCGGCAGGGATACGAACTCGTCGGCGGGTGTGACGGGGAGTTCGCGGTCGCGTGCGGCGCAGACCACGGCGGTGCCGATCGGGTGCTCGCTGGGCAGTTCGGCGGCGGCGGCCAGCGCCAGCAGCCGGTCCGCGTCGTCGGACGTCGGCGTCCCGGGTACGAGATGGACGGCCGTGACCCGGGGGCGCCCCTCGGTGAGGGTGCCGGTCTTGTCGAACGCCACCAGATCGGCCCGGCCGAGGCGTTCGATCACGCCGGCCGACTTGACCAGCACGCCGTGCCGGCCGGCGGTGGCGATCGCGGCCAGCAGCGGTGGCATGGTCGCCAGCACCACGGCACACGGCGACGCGACGATCATGAAGGTCATCGCCCGCAGCAACGCGTCGGTGAAACTGTCGCCGAAGGCGAGTGGGATGCCGAACAGGGCCAGGGTCGCTACCACGACCCCGACCGAGTAGCGCTGCTCGATCCGCTCGATGAACAGCTGCGTGGGCGCCTTGGTGGCGGCAGCCTCGTCGACCATGGCCGCGATCCGGGCGACGACCGTCTCGTCGGCTGGCGCACTCACCCGTACCCGCAGCGTGCCGGTGCCGTTGAGGGTGCCGGCGTACACGTCGTCACCGGGGCGGCGGTCGATCGGCAGTGGCTCGCCGGTGATGGTGGCCTGGTCGACTTCGCTGGTCCCGTCGATCACCTGCCCATCGGCGCCGATCCGCTCGCCGGGCCGGACCCGGATGACGTCGCCGACCCGCAGCGAGGTGGTGTCCACCCGGTGTTCGTCGGGACCGTCGGGACCGTCGGTGATCCGGGTGGCCTGCGGTGGGGCCAGGTCGAGCAGGCTGTGCACCGCGTCGGCGGTACGCCGGGTGGCGAGCGCCTCCAGTGCGCCCGAGGTGGCGAAGATGACGATCAGCAGGGCGCCGTCGAAGACCTGGCCGACGGCGGCGGCACCGATCGCGGCGACCACCATCAGCAAATCGACGTCGAGGGTGCGTTCGCGCAGCGCCCGCAGTCCGGACCAGCCGGGATCCCAGCCGCCGGCCGCGTAGCAGGCCAGGTAGGCGGCCCACCAGCTCCAGGCCGGTGCGCCGGCCAACTGCAGCGCGCCACCGATGGCGAACAGGCCGGTCGCCGCCGTCGCCCAGCGGACTTCGGGCAGTGACCGGATCGGGGTACGGCGGGCGGCGTCGGCCAGGCGTTGCGCGCGTGACGGTGACGGGAGCACCGGCGTTTCGGTCAGCACGGTGATGACAATACTTGCGTAGCTATGCAGGTATGCAAGTTGGCAGCTTGAGATAGGCTCGCCGGCATGCACACCTCGATCCCGGACTTCCGGATGCCGGTCGAGGAGCAGGTGCACCTGGCCGCCGAGACGTTCCGCCTGCTCGCCGACCCGACCCGGATCAAGATCCTCTGGGCGCTGCTGCAGGGCGAGTCGTCGGTCGCCTGCCTCGCTGAGCTGGTTGGAGCGGCCCCGACCGCGGTCAGTCAGCATCTCGCGAAACTGCGGCTGGCGGGGCTGGTGCGCGGCCGTCGCGAGGGCACTTTCGTCTACTACTCGGCCGCCGACGTGCACGTCCGGCAACTGCTGGCCGAGGCGCTGTTCCACGCCGATCACGCCGATCGTGACCTGCCCGACCATGAGGCCGGAGACCGAACGGCCCACCGCCACCGCTGATCGGCGGCTACCCGGACGGCCCCGCGTGGTCGTGGCGGGCTGTGTCGAGGCCGTCGATAGGTGAGCCTTACCATCCTAATGAAAACGGCTTCCGTTATCTTCTGGGCCAAGAAGAGAGGAGGCCGTCCGATGGCCGTACCGAAGCGCCGTACCTCGCGGTCGAACACCCGCCACCGCCGTGCCCAGTGGAAGGCGGCGGTTCCGACGCTGGTCACCTGCCCCTGCCCACGACAGGAGAAGATCCTGCCGCACCGGGCCTGCGGGCACTGCGGCCTGTATCGGGGTCGCCAGGTCGAGGATCCCAAATGACCGTCGGTGACGCCGACGACCGGCTGCCGGTGACGGTGCTGTCCGGTTTCCTCGGCGCGGGCAAGACCACCCTGCTCAACCACGTCCTGGCAAACCGGGAAGGGCTGCGGGTCGCGGTCATCGTCAACGACATGAGCGAGATCAACATCGACGCGGCCCTGGTACGAGACGGCGGCAGCCTGTCGCGTACCGAGGAACGCCTGGTCGAGATGACCAATGGCTGCATCTGCTGCACGCTGCGCGACGACCTGCTGGTGGAGATCGCCCGACTGGCCCGGCAGGGCCGGTTCGACTACCTGGTGATCGAGTCCAGTGGTATCTCCGAGCCGCTGCCGGTGGCGGCGACCTTCGCCTTCGGCACCGACGACGGTGGGGTGCTGGCCGACATCGCCCGGCTGGACACCATGGTCACCGTGGTCGACGCGCCGCACCTGATCGCCCAGTTGCGCGCCGGCGAGTCGTTGGAACAGCGCGGGCTGGCCGCGTACGACGATGACGACCGCACCATCGCCGACCTGCTGGTCGACCAGATCGAGTTCGCCGACCTGATCCTGGTCAACAAGACCGACCTGGTCGAGCCGGACGAGTTGGCGGTGGTCGAGGCGCTGGTCACCCGGCTGAATCCAAAGGCCCGCCAACTGCGGACGGTGCGTGCCGAGGTGCCGCTGAGCGAGGTGCTCGATACCGGACGGTTCGACCTGGACGCCGCGGAGACCGCACCGGGCTGGGTCGCCGAGCTCAACGGCGAGCATGTGCCGGAGACCATCGAGTACGGCATCAGCAGCATCGTCTACCGGGCGGTCGCGCCGTTTCATCCGCAGCGGCTCTGGGACCTGTTCGCCGAGCTGGACACCTTCGGCGTCGTGCGGTCGAAGGGGTTTCTCTGGCTGGCGACCCGCCCGCACGTGCAGGCACTGTGGTCACAGGCCGGCCCGTCCGCCCGGTGTGACCCGGCCGGCGTACCGGTGGCCAGTTCGGGTGAGTGGCCGGACGATCCGGCCGAGCGGGCCGATCTGGCTGCCCGGTGGGATCCCGTGTTCGGCGACCGCCACCAGGAGCTGGTGTTCATCGGGATCGGGCTGGCCGCCGACCGGCTCCGGACGGCACTGGACGGTTGCCTGCTCACCGAGGTGGAGCTGGCGGTGGTCGGCGGAGGACCGACGGGCGGCCTGGACGCTTGGCGTGAGCTGCCCGATCCGTTCCCCGAGTGGGACCTCGACGAGTTCGACGAGCATGGACACGTGCCGGGCCGGTCGGCGCATGCTCCGTCCCACCCGGACCTGCCGGCGGTGATGACGTCGGTGGACTGAATGCACATCGCCCCCTATCCGGACTAGCTGAAAACGATTATCATTGCTCCCCGGTGGCCCACTAGGGGTCATCGGGAAGGAGTCTGTCTCGTGTTGACCGCAACCCGCAGTCGGGCCGCAGCCGCACTGGTGACCGGGGCCGCGATGGTCGCGGCGCTGACCATCGCGGCCGCGCCGGCGCAGGCGCAGGGCCTCACCGTGCCGGTCGTCCTGCATGAAGGACATGTCGACGTCATCGAGGTGGAGTACGAGGACGGCGAGCTGGAGCTCGGTGTGCACGACGACACTGTCGAGCCGCCAGCGCACCGTGCCCACGACGATGTGATCTTCGTCGCCAAGTCCGCGGCGAAGACCACAGTGCCCAGCGATCCGGCCTTCGGTTTCCTTGGTGCCGCCGGCTCGCCGGTGTGGATCCTGCCGCAGATCGAGGACGAGGACCTGCTCTTCGCCGGCCTGGCCGCTGAGGAGCTGGAAACCGGCGTCTTCGCTGACGACACGGTCCAGCTGACCGTGCAGCAGTTGATCAGCGCGCCCAGCTCGGCCGAGATGGCGATCTACATCGAAGACCTGTTCGGGCAGCCCACCGTGCTGGCCAACAGCCGGGACGGCCTGCCGGACGTCATCGACCTGTCGGTCGGCGACCACACGCACGTCAACTGGGCGTTCAGCAAGGCCGGTGTCTACCTGCTCAAGGTCAAGGCCAGCGCCACGCTGGCCGGCACCTCGACCGTCGTCGAGTCCGATTCGGTCTGCCTGAGATTCGTCGTCCTGCCCTGAGACAAGCCCGTGATCGGGAGGGAGCAGTGTGATGAACATCCGTACTAGTCGGTGGCTGGCCGGCGGTGTGTCCGGCGTGTTGGCCGCGGTGCTGGCCGTCGGCGTGCCCGCGCCGGCACAGGCCACGGTCGTCGAACTGACCAGCGGCCACGTCGACATCCTCTACGTCAAGCACACCGCCGGTGGGCCGATCGAGGTCACCGTCGGTGACGACACCGGCTCGACGCTCGTCGAGCGGGACCCGTCCACCGTGGTCTTCGTCGTGCCGCCGGCCGCCTACACCGCGGTGCCGGGTGGGACAACCTGGTCGTTCCTCGGTAGTGGTGGGTACGCCTACGTCCTGCCGCAGACCAACGTTTCCGGCCTGCTCTGGGCCGGCTGGGACACCAACGGAATCGCCAGCGGGGCCCTGCAGTTCAACCGGGTCACGTTCAAGCTGACCGACGTGCAGGGGCCGGGCGGGTTCAGCATCTTCACCGCCTCCGGTAGCACGCCCACCGTGTTGTTCGACAGCGGCAACGGGTTGCCGGACAGCATCAGCGTCCCCCGTACCCACGCCCACCCCAACTGGGGCTTCGACGTCGCGGGAACGTACGTGGCGACCTTCGAGGTCAGCGGTGTGCGTACGTCGAACGGACAGACCGTGAGCACCACCGAGGAGTTCACCTTCGAAGTCGGTTGATCCGGTCTTCGGGCTGAACCCTGGTCCCTCGGCCCGGTCGGTGCCCTCGTGGCCCGGCCGGGCCGTCGGGCTAACATGACAACGGTTATCGTTTGCCTGGTACCGTGCTGCCCACGAGTCGTCAGAAGGTGGTGAAAGCGTGCGCGTGGTGCGATGGCTCGTCGGACTGGTGCTGCTACCCGTCGGTCTGACCGGCGGCGGAGCGCTTGCCGGTTGCGTTGCGAACGACACACTCAGCGCCCACGACGATCGGGTCCAGGCCATCACCACCACCGGCATCCTGCGTGACCTGGTGGGCCACGTCGGCGGCGACCGGGTCGTGGTCAACTCCCTGGTCCCCGACAGCGCCGACCCGCACTCCTACGAGCCGTCCCTGCGTGACGTGCGCGACATCGTCTACGCCGACGTCGCCTTCAGCAACTACCTGCTGCTCGAGGAGCAGGCGATCATCAAGGCACTCGACGCCAACCTGCGTGACGGCGTGCCGAACGTGTCGCTCGCCGAAGGCGCGGTCAAGTACGCCGCCGAGATCATCCCGCTGGTCGAGGACGTCGCACTGGACACCATCTGGCTCGGCATGCGGGTACGCGGGACCGGTGCGACCTACGACGCGACCCGGACCTCCGACGTGCTGCTGCAGGGCACCGCGGCGACCGGTCCCGGCACGATGGCCGCCTACCTCACCGAATCGTTCGGCAACCCGAGCATCTACGTCAATTCGGCCGACGGCTTCGACGCCGCCAGTGGCTTTCGGGACGACACCGCGACCCTGCCACCGGACGCGCACACCCACATGAGCTGGGTGTTCACCGAGCCGGGTGTCTACCGGCTGACCATGGCGGCGCAGTTGGCCGTCACCGCGCAGACCCGCCCGATCGCGCTCGGCGAGCAGACCTTCACGTTCGCCGTCGGGGTCGACCCGCACAGCGTTCCCGGCATGGCCGGTGCCACCGTGCTGCGGGGCGGCCACGCCGACATCACCGTCGACCTGGACGCCGTCGCGCGCGGCGAGCCCGCCCTCTACCTGCTCACCGACCCGCACGGCAGCGCCGAGGTGCCCGGCGGCGGTGCCGAGGTGCCCGGCGGCGGTGCCGACACCCACCAGCACGAGCACGACGTCCCCGACAACGTGCACGATCCGGCCGACACCGTGATCGAGGTGCCCAACAAGGCGCTGGCCCAGGTGCCGGCGGACCGGGCCTTCCGGTTCCTCGGCCGGCCCGGCACCGAGATCTACCAACTGCCACAGGCGGTGCTCGGCAGGCACGTGCACGGCGAGATCGACCCGCACCTGTGGCAGAACGTCCGCAACGCGATCGCCTACGTGGAGCTGATCCGGGACACCCTGATCGGTGTGGACCCGGCCGGCGCCGGGGACTACCGGCGGCGCGCCGAGGAGTACATCGCCGAACTGACCGCGCTCGACGACTACGTGCGGGACACGATCGGGCAGATCCCGCCGAGCCGCCGGCACCTGATCACCACGCACGACGCGTTCGGCTACCTCGGGGCGGCGTACGACGTGCAGATCTCCGGGTTCGTCACCCCGCACCCGGCCGCCGAGCCGAGCCTGGCCGACCGGCGCCGGCTCACCGAGACGATCCGCAACCTGCGGGTGCCGGCGGTGTTCCTGGAGCCCAACCTCCGGTCGCGTTCGTCGACGCTGACCGAGATGGCCGACGCGCTCGACGTGCGGGTCTGCGAGATCTACGGCGACACCTTCGACGACCGGGTGACCGGCTACGTCCAGATGATGCGGTTCAACGCCGAGTCGCTGCGGGACTGCCTGACGCCATGAGAAGGCCCGACCATCCTGTGAGGAGGCAGCTGTGAAATCGTTCGGCCTGTCGGCGGCCGTACCCGTGATGCTGTCGTTGGTGCTGGCCGCCGCCCAGCCGCAGACGCCCGATCCGGCGCCCGACCAACCGGTGGCCGCCGAGCCGGCGGTGCTCGCCGCCGGGCACGTGGACATCGGGCCGCGCTACGTCGACGACGAGTGGACGCTGCTGATCCACGACGACGCGGCACAGCCGGTGTGGCGGGACCCGGACCGCACCGTGCTGCAGGTCACCGACGCGGCGGTGCAGACCGTCCCGGACGATCCGGTGTACGGGTTCCTCGGCGTGCCGGCCGGCACGCCGGTGCACGTCGTTCCCCAGGTGCAGCATCCCGACGTGGTCTGGGTCGGCTGGAACACCCAGGACCCGCAGGTGATGCAGACCATCGATCGGGGGGTGACGCTGGAGCTGGCCGGCGTCGACGGGCCGGGCGAGGTCACGATGTACCTGCAGGCCGGCACGTTCAGCGAGCCGCAGGTGCTGTGGAGTTCCGCCGAGCCGCCCGGCCAGCCGATGTGGGTGGAGGTCAACACCCACACCCACGCCAACTGGGTGTTCACCGCACCCGGCGTCTATCTGCTCGCGGTGCGGGTGAGCGCCGACCTGATCAGCGGTGAGCAGGTGAGTGCCACCCGGCACCTGCGGTTCGCGGTCGGGGACGCGACCGACCCCGACGAGGCGTTGGCGGCGCAGCCGGGCGAGCTGGCCGAATCGCAGCAGGCGGCCGCACCCGACACCGGCGGGGCCGGAGCCGACTCCGGTGCCGGTGGCACCGGACCATGGCTGGTCACCGGACTCGTCGTGGTCGCGGTCGGCCTGGCGGTCGCGCTGCTCGTCGTGGTGCTGCGAAACCGGGCGGTACGCCGCCGTGTCGAACAGGAGCGTGTGCAGTCATGACCGCGCTCGGCGTACACGATCTCGATGTCGACCTGGGCGGCCGGCCGGTGTTGCGCAACGTGCGGCTGCACGTGGACCCGGGCGAGCTGGTCGGGCTGGTCGGGCCGAACGGTGCCGGCAAGACCACCTTGCTGCGGGCGATCCTCGCGCTGGTCCGGACCCGGTCGGGACGGGTGCTGGTCGACGGAGCGCCGAGCCGGCCCGGCCGGTCGGCGATCGGGTACGTGCCGCAGCGGCACGAGTTCGCCTGGGAGTTCCCGATCTCGGTGGAGCAGGCGGTGCTCAGCGGCCGTACCCGCCGGGTGGGCCTGCTACGCCGGCCGCAGGTGGCCGACTGGCGGGCGGTCGCCGAGGCGGTCGACCGGGTACGCCTGGCCGACCTCCGTCACCGGCCGGTCGGTGAGCTGTCCGGCGGGCAGCGCCAGCGGGTCCTGGTGGCCCGCGCACTCGCGTTGCAGCCGGCGCTGCTGCTGCTCGACGAGCCGTTCACCGGGCTGGACCTGCCCACCCAGGAGCTGCTCAGTGACCTGTTCACCGGGCTGGCGGCGGAGGGGAAGGCCCTGCTGATGACCACCCACGACCTGATCGGTGCGATGGACTCGTGTTCCCGGCTGGTGCTGCTCAACCAGCGGGTGATCGCCGAGGGCACGCCGGACGAGTTACGGGATCCGCAGGTGTGGATGCGTACGTTCGGGGTGAGCGAGCGCTCGCCGCTGCTGCGGATCGTCGGGGCCGGCTGATGCCGATCATCGACTTCCTCACCGATCTGACCAACCCCGATCTGGCCTTCCTGCCGAAGGCGTTGCTGATCGCGATGATGTCCAGCGTGGTCTGCGGGGTGGTCGGCTGCTACGTGGTGCTGCGCGGGATGGCGTTCATCGGCGACGCGGTGGCGCACTCGGTCTTTCCCGGGCTGGCGATCGCCTTCGTGCTGCAGGGCAGCCTGGTGCTGGGTGGTGCGGTCGCCGGCATCGTGACCGCGTTGCTGATCGCGGTGTTCGCGCAGCACCGGCGGGTCAAGGAGGACTCGCTGATCGGCGTGTTCTTCGTGGCCGCGTTCGCCCTCGGCATCGTGGTCATCTCGCGGGCGCCGGGGTACGCCGGATCGTTGCAGCAGTTCCTGTTCGGCTCGATCACCGGCATCCCGGATCGGGACCTCTACACCGTCGGCTTCACCGGTCTGGCCATCCTCACTGTGCTGTTCCTGCTGCACAAGGAACTGGTAGCGGTCAGTCTCGACCGGGAGATGGCCCGCTCGATCGGGTTGCCGGTGTTCTGGCTGGACATCGTGCTGTACGTGCTGGTCACCCTCGCCGTGGTGATCTCGCTGCAGACGATCGGCAACATTCTCGTACTGGCGTTGCTGGTCACCCCGCCGGCGGCGGCGCGGCTGCTGACCGACCGGCTCGCCGTGATGATGCTGCTCGCACCGCTGATCGGCGGCGGGTCGGCACTGGTCGGGCTGTATCTGTCGTGGAGCTACGACCTGCCGGTGGGTGGCACCGTCGTGCTGGTGGCGACCGCCGTGTTCCTGCTCGCCTGGCTGTTCGCGCCCCGGCACGGTCTGCTCGCCCGGCGGTTGCGTGACCTGCTCGCCCGCCGGCGCGAATCGGCCGGTGGCCGCGTCGCCATCGAGGAGGCGCAGGTCACAACGGGTCCGGCAGAGGTACCCGAACGGGTGATGGGCTAGTGAAAACGATTGTCGTTACGGTGCGATAGGGCGGCCGCCCTGAACCAGGGTCGCCCTGGACCATGACCAACCACGTCCCGCGCCGGCCGGTGCGGGCGAGGGGAGGAAACCGAAATGAGAACAACAGGTGTCCGCGGGCTCGCGGCCCTGATCGGCAGTACGGTGATCGCCGGCGGGGTACTGCTCGCGCCGGCCGCCGCAGCCGCCGCCGAGCAGGTGGTGCTCAGCAAGGGACACACCGACGCGGTCGACGTGCACTACGACGACGGCGAGCTGTCCCTGAAGGTGCACGACGACACGGTCAGCCCGTCGGTCAGCCGGGATCCGGCCGACGTGACCTTCCAGGTGCTGCCCGAAGCCGCCATCACGGTGCCGGACGATCCACGCTTCGCCTTCCTCGGGCCGACCGGATCCCAGGTGTGGCTGCTGCCGCTGACCCAGGACCCGGACCTGCTCTGGCCGGGCTGGAACACCACCGAACTCTCCAGTGGCGTGTTCACCGGTGACCAGGTCAAGATCAGTCTTGTCGACGTCGACGGACCGGGTGACCTCTTCGTGTTCACCCAGGACAGTTTCGGCAGCCCGCTGATGAAGTTCCGCAGCGACGACGGACTGCCCGACGCGCTCGATGTACCGGCGCACACCCACGCCCACGCCAACTGGGCGTTCACCGCGGAGGGCAACTACACGCTGACCTTCCAGGCGGACGCCACGCTGGTCGGTGGCGGCGCGGTCAGCACCGGACCGGTGGAATACTCGTTCGTGGTCGGCGAGCTCAGCACCGGCCCGGACACCGTGCTGTCGATCAGCGGCATGGCCGACGAGGAGTACCAGCCGGGCGACACCGTGACCTTGCAGGCGGTACAGACCCCGCAGACCGACCTGGACCACTACCACTGGTTCAGCCGCTGCCCCGGCAGCGACGACTTCGTCATCATCTCCGGCGAGGTCGGCGAGGAGTACAGCTTCACCGCCACTCGCGAGCTCAACGCCTGTGAATACCAGGTCAAGCTCTACGACGAGAACCACAGCGTCGTCGCCACCAGCGAAGCGGTGTGGCTCTGGGTGGCCTTCCCGCCGGTCGATCCGGCTGCTTCACAGACCATCACCGCCTCCATCGACCCGGCCCAGGGCGCCCTGGTGATCAGCGTCGACCCGGACGACCGCAGCGTCGTGCTACCGCCGGCGCAGCTGTCGGCCGGCGGTGACCGGTGGGAGAGCACCGGCAGCCTGCGTCCGGTCACCGTCACCGACACCCGGGCCGGTACCCCCGGCTGGAGTGCCTCGGGGCAACTGCCGGAGGACTTCGTCAGCGCTGGCGGAGCCACCTTCAGTGCCGGCTACCTCGGTTGGACGCCACAGGTCGTGAGCCAGTCCAACGGACAGGGCGTGGTCGCCGGTCCGGTGGTCGAGCCGTACGTCGTCGGCGTCGGCGGCGGACTCGGGGCCAGCGCCGTCCTCGGTTCCGCACCCAGCGGTGCCGGCCGCGGCACCGCGACCCTCTCCGCCAACCTGCAACTGCATCTGCCGACCGAGACCGTGCCCGACACCTACACCGCGACCCTGACCCTGACCGCGATCTGACGACCCTGTCACGCGGGCCGTGATCTGACCTGTCACGCCGGTCCGTGATCCGACCGATCGTCCCGATGACTGGCCGGGCGGCACCCTGCCGAGTGCCGCCCGGCCAGTCCCCACCCCCCCGACACCCCGAACGGACCACCCGCCATGCGTACGTCTGCCGCCGCCCCGATGCGCGCGGTGCTGGTCACCGTCGTGCTCGTCGCCGGGCTGTTGCTCTCCGGCTCACCCGCACCCGTGTCCGCCGCCGCGCAGTCACTGACCTGGGGGGTGGCACCGTCCAGTCCGGACGGTCCGGACGGGCGTCCGGCCTTCGAGTACAAGCTCGACCCGGGCGCCACGCTGACCGACTACGTGGCGATCACCAACCACTCCGACCAGCCGATCACCCTCGACGTGTACGCCAGCGACGCGTTCACCACTGAGCAGGGCGGCTTCGACCTGCTCGCCGCCGACGCCGAGCCGGTCGACGTCGGGTCCTGGGTCACCTTCGAGACCCGGACCGTCGTCGTGCCCTCGACGTCGCGGCTGGACATCCCGTTCACCATCGCCGTACCGGACAACGCCACCCCCGGGGACCACCCGGGCGGCATCGTCGCGTCCCTCGCCGCCACCGGCACCGACGCACAGGGAAACCAGGTGGCGGTCGACCACCGGGTCGGTGCCCGGATCTACCTGCGGGTCACCGGCGAGTTGGCGCCCACCCTCGACGTCGCGGACCTGACCATGCGCTACGACCGCAGTTGGCACCCGGCGCGCGGCGGGCCGGTCATCGCCACCTTCACCGTGCGCAACACCGGCAACGTCCGACTGACCGGCCAAGCAGAGCTGTCCGTCGCCGGACCGTTCGGGCTGGCCCGTCGTAGCACCGTCGGCGACCCGTTGCCGGAAATCCTGCCCGGCGACAGCTTCCGGACCAGTGTGCGGATCGACGACGTGCTGCCGCTGGTGCGCCTGCGGGCGACGCTCACCGTCGTCCCGGCGGCCGTCACCGGCGAAACGCTCGACCCGGCGCCGGCCACCGTCACGCGGCACGAGTCGATGTGGGCGATGCCCTGGCCCCAACTGCTGGTGCTGCTGCTCGTGGCGGCGGCCATCGGGTTGTCGATCATCGCCCGCCGTCGCCGTCGTCGCCGGAGCGCCCAGGCACTCGACCGGGCGGTGGCCGCCGCCCGCGAGCAGGGACGCGCCGAAGCCGCAGGGGGCGCACCGGACGCGACCGAGGCGGACGAGGTCCCGGCGGATGCGGGCACCGGCCGGTCCACCACCACCCCTACCACTGACTGATCACTGATCACAGGAGATGCGCTCATGACGACCGTACGACGGCTGGCCGCTGCGGCTGCCGGACTGGCGCTGGTCGGCCTCGGCATCGTGCCAGGGCCAGCGGCCGCCGCACCGGCCGACGACCAGGCGGCGTCAGCCCGGGTGACCGACGCGGCCGGCGCCGACCTGGTCTCGGTCACACTCGACCAGAACCTGCTCGGCGTGCAGGTCCGCGAGGCTCCCTCGGGCCGTCGACCGGCGGACACGGGGGCAGGGCTGGACCCGTCGGCCGTGGTGTTCGGACCCCAGGGCGGAGCCGCGGTACGGGTGCCGGAGCACCCCGCGTTCCGCTTTCTCGGTGTACCGGGCCGTTCGATGTGGGCGTTGACGCCGGGTGACACGCAGTTCGCCACGGTGGACACCACCGGCGTGCGCCGGGACGCGGTCCGCGACGGCGTGATCGAGCTGTCGCTCGGGTCGGTCGACGGGCCGGCCGACGACTCCGGCGGCGAGCCGGTCGAGGGGCCGGGTGACTTCGCCGCGTACACGATCGACGGGCTCGGCCGGCCGACGCCGCTGTTCGGCACGGTGGCCGGCATGCCGAGGGTCGCCCGGCTGCCCGCGGCGACCCGAACCGGCGGACTCGTCTGGCTGTTCGGCGCCGCAGGTGACTACCGGGTCCCGGTGACCGCCACCGCGACCCTCACCGCGGGCGAGCAGGTCCGTGCCGAAGCCGTCTACCACGTCCGGGTGCCGCAGTTCGGTGCCCCGGTGCGGATCGAAGTGCCGGCGCCGCAGCTGCGGGTCGCACCGGCACCGGTGCCGACGACCACGCCTGACGGGGCGGGCACACCGGACGGCGCGGACACCGTGACGACCGCCCCACCGGCCGACGAGGACGCCGTGGCCATGCCGCAGGCGGCGGCGTTGGCGGCCGCCGCGCAGAACGACCCGCCCGCCAGTGGACAGGTGGTGATCGAGGACGGTCACGTGGACATGGGTCCGCAGCTGGACGGATCGGACCTGACGATCCGGCTCAAGGACGACCGGGTCAACCCGGCCCTCTGGCGGGAACTCGCCGACGTGGTGTTGCGCGTCAAGGACAACGCCAAGATCACAGTGCCGGCGGATGCCGAATACCTCGGGTCGGCCGGTGACACGGTGTGGCTACTGCCGCAGGGCCAACAGGCAGGCATCGTCTGGCCCGGCTGGAACACCCAGCACTCGTCCGTGATCGCCGGCACCCGGGGACCGGTGACCTGGACCTTCCGTGGGGTGAGCGGACCCGGCCGGTTCGTGCTGTTCCTCACCGGGTCGTTCGGGGCGGCGGAGGTGCTGTTCAGCTCGGCGGACAGTCTGCCGCAGCAGCTCGACATCCCGGCCAACACCCACGCGCACGGCAACTGGGCGTTCAGCCAGCCCGGCATCTACCGGCTGGCGTTCGAGATGACCGCCACCACCACGGCGGGTGCGCAGGTGACCGACACCAGGACGTTGACCTTCGCGGTAGGCGACGAGACCGACCCGGACGCCGGCTTCGGCCCGGGCAGCGGTGACGGGTCGGGCGACGGTGACGGGTCGGGCGACGGCGGTCTGGCGCGTACCGGGACCTCCTGGCGGGTGCCGGCATTCGGCGCCGGCCTCGTGGTCGCCGGAGCGCTGGTGTTGTTGGCGCTGCGGTGGCGTCGGCCAGATCAGCGGCTCGCCCGGTGAGTTGAGCCGGCCCCGGTGAGTTGAGCAGGCTCGCGGTTGCGGAGGTTTCCCGCCATCGGGCGCGGGTAGCCGGACGCGGCTGGAGGTGCAGTGATGGCCGTGGCGATCGGTTGCCGTACCTGGGTGGTCTCCGGTGGGAACATTCCCACGGTCAGTCATGGTGAGGAACCCGAGTTCACCAGCTTCGACCAGCTCTGCCTGCTCAACACCGGTGACGGGGACGCCGCCGTCGAGCTGACGGTCTACTACCCGGATCAGGAGCCGGTCGGGCCGTACGCCTTCCGGGTGCCCGGCAGACGGATCCGGCACGTACGGCTCAACGATCTGATCGACCCGGAACCGATCCGGCTCGGTCGTCCGTACGGTTGCCTGCTCACCTCGTCGGTGCCGCTGGTGGCGCAGTTCCAGCGGCAGGACACCCGGCTGCCCGGCGCGCTCGCGCTGACCGACGCGCTCGGCTACGCCGGCTCATGAACGCCGGCTGCTGAACCTGGAGTCGCGCTGCCGTGCCCGTACCACTTCCTTGGTCCGGACCTCGTCCCAGCCCGTCAGGATCGAGCGGGCGGACGAGCCGGCACCGTAGACCGCCTCGGCCTGCGCCTGTGCGGCGGACCGGAACCGGGGCAGCATGCCGAACATCTGACCGGGCCGGAAGCCGGAGATGTGCAGCACGTCCCACGCCGGTTCGCCGACGGGGCCGTGGCGCCGCTCGGTCACCTCGAAGCCGACGAACCGCTCGCAGTGCCCACGTTCGTGCAGGCGGCGCATTGCCGGGCCGGAGAAGACGTACTGCTGCGGGTAGTAGGTGTCGCGACGGGCCGGGTCCGACACGACGTACTCGATCCACTGCAGCATCCGTCTGGTCCGGCCGGTCCGCTGCCGGACCGGATGGAACATGTCCAGGTTCGGCTGCAGGGTGAGCAGGTCGACGGAGCGCAGCTGCCGGCCGGCGGCGCCGACCAGTTCGGTGGCGAGCTCGTCGAGGGTGGCGGCCCGGGCGCCGACCGCCACCACGCATACCGACCAGGTGGGGCCGTCGTGACCCGGCACGGTGACCGGCCGGTGTTCGTACGCCAGCACGTCCACCAGCGTGCCCGCGTCCTGGGCGGTGCCCAGGATCGGCGCCACCTGGGTGTCGTACGCCCGCCAGAAGCTGCCGTCGCGGCGGGCAGCGAGCCAGGTGAGGGCGATCCCGGGGATGTCGGGGTGGGCCGGAACCGGCGGTGTCGCCGGCCGGTCGGCAGTGCTGCCAGCGGCCATGTCGCCCATCCTGATCAGGTTGGCGGTGGGTCCGGGAACTCCTGGTCACTTTAGCGACAGGTTGTCACTAAATCAATCGGGTCGGTGGTGCCGATCGCGGGCGACAATGACGGGCATGCCCGATCCACCGGTCCCGCCACCGGCCGCGCCGGCCGCCGGCCGCCCCCGATCCGGCCGGCGGGGACGACCGCCGCGCCTTGACCATGACGCCATCGCCGATGCCGCACTCGACGTGGGCTTCGCCGAGTTGACCATGACGACGGTCGCGCGTCGCCTGGCCACCACGCATTCAGCTCTGTACCGGCATGTGCGGGATCGGCAGACGTTGGTGCTGGCCGCCGTCGATCGCCTGGTGGAGCGGGCACCCTGGCCGGATCTGACCGGGCGGTGGCGGCATGACCTGGCTGCTCGGGCCTGGCTGATCTGGAACCTGCTCGACGGGCACCCCGGCCTTGACCGTGAGCTGCTGACTTTGAGCTCGATGCCGCCACAGATGCTCGCGCGCTTCGGCGAGACCGTAGCTCACCTACGGTCCTGTGGCTTTCCCACCGAGCTGGCGTTTCTCGCCGCCGACTCGGTCTTCGACCTCGCGCTGACCCAGTTCGTCCTGTCGGGCGTGGTCCGCCGTGCCGCCGGTCCGGACGGGACCACCGGCCTCGGCGGCGGCACCGACCGGGCCGAACCGGTGCCGCCGCAGGTCGCCGCGATGGTCGAGGCCGCAGTCGTCGAATCCCCGGCACTGTGGTTCGACCGCAAGCTCGATCTGATCCTCGACGGGGTGCAGGCGCGGCTCGGGCCGGCGTCGCGACGCTAGCCGACGTTGCCCACCTGGCCTGTGCCGTCGCCCATGTTCCGCCCGGCACGGACCCGCACCGTCGACCCGGTCGGTGCGTCGACCGGCGGTCGACGCACCGAGGGGACGCTACTACGCCGTGAACGGGGTTCCGCCCATCTGCAGGCCGCCGTTGAGGAGCAGGTGGGTGAGCTCGAACTCGTCCGAGTCCGGCCACTGCTGGTCCGCGGTCGCGTTGTCGATCAGCAGATTCAGCGACGGGAGGGCGTCCGGCACGCTGTCGGCGACCCATTCCGGGCTGTTGAACATGACCTCGCTCACGGCGGCGGCGATGCCGCCGACGAGCGCCATGATGATCGCCTTCCGGACGGCGGACTGGGTCTTGGCGACGATCTTGCCGACCACCGCACCGATGACGGCGAAGATGATGGTCGTGATGATCTCGACGGCGTCCACCCACGGGGCGATCTCGGTGTAGGAGCGCGTCCACGGATCCTGGGTCTCGTACCAGGTCATGGTCTGGCTACCGTCGTCCTTGGTCGCCAGCTTGACGCCGTAGAAGAAGGTTCCCTCGACGAACGAGTCGATGCCGGGCGAAATCGCGGTGTGCACCCGGACGTACATCTCGATTTCCTCGGCGTCGATCCTCAGCGAGAAATCGGTCACCTGCGGGTGGTAGTCGATCGCCCCGACCCGGACGGCACCCAGGCTGAACTCCCGGTCGGACTCGATTTTGGTGGCCGAGCCGTTCAGGCCGAAGGTGCCGGCCGGCGCGTGCTCGAACTCGTGGGGCAGCACCGGCAACAGCATCTTGCTCATGAACCGTTCGAGCGAAATGTTGAAGCTGGCGTGGGCGCCGGGCGGGATGGAGCCGGCGGAGATCTGTTGCACCGCCCCGATGTCGGACCGGTTCTCGGTCATGCACAGCACGCCGAGCAGTGCCTTGTCGATCTCGGCGTTGTCGAGATACGCGTAGCTCGTCTTGGTCGGCCTCAGCCAGGCGAAGTCGCCTTCGGCGACGGAGTTGCTGAGGTTGACCGTGGCGAACACATGCTCGAACTGCTGCAGATTCGCGTTGAACCACTGCGTCAGCAGCTCGATCAACACGGGGCCGAGGCCCGCAATCGACGGCTCGAAGGTCACCGAGGAAACGATCACCACCGGGTCGTCCGCCGTTCCGCCGGACGTGCGGACCCTGAGGTCGTTCGGGGCCACGTCGTCGGTCTGCGGCTGCGGGATGTAGGTGAGCTTCACCGAGACGAACGCGGTGCCGTTCCCGACGCTGACGTTGTCGACCTGGGCGCCGTTGATGATGGTGAGGTCCACGTCGAACGGAATGTGCATCCGGACGATGGAACCCGATCCGCCGTTCGTCAACGACCAGGTGCCGAACGTCCCGACGGCGTCGATCTCAGGGCTGAACAGGTCTGCGTCGCTGTGCGCGGTCCAGTTGGTGGGCGACGTCCCCTGGTTGGCGATCGCCTTGTTCGCCTCGGTGATCGGGATGACGTAGACGGTGTCCCAGCCGTCGGTGTCGTAGGTCAGCGCGGCCTGCGCCTTGGCGGGCTCGCGGTCGATCAGACGGGCGAGCTCGCGGTGGTCGGAGCTCACCCCCTGTTGTCCGACCTCGATGCGGAGGACCTCGTCCGACTTGATCTCTGAGAGTAGTTGCTGCAGAGCCATGATGTTCTCCTTCTGGGCGTAGTGGATCCCGGTGTAGTGGATCCCGTTTTCGGCACTGGGCCACCCGCGCCACCGGTGACCGGTCGCAGCGCGGGTGAGACAGAGTGGCGGTCAGGCCGCGACCGGACCTGGTGTTTCGAGCCGGCGACGGTGGTCGCCTACGTCGTCAGGACGTCGACCACGCCGTCGGGCACCAGCCGGGCGCCGACGGCCCCCAGCACCGCTCGCGGTCGGCACAGCGGAAATCGGACGCTTCGAAGTCGGTGATCAGCCGGTCGGTGCTTTCGGTCAGATCCCGATTGGCCGCGTCGATCGGACACGCGCTGGCCGTGTCCCATCCGTTGAGGTTGATCGTCATGTCGTTTCCCTCTTTCCTGACGACTGTTCCGTCGGCGTCGTTCTTCGATACGAACCATGAACAGCGGCCCGAAGAACTGTTCCGCTTCCGTTTCTGTCGTCCGGAACAACGGTAGGGACGATCGACCGGTCAACCTTGTGGAATTCCTCAGGATGCTCTGTGGAATTCCTCAGGATGCGCTGAGGGCGATTTGAAGATGTTCTGAGTGGACATCGCCCAGTGCGCGACTGTCATTGGTGATCATAAATCAAATTCGAGGCGTGTAGCCCCGAATATGTCGATGCCCGGGATCTGCGGGGTGCTGGCGACCGAGGCGAGACTGCGGCCCGAGCACCGCCATCACCGTTGACCCGTCGCGGCGCCGCTCTACCCGGCGTTCCGCTTGGGGCGGGCCCGCAGGTGTGCACGTTCACCCTGCTTGCCGAAGAGACTGAGCAACTCGACCGATCCGCTGTCGGCGGCGCCGAACCAGTGCGGCACCCGGGTGTCGAACTCGGCCGCCTCGCCGGGTGACAGTACGAGGTCGTGCTCGCCGAGCACCAGCCGCAACCGCCCGTTCAGCACGTACAGCCACTCGTAGCCGTCGTGGGTCTTCGGATCCGGTTCGCGGCGGCGCCCGTTCGCCGGAATGATCAACTTGTACGCCTGGATGCCACCGGCCCGCCGGGTCAGCGGGAGCAGGGTCATGTCGTGGCGGCTGACCGGCCGCAGGTGCACCCGTGGGTCGCCGGTCGGTGGCGCGTCGACGAGTTCGTCGAGCGTCACGCCGTAGGCCCGGGCCAGCGGGAACAGCAGTTCGAGGGTGGGACGGCGGGTTCCGGACTCCAGCCGGGACAGGGTGCTGACCGAGATGCCGGTCATGACCGACAACTCGGCCAGTGTGGTCTCCTGCTGCCGGCGTAGCGTCCGCAGCCGGGGACCGACGGCGTCGAGTGCCTGGTCCAGGTCGCCGTCATCGCCCCCGGCCTGGTACACGCTCCTGGCTTGGTTCACGTCTCCAGATTGCCGTATCGGCAATCTGGTTTGCCAGTCCAGGCCGGATGTTACTCGTACGGCCGGAGGAACTGGTGCGGGCGCAGCGCCTTGGCGCTGATCCGCACATCGCCGATCCAGCCGTAGAAGCCCTGCCGGTAGCGCAGGTCGAAGGAGGTCGCCCCGATCACGAACGGCAGGCCGAGAGTGGCGATGCCGGTCGAGGGTTGGGTCGGGTTACGGGCGATCGTCGATCCGTCGACGTAGACGACGGTCTGCTCGGAGTCGTTGACCACGGCGAGATGCAGCCAGCGGCCGGGCGGCAGGGCGTGGCTCCACGACGTCGGGTCGGCGTCCTGCACGTCGGCGTAGACGACGTACTGCAGGAACCGCTCGGGGGAGATGTTCAGACTGCAGGTGCACTCCAGCGGGGACCAGCCGGTGGTCTTGCCCGCGTCGCCGCTACGCCCTTCCCAGCTCAGGATGCCCATCCAGGCGTGGTCACCCTGGTACGGATCGGGCAGCTTGACGAACGCCTCGATGGTGTAGCCGTCGCGGAACGTCATGCTGTTGATCGGCGCGTGCGGGCCGGCCCGCAGGATGGCGCCCCGGTCCGGGCCCTTGCCGCCGTCGAAGCGCAGGCTGGCGTGGGCCGGCTGGCCGGGGTGGTGTTCGTCGGAGAAGGTCAGGGTTTCGGCGGTGCCGGCGCCGATCCGGGCCACGGTCAGGTCGTTGCCGTTGCCGCTGAGGTCGCGGACCACCGTGCCGTCGATCACCGGGTCGCCGCTGACCGGGTCGCCGCTGACCGGGCTGCTGGTACCTGCCCCGAAACCGGACGAGTCGAACCGCCAGTAGCCGACGGTGGTGTGGCGCAGCACCGCTACCGGGGGCCGAGGCACGGGTGGCGGCACCGGCGCGAACCCGTCGAACCGGGCCGCGAAGTCGATCTCGACGCTGAACCGGTCGACCGGGCCGGTCAGCTCGACCGTCTCGGCCTGCAGCGGGGTGCGCTTGGCCGGATCCCGGGTGAGGAACCAGGGGGCGAACGTCTCGACGTCGATGACGTTGCGGATCAGATCGAAGTGGTAGAGCCGGATCATGCCGGCCCCGCCGTAGTAGCGGTCCTGGTAGTTGGCGATGTGCACGTGCACGTCGTGGTCGGCCGCGTTGGCCAGCGTGGTCCGCCCGGGTGGCCAGTAGTGGCCGTTGATGGTGAGGAAGATCTGGTCGTTGTCCCGGACAAGCCGGTCCCACAGCCGCTGCCCATGGCCGGACAGCTGGGCGGCGCCGGCGTCGTCGGCCCAGGCCAGGTCGTGGGTGGTGAGGATCACCGGCAGCGTACGGTGTGCGTCGAGGACGCCCTGCGCCCAGGCCAGGCCCTTGTCGGAGGCCCGCCAGTCGAGTGCCAGGATCAGCCAGTCCCGGCCGCCGGCGCGCAGCACGTGGTAACTGTTGTAGCCGTCCGGTGAGGCGCCGCCGAAACTCGGCGTGTCGATGAACCGGTGCGGACCGAAGGCGCGCAGGTAGACGCTGTCGCCGCGCTGGTCGTCGCCGCCCCGGATGTCGTGGTTGCCGGCCAGCACGCTGTACGGCAGCCGGCCGTCGATGGTCCGGAAGGCGTCGCTGGCGAGGTCGATCTCGTGTTCGCTGCCGTGTTCGGTGATGTCGCCGAGGTGGGTCATGAACGCGATGTTCGCGTCCCGCCGCTCCTGGTTGAGGTAGCGGAAGCTGGCTTTCAGCGGCTCCGGGTCGGAGCTGTCCTCATCGAACAGGTACTGCGTGTCGGGCAGTACCGCGAGCGCGAACCGCGGGCTCGCCGAGTCGAAAGGGCCGCTGGCGGCGGCGACCGCGGGGGTGGCGGAGACGCCGATCAGCGTGGCGGCGGCGCCGGCGGCCGGCGCGGCGAACGCCGCCTGCAGCAGGGAACGCCGCTGCAGACGGCTCGGCTCTGCGGCGCGGTGTGGGGTCTCGGGGTGCTCCGACTGGTGGGTACTACGCAGGCGATCGTCAGTCACCCGAGCAACGTCGCGTCCGGTGATGAGCACCGGGCGTCAGCCGGCTGAACGGCGGTCTGCGATAAATCGAAGATCAACTTGGTGAGGCTGGTGGGCGGGGCACCGGAATGGGAGTCGCGATGTCGGGTGCCGAGCGGGCTCCGATGCCGGCGAGGGTGCTGTCCACCACGGCGTCGATGTGCTCCGCCGTCCGGGCGCGCCACTGCCGCTCCGGCAGTCGTCGGTGCTCCAGGAAGAAGAACGACAACGTCGAGGTGATCAGGTGCGCAGCCGCGACCGTCGAGGCGTCCGCGCGGATCGAACCGGCCTGCACCGCCCGGTCGAGCCACCCGGCCAGGCCGACGCGCATGTCGCCGACGACGTCCCAGAACACGCTCGACAGGTCGCTGTCGAGTTGGCTCTCGCCGGCCAGCACCGCGATGAGGTCGGCGTGTTCGCGCAGATGGGCAAGCAGTGCCCGACAGTAGGCCGCCAGCGCGGATCGGGGATCGCCCGGATCGAGCGGGTCGAGGACCTCGCCGATCGCGAGCCGGTAGCCGCCGTACTCGGAGACCACGTCCCTGAGTAGGTCGAGTTTGGTCGCAAAGTAGTGGAACAGCAGGCCCTCGGCGACACCGGCCTCCTTGGCGAGCTGTTTGGTGGTGGTGGCCGCGAAGCCCTGCCGGGCGAAGACGCGCACCGCGACTTCGCGCAGCTGCCGCCGTCGCTGCTCGGCGGCCTGTTGCCGGCTGGTTGCCATGATCCTCCACATCCTCGATCCGCACTCGTTGAGTGAATACTCATTGAGTGTATGCTCAACAAATCACTCCGGGGCCCGGTAGCCGCGACCATGAGGAGGCATATCGTGCACCCACCCCTGCCCGCCCGCCCGACCGTGCGTGCCTTCACCAAACCCGACTGTGTGTTCTGCGCCCGCGCCAAGCGCACGCTCACCGACGAAGGCATCGACTTCCAGCCGTACGACGTCACCGCCGACGCCCGCACCGCCGACGCCAGCGCCTACTTCTCCGGCGCGCACACCGTCCCGCAGGTCTTCCTCGGCGACTACCACGTCGGCAGCGCCGACGACCTGGACCGGCTGGCCGTGACCGGCCGGCTGGCCGCACTGACCACGGCACCACCCCACGGCGACCTGGACGTCGACGCGTACCCCGACGACGAGCTGGCCCGCGGGGCCGCCGACCTCCCGCTGTCCACCGTCATTCCCACCAGCGACGGCACGCACGATCCCGACCCGCAGACCTGGCCGATCCTGCACATGTACCGAAGGTTCTTCGGCTTCTGGCCCAACACCTTCGCCTACCTGCATCGCTGGCCGGCAGCGTACAAGCTCTTCGTCTACTGCCAGAACGCGGCGGCGGTGCAGGCCGGCGGGCAGCGGCTCGGCCGGCCGGTGATGTCCGCGGTCGCCTACGCGACGTCCCACGCGCACGGCTGCTCGTACTGCATGACGCACGCTGTCGCCGTACCCGGCGCGGCAGGCCAGGAAAGCCCGGACGGCACCGGGCCGCACGAGGCCGCCCTGGCCGACCTGGCGGCCCGAGCCACCCGCAACGCGGTCACCCCGCAGGCGTTGGCCGAGGTCCGCGACACCGTCGGCGTGGCCCGTCATGGCGACGGCGACGCCCAGGCCAGGATGGACGCGCTCACCATGGTGGTGGCGTCGTTCGGCTTCCTGAACGTGTTCAACGACCTGACCGGCCTGGAGATCGAGGGCGACTGGGCGGCGACGGCCAGCGCGCGCGGTGTGGCCGCCGGCCGGCACGCCGTCGGCGATGCCAACCCGCGCAACCTTGACCACGACCTACCGTCCGGCGGGCCGTCGTTGGCGCAGCTGATGGCCGGTTACGACGCGCTGGTCGGCGACCTGGACACGTACGCCGTGCGCGAGCTGAGCTTCGTCCCGGCCTGGGTGCGGGCCTGGCCGGCCGCGCAACGCCGCCGGCACTGCCACCTGTACGTCGAACTGATGGGCGAGCGGTCGCACGCGCGAATCCCCACCGACCTCAAGCATCTGATGGCCCGGGTGTCGGCCGTCGCCCGGGACCACGCCTACCTGGCCGCGGTCGAAGGCTACCTCGCCTACACCGCGGCTCCGGACCGGCCGGACGCGGTGACCCGGGTCGACCGCTGCGTGGCCGCCGCCACCGGCCGTGCCGGCGACGGCGGCGTCTTCGACGATCGGGAACGCGCGGCGCTACGGCTGGCCTGGCTGTCCGCCCAGGTCCCGTTGGTGACCCCACGGCGGCATGTGCAGCCGGTCATCGACCTTTTCGACGCCGACGAGTTGGTCGAGCTCGCCGTCGTCTGCGCGGTCGCCTCGATGATCCAGCGGTTCGTCGCGCTGACCGGGCCGGCCGTCGAATCACCGGTACGCGAGTTCCTCACCCGACACGACCTGGAAACCGATCCGCTGGTCCTGCGCTACCCGTTGCCGGACGCTCCGTTGCCGGACGGCTCGTCGCCGGCCGGCGACCGGTAGCTGCTCACCGCGACACGGTCAGCTCGCCGAACCACCGTCCGGCGTCGCGGAACACCTCCCGGACCGCCAGCCCACTGGCGGCGGCGGTGCCGCGCACCGCCCGTACGCCGAGCCGGGCCCACCGGAACGCCGGCCCCAGCAGGGGCCGGCCCCGGGTGGCGGCGGTGACCACGTGCGCGTACCCACGCCACAGCCCCACCCCGGGCGGCTCCAGCTCGACCAGCACGGTGCCCTGCGGATGCAGCAGCGACCGGCAGCGGTGCAGCAACGCCACCGGATCGCCGCCGATACCGATGTTGCCATCCAGCAGTACGGCGTGCCGCCACCGGCCTTCGCCGGGCAGTTCGTCGAACAGGTCACGGTGGATCGCGACCCCGCCCCGGGCCCGGGTCAGCGCCACCGCCCGGGCGGACACGTCCACCCCGACCGCCGTCACTCCGGCCCTGGCCAGTGCCACCGTGACCCGGCCCGGACCGCAACCCAGATCCAGGGTCGGTCCGGAACACCGGTCGACCACCGCGACGGTCGCCGCCTCGACCGGGCCGTGCCACCGCTCCACCGGCAACCGCCACCGGACACCGTCGCCCTGCACCAACCAGTGCCCGCCCGCCGTCGGGGCGAGCAGTGCGGCGGCGAAACCGCTGTCGGCGGCCTGCCGGCTGTCGGCCGCGTACCGGCCCGGGACGGCGGTCACCGACCGACCCCGGCGACCAGTACCCGCGCGGCCGTGGCCGTGGCGACCTGGGCGGCGAACCGGCCGCCCGGGATCGCGTCAGCCACCACCAGCGCATCCCGCCACTCGTCGACGTCCCGCAGCACCGGCAGCGATGCCACCCGCAGCCCTCGCCCGCGCAGCGCCGCCCAGGTGTCGCGCCCGGTACGCGACGTCGACATCGGCACCCGTCGCAGCGCCTCGGCGTGCTGCGGATCGCGCAGGCCCAACGCCCACCAGCCGCCGTCGGCGGCGAAGCCGAGCACCGCGTCGGTACCTTCCCGTCGGCCAGGACCTTGCCGCCGGCCGAGGCTTTGCCGTCGGCCGAGGCCTTCCCGTCGGCCAGGACCTTGCCGTCGGCCGAGGCCGGTCAGCGATCCGGCGGCGGCGCTCAGCCGCGTTCCGGTCAGCTGCGGGGTGTCCATCCCGATCTGCAGCACCGGTCGCCCCGGGTAGGCCGCCGCCACGTCGGCGTACGCGTTCGCCAGCCGGTCGGCGAACCCGTCACCGCGCTGCGGCAGCACCCGCCAGCCGGCGACCGCCACGGCCAGTTCCTCGGCGGCACCCGGGTACCCGTCGGCGTCGGACAACCGGCCGGCCAGCGCCAGCACCGGCGTCGCTGCGCCGCTCGCCTCGACCGCTTCGACGGTGTCCAGCAGGGCGGCGGTGGCGAGCCGGGCGGCCTGCACCGGGGTGGCCGGTGGGCACAGTCGGGTCTTCGCCCGTCCGGCCACCGGTGCCTTCGCCATCACCAGCAGGACGGTCACCGGGAGCCGTCCACGGTACGCAGTACCCCGACGAAGTCGCGGGTCGCCCGGAACGTGCCGCGCACCGAGCCGGACACCTTGGACCGGGTGCCGATCGTCCGTGGCGCGTACGTCACGTCCAGCTCGACGATGCGCCAGCCGGCACCGGCCGCCCGGATCAGCAGCTCCAGCGGGTAGCCGAAAGCCCGGTCGGTGACGCCGAGATCCAGCAGCGCCGCGCGACGGGCCACCCGGATCGGGCTCAGATCCCACAGCGGTACGCCACGGTGCCGCAGCAGCGCCGCGACCAGCGCGGTGCCGGCTCGGGCGTGCCACGGCCAGACCCGCGCCGACACCGGCCGGCGCCGGCCCACGGCCATCTCGGCGCGTCCGGACGCCACCGGCTCCACCAGCACCGGCAGTTCGGCTGGGACGAACGACCCGTCGGCGTCGAGCACGCAGACCAGTTCGGTTTCGGCGGCCAGCAGGCCGGTGTGTACCGCGGCCCCGTACCCGCGGCGCGGTTCGTGCACCACCCGGGCCCCGTGCGCCGCGGCGACCTGCGGGGATCCGTCCCGGGAACCGTTGTCCACGACAATCGCCCGGTAACCTGGCGGCAGCGCGGTGAGCACGCCCGGCAGGGCGGCCGCCTCGTCGAGGCAGGGCAGCACCACGTCGATCGGTGTCGGCATACCGCCGACGCTAGGACGAATCACCCCTGGCCGACGGGGGTTCCGGGCTTACGGAAGTCTTACGGGCGGCAATTCTTACCGGAGGGTTACGGCCCGCTCGTTGCGCCACCGAGGAGCCGGCGCACGCCGTACCGTCCGGTGGTCATGACACCTGATCCCGCCGCCGGCCGGCGGTCCGGCCGCGCCGACCTGATCGTCCTCGGGGTCGAGCTGGCGCTGATCCTGGCCGCCGTCGTCGTCGGCGCGGTGCTCAACCAGCGTGGGGTACGCCTCTACGCCGAAACCGCGCCGCTGTACGCGTTCTGGCGCCCGCACGTCGGTTGGGGTACTCCGGTCGCGGTCGCGATCGCCGTCGCGGTCGTCGGCTGGGGGGTGCGCTGGGCGCGTACCGCCCGCTGGGGCCGGCTGCTCGGCGTCGCGTACCTGGCCGCGGTGGCCTGGATCATGTCCCTGGCCCTGATCGACGGCTGGACCGCCGGGGTCACCGAACGCCTCACCAACCAGGCCGAGTACCTGCACGAGGTGCACCGGATCGACAGCATCCCGGCGATGCTGGCCGGCTTCAGCGATCGGATCATCGACTTTCAGCCCGGCTCGTGGTCCACCCACACCGCCGGGCACCCGCCGGGCGCCCTGCTGTTGTTCGTCTGGCTGGACCGTGTCGGCCTCGGCGGTGGCACCGCCGCTGGCCTGGCCTGCATCCTGATCGGCGCGACGATGGCGGTCAGCGTGCCGGCGGCGCTGCGCCGGCTCGGCGCCGAAGACGCCGCCCGCGCCGTGCTGCCGTTCCTGGTGCTGCTGCCCGGCGCGGTGTGGATCGGTTCCTCCGGTGACGGGGCGTTCACCGGGATCGTCGCCGCCGGGCTGGCCCTGCTGGCCGCCCGCCACCCGGGCGCGCTGCTAACCGGGGGAGTGCTGCTCGGCTTCGTGCTCTACCTGTCGTACGGGTTCGTGCTGATCGGGCCGCTCGCCCTGGCGGTGCTGGCGTTGCGTGGCGGGCGGTTGCTGCCGGCGCTACTGACCGCCGGCGCTGGCGTGGCGGCCGTCGTCGTCGCGTTCACCCTGGCCGGCTTCTGGTGGTGGGAGGGCTATCAGCTGGTCGTCGAACGGTACTACCAGGGCTGGGCCGCCGAACGCCCGTACGGCTACTGGGTGTGGGCCAACCTGGCGGCGATGCTGCTGTCCGCCGGTCTGGTCGCCGGGCCGGCGCTGCGCCGCACGGTCGGGGCTGCCCGACTGGCCGTGCGCCGGGCCGGTTCGACCGCGCTGGCCGATGAGTTCAGCGAGCCGCGCCGGCTCGGCGGCCGGTTCCGGGCGGCTGCTCAGCCGACGATCGTGCTTCCGCTGGTCGCGGCCGTCGCCATCGGAGCGGCCGACCTGTCCGGGCTGAGTAAATCCGAAGTAGAGCGGATCTGGCTGCCGTTCGTGGTGTGGCTGCTGGTCGCCACCGCCCACCTGCCGGAGCGCTCGCGTCGCTGGTGGCTGGCCGGGCAGGCGGCGACCGCGCTGGCCGTCAACCACCTGCTGTTCACCCTGTCCTGACCACGCTCGGGCGGGACCGAGCGCGCTCAGGCCGGCAACGGCAGCGCGGCCGGCTCGCGCAGCGGGTCGGTGGCGAAGGCGGCGACCCCTTCGGCGAAGCCGACCCGGGCGGTGAAGCCGAGCAGCCGGGCCGCCCGGCCGGGGTCGGCCACCACGTGCCGTACGTCCGGTCCTCGTGCCCCGCCGGCGATCACCGGTGCCGGCCCGCCCATCGCCGTCGCGAGGGTCTGCGCCAGTTCGCCGACGGTGTGCGGTTCACCCGAGCAGATGTTCACCGGCACCAGGCCGGTCGGCCGCTCGGCGAGCAGCGCCCGCAGGTTGGCCCGGGCGACGTCGGTGACGTGGACGAAGTCGCGCTGCTGCCGGCCGTCCTCCAGCACCACCGGCGGCCGGCCCTCGGCCAACGCCGACCGGAACAGCGACGCGACCCCGGCGTACGGGGTGTTGCGCGGCATCCGTGGCCCGTAGACGTTGTGGTAGCGCAGCGCCCAGCCGCCGCCGTCGGTCTGCCGGGTCCAGGCCGCTGCCAGGTGTTCCTGGGCGAGCTTGCTCGCCGCGTACGTGCTGCGCGGCTGCAGCGGCGCGTCCTCGGGCACCCGGGCCCAGCCCAGCGGGATGTCGCAGGTCGGGCAGCGCGGATCGTAGCGCCCAGCGGCCAGGTCGTCCGGGCGGCGGGGAACCGGACGGACGACGCCGTGCTCGGCGCAGGTGTAGCGGCCCTCGCCGTACACCACCATCGAACTGGCCAGCACCAGCCGGGTCACTCCGGCCCGGTGCATGGCGGCGAGCAGCACTGCCGTGCCGTAGTCGTTGTGGCCGGCGTAGCTCGGCGCGTCGGACGGGTCGAGGCCGTGGCCGACCATCGCCGCCTGGTGGCAGACCGCGTCCACGCCGGGCAGCAGCCGGTCCAGCAGGTCACCGTCGCGGACGTCGCCGAGGATCAGATCGTGCCGTCGTGACCAGTCGGGTGCCGCGCCGCCGTGCGCCTGCGGCAGCAACGCGTCCAGTGCCACCACCTCGTGCCCCTCGTCGACCAGCAGATCGGCGACGTGCGATCCGATGAACCCGGCCGCGCCGGTGAGCAGTATCCGCATCCGCTCACGGTATTGCGGCTGAGGGGCCGGCCGGACCGGTTCGGTACCAGCCGTCAGGATTCCGTAATAGGACAAGCGCGGACGCGCCGCGTAAGGAATCCGTAATCGCCGAATCGGGTCCTGACCGGTTTCGTCGCGACTAGCGTGCCGGTCATGCCCGCCACGACTGATTCGGCACCGGAGGACGGCCCCGGCTCCGCCGCCGGGCCGACCGGCGTCGCCGGCCGGTGGCGCAGCCCGTTGCGGGGTCCCTGGCTGACCTCGGTCTTCGGCCTCGTCCTGCTGATCGGGCTGCCGCTGGTGATCGTCACCGGACTGTTCGACTACCTCGCCTACGGCCCGCAGTTCGGTCAGGCGTTTCCGCGCGATGTCGGCTGGCTGCGGCTGCCGTACTTCGACTGGCCGACCCGCCCCTCCTGGCTGTTCCGGGTCAGCCAGGGCCTGCACGTCGCGCTCGGCATCGCGCTGATCCCGGTGGTCCTGGCCAAACTGTGGTCGGTGATCCCGAAACTGTTCGCCTGGCCACCGGTACGTTCGGTGGCACAGGCGCTGGAGCGGCTTTCGTTGGTGCTGTTGGTCGGTGGGATCCTGTTCCAGACCGTCACCGGTGTGCTCAACGTGCAGTACGCGTACCTGTTCGGTTTCGACTTCTACACCGCGCACTATTTCGGAGCGTGGGTGTTCACCGCCGCGTTCGTCGTACACGTGGTACTCAAGCTGCCCCGGCTGGTGTCGGCCCTGCGGTCGCGGTCGCTGCGCGCCGAGCTGCGTACCCCGCGAGCCGCGACCCGGCCCGAGCCGCCCGATCCCGACGGTCTGGTCGCGCCCCGGCCCGGACCGCCGACCATGAGCCGGCGCGGGGCGCTGGCCCTGACCGGCGGCGGAGCGCTGCTGCTGGCCGTGCTGACCGTCGGGCAGAGCCTGGACGGCCGGTGGCGGCGGCTGGCCCTGCTGCTGCCCCGGGGCCGGCAGCCCGGCGACGGGCCGAACGGCTTTCCGGTCAACCGGACGGCCGCCGCCGCCGGCATTCAGCAGGCCGACACCGGGGCCGGCTGGCGGCTGGAGCTGCGCGGCGACAGCGACGCCGACGCCGACGGTACGGTACGGCTGAGCCGGGAGCAGCTGCTCGGCATGCGGCTG
The DNA here is from genome assembly GCF_049179075.1 of Solwaraspora sp. WMMB335. NCBI lineage: Bacteria > Bacillati > Actinomycetota > Actinomycetes > Micromonosporales > Micromonosporaceae > Solwaraspora > Solwaraspora sp. WMMB335. Next base: position 5,698,892 of record NZ_JBMHMF010000001.1, read on the forward strand.
CACACCGCCCGGCTGCCGATCGCCTGCGTGGAAGGCTGGTCGACGCTGCAGACCTGGACCGGGGTCCGGCTACGGGACCTCGCCGCCCTGGCCGGGGTGCCCGAGCCGGCTTCGGCCACGGTCAGCTCGATCCAGCGTGGCGGGCTGTTCAGCAAGGCGACCCTGCAGGCCAACCAGGTGCTGGATCCCGATTCGTTGCTGGCGTTGCGGGTCAACGGGGTCGATCTTTCGCTCGACCATGGCTTCCCGGCCCGGATCATCGTGCCCGCCCTGCCCGGCGTGCACTGCACCAAGTGGGTGGCAACCATCGAGTTCCAGATCGGCGGCGGCGATGAGTGAACGTGGTCGGCCCGCGTCGAGTGAACACGACCAGTCCGCGTCGGGCGCGCCGGCCAACCGGTTCCGGTCCGGCTACGGCGCACCGGTCTGGCACCTGCTGTTGCTGGTCGGCTGCTTCGCGATCGCCGGCTGGGTGGCACTGCGGCTGGCCGGCGAGGCCACCGCCGTACGGATGCTGATCTGGTTCGTGGCCGCGGTGATCATCCATGATCTGGTGATGTTCCCGGTGTACGCGGCGGCCGACCGGGCGCTGCTCACGGCCGGCCGGGCCGGGTACGGCACCGGCGCCCGGCCGGTCCGGCTGTCGGTGGTGAACCACGTCCGGGTGCCGGTGCTCGGCTCGGTCCTGCTGTTCCTGGTCTACCTGCCCGGCATCCTGCGGCTGGGCAGCGGCACCTTCACGTCCGCGACCGGCCTGACCCAGGAGCCGTACCTGGGCCGCTGGCTGGTGCTCACGGCGGTGATGTTCGCGGTCAGCGGACTGGTGCTCGTCGCGCGACTGCTCGTCGCCCGCCGGTCACCTCCGTGATCAGGCCTTGGCCTGCATGCTCGACCGGGCCGGGTTGGCCTGCCCGGCGGCCTTGGGATCCTTGTCGCCCTGCTTGGCGCGTACCCCCGCCTCGATCCGGTCACCGAGGTGCTTGTCGACGTTGCGCCAGTATTCGAAGGCCCGCCGCAGCACCGGCTCGCTCACCCCGTTGAGCAGGTGACCGACCACGTTGTCGACCAGCCGGTCGCGGGCCGCGTCGTCGAGGACCTCGCGCACCATGGTGCCGGCCTGGCTCCAGTCGTCGTCCTCGGCGTGCGCCGTGTACGCCGAGCGCACCATCTCGCCGTCGGCGTACCAGGTGCCGCCGTCGTCGGTGCGCCCCGGCTGCGCCCGCGGGCCGCCGTACGAGTTCGGCGCGTACACCGGGTCGGTCACGTTGTGGATGCGCATCGCGCCGTCCTTGGCGTAGCTGTGCACCGGCACCTTCGGCGAGTTGACCGGGATCTGCTTGTAGTTGACCCCGAGCCGGGCGCGGTGCGCGTCGGCGTAGCTGAACCCGCGGGCCAGCAGCATCTTGTCCGGCGACAGTCCGGTGCCCGGCACCGTGTTGTTCGGCTCGAAGGCCACCTGCTCCATCTCGGTGTGGTAGTCGGTGACGTTGCGGTTCAAGGTCAGCTTGCCGACCTCCCGGAGCGGGTAGTCGCGGTGCGGCCAGACCTTCGTCAGGTCGAACGGGTTGAACCGGTACGTCTTCGCGTCGGAGAACGGCATGATCTGCACGTACAGCGTCCAGGACGGGAACCGGCCGGCGGCGATGTGCTCGTACAGGTCCCGCTGGTGGTAGTCGGTGTCGGCCGAGGCCATCTGGTCGGCCTCGTCCTGGGTGAAGAACTCGATACCCTGGTCGGTCTTGAAGTGATACTTGACCCAGAATCGCTCCCCTTCGGCATTGATCCACATGTACGTGTGGCTGCCGTACCCGTTCATGTGCCGCCATGTGCGCGGGATGCCCCGGTCGCCCATCAGCCAGGTGACCTGGTGCGCCGACTCCGGTGACAGGGTCCAGAAGTCCCACTGCATGTCGTGGTCGCGCAGGTTGTTGTCGGCCCGGCGCTTCTGCGAGCGGATGAAGTGCTGGAACTTCATCGGGTCCTTGATGAAGAAGACCGGTGTGTTGTTACCGACGATGTCCAGGTTGCCGTCGCTGGTGTAGAGCTTCACCGCGAATCCGCGGGGGTCGCGCCAGGTGTCCGGGCTGCCGCGCTCGCCAGCGACGGTGGAGAACCGGACGATCGTCTCGGTCTCGGTGCCGGGCTGGAAGACGGCCGCCCGGGTGAAGGCGCTCACGTCCCGGGTCACCCGGAAGGCGCCGAAGGCGCCACCGCCCTTGGCGTGCGGTTGCCGCTCCGGAACGCGTTCCCGGTTGAAGGTCGCCATCTGCTCGATCAGGTAGTGGTCCTGCAGCAGCAGCGGACCGTCCGGCCCGACGGACAGCGAGTGCTCGTCGCTGGCGACGGGCACCCCGGCATCGGTGGTGGTCGGTGGGCGCGGGTGATCGGTCATCGGGCACTCCTCCCTAGGGTTGGTTCTGGCTCGTCGCGCGCTCCGGCTCGCTGCGCGCCATCCGGCACCCCATACCCCACCGACGACGATTTCAGGCCTTCCGGCGATCACCGGTCTGACCTGGAAGGCACCGCTCATGCTGGCGTACGGACCGCAGATGTGCGGTGAACTCCACGCCGACGCCGGTCAGGCGACGCGGGTGGCCGTGCCGACCGGCGCGGCCGGCACCCGGTCGGGGTGCAGCACGGCGGCGATGGTTTCGACCCCGTCGACCAGGCGCGGTCCGGGCCGGACGATGAGGGAGTCACCGTCGAGCGCCCACACCGGTACGCCCGGCAGCCGGTCCGCCACCACCCGGGCCTGCCGGGCGGCCCCGTCGAGGTGGAACCCGCACGGTGTGACCAGCACCACGTCCGGGTCGGCGGCGGCGAAGGCGTCCCAGGTGGTCTGCGTCGACCGGGCACCCGGACGGGCGACGACCGGGCTGCCGCCGGCGGCCGACACCAGGTCCGGCACCCAGTGGCCGGCGGTGAACGGCGGGTCGACCCACTCCACGACCGCCACCCGGGGTGCGGCGGCGTCGGCGACCGCGGCGGCCACCGCCGCGAGCCGGCGGCGCAGGCCGGCGACCAGCGCGCCGGCCCGACCGGGTACGCCGGTACGCGCGCCGACCGCGACGATGGTGTCGAGCACCTCGTCAAGGGTGTACGGGTCGAGCGACAGCACGTCGGCACGGCAGCCGAGGTGGTCGAGGGCGTCGGACACCTGACCGGACGGCAGCGCGCACACCCGACACAGGTCCTGGGTCAGGATCAGATCCGGCGCCAGGTCGGCCAACGCGTCGGCGTGCAGTGTGTACAGGTCGTCCCCGGCCGCCATCCGGCCCTTGACGTAGCTGTCGATCTCCGCCGGGGTCATGCCCCGGGTGTCCCGACCGCCGACGACGACGGCCTTGTCCCGCCGGGCGGTCGGCGGCTCGTCGCACTCGAACGTCACCCCGACCAGATCGCCGTCCAACCCGAGCGCGTAGACGATCTCCGTCGCCGACGGCAGCAACGACACCAGACGCATCCGGTCATTATCCGGACCGGTTAGGACGGCCAGGTTTCGATCCTCCAGCACCAGTGGCACAGGTCAACCGCCGGGGTGAATGCTGTCGAGGTCAACGGTACCGAGGCCGGCCTGGCGCAACAACGAGGCGCGGACGCCAGCGGGTAGCCGGTCGACGTAGACGATGCCGTCGAGGTGGTCGGTCTCGTGCTGCAGACATCGGGCGAAGAATCCGGTGCCGGTGACCGTGACGGGGTCGCCGCGTAGGTCGACGCCGGTGACCGTGGCGAGCGTGGCGCGCGGCACCGACGCGCTGGGTCCGGGGACCGACAGACAGCCCTCGCTGCCGTCGTCGATGCCGGCCAGCGCGGTCGCGGTCCGCAGTACCGGGTTGACCACGTGTCCGGTCCGGCGGACGTCGTCGCCGTCCGGGCAGTCGTAGACGAAGACACGGGCGTCGACGCCGATCTGGTTCGCGGCGAGGCCGACGCCGTTCGCGGCGTACATCGAGGCGTACATGTCGTCGACGAGGTCCGCCAGTGACCGGCCGAAGACGGTCACCGCGGCGCAGCGGCGGTGCAGCACCGGTGTCCCGTAGTACGTGATCGGGTGGGCTGTCCCCCGGTTGGTCGGCATGACCGCACACTACCCGCATTTGCAATTCGGTTGCAGGTAGGCTGTCTGGGTGCGTACGGCCGAGATCAAGCGACGGTTCCTCGACCACTTCGAGCGGCTCGGCCACACGGTCGTGCCGAGTGCCCCGCTACCGGCGGTCGAGGACCCGAACCTGCTGTTCGTCAACGCCGGCATGGTGCCGTTCGTGCCGTACTTCCTGGGTCAGCGGGCCCCCGGCGCCGCGCGGGTGGCCAGCGTGCAGAAGTGCGTGCGCACCCCGGACATCGACGAGGTGGGGAAGACCTCGCGGCACGGCACCTTCTTCCAGATGAACGGCAATTTCGCCTTCGGCGACTACTTCAAGGACCAGGCGATCCGGTACGCCTGGGAGTTGGCCACCGGTGGCGTGCGGGCCGGCGGGCTGGGCCTCGATCCGGAGCGGATCTGGGTCAGCGTGTACCTCGACGACGACGAGGCGATCGACCTGTGGCAGCGGCAGATCGGCCTGCCCGCGGCGCGCATCGTGCGTCGCGGCAAGGCCGACAACTACTGGTCGATGGGGATCCCGGGTCCGTGCGGGCCGTGTTCGGAGCTGTTCTATGACCGCGGTGGCGCGTACGGCCGTCCGGGCGGCCCGGACATCGACGAGGAGCGCTACCTGGAGTTCTGGAACCTCGTGTTCATGCAGTACGAACGCGGTCCCGGCAGCGACAAGGAGAACTACCCGATCGTCGGCAGGTTGCCGGCGCGCAACATCGACACCGGGATGGGCCTGGAGCGGATGGCCGTGCTGCTGCAGGGCGTCGACAACCTGTACGAGATCGACGAGGTGAGCCCGATCCTGGCCCGCGCCGCCGAACTCACCAGGAAGCGGTACCGTGCGCACGGAACGTCCCATCCTGACGACGTACGGTTGCGGGTGGTGGCGGACCACGTCCGCGCCGCGCTGATGATCATCGCGGATGGTGTCACACCGGGAAACGAAGGCCGTGGCTACGTGCTGCGGCGGATTCTGCGCCGGGCGATCCGCGCGATGCGGCTGCTCGGTCGGGCGGATCCGGCCCTGCCGGAACTGCTACCGATCGCCCGGGACTGCATGGCCCCGTCCTACCCGGAGATCGCCGCCGACTTCGGCCGCATCAGCGACCAGGCATACGGTGAGGAAGAGACGTTCCGGGCGACGCTGCGGACCGGGACCGCGATCCTGGACACCGCCATCACCGCCACCAGGCGGTCCGGCGGCAGTCGGCTCAGCGGGCAGCAGGTCTTCCAGCTGCACGACACGTACGGCTTCCCGGTCGACCTGACCATGGAGATCGCCGCCGAGCACGGCCTCGCCGTCGACGAGGCCGGATTCCGCGCGCTGATGGCCGACCAGCAGGCCCGGGCCAAGGCCGACGCGCAGGCCCGCAAGACCGGGCACGCGGACCGCTCCGCGTACCGGGCGGTGCTCGACGCGCACGGCGCCACCGAGTGGCTCGCCTACCAGCGGCTGGAAACCGAATCCCGCGTCCTGGCGATGTACGACGCCGACGGGCCGGTCACCGTCGCCGTCGCCGGTGCGGTCGTCACGGCGGTCCTCGACCGCACCCCGTTCTACGCCGAGTCCGGTGGCCAGGCATCCGACGCGGGCACGATCACCGGGCCGGACGGACGGGCCGAGGTCATCGATGTCCAACGCCCCGTGAAAGGGCTCGTCGCGCACACGCTCCGGATCCTCGACGGCACCCTGGCCGCCGATGACACGGTGCAGGCCGCGGTCGACCCCGACTGGCGGATCGGAGCCAGGCAAGCCCACTCCGGTACCCATGTGGTGCACGCCGCGCTGCGCCACGTGCTCGGGCCGACCGCGTCGCAGTCCGGCTCCTTCAACCGTCCCGGCTATCTGCGCCTGGACTTCGGCTGGCGGGGCGGACTGTCCGCACAGGCCAGGAGCGAGGTCGAGGACATCGCCAACCAGGCCGTACGAGCCGACTTCCCGGTCACCGTCGAGCTGATGCCGTTGGCCGCCGCCCGGCAGGCCGGCGCGCTGGCGCTGTTCGGTGAGACCTACGACGACGTCGTCCGGGTGGTCGAAATCGGCGGTGACTTCTCCCGGGAGCTGTGCGGCGGTACCCATGTCGACCGGTCGGCGCAGATCGCCGCGATCGCCGTGACTTCGGAGTCATCGGTGGGGGCCGGGCAACGCCGGATCGAGGCCGTTACCGGAATCGAGGCATTTCGCTATCTGGCTCGGGAACGTGACCTGGTCACCCAACTCGCGGAGCAGCTCAAGGCACCCCGGGAGGAACTCGCCGACAAGGTGCACGCCCTGATCGGCCGGGCCAAGGCGGCCGAGCGCCGTGCCGAACGCCTGCAGCGGCAACTCCTGCGGGCCGAAGCGGTCCGGCTGGTCGACGGCGCTGCCGAGGTCGCCGGTTTCGCCTACGCCGGTACCACCGTCACCGACGGTGCCGATCCTCGCCAGCTCGCGGAGCTCGTCCGCGACAGCTTTCCGGCCGACCGGCCCGGTGTCGTCACCGTCGCCGTGCCCGCCGGCACCGGGAGCCGGGTCGTGATCGCGGCCAATCCCGCCGCGGTCGCCCGCGGCGTCTCCGCCGCCGACCTGATCAAAAACCTGCCGGGCGGGCGTGGTGGAGGTTCAGCGGCCCTCGCTCAGGGCACCCGGCAGGGGCAAGGGGATCTGACGACGGTCCCGCCGGCGATCGGTGCCCTGCTCGCCGACGCGTGAACCTCGTCTACCCGCTGGGCACCCGCGCCGTCCGGTGTGGCCCGGCGGCACATGTCGGGCACCGGCCGAACAGCGCAATGCCAGTCGAGCCGATGTCGAGTCCGCTTCTGCTGCGGGCCTCGGCGAGGACGGCTGCCAGCCGGCCGGCCGGTAGCTCACTGTGCCGGCCGCACTGCTCGCAGACCGCGTGTACGTGTGGACTCTCGTTCAGGCCGTACAGCACCTCGCCCGGCCATTGCAGCACGTGCGCCACCCCGTGCTCGACCAGAAACGACACCGTACGGTGCACCGTCGAGATGTTGACCTGGGGTCGGGCCGCCACGACCCGTTGATGAATGACACCGACCGACACGTGCTCCGCGGATGCGGCCAGCACGTCCACCACCAGCCGACGCGCCCAGGTCCGCCGGGCGCCGGCGGCCACCAGCAGCTCCCAGGCCCGTTCGGCGCGGGCAGACGCGGCCGTGGTAGTCATCACGGCCAACGGTAGCCGAATCCGCGCCGCGCCAGCCCAGCCGGCGGCGAGTGCCGCCCGACCGGCGGCGAGCGTCGCGACGTGAGTGGTGTTCAATCGATTCTGGGCCGAGTTCAGGAGCCCTGACCGAGGAGGTGCCGTCCGTGCAGGCAGCAGCCGACATGTCCGTACGTGGTCGCCGTGGCGTCGCCCTCGCCGCGCGGGGTCTGAGCGTGGCCGTGTCCGTCACCGCCGTGGTGACCGCCGTTGTGGCCGCCACCCTGCTGGTGCCGGCGTCGCCGGCGGCGGCGCACAACGCGCTGGTGAGTTCGCAGCCCGGGCAGAACACCCGGGTGGCGCAGTCGCCGGAAGAGATCGAGCTGGTGTTCATCGAGCGGCTCAACGGTGAGTTCACCACCATCGTGGTCAGTGATGCCGCTGGTGCGCAGGTGCCGATCGAGGGCCCGGTGGTCGATCAGCAGCGGGGTGTGGTGCGCCCGGTGGAGCCGTTGCCGGACGGGGTCTACACGGTGGCGTACCGGGTGGTGTCGACCGACGGCCACCCGGTGCAGGGGTCGTTCCGGTTCGCGGTGAACGCGCCGCTCGTCGCCGCCTCCGGTGCCGCGGCGGCGAGCGCCGCCGCGGACGGGAGCGAGACGGTGGAGCCCGTGCAGGCGCAGCCGGAGCCGACCGACGGCCTCGGGTGGTGGCCGTACCTGGTCGGCGGGGTGGTCCTCGTGATCGTCGGAGTGGGTGTGGGGGTATTTGTCGTGCGTCGTCGGCGTGTGACCTAGGTCATACCCGGAACTCGGTTGCGGCACGGCGCGACTACTCGGGCGTACGACTCGTGAGGAGAACGCGCATGGCAACAGCGGTCCAGGCTGGTTCGGTACGCAAGAAGGCGCGGCGGCTCGCGGTGCTGTCCGGGTTCGCCGGTGTCGTGGTGGCCCTGGCCGGCTGCGGCGGCGACGGGTCGTCGACAGCGGAGTCGACGCCGTCGGACAGCCCGGCGGCGCAGGAGAGCGCGGGTCTCGTCATCGAGGATCCGTGGGTGAAGGCCGCTGACGAGGGCATGACCGCCGCGTTCGGAGTGCTGGTCAACGACACCGACGCGGACATCACCATCACCGCCGTCGAGACCGAGATCTCGCCGATCGAACTGCACGAGATGGCTATGCAGGACGGCACGATGGTGATGCGGGAGAAGGACGGCGGGATCACCGTACCGGCCGGTGGCAGCCACACCCTCGAACCCGGTGGCGATCACATCATGCTGATGGACATCGCCGAAGCGGTGCAGCCCGGCGACGAGCTCACCTTCACAATGACGTTCGCCGACGGCGGGACGTACGAGTTCAGCGCGGTGGCGAAGCCGTTCGTCGGCGCGGAGGAGAGCTACGACCCCGGCTCCGACTCCGATATGGACATGGACATGGACAACGGCTGAGTGGCATGTCTGACGAGCGCCTCGCCCGGCCGGCGGTGAACCGCCGTCTGCTGTTCACCAGCGGTGCCGCCGCGCTCGGCGGCGCGCTGGCCGGCGGGGCGGCGGTCGGCGCGGCGGCGCCCGGCGGCCGGCAGACAGCCGATCCCGGTCCGGGCGCTGCCGTCGAGGAGACCACGCCGGTCGACTTCGGCGCGGAGACGGTGCCCTTCCACGGCGCACGACAGGCCGGGGTGGCGACCGCACCGCAGGCGTACGCCTCCTTCGTCGCGTTCACGCTGAACGCGGGGACGGACCGGGCCGCGGCGGGCCGGCTGCTACGGCTGCTCACCGACGACACGGCCCGGTTGACCCAGGGCGTGGCACCGCTGGCCGACACCGAGCCGGAGCTGGCCGTGCTGCCGGCCCGGTTGACGGTGACGTTCGGGTTCGGTCCGGGACTGTACGCGGCGGCCGGGGTGCCGGACCGGCGACCGGATTCGGTGGCCGACCTGCCGGCGTTCGCGATCGACCGGTTGGAACCTGGTTGGTCCGGCGGTGACCTGCTGCTGCAGATCTGCGCCGACGATCCGCTGACGGTGGCGCACGCGCAACGCATGCTGATCAAGGACGCCCGGCCGTTCGCCCAGGTGCGCTGGGTGCAGCAGGGCTTCCGTCGTGGCCGTGGCGTCGAACACGAGGCGCACACCCAGCGCAACATCATGGGGCAGATCGACGGTACGGCGAACCCGACACCCGGCACGGACGCGTTCGACACGGCGGTGTGGGTCGCTGACGGTCCGGACTGGCTGCGCGACAGCACCACCTGTGTGGTGCGCCGGATCCGCACCGAGATGGAGACCTGGGACAAGCTGGGCCGGGTCGACAGGGAACTGGTGATCGGGCGCCGGATGGACAGCGGGGCACCGCTGACCGGTGAGAAGGAGACCGACGAACCGGACTTCACCGCGGTCGACGAGGTCGGGCTGCCGATCATGCCGGACTTCTCGCACGTCACCCGGGCCCACATCGCCGACGACCGGTACAAGATCCTGCGGCGGCCGTACAACTACGACGGGGTGCCCGGTCCGGACGGTACGCCGGACAGTGGACTGATCTTCGCCGCGTACCAGGCGGACGTCACCGCCCAGTTCCTGCCGATCCAACAGCGGCTGGCCGACCACGACCTGCTCAACGAGTGGGTGACCCCGATCGGGTCGGCGGTGTTCGCCATCCCACCCGGCTGCGCGGCCGACGGCTGGATCGGCGAAAGCCTGCTCGCCTGAGGACTGAACGTCGGCTGCCGGTTCACCTGCGCACCGACGGTTTCACGAGATTTGCAGGCGCCCTGCCCCTGCTGTTCATACATCGATCATCGGCTGCATGTGCGCTCCTGGTTGCCTGCGAGGCGACTTCGGGCAGACCGCCTGGTGGGTCATTGCTTCGCGCAGCTGGAGGTACGGTGCCTGGAACCGACGGTGGGACGTTCGCGTCGTCCACACGTGCCCGACGACGGGGCGGTGCTGCGGTAGCCCTGCTGCTCACCCTGGTCCTGGCAGTCCAACTGGGCGCCGTGGCACCGGCGTACGCCGATGTGTCGTACACGGCCGTGTTCGAGTTCGACCTGCCCGAGAACCTGGACCGCCGTGACGTGGTGGAGTGGGCGACCGAGCTCAACGATCGCAACGCGTCGCTGGGCGACACGCTCGAGGAGGAACTCAGCCGCAACGATCTGGAGCTGCCGGGCGGGCCTGCGGATTACCGGTGGCCCGAGTTCGACGGGCGGATCGTGGTCACGAACACCGGCCTGTCGTTCACGGTCGAGGCGGACGAGGCTACAACGGACGTGGACTGGGGTCTGATCGGGGCGGGCGTCGCCGGGATCGCGGTCTGGCTGCTTGTCCGGGTCGCCTGTACGGCCGGCGTGGCGTACCTGTTCCCTGCCCTGACCAAGGTGGCCGTCCAGACGATCTGTGCACCGCTGGCGGCGTTCCTCGGCTCCTTCACGACGGAAGCCATCGTCATCAAGCTCAACGGGCTGGACCGGGACTGGCGGGCGTGGGTCGAGGCGGTCGGGTTGTCCGTGGCGGCGGCGGTCGGCCCGGCGGTGTGGGAGTCGTATCTCGGGCCGTGGCTCAACGGCAACGGAGCCCAGGCGCTCTGGAGCGTCAGCGGGGTGCTGCAAAAGACGGCTGGCGGGCTGTGGTGGTTCGGCAGCGGGATCGTGGGCGTCGTGCGATGGCTCGCTACCTTTCTCTCCGACAACGCGCACTTCCTCATCGCGGCCCTGCAGCGGGGTGCGGCACGGGCCCGTTCCGCCACGGGCGTCTGCCGCGAGCCCGTCGATGGTGTCCCGCCGGGCTGGTCACCGCTCGGCCAGATCACGAACGGCCCGAGCGACGGTGCACAGACCCGGTATCCGGACATCGACGGTGACGGGGACGCGGATCGCGTCATCGTCGCAGACGGTCGGCTCCACGGTTGGCGCAACGCCGGGTGCGACTCGGACGGGGAACGGGTCTGGCTGCCGATGGGTGACATCGCGCCGGAGTCGGCGACACCCGACGATCTCGACCGGCATCCGCTCCAATTGCTCTTCGGCGACCTCGACGGCGACGACCGGGACGACTTCGCCGTCATCCTCGGCGCGCACGAGTCGCCGACGGGATACGCGGCGATGCGGGTGTGGCGCAACGAGTCCAGCGTCGAGCAGACCGGGTGGGCGCAGCCGCGCACCGTCGCGAACGACCTGGGCTACGTCGGCACCCCGACGTTCGTCGACATCGACGGCGACGGCGACGACGACCTGCTCATCATGGGCAGGTACAACTTCGTCACCGGGTGGGAGAACCGGGCGAGCGGCTTGCCCACCCCCGGTGACTGGCGCAAGATCCAAGACTTCGGACACCCGGCCGAGGGACCGACCGGGCAGGTGCACTTCGCCGACATCACCGGCGACGGCCGCGCCGACGTCGTGGTCGTCGAGTACACGACCGGCGACGTGGTCGCCTGGGAGAACCTCGGCGGCCCATGGGACTTCCAGACCGGCTGGCGCCCGCTCGACACCATCCGATCCGGCGATCCGTTCAACGGCACCATCGGTGCCTTTGCCGATCTCGACGTCGACCGGGTCGCCGACTTCCTGCTGTTCAACAGCGTCTCGCGGGGTATCGACGGCTGGCTGCTGCCCCGCTACGGACCGGACCCGCCGGGGCCCGGCCAACCCGGTCAACCGGGCGGCCCCGGTGACCTGCCGCCCGGCACGCTGCCCGCGTACCACGGCGGGCAGCCGCAACCGCAGGTCGACGGCAGGCTGCTGCAGAACAGCAACTTCACCGGTACGGACAAGCCGTGGTGGGTCAACGCGGGGATGACGCCGTCGGTGAACGGCGGCGTGTTCTGCGTGACCGCTCCGGCGTCGACCAACCCGTGGGACGTCCTGGTCGGACACAACAGCATCTACCTGCCCGGTGGTGGCTCGTACACGTTGCGGTTCCGGGCCCGGACCGGTATCACGGCCAATCCGTTGGTGCAGCTCGCGCCCTTCGACAACCCCAGCAATGTCACGTACCTCAACAAGGGGTTGACGACCGGGCCGTCCTGGAAGCACTTCGAGTACACCTTCGCCGCGAACGTCGCCGCCGAGTACGTGCTCGCCCAGTTGCAGTTCCGGCTCGGGCGTTCGGCCCAGCCGTACGAGTTCTGCATGGACGACGTCTCGCTGACCGGCGAGGAGTACGCCTATCAGGCGGACCGGGGTCCCGCCGTGAAGGTGAACCAGCACGGGTACCTGCCGGACGGGCCGAAGCGGGCGACGGTGGTGACCGACGCGACGGCTCCACTGCAGTGGGCCCTGCGGCCATCCACCGGTGGCACGGTAGCGACCGGCACGACGACGCCCGCCGGCTTCGACGGCTCGGCCGCCGCCGCGGTCCACACGATCGACTTCAGCGGCTTCTCGGCCACCGGCCGGTTCCAGCTGGTGGTCGGCGGGCAGGCGAGCCACCCGTTCGACATCAGGTCCGACCTGTACGCGTCGCTGCGGACCGATTCGATGCGGTTGTTCTACACCAACCGCAGTGGCATCGCCATCGACGGTGGCATCGCCGGAGCCGCGTACGCCCGACCCGCCGGCCACGTCGCCGCCTCACCGGGCGGTGGGGACACCCGGGTGCCGTGCCAGACCCCGAAGCCGTACGTCGACAACTGGACCTGCGACTACACCCTCGACGTGACCGGCGGCTGGTACGACGCCGGCGACCACGGCAAGTACGTGGTCAACGGCGGCATCGCCACCTACCAGTTGCTGTCCGCCTGGGAACGGGCGCTCGCGCAGGGTTCGTCGGGCCCGCTCGGCGATTCGACACTCGCCGTCCCCGAGCGCGGCAACGGGGTGCCCGACATCCTCGACGAGGCCCGCTGGAACCTGGAGTTCATGCTCACCATGCAGGTGCCCGATGGCCGGCCGCTGGCCGGCATGGTGCACCACAAGGTGCACGACGAGTCGTGGACCGGTCCGCCGATGCTGCCGCACCAGGACAAGAAGAAGCGCGAGCTGCACCGCCCGTCGACGGCGGCGACGCTCAACCTGGCCGCCGTCGCCGCGCAGGGTGCGCGGCTCTACACACCGTACGACGCGGTGTTCGCCGCGCGGCTGCGTGCCGTGGCGGAGCGTGCCTACGCGGCGGCCCGGGCCAACCCGGTGCTGTACGCGCCGCAGGCGGACCGCGTCGGCGGCGGCCCGTACGCCGACAGCGACGTGTCCGACGAGTACTACTGGGCGGCGGCGCAGCTCTACCTCACGACGAGGAACGCGGGCTACCTCGACGCCGTACGGTCGAGCCGGTTCCACACGGCCGGGGCGGCGTTCAGCCAGAACGGGTTCTACTGGGGCTCGGTCGCCGCTCTCGCGCAACTCGACCTCGCTCGATTCGGCACCGGACTGACCGAGCAGGCACAGATCCGTACCTGGGTCCGGCAGGCCGCGGACCGGCTGATCTCGTTCCAGCGCGCCGAACGGTTCGGCCAGACGTACACCCCGAGCACCGGTAGGTACGACTGGGGCTCGAACGCGTCGATCCTGAACAACCAGGTCGTTCTCGCTACCGCGTACGACCTCACCGGCAATCGCGCGTACGCCGACGCCGTCTTCGAAGCGTTCGACTACCTGCTCGGTCGCAATGCCCTCGGTCAGTCGTACATCACGGGCTACGGCAGCAACGACGCGCGCAACCAGCACAGCCGCTGGTACGCGAGATCCTTCGACGCGACACTGCCCAACCCGCTGGTCGGGTCGGTCTCCGGTGGCCCGAACTCCAGCCTGCAGGACCCGCTCGCCGCGTCCTGGCTGCACAGCTGCGCACCGCAGCTGTGCTACGTCGACAACCTCGAAGCCTGGTCGGTCAACGAGATCACCATCAACTGGAACTCGGCACTGGCCTGGGTCAGCGCCTTCGCCGCAGACGTCGCCGGCAGCTAGAGCCCGGCGGGAAGCGTCCCCCTGGGCAGCGAGTAACGAGAAACGCCGGTGTGCCGGACCGCGAGGGTGGTCCGGCACACCGGTTTGGGGGGAGGGAAGATCAGATCATCCAGCGGTTGCGCTGCACGAAGGGCAGCTTGGCCCAGAGCCGGCCGAGTCCCCAGGTGTGACCGGCGTAGGCGGCGGCGAGAACGATCAGGACAACCGCGTAGACGATGTGGTAGTCGATGAGCGGGTTGGTGGCGTGGGCGGGTTCGCCGCTGGCGGTGACGCGGTCGAGGGGGAACTCGGCGAGCCACATGAACACCATGATCAGCGCGCCCGATCCGGCGGCGACGCGTAGGCCGATGCCGGCGATGAGGGCGATACCGATGGCGCCCATGCCGACCATGAACAGGGTGTCGGCCCACCAGGTGCCGGCGATGGAGTGGAAGAACGACTGCAGCGGGCCGACCTCGACGGAGGAGAGGAATCCGTTGGTGGGGGAGCCACCGTTGACCCAGGCGCGCTCGGCCGGGGTGGCGAAGCCGAAGCCGAAGGTCTTGTCGAGGAACGCCCACAGGAAGACGAAGCCGGTGGAGATCCGCAGCACGGCGAGGGTGCGGGCGGCGGTGGCGGTGAGCATCGAGCCGGGGAGTTCTGCCTGCTCGAGTGGGCGGTCGATCGATCGGTGGGTGGCCTGCTGGGTGGTCATCGTTGCCTCCGCGTTTCGCATCTGCGTGCTACGTGATCACTCTCCCGCGCTGGCGGTGCCCGGTGCCTGGGGCGGAACACCCAAGGTGTCCGGGACCAAGGTCCCGACCTCGACGGGACCCTCGATCCGGTAGACGTTGGTCAGAGCCCGGCCGCGGCGTCGTAACGGCGGCGTAGGTCGACCATTTCCGAGTCGGCGAGGGCCTCCGTCATCGCCAGCTCCGCGTACTTGTGCGGAAACATCTGCCGTAGCCGGTCGACGAACATCACCTCGGCGGTGGCCTCGACCACCTGGAAGCCAGGAGGCTCGACCGACATGTCCATGATCAGCGGACCGGCCAGCTTCGGCGCTACGTCCCAGGGACGGTCCGGCCCGGCGACTCCGCAGAGATGGAAGCCGTAGACCGTGTCCACGTCGGCGAGCTGGGTGACCTCGACCGGCTCGTATCCGTAGACGTGGACCCCGCAGATCACCGCCTGCCGGGTTTCCTCCCCGATGTTCAACTGCTGGAGATCATGTCCAGCGTGGTTGTGCTCCTCTGGGTCCGCCTGTTCGAGCGCGGCTCGCATCCGGGTCAGGATCTGCCCGCGCAGATCGGCCGGGTCAGCCGTTGAGCCGGCCGTGTTCACCAGGGCGACCGCGCCGGCCGACGTCGCCAGCATGATCACCGCCACCCACACGAAGCGGTTCCGGTACCACCTCGTGACAGTTTCCCGGGAAACCATGATTGCTTCTCACCTCGTCGCCGGTTCTGGTGCGTTGGCAGAGCGCGTCGGACGCCGCCGGCGTGTCGGACGTCGAGCGCGTCGGCCATGGCTGGGGACATGTACTACATGGACGTGTGGGCGGGGATGCCCGCCGGCGCTGCGCTGCTCCCGTGCTGCCCGTGCCCAGCGCGGTTGCCCCCACGCTGCGGTGATGTGAGTCATTCCAGCATGCCTGGACCCGCGTCGGCAACATTGACGATTCTCAGTATGTTTGCGGCTTGATCGACCTGTTGGCGCGGGTCGCGGACGCGACGAGATCACCGCCGGGCAGATGCCGTCGATCATGGACTGTGCCGGTACCGTGACGGTGTCGCCGCGCGTCCGTCTGCTGTGGATGATACCGGCGCGGTGCGACGGCAATTCGCTATGTATTTGTAGGGGAAACCCAAGAGGTTCGTAGTGACCGAGGCGTATTCCCGTAATACTCCGTTCACATGGGCGGCGGCCCGGGTGAGGACCGGGCCCGAGGGGTCGGAGGCTGCCCGAAGAGGATCACCAGAGGAGGCCCACTGTGGAATTGACGTCCCGTGCCGCCAAGCTGGCGCTCGCCGTGGCAACCGGCTTGGCGCTGACCTTGGCCGTCAGTCCGTCAACCGCCTCGGCGGCCGGCAGCACGAGCTCGGCGGCCGCGGCGGTCTCGGCGGAGGCCACCGGCGCTGTGAACGCATCACAGGCGACGTGGCATCTGTCGGACTACGAGCAGCGAGCCTGCCTCCCGGCCAACGTCTCCAACTTCACGTACTTCGTCGGCTTCGTCGCCGGATCCTGGTCGACGCCACTGTATGTCGATATGCATGGCTTGCCCGCCGGCACGGTCACCAGCTTGCCGCATCCGCCGATCCCGCCGGGATCGAACGGTGACCGGTACGTCGGCATCGCCTGGGTCTCGATGACCCTGCCGCCACTGACCTTCGGTGAGTACCGGGCCGAGATGACGCTGACGGACGGAGTGGTGACCCAGACCATGCCGATCGTGATCAAGATTCAGGAGAGGTGGGGGTGCGGGCTCTGAGCAGCTCGCCGGAAGGGATGGCCCGGTGTGGCGGCGGGGCGAGCCGCCACACCGGGCCGGTGGGGGAACTGCGTTGCGGACCGGACTACCCGGCGGAGCAGGTGGGCGTCATGCCGGTGCCGGTACCGGTGCCCTGGAAGCCGAACTCGGTCGACTGCCCGGCGCCGATGTTGCCGTTGTAGCTGACATTGTCGAACCGGACAGTGCCGCTGTTGCCGCTACGGCTGGCGTTCCAGGCGTTGGTGACGGCGGCGCCACCCGGCAGGGTCATCGTGACCGACCAACCGCTGACCGGCGAGGAGCCGGCGGTGACCCGGACGGTGACGACGAACCCGCCCGGCCACTGGTTGACCGACAGCGACGCCGTGCAGCCACCACTCGGCGGCGGCGTGGTGGGCGGCGCGGTCGTCGGTGGCGGGGTGGTCGGTGGCGCTGTCGTCGGCGGTGCCGTGGTGGGCGGTGCCGTGGTGGGCGGCGGCGTGGTCGGCGGTGCCGTGGTGGGCGGCGGCGTGGTCGGCGGCGGGGTGGTCGGGCCGTCGGCGAGCGTCGGCGTCGTCCAGTCCCGCCACTGGGCCAGGTTGCCGGACTTGTTGCTGGCGATCCGGAAGGTGCCGGCCGCGCTGCCCGTGTTCAGCAGGTACTTCTGGATGTGCTGCTGCAACGGCGTGCGCCACTCCGAGCGGATGGCGCAGTGGTTGCCGTCGGAGACGGCCGACCAGTAGGTGATGTTCTCGTACGCGCCGAGCGCCCGGTAGACCTCGGCACCGCCCAGGGCGGCGACGCTGCCGGACTGGGCGGCCAGCCAGTCGATGTGCGGGTTCTCCATGATGAACAGTCCGCGTGGGGCGACCATGCCGACCATCTCGTGGGTGTCCACCGGCAGGCCGGCCGGGTTACCGGTGTACGAACCGAACGCGTCACCGAGCCACGGCTGCTCGCCGTATGCGCTGCTCAGCGGCTGCGCCCCGCCTTCCTGAGCGATGCTGCGGAACGCTGGCGCGCCGCCGCTGCCCGATTCGATCGGCATGGTCAGGGCGACCCGCTGGTCGAACACCCCGGCCACGAAGGCGCCCTTGCCGTACCGGGAGCATCCGGTGACGCCGATGTCCGCGCGTAGGATGCTGCCGCCGGACTGCTGGATGACGTCGATGATCCGGCTGACGCCCCACGCCCAGGCCATCAGCAGCCCGGTGCTGCTCGACGAGCCGTAGATGCTGTAGAACGCGCCCTGCTTGTTGCTGCGTCCGGTGCCCTCCTGACCGACGGAGAACGGGTCGAAGCTGATGACGGCCGCGCCGGAGGACCGGATGGTGGAGGTGTCCGCGCCGAAGCCGCCGAAGACGATGACCGCCGGGTGAGGCCCGGATCCGCCGCTGGTCGGCAGTTGGACGCCGGCCGAGAAGGTGGAGCTACGGCCGTTGTGCGAGACGTTCACCGTGATGTTCGAGTTGGACACGGTCCCGGTGACCGTGGCCGGCTTCGCCGGCTTGTCGCCGTAGACGTACCGCTCCGCCTGCTCGCGGATCTCGGCCCGGCGGCAGCGCCAGTCGGCCTTCGTGGTGATCCGACTGCCGTCGATTTTCCGGAACGGATCCGGAAGTCTGGAGCTCGGCGAGAACGATCCTGGATTGGGTACGGGGCAGTCGGCGCCCTCGTCCTCGACGTTGGACGCGAAGGCGAAGGTGCCGACGTCGGCTCTGGCGTCTGGGGTTCCCGCCAGCACTGTTACCGCTCCAGCGACGGCGAGCGCCGCTGTCGACAGCACGATGACCGTCGAGCGAATCTTCGAGCGGCCCGAGCTGATGATCACTAGGGCTCTCCTTCCGGCTAGGTGATGGTGCCGGCATCCGATCGAAGATCGCGGATGTCGACAGCGATAAGTTTCGAACAAATCAACGAAACGTGTCAATGGTGCTCGCGGGAGTAGCCGAAGGAGACGACGAACCGACGACGGTGGCTAACCCGCCCCGAAGCAGACGAAAGCGGCGGCGGTCGCGTGTCCGGCACCGGTGGGGTGCCCGGCGGCTGTGCCGTCCGGCCCGACGGGCCCGGCGGCACCGGCGAGGAACGCCTGCTGGGCGCCGGCCAGCGCCACCGCCGGCCGGTCGCCGGCCCGCATCCGGCGGTGCAGCTCCAGCATCAGGCTGGTGGTCAGGTCGGCCGGCACCGGCAGCACCGTGGCGATCAGGCACCGGGTGCCCAGCGCCAGCAGCACCGCGGTGAAACCCATCACCTCGTCACCCGGGCGGACCCCGGCCAGCCCGGAGTCACAGGCCGACAGCACGACACAGCCGGGCGGGCTGGTCAGCCGTTCCAGTTCGTACGCGGTCAGCGGCCCGTCGGCCAGCTCCAGCGTCGAGAACAACGGGTTGTCCGCCCGGAACCGCCCGTGCGCCGCGATGTGCGCCAGGCCCGCACCGTTGAGCGCTTCGGTGACCCGTTCGGCGGTGGCGGCGGCGCCGGTGAGCGCGCGGGCGTCGGGCAGCACCGCGGTGAGCTGACGTACTTCGGTTTCGGCCGCCGGCAGCCGTGGTCCGGCCACCAGCACCGGCGGCCGGGGCGAGCCGGTGACCGGGGCGTCGGCGGCGCGCAGCCAGGCCGTGGCCGACGGCGTCACCGTCACCGCCCGTCCGGCACAGCTCGGCAGACCCGACCAGGCCACGGCGTGCAGCTCACCGATCGGCACGACCACCAGCGGCCGGTCGGCGAGCTGCCCGCGTACCGGGTCGAAAAGCTGCCGGTCCAGCGCGCCGGCGGTGTGCGCGACCCCGGCTCGGGCATCCGCGCCGTCGCCGGTGGTGACCAGCCGGCGCAGCCCGAACCGGTGCAGCCGGGCCGTGCGTACCGCGTCGGCCAGCGACCCGAGGTCATGCAGGGTGACCTGCCCGTCGCGGACCAGCACCGCCCGTAGCCGTTCGCCGTGTGCCACCAGTTCCAGCAGTACGGCGTCGCCGAGTGCCGCGGCGAGTTGGGCGGCCCCGGGCGGCGCGAGTAGCTCGCCGCCACCGTCCACGCCCCGGGTCAGCTCCCGAATCCGTTGCTCCAGGCGGGCCTGGCTGCCGCGCAACGCCTGGACCGGGTTCCCGGCGAGCAGCGCGTCCTCCAGCGCGGCGCTGACCATCCGCAGCTCGGTGAGGGCGGTGGCCAGATCCGGATCGGCCGGCGGGGAGACCCGTCGCATCCGTAGCGCGTTGGCCCGCCACCGTTCCGCCCAGGTCAGCACCTGGGCCGGCGCGCCATGTCCGATGACGATGTCCAGCCCTTCGGCGGCCAGCTCCTGGCCGTACGCCCCGCTGTGGGCCCGCAGCTCGGTCGCGCCGAGCGAGGCGCGGTGCCCGTCCAGCACCGCCAGCCCCCGGCGCAGCGCGCGGACGGCGCGGGCCTCGTCGCCGGCCAGCCGGTGACGCAGCGCCAAGGCGTACCACCCCTGGGCCCGTCGGGGTGCGGTGCCCCGCCGCCGGGCGAGGGCCGCGATCCGCAGCAGTTCCACCGCACGGGCCTGCCGGCCCAGCCCGGCGGCCAGCCGGGCCGCCTCGATCCTGGTGGCCAGCGCCGGTCCGGGCCAACCGGTGGCGTCGAGCTGGTCAGCCGTGCGCACCATCGAGGCGAGCAGCGCCGTGGTCCGGGTGCCCCGGGCGTACGCGGCGCGCAGTTCGACGTGTCGGGCGAGGGTGGCCCAGGCACGCCGGCCCTGGCGGCGGAACCGGCTGCGCGCCGCCGCCGCGGTCTCGGCGGCCGTGGCCAGGTCGCCGGCGAGCAGCGCGGCGCGGGCCTGCGCGAGCAGCGCCTCGGCCAGGTCCGACGCCATGCCGAGGCGGCTCAGCTCGGTCACGGCGGTGCCGGCCACCGAGACCGCCTCGTCGATCAGCGGTACGGACAACAGCAGCTCGAAGCGGTCCAGCAGCAGCGCCGGCCGGGGCACCGCGAGCCGGCGGTACTCGGCGTCGACCGCCGTGAAGCAGTGCAGCGCGCCGGCCACGTCGCCGCGTTGCCCGGCGGCGATGCCGCTGTTCCATCTCGCGTCGGCGGCGGCCAGGTCCAGCCCGAGCCGGTTGAAGATGGCCGCGGCCCGGTGCAGGTCGTCATCGGATCCGGGGCCGGGGCCGGGCTCGCCGTTGAGGTGGGCGTTCAGGTGGGCGTTGAGCAGGCCCCGGTTGTTGCGGGCGCGGGCTTCCAACAGCGGGTCGCGCTCGCGTTGGGCGATGGACACCGCCACGTCGTAGTCGCGGACCGCCTCGTCGAACCGGCCCCGGTAGTGCAGCACCACCCCGCGCTGCATCCGGGCCCGGCCGGCGTCCGCACCGGTCAGTTGCGGTAGCGCCAACGTGACCGCGCGCAGGGCGGCGGTGGTACGTCCCGAGCTGGCCAGCACGTAGCCGAGGCTCATCCGGGCCAGCGCCCGTAGCCGGGGGTCGGCGCTGGCGCGTACCGCCCGCCGCAGGTGCCGGATCGCGCCGGGCAGGTCGTTGAGCTCCCGTAGCGCCAGGCCGATGGCGCGCTCGGCAGTGGACCGGGCGGCCGCGTCCGACGGGCTGGCGAGCACCTGACGGGCGATCGAGATGGCGTCATGCGGGTAGCGCTGAACGGAGTCCAGGGCCCGCTGTGCCGGGTCGACACCGGAATCGGTGCGTACGGCCATGCGAGAGAGAATTCCCGAATCATGCGCCCGGGTCAATGACAGCGCACCGGGTGTCGACGATCGACCGATAGTTGATCAATTGACATCTAACTATGCTTTGAAATAATCGTGTTGGTGTCGTAACCTTCTGTGGCCGCCCGGTGACGGTGCCGGCCCGTCTACCACCCGCCTGGAGGCCAGGTGTCGCCCGACCGCCGCATCGTGCCGGGTCCGCCCGGGCAGTACTCCCGCCGGCATCTGATGGGGTGGTCGGCGCTGGCCGCCGCCGTACTGCCGCTCGGACCGTCCGGGCCGCTCGCCCGGACCAGCCAGTCGTCGCCGGGTCAGCTGATGCCGGGTCAGCTGATGCCGGGTCAGCCGATGCCGGGTCAGTCGTCGCCGGGCCAACCGATGCCGAGCGATGGCAGTGCCCTCGACCAGAGCTACCAGCGGGCCTTCCTGGAGATCCTGGCCACCAACCCGACCGTACGGCGGTACACCGCCATCGCCGGCCGGGAGTTCCTCTACCGGCCCCGGCAACTGCTGGTCGCTCCGGCCGACGTCGGCCGAGTACTGGCCCGGCTACGGGCCGACGGCCACGAGGTCAGCGAAAGTGAAGGTTTCGGCCGGGTGAGCCGGCTGCGCTTCCAGCGGGAAACGGACATTCCGGCTGTGGTCGGCAAGCTGCGCGATCCCCGTGAGTGGCCGAACAAGCAGGTTCCGCAGGTGCAGCCGCACCACGTCCTGCTCGGCTTCGGCAACATCATGGGCAACCCCGGTGGGCCGCCCCGGCTCGCGGCCGCGCTGTCCCCGCCCGACCCCGCCCGGCTCGGTGAGGGAGCCGACGTCACCGTGGGTGTCTGTGACACCGGCATCTGGCGTCTGGCCGGCAACGTGCATCCGCAGTGGCTCGGTGGCAGTTACCTGCCGGAAGCCGACGACGAGGATCCGCTCTATCTCGGCGGCAGCCAGCTGGCCCTGCAGGGCGGGCACGGCACCTTCGTCGCCGGCGTCGTCCGACAGGCCGCGCCCGGCGTGCGGGTCGATCCGGAAGCCGCGCTGGACGCCAACGGCGTCGGCGACGAGGAGAGCCTGGTCGCCGCGCTCGACCGGCTCGGCACCGAGGTGGCGATCGTCAACCTCTCGCTCGGCTTCTTCACCCAGGACGACCAGGCGCCGCTGCCGCTGGCCAACGCCCTTGCCGAACTGCCGGATTCGGTGGCCGTGGTCGCCGCTGCCGGCAACGCCGGCACCACCCGCCGATCCTGGCCGGCCGCGCTGGACGGGGTGCTCGCCGTGGCGGCGGTCGCGTCGGGTGACAATGGTCCGGTGCCCGCCAGTTACAGCAGCCACGGTCCCTGGGTAGCCGCCAGTGCGTACGGCGATCGCACCAGTACGTACGTCGAGGGCGAGATGCTTTTGCCCGGCCAGCCCGTCCTGCCGTTCCACGGTTTCGCCGCGTGGGCCGGCACATCCTTCGCCACCGGTCACGTCAGTGGCCGGCTCGCCGCCCTGATGACCGCCACCGGGCTCAGCGCACCGGCCGCGGCGGCGGCCCTGACCGCCGGCCCGGCCTGGCATCCCGACTACGGCGTGTTGGTCGGATGAGCCGGCCCGCCACCGCCGGAGGTCCCGGCGACACCACCGTCTGGGAACATGGGAGGGTGCCTGTCGGTGAGTTCGGCGATGCCGTACCCAGACTCGTCGCCGCCGCCGTCGCCGGCGACGAGTCCGCCTGGGTCGACCTGGTACGCCGTTACACCCCACTGGTGGCGGCGGTGATCCGCAGCCACGGCCTCGACCGCGCCGACGCCGCCGACGTCAACCAGACAGTCTGGCTGCGGCTGGTCGAACATCTGGGCCAGCTGCGCGAGTCGCACGCGTTGCCGGCCTGGCTGGTGACCACCACCCGGCGGGAGTGCCTGCGGATGCTGCGGCTCGGCCGGCGTACCCAGCCGTTCGACCCGTACGACGAGTCGGTCGACGGCCACGTGGGCGTCTTCCTGCTGGTCGATCCGTCCACTCCGGACGAGGACCTGCTGCGTGCCGAGCGGCGCCAGGCCCTGCGCGACGCGTTCGCCGAGTTGCCGGCGCGCTGCCGGGAACTACTCACTTTGCTCGTCGCCGACCCGCCGGCCAGCTACCGTGAGATCGGCGAGCGGCTCGGCATGCCGACCGGCAGCGTCGGCCCCACTCAGGCCCGATGCCTGGCGAGGCTGCGTAACTGCCCGGCTCTCGCCCCCTATGTCCGGCATGCCCCGGACGAGAGCCAACCGGGGAGCGGAGGTGAACGCGATGGAGCAGTGGCCGCCCAAAAGTGACGACCGGCTGCTGATCGAGTTGGGTGCGGCCCTGCGCGACTCCGGGCCGGTGCGGGAGGAGTTCCTCGACGCCGCGCTGGCCGCCTTCAGCTGGCGTACGGTCGACGCCGAGCTGGCAGTCGCCGAGCTGACCTTCGACTCCGCCTGCGACCGGGAGCCGGTCGGGCTGACCCGGTCCGTCGGCACCGACCGGACACTGACCTTCCGATCCGGGCCGGTGGTCGTCGAGATCGAGGTAACCGCTACCGGGGTCGTCGGCCAGCTCTCCCCGGCCAGCCAGGGCCGGGTCAGCGCCCGCACCGCTGCCGGGCAGTACGAGGACGTACCGGTCGACGAGCTCGGATTCTTCTCGATGGGCGTACCGCCGGTCGGTCCGGTGCAACTGCGTGCCAGCACCGCGAAATACACGGTCCGGACCTGCTGGGTCAGCCTGCGCTGAGGCCCAGCAGGTCCGCGTCGACGGCCGGCTCACCGTCGCCGGCCGGCCTGTCGCTGGCGGCTGCCCGTCGCCGCCGGCCAGGCCGGGACGGAGGCCGCGGGTCCCGTACGCCACCTCCGTCCCACTACCGATGGACGGCTACTGGTCGCGCTTACTGACCGTCACGTCGTAGCGGACCCCGCCCAGGTCGGCCCGCTCGTTGCCGTCGACGTCCGGACCGAACTGCGTCACCCGGATGGAGATCGGCTTTTCGGTCGGCGTCGTCGCGGTGAACTGCAACTGCATCGTCAACCGCTCGCCGCCCATCAGCACCAGGCCGTCCAGCCGGGCCTTCGCCGGCTCCACGATCTCGACCTGGTTGCGTCCGACCTCGCGGATGCCCTCGCCGGCCATGCCGCCCTCGACCCAGCGCTCGAACAGCGTCGGTCCGAGGTCCACCACCAGCCGGCCGCCGGCGTTCTCCAGTGGCTCGGCGACCTCGGTGAAGACCAGGCTGTTTCGGGTCGGCTCGGCGAGCACGTTGCCGATGGCGAACGGCCGGGTCTGCGGCCGCCCGGGGGTCAGCAGTACCGAGCTGACGTTGCGCCAGGCGACGTTGTTGTTGTTGCGGGTGTTCACCGAGGTGCTGGGCCCTTCGAAAGTCATCGGGTCGTTGGCCGACAGCCATCGGGCCAGCAGGCAGAAGTGTCCCGGTCCGGGAACGTTGTCCCAGGGGATGACGACCGTGGTGACCCCGGAGTAGACCGGCACCGCCATCCAGCCGATCTCGGTCCACTGGGTCGGCCAGGTGGTGCCGCCGCCGGGGGTGGTCCGGTAGACGTGGATCTCGCCCTGCTCCATCGTTCCCGAGCCGTACGGGCCGGGGTTGCGCAACTTGATGAAGATGTAGTTGCGCTGCCCGATGATCGGGTTCTGGCTCACCGAGCATTCGATGGCGGTGGGGCAGACCTTGATGTCGGGGCTCTCCGAGATCGGGTTGAAGTTGTGCGGTTGGAGCCCGATGTCGGACGGATGGTCCTTCATGTAGACGTCGACGGGTGAGGCGAGGGCGCCGACGGTGCCCGACCGGTCGAGTGCGGTCGCCGTGGCCGAGGCCGTCGGCAGCAGCAGCGCCAGGGCGGTCGCGCCGATGACGGCGAGCACCGACCGTCGTACGCGTCGCGTCAGTCTGGTGGACAAGGTTCCCTCCTGAGGGATAGGGCTGCCGCAGCCGCCGGACGGCGGCGGCTGCGGGGCTGGACACTCCTACCGAGCCGGATCGATGCCCGAAAATACGTCGGGCGTCCGGGTGCTTCGTCAGATGGTGGAAATTGTCGAGATCTCCGGGCGAACCTGGCGAGGGCATGTTGAATCATGCTCGTAACCCGACAACGGGTCTAATATTGCGACAAAACAGCAACTGCATCACCCTAAGGTCGGGCCGGTGGCGTGCAAATGGTGAGAGACGACTACTGATCTAGATGGATACTCGGTTTACTGTCCGTGGGTCCGGCAATACACCGCGATGTTTAGTGGGGTGATCCTGCGCCTGAACCCAGCACGGTGAACCATCGAGATTTTTCCGGGGACCGGGCTGCGGAAATCACAAAGATTCTCAATCGCCCAGGCGCATGTCGGCGCTCACCTGTAGTCAGTCAAGGATCGATGCTTGGCGGACGGCCGCCAGCGAAACCGACGCCACCGTACCCGACCAGCCCGTCAATGAGCTGGGAAGTGCATCTCCACGGCGCTTTCCAAATGCCGAGACGTCGGCCCGTTCACCGGGCGGTGAACGGTCGGCCAGACCTGCATGGAGGCAGCATGGAGATTTCCTACGAGTACGACGGTCGCTCGGCACCGTCCGCGCCGACGGTCCGTGCCGTCACGACGGCCCGTATCGTGGGACGGGTGGTCGCCTATCCGATCCTGATCGGTGCCATGATTGTGGTCAGTGTGGTCGCGCTGCGACACGGATGGAACCTCGGCGCCGTCAACTTCGTCTTTTTGATCGGCACACTCACCTACTTCGCGATCCTCGAGCGCCTGATCCCGTACGAGCCGAACTGGCACCCGAATCTGCGCGAATGGCGCTGGTACGGCATTTACTTCCTGCTGACGATGCTCGGCGGCGGGCTGGCGCAGTTGCCGATCATGGCTGTCGTCGGGGCGATCGCCATGCCCCAGGGGCACTTCCCGCTCTGGGCCGAACTGCCGCTCGCGGTGCTGCTCGGCTCGCTGGCCAGCTACGTGATGCACCGACTCGGGCACACCAACGCCTGGCTGTGGCGGCTCCACGGCGTGCACCACGTGCCGGACAAAGTCAACGTCGGCAACAACGGCGTCAACCACATCTTCGACATCGTGCTGGCCCAGGGCACGGTGCAGCTGGCCCTCGCCCTCGCCGGGTTCTCCGAGCCGTCCGTCTTCGTCGTCGGCCTGTTCGTCATCGTGCAGGGATACTTCATCCACGCCAACATCGACGTGCGCATCGGGTGGCTGAACTACGTCCTCACCAGCCCCGAACAACACCGTCTGCATCACAGCACCAACCTTGCCGAAGCAGGCAACTTCGGTTCCGACCTGTCGATCTGGGATCAACTCTTCGGCAGTTTCACGTGGCGTTCGGGTCGCCGCCCGATGGCGATCGGACTACACAATCCAGCATCGTTCCCGCCGACCGGGGACGTCGTCGCCAGTCTGTTGCATCCGTGGCGTGCCAGACCCGGTGTCCGACGTAGGACTGGCTGATCCCTCAGTATCGCTGTAACTCCGCCCGTTGCTTGAAGGGTAAGTGCGTCGTGCGCGTCGCCGCGTCGTGCGTGGCGCACGCATGCCCATCTTCTGTTTCGTCGTATCGCGACCCGAAGGACTCGACAATGACCTACTCCCGCACCGCTGGGGCGCAAGGACAGGACTCGCCGGACGGCGGTTGGTCGGAAAAGATCGCCATCATCGGTATCGGGTGCCGGTTGCCCGGCGGCGCGTCAGACTACCGGACGTTCTGGCAGAACATCGTCAATGGTCGGGACTGCATTACCGCGACACCCCCCGACCGCTACGATGTCGCCACGCTGGGCAGCCGGGACAAATCGAAACCGGGGCGACTGGTCGGTGGGCGGGGCGGCTACATCGACGGGGTGGCCGAATTCGACCCCGCCTTCTTCGGAATCAGCCCCCGCGAGGCCGAACACATGGACCCGCAGCAGCGCAAGCTGCTGGAGGTCAGTTGGGAGGCCCTCGAAGACGGTGGACAGAAGCCGGCGGAACTGGCCGGGCGGGACATCGGGGTCTTCGTCGGCGCGTTCACTCTGGACTACAAGATCCTGCAGTTCGCGGACCTGAGCTTCGAGACGCTGGCGGCGCACACGGCGACCGGAACCATGATGACGATGGTGTCGAACCGCATCTCGTACTGCTTCGACTTCCGTGGGCCCAGCGTGTCGATCGACACCGCGTGCAGTTCCTCCCTGGTCGCCGTACACCTGGCCCGGCAGAGCCTGCTACGCGGGGAGATCGACCTCGCGCTCGCCGGCGGGACCCTGCTGCACCTGACCCCGCAGTACACCATCGCCGAGACCAAGGGCGGGTTCCTGTCCCCGGAAGGTCGCTCACGCACCTTCGACGCGTCGGCCAACGGGTACGTCCGGGCCGAGGGCGTCGGTGTGGTCGCCCTGAAACGGCTGCCGGACGCGCTGCGCGACGGCGACCCGATCCACGCCGTGATCATCGGCAGCGGAGTCAACCAGGACGGCCGTACCACCGGCATCACCGTGCCCAACGGCGACGCGCAGCGCACGCTCATCGAGCGGGTGTGCGCCGAGGCCGGAATAGTGCCGGGCAACCTGCAGTACGTGGAAGCGCACGGCACCTCCACCCCGGTGGGCGACCCGATCGAGGCCGACGCGCTCGGCCGGGCGTTGGCGATCGGCCGAGCGCCCGGGCAGACCTGCTATGTCGGCTCGGTGAAGACGAACATCGGACACACCGAGTCCGCCGCCGGCATCGCCGGCCTGATCAAGACCGCGCTGTCGGTCAAACACCGCGTCATCGCCCCGCACATCAACCTCGACCAGATCAGCTCCGACATCGATCTGGCGTCGCTGCCGTTCGAGATCCCCACCGAACCCCTGCCGTGGCCGCCGCACCAGGGACCGGCGCGGGCCGGGGTCAACTCGTTCGGATTCGGCGGGACCAACGCCCACGTGCTGATCGAGGAACCTCCGCAGCGGTCGGTGGCCACCACGCCGACGGCCGGCTCACCCGCGTACACCATTCTTCCGCTGACCGCCCGCGACCCCGAGGCCCTGCCGGCGCTCGCCGCGGGCGTCCTCGACGAGTTGACCGGGGCCGACGGCCGTCAGCCTGTCGCGCTGGCCGATCTCGGCTACACACTCGCGCGCCGTCGGCAGCACCACGAGCACCGCCTGTCCGTCGTCTACCCCAACCGGCCGCCGGTGCACTCGAAGCGGGCGGCGCTGGCCGACACCCTGGCCACCTACCTGCGCGGCGAGCCGCATCCACACGTGCTCGTCGACCAGCGGCGCGACCCGCACGAGCGGGCCCTCGTGTGGGTGTTCACCGGTATGGGCCCGCAGTGGTGGGCGATGGGCCGGCAACTGTACGCCGACGAACCGGTGTACCGGCGGGCGATCGACCGTTGCGACGAGGCGATCCGGCGGCTCACCGGCTGGTCGTTGATCAACGAGCTGAACGCCGACGAGGTCGACTCGCACATGGCCGAGACCTGGCTCGCGCAGCCGGCCAACTTCGCGGTCCAGGTCGGCCTGGCGACGCTGTGGCGCAGCTACGGGGTGCGCCCCGATGCGGTCGTGGGGCACAGCACCGGCGAGGTGGCGGCCTTCTACGAAGCCGGTGTCTACTCCCTCGACGACGCCGTGCGGATCGTCGTACACCGCAGCCGGCTGCAGCAGAAGCTCGTGGGCACCGGCACCATGCTCGCCGTCGGACTGACGCAGGCCGAGGTCGAGCACCGGATCCGGCCCTACGGCGAGCGGATCTCCGTCGCCGCGGTCAACAGCCCCGGCGCGGTGACCCTCGCCGGTGACGAGGGCGCCCTCGCCGAGGTCGCCGCCGCTCTCACCGCCGAACAGGCGTTCGCCAAGTTCGTCGCGGTACGGGTGCCGTACCACAGCGCCGCGATGGAAATGATCAAGGATGAACTGCTCATCTCGTTGCGCGGTCTCACCCCACGCGACGCCCAGGTGCCGCTCTACCTCACCGGGCAGGACGGCCTGGCGCGCGGCCCCGAACTCGACGCCGACTACTGGTGGCGCAACGTGCGCGACAGCGTACGGTTCCACGGCGCGGTCGACCGGCTGATCGACGACGGGTACCGCCTGTTCGTCGAGATCGGCCCGCACCCGGTGCTCGGCTACTCCATCCAGGAATGCCTGGCCGGCCGGGACACGCAGGGCCGTACGCTGCCCTCGATCAGGCGCGGGGAAGACGAACCGCAGCGGATGGCCCTGTCCCTCGCCGCACTGCACAACCTCGGCGTGGAGATCGCCTGGGACGCCCTGCAGCCGGCCGGAACGCCGGTGCCGCTGCCCCGCTACCCGTTCAAGCGTGACCGCTACTGGGTGGAGCCGCGTCCGGTCGCGCAGGTCCGGCTCGGGCTGCGGGACCATCCACTGCTGGGCCGGCGACTGTCCAGCGCCGAACCCACCTGGGAGGCGAAGCTCGACACCGAGGACCTGCCGTACCTGGACGACCACCGGATCCAGGGCAACGCGGTGTTCCCGGCCGCCGGCTACCTCGAAATGGCGGCGCAGGCGGTCCGGGCCCTCACCGGCGGCGGCGCGGCGACGCTGGCCGACGTCGAGCTGCGCAGGGCCCTGTTCCTGCCCGCCGGTGAGACCCGGACCGTACAGCTGTCGGTGGCCGCCGGGACCGGCGAGTTCACCGTGGCCTCGATCGCCGGCGACGCCGCCGACCACCCCGTACACGCCACCGGGGTCCTGCTCGCCGGCCAACCCGGCCGACGTGTGCGCCGGTTCGACCCGGGCCCGGTGCGGCGGCGGCTGGGGCGCCACCTCGACAGCGCGCAGTGCTACGCGGACCTCGCCGCCCTCGGCTACCACTACGGCCCGGCCTTCCAGGGCATCGAGCAGGTGTGGGTCGGCCCGGACGAGGCACTGGCCCGGATCCGGCCGCCGGCCGTGCTGGGCGACTCCGCCGACGGCTACCACGTCCACCCGGCGCTGCTCGATGCCTGCTTCCAGGCCCTGCTGACGCCGCAGCTGCTCGATGTCCGGCGTGGCGACGACAGGCAGACCGGCATCCGGCTGCCGTTGTCCATCGCGGAGGTACGCCTCGATCCGGTCGGTGACCAGACGCTGTGGGCGCACGCGCGGATCGTGCGCCGCGACGCCGACGAACTGGTCGGTGACATCGCGGTCTACGCCGATGACGGCACGTCGGTGGGTCACGTCGGTGGCTTTCGCGCCGCCGACGTGGAGAAAGCCACCGCCGCCGTCGGTCTCGGTACGATCGACAGCTGGCTCGCCGAACTCCGGTGGGTGCGGCGAGACCCGCTGACCGATGTCGACGGTCCGGGTGATGATGTCGACGATCCGGGCGATCCGGGCGATCCGGACGCGACGTCCACCGCCGAGCGTTGGCTGGTCCTCGCCGACCGGGACGGTCTCGGCGAGGAACTGGCCGATCTCGTGACGGCCCGTGGCGGTCACTGCCATCTCGTACGGCCGGGAGCTGAATTCCACCTCGACCCCGAGGGCGTCGCGTCGACGGTGCGCCCGGGTCACGCTCACGACCTGCACCGGTTCTTCGCGCAGCTGCGGGCGGCCGGCGTCGGACCGTTCGGCGCGGTGGTGCACCTGTGGGGCCTGGACCTGCCGTCGCTGGATCGGGCCGCCGCCGACGAGTTCGCCGAGTACAACAGCGTTGGTGTCTATTCCCTGATCGTCCTCGCCCAGGCGCTGCTCGCCCAGGGCGGTGCCGGCCGGCTGCACGTCGTCGCCAGAGGCACCCAGGCCGTCGCGACCACCGATCCGGTGCGGCCCGTCGGCGCGTCCGCCTGGGGCGTCGGCCGGGTGCTGCGGCATCAGGAACTGCTCGACCATCCCGGCAAGCTGATCGACCTCGATCCGGCCGGCGGCCGGGACCGGGCGGCCCGGCGGGCGGAGGCGGTGGCCCTGCTGCGGGAGATGGCCGTCGACGACGAAGACGAGATCGCCCTGCGGGGTGACCACCGGTACGCCAGCCGGTTGCGCCCGGCCGACGAGCTGACCCGGCCGTTGCCGCTGCGCCTACGCGCCGACGGTGCCTACCTGGTGACCGGCGCGTTCGGTGCCCTCGGCCGGCTGCTGTGCCGCACCCTGGTGCGCCGGGGCGCCCGCCGGCTGATCCTGCTCGGGCGCAGCCCGGTCCCACCCCGGCAGCGGTGGGGCGAGCCGGACTGGGACGACGCGGTGCGCGACCGGATCGACTTCCTCAGGGAGTTGGAGTCGCTCGGCTGCCAACCGATCCTGGCCCGGCTCGACGTCACCGACGAGGCCGCGCTGACCGGTTGGCTGGCCGACTACCGCGCCGGCCAGGCACCGCCGATCCGGGGCGTGTTCCATCTCGCCGGTCAGGTACGCGACACGCTGCTCGCCGAGATGGACCGGGCGGCGTTCGACGCCGCGTACGACCCAAAGGTGCTCGGCGCCTATCTGCTGCACCGCCACCTGGGCGATGAGCCCGTGGAGCACTTCGTCCTGTTCGCTTCGATCGCCTCCCTGCTGACCACCGCGGGGCAGAGCAACTACGCCGCCGGCAACGCCTTCCTGGACGCGCTGGCCCAGCACCGCCGCGCCGCCGGGCTGCCGGCGCTGAGCCTGGACTGGGGTCCGTGGGCCACCGGCATGATCGAGGAACTCGGCCTGGTCCACCACTACCGGCACAGCCGCGGCATGAGCTCGTTGTCGCCGGAGGCGGGCATGGCGGTGCTGGAGCGGGTGATCGGGCAGGACCGCGCGCAGTTGCTGGTGACCACCATCGTGGACTGGCCGACCTTCCTGTCCTGGTATGCCAGCGCGCCGCCGCTGGTGGCCGACCTCGCGGCGACGGCGGTGCAGGCGCCGGCCGTCGACGGCGACAGCTTCCTGGACGTGTTCCGCGACGCCGGCGACGACCGGCGGCGGCGCGAGTTGCTCGGCGAGCGGTTCAGCACGGTGGTGGCCACCGTGCTGCGGGTGCCGCCGGAACGGGTGGATCCGGCGTCCAGCATCACCGCGCTGGGCCTGGACTCGCTGCTCGCCATGGAGTTGCGGGCCCGGATCGCCGCCGAGATCCACGTCGCACTGCCGGTGGTCGCGCTGCTCGGCGGCGCACCGCTCGCCGATCTGATCGACCAGGCGTACGACGGGCTCGTCGAACTGCTCGCCACCGACACCGGTCCGGACGGCGCCGGCACCGGCACCGACGTCGAGGTGTTCACCGACGAGCAACGCTATCCGTTGACCCAGAACCAGCAGGCACTGTGGTTCCTCAAGCAGCTCAACCCGGACGGCTTCGCCTACAACATCGGTGGCGCGGTCGAGGTACGGGTCGAGCTGGAGCCGGAGCTGATGTTCGAGGCGGTCCGTGCCCTCATCGCGCGTCATCCGAGCCTGCGGGCGAACTTCCGGCTCGAACAGCACCAGCCGGATCCGGGCCGGCCTGCCGGCCGCCGCGAGTCGGATCCGGGCCGGCCTGCCGGCCGCCGCGAGTCGGATCCGGGCCGGCCTGCCGGCCGCCGCCAGCCGGTGCAGCGGATCTCGCCGGAGATCCGGGCCGACGTCGCGGCGTTCGACGTGCGCGACCAGGCATGGGACGACGTCTACCAGATGATCATCCAGGAGTACCGCCGTCCGTACGACCTCGAACGCGACCCGCTGGTGCGCTTCCGCCTGTTCCACCTCGGACCACGGCGCTGGGTGATCATGAAGGCCGTCCACCACATCATCTCGGACGCCATCTCCACGTTCACCTTCATCGAGGAACTGCTCGCCAGCTACGAGGGGCTGCGCCAGGGTACGCCCGTCCAACTGCCCCCGCCGTCCGCCCGCTACCTGGACTTCCTGAACTGGCAGAACCGGTTCCTGGCCAGCTCACAGGCTCGCAGGTCGCTCGACTACTGGCGGGCGCACCTGCCGGCCGAGGTGCCGATCCTCAACCTGCCCACCGACAAGCCACGTCCGGTGGTGCAGACCAACAACGGCGCGTCGGAGTTCTTCACCCTCGACCCGGATCTCACCGCACGGGTGCAGACGCTGGCCCGCGACCACAACGCGACCGTGTTCATGGTGCTGCTGTGCGCCTACTACGTCCTGCTGCACCGCTACTGCGGGCAGGACGACGTCATCGTGGGCAGCCCGGTGACCGGGCGGACCGCCGAGGAGTTCGCCTCGGTCTACGGGTACTTCGTCAACCCGTTGCCGCTGCGTGCCGACCTGTCCGGCGATCCGTCGATCGCCGACCTGCTGGCGCAGGTCCGCGCCACGGTGCTGGGCGGGCTGGACAACCAGGAGTATCCGTTCGTGCTGCTGGTGGAGCAGCTCGGCCTGCAACACGACCCCAGCCGTTCGGCGGTCTTCCAGGCGATGTTCATTCTGCTCACCCACAAGGTGGCGACGCAGAAGTACGGCTACCGGCTGGAGTACATCGAGCTGCCGGAGGAGGAAGGGCAGTTCGACCTGACGCTGTCGGTCTACGAGGACGAGGCCGACCACCGGTTCCACTGCGTCCTCAAGTACAACACCGACCTGTTCCTGCCGCAGACGGTACGGCGGATCACGGGGCACTACGTCCAGCTGCTCGACACGATGACCAGATCGGCGGCCGGGCAGCCGGTCCGCCGACTGGAACTACTCGGCGTCGAGGAACGCGAACGCCTGCTCGACCGGTGGAGCGGCGCACGGCAGCGGGCCGGGTACGACATACCCGTCCATGAGCTGGTCGTCCAGATCGCCGCGCAGCGGCCGGACACCGCCGCCGTCGTGACACCGGCCGGAACCGGTGGCACGGCCGCCGTGCCGACGCACGCCCGCCGGCTCGACTACGCCACCCTGGAACGGCGGTCACGGTACCTCGCGCATCGGCTGCGCCGCCTCGGCGTACGCGACGGCGCGGTGGTCGCGCTCTGTCTGGACAAGTCCCCGGAGCTGGTCGTCGCGGTGCTCGCGGTGCTCCGGGCGGGTGGTGCGTATCTGCCGCTGGACGCCGACTATCCGGCGGAGCGGCTGACGTACATGCTGCGCAACGCCGGTGCCAGCCTGGTGCTCACCGACGGCGCGGCCCGCGACCGGCTGTCCGACCTGCCCGGGACATCCGGTCCGGTGCTGGAGCTGGGCCCGCTGTTGCGACAGGCGGAGGACGAACCCGACGCCACCCTCGACGTGCACGTCGACCTCGACGACCCGGCCTACGTCATCTACACCTCCGGCTCGACCGGGCTACCGAAGGCGGTCCAGGTCACTCACCGCAACCTCGCCGCGGTGTACGCCGGCTGGCGGCAGGAGTACCGCCTCGACGAGGTGCGGGCGCACCTGCAGATGGCCAGCTTCGCCTTCGACGTGTTCGCCGGGGACCTCGTCCGCGCCCTCTGCTCCGGCGGCACCCTGGTCCTGGTCGACCGGGACCTGCTGTTCAACACCGACCGGCTGTACCGCACCATGGTCGACGAACGCGTCGACTGCGGCGAGTTCGTTCCCGCCGTCGTACGCGGGCTGCTCAGCTACTGCGAGCGGCAGGGGCGTCGGCTGGAATTCCTGCGGCTGCTGATCGTCGGCTCCGACATCTGGAAGGTCGAGGAGTACCAGCGGCTGCGTTCGCTCGGCGGCCCGCACACCCGGGTGGTCAACTCGTACGGCCTGACCGAGGCGACCATCGACAGCACCTACTTCGAGGGGCCGGTGGACACCCTCGACCCCGGTCACGTCGTGCCGATCGGGCGGCCGTTGCCCAACAGCGCCGTCTACCTGCTCGACGCGAACGGTGAGCTGGTGCCGCCCGGCGTACCGGGCGAGCTGTGGGTCGGCGGCGACGGCGTCGCGACCGGTTACGTCGGCGACGCCGAGCAGACCGCGCACCGCTTCGTCACCCGTACGTTGAGCCGTCGGACGGACGCCGCCGCGCTGCGGCTCTACCGCACCGGGGACCTCGCCCGGTGGGGCGCCGACGGCGCGCTGCACCTGCTGGGCCGGGCGGACACACAGGTCAAGGTCCGCGGACACCGGATCGAGACCGGCGAAGTCGAGTCCCGGCTGAAGGCCCGGCCCGAGGTGACGGAGGCGGTGGTCGTGGTCCGCCCGGACGCCAGCGGCGAGCCAGTGCTGTGCGCGTACTGCGTGCCGACCGACGGCGCGGTGCTGGACCGGCGGGAACTGCGCGGCCACCTCGCCGATCATCTGCCGAGCTTCATGATCCCGGCGCACATCGGGCAGCTGGCCGCGCTGCCGCTGACCGCCAACGGCAAGGTCGACGTGGCGGCGCTGCCGCCGCCCGGCCCGGCAGACGCCGACCAGGGGCGGCACGATCCGCCGGTGACGCTGTACGAGACCCGGATGGCCGAACACTGGCGGGCGCTGCTCAACCTCGACGAGGTCGGACTGCAGCAGGACTTCTTCGACATCGGCGGGAGTTCGATCAAGCTCGTTGAGCTGATCTACGGCCTGCAGGCCGAGTTCAACATCGAGATCCCGGTCAGCCGGCTGTTCCAGATCACCACCCTGCACGGCATGGCCAAGACGGTGGAGGACATCGTCACCGGCCAGCTCGCCGGCGGCCAGCCGTACCTCACCTTCAATCCGGCGGACCGGCCGACGCTGTTCTGTTTCCCGCCCGCCGGCGGGCACGGGCTGATCTACCGGCAGTTCGTCACGCAGCTGCCGGAGTACCACGTCGTCGGGTTCAACCACATTCCGGGCGACGACAAGGTCACCCGGTACGCGGACCTGGTCGACGGACTGCAGCCGGCGGACGACTGCCGGCTGCTCGGCTACTCGCTCGGCGGCAACCTCGCCTTCGAGGTGGCGAAGGAACTCGAACGCCGGGGTCGCACGGTGCGGCACGTGGTGATCGTCGACTCGTACCGCATCGGCGAGGTGTTCGAGTTCGGTCCGGAGCAGTTCGCCGCGTTCGAGCGGGAACTCGCCGAGCACCTGCGCCGGCACACCGGCTCGACGGTCGTCGCCCAGGAGATCCGGGAACAGGCCCGGGAGTACATCGAGTTCTGCGCCCGGACGCCGAACCTGGGCAGCGTCGCGGCTCCGGTGACGGTCATCAGCGACCAGGACAAGGCGCAACTCTACGTGGCCGGCAGCCGTGGCAGCTGGGCCGGCGCCTCGACCAGCCACGACGCACTGCTCGCCGGGTTCGGCAGCCACGCCGAGATGTTCGACCGGGAGTACGTCGCCCGCAACGCCGGGCTGGTCCGTGACGTCCTCGGCAGCGTCGACGGAGTTGCCGCGTCCGTGCCGCACGACCCATCGCTCGCCCAGTGGACCGACCATCGAGGAGGCACCGACCATGCCAGGACGTGATTCCGCCAGAGAAACGATAATCATTATCGGTGGTGGCCTGGGTGGCCTTTCCACCGGTTGCTACGCCCAGATGAACGGCTATCGGACGCACACTTTCGAAATGCACGAGCTGCCAGGTGGCTGCTGCACCGCTTGGGACCAGGGTGACTTCACCTTCGACTGGTGCGTGAGCTGGTTGCTCGGCAGCGGGCCGGGCAACGACATGTACCAGATCTGGCTCGAGCTGGGCGCGCTGCAGGGGAAGCAGATGCGCGACTTCGAGACGTTCAACATCGTCCGTGGCCGCGACGGCCGGACCGTCTACTTCTACTCCGATCCCGATCGGCTGCAGGCGCACCTGCTGGCGCACTCACCCGCCGACGCGCGGCTCATCCGCGACTTCTGCGCCGGGGTGCGTACCTTCAAGAAGCTGCTCAACGCCTATCCGTTCCTCAAGCCGGTCGGGCTGATGGGCCGGTGGGAGCGGTGGCGGATGCTCGCCGCCTTCCTGCCGCACTTCAACACCATCCGCAAGTCGATCACGACCTTGATGACCGACTACTCCGCCAGGTTCACCGACCCGCTGTTGCGGGAGGCGTTCAACTTCATCCTGTACGAGCGGCACGCCGCTTTTCCGGTGCTGCCGTTCTACTTCCAGCTCGCGGCGCACGCTGGGCGCACCGCCGGGGTGCCGGAGGGCGGCTCGCTGGGGCTGGCCCGCTCGATCGAGCAACGTTACCTGCGGCTCGGCGGCACGATCACGTACAACGCGAAGGTCGACGAGGTGCTCGTCGAGGACGACCGGGCGGTCGGTGTCCGGCTCAGTGACGGCAGCGAGCACCGTGCCGACATCGTCGTCGCCACCTGCGACGGGTACACCACGACCACCAGGCTGCTGGGCGGGCGCTACCTCAACGAGACCTACCGGCGGCTGTACACCGAGGCCGTCGACGAGCCCGGTCAGATCTACCCCGGGTACGTCAGCGCGTTCTTCGGCCTGAACCGGCCGTACCCGGACGCCGACCCCTGCACCACCCACCTGCTGACCCCGCAGGAAGCCACCGGCCTGGTCGGCATCGGCGAACACCCGAGCATCAACGTCCAGTTCCGCAGCCGGCACTACCCGGAGTTGTCCCCGGCGCAGACCTCGGTCGTGTTCGTCACCTTCTTCTCCGACACCGGTACCTGGCGCGAGCTGGTGGAAGGGCCGGAACAGGCCAGCCGGGTGCGTAAGGGCGAGTTGCTGCACACCCTGCGGGTACGGCGGGGACGGGCCTACTACGCCGCGAAGCGGCAGGTCCGTGGCGCCCTGCTCAACCTGCTGGACCAGCGCTATCCGGGGTTGGCCGACGCGGTTGTCGCGCACGACATCGCGACACCGCTGACCCAGATCCGCTACACCGCCAACCACGACGGTTCGATCGCCGGCTGGCAGCCGTTCGTCGACGCCGGCGAGACGATGGAGAAGGAACTCGAAAAGCACGGCCCGGTGCTGCCCGGCCTGGCCAATTTCTACCTGGCCGGCGTCTGGACCACCATCGGCGGGCTCATCCGGGCCGCCGCCAGTGGCCGCCACGTCGTGCAGTTCATCTGCCGCGACGACGGCCGGCCCTTCACCGCCAGCATCGACGAGACGGCGCCGCCGCCCACCCAGGTGCTGGTGCCCGTCCCCGCCAAACCCTCCCCGGCCTTCGTGGTCGAGGGGCACCCGTCCGTTCTCACCCGGCAAGGAGCCTGAGTTGAAGATCGAGAAGTGGGTCGTACGCGAGCACCTCGACGGCGTCCCCGATGCCGCCCGGATCTACGAGAAGACGATCGAGGAGGTCCCGGTCGCGCTCGGCGACGACGAGATGCTGTTCCAGACCAGGTACGTCTCGGTCGACCCGTACCTGCACGGGCTCGCCCTGGAGACGCCGATCGGCCAGCACATGGTCGCCGACTCCATCATGGAGGTGGTCGAGGCCGGGCCGAAGGCCCGCTTCCAGGTGGGCGACCTGGTCCAGGGCTACGGCGGGTGGCGCAGCCACGTCGTCGGGACCGGCGGCGAGGTGCTGTGGCAGGGCGAGACGTTCCCGATGGTGTTTCCCGCGTACCGCAAGCTGAATCCGGCCCACTACGACGATGTCCTGCCGGTGTCGACGGCGCTGGGGATCATGGGAGGACCGGGGATCACCGCGTGGGGCACCCTGGCGTACTTCATGACCCTCCGGCCCGGTGACACGCTGGTGATCAGCGGAGCTTCGGGCGCCATCGGGACGCTGGTCGGGCAGCTCGCCAAACGGGCCGGGGCGCGCGTGGTGGGCAGCACCGCGTCTGCGGAGAAGGTCCCGTTCCTCACCGAGCTCGGCTTCGACGCCGTCGTCGAGTACCGGCACGGCGACGAGCCGGGCCGGGTGCGCGAGGCCCTGGTCAAAGCCGCTCCCGACGGTGTCGACAGGTATTTCGACAACCTCGGCGGCACGATCACCGACATGGTCTTCACCATGCTGAACGTGCACAGCCAGGTCGCGGTCTGCTGGCAGTGGGCCACCCAGGTGGGCCGGGAACAGACCGGGCTGCGGTTGCTGCCGATGATCATGTATCCCCGGGCGACCATCCGGGGCATCTTCGCCCACGAGTGGTTCACCGAGGAGAACCTGTCGGCGATGCGCGACGAGCTCGGTGGCATGCTCCGGCGCGGCGAGTTGACCTACCAGCAGACCCTCCACCATGGATTCGATCAGATCCCGAACGCCTACCGCAGCCTCTACCTGGACCGAGCGGCGAACCGGGGCAAGGTCCTGGTCACCGTGTAGCCGGTGCCGACCCGCGCCGCGCTGAACAGTTCGAATCCCTTCGGGCGCGCAAAGTAGAAGCCCTGACCAGCGGAAACGTTGGTCAGGGCGACAAGCTTGTCTAGGCGAATTCGAACTGTCCCCTGAAACCCCCGATAAGTGCTACCTCCGCGACCCGTCGACGGAGCCTGGCGCACGCGATGTCGATACGCGGGAGCGCCGCCCATTCTCGGAAGAGTATTCTGAAAGCGTTCGAGCGGGCGTGAACCAGAAAACGCCGTTCAACTTTCCGATCCGAGACCCTTTCCTGCCGGTTAATCATTTCTCGATGACCTCATCTGCTCTAGCGAAGTAGCAGCATTGCAGGCCGAGAATCCTCGACGTCATTTCG
This sequence comes from Solwaraspora sp. WMMB335, assembly GCF_049179075.1. NCBI lineage: Bacteria > Bacillati > Actinomycetota > Actinomycetes > Micromonosporales > Micromonosporaceae > Solwaraspora > Solwaraspora sp. WMMB335. The sequence continues at coordinate 5,738,555 of NZ_JBMHMF010000001.1, forward strand.
GGCTCTGGCCCGCTGGGCGCAGCCATGTTCTCAACAGCGCGGCGCTAGATATAAGTCAATGATGTCGATGGTGGGTTTCGGGCCCTAATCCGCTGGATAGACGCTGGTACCGTTGCGCCCGCCCGTGGCAACTCGACATGACCGCCGCGTGATGTGCCATGTTCGAGGCGACTCGTCGCCTCTACTCCACGGGCGATGCGACCGTTCGCAATACTCGCTCGGCCAGCCGTCCCAGTGTCGCTCAGCCGTTTACGGAGTCGCTTTTCGCCACGATCAAGACCGGACTACCGGACCGGAGGGCGTGGTCGACCAGGGCCGCCGCCCGTGCGGCGGTTTCGAGTGGGTCGAGGGGCGGTACAACACCCACCGTCGTCATTCCACCTTGGATTACATGAGTCCAGTCGAATATGAAGCGGCCTATTCCCAGAGGTCAACCAGCAAGGTAGCGTGAGATCAACTTGCCGACCCTGTCCGTCAAACCGGGTCGACCCCATGTGCTCTCCCGACCACGATCCGATGCCCCGTGTACGGGTGGACAGTGATCGCGTGTCGCAGCGAGTAATGGCGCAGTGCTCCTAGACACAAACGAGAGGGTTCCATGATGAAGATGAGTAAAAGTCGGTTGCGCCGACTGGTCGCGCTGGCGGCCGGGTCGGCGTTGGCGACGGGGGCGGTGTTGATGCCGTCGTCGGGCGCGCCCGCCGCGGAGGGCCCCGCGCCCGATCCTGTGGATATCCGGGTGCTGGCGGGGATCCACACCGATGCGGTGTCGACGTTCCTCGACGACGGCGTGTTGGAGCTCGACCTGAAGGCTGATGTGCCCGAAGGGAACGGGACCCGGTTCGCGGACGAGGACGTGTGGTTCCACGTGACCGATGCGGCGCAGGTGTCGGTGCCGTCGGGGTTCGAGTTCATCGCGCCGGTCGATTCCACGGTGTGGATCGCGCCGGAGACGAACCCGAACGGTCCGGATAAGCCGGCTCGGTTGTGGCCGGGGTTCTCGACCGAGTCGATCGCGCTGGGTGCGATCGATGACGACGAGACGAGCCTCACCCTGGTGGGCGTGGACGGTCCGGGTGCTCTGGAGTTGTTCACGAACCCTCCGCCGTTTGGCGGTGACGTGACCCGGTTGTGGTCGTCGGATGAGTCCGGGTTCGAGTCGTTCACGGTGGGTCGGACGCATATGCACGCGAACTGGGCGTTCACCGCAGCAGGTACCTATGAGGTGACCGTCGAAGCGTCAGTGGCGATCAGTGGGGTGACCCAGACCGACACCGCCACCTACACCTTCGTCGTCGGTGGACTGCCTGAGCAGGTGGTGACGTCGACGGAAATGCATGTACACGGCGACTCCGCGGTCACCGTCGGGACGGACGTGGAGTTCCACGCGACGGTGTCACCGTCGACCGTCGAGGGCTACGTCGAGTACTACGACGGGTCGACGGTGCTCGGCCACGAGCCGGTCGTCGATGGCGAAGCTGAGTTCGAGACCGACGCACTCACCGTCGGCTCCCATGATGTGACCGCGGTATTCGTGCCAGCGGTCACCAACCTGGCGGCCGGCTCGACATCGGATCCGGTGACGGTGACGGTCACCAACGACGATGGCGTCGAGTTCGCGCTGACCGGCATCGAGGACTCCTACCAGCCCGGCGACACACTCACGGCCACCGTCGTCGGCCACACGTTGGATCCCGACGTCGCCTCCTACGGCCAGAAGTTCGCTTACTACATCCGACAGGTCGGCAGCACCACTGCCAGGAGCCTCGGAATCCCCACCACGTCCTACACCCTGTCTCGGGTCCTGGGAGCCAACGACGACGGCTACGAGCTCAGCGTCCAGCTGCGCAACTGCACCAGTTACGGATGCTCGTCGTCTTCCACTCACACGGTGGTGGGACAGACCGCGTGGGTGCCGATCAACGTCGTGACCGAGGGCACCCCGCCAACGGTCTCGCTCGTCTCGGGCGCCACGGAGATGTACCCGGGTGACACCATACGGATCGAGGCCTCCGGTCTGAACCTTGCCGACGGCGAGACGACGAAGTGGGTGTGGCACGTGGTGGGGGGCACGTGGAACGATTTCAGTTCCACTTTGCTACCGGTCGCCGAGGAGGCGTCCCTGGAGCTGACCCAGAGCTACCTCGTGGACTGCGGCGGCTGCTCCGGTGAGGCCGCGATCCAGGTGTTGAACGTCGACGGGATCGTGGTCCGCCAGTCCTCCAACGCGATTTCCTTCACGCAGACGTTCTACGAGTTGCTCGTCGACGGGCTCCAACCGCTCTACATGGACGGCGCCACCACCAACGTCACGGGGCAGATCTACCCCGTGCGGGAATCCGACGCGAACCTCACCTACCAGTGGCTGTTCTACACGAGCAGCTCCGACCTCGCCACCAACGACAACGCCCAGGTGTGGGGTGAAGCCACGGGCTCGATCCCGCCGCTCGAGCACCAGGTCACGATGGCCGACAACGAGGGCTACCTGATCCTCGTCGCCCTCAAGCCTGGGCACCAGGCCCTGGGGCCGCGGACCGAAAACTATGGAGGCCGGGTGGGGCAAAGCCAGACCCAGCGGGTCTACGTCACCGACGACCCCGATGCGCAGCTGTTCTTCTTCGACGCCCTCTCCGACCACTACCACCAAGGCAACGGGATCGGTTTGAACCTCACCGTGGGCCCACCGCCGTTGGAGGACGACGAAATCATCTGGGAGTGGATGTGGCCAGGCGGTGGGTGGGAGACCTACCCGGGTGCCTCGGGCGAGAGCCACGCGCTGACCGCCGAGCAGGCGCTTGACGGTCTGCAGGTGCGTGCGACGCTCGACTTCGCCGACCCCGACAAGGAGTCCCTGGTCGCAGGGCCGCTGACCATCCACGTCGACGACCACGGCGCGTCTGCGCGGCAGAAGCCGACGATCGGCGGTGAAACGGCCTACGGCGTGGGTGACACGGTCCTACTGTCGGTGGAGTTGCCGGCGGACGGTCCGACAATCCTGACCGATCATCTGTGGGAGCGTCAGGCCATGGGCTCCGATGACTGGACGCCGGTCGCCGGTGAGTCCGGGGCAACTCTGTCGTTTGCGGCGGCTGAGGCCGATGACGGTGCGTCCTATCGGGTGTCGATCCTCACCCCGGCCGGTGTGCTGGCATACGGGCCCTCGCCGGCGGTCGCCCTCTCGGTCCAGGATGCCGGTGGTGCGCCGCCGGTGTCCCAGACGATCGTGGCGACGTTGGACGAGAGCCAGGGCGCGCTGGTGGTATCGGTCGACCCGGACGATCGCGAAGTGATCATGTCGCCAGCGCAGCTGGCGGGTTCGAATGACCGGTGGGAGTCCAGTGGCGTGTTGCGACCGGTCACCGTGACCGACACACGTTCGGGTGCTCCTGGCTGGTCGGTATCGGCCCAGGTCGGTGACTTCACCAATGACGAGGCGAGCTTCTCGTCCAGCTATCTCGGCTGGACCCCGCGACTCCTCGACAGCAGTGATGGCCAGGTCGTCACGCCTGGTGCCGTGGTGGCGCCGGGATTCCCGACCGGTGCCGGGTTGTCGATGGGTGCCGGGTTGGCGTCGTCGGCTGCCGGTCAGAGTCTGGGGACCGCCGTGCTCGACGCCAACCTGTCGCTGATGCTGCCGACATCGACACCGCTTGGCGCCTACGACGCGCTGGTGACGATCACCGCCATCTGACCGTACACGTGGACGGGTCCGGGTCGCACCGCCCGGGCCCGTCCACAGCCGGCCGTCCGCCCCACAGCCTGCACCTCGATTCGGTCGCGTCCGCAGGGTGGGAAGACTATTCGTACGCCGTCCGGAACCAGGCGGCGTTCGTCGCAGTTCGCCGGTGTGCGTCGGTCAACTACGCGGCGGAGATCATCCCGCCTCAGAACAGTGGGAGCCGGTCCGCGGGCGTGTACCCCTCCAGGTAGCGGGCCGGCTCCGCGTCCAGCACGCCGGCCAGGGCGGCCCCGAACACGTCGCGGAAATCGGTGGTCGCCTTCAGGTCACCGTCGTCCAGGTCGGCGAGGCCGGGCTGCTCACCGTACAGGCCGCCGTCGACCCCCGGGCCGAGTACGAAGACCGGACCGGCGGTGCCGTGGTCGGTGCCGTCCGAGGCGTTGGCCCGCACCCGCCGGCCGAACTCGCTGTACACCAGCACCGAGGTCAGCCGGCCCGCCTCGGTGCCGGCCATCCGGGTGACGAAGGTGGTCAGTGCCTGGTCCAGCTCGGACAGCAGCCGTTCATGCCCGACGAGCTCCTGTGCGTGGGTGTCGAAGCCGCCGAGGCTCACCGAGTACACCGACGTCGGTACCCCGGCCTCGACACACTGGGCGACCAACATCAGCTGCGCAGCCAGCGCACTCGCCCCGCCGGTCGCGGTGCCCGGCAGGAAATCGTCGGGCGACCCTGACGGGCCGGCGGCGGTCTGCCGTGACTCACGCACCAGCGTGTCCATCGTGATCAGATCGGCGTACGAGCCGGCCGCCCGCGCCCGCATCGCCGGCTCACCCTCCTCGGCCTGCCCGAGCGGGGCCAGCACGGCGCTGGTCAGCCCGCCCGGCAGCTGCAACCCGTCGACACTCACGCACGCACCGGAGCGGCCCTCGCCGACCAGCAACGGAGGTAGCACCGACTCGAAACTCACCGCCGCTTCGACCGGCGCCCGGGTGCCGTCCAGCCACCTGCCGACCCAACCGGTCTGGATCGGTGCCTCCGGCGCGGCGGTCTGCCAGATGTCCATCGACCGGAAGTGGCTGCGGTCCGGCCGGGGGTAGCCGACGCCGAGCACCACGGCGAGCTGGCCTGCCTGCCAGAGCCCGTGCAGGCCGCCCAGCACCGGGTTGAGCCCGAGCTGGTGGTCCAGCCGCAGCACCTGCTCGGCCGGGTAGGCCAGCTCCGGGCGCGCCCGGTAGTAGGCCGGATCCGTGTACGGGACGACGGTGTTGAGCCCGTCGTTGCCGCCGTAGAGCGTGACGATGACCAGCTTGCGCCGTTGCCGGGCGGCCACGGCGGTGCTCGGGTCGGCGGTACGCAGCAGTGCGGCGAGGCTGAGCCCGGCGGCACCGGCGGCGATCGCGCCGGCTCCGGTGACCCCGGAGGCGATCAGGAACTTGCGTCTGGTCAGGGAATTCATCGCAGGCACCTCAGGTGACCAGGTATTCCGGACTGGCCAGGCCGAGCAGCAGCAGCTGGAGCTGGTCGGTGACCTCGCGTAGCCCGGCATAGGTTCGGTTCGTCCAGGTATCGATCGTCAGCAGGTTCGCCAGCGACTCCGGGTTCAACGACGGCAGCGACGGCATACCGACCAGGATCCGATTGGCCAGGCCCAGCCGGGCCTGGGCGGTGCCGGGGGTCAACCAGTTCGCCCCGGCCGGCCAGCCGCCGACGCTCGGCGGCGCGAACGGCACCTGGCCGAGCCGGTCCATGCTGTACAGCACCTGCCCGGTGGTCCGGTCGTCCCAGCCACCCGGCCGGATGCCCAACTGGCGTACCGCTCCGACCAGCCACTCCACCGGCTGCTTCACCAGCTCTCCGGCGCTGTCGGCAAAGGCCGCACTGGTGAACAGCACCCGCAACATGGCGACCGGATCGGGGAAGGCGGCGGCCATCGACTCCCGCACGTCGGCCGGGACGGGCCGCTGCGAGGAGGCGTAGCGGTGCCAGAGCCGGGCCGCGATGAACCGTGGACATTCCGGCCGGTCGAGCAGGAGGTCGACCAGATCGTCGGCGCCGAACGCGGCGCTACGGCCCAGGATCGTCTTGACCCCGTCGTCGTGCGAGCGTCTGACAAGGACCGACGTGCCGGAGGCATAGTCGATCCGCCATCCGGTGAGTGCCCGCCCAGCCTCCTTGACGTCCCGCTCGGTGTAGGCGCCGATGCCGAGCAGGAACAACTCCATCAGCTCCCGGCCGAAGTTCTCGTTCGCCGAACGGTGGTCGTTGAGCTGACCGTCCAACCAGAAGATCAGCGCGGGGTCGCGCACCATCCGGTGCGCCAGCGTCCGTACGTCGGCCGAGGCGCGCAGCGTCTGGTGCTGGCGCAGCATCAGCGAGGGCCGGATCACCTTGCGGATCGAGGTCGCCCAGTGCCCGTGCCAGAAGAAGACGAGCTTCTCCCGGACCTGATGGTCGGCGACACTCATCCGGTCCAGCCACCACCGGGTCAACCGCAGCGTCTGCTGCTCGCGGGCGCGGCTCGCCGCCTCCCACGCCGCCTGGTCCGCGTCGTCGAGCCCGTCGTAGGGATCGGGCCCGAGATCCGGCACCGGCGACGCGGAGGCACCCAGGTCGGGTCCGGCCGGGGCGACGAGCGCCGACACGGCCTGCGCGAAGCCGGTCCGCCGTGCCGCGGTCAGCTCGGCTGCGGTCGGCCCGAAACCGGACCGCCGCAGGAGCAACGCCACGTCGTCGGTCACCGCATCAATGTATGCGACCGTGACCGTGGTCGACAGCGGCGGTGGACACCGGACACCGTCAACCGCCGACCGGGCTGTCCCGCTGCGGGCGAGGTGCGCTCAGCATGCCGTACGCCCGGGCCAACTGCTGGCGTACCGCCTCGGTGCCGTGTTCGGCCACCGCCCACTCCCGACCGGCGGCCGCCATGCCGTTCGCCGAGGCGGAATCGGTGAGCAGGTCACGCACTGCCCGTACCCACTCGTCCGGGGTGTCGGCGACCCGCAGGTGCACCCCGTCGCGGACGCCGGCACGCGACGCCACAGTGGAGCTGGTGACCGTCGGCACGCCGGCGGCCAGTGACTGGATCATTTTCAGCTGGATTCCGGTACCCCGGAAGATCGGTGCGATCGCCACCGTCGCGTCCGCGTAGTACGGCGTCACCTCCGGCACGTTCGCGTGCAGCTCGATGCCGTCACCGACCAGGGCCCGTACCGAGCGGGGCGGATCGGCGCCGACCACCCGCAGCGTGACGTCCGGCACCGCCGCGCGCAGCTGCGCCCAGCAGGACCTGACGAACCAGTGCAGGCCGACCACGTTCGCCTCGTAGCTGAGCCGGCCGACGAACAGCACCACCGGACCGGCCACCTGCCCCGGCGGGCGCAGCGGGAAGTCGCACGGGCTGCGGACCACCGCCGTACCCGGGGTCGGCGGGCCGGGCACCTCCGGACCGGACAGGATGATCGGTACGCCGGCCTGGACCAGCCGCTGCTCGCGGGCCCGCATCCGGGGCTGCTCGATACGCCCCAGCGCCCGCCACAACGGGTTCGACCCCTCGGCTGCGAGCTGGGCGTAGTACTCGCTGCGGAACTCGTCCAGATCGATGACGACCGGCACCGGCGCCGCCGCTTCCACCAGATGAGCGGTACGGAACACGTTGAAGTGCACCGCGTCCGGGCGCCAGCTGGCGATCTCCTGGCGCAACCGTGGCACCAGCGCGGCCGGGTCGGCGTACCCGGTCTGCAGGGAGTCGCCGGTCAGCAGCGACCGGAAGCTGCGCGCCACGGAACCGAGCCGGGAGTTGTCCACCAGTACCGGGTCGGCGACCGGCAACTGGGCGGCCAGCCGCCGCTCGGCGGAGTTGCGGACCAGGCCGAGGAACCGCACCTCGTGCTCGGCGGCGAGCATCCGCAGCAGGATCAGACTGCGCGGCCGCTCAGGTGAAGGGATCCAGGGCGCGACGAACAGGATTTTCACATCGGGCTCCTTCGGAGGGCCTCGGCGAGCAGCCGCTGGCCGCGGCTGCCGTGCCGAGCGAAGTAGGTGGACATTCCTTCGCGGTACAGCCGGTTCTTGCCCACCGCGGCGGTGCTGGTGCTCTCCCGGTGCTGGGCGACGCTGGTGCCGACCGAGGCCACCGACCAGCCACGCTCCCGCAGCCGGACGCACAGATCGACATCCTCGAAGTACAGGAAGTAGGTCGGGTCGAAGCCGTCGATCGAGTGGAAGGCGTCCGCCCGGACCAGCATGCAGAAGCCGGAAACCCAGTCCACCCGGCGGGTCTGCGGCGACGGTTCGACGTCGAGATAGGCGAGCATCGGGATCCGGGACCGCAGGAACCGCGAGGCGGCCAGCCGGCGACGTACGCTGTCCGGCACCAGGTCGTCCACCCGCAGCGCGGCCAGCCACTCCTTGGTCATGCCGGGATCCGAGCCGGCGGAGACCCCGTAGCGGCCGTTCGGGTACCGCATCAGCGGTGCCACCACGCCCAGCTCCGGATCGGCCCGCAACGCCGCCACCAGCCGGGCGTAGTCGTCGGGCGCGATCCGGGCGTCCGGGTTGAACAGCAGATAGGCATCCGCCGGCGGCACCGCCGCCACCGCGTCGTTGATCGCCGCGCCGAACCCGTCGTTCGCCCTGGTCAACACGTGCGGCGTGTATTCGCGGGCGAGCTGTGCGCTGGTGTCGGTGGACGAGTTGTCGGCGACCACGATCCGCTCCAGCGGCAGCTCCCGCAGGCTGCCGAGGCTCTCCGGCAGGTCGGCGGCCGAGTTGTAGGCCACCACGATCGCGGTCACCTTCATCGGGTCACCGCGATCGCGTAGGCGTCCAGGTAGCTGCGTACCGTGTCGGCCCACCGGAACGTGGCCCCGATGTGCGCCCGGGCGTGCTCACCACGGGTCGCCGCCTGCGCCGGATCGGTGAGTGCGGCGTCGACGGCGGCGGCCAGGCCGGTGGGGTCGGCGCCGATGTAGAGCATGCTCTCGTCCGCGCCGACCGAGGCGGCCGGTCCGGGAGAGGTGATCACCGGCGCGCCGAGCGCCATCGCGTGCAGGACCTTCATCAACACTCCGCCTCCGACGATCGACGGCACCAGCACGGCATGCGCGGCCCGCATCTCGTCCTGCAGATCCGGCACCGCACCGGTCACCACGATCCGCTGGTCGGCGGCGGCCAGTGCCCGCAGCGCCGGCCCTGGTTTCGCCCCCACCAGCCGCAGTTCGACCTGCGGATGCGCCTGCCACACCAGCGGCAGCACCTGCTCGGCCAGGTACCGCGCCACCAACTCGTTCGCCCGGCGCCAGAGCGCGCCGACGAACACCAGCCGTGGGCGGGTGTCGGCCACCGGCGCCGTCCACGGCTTCTCCGGCAGCTCGACACCGGGCCGGGCCAGGACCACCCGTGGGTTGAGCGTGCGGGCCACCGTCTGGTCGGTCGCCGACAGGGTGAGCACCGCGCCGGCCCGCCGGATCGCCGTCCGCTCGAACCGGCGGGTACGGATCAGCTCGGCCCGACGGTAGACCCGGGCCGGGCCGGTGGCCACCCGGTACGACTCGGCCATCACCGACTCGGTGATGTCGTGCAGGCCCAACACCGTACGCCGGCTGTGCGCCAGCGCCTCGGCACCCTGCAGGTACTCGACGTGCACCACGTCCGGGCGAACCCGCTCGATCGCCGCGGCGGCCTCGTCGGCCGCGCCGCTCGACCAGGCCTGCCGCAGCCAGGCCGGCCGTACGCCGAACCGGTCGGTCGGTGTGGGTCGGGCCACGGCACGTTCGGCCACCGGCAGCAGGGTGTACTCGCCGGTGCTCCCGTCGGCCTCGACGGCGATCGTGGTCTGCGCCGGCACCGCCGCCTGCGGCGAGTAGACGAACAACTCGGTCTGTGCCGCCAGCCGAGGCACCAGTCGGACCAGGGTGTCCGACGCGGCGTGGTCGTGCGCGCGGTGCGGCGCGAACGGGGTGAGCAGCAGCACCCGGGTCATCGCCGACCACCCACCGCGGCCGCCACGAACTCCCGGGCGATCTCGCCCTGCGCCCGCACCCGGTCGGCGGCGGCCGCGAAGATCTCCGGCGCGGCCACGGCGGCGAGCGCCGCGCGGTGCATCGCCTCGGCGTCGGTGTCCGGGCCGAGTGCGTAGTCGGCGAGTCCGAGGTCGGCGAACGCGTCCAGGACCTTGCGCTCGTACGCGATCGCCACCGTGGGCACGCCGAGGGCGACCGCCGGCAGCACCGCGTGCAGCCGGGCGCCGATCACCAGCCGATGACCGGCCAACCTGGCCAGCCATTCGTCCAGCGCCGCGCCGAACCGGCTGCGACCGGCGGCGTCCCGGCCCGAAACGGCGTTCGCCCCGGCGGCGTCCGGGGCGGCCGTGGCCGTGGTGGCGCCCGCCAAAGCGGACGGTCCGGTCGCCGTCGCCCCGGCCGCCGTGGTCGCCTCCACCGCGAACGCGGCGTCGTCCAGCGGATTCGGCAACAGGCCGAGCAGATCCTGGAAACTCGATCGGTAGATGGTGGCGTCGTCCTCACCCTGGGCGTCGCGTCCGTACGCCATCGGCAGGAAGTCGCCGGCCCAGCCGGCGCCGGTCAGCCGTCGTACCACCTCGGTGAGCGCGGCGACCAGCGGCGCCTCCAGGTGCTCGGCCAGCGGGCGCATCGAGACCGCGAAGCGGTCGGGCGCCGGCCCGGCGGCCGGCGGTAGCGGCAACGCGTACGCCATGTCGCCGATCACCCGCGCCGATGATCCGAAGTGGTCGGCGCTGCGCCGGTCGCGGACACCGATCGCCCGGCACGCCGCGCCGAGACCGCGCAGCAGGGCCCGTCCGGCTCCGGTCGCACCCTCGCGTACCCCGGCCCCGGCGATCGCCACCGGCGTACCGGCCAGTCGGGCCATCGTGGTGATCCGGGCGAACATCGGCAGGGTGCCCGGCCAGGGCAGGTTCGGCGACCGTTCCTGGAAGACCGTGCCCGGACCGAGCAGCAACAGGTCGCACTCGCGCAGCGCGCGTTGGGCCGCCGCCTGCCGACCGGCCGACCCGGACGAACGCAGGGTCGGCATGTGTACGGCGTCCACCGCGTGCAGTGCGGTGACCCGCTCCGGCACGGGGCAGAGCACCACGAACGTGGCGGTCGGATCCGCCGCTCGGACCGCCGACATCAGGCTGTGCAGCAGTAGCTCGTCGCCGAGATTGTCCGAACCGAACCAGCCGGCGATTGCGAATCTCATCTGGCCTCCGCAGGGGTGTGGGTGGGTCGGCCGGCGGCGCGGCGCTGCCAGAGCAGCCCGGCACCGGCCAGCCCGACGAGGAGTGGACCGACGCACAACACGGCCGTGGTGAGACCGACGAACTGCCAGGCCGCCACGAGCAGCGCCCCGACGGCCGCGACGATCGCGACCTCGACCAGCACCGGGCGCAACAGTGCCGGTGACCGGATGAACCAGAGCATCGAAGCGGCCACCACCAGTTCGGTCAGCACGGTGGACCAGGCCGCGCCGAACACCCCGAACCTGCTGGCCAGCAGCAGGTTGAGCAGGACGTTCGCGGTCAGGCTGCAGACCAGGACGATCAGTCGCCCGCCGGCCCGCCCGGCCGCGAGCAGCACGGCCGACAAGCCGTAGTTGGCGAAGCGCAGCGCCAGGAACAACCCGAGCACGGTGGTGACCGCGGCGATCGTCGAACCGTCGGTGCCGAACAGGATCGCGATTCCCGCTGGAAGCGCGAGGTAGAGCAGGCCGGAGGCACCCCACCCGGCGGTACGGAAGAACCGGTAGACGGTCACCGGATCGTCGGCGGCCGGGTGGTCGTCGGCGCGTCGGCCGGCGGCGAAGGCCAGCGCACCGACCCCCATCGCCGCGGCCACCTGGACCGCCGGGCCGACCAGCGCGGCCGCCGAGACGTACACGCCGACCTGGGCGGCCGTCACGAACAGCGCCAGGATGAACGTATCGCCGCGGAAGTAGGCCAGTCCGAGCAGGTCTGCGGCGAAGTACGGCGCGGCCTGCCGGATCCGGCCACCGCCGACCCTGCCCCGTCCGGCCTCGCCCCGTCCGGCCTCGGCCCGCCGGAGACTGGGCAGCGTCTGCCGCCACAGCCCGGTGAACAGCACCGCCGCCGCGGAGCGCAGCACGGCGACGGCGAGTAGATACTGCCCGGCACGATCGAAGTCGAGCGCCCCGGTGCGCAGGACCTCGACCCCGCACAGGCCGATCAGCAGCACTCCACATGCGCCGTTGGTGGCGGCCTCGACCCAGCCCCGGGTGGTGCCACGGACCACCGGCCAGGCGGTCTCGTTCCACTGCTCCAGCAGACTGGCCACGAAGCAGAGCAGGAACGCGGCACGGACCTCGGCCGGAACCACCACCCCGGTCACGATCCAGGCGGCCACCCCGGCCAGGGTGAACAGCGTCAACCGGCTGAAGTGCAACCGGGCCACCTCGGCGGAGCTGACCAGGCCGGCGGCGTACTCCCGGGTGAGATAGGTCGCCAGCCCGAAGGAGAGGAACGCGGCGACGAACGACGCGCTCAGCGTGGCCAGGCCGTAGTAGCCGACCACCGCGGCGCCGGCTCCCCGGGTGAGCAGCGCCATCAGTACCAGAATGGTCAGACGGTTGGCGATCGCGGCCACCCCGAGCAGCCCGGACGCGACCGCCAGCGAGGCGCGTCGGCGTGCCGGCACCTGGTTCGCATCGTCCGAAATGGTGTCCTGTTTCCTGGTTGATATTGGTTTTTGCTTGACGTCCACAGTGCTGCCTGGCCCGTCGGCCGCCGGCACCCAGATCGCCGCCGGGGGCGGTGCCGGCGGTGCCGGCGGGCCGGCCGGCCCGCCGGCCGTCCCGACGCGTGCGCCGAAGAAGCCGACAATCAGCATGAACATGAGAAAGTACGGGCCCTGCAGCAGACCCCAGCCGGTCATCCCGATCAGCAGAATGCCCGGCGTGGCGCTGACCAGCAGACGGGCCGCGGGATCGGCACCGCGGGTGCGGATCGTGCGCCGCAGCGCCGTGCCGAGTACCAGCAGCAACGGCAGCCAGAGCAGCGCCGCGCCGACGATGCCCAGTTCGGCCAGGCTCAACAGGAAGATGTTGTGCACCGGGACTCCGCTGGCGGTCAGGGAGTCGGTGCGGCCGACCAGCGCCACGTACCCGTTCGGACCGACGCCCGCCCACGGGTTCGCGATGATCACCTCGAACGCGACCTGCGCCACGTGACCGCGGGCACCACCGCCCGGGTCGGCGGTGAACCGCTCGATCAGCCACGGTAGCGAGCCCAGGCCGAGCGCTCCGGTCAGGCCGATCAGCGCCAGGTGCTGCCGCTGCCAGCGCCCGTTCGCCCGCTCCAACAGCAGGAACAGACCGACCATGCTGACCACGGCGACCAGTGCGGTACGACTCTGGGTCAGCCAGACGCCGACGAAGACCGCGGCCAGCGTGCTCCAGGCCAACCGACGCTGGTTGCGGGTGCGCTGCGGCAGCACCAGCGCGCACATTCCGCAGAAGAAGAGCAGCTTGGCGAGCTCACCGGGATGCGCGGTCAGGCCGGTGGCCCGGCCCAGCACGTCCAGCGCCTGTACGCCGTCGATCCGGCGCAACGGTAGCCCGATCGCGGCCAGCCCGACCGCGATCAACTGTGCCCACGCGACCAGTGCGAACGCCCAACCGAGCACCGGTGGCCGGGGATCGTGAGCGGGGTCGGCGCGGGAGACCAGCCGGATCTGGGCACCCGCCTGGCCGATCGCGAACGCCATCGCGCCCAACACCAGGTGCAGCACGCCGGAGAGGGTCCGCAGGTTCGGCTCCCAGGCCGTCACGGCACCGAGCACCAGCCAGGCCAGCAGCGGCAGCCAGGGCAGCATCACCTGCCCGAGCCGGCGTGGTATCCGTACCGCTAGCAGCGCGAACGCCGTCGCCAGCGCGATCGTGTACGTGTGGAGAGTCGGGTTCAGGTTGGCGATCCCGGCGTAATGGGGATTCTCCGACGGTAGAAGTGCCATCGGCCCGATGCCGATGCTGACGACCACCGCACCAAGCGCCAGGATCGACGCGGGATCGGCCAGCGAGCCGGTGAGCGTGGACCGTCGTACGGCGGCCATGGGACTGGGGCTGGTTCCGTTCTGTCGACGGCCGGCAAGCGATCACCGACCGGTATCGGCTGAGGATCGCCTCACAGTAGCGGTTGTCAGAATTTCGCGCTGTCGCGGACTCCATTGGCGATCTTCCGCAGCTCGTCGGTCCAGCTGCTCGGTCCGGCCATCCGGATCACGACCTGACGCTCGACCGCACCGTCGGGGTCGGTACGCCAGTAGCCGACGACCACCAGGCCGTACTCGGTGCCGTCGGCCAACTCCGGTGCCTCGGCGATCGTGGCGTGGCTGCCCGCGTAGCGCCACTGTGCACCCCAGGCCTCCTCGGCCTGACGCATTTCGGTGCGCCGGTCCTCGTTGCAGATCGCCGGACACTGCCGTACGACGACCTCGCCGCCGACCTCCTCGCCGGCCTCGGTCGTCAGTCCGCAGCCGTAGCGGGTCATCTCGGCGGTGGCCTCGGTAGCCATGCAGGCCCAGTTGGCCGGCAGGGTGAGCGTGAAACCGAGCCCTTCCAGGTCACGTCGCTGCACCGGGTCGTCGGCGTCGTACGCCGGCCAGTCCGGCCACTCACCGGGCAGTGGTGGCTCCACGCCCGGCTGCAGCGGTTTGCTGCTCGGCAGGGGTACGGTCGCCGAGGGATCCGCCGTGGGGGTGGCGGTCGTGGTCGGCGTGGCGGTACCCGGTTCGTCGCCGCTGAGCATGCGCGTGACGGCGACGACGCCGATCGACACCAGGAGCACGATGCTGCCGACAGCCGTCCCCACCCACAGCCACGTGCGTCTTCTCGGTCGGGGGACCGGGTCGGCGACCGAGGCGCCGTACGGATCGTCGGCCCCCTCGCCGAAGTAACGGCGCCGGTAGGTGGACGTCGCCAGGCCGTACTCGTCCATCGCGCCGGTCTGGTCGGTACCGTACGTGGCGCCGGCCGGGCTGGTCGGCCCGCCGGAAGTCGGCCCGCCGGAAGTCGGCCCGCCGGAAGTCGGCCCGCCGGAAGTCGGCCCGCCGGAAGTCGGCCCGCCGGAAGTCGGCCCGCCCGAGGTCGGTGCCGGGCTGGCAGGGCGCGGCCCGGATCGCTCGCCGGGCGATGCCGGCGGGTACTCGCCGGGCAGCGCCGGCGAGTAGGTGCGGCCAAGGGCGACGAACACGCGTTCCGCACCCGCCTGGCCGGTGTGCAAATAGGCCACCCACGGCGTGGCCGTGGTGAAGTCGGCCCCGACGTAGGGTGTGGGCTGGCCGGTCTCGGGCGAGACCAGCGACTGGACCGCGGTGATGAAGGCATCGCGCCACTGCCGGTCGCTCGCCGCACCGGAGCTGAGCACGGCGACGGTGAGCGCGAGGCCGCGGGTGTCGTCGATCGCGGACCAGACCGTGCCCACGTCGCACGAGCCGAGTAGCCCGATCACCCGGTACGGTATCTCCGGCTGCACGACCGCCTCCCCGCTACCTGGTGCCTCCCCGCCGCGCCCAGATTCTAGCTCTGGGTGGCCGAAAGATCCGGGCAGGTCGAGGCTGGCCACGCCGCGAACCGTCCTGATTCGAGGTATTGTTCGGGGCCTGATCGGCGGCGTCGCCGATGCGGCCGATCAGTCGATGCGGCCGATCGGCTCGCGCTTCTCCGCCTGGAACACGTCCTCACTGCGGCCACGGGCCCAGTAGCCGGATATCGAGATCGCCTCGCGGGGGATGCCCCGTGCGTGCAGCATCTTGCGAACGGCCTTGATCGACTCACGCTCGCCGTGGGCGAAGACCTGTACGGCGCCGGGGGAGTCCGTTGCCGGCGGCCAGGGCCAGTCCTCCATCGCGCGGGCGAGAAACACGGTGTCCCCCGCGTCGGTGTTGATCAGCCAGTTCACCGTCACCTGCGCGGGGTGGTCGAGGTCGAGGATGTCGGCCGGATCGGTGATCTCGATGTGCGCGACACCTCGCGCGTGTCCCGGCAGCGCCCGCAGCGACGCGGCGATCGCGGGCAGCGCGGACAGGTCGCCGGCGAACACGTGCCAGCCGACCGCCGGGTCGGGCGCGTACGCCCCGCCGGGGCCAGCCATCACCAGCTGGTCGCCCGGCCTGGCCTTGGCCGCCCACACCGCCGCTATCCCGGTCTCGCCGTGGGTCACGAAGTCGATCGCCAGCCGCCGGGCCGCCGGATCTGCCCAGCGCACCGTGTAGGTGCGCGTCACCGGCCGTTGCTCGGCCGGCAGGGTGGTCCGCAGCGCGGCGAGGTCGTAGGGCGGCTCCAGCCCGAGCGCCGGATCCACGAACAGCAGTTTCACGTACGCGTCCGTGTGTCCGTTGCAGGTGAATTCGGCCAGTGACGCGCCGGAGAGGACCACCCGCACCAGATGCGGCGCCAGCCACTCGGTGGACTCGACCGCGAGCACGTGCTGACTCGGTGCTTGCCGCTGAGGCGCCATCTCGTCGCCCTTCCGTCTGCCTGGTTGCTGGTTAGGCTAGGCTAGCCTACTCGCTCGAGGATGTCGTGGCGGCGCCGGAACGCCAGCTCGCGACCTCGCTGTGCAGCGGTTTTGTCATGGCTTGCTAATCGTGCCGCAACACTCGGGGCCGGCTGGCCGTAACACGGTCTACCTACTCTCGTCTCTAGTCTATAGAGAAGGGAGTGAGATGACCGCTACGCAGAGTGCAGGTATTGCCGAGGCGGCTGGCACCGTCGACGAGGTGCTGGCGCCGCGTGTCCCTGAACCTGCGCCGATGGTGTCGATCGTCGATCTCCACAAGCAATATCGCACCGCCGATGGCGATGTTCACGCCGTACGCGGAATCAGCTTCGACGTCGCCAGAGGCGAGTTCGTCACGCTGCTCGGCCCGAGCGGTTGCGGCAAGACCACGATCCTGCGCTCGGTCGCCGGATTGGAAACGCCCACGTCCGGCGAGATCTCCATCGGCGGACGACCGGTCTACTCATCCGGCCGTCGGATCCGGCTCACCCCGGCGCAGCGCCAGATCGGCATGGTGTTCCAGTCGTACGCGATCTGGCCGCACATGTCGGTCTTCGACAACGTCGCCTACCCGCTGCGGCGCCGCAAGCTGCGCAAGGCCGAGATCATCGCCCGGACCACCGAGGTACTGGAGATGCTGGGGCTCGCCCACGCGGCGCAGCGTCCGGCCACCAAACTCAGCGGAGGGCAGCAGCAGCGCGTGGCGGTGGCCCGCGCGCTCGTGTCGCGTTCCGAACTCATCCTCTTCGACGAACCACTGTCGAACCTCGACGCGAAGTTGCGTAAGGAGGTCCGCCAGGAAATCCGCGACCTGCAGCAGCGTCTGGGCATCACCGTCCTCTACGTCACCCACGACCAGGAGGAGGCGATGGCGGTGTCGGACCGGATCCTGGTCCTGGAAAGCGGTGAGATCAAGGACCAGGGTGCGCCGACCCGGGTCTACTCACGTCCCGCCGACGTGTTCGCGGCGAACTTCGTCGGCGAGAGCGAGACGCTGCCGGGCACCGTCGTCGACGCCGACGACGACCACTGGTTGGTGCAGACCGGCATCGGGCAGCTGCATGTGGCGCGGCAGCCGCATGACACCGTGCGGGTCTCCGAAACCGTCGTGCTCACCGTTCGCCCGGAGCACCTGCAACTGCGGGAAGCGGTGGTGGACAGCCCGACACCGGTCATCGCCGGATCGGTGCGTTCGGCGTCGTTCCTCGGCCCGTTCGCGGAGCTGGTCGTCGAGCTGGAGTCCGGCCACCTGGTCACGGCCCGGGTGAGCGGCGGCGCGGGCGCCGCACTGGGCGCCCGGGTCCACGTGCGGATCGAGCCACACCACGTGGTCCTGCATCCGGACCGCTCGCCGGCCGGTCAAGACGCGCAGTGAGAAGACACAGCGACCAGAGGAGAAGGACATGACCGACAACCAGGTGCACCCGAAGAGCCACGCCGTCGATGTCATCGACCGCAGCGAGACGCTCACCAGGCTGAACGACGCCCTGGAGATCGACTTTGCGAAGACCGCGATCGTGCAGATCGACATGCACGTACGGCAGATCGACAAGGACTGGTCCTCGTTCCCGCAGAACGTGGCCGAGCGGATCCTGCCGAACGCCGCCGCCTTCCTCGACGCCGGACGCGAACTCGGGCTGCCGGTCATCCACGTCATGGTCTACCAACGGCTGGTCGAGCGTGGCATGCAACCGCGCAGCGCGATCGTGCAGAGCACCGGCCGGCCGGGCACGCCGTACGGCCTGGCGCCCAGGCCCGGCTATCACCCGGACGCGCCCGAGGGCTACTTCGAGTGGGACGTCATGCCGATCCTCGGTCCCAAGCCGGGCGACTACATCATCAACACCAAACGGCAGATGACCAGCAGCTTCCTGTCGACCGACGTGGAGCACCTGATCCGCTGCCTCGGCGTCGACACGTTCTTCGTCGTCGGCATCAACACCAACAACTGCGTCTCCAACTTCTCGTTCGACGCCTACAACCGGATGTGGACACCGGTCATCGTCACCGATGCCGTGGGTTCCACGCACGGCAAGGACCTGCACGAGTTCGCGTTGCAGAACTACCCCCGCACCATCGGTTTCGCGATGTCCTCCGCCGAGGCCGTCGAGCGGCTCTCCGCCGCCAAGGCCGCCGCCGGAGTCTCCGCGATGGCGGGCATCTGACCGGCCCGTCGGCTGATTGTCATATTTATCGAAGGGAATACATATATGCTGACCGGACCCATAGTCGACGTCTACGACCGCAAGGAGTTTCTCCAGGTCATCAACGACGCCGTGCCGGTCGTCCCGGCCACGTCCGCGGTCGTGACGGTCGAGATGACCAAGCGTCGGCTCACCCCCACCGCGCCGTTCCCACCGGGCGTACGGGACGATCTGCTCGCCAACACCGAAAAACTCCTCACCGTGGCCCGGGAGAGCGGCACCGCGGTCATTCACGTCCTGTCGGCGCTGCGGCCGGTCGAGGCACAGGCCCGGGCCAACACCCGGGTCGACCGGGCCTGGGCCGCGATCGGCGAGTCGCCGAGCCCGTACGGCCCGGTGCCCGACGAGTCGGTCGACGTGCAGGACGGCACGTTCAAGCCGGACTTCGCGGTCTCGGTCGCCGACAGCGACTACATCATCAAGACCAAGAAGTCGCTGAGCGCCTTCTACCAGACCGACCTGGAGTGGCTCACCAAGGCGCTCGGCATCGACACGCTGATCCTCGCCGGCGCGAACACCAACGCGGACATCCAGTCCACGGCCTACGACGCGAGCTGCAAGGCGTACAAGGTGATCACGGTCGCGGAGTGCGTCGCGACCTGGTTCGGCGAGGACCTGCAGGAACTCGGGCTCCAGCAGCTCGGGCGCTGCCAGGGCTGGGTCCTGTCGCTGGCGGAACTGGCCGCCAAGCTCAGCTCCGCTCCGGCCGCGACGGAGGTGCCGGCATGAGACGTCGCAGTACGACCATGCTGAGGATCACGGTTCCGCTGACGGCGATGGCGCTCGCGCTGGCCGCCTGTGGTGGCGGCGACGACGCCGACGCCGAGGCGGCGACCCTGTCGGAGGAGCTCGCCGTGGCGTCGACCGTCGACATGACCGACGAGGAGTACGCCGAGTACCTGGCGGAGCTGGAGGAGGCGTCCAAGGCCGAAGGCGGGGTGCTCAGCTACTACTTCAGCGCGCCCGCCGCCGCTGCCGAGAACCAGATCAACCTCTTCATCGAGAAGTACCCGTGGGTGGAACTGGAATACACCTCCGGCGGCACGCTGGAGCTGATCGAGCGCGTCATCACCGAGAACGCGGCCGGTCGCCCCAGCGCGGACGTCCTGCAGGGCGGCCCGCTGGAGGACAACACACTGTGCCGTGACGAAGGTCTCTGCCTGGAGTACGACCCGCGTGGCGAGGGCGACCTGCCGGCCGACCGCGCCTATGCGGACTGTGGCTGCTCGGTGGCTGACTTCTTTACGTTCCACATCACCTACAACACCGACAAGGTCACCGCGGCCGAGGCCCCCCAGACGTACGAGGACCTCACCGATCCGAAGTGGCGGGGCCGGTTCGGCGTCAACATCGACCAGCTCGACTGGTTCGCTGGCGTGCTGGCCGAGATGGGCGAGCAGGACGGCCTGGCGTTGATGGAGGCGATCGCCGCCAACGAGCCGGTCGTCTACGCCGGAGCCGACGGTCTGGAGAAACTCGCCGCGGGCGAGTTCGACGTCGCGTTCCCGCAGAGCGCGACCCGCACGGTCCGGGATCTGATCGCCGACGGGGCACCGATCGAGATCGTCACCACGCCGGTGACCATCGCCCAGCCGGACATGTACTTCCCGCTGAAGAACGCGCCGCATCCGGCCACCACCCGGCTCTACATGGAGTGGTTGATGAGCGACGAATGGCAGAACAAGGTCGGCGAGGTCGTCGTCAAGGTGCCGATCAAGGAAGGTGCGCCGATCCCCTCGTCGGCCGAGGGCATCCTGGAGAGCGAACTGTTCTTCGAGACCACCGACAACTTCGGTGACTACGACACCCGCGTCGAACAGCACCAGTCGATCTTTGTGACGGGCTGATCGACATGACCACCCTCGTGGAAGGCTGGGCCCGGCGCACCACCGGTCGGGTCACCCGCCTCCCCGCGCTGCGGGGGGTCTTCACCCCCCGCAGCGCGGTCTACGGCCTGGTTCTGGTCATCCTGCTGGCACAGGTGGCGCTGCCGATCGCCATCCTGCTGTTCACCAGTCTCAAGGACGCCCGACCCACCGACGCCGACTTCTTCTCCCTCAACTTCACGCTGGAGAACTTCCGCGACGCGTTCGCCTCCGGCCGGCTGCTGCGCGTCACCTGGACCACGGTGCAGTTCGCTGGCGGATCCACGCTCGTCGCGCTGGCGCTGGGGACGTTCCTCGCCTGGATCGTCGCCCGCACCAACGCGCCGTTTCGCAATCTCGTGGGCGTGCTCACCATCGTCCAGATGGCGGTGCCGGGGATCCTCGTTCCGGTCGCGTGGACGTTCCTGGCCAGCCCGAAGATCGGGGCCATCAACGTGGCCTGGCGCAACCTAACCGGCACCGAGGGCACCCTGTTCAACGTCTACTCGATGCAGGGCCTGATCCTGGTCAACGGCCTGACCATGGTGCCGATGGTCTACCTGTTCGTGGTCACCGTCTTCTCCTCGATGAACTCCTCGCTGGAGGAGGCCGCCGAGGTGTCGGGGGCCTCGAAGCTGCGGGCGGTGCGGGACATCTCGCTCCCGCTGGCGGCACCCGGCATCGCCGCCGTCGCGATCATGGCGTTGATGCGGGCCTGGGAGGCGTTCGAGATCCCGTGGTTCCTCGGCGTCAACGAGAAGATCTTCACCTACGCCTCGGAGATCTACCTGCGGACCAGCACGCCGCCGAGCAACGTCGGCCTGGTCTCCACCTACGCGGTGTTCATGCTCCTCGGAGCCGTGGTGATGATCTGGTGGTACGACCGGTTCAACCAGGCAGGGGAGCGGTACGCGGTGATCAGCGGCAAGAACTTCTCCTCGGTACGGATGGACCTGGGCCGGTGGCGGGTGCCGGTGGCCGTCCTCACCTTCGCCGTACTGACGCTGGTGATCCTGCTGCCGTTGTTCATGCTGCTGTGGATGTCGCTCAACCCGTTCTTCCGGCAGGTCAGCTGGGAGGCCGTCACGTCGCTGTCGCTGGAGTCGTACGTGGCTGCCCTGCAGACGCCCAACATCCTGCAGGGATTCGTCAACAGCCTGCTGGTCGGCGTGCTGGCGAGCATCGGGGTGCTCACGCTGTCCACCCTGGCTGCGTGGTTCTCGGCCCGCCGGATCCCCGGTGGCCGGCTGCTCTACCTGCTGACGTCGGTGCCGATGGCGCTGCCCAACGTCATCGTCGGGGTCAGCTTCCTGTGGATCTTTCTCATCACCCCGCTGCCGATCTACTCGACCCACTGGGCGCTGGTGATCGCGTACATCACCATCATCATCGCGGTGGTGTCGCGGCTGGTCAGCGCCCGCATGCTGCAGATCAGCTCGGAGCTGGAGGAGGCAGCGCAGGTGGCCGGGGCGAGCTTCGCCCGGGCGATCTGGACGATCGTCGTCCCGCTGCTGTCGCCGGCGCTGCTCGCGGGCGCGCTCATCACGATGGTGATGAGTTTCCGCGAGTTGCAGACCACGCTCTATCTCGCCGGTCCGCAGACCCGCACCGCGGCGGTCGTCATGTTCGACATGGCCGGCGACGGCCAGTTCTCCACCGTGGCCGCGTTCGGCATCGTCACCTTCGCGATCCTGCTGGTGGGGCTGGTCGGCTACAACCGCCTCAACGCCCGGATGGGACTCGAGGGCGGCCTCTAGGCCGCCCTCGGGCCCCGGCGACCGTCACTCGTCGAGAACCTGTAGTGAGGATCTATGACCACGACCGCTCAGGAACCACTCACCGACCGCGAATACCCGACGTTCTCCGCCGCGGAGTTCGACCGGCGCGACGCCGAGGTCCGGGCCAGGATGGACGCTCTCGGTCTGCAACTCGTCATCGTCTGCGGTCGCGGTGGCCGCGACCCGAACGTGCTGTACCTCAGTGACTGGTGGTCGACCCGGGAGGCCTGGGTGATCTTCCCGCGCCACGGCGAGCCGACGATGCTGATCCAGCTGTCGAACCACCTGCCGCTGGCCCGGCGCATGTCCCGGTTCCCCGACGTGCGCTTCGGCGGTTCGGCCCCGACCGGTTCGGTGGACACCGTGCCCACCCTGATCGGATGCCTGCGCGAGCGTGGTGTCTCCACCGGTCGGGTGGGCCTGGCCGGGACGATCACCTGGCGCGAGTACGCCCGGCTCACCGAGGCCTTCCCCGGCGTCGAGTGGGTCGAGTTCGGCGGGCAGTTGGTGGACCAGCGTCAGATCAAGAGCGCCGAGGAGCTGGACCGGCTGGCGGTTTCGGCGCGGATGTGCGACGCCTCGGCGATGGCGATCGCCGAGCAGGCCAGGCCCGGCATGACCGAGCACGAGCTGGCCAAGGTCGTCGAGGACAGCTACCTGGCCGACGGCGGGATCAACGGCATCCACTTCATGGTCGCCACCCAGATGTCGAACCCGCGCGGTGGCGTACCGTGCCAGCACCAGTCCGACCGCGAACTTCAGGTCGGTGACGCCCTCGTGGCGGAGCTCAGCACGAACTACGCCGGCTACTCCGCCCAGGTCCTGCGTAGCTACACGATCGGCACCGGCCCGACACCGTTCTACGCCCGGCTGCACGACGTCGCGGTCGAGGTCTTCGACGCCGTCCGCTCGGCGATCAGGCCCGGGTCGACAGTGTCCGACGTTCTCGACGCGGCGGAGGTCGCCCAGCGACACGGGTTCACCATCTACGACGACCTGGTGCACGGCTGCGCGCAGCTGCCCGCCATCGTGCGCACCCGCCAGACCTACCGCGGCGAGCCCGAGGGATTCGTCTACCAGGAAGGGATGTGCCTGGTCATCCAGCCGAACGTGGTGACGCCCGACGGTCTCGCCGGCGTCCAGTACGGCGAGATGTTCACCGTCACCGGATCCGGCCTGGAGTCGCTGCACTCGGTGCCGCGCGAGTTCTTCCGGTGCGGCTGACCAGGTGACGACCACGGGAAACCAACGACGGACGATACCCGCACCCGCCCGCCGACGGCTGGTCGTCGACATCACCCCGCTGCGCGAGTCGCCGGATTTCCGGCGACTCTGGAGTGGGCACGCCGTCGCCATCATGGGCACCCAGATGACGCGGGTCGCCGTGCCGTACCAGGTCTACGTGCTGACCGAATCGACGCTGATGGTCGGGTTGGCGAGCCTCGCGCAGCTTGTTCCACTGATGGTCTGTTCCCTGTTCGGCGGCTCGGTCGCCGACGCCGTCGACCGACGCAAGCTGCTGCTGGTCACCGAGAGTCTGCTCGCCGCCGTCGTCGGCGGGCTGGCCATGCTCGCCCTGCTCGATCGCCCGCCGGTCTGGGCCATCTTCGTGCTGGTGGCGGTCTCGGCCGGGCTCTCGGCACTGGAGAGCCCGGCGCGCAGCGCCTCGGTGGCCGGCCTGGTGCGGCGGGAGATCCTGCCGTCCGCCTTCGCGCTGAACCAGACCCTCACCCAGGTGGGTGCGATCGTCGGGCCGGCCGTCGCGGGCGTCGTCATCGCGGCGCTCGGGCTGTCGACCACGTACGGGCTGAACGTCGTCACCTTCCTCATCTCCATCTCGGTGCTCAGCCGGATGCGGCCGATGCCGCCGGTCCACGCCGTCACCAAGCCCGGGCTCAAATCGGTGGTCGAGGGCCTGACCTACCTGAGGACCAAACCCGCGGTGCTGGGATGCTTCCTCGCCGACCTGAACGCCATGTTCTTCGGCATGCCCCGCGCGCTCTTTCCGGCGATCGCCCTCGGCCAGCTCGGTGGCGACGCGGTGACCGTCGGCCTGTTGCACGCCGCTCCGGGAGCGGGTGCCCTCATCGGAGCCCTCACCTCGGGCTGGGTAGGGTCGGTGACGCGCCACGGACGAGCCGTGATCATCTCGATCGTCGTGTGGGGTCTGGCGATCGCCGGCTTCGGCCTGTCGCACTGGCTGCCGCTGACCCTCGTCCTGCTCATGGTCGCCGGCGTCGCCGACGTGGTGTCGGCGGTGTTCCGCCAGACCGTCCTGCAGCTCAGCGTCCCGGATCACCTGCGGGGTCGGCTCTCCGCCGTGCACATCGGTGTCGTCACTGGTGGACCGCTGCTGGGCGACGCACGGGCCGGCGCGACGGCGAGCTTCACCGGCCCGGCGTTCGCGATGGTCTCCGGCGGCCTGGCCTGCGCGGTCGTGATGGGTTTGCTGGGCTGGCGGCTGACGGCGCTACGTCGGTGGACGCTCGCCGATGCCGAGATCGATCTCCGAGAGGACCGGACCTGACATGGCGCAGCGCACAGTATCCAGCCACTACACGTGGTGTTCGCCTCGATTCTGTAGAATCGAACGGTCGGAGTATGCCCCCGGGGGTTTGCCGCCGGGCGAGAAGAATCGAGGGCAGGACAGTGGTGTTCGGGGACCAGGCGGCGACATCCTTCGCCGGTATCTCGGGGACCGTCCACGAACGCGTCCGGGACTGGATGCGCTCGGCAATCGTCGACGGGACGCTCAAGCCTGGATCACGGATCGTGCAGACCGAGATCGCGCAGATGCTGGGGGTCAGCCCCACACCGGTACGCGAGGCGATGCGCGATCTGGCCGCCGAGGGTCTGATCAAGGTCCATGCCCGCAAGGTGGCCACGGTCACCGCCATCGACGCCGACGAGCTGCGCGACATCCGGCTGCTGCGCGAGACGCTGGAGGCGTTGGCGGCACGGCTGTGTGCCGAGCGGATCACCGACGAGGAGCTCGCCGAGGCCGAACGGATGCAGGAGGAGATGGAACGCGACCCGGACCTCAGCAAGTACGTCGAGCTGAACCGGGCGTTCCACGTGTTCCTCTACCACGCCGCCCGTTCACCGCGGCTGACCCAGATGTTGCTGTCACTGCGCACCGCGACCCCGGGCATGCTGTCGGTGGCGTTCATCCGCTCCAAGGAGCGTCGCCTCGACGGCCTCGACGAGCATCGGCGTTTCCTGAAGGCCTGCCGCGACCGCGACCTCGACGCGGCCGAGGCGATCTTCCGGACGCACTCGTCCGCCGCGTTCGACGAGATGAAAGCGTTCCTGGAGCACCAGCCGATCGACTGAGCCGTCGGCTGCGCCGCTGGACGTGGCTGGGGGAGCGGTCGTGACGAGCGGCAACGACATCTCCCGGACCCGGGTACCGCTGGCCCCCGCCGTCCCCCCGTTGCTGGTGTTCTTCAACCCGCTCACCCAGCTGGCGTACATCCCGATCTCGGTGGGCCTGGGACGCAGCCTCGATCTCAGCCCGGCCCAGATCGGGATCACCATCGGCGCGCACAGCGTGGCCACCGCGGTCGCCGGACTGCTCGCCGGACCCCTGCTCGACCTCGTTCCGATCCGCCGGGTCCTCGTACCGGGCATGATCGTCAACGCCGTCGTGTCGATCCTGCTCTGCCTGTACCAGAGCTACGCCGTGCTCACCGTCGGGCGGCTGCTCACCGGCTTCGCCAGCGGCGCCATGGCACTGTGCGGCCAGGCACTCGTGGCGGACCTGACGAAAGGCGATCCGAGAGCCCGCGACCGGGGCTACTCCCTGCTGCAGACGTTCGTCAGTATGGGCGCCGCCTCGGCGCTCGCGCTGGGCGCGTTCTCGGCGTCGCTGGACCAACCGATCATCGTGTTCGCGGTCGGTGCGGTCTACGCGACCATCCTGCTGGTGGTCGTGTTCGTGGCCCGGCTCGGGCGGGAACGCCCGCCCGACGCGCACGCGCCCGACGTCCCGTTCCGCCGACGGATCGGGCTGACCTTGCGGGCGATCCAGGCCATGCTGGGGGAACGGCGGCGTCGCTGGCTGATCCTGTCCAGCGTCGGGATCGGGCTGATCATGCAGGGCAGCCACTTCGGTGTCAGTGTCCTGCTCGACCGGCTGGCCGACGACCTGAGCACCCTGGAACGGGTCGGCGTGTCGATCCTCATCCCGTGTGGCGTCTTCACCGGCAGCTTCATCAACCGCATGTCGCTCAAGCGGATCACTCGTGAGCAGCTGTTCACCCGGCTCTACCTGGTCATCCCGCTGGCCGCCGCGGCCTACGCCGCGGTGGCCCTGGCCGCGCTGGACGTCGCGGCCGTCGCCCTGACCCTGGTCCTGCTCGGGACCTGCCTGGGCGCCCTGATGCCGCTGTCCATGGCGATCAGCGTGAACTGGAATCCGGAACTGCGCGCGAGTGCCGCCGCCACCGAGGCCCTCTCCCGCAGCGTCGGCCAGACCACCGGTCCCATCGCCGTCGGTGTGCTGGTGGCCCTGGGCGGCGTCAGTACGGTGGGCCTGGTCGTCTTCGGCGCGACCCTGCTCGGACTCGCCGCGTCCCGGAACATCTTCACCGCCAAGTCCGACGCGGCCGTGCCGTAGCGCGGCCTTCCCCTCGTGCCCGGTGTCGTCGGCGGCATCTGTCGGGATCCGCGCGAAGCGTGTGCGGGCGTCCTGGGCGTGCGGATCTGCCGTCCGGGGGCGCGTCGACCGAGCCGAATGCCTCGATGAAGCTCGACGGGTGGACCATCCGCACGCCCTCGCGGTGGCGGTGACCGAGTCGCCGTCGGTAAGACGGAGCAGGGCGTGGTGGACGCGCAGGATGGTGCGCAGCGGTGGAAGCTCATGCCGAGTTCGTCATGGAACAGTCTGCTGAGGGTGCGTTCGCTCGCTCCGGCGGCCCGTCCGAGCTCGGCCAGGGACGTCGCCCGGCCGGGTTCGGTGTGCAGAAGGTTGGTGACGTCGCGTAGTCGGTCGTCGCGTGGCTCGGGTAGACGCAGCGGCTGCTCGGGGGTCTCGGTGAGCTTGTCGATCACGACCGCGTGCAGCCGTTCGTGTGCGCCGGGGCGGGTCTCCGGCCGGCCGGTCAGCGCCAGGATGGCCTCGCGGAGCAAGTGACTTACCGCGAACACGCCGGGACGTGCCATGAGTTCGCCGCACATTCCGGCCGGGATGGCGACGACGCGGACGTCGGCTCGGCCGTAGAAACGGTGGGAGTGGTCGAATCCGGGGGGCGTCCAGGTCACCCGGTTGGCCGGTGCGATCCAGGTCCCGTGCTCCGTCGTGGTGGCCGAGGCGTCCACCGTGCCAGCTGCCGGCTCGCCAGCTATTTCTCAACCATGCCGTGCCGACCCCGACCTCGTACACCCGCCGGCCGTTGCCTCCGTGGCCGGTCAGGTTGCCCACTGGCTGCTCGACGGCAGGAGCGGGCCAGCGTCGAAGGGCTGCCCGGCCGGGCGGATGAGCCCGGTCCGGTAGGCCAGCGACACGAGCTCGGCCCGGTCGCGGACGCCGAGCTTGGTCCGCACCCGGTAGAGATGGGTGCGGACGGTGGCCTCGCCGATGATCAGCTCGCGGGCCACCTCCTCGGTGGACATACCGCGCGCCACCATCCTGGTTACCTCCCGTTCCCGCGGGGTCAGCTCAATCGCCTCCGGGCATGCCGCGGCTCCCTGGGGCTCGGGCTGTGCACGGAACCAGGTGACCAGGCGCCGAGCGATGCTCGGCGCGAGCATGGTCTGCCCGGCGGCCGCCGCCTGGATCGCGGTGATCAGCTCCTGAAGGCTGGCGCCCTTGTCGAGCAGGCAGCTCACCCCGGAGTGCAGCACGTCGCTCACCGTCTTGTCGGCGTCGGACGAGGTGAACACCACGACGTTGGGCGGCTCGTCCTCCTTGTCGAGTCTGCGGATCAGCTCGAGGCCGGAGATGGTCTGGAGGTTCAAATCCGTGACCACCACATCGGGTCGCTTGGTGCGGACGAGAATGATGGCTTCCATGCCGTTGTGCGTCGTGCCAACGACGTCGATGTCCGGCACCGCGTCGAGGATGATCTTCAGACCATCCGCGATCACGGGTAGTTCGTCACAGATGAGTACCCGAATCGTCATGGTGTTCCCCCCGAGGAAGAATGCCGGTGGTCGGACCCGTGAGCCGCGTCAGCCAGTGGTTACCGCTCACCTGTTCAGCCGTTACCGTTGTTGTCGGTCTGCCCGGGCACAGGCACGTTCGGCGAAGGGTCGGTGGCGACTGTGCGCTGCTGGTCCGTGCCCGGCGTGATGGCGTCGGTGGAGGCGGTGAATCCCCCCAGGAGAAGCCCGAGAGCGAGAACGGAGGCGGCGGTAGCAGCAGGGATCAGGCGCATCAGTGACCTCCTGTGAAGGCGGATCGTTTCGACATCATCGATGTTCCCGATCAGCGATCCCGGCCCGTTCCCGTTTGGGCACCCCACCGATCCCCGTGCTGCGGGTCGGCCGGCGAGCGGGTCCAACCGCGCAGCCTTCGACTCACCGCGCGGACTGCGGAACCTTCATCAGCGAGAAGAGGTGGTCCGCCGCCATGCGGTGCCGCCGGGCCACCTGCGGTTGCCCCTGTGCCTCGGCGGTGCGACCGAGGGCCCACAGTGCGCACGCCTCGTCGTAGCGCAGCTCCATCCGGCAGGCGATCTCGTGGGCCAGGAGCTGCTGAGCCTGCGCTGTGTCCAGGTCACCCTGGGCGTACCGGACGCGACCGACCGAAAGGTGCACGGCGGCTCGGTGGATATCGTCGGTGCTGCTGGTGGCCCTGGCCAGGGCGTGGTCGACGCTGCCCGCCGCCTCGTCCAGCTTTCCCAAGCGCACCAGAACGTCGGCCCGGCGGGCGAACACGAGCGGCAGCACCGAGAGCATGTTCATGTGCTGGCACCGTTCCAGCGCCGCGTCGGCCCAGTCGAGAGCCTCCGCGAAACGGCCGAGACGCTCGGTCGCCTGGGAGAGATTACTCAACGCGTCCACGGAGAGCTGGATCTCCTCGATCGAGTCGAAGATGGCCACCGCCTGCCGCGCCGACTCCACCGCCTCGGCGAAATGCCCGAGCCGCACCTGAACCAGGCTGAGCGTGCTCAACGACGAGCCGTCGAGTCGGGTGAAGCCGAGCTTGCGCGCACACGCGTTGGCCTCCTGACACAGCCGCAGAGCGTATTCCAGTTCTCCCAGGCTGTTGCACGCCTGCCCCAGCCGGGCCCGGCACTCCGCCTCGCTGTGCGGATCCTCCATCTGCCGGGCCAGCTCCACGGCCTCCTCGAGCCGGGCGACCGCCTCACTCAACTGCCCCAGCCGCCACTTGCCCATGGCCAGATTCATCAGGTTCAGCCGGGTCAACGACAGGTCCCCGAGCTGACGTGACGCGCTGACGCCCTTCTCCAACGCCGCGTTCGCGCTGGCGTCGTAGGCTCTGATGCTGGAGTGGAAGCCCAACTCACGGGGCAGCCGCGCGGCGTGCCACAGCAGTCCCTCGTGATACGCGACGTCCACCGCCTTCAGCAGGCTGTCCTGGTGCTGGTCGAGCCACTGCAGCGCCTCCTCCCTGCGGTCGAAGTCGTCGCGTGACTGGCTCTGCTCCTCGCCGTCGCCGAAGTGACGCCGGCCGGGGAACAGCAGGTCGCACGCGCGTTGCGCCGTGCTCAGGTAGTGATCGAGCAGCCGTCGCACCGCTCGCCCGTCCTCCGGCGCCCGCTGTCCCTGCGCGACCCGTTGCACGAAGCTGCGCACCAGATCGTGCAGGGCGTAGACCCCCGGCTCCCGAGCTTCCAGCAGCCGTACGTCGACCAGCTCCTCCAGGACGTCCTCGGTCGTGAGAACGTCGGTGTCCAGCAGCGCGGCGGCTTCCTCGACGTCCAGATAGCGTCCGGGGTGGTAGCCCAGGAGTCGGAAGGCCGTTCGCTGCTCGTGCGGCATGGACTGGTACGACAGCAGCAGCGCGCTCGCCACCCCCCGGCCCTCGCTGGTGAGCTCGTCCAGGCGCCGGTCGTGGTTGCGCAGCCGCTCGACGAGCCGTTCCACCGCCCAGTGCGGACGGTTCGCCAGCCGGGCGGCGGCGATCCGCACCGCCAGGGGCAGACCCCCGCACAGCCGCAGCAGCTCACGGGCCGCTTCCGGCTCCTTCTCCACGCGCTCGGCACCGAGGGTGCTGCGCAGGAGCTGATGGCTGTCCAGCTCCGGAAGGGCGCCCACGGAGAGCCACTCGACGCCGTCGAGCCCGGTTAGCCGCGGACGGCTGGTGATCAGGACCAGGCTGTCGGACGAGGCGGGGATCAGCTGCCGTACCTGCTCGGAGGTGGCGGCGTTGTCCAACACCAGCAGCATGCGACGGCCGCGCATGTGGGACTGCCACCGCGCGGCACGCCCGGCCGGCACCGTGGGCAGCTCGTCGCTGGGAATGCCGGCGGCGGCGAGCAGGTCACCCTGTGCCTTGAACGCGCTGAGCGGCGTCTGACCCGGCGTGAAGCCGTGCAGGTCGATGAAGAGACTGCCGTCCGGATACTGCTCGACCAGCTGATGCGCGGCCCGGATGGCGAGGGCCGTCTTGCCGCCGCCGCCAATGCCGTCGAGGGCCAGGACCGTCGGCGAACCCTCCGGGGCACGCCGGGCCGCATCGCGGATCCACTCCAGCTCGCAGCCGCGTCCGGAGAAGTCGGGTACGTCGAACGGCAGCGCGTGCGGGGTTTCGATCACCTGCCGCGGGACCCGGGCAACGGTGCGCTCGGAACGGGTCAGCGACGGGTCCTGGCGCAGGATGCGCTCGTGCAGTTCGGTCAGCTCCGCGCTGGGGTCGATGCCCAGTTCGTCGGCGAGGTGCCCGCGGGCACGGGCGAACTCGTCGAGCGCGGCGGCCTGCTGGCCGGAGTGGTAGAGGGCGAGCATCAGCCGGCCGCGCAGCGTCTCGCGCAGCGGATGCTCCTCGACGAGGACACGCAGCTCACTGGTGATCCCGGCGGCCTCGCCGGCGTCGATGCACAGCTCGTAGAACTGCTCGGCGGCGGCGAGCCGTTGTTCCTGCAGAGCCGTCGAGGCGGCGTCGACCACCCGGCCGCCTTCGCCGGCCAGCACCGGGCCCCGCCACAGTGCCAGCGCCTTGCGGAACCGTGTGGCGGCCCGCTCCGTGTCCCCCTCGTCCAGGGCCGCCCTGGCCTGTCCGAGCAGTTTCTGGAAGCGCAGCAGGTCGAGGTGG
Source organism: Solwaraspora sp. WMMB335 (assembly GCF_049179075.1). Classification (NCBI taxonomy): domain Bacteria; kingdom Bacillati; phylum Actinomycetota; class Actinomycetes; order Micromonosporales; family Micromonosporaceae; genus Solwaraspora; species Solwaraspora sp. WMMB335. The sequence continues at coordinate 5,769,833 of NZ_JBMHMF010000001.1, forward strand.
CCGGCGTCGACGACGGCGCGGTATCCGAGCCCGTCGGTGACGATGATGTCCGGGCCGTACGGAATGCGGCTGCGTAGTTTGGCGACCGTCTTGCGTACCTGGTGCTCGGCGCTGTCCGGCGGTTGCGCGTCCCAGGCGGCCGCCACCAGGCGGGAGACGGGCACGACGCGCCCGGCCTCCAGAAGCAGCATCACGAGAACGCGCCGTTGCAGAGCGGCGTTGATCGATATGAGGGCGCTGCCGCTACGAACTTCCAGGGATCCCAGAACGGAGAATCCCGGTCTGAAGCCTGCGTCCTCTTCAATTGATCTCGACGTCACGGGTCGCACCGTTCCTCCCCGGCAGCGATGAGCTGGGGATATGCGCCCGCGAGCATGGATCCTCTCGCCGAGAACACGCACTAGGCATGTTCCTGTTGGCGTCCCTTCCCCCGCGCCTCGCCTCATTCTACGACGGCAGCCGCCATTTGCTAGTTGGCCAGGGAATACCGTCGGTTGAGCCGGGTGCGTTGGTGGAGCCAGCCTGCTCGGGCTTGGTGGCGGCTTCGGGATCTCGCGGACCAGTGCCGACAGCGACCGGCCCGCGTGCTGCCAGGTCTGCGTGCGCACGAAACGCGACCGCAACCGCTCCGGCGGCTCACCTGCGGTCCCGGCCGTCCGGTGCGCGTCATGCGGTGGCCGGCCGGATGGCGGCGACGAGATCCCGCCGCGCCTTGGCGACCCTTTCGCCGGTGATTTGCGGTGTCTCGCCCTCGACGACCACATAGGCGCGCCGGGCGCGCGGGTCGCCGACGGGTGCCACCCAGTCGCCGGCCGTGTACGGGAAACGCGCTCCGTGGACCCACGGGGTCACGGCGATGTCCTCCGTTCCGGTGAACGTCTCGAGGCGTCCCTCCGGCAGCAGGAAGAAGCCTACCTCGGCGTACCGGACGGCGTTCGGCACAACCGGGCGGGCGCCCAGCAGGCCCGTGAAGACCGCCGACTCCAGGTCGTACCCACGTGAGATCTCGATGAGCAGGGGGATACGGTCGGCGCCCAGGTGCGCCTGGCAGGACACGATCCACGGCCCGTGGGGCAGCAGCGCCACCTGGGTGTGGGCCGGGCCGAACCGGTATCCGCTCGTCGTCAGGCGCTCCTTGACAGCCTGCTCGATGATCGTCCGTTCGTCGTCGGTCAACGGCGCCGGATGCAGGTAGCCGGTCACGAGGAAGTGCGGTGGTCCCGTGGTGCGCTGCGCGGTGATGCCCACGACGGTGTGGATCCCGTCCACCGTCAGCGTCTCGACGCTCACCCGGGGAGTCTCCCGAGGGACCTCATCGTCGGCTTCGCGGGCCTGCAGCCGCTCGTACACCACCGCCGGGTTCGGGGACAGCCCCAGTTGCCACGCCGCCCGGGTCACCGGCAGCACGGAACTGCCCTGTCCGCAGGGCAGCACGGCGTCGATGCGATGGCGCCGCGCGGTCCGCGCGATCGCATCGCACAGTGCGATCTCGTCAGAGAAGTCGGTGAGCAGCAGTTCCTCGGAGACCTCTTCGACGCGGGGCGCGAAGTCGGCGTCGAGCCGCGACGGATCCCAGATCGACCAGATACGGAAACCGAGCTCGGCTCCTTTTCGAGCGAGCTGGTGACCCGGCATCACCAGCAGCAGCCTGAACCGTGGATTTCTCGGGGATTGTGCGCGCATAAACGTCACTGTGCAGTGCGTCCTTCCCGTCCCGTTTCCCTTACCTTCCCTCCCACTTGCCCACTTGCTTCTCGGCCGACGGCGAGCTTTTCGGCCGACGGCGAGGAAGGCGCCGGGCCCCGGCGTGAGCGACCTGGGCTCGGTACGGCCGTCCTCCTACTTGGGCTCGGCCGAGTAGAGGTAGTCGCGTTCTATCTCACGCAGGCGTTCGTAGTCGGCCTGTATCTGTTTCGGATCCTCGGCGACCAGGAAGATCCAGCCCGGCTGGGTGGCGACGTCGATGGTGCGGGGGATCATGGTGCCCTCCGGGTGTGCCATGAGCGTGTGCGCGTAGGACGGCAGCGACCGGATCTCCGCCAGCGTCTCCTGCGACGGAACCATGCCCTGATCCAGCGAGTTGATCAGGGAGACGTCGCGGACGTGCGCGAGTAGCTCGTACGCCATGGTCGGCAGCTGGTCGAAACCCTCCGGATCGAGCAGTGCCTGGGCGAACATCTCGATCTGGTTGGTGCCGAAGCAGCGCTTGTTCAGCGGCGGGACCTGACCCCCGCCGAAGCGGGCGGCGCACTCGACCAGGACCGGACCGCGGGCGGTCATCATCACCTCGGTGTGCGCGGCCCAGTGCCGGACCTCCAACGCGTCGAGAACCTGGTGAGTGTAGGCCGCCAGCCGCTGGGCGACCGGGTCCTCGGGCGCGAGCGGCTCATCGTAGTCATAGACGATGTTGCCGGCCGCCGACCGGATCTTGTAGTACCGCCAGATCTCGCCGGTATGGTGCCGCCCGTCCCGGCTGACCGTGTTGACGAAGTACTCGTCGCCGTCGAGGAACTCCTGAGCGAGCACCACGGTGTTGGGCTTGCCGTGGCGATCGGCGCTCGTCAGGATCATCTCGTGCACGGCGCGGATCTGCTCCGGTGACGAGCAGGCGACCACGTTGTCGGTGCCGGAGCTGGCGACCGGCTTCAGCACGACCGGGTATCCGGCGGTCCGGTCGGCGAACTCGATGACCTCGTCGACGTCGGCGGAGACCATCGTCGCCGCGTGGTCGAGACCGGCGTCGCGGATCGCCCGCACCATGTCGTACTTGTTGCGCCGTGAGCTCGGCCGGCTCATGCCGTTGCCCGGGGTGCCGAGCTCGGCGTTGAGCAGGTCGGCCAGCTCCACGCCGGACTCCCCGGCCGAGATCACGAAGCTGACCCGCTGCTCGCGCAGCGCGGCCGCGGTGGCCGCGAGGTCACCGGTGTGGCGCACGCCGGCGGCGAAGCCGTCGGGGACGGGTAGCTTGGCCAGGTGCACGTCGGGGGCCGGGGACTGCACGTGCACGCACTCCACCCCCAGCGGGCCGAGCACGGGCAGCAGATGGCGCCCCATCGAGTACGCGTCGACCAGCGCCACTCGCAGACTTGTGGACATCGTCAGCTACGCCCCTTTCAGAGACGGGATCATGTCTGAGAGCCGGACCACGGTCCCGGCTCCGTTCAACGCCCGCCGCACCGGCTCGGACACCCGACCGTCGGCTATGCGCACGGACCCCACCCCACCGGTCAGGGCCTCGCGGGCGGCGACGAGCTTGAGCGCCATGCCGCCGCCGGCGAACCGGCCGGGCGCCCCGGTCGCCGGCACCTCGTACGTGCGCAGCAGGCTACCCTCGTCGGCCGGGTCGGCGAGCACCCCGGACGCGCCGGTCAACAGCACCAGCTGGCTGGCGCCGAGGGCCGCCGCGAGCGCCGCGGCGACCCGGTCGGCGTCGACGTTGACCGGCTGGTCGTGTTCGTCGATCGCCGGCGGCGACACGACCGGCACGAAACCGCGGCACAGCAGGGTTTGCGGCAGGGCGGTGCGCACTCGGCCGAGTCGGCCGCTGAGGTTGTCGCGGACCAGCGTCGTCCGCCCGTTCACGACGGCCCGCACGGCCGACTTGCGGCGTGCGCGCAGCATGCCACCGTCCAGGCCGGTCAGCCCGACCGCGGGCACACCGAGCCGGGACAGGCCGGCGACGAGCCGAGGCTTGACCCCGCCGGCCAGTGCCAGGGTGACCACCTCCATCGTCGCCGGGTCGGTGTACCGGCTGGTCACCCCGTCCGGGGCGACCAGCGTGCGGTGCGGCACACCGAGCCGATCGGCGAGGTCTGCGATCGCCCCGGAGCCGCCGTGCACGAGCAGGACCGAACGGCCGGCGCGGACCAGATCGGCCACGTCGGCGCAGATGGCGTCCGCGTCGACGGCCGGGTTCCCGCCGCACTTGACGACGACCAGCGCTGCGGCGCTCATGCCGGATGCAGACCGGGGAAGGACAGGCCGAGGTGCTCCGGCCAGCCCATGCGGATGTTGAGGCACTGCACGGCGTTGCCGGCGCCGCCCTTCATGAGGTTGTCCAGCGCCGCGATGACGGTGAGTCGGCCGCTGTGGGGTCGACCCGGCGGACGCGGCCGTCCCGCACCGACCGCGAACCCCACGTCGCAGAAGTTCGAGCCGAGCAGGATCTTCGGCTCGGGGTAGCGATAGGTGCCGCGGTCGTGCGCGACGACCCGGACGAACGGCTCGTCCTGGTACTGCTCACGGAACGCCCGGCGCACCGCCAACTCGTCGACACCGGGGCGCAACTCGGCGTGCCCGACCGTCTGCACCCCCCGTACCGCCTCGACCCCGGTCGCCGTCATGGCGACCGGAATGCCGAGGTGCCGGGAGATCTCGGCCTCGTGGCGGTGCCCGGTCGGGGCGAACACGCGCATCGCCCCGCTCCGCTCGGCGTGCAGGTTCGCGTTGCCCGCGGTGGCGCCGGACCCGCTCGATCCGGTACGCGCGTCGAGCTGCGCCCGAGGTTCGATCAGGTCCCGGGCGACGAGCGGCAGGAGCGCGAGCACACCCGCCATCGCCATGCAGCCCGGCACGCTGACCCGGTCGGCCGTGCGCAGGGCGTCCCGATGCAGCTCCGGCAGACCGGGTACGAAGTCGCCGAGCAGGTGCGGCGCCGTGTGTTCGGTGCCGTAGTAACGCCGGAAGACCTCCGTGTCGTCGAGCCGGAAGTCGGCGGTCAGGTCGATGACCTGCTTGGCCCGCCCGGCCCACCGACCGACCTGGGTCATGGCGGTGCGGTGCGGCGTGGCCAGGAAGACCACGTCGCAGCCGTCCACCTCGTCGGCCGTGCGGAACACCAGGTCGGTGACGGACCGCAGGTTGGGGTGCACGCCGTCGACCCGTCGGCCGGGAAAGCGCGACGACACCGCGCCGGCCACCTCGACCTCGGGGTGGCTCAGGAGCAGCCGCAGCAGCTCACCGCCGATGTAGCCGGCCGCGCCGACCACCGCGACGCGGATCATTCGCCCCAGTCCTCTTCTACCTCGGGAGCGAGCGCGAGAACCGCCGGTGTCAGCGAGATGATCTCCAGCTCGCTGCGGCAACTCGGGCACTCGACGATCTCGTTGAGCCGAGGCGCGTCGCCGAGCTGCACCTTTTCCTCGCACTTCGGGCAGAGCTGTACGGCGTTCATCGGACCTGTGTCCTTTCCGGAGAGAGCGCGGTTACCACCGCGTTGACGACCTGCTCGGCGGTGATGCCGTACTGGTCGAGCAGGTATTCATGGTTGCCGACGGTGTCGACGAACTGGTCGGGCATACCGAGCCGCAGTACCCGGGTGGGCGCCGCCTCGGCCAGCGTCTCGGCCACCGCGCCGCCCAGACCGCCCCCGCGCCAGTGCTCCTCGACGGTGACGACGAGTCGGGCCGGGCCCGCCGCGGCCACCAGCGCCGCGGTGTCGAAGGGCCGTAGCGTGTGCAGGTTCAGCACGGTGGCCTCGATGCCACGCCCGGCGAGGGTGTCGGCGGCGGCCAGGCAAGCCAGCACCGGGTACGGCCCGCAGCAGGCGAGCACCACGTCGCCGCCGTGCCGCAGCGTCTGCGCCCGCCCGATGACCGGAGCGGCGGCGGCGGGCAGCGGCGGGGTGGCCTTGCGGCCGAGCCGGACGTAGAGCGGCCCGTCCAGGCCTACGCTCTGCGCGACGAACGCCTCTGTGGCGGCGGCGTCGGCGGGCACCACCACCGTCATCCCCGGCAGTACCCGCAGCACGGCGAGGTCCTCCAGCGCCTGGTGGGTGGGGCCGAGGTGGCCGGCGGCCAAGCCACCGTGGGTGGCCATGATGCGGACCGGCAATCGGTTGTACGCGATGTCGATCTTGATGAACTCCAGGGCGCGGGAGGTGGCGAAGGCAGCCATCGTGTTGACGAACGGCACTCGCCCCGACGCGGCCAGCCCGGCGGCCATCCCCATCAGGTTGTGCTCGGCGATGCCGAGGTTGAGGTACTGCTCACCGGCGCAGGCGGCGAACTCGGTACCGAACAGCCCGGTGTCGCTGTCCAGACAGATCAGCTCGGGATGGCGGGCCAACAGCGGCAGCAGGGATTCCCGGTACGCATCGCGGGTGGCGCGGCCCGGCGTGGCGGTCGCGCGGCTCATCGGACAGCGTCCGTCGCGTGCAGCGCGGCGGTGGCCCGCGCGTGGTTGCGCTCCGACAGCGTCATATAGTGGCTGGCCGCCCGTCCGGCGAGGAACGGCAGCCCGTGCCCCTTGACCGTGCGGGCGATCAGCACGCTCGGCCTGCCCGGCTCCCACGGTGCCGCGGCCAGATGCGCGGCGAGGGCATCGGCGTCGTGACCGTCGGCCTCCCGCACCGACCAGCCGAACCCGCGCCACCGGTCGGCGAGCGGCTCCATCGCCGCGATCCGCTGGGTCGCGCCGGTCAGCTGCAGTCCGTTGCGGTCGACGACGGCCACCAGGCGGTCGAGACGCAGTGTGACGGCCGCGATCGCCGCCTCCCACACCGAGCCCTCCTGCAGTTCGCCGTCGCCGAGTAGTACGAAGCTGCGTGAGGTGCGGCGGTCGTACCGGGCAGCGAGGGCGAACCCGCAGGCCAGCGCGAGCCCGTGACCGAGCGACCCGGTCGGCATCTCCACGCCGGGTACCACCCGCACCGGGTGACCCATCAGCCGGGTGCCGGGCCGCCCGTAGTCGGCGAGCTCCTCGACCGGGAAGTAGCCGCGCTCGGCCAGCGTCGCGTACAGGCCGACGGCGGCGTGGCCCTTGCTGAGCAGGAAGCGGTCACGTTGCGGGTCGTCGGGCCGCGACGGATCGACGTTCAGTACCGAGAAGTAGAGCGCGGTGAGCACCTCGGTCGCGGAGAGCGCGCCGCCGAGGTGGCCGCCCTCGGGGCCGGCGCACATGTCGACGACGTGCGAGCGGATGCGGGCGGCGACCGGGGCGAGTGACTCCCGGGTCGCCGTGGCGGCGGGCATCACGAGGCGCCCGCCGTGAGCGTGGCCACCATGTCGGCGTTGGCCCACACCTTCTCGAAGGCGTCCGCGTAGCGCTGCAGCAGGTCACCCGATTCCGGGTGCAGGTGGCGCTTCTGCAGGGTCAGCGAGTCGGCGATGACCGCGCGGGCCACCGGATGGCCTTCGCCCGCCGGCGGCCGGGTCGCGCCGGTCACCGTCCAGGGGTAGCCGCTGCCGAAGCCGACGCGGTCGACGAACACCTTCTGGTCGGGCAGCGGCATGAGCTGGTACTGCGATATCGGCACGCCCTCGGCGCGCAGTAACCGGCGCAGCGTCGCGCGCAGCGCCTCGGGCCGTACGCCGTCGAGACCGAACGCGGCCGGGTCGAAGCGGAACCGCAGAATGTGCCAGACGTGCGTGGTACCTGCCCGCGCGACCGGGATCCGCAGGCCGGGCAGCTCACCGAGCCGGGCGAGGAACCGGGCGATGTTCTGCTGCCGCGCGTGCTCGTACCCGTCGAAGCGGGCGAGCTGGGAGCTGGTGAACGCGGCCTGGATCGCGTTCATCTTGTGGTTCCAGCCGAGGCCGTGGGAAACGTAGTCGCGATCCTGCCCGGCCTCGATGACCTCCCCGAACTGCCGGCCCCGGCGTACGGTCGCGGCGAGCTCGGCGTTCCCGGTCACCAGCAGCCCACCCTCGCCGCAGGTGGGAATGTTCTTGGTGGCCTGCAGACTGAACGCGCCCACGTCGCCGAGTCCGCCGACCGGCCGTCCCCGGTGCGTCGCGCCGGGGGCCTGTGCGGCGTCCTCGATCACGGCGAGGCCGTGCCGGCGGGCGATGTCCAGGATCCGGTCCATGTCGGCGGGCGCGCCGTGCAGGTGCACGGGGATGATCGCCGCGGTCCGCTCGGTGATCCGGCGCTCGACGTCATCAGGGTCGAGGTTGAATGTCACCGGATCGACGTCGGCGAAGACGGGAACGGCCATCTGGTGCACGGGCGCGAGCCCGGTGGCGATGAAGCTGAGCGCCGGCACGATCACCTCGTCACCGGGACCGACGCCGAGCGCGGCGAGGGCCAGCGACAGCGCGGCCGTGCCGGTGGAGACCGCGACGCAGTGGTCAAAACCAAAATGCCGCGCCCACTGCGACTCCAACGCGGACACCGGGTTGGCTCCGTCGGAGTTGGAGACGAGCCGGGCACCGTCGAGCGCGTCGAGGACGGCCTTGCGGTCCTCCTCCTCGACCAGCGGCCACTGCACGTGGCGCAGGTGCCGCGGCACGACAGCGGTACCGCCTAACGCTGCGAGCTTGTTCATCACTGTCCTCTCAGGCTGGTTTCGAACGCGCCGTTGCGCACCGTTGCGCGCCGAAGACGGCCCGCGATGGGGCCGGTCACCCGCGCCGTGGGCTCCCCGCGCCGCTCACGGTTGTACCGCCACGGTGCGCAGCCGCTCGTAGAACGGCAGGTGGTAGTCGAGGTGAGCCGCGAGTACCGGATCGGCCGCGATCGTCGCGCCGCCGCCACCGCCGCCGCTGGTGAAGCCGACCGTCCGGCTGGTCAACTCGTGCCAGCGGCTGGTCCGCTGCCATTCCGGACGCATGCCGGGCTGCCAGCTCAACGCCTCGGCGACGAAGTCGATGCCGACCGCTTCGCAGTACGCCCGCACCGTCGGCCCAGGACGGTCGAGCAGGTCGTCGGAGTCGATGACGACCGGCGTGCGACCGGTCGCCGTCCGCACCGCCTCGAAGATCTCGTGCAGGCGGGCGAAGCCGATCTCGTCGCGGCCCAGCGAGGGGTTGAGCCGGTGGTGCGAGGCGATCGACTCGGCGGGGTGTCGGATGAGGAACGTGTGCGTCGCCACCGCGAGGAAGTCCCGATCGGCCAGGAGCGCCGGATAGTGGAAGTCGGTGGTGTCCTTGAAGAAGACCGGCGTGTGGGCGGCGATCGCGCGGAGCGCCGTGAGCACGTCGGTTTCGCTGTGCGCCACGTGGTCACCGACGTTCACCCGTCCGAAGTCGACCACCTGTGAGAAGGGCTCGTGCACGACGACGCGGTCACCGCGTTCGGCCATCATCCGGGCGAACGCGGTGGAGCGTGAACGCGGCGCGCTCCATAAAGCGAGGACTGGTATCCGTGCCACGGATCCCCCTTTCCGAACAATCGGACCGGTGGCCAGCATGGCACGGGCGAACTCCGCTGCGGGTAATCGAAATAGGGAGCTGTAGATGAGCTTGTCGCGGACGCGCGCGGCCCCGCAGAACTCGTAACGTCCCTCTGACGCCAGCCGGTTCCAGTCCCACGACGGAGGTCACGTGCCAACGACAAACGGCAGAATCGCAGTGCTCGCCAGCCGGGTCGGCGTGGATGAGAAACAACTTTTCGACGCACTCGACAGGCGCGCCGTTGCATTCGATCACATCGACACCCGCAAACTATGGTTTGGTGTCGGTGAACGAGACAACGCCGGAGATCTCGTGCTGAACCGCGAGATCGGCCAGGTCCGCGCGGCATACGCGGCCCGCGCCCTCACCGCCGCCGGAGCCCACGTGGTCAACAGCGCGGACGCCACCGAGCTGTGCGGCGACAAATGGCGCACGACGATGGCCCTGTGGGCGGCAGGGATCCCGACACCGCGCACCGCCCTGGGCCTGACCCCGAAGGCCGCCCTCGCCGCACTTGACGAGATCGGTTACCCGGCGCTGATCAAGCCGCTGGTCGGCTCCTGGGGGCGTCTGGTGACCAAACTCGCCGACCGCGCGAACGCGGAGGGCGTGCTGGAGTACGTCGCAGCCCTGCCCGGCCCGCAGTCGCACCTCGGCTACGTACAGGAGTTCGTCGACAAGCCCGGCCGGGACATCCGGGTGATCGTCGTGGGCGGCGAACCGCTCGGCGCGGTGTACCGCACCGGCGAGCTCTGGCGCACGAACGTGGCGCTCGGCGCGCGCACGGAACCCTGCGAGGTGACACCCGAGATCGACAAGCTGTCGATCGACGCGGCTGCGGCCGTCGGCGCCGACATCGCCGGCGTCGACCTGATCGAGGACCGCGACGGGCGGCTACTGGTCCTCGAGGTCAACCACCGGGTGGAGTTCACGGGCTTCCAGGCCGCGCTCGCCGGCCGCGTCGACGTCGCCGACCGCATCGTCGAGCACCTGCTGGAGCGTGCGCGATGACCGTCACCGACACCCACGCCATCGGACTGCTCGCCCAGATGCTGCGGGTCGCCTCCACGTCCTACCAGGAGCGCGCGCTCGCCGACGTCCTGGTCACCGCGATGCGCGACCTGGGCTTCGAGGCACACATCGACGGAGTCGGCAACGTCATCGGCCTGATCGAACGGGGACCGGGCCCCACCCTGATGCTCCTGGGCCACCTGGACACCGTCCCGGGCCACGTCCCGGTCCGCTCCGAGGACGGCCGCCTCTACGGCCGCGGCGCCGTCGACGCGAAGGGTCCGCTCGCCGCGATGATCTGCGCCGCCGCCCGGGCTACCGACTTCCACGGCCGCCTGCTCGTGATCGGGGTCGTGGAGGAGGAGACACCCGGCTCCCGCGGCGCGATGGCCATCCGCGCCACCCACGACCGGCCGGACGCGTTGATCATCGGCGAGCCGAGCGGCTGGTCGGGTGTCGTGCTCGGCTACAAGGGCAAGCTCGACCTGCGCTACACCGTCCGATGCCCCGCCACCCACCCGAGCAATCCGGCGCCGAAGGCCTCCGAACTGGCCGTCACCGCTTGGACCGCACTGGTCGATCTGCTCGGTCCCGAGGCCGGCCACGAATTCTTCGACCGGCCGGGCGCGACCCTGGTCTCGCTCAACGCCGACCTCACCTCGGCCACGGCGGACCTCAGCGTCCGCACGCCGCCGGACTTCGACAGCGACAGGCTCCTTCGCGCGATGCGCGACCGCCTGCCGGAAGGAACCCTCCACGTGCTGAACGAGGTGGCCGCCTGCCGCGTCGGCCGGGCCAACCCGGCGGTCCGCGCCCTGGTGTCGGGCATCCGGCGGGTGCACGGTCGGCCCCGACTGGTGGTGAAGACCGCCACCTCCGACATGAACACCCTCGCCGAGGTCTGGGACGTGCCGATGGCGACGTACGGACCGGGCGACAGCCGGCTCGACCACGCCGACACCGAGCACATCATCCTCTCCGACTACCTGCGTGGCATCGACGTGCTCTCCGTCGCCATCGAGGAGCTGGCCGACCTACGGTCGCGGCTGGCGGAAAGGAGTGCCCGGTGACTGGCCTGACCCAGCGACTGGCCGAGCTGCCGGCGCGGCGGCGCGCACGGTTCCTCGCGACTCTGCGGGCGGAGGCGTCCCGGCGGGGGCCGGCCCGCCGGGGTAATACCGGCCCGGCACCCTTGACATACGCGCAGGAAGCCCTGTGGCAGCTGCCAGGGGCGCCGCAGGTGTCCCGCCGCGTACGGCTGCGCGGTGCACTCGACGAGAGCGCGATGCGGTCGGCGCTCACCACCGTCGTGGCCCGCCACGAAGCCCTGCGAACCACGATCGAACAGCGCGAAGGCGCCGCCACGCAGGTCGTCACCGCAGGGCTCTCCCGGCTGTGGCGGGTGGAACTGACCCGCGACGCGCCCGGCGACCACCTGCTGCTCGTCGCAGCGCACCCCGTGGTCGCCGACCGCCGGTCGCTGTGCCTGGTCCTCGACGAGGTGGCCGAGGTCTACCGGGCCCTGCGTGACGGCGAACAGCCGCACCTGCCCGCCCTGCCCGTCCAGTTCCCCGACTACGCGGTGTGGGAGCGCGACAACATTCCCGCACCCGAGACCGGTGCCGAGGTGCTGGAGTTCCCCACGGACCGGCCACGCGGCGGCGCGCCGGGCCACGCTGACGTCCACCGCTTCCCGATCGGCCGCGAGCAGCTGCGGCGGGCCCGGGAACTCGCCGCGGGGGAGAGTGCGACGCTCTTCGACGTACTGGTCGCCGCGTTCTTCACCTTCCTGCATCGCTACACCGGCCTCGACGACCTGACGATCGGCACGCCCGGCACCGACCGGCGTGACGATGCCGTGGCCCGGGTGATCGGCCCCGTCACGACGACTCTGGCGCTGCGCGGCGATCTCCGCGGCGACCCGACCTTCCGCGAGCTGACCCGCCGCCTGCGCGACGCGACCCCCGACCGCAGAGCGGTCGACGTCGGCGAACCCGTACGCGACCTCGTCTTCTCCCTCGAGCAGGCGGAGCCCGCACCCGCCCTGCCAGGTCTGCTGGTCTCGGAGGAGACCGTGGAGCCCGGCACCGCCCGGACCGAGATGAGCTGGACCCTGACCGACGCGACCCTCACCATCGAGTTCGACACCGGTCTGTTCGACGCCGACAGCGTCGCGCGCTTCGCCCGGCACTACGACGAAATCCTGCGCACGCTCACCGCCCGGCCCGACGCACCGCTCTCCGCGGCCGACATGCTCAGCCCGGCCGACGATGCCTTCCTCGCACAGGCCGCCACCGGGCCGGTACGCCCGATCCGCGAGACCACCGTCGTCGCCGAGTTCGAGGCCCGGGTCGCGCAGGGACCGGAGAACGTGGCCGTCCTCGTCGACGGCGTCGCCACCAGCTACGCCGAGCTCAACGCCCGCGCCAACCGGCTCGCCGCGCTGCTGCGCGGCCGTGGCGCCGGCCCGGGTACGACCGTCGGCCTCTGCCTGCGCCGCACCGTCGACCTGCCGACGGCGAAGCTCGCGGTGCTCAAGACCGGCGCCGCCTACGTACCACTCGACCCGGCGCACCCGCCCGCGCGCGTCGCGGAGATCGCCGCCGACGCCCAGCTCCGCGCGGTGGTCGCCCACACCGCCGTCGCCGCCGCGGTGGGCACGGTCGCCGCACCGGTGCTCGTCCTCGACGACGCCGGCGCGGAGCTGGCGGCCGCCCCCGCCGGTGACCCGCCGCTCGCCGCGCGACCCGGCGACGTCGCCTACATCATCTACACCTCCGGCAGCACCGGACGGCCCAAGGGGGTGCTGCTGGAACACCGCGGCGTCGTCAACTTCATCGACTCCACCCGTGAGCTGTTCGACCTGACGCCTGCCGATCGGGTGCTCGGCTTCGCGTCGTCCACCTTCGACGTCTCGGTGTTCGAGACGTTCTCCGCGCTGCTCACCGGCGCCTGCCTCTGCCTGGCGACCGAGGACGAGCGGCTGTCCATCGACCGGCTCCAGGCGCTGATGCAGCGGGCCGGTATCACCGTCATCGACCTGCCGCCCACCGTGATGCCACTGCTGGTGCCCGAGAGGTTCACCGACCTGCGCATCGCGTTCGTCGGCGGCGAGGCGTTCAGCGGCGAACTGGTCAACCGCTGGAACCCGGGACGGCGGCTCTTCAACGGATACGGCCCAACCGAGTGCACCGTCACGATGATCGTCGAGGAATGTCCCGGCAACTGGGACAGCTCGCCGCCGATCGGCCTGCCGATGGCCAACCACGTGGCGCACGTGCTCGACCGCCACCTACGGCCCGTGCCGGTCGGAGTACCCGGCGAACTGGTGATCGGCGGCGCCGGACTGGCCCGCGGCTACCTCGACCGGGCGCAGCTGACCGCCGAGAAGTTCGTCACCGACCCCTTCGGTACCGCGCCCGGCGGCCGGCTCTACCGCACCGGCGACCTGGCGAAGCGGCTGCCCGACGGGCGGCTCGTCTTCCTCGGCCGACTCGACCAGCAGGTCAAGATCCGGGGCCTGCGGATCGAACTGGGTGAGGTCGAATCGGCGCTGGCCTCGGTGCCCGGGATCGGCGCGGTCACCGTACGCCCGTGGACGGACGACGCCGGCGACAAGCACCTCGTCGGCTACCTCAGCGGCCTGAGCGCGCGGCAGATCCCGGCGGTCCGCGACCACCTCGGCGCGGTTCTGCCCGCGTACATGATCCCGTCGTTCTTCGTGGTCCTCCCCGAGCTCCCGCTCACCAGCAGCGGCAAGGTCGACTGGCGGCGGCTGCCTTCGCCCGACCGCGACCACGCCGACGCCGACGCCGGGACGAACGACCCCACCACCACCGAGACCGAACGGGTGCTGCTGCGTGACGTGCTGGCCCCGCTGCTACGTACCACACGGCTCGGCGTGCGTGACGACTTCTTCCAGGCCGGCGGCAACAGCCTGCAGGCCGCCCAGCTGATGTCGGCGATCAACCGGCGTTTCGGGGTGGAGATCACTCTCAACGACTTCTTCGTCTCGCCGACCGTCGCCCACCTCGCCGCCCTCGTGGACACCCGGGCCAGCGCCACGCGCCCAGACGACCGGGCCCGCGTGCTCATGCGGGCACCCGAACCGGCGCGGGTGGTCCTGATCCACCCGTCCGGCGGCGAACTCTTCTGCTACGTGCCGCTGGTCCGCGCGCTACGCGAGGGCATCGGCGCGGTCGGGTTCGCCGCCGATCCACGAGACACCGCCGCGCCGCCCCAGGACGCGCTGCCGATCGCCGCGGCGAGGATCGCCAAGGCCCTCGCCGGTGAGCCCGAACCGTTCTGCCTGGCCGGCTGGTCCTACGGCGGTGTGCTCGCGTTCGAGGCGGCCCGGCAACTGGAACGCGATACCGGGCGGCGGCCGCCGGTCGTCCTGATCGACGCCGGCTACGACGAGGACACCGTCCCGCTCGACGAGCGCACCGTGCGGCGGCGGTTCATCCACGACGTGGCCCGGCTGGCCGGCCAGGACGGCCCGGCGGTGCGCGCGGTCCTCGACGACCCGGACCTCGACACCGAAGACCTGCGCAAGATCCTGGCCGTGCTCGGTGTCGAACTCGACCTGAGCGACGACGAACTGGCCACCCGGCACGCCGTCTTCCGCTCCTGTGCGCTGTCCATGCAGGCGTACCGCCCACCGGGCTCGTACGGCGGGCCGGTCACCCTGCTGGCCGTGGCGCCCCGCACCACCTTCGAGGAACAGTGGCGCGTGGTCTGCGCCGGTCGCTTCCACGCCGAGGACCTGCCTGGCGACCACTACACACTCTTCGCGGGACCCGCCCTGAACCGGATCACCGCCGCCGTCGAGCGGGCCGTGGACCTCTGAGGAGCCGACATGCGGTTCGGATTCACCCAAGACCAGGAACAGTTCCGCACCGAGGTCCGGCGCGCGCTGCGCTCCGCCGACGTGCGAGCGGCGCTGCCCGCGGCCACCCCGGCCGGCGGCGTCGAGCACGACCAACGTCCGCTGTACCGACTGCTCGGCGAGCTCGGACTGCTCGCCGTGCACTGGCCCATCGCGTACGGCGGCGAGGGACGCCCGCTCACCGACGCCGCGATCGTCGCCGAGGAACTGGTCCGCGCGGGCGTGCCGGACACGCTGCACGTCAACACCATCCAGATCGTCGGCCAGTTCCTGCTGATGGCCGGCACCGCCGCGCAGCAACAGCGGCACCTGCCCGCCCTGGCCCGCGGCGAGCGCTTCGCCTCGGTGCTCTACACCGAACCCGACGCCGGCTCGGACCTCGGCGCCCTGCGGACCGTGGCCGCGCCCGACGGCGACGGCTACCGGATCACCGGCACCAAGGTGTACAGCCTCAAGACCCGCTTCGTCGACCTCGGCCTCTGCGCCGCGCGGACCTCGCCGGGAACCGGCAAGTACCAGGGAATCAGCCTCTTCCTGGTCGACCTGCGCGCACCCGGCGTGACCGTCACCGCGATACCCGGTATCAACGACGAGCAGTTCCACCGGGTCGACCTCGACGCGGTGCCGGTGTCCGCCGACGACCTGATCGGGCCGCGCGACCAGGGCTGGCCGTTGCTCAACGAGGCCCTGGCCGTCGAGCGCACCGGCCTCGACTACCACCTCAAGGCCGAGCGCTGGCTGCAAACCGCGCTGGAGGTCCTCACCGGGCAGGAGCCCGACTCCCACCTGGAGCGGATCGGGCGCTGGGAAGGCTCACTCGCCGCTGACCACGCCCTGTGCTGGGAGGTGCTCACCGGGCTCGCGGCCGGCCGGGTCGATCCCGTCGCGGCCGCCGTCGCCAAATACCACAGCAGCGAACTCGCCCAGGCGGTCGCGAACTGGGCCGCCGACCTGAGCGGACCCGCGCGTACGCCGTCGCCGGCCACGGCGATTCTCGACTCCGCCTACCGGGAGGCGCCGGGGCTCACGCTCTCGGCCGGCACCTCCGAGGTGATGCTGCAGATCGTGACCACCGCGTTCGACTCATTCGGACAGGAAAAACGCTGACATGGACCTGACACCCGATCCCCTCGTCGTCGAGCTACGCGCCGCCCTACGGACGGCCCTGGCCGGTGTGCCCGTCAACAACGCCGTGCACGGCGCGCCCGTCACGGACGGCTCGGCCAGCCCCGCGCGGGCCGTGCTCGACCGGCTCGGCGTACCCGACTTCGAACGGCCCGCCTCCGCCGGCGGACTCGACCTGCGCCTGACCGCCGGCATTGTCGTGAGCGAGGAACTCGGCCGCGCGGCCTGCGGAAACCCCTACCGCGCCGATGCGCTCGCCGCCGACGCCGGCCAACCGGTCGGCGTGGCACTCGCCGGCTTCGAAGCAGTGCCGGTCGGCTCCGGTGTCCAGATGTCGGCAGGCGGCGAGCTGACCGGGACGGCCACGGTCGACGACCCCGAACCGAAGGTGCTGCTGATGCCCGCCCGCGACGGTGCGCTCGTCTCGGTGGCGGCGGACGCGCCGGGCCGCGACATGGAACGCGACTGCTGGCCGCCGGTCGTCCGGTTCGACGGTACGCCGGCCACCGTCACCGGCGACCTGGACGCCCCGCTCGCCCGGGGCCGCCTGCGGCAGGCCGCGTATCTGCTGGGCATCGCCGACGGCGCGCTCGAGACCGCGGTGCGGCACACGGGCGTACGGCGTCAGTTCGACAGCAGACTGCGCGACCTACCCGTGGTGTCGTTCCCCCTGGCCCGAGCCCTGGTGGCGGTGCGCGCCGCCAGGGCGGCGGTGTATCGGGGGGCCTGGCTGATCGACGCCGGTCGGGAACCCGGCACCGCACCGGTGGCAGCCCTGGCCATGGCGGCGGAGACGGCGCGCGCCGTCGTGCGGGTCGCCATGCAGAGCTGCGGGGTACGGGCGATGACGTCCGAACTCGGGCTGCACCGGTACTTCCGGCTGGCCCAGGCCGAGGGCGTCCGGTATGGCGCACCGGCCGCACTGTGGCGGTTGGTCGGCGCCGCCCGCCTGCTTGCGGCCAATGGCTCGGCCCGCGATTGAGGCCAGGGACCGGGTCGGTGTTCTGTTGCTGGACGACGAAGGTCCGCCGTCCGGGCCGACTGGCCATCGGACGGCGGACCTTCGTTCCCTGACTCACCGGTAGGTGGCGAGATCGCCCTTCCGGCGGACGTCGAGCGTCACGCAGTGGAAGCCACCGCCCAGGGTACGGGAGTGGGTGAGCTGGGCCGGGATCACCTCGACCCGGTGGCGCTCCAGCTCCCTGACGAGTCCGGTCTGGCGCCGGTCCACGATGGCCTTGCCCGGCGCGACGACCAGGAAGTTCATGCCGATCCAGATCGACGACTTCGGGTGGTCGCCGACGTAGCCCATGTCGACCAGTTCGGGGCAGACGATCCGGTCCCAGCCCTGGAGGAACTCGGGGAAGTTGGTGTCGTTGACCCGGGCCGGATTCACCAGGACGAGCCCGGGCCGCAGCGGCACCAGCGTCGAGTCGATGTGGGTGGAGGCGTACAGCCCTTCGCAGGCATGCACGGTGTACCGATCGCCGAGCGCCGCCTGCAGCCAGCGGGCGCCGAGCAGGTTGCCGCTGTCGGAGACCTGGTAGAGCAGGTCGGTGCCGAAGCGGAGCACGTTCGCCGCGTCGAAGGCGGGCTCCCGGTTCTGCAGCCGCTTGCCTTCGGGCGCGGTTGGTTCGTACATGTCGTCGGCGAGCCGGGGTTTGGGCGCCGAGAGCCAACGGGTGCCGCTCTCCAGGTACTCCAGGAACAGGTCCTTGTACGCGAAACCTTCGAAGAAGCGCGGGCGCAGCACCATCGGCGACTCGATGAGGGCGTTCCCGACCGCGAGAAACCCGTCACGGGGGCAGTAGTCGTAGAAGCCGTCGGCACTCCAGTCCTGCGTGGACACCACGGCCTCGTGGTCACGCCCGCCGGGGCGCCGCACCGTCACACCGAGACCCCTGAGCAGGTCGACCAGCTCCTCCAGCTCGGCCTCGGTCTGCTCGACGACGTGACCCGGGTACGGCCCGGTCGGTATCTCCCGCGGATCGTCGACATCCGGGTACTCCGTGGCGAGCAGGCTGCGGTCGGCGATCGGCATCCGCGCGCCTGCCATGGTACCGACGATGATCTCTTCGAGTGGATCCCATTCGTTGTACACGCTGACCAGGCTCATGAGTTTGAGTCCTCTCCTCCCATGGATCCGGCGGTGCCGGTTCCCGTGTTTCGCGGAAAAGCAATTCGCGGGCCGGTTCAGACACTCGTACCCGCCAATGCCTGTCAAGGCCCGGTCGATCCGCCGGGCCGCGGCCCTGATCCTCGCGATCAGTACCTGCTGCCCTGCTGGGACGCCGGGCGCAGCCGCAGGCCGTGCATGCCGCCGTCCACGCCGAGCACCGTGCCCACCGAGGCGCTCGACAAGGGGCTCGCCAGATACGCGATCGCGAAGGCGACCTCGTCGGCCGAAACCATCCGGCCCATCGGCTGGCGCGCGTTGAGCGCCGCCCGCTCGCCCTCGGGGTCCGCCGTCCGGCCGAGCAGCCGGTCCACCCACGGCGTGTCGGCGGTGCCGGGCGCGACGCAGTTGACCCGGATGCCTTCGCGCAGATGGTCCGCGGCCATCGCCAGGGTCAGCGCGTACACCGCGCCCTTGCTGGCGGAATAGAGGGTCCGCTTCTCCATGCCGGCCCACGCCACGATCGAGCAGGTGTTGACGATCGCCGCGCAGGGGGAACGGCGCAGGTGCGGCACCGCGTGCCGGGCGACCCGGACCATGCCGACGACGTTGACGTTCAGCACGTGCAGCCATTCCTGGTCACTGTTGTCCGTGACGTCGCCGACCGCGCTGATTCCGGCGTTGTTCACCACCACGTCCAGCCGGCCGAACCGCTCGTTCACCGTGTCCACGGCCGCCTTCACCTCGGCATCATCGGTGACGTCGGCTTTCACCCCGAGGACGCCCTCCGGGAGGCCGGATGGATCGACGTCGAGCACCGCCACCTCCGCACCGCGGCCTTGCAGCTGTATCGCCGTCGCCAAGCCGATCCCCGACGCTCCGCCGGTGACGATGGCGACCAGCCCTTCGAAGTCACTCACGTGCTCTCTCCTGTCCACTCCGGACCGTCGGGACGGCAATGACTTTGACGCGTCACTCGGACGCTACGGGCGTATTCGCAATGGCGCGTCCTCGGCAAGTTGACGGGACTCCCCATTTCGCTTACCCGGCGCGATCGCCGCCAGGATTCACCCGGCGAGGTAATAGTCACGAGGACGACCGGACCGTTCGCCGTCCCTAAATTTGAGTCCGTGACTGATATGGCGATCCCCCCGGCCATCACCGGCCTGTGTGAACCGGTCGACGTCTCTGGCCACCGCAACAACACGGCCATCTCCGCGGCGACGGAGACCAAGGCGGGCGGCTTCAACGTCTGGGGCAACTCGTTCGCCGCCGAGTACCTGCCCGCAGGCGGCAGCCTGGTGGAGGTGGCTGGCGTGCCGTTCCGATTCCCACCGGTCTGCCACGGCCCCGACAATGTCCGCTGCGACGGCCAGTTCCTCGCCCTGCCCGAGGGGCGTTACGACTGGGTGCACCTGCTCACCGCGGCCGAACGGCGCTGCGAGGACGTCGCCGAACTGCACTACGCCGACGGCTCGGTCGACGCCGAGCCGCTGCGGGTCTCCGACTTCTGGGCCGCACCATCCTGGTTCGGCGAGATCAAGGCGTTCGAGACCCCGGTCATGCACTACCCGCACCACGTGCAACGCGGCGTACCCGCGGTGATGTGGGCGCAGCGGGTGCCGGTGACCCGGCGCGCCGAGCTGACCGGCGTCCGGCTGCCCCGCAACATCGCGGTGCACGTCTTCGCGGTGACGCTCCAGCGGAGCGGGGCCTGACATGGCCGTCGACGCAGTCGCTCGCACGTACACGATCATCGGCCCGGAGCCTGAACTCTGGTACCGCGACCTGGTCAGCTGCCTGCAGGCCACGTTCGGCACCGTGCTGGCCCGGGCGGGCACCGACCCGCTCACCGTGCTCGGCGCGGCCTGGCGCTTCCTGCATCTGCCCGGCGACGTGCGCTCCGAGGAGTTCTACTATCCGTGCCCCGACGGCACCGACCTCGGCACCGCCCTGGCGCCGCACCACGATCTGCGGTCGCGGTGGTGGCAGCCGCAGGACCCGGCGGACCCCTGGCGGGAACTGCGCGCCGCACTCGCCGAGGACCGCCTGGTCATCGCGGCGGTCGACAACTTCCACCTGCCGTTCCGGCCCGCGTACGGCGACGTGCACGCCGCCCACCTGGTCGTGGTCTACGGCCTCGACGAGGTCCGCGGGGTGGTGCACGTCTCCGACGCCATGCCGCCAGCGTTCAGCGGCACCGTGCCGATCGAGGCGTTCCTGCGCAGCTGGGGATCGGCCAACCCGCCCGACGCCCAGGATGCGTTCTTCAGCGACTCGCAGATCGGCCGGCGGTGCCTCGACGTGCGCCTCGGCAGCAAGCCCCCACCCCTGACACCCACCCTGCTCCGCGGCTTCCTGCGCGCCGACGTGGAGAGCTTCACCACCGTCGGTGCCGCCCGCAGCGGCCTGGCCGGCTTCGACGCCTTCGCCACGGAATTGGCCGAGCGGTGCCGGGCCGGTGACGCCGGTGCGCTACGCGAGCTCTACCCGTTCGGCTGGGCCATGCAGGCGCAGGCCGCCCTGCACGGCGAGTTGCTGCGCCGCTGCGGCCGTCAGTGGGGCGATCCCGAGCTCGCCGGCGCGGGCCGCGCCGTCGAGGCGGTCGCGCACGCCTGGACCGGGCTGCGGATCACCGGAGCACACGGCCTCGGTGACGCCCGCGTCGTCGCCGCCGACATCGTCCACCACGCCACCGTCCTACGCGGCAGGTACGCCCGCGCGGTCGACGCCGTCGCGGCGGTGGCGGCGCGACCTTCCCCCACCCGAGAGAGGTGAGCCACGCCATGACCGACGGCTTGACACCGGACCAGCACATCGCGATCTCCGAGCGCTGGAGCGCGCACAACTACCACCCGCTGCCGGTGGTGCTCACCCACGGGGAGGGTGCCTGGATGACCGACCTGAACGGCAAGCGTTATCTTGACTTCCTCGCCGGGTACTCCGCGCTGAACTTCGGACACCGGCACCCGGAGATCGTCGCCACGGCCAAGGCGCAACTCGACCGGCTCACGCTGACCGGCCGCGCGTTCCACCATGACCAGTTCGGGCCGTTCTGCCGGGAACTGGCCGAGCTGACCGGCACCGAGATGGTGCTACCAGCCAACTCGGGCGCCGAGGCCGTCGAGTCCGCCGTGAAGATCGCGCGAAAGTGGGCGTACCAGATCAAGGGCGTACCGGACGGCGCGGCCGAGATCCTGGTCGCCGGCGAGAACTTCCACGGCCGCACCACGACGATCGTCTCGTTCTCCACCGATCCTGAGGCCCGCAACGGCTTCGGGCCGTTCACCCCGGGCTTCAAAGTGGTGCCCTACGGCGACGCCGACGCGCTGCGCGCCGCGGTCACCGAGAACACCGCGGCGGTCCTGCTGGAGCCGATCCAGGGCGAGGCCGGCGTGGTCGTCCCCGCGAAGGGCTACCTCGCCGACGTCCGGCAGATCTGCGACGACACGAACACCCTCTTCGTCGCGGACGAGATCCAGTCCGGCCTGGCCCGCACCGGCACCACGCTCGCCCTCGACCACGAGGGTGTCCACGCCGACCTGTACACCCTCGGCAAGGCACTCGGCGGCGGCATCGTGCCGGTGTCCGCAGTGGTGGGCCGGGCCGACGTGATCGGGGTGCTCAGGCCCGGCGAACACGGCTCGACCTTCGGCGGCAACCCGTTGGCCTGCGCGGTCGGCCGGACGGTGACGCGGCTGCTGGCCACCGGGGAGTACCAGGAGAGGTCACGCGAGCTTGGCGCGTACGTGCACTCGCGCCTGTCCGAGCTGGAGGGCATCGCCGAGGTACACGGCCGCGGCCTCTGGGCGAGCGCGCGGATCGCCGACGGCGGTCCGAGCGGACGCGAGGTTTCCGAGGCGTTGATCGGGCACGGCGTGCTCTGCAAGGACTACCACTCCAACCTCCGGATCGCGCCGCCACTGGTCATCACCCGAGAGGAGATTGACCTGGGCATGGACGCGCTCGCCGCCGTCCTCGGCTGACCTCCGGCCGCCGAAGGCACCGATATCGTTACCGGCGTCCGGGATGGACATTCCCGACTTCCACCCTGGAGGAGAAGTGGCCGCCTCGACGATCCGGCTCGACCAGTACCGGAAAGTGTTCGCCGTCCGGGGATTCCCCCTGATCACAGGGATCGGCCTGCTCGCCAAGCTACCGATTGTGGCGATCCCGATCGTTCTGACGCTGCACGTGGCGACCGGACTCGACCGGGGATACGCGCAGGCCGGCCTGGTGATCGGTGGATGGACCGCAGGAGTGGCCGTCGGCGCACCGGTGCAGGGCCGCTTCATCCGGCGGCACGGCCTGCGGCCGGTCCTGACGGTCGTCGCGCTGGCACAGGGGTTGTTCTGGGCAGTGGCGCCACTGCTGTCGTTCCCGGCCTTCGCGGTCGGTGCGGTCGCCTCTGGGCTGCTGCTCGTCTCCGGCTCGACCGTGGTCCGGCTGGCGATCGGCGGTCTGGTCCCGCAGGCGCACCGCCACACCGCGTTCGCCGTGGACTCGATGATCACCGAGATTTCGATCATGATCGGCCCGCCGCTCGCCATCCTGGCCGTCACCCAGGCAGGTACGGACGGCGCGCTGGTCGGCCTCTGCGTCGCCCTGGTGCTCAGCTGCGGCTCCCTGGCGCTGGTCAACCCGAGGATCGAGCCGGCCGACGCCCCGGCGGCACCGAAACCCCAGGGCTGGCTGAGCACCCGGCTGGTCACCGCGCTCGCCTGCTCAATGGCAATCGCGGTGATCGTCACCGGTTACGAGGTGGTGGTGGTCGCCGAGCTGCGCAGCACGGGGCAGCTCAGCTGGACCGGACTGGTGCTCCTCGGCTGCGCCGTTTTCTCACTGGCGGGCGGCCTGCTGTACGGAACCCTCCGGCACGGTGCACCCGTGTCCTGGATGGTTGGCCTGCTCGCCCTGGCCGTCCTGCCGCTCGGGCTGGTCGGATCGCACTGGTGGGCGCTCGGGCTCGCGCTCATTCCCGCCGCGGCGCTGGTCGCGCCCGGATTCGCCGCGACCGCCAACGCCGTCACCCAGGAGGCCGCCGGAAACCAGGCGGTCGCCATGAGCATCTACGGGTCCGTGCTGAGCGCCGGCAGCTCGATCGGCGCGCCACTCGCCGGGGCCGCCTTCGACGGCGGCGGCGCCGAGGCGGGCTTCGCCTCGGTCGGCGGGCTGGGCGTGCTCGTCGCGCTCGCGGGATGGTTCGTGCTGGATCGTAGGAGGAATTGAATGTCTACCTCAGAACACGTTGTGATCATCAATCGGTGGGCGGAGCACTACGCGCAGTTCACCAGGTACCTCGACCATCAGGCGCACCGGGTCACGTACGTCAGCACCGAGGTGGGTCTCTCGGCCGTACCCACCGAGGCCACCGAGGTGGTCACCGTGCGGGCCACCGACGATCTGGCCGAGGTGACCAGCGCGGTCGACGGCCTGGCCCGGCGGCATGGTGCGCCCGACCGGATCGTGGCACTCAAGGAGGATGACCTGCTGGTCGGTGCCGCCCTGCGAGACAGATGGGCGGTGCCGGGCCCTCGGGTCGACGACCTGCTGCCCTTCCGGGACAAGTTCCTGATGGCGACCCGGGTAGCCAAGGCCGGTGTGCCGCTACCGGAGTTCGAGCTGATCTCCGACGAGCAGGCCGTCCACGAGTTCGCCGGCCGAGTGGGCTGGCCGGTCATCGTCAAACCGACGATCGGCAGCTCCAGCGCGGGCGTCGTCAGGATCGACGGCCCCCATGGCGTCTTCCCGATCGAGGAGCCGCAACTCGCTCAGGCCTTCAACCCGCACCAGATCTATCACGTCGACGGGGTGTTCACCGGCGAACGCCTGCTGGTCATGCGCGCCTCCCGTTACCTGAACAACTGCCTCGACTTCCGTAGCGGCGGCATGCTGGGCTCGGTGGAGGAGAGCGACCCGGCGATCAACGAGATCATCGCCGAGTTCGCGCTGCGGGTCATGTGCGCCCTCTCCGACCTGGCCCTCGTCTTCCACCTGGAGATGTTCTTCGACGCCGAGGCCGGCAACTGCGCCTTCCTGGAGGTCGGTGCCCGGGTCGGCGGGGCGGAGATACCCCTGCTCTGGCGCGAGGTGCACGGCCACGACCTGATGAAGACCGCGTTCCGTATTCAACTGGGTCTCGGCGTCGGCGAGGAGACGCCGCACCTCACGCCCGAGATCGGCGGCTGGCTGCTCGCCCCGGCCCCGGCTCACCGTCCCTGCCGCATCACCGAGACAACACCGATGGTGGGCCGAGACCCCGGCCCGTACGCGGAGGTGCTCCTGAAGGTGGGGGAGATCCTTCCCGACGCCGACTCCTACTACGAACACGTCGGCGGCAGGTTCCGGTTCCGCGGCCCCAGCACCCAGGCCGTCGAAACCGCCGTTCGTGCCATAGCCGCCGAATTCCGCGTCAGCGGGCAACCTGTCGCACAGGCGAAAAAGGCCGACCAGACTGAGACCGAGCTAGGCTAGCAGCTGCGCCACCCGACCTCGACGAAATCACGGAAGCGCTGAACCGACTTCCCGAGCTGGCCGACACCATCGTCGGTCGGCCCCCCGAGGATCTCCACGCGCTGTACGAGGCGTTCGACGTCCAGGTGCGGTACCACCCCGAGGATCGCGTCGCCGACGTCGAGATCACGTTGGCCAACGCACCGGGGCCAGATTTTCCGCTGCCAGCGCCCGCCGACCTACCACAACCGGCGTCGCGTATCCGTTTGGTGCCCCGGCGGGGCACGTACAGAACTGCAAAAGGTCGCTGCCCCCGCCGTCGTCGGCGAGGGCAGCGTCGTTTGCACTGGTGTGGCGGCGGGTGGCGGGGCGGGGGCCATCTGCCGTGGCGCGGATTAGACGAGTAGTTCCGATGTCAGGGGTCGATGTCCGGGCGTGAAGAGAGGGTGTCCAAGATCGTGTTGTGACGCAAGACCTGGACACCCTCCTGACCGCACTGTACGTGAAGATCGACGACACCATCCGCACGCCCCGGTGGCGCGGCAGACCACCGCTGCTGACCGACTCGGAGCTGGTGTGCCTGGCCGTGGCGCAGGT
Source organism: Solwaraspora sp. WMMB335 (assembly GCF_049179075.1). NCBI lineage: Bacteria > Bacillati > Actinomycetota > Actinomycetes > Micromonosporales > Micromonosporaceae > Solwaraspora > Solwaraspora sp. WMMB335. The sequence continues at coordinate 5,795,136 of NZ_JBMHMF010000001.1, forward strand.
CCTGCTCGGCGCCCGCTCGGAAGCCCACTGGATCCGCTACGCCCGCATCCACCTACGCCCCTGGTTTCCCTACCTGCCACAACGACCCGGCTACAACAAACGGCTCCGCGCCGCGCTACCACTGATCAAGAAGACGATCCGGGCCCTGGCCCGCGACAGTGACTTCTGGTTCGACAACCACTGGATCGTCGACTCCACCCCGGTGCCGTGCGGCATGTCCCGCCCCACCGTGCAACGCTCGGACCTGGCCGGCTGGGCCGGATACGGCTACTGCGCCTCCCACTCCCGGTTCTTCTGGGGACTGCGCCTGTACCTGGTCTGCACCCCGACCGGAATGCCGATCCTGTGGGCTCTGGCCAACCCGAAGCTCGGCGAGCGGGAGGTCCTCACCGCGATGCTGGAGGTCGAGGCCGGTGTCGTCGCCGAACACGACGGCATCCTGCTGATCAGCGACAAGGGCTTCGCGTCCGGACCCTTCGAGCGGAACCTCGCCGACCAGGGCATCACCCTGCTACGCCCGTCCCGCAAGAAGGAGAAGACCCGCCACGGCGAACCGCTGCTCAAGAAGGTCCGCCAGCTGATCGAGTCGGTCAACGACACCCTCAAGGGCCAACTCGACCTTGAACAACACGGCGGACGGACCTTCACCGGTGTCGCCGTACGCGTCGCTCAACGCCTCCTCGCGATGGCCGCCGCGATCTGGCACAACAACAAGACCGGCGCATCCGTCACCCGGTCACTGATCGCCTACGACCACTGACAGTTTTCGGAACTACCACTGGTGCGGTGTTTCGTCCGAGCTTCACGTTCGCTCGCGACCGAACTACGGGATGCCCGTGCGCGCCTATGCCTCGGATGCCGTCCCGGTCAGCTCGTGACCGTCGCCGTCGGTCGTCGACGCGAACCACGAAGTCGGGGCAGCACCCACCGTGGTTGACGCGGCGCGGCGTACTCCTGAAGCGCCTGGTCGACGGCGTGGCAGACGCCCATACTTGATGATCGTGGTGCCGGCCTCTTGGCGTCCGGGGCACGGCTCGACCTCACCGCACGTCACGCACTCTCCGGACGGTCGGACCGTCAGGTGGCGTTCAAGTTCCGCCTGGGCTCGTTCGACCTCTTCGAGTGCCACGTTGGCCAGGTAGGTCGTGCTCACCACGGCCTCGACGATGGCGTAACGCGCAGGGCGCGCATCCGAACGAGTGTCGGTCGAGGGCTTGGGCCGAGCGGCGTGTCGTCTACCCGTAGCGCCAGACCGTCCCCGTTCAACGGCCCGTGGCCGTGCATCCGGGCCTGGTCACCGACACGGGTGGCTCGTGGAGTCGGATTATTGTTTCCGTTCATGTAGTCCTGCTCCCCGACCTCAATCACGTCGCCCAGCTATCACGGTTCCGGCCAGGTCGAGCGCTACGGAAAGTGGATCACTCCCCGTAGCTGGCAGGTAGCCCTGGTCTAACCCGCTCGCCTTGATCAAGGGGCGTAACGTCCCTTGGTGTTCGGCCGCGACAGCCGAGTGATTGATGAGGTCGCGCGCCGCGTTCGCGTCCTCGTTGTGGATAGCATCTGCCACCAGCTGTTTGATCAGGCCATCTACGACATCGGTTGGCAAGCCCATCGAGAGGTCCAGGGCCGCCAGCCCGAGGCGAACGCGGAACACTGCGAGCCCGGGAGTTCGCGGTACGGCTGACACTCGATCGATGAGGTCAGCGTGGTCGACGGCGACCGTCCCCACGGCCAACTCCTGCCAGGCGTTGAGGAGCCCATGCACCGATTGCTCCCACGGCGTTTCGATCTTGGTGGCCGCTAAGAGGTCCGCTGCTGCCGGCCCTTCGTCGTGCAGTAGATGGGCGACGACCGCGATCTGTCGTCCATCAAGGAGAGTCGGCTCGATCCCGTCGTATCGGCGTACATGGGTTACGGCGTCGTCCCACCGTCCGGCAAGGGTGAGGGCGCGGGTTCCATCGGAGAGCAGTGTGCCGCGCAGCCAACTGATGATCTGGTGGAGTTCTTCGGGATCAGCGGGAAGTTGTCGAGGGTGTATCTCCAGGTCGTCCAAAAGAGCGGGAGTGCCGCCGACGATGGCCGAGTGCAGGTGGGTGAGTAGGCGGTACGCGCCGTCACCATCGCCTTCACGGATGCGCAGGCGAGCGAGGTTGACGACTGGTTCGAGAGCGAAGCGGGCCGTGTAGCCGTTCAGTGGGGCTCGGTTGAGGTAGAGGCTCGCGTGGCGGTGGCACCAGGCGCGGGCAAGATTGGGGTCTCCGCAGTCGGAGGCGACGAGGGCGGCCCCGTTGAACACCATGGACGCCTTGTCCGGATCGCTCTCGCAGTGTGCGGTCTCGGCGAGCCTGGCGAGCCGGTCTACCCGGGCGTCCAGAGGTGTGGCGGGCGGTCGTTTGCGGGCGACGAGAGGGAAGCGGGCGGCGATGGTGGCGGCAAGAGACGGAGTCATGGTGTCCTCATCTGCTGCGGAAGGGCCGCATGGTGGCAACGAGGTGCGTCCAGGTCGTGCGTGACGTCTCAGCTGCGCTCGTCCACGGGTGCCGGGGCGGGACAGGGCACCGCCCCGGCGTGGATGCGGTCAGAAGGAGATCGTGAGGATGATGTCGGCTCGGCTGATGTCGTCGCGTCCGGCGGGCCGGGTTCCTGCGCGGTGGGCGGTGACGGTGGGCTGGTTGGGGCGGCCTGCGGCGTCCCATTGGTCGAGCAGGTTGGTCAGGTCGGTGGCGAGCGTGGTGGCGTCCGGGCCGTGGGCGATCGCGCCGAGTTCGTGGTGGCCGTTGCCCGCGTCCTGGAAGGCGAGGTAGGCGATGGTGCCGCCGTGGTAGATGGCGGCACCGGCCCATCGGTAGGCGGGGGTGACCAGTCCGCTGGTGCGGGCGGTGTCGCCGACGCCGAGGCGGCCGAACGGCTTGTTGGCGTGTACGAGGAGCCACAGGTCGAGGTGGCCGATGGGGTCGGTGTCGCTGACCTGGATGCCGGTCCAGCGTTCGAGCCGGGGGTGGCTGAGGGCGCTGGCGAGGGCGGCGCGGTCGGGTTGGTCGGTGGCGTCGAGTTTGAGGACCACGTCGGGGTCGAGGCGTACGTGGTGGTCGGTGTGTTCGGTGCTGCCGCGCATGGGGACGAATCCGCAGACCAGTGGCGTCGTGGTGCTGACGAGTTGGTGGGGGCTGGTGCGGTCGAAGGCGAAGCATCGGGTCAGGCCGCTTTCGTGCACGCGCAGGGGTACGACGATGCGGCCGTGGTCGGCGAGTTGGTCCCACCAGGCGGCGGAGATGTCCCAGGCTCCGGCGGTGATGATGATCCGGTCGTAGGGCGCGTGGTCGGGGTCGCCGAGGGCTCCGTCGCCGCAGATCACCTTCACGGTGTCGTAGCCGGCGCGGTTGAGGCTGGCGCGGGCGCCGTCGGCGAGGTCCTGGTCGAGTTCGATGGTGACGACCGTGCCGCCGGGGCTGGTCAGCTCGGCGAGCAGGGCGGCGTTGATGCCGGTGGCCGCGCCGATCTCCAGGACGCGGTGGCCGGGTTGTGGGGCGAGTTGTTTGAGCATGTCCGCGACGAGGCTGGGGCTCGACGCTGACGACAACGCGGCACCGCTGGGGTCTCGTTTGGTGACGATCTGGCGGCGGGTGTAGACGGTTTCCAGCTCGACGCCGGGGAGGAACTGCTCGCGGGGGACCGTACGGAATGCGTGCGCGACGGGGGCGGAGCGGATGTGGCCGCGCTTTTCGAGCGTGTTGACGAGTTGTTCGCGCAGCGTCGCGGCGCTCGACGTTCCCGGTGCGGTGGGGGAAGTGTTCACTGCGTTGACCCTACTGTCGATCTTGGCGGCGGGCTGATAAGCGGATGGGGTGTCGAACGGGTGGTGGAAGGTGACGTTCACGGCCGCCGTCGCGAGCAGCCAGGTGTCTGCGGCTGAGATGCCGAGCCGGTTGAACAGGAACAGAAGGTGGTGGGTCAGCACCTCGCGTAGGTCGCGGGTCAGCGCGCCGTGCCGGTCGAGGAAGCCGAGGTCGGCGCCCGCCTGGACGTGGGCTTTCGGCCAGCGCGGGGTGATGACCAGAGGGCTTTTGGCTGTGTCGTCGGCTGCGGTGATCAGACGCTGCACGGCCGCGATGAGCCGTGGGCTTGGCGCGGGGGCGTTCGGCTGGTGCCGGCGCGAGGCGAGAAGCCGCCAGACGTCGCCCTGCTCAAAGAACTCCAGTCCGGCGGCGCGCATGAGACGAGTGGCGAGTAGGACGCCGAGTTCACGCAGGTGGGTACCGCCGGTGGTGGCGAGATGGCCGAGGATGTGGCGGCTGTCGGTGTGGAAGAGGGTGTGGGCGATCGTCATTGCCTGGTCCCCGCCGAAGGCGTATGCCTCGGGTCGGTAGATGGGCTCGGTGACACTGCGGATGCGGTCGTCGTCGGTGATGGCGGCGAGGAGGGCGTAGACCTGGGCGAGCCGGTCGCCGGGCAGAAGCCGCAGCCGCCACGTCTTGCTCTTACGGATGAACCAGAAGGCGGTGATCGCCCGGTGGTCCTCCGCAGCGGTGAGCTCGGGGGTGAGCCGCGTTGCGGCGTAATCCTCAGCGCTCTGCCAGTCCGAGAACGTCAGGTTGATCTGGCGCCATCGGCTCGCCTGCGCCACGCCTGGTGGCTCGGTGTCGGGTTCGGAATCGAGATCCACGATGTTTTCCTCGTCTAGTTGATCAGCAGGCTGGTGGCCCAGCGGACGTCGGTGCCGGTCGCGACGGTGTGCAGGGTGAGGGCGATTCCGGCGGGGCCGGTGATCAAGCCGGATCGTGCCGGGGTGGTGTCCGTGGCGTGCTGGATCAGCAGGCGCACGATCTGGGGCAGCTGTTTCTGGAGGCTGGTGGTGCGGGCGTCGGCGGCGGCGTACCAGGCCGTAGCGGCAAGTCCTGCCCAGCCGTGACAGAGTGACGGGTCGACGATCCGGCTGAGTTGGAGGTGGTCGGCCAGGCAGCGGGTCAGGGCCTCTTCTGCTGCCTGTTGCCGGGCGTTGTCGTCGAGAGCGATCCCGGCTAGCTGCTGGGCGCGGGCGACTCCGGGGGTGCCGTAGCACCAGGACGGCCGCGCCGGTCCGCTCATGGAGGGTTTCCCGGCGTGCAACTCCGCGACGGTGATCTTCTCTGGCCACCACGGTCCCGCAGGGCTTGTCTGCTGCCAGCGGTCGAGCCACGTGCAGATCTGGCGGATCGCCTCCGTCTGCCCCGGCACCCGGATGTTCTGCCGCATGGCCAGGGCCAGGAGAGCCAAAGGGCCGGCGATGCCGTGCGCCATGCCAAAGTTGGCATGTCCGCCCTGCTCCGGGCCTTCGCGGTCGGCGGGGTCTGCGCTCCACCACCCCGGCGCGAGCCGGCCCGCCTCATCGTCGGTGCGTACCGGCTCGGTGAGTCGGACCAGGTACGCCAGCACCCGCCGGAGCAGAGGTCCCTGCGGGGCGCGGCGCAGCAGGTGGGCTCCCAGGCCGGTCAGCCCACGTACGAGGTCGAACTCCGACAGCGAGGGCCGGGCACGCGCTGCGAGGCGTGCTGTGGCAGCGGCCAGGCGGCGTTCCACCAGGTCATCGAGGGCATGATCAAGCGCGTCCAAGGCTGCTGGGCGGGAGTGCGGCATGGCGATGGTCAGCGCGTGGGTGACAGCGGGTGCGCCGAACCAGAGTCCGGCTCCGCTGCCGTTGTTCAGCGTGTCAGCGGTCGCGCGGCGCAGCCATGCATGGACCGGTTCCCATCCACCGTGTCCTGTCTGCGCTCGCACCCCGTGTAGGAGTGCCACCCCGGCGGCACCCCGGGACAGCGACTGGGCGTACCAGCGAGTGCTGCGTGGCCCGTAGTCGTCCGCTGCGAAATCCGGGGGCGGCGGCTCGGTCAGGGTGTCGGTGATACATGCGGCCATCGCCTCGGCCGCCCGTAGCAACGGTGTTCCCAGCGGTGCTCCGGTCATCGGGATGCTCCTACGGCGCGAGTCCGGCGACGAACCGTCGCCAGCGCGACATGGCGTGCCAACCGATACGTGAGCTGCTCGGCGTCCTCGTCGGGACCGTGAGCGCGAACGAAGTGCAGATGTACCAGCGACGCAAGCACCGAGGCGGGGGTGAGCGGGCCGGCAACGGCGGACAGTTCGGCGGCGTACCGGGTTGCGGCCCTGGAGCGTTCCTGCCATGCATGCTGGATGGGCTCGGGAAGTTCGCTCGGGTCGAGGGTGACCGCTTGACGCAGCACGTCTCGTTGGACCGGTGCCTGCCCGGTCTGCTCGGGGCGCGCCACCAGCCACTCGCATCCGTCGGTGCGGCTGCCGAGCATCGAGGCGGCCAGGTCGACCATGCTCAGGGCGGTCAGTGCCTGCCGATCGATCCCAGACGCGGGCTGCACTGCCAACTGCGCCAGGGCTGCGGTGGAGTCGGCGGCGAAGAGTTTCTCGGCCGCTGCCAGCGCGGTGCCGCAGCCGTAACGACCGGACTCGGGATGGTAGGTATCCAGGCTCCAGTCGCCGGCAAGGCGCTGCTGTCGGAGCCCGGTGACCCACCGGCCGACCCGTACCGTCGCGTCGCGTCGCCGGAGTCACCGGTGTGCAGTCGCAGTCGAAGCTGCGGAGTGGGGCGTCGCATGCGGACGAACCACCACAGCGGCGGCTCGGGCCAGTCGGCGAACAGCGCGGGCAGCCCTCGGCAACTCCAGGAGAAACCGACCGAGCAGCGGCATCGTGTGGACGGCGGCGGCGTGCGCCACTGTCGGCTCCACCGCCCGCCGCCGCGACATCGACACCAGCACCAACCGATCACGCCCGGCAGTCACACCGAGGTCGTCGAGGCCAATCACGTTCTCGGCCACGGGTCGGTGCTCGGCCAGGCTGACCAGCCACGGGAGTACCTGCCGGGAGTTGAGCACGTTCTGGGTGTGCAGCTTGGGCGGTGGGAAGCTCAGTTGCGCTGGCATGGCCCCGGCCACCGCGACCGGAAGGCGTGCGAACTCCCGGCACATCAACTCCCGGTCGGCGTAGGGCAGCCTGTCGAGGAAGCGCCCGCTCGTTGCCATCGCCGAGCGGCCCATGCCGGTCAGCGCGACAGTGAACCGGCCTCGGGTCAGCGCTTCCAGCGAGACGGCGCGGATCTCTGCCGAGACGTCGACGTGAGGGCTGACAGGCCCGGCGACTCCGCCAGTGCCGGCGAGCCATTCGACGGCCGTGTCATCGAGAACCACCTCACGAGCACCGTCGATCAACGCCTGCTGAGCCATCGCGAGCAGGCGCTCGTCACGGCCGGACAGTGGTGCCGCAGGCGCGTCGGTCCCAGTGCCGAAGTGTTCTGGGAAGCCCAACCCGACGAGCGGATCTACCAGCCGAGCGAGCGGCACCACTGCCGTCATCCCGTAGCGGTCGACGAACCGGGCACAATACACACGCCACTCGGGCCGTCCCGCCGGATCTGGCGTCAGCCGTCGTAGCACCTCCACTGATGCGGCGATCTCGGCGGCGACCTGCTCCGGCAGGGCGACCTGATCCGCGAGCTGAAGATCCACCGCGAGCGGCTGGGTGGCCGTTGCCACGCTGCGCATGTGGTCGGCGAGCCCACGAAGGTACGTCGCGCTCGCTGCGCTGGTACTGGTACCACCGAGACGACCATGCAGCGAGCGCAGCTCGGCCCGAAGGGCTCGCTGTCCCTCAGGATCACCGTCGAACACCGCATCAAGGGTGTCCAGGACATGCCTGATTGAGTCTGTGCACGTCGATGGTGGTCGGAGAGCGGAGATCAACACGCCGTGGTCCACCAGGCCGGCAACCATCGCGTCAGCGGACGCGCGTGGGAAGCTTGAGAACGCAGCAGCGACCGTGTTGACCAGCTCAGCCCACGGCAATGGGGCACGGGCGAGTGACACCGCCAGCCGTACCGCTTCGGTGTTTCTCACCGAGATCGCCCCCGCACTTGCGGAGGCGTGCGGCCGGCGCGCCACGACGATCCGAGGCCCGTTCACCAGCGCCAGGTTGTTCGCCTGCAGGGGCAGACGGCGGTGCACGTGGGGCTCAGCTTCAAGGCGCGTTATCAGGGACGCGAGCCAACTCGCGTCCGGCCGTACCCGGATCGCCGGCTGCCCTGCCGGTACCACCGCAGCCACCGTGTCGAACCGCAGGTTTGCCACCCCCGAGAACAACCCGAAGGGCGTCGCACGCCGCTGCGCACGGACCAGGTACCGCGCCAGCGCCAGCGCGATCCGCCACCCTCGGTCCGGAGTAGCGCCTCCTGCGGCGAGGACCGCTTCCACGCGAGCAGCGAACTCAGGGCTGGCGGCCCAAACAGCATCGGCTAGGCCGACCTTCCGCCACGTCGCCTGCAACCAGTCCCCGATACCGGAGGCGTCGCTTCGGTCCGGCCAAGGCACCAGGCCGTCGGGCCATGAGTGAGCGGCAATGCGGATCGTCGCGGCATCGACCGACCGAAACATGAATCGTCCTCCTTCCGTCACGAGGCGCTCCTCCGGGGACATGGCTGGATGTGGGGGCGCCGGTTCCGGCAGGCATCGGGGGATCGCCTGCCGGAACCAGCCTGGGTGTTCGGTCAGCAGTCGCTGCCCTTCACGGTGTCGCAGCCGTCGTCCGTGTCGGCCAGTAGGGCGGCGGCGACCGGACCCTCCGTGACGATCTGCACGTCGAGCTCGAACGGGTCGTTGCTGACGGCGAGCAGGCTGTTCATGGCAACCTCCAATGGGACTGGGATGATGGGTGGGCAGGTAGCCCCCGCAGCTACCGGCACGTTGGCTGGCGGATCGATGAGCCTTTCTGGAACGCCGCACAAGGAGAACTCGCGACGTTCGGCCTGCCCGCCGCCACGCCCTCCCCGGCAGTGACAGCGGGCAGGAGCCTCAGGTACGCCGGACGAGCACCAGATCTTCCGGTGCAGCGCCGACACGGATCCCGGTAGCGTTGATGGCGATCAGCGTTGCGCTCGTGGCGTCCATGCTGCTCCTCCCGCACCTCGGACGTGGGAGTCCGCCGCGAACCTGTCGCAGCATGACCCCACTCCAAGCCGTAGACACATCGCTTGTGGTGATTCCACGATCGCGGTTCTTGCGTAGCCCCGGGAACACCGGCCAATGGGGAAAGTAAGGGGGAGACTTACCGGTCGCCGCGCGCTTGACCAGGAGTTACTATGCGGAAAGCATGATCGGCGCTGGCGGTGATCGGCAAAGCAGGCGTTACGCTCTTGTCGCCGAGGTCCAGGCGGGATGGATCACCGGAGCTAATCGCGTCTCTCGCCGGAGGTGTCGGTGATCAGTCCATATGTGCGTCGTCGCCGGCTCGCTACCGAACTCGTGCTGCTACGGGAGGAACACGGCTACTCCGCTGAGCGGCTCTGCAAAGAGGCAAAGATTGCCAAGCAGAAGGTGAGCCGTTTGGAAAACGCGAGAGTACGACCAGATCAAGACGAGATTATGCGAATCCTCGACCACTTTCGGGTTGACGAGCAGCGGTGGGAAGAGATCATGGCCATCGCTCGCGAGTCCCAGGAGAACGGCTGGTGGGAAAAGTTCCGCGTCGAGATGGGACCCCGCCAGGCCCTCTACGCGGACCTGGAAGCCGGTGCAGAGCACATCTCCGAGTACCACATCACCCTGCTGCCAGGCTTGTTGCAGATCCCGGCGTACACCGAGGTCCGCGCGGTGGCAGATCGCGCCGCCTACCCCCGCAGATTCACCGTGGAGCGAGCACTGGAAGCCCGAGCTGCCCGGCAACGGGTCCTTGACAGGCCCGGCGGACCCACCTACGAAGTGATCATCGATGAGCTCGCGATCCGTCGGCACGCCGCACCGCCGGAGGTCGTCCGCGCGCAGCTTGACCACCTGATCAACGTCGGTCACGAGAAGCAGAAGACCACGATCCGGGTACTGCGGCTGACCGCGCGAATCGCTGGCAACGCGGTACCCCGGTCGTCGTACTTCAGCTATCGATACCCCGACCCGAGCGATCCGGTGGTCGTCGCGGTCGACACCATCACCAGCGACCTCGTCCTCACCGACCCGGACGAGGTGGCCAACTACGCCTCCCTGTACGAGCGCCTGCGTTCCGCGGCCCTCAGCCCCGCCGACAGCCTCGACTTCCTCGCCAGCGTGGCAGAGGAACTGCCCGACTACACCAGGAGATGACCATGCACCCCGAGAAGTTCACCAACTGGCGGAAGTCCAGCCGCTCCGGCGGTGGCGACAACTGCATCGAGGTCGCCTTCGCGCTCGACGGCACCGTGGGGATGCGGGACTCGAAGGACCGGACGGGACCAGTACTGGGGTTCACCCGGGGCGAGTGGACGGCGTTCACTGACAGCATCCGCGACGGTGATTTTGACGCACGCTGAGCTGCTGCCTCGTCGGCGCGCCCGGGAAGCCGGGCGCGCCGCGCTGACCTCGGCCGACATGAGTGTCACTGCTTGCAGGTGCAGTTCATGCTGGTCGGTGCAGTGCCTAGCTCGCCAATCTCGCGCCGGCTCGGAAGAACCCGGACTCCGATACGAACATGAAGTGAAAGTTGCGCTTTCCTGTCGACTTGTTCTCAGCTCAGCGCATCGAGACCAACGTCTGCTCGATGTGTTCGAAGATGTCCGAGTCCGTCTCCTGCTGCCACTCCGGCATGTCTGACCAGTCGACCACGTAGGAAGCCTTCGGGCTGGGAAAGTGTTTGAATATTTGCGCGATCCAGCACAGGGCGACGAAGCGTCCTTTCTGTTCACGGGTCAGCTTCGCGGTTGCGCCGTCGGCTGCCTCGATGAACTGGCAGACCTGCTCATACACTGCGGCGGCACTGTCCCGTTCCCATTCGGGCGTATCATCCCAGGGCGTGACGTAGCCCGGTTTCGGTTCGCCGGGGTAGTGCTTACGGACTCCCGCGATCCATGCCTCGCGGAACACGCGCCCCGGTTCTTCGACCTGCACGCTGGTCCTCCCTCTGGTCGTGTCAGTTCCCTGCCCTTATCAGGGCATTGATCTGGCTGTTGAGATGCCGCACGTGAGTGTCGGCAAGGAACGGCTGCAAGTGGTGGTGTAGTCGGTTGAGTTTGGAGCCGACCACGCCGGAGCCGCTTTGGCGGGCAGTATCGAGGGCGGCGCTGCCGTAGAGCACGATCTGGTGTACGTCGCTACGGTGAACTCCGACTAAGGCGAGGTCTGTCAGGACGGTTCCGCGTCGTCGTATGGAGAGGGTCTGAGACAGAGCACCGGACAGCACCGGCTCGGCCAGGTCTGGGCGCTTCAACTCGACGTAGCAGGCTCCGCGTTCCTCGGCGAGACGGGAGCCGTCGAAGCGCAACCATCCGCCGTTGTGCACCTGGCCGGGCAGGTGGTTGACCTCTTCGGCTTGGTCGAGCGCCCGCCGGCATCCGACGAGGTCGCCGAGGCCCGCGAGAGCCTGCGCCCGCACAGTGTGTGCCCAATGCCGGGTCGACAACGCGCTGTCCCCGTTCTGGGCCAGGCCGGTGGCAACGCCCAGCATCGGTGCCGCGTGCCGGAAGTCGCGCTCGTAGACGCTGATGAAGGCGTGACGGATCATCGCGCACGCCCAGAGGTCGTAGGCAGCGGCTTCTCGGGCGGCGGTCGCTGCCAGGGTGTAGCAGTGCGCGGCCTCGCTGTAGGCGTTCGCGTCGAAGGCAACCTCGCCGGCGAGCTGGAGCAGGTCGGCCGTGATCTCGCAGAGCCGACGGTGCAAGGGTGTTGTGTGGGAGCGACGTAGGTTCGTCGTGAGCGTCGTCAGCTGACGGTTGACCAGCGGTGATACTGCTGCCTTGGACTCGGCTGCGCCGAAGGCCGCCCACAGCTGGGCGTTCAGCCCTTCGTACTCGTCGAGGGTCGCTGGGTCTAGTCGCCTGTTTCCGTCACTGGAGGACTCGATACGCGCCCAGTCGAGCTGGCTGCCCGGGACGGGCGCGGCCAACAGCGCACCTGTCAGGCTCAGCAGGCGTAGCACCTCGCGGCGGTTCATGTCGCCAGTGTCCGTGATCTCCCTGCCGGTCAGCGACTCGCCAGCGTGATCATCACCAGCGGTGAGCCTCTCGCCAGGGGGCACCTGGTGCACAACGGGATCAGAATGGCGTTGGCCACGGGTGATGTAGAAGCCCAGGTCGGCGTCCCGCGATGCCTTCAGCACCGCCCGGAACGCCTCCCGGGTCGTGGGCTTGGGCCAGCGGTGTTCTCCTCGCTCAAGCTTCCCGAGATGGTTGGCGTCCATGCTGGTTCTCGTGCCGTAGGTGTCCCACAGGTAGTTGTTGACCGCCTCGGCGACCTCCTGCCGAGACATCCGTCGGCCTGAGCCGCTCGGGGACAGAAGTCGACGGCGGGCGTCGCTGAGCAGGGTGTTGGGGCCATCTGACGCACCCGACTTCGGTGCCAACCCATCACCGCCCACCGAAACTCGCTGTAATCCTCACGGGCGGCCCTGCAAGGTCACTGCCACCCTCATCCTGGTCTGCTGGACCTCGGCGTCCGTTTGCCGAACGAGGCGACCCGACGGTTCGGTTTGCCGGAATTCCACGCCAGCATGCCAGCGTGACTACCTGATCACAAGACGAACTACCAACAGAACGTCAGACTGACCGCAACCCGTCCGGGTGGCCTGCTCGCCCCTGACAACCACGGCAGTGTCACCAGGAGCTGCCGCAACCAAACGGGTCTACTGATCAGCCGCCAAGCGAGCGTCACGGTGAGTGATGTTCGGCGGAGATCGACGCGCGGTCGTGCCGAAGAGAGCATGTCGGTGGTGGGACAACCTATCCCGATCAGTGTGGTTGTCTAGCCGGTTTTACTTGATCTATCTAGCGGACTAGGCTAGAGTCCATGAAGCGGGTTGACCTCATCAAGAAGCTCGGTGCAGCGGCAGCCAAGGCGGACAAAGAATTTGTGCTGCTTCGGGAGGGCGGTAGTCACTCGATCTTCAGGTGCGGCGGCCAGAAGATCGTCATACCCCGACACAGAGAAATCAACGAACATACCGCGCGAGGCATCATGAGCGACCTCGATGACCAACTTGGGGAGGACTGGTGGAAATGACAACCTACTCCGTGTCCTGCCGGCGAGTCGGCAACTGGTGGGCCATCAGCGTGCCCGAACTCAAAGGCACCCACACCCAGGCCCGCCGACTCGACCAGGTCCCCACCATGGCTCGCGAGGCGATCGCGTTGCTACTCGAGACCGACCCGGCCTCAATAAGCATCGAGGTACACCCAGAGCTTCCCGGAACAGTCGTAGCAGCACTGGACGCCAGGCGGACCGCTCGGGACGCTGACGAGAAGGCCGAACAAGCAACCACAACAGCCGTACGGGCACTCCTGAGCGACGGATACACCGTCCGAGACGCGGGCGCTCTCCTGGGACTGTCGCCCCAACGCATCTCACAGATCGCCGCCCAGAACACCACACGTCCCACGTCAAGCGCGGCGTAGGAACTGCCGGACACGCTGCCGAATCTCACTGTTCTGCCGCGATCCGGGCGCGTTCGGCACCCGTACATCGAGGCAACGTGTGATGCCCCGGCCGCTCGGCCGGGGCATCCTTGATCCTCTACGCGAACACGAAGCTGACTTCCACGATCAGTAATCGCCCGGTCGCGCTGCGCGCTTGCAGTTCTGTGACGTGCCCCCGGCTGGAGATAGCGCTGCGCATCTCCTCGCCGCCGTGCTGTGCGTCTACCTGCGAAGACGTGCGGCTTGAGCTCGATACATGGCTCAGTTGCTGTGCACAGGTTGGTGTCTCAGACGGTGGTCGGCTGGGGCACACCCAGGCGAGACGATGGCCGACCAGGACCGCTCGGCGGGGTTGGCCTGGGCTTCAAGGGCCGCTGGTGGGTCTTGCACGCTTCCGGGCCCCACACCACCTCGCCGGGATCCCCGCTGGGGCGTACAACCGAGAGCTGACAGACTGAGCTGATGACAGCGGGCGATGACGAGTGGTGGTCGGAATCCGAGCCACCTGACCCGGAGGACCTACTGGAACGGGTGGACCGCATGGCTGCCCTGTTGGTCCAAACCGGGAGGGCGTACGGTGACGACTCTTGGCAGCGCTTCGACCGAGAGTACCAACGCGGCGTCAAGAATCTCGACGCCGATCTGCGGCGCCTCGGTTTGAGGTCGCCATTCGTAGTTTGGCCCTCCTTGGCAAGCTGGCACGGAAGCGCGAAGCAACACGGGAGCTACGCCAAGCGGGATGCATATGTCAACGAACGCCTATCCCAGATTCGGGAGCAGCTCCGGAAGCGCATCGACGACAGAACCGCTGGAGATCCCGAGGCGCAACTGCATCACCTTGGTGACAGCGCGGATCGAGCTGTACGCGAACCCGCCGCGGTTCGCCAACAACTCGTACGGCTGGAACGTGCCCTTGGCTCCGATCCGGGCCAGGCTATAGGCGCAGCGAAGAACCTTGTCGAGTCAACGGCAAAGGTCGTTCTGGACGCCCGGGGCCTGGAGGTGCCCAGATCCGCCACGCTGCCCGCTTTGATTGCCGCAGCCCTGCAAGCGCTGGACGCGCACCCCGCGAACGAGGAGCGCCGTCCGGTGAGGGATATCGTCTCCAAGGCGGCCGCCATCGCAAACCACGTAGGCGAACTGCGTAATGAGGCTGGCGATGGCCATGGCCCCCTAGCGCCGCCGACCGGGCTGGAGCTGCGGCACGGGCGCCTAGCTGCCCGCGTCGCCGTCGCTTGGTGCGCCTTTGTGCTGGAGTCCTTGGAGGAGCAGGATAGAACAGAAGCGTGATCGGCGGCGCAGGTCACCGACTCCGACGGCCGGCCTGGTTCAGCAGGACGAGCACTAGTCAGAGCTTGAGGCCAATTCAGCTGGGAACACGGCTGAGCTTCCCCTCATTCGTACAACCTGCGCAATTAGTGCCAGGACTACCTGGGTGACTAGCGATTCGTACCTCTTCCCCGCCTACGATGTGATTTGCCCTGGACGGTCGCGGCACCGCGCAACCGTGCGCTCACCCAGGAGGTCCCGTGTCTCCGCAAGCAAAACCTCGCGGACGAAGTGGAACTTACCTTGGCGAACGGCGTTGATCATTTCGGACCCGGCTGCCATTCCGTTCTCTAGGACGAAGCGTATCGTGACTGACTTCGGCTTTGCGTCCTACGCTCCGCTATGGGTGTGAGACGCCCAGGCAAGGGGCTGGTTCGGCATGGCATCGCGCAACCTGCGAGTTGCGTTGTGAAGCGCGACGGCTGCGGCGTCAGGTGAATCGTGAACAGCTAACGTCCGGTAGAAGTCTTCGGCGATGCCGGCTGCCGGAGCGTCGGCAATAGGCCAAAGCGTAGCAATAACGTGCCGGTAGCCAGCGAGCTGGAATGCAGCCGCTAGATGAATCGCCTCATCGGACAGTAGAATTCCACCACGGCCGGTAGCTGATGAGGATAGGAAGGCAAGTTCCGCGCTGTCCAGCATCAACTTGGCGACGTCCGTAACTGTCAGCACGCGGTCTTCGAGCAGAAGCCCGCTCGTTGACGGATTGGCCAGATCGCTTAAGCTATGGCAGGCAAAATGCGCCCACTGATGCGAGGGCAACGCGTCCATCACATTCGAATATGTGGCATGGCGTCCCTCAAGAACTTTTGCCTGCCCCGGGAATAGGCGATCGATTAATCTCGCCTCTTCTTCCGCGCCTGGTAGATAGGTCGCGCCGGGAGCATGCGGCGTCGCGACTACTAGGACGCGCTCAGAACTCTGCGTCCACTCGTCTGTTCCGTGACTTATGGCGCCTGCCCGGCGGGCATGGATGAGCGCGCGAATGGTTGGGCTGTACGAGGAAATCACTCGATCTATTACGGTCCTAGAGAAATGATTTTGGTGTGAATTATGATAGCCGGCGGCGTGCAATGGCAGGAAGGTCAACAATCCGGACGGGCACCACCACAGCCGTGGCCGTTGCTGATCGCCAGGAGGTTTGCCGGTGAGATGAAGATGTTCTAGTGCCGGGCCGGTAACAGTGTCCCACAGCCATTCCAGTGTCTCGGACAACTGGGCGTTAATTCGCCGGGCTTCTGGCATCTCCCCAGGAAGCGGGTCGTTTAGCGCGGTGAGGAACGCCAAGGCTCGGGTTTCAACATCGTGGGGTGTCAACCCGGGCAAGGGCACTATCTCCACTCCTGCCGACGTCAAAATCAGGGCATCGCAGCGGATGTCACTGATGTTGACAAGAACGACCGGACCCGCGCTCGCGGCCGACAGCAAGTCATCAATTGCGGGAGGGGTCAAGAAGCGCTCGAAGCCGGGCAAGGCCCGAATCTCACTAACTAGCTGGTCAAACTGCTCGGCCAGCATGAAGCGGTGATCAAGAGCTCGGCGTGTTGACGGCATGCCGTCTGTATCGTCACCTAAAAGGTGCTCATAACCCTGCCTGAAACCTTCGGTTCCCGCAACGTCTATCGGGTGGTCGAGGGCATATCGCAACTGAGCGAAGCGTTCAGCAAGAACTGGGCGATGTTTGGCAAGACTGCTAAGGTCAGGCCGCGTGTCGAGGACTTGGCTGAACAAAACTGCCCGACCTTGCTCCCACAGCTCGACAGCGAGCTGTACCCGGCCTGCTTGCAGGGAACATGCCACGGCATTTGATACCAGCCCTGATAGCCCCACTAGATTGTGTTCTCTGTCGTTCTGACTTAGGCTCCGGGGGGCGGCGGCTGCAAAAAGACTTATTGCCGCTGCATACCCCTCAACTGCTCGTTGCCAGTCGCGCTGCGCTGCCGCAGCTGCTCCCCACTCTCTTGCCGCGCTAGCCCGTTGTCCGGCCGGAGCTGTTTTGACTTCGACCGCGCGTTGGCTGGCGAACACGGCTTGGTCGAGGTCGGCGAGGTCGCCGGTGCGTTCGTACCGGGTGCGCAGGGCAGCGCTGAGGATTGCCAGGTAGCCGGCTTGGTTGGGGTGGTCGCTTGGGGTGGTGTCGATTGCGCGTTGGCTGGCGAACACGGCTTGGTCGAGGTCGGCGAGGTCGCCGGTGCGTTCGTACCGGGTGCGCAGGGCAGCGCTGAGGATTGCCAGGTAGCCGGCTTGGTTGGGGTGGTCGCTTGGGGTGGTGTCGATTGCGCGTTGGCTGGCGAACACGGCTTGGTCGAGGTCGGCGAGGTCGCCGGTGCGTTCGTACCGGGTGCGCAGGGCAGCGCTGAGGATTGCCAGGTAGCCGGCTTGGTTGGGGTGGTCGCTTGGGGTGGTGTCGATTGCGCGTTGGCTGGCGAACACGGCTTGGTCGAGGTCGGCGAGGTCGCCGGTGCGTTCGTACCGGGTGCGCAGGGCAGCGCTGAGGATTGCCAGGTAGCCGGCTTGGTTGGGGTGGTCGCTTGGGGTGGTGTCGATTGCGCGTTGGCTGGCGAACACGGCTTGGTCGAGGTCGGCGAGGTCGCCGGTGCGTTCGTACCGGACCCATAAGATGAATCCGAGATTAGACTCGAACGCTGCTCGGCCTGGATGCTCCGCTGGCGTAGCCGCTACTGCCCGCTCGGCGGCGTTCAGTGCACGGTCCAAGTCGATCAACTCGCCGGTACTCTCGAACCGGATCCGCAATGCTGCTGCCAAGTTCGACAGATATTCGGGCTGGTTAGGATCATTGGGTGGAACTGCCGCGACTGCGCGCTCGGCGGCGTCGATAGCTTGGTGTAGGTCCGTTATCTTGCCGGTGCGCTCGAAGCGGATGCGCAATGCGGTCGCCAGGCTCGACAGGATCGCGGCTCGATCTGAGGCATCGGATGGAAGTGTCCCCATCCGCCGGAATGAACCAATCGCTGTGTTCAACGCATCAGCATCGTCCGATCGTAGCGCCTGTTGTAGTTGTTGCGCGGCTTGAGCGCCGACTGCGCTGGTCAACCGTGGGCGGATCGCTGCAACTTCCTGAAGTAGCTCTTGGGCGGACTCTGCTCGTCCAATTGCCAGAAGGGCGGCGCTGAGGTTGTTGAGCGCGGTGGCGAGGTTGGGCAGGAAGGCGTCTGGCGCGCTGGCGGCTAGCTGGCGGTAGAGGTCGATGGCTTCTTGGCCGGCGGTTAGTGCCTCTTCGCGGCGGCCGACCTCGGACAGGCGGGCACTGAGGTTGTTGAGCGCGGTGGCGAGGTTGGGCAGGAAGGCGTCTGGCGCGCTGGCGGCTAGCTGGCGGTAGAGGTCGATGGCTTCTTGGCCGGCGGTTAGTGCCTCTTCGCGGCGGCCGACCTCGGACAGGCGGGCACTGAGGTTGTTGAGCGCGGTGGCGAGGTTGGGCAGGAAGGCGTCTGGCGCGCTGGCGGCTAGCTGGCGGTAGAGGTCGATGGCTTCTTGGCCGGCGGTTAGTGCCTCTTCGCGGCGGCCGACCTCGGACAGGCGGGCACTGAGGTTGTTGAGCGCGGTGGCGAGGTTGGGCAGGAAGGCGTCTGGCGCGCTGGCGGCTAGCTGGCGGTAGAGGTCGATGGCTTCTTGGCCGGCGGTTAGTGCCTCTTCGCGGCGGCCGACCTCGGACAGGCGGGCACTGAGGTTGTTGAGCGCGGTGGCGAGGTTGGGCAGGAAGGCGTCTGGCGCGCTGGCGGCTAGCTGGCGGTAGAGGTCGATGGCTTCTTGGCCGGCGGTTAGTGCCTCTTCGCGGCGGCCGACCTCGGACAGGCGGGCACTGAGGTTGTTGAGCGCGGTGGCGAGGTTGGGCAGGAAGGCGTCTGGCGCGCTGGCGGCTAGCTGGCGGTAGAGGTCGATGGCTTCTTGGCCGGCGGTTAGTGCCTCTTCGCGGCGGCCGACCTCGGACAGGCGGGCACTGAGGTTGTTGAGCGCGGTGGCGAGGTTGGGCAGGAAGGCGTCTGGCGCGCTGGCGGCTAGCTGGCGGTAGAGGTCGATGGCTTCTTGGCCGGCGGTTAGTGCCTCTTCGCGGCGGCCGACCTCGGACAGGCGGGCACTGAGGTTGTTGAGCGCGGTGGCGAGGTTGGGCAGGAAGGCGTCTGGCGCGCTGGCGGCTAGCTGGCGGTAGAGGTCGATGGCTTCTTGGCCGGCGGTTAGTGCCTCTTCGCGGCGGCCGACCTCGGACAGGCGGGCACTGAGGTTGTTGAGCGCGGTGGCGAGGTTGGGCAGGAAGGCGTCTGGCGCGCTGGCGGCTAGCTGGCGGTAGAGGTCGATGGCTTCTTGGCCGGCGGTTAGTGCCTCTTCGCGGCGGCCGACCTCGGACAGGCGGGCACTGAGGTTCTCAAGAGACAACGCTAGCCCTGCAACGGCATCAGGTTCATTGCGCTGAACAACAGTGCGATACAACGTGACAGCCTCAGCTGCCGTTCGCACCGCGACGGTTCGGCTGCCTCGAGCCGCGAATACCTCCGCTTGGCGAGACAGAGCGTATGCGAGATCCGACGCGAACTGGTCCGGTTGCTTATCGACTCTTTCTCGGTACAAGTCGACGACTTCGTCGGCAAGGATGGGACGCCGCCCATGTGCCGCCATCGTGACTGTGCCGGCCTGGAGGAGGGCTAGGAGGGCGCTCATGTGGAGAGTTAGCGGACTGCCGTAGCGGTCGGCGTCCAAGTCCTCGGGAGGAATGACTTGTGCTGCGAGGTCTTGCCAGTCGGTGCCGGGGTCGATGGCGGGTAGGGCGGCGGCGAACGCGGTGACAGCACGACGGTATGCCTGGCGTCGGGCGGACAACGTGTCATCCAGGGGCGGCAGCGTGGATGTCGTTGCCGTTTCTAGGGCGTCGGGGTGATGCAACTTTAGATCGCGCCACCAGTCGCCCTCAGTGCGTGCGAGCAGTAGCACCCGGACTGGGGCGGTGTCGGCGGCGTTCCACAACAGCGGTAGCAGCCGCCCGAGCTGCTGGGTCCGGGTCTCGGCGTAGTCAGCGACGAGAAGTACTCCGGGGACGGCGGTGTCGGAAGTGTCGGCAAGGGGAGACAGGTCGAGGCTCTGGCCGGGAAGATCAGCGCGGATGAAGCCGGCGAGCCAACCCCTCTCGGTCATCGTGTGTACGAGTTGCCGAGCAAACCGGGTCTTGCCCTGCCCACCCGGACCGCGCACGAGGCGGATCTCAAGGAGCGACTGCGGATCGCAACACCATTCCACATGGCTGCTGAGCTGAGTTTCTCGGCTACGAAACGGCACGACTTCCTGATCGGCGCGCAACAACGTCGCTGGGGATCGCCGACTTTGGGGGGCTAGCCGCGGGTGGGAGAGTAGATGGGCTAGCTCGACCGACTCCGCTTCCTGCCATGCCTCTGTTTCCCCGAGCTGGGCCGCAAGGACACCACGGAAGTGGGGGTCGGCGAGCAAGCGGTGTACTGGTAAGGCGGTAAGTCTATCGTGAGGAAAGCCCGGCAGATCGACCACCAGCACACCGGTGAGCAACCCGTGGACAAACACGCCTGCGCCCGAAGCTCCGGACCACGGTGACACGGAGTCGTCCTCAGTGGGTGAGACGGGGGCCGCGCTAGTGATCTTGATGTCGTGCCGGCCAACAACGGCCCCTGAACCCGGGTTGATGAATCCCGATATGTGATCATCAATGCGGAGGCCGTCCGGGTCTCGGAGTACTCGAGGATAGCCGATCGCCTCGCAGGGCATTCCGCCAGCACGACCAGTCATCATACCGAACGAAACGGCGCTCGTCGGCCCCGCCGTATGCGGCGAATCTTGATCAATCTCGACGAGTGCAGCATCCATGCCCCGTCCGGGGACGGGGTGCGCCTCGTAGCGTTCGGGCCAGACCACGCTGCCAGTAAGGAGTGCCGCTCGTTGGTAGGGCCCGACTTGAATCGTGGCCAGCGGAACGCCGGTGCTGTCGAAGACGACATGAGCTGCCGTGAGTACTAGACGTCCGCCGATAAGGGTGCCAGTGCCGATGCGGTACTTGCCGTTCGGTAGAGGACTGCGTAGCAGCGCCACGCGTTGCCCCGGCACTCCGATTGGCACTGCAACCGGCCCGGCTATTCCTCGTCGGAGATCAGCGGACTCCGCCCATCCTGCGTCTTGGGCTTGAGTTCCAGCGTAACGGTGTGAGTGGCGGAGCGCCCGACGCTGCCGCCGGCGGCGAGTTCAACCACCCAGAACCTTACGCCGCCTTTCGCTTCCGCGTCGGCGGTGACTTCAACCGCGAACTCCATGGTCACAGTACCGACCTCGAACCGTAACGCTTCGTGCTGTCCTGCTGTCATTGCGTCGTTCAGCTCGGCCCGAAGCGCTTTGACAGCCTCCGCCAAGCCAGCCACGGTGCCCGCTGGCCGGGTCTCTTCCCTGGACATGCTCGCATCCCCTTCAGGTCGGCTCCGCACGCGGAAACTCGTCTGATAGCCAGCGTGCGACGGGCACACCGAATTTCGTTAACCTCGGGCTGAGCTTACTGCGGTGCCTGCTTGGTGGCGGGTGGGGCTCGCCAGCAACCACGCGGAGGTGACCGTAGACGGATTGAGCAACCGCTCCGCGGGAGGTTTTCGGATTGTCCAGTTCTGTGGTGCCTGGCCAGGGAAGCGAACCTACGGCACCCCGCCGGGCATGATTTGCCATGGGGATCGAGGGGTGTGCTCATCCCCGCTGTCTCCGTGATCGCGTCAGGGGATAGGTCGCCTTGACGATCAGTGTGCCTGACGGCACTGCATAGTTCTGTGACGTGCCCCCGGCAGGATTCGAACCTGCGCTCCCGCCTCCGGAGGGCGGTGCTCTATCCCCTGAGCTACGGGGGCTCAGCGACCCAGGAAGATTAGCAGGCCCGGGCCGCCGTTGCCGAACCGGTATCCGTCGCGGTGCCTCAGGCGGCGCGAGTGGTCCGGGCGCAACTCGGCAGCAGGTGCGTGACGATGCCGCGCGGCAGCCGTCGGGGCAGCTCGGAGCTGACCCAGGAGCCGTCCACCACGATGTGCGCGCCACGGCGGTCCGGTCCGGACAGTCGCAGCAGGAACTCACGCGGCAGCGGCGGATCCAGTGATGGCGTCAGGATCATGAAGCGGATCTGGCCGCGTACCGAAGCGGCGGACAGCACGTCGGCGGCGGGCGTGGTGCCATGCAACCGGGTCCGTCCCAACCACCACAGATCCGTACGGTGGTCACGGGCGGTACGCATCAGATCCGGGTAGACGGTGTCCACCCAGTCGCTGACCGCGGCGACGCACAGCCCGCAGGCCCGCTCGGCCGGCCGCTTGGGTGCCAGCCCCCACGCGTCGAGGTAGTGGCCGACGTCGGTCGGGCTCAGCGCCAGCCCGAACCGCCGCTCGACCAGCGTGGCCACCGTACGCCGGCTCCAGAGCTCGTCCGCCAGGGCATACTCCTGCGGCCAGCGGCCCCGCAGCATGTCGATGAGTTCGAGTTCCTGTTCCGGTGTCAGCCCGCCGGCGTCACCGGTACCTGTCCCGCGACGGCGGGCCGCCACCGCGCCGTCACCGCCGAGCCGGTGCCGACGGCACCAGCTCGTGAGCGATCTCCTTGTGTCACTTAGCACTGCCCCCACGTCAGGACCAACGAGGCTGTTTCAGGACGGTAGCGATATGTAGCCAGAAAAGGTCCCGAGAGCCGCCGATGCGACTCAGTCGACCAAATCGGGCGAATCGCCGAATCCTGGATTTACCCGCCGACCTGCGACTGCAGGGTACGGATCAGCTCGATCTCCTTCTGCTGACCGTTGACCATCGTCTCGGCCAGCCAGCGCACCTCATCGTCGTCGGACAGCTCGAGCACCCCGTCGGCCATGTGGATGCCGCCCAGGTGGTGAGTGAGCATCAGCGACAGGTAAAGCCGGTCGAAGTCGGGTCCGGACGCCTCCCGCAACTCGGCCCGCTGGGCGTCGGTGGCCATCCCCGGCATCAGCCCGTCGACCACCGCCCACTCGCCGGCGACCTCCATCCAGTCCATCCGGGGCCGGGTGCCGGTCGGCTCCAGCCCCCACTCACGCAACCAGGTCTGCATCATGCCGATCTGGGCCTGCTGGGTCAGCGCGATGTCGCCGGCCAGGGTGCGCACCGCCGGATTCTCACTGCGCTCCAGCGCCAGCATGGACATCTCGACCGCCTGCGCGTGGTGTGTCGACATGTCCCGGGCGAAGCCCGCCTCCGGTGCGGTGTCGCCCGGCCGCAGCAGGCCGGGGGTGAGCAGGCCGGCGGCGTACCCGAGCAGCAGGCCGACCACGACGGCGGCGGCCAGCCAGGCGGTGCCGAACCGGCCCCGGCTGCCGGTTCCACCCGCCCCGTCACCCCGCGTCGCGGGCTCGTCCGAGGCGTCCGTCGCGGGCTCGTGGTGCGCGGCCGGCCCGTCCGACGCGATGCCGCTCATCGCGTCCGGATCCGGATCCGTCCTGGCGGTCACGATCCGGCGCCGTCCATCTGCTGCTCCTGGGTGCCGATGTCGCGCGGCGTGGTGCCGGTCGCGGTGATCCCGCCGGAGCAGGTGGCGCCCGGCTCGACGGTGGCGTTCTGCCGCAACGCCCGGATGAACTCGTCGATCCGTGGATCGTTGGCGTCGTCGACGGCCAGCTGGTAGCCCCAGGCCTGCAGCGAGATCGGCGACTCCAGGCCCTCGAACGGGCTCATCATGATGTATTCGTTGCCGCGTACCTTGCCGGCCAGGGTCTCCACCTGGTCGGCGGCCAGACCCTCCTGGTAGGTCACCCACACCGCACCGTGCTCCAGGCTGTGTACGGCGTGCTCGTTGGCGATCGGCGCGTCGTAGACGTCACCCATGCAGTTCTGCCAGTTCGGATTGTGGCTGCTGCCCACCGGCGGCTGGATCTCGTACTCCAGCGGGCCCCACTCGTGCGACTGCTTGCCCTCCATCGGCTGCAGCAACGCCTCGTTGGTCTCCCGATAGTTGACCAGGCCGTCGATGCCGGCGGCCCGGTCCTGCCAGGACTTCGCACCCTGGGCGACGGCCCACGCGCCGTACCCGATGATCCCCGTCGCCAGCACGCCGACCGCGACCATCAGAGCGATCGGACCCCAGGCCCGCTCCTGGCTCACCCTGACCGGCTTGACCGGCTTGCGGGGGCCCTTGCCGCCCTTGCCCGTGGTGCCCGGTTTGCCGCCGCCACCCGCCCGGGCGCCGACGGCCTTCGTGTCACCGGCCTTGGCGGTGGTCTTGGTACCGGCCTTGGACTCGGACCTGGCCTTGCCCCCGGCCGCCGGCTTGCCGGTGCTGACCGCGGAGGGACGGCGCTGCTCGCCACCCTGGGTGCTGATGCTCATGGTGTGGTGCCTCGTCAGTCGGTGGGTCAAGGGGCTCCGGCGGGTCACAGCAGGTACGGGTCGCCGCCAAGTCCCCGAGTCTACCCCCGGTAACATGTTTCGGTGACTCCCGACAATCTCGCTGAGATCGTCCGCGCCGCGGCCCGGTCGGTCTTCGCCGACCGTAACCTCGATCTATCTTTACTCCCCGCGGCGGTCACCGTCGAGCGTCCCCGCAACCCCGATCACGGCGACTACGCCTCGAACCTCGCGTTGCAGCTGGCCAAGCGCGTCGGCACCGCGCCGCGCGAGCTGGCCGCCGCGCTGGCCGCCCGGCTCGGCGAGACCGACGGGATCAGCTCGGTGGAGATCGCCGGGCCCGGTTTTCTCAACATCCGCCTCGACTCGGCCGCCGCCGGATCACTCGCCCGCACCGTGGTCCAGACCGGCCGGGCGTACGGCCACGGCACCCATCTCGCCGGACAGCGGCTCAACCTGGAGTTCGTCTCGGCCAACCCGACCGGCCCGGTGCACCTGGGTGGCACCCGCTGGGCCGCTGTCGGTGACGCGCTGGCCCGGATCCTGCGCGCGACCGGCGCCGAGGTCGGCACCGAGTACTACTTCAACGACGCTGGCGCACAGATCGACCGGTTCGCCAACTCGTTGTTGGCCGCGGCGCGCGGCGAGCCGACCCCGGCCGACGGCTACGGCGGGGCGTACATCGCCGACATCGCCAGCGTCATCGTGGCCAAGCATCCGCAGGTACGCGAGCTCGACGACGCCGCCGCCCGGGAGCTGTTCCGCGTCGAAGGCGTCGCGTTGATGTTCGACGAGATCAAGTCGTCGCTGGCCGGGTTCGGGGTGCACTTCGACACGTACTTCAACGAGAAGGACCTGCACGACCGGGGCGAGCTGGACCACGCGCTGACCCGGCTGGGCGAGCAGGGGCGGCTCTACGAACGAGCCGGCGCGACCTGGCTACGCAGCAGCGACTTCGGCGACGACAAGGACCGGGTGCTGCGCAAGTCCAACGGCGAGTGGACCTACTTCGCCGCCGACTGCGCCTACTACCTGGACAAGCGCGAGCGGGGTTTCGACAAGGTCGTGATCATGCTCGGTGCCGACCACCACGGCTACATCGGCCGGCTGCGGGCCATGGCCGCCTGCTTCGGCGACGACCCCGATCAGACGCTGGAGATCCTGATCGGGCAGATGGTGAACCTGGTGCGCGAGGGGACCCCGGTGCGGATGTCCAAGCGGGCCGGCACCGTGGTCACCCTGGAAGACCTGGTCGAGGCGATCGGCGTGGACGCCGCCCGGTACGCCCTGGCCCGCTACTCCTCCGACTCGCCGATCGACATCGACGTCGAGCGGTGGACCCGGGCCAAGAACGACAACCCGGTCTTCTACGTGCAGTACGTCGCCGCCCGGACCGCCAGCGTGGCCCGCAACGCCGCCGACGTCGGTCTGCACCGGGGCGACCCGGAGGCGTTCCGGCCCGGGCTGCTCGACCACGACAAGGAGAACGAGCTGCTCAAGGCGCTCGGCGAGTTCCCCGGTGTGGTCGCCTCCGCCGCCGAGCTGCGCGAGCCACACCGGATCGCCCGCTACCTGGAGGAGCTGGCCGGGGCGTACCACCGGTTCTACGACAAGTGCCGGATCATGCCGCTCGGCGACGAGGAGATCACCGATCTGCACCGCGCCCGGCTGTGGCTCAACGACGCCACCCGTACGGTGATCGCCAACGGCCTCGACCTGCTCGGCGTCTGCGCCCCCGAGCGGATGTGACGGCGACGACGGATGACCGACGGACGCATGACTGACGAAGGACGGTAGTGCCGTGCGCGCACACGAAGCCGGAGCCCTGCACGGCGACCTGGGCAGCCGGGGGCCGGGCTGGCTACGTACCCCCGACGACGTCAACGCCCTGCTGCCGCAGCTGTGGCCGCGCACGGTGACCCGCAACGACGCCGGTGCCCTCACCGTCGGCGGCCGGGACGTGCGCGAGCTGGCCGCCGAGCACGGCACCCCGGCGTACCTGCTCGACGAGGACGACCTGCGGGCCCGCTGCCGCGACTTCCGGGCCGCCTTCGCCGGTCAGGACGTCTACTACGCAGGCAAGGCGTTCCTGTGCCGGGCGGTGGTGCGCGTCGTCGCCGAGGAGGGCCTGCACCTGGATGTCTGCACCGGCGGCGAACTGGCCGTGGCGCTCTCGGCCGGGATGCCGCCGGAGCGCATCGGCTTCCACGGCAACAACAAGTCGCCGGCCGAGCTGGCCCGCGCGGTGGACGTCGGCGTCGGCCGGATCATCGTCGACTCGTTCGACGAGATCGACCGGCTGAGCGTCCTGGCCCGCGAGCGCGGGGTACGACCGACGGTGCTCGTCCGGGTCACCGTCGGCGTCGAGGCGCACACCCACGAGTTCATCGCCACCGCGCACGAGGACCAGAAGTTCGGCTTCTCCCTCGCCGGTGGGGCCGCGTTCGCCGCCGCCGCCCGGATCCTCGACGAGGGCGTGCTCGACCTGCGCGGCCTGCACTCGCACATCGGCTCGCAGATCTTCGACACCAGTGGGTTCGAGGTGGCCGCCCGGCGGGTGCTGGCGCTGCAGGCGCAGATCCGCGACGCGCGCGGCGTCGAGCTGCCCGAGCTCGACCTCGGTGGTGGGTTCGGCATCGCGTACACCACCCAGGACGACCCGGCGCCCGCGCACGACCTGGCCAAGCGGATGAACAAGATCGTCGACGCGGAGTGCGAGGCGCTGCGGCTGGCCGTGCCGCGGCTGTCGGTCGAGCCGGGCCGGGCGATCGTCGGGCCGGCGGTGCTCACCCTGTACGAGGTCGGCACGGTCAAGGACGTCGACGGCATCCGCAGCTACGTCAGCGTCGACGGCGGCATGAGCGACAACATCCGCACCGCCCTGTACGACTCGTCGTACTCGGCCACGGTGGCCGGCCGGGCGTCGGCCGAGCCGCCGATCCTGGCCCGCGTCGTGGGAAAGCACTGTGAGTCCGGGGACATCGTGGTGAAGGATGAATTCCTGCCCGCCGACGTGCGGCCCGGAGATCTTCTCGCGGTGCCGGGTACGGGGGCGTACTGCCGGAGCATGGCCAGCAACTACAACCACGTGCCCCGGCCACCGGTGATCGCGGTCCGCGACGGCGCGGCCCGGGTGATCGTGCGCCGGGAGACCGAGGACGACCTGCTGGCATTGGATGTGGGGTGAGCATGGACAAGCCGGTACGGCTGGCGCTGCTGGGCTGCGGCACGGTCGGCTCCGAGGTGCTGCGGCTGCTGCACGAGCAGGCCACGGACCTGACCGCGCGAGTGGGCGCGCCGATCGAGATCGCCGGGATCGCGGTGCGGCGACCCAACCGGGCCCGCGGCGGGTTGCCGGTCGACCCGGCGCTGTTCACCACCGACGCGCTCGGGCTGATCAAACGCGACGACGTGGACGTGGTCGTCGAGGTCGTCGGCGGCATCGAACCGGCCCGTGGCTGGCTGGTCGAGGCGCTGCGCGGCGGCAAGAGCGTGGTCACCGCCAACAAGGCGCTGCTCGCCGAGGACGGCGGCACCCTGCACGACGCGGCCGCCGAGGGCGGCGCCGACCTGTACTACGAGGCATCGGTGGCCGGTGCCATCCCGCTGTTGCGACCGCTGCGTGAGTCGCTGCACGGCGACTCGATCACCCGGGTCACCGGCATCGTCAACGGCACCACCAACTTCATCCTGTCCGGCATGGACGCCACCGGTGCCGGCTTCGCCGAGACCCTCGAACAGGCCACCGCCCTCGGCTACGCCGAGGCCGACCCCACCGCGGACGTCGAGGGCTTCGACGCCGCCGCCAAGGCCGCCATCCTCGCCTCGTTGGCCTTCCACAGCCGGGTCGGCGCCGCCGACGTGCACCGCGAGGGCATCACCGAGGTCAGCGCCGCCGACATGGCCAGCGCCCAGGAGATGGGCTGCACCATCAAACTGCTGTGCATCGCCGAGCGCGGTCCGGACGCCAGCGGCGCCGAGTCGGTCAGCGTCCGGGTGCATCCGGCGATGATCCCGCGCAGCCATCCGCTGGCCAGCGTCGGCGACGCGTTCAACGCGGTCTTCGTGGAGGCGGTTGCCGCCGGGCAGTTGATGTTCTACGGCCGGGGCGCCGGTGGCGCGCCGACCGCCAGCGCCGTGCTGGGCGACATCGTGGCGGTGGCCCGCAACCGGCTCGCCGGGGTCCGCTCGGCCAGCGAGAGCTCGTACGCCGCCCTGCCGATCCGGCCGATGGGCGAGGCGGTCACCCGCTACCACATCAGCCTCGACGTGGCCGACCGCGCCGGTGTGCTGGCCGCCGTGGCGGGCGTGTTCGCCCGCCACGACGTGTCGATCGCCACCGTGCGTCAGTCCGGCCGTGACACCGACGCCAGCCTGGTCATCGTCACCCACCGGGCTCCGGACGCCGCCCTGGCCGCCACCGTCGAGGAGCTGCGCGGCCTGGACATCGTCCGCTCGATCGCCAGCGTGCTGCGGGTCGAGGGCGACCATTAGCACCGACCGGGACGCGCGGCCCGCGACGGCCGGTACGCTGTGCGCCGAGTCGAGGAGGTTGTCATGTGGCGGGGCCTGATCGAGGCGTACCGGGACCGGTTGCCGGTCACCGACGCCACGCCGGTGGTCACCCTCTACGAGGGCGACACACCGCTGCTGCCCGCGCCGGTGCTCTCCGACCGGGTCGGTGCCGACGTCTACCTCAAGGTCGAGGGGGCCAACCCGACCGGGTCGTTCAAGGACCGCGGCATGACCATGGCGGTGTCCAAGGCGGTCGAGGAGGGCAACAAGGCGATCATCTGCGCCTCCACCGGCAACACCAGCGCGTCGGCCGCCGCGTACGCCGCCCGGGCCGGGCTGACCTGCGCGGTCCTCGTCCCACAGGGCAAGATCGCGTTGGGCAAGTTGGCCCAGGCACTGGTGCACGGGGCCAAACTGCTGCAGGTCGACGGCAATTTCGACGACTGCCTGTCGATGGCGGCCAAACTCGCGCAGGACTACCCGGTCGCGCTGGTCAACTCGGTCAACGTGTTCCGGCTGCACGGGCAGAAGACCGCCGCGTTCGAGATCGTCGCCGGGCTCGGTGACGCCCCGGACATCCACTGCCTGCCGGTCGGTAACGCCGGCAACATCAGCGCGTACTGGATGGGCTACCTGGAGGACGTCGCGGCCGGCAACGCCACCCGTACCCCGAAGATGTACGGCTTCCAGGCCTCCGGCGCCGCGCCGATCGTCACCGGCGAGGTGGTCCGCCAGCCGTCGACGATCGCCACCGCGATCCGGATCGGCAACCCGGCCAGCTGGACGAAGGCCCTCGACGCCCGGGACGCTTCCGGCGGGCTGATCGACGCGGTCACCGACCGGGACATCCTGGCCGCGTACCGGTTGCTGGCCCGGGAGGTCGGCGTCTTCGTGGAGCTGGCCAGCGCGGCCAGCGTCGCCGGGCTGCTGCAGGCCGCCGCGGCGGGCCGGGTGCCCGGCGACGCCACCGTGGTCTGCACGGTGACCGGACACGGTCTGAAGGACCCGGAATGGGCGATCTCGACCGCACCGGCACCGACCACCATCGGCAGCGATCCGCTACTCGCCGCCCGTGCTCTCGACCTGGCGTAACGCCGGCCCTACCGGGTGGGAGCGGTCGGTCGGCCACCCGCAGGTGGTG
The DNA here is from genome assembly GCF_049179075.1 of Solwaraspora sp. WMMB335. Taxonomy (NCBI): domain Bacteria; kingdom Bacillati; phylum Actinomycetota; class Actinomycetes; order Micromonosporales; family Micromonosporaceae; genus Solwaraspora; species Solwaraspora sp. WMMB335. Next base: position 5,824,918 of record NZ_JBMHMF010000001.1, read on the forward strand.
TCCATCCCGCCGCCCTCGGCCGCGTCCGCCTCGGCGGCCTGTAGCAGCAGCTCGGACGCGGCCGAGACGGTCCGCAGGCCGGCCAGGTCCAGCCGGCCGAGCAGCCGGGCCTGCCGCTCGGCACCGGCGGTGACGATCCGATCGATCAGCTCCTGGCCGTCCCGGGTCAGTTCCACCAGCCGTACCCGCCGGTCGTGCGGGTCTTCTCTGCGTCGTACCAGGTGCTGGGCGACCAGCCGGTCGACGATCCCGGTCATGGTGGCCAGCCGTACGCCGTTCGCCCGGCTCAGCTGCTGACCGGAGGCGGCGCCATGCAGGTAGAGCAGGAGCAGTATCTTCAGCTGCGGAACGGTGAGCTGCGACTCGAACAGCGGATCGGATCGGTCGGAGGCGAACAGGAGCTGGAATCGGTGGTGGGCGGCCATGATCTGCGCGATCAGTTCGTCCCGCCGGGTCACTGCGGCTCCCTCCGCCACCGCTGGGCGCGGGTCGCCGCCCGCCATGGCTGCACACGTTATCCAATAACCCGGTGTGACGCTAACTGTTAGCCTGGGGCAAACTAATTGCGCTGCTGCCGAGGCAGCGGCACCACACCCACCAATCCGCTCGTGAAAGCCGCTCAACCAAGCCGCCGGACCCTTTCCAGGAGTGAGCCCGCACATGTCGTTGCTCGCCAGACTCAGCCTCGCCAACCGGGGCCTCGTCGCGCTCGTCGCGGTCGTGATCACGCTGTTCGGCGCGTTCACCATCCCGACACTCAAACAGCAGCTCCTGCCCTCGCTGGAGTTCCCGGCCGCCTTCGTCAGCGCGGTCTATCCCGGCGCGGCGCCGGAGATCGTCGAAGCGCAGGTGACCGAGCCGATCGAAAGCGCCATCTCGGGCGTCGCCGACATCGAGGGCGTCACCTCCAGCTCCAGCGAGAACTTCGCCACCGTCCAGGTCGAGTTCGCCTTCGGCACCGACCTGGACAGCGCCGTGAACGAGATGGAGACCTCGCTCAGCCGGCTTCAGCTGCCCGACGGGGTGGAACCGGTCGTCTTCGCCGGTAGCACCGACGACCTGCCGGCGGTCGTGCTGGCCGCCACCGGCGCCGGCGGTCCGGGACTGGCCGGGCGGCTCGACGAGATCGTGGTGCCTGAGCTGGACGGTATCGACGGCGTACGCACCGTCGACGTCACCGGGGCCAGCGAGCAGGTCGTCACGATCACCCCCGACCATGCCGCGCTGGCCGCCGCCGGTCTCGACCCGAGCGCGATCGGCACCGCCCTGCAAGTCAACGGCGTCACCGTTCCGGCGGGCGCGTTCACCGACGGTGAGCAGAGCCTGACCGTCCAGGTCGGCAGCAGGATCGATTCGTTGACCGACCTCTCCGGGATCTACCTCACCGCATCCGGTCGGCCGCCGGTGCAGCTCGGCGACGTGGCCGAGATCAGCCAGCAGAGCGCCCCGGCGACCTCGATCACCCGGACCAACGGCGAGGACAGCCTCGGGATCGCCGTGACCGCCGGCCCCGACGGCGACGCGGTCGGCATCTCCCACGAGATCCGCGACCGGCTCGACGAGCTGGGCGAGGCCGCCGGTACCGAGCTGATCGTGGTGTTCGACCAGGCGCCGTTCGTGGAGCGCTCGATCGAGGCGCTGACCACCGAAGGCATGCTCGGCCTGGTGATGGCGGTCCTGGTCATCCTGGTCTTCCTGCTGTCGGTGCGGTCCACCCTGGTCACCGCGGTGTCCATCCCGCTGTCGGTGCTCATCGCGCTGATCGCGCTGTGGACCGGCGACTACTCGCTCAACCTGCTCACCCTGGGCGCGCTGACCATCTCGGTCGGCCGGGTGGTCGACGACTCGATCGTCGTACTGGAGAACATCAAACGTCATCTCGGGTACGGCGAGGACCGGCAAAGCGCGATCATCACCGGCGTACGGGAGGTCGCCGGCGCGGTGACCTCGTCGACCCTGGCGACGGTGGCGGTCTTCGCCCCGATCGCGATCGTCGGCGGCTTCGTCGGGCAGCTGTTCGCGCCGTTCGCGATCACCGTCACGGTGGCGCTGCTCGCCTCGCTGCTGGTGTCGCTGACGGTCATCCCGGTGCTGGCCTACTGGTTCCTCAAGCCGGCCGCCGACGGCGAAGACGCCGACGCGATCCGCCGCGAAGCCGAAGCCAAGGAGCTACGCAGCCCGTTGCAGCGCGGCTACCTGCCGGTCATCCGGTTCGCCACCACCCGCCGCTGGGCCACCGTGGGAATCGGCCTTGCGGTGCTGCTCGGCACCTTCGCGTTGAGCACCCGGCTGGAAACCAACTTCATCGACGACGCGGGCCAGGACACGCTGAGCATGCGCCAGGAGTTGCCGGCGGGCACCAGTCTGGCCGCCGTGGACCGGGCGGCCATCTCGGTGGAGCGTACCCTCGCCCGGACCGACGGGATCGAGTCCTACCAGGTGTCGATCGGCGCCAGCAGCAATCCGTTCGCCGGCGGTGGCGGCAACACCACGGCGAGCTATTCGATCACCTTGACCGAGGGCACCGACAACATCGCCGTGCAGCAACAGCTGCGTGACGAGTTGGCCGGTCGCGACGGGCTGGGAGAGATCACCGTCGGGGCGGCCGGCGGCGGGCCCGGCGGGTCGAGCACCAACCAGTTGCAGGTCGTCGTCCAGGCCAACGATCCGGACGACCTGGCCACCGCCGCCGAGCGGGTCCGTACGGCGATGTCGCAGACCCCGGACGTGGCCGACGTCACCAGCACCCTGTCCGAGGACGTGACCCGGCTGCAGGTGCGGATCGACCGTGCGGCGGCGGCCCAGGTCGGACTGAGCGAGGCCGCGCTGGGGCAGCTCGTCGCGCAGGCCTTCCGGGGCAGCCCGCTCGGACAGGTCACCATCGACGGCGACCAGATGGACGTCCTGCTCAGCCCCGCCGCCCGGGTGACCTCGGTCGAGGAGCTCGCCGCGTTGCCGATCGGGCCGGCGACCCTCGACGACGTCGCCGACATCGTCGAGGTCGACGGCCCCGTACAGATCAACCGGGTGGACGGCGAGCGCAGCGCCACCATCACCGGCACCGCCACCGGCTCGAACGTCGGGCAGACCAGCGCCGACCTGGCACAGCGGCTGGACGACCTGCGACTGCCGGCCGGGGCGACGTACACCATCGGCGGGGTCAGCGCCGATCAGGCCGAAGCCTTCGCCGACCTCGGGCTGGCGCTGCTCGCCGCGATCGCCATCGTTTTCGTGATCATGGTGGCGACGTTCCGCAGCCTGATCCAGCCGCTGATCCTGCTGGTCTCGGTGCCGTTCGCCGCGACCGGCGCGATCGGCCTGCTGGTCGCCACCGGTACGCCGATGGGCGTACCGGCGTTGATCGGCGCGTTGATGCTGGTCGGCATCGTGGTCACCAACGCGATCGTGCTGATGGATCTCATCAACCAGTACCGCGATCAGGGCATGAGCGTGTCCGAGGCGGTGGTCGAGGGCGGCCGGCGCCGGCTGCGGCCGATCCTGATGACCGCGATCGCCACCATCTGCGCGCTGACCCCGATGGCCCTCGGCCTGACCGGGGTGGCCGGCTTCATCGGCCAACCGCTGGCGATCGTGGTGATCGGCGGCCTGTTCAGCTCGACACTGCTCACCCTGGTGCTGGTGCCGACGCTGTACACGACGGTCGAGGGGACCAAGGAACGGTGGCGCGCCCGGCGCGCCGAGCGCCGGGCCGGCACCCGGGCCGGCGACGCCGCGGACACCGACTCCGCTACCGCGGCGGCCACCACGTCGACCGGGTCCGGTGGCGGTGCCGGCAGTGACAACGGTCGCGGTGCCGACGCAGCCGCGAAGCCGACGGCGCGCAAGGAGTCACCGGTAGCGGCACCGCCGACCCGCCCGTCGGCGGCGTTGACCGATGGCACCGACCAGTTCGAGGTGCTCAAGCTGCCGAAGAGCCGCAAGTCGCCACTGCCGCCGGCAGACCAGTAACCGTCCCGGTGGGCCCCGGAGGAGACCTCCCGGGGCCCACCGGGACAGGTAGCGCGGATCACAGTCCGCCCGCTGCCGGCACGCCCGTCGGTAAGGTGTCGGTACGTGACCTCACCGCTGGCGGTCCTCACCAACAACCGTGACTTCCGACGCCTGCTGCTGTCGGAGCTGGTGGTTTTCGGCGCCGACTGGTTCGTCATGGTGCCGCTGCTGGTGCTGCTGCCGCAGCTGACCGGCAGCGGTGTCTGGGGCGCGCTGATCCTGGCCGCGGACACCGGCATACACGCCTTGGTGCTGCCGCTGACCGGCACGCTCGCTGACCGGTTCGACCGCCGTAAGATCCTGATCGTCGCCAACCTGGCCGCGGTGCTCGCGGTGCTGGGGTTGCTGGCCGTGCGGACGCCGGGCACCGCCTGGCTCGCCGTGCTGGCGGTGGCGGCACTGGCGGTCGCCAAGTCCTGCTACTCGCCGGCGGCGCAGGCCGCCCTGCCGAACCTGGTGTCCGCGGCCGAGTTGCCCGCTGCCAACGTGTTCGCCGGTTCCGCCTGGGGCACGATGGCGATCGTCGGCGCGTCGCTCGGTGGTGTGCTCAGCGCCGTGATCGGCCCATACGGCTGTTTTTGGATCGCGGCGGGGGCGCTGTTGCTGGCGGCGGTGGTGACCACCACGATCCGCCGGCCGATGCAGGCTCCCCGGGAATCGTCCGTCCCGGCGCTGCGGACCTTCGCCGCGATCGGCGAGGCGTTGCGCTACGTCAGCCACCGGCCGCAGGCGCTGGGCCTGATCACGGTGAAGAGCGCGGTGGGTCTCGGCAACGGGGTGCTGACCCTGTTTCCACTGCTGGCCGGCGTCTACGGAGTGGGCGCGATCGGCACCGGTCTGTTGTTCGCCGTCCGGGGCGCGGGCGCGGTGGTTGGTCCCCTGCTGATGCGTCCGGTGCTCAACCGGCCGGCCTGGCTGCTCACCGCGCTGGCCGCGTCGATGTCGGTCTACGGGATCTCGTACGCCAGCATCTCCCTGGTCACCTGGTTCCCCCTGGTGCTCGTCCTGGTCTTCGTCGCGCATCTGGGCGGCGGCAGCAACTGGGTGCTGTCCAACTACGCCCTGCAGGCCGTGGTGCCGGACCGGCTGCGCGGGCGGGTGTTCGCCACCGACCTGATGCTGGCCACCCTGTCGATCTCGGTGAGCCAACTCGTCGTCGCCGCCGTCATCGACTCGATCGAGCCACGGATCATCCTCGCCGCCTGTGGCCTGGTGACGGTGGTCTACGCGGTCGGCTGGCGGCTCGCCACGCGGCGGTTGTCGCTCGCCGTACCGGCTGGCGACGCCGTGGGCGGCACCGGCCCGGGTGACGAGGCCGTGGGCGGTAAGGCCGTGGGCGGTGATGACGTGGGCGGTGATGACGTCGTGGTCCGGGCCACGTCCGGCACCGTCCGCTGAGCCGCGCACCGTCCAACGGCCCGACAGCCGTCCAGGTTGCTATCGCTTGCTAGCATAGTGATATCACTTTGATACCGGACCCCGCCCGGGGGAGCGGTACGTCGTCAAGCGAGGAGAGATCATGGAACGGGCCGTGTACCGCACATCGGGGTTCCTGGTGCTAGCCGTCATGATCGGGTTCGGACTGCTCGGCGTGGCGGTCGTGCTGGGTGACACCGGCGGCTCCGCGTACGGCGTCGAGCCATGGATGGTCGGCGTCGTCGTCGGGTACGTCGTGGTGGTCGCCCTTGCTGTGACCGGATTCACCGTAGTGAATCCCAACGAAGCCCAGGTGGTGCAGTTCTTCGGTCGCTATCTCGGCTCGATCCGGAGCGCCGGCCTGCACTGGACCTGGCCGTTGACCGCCCGTCGCCGGGTCACCCTGCGGGTGCGCAACTTCGAGACCGACCGGTTGAAGGTGGCCGACGCCGACGGCAACCCGGTCGAGATCGCGGCCGTCGTGGTATGGCGGGTGGTCGACTCGGCCCAGGCGGTGTTCTCCGTCGACGACCATGTCGAGTACGTCGCGGTGCAGGCCGAGGCCGCCGTGCGGCACCTGGCCACCAGCTATCCGTACGAGGCGCACGACAGCAGCCGGGCCAGCCTGCGCGACAGCGACGTGGTCGCCGAGGAGTTGACCGAGGAACTGCGCGAGCGGGTCGAGTTGGCCGGTGTGGAGGTGCTGGAATCGCGGGTCACCCATCTGGCGTACGCCCCGGAGATCGCCCACGCGATGCTGGCCCGTCAGCAGGCGTCAGCGATCGTCGCGGCCCGGTTCCGCATCGTCGAAGGCGCCGTCGGCATGGTCTCCAACGCTCTGGAGCGGCTGCGCGACGAACACGTCATCGACCTCGACGAAGAGCGGAAGGCGCAGATGGTGGCAAACCTGCTGGTGGTGCTCTGCGGTGACCGGGCCGCTCAACCGGTGGTGAACACCGGCTCGCTCTACAGCTGAGGTGGTCTGCGGCTGATGGCCGAACGTAAGAGGCTGTTGCTGCGGCTCGACCCGGCGGTCCACGAAGCCATCGCCAAGTGGGCCGCCGACGACCTGCGCAGCGTCAACGCCCAGATCGAGTACGCGCTGCGGCTGGCGCTGAGCGCCGCCGGGCGGTCTCCGAGACGCGCACCGCCCGGCGGTGGCTCGGCGGACGGCGGTTCGGCGAACGGCGACGCGGAAGACGGCGACGCGGAAGACGGCTTGGACAGCACCTAGCATGAGGCGATGGGCATTCGCTTCGTACCCGGGCCGGTCACCGTACGGGTGCCGGCCACCAGCGCCAACCTGGGCCCGGGCTTCGACGCCCTCGGGCTCGCGCTGGGCCAATACGACGAGGTCACCGCCCGGGTCGCCGCTGCCGGCAGCCAGGTGCAGATCACCGGCGAAGGAGCCGGCGAGTTGCCCCGGGACGACGGCCACCTGGTGGTACGGGCGATGAACGCGACCTTCGACGAACTCGGTGCCCGACCGTCCGGACTCGTCCTGGACTGCGTGAACCGGATCCCGCAGGCGCGCGGCATGGGGTCGTCGTCGGCCGCGATCGTGGCCGGTGTGCGACTGGCCCGGGCACTGGTCGACGGCGGCGAGCGGTTACTGGACACCGCCGCCGCGTTGCGGATCGCCGCCCGGCTCGAAGGGCATCCGGACAACGTCGCCCCCTGCCTGCTCGGCGGATTCACCATCGCGTGGACGGAACCGGACGGTGCCCGGGCCGTGTCGATGCCGGTGAATCCCGACATAGCGGTGACCGTTTTCGTGCCGACCCAGCGAGGGCTCACCGAGGTGGCCCGGGCCGCGCTGCCGGCGCAGGTCCCGCATGCCGACGCGGCGTTCACCGCGGGCCGGGCCGCGCTGCTGGTGCATGCCCTGACCAGCGAGCCCGGGCTGCTGCTGGCCGCGACCGAGGACCGACTCCACCAGGACTACCGGGCTGCGGCGATGCCGGGCAGCGCCGATCTGATCGCCCGGTTGCGGGCAGCCGGGGTCGCCGCGGTCGTCAGTGGCGCCGGTCCGAGCGTGCTCGCGCTCACCGCCGTACCGGAGGATTTCTGTCCGGGAATGGACTGGCGGGCACATTCGTTGCTGGTAGACGTTGCCGGAGCGCGGATCGAAGGCGCTATAGTAGGACACGCCGAGCGGGACCCTGTTGCCGCAGGTCGGAAGAGTTGATTACGCTCTAGGCCAAGCACAGCCGCGAAGCACGCGATCTCCTGCGGGGCGGCGCACCCCCGAAGCTTTCGGCGGTAACCCCGTCTTACCTCTGCCTAGGCCTCCGCCAAACCGCAGTCTCCACGGATCGCTGCAGACGCCGAGATCTGTCACCGAGGCTGGTGATGCTCTGATACCGGCAAGGCTGCGCGAAGACTCCCGCGACGTGTCATGCGAGGCGGGTGCACCGAGGCGACCCGGCCACCTAGCTCTTTTGACCCGGGTTGCCCGGCCTATCGAGGGAAGGAATCCATTGAGCGACACCACCGACGTGACGTCGGATGTCTCCAACGTCGCTGACGACACTACCGCTGCTCCTGCCCGCCGTCGGCGGTCCGGCACCGGGCTGTCCGCGATGCTGCTGCCGGAGTTGCAGAGCCTCGCGGCGTCGCTCGGCATTTCCGGTACCGCCCGGATGCGCAAGAGTGAGCTGATCGTGGCGATCTCCGAACGCCAGTCAGGCGAGGGCGCGCCACGAGCGCGCGTCGAGGTCGCGGCGGCCACCGCTCCCCCTCGGGAGGAGGTCCGTGCCGACGTCCGCACCGACACCGAGCGCCGCGACGGCGGCGACGGCGAGCAACTCGCGATCGTCGAGGAGCCACCGGCACGCGAGCGGGCCCGGCGAAGCCGGTCGAGCCGCACGACGGCGACCGAGCCTCGCGCCGACGAGGCGGAGGCTGCCGCACCCGCCGAGCCTGCGGAGCGCACCGACCGCGGTGAGCGCGGTGGCGACGGCCGCAACGGCCGTGACCGTGGTGAGCGTGGCGAGCGCAGTGATCGCGGTGACCGTGGTGATCGCGGTGACCGTGGTGATCGCAGCGACCGAGGTGATCGCGGTGACCGCGGCCAACGCGACAGCGACGACGACGGCAACGACAACGATGGTGGCGGCCGGCGCGGGCGCCGGAGCCGATTCCGGGACCGCCGGCGGCGGGGGGACCGCGGCGACGGCGCCGACGGCGGCGGCAGCGGCCGCGAACCGCAGGTGACCGAGGACGACGTCCTCGTCCCGGTGGCCGGCATTCTCGACGTGCTGGACAACTACGCGTTCGTCCGGACCACCGGCTACCTGTCCGGGCCCAACGACGTGTACGTGTCGATGTCGCAGGTCAAGAAGTACGGCCTACGGCGCGGCGATGCGGTCACCGGCGCGGTGCGGGCCACCCGGGAGGGCGAGCAGCGCCGCGACAAGTACAACCCACTGGTCCGCTTGGACACCATCAACGGCATGGAGCCCGAGGAGGCCCGTCGACGGCCCGAGTTCTACAAGCTGACCCCGCTCTACCCGCAGGACCGGCTCCGGCTGGAAACCGAGCCGCACATCCTCACCACCCGGGTCATCGATCTGGTGATGCCGATCGGCAAGGGGCAGCGGGCGCTGATCGTCTCCCCGCCCAAGGCGGGCAAGACCATGGTGCTGCAGGCGATCGCCAACGCGATCACCCGGAACAACCCCGAGTGCCACCTGATGGTCGTCCTGGTCGACGAGCGTCCGGAGGAAGTCACCGACATGCAGCGGTCGGTGAAGGGCGAGGTGATCGCCGCCACGTTCGACCGGCCGCCGCAGGACCACACCACTGTCGCCGAGCTGGCGATAGAGCGGGCCAAGCGGCTGGTCGAGCTGGGCCACGACGTGGTCGTCCTGCTCGACTCGGTCACCCGGCTGGGCCGGTCGTACAACCTGGCCGCGCCGGCCAGTGGCCGGATCATGTCCGGCGGTATCGACTCGACCGCGCTCTACCCGCCGAAGCGCTTTCTCGGTGCCGCCCGCAACATCGAAAACGGTGGCTCGCTGACCATCCTGGCCACCGCCCTGGTGGAGACCGGATCCATGATGGATACCGTGATCTTCGAGGAGTTCAAGGGCACCGGCAACGCGGAGCTCAAGCTAGATCGCAAGATCGCCGACAAACGGGTCTTCCCGTCGATCGACATCCACCCCTCCGGCACCCGTAAGGAAGAGATTCTGCTGGCGCCGGAGGAACTCGCGATCACCCACAAGCTGCGCAAGGTGCTCCACTCGCTGGACTCCCAGGCCGCGCTGGACCTGCTGCTGGACCGGCTCAAGCAGAGCCGTACCAACATCGAGTTCCTGATGCAGATCGCCAAGTCCACTCCGGGGGAGTGACCGGCCGACGAACGGGAATTCGCCTGGTCCGCGGGGCGTTGCGTAGCGCGGACCAGGCGCCGGCGGTGCGCCGGGCGGTCCCGGCCGCCCGGCGCGGTCCGGTACCGCAGGCCATGGCAGACTGGTCAACCGGCCAAGGTTCCGGTTCACGCCCGAGTCGACCCGCGTCAGGACGCGGGCGGCGATGACGGCGACCCGGCGACCGACGATGAGAGGACCACGCCCGTGAAGAAGGACGTCCACCCGGAGTACGTGAACACCGAGGTCAGCTGCTCCTGCGGCAACTCGTTCATTACCCGTAGCACCGCTACCAGCGGCAGGATCCACGTCGAGACCTGCAGCGCCTGCCATCCCTTCTACACCGGCAAGCAACGCGTCCTCGACACCGCCGGCCGGGTCGCCAAGTTCCAGCAGAAGTACGCCAAGGCTCAGGCGAAGAAGGCCAAGTAGCTGCCCGCACGGCGCCCGCTTCCGGTGACCACCGGAAGCGGGCGCCGCAGCGTCTGTCGCCCGGCGTGCGCCGGGCACGTGTCTCGGGCTCGCCGGGCGCGGCGGATGAAGGAGTACGGGTATGAGCAGTGAGCGCCTGGCCGCGCTACTGGACGAGTACACCGAGCTGGAAAGGCAGCTGGCCGACCCGGCGATCCACGCCGATCAGGCCACCGCCCGCCGGGTCGGGCGCCGATTCGCCGAGCTGGCGCCGGTGCACAAGGCCGCAGGTGAACTTGCCCAGGCCCGGGCCGACCTGGCGGCCGCACGTGAACTGGCCGGCGAGGACGCTGCCTTCGCCATCGAGGCCGACGCGATCGCCGCCACCGTGCCCGAGCTCGAAGCCCGCCTGGCCGAGCTGCTGATCCCCCGCGACCCGCATGACGCCAAGGACGTCATCGTCGAGATCAAGGCCGGTGAAGGCGGCGAGGAATCCGCCCTGTTCGCCGGCGATCTGCTGCGGATGTATCTGCGGTACGCCGAGCGGCGTGGCTGGCAGGTGGAGATCCTCGATGCCCAGGACTCCGACCTGGGCGGGGTGAAGGACGTCTCCCTCGCGGTGAAGTCCCGTGGCGTTCCCGACGGCGGCAACGGCGTCTGGTCCCGACTGAAGTGGGAAGGCGGCGTCCACCGGGTGCAGCGGGTGCCAGTGACCGAATCGCAGGGCCGCATCCATACCAGCGCCGCTGGCGTCCTGGTGCTGCCCGAAGCCGAGGATGTCGAGGTCAGCATCGACCCGAACGAGCTGCGCATCGACGTTTTTCGGTCATCCGGCCCCGGTGGCCAGTCGGTCAACACCACCGACTCGGCGGTGCGGATCACCCACCTGCCGACCGGGATCGTGGTCTCCTGCCAGAACGAGAAGAGCCAGTTGCAGAACCGCGAGCAGGCGCTGCGCATCCTGCGGGCGCGGTTGCTCGCGGCTGCCCAGGAGCAGGCCGACGCGGCGGCCTCGGACGCCCGCCGCTCCCAGGTGCGCACCGTCGACCGTTCCGAGCGCATCCGCACGTACAACTTTCCGCAGAACCGGATCACCGACCACCGGATCGGCTACACCGCGTACAACCTGGACCTGGCGTTGGCCGGCGAACTCGACGGTGTCCTCGACGCGCTGGCCGAGGCGGACCGGGCGGCCCGGCTTGCCGGCGACACCGAACTGGCCCGCCGCTGACGGCTGCCGTCAGCGGCGACGGCGACTGCCGTCAGCGGCGACGGCGAGCGGCCAGCTAGGCGACAGTACGACGCCGTGAGTCGCGCATCTGCCGTTCGGCGAGCTTGAATGCCCGGGCGTACTCCTCGCCGAGCGCCGCGCCGGCGCCGCTGATCTCGGCGTACCCGACGCTTATCCCCACCGGTGTGCCGGGTACCAGCGACTGCCATTCCTCGCTGGCCACCGCGGCGGCGATCCGGCGGGCCACGTCCGCCGCCTCGATCCGGCCGGCCCCGGGCAGGACGACGACGAACTCGTCCCCGCCGTAGCGGGCGACGAAGTCGCCCCGGCGCATCACCCGGTTGACCACGCCGGCGACCCGCTGCAGCACCAGATCACCCGAGTGATGCCCGTGCACGGTGTTCACCGAGGTGAAGCCGTCCAGGTCGCAGAACATCACCACGGCCCGTTCGGCCCGGCCCGCCATGTCGGCCACGTACAGGTCGAGTTGGCGGCGGTTGGCCAGCCCGGTCAACGGATCCGTCAGGGCTTCCTTGGTGTACTGGGCAGCGGTCCGGCGCATCTCCTCGTGGTCCAGGCGCGCCGCGATGCCGTCGACGTACATGTCCCGCAGCCGGTCGTTGCGGCGGTTGGCCAGCCGGAAGGCGTAGCGGTCGGCATGATGCGCGGCCAGGTGGTCACCCTCCCTGGTGTGTGCCACGCTACGTAGCCTGGCCTGTTCGGCGGAGCCGAGCGTCTCGGCGGAGACCACCACCATGTCGAGCCGGGTCAGCGCCTCCGCCGGTCGGTCGGCCGCGATCGCCAGGCAGACCGCGCCGAGTTGACGCAGGTCGCGTGCTCGGGCGCTGTCGCCGCCGTCGATCATCAGCCGGGTGGCGTCCGGCGCGCCTGGTGGCAGTCGCGCCGGCTCACCCAACGCGGCGAGGCGGGCCAGGGAGTATCCGTACGCGACGCGGCTGCTCGGACGTAGCTTGCCGGTGCTGCCGGCCCGGACGAATTTGGCCAGGTCGGTGCCGATGTCGCGGAGTACCCGCAGACAGCCGTCGGTGTCGCCGTGATGGTCCAGCGCTACCGCGTTGCGCAGCCGGATGGCCGGCGCGGCGAACATCTCCTCGGCGATGCCGGTGGCGCTGCCGAGCTGGCGGGCGCGCTCGATCGCGCTCAACGCGTGTCCGTGGAAGCTCAGATAGGAGTACGCCATCGCCAGGTCGTGCCAGCCCCAGGCGGTTTCCCGGTCGACGTCGGGCGCCGCGCCGAGGGCCCGGGAGCTCTGCACCAGGTGGGTGACGCAACGGTCGAACGCGCCCTGCTGGTGGGCGGCGAGCGCGGCCAGCGCGTGCAGGTGGCCGTGCAGGTACGGCTCGTTGAGGTCCCGGGCGGCCTCGAACGCCCGGTCCACCGCGCCGGCGTACTCGGTGGTGCGGTCCAGGTTGAGCAGTGCGGACAGCCGCTGCACCAGCGCGTCGGCCCGCACGTAGGGGTTACTGCTGTGCTGGATCACCTGCTCGAACGCGACGCAGGCCTCGGCTGAGCGGCTCGCCTCCATCAGGGCACGTGCCTGCATCAGGGTCTCGGCCTGGTCGGTGAGCCGGTCGAGCCAACCCACGCACAACCTCCCTGGAACCCGCGGGAATTCTGGCGGAACGCCACCCGGCGGCTGCGCGTACCGATCACACGCAGATCCGGAGGGACGCACCATGATTATGTCGTGAACCACATGCCGGAAAACAGCTCTGGATGGCCGGATCGAGTGTCGATTTCGTCCGCGTTGACCGCTGCGACCGTCCTACTGGCCCGTGCCGGCGTCGCCTCGGCGCGGGGCGATGCGGAGCTGATCGCCGCTGCGGTGCTCAAGATTCCACGGGGGCGACTAGCGCTGAGCAGCGGATTCAATCATATCGATCTAGATCGTTTCGATGAACTCGTGTCTCGGCGTGCGGCACGGGAGCCGCTGCAATATCTCACCGGATCGGCACCATTTCGTTATCTTGAGTTGGCGGTCGGTCCGGGCGTGTTCGTGCCCCGCCCGGAGACCGAACTGCTCGCCGGCGCGGGCATCGACGCGCTGCGTGCCGGTGGCGGCGGCCTGCTGATCGACCTCTGCAGCGGTAGCGGTGCCATCGCGTTGTCGGCCGCACACGAGGTTCCCGTCGCCCGGGTGGTGGCGGTGGAGCGCTCCGCCGCGAGCCTGAGCTGGCTACGGCGCAACGCGCGGCGCCGGGCCGAGGCCGGTGACCGGCCGATCGAGGTGGTGGCCGGCGACGTCACCGATCCGCAGCTGTTGGCCGGACTGAGCGGTCAGGCGGACGTGGTGCTGTGCAACCCGCCGTACGTGCCGGCCGGCACGCCGGTGCCGCCCGAGGTGGCCGGGCACGATCCGGACGACGCGGTCTTCGGCGGCCCCGACGGGCTGGTGGTGATCCGTCCGGTGATCCGCCTCGCCGCGACCCTGCTGCGGCCCGGCGGCGTGTTCGGCATCGAGCACGACGACAGCCACGCCGCTGCGGTGGCCGGGCTGATCGCCGCCGACGCGCGGTTCACCAAGGTGACCAGCCACCGGGATCTCGCCGACCGACATCGCTACGTCACCGCGGACCGCGCCGGCTGATCCCGGCCTCCCGGGCCGCGATCAGGATTGTCCCCCGGGCAGGATCAGGTGGCGAGTCGCACGTGGCAGACTGGCACACCGTGATGCTTTACGACTGCCGGTCAGCCGCCGACCGCGACAAGGGCATCGCCGCGGCGATCGAGGCGGTCAAGAACGGTGAGCTGGTCGTGCTGCCCACCGACACGGTCTACGGCGTGGGCGCCGACGCCTTCACCTCGTACGCGGTGACCGCGCTGCTCAACGCCAAGGGCCGCGACCGACAGATGCCGCCGCCGGTGCTGGTCGGATCGCGCAACACCCTGGACGGGCTGGTGCTGATCCTGCCGCAGACCGCCCGCGACCTGGCCGACGCCTTCTGGCCGGGAGCGCTCACCATGATCGTCGAGCACGCGCCCAGCCTCAACTGGGATCTGGGCGACACCAACGGGACCGTCGCGGTGCGGATGCCTCTGCACCCGGTGGCCCTGGAGGTGCTGCGTGAGACCGGGCCGATGGCGGTCTCCTCGGCCAACAAGACCGGGAAGCCGCCAGCGGTCACCGCCGCCGAGGCACGCGAGCAACTCGGTTACTCGGTGCGTACCTATCTGGAGGCCGGGCGCTGCCCGGATCCGGTGCCGAGCACCATCGTCGATCTCACCGCCGACGCGCCACGGGTGCTGCGCCAGGGGGCCATCCCGATCGAGAAGCTGCGCGACGTGGTGCCGGACATCGTCGGTACGGAGTCCTGAGTGCCACCGTTCACCGTCCTCCACGTCTGCATGGGCAACATCTGCCGGTCCCCGATGGCCGAGCGGCTGCTGGTGCTCGCGGTACGCGAGCGCCTCGACCGGCTCGCCCTCGACCGGTTGGAACCGGGACCCGCATCCGCGGTGCCCGTCCCCGAGGAGGAGGCCCTGCTGCACAGCCACAGTGCCGGCACCGGTGGCTGGCACGCCGGCGAGGAAATGAACCCGCCCGCCGCCCGGCAGGTCGTCGCCCGGGGCGGTGACGTCGACGGGTTCGCCGCCCGCAAGCTGCGCTCGGATCAGATCGACGCAGCCGATCTGGTCCTCACCGCCACCGCTGATCAGCAGGAGTACGTGCTGGCGTTGCGTCCCGACGCCGTGGAGCGCACCTTCGTGCTGGGCGAGTTCGGCCGGCTGCTGCCGGCGGTGAACCGGGATCTGCTGCCGCCGGCGCAGCCCACCCCGGACGCGGTCTACGCGCGTGGGGTGGCGCTGGTCGCCGCGGTCGCCGCAGCCCGGGGTGGTGCCGCCCCGCAGCCCGGCGACGACCTGGACGACCCGTGGGGCCGGGGCGATCACACGTTCTCCCGGGTGGCCGACGAGATCGAAGAGACGGTGGAGGCGCTCGGCGTGGCGCTGCTGCCATGAGCCGGGCCCGGGAAGAGCCGGGAAGAGCGTCGATGATGCGTCGCCGGTTGCGTCACCTGCCGTTGCCGTTGGCGGTGTCGGCGGCGCTGCTGGTCGTCCTGGTCGTGGCCGGCAGCCTGGTGGACGGCCCCGCCGGGGCGGTGGGCGCCGCCGTCGGGGTGCTGCTGGTGGTGGCCAGTTACGTCGGCTCGAGCCTGGCACTGGCATGGGCCGACACGGTGCACCCGAAGCTGGTGCTGAGTGTGGGCTTGCTCACGTACGGCGGGAAGTTCGCCCTGCTCGGTGCGGCGGTGTTCGCCGTCGCCGATTCTGGCTGGTCAGGCCTTCGGATGCTGGCGGTGGCCATCATGGCCGGCACCGTCGGCTGGGTCGGCGCCCAGGTCTGGTGGACCTTCCGGGCCCGCATCCCGTACGTCGACACCGAGCCAGAACCCCGGAGCGGGCGCGGTGGGGCGGGGCGGATACCCACTGGGGCGTGGAAGGAGTAGCCTGTGCACCCATCTGAGGTGCCACCGGGTTTCGCCCACACAACGAGGGTTGTGCGGGGGGTGTCGCACAGCCTCTATCGTTGCCCTGATATGTTTCCGGCGTCATGGCCGGTGAATCACCCCCTCCTCAACCCTCCGGCCCTTCGGGGGCGGACGCGGGTTTCGCCGCGCTCGGCTACCTGCTCGGCGGGATGGCCGTGTGGGGCGGGGCGGGGTGGCTCGTCGACCGCTGGCTGGACCTGCCCAACGTCGGGCTGCTGATCGGGCTGATCGGCGGGACGGCGGCCGGGGTCTACCTGACCGTTAAGAAGCTGGGCGCGTGACCAGGCCCGACCGACGGAGGATGCGTTGACTGAGCAGCCGACCGTCCTCGCCGCGGAGTTCCCGCCCGGCGTGGACGCCTTCGACTTCCGTAGCCTGATCTCCGGGCTGGACGGCACCGCCTGGGCGGCCGCCTTCACCAAGATCTCCCTGCTGCTCTGGATCGCCGCGGCACTGGTGATGGTCTTCTTCCTGGTCACCTACCGGAGCCCCAAGCTGGTGCCCACCAAGGGCCAGTGGCTGGCCGAGGCGGTCTACGGCATGGTGCGCGACAACATCGCCCGCGACGTGATCGGCAGGGACGGCGTCCGGTTCGCGCCTTATCTGACTGTGCTGTTCTGCTTCATTCTGCTGAACAACCTCTGGGGCATCATCCCGTTCGCGCAGATCTCGCCGATGTCGCACATCGCCTTCCCGATCGTGCTCGCGGTGATCAGCTGGCTGCTCTACATCGGTCACGGCATCCGCAAGTGGGGCTTCGTCGGCTACGTCAAGCACGCCTGCTGGGTCTCCGGGGCACCGCTGTGGGTCCAGCCGATCCTGGTGCCGATCGAATTCGTCTCCAACCTGATTCTGCGGCCGGTCACCCTGTCGGTCCGGCTCTTCGCCAACATGTTCGCCGGCCACATGATCCTGCTGGTCTTCACCCTCGGCGGGGTCGCGCTCTTCCAGGCAGAGAGCCTGTTCATCAAGCCCATCGCCGTCCTGAGCTGGGGGATGGCGATCGTAATGACCTTCTTCGAGTTCGGCATCATGGTCCTGCAGGCGTACGTGTTCACCCTGCTCAGCGCGACCTACCTGCAGCATTCCCTGGCCGAGGCGCACTGAGCCGAGTCTGCGCTCGGCACCCACCACAACCCCATCGGCACACGTTCGCGGCTTGTTCCGCGGGCGACAACTGAAAATTCACCTAAACGTGCGCGTGATGGTCACGCGTTCAACGCAGGAGGAAAACAACCATGTTCCTGGCCGAGATCACGGGCAACCTGAACGCCATCGGCTACGGCATCGCTGCCCTGGGCCCCGGCATCGGCGTCGGCCTGGTGTTCGCCGCCTACATCCAGGCGACCGCCCGTCAGCCGGAAAGCGCCGGCCTGACCCGGGTCTACATGTTCATGGGCTTCGCCGTGATCGAGGCGCTGGCCCTGCTCGGTCTGGTGCTCGCGTTCGCGCTCACCTGAGCCGAACCGGTTGCCGCGCGAGCCGACGGTCTCGCGCATCTGACTCGGTGACCGGCTGCGCCAGCACCGGTCCGGGCGAAGGGAAACGTCCATGTACATAGCCGCCGAAGAGGGCGGGAACATCCTGCTCCCGCCGCTGTCCGAGATCATCGTCGGCCTGGTCGCCTTCGGTCTGCTCGTCGCCGTCCTGCTCAAGTTCGTCTTCCCCCGGATGGAGGCGATGTACCAGGCGCGGGTCGACGCGATCGAGGGCGGCATCAAGCGGGCCGAGGCCGCGCAGGCCGAAGCCAACCAGCTGCTGGAGCAGTACAAGGCCCAGCTGGCCGAGGCACGCACCGACGCCGCCCGGATCCGCGACGACGCCCGGGCCGACGCGGAGAGCATCCGCCAGGACATCCTCGCCAAGGCACGGGAGGAGTCCGACCGGATCATCGCCGCGGGCAAGGAGCAGCTCGCCGCCGAGCGGCAGACCATCATCCGGGAGCTGCGGGCCGAGGTCGGCACCGTCGCCGTCGACCTGGCCAGCCGGATCGTCGGGGACGCCCTCGCGGACGAGGCCCGCCGTAAGGGCACCGTCGAGCGGTTCCTGGCCGATCTGGAAAGCACGGGAGCCCGCTGATGCAGTCCGCCACCAGCCGGGAGTCCTACGCCGCGGTGACCGACCGCCTGGCCGCCTTCGTCGCCGGTGCCACGCCGGCGGCGATCGCGACCACCGCCGAGGAGGTCCTCTCCGTGGCCGACGTGCTGCGCCGCCAGCCCCGGCTGCGGCGGGCGCTGGCCGACCCGGCCCGGGCCAGCGACGACCGGACCGGTCTGTTGCGTGGTCTGCTCGACGGCAAGGTCGCCGGCGATACCGTCGATCTGCTGGCCGCGGTGGTCGCCGCCCGCTGGTCGGCACCGTCGGAGCTGCTCGACGCGAGCGAGCAGCTCGGCGTCGACGCGGTGCTGTCCGGTGCCGAGTCCGCCGGCGAACTGGCCGAGGTCGAGGACGAACTGTTTCGCTTCGGCAAGATCATCGACGGGGATCCGCAGCTCGGTGCCGTGGTCGGTGACGTCACCGTGCCGGCCGACCGACGGGTCGAGCTGATCCGGTCGCTACTCGACGGCAAGGCCCGGAGCGCCACCACGATCCTGGCCGAGCAGGCGGTACGCGGGTTCGGCGGGCGGTCCGTCGGGGCCGGGCTCACCCGCCTGGTCGAGCTCGCCGCGCAGCGGCGGGACCGGCAGGTCGCGCACGTCACGGTCGCCGCGCCGCTGTCCGAGGCCGAGGAGCAGCGGCTGGGCGCCACGCTGGCCGGTATGTACGGTCGGGAGGTCTCCGTCAAGTTGACGGTCGACCCCGCCGTACTCGGCGGGATGAGCGTACGGATCGGCTCCGATCTGTACGACGGCACCGTACGGCGCCGCCTCATCGACACCCGTAAGGCGCTCGCCGGGCGCTGATTTGAGTCCATGCCGTTCCGGGATCCTCCCGGCCACTAGACACAAGGGAAGCAGAGGATGGCCGAGCTGACCATCTCGTCGGACGAGATCCGCGGTGCCCTAGAACGCTACGTCTCCTCCTACACGCCGGAGCTGTCTCGCGAAGAGGTCGGCACGGTGGCCGACGCCGGGGACGGCATCGCCCACGTCGAGGGACTGCCCTCGGCGATGGCGAACGAACTGCTCGAGTTCGAGGACGGCACGCTGGGCGTGGCGCTGAACCTCGACGTACGTGACATCGGTGTGGTCGTGCTGGGCGACTACGCCGGCATCGAGGAGGGGCAGCGCGTCAAGCGCACCGGTCGGGTGCTGTCCGTACCGGTCGGCGACGCCTTCCTCGGCCGGGTGGTGAGCGCCCTCGGTGAGCCGATCGACGGCCTCGGGGAGATCGCCAACGACGGATTCCGTGAGCTGGAGCTGCAGGCGCCGAACGTGATGGCCCGCCAGTCGGTCCACGAACCGCTGCAGACCGGCGTCAAGGCGATCGACGCGATGACCCCGATCGGCCGTGGCCAGCGGCAGCTGATCATCGGTGACCGCAAGACCGGCAAGACCACCATCGCGCTGGACACGATCCTCAACCAGCGGGCCAACTGGCAGTCCGGCGACCCGGCCAAGCAGGTGCGTTGCATCTACGTGGCGATCGGGCAGAAGGCGTCCACCATCGCCTCGATCAAGGGTGTGCTGGAGGAGCACGGCGCGATGGAGTACACCACCATCGTCGCCTCGCCCGCCTCCGACCCGGCCGGCTTCAAGTACATCGCGCCGTACACCGGATCGTCGATCGGCCAGCACTGGATGTACGCCGGCAAGCACGTGCTGATCGTCTTCGACGACCTGAGCAAGCAGGCCGAGGCGTACCGTGCGGTGTCGTTGCTGCTGCGCCGCCCGCCGGGCCGCGAGGCGTACCCCGGTGACGTCTTCTACCTGCACTCGCGGCTGCTGGAGCGGTGCGCGAAGCTGTCCGACGAGCTCGGCGGCGGTTCGTTGACCGGCCTGCCGATCATCGAGACCAAGGCCAACGACATCTCGGCCTTCATCCCGACCAACGTGATCTCGATCACCGATGGTCAGATCTTCCTGGAGACCGACCTGTTCAACCAGGGCCAGCGGCCGGCGATCAACGTCGGCACCTCGGTCTCCCGGGTCGGTGGCGCCGCACAGGTCAAGCCGATGAAGAAGGTCGCTGGCCGGCTGCGACTGGACCTGGCGCAGTACCGCGAGCTGGAGGCCTTCTCCGCGCTCGCCTCCGACCTGGACAAGGCCTCGCGTAACCAGCTGGAGCGCGGTTCCCGCCTGGTCGAGCTGCTCAAGCAGCCGAACTACTCGCCGTTTCCGGTGCAGGAGCAGGTGGTGTCGGTCTGGGCCGGCACCGAGGGCAAGCTCGACGACATCCCGGTGGGCGACATCCGCCGCTTCGAGACCGAGTTCCTGGAGTACCTGCGGCATTCCCACGCCGGCATCCTGGACTCGATCGCCGCCAACAACTGGGACGACGAGATCATCGCGGCGCTCAGCGACGCGATCGAGAAGTTCAAGCAGATGTTCCTGTCCAAGGACCCGGCCCGGGTGATCAACGAGGCACCGGCCGAGGCGCTCGCGGGCGACCAGGAGCGCGAGAGCGTCACCCGGTACGTACCCGAGCACGACGACGCCGAGAAGCAGCAGTAAGGGCGGTTCCGGATGCCAGCGCAGGTTCGGGTACTCCGCCAGCGGATCCGCTCGGCGAAGTCGATGAAGAAGATCACCAAGGCGATGGAGCTCGTCGCGACGAGCCGGGTCGCCAAGGCCCAGGCGCGGGTGGCGGCGTCGCTGCCGTACGCCAACGCGATCACCGGTGTGCTCACCGCGCTGGCCACCAACGCCTCGGTCGACCACCCGTTGCTGACCGCCCGCCCACGGGTGCGGCGGGCCGGCGTCCTGGTGGTCACCAGCGACCGTGGCCTGGCCGGCGGCTACAGCACCAACGCGATCAAGATGGCCGAGTCGCTCATCGCGCGGCTGCGTGAAGACGACAAGGAACCGGTGCTGTACGTCGTCGGCCGCAAGGGCGTGACGTACTACCGGTTCCGTAACCGCCCGATCGAGGCGAGCTGGACGGGCTTCTCCGAGCAGCCCACCTTCGCCGATGCCCGGGAGGTCGGCCAGACGCTGATCGCGGCGTTCCAGCGGGGGGCCGACGACACCGACGGCGGCGGGGCCGACCAGGTGCTCGGCGTCGACGAGTTGCACATCGTCTACACCGAGTTCACGTCGCTGATGACGCAGACCCCGGTGCCCCGGATCCTCGGCCCGATGGAAGTCCACGACCGGCCGCTGGACGAGGCGGCGGGTGGGGTGCTGCCGGCGTACGAGTTCGAGCCGAACGCCGAGGCGCTGCTCGACGCGTTGCTGCCGAAGTACATCAACACCAGGATCTACGCGGCGCTGATCGAGTCGGCGGCCAGTGAGTCGGCGGCCCGGCGGCGGGCGATGAAGAGCGCCACCGACAACGCCGAGGAAATGATCGAGAAGTACACGCGGCTTATGAACTCGGCGCGCCAGGCCGGGATCACCCAGGAGATCAGCGAGATCGTCGGCGGCGCCAACGCGCTCGCGGCGGCGGGAAGTGAAGTGTGATGACTGCCTCTGTTGAAACCCAGGCAACCGGAGCGACCAGCACGGCGACCGGCCGCGTGGTCCGGGTCATCGGCCCGGTCGTCGACGCCGAGTTCCCGCGCGAGGCGATGCCCGACATCTTCAACGCGCTGCACGTGGATGTCGCGCTCGCCGGCGGGGAACGGACTTTGACCCTGGAGGTCGCTCAGCATCTCGGCGACAACGTGATCCGGGCGATCTCGATGCAGCCGACCGACGGCCTGGTCCGGGGCACGGAGGTCCGCGACACCGGCTCGCCGATCATGGTGCCGGTGGGCGACGGCATCAAGGGCCACGTGTTCAACACGATCGGCGAGTGCCTCAACCTCAAAGAGGGCGAGAAGCTCGAGGTCACCGACCGCCGGTCGATCCACCAGAAGGCGCCGGCCTTCGCCGACCTGGAGCCCAAGACCGAGATGCTGGAGACCGGCATCAAGGTGCTCGACCTGCTCGCCCCGTACGTCAAGGGCGGCAAGATCGGTCTGTTCGGCGGTGCCGGCGTGGGTAAGACGGTGCTCATCCAGGAGATGATCATCCGGGTCGCGAACAACTTCGGTGGTACGTCGGTCTTCGCCGGGGTGGGGGAGCGGACCCGAGAGGGTAACGACCTCATCCACGAGATGACCGAGTCCGGCGTCATCGACAAGACCGCCCTGGTCTACGGCCAGATGGACGAGCCGCCGGGCACCCGGCTGCGGGTCGCGCTCGCCGCGCTGACCATGGCCGAGTACTTCCGCGACGTGCAGAAGCAGGAAGTGCTGCTGTTCATCGACAACATCTTCCGGTTCACCCAGGCCGGTTCCGAGGTGTCCACCCTGCTGGGCCGGATGCCGTCCGCCGTGGGTTACCAGCCCACCCTGGCCGACGAGATGGGCGAGCTACAGGAGCGGATCACGTCGGTCCGGGGCCAGGCGATCACCTCGATGCAGGCGATCTACGTGCCGGCGGACGACTACACCGACCCTGCGCCGGCCACCACCTTCGCCCACCTGGACGCCACCACCAACCTGGAGCGGTCCATCTCCGACAAGGGCATCTACCCGGCGGTGGACCCGCTGGCATCCTCGTCGCGGATTCTCGCCCCGGAGTTCGTCGGCCAGGAGCACTACACGGTGGCCTCCGAAGTGAAGCGGATCCTGCAGAAGTACAAGGACCTGCAGGACATCATCGCCATCCTTGGTATGGAGGAGCTGTCCGAGGAGGACAAGATCACCGTTTCCCGGGCCCGGCGGATCGAGCGGTTCCTGTCGCAGAACACCTACGCGGCCGAAGTCTTCACCGGTATCCCTGGCTCCTACGTGCCGGTCAAGGACACCATCGAGGCGTTCCGCAAGATCAGCGAAGGGGAGTTCGACCACTTCCCCGAGCAGGCCTTCTTCATGTGCGGTGGGCTCGACGACCTGGAGCGCAACGCCCGCGAGCTGATGAAGGGCTGACCGCCTGAGCGGGTACGTCCCCCGTGTGACGGATCCGGATGCCATCCGAGCGCCCCGCCGAGCCGGCGGGGCGCTCGTGTGTTCGCCGACGGCAACCGACGGTGTTTGCCGGTGCCGGCTCCGGGTACGCGACCGGCGCTGCCGGCGGTGGGAGGAGGCGGCCATGACGGTGGAACGCACGCCGGAGTCGGACCGGACATCCGCGCCGCGTCGCCGGACCCGGATCATCCTGCTGGGCGTACTCGCCGTGGTCCTGCTCGGCGCGGGGCTGGCCGTCGTGGTTAGCCGGGCCGCCATCGACCGGTATGCCACCGCGGTACCGGCGGCGGACCTGTTCGGTGACGGCGCCGATCCGACGGGGCCCGCCGGTGAGCTGACCGGTCCGCTGAATCTGCTGGTCGTCGGCATCGACCGGCCAGCCTCCAGCGGACCGGAGACGGTGCCCCGGGCCGACACCGTTCTGCTGGTGCACGTCCCGGCCGGGCTGTCCCGCGCGTACCTGGTCTCGCTGCCCCGGGATCTGCTGGTGGACATTCCGGCCTACGGCGCCAACGGCTATCCGGGTGGCGTCGACCGGCTCAACGCCGCGATGGCCTACGGCAGCCGCTCCGCCGGCACCGCGTACGCCGACCCGGTGGCCGGATTCCAGCTGCTGTCCGCGACGGTGTCCGCCCGCACCGGGATCGACCGTTTCGACGCCGGGGTCATCGTCAACTTCGCCGGGCTGGAGCGTCTCGTCGACGCGCTCGGCGGGGTGCGGATGTACGTCGACACCGACGTACGCTCCGCCCACCGCCAGCCTGACGGCCGGGCACGACCGGGCAACCCCGACGGACCGGGGTACGTCGGCCCGCAGGCCGAGTACCGGCAGGGTGACCACGTGCTCAACGGCTGGCAGGCACTGGACTACGTCCGGCAGCGGGACAGCCTGCCCGACGGGGACTACGGCCGGCAGCGGCATCAACGGCAGCTGGTGCAGGCACTGGCCAGCCAGGTGATCAGCCGGGACCTGGTCACCAACCCGGTACGGCTGGACGCGGTGCTGCGGGCCACCGGTGACGCGGTGCTGGTCGACACCCGGGGCCGATCGTTGCTCGACTTCGCGATCGGGCTGCGCCGGCTGCACGCCGACGATCTGGTGCTGCTCGATCTGCCCGGCAGCGCGGTAGCCGGACCGGGCGGTGACTATCTCGGTGAACAGTTCACCGGGGACGCCGACGGGTGCCTCGCGGCGTTGCGTGACGGCACTCTGGACCGGTTCGTAGCCACCCGTCCTGAACTGGTCAATCGCGCGAAGTAGCGGCACGTCGGGCGGGCACCCGCTTGGGATCACTGCGGTGGGCCGGATTAGAATCTCAATGTCCGCGCCACCGAAGGAGACCGCGTTGGCAAAGCAACTGCACGTCGAACTCGTTGCCGTCGAGCAGCTGGTCTGGTCGGGCGAAGCTGAGATGGTGGTCGCCCGGACGACCGAAGGCGAGCTGGGAGTGCTGCCCGGTCACGCGCCGATGCTGGGTCAGCTCGCCGAGCCGGGTCAGGTACGGATCACGCTGCCCGGGCGCGAGCAGGTCGCCTACGATGTGGCCGGCGGATTCCTCTCAGTGACCACCAAGGGCGTCACCATCCTCGCCGAGCAAGCGACTCCGGCCGCGCCAGCCACCGCGTCGAGTCACTGATCGGGCCGGGCCGGTGTCAACCATCCAGTGGTTCGGGATCGGCGTCCTCGTCCTGTTCGTCGCCATCGTGGTGCTGTTCATCCGTCGTGCCCTGATGGCCCGGGTCAGCGGCACCATCAAGCTCAACGTCCGGCTCTCCACCTTGGTCGACGGTCGTGGCTGGTCGGCCGGATTCGGTCGGTTCGTCGGTGACGAGCTGCGCTGGTACCGCATGTTCAGCTTCGCGCTGCGGCCCAAGCGTGTGCTGTCCCGTCGTGGTCTCGCGGTGGAGAGCCGGCGTAGCCCGCGTGGGCAGGAAAGGCTCGCGCTGCCGGCCGACTGGGTGATTCTGCGCTGTACGAGTCATCACGCCCCGGTCGAGATCGCCATGGCCGAGTCGACGGTCACCGGCTTCAGCTCATGGCTGGAGGCCAGTCTGCCGGGCGGGGACTCGTCCCGGCTGGCGGCCTAGCCGATGCCGCTCAACTCGTCTGTCCCCGTCGCGACCAGTTCTACTTCGTAGCCGTACCGATCGGCGAGGTAGCCCGCGTAGGTGTCGGGCCCGCCGGCGTACGGATGACGGTCGGCGAACAACAGCGACCAGCCGTGACCCGGCGCCACCGCGACGAGCTCGTCCACCCGCTGCCGGTCGCCGGCGTGGAAGGCCAGATGGTTGAGCCCGGCTGCGCACCGGTCATGGCTGGCCGTGGTCAGCGCCGGCGACTGTTCCAACACCAGGTAGGTGCCGCCGTGGCGCCATGATCTGCCGGCTGCCCACCGCTGGTACGGCTGCCAACCGAGCTCGCCGAGCAGCCACGCCCAGCTATGTTCGGCGCTCGTCAAATCGGGTACCCAGACCTCGACGTGGTGCAGGCCGCCGATGCGGGCAGCCGGGGTATTGCGGGCCACCGGGTCAGCACCTGCCGCCCCGGTCAGCGCTTGCCACCGGGCACCCAGAGCACGTCGCCGCCGGGGTTCGCGGTTCTGGCCAGGATGAACAGCAAATCCGAGAGACGATTGAGATACTTTGCCGGAAGAGTACTGGTTCGTTCCGGGTCGCTGGTGATCAGTGCCCACGCCGCCCGCTCGGCGCGTCGGGCGACGGTCCGGGCCACGTGCAGCAATGCGGCGGCCGGGGTGCCGCCAGGCAGGACGAAGGAGTCGAGCTTGGTCAGCCGCGAGTTGTACTCGTCGCACCAGCCTTCCAACCGGGTCACGTACTCCTCGGTGACCCGCAGCGGGGGATACGCCGGGCGCGGCTCCACCGGCGTCGCCAGATCGGCGCCGACATCGAACAGGTCGTTCTGGATCTGGGCGAGGACCGCGCGCAGGCCGTCGTCCGGTTCGCCGAGTGCGACCGCGACGCCGATCGCGGCGTTGCACTCGTCGACGTCGGCGTACGCGCAGATCCGGGGATCGGTCTTCGCTACCTGCTCGTTGTTGCTCAGCCTGGTCATGCCGGTGTCGCCGGCCTTGGTGTAGATGCGGGTGAGGTGGACGGCCATGAGCGACAGGGTACGGATTCCCAGCCGTGCCGGCAGCATCGGTGCGCTTCCCGAGCTGGCCGGCGCGCGGCCTGAGGTCCGTGACGCCGTGGCCGGCGAGCCGCCGCTGAGCCCGCCGCCCGCGTCCGGTGGCGACGTCATCCGGGTGAGTGGCAGCACCCGGCTGGCCGGCACCGTGCTGGTCGAAGGAGCGAAAAACTCGGCGTTGAAGCTGATGGCCGCAGCCCTGCTGGCCCCGGGCCGCACGGTGATCAGCAACGTGCCGCGGATCACCGATATCGGGCTCATGGGCGAGGTGCTACGCCGGCTCGGCTGCGAGGTCACCTTTGCCGACGATCGGCCGGCCGGTGCCGCAGGTGCAGGAGTCGGTGCCGCCGGCCCGCCGCGGGCCAGCACGGTCACCATCGATGTGCCGGAGGCGCCGGGCTGCGAAGCTGACTACGACCTGGTCCGTCGGCTGCGGGCGTCGATCTGTGTGCTCGGGCCGTTGCTGGCCCGGTGCGGGCAGGTCCGGGTCGCCCACCCCGGCGGCGACGCGATCGGCTCGCGCGGCCTTGACATGCACGTCGCCGGATTGGCCCGGATGGGCGCGGACATCTCCGGCGAGCACGGATTCGTCATCGCCGCCGCGCCACGCGGCCTGCAGGGGGCGACGATCTGGCTGGACTTTCCCAGCGTCGGCGCCACCGAGAACCTGGTCATGGCGGCGGTGCTCGCGGACGGGACGACGGAGATCGACAACGCCGCCCGGGAGCCGGAGATCGTCGACATCTGCACCATGCTCAACGCGATGGGCGCGCAGATCGAAGGCGCCGGCACGGCCACGTTGCGTATCGAGGGCGTATCCGAGCTGGCGCCGGTGCGCCACGCCACGATCGGGGACCGGATCGTCGGCGGGACCTGGGCGTTCGCCGCCGCGATGACCCGTGGCGACGTGACCGTACGCGGGGTGAACGCGCGATTTCTGGAGATCGCGCTGGACAAGGTGGCGACCGCCGGTGCCGGCGTCGAGGTGACCACCGACGGATTCCGGGTACGGATGGACCGCCGGCCCCGCGCCGTCGACGTGGTCACCCTGCCGTTCCCCGGGTTCGCCACCGATCTGCTGCCGATGGCGATCGGTCTCGCCTCGGTCAGTGACGGCGCCTCCCTGGTGACCGAGAACATCTTCGATGGGCGGTTCATGTTCGTCAACGAACTGATCCGCCTCGGCGCGGAGATCAAGACCGACGGCCACCACGCCGTCGTACGTGGCCGCGAACGACTCTCCGGCGCGCCGGTGCGGGCCACCGACATCCGGGCCGGTGCCGGCCTGGTCATCGCCGGACTGTGCGCCGACGGGGTCACCGAGATCTCCGACGTGCACCACATCGACCGGGGTTACCCGAACTACGTGGCCGATCTGCGCGCACTCGGCGTGACGGTGGAGCGGTCGCCCGCGCCGAAGGAGCCGGCGTACCGCATGTAACGCCTGCGTAGTCGGCTTCAGCGGCGGGGGTTACCGATCGTTCAGGCCGGGCCGCTAAGGTGCTAGGCATCCGGTCGACGAGGCGATTCGACGAGGTGACCGCCTCTCGACGAGGCGTGGGACGTGAGGAGCGGCAGATGGCAGGTCGGCTAGCAGTGATCGGAGCCGGATTGATGGGATCCGGCATTGCCCAGGTCGCCGCCGCGGCCGGCTGGCAGGTGACCATGCGTGATGTCGACGACGCGGCCACCGATCGTGGTCTCGCCGGCATCCGACGGTCGCTGGAGAAGTTCGCGAGCAAGGGCACGCTCAGCGCCGCCGACGTCGAGTCGACGATGGGCCGGATCACCACGACCACCGAACTGGACGCGGCGGCCGACGCGGACATCGTGGTCGAGGCCGTCTTCGAACGCCTCGACGTCAAACACGAGGTGTTCCGGGCGCTCGACAAGATCTGCAAGGCCGACGCGGTCCTCGCCACGAACACGTCGGCGATCCCGGTCACCCAGATCGCCGCCGTCACCGAGCGGCCCGAATCGGTCGTCGGCACGCACTTCTTTTCCCCGGTACCGATGATGAAGCTCTGCGAGCTGGTGCGCGGCTACAAGACCTCGGACGCCACTTTGGCGACCGCCAAGACGTTCGCCGAGCAGATCGGCAAGACCTGCGTGGTGGTCAACCGGGACATCGCCGGTTTCGTCACCACCCGACTGATCGCCGCCCTGGTGGTCGAGGCGGTGCAGCTCGTCGAGTCGGGAGTGGTCTCCGCCGAGGACCTTGACACCGCGTGCAAGCTGGGCTTCGGCCACGCCATGGGGCCGTTGGCGACCACCGACCTGACCGGTGCGGACGTGTTGCTGCACGCGGCGCGCAACATCTACACCGACACCGGCGACGAAAAGTTCTTCCCGCCGGAGCTGCTGCAGCGCATGGTCACCGCCGGTGACCTCGGCCGCAAGACCGGACAGGGCTTCTACACCTACTGAGCCGAACACCAGACACCTGTCCGCGTGCTCGCAAGGTGTCTGGTGTTCGGCTCATGCCGACGCCACGGCCATCGGCGGTTGGTCGACCGGGTCGCCGGATCGGCGCATCGCCTATGGCGGTGGGCCGCCGGCCGGCAAATGCGCGACGCGTACGACGCGGTAGCCAGCGCCGCCCCGATGCCCCGCCGACGTAGCCATGGTGCGGCGGCCAGGAACGCCAGGTGATGGTGCCGGCCGGTCGGCTCCAGCCGGCCGGTGGTGAAGGTGTAGTGCGCGTACGGTCCGTGCCGGTCGCCGCAGGCTCGCGATCGACGCCGCCGATGCTCCGCCGACAGGAGCCGGTCTGCCGGATGCGGATACCAGATCGCCACCCCGTCTTAGTGCCCGACGACGTCGATCCCGTGCCGTACGGCGAACTCCAGCTCGGCATTCATGATCAGGTGACGCCTACGTACGTTATTCTCGCGTTTTGACGTGCGTAGGCGTCACCTCGATAGCGTTCGGCATCGGCGACGGCTACCTGTGGCGTCCGGGCCTGCCATCAGACCCATGCCGTCGGTCACCACGGCTTCCAGCCCGTCCGACTCGGCGTACCCGAGATCGAGGTGGACACCAGCGACGGCTACCGTCCTGGGCTCGACGAGATCGTCGCTTTCGTGCACGCCGGACGATGAGCCACCCGTGGTCACCTGCATGGCTTCGGATCTGGCCACCAAGGGGGAAATCCAGCTGGCCGCCGACAGCGGTGTCGAGTCAGCCGTCGCGTTTGGTGGTCCAGCGAAACGTCGTCAGGCACAGCACCAGCCCGATCACGCACCAGACGGCCAGCACCAGCGCGACCCGGCCCAGCTCGAACGAGCCGCCCGGCTCCTGGGTGGCGAATGCCTCGGGCAGGAAGACCGACCGCAGCCCCTGACACATCCACTTGAGCGGGAACAGCGCCGCCACCTGCTGCATCCAGCCGGGCAGACTGGTGAAGACGAAGAAGACCCCGGAGATGAACTGCAGCACCAGCGAGACCGGGGTGGCCACCGCGGAGGCGCTGCGCCCGCTGTGGGCCAGCGACGAGAACGCGATCCCGCACAGCGTGCAGGCGGTGATGCCGAGCACCGAGACCCAGCCGAGGGTGAACCACTTGGTCGCGGTGTCCGGCAGTTGCAGGCCGAACAGCATGGTGGCCACGGCGAGCAGCAGCACGGTCTCGGCGACGCCGATCACCGCCACCATGATGACCTTGCCGGCGAAGTACACCCATTTCGGCATCGGGGTGCCGCGCAGCCGCTTCAGCACCCCCCGGTCCCGCTCGATCGGGATCTGGATGGCCAGGCTCTGGAAGCCGACCGTCATCAGCCCGGTGGCGATCATGCCGGTCACGAAGTACTGGGTGAACCGGACGCCGTCGGTGATCTCACCGGTGAAGATCGACGCGAAGATCAGGATCATGAGGACCGGGAACGCCATCGTGAAGACGACCGACTCCCGGCTGCGCAGGAACTGACGTATCTCCAGGCGGCCCTGGCGCAGCCCGAGCGCGACGGGTCCGATCCGGCGGCGGGCGGCGCCGGTCGGCGGGGTGGTGGCGGTGGTGGCGGTCGTCGTGCTCACCGGTGTCCGATCATCCGCAGGTATACGTCTTCCAGGGTGGGCCGGGTGACGGTCAGCTCGGGCACCTCGCCGTCGAAGCGCGTGGCCAGCTCGGCGACCAGCGCCGTCGGCGTCGCGCTCTCCTCGTGCCGCACCGTTCCTTCGGCGGTACGCCAGGAGACGGTCGACATGGCCTCACGCCGGCCGCCCAGCTCGGCCGGGGACGCCACCTCGACCAGTCGGCCGGCGGCGATCACCCCGACCCGGTCGGCGAGGGCTTCCGCCTCGTCGAGGTAGTGGGTGGTCAGCAGGATCGTGGTCCCGCTGGCGGCCAGTGACTGGATCAGCTCCCAGAACTCGTGCCGTGCCTCGGGGTCGAAGCCGGTCGTCGGCTCGTCGAGGAAGAGCAACTCAGGGCGGCCGATGATGCCGAGCGCCACATCCAGCCGGCGTTTCTGTCCGCCGGACAGGGTGTGCGTGCGGGCACGGGCCTTACCGGCAAGGCCCACCTGCTCGATCACCCTGGCTGGATCGTCCGGTGCCGGGTAGAACGCGGCGAAGTGGTCGACCACCTCGGCGACGGTGAGCTCGTCGAACTCGCCGGTGCCCTGCAGCACGATGCCGACCCGGCCGCGCCAGGCCGGCGTACCAGGGTCCGGGTCGACGCCGAGGACGCGGACCTCGCCGGCGTCGCGGCGGCGGTAGCCCTCCAGGATCTCGACGGTGGTCGTCTTGCCGGCGCCGTTCGGTCCGAGCAGGGCGAAGACCTCGCCGTGCGACACGGTCAGGTCCAGGCCGTCCACTGCCGGCCGACCCTCGTACGCCTTGCGTAGCCCACGCACGGCGATCGCCGGCTCGGTGGCGGGCGCTGACTCGTCGGTCATGGGTCAACTATCGCCCCACCGTCGACTCGACTCCGCTGGACCCCCCGGGTTCTTGGGTGCTACGGTTCATTACACGAGTAATGAACCAGTGAACCAGGGGTGCACCCGTGTTCGATGATCGAAGTCCGATCTATCAGCAGATAGCCGACAAGATCAAAACCGACATCCTGAGCGGGGCGCTGCAGGAGGGCGAGCAGGTCATGTCCACCAACCAGTACGCCAGCTACTACCGGATCAACCCGGCTACCGCCGCCAAGGGCTTCCACCAGCTGATCGACGAGGGCGTGCTGTTCAAGAAGCGCGGCATAGGCATGTTCGTCAGCCCCGACGCCCGTGAGAAGCTGCGCGGCCAACGCCGGGAGCGGTTCTTCACCGAGGTCGTCGACCCGATGGTGGCCGAGGCCCGGATCATCGGCATTCCGCTTGCCGAGATCGTGGCCCGCATCCAGCACACTAACGACCAGTGGCGCACAGACGATCAGCAGCACGCGGACGATCAGCGGGTCGCCGGGCGGGGCGTCGGGGAAGGGGAGCGACAGTGACCGGCCTGGACATCGCCACCCACAACCTCACCGTCCGCTACCGCGACACGGTCGCCGTCGACGCGCTCGACCTCACCCTGGCTCCGGGCAAGATCTACGGACTGCTGGGGCGCAACGGCTCCGGCAAGACCAGTTTGCTCGCCGTACTCTCCGCCTTTCGGCCAGCCACCAGTGGCAGCGTGCTGGTCGGCGGCATGGATCCGTTCGAGAACGCCTCGATCATGTCGCAGATCGGCTTCGTCCGGGACCGGGTCGACGCCCAGGACAGCGACCGGGTCGGCGGCATCCTCGCCGTCGCCGCGAGCCTGCGTCCCAACTGGGACGCGGACTACGCCGCCCGGCTGGTCGAGCGGTTCAACCTGCCACCGCGCAAGCGTCTGAGCGGGCTGAGCCGGGGCATGAAGTCGGCGCTCAGCGTCACGCTCGGCCTGGCCGCCCGCACCCCACTGACCATCTTCGACGAGGCGTACCTCGGGCTGGACGCACCCAGCCGGTACGCCTTCTACGACGAGGTGCTCAACGACTACCTCGCCCACCCACGCACGATCATCCTGTCCACGCACCTGATCGAGGAGGTCGGCGCGCTGTTCGAGGAGGTGGTGATCCTGCACGAGGGCCGCCTCGTGGTCCACGAGGAGACCGAGCAATTGCGCCAGCACGGCACCACGGTCACCGGTCCGGCGGTAGCGGTCGACGCCTTCGTGACGGGCCGCACCGTCCTGGGCAGCCAGCGACTCGGCGGCACCCGATCCACCACCATCTACGGCCCGCTCGACGACGCGGACCGGGCCGCCGCCCGCGCCGCCGGACTGGAGCTCGGCCCGATCGGCCTGCAGGACCTGTTCGTGCACCTCACCGGAGATCAGGAGTCCCGGCGATGAAGAGTCCCATCTGGATGGTCACCCGTGCGCTGCTGCGCTCCCAGTTGCCGCTGGCCGTCACCTACTGGTCGATCATCTACTCGGTGTGGGCGGTGGTGATCAGTCTGATGGCCAGCGCCGACGTGATCGAGGCCAGCATGTGGCAGAACATGGGGCTGCAGGCACCCCGGTGGTTCGCCTTCGTCTTCGGCATCGTCGCGGTCGGGACAGCCCTGCCGATCTTCGTCGCGCAGGGGGTCACCCGTCGACACAGCTTGCTCGGCGCGTGGGGCTTCTTCGTCCCGTACGCGACGGGCTTCGCCGCGCTGACCGCGGTCGGGTTCGTCGTGGAACGCCTCGTTTTCCAGGCCGCCGGGGTGTTGAACCAGCTCACCGAGCCGCTGCCGGTCATCTCGGCCGCCGAGGTGGGCGCGGTCTGGCTGCACCACAGCCTGGTCAACCTCGGCTACATGCTCACCGGTGCGCTCGTCGCGGTTGCCTACTACCGGATCAACCCCTGGTGGGCGACCCTGTTGCTGCCGTTGGTGTTCCTGCCCGCGTTCGCGGTGGAGACCGCCTTCGGTACGCCGTGGACCGGCTACGGGCTCCGATACCTGTTCGGGCTGTCGCCGGGTCCGGCGGTGGTCCCGGCGACAGCCGTCGCGCTGGTCGTGCTGGCCGTCGCCGCAGGCGTCGGCTGGCTGCTGATCCGGCGGCTGCCACTGACCAAGATCTCCGGCTGATCGGGAAGGAACCGGCATGCCCATCATCGAAGTCGAACACCTGCACAAGCAGTACGGCGACCTGATCGCGGTGGACGACGTGTCGTTCGCAGTGGAGGAAGGGGAGATCTTCGGCATCCTCGGACGCAACGGCGCCGGCAAGACCACCACCGTGGAGTGTGTCCAGGGACTACGCCGACCCGATCGGGGCAGCGTACGGGTGCTGGGTCTGGACCCGCAGCACGACGGCGCGCAACTTCGCCAGCGGACCGGTGCCCAGCTGCAGGAGGGCGAGCTACCGGAACGGATGAAGGTCTGGGAGGCGCTGGACCTCTACAGCTCCTTCTACCGCCGGTCGGCCGACTGGCGGGAACTGCTCGACATGCTCGGCCTGTCCGACCGGCGCAATGCCCGCTTCCGCCAACTCTCCGGTGGACAGAAGCAACGGCTGTCCATCGCGTTGGCCCTGGTCGGTGACCCGCAGGTGGCCTTCCTCGACGAGCTGACCACCGGGTTGGACCCGGCCGCTCGTCGGGACACCTGGTCGCTGATCGAGTCGGTGCGTAACCGTGGAGTCACGCTTGTGCTGGTCACCCACCTGATGGAGGAGGCGGAGCGGCTCTGCGACCGGGTGGCGGTGATCGACGCCGGGCGCGTCGTCGCCGTCGACACCCCCGCCGGGCTGGCCGCCCGGGTCGACGCCGGGCAACGCGTCCGGTTCACCACGGATCAACCGGTCGATTCCACGCTGCTGACCACGATCTCCGAGGTGACCGACATCACCGTGGACGGGCGCGAGGTCGTCGTCACGGGCAGCGGCAACCTGTTGTTCGCGGTCGTCGCGGCGCTCGCCGGTGCCGGCATCACGCCACGTGAGCTGCGGATGCAGCAGGCCACCCTCGACGACGCCTTTCTCGCCCTCACCGGCGCCACCGAGTCGATTCCTTCCGGAGGTACGCGATGACCGCGCTACGCAGGCTCACCGTGATGGAAGCCAAACTGTTGATGCGCGACCCGGCGGCGATGGCGATGGGCCTGGCCTTCCCGACGCTGCTGACCCTGGTGCTCGGAGCGGTCATGCCCGGCTTCCGCACGCCGGTCACCGAATTCGGCGGTCTACG
Organism: Solwaraspora sp. WMMB335; assembly: GCF_049179075.1. NCBI lineage: Bacteria > Bacillati > Actinomycetota > Actinomycetes > Micromonosporales > Micromonosporaceae > Solwaraspora > Solwaraspora sp. WMMB335. Next base: position 5,859,213 of record NZ_JBMHMF010000001.1, read on the forward strand.
TCCGATCGACATCTATCTGCCCGTGGTGGTCACCCTGGCGGTCGCCACCGTGGCGCTGAACTCGCTGCCAGCCACTGTCGCCAACTACCGTGAGCGGGGCGTGCTGCGTCGGATGGCCACCACCCCGGTCCGTCCGGTCAAGCTGCTCGGAGCCCAGCTGCTGGTGGCGGTGGCGACCACCGCGACCGCGGTCTGCCTGTCGATGGTCGTCGGGGTCGCGGTCTTCGCGGTGCCGCTGCCCCAGCAACCGGTCACCTTCCTCGCCGTGTTCCTGCTCGGCGCGGCGGCGGCGTTCGCGGTCGGCCTGTTGGTGGCGGCGGTGGTCCCGACCGCCCGCTCGGCGAACGCGGTCAGCATGGCCATCTACTTCCCGATGCTGTTCTTCGCCGGTGTGTGGACTCCCGGGCCGATCATGCCCGAACCGGTCCGCCGGATCAGCGATTTCACCCCGCTCGGCGCGCTCAGTCAGGCAGCGCAGGCGACCTGGAGCGGCGAACCGCCGCGCCCGTTGCACCTGCTGGTGATGGCCGGCTATCTGCTGGTCGTCGGCGCGCTTGCCGCCCGTTGGTTCCGCTGGCAGTGACCGCCGGCAGTGACCGTCGGCGGCGACGGGAAGGGCGGTGACCGGCGCAAGCCGGTCACCGCCCGGCGAGTACCTGGGACAGGGCCGCCGGGGCCAGCCCGCGTTGGCGTAACCCGGCCAGGATGTGCGGCAAGGCCTCGTCGGTCATGGCCGCGTTGGCCTCCGTGACGTGCAACACGATCACCGAACCGGGCCGCACCGTCGACAACACCGCCGTCACGATCGGCTCCCAGGCGACGGCGAACGGGTCGCCGCTGATCACGTCGCCGCCGACAACGGTCAACCCGATCGGAGCGAGCGCGGCCAGCGCCGCGCCGTCGTGGCACAGTCCCGGAAAACGGAAGTACCGGGTCTGCCGGCCGCCGTACGGACCGATCACGGCGAACGTCTGGGCCACGTCGCTGACCATCGCGGTCGCCGGCAGCTGCGGCAGGCCGTGGCAGTCACCGGTGAACGCGGCATGCCGGTACGTGTGATTGGCCAGTTCGAACCGGGGGTTGCCGGCGATCCGCCGGGTGAGGTCGGGATACTCCTCGACCCACATGCCGGTCAGGAAGAACGTGGCCGGGACCTGCTCGCGCTCCAGCAGCTCGATCACCCGCAGGTTGGCGTACGAGCGCACCTGGCCGCTGCGCAGGCGGTAGCGCATGGCCTCGGTCATGTCCGCGTCGAACGTCAGCGCGACCAGGTTGCCGGTCCGCGGGCCGTGGTCGATCACCGGCGGCCGGGTGCCCGGACGGGTCGTCCCGGGCCGACCCGGCGCGGCGCCCGGTTGCGGTGTGGTGCCCGGTTGCGGTGTGGTGCCCGGCTGGGTCCCGGTCGCCGGCACGTCGCCGGGCCGTGCCGTCGCCGCGCTGCCCGGCGCTGCGGGCATCATCGGGCGGGTCGTGAGCACGATGGTGATCGTCGCCGCGGCTACGACGCCGAGCACCACCGCTGCCGCCGCCATCGGTACCGACCACCAGGGCCGCTCCGACATCCGGAATCGGAATCGGCATCGATATCGTCGCGGTGGCGGCACGGCGCAGATCGTCGCAGCCCGTGCCGGCCAGTTGTGCGGGACCCCTCACGTTCCCCCGAACGGGCCTGATCAAGGCCGGGCGTCCGAAGGTCAGACCCGGTATCCGGCGGCTCGGGCCGCCTTCCGCTCTCGGCGGCGCCGTCGGGCACGGCCGATCAGCCAGGGGCCGCCGATCACCAGCACGGCCAGGAACACCAGCACCAGTACGGGAAGCAGGATCGCCGCGACCGACACGATCACACTGGTGGCGTCTTCGGCGGTGCTCGCCACCGGTGCGCCGAGCCCACCCGTCGTCGTGTTGATGATCGGTCGTAAGGTGGCCTTGACGGCGTGTACGCCGAGCGCGATCAGTACCCCCACGACCACCGGGATCCACTGGTCGGACGAGAAGAATCCGCCCGGGTCACTGACCGTGACCGTCTCCGAGGCCGAACCTGCCCCGAACGCCAACCCGCCGGCGGTCGGCCGGACGACGGTCTGCACGACGTCGTTGACATGATCGACGACCGGCACCTTGTCCGCGACGAGTTCCACCGCCAGCAGCGCGGCGAGGATCACCAGCACCCAGCCGTTGCTCAACCACTGCCAGCCGTCCGGCAGGGTGATCAACCCGGTGTAGCGGGCGAGTACACCGATGGTCAACAGTGGGATGTAGGCGTTCAGTCCGGCGGATGCGGCCAGTCCGGTCCCGGTCAGCAGTTCGAACACATCAACCAGGATCGCACCGGTGCGCCAGCCTCGCGTGGCCCGTACCGACGGCTCCGCTACCCTCGTCGGGTGCGGCTGGTGATTGCGCGATGCTCGGTGGACTACGTCGGTCGGCTCTCGGCACATCTGCCGTTGGCCACCCGGCTGTTGATGGTCAAGGCGGACGGTTCGGTGTCGATCCATGCCGACGACCGGGCGTACAAGCCGCTCAACTGGATGAGCCCGCCATGCCGGCTGGCGGAGTCGGACGGCCTGTGGCGCGTGGTGAACAAGGCCGGAGAGGAACTGCGGATCACCATCGAGGAGATCGTCGAGGAACTGTCGTACGATCTCGGGGTCGATCCGGGGCTGCGCAAGGACGGTGTCGAGGCGCACCTGCAGGAGTTGCTGGCCGCCAACCCCACCACCTTCGGCAACGATTTCAGCCTGGTCCGGCGGGAGTACATGACCGCGATCGGCCCGGTCGACCTGCTCTGCCGTGACGGCTCGGCCACGGTCGCGGTCGAGATCAAACGGCGCGGCGAAATCGATGGCGTGGAACAGCTCACCCGCTACCTCGAACTACTCAACCGGGATCCGCTGTTGGCGCCGGTGACCGGGATCTTCGCGGCCCAGGAGATCAAGCCGCAGGCGCGGGTGCTGGCCGTGGACCGGGGCATCCGGTGCGTCGTCGTCGACTACGACAAACTGCGCGGTATCGAACGCGACGAACTCACCCTGTTCTGACCGGAACTCACCCTCCGAGGAGGTAGCCACTCATGGGAATCCGTAACCAGCAACGCCGCGCGGCCAAGAAGAAGGCCCGCGAACAGCGGCAACGGCAGCGGGCGGCGGCCACCGGCCAGGCGTATCCGGGCGGGTTGTTCGGCCTCCTCGCACCACCGACCGAAGAGGAACGGATCGACGAGCTGTTCCGTTCGGCCGCGCACGCGGTCACCCACGACGACGCCGACGCTCTCGCCGAGTGCCTGGCCGACCTTGCCGAAGCCGACGACCGGCTGGTCGACCAGGTGTTGGACCAGATTTTCCGGACCGTCCTCGACGCCTTGTGGAAACACGGCTGGATGCCGGCCGACGTTCTGCGGATCGTCGGCCGCGAACGCGGCAAGCGGCCGACGGACCTGACCGCCGGGCAGGTCGCGGCCCATTTGCGCGGGTACGCCGCGGCGACCGTCGCCGACCGCTGGCACCGCCAGTTGCGCGAGCTCGACCTGGAGGTGTGGGGCGATGACCTGCTCGACCACCGGCTGAGCGGATGGGCCCGGCGGACCGGCCTGGACCGAACCGCCGCGCTGCGGCACGCCGTGCAGGTGCTCGAACTGCTCTCCGGGCTGCCGGCGCTGGAGCCGGTGGCCCCGCTGCCCGGCAGCGTACGCCCGGGTGAGGACGGACCGGACCGCCGGGCACCCGGCACGGCCGGTCCGGACGCGGCGACGGCGGAGGTCGACGAGCGTCAACTCTCCCGGATTCGGGCGCTGCTGGCCAAGGCCGAGTCCACCGAGTTCCCGGAGGAGGCCGAGGCACTGTCGGCCAAGGCCCAGGAACTGATGACCCGGCACAGCATCGACCACGCGTTGCTGGCGGCCAGCCAACCCGCGTACGGGGCGAGCGCGCCGACCCCGGTCGCTGTCCGGGTTGGCCTGGACGCACCGTACGAGCAGGCCAAGGCGTTCCTGCTGCAGCAGGTGGCCGAGGCGAACCGGTGCCGGTCGGTCTGGTCCAGCAAGCTCGGCTTCGCCACCGTGGTGGGGTTCGCCGGTGACTGCGAGTCGGTCGAGTTGCTGCACACGTCGCTGCTGGTGCAGGCCACCTCGGCGATGTTGCGCAACGGACCGCAGCGCGGCCGGGGTGGGCAGTCCACCACCCGCTCCTTTCGCCAGTCGTTCCTGGAGGCGTACGCGGTGCGGATCGGTCAGCGGTTGTCGGCCGCCGCCGGTGAGGCCGGCCGGGAAGCGACCGCGCGGACCGGCACGGATCTGGTGCCGTTGCTGGCGGCCCGGCAGGAGCAGGTGCGGGAGGCGACCGAGCGGCTCTTCCCGGAAATGACCGGTCGGATGATCTCCGGGAACAACCGGTCGGGTTGGGTCGCCGGTACCGTCGCCGCTGACCAGGCCAGCCTCGGCGCCCGTCAGCCGATCTCCGACTGACGACCTGCGACCGACGACCTGCGCCCCGCCGGGCCGATCGCCGGCAGACGTGGACCTGTCGATCAGGCACGGCCACCGAAGAGCAACCGGGTGGCCTTGACGATCCGGTCCACCCCGGCCGAGGTCCGCTCGAAGGTCATCGTCGGCAGCACCGACGGCCCCCGGCGCCGGGTGATCGCCTTGGCACGGCTGAACTCCCGTAGCCCGTCCACGCCGTGGGTACGGCCGAATCCGGACTCGCCCATGCCGCCGAACGGCAGTTCGCTGAAGCCGACGAAGGTCAGCGTCGAGTTGATCGACGTCATCCCGCTGTGCATCCGGCGGGCCACCTGCACCGCCCGCCGCTTGCCGAACACCGCGCCGCCGAGCCCGTACCGGGTGTCGTTGGCCAGTGCGATCGCCTCGTCGATGGTGTCCACCCGGGTGATGGTGACGGTGGGGCCGAAGGTTTCCTCGCGGATGGCAAGCGAATCCGGCGGCACGTCGACCAGCACCGTGGGGTGCACGAACGGTGGACGTACGGCGGCCGGGCCGCCGAGCACCGCCCGAGCGCCACGGGCCAGTGCGTCGTCGATGTGCCGCCGGATGATCTCGAGCTGACCGGGCATGGTGATCGGCCCGATGTGGTCGTCCGGCGAGGCGCCGACGGTGAGCCGGCCGGCCTTGTCCACCACGGTGGTGATGAAGGCGTCGTAGATCGGGGCGAGAGCGTACACCCGTTCGATGCCGATGCAACTCTGCCCTGCGTTGGTGAACGCGCCCCAGACACATCCCTCGGCCGCGGCCTCGATGTCCGCGTCGTCGTCGACGATCATCGCGTCCTTGCCACCCGCTTCGATCAGCACCGGGGTGAGGGTCTGCGCGCAGGCGGTCATCACCGCTCGGGCGGTGCGCGACGAGCCGGTGAAGGAGATCTTGTCGACCCCTGCGCGGCACAGCGCGTCGCCGGTCTGGCCGAGTCCGTGCACGATCTGCACCACGGGTTGCTCGCCGACCGCCTCGGCGAAGGTGTCGACCAGCCATTGCCCGACGGCCGGGGTGTATTCGCTGGCTTTGAAGACCACCGCGTTGCCGGCGGCCAACGCGTACGCGATCGCACCCATCGGGATGAGCACCGGGTAGTTCCATGGCGCGATCACCCCGACCACGCCGAGCGGCTGGTACTCAAGGTGGCCGCTGAATTCGGCGGTGGCCAGCCGGGTCCGGGTGCGTCGGTGGCCAAGTACCCGCCTGGCGTTGCGAGCGGCCCAGTCGAGATGCTCCATCGCGGCGGTGATCTCGACGACGGCGTCGGCGAACGGCTTTCCGCCCTCCCGGCCCATCAGCTCGGCGAGTTCGGTCATCCGATTGGTGATCACCGATCGCCAGCGCAGCAGCCGGGTCCGCCGCTGCGCGTCACCGAGGCCGATCCACCACCGGCTCGCCGCGCGGGCGTCGATGACGGCAGCATCGACCTGCTCGGCGCCGGCGACCGGGAAACGGCCCACCTCGGTGCCGTCGGCCGGGCGCGACGAGATGAGGTAACCGTCGTCGACCACCGCCTCGCCGGCAACGCCTACCACGGTCATTGGCCACCCTCCGGTTTCGCCGTGCCTGTCGATTGTCCCGCGCCCGGATATTCTGCCCCGAGTCTAGACAGGAACGCTACTCGCTGGTAGCAACGATTGTGATTAATGGCAATGTGTTGACCCGCTTGACCGCGTGGCGCGGCACCGGGTGTCCGGTTGGCGGGGCGTGCCGACGAACCGGTGGCGCAGCCCTGCCCCGGCCGGTGGCGAAGACCGGACGAGGGACCGTGTCGGTGCCGTTGCGGGACCTGGCAGGCTGCACCGGGCGGTGCGAAGCGCATCGCCGCCGAGGGGGGAGGCACTGCACCAGAAGATGTCCGAGCATCAGTCGTTGTTACCTCTCCTTCAAATGATCACCGGACCGACCCCGGGCGCCAGTTACCGGCTTTCCGCCGGTAGACGGATCGTCGGCCGGGACGCGGATCTGGATATTGCGATCGACGACATCAAGGTCAGCCGCCATCACGCGGTGATCGACGTCGCCGGGGGCCGGACGGTCGTCACCGATCAGCAGTCGACCAACGGCACCTGGGTCAACGACAACCGGATCCAGCAGCCGACCGAACTGCGCGACGGCGACCGGATCCGGTTCGGGGCGGTCGAGTTGCGCTTCTACGACCCGGCCTCGGCGCTGACCGACCCGGTCGGCACCCGGATCCCTCGTGCCGACACCGCGGCGCTGACCGCCGGGCCGGTACGTCCGACCACCGGGATGCGCTCGCTGCACGCCGCGCTGGGCGAGCCGACCCAGCCGATGCGGCCCCGGCGTCGACCGAGTCTGTTGCTGATGGCAGGCCTCGGCGGAGCGTTCCTGATCGGCTGGCTGACCTGGCTGATCGTCGTGCTTACCTGAGTCTGCATCCGCAGGCTTCGCGCCAGCCTGCCCCCCGGGGCCCCGCGTCGGTGGGGTCCCTGGGAGCAGGCGGCCGACCCAGGTTCGACATCGTGGTGGATCGTGGCAGACTCGCCTTCGAAGCTTAGTCGGCGTTCAGCTGCCGGTGTATCCGGTCGAGGTGGAGGCGCGGGAACGTGGCGCGGGAGTTCAACACCGTTGCAGTGGTGGGTCTCGGCACGATGGGTGCCGGCATCGCCGAGGTCTTTGCCCGCAGTGGCGTCGACGTCATCGCCACGGAGATCGACCAGTCGGCGCTGGACCGGGGACGCAAGACCCTCGCCGGCTCGACCGACCGGGCCCTCGCCAGAGGCAAGCTCAGCCCGGACGACCGGGACGCGTTGCACTCCCGGCTCACGTTCGCGGTCGGGCTCGACGCGGTGCGGCCGGCCGATCTCGTCGTCGAGGCGATTCCCGAGCGACTCGACCTCAAGCGGCGGACGTTCGCCGAACTCGACCGGGTGTGCAAGCCGTCCGCGATTCTCGCCACCAACACCTCCTCGCTCAGCGTCACCGAGATCGCGGTCACCACCACCCGCCCTGAGCAGGTCATCGGACTGCACTTCTTCAATCCGGCGCCGGTGATGAAGCTGATCGAGGTGGTTCGGACGGTGGTGACCGATCCCGGGGTGGTCGCCGATGTGGCGGCGCTGTGCACGAGCCTCGGCAAGGTGGGCGTCACCATCGCGGACCGCGCCGGCTTCATCGCCAACGCGCTGCTGTTCGGCTACCTGAACCACGCGATCGGCATGTACGAGTCCCGGTACGCGACCCGCGAGGACATCGACCTGGCCATGCGGCTGGGCGCCGACCTGCCCATGGGCCCACTCGCGCTGCTCGACCTGATCGGCCTCGACACGGCGTACGAGATCCTGGACACGATGCACCGACAGGGCGGGCGCGATCGCCGGCACGCTCCGGCACCGTTGCTCAAACAGATGGTCACCGCCGGGTTGCTCGGGCGCAAGTCCGGACGCGGCTTCTACACCTACGAGCGGGCGGGCTCCGGTCGGCTGATGCCCGACGACCGGACCCCGGCCGAACCGATGCCGGCCGAACCGATGCCGGCCGGCGACGGCGATGCTGCCGCGACCGGGACGACGGCCGGCAACCCGGTGCGGACCGTCGGCGTGGTCGGCTCGGGAGCCGTGGCGTCCGGCGTCGTTGAGACCTTCGCCCGAGCCGGCTTGGACGTGCTCTCGGTCGCCACCGACCGGCCAGGTCCGGAGCTCGACCAGCTCGCCGATGCGGATCTGGTCGTCGAGGCCGTGGTCGAGGACCTCGACGCCAAGAAGGCGGTGTTCGCCGGTCTCGGCGAGATCTGCAAGCCTGGCGTGCCGCTCGTCACCACCGCCTGGTCGCTGCCGGTCATCGAGGTGGCCATGGCCACCAGCCGTCCGGCGGACGTACTGGGCCTGCGTCTGCCCACGTCCGACCCGACGGCGCCACTGGTCGAGGTGGTCGGCACGATCCGCACCGCCGCGCCGGTGTTGGCTACCGTACGTGATCTGTGTCGTACGTTGGGCAAGATTCCGGTGGTCTGTGGTGACCGGGCCGGTGCCATCGTCGACGCGCTGCGTACGCCGTACCTCAACGACGCCGTACGGATGTTGGCGGCCAACTACGCGACGGCGGACGACATCGACGCGGCGATGAAGCTCGGCTGCGGTTACCCGGTCGGACCGTTCGAGCTGCTGGACTCCATCGGCCTCGACGTAGCGCTCGCCGTCCAGCGCCGGATCTACCACGAGTCGGGTGAGCCCGGCCTGGCACCGGCACCGTTGCTGGAGCATCTGGTGATCGCCGGCCATCTCGGCCGGGCGAGCGGCCGCGGCTTTCGCGAGCACGGCACCGACCCCGCCCGGCCGTAGATCGCCGGACGCGTCCGACCCACCGCCCGGCGTACCCTTGAGATCATGAGCCCGCGCCGTAACCGCCCCGTCCGCCGGTCCGGCGGCGGCGGGCGCTCTGGTCGCGGCGACGCGGTGCCCGAGCCGGTCGATCCGGAACGGGTACGCCGTGGTGTCGCTGCGGTCCAGTCGTGCAACGACGGCGAGTGGATGGTCCGGGCCGTTCCCGCCCCGGCGGCCACCAAGTCCTACCGCTGCCCGGGGTGTGTCCAGGAGATCCGGCCAGGGGTGCCACACGTCGTCGCCTGGCCGGCGGACGGCCAGGGCGATCTGACCGATCGGCGGCACTGGCATCGCGGCTGCTGGCGGGCGCGTGAGCAGCGTCGGCCGGCGGTCGAGCGGTCCCGCAACGCCCCTCGCTACGGCTGACCCGCAGGCTACGGCTGACCCGCAGGCATCCCCGGCTACGGCAGATCCGCTGCCGGCGATCTTGAAACCCGGGTCGGCCGGTCGGCCGGTCCGCGGCGGTGGGACACTGGGCAGGTGAGCGCCCCGATCCGAGCCATGTCGATCCTGCCTGCCGAACGCCGGGACATCGAGCTGCGTACCGCCGATGGGTTGACCCTGGTCGGCGAGTTGGCGTTGCCCGTCGACCGGCCGCCGGTCGCGACGCTGATCTGTCTGCATCCGCTGCCCACCCATGGCGGGATGATGGACAGCCACGTCCTGCGCAAGGCTGCCTGGCGGTTGCCGGCGCTCGCGGGGTTGGCCGTACTGCGCTTCAACACCCGGGGCACCAGTAGCGAGCGCGGTGCCAGCGAAGGCGGTTTCGACCAGAGCGAGGGGGAGCGGTTCGACGTCGCGGCGGCGATCGAGTACGCCGAGTTCGCCGAGCTGCCCCGGATCTGGTTGCTCGGCTGGTCGTTCGGCACCGACCTGGCGTTGCGCCACGGCTGCGATCCGGTCGTCGAGGGTGCGGTCCTGCTCTCCCCACCGCTGCGTTTCGCCGCCGACCCGGACCTCGCCACCTGGTCGGCATCGGGCAAACCGGTCACCGTGCTGGTGCCGGAGTTCGACGACTACCTACGACCGGCCGAGGCGACCGAGCGGTTCGCCGCGATCAGCCAGGCCGAGGTGATCGGCGTGCCGGGGGCCAGGCACCTGTGGGTCGGTAACGTGGAACGGGTGCTCGACGAGGTGGTCCGCCGGGTCGCACCGCAGGTGCCGGTGCCACTGCCGACGACCTGGGACGGCCCGATGGAGTACGGCGATGCCGGCGCGTACGCCGACCGGACGGTGGCCGCCTTCGCGGACGTTCCGGTGGCCGGCCCGCCGCAGCGTGACGCCACGGCCTGACCGATCTGGTCGTCAGTTCGCCTGACTGACCTGGTCGTCAGTTCGCCGGTGCCGGTAGGTCCACGGCGGGCCGGGGCTCGTCGACCGGCGGGTAGCCGGCCGCCCATTCACGGCGGGCCCGCCAGACTCCGACCCAGTCGACGCCACGGGAACGGTCCCGGCCCAGGATCGTCTTGCCCACCGCGCGTAGGCCAACCCCGGTGACCAGCAGCGCGACTCCGGCCCGGGCACGCCACGGTGACCAGTTCCGGCGCAGGTAAGTGGCCTTGCCGCGAAGGATCCGGATGCGTTGCCCTTCCGAGCTGGACGACGCACCGACCGTGTGTACGACCTGCGCGGCCGGGTTCACCACCGGGCGGGCGCCCAGCGCCCGGGCCCGGGTGCTCAGATCGATGTCCTCGCTGTAGAGGAAGTACTGCGGGTCGAAACCGCCGAGGCGGCCGAAGAGATCGCGCTCGACCAACAGCAGGCAGCCGGACAGCGCGGGTACCTCGCGTACGCTCCGTCGGTCGTAGCCGACAAGGGCCTCCGGATCGGCCCAGGCCCGACCGCGAAACGCCGTGGTCAGACCGCTCGCGAAGCCGAACGTGCTCCACAGGCTGGGCATGCCCCAGCAGGAGTAGTTGTCGTCCGTGCCGTCGGGGTGCAGCGTCCGGCCGGTGTACAGGCCATGGCCCGGATGCTGGTCGGCGAAGGTGACGAGCTCGGTCACCGGGTGACCGACCGGCACCGTGTCCGGGTTGAGGCAGAGCAGGTAACGACCGGAGCTGACCATGGCGCCGCGGTTGACACCTCGGCCGAAACCGACGTTTTCGGTGAGCCGGACCAGGCGTACCTGCGGAAACTGGGCCGCGATGGCATCGGCGGAGCCGTCTGCCGAGGCGTTGTCGACCACAACGACCTCTGCGCAGACGTCCGGTGTCAGGCTTGCGTGCAGCTCGGTCAGGCAACGCAGGATCAGCTCACGGGTGTTGTACGAGACGATGACGATCGAGACGTCGGGCCGGTCCATCACGGTTTCCTGACGCCGACCGGGCCGGTGACGACCGACCGGGCGGCCATCGAGCCGGCGGTGGCTGATGGGGTGGCCACCGAGCCGGCCTGGTGGCCACCTTCCGGGCTGCGGGGCGCCGGGATCCGGCGGGTGATCGGGGGTGTCGGTGCCGGCTGCGGTGCCGGACGCGTACCACGCCGCAGCCGGGCCTGCACGCCGCCGCCGAGCAGGTGCAGCGCGTACGGTACGTCGTGGACGAGGTAGCGCCGCACGAGTCGCTGCGGTTCGCCGGCCAGCCGGTGCACCCACTCCAGTCCGGTGCGCTGCATCCAGCGCGGGGCACGGCGGTGCACCCCGGCCACGAAACCGATCGCCGCGCCGCAGCCCATGAACCAGGTCCGGGGCAGCAGCGGGCGCAGCCGGGCGATTAACCGCTCCTGCTTGGGAAAGCCCAGCCCGACGTAGACGAGGTCCGGCTGGGCGGCGGCCACTTCGGCACAGATCTGCGCGAGCTGTTGCTCGCAGCGGTCGAACCCGAACGGCGGGCTCATCTCACCGGCGACAGCCAGTCCGGGGAATCTGCTGCGGAGTACGGCCGCCGCCTGCATGGCGGTGCCTGGCTCCCCGCCGAGCAGGTAGACCGAGCGACCGTGCTCGCCGAGTGTCCGGGACAGGCTCCAGATCAGGTCGGAGCCGGGCACCCGGGCGGGGAGCGGCCGCCGGTACAGCCGACTGGCCCAGATCAGGGGAGCGCCGTCTGCTACTACCAGCGATGACGACTCTATGTGTCGACGGCACTCCTCATCGCGGCTGGCGCGGCGCAGGATGTCGACGTTCGGGGTGATGATCTGGCCGCCGACGCCGGCTTCCAATGCGGTCACGACGTGGTGGAGGACATCGGCTTCGCGAACGGGGTCGAAAGCGACGTTACCGAGAGTGACGCGATGCCTATCCGCAGTAATGAAGTCCTGATCCTGAGGCACATGAGCACGGTACTCGGCGCGTTCGTCGGACGGATGGGCCATCCGGTGTCAGCTAGGCGATAGTGAGGTTGCCCATTCGACCGGTTGTCGTATCCCCCGTGAATGGAACCATCGTGGCTGTGCAGCAGATCACCGTCATCATGCCGGCCTTCAACGAGGAAGCGGGGATTGGCGCGGTCTTGCGCGCAATGACCGAATCCCCGGGGTTCGGGCCAGACATCGAGATTATCGTGGCGGCCAACGGCTGCACCGACCGCACGGCGGAGGTCGCGCGCTCGTTCGGAGTCCGGGTGGTGGAGATCGGCACTCCATCCAAGATCGCTGCGCTCAACGCCGCCGACGCCATCGCCGGCGGCGACGTACGGGTGTATCTCGATGCGGACATCGCCGTCCCGGCGGAACTTCTACGGGCCTTGGCGGCGGCGATCGCCGAACCGGGGGCGCAAGCGGCGGCGCCCCGACCGGTGATCGACACGTCGGACGGAAGTTGGCCGGTGCGGGCCTACTATGCGATCAATTCCCGCCTGCCGGTCTTTCGTGGTCGGCTGTTCGGCCGAGGTCTGATCGCGCTGTCCGCCGAGGCGCGTGCGCGATTTACCGACTTTCCGGACATTATTGCGGACGACATGTTTCTGGACGCCGTGGTGCGGTCCGAGGAGAAGCGTGACGTCGATCTCCCGGTCCGGGTGGTGGCACCACGGCGTACCGGTGACCTGATTCGGCGGGTGGCGAGATCCCGTGCCGGCAACGTCGAATTCTGGCATTTCGTTCGTACCGATCCGCGCGGTGCCGAGTTGGCCCTGGATCCGGTTCCCGGGGCGAGTCAGTGGTCCTGGTTGCGCCGAGTGGTAATCGCCGCACCACGGTTGGTCCCGGCGGCGTTCTGCTATGTCGCGATTACGGTTCTCGCCGAGTTCAAGCGCCGTTCTCCCGGGTGGAACGTTCGTTCGGGATGGGGTCGCCCAGCCGCGACCGTCGTCGCTTCGTCGGGAGCCGCGGCATCGAATGATCGGCAGGTTTCCACGTCGACTCCAGTCGATGTTCCTGGGTGGTCTTCCGATGTGGACGACGAACGGATCGCCCGCGGTTGAGTCGAGGGCGGGCGGCAGCCTGGCGGCGTGCCCGTGACGTCAGCTGGCAGCGAATATCCGAGGTGAGTGGATTTCACCATTCGCGTTGCTCGTGCCGGTGCGCCGAGTCATGCCACCTTGCCATAAGAGAACATTAAGTTCCTTGGGCAGCCCAGGTCGCTGGGTTACGGTCGGCCTCGGTCCCGAACGGCCGGCGCGGTTTGCTGCCAGCTCACCGGGGCCGCAGTGCCTGGGGGAGATCCATCTAGCGCAGTACCGACAGCGGACCATGTCCCGAGAGGTGTACATCTCGTGGTGAGCAAGGATTCTTTCGACACGGGCGGGGGGCGGGACGACCTGTTCCCGGAGTCGTCCATGGGCGCTTCGCGCGGTTTACCTGTTTCGCCGCGTGCGCGACGGGCGGGCGACCGGCCGTCGCCGCGGCCGACGCGTGGCGCGAACGATCCCGTGACCGACCCGCACAGTCCGGCCCGGCCCGGTTACCAGTCAGGCGCTGCGGGCGCCGGGCGGCACGCCTCTCCCGGTCGTCGCCGGCTTTCGGCTGGTCGTCGACGTCCGACCGGACGTCGTGGCCGGATCATGATGATCGGCGCGGTAGTGCTCAGTTTCCTCGCGACCGCGACCGTGGTCACCGCCTCGTCCGCGTACCAGCAGGTGGACGGCTACACGTTCTTCGCCGAGGCGGACGTCTCCAAGGCCGAAATCGACCCGGACACCAAGCCGGTCGAGCTCGGCCTGCGCTTCCGGTCGAGTAGCGACGGGACGATCACCGCGGTTCGGTTCTTGAAGGCCAAGGGCGATCGCAGCGCGCACCGGGTGAGCGTGTGGAACGCCGAAGGCAAGCGGCTGTCCACCGCGACTCCGGTCCGGGAGTCCCGCTCCGGCTGGCAGCACGTGACGCTGCCGGAACCGGTCGACGTCACCGCCGGCCAGATGTACGTCGTCTCCTACCACACCGCCCGCTACCGGGCTACGCAGCAGTACTTCTCGCGCAAGTTCGACACCGGCCCGCTGACGACGGTCGGCGCCGCCGGTGTCTACGCCTACGGATCCGGTGGTTTCCCGGAGCAGACCTGGGAAGGCAGCAACTACTGGGTCGACCTGGCGTTCCAGCCGGCGGCCGAGGAGGGCGGCCCGGCGCCGCAGCCCAGCCCGACGGCGTCGGCGTCGCCAACGGCGGTGCCCAGCCCGACGCCGTCGGCCAGCCCGTCGGCGAGCCCGACCACCTCGCCGCCGCCGGTGGCGCCGCAGCCCACCGCGACCGCCCCGGCGCTGGACCTGCCGCGGGTCGCCTGGGCCGGCGGACCGTCCTACTACTCGGCGTTCCCGCAGGCGAAGACCTCTGGGTGGACCGATGCCAGCTTCTTCCCGATCGGGGTCTGGTTCGAGGGCGTCTACACCCAGAGCGAGATCGACAAGGACAAGGACGTCGGTCTCAACACCTACGTGGTGCTGACCGACCCGTCAGACCTCGGGTTGATCCGGCGCAACGGCATGACCGCGATGACCATGGGCTCGCACAGCGGCCAGGGCAACGAGAGCATCGGCTGGGTCCTGCAGGACGAGGTCGACATGTGGGGTGGCGCCGGCAACGGCACCTGGAACGGGAAGTATCCCGGCCAGGGGCATCCCTGTGTCACCGCGGGCAAGCACGACTGCGGCTTCGACGTGATGAACAAGCTGACCGATCGGCTGCCCGACCGTACCCGGATGCGGTACACCAACTACGGCAAGGGCGTCATGTTCTGGCAGTCGGACACCGACGCCGCCCGGTTCGTCAACGACTACACCGACATCCTCTCCAACGACATCTACTGGTACACCGACCCCAACGTCTGCTACTCCTCCTCGGAGGGGCCGAGCATGGGGGTCAACGCCAGCAACTGCCGTCGGGCAGCCAACTACGGGCTGACCATGGATCGGATGCGTGAACTCGACGCGGCGGACGGCAAACACCAGCCGATCTACGCCTTCGTCGAGGTGGGTCACCCGTTCACCGAGAACGACGCACCCACCATCAACGGCAACCAGATCGCCGGTGCGGTGATGAACTCGGTGATCCACGAGGCTCGCGGGATCATCTACTTCAACCACAACTTCGGCGGCTCCTGCATCTCGCAGCACGTGCTGCGGGACACCTGCGGGCGGGCGGTACGCCCGGCGGTCGCCGCGCTGAACAAGCAGATCACCACGCTCGCCCCGGTGCTCAACACCCAGTCGTACGAGTGGGAGTTCAGCCCACGGATGGACACCATGCTGAAGGCGTACGACGGCTCGTACTACGTCTTCGCCATGCTGGGCCGCAACGGGGCTCCCGGCCCGCAGCAGTTGAAGCTGCCCGCCGGGATCGACGCGGACACGGCCGAGGTGCTTTTCGAAGACCGTACGGTGAACATCTCGGATGGCACGATTTCGGACAACTTCGCCCAGGAGTTCACGTATCACATCTACAAGATCACACCCTGATGGTGTGCGGTAGCTGTCTGGAGTGATGGTCGGTGTCAGAGGGCCGGGCGGTGCGTATCAGCACCGCCCGGCCCCGCCGTTTCGACACCTTTGTATGGCCGACTGGTGACCGACTCCGACTGGCCGTCGCGTTCGTGACGCGGCTAGGTCGGCTACGGTCGGCGTGCTGGGCAGTCTCAGAAGATCGGGTACGAGCCGTGACAACCCGGCCTTGCGGATGCCCGCCGCCCGCCGGGACACTGGACGCGCTGCGCCGGCACGCGGGGCCGCATGCCTGGTTCGCCTTGTTCGACACAGCCTGGTTATCTTGAGTCGCCCCCTGGTTCCCACGAGAGGACAGCAGTGGATTTTTGGGACCTCACCAAGCTGTTGTTTCGGCGGTGGTACATCGCCACACCGCTGCTGCTCCTCGCTGTCGCCAGCACCGGCCTGGCGGCCGCCACGATCGAACCCGACTACGTCGCGACCAGTTACGTGCAGCTGATCCCGCCGACCGGCTCCGCCGCCGAGGATCCCGACGCCGATCCGGCTCCTCGGAATCCGTGGTTCGACCTGGGCCTCGGTTCGCTCAGCCGGGCCGCGATCATCACCGTGCAGGACCAGACCGTACTGGACCAGTTGGACGAGGACGGCTACAGCACGAACTTCACGATCGGGTTCGACACCCAGCTGCCGGTCATCACCTTCGAGGTGATCGGTGATACCGAGCAGCAGGCGACCGAGACCAGCGAGGAACTGGTCAGGCGGTTCAGCGAGAGTGTCGCCGCCCTGCAGAGCGAGTACGGCGTCTCCGGTGACCAGTCGATCACCACTCGCCGGTTGGATCTCGGCGACAACCTGAAGGAATCGACCTCGAAGATCAAGCGGGCGCTGGTGGCGATCGCTGCCACGGGTGCGCTGCTCAGCGCCGGTGTCACCGTCGCTATCGATGCCTGGCTGCGTCGTCGGGCCCGCCGCCGGGCCGTGGCCGCTGGCCAGGGCAGTGCCGCCGGACCGCCGTCCGGACCCGCAGCGACCGGCATGGGACCGCAGTCGGCAGGCGTCGCGGCGTCGCCCGGTGCCGAGGCCGAGCGTACGTCGGGTCGCCCGACCCGGATCTGGCAGCCGGTGTCGGTCCAGCCGGTCGCCGGCGCCAAGCCCGGTCCCGCGGTCCCGGCCGGTGCCGATCCCGGCGGACGGGTGGGTGCCATCGACCTTCCGGTGGCCGGCGCCGCGCCGGTCTCTCCCGCCGCGCCGGTCGCTGGCGGTCCCCCGACCATGGCGGGCGGTACCCCGACCGCCGAGACGTCGACCGTCGGCGGCGGGCAGGTACCGCCACCGCGCAAGTCCGGCGGCGAGTACCGGTCCAGCATGAGCAACACCGACCAGGAGGCCGAGCCGCAACAACGGACGCCGGCAAGCGACGACACCGCGGTGATCGCGATCCAGTCCGACGACGCGACGATGGTCCTGCCCCGGACCAGCGGTGACTTCTGGGCAGCCCGGAGCAACGGGAGCAAGTCACATTGACCGCCCCGGCGGCGGTGCACCCGGCCGACTTCGAACCATCGCTGGTAGCTGAGCGCACCTACATCTCGCGGCGTCGATTCACCCGGATCGACGCCGCGATGGTGATCAGCCTGATGGTCATCTTGCTGACCTTGGTCCCGGCACGGCTGATCGTGCCCAACATGACTGATCTGGGGCGTCCTGCCCTGATCATCGGCATGTTGCTGTTCGTCTGGTGGATGGTCGCCCGGCTCAATCCGCGACTCGTCCTGCTCGGGCCGCAGCCGATGCGTTGGGCGGTCTTCGGCTACCTGATGTCGGTCCTGATCTCGTACCCGATCGGTCTGCTGCGCGGGCTCACCAGCATCGAGGCGAACAGCGCGGACCGGGCGTTGCTCACCGCGGCGGTCTTCGTGGGCGTCATCCTGATGACCGCCGACGGCTTGCCGAACTGGGCCCGGATGAGATCCGTCCTGCAGGTGTTCGTCTGGTGCTGTAGCGCGATGGCGGTCATCGGGCTCATGCAGTTCATCCTCTACATGGACGTCACCCAGTTCATTACGATCCCTGGCCTGCAGGCCAAGGGCTGGGTTCCGGAGCTGGAGATCCGCGGTTCGGGTATCCGGGTGGCCAGTACCACCTCGCACTACATCGAGTTCAGCACGATCATGGCGATCGCGCTGCCGTTCGGCATCCACTTCGCGGTGTTTTCGGCGACCCGGCTACGGCGACAGATGTTCGCGATCGCGGCGCTGTGTATCGCGGCCGGTGTGCCCGCCACCATGTCCCGGACCGGCTTCATCGGCCTCGGCATCGTTGTGCTGGTGATGCTGCCGATCTGGGGTTGGCGGATGCGTTACAACATGCTCGCGCTCGGCACCTGCATGGTCGCCGGGATGATCGTGGCCAAGCCGGCGGTCTGGAGCACGATCAACGGCATGTTCGCCGGAGCGGCGGAGGATCCGAGCATCACCGCTCGGACCAAGCGGTACGAGATGTGGAACTACTACTTCGCCCAGCGTCCCTGGTTCGGCCGGGGGACCGGCACCTGGGTGTGGCCGCAGTACCAGTACCTGGACAACCAGTGGTTGGCGACCGCGCTGACCAACGGGCTGGTCGGTGTGAGCATGCTCGCCGCGCTGCACATCACCGGCATCGTGCTGGCCATCATCGCCATGCGTCGCTCGGTCACGTATGCCGACCGGCACTTGTGCGCAGCCTTGATCGCGTCCCAGTTGGTCGCAATTTTCGTCGGAGCGACCTTCGACTCGTTCAGCTTCAGCAGCTACCTGATCGTGCTTTCGCTGATGCTCGGACTTTGCGGCACCGTGTGGCGATTCACCCATCCGAAGCGCCAGGTCCGGACGTCGACTCCGTGGCTTGGTCGCGTTGGGTGACGCATTGAGTACCGAAAGTCCCTGAATCTGTCGTCGTGCGTACGTTCCGGGTCGTGTCGGCCTGCCCGATGGCGGTGTCCGATGTCCGAATGGCGGAGTGGTACCACCCGTGCCGGCCCAGGCATCGGGGTGGACGCACAATTGCGGTGGCGCCGGCCGGCATGGCAGCGTATGGGCAGTTGACCGGTCGCACAGGCAGGTCGTCGGCGAGCCGGAAGGCTTGCTTGAGTAACCCGATATAGAGACACATACATAGCTGACATGCCAGGGGAGGTCGGCCGTGCGTGCCGATTGGCGTAAACGGGCGTTCATGTGGTGGACACTGCTGCGTGAACTACGTCTCGTCGGGGGACCGAAACGGTCCCTGAGTGTTGCCGTCGCCGCTGCGGTGGTGCTCGGCATGCTTGTCGGCATCCCGCCGGCATCGGCTGCGTTCGGTCCGTGTGTCGAGCCGGTCAACCCGGTCGTCTGCGAGAACAGCAAGCCGGGGACGCCGGCGTCGGTGTGGGACATCAGCGGCGCGGGTGACCCGTCGATCCAGGGGTACGCGACGGACATCAGCGTCAACCTGGGCGATCAGGTGACTTTCAAGATCGATACCGACGCCGCAGACTACGCGATCAAGATTTACCGGCTGGGGTGGTACGACGGTGACGGTGCCCGGGAGTGGGCCACCATCTCTCCGTCGGCCAGCCTGCCGCAGCAGCAGCCAGCCTGCATCACCGACCCGACCACCGAGATCTTCGACTGTGGCAACTGGGCGCCCTCGGCCAGTTGGATCGTGCCCGCCGACGGGGTGTCCGGGGTCTTCATCGCCCGGTTGATCCGGAGCGACACCGGCGGCGAGAGTCACATTCCATTCATCGTCCGGGATGATTCAAGCACCTCGGACCTTTTCTTCCAGACCTCGGATACCACCTGGCAGGCGTACAACAACTACGGCGGTTCCGACTTCTACGTCGGTGGGGCGAACGGGCGGGGGTACAAGCTCAGTTACAACCGGCCGTTCGCGACCCGTGCCGACAACTCGGGGCGTGACTACCTGTTCAGCAACGAGTATCCGATGATTCGGTTCTTGGAGCAGAACGGTTACGACATCAGCTACACCACGGGCGTTGATTCCGACCGGCGTGGGGAACTGATCCAGAACCACAAGGTCTTCCTGTCGGTCGGTCACGACGAGTACTGGTCCGGTGCACAGCGGGCACATGTCGAGGCCGCCCGCGACGCTGGCGTGAACCTCGCCTTTTTCAGCGGCAACGAGATGTACTGGAAGGTCCGCTGGGAGGAGAGCCAGGACGGCGACGGGACGCCGTACCGGACCCTGGTCTGTTACAAGGAGACCTGGGCCGGTGCCAAGATCGACCCGGCTGCGGAATGGACCGGGACCTGGCGCGATCCGCAGTTCAGTCCGCCCAGTGACGGCGGTCTGCCGGAGAACGCGTTGACCGGCACGGCGTACAAGGCCAACCACAACGACATGCCGATCGAGGTGCCGGCCGAGCAGGGCAAGAACCGGTTCTGGCGGGGCACCGACGTCGCCGCGCAGGCTCCCGGTCAGGTGGCGACGCTGGCAGAACACACGGTGGGTTACGAGTCGAACGAGGATCTGGACAACGGGTTCCGGCCGGCCGGCCTGATCCGGATGTCCACCAGTGTCGGGTACACCCCGGAGTACCTGTTCGGGTTCGGCAACCCGGCTGAAGTGGCGGCCGGGGAGACCACGCACCACGTCACCCTGTACCGGGCCGGTAGCGGGGCACTGGTCTTCTCCGCCGGCACCATCCAGTGGGCGTGGGGCCTCGACACCCAGCACGACGGCAACCGACCACCGGTGGACGAGGCCATGCAACAGGCCACGGTGAATCTCTTCGCCGACATGGGCGTCCAGCCCGACACCCTGATGTCCTGGCTCACCCCGGCCGCGCCATCGACCGACACCCAGGCGCCGACCGCGGTCATCACCGCGCCGGCGGCTGGCACCACGGTCGCCCGAGGGTCGGTGGTCACGGTCAGCGGGACCGCCAGCGACGTCGGCGGCGGTCGGGTCGCCGGGATCGAGGTGTCCGTCGACGGAGGTACCCGCTGGCATCCGGCCGACGGCACGGACACCTGGTCGTACCAGTTCTACGCCAGCGCCCTGAACGACCAGCAGGTACTGGTGCGGGCGGTGGACGACAGCGCCAACCTGGGTGAGCCGTCGGCGCCGCTGACCCTCGACCTGACCGGGGAACACACCCTGTTCGGCGACCGGGTACCGGAGGAGCCGGTCGCCGGCAACGGCGACGCGTACGAGCTCGGCGTCCGGTTCTCGACAGCGACGGACGGGCTGGTGACCGGTATCCGGTTCTACAAGGGAGCCGGCAACACCGGAGAGCACCATGGCCGGCTCTGGACCTCCACCGGGACGCTGCTGGCCGAAGGGACCTTCACCGGCGAGTCGGCCACCGGCTGGCAGCAGTTGGTCTTCTCGTCGCCGGTGCCCGTCGCCGCCGGCGTCGAGTACGTCGCCTCCTACTTCGCCCCGAACGGGCACTACCCGGCTGATCTGTACGCGTTCAGCGCCGGCGACTGGCAATCCGGTCCGCTGACCACGCCGCGCTCGGTCGCCGGGCAGCGCAGCGGGCTCTACACCCCGGGTTCCGGGTTTCCGACCGAGTCGTACAAGGACACCAACTACTACGTCGACGTGACGTTCGCGGTGAGTGCCGCTACGCCACCGGTCGTGACCTCGGTCACCCCGCTGCCCGACGCGACCGGTGTGCCGGTGTCGACGACGCTGTCGGCAGCTTTCTCCAAGGAGATCGATCCCGGGTCGATCGAGTTCGCCGTCACCGACGACGCGGACACGACGATCGCCGGGACGACCAGCTACGAGGCGTCGACCCAGACCGCGACCTTCACCCCTGCCGAACCGCTCTCCTCCACCACCGCGTACAGCGTGTCGCTGACCGCCGAAGACGATGAAGGCGTCGCGATGAGCTCCCCGATGGCGTGGTCGTTCGTGACCGACCTCGATCAGACACTGGTCACCCTGTTCCCGTCGGAGTCGACGCCCGACAACCTCTCCGTCGCCGACGGCAACGCCGTCGAACTCGGTGTTCGGTTCGTTGCCGGAGCCGAGGGCAGTGTCGTCGGCATGCGGTTCTACCGTGGCCCGGCCAACACCGGTTCACACAGCGGCTCGCTGTGGTCCGGCAGTGGACAACTGCTGGCCCGGTTGACGTTCGACAATCCGAACGGCATCGGGTGGCAGATCGGCATGTTCGACAGTCCGGTGCCGTTGACGCCGGGAGAGACCTACGTGGTGTCGTACCACGCGCCGAACGGCTACTACTCGTCGACGTCCACCTATTTCGACAGCGAGTACGTCAACGGGGCGCTGAGCGCACCCGGCGGTACGAACGGCGTGTACCGGTACGGTGGCAGCAGCTTCCCGAGTGACAGTTGGCAGTCGACCAACTACTGGGTCGATCCGATCTTCGCGCCGGACGCTGGTAGCGACCCGGATCCGGACCCGGATCCGACCGGCTCGCCGTCGGATCCTCCGAGGACCGGACCCTCGTCGACCCCGAGCCCCGACGACCCCTCGCCGACTCCGGAAGCCTCCCCGAGCGGCTGGTCGGACCCGAGCCCGACGCCCTCGCCCTCGCCGGAGCCGAGCGTCAGCCCGTCACCGGAACCCAGCCCGGATCCGGGCGGTGCGACCATCTTCGGTCCGACCGCCACCCCGGACACGGTCAACTGGCCGGACCACAACGCGATCGAGGTCGGAGTGCGGTTCACCGCCGACACCGACGGGGTGGTCACCGGGGTGCGGTTCTACAAGGGCTGGCAGAACGGTGGTACGCACGTCGGCTCGCTCTGGACCGAGACCGGTACCCTGCTGGCGACCGCCCAGTTCGCCGACGAAACCGCAAACGGATGGCAGACAGTAACGTTCAGCCAACCGGTTGCGATTAGCGCCGGATCGACTTATGTCGCCTCGTACTTCACCCCCGTAGGCTTCTACGCGGTCACCTTGAACACCTTCTCCGGGGTGGGGCTGGACCAGCCGCCGCTGCACGTGCCGGCTTCCGGCGCGGTCTACCGCTACGGTGGCGGGTTCCCCAGCGACACGTCGGTGCACAACTACTGGGTCGACGTGGTGTTCGAGCCGGACGAGGAGTAGCCGGTACGGGTGCTCGACGGATCGAGCCGGAGGCGGTCGCCTTCGGCTCGATCCATGCGGGTGCCCAGGCTGCTGCCGGCCGCGACCGCGCCGACGGCCGACACTCTCCACGAAGTGATCGACACTCGCCACGAAGTGATCGACTCCGACACGAAGGGGCACACAACGGTGGAACAGGCTTCCCCGCCTCGGGACAAGCCACGGCTGGTCTTCTTCCGGATGCTCCAGCCGGACCTGCCGGGATTCATCCAGTTGCACCTGCGCGAGCAGGTCGACTGCCTGGCTCAGTTCTTCGACGTGGTGGTCGTGACCGAGGAGTGCGACTACGGCGAGATCTGCGAGCGCTACCAGCCCGACCTGGCGTTGTTCGAATCCGGGGCGTACGCCGGCAAGCGGCGGATCGTCAACACCGCCGCCCACCCGCAGGTGCCCAAGCTCGGGTTCGTCCACTCCGACGCGTACTGCCTGTCCCGGGCGGCCTCGATCTCGGACATGGCGCAGTGGGGCGTGGAGAGCTTCGTGAGCATCTCGGTCGCGATGGCGGAATACACCCCCGAACTCGCCGACGACATGTTCGTCTGGCCGAACTTCGTCGATCCGCAGCTGTACCGCGACTACGGCGGCGCGAAGGTGGTGCCGGTCTTCTTCGCCGGCAGCCAGGCGATCCACTACCCCTGGCGCAACCGGATCCACCGTACGGTCACTGCGGCGTACCCGTCGCTGACCACGCCGCACGGCGGCTGGTTCAGCAACCGCAAGTCCGCCCGGATGATCTTCGGCGAGCGGTACGCCCGGATGCTCAACGCCTCCCAGGTGGTGCCGACCTGCGGCACCATCGCCAAAGAGGTGGTCCGCAAGCACTTCGAGATCCCGGCGGCCCGGTCCTGCCTGCTGACCGAACGCGCGGCGTCGGTCGAGGCCGCCGGCTTCGTCGACATGGAGAACTGCGTCGTCGCCGACGAGCACGACGTGCTCGACAAGCTGGATCACCTGTTCGAGCATCCCGACGACCTGGCCCGGATCACCGACGCCGGCCACCGGCTCGTGCACACCCGGCACACCGCGGCCCAGCGTGACGAGATCTTCCAGTGGTACACGCTGCACCGTGAGCTACGACCTGGGCAGCGGATCCGGCAACCACGGCCGTTCGCCCCGCTGGAGATCGTGGATGCCGCAGTCGCCGGTTCCCCGGTGATCAGCGGCGGGCTGGACCGGACGTTGCTCGCGCGAGGGGACGAGGCGCTGCGCCAGGGCCGCTACGACGAGGCGGAAAACCTCTTCCGGCAATGCCTCAACTACCACTTCATGGCGGAGCCGGTACTCCGGCTCGCCATCTGCGAGTTGCGCCGCGGGCAGGCCGTAGCCGCCATCGACTGGCTCAACCAGACGATCGAGGGCACTCTGCTCACCCACCGTGCCGCCGAGCCGGACCCGGTCGAGTGGGCGTACCTGGTCCGGGCCTTGCTCTGCGCCGGTCGGTTGGCTGATGCCACCGGTCGGGCGCGCCAGTACCCGGGCCTGCGGCATCCGGAACTCGACCGGATCCGGGTGGCCGCCGGTCTGCTCGCCGGCAGCCCGGTCGGGGTCGACGATCGGCCGGTGCGTCGCTCGGTGCACACCGTGCCGGAGACCGGGCTGGCGCCATGGCTCACCGAGCTGTGCACGATGCTCGACGCCGCCGGTCAGCAGCGGCTGGCGGCCAGGCTGCGGGACCACGCCGTCACGGTCGACAGGTTCGAACCGGTGGTGGGCGCGGTCGAGCCGGGCGGCCAGGCCGAACCGGTGCCCGGCGGCGGGCGGGCCAGCCGGCCGGCCGAGATGCTGGCCAAGGGACGCCTGCTGGGACGCAAGGTGCAGCGCCGACTCGACTACGAGCTGAGCCGGCGGCGGGCCCGTAGCCAGCCCTCGGATCCGTTCACCCTGCGGATCGCCGCGCTGGCCGAGAAGGAGGACGTCAGCTCGGCCCTGCTGTTCGACCCGCCGGCCGGTGCCGAAGAGGTCGACGTGGCGCGGGAGGCGTTGGTCGGTGGGCTGCGGGCCAACCCGAACCGCCCGCTGATCGTCACCGCCACGCCGAGCGGTACCGCCTGTGCCCAGCGGGGCGACGAGCGCGTCACCGCTGCGCTGCCGGAGATCACCGCCCGGTACGGACTGGCTACCGTGGATCTGGTGTGGATCGCCGATCCCGGCGCGGGAATCGAGGCCCCGCTGCCCGAACAGGTGTTCGGCGCTGACTTCGTGATCGTCAGCTACCTCAACGGGGCAGCCGGTTTCGCGCTGTGCCGTCGACTACTGGCCGATCCGCGATACCTGTTGCTCGAGCACGATCCCGGTCATGACTCGGGGTACGCCATCTTCCGCCGGTTCGGCCCGTCGGCTGCACCCCGTGATGCCCAGGAGGAGCCCAGTGTCGAGTCCTGACCAGCCGCCGCCGTCCCCTGCCGGTCAGTCCGACACCGCCGGGCTGGGTGGCCGGGTCCGCCGGGCGATCGCCTGGAGCGCGTTCAACAACATCGCCATCCGGTTGGGCAGCTTCGGGGTGAGCATCCTGCTCGCCCGACTGCTCGCGCCGAGCGAGTTCGGCGTCTACGCGGTCGCGCTCACCGTGCAGACCATCGTGGTCGCCTTCGCGGAGCTGGGTCTGTCCGCGGACCTGATCCGCAAGGGCAACATCGCCGAACGCGCCGGCACCGCGACCACGGTCGCGACCACCAGCAGCGTGCTGCTCGCCGTCGGCATGTTCCTGCTCGCCGGTCCGATCGCGACCGCGATGGGCAGCCCGCAAGCGACCTCTGTCGTACAGGTGATGTCGCTGACACTGATCCTCAGCGGCTTCTCGGTCGTGCCGTACGCGGTGCTGCATCGCGAGTTCCGCCAGTCCGCCCAGATGTCGGTCGACGGACTCAGCCTGGTGCTCAACGCGGTGGTCACGGTCGGCCTGATCCTGCTGGGCTTCGGTGCGATGGCGCTGGCCATCGCCCGGGTGGTGTCGCAGGCCGGCGCGTGCGCGTTGCAGTTCTGGCTGGCCAGGGTCTGGCCCCGGTTCGGGTTCGACCGGCTGACCGCGATCGAGCTGATCCGCTTCGGGATGCCGCTGGCCTCGGCGAACGTGGTCTCCTGGGCGGTGATGACGGTCGACTACATGATCGTCGGTAGTGCGCTCGGCTCCGTGCTGCTGGGTTACTACGTGATGGCGTTCAACATCTCCAGTTGGCCGATGGGCGCGCTCGGCGCGGCCGTGCGCGCCGTCGCCCTGCCGGCTTTCGCCCGGCTCACCGTCGCGGCGCAGCGCGCCCGGGCGTTGCACGCCGCGGTCGCGCTCAGCTGGGCCGGGGCACTGCTGGCCGGGGTGCTGCTGTCCGGACTGGCGAGCGTGCTCATTCCACTGGTGTACGGTGCCCGCTGGCTGCCGGCGGCGGCGGCACTGGCCGGACTGGGCCTGTTCGGCGCCGTACGCGTGGTGACCGACCTGCTCAGTTCGTTCCTGATCGCCGTGGGCGCACCGCGTAGGGTGCTCTGGGCCCAGTTGGTGTGGCTGGCTCTGCTGGTGCCGGCGATGCTGGTCGGCGTCGATCGCTGGGGCATCGCGGGCGCCGGTTGGGCCCACCTGGTGGTCATGCTGGTCGTGATCCTGCCGTTGCACCTGGTGCTGGTCCGGCCGTACGGGGTGCGGCTCGGCCCGGTTCTCGGCTACCTGTTGGTGCCGGTGCTGGTGGTGCTCCCGGCCGCCGCCCTCGGGATCTCGGCGGCGGACCGGATCGACAACCTGTTCCTGGCCCTGCTCGCCGGTGGCACGATCACCACCGTACTGTTCCTGGCACCGCTGGCCCGGTGGCTACCACGTCGGCTCCGGGAGCTGCGCCAGACGGCCGCTGAACCGGCGGCGGAGCCGGAGCGGGCCGAGCCGGCACTCGTCGCCACGGCGTCATGAACCACCGCGTCGTGAACTGCCGTGCGCCCTATCTGTCCGAGAGACGTCCGTCGGTGACCGGTGGACTTTGTACTGTGGAAAGGCGACCAGCGTGAACAGCGACCGGAGTGCATCGAACGGGCGGCTGACCAGCAAGTCCGTCGTCGTGGCACCGGTGCCGGGAGTCACCGGCGAGCCACCGACCGTATCGGTAATCATTCCCTGCTACAACTACGGCCACTTCCTGCCCGAGAGCGTGCCGAGCGCGCTGTCCCAGGAAGGCGTGCAAGTCGAGGTGATCATCGTCGACGACGCCTCGACCGATGACAGCGCCGCCGTGGCGGAGAAGTTCGCTGGCGCCGACCCACGGGTCCGGGTCGTCCGGCACCAGAAGAACACCGGTCACGTCGTGGCGTTCAACGACGGCCTCGCCGAGGCCAGCGGGGCGTACATCCACCGGTTGGACGCCGACGACCTGCTCACCCCCGGCGCGCTGGCCCGCGCGGTGGCGCTGTTCGAGCACCAGCCCTCGGTCGGGCTGGTCTACGGTCACCCGAGCCACTTCACCACCTCACCACCGCCGCCGGCGCGTACCCAGGTCCGCAGCTGGACTATCTGGTCGGGCGGGGACTGGATCGCCGAACGCTGCCGGCGCGGCGTCAACTGCATCACCACCCCGGAGGCGGTGGTCCGGGCCAGCGTCGTCGAACAGATCGGGCCGCTGAGCCTGCGGTTGAAGTTCGCCCAGGACATGGAGTACTGGCTGCGGGTCGCCGCGGTGAGCGACGTCGGCCGGATCGACGGCGCGGATCAGGCCTGGCACCGTGACCACGCAGCGAGCATGAGTGTGACCACCGGCGCTGGTCAGCTGCTCGACCTGCGGGAACGTCGGACGGTCTTCGAGACCGTCTTCGACGGGCCCGGTGGTCGGTTTTCGGACGCGACGGCGATGCACCGGACGGCCCGGCGGGCACTGGCCGGTGAAGCGCTGCAGATCGCGTCGCACGCCTACGACCGGGGGCGCACCGCTGAGGTCGATGTGGACAGCTTCATCGCCTTCGCCCGGGAAACCTTCGCCGATTACCAACAGCTTCCGCAATGGCGAGCGCTGCAGCGGCGCAGCCGGGTAGGTGCCCGGCTGGCACCGGTGGTGCCGCCGTTCGCGGCGAGCGTGGTGTGGCGTCGGGTGCAGCGCGAGGTCCGGTACCGCCGCTGGGTGCGGGCCGGCGTATGAGCACCGGTGACGCAGACGAGCGCCCGCTGCTGGTGGTCTGCGCGGGTACGCCGTGGGACGGACCGGCCGGTTCCGACCGGCTGCTCACCACCGCGCTGACCCGGTACGCCCGGGTGCTGTGGGTCGACCCGCCGGTCTCGTTGGCGAACCCGGCCGCGCTGCGCCGGGCCCGCGTCGTGCCGGAGTTGGTCCAGGTGCATCCCGACATCACCCGGATCACCCCCGTGGTGGCGCCGCTGCACACCCGCGCCGGCATCCGCCACCTCACCCCGCACCTGGTGCGTGGGCAGATCGCTGCCGCGCTGCGCCGGCTACGGGCCCGCCCGTACGCGGTCTTCGACTGCCGGCTCGGCCGGATGCTCGGCGGTTGGGGTCCGCAGGTGCGCAACGTCCTGTACGGCACCGACGACTTCGTGGCCGGCGCGCAGTTGATGGGCCGGCGGGTGGCGCAGGTCGAGGCCGAGGAACGGGCCGCGTTGGCCAGTGCCGACCTGGTGCTGGCGGTGTCGACCACGTTGGTCCGGCGGTGGACCGCGATGGGCGCCTCGGTGTTGCTGGTGCCCAACGGGGTGCAGACCGCGGCGTACCGGGATCTCGACACGGTGACTCCGGCGGCGGACGTCACCTTGACGCCGCCGATCGCCGGGGTCGTCGGGCATCTGTCCGCCCGGATCGACATCGACCTGCTCGACCTGGTCGTCGACGAGGGCTGCTCGTTGCTGCTGGTGGGCCCGTACGACCCGCGTTGGGAGCCGGAACGATTCCACCGGCTCTGCGCGCGTCCGCAGGTGCAGTGGGTCGGTCCCCGGCCGTACGAGCGGATGCCCAGCTATCTGCGGCACATCGACGTGGGATTGACCCCCTACACCGACACCGCCTTCAACCGGGCCGCGTTTCCGCTCAAGACGCTGGAGTACCTCGGCGCGGGGCGGCCGGTGGTGAGCACCGACCTGCCGGCGACGCGATGGCTGGACACGGATCTGATCTTCGTAACCGCCGATTCGTCCGAGTTCGGCAAGGCGGTTCGGGAGATGGCGGTCCACCCGGTGGATCCGGCGGCGGCGGTGCGCCGGCGGGCGTTCGCCGAACGGCACAGTTGGCCGGCACGGGCGGCGTCGGTCGCGAAGGCGATCGGGCTGCGCTGAGCCCCTGGCCGGCTGAGCCCCCTGGCCGGCTGAGCCCCCTGGCCGGCTGAGCCCCCTGGCCGGCTGAGCCCCCGGGGACCGGCCGAACCGGGCCGGTGTGTCGGCTACCGGACAACGGACTGGTCATCACGGAAGGTGACTGTCTAAAACGGACAATTTGTCCTGATATGAGCTGTTACGCTGGATGCTGCGGAACGTGTTGAGTTGATCACGTCGAGGTGTCCAGGAGGGTGTGGATGGCAGCGACCACCGGCACGGCGGGCCGTCGTCCGTCGGCCCGAGCCATCGCTGTTCTGACGGTGGTCACCGTCGTCGCCCTGCTCGCCGGGGTCGCCGTGGTGCGGTTACTCGCCGACGCCGGACTCGGGCGCCCCGCGGCCAGTGGGATCGGCCCGGGTACGACGGCCAGCCCGGGCGGGCTCGGTGCCCGCCTGCGGCCGGTCGACGGGGGAGCGGACTTCTACTCACGGTTCAGCCCGTCGCTGCCGGCGGACCCGGAGTTCTTCCCGATCGGGGTGTGGCTGGAGAGCGTCGTCGACCCGGTCGACACCGAGACCGATGCCGCCGCCGGCATCAACACCTACGTCGAGCTGGCCGGGGGCAGCAACCTCGATCTGGTCCGGGCCGCCGGGATGTACGCGATCACCAGCTCCACCGACGCAGCCCACGGCGAGGAGACCGTCGGCTGGTTCATCTCCGACGAGGCGGACATGTGGGCCGGGCCGGGGGACGACCCGTGGACCGGCAACTACCCCGGGCAGGGCGACATCTGCCAGCCCGCGGACGGCCGCTGTGGCTATACCGTGCAGCAGCGCTCCGTCGACGGGCTGCCCACCGACGACCGGCTGCGGATGGCCAACTACGGCAAGGGCGTCGCCTTCTGGCAGGACGACGCCCAGGCCGCCCGGTTCGTCAACGACTACGCCGACATCGTGTCGATCGACGCCTACTGGTTCACCGACGGCGCGATCTGCGGGCACAGCGAGGGAGCCCGCTACTTCGACCCGGACCGGCTGGTGACGATCGACGGAGTCCAGCGGATTCCGGCCGAGTTGTGCCATCGCGCAGCCAACTACGGCGCGACGATCGATCGGGTCCGGCGCCTGGTCGAGCCGACGGGCAGCAAACCGGTGTGGAGCTTCGTCGAGGTCGGACAGCCGCTCGGCGAGGAGAGCTACCCGTCGATCACCCCGCAGGACATGACCGCCGCTGTCTGGAGCAGTCTGATCCACGGTGCCCGGGGCATCGTCTACTTCAACCACAGCTTCAGCGGACCATGCCAGACCCAGCACGCGCTTCGGGAGCCCTGCTACGCCGCGATGCGGGCGGCGGTCACCGCGGTCAACGCGCGGATCACCCGGCTCGCGCCGGTACTGAACGCACCGTACGCCGACGGGGTCGCCGAGGTGTCCGACGGTGTCGACCTGGCCACCAAGTGGCATGACGGCCACTTCTACCTGCTGGCCGGGTCGGCGGGTGCCAGCGTCGCCGAAGCCACCTTCCAGCTGCCGTGCGTCGGTGACGCCCGGATCGAGGTGCTCGACGAGGACCGCGCGATCGTCGCCGAGGAAGGCACCTTCACCGACTCGTTCGTCGACGGCAACGCGGTGCACATCTACCGGGTCGACGGCGGGTCGAGCTGCGGCGCGTACTGACCGAGCCGCCCCGCCCGCCGATCGCGCGGCCCGTCGCACCGGCAGCCAGCCGGTGACCGGAGGTCAACCGGCGAGTTCGGCCATCGCGGCGCGGCGCACCGCCATCGGCGTACGCGACTTCGCCGAGATCATCACCGCGATGTCCGCCGGGCCTACCTTGCCGAGAAAGTCCCGGATGCCGACGTCGTCCAGCGGAACCTCGGCGGAGTAGTCGTGGCAGAGCATGTCGTCGGTGGCGTTGCCGGTCGCCGGTGAGCCCAGCACCTCGTCGAGGTACACCCCGTAGAGAATCTCCTCGGAGAAGTGCAGTTGTGCGCCGATGGCGGTCGGCCACGGCTGTCCGGTGACCTCCTGCACCCGGGCCAGCAGACTTCGCACCAGTCGCGGATCCCACGGCGCCGGCCAGCAGATGTAATCGGGCAGCGGCAGCGTCGCCTGCGTCGGCAGCCCGAGCAACTGCCGGGACACCTCGTGCCAGTGCACGTGCCGGGGCAGCCGTTGGTCGATCTCGTCCGGCTTGCGGTAGAACCGGACGACGTCTGCGGCGCAGAACAGGCTGGCGTCGAACGGTCGAATGAACTCGATGTCGGAATCCACCAGCAACACCACGTCCGCATCGGAGCGGGCGGCTGCGGCCAGCTTGACGATCTGCTGGGTGATCCAGCCCCGCAGCGGCGGGAACGGCCGCCGCAGGTTGACCCAGCCGTTGACCCCCGGCACCGCGACCAGCGAGCGGGGGAGAAACTCCGCTACCGGATGCACCTGCACCCGTGGCCCGGCCAACTGCCGGAACAGCGCCAGGTCCCGGCGGGGCACGATGATCTGCTGCCGGACCGTCTCCGGCGTGTGCGCCAGCACCGACCGCTGCAGGTCCGCGCAGAGCTCGAAGTCCGGGGCGAAACTCGGCGTGATGATGTCCAGCCGCTTCATGCGGTTCCTTCCTCGTTCATCAGGGCGCTCGATATGCAAGCCGGGGGATGTGCCGTCACCGGATGACGGCCGGTGACCAGGCATCGTGCACCAGCACCTGCGGCGTACCGGTGCCGTCGGCCGGCACCCGCCAGACGTCGCTGGTCGCCGCCGTCCCGCCGCCGGTCCGCGGCAGGCCGTAGATCACCTCGTCGTCGTCGAGCCACTCGACCTGGTCGTCGACGCTGCGGTTCTCGGCGAGCAGGGTCTCGGTGCCGGTGGTCAGGTCGTAGACCGCCAGCCGCCACTGTCCCGGCGGCAGGTCACCGCGCTTCTTGAACACCACCCGGGTGCCGTCCGGTGACAGCGAGGGGCATTCGGCGTCTTCGCGCAGCGCCGTCACCCGCCGGGCGCTGATGCTCCCGGACACCAGCCAGGTCCGTGCGCCGGAGGCCGCGGTGGCGTAGAACCGGTCGTCGTCGGCGAACGTCACGCCCCACAGGTTCTTGTCGACGGCGGTGACCGGCGCACCGTCGACATAGAGCGGAAACTCCTCGATGTCGCCGATCACCTCGCCGCTGGTCCGGCTGATCACCGTACGGGTGGAGAACTCGCCCGGGTTGGTGTACGAGTCACCGGCGACGAACGAGGTGGTCGCCGCGAGCGTGCCGGTGCGCGAGAGCCTGGCGCGCGACGGGATGCCGGTCAGCGGCAGGTTTTGCTTCGGCGCGAACTCGTCGTCGAGCAGCTGGGCCCGGTAGACGGTGAGCAACCCGCGTTCGGCCGACAGACAGATCGTCTCCGACCGGGTCGCGTACACCCGCTCGCAGGGCGCCCCGGTCAACGCCCGGGGCCCGTCCGGATCCGCCAGCGGCGTCATCGCCACCTCGCCGTACCCGGTGCCCAGCGCGGTGGAGCGGAACACCAGGTGCGGCTGCGCCCGTACCGAGGCCAGGTCGGCCCGGGTGGCCACCGGTGACGCCTGCGCCCGCACCTGTGCCTGCGACTGGCGGACGTGCCACACGTAGCCGCCCGCGCCGAGGACCGACATCAGCACCACAGCCACCAGCACGATCAGCCGGGCCCGCAGGCCGGTCACGACCCCGACCCTGATCCCGCGTCGGGGGCGGCGTCCACGCCGCTCAGCAGCCATCCGGCCAGCGGGATCCCGCCGGCCAGCGCGACCGCGAAGACCAGCACCGCCGAGCCGGACCCGAGGACGCTCCACAGCAGGCCGAAGGCGAGCGAGGAGGCGAACCGGGTCAGCACTACCATCGTCTGCGCCGCGGCGATCCCGCTGCCCCGGGCCGCCGCCGGCACCAGCCTGGCGACCAGCGCGGGCAGCACTCCGTCGGTGGCCGCGTAGAAGACGCCGAGCAGCAGCAGCACCGAGGTGGTCAGCCAGAGACCGCCGGCCGGGGCGGCGGCCAGCAGGTAGCAGGCGAGCAGCGCGCCGTGCCCGGCGACCATGACCTTCGCCCGGCCCACCCGGTCGGCCAGCCGGCCGAACGGCACCGCCAGCAGCAGGTACGCCACATTGGTACCGACGAACAGCAGCGGGAAGTACAGCGCGGCGAAGTCGTCCCGGTCCTGCAGCGTCAGGTACAGGAACCCGTCGCCGACGGTCAGCAGGCCGAGCAGTCCGGCGGCCAGCAGCGGCCGGCGCAGGCGGGCGCCGGTCACCTCGGCCACCATCCGCCGTACGCCGAGCCGCGCCGCGCCGACCGCGGTCGGGATGTTCGGCACGAACAGCACCAGCACCGCCAGCCCGACCAGGCCGAATGCGAACGACACCAGAAACACCGAGTCGTAGCTGGCCGGAACCGCGGCGAGCAGGGCGAACGCGACCAGCGGGCCGAGCGCGGCGCCGACGGTGTCCAGCGCCCGGTGCACCCCGAACGACCGACCCAGCATCGCCGGATCCGAGGATGCGGCGATCAGCGCGTCCCTCGGTGCGGTGCGCAGCCCCTTGCCGAGTCGGTCGGTGGTGATCACCGCCGTGATCGCGGCGAAGCCCTGCGCCGGGAGCATGGCGATCCGGCTCACCGCCGACGCGCCGTACCCGGCCACCGCCACCCACTTGGGCCGCCCGCCCCGGTCCCCGGCGTAGCCGCCGGCGATCCGGACCAGCGCGCTGACACCCTGGTAGATGCCGTCGACGAAGCCGTACGCGACCGGACTGAGCCCGACCACGGCGGTCAGGTACAGCGGCAGCACCGAGGCGACCATCTCCGAGGAGACGTCGGTGAGCAGGCTGACCGTACCGAGCAGCAACACCGTGCTGGACACCCGCCAGCCGAGCAGCCGGCCGGTCCTGCCACCGGGCCGGCCGGCCGGCCCACCCGACGGCTGGCCGGGGGAGTCCCCGGCCGGCCGGTCCCGCACCGTGACGTACATGACTGGCCCGACCCGGTCAGCCCGCCAGCGCGGCGGCCAGCACTTCGACCACCCGCTCCTGCGCCGCGGCGGTCAGCTGCGGGTAGATCGGCAGCGACAGCAACTGCGGCGCGGTCGACTCGGCGTTCGGGAACGAACCGGCCGGATAGCCGAGGTCGGCGAAGGCGGGGGTCAGGTGCACCGGCACCGGGTAGTGGATGCCGGCCCCGATGCCGGCGCCGTTGAGCGCGGCCAAGACCCGGTCGCGGCGGGCACCGGTGCCGTCCCCGGGCACCCGTACGCAGTAGATGTGCCAGACGTGCTCGTTGCCGTCCAGCGTCACCGGCCGGACCACGTCCAGCCCGGCCAGCAACTCGTCGTAGCGGGCGGCCACCGCCCGGCGCCGCGCGTTCCAGTCGGCCAGCCGGGCCAGTTTGGCCCGCAGCACCACCGCCTGCAGCCCGTCGAGCCGGCTGTTCATACCGACCACGTCGTGCACGTACTTGCGGACGCTGCCGTGCGCGCCCATCCGCCGTACGTCGGCGGCGATCCCCGCGTCGGTGGTCACCACGGCACCGGCGTCGCCGTACGCGCCGAGGTTCTTGCCCGGGTAGAAGCTGGTCGCCGCGATCCCCAGGGCGTCGGTGCCGCTTCCGTGGCCGGTGCCCGCAGCCGCACCGTGCCGGGTCGCGCCCTGGCACTGCGCCGCGTCCTCCACGATCGCGATGTCCCGGCCGGCCAGCCCGGTGCGCAACCGCTCCACCTCGGCGAGCTGTCCGTACAGGTGCACCGGGGCGATCGCCCGGGTCGCCGGGGTGACCGCCGCCAGCGCCGCGTCCACGTCGACCAGGTACGTGTCCGGGTCGCAGTCGACCAGCACGACCTTCGCACCGGTCCGGGCCACCGCCTCGGCGGTGGCGATGAACGTGTTGGCCGGCAGGATCACCTCGCTGCCCGGGCCGACGCCGACCGCACGCAGCGCCAACTCCAGCGCGTCGGTGCCGTTGGCCACCCCGACACAGTGCGGCACCCCGCTGAACGCCGCGTACTCGGCTTCGAACCCGGCGACCTCGGCACCGCCGATGAACGCGGTGTCCGCGATGACCCGTTTGAAACCGGCGTCGACTTCCTCGGCCACCTCGGCATGTGCGGCGGCCAGGTCGACGAGGGGGATGCTGGTCACGGGTGACTCCTCAAGCTCGAACGTGTAGCAGGTTGATCGGTGGGGCGCAGGAACCGGGCCGGGTTGCCCACCCAGACCTCACCGGCGGGTACGTCGCGTAGCACGACCGAGCCCATGCCGATCTGCGCCCAGGCGCCGACGGCGACACCCTCGCGCAGCAGCGCGCCGGCACCGACGTACGCGCCTTCGCCCAGCACGGCGCCACCGCCGAGGCGAACCCCGGAGGCGATGGTGGCGAACGGCTCGACCACGTCGTCGTGGGTCAGCACCACCTGGGGCATGACCGCCACGTGCGCGCCGACACGCACCTCGGCGGTCAGGTCGACCCCGGCCAGCAGCACGCTGCCCGGTCCGACCGTACAACCGGTGCCGATCCGGGCGGCCGGGTGGACCAGGGTGGCGTACCGCCGCGCCGGCAGCCCCAGCCGCTGGACCAGCCGCTGCCGGGACCGGTAGTTGCGGGGGTTGCCGACGCAGATCACCACCGCCGCGTCGGGCAGGTCGTCGACCAGCCCGGTGCCGCCGAGGACCGGGACGCCGACCCGCTGCGTACCGTGCAGCGCCGGGTCGTCGTCGAGGAATCCACGCAGCCGCCAGAGCGGGGCACCGGGCGCGGCGGCGTTGATCGCCGCGACGGCCGCCGCGGTCTCCCGGGCGAAGCCGCCCGCGCCGATGATCAGCAGGTCCCTCATCGGCCGGCCAGCTTGCGCAGCACCGCGACCACGTGCTCCTGGTCGGCCCCGGTCAGCGCGTGGTGCAGCGGCAGGATCAGCGAGTCGCGGGTCAGCCGCTCGGTCACCGGCAGCGGGGCCGGGGTGACGTGCGCGTACGCCGGCTCCAGATGGGCGGCCATGATGCCGCGCCGGGCGGAGACCCCGGCCGTGGCCAGCTCGGCGAGCACCTCGTCGCGACCGACGCCGTACGCCGGATCGATCAACACCCAGAACGACTGGAAGTTGGTCTCGCCGTACGGCGGGTCGGTCACCGGCACCAGCCCATCGATCCCGGCGAGCAGCTCGTGGTAGCGGGCCGCCATCGCCCGCCGGCCGGCGACCAGGCCGGGCAGCCGGCCCAGCTGGACCAGCCCGACCGCGGCCTGGATGTCGGTCATCCGGTAGTTGAACGCGGTTTCCAGGTACGCCTCCAGCACCGGCTGGGCGCTGGCGTGCCGCTCGGCGGCGGAGACGTTCATTCCGTGCTCCCGCAGCCGGCGCAGCCGGGTCGCGCCCTCGGTGTCGTCCAGGGTGAGCATGCCGCCCTCCCCGGTGGTGATCACCTTGCGCGGGTGGAACGACCAGGCCGAGACCGCTGCCCCGGTGCCCACCGACCGCCCGTACGCGGTCGAGCCGGCGGCGCAGGCCGCGTCCTCGATCAGCGGGACACCCCAGGACGCGGCGGCGGCGCGCAGCGCGACGGTGTCGAACGGCATGCCGCCCTGGTGGACCGCGATCACGGCCCGGGTACGCCCGGTGCGGACGGCCTCGATAGTGGCTACCGTCAGATTGCCGGTGGCCAGGTCGACGTCGGCGAAGACCGGCTCGGCACCGGCGTGGCGGACCGCGTTGGCGGTGGCGATGAACGACAGCGAGGGGACGACCACCTCGTCGCCGGGTCCGACCCCGTGCAGCACCAGCGCCAGATGCAGCGCGGTGGTGCAGGAGCTGACCGCGACGCCATGCCCGGCGCCCACGGCGGTGGCGAACTCACGCTCGAACTGGGCGACCCGGGGGCCCTGGGCGACCCAGCCGGAACGGATCGCCGCGGCGGCGGCCTGCTCCTCCTCCTCGCCCAGCATCGGCAGCATCACCTGGATGCGGCGAGGGCCGGCCTGAGGGTCCGCCTGGGGGGCGGCCTGAGGACTGGCCTGGGGGGTGGCCTCATTCATGCCGGCTGGCTCCAGTTCTTCAGCTGCATCCGCTGCAGGGCGGCCGGCTGTTCACGCAGCAACCGCTGGAAGTACTCCAGGGTGTGCCCGATGCCTTCGGCCAGCGACACCCGGGGAGCGAAGTCGATGCTCTTGCGCAACTTGGAGGTGTCCACCCAGAGCCGGGGGACATCGGCCGGCCGGGGCGCTTCGAAGACCGGGCGCAGGTCGGTGCGACCGACCGCCGCCAGCACGGTATCGGCCAGCAGCCCGATGCCGAGCTCCTCGCCGTAGCCGAGGTTGACCACCTCGCCGACGAGTTCGGTCGACTCGGCGACCCGGGCCAGCGTCTCGACACAGTCGCCGACGTACAGGAAGTCCCGGGTGACGGTGCCGTCACCGAACACCACCGGTGGCTGCCCGGCCAGGGCACGCAGGATGAACCGGGGGATCACCTCGCCGGAGTCGCCCTCGAAGTGCGACCGCGGCCCGTAGTTGTTGAACGGGCGTACGCAGACCACCGGCAGGTCCCAGCACTCCCGGTAGGAGCGGGCGTAGTGCTCGCCGGCCAGCTTGCTGCTGCCGTACACGGTCAGCGGCCAGGGGGTGGTCTCCTCGGTGATCGGGAACTCCAGGGCCCGGCCGTAGATCTCCGACGTCGAGACGTACAGCAGCCGGGACACCTGCGCGGCCCGCGCCGCCTCCAGCACGTTGAGCGTGCCGAGCGCGTTGACCTGGTGGTTCTCCACCGGGCTGTGCAGCGAGTGGCGGACCCCGAGACAGGCCAGGTGGAACACCACGTCGACGCCGGCCAGCGCGTCGTGGCAGGTCTGCGGGTCGCAGATGTCGCCCTCGATCACTCGGATCGACTCGGCACCGGGGAAGTCCAGGTTGTCCCGGGTGCCGTTGCGGAAGTTGTCCAGCACGACGACCTGGGCACCGAGCGAGACGAGATGCTCGGCCAGGTGCGAGCCGATGAATCCGGCGCCGCCGGTCACCAGCACGGTGGCACTGCTCAGGTCGACCGCCGGGGCGGGGCCGCCGGCCGGGGATGCGCTCATGCGGGGGTCTCCTCGGACTCCTCGTCGAGTTCGATCATGGCGCCACCAGCGGCCAGGCTGCGGGTGGCGGCTTCCAGGACGGCCAGCACCCGCAGGCCGGAGCGGCCGTCGGTGAGGGCCGGGCTGCCGGTGCGGATCGCCCGGGCGTACTCCTCGACCATGGTGCGCAACGCCTCCCGCTCGGTCAGCGCCGGGGCGACCATGTCGCCGGAGCGGTACGACACCAGCATGTCGCGACGCGCCTCGGTGCCGAGCTCGTCCGGCGCGGCCACGTCGACACCCCGGTCGAACAGGGCGAGCCGCTGGCTCGGGTTGAGATCGTCCCAGACCAGGGTGCGCTTCGAACCCCCGACGATGGTGGTCCGGATCTTCACCGGGGACAGCCAGTTGACGTGCACGTGGGCGATGGCACCGGTGTTCAACCGGAGGGTGAGGTAGGCCACACAGGCCCGGCCGGCACCGATGCCGTCGGCACCGTGCGCGGCGACCGCCACCGGCCGGATGCCCGGCGGCAGCACGAAGTCGAGGATCGCCAGGTCGTGCGGGGCGAGGTCCCAGACGACGTCGATGTCGCGCTGCACCAGGCCCAGGTTGATCCGTACGGAGTCCAGGTAGTGCAGTTCGCCCAGCTCGCCGGAATGCAGCATTTCGCGGATCCGCAGCACGGCCGGGGTGTAGCAATAGGTGTGGTCGCACATCAGCGTCAGGCCGCGTTGCTCGGCCTCGGCGACGAGTCGCGCCCCGTCGGCGTGGCTGGCCGCGAGTGGCTTCTCGACCAGCACGTGTTTGCCGGCCCGCAGGGCGGCGAGCGCCACGTCGAGATGGGTGCCGGCCGGTGTGGCGATGGCCACCGCGTGCACCGTGTCGTCGGCGAGCACCGCCGACAGGTCGTCGGTCGCTCCGACGGTCGAGTAGCCGCCGAGCACCGCACGGGCCCGGCCGAGATCGAGGTCACAGAGCCAGCGGAGCCGGAAGGCCGGGCTGGACATGAAGTTGCGGACCAGGTTGGGGCCCCAGTAACCGGCGCCGATGACGGCTACGCCGATGGGTGCGTCCGGCGTGGCAGGCGGAGGAGTCACGCAAGATCCATTTCGTCAGGGTCGGGCAGGATCCGAAGAACAACCGGCGGACAGCGTCCACCGGAACCGGACAGGATCCACCGGCGGCCGGCGGAGAGGGTCCGTCCGGGAAGCTACCCAGCGTTGCCGGGCTGACGCTAGCGCTGTGACGCAAACCCGGCACAACCGTGCGGTCACGAGGTACCTTCGTCGACCCGGCTCCACCTGTCGGCCAGTCTGTGACCGGAGGGTCGGTTTGCCGACATCGGCGCTGCCGACGACCCCGTACCGTGTCCGGGCGCGGTCGCCGGTCGTGCGACACTCCCGCCTGGGCGGGGTCAGACCGCCGTCAGGGGAGGGGATCAGCACGATGGATGCAACATCATCGCAGGTGGAGGCCGTTGCCGCCGGCCAGGCGGCGGCCGCCGCTGACGAGTCGGCCGCGGTCGCCGAGTCGGCCGACGTCTCGCCCAAGGCGAGCATCGGGGCCGGCACCCGGATCTGGCACCTGGTGCAGGTCCGCGAGGACGCCGTGGTCGGCCGCAACTGCAACATCGGCCGTGGCGCGTACGTCGGTCCCGGGGTGCGTCTCGGTGACAACGTCAAGCTGCAGAACTACGCCCTGGTGTACGAGCCGGCACGGCTCGACGACGGAGTCTTCGTCGGGCCGGCGGCCGTGCTCACCAACGACGAGTACCCGCGGGCGGTGACCCCGGACGGCCGGCTGAAGACCGGCGACGACTGGACCGCCGTCGGCGTCACCATCGGCACCGGTGCGGCGATCGGCGCCCGTGCGGTCTGTGTCGCTCCGGTGCGGATCGGCCGTTGGGCGATGGTGGCCGCAGGTGCCGTGGTCACCCGGGACGTACCGGACTTCGCCCTGGTCGTCGGGGTACCGGCGCGCCGGGTCGGCTGGGTGGGCCGGGCCGGCGCGCCGCTGACCGCCGCCGGCGACGGGCGGTACGTGTGCCCGCGCACCGCAACCGGCTACCTCGAACGCGACGGCCGGCTCAGCGAGCTCGGCGAGGAAGACCTCCGGTAGGAATCAGGCGCGGGTACGCTGCTGTGGCTCGGTGGCACCAGCGGCTACCGTCTCGGCGGTCTGGTCGACCGACACGGCTTCCGCCGGTACGGCATCGACCGACAGCGTGTCCGGCGGCGGTGCCGGGGTGTCCTCGGCCCGTTCGGCCGGCTTCCGCCGCTCGGCCAGGCGCTGCTGTTCGGCTAGGCGTTGCTGTTCAGCTAGGCGCTGCTGTTCGGCGGCCAACTCGGCCCGGACCGTGGCGAGCACCCGGCGGGCCTCGTCGGACTCCTGCCGGCTGAGTACGGTCTGGTGCCGCAGGTCGGCGAGGGACTGCTGAGCCTCGGCGACCTCCTGCAGTACCTCGGTGAGCTGTTGCCCGGCGGCGACCACCTCGCGTTGGGCGGACGCCACCTGCTGCTGGCTGCTGGCCAGCTGCCGTTGCGCGATCGCCGCGTGTTCCTCGGACAGCCGCCGGACACTGGCGGCATGCTCGTCGGCACCGCCACGCGTGCTCAACGCGTACTGTTCGGCCTGCTGGCGGATGGTGACCGCCTGTTCCTCGGCGCGGGCCCGTACATGGGTGGCGTACTCCTCAGCCTCCCCGCGCTGGTTGGCGATGATCTCCTGTGCCGAGGTCCGCCACTGCTCGACCTCCTGCTCGGCCGCGGCACGCGCGGCGGCGACCTCCGTCTCGACGGCGCTACGCTGCTCGGCCAGTTCCTGTTCGAGGCCGCTCCGCCGGCTGGCCAACTCTTGA
The DNA here is from genome assembly GCF_049179075.1 of Solwaraspora sp. WMMB335. NCBI lineage: Bacteria > Bacillati > Actinomycetota > Actinomycetes > Micromonosporales > Micromonosporaceae > Solwaraspora > Solwaraspora sp. WMMB335. The sequence continues at coordinate 5,900,104 of NZ_JBMHMF010000001.1, forward strand.
TCCAGCTCGGCACGGGTCCGGGCGACGGTCGCGTCGGTCTCCGCGTGGGTACGGTTGACGTACTCGGTGGCCTGCTCGACCGCTTGCGCGGCCTCTCGTCGGGCGGCGTCGGCTGCGGCCTGGCCGTCGGCGCGGATGTGCTCGGCGTCCTGGCGGGCGGCCGCGATCGCCGCCTCGGCCGCGTCGCGTAGGTTGGCCGCCTCCTCCTGCGCCGCGTCGACCATCCGGCTGGCTTCCATCCGGGCCTGGGTCACCAACCGCTCCGCCTCGGCCCGTGCGTCGGACAGGGCCCGGTCGGCGGCCTCCTGGGCGGTGCTGACCGCGTCGGCGGCCTGCTCCTGGGCGGTGGTGACGGTGTCCCGGGCCTCCCGTTGCGCGGCCTTGATCGTCTCGTTCGCCTCCCGTTGCGCCGCGTGGACCGTGTCGCTTGCCTGCTGCTGGGCGGTGGCGATGACCTGATCGGCCTCCTCCCGGGCAGCGACCAGTGCGGCTTCCGCGGCCGTTCGGAGGTTTTCCGCCTCGTCGCGCGCCGTGGCGAGGGTCGCTTCCGCCTCGGCGCGGCGGGCGGCGTTCGCTTTGTCCTCCTCGGCGCGGCGGGCGGCGAGCGCCAGCTCGAAGTCCCGGATCGCGGTGTCGGCCTGCTCGCGCGCGTCCGCCAGGACCTGCTCGGCTTCAACCCGCCGGGCGTCGATGTCTGCGGTGGCGGTGGCGCGGATGTCCTCGGCCTGGTCCTCGGCGAGGGCGAGGATCTGTTCGACCCGCGGACCCAGGTGCCGGAACGAGACCTGGTCGATGAAGCTCGCCTCCCGCCTGGCGTCGGTCAGATCGGCCTGCAACTGCTCGATCTGGGCAGCCAGCGTGTGTAGCTGCACGTACGCCTGTTCACGCTCGGCGCCCAGCGCGGCCAGCTCCTGCTCGGTGCGGGCGATGTAGCGGTCGACCTGCCGTTTGTCGTACCCCCGCAGAGCCAGCTCGAAGTCCGGGCCGGACCTGGTGTCCCCGCCGAGTGTGAAGAGTTCTTCGCCTTGCGCCATGGCTCCATCCTCACACGCAGCGCCCCGTTCCGGGGCGATACCCATGCTCCTGACAGGACGCGCGTCACTTTGGCGGAATTGCCAGGTGTGAGCCATTCGTCGGGTGGGTATGCCGGAACGGCGGACCCGCCCTGGTGCCCCGGATTCAGGGCGGTGCACGGCGGAGTCGGGGCGGCGCACGGCCGGGTTCGGGTGGCACGCCGAAGGCCGCGCCGGGGACCCGGCGCGGCCTTTCACCGCGTACGGCCGTACCTGTGCTGGGGTCTCGGCGGGCGTCAGCTCGGCGAGTTGCCGGCGCTGACCCGGTCCCCGTTCTCGCCGGACTCGGCCTTCTTGGCGTCGCCCGGCGGCACGCCGGGCACGATGCCGGCCAGGCCGGAGAGCATCTGGCCGAGCTGCGAGGTGACCGCGTCCTTCTGCCGGGTGAGGTCCTCGACCTCGCGGCGAGCCGCCTGGGTGGTGAGCTCGGCTTCGGTACGGGCCTCGGTGAGCAGCCGGTGCGCCTCGGAGCGGGCTTCGCTCAGCGTCTTGTCCGCCGACGACTTGGCCTTGTCCACGGTCTCCTGGGCGGTACGCTCCGACTCGATGCGCCGTGCCTCGGCCCGCTGCTCGATCTCCTTGGCCCGGTCCTCGGCGGCACGGGCACGCCCCTCCGCCTCGGCGACCAGCCGCTGGGTCTGGGCAACCTGGGCGGCGTGCCGCTCGGACTCCTCGCGTTCGGCCTTCTCCCGCCGCTCGGCCAGCTGCAGTTCGAGTGCCTGCAGGTCCTTGTCCCGCTTGTCGCGGGCGTCGGTGAGCAGCTTCGTCGCCTCGGCGCGCTTCTCCTCGGCCTCGCGCGCGGCCTTGGCCCGCAGTTGGGTGATCTCGCGTTCGGCGGTGGCCCGCAGCGTGGCAACCTCGCGTTCCACGGTCGACTTCAGCTCGGCGACCTCGTGCGCGGTGACCGCACGTAGCTGCTTGGTCTCCCGTTCGGCATCGGCCCGCAGCGTGTCGGCCTCACGTCGGGCCTGCACCCGTACCTCGGCCGCCTCCCGTTCGGCCGCGGTACGTACGCTGCCCGCCTCCCGCTCGGCGGTCGCCTTCATCGCCGCAGCCTCGGCCCGCGCCTTGTCGGTGATCTCCCGCGCTTCCAGCCGGGCCGCGGAGAGAATGCCCTCGGACTCCCGCTTGGCCTCGCCGCGATGGTCGTTGGCCTGTTCCTCGGCCAGCCGCAGAATCTGCTCGACCCGGGTGCCCAGCCCGGAGAGGGTGGGTCGGTTGTTCTCCTCGAGCTGCTTGTTGGTGTCGGTGAGCTTCTGCTCCACCGAGTTGAGGCGCTGCTCGGCCTGGCGGAGCCGACGCTGAGCGTCGTTCATCCGCTGCTCGGCCTCAGCTCGAGCCTGCTCCGACTGGGTGAGGGCGGCTACCAACCGCTGCAGGTGGTCATCCACCTGGTTGCGGTCGTAGCCACGAAGCACGACGGTGAAGTCGTGCGGAGCGCTGGCGTTATCGAAGAACGCAAGGGAGGACTGCTGCTGGGGCATTGGGACATAGTGGCAGACACACCAGGGGGCTTCGCAAGAGCGGACGACCCTACTCCACGATAGCCGACATGGTCATCTTTTCAGCCGTCCGGATTTTCGTCTACGAATTGTAGGCATGTGGATACGCAACGGAGTCCGGGGTCGGATTTCCGTTGCTGTATATCCGCTCAGGCCGGCTGCACCAGTTCCACGAGTACGCCGCCGGCGTCCTTGGGATGGACGAAGTTGATCCGGGAACCCGCCGTGCCGGGCCGGGGTGCCTCGTAGAGCAGCCGCAGACCACGCTCGCGCAGCGCCGTGCAGGCCGCGTCGATGTCCACCACGGTGTACGCCACCTGCTGCACCCCGGGACCGTTGCGGTCGAGGAACCTGGCGATCGTGGAGTCCGGCGACAACGGGGCGAGTAGCTGCACCTGGCCGCCGTCGGGCAGCGGACCGACGGCGAGCATCGCCTCGCGTACCCCTTGGGCGTGGTTCACCTCGGTGTGCACGCAGCGCATGCCGAAGGTGCGGGTGTAGAAATCGATGGCGGTGTCCAGGTCCGCCACCGCGATCCCGACGTGGTCGATCCTCAGCAGCCCGATGTCTGTGACATAGTCGGCAGCGGTCTCGGCCGGAGCTTGTTCCATCATGGCGATAGTCTTACCTAACCCTCGTTAAGTTGTCGCCGGCATCCCGGCCCTTACCCACGGCGGAGGCGCAACCCATGACCTCGGTGATCGTCAGCGGCGCACGCACGCCGATGGGGCGGCTGCTCGGCAATCTTAAGGACTTTCCGGCGACCGCGCTCGGCTCGGCCGCCATCGCCGCCGCCCTCGACCGGGGCGGCGTCGCCGCGGACCAGGTGCAGTACGTCATCATGGGGCAGGTGCTGCAGGCCGGTGCGGGACAGATCCCAGCCCGGCAGGCTGCGGTCGGTGCCGGCATCCCGATGGGCGTACCCGCGCTGACCATCAACAAGGTGTGCCTGTCCGGGCTCGACGCGATCGCGCTGGCCGACCAACTGATCCGGGCCGGTGAGTTCGAAACGGTGGTGGCCGGCGGCATGGAGTCGATGACCAACGCCCCTCACCTGCTGCGCGGACAGCGCGCCGGCTACAAGTACGGTGACGTCGTGGTCGCCGACCACATGGCCCTCGACGGGCTGACCGACGCCTGGGACTGCTGCGCGATGGGAGAGTCGACCGAGCGGCACGGCACCCGGCTGGGCATCAGCCGCCAGGAGCAGGACGCGTTCGCCGCCACCAGCCACCAGCGGGCCGCCGCGGCGCAGAAGAACGGTGTCTTCGCCGACGAGATCACCCCGGTCGAGGTGCCGCAGCGCAAGGGCGAGCCGGTGCGGCTGACCGAGGACGAGGGCATCCGTGCGGACACCACGGTCGAGACGCTGTCCCGGTTGCGGCCGGCGTTCACCCCGGACGGCACCATCACGGCGGGCAGTTCGTCGCCGATCTCCGACGGGGCCTGCGCCGTGGTGGTGATGAGCAGGGCCCGGGCCGAGGCACTCGGACTGGACTGGATCGCCGAGATCGGCGCGCACGGCAACGTTGCCGGTCCGGACAACTCGCTGCACTCGCAGCCGTCGAACGCGATCCGGCAGGCCCTCGCCAAGTCCGGACTGTCCGTCACCGATCTCGACCTGATCGAGATCAACGAGGCGTTCGCCGCCGTCGGCATCCAGTCCATCCGCGATCTCGGCGTCAGCGCGGAGATCGTCAATGTCAATGGCGGCGCCATCGCGCTCGGGCACCCGATCGGCATGTCCGGCGCCCGGCTCGCGCTGACTCTCGCCCTGGAGTTGCGCCGTCGCGGTGGCGGCACCGGCGCGGCGGCGCTCTGCGGCGGCGGCGGGCAGGGAGACGCCCTGATCCTGCGGGTGCCGGCGGCGGCGTGACCCGGTCGGTACCGCGCTGGCGGTACGACGTCACGGACCTGGTCCGGCAGGCCCGTGACGGACAGGCGCGAGCGGTGGCTCGGCTGATCACCCTGGTCGAGTCGAACGATCCGGTGCTACCGCGGATCGCCACCGAACTCGCCCCGCACACCGGTCACGCGTTGGTGGTCGGTCTGACCGGCGCTCCGGGGGTCGGTAAGTCGACCACCACCAGCGAACTCGTCCGCGTGCTGCGCGAGCGTGGCCGGCGGATCGGGGTGCTGGCGGTCGATCCGTCCAGCCCGTTCACCGGCGGCGCGATCCTCGGCGACCGGGTACGGATGCAGGAACATGCCACCGATCCGGGCGTCTACATCCGATCCATGTCCAGCCGTGGCCACCTCGGCGGGCTCGCCGCCGCCACCCCGGCGGCGGTCCGGGTCCTCGACGGCGTCGGCTGCGACGTGGTGCTCATCGAAACCGTGGGCGTCGGCCAGGCCGAGGTCGAAGTGGCCGGGCTGGCCGACACCACCGTCGTCCTGCTGGCACCCGGCATGGGCGACGCGATTCAGGCGGTCAAGGCCGGCATTCTGGAGATCGCCGACGTGTTCGTGGTCAACAAGGCCGACCGCGACGGTGCCGACGCCACCGTACGCGACCTCAACGGCATGATCGGCCTCGGCACCCGGGCACCTGGCCAGTGGCGGCCCCCGGTGGTACGGGCAGTAGCCACCAGCGGCGACGGGATCGACGGGTTGGTCACGGCGATCGAGCGGCACCACGACTGGCTGGCCGGGCACGGCGAGCTCACCACCCGCCGGGCACGACGGGCGGCCGCCGAGGTCGAGGCGATCGCGCTGGGTGCGCTACGAAACCGGATCAGCGCGCTGCGCGGCGGTACGCGGCTGGCCGGCCTGGCCGCCGAGGTGCTGGCCGGGCGACTCGACCCGTACGCTGCGGCCGGCCGCCTCATCGCCGACCTGGTCGACCTGGCCGATCCGGCCGGCCTGGCCGATCCGGCCGACCCTGGTCGGGGGCCGGTCGGTCGAGGGCCGGCCATCAGCGGTTGAACCATGCGTGCGCGGCGGCGACGCCACCGTCGGCGGCGAGGGCGACCATCAGCGCGATCCGGGCCTTGCCTGCGGTGAGGTCCCCGGCGCTGATCGCACCGACCCGCAACGCCAGCCCGGCCTCGGCCGGCAGTGTCGACGGTTCGGTCACCCCGGTCCGGCAGCGGGTGGCGACGACGACCGGGACGTCCGAGGCGACGAGATCACCGATCGTGGTCAGCAGGTCCACCGGTACGTTGAACAGGCCGGTTCCTTCCAACACGAGACCGCGTGCGCCGGCGTCGGCGGCGGCCAGCAGTAGCGCCGGGTCGATACCGGGATAAGTCTTGACGAGGGCGACGTCGGTCTCGGGTTCGCCGGCCGGTGCGGGCAGGCGGGCCGGTGCCGGGCCGAGTAACTGTGCGCGACCGGCGACGAGGCGTCCGAGCAGGCCGTGCGGCGCCGACGAGAAGGCCGCCGGCCGACCCGCGTCGACAAGGTTCGCCCAGCGCGCCGCGTGCAGTTCGTCGTGCAGGCAGATGACGGCTCCAGCCGAGTCGAGTGCGGGATCCGCAGCCGCCGTCAACGCGGCGGCGAGGTTGCGCGGGCCGTCGGTGGCCGGATGATCGAGAGGTCTGGTCGCCCCGGTGAGCACGATCCGGCCGTGTCCCGGTGCCGCCGCGGCGACGAGATCGATGAGGAAAGCGGTGTCTTCCAGAGTGTCGATCCCGTGCGTGACGACGACGGCGTCGTATCCGTCGTCCCGTACCGCGTCTCGGGTCCGGCGGGCCAGCAGCAGCATCGTCGACGGGGTGATGTCCCAGGCCGGGCCGACGTCGAGGTCCTCGACGGTCACCTCGACGCCGTCGCCGCCTCGGACCGGATACCGGGCAACCGGATCCGCGGCGATCGTGGCCAGCAGTTGCGCGCCGGTGAGCACCGCTTCCTGACCGTGCTCACGCCGGAAGGCGTGGGTGTCCTTCGTCGCGAGCAGCAGTATTCGTACGGCCACGGCACCCCTTCAGATCTCGTCGGATCGAATATGACCCCATATAACTCTACTGGGGTTATCCACGAGGTGGAGATCCGGCGCGGTACGCCCGTATCCGGTACGCCTGTGCCGTTCGGCAAGGCGCGCCGGGAAGGCGTCGGCCGAGGGCGCCGGGGAGGCACCGGATGGGGTCGACTGCTCGCCGTCACCGGGCCGTCCGGTGCGGGCAAGACCACGCTGCTGTCGGCGATGGCCGGCATCCTGCAACCACTCAGCGGCGCCGTCACCCTCGGTGGCGAGCCACTACGCGGCCGCGACCACGCCGTGGCCCGGGCGCTGGCGCTGCGCGGTGACGTGCTGCTCGCCGACGAGGTCACCAGCGAACTGGACGCGGCCAACCGGCAGGTGGTGCTGGAGTTGCTGCGGGCCGAAGCCGACCGGGGTGCCGCCGTCGTCTTCGCCACCCACGATCCCGAGGCCGCCGCGGCCTGCGACGCCGAGCTTCATCTGCTCGATGAAAGGGCACCCCCCGATTCCGATGTGAGATCTTGAAGAATCTTGCCCGGATGCCAGCCGATACTTCCAGCTAAAGGTGCGGTGCGACTTCGGCGGCGACGAGCTCGATGTGGTCGAGGTCGGCGAGGTCCAGCACCTGCAGGTAGATCCGCCGGGCGCCGATCTCGGCGTACCGGCCGATCGTGTCCACCACCTCGGCGGGCGTGCCGGCCAGGCCGTTGGCGCGCAACTCGCCCGGTGCCCGGCCGATCGCCGCCGCCCGGCGGGCGACCTCGGTGTCGTCCCGGCCGCAGCACAACACCAAGGCGTTGGACAAGGTCAGCGTCTCCGGAGCGCGTCCGATCTCGGCGCAGGCCGACCGGACCCGCTCGAACAGCCGCGCCGACTCACCGAGCCCCTCGAACGGTACGTTGAACTCGTCGGCGTAGCGGGCGGTCAACCGCGGGGTCCGCTTGAGCCCCTTGCCGCCGAGCAGCACCGGCGGACGCGGCTGCTGCACCGGCTTGGGCAGCGCCGGCGAGTCGGCCACCTGGTAGTGCTTGCCGTCATAACGGAATGTATCGCCGGCCGGCGTCTGCCACAGACCGGTGATGATCGCCAACTGTTCCGCCAGCCGGTCGAACCGCTCGGCCAGCGGTGGGAACGGGATGCCGTACGCGGCGTGCTCCGCCTCGAACCAACCGGTGCCGATGCCGAGCTCGACGCGTCCGCCGCTCATCTCGTCGACCTGGGCGACGGTGATCGCCAACGGGCCGGGCAGCCGGAAGGTCGCGGCGCTCATCAGCGTGCCCAACCGGATCCGGCTGGTGTCGCGGGCCAGCCCGGCCAGGGTCGCCCAGGCGTCGGTCGGCCCCGGCAGCCCGGCCGAATCGCCCATCGCCAGGTAGTGGTCGGAACGGAAGAAAGCGTCGTAGCCGGCGTCCTGTGCGCACCGGGCAACAGCGAGGAGCTGCTGATAGCTGGCACCCTGCTGGGGTTCGGTGAAGATCCGCAAGTCCACGTCGTCGAGCATAGGCCGCCGGCCGGACCGCCCGGCCGCCCGACCATGATGATCACTCCTCGGCTGGTTGTACCACCACGGTCAGCGAGGACGCCAGCGTCCGCCGGGCGGTGTCGAGCGCGTCGACCGCGACGAAGCCGACTGGCCCGTGCACCGTCACCGAGGTTTCGAACCCGGTCCGGTCGGCCTCCCCGAGCACGGCCAGGTCGGTCGGCTGGGCGCCCCCGCGTACCTGCCAGCTCGCCACTTCGGTGGCGCCGTTCCAGCTGACCTGGACGGTCACCGCGTCCTCGCTGGTGGCGCGGGCCACCACCGCCGGTCGATCGGACGGGCGGCCCGTCCAGGCGAACCGGTACGCCCGGTAGGAGACGTTGTCGTCGGGCAGGTGACCGGTGAACGTCATGGCACCGTCCGGGGCGTACTCGGAGAAGTGTGGTTTCGCGCCCCAGCCGACGAACGAACCGCCGCCGGGGAGTTCCTGCACCCCACCCTGGGTACGGGCGAGTAGCTGCTGCGGCGGCGCGAGTTCGCGCACCACCGACGCGGTCCGGTTGGCCTCGTCGACGGCGAGGATCAGGCCACGTGAGGTTTCCGCCTCGTCGGTGATGCCGGCCCGGTTGTCGAAGATGCCGATGGTTCCGTCGGCCCGCCGACGCGCGTCGTGCTGCCAGGAGAAAGCGGCTCCCTCGGCGAGCGTGAAATCGTTGCGCTTGCCGCCGAGCCGCCAGAGCACCTGCCCGGTCTCCCGGTCGATCTTGTAGATCGCCCAGGTGTGCCGGGCCGAGACCAACAGATGGCCGTCGTGGTCGATCTCGACCGAGTTGGGGTGGAAGAAGTCGTACGGCGTACGGGCACGGTCACCTTCCGGGGCGTCCGCGTACGACTCGGTCAACGCCACATGGTCGCGGGCCTGCCAACGGCGTACCGTCCGGCCGCTGCTCACCTCGACCTCGTGGAGCACACCGTCGTAGAGCGCACCGTCGGCGAGCCCGCCCACCTCGGACAGGTCGGCGGCGGCCAGCTCGTAGACGAAGAACAACGCGGTGCCCCGCTCGGTGAGGATGAGATCGTGCTGGTCGGTCGGCAGGTCACCGTCGGCGCGCAGCCGGATGATCTCGCGGTAGGCGGTGTCAGCGATGACGAACTCGCCGCCGCCGACGCCGCTGGCGATCACACCCTCCCACCAGGTCAGTACCGGCTCGCCGGCCAGCTGCTGTACCCGCAGGTCGACCGCGACCTCGGCCGGCCCGGCCACGTGGCGGAACCACACCGGTTCGCCGTCGCCGTCGACGATCAGCGGCCCCCGGCCGCCGGCACCGGCCGCCGGGGTCAGGAAGATCAGCCCGTCGGCCGTGGCTCCGGCGGTCTGCGTGCCGACCACGGGAACACGCAGGTCGGTCCGGGTGGCGTAGCGCCGGACCGGGTCCGTCTCGGTGACCTGGTCCGGCCCGCCCCCGGACGCTTGCCCACTGCGGTGGCCGATGCCGAAGCCAGCGGCTCCGGCCGCCCCTGTGGCGAGCAGCCCACCACCCGCGCCGAGCAGCCCGCGCCGGGTGAGCCGGCGTCGTGCCGGCCGCGTATTCCCGTCCTGGGTCATATCGATCGACCCTGCCACCCGTACCTGGACGCGGCCCGCGTTTATCCTGTGTGGTTTCTGTGTGGATCCGGCGTTCCGCCGGGTGTGATTCTGCCCCGCCGCCGGCCGACCCCGGTCGTCGACCGACAGTCGGCTGTCGCCGACCCCGGTCGTCGGCTGATATTCGGTTGTCGGTCGGCAACGGCGAGAGAGAAGGTCGAGCAATGCGCTGGTCCCAGACGTACGTGCCGACCTTGCGCGCGGACCCGGCCGAGGCCGACGCGCCGAGCCACCGGCTGCTGCTGCGCGCCGGGTTCATCCGGCAGCTGATGGCCGGCCACTATTCGCTGTTGCCGCTGGCCGTGCGGGTACGGGCGAAGGTGATCGAGGTGATCCGCGACGAGATGCGACGGATCGGGGCACAGGAGTTCGTGTTGCCGGCGCTGCATCCGGCGCAGGTGTGGCGGGCCAGCGGCCGGTGGGAGGCGATGGGTGAGGAGATGTTCCGGTTGCGCGACCGGCGCGGCGCGGATCTCGCGCTGGGCATGACCCACGAGGAGATCTTCACCACGCTGGCCGAGGAGTTGAGTTCGTACCGTCAGCTGCCGCAGCTGTGGTACCAGTTCCAGACGAAGTTCCGCGACGAGCCCCGTCCCAAGGCCGGTCTGCTGCGCACCCGCGAGTTCACCATGAAGGACTCGTACAGTTTCGATCTGGCCGCCGATGGCCTGGACCGGTCGTTCGAGCTGCACCGGGCGGCGTACCGGCGAATCTTCGACCGGCTCGGGATTCCGGCGGTGCCGGTGGAGGCCTCCAACGGCGGTATGGGCGGGTCGGCGTCGGTGGAGTTCATGTGCCCGGCGCCGACCGGCGAGGACCAGGTGGTGGACTGCCCAGGCTGCGGCTACGCGGCCAATCGGGAGCGGGCCACCGCCCGGGTCGATCCGGTGACCGACGACGACACGGTGACCGACGACGCGCCGCAACCGTTCGACACCCCGGGCGTACGGACCATCGACGACCTCGCGGTGCGCTACGGCGTCGCCGCTGTGCGACAGATCAAGACCCTGGTGTACGTGCTGGACGAGCGGCTCACCCTGGTGCTGTTGCGCGGCGATCACGCGCTGAACGAGCAGAAGCTGGCCGACGTGACGGCAGCCGGGCGGCTGCGCCCGGCGCACGCCGACGAGATCCACGCGGCGCTCGGCGCGGCACCGGGCAGTCTCGGCGCCGTCGGCGTCGCCGCTGAGCTGCCCGTACTGGCCGACGAGTCGCTGCGCGGCCGGCGGGACATGGTCACCGGGGCCAACATCGACGGTGTCCACCTGCGTGGGGTCGACATCGACCGGCACATCACCGTCGGCGGCTGGGCGGACCTGCGTGAGGTGGCCGCCGGCCAGCCGTGCGTACGGTGCGGGCAGCCGTTGCGGATCGGGCAGGCCATCGAAGTCGGTCACATCTTCAAGCTCGGCTACCGCTACAGCGAGGCGCTCGGGGCCACCGTACTCGATCCGGGTGGTGTCCGGGTGCCGTTGATCATGGGTAGTTACGGCATCGGGGTGGAGCGGGCGATGACCGCCATCGTGGAGAGCCACCACGACGACCGGGGCATCGTCTGGCCACGGTCGGTCGCTCCGTTCGAGGTGGCGGTCGTGGCGGCGCAGTTCGACGACGCGCCGGTCGCGCAGACCGCCGAGCGTCTCTACCGGCAACTGGTCGACGCCCGGGTCGACGTGGTCATCGACGATCGGGCCGAGCGTGCCGGGGTGAAGTTTCGCGACGTCGAGCTGATCGGCATTCCGCTACGGGTCACCGTCGGCAGGCGGGCGCTGGCCGACGGCGAGGTCGAGGTGACCGACCGGTCCAGCGGCAAGACCGTGCGGGTGCCGGTCGACCAGGCCTTCGGGTACGTCTGCCAGGAGCTGCGCGGGGACACCTGCCATGGCGAGGCTTAGTCATCGTTCAGGAAGCCTCTAGACTCGGATTCGCCAGGAGACGAGGAGGCCTTCGATGGACGCCGAACAGATCGCCGCCGGCCGCGCCCGCTGGCAGGCCCGCTACGACGCCGCGAACAAGCGGGACGCGGACTTCACCACGCTGTCCGGCGCCTCGGTCGAGCCGGTCTACGGCCCGCCAACCGGCGTCGACCAGCCCGGGTTCGAGCGGATCGGCTGGCCGGGGGAGTACCCGTACACCCGGGGGTTGTATCCGACCGGCTACCGGGGGCGGACCTGGACGATCCGGCAGTTCGCCGGCTTCGGCAACGCCCGGCAGACCAACGAGCGCTACAAGATGATCCTCGGCGCCGGGGGCGGCGGACTCTCCGTGGCGTTCGACATGCCGACCCTGATGGGCCGCGACTCCGACGACCCGCAGTCGCTCGGTGAAGTCGGCCACTGCGGGGTGGCGATCGACTCGGCCACCGACATGGACGTGCTGTTCGACGGCATCGACCTGGCCGCGGTCACCACCTCGATGACCATCTCCGGCCCGGCGGTGCCGGTGTTCTGCATGTACCTGGTCGCCGCCGAACGCCAGGGCGCCGATCTGGCCACTTTGGACGGCACTCTGCAGACCGACATCTTCAAGGAGTACATCGCCCAGAAGGAGTGGCTGTTCGGCCCCGAGCCGCACCTGCGGCTGATCGGTGACCTGATGGAGTTCTGCGCGCGACGGATCCCGCGCTACAAGCCGCTGTCGGTGTCCGGCTACCACATCCGGGAGGCCGGCTCGACCGCCGCCCAGGAGTTGGCGTACACCCTCGCCGACGGATTCGGCTACGTCGAGCTGGGGCTGTCCCGCGGCCTGGACGTCAACCGCTTCGCCCCCGGGCTGAGCTTCTTCTTCGATGCGCACGTCGACTTCTTCGAGGAGATCGCCAAGTTCCGGGCCGCCCGGCGGATCTGGGCCCGCTGGCTACGCGGACAGTACGGCGCCACCGACGAACGGGCGCTGTGGCTGCGTTTCCACACCCAGACGGCCGGGGTGTCGCTGACCGCGCAGCAGCCGGTGAACAACGTGGTCCGCACGGCGGTCGAAGCGCTCGCCGCAGTGCTCGGCGGCACCAACTCGCTGCACACCAACGCCCTCGACGAGACCCTTGCGCTGCCCACCGACGAGTCGGCGGAGATCGCGCTGCGTACCCAGCAGGTGCTGATGGACGAGACCGGGGTGGCCAACGTGGCCGACCCGCTCGGCGGATCGTGGTACGTCGAGGCGCTCACCGACCGGATCGAGGCCGAGGCGGAGGAGATCTTCACCCGGGTCCGCCAACTCGGCGGCGACGGCCCGCACCCGATCGGGCCGATCACCTCGGGCATCTTGCGCGGCATCGAGGACGGCTGGTTCACCGGGCAGATCGCCGAGGCCGCGTTCACCTACCAGCGGGCGCTGGAGGACGGCCGTAAGAGGATCGTCGGGGTCAACTGCCACACCGGTACGGTCGCCAAGGAACTGGAGATCCTGCGCATCTCACACGAGGTCGAGGTCGAGCAGTGCAAGCTGTTGGCGGCCCGCAAGGTCGGCCGCGACGACGCGCTCGTCCGCCGCCGCCTCGACGAACTGGTCACCGTGGCGCGCGGCAACGACAACATGGTGCCGGCGATGCTCGACGCGGTCCGTGCCGAGGCGACCCTCGGCGAGATCTGCGACGCGCTGCGCGCCGAGTGGGGCGTCTACCGCGAGCCCGCCCGCTTCTGACCCAGCCGGTCCTGCCCTGCGCGGGGGCAGCGGGGTAGGACGGTTCGTGGTAGGCGGTACGCCGTGGCGGGACTTGCGGTCAGCTGCCGGCGAGTGGTGCAGATCTATCGGGGCGAGGCCGGCGTCGTGGTCGTGCTCTCCGGCGTGGACCTGAGATCGGGGGTGGTGCTGCAGGGCGCCGCCCGCAACCTGTTGCCGTACGCGACGTTGCCGACCGACACGCCGTACCCACTGCCGGCGCTGGCCGCCGTCGCCGCCGCGCCGAGGACCTGCGAGCGCTGCGTACCCAGGGCCTGCCGGCCCGGACCGCGGCCCGTTCGCTGAGCTGGAGCGTGCTGCCCGCAGTGCTGTCCGCCACACTCACCGGCGTTGTCGCGGCACTGCTGGCCTGCTGGGCGACCGGCTCGTACCTGCCGGTCGTGGTCGACGACGCGATCCCGGTCGCCCCGCCGACCTGGCCCCGCCCGCAGGCCGTGCTGGTGTCGGTGGCCGGGGTCATGTTGCTGTTCGGGGCGGTGGCGCTGGCGCTGGGACGCGCCGTGCGCGTGCGAGACTAGGTAACCATGAGCGACCCACGTACCACCCCGTCGATCTTCACGCGCGGCGCTGTTGACCTCAGCTCCCTGCGCAGCGCCGCGCCGGCTGGCAACGGGCCGGCCGACGGTTCCCCGACCAGCGCCGGCGGCGGGCCGGCCACGGCGGCGGCCGGTGCTTCTGCCGGTGGCGCCGTCCGTGGCGGCGTCGCCGTCATCGACGTCACCGAGGCCACCTTCCAGTCAGAGGTGCTCGAACGCTCGATGACCACACCGGTGGTCATCGACTTCTGGGCGGAATGGTGCCAACCCTGCAAGCAGCTGTCGCCGGTGCTGGAGAAGCTGGCCACCGAAGGCGGTGGTGCCTGGGTGCTGGCCAAGATCGACGTCGACAGCAACCAGCGCCTGGCGCAGATGTTCCGGGTGCAGAGCATCCCGATGGTGTACGCCGTGGTCGGCGGCCAGCCGGTGGACGCGTTCGCCGGTGTGGTGCCGGAGGCACAGCTACGGCAGTGGATCGACGCGGTCCTCAAGGCCGGTGGCGTGGCCGTCGAGGCTCCCGAGGATCCCCGGCTCGACGCTGCCGACGAGGCGCTGATGGTCGGCGACCTGGAAGCCGCCGAGCAGGCGTACCGCAAGATCCTCAACGAGTCGCCGGCGGACGTGGCGGCCGAGGCGGGCCTCGCCCAGGTCGAGTTGGCCCGCCGGGTGCAGGGAGTGCAACCGGCGGCCGTGCTGGCCGCCGCCCAGGCCGCCCCCGACGACGTCGCCGCGCAGTTGCTCGCCGCCGACGTGGAGGTGCTCAGCGGCCAGGCGGAGCAGGCGTACCAGCGGTTGGTCGGCCTGATCCGGCGCGTCTTCGGCGACGACCGGGAGACCGTACGCAAGCACCTCGTGTCGCTGTTCACCGTGGCCGGCCCGGACGACCCGGCAGTTGCCAAGGCCCGTCGGTCGCTGGCCAGCGCGCTGTTCTGAGTCACGCCGATGCGCCGGATCGCCGTGCTAGACGCACCGTCGAACCTCGGTCTGCGCCCGCCGACCGAGACGTCGGTGCCAGGCTGCGCGAAAGCACCCGGCGCGTTGCGTGATCACGACCTGGTGGCCCGGCTGGGCGCCCGCGACGCCGGCTGTCTCACCTCGCCCCGGTACGATCCGGCGGACTGGCGCCCTGGTGACGGTGTGTGCCACGCCGGGTCGATCGCGGCGTACTCGACGGCGTTGGCCGGCCGGATCGGCGCCATCATCGACGCCGGGGAGTTCCCGGTGGTACTCGGCGGCGACTGCTCCATCCTGCTCGGCGCGGGCCTGGCCATGCACCGGCTGGGGGAGGCGGTCGGCGGGCGGATCGGCCTGGTGTTCGTGGACGGGCACTCCGACTTCCGTCATCCGGGCAACGCCTCCTACGTGGGCGCGGCGGCCGGTGAGGACCTGGCCCTGGTCACCGGCCGGGGCCAGCCGGACCTGGCCGCCATCGAGGGCCGCCGACCGTACTTTCGGGACATCGACGTCGTGGTGCTCGGCATCCGGGCGCAGGACGAGTACCGCCTCGATCTGCAGGCCGCTGGGATCGTCACCCGGCCGGTGCCGCGGTTGCGGGCCGAGGGCGCCGCGCGTAGCGCCCAGTGGGCCCGCGACCAGCTGGTGGACTGTGCCGGCTACTGGGTACACGTCGACGTGGACGTACTCGACCCGGCGGTGATGCCGGCGGTCGACGCGCCCGATCCGGGCGGGATCGCCTTCGCCGAGTTGGAACTGCTGCTCGCCGAGCTGGTCGACACCCCGCACTGCCTCGGCATGGAACTGACCGTGTTCGACCCGGACTACGACCCGGACGGCGGATACGCCGCGGAGATCGTCTCCGCGTTGGTCGCCGGGCTGCGTCCGGTCCACGCCGACCGGAGCGCCGCCGGCCTGCCGGCCAGCCCGGAGCGGGACAACGACCCGCCACCTGCCCCCACGCAAGCAGCCGACGTCCCGACCACTGATCCGCCGGTGGTGCCGGCGCAGGTTTCCGCACCGCCCGGGCCGTCTGCCGAGCCGTCTGCCGGTCCGGCATCCGACACGGCACCGCCGGTGGCGGTGACCGTCGCGAACCGGGTCGGCCCCCGGGCGTCGGTCAAACCTGGCCGGCTGCGTCGTGCCACGCCGGTCGAACCCGCTGCGTCGGAACCGGCCGAGGCCGTCGTCCCATGGACCGTTCCGGCAGCGGCCGGTGTCGTCGAGTCCGCCGACACATCCGAGAACGCCACCGCCGAGCTGGCCGCCGCTGATGACGAGGAAGCGGTCGACGCCTACCCGCGTGGCGGTGCCGGGAGCCGACCGGATGGCCGCCGGGCAGCACCGGATCGGCCAGATCAGGCTGGCCAACCGGCACCGCCTGCCTGACGGATCGCCGAACGGTTGGGCCAGACCGCAGCACCTGGACGATTTCGACGAACCGGCTGACAACGGCCGTGGTCTCTATGGGTCAAACATCTGTCAAATTGATGTATGGCCATATTGCTCTGTCCGTGGAGTCGGACCTCGATCGCAGGTATTCGACGATCTGCTCGTGGCGGTGGGGAAAGGTGTCCTTGATTTTGTCGATGGGGTGACCGAATGGTGTGATTCGGGCACCCCATCCCGGGGCGCAAAGCGGACAAGTAGTGCGCTTTGTGTGGATGTGATCTCTTGTCTCGCACGGCGTTTGGTGGAAAACAGTACCGTTCATGTAATTCGAGGTAATGGCTGGTGGCTTGGTGGCTGTCAAAACATCGACATACTACTATTGATCTTGGCGTCCATCATTTCTTCTTTGTGAGGCCGCGGTAACAGACCGCACCCGCATACGGAGGAAGTCATGCTCGCAAGGAAAAGGACGCTCGTCGGCGCCGTCGTCGCAGCCACCGTCGCCCTGACGGTGCTCGGCACCACCTCGGCGCAGGCCGCACCGACCGGTGACAAGGAGACCGCTCGCCAGGTCACCGCACAGCTCGACGAACGCTTGGCGCCCGACCGGGGTGCTCATGCCAAGGTCGCCGCGTCGGCTGCGGCGACGGCGACACTGGCGACGATTCAGCGGCGGATCGCCAACTATGTCGCGACCCACGGCACCAAGTACACGTTCGGCAGCTACCTCGACGCCACCACCGGCAAGATCGTCGTCGACACCGACGCGCCCGCCGACGTGGTCGCCTCGCTGACCAAGCCGGTCGGCACCAGCGCGGCCCTGACCCAGGCGGCGAGCGAGGTGCAGGTGAGCAAGACCAGCATCAGCGACTTCTGGCACCGTCGCGACGACATCCAGCCGTACTGGGGCGGCGGCGGTATCACCCAGACCGCCAACACCGCGTGGTGCTCGGCGGGGTACGCCGTGCAGAACGGCTCCGGTACCCGTTTCTCGGTCACCGCAGGCCACTGCTTCGCCAACGGCATCAACGTGCTGACCGAGTCGGGCGCCAACCCGTACGGCACCGTCTCCAACCGGCGGCTGCCCACGGTCACCGGCCACGCCCAGGACATGGAACTCGTCGGCGGCCGGTCCTACTCCGGCCGCATCTTCACCGGTGGTGTCACCAGCACCTCCAGCGCCCCGGTGGTCGCTGCCGGCACCGCGTACGTCGGGTTCAGCGACTACTGCCACAGCGGTCGTACGACCGGCGAGAACTGCGGCCACACGGCGACCAGCATCACCGGCCAGGTGTGCACCTCCACCGGCTGCAAGTCACCGGTCATCGTCTTCAACGGCGGAACCCAGCCGGCCGGCGGCGACTCGGGCAGCCCGTTCTACGTGAAGGACTCCTCCGGCGGTGCCTGGATCCGCGGCAACGTCATCGCGGGTAACGGCACCACCAGCTACGCCGAGCGGTGGCTCGACGTGCAGGCCGCCTACGGCGTGAGCATCGTGACGGGCTGACGTCCCGGCACCGATCCGACCATCCACCATCCACCGGCCGGGGACCGCGACGCGGTCCCCGGCTTTGTCGCGCTGTCGGTACCGGCGGCTCAGCTGACCCGCAGCGACCACGGTCCGCCGAACGAGGGCATTGCCGGGCCGTCGTCCGGGACGATCGTCACCCGCGCGTACACCTCGTAGTCGCCGGGTGGCACAGACCCGGCGCCCGGCTCGCAGGACATCAGCGTGACATCGCCGGGCAGCTGTTCGACCTGCCCGGCGGCGAGGTCCCACTGGACGCCCAGCAGGTCCTGGGGCAGCGGGACCCCGACCACGCGGCCGTCGCGGACCAGGAACATCTCGGCCCGCTGGCCGACGACGCCCCGGACCGGCCGCTGGCTGGTGACCTCGACGGCACCGGTGACCATCCGGTCAGCCGCCGACGCCGTCCGGGGCAGCTGCGCGGCCACGGTCAGCACACCGTCGGCCGGTACGTCGAACAGCTGCCCGCAGCCGAGCAGGTCGTCGCTGGTGCCGTGCGTCGCGTCCACGTTTTCACCCCTGTCGGTGGACAGTTCCGGGTCCGGCGCTCCACCGACGTCGTCGCCCGCGCAACCGGCGGTCGCGAGCGCCACGACGAGGGGGAGAAACGCGATCCGTCCGGCGAACTTCCGGTGGCCCCGCACGAGTCCTCCCTTCGCAACGGTCGATCCAGACATGGTGTTGGACGGGCGCCCGGCGTTGCGGGTTCCCACATCCGCTCAGGTCGTCGGCGACCGGCCGACTAGCCGGCGAGGCCGCGCAGGAACCGCTCCGCGATCGGCACGGCGCGGCCCGAGCCCGAGCCGCCCTGCTCGACGAAGACGGCGACGGCCAGGTCGCCCTGCCAACCGATGAACCAGGCGTGGGTGTTGGCCGGGTTGTCGTCGTACTCCGCGGTGCCGGTCTTGCCATGCACCGGTCCACCTGGCACGTCCCGCAGGTCCTGGGCGGTACCGTCGGTGACCACCTGGCGCATCATCGCGTGCAACGCCTCGACGCTGCCGGCGGCCAGCTGCGGGCCGGCCGCCGCCGGTGACTGCGGAGCGGGATCGAGGATCAGGCTCGGTTGGCGCCACTGCCCACGGGCCACGGCGGCCGTCGCCCCGGCCATCGCTACCGGGCTGACCAGCGTCGTCCCCTGTCCGAAGGCCGCGGCGGCCCGCTCGGCGGCCGGACCGCCGGTGGAGACCGCGCCGGTGAACGCGGGCATTCCGAGCCGCCAGTCGCCGCCCAGACCGAGTAGCCGCCCGGCCTCGGCCAGCCCGTCCGCGCCCAGTCGCGGCGCGAGGTTGGCGAAGGTGGTGTTGCAGGACCGGGCGAAGGCGGTCCGTAACGGCACCTCACCGAGTTCGAACCCGTCGGCGTTGGTGAACGTACGTCCCTCGACGGTGGCGGTTCTCGGGCACCGCACCGCGGTGTCCGGGCCGACGGCACCGGTTTCGAGCAGGCCGAGCGTGCTGACCATCTTGAACGTCGACCCCGGCGGGACCTGTGCGGTGAACGCCAGGTTCGCCGCGCCGCCGTCCGGCCCGTTGGCGACCGCGACCAGCGCGCCGTCGCTGACGCGTACCGCGACCAGGGCGCTGCGCCGCTGCTCACCGGCGAGGGCCGCGTCGGCCGCCGTCTGCACGCGCGGGTCGAGGGTGGTGCGCAGCGGCTCGCCGGGCTGCGGTTCGGCGCGGAACAGTTCGGTGTCGGTGACGGTCACCGCACCGTCCGGCGTGGTCCTGGCGACCCGTACGGCGTAGCCGGGAACGCCGCGCAGCCGCTCCTCGTACCCGCCCTGCAGGCCGCCGTGACCGACCAGGTCACCGATCTCATACCGACCGGGATAGGCGTCCATGTCCTGGCGCTGGACCGGGTCGACGGTGCCGAGCAGCGCCCGGGCGAACTCGCGGGTCGGCGCGAGGTCCCACTGCTCGGCGCGGAACGTGGTGCCGGGCAGGTCGTAGATCTGCGGTTTGATCTGCTGATACGCCTCCTCGCGCAGGGTGACGACCTCGACGAAGGCGTCCGGCTGCGCGTCGGCGAGCCGGTCCGTCAGCCCGGTGAGGTCGACCGGCGGAATCGCCGGGCGGATCGCCCGAAACGCCGCGTCCAGCTGGTCGACCAGCCGTTGCGGGTCGTCGACCTCGCTGGGCTGTACGCCGATCCGGACCACGCCGCGGGCGGTGACGATCGGGTCGCCGGCGTCGTCGAGGATCGAGCCGCGGGGCGGGCCGAGCCGCTGTACCGACAGTTGGTCACCGGTGTCGAGTTGCTCGTGCACGATGCTCGGCGCCCAGATGATCTGCCACGCGTCGTCCGGGCCCCGGCGCAACCGGATCGGAGTCTGGTAACTCCATCGCACGTCGCCGGGCAGCTGCCAGGTGATCGAGACGCTGGCCGTCGCGATGTCCTGGGTGACCTCGGCGTCCGCGCCACGGCTGAGCTGTGGCGGCTGTTCGCCCAGGTCGCCGACGAGGGCCTGCAGTTGCCCGGTGACGTCCTCGGCCGGTATCCGGTCCCCGCTCGGGGTGATGAAGCCGATCGCGGACAGGTCGCCGGCCAGCCAGCCGGCGAGGAAGGTGTCGACGGTACCGTCCGGCCCGTCATCCGACGAACAGCCGGCGAGCACGGTGGCGGACAGCAGCAGTGCCGCGCCGGTCGCGATCAGCTGGCCGGTGGCGGACGTACGGCGGCACATGCGGCGGTCCCCTTCCGGACGCATGACGGCCCCTTCCGGACGCATGACGGACATCCGCACGGTAGCCCGCGTTCGCGTCCGGTGGTGTCCCGGCTGGCGCGACTGCGTGAACCCGCAACCGTGGGGTGATGTGTGGCGACCTGCGGGGTATCCAGGAACGCGTGACTGCGCGACTGGTCGAACCCCTATCACGGCTCGTGTCCGGATGGTGTCGTCAAGTCGACGGTAACCAGCTGATGTGCCGTCGGATTGATGATCCAGGAGGCATAGGCTTGGCCCAGAGTTTGACCCCACAACGTGGTGGGGCCGAGGGGAGTCTGCACCAATGAACCGGCGTCCGGTGACCAAGTCGAAACGTAAAGCAACGGGTGGCGACGATCATCGCCGTGGCACCACCGGACAGCGCAACCAGCCCGACCGCGGCGACCTTCCCGCACCAGGTCCGCAACCTACCTTCATGGCACCCGAAGGCACCCTCGCCGCAGTCGTCGACGACAGCGACGACACCGACATCGACGAGCCGATGCCCAACGCCGAGCGGCTGATCACCGCCGCGGTGTCCCTCGCCGGGACCGACCACGACGCCGCGTCCCTGGTCGACCGGTTCTGGCGGTTCGCCGCCGACGAGGAACTGTTCGGTGCCACCCCGCAAGAGATGCTCGCCGCCGCACGCGCCCACCGTGAGCTGGCCGAACACCGCCTTCCCGGGGAACTGAAGCTCCGGCTGACGGGGCCGGACAAGAGCCAGCCGTACACCCTCGTCGAGATCGTCACCGACGACATGCCGTTCCTGGTCGACTCGGTGACCGCGCTGCTCACCGAGCGGCACCTGGACGTACAGCTGCTGGTCCACCCGCTCGTGGTGGTCCGGCGCGAGCCGTTGGGGCAGCTCACCGAGGTCGCGGCCGACGTGGAACCGGACGACGCGATCGACGGCGACCTGGTGGAGAGCTGGATCCGGATCGAGGTCGACCCGATCCGCGACCCCGGTGACCTGCAACGGCTGCGCCGTGATCTGCAACGGGTTCTCACCGACGTACGGGAAGCAGTCGAGGACTGGCCGAAGATGCGCCAGCGGGCGTTGACCCTCGCCGAGGAGCTCGACCAGGCGGGCCGCTCGCCGACCGGGTTGCCGGTGCCGGACAAGGACATCAGCGACTCGATCGAGCTGCTGCGCTGGCTGGCCGACGACCACTTCACGTTTCTCGGCTACCGCGAGTACCGGCTGGTGGACAGCGGGGACGGTGACCGGGCGTTGGCCGCGGTGCTGGGCAGCGGGCTCGGCATCCTGCGCCAGGACCAGACCCGACCCCGTCCGCTGGCCTCGATGACGCCGCAGGCCGCGGCCAAGGCGCTGGAACAGCGGCTGCTGGTGATCACCAAGGCCAACTCGCGGGCCACCGTGCACCGTGCCGCCTACCTCGACTACATCGGGTTCAAGATCTTCGACGTCGCCGGTGAGG
The DNA here is from genome assembly GCF_049179075.1 of Solwaraspora sp. WMMB335. Taxonomy (NCBI): domain Bacteria; kingdom Bacillati; phylum Actinomycetota; class Actinomycetes; order Micromonosporales; family Micromonosporaceae; genus Solwaraspora; species Solwaraspora sp. WMMB335. Next base: position 5,921,963 of record NZ_JBMHMF010000001.1, read on the forward strand.
TGATCGGCGAGCGGCGCTTCCTCGGGTTGTTCTCCAACGCCGCGTACCGCACCAGCGTGCAGGAACTACCGGTGGTCCGGCGCAAGGTGGCCGAGGTGCTGGAACGCTCCGGCCTCAGCCCGCGCAGCCACTCGGGCAAGGACCTGCTGCAGATCCTGGAGACCTACCCCCGCGACGAGCTGTTCCAGATCCGCACCGACGACCTGTACCACGCGGTGCTCGGCGTGTTGCGGATGGCCGGGCGGCGGCAACTGCGGCTGTTCCTGCGCCCGGACGGCTACGGCCGGTTCATGTCCTGCCTGATCTACCTGCCACGGGACCGGTTCACCACGCACAACCGGCTGCGCATGCAGCAGATCCTGCTGCGCGAACTCAACGGTGTCGGCGTCGACTACACCACCCGGGTCACCGAGTCGATGCTGGCCCGGGTGCACTTCATCGTGCGGACCGACCCGGCCGCGCCGCCGGCGCAGGTCGACCCGGACCGGCTCGCGGAGCTGCTCGCCGACGCCACCCGGCTGTGGGAGGACGACTTCCGGCTGGTGCTCGAACGCAAGCTCGGCGACGAGTCGGCCAAGTCGCTGCACCGCCGGTACGCCAACGCCTTTCCCGAGGGCTACAAGGAGGAACACACCGCGTACGAGGCGGTGCAGGACCTGGCCAAGCTGGAGCTGCTGGAGGAGCCGGGCCAGCTGGAGATGCACCTGTTCCGCCCGCCCGGCGGCGGTGCCGACGAACGCGACGTGCGGTTCAAGGTCTACCGGTACGGCGAACCGATGGTGCTCTCCGACGTACTGCCGGTGCTGCACTCGCTCGGCGTGCAGGTCATCGACGAGCGGCCGTACGAGATCGACCGGGTGGATCAATTGATCTTCCTGTACGACTTCGGACTTCGCCTGCCGGTCGGGTCCCATGCCCTGGCCGAGGTCCGTCCGCACGTGGAGAACGCCTTCTCCGCCTCCTGGCGCGGCGAGGCGGAGATCGACGGCCTCAACGAGTTGGTGCTGCGCGCCGGGCTGACCTGGCGGCAGGTGGTGGTGCTGCGGGCCTACGCGAAGTACCTGCGCCAGGCCGGGACGGTCTTCTCCCAGGAATACATGGAAGCCACCTTCGTGGCCTATCCGACGATCGCCGCCGGGCTGGTGGAGCTGTTCGAGACCCGGTTCTGTCCGGAGCCGCAGGTCAGCGACGACCGCCGCCAGCGACGCGGGCAGGAGCTGGTCGCCGCGGTCGGCCGCCAGTTCGACGAGGTCGACAGCCTCGACCAGGACCGGATTCTGCGCGGCTACCTGACGTTGATCCTGGCTACCCTGCGGACCAACTTCTACCAGCGGGCCAGCGACGGCCGGCCGATCCCGTACGTGGCGGTCAAGCTCGACCCGCAGGCCATCCCGGACCTGCCGGCACCCCGACCGGCGTACGAGATCTTCGTGTACTCGCCCCGGTTCGAAGGTGTGCACCTGCGGTTCGGCGAGGTGGCCCGGGGCGGGCTGCGCTGGTCGGACCGGCGGGAGGACTTCCGCACCGAGGTGCTCGGCCTGGTCAAGGCGCAGATGGTGAAGAACGCGGTGATCGTGCCGGTGGGTGCCAAGGGTGGTTTCGTGGTGAAACAGCCGGGCAGCACCGCACGTGCCCGCGGCGGCGTCGAGCCCCCGGACCGCGAAGCGGTGCAGGCCGAAGGGGTGGCCTGCTACCAGCAGTTCATTTCCGGCCTGCTGGACGTCACCGACAACATCGTCGCCGGGGAGATCGCCGCGCCGGCACGGGTGATCCGCCACGACGGCGACGATCCGTACCTCGTCGTCGCCGCCGACAAGGGGACCGCGACCTTTTCCGACGTGGCCAACGCGATCTCGCAGGCGCGCGGGTTCTGGCTCGGTGACGCGTTCGCCTCCGGCGGGTCCGCCGGCTACGACCACAAGCGGATGGGGATCACCGCCCGGGGCGCCTGGGAGTCGGTCAAGCGGCACTTCCGTGACCTCGGCGTGGACATCCAGCGGGAGGACTTCACCGTCGTCGGCATCGGCGACATGTCCGGTGACGTGTTCGGCAACGGCATGCTGCTGTCCGAACACGTCCGGCTGGTCGCCGCCTTCGACCACCGGCACGTGTTCCTCGACCCGGATCCGGACCCGGCCACCTCGTACGCCGAGCGGCGCCGGCTGTTCGAGCTGTCGAGGTCGTCGTGGGCCGACTACGACGCGGCGCTGATCTCGGCCGGCGGTGGTGTCTACCCGCGTACCGCCAAGTCGGTGCCGATCAGCGCCCGGGTCCGCGCGGTGCTCGACCTCGACGACGGAGTCGATTTGCTCTCCCCGCCGGAGCTGATCCGGGCGATCCTGCGGGCCCCGGTCGATCTGCTGTTCAACGGTGGTATCGGCACCTACGTCAAGGCGTCCGTCGAGTCGCACGCCGAGGTGGGCGACAAGGCCAACGACGCGATCCGTATCGACGGGCGCGCGGTGCGGGCCAAGGTGGTCGGCGAGGGCGGCAACCTCGGCCTGACCCAGCGGGGCCGCATCGAGTACGCCGCGGCCGGTGGCCGGATCTACACCGACTTCATCGACAACTCCGCCGGGGTGGACTGCTCCGACCACGAGGTCAACATCAAGATCCTGCTCGGCGGCGCGGTGGCCGACGGCGAGTTGACCGTCCCGCAGCGTGACGAGCTGCTCGCCGAGATGACCGACGAGGTCGCCGCGCTGGTCCTGCAGGACAACTACGGCCAGGCCCGGGCCCTGGCCAACGCCCGCGCCCAGGCGCGTTCACTGCTACCGGTGCACCGGCGGATGATCGCCGAGCTGGAGGAGTCCGGCCAACTCGACCGGGAGCTGGAGGCGCTGCCCAGCGACGAGGAGCTGGCCGAACGCCTCGCCACGGGCGTGGACGGGCTGACCCTGCCGGAATTCGCGGTGCTGCTGGCATACACCAAGATCGCTCTGGAGGAGCAGGCCCTCGCCGACGGCCTGCCCGACGAGCCGTGGACCGAGCGGGTCCTGGTCGACTACTTCCCGACGCCGCTGCGGCAGCGCTACGCCGAGCGGATGACCGGCCATCGGCTACGCCGGGAGATCGTGGTGACCAGCCTCGTCAACGAGGCGGTCAACCGGGGCGGGATGTCGTTCGCCTTTCGGACCATGGAGGAGACGGGGGCCTCGGCGGCCGACGTACTGCGCGCGTACGTGGTGGTCCGCGACGTGTTCGACCTCGACGAACTGTGGTCCGGCATCGACGCGCTGGACAACAAGGTCGGCACCGAGGCACAGATATCGGTCTATCTGGAAAGCCGGCGGCTGCTGGATCGGGCGGTGCGCTGGCTGGTCACCAACCGACGGTCGCCGCTGGACGTGCCCGGACAGACCACCCGGCTGCGGGACGGGGTGTGCCGGCTGCTGCCCGAACTCGGCAGCTTCTTTCGTGGCGATGAGCGGGAGTCGCTGCTGGCACACGTGCAGACGATGGTCGACCGTGGGTTGCCGGCCGACCTGGCCGACCGGGCAACCCGGATCATGTACAGCTTCGGGCTGCTGGACGTGGTGGAGACTGCCGAGGACACCGGGCGGGACGTCACCGAGGTCGCCTCGGTGTACTTCATGCTCTCCGAACGGTTCCGGGTCGACTGGCTGCTGTCCAAGATCTCGCTGCTGCCGCGCGAGGACCGCTGGCAGACACTGGCCCGCACCGCGCTGCGCTACGACCTGTACGCCGCCCTGGCCGCGCTGACCGTCGAGGTGCTCACCTGCACCTCCGTCGATCTGCCGGTGCAGGAACGGGCAGAGCAGTGGGAGCAGGCCAACGCCACCGCGGTGGCCCGGGTACGTCGGGCGATGGAGGACTTCGCCCATTCGCCGGCAGATCTGGCGGCCCTGTCGGTCCTGCTGCGCCAGATCCGCACCCTGGTCCGGACATCCTCGGCGACATGACCGCGACGACCGGAAAGGTTGCATACTTTCGACAAGGGCAGGGAACGGCCCGCCGGGCGGCCGGGTCGTTCCAGCGGTTGGCTGTCCCACGGCATTGCAGGAGGCAGGATGCTGGACAAGCGCCTCTACCACCATCTGGTCAGCTGGTTGGGGCAGTGGCCCGCCGGCCGGGCGTTGCAGGTGGTGGGCTCGGAGCGGCGGGTGCGTCCGGGCTGGGACGGCCGACCGCATCCGGTCGTCGGCGTCGGCGCACCCGGCGGTGCCGTGCTGTCGGTGCCGCCGGAGCGGGTCGAGGCGGTCCGGGCGCTGACCGATCTGCCGGTCGGTGATCTGCTGGCCAAGCTGCCGGCGGCGGTCGGCTACGCCGGCTGGCACGCGCACCGCGCCGTGTTCCGCTACTGCCTGGCGCCCGCGCCGCTGCCCGACGCGGGTGACTGGATCTGCCCCGACGACGAGGTGATACCACCGTGGCTGCGGGTGTTCGGCGACCCGGTGCTGGTCGCCCGGGACGCTACCGGGGCGTTTCTGGCCGGGGTCGGTCTCAAACGTCACGACGCCCACGGGCAGGAGATCGCGGTCGGCACCGTACCGGCCGCCCGCGGCCGTGGCCTGGCCCGCCGGCTGGTGGCGCAGGCCGCCCGCCGGGTGCTCGACGGCGGTGCCGTCCCGACCTACCTGCACGGACCCGGCAACGGTGCGTCGGCGACCGTCGCCGACGCGGCCGGGTTCCGTGACCGTGGCTGGACCGCCTACGGCATCTCCGAGGACTGACTCCGCCGGCTCCGCCACCGGGGTCCGGGCGGCGCTTCATCCGGTACGGGCGATGGCGGGCCACCCGGTCGACCAGGACGCTGCCTGTGGGTGGAGGGAGCGGACGATGCCGCGGACAACCAGGGCGACCACGTCGATGCAGGCCACCAACGACTTCTTCGACAGCCTCGGCCACAAGGAGAACGCCGTACTGCTGCGCCAGATCTCCGGGACGGTCCGGTTCGACCTGGCACACGACGAACGGGTCGACTACTGGTTCGTCACCCTCGACCAGGGCGTCGCCGTGGTAACGCAGGAACAGCGGGACGCCGACTGCGTACTGCGTACCGACCGGAAGATCTTCGAGGCGATGACCCGGGGCGAGATCAACCCGATGGCGGCGATGCTGCGCGGTCAGATCATGGTCATCGGCGACCTGCGGCTGCTGATCCTGCTCCAACGGATGATGTCCGGTCCACCCGGTGCCCACGATCCACGCGCGTTCGCCCGGCGGGAAAGGACTGAGCGATGACCGAGGGAATGGTCAGCATCCTGGACGGCAACACCTTCGTGGTCAGCGACAGTCAGGGCGACATCGACGCGTCGCCGGCCGCGCCGACAGGTCTCTTCTCGTTCGACACCCGGTTCCTGTCCAAGTGGCAGCTCACCGTGAACGGTGAGCGGCTGAGCTCGCTGTCAGTCGACGACCTGCAGTACTTCGAGGCGAGGTTCTTCCTGGTGCCGGGGGAACCGACACACTACGTCGACGCCGACATGTCGGTGATCCGGCAGCGCTGGGTGGGCGGCAGCTTCGACGAGGAGATCACCATCCTCAACCACGCGCAGGAGCCGATGGAACTCATCGTACGGCTGGAGGCCGGCAGTGACTTCGCCGACCTGTTCGAGATCAAGGACGTCCGGCACAAGGTCGGCAAACACTACGCCCATGTGGAGCGGGACAGCCTACGACTGGGCTACCAGCGGGAGAGCTTCCACCGCGAGACGATCATCACGAGCAGCGAGACGGCGGCGATCGACGAGCGTGGGCTGAGCTTCACCATCGTCATCGAGCCGCACGGCAAGTGGATCACCCACATCAAGGTGAAGACCACGGCCATCGGACCCGACGGGCGGGACCTGCGGGAGGGGCTGCTCGGCCAGCACTTCGACCGGGAGAAGCCGGAGATGCGCCGCGAACTGGAGGAGTGGGTCGCCCGGGCACCACGGCTGGCCTGCGACTGTGAACCGCTCGCCTCGACGTACAAGCGGAGCCTGGTCGATCTGGCGGCATTGCGGTACACCCCGTTGTCCCTTGGCGGGCAGTCGGTACCGGCGGCTGGTGTGCCCTGGTTCGCCACCATGTTCGGCCGCGACAGCATCTTCACCAGCCTGCAGTCCCTGCCGTTCGCCCCGGAACTGGCATCGGCGACGCTGCGCCTGCTCGGGGCCCTGCAGGGCAGCAAGCTGGACGACTTCCGCGACGAGGAGCCGGGCAAGATCCTGCACGAGATCCGCTACGGCGAGTCGTCGGCGTTCGAGGAGCAGCCGCACACGCCCTACTTCGGCGCCGCCGACTCGACTCCGTTGTTCGTGGTCCTGCTCGACGAGTACGAACGCTGGACCGGTGACGGCAAACTGGCACAGGCACTGGAGTCGGAGGTCCGGCGGGCGCTGCACTGGATCGACACCTACGCCGACCTGCTCGGTAACGGCTACATCTGGTACGAGCGGCGCAACGAGGCGACCGGCCTGGAGAACCAGTGCTGGAAGGACTCCTGGGACTCGATCTGCTACCGCGACGGCCGACTGCCGGGGTTCCCCCGGGCCACCTGCGAACTTCAGGGGTACGCCTACGACGCCAAGGTGCGGGCAGCCCGGATGGCGCGCACCATCTGGAACGATCCGGGCTACGCGCAGCAGTTGGAACGGGAGGCCGCGGACCTGAAGGAGCGGTTCAACCGGGACTTCTGGGTCGCCGACGGGGAATACTTCGCGCTCGCCCTCGACCCGCAGGGCGGCCAGGTGGACGCCCTGTCGTCCAACATCGGCCACCTGCTGTGGAGTGGCATCGTCGACGACGCCAAGGCCAAGAAGGTGGCCAAGCACCTGGTCAGCCCGCGGATGTTCTCGGGCTGGGGGGTGCGGACCCTGGCCGAGGGGGAGGGCCGCTTCAACCCGATCGGCTACCACGTCGGTACGGTCTGGCCGTTCGACAACTCCTTCATCGCCTGGGGGCTGCGCAAGTACGGCTTCGTCGAGGAGGCGTCCCGGATCGCCGACGGGATCATCAACGCCGCGCAGTTCTTCAACGGCCGGCTGCCGGAGGCGTTCGGCGGCTACGACCGGGCGCTGACCAAGTACCCGGTGGAGTACCCGACCTCCTGCAGCCCGCAGGCCTGGTCGACCGGGGCGACGTTGCTGCTGCTGCGGACCATGCTCGGCCTGGAACCGCTCGGCGAGCACCTGGTCGTCGACCCGGCGTTGCCGATCGGCATGGGTCGCATCGAGCTGCTGGACATTCCGGGCCGGTGGGGACACATCGATGCGTTCGGGCGTGGCCGGATGGACATCCATCGCAAGAAACGCCAGCCCGCCTGAGCGTCACCACCCGAGTAGGGTGGTTGACTGTGCGGGTCGGGATCGCAATCTTGCCGGACGATTCCTGGTCGGTCACCGCGGACCGGTGGCGGCAGGCTGACCAGTGGGGCTTCGACCACGCCTGGACGTACGACCATCTGGGCTGGCGGGACCTGGTCGACGGGCCGTGGTTCGACGCGGTGCCGACACTGGCCGCCGCCGCCACCGTCACCTCCCGGATCCAGCTCGGCACCCTGGTCGCGTCGCCCAACTTCCGCCACCCGGTGCACTTCGCCCGGGAGGTCACCGCGCTGGACGACATCTCCGACGGTCGGCTGCTGCTCGGCGTCGGCGCCGGCGGGCTCGGGTTCGACGCGACGGTCCTCGGCGCCGAACCGCTGCCGCCACGGGCCCGGGCCGACCGGTACGCCGAGTTCGTCGACCTGCTCGACCGGCTGCTGCGCGAGCAGCGGGTCAGCTGGCACGGGCGCTACTACCAGGCGGTCGACGCACGTAGTACGCCAGGCTGCCGACAGCAGCCCCGGGTGCCGTTCGTGGTGGCCGCCAACGGGCCACGCACGCTCGCCCTGGCCGCCCGCTACGGGGCGGGCTGGGTGACCACCGGGACGGTCTTCGACGACCTGGAGGGATGGTGGGCGTCCGTGGCGACGCTCGCCGGCCGGTGCGCCGAGGCACTCGCCGCCGCCGGCCGGGACCCGGCCGATCTTCGGCGCTACCTGTCGCTGGACTCGGCACCGGTCTACTCGCTGACCAGCGCCGGCCACTTCACCGAGGCGGTACGGCGAGCCGAGGCGCTCGGGTTCACCGACGTCATCGTGCACTGGCCACGCCGCAGCAGCTGGTACGCCGGTGACGAGCGGGTGCTGACCGAGGTGGCGACCGACGTCCTGCCGGGGTTGCGCGGCTGAGCCGCGGCCGCGAAACGTCCCGCGCGCCGGATGTCCGGTGCTGCCGGATGTCCGGTGCTGCCGCGTGTCCGGTGCTGCTGTGTGTCCGGTGCCGCCGGCCGCGTGGTCAATCCGCGGCGGCCCGGGGCACCGGAGCGGCCTCGTCGCTGGCGCGTAACGCGGCGACCTCGGCGCGCAGGGCGGCCAGTTCGGCGGTGAGCGCGACGACGTCTTCGCGGGTCGCGGGCGCTTTCGCCGCGTCGGCCTCGTCCGACGCCGCGGAGATGCGTTCCACGATCCAGCTGGCCAGTGAACCGGTGACGAAACCGATCAAGCCGATTCCGCCGATCATCAGGGCCAGCGCGACGAACCGGCCGGTCGCGGTCACCGGGTAGAAGTCGCCGTACCCGACGGTGGTGATGGTCACCACCGACCACCAGAGGGCATCAGGGTAGGACGTGATGCCGGTCTCCGGATGGTTGCGCTCGGCGTCCAGTACCGCCAAGCCGGAGACGATCACCAACAGCACGGTGGTGGAACCGACGTACAGTGCGAGCCGGCCGCGGGCCCAGACCTCGGTCCGTCGGGTCAGTGTGATCACCGCGGTCACCAGGCGGAGCATCCGCAGCGGCCGGAGCACGGGCAGCACCAGCACGATCAGGTCGAACAGATGCGCCCGGACGAACCGCCACCGGTTGCTGGCCAGCCACAGCCGGGCCAGGTAGTCGACCCAGAACACCAGCCAGATCCCGATGTTGGCCACGACACACGCGGCACGCCAGCGAGTCGGCATCTCCGGATGCAGAATGGGCGCGGCATACACCACGAGGAACGCCACGGCGAGTACGGTCAGCACGCCTGCCGTCCGGTGTTCCCACCTGGCGATCCGATCCTGGTTCCCGAGCTGGTCCTGTTCCCCGGGCCGGTCCTGGTCCCGGGGCTGGGTCGCGTGATCCTGGAGAGACATGCCCGACAGGCTGCCTGATGGTGGCAACCGGCCGCATCCCGGCCCACCGGGATCCGGCCGGAAGACTGGCCGGACGACCGGCCGCCGGGTCGGGCCGCCGGCTGGCCGCCGGCCCCACTGGCGTCCCCCGATGTGGCGGCGCGGCGCGGACCGCTTCCAGCACCCGGCGCAGGTGATCGCCGGCGGCTTCGCGACCGCGATCCTGGCCGGCGCGGCGTTGCTGATGGTGCCGGCGGCCAGCCGGTCCGGCGAATCCGCGTCCCTGGTCGACACATTGTTCACCGCGACCTCCGCGGTCTGCGTGACCGGACTGGTGGTGGTCGACACGGCCGGCCACTGGTCAACCTTCGGTCAGTTGGTGATCCTGGCCCTGATCCAGATCGGCGGGCTGGGCATCATGACCCTGGCAACGCTGTTGACCGTGCTGCTGTCGCGTCGGCTCGGTCTGCGGGCCCGGTTCCTCGCCCAGGCGGAGACGAAGTCGTTGAGCCTGCGCGACGTGCGGCGGGTGGTGCGCAACATCGTGCTGTTCAGCCTCGCCAGCGAGGTCGCGGTGGCGGTGGTGTTGACCGCCCGGTTCGCCCTCGGCCACGACTACCCGGTGGGCCGGGCGATGTACCACGGGGTGTTCCACGCGGTGTCCGCGTTCAACAACGCCGGCTTCGCGCTCTACCCGGACAGCCTGATGCGGTTCGCGGACGACCCGTGGATCATCGTCACCGTGGCTGTCGCGGTGATCGTCGGCGGCCTCGGTTTCCCCGTGGTGTTCGAGCTGCTGCGATCCTGGCGTCGTCCGGGCACCTGGTCGGTGCTGACCCGGATCACCGTGGTGCTGACCGCCAGCCTGCTGGTGCTGGGTACGGTGGTGTTCACTCTGGTGGAGTTCCGCAATCCGGCCACCTTCGGTCGACTTGACGGCGCGCACAAGGTGCTGGCCGGCTTCTTCGCGTCGGTGATGACCCGTACCGCCGGCTTCAACAGCGTCGACATCGCCGGAATGCGGCCGGAGAGCCTGCTGCTCAGTGACATCCTGATGTTCGTCGGTGGCGGCAGCGCGGGCACCGCCGGCGGGGTGAAGGTGACCACGGTGGGCCTGCTGGCCTTCATGCTGTGGGCCGAGATGCGGGGCGAGACCCAGGTGAACATCGGTGCGCGCCGGGTGCCGGAGAACAACCAGCGGCAGGCGCTCGCGGTGCTGCTGCTGGCCTTGGCCGCGGTGGCGGTGGCGACGTTCACCTTGCTCGGCATGACCCGGTACACGCTGGATCAGGTGCTGTTCGAGGTGGTTTCCGCGTTCGGCACGGTCGGTCTCTCCACCGGCATCACCGCCGGACTGCCGCCCGCGGCGGACCTGTTGCTGATCATCTTGATGTTCATGGGCCGGATCGGGCCGCTGACCGTCGCGTCGGCGCTCGCCCTGCGGGAACGGATCCGGCGGTACGAGCTTCCGGAGGAGAGGACGATCGTTGGCTGACTCACGCAACGAACCAGTGGTGGTGATCGGGTTGGGCCGCTTCGGCGGCGCGCTCGCGATGGAACTGGCCGGTCGAGGTACCGAGGTGCTCGGCATCGATGGTGATTCGAAGATCACGCAGAGTTTCAGTGGCCAGCTGCCGCACGTGGTGACCGCCGACGCGACGGACCTGGAGGCGCTGCGGCAACTCGGCGTGGCCGAGTTCCACCGGGCGGTCGTCGGCATCGGCACCGACATCCAGGCGAGCATCCTGGCCACCTCGCTGCTGTCCGAGCTGGGAGTCGCGGACATCTGGGCCAAGGCGATCAGCCGGCAGCACGGCCGGATCCTGGAACGGATCGGCGCCCACCATGTGATCCTGCCCGAGCACGACATGGGGGAGCGGGTGGCGCACCTGCTCACCGGCCGGTTGCTCGACTACGTCGAGGTCGACCGTGATTTCGCGATGGTCAAGACGACGCCGCCGCAGGAGGCGGTGAGCGTGCCGCTGCGCGAGTCGCGGGTCCGGTCGCGGTTCGGGGTCACCGTCGTGGCGGTCAAGAGCGAGGCGCAGGGCGTGAACGCGCGCTTCACCTACGCCACGCCGGACACGGTACTGATGTACGGCGACATCATCCTGGTGATCGGCAAGATCGACGACGTGGAGCGGTTCGCCGAGTCGGCGTGACCCGGACCGCCGGACGTGCCCGATCAGCGGCGGGGCCGGCGGGCGTGGTAGACGAACGCGGGTGGCAGGTTGCCCAGCACCGTACGCCCCATCACGACCTCTTCGAACCGGTCCCGCAGCAACTGCCGGAACCGCCGGGCCGGCGGAGTCTGCGCGGCCAGCACGTAGGCGAAGGTGGTGAACGCGCCGTCGGGCTCCAGCACCTCGCAGACCGCACCGAGCGCACCGCGTTGCAGTTCCTGGGGGAAGGACGCCCACGGCAGGCCGCTGACCACCACGTCGACGGCGCGCACGCCGCGCTCGGCGACCAGCGACCGGCAGTCAGCGGCGTTTCCGGTCAGCACCTCGACCCCTGGATGCCGGCTGGCGAGCAGGCCGGCGAGGGCGGGACTCAGCTCGATCGCCAGGTGCCGGCCCCGGCCGCCCAGCCGGTCCTGGATCACCTTGGTGAAGGCGCCGGTGCCCGGGCCGAGTTCGACGACCACCGGCTCCCCCCGCTCGGGAATGGGCGCGGTGATCGCGGCAGCCAACCGCCGGGAACTCGGCGCGACCGCGCCGACACGGGTGGGCGAACGGAAGAACTCCCGCAGGAATGCACCGGTGTCGCCGCGCGTCCGACCGGCGGCCACCGGCGGGTGGCCGGGGGTGGTGGTCTCGGACACGGGTACGGACATGGAGCGCTCCTCAACGTGGGGGGACGAGCCGGCGGACCGGCAGACCCAAAATGTAGACGATGACACCACGTGTCGACGGCGGTCAGCCGGTCGACGGCGGTCAGCCGGTCGCGGTGAGCAGACCACGCAGGTAGCCTGCCTGGCCGACGTGTCGCAGGTCGTCGGTTGCCACGCTGACCAGCCGTACACCCAGGGTGACCGGCGGATCCCACCGCTCGTCGACGACCCGGTCCAGGTCGGTGCCGGTCAACGTGATCAGGAAAGCACGGGTGCGCCCGGCGACCGCCGCCTGGTACTCGACCAGCGCCGCCGCGCTTTCCGGGGCGATCGCCGCCACCTGCTCGGCCGAGTGGCCGTACCCGGTTTCCGTCGGGTCGGCCGCGGACAGCGCAGTTGTTCCGAATTCAGCCCGTGCACCGCGTCGTGTACCAGGTCGGGCAGCCGGTCGAAGGTCTCCACCAACAGCGCGCTCGCATCTGGCTGCGATGCCGAAACGTCGGCTCACAGGTCGTCGAACGGCGTGGCGTAGCGGAACCGACCGTACGGCGCCGGGTCCGGGCCGAGCAGCCGGACCTGGAAGTGCCGGCCCCACTGCGGGTCGGGCGCGATGATGCCGAATTCGGCTGCGGCCCGGAACCCGAACCGGCGGTAGAAAGCCGGGCTGCCGAGCAGCGCCACCAAGGGCTCGTCGAGTGCCTCGGCCGCGCCGAGGACGGCGTGCATCAACGCCGTACCGACCCCGGTGCGCTGCCGGTCCGGGCGGACCGCGAGCGGACCGAGGCCCAGCACCGGTCGGTCGTCGCCGAGGTACGCCCGGGTGCAGACCACGTGCCCGACGATTCCGCCGGCCGGGTGGCCGCTGCCCGGCTCGACGAGTGCCACCAGGGACAACTCCGCAAGCCATGACCCGTCGGCCCGCAAGCGGTCCAGCAGAGCGACCTCGACCGGTGCCTCGTCGGGTGTGCCGGTCCGGGCGAACGCCGCCGCCACGACCCCCCGGACGGCCCCGACGTCGTCCGCCTGCTCCCGCCGTACCAGCATGACCACCATTAGCGCGGCCGTCCGGTGCGGGGACAACCGAATTCCGGCCGGGCCGGCCCGGGGCCGCGCCACGCCTGGGCCACGACACCGTCGAGCGTTTGCCGGACCGGCAAGAAAGGTTGCCGATACGGTGACCTCAGCCAATCCTGGGTGCTGGAGGTGGTCAGCGTGACTGACGACAACATGGCGGACCGACCCGCCTACCGAGCCGCGGTGGCCGTGATCGGCGGCGGTGCCGCCGGGCTGAGTGCGGCACTGACCCTCGCCCGGGCCCGCCGGTCGGTGGTCGTGATCGACGCGGGCGAGCCGCGTAACGCGCCGGCGGCCGGCGTTCACGGCTTCCTCAGCCGCGACGGGATGCCGCCGGCCGAGTTGGTCGCCGCCGGCCGTCAGGAGGTCCGAGGGTACGGCGGGATCGTGCTGCCGGGCCGGGCGGTCGCCGTGCGGCGCACCGGCGACGGCTTCGAGCTGCGGCTGGCCGACGGGGCGGCGGTGGCTGCCCGGCGGCTGCTGTTTGCCACCGGTGTGGTCGACGAGCTGCCGGACATCCCCGGGTTGCGTGACCGCTGGGGCCGCGACGTGCTGCACTGCCCGTACTGCCACGGGTGGGAGGTCCGTGACCAGCCGATCGGGGTGCTGGCCACCAGCGACATGGCGATGCACCAGGTCCTGCTGTTCCGGCAGTGGAGCTCGGATGTGCTGCTGTTCACACACACCGGTGCCGAGCTCGCCGACGAACAGGCCGAGCAGCTGGCGGCGCGTGGGATCCGGGTGGTGCCCGGCGAGGTGACAGGGCTGGAGGTGACCGACGACCGGCTGACCGGCGTACGGCTCGCCGACGGCACCGTCGTGCCCCGCACCGCGGTGACCGTCGCCTCACGGCTGCGGGTCGTCGACGGGCTGCTGGCCCAGCTCGGGGTGCCGGTCACCGAACACCCGAGCGGCTTGTCCGAGCAGGTCGAGGCCGACGAGACCGGGCGGACGCCGGTGCCGGGTGTCTGGGCGGCCGGCAACCTGACCAGCCCGTTCGCGCAGGTGATGGCGGCTGCCTCGGCCGGAACCATGGCGGCGGCGGCGATCAACGCCGACCTCGTCGAGGAGGACACCGCCGCGGCCGTACGCCGGCACCGGGCAGCAGCCGCGGCGGCTGGTGACGCCTCGGCCGGTGACGCCACGACGGAGCAGGCGCACCTCGGTCATCGACCCGATGGTCCCGGGCACGATGGCGATGGCGCCGGGCCCGATGGCGTCGGGCACAGCGGGCCGGCCGACGTCGCGGACCTGCTCGCCGCGGGATTCTGGGACGAGCGGTACGGCTCCGTCGAACGGGTCTGGAGCGGCAACCCCAATCCGCGTCTGGTCACGGTCGTCACCGATCTGCCGCCTGGCACCGCCTGCGACGTGGGCAGTGGCGAGGGGGCCGACGCGATCTGGCTGGCCGGCCGGGGGTGGGAGGTCACCGCGGTCGACGTGTCGCAGGTGGCGCTGCGCCGCGCGGCCGACCACGCGGCGACCGTCGGCGACGAGGTGGCGAAGCGGATCACCTGGCAGCAGGCCGACATCCGTACCTGGGGGCCGCCGCCGGCCAGTTTCGATCTGGTGACCGCGCACTTCGTACACCTGCCGGACCCGGACCGGGCGATGCTGCACCGCCGGCTGGCCGCCGCGGTGCGGCCCGGCGGTAGCTTCCTCGTGGTCGGCCACCATCCGTCCGACCTGGACATTCCCGGGGTGCGCCGGCCCCGGATGCCCGACCTGATGTTCACCGCCGAGCAGGTCGCGGCGGCGCTGGAACCGGACGAGTGGGACATCGTCACGCTGGCCGCGCTGCCGCGTCCGGCGACCCACCCGGACGGTCAGGAGATCACCGTCCACGACGCGGTGCTGCACGCCGTCCGTCGTCGCTGACCTGCGTGCGGAGATCCAGCGAGCGGGGCGCCGGGCGAACTGCCCGACGCCCCGCGTGGGCAGTTGCCCGGCACGTGACGACCGCTCGCGCGGTCCCGGTCACTCGATCACGATGTCCCCGCCGGAGGCGGTGATGCCGGTCAACGCGGTGCCGGTGTAGCCCCAGTTGGAGGAGAACATCAACCGGTCACCGTCGAAGACACTGACCGCGACGGCGTCGTAGCGACCCAGCCACCGCAGGTCGTACCCGACCACCACCATGGTCAGGTCGGTGGCCACCGGAACCGGCTGCTGCGGGGTGGACAGGTCGTACAACGTCACCCGGTAGCGCAGCTCGGCCAGCCGGTGCTCGCCCACGGTCGTGGTGCCCAGCGACTCCAGCGTCGCCCCCTGGAACTTGTGCCGCTTGTCCCCGGTCCGGTAACCGACCAGCGCCTTGCCGGCCAACTGCCCGCCGGCGGTGAACCGCCCGTCGAAGTCGAACTCGATCCGGTGGTCCGGGTCCAGCGGGTAGGCGCCGGCGGTCCGGTCGCTGCGGACGTACCCGGTGCCGTCGACGCTGAACCCGGTCGACGGTGTGACGGTGACCGTGTCGGTCGTGCTGCCGGTGTGCCGGCCGGTGACCGTCGTAGTCACCTCGTGCACGCCGAGCGGCAGCGTCACCCGGCAACTGGCCGTGCCGCCGGTGGTGTCCGTACCCCACAACCTGACCTCGGCGGCGCACAGCGTGGTGTCCCCGGTGGCGAAGGCCAGCTGGGTACCCCGGACGTCTCCGGCCTGCCCGGTGACGACGGCCCGCAGCAGCACCTCGGCCTCGGCCGCGCCGGGTGCCGGGTGCACGACCGTATCGCCGGCGTACGCCAGTTGCTGCAGCGCGCGGACCTGGTCGATGCGGATGTCGGCGTCGTTGATGTCGAAGAAGACGTTGCCGACCGCCTCGATCCTGATCCGGCCGGTGGTGGTGTCGATGTTGGGCAACGTCACCGTGGCGCTGCCGGTGTTCGGCACCGCCTGCGCCAGCACGTACGGGAAGGTCTCGGCGCCGTCGACGGACAGCGAGATCCGCACCTGTGCCGCACCGACCGGGGCGGCGTCCGTGCCGGCCACGTCCCAGCTGATCTCCTGGGTGGACCCGCCCAGGTAGAACACCGGCCGGTCCTGCGAGGTCACCAGGAACGGGCCGGCGTCCGGTGCCAGCACCAGCGCGGTCTCGGCGTTGCCGATGCCGCCGCCACCGGGCCGCCCGTCCCGGGCGGTCAGTTTGAAGTGCATCGTCCGGTCGTTGGCGTAGCCGACCCAGTCGGCGGTCGGCAGGAACTCCGAGTAGCAGTCGACCAGCGCCTGCGGCAGGTTCGAGGCGCTGCCGCTGGCCGGCGGCTCCGGCGCGGTCGGGCAGGACCCGGTCACCGCGTTGGTGTTGCCGGCCAGGATCTGGGCCATGTCCGGGAAGATTCGGGTCGGGTTGTCGTCGACCGCGTTCAACCCGGGGGAGTAGTACTGCTCGGTGTCGTCCGGGCCGACCAGCGCCGCCGTGCCGAACACCCGGAACAGCGGGCCGTTGGTCTTGACATTGTCGACCAGCGCGGTGCCGGCGCTGCTGCCGCCGCTGATCCCGCCCCGGTCGTTCTGCTCCCACATGTAGGTCAGCGCGTCGGCGTCGGCGTCGGTGGCGCTGCCGGTCAGCGCGAACGGGGTCCGTACCGGGATGGTGAACGAGTCCGGCACGGTCACCACCGGGGCGTGGTTGGTGGTCTGCGTGACCTGCCAGCCGCCGTTGTCGACCGGCCCGCCCTTGGCGGTCTCGCCGACGAAACCGCCGGCACCGTCGAGATCGGTCAGACTCAGCGCCGGTACGTTGGTCTGCGCCACCGCGCCGCCGTTGAAGGTGACCTGGAAACCGGCGTCGGTGAGGGCGCCGATGCCGCCGAACGCCGCGACGCTCACCGTCGCGCCGGCCGGCCATCCGCTGATCGCCTCGATCGCCGCCTTGATCCCGGCGGTGGTGTAGTCACCGCCGCGCACGATCGGCGCCGAGGACTGCCCGCCGTAGGTCAGGGTGAACGAGTCCCCGTCGGTGTCGAAGTCGCGCAGCGACACCGTCTGCACCTCGTTGATCGACGGCCGGGTGGCGTTGACGAACGTGGTGATCTCGTAGTAGCTGCGCTGCGACCAGTACGGATCGGTGTGTGGCTGCAGGTTGTCCTGCTGGCAGATGCCCGCGTAGGCCATGATCGACGAACCACTGCCCGGCTCGTACGAGTTGGCGGCGCTGCGGTTGCCGCCGGAGCAGTTCCACTGGGTGCCGTTGAAGGTGTGGTTGCCGGCGAACTGGTGGCCGATCTCGTGCGCCACGTAGTCGACGGCGTAGAAGTCGCCGATCGGATTCGGCAACCCGGTGCAGCCGCGTGCCTTGCCGTCGCCGCCGGCCACGCCGAGCCCGGCGACGCCACCGCCGGGCAGGCCGAAGCCGATGTGCCCGACGTCGTAGTTGCTGGCCCCGACGAGCTGGCCGAGCACGATCCGGTTGCGGTTGAGCGTGGCGCCGGAGCAGCCGGTCAGGTGCGACTCGGCGAAGCACGGTGCCGAGCCGCACGGCCCGTCCGGACCAGCTGCCGCCTCGGCGGTGTTCAGGTTGGTCTTGTCGGTGTCGTTGACGAGCACGAGCCGGATCGCGGTTTCGTCCTCGTAGATCTGAGTGACCCGGTTCACCAGGGTGACCTTGGCGGCGGTGACGTTGTCCGCGCCGAAGTAGGTCGCGTACGACGGGTCGGTCAGGAACGCCAGCCGGTAGGTGCGCAGGGTGACCAGCGGCCCGGCCTGGTCGTCGGCCTGCTGCTGCGCGATGTCTTCGCCGATGGATTCGGCGGCGGCACCCACGTCTGCCCGTTCGACCAGTGTCCCGTGCCGGTTGACCAGGTCGTGGGCGTAGTAGCTGGCGTAGACGCTCTGGTCACGGTGGTACGGGTCGACGTACCAGGCACCGTCCGAGGAGCGGACCGAGGCGTGGAAGCCCAGCGGGGTCAGATCGGCCCGGATCGTCGCCGTCGGATCGTCGACGCCACTACCGGCGTACGTCCTGATCTCCGGGTGTCGGGCGGCCAGGCCGTCCTGCATCACCGGTGAGTCGACGACCTCGAAGCGCTGGATCTCGCCGTTCGGATCCGGCACGGACAGCACCAGCGGGGCGGCCGTCGCCGTCCGGGCCGACTCGTCGGGCGCCCGGTCGAGCTGCGCGGCGATGGCCTCGCGGTCCAGGGAGTACGCCGCCATCCGGCGGGCTTCGATGTCGGCCGGCCGGCCCGACCGGCTGGTCGCGGGCGCACTGTCCAGGGTGGCCCACGGGGTGCCGGCGATGTCCGTGCCGCGTTCGGGTGCGGCGCTGGCCGCCCCGGACGGGCCGATCGCCGGCAGCAGTGCCGCCGCCACCACCGCGACGAGGAGCACGACCAGTCGCCGGCTGCGGGACCTGCCGGTACCGGTCGTCGTCGGTGGAGAGGACTGGCCGGTGGGGGATGTCGAGGAGGTCCTCAAGTTGTCTCCTTGGTTCCGTCACGACCACGGTGCCGCCGGCATGGGCGTATCGGCCATCGGACCGCGGATCTTGAGGCCGATCATGCCTGCTGCGGGGCTTCACTGGTGCCCCGACCGACCCATCGCTCCACAACGGATCCAACCGGAAACAAGGGCGAAATCGCCGGCTCACTGGAACGCGGTCAGGAACCGGTCCCGGAACGAGTCCATTTGCCAGACCGGGGACTCGGCACCGGGCCGCAACCCGTCCTGCCAGTCCCAGTCCGCGATCCGGTCGAGGACCGCCTGATCACGGGTCACGATGGTGATCGGCACGTCGTGGCTGGCACCCGGTCCGGTGATCACCGGTGCCGGCTGGTGATCACCGAGGAAGATCAGCACCAGGTCGTCGTCGCCGCGTGCCTCCAGGTACGAGATGAGAGTGCCGACCGAGTACCCGACGGCCCGTGGATAGTCGCTACGCAGTCCCTCCTCGGCAGAGCGGGTCGGCTCGTCGCCGGCCATCGCCTCGCGGTCGAAGACCGCACCATTGCGTACCGTGTTCCAGCCGACCGGCTTCGGCAACGGGGTCCACGGGGCGTGGCTGGACAGCAGCGCCAGTTCGGCCATCACCGGCTGGTCGCCGTTGCCCCGTTCCAACCGGTCCAGGGCGGACAGGGTGTACTGGTCCGGGATGGACGCGAAGTTGAACCGGTCACCCCGGTAACCCATGTTGCGTGAGTCGTAGACCTGGTCGTAGCCGAAGAACGCCCCCTCCGGCCAGGCCCGCGTGTTGCCCGGAAAGAAGCCGGCGACCCGCCAGCCGGCGTCGCCGAACGCGCGGGTCAGCGTCAGCCGGTCACTGTTGACCAGGCTGCGGTAACGCTGTTGGTTGTCCACCCACAGCCCGGACAGCACGGTGGCGTGCGCCAGCCAACTGCTGCCGCCGACGGTCGAGGAGGTGAGGAAGGCGCTGCGTGAGCCGTACCCTTCGGCTGCCAGACGCTGGGTCCCCTCGTCGAGCACTGCGCCGACCAGTGGCTCGAATTCGGGGTCGGTGATCACGTCGCGGCCGTAGCTCTCCACGAACGCCAGCACCACGTCCTTGCCGCGTAGGCCGGTCAGTAGCTCGTCACCGGGTACGTCGCGGAACGCGTCGACCGCCGCCAGCTCGGCGAACTCCTGCCGGTCGAGCAGGCTCGCCCCCACCTGCGCCGTGTGGTCGTACGCCAGGTGCGAGGTGCCCCGGTCGGCGACCGGCAACCCGATCCGGCGTGCGGGCGTCTCGTACACGATCACCTGCGTACCGAGCAGAGCGAACACCAGCCACCCGGCCGCCGCCACACCGATCGCGCCGCCGACCACCCGGCGACGGGCGGCCAGCAGCCGGGCGATCCGCCGTACGGCCCACACCCCGGTCGCCAGCACCGCAACGGTGAGCCCGACCGCACCGGCCGCCGCACCCACCGCCGCCGCTCCGCCGTACGAGGCGGCCACGAACCGGTAGCCGTCGGCCAGCAGCCCCCAGTCCAGCACCAGGTCGAACGGCCGGTCGAGCACCGAGAAGAACCCGATGTCCATGACCTTGAGCACGGTGAGCACGCCGAGCGCCGCGCCGAGCGCGACCGCGACCGGAGTCCGGGCCCGGTGGGGCAGCACGAGCAGCAGCGCGGCGGCGAGAATCGCCTCGACCGGGATCCGGGCGAACGCGGTCGCGGTGATCAGGTCGAGTTCGTGCGGCAGAACCAGGGCGGTCAGGACCGCCAGCACGGCGACCGCGTTCGCCAGCCGTCCCGACACACGCTGGGCCAGCCGCCCCGACGGACGCCGCAGCCACCACCGGCCCTCCCGCGCCGCCGGCCGTACGCCGGGATCCTCGTCCTCGTCCTTGTCGTTGGTGCCGTGCTCGGTGACGTCGGACAAACCAGTCGCCTTTCCTACCCGTGGACTGACACCTACCTACCTACTACCTACCGGATCACCTTGGTGGCCGGGTATCCAACTCCGGCTGACCGGACGCGACACCATAACCGTCGGGCCGGATGCGCAACAACCAGACACCCAACCACACGTGACGATCGCCGGAGCGGATCGATTGGCACCCGGATCCGCCGCTTCGTCGGCCAGGGCCGAGGCTAGGGTCGACGGGTGACCGGCCGTCCTCGTGGTCGCCCGCCGTCGCCCCGGTTGAATCGGGCGATGGTGGTCGCCGCAGCTGTGGAACTCGTACGCCGGGACGGGCTGGATTCGCTCACCGTCCGCGGGTTGGCGGACCGGCTCGATGTCCGCCCGGCTGCCGTGTACCACCATCTCGGCGGACTCGACGCCGTGCGGGGCGCGGTGTGCGAGGCCGTGCTGTCGACGATCGCGGTGCCGGCGGCCGGGACCGCCTGGCGGACGTGGCTCCGTGACCTGGCGACCAAGGTCAGGACCGTACTACTCGAGCATCCCGGGACATCCGGATGGTTCCGGGTGCAGGGCGCCTACGCCGAGCGGCAGCTGGACATCGTGAACCAGGCTATGGACGTGCTGTTGGGCGCTGGATTCACCGCCGCTGAGGCCGCGCTCGGCTACTCGGTGCTGCTGGCGTTCACACTCGATGTCGTCGAGTTGGAGGACGAGCGCCGGCGCGCCGGCCCGTCGCCGGCTCGGCAGGTCTGGGCCGAGCGACTCGCCCGCTCGGGCCCGGTACCGCTGGCGCCGGGCCTGACCAGTGCACTCACCCTGTTTCTGGCTACCACCCCCGACGACCTCTTCAACCACGGCCTGGCGCTGATTCTCGATGGGATGGACCGACGGCGAGGATGACGGCGAGGACGCCGAAGTAGACCAGATGGCTCGTGGAGAACGGCAGAAAGGCCCGGGCCGCACCGTCGTCGAACAGGAACGACCGCAGCCCCACTTCGATCACCAGGAGACCGACCACCGGGTGGAAGGCGAGTGACCACCGGGGAAGCGTCGAATCTGCTCGGAGCGTGGCAACGATGAGCCCGAGCAGGGTACCGGCCAAGCCCACCAGGCTGAGTCCGGCGGTGATCTGGAACGCCCACAGCATGGTTTCGGTAGCCGGGCCGGTGCCGCTCAGCGTCGTCTCCCAGGCCGCGTCGGACGTCAGCCCGGCGTTGTCGAGGGTATCGAGGACCGGGGCGAAGACGGTGTGGGAAGCCACCGTGGCCAGCACGAAGATCAGCCACAGGACACGGCCGACGCCGGCTGCCTGCCGGTTGATCGGCGTCAGCAGGTTGGTCAGGAGTGGAGTGCCGGCCAGGGCGTAGCAGAGACCGGCTGTCAGCCCGAGCACGACGCTCGTCTGGAGTTGCCAACGCTGTCCGCCGGCCGGTTCCAGGTAGCTGAGATACAGCACGTCGGCGGCGTAGAGGGCGATGGCGCCGGCCGCCAGACCAGCCGCGGTTCGGGGCCCAAGGCCGCTGGAGGGGTTCTCGCGGTCGTCCACGGGTTAATTGTACGACGTACAATTAACCCGTGGACAGCTGGCCGCCTGGGCATCTCCGGAGATCCGGATCAGGCCAGGCCGCCCCGAGCCTCGTCGATCGCATCCGCCACCCGAGCGGCCAGGTCGACATCCAGCGCGGTGACCGCCCCCGCCGTGGCGGTGTGGATGACGATGTGCGCGGTCTGCGGATCCGGGCGGCTGATTCGGGGTCCTCGGCCGGACTCCCGTTTCAGCTGATCCACGCGCAGGAGCACGCGGTCCAGTTGGTCGGCCGGCAGAACCAGGATTCGGCTCAACGCGTTGCGGTCGCCGGTCCAGCCCGGCAGCCGCCGCACCGCGGCCCGCAATTGGCCGTCGTCCAGGGGCGCGGCCTGCCCGTCGGGGCCGACCAACCCGCCGCCGGGCGGTGCCGTAGCGGTCAGCCCGGCCAGGCCGGGTGGCAACGCCAGGTTGTCGATCAGGTCGCCGTCCTGGTCGGCGATCGCGCTCAGCACCGCTTGGGCCCGTTGTTGGGCCTGTTCCGGAAATTGTCCGGCGAGTGCCGCTACGTCGTGTGCGAAGCCCGCCAGATCGTCCGGGCGGCGCCCGGTGTCGGTACCATCGGTGTCGGAGACGACAGGTACCTCGCCGGACAGCTCGGCCGGCAACGATTCGAGCAGCCGGCGCCGGTCGTCGTTGCCGAGCGCCCTGGCCAGCGTGGCGACGGTGGCCAGGGCGGTGGTCTTGGCCTGGTCGAAGTCGAGCCCGGTACGGGCGCTTACCTCGCTGACCAACTCGCGGTAGCGCAGGCGAAGCACGTGTGGGTCGGACGCGGTGTCGCCGTCGGACGTGGGACGGGACGGTCGTGGCGGGGCGGGTGCCGCCGGTCGACGCGGCAGCTCCGTACGCGGGCCCGGTTTGTGCGCGCCGGCCGCAGGCGGACCGTGACGGTCGGCGCGATCGACGCGTTCGGGTTGCTTGGACGCACCCAGACTGACACCTGCCTTACTGGCGCTGCTGCCCTGTTCCCGGGCGTCGCGGGCGAGTGCGCGCCGCTTGCGGTTGTCGCCCTCCACCTGCTTGGCCATGGCATCGACTGCCCGTCCCAGGCCGAGATATGCCTCGCAGATATGGCCTTGTGGTCGGGTTGGGCTCGTCGGTTCAACTGGTCCGGCTAGTCCACCCAGGCCCAGAGGAACCAGAGCCCGTTCGATCCGGCGTTGGGCTGGAACTCGCAGTACCACGTGCCCCACAGGCCGTTGGCGGCACCGTAGTTGCCGTACCAGACGCAGAAGTCGCGATCGTAGTAGACCCCCTGCAGCTCCAAGGCTGCGGCCGCGACGCCCGGTGCGGCTGCGGGCGCGGCGGACTGCGCGGGCGCGGCCAGCGCGGGCGTGCCACCGGTCAGCACCAGAGCGCCGGTCAAGGCGACTGTGGCGATGATTGCGTGAACCTTTCGCATCGATCCTCCTCGGGACGGCATTACTTCGAAGAATATCAATATATATGTCACCTGGAAATGGTTCTGCGCCTGCCCCGAGCGCGGCGCTGGTCGACGAGGTCGGCGGCAGGAGCGGCGCGGTACGGGCCGGGGCCCGTGACGCCTGGAAACTGTGGTGTACGGGGATGCCAGCCGGAGCAGCGACAACGTGGTGGGGCGCAGACTCCTGAGAGTCAGGGTTCTCTCCCGCTTCGTTCGTCCGGCCCTGCACCGGCCCAACTCGGCCCGGTGCAGGTGCGCCGACGCCGCTGGCGGTCCGGGTGTCGAGCTGCCGACCCAGCCTGATCAGCGCCCTGATCAGGCTGGGGCTATCCGCGCCTATCCCGACTGGCGGACTCTGTCGTCCCGAACGACCTGGCCGATGAACGACTGCGTACCTTCGCTTGCGCAGTAGCTGAAGCTTTGCAGCCGACGTCACTATGCTCGCAGGCAGGAGCTTGGATTGGCACCTGCGCGAGGCGAACGGAACGTCCGCTCATGCCGCGAGTAGCGCGAGGTCGGATGTACTGATCTTGGCGACTCCCGTGACCGACGCAAGGAAGCCGGCTATATGACCTGTATGCCCGTCTCGGCGCGCCAGGCAAGAACCTACGAAGCGGCGTCCGCGACCACCTCTCAGAGTACGTCGACCGGGTCGAACGTGAGCATGAGCGGATCGTGCTTACCCGCAACGGCCGTGCCGCAGCGGTGTTGATCAGCCCGGAGGACTTGGCCCAACTGGAAGAGACGATCGACGTGCTGCGCGATCCACAGGCCCTAGCCGACATCCGCGAGGCCGACGCCGCGTACACCCGTGGTGATGTCGTCCGGGGCGCCGAGGCGGTGCGCGAGCTGCGCAGGTGAATAAGTACGAACTCGTCGTAACCCCACCCGCGCGGCGCGCGCTCGCGCAGACCCTGCCCGAGCCGGTCGCAGCCGCAGCAATCGAATTTCTGACCAACACCTTGATGCACAACCCGCATCGAGTGGGGAAACCTCTGCGGTTCGAGTTAGTCGGCGTTTGGGCTGCACGACGCGGGACCTACTGCGTACTCTACCGAATCAACGAGAACACCCACGAGGTCGTCGTACTGCGAATAGAACACCGACGAGACGCATACCGCCCTATGTAAGGTAAGTTGCCCGGACTCATCGAGCGCGATTGCGCACTTTTTCTGCCGCGATTCGCTCGTCGTACGGAGTTGGCCAGGACACAAGGGGGAAACAAGGCCTGCCCCCGGGCCATCCTTGGGAAGCCGGAATGCCCGCATGGTGATCCCGGCCGAGGGATCGGTTCCAGGTCGAAGGGCCGCACCAGGGCTTGCTCCTACGCCGCGATGAAGCGCGTGTTTCAGGCGGAGGGCGGAGCCGGGCGGGGACTTCGTCCTGACCCTTGACGGCGTCGGGCGCTTTCGCGTCGGGCTGCAGGCGAACCGGTTGCCAGCGCCCCGAGTTGGGTCACGTTGAAGATCATTTTCTGATCTCGGCGCTGTGACCTGCCGTGTTGCTCGCGACCGTGTCGAAATCTGCGCACTAACCGACACCCTGACCTCGGCACAACGTTCCATCTTGACGACTTCCCTACGCCCAGGAAGAGACACGGGCATCCGATGTGGATGACCAAGCCTACCGGAAGAGCCGCAAGGGCCGCCGACCACGACGTGCCCACCAGGACCCACGCCGGCGGATGCCAGGTATCCGCCCACGCCGACACGCCGCCATCCAGAGCGAAGGTGCTCCTCCAGCCGGGGCGCTCAACGGGCGGCACCGCTGCCACCAGCGGAAACGCCGCACCGATCGTCGTACGCACCACATGACCCCAGTCGGGTCACTCACGGTGACCAGGGAGCTGGAGCCGGCCCGGGTGACACGGGATCTCCATCGCGAGTGGACTCTGGCACACCTCACAAGCCAAGGATGACGTCAGTCTGGCTCCACTCGCCGCGGACATGACGATGGCTGGACGGAGGCAGCACGACGCAGTGCCCGAAATGGGCAGGAGGTGACATCACATTCGTGACCGTGCGTGATTACGCCGGCTCATCCACCGACGGTCAGCCGCCGTCCAGCCGGACACAACGGGCTCAGCGGCGGCAGGCAACGGGTAAGCCGGCAGCCGAGCACGGCGGCGGCATGGTGAATCCCGACCCGGGCCACGATCACCTTCCGATCTCGGCGCGGCGACCTGCCGTGAAGTATCCGTCAAGCCGACGCGCCGCTATCCAGTGCGAAGGTGCTCCTTCAGTCGGGGCGCTCAACGGGTGGCACCGCTGCCACCAGCGGAAACGCCGCACCGATCGTCGTACGCACTAAATGACCCAAGTCAGGCTTGACGGCGTCGGGCGCTTTCGTGTCGGGCTGCAGGCGAACCGGTTGCCAGCGCGGTTGCGCGGTCGTTGCTGTGGGTGAGGTCGACGGTGAGGTCAAGCAGCTCGCCTCCGCATGGGTCCAGCACCGGTTTTGCGGAGGGGCCTGCGCGCTGGTGCCCCGGGTTCGGGTGGTGCTGGTGGGTCGAGCTCGGGTCGGCGGCACCGGGAGGACCCGTGCGGGGTACCGGGGGCCGGTCCTGACGTACGAACTCAAACGCGCTGGTCAGAAGGCCACATGATCAGCTTCGTGTGTTCCTGCCCGTACTTCCGGCGGATGCGTTTGCCCAGCTCAACCCCTGTGTGGGGTGGGGTTTAGCTGGGTTTCTGTGCGCCCGGCAGGATTCGAACCTGCGGCCTTGGGATTAGAAGTCCCCTGCTCTATCCGCTGAGCTACGGGCGCAGTACGTTTCGTCACGATCGTGGCAGGTCGATCATGACGTGGACCTGATCTTCAGGTCCGGCGTGCACATAGTAGTAGCAGGTGATGGCTGTGACGAGTGGCTGCGATCATCGCATCGATGCATGTTGAGCATGGATAGTCTGGGATCAGTCGGTTTGGGGGATCCCGCGGTTTTCCGGGCGCTCGGCGGCGACCGGCTGACCGGGATCCGGACCGGTCGGCTCCGACGTGAAGTAGGCGCGCAGCCAGCGGTCCAGTTCGCTGAACAGTTGATCACGGGCCGGCTTGCCGGACAAAGTGAGATCGTGCAGCCCGCCGTCGATCCGGACCAGGGTGACGTGCCGGCCCAGCCGTGGCGCCCAGCGGACCATGTGCTCGACGTCCAGCACGGCGTCGGCGAGCGTGGCCGCATCGTGCCATCTGCGGCTGCGAAACGACCGGGTCGAGCAAGCCAGCAGGACCGGCACGGTGATCCGCAGCCCATGCCGCAGCCGCCGCTGTGCCTGCCGGATGGCGTTGAGCCAGCCGGCCCGCACCGGAAAGCCGGCGAGCGGCTTCCAGTCCAGGTCGAAGTTCCACTCACCCTGGTATGAGTCGTGCACGCTCTGCCCGTACACCGAGGAAAGCCCGGTCTGGACGACCCGGTACGGCGTGCGGGCATTGAGCCGGCACACGGCCGCCGCGAGCGGCCGGCGCAGCAGCCACGGCAGGTTCAGATCGAAGAACGGGCTGTTCAGGAACAGTCCGTCCAGCGCGACATCCTGGCCGGCCCGCGCGTCCGACCAGATCGCCGCGATCAGACCACCGGTGGAATGGCCGTTGACCAGCAAGGTTTCGTTGCCGTCCCGACGGATGATCCGGGCGGCGGCATCGAGTTCGGGAAAGTATTCGCTGATGTCCCGGCAGAAGTTCGGCGTCTGGTGCGGCAACAGGCTGCGACCGTACTTGCGCAGGTCGAGTGCGTAGAAGTCCCAGCCGTCGTGGATGAAGTGGTCCGCGAGATGGGTCTGGAAGAAGTAGTCGCCGAAGCCATGCAGGTAGAGCACGGCGCGCCCGGCCGGGCGATCCGCGCGGCGCCGGACCAGGGTCGCGACGACCGGCCCTTCGTCGTCCGGGTCCAGCTCGATGACCTGCTGCTCGTACGGCGGGCCGAGAATGTCGGGCTGCACGACCTGACCGTACCCCTGCCGCGTTACCTGCCGGTAGGTCCGATCCTGGGGTCGCACAATCGGTGTGGTACCGCCGCCCTACCCGGGCGGCCGAAGGCGAACAAGCGAAGGAGACCACATGGATGTCGATCGGGTACGCGACTTCCTGCAGGACAACCACCGGGCGGTGATGGTGACCCGGCACCCGGACGGGCGGACCCAGACCAGTCCGGTCCTGGTCGCCGTCGACGACGCGGGCCGCGTCCTGGTCAGCACCCGGGAAACCGCGACCAAGGTACGCAACCTGGCGAACGACCCTCGGGTCACCTTCTGCGTCACCACCGACCGCTTCTTCGGGCAGTGGGTGCAGATCGACGGCGAGGCCGAGGTGGTGCGGCTGCCCGACGCGCTCGACCTGCTGGTCGACTACTACCGCCGGATCTCCGGTGAGCATCCTGACTGGGACGACTACCGGGCGGCGATGCGGCGCGACAAGCGGGTCGCGGTTCGCACCACCATCACCCACGCCGGCCCGGACCGGCACGGCTAGGCCCGCTCGCCGTACGACGTAGTCCACGGTCGAGGAAGTCGATCAGCCACTCGAAACTCTCGTCGGTGTCCGCTTCCCACTGGAACCCGTTGGCGGCCTGGAGCGTGGCGAAGCCGTGCAGGGCGCTGCGCAGTGTCCGTAGCGCGTGGGTCTGCTCGGTCGGGTCGATCCGGTAACCGCGCAGCACCGCGGCCAACGACGCGATGATCCGTGCACCGGCCGCGTCCAGACCCGGCTCGGATGCCGCACCGATCGTGGCGGCGTACCGGCCCGGGTGCCCGACCAGGTACGACCGCCACGCATGGGCGGCCGCGGCCAGGGCGTCACGGCCGGCGTACCCCTGGGTGGCGTCCCGCAGCACGTCGCCGAGCTCGGTCACGGCCAGCGTGGCGACGCCCTGGTGCAACTCGGCGAGGCTGCCCACGTGCCGGTACAGCGACGGGGTCCGCACGCCGAGCCGATCGGCGACCAGGCCCATGGTCAGCTGCCCGAAGCCGTGCTTGTCGGCGACCTCGGCGGCCGCCGCGATCACGGTCGCCCGGTCGAGCCCGGCCCTAGGCACGGGCGGCAGCGGCGAGGAACGGCAGCAGGAGCGCCACCACCTGGTCCGGGAACTGGGTGTGCGGGTAGTGACCGGCGCCGTCGACCAGCGACAGGGTGGCCAGGCCGTCGGGCATGGCGGCCACGATCGCCTCGCCCTCGGCCTGTGGGTCGCCCCAGTCCGGATCGAGGGTGCCCTCGACGATCAGCGTCGGGCAGCGCACCCCGCCCAGATGCGCGCCGGCGTCTGCCGGGCTGGACTGGCCCATCTTCTGCAACACCCGCATCCGGCCGGGCTCGCGCAGCTTGGCCTCGATGCCGGCCAGCTGAGCGGTCCAGTCGGCCGGGCGGGGACCCGGGTAGGCCACGTCGAGGTAGCCGAGCCAGCTCTTGACGCTGCCGAACAGGCCGGCGCCGAGCAGCCGGGACATGCCCTGCCGGAACCGCCGGACCCGCAGGTCGGCGAGCCCGATCGACTGTTTGCGGGTGAACGGTGCCAGCTCGACGACGGCGGTGACCAGCTCGGGCGCGGTGGCCGCGGCGATGGTGGCCGCCCCGCCGGAGATCGAGTGTCCGACCAGGACGGCCGGTCCGCCGAGGCGGCGGATCAGGGCGGTCAGGTCGCTGGCGATGTCGGTGCGGCTGTAGCTCGGGAAGCCGATGTCGGACTCGCCGGCACCGCGCAGGTCGGTCGCCGCCACCCGGTAACCGGCCGCGACGAGCTGTGGGACGACGAATCGGTACGCGGCACGGCTGTCGCCCATGCCGTGCGCGAGCACGACCAGCGGGCCCTCGCCGGTCACCTCGTACGCGAGGCGACCACCGTCGACCGGGAGAAACTCGGACATGGCACCTCCAAGCGGAGCTAACTAGATTAGCTCAAAACTAATCTAGTTAGCTTAGCTGGTCAAGGCCGATGACGACGCGCTGAGGCTGATTGGCGAGGGTCGACCGGCACGCTGACCTTCGGTCCGGCCGCCTGGTCGGCGTTCGTCGAGCTGGCGAAGCACCGCTGAGTCGAGCGTTACGGCAACGGCCTCCGGAGCCCGTGCGGTGACGCCGCCGAAGATGACAGTGATGATGGCGAGTAGGGCTGCCTGGCCGGCGGCGGCGTTGCCGGAGGCACGTCCACCCGTTGCCGATCCGGTTGTCCACAGTCCGAGGTCTGTCCGCGGCGCGGCTTGGTCGTCACTGGCAGCATGGGCGCTGCGGGGCCGAGGCTGGTTGGCGAGTCGACTCGCCAAGATCAGTCCACGAGCCATAGGTTGTCAGGTCGTTGTGGCGTGTCGCTTGCCGGGCCGCCCAGGCTGGGTTTGACGCCCGGGCGTGGACGAGCGGGGACTCACCCAGGTGAGGGCCCGGTCGGAGGACTTCGCGGCCAGGGTTTCGCGGGTTGCCGAGATCGGATCGGCGGGCGACCGGGCTGCGGTATCTGCGCGGGTTGATGCTGAACGGCCGGCGTAAGTCGATGCAGCCGATGGCGCAGCGCCTTGTTCTTACAGACCAGCTTCGGGAGCTCGTCTCGGGCCGTGTACTGCTCCACGTGGGACTATCCGCCCGCCTCGTAGCGGTCCGACCGGCCGGTTGCCTGCTCGCGGTTCCGGCGCGCATAGCGGACGCATAACGCACGCTGGAACCGTCGCCATCGCTGGAACAGGTCCAGCGGTAGCGTTGGAGGAACCAGATGAGTTCATACATTCGGCGTACGGTCGGGCGGGGCGGGATCGTGTTACTCCTCGGGCTCGTCGCTGCCGTGGTGCCGGCGGCCGCGGCCCACGCCGGTGACGGGCCGTGGTCGCAGTCGATGTCCTCACCCTGCAGCTCCGCAATCTCGGGCAAGACCGGTGGCGGCTACGGCTACGCCCGCCTCACCTACGACGCCGACCGGCTGACGACCCGTAGATACCTGATCGAATACGCGAACAGCCGGGCGGACAGCTTCGCGCAATGCGCGCAGAGCGTGGCCGTGAGCCCGTACCAGATCAGCATAACCCTGCAGTTTCAGTTCAACGGCACGTCCCTGAGCTGCACCGGTGGCATCGACGCGTCGTTTCCGCGGAACGCCGGAGTGAGCTACAGCTGCACCGGAAGCGGCTCGACGGTCACGGAAAGCATGTCGACGACCTGTTCCACCTTCTCCTCGTCCTGCCGGATCGACCTGGGGTACTTCGAGGTCCTCGCGCCGGCGGGCGCGTCGTTCGCGAACTACGTTCTGTCGCGAACCAGAGTGACCGTCACGAACTCCAGTGGCAACGCCGTCACGTGGGGAACCGGCTGGATCTAGCACGCACGCGGTACCGTTCGGGAACGGTCGACGCCGTACCGGTGCGGCGATGATGCGCACCGGTACGGCTCGACCTGTTGTGAAGCGGGGGAATCGTGCGTTTCTACCTTCTCGGTCCGATCACAGTGGAACGACGCGGTTACCGACTGCCACTCGTCCGTCCCCGGCAACGGGCGGTGCTCGGGTTCCTGCTGCTGGAGGCCAACCGGCTGGTCACCATGGACGCCCTGGTGGAGGCGGTGTGGGGCGGCGCGATGCCATCGACGGCAAAGACCCAGATCCAGGCGGACGTGTCGGCGCTGCGCAAGGCGATCCGGGCGGTGGACGCGGCCGACGTGATCCGCACCGAGCCGGCCGGGTACCGCATCGTGGTCGATCCGTTGCACCTCGACCTCCAGGACTTCGACCGGCTCGTGCGGCAGGCCTGGGACGCGACTCAGGCTGAGGACAGCGCGGCCGTGGCGGTCAGTCTGGAGTCCGCGCTGGCGCTGTGGCGGGGTCCGGCTCTCGCCAACGCCGCCGGGCACTACGTCGAGGCGGAGCGGGCCCGGCTGGAGGAGCGGCGTCGTGCCGCCAAGGAGGACCTCGCCGAGGCGCGCCTGGCCCTCGGCCGGGCGACCGACGTCATCCCGGACCTCCTGTCCTTGGTGAACGAGGCGCCGCTGCGGGAACGTTCCTGCAGTCTGCTGATGACCGCGCTGTGCCGGGAGGGCCGGCCGGCGGAGGCGCTCGCCGTGGCGCGGAAGCTGCGCCGGGTGCTGGTTGAGGAGCACGGTCTGGACCTCACCCGGCGGATCCGCGACCTGGAGAGACGGATCCTGCGCGCCGAGCCGGCGACCTCGGCCCGGCCTGGGTTCGCCGCCCACGACGGCCGGACCCCCCGACCGCTCCAGCTACCACCCGCCGTCGCCCACTTCGTCGGGCGCGGCGACGTGCTGGAGCTGATGGACCGCGCCGTCGCCGTGAGCGAGCCACCGGCTCCCGTGGTACTCGTCCTGACCGGCGCGGCCGGTGTCGGCAAGACCGCGCTCGCGGTGCGATGGGGGCACCGTTGCGCCGGGCGGTTCCCGGACGGCCAGCTCTACGTGAACCTGCAGGGCTACTCGGCGACCCGGCCGCAGACCCCGCTCGCCGCGCTCGCGATCCTGCTGCGCGGCCTCGGCCTGCCCGCCGACCAGATCCCGCTCGACGTCGACGAGGCGGCCGCAGCCTACCGGTCGCTGCTGGCCGGTCGGAAGATGCTGGTAGTGCTGGACAACTGCCGCGACGGCCCGCAGGTACGCCCGCTGTTGCCGGGGCACCCCGCCTGCGTCACGGTGGTGACGAGCCGGGACAGCCTGATCGGGCTGGTGGCCCGAGACGGGGCGGTGCGGGTCGAGGTCGACGTCCTGCCAGCGACCGATTCGGTGCGGTTGCTCGCCTGCATTCTCGGCTCCGAACGCGTGGACCACAGTCCCGAGCAGGCCATGGTGTTGGCCGAGCTGTGCGGTCGCCTACCGCTCGCGCTACGGATCGTCGCGTCCCGCCTCGCGGCTGACCGCGGCCTGAGTATCACGCATGAGGTCGGGCGGCTCCGTGACGGGACGCTGTGGCCGGGTCTGGCCGTACCCAACGACCGGGACGCCTGCGTGGGCACCGCGATCGACCACACCTACGCCGTGCTCCCGCCCGCCACCCGGCGGTTCTTCCGGCTCCTCAGCCTTGTCCCGAGCCCGGACATCACCGCTGCCGCGGCCGCCGCCGCAGTCCAGGTCAGCGCGGCCGACGCCGGCCGGATGCTCGCCCGGCTGGCCGACGTCCACCTCCTCCGTCCCGCCGGAGCTGACCGGTACTCCTTCCACGACCTGGTCCGGCAGCTCGCACAGGTCAAGGTGGACGCCGAGGACGAGCCGGGGGTGCGGGAGGTGGTCCTGCGCGGACTCGTGTCCAGCTACCTGGCCCGGGTGTCGGCGGCGGCTGTCCGGCGGTACCCCCAGATGCTGCGGATCCCGGCAGCCGACCCCACCGAGGAGCACTTCGTGGACGGTGCGGCTGCGTCCGCATGGCTGAACGCCGAGCGCCACAACCTGGTGGCGACGGTGATCTTCGCCGCCGAGCACGGTCCCCGCGCGTTGGCCTGGCGACTCGCCGACGCGATGCGTGGCTACTTCTTCGCCACGATGCACACCGTGGACTGGCTCCGCGTCGCCAGCGCTGCGCTCTGCGCTGCCGAGCACGACGCCGACCTGACCGGACAGGCGGCGGCCCAGATGAGCCTCGGCGGCCTGCACTGGCGGCAGGGCCGGCACGTCGAGTCGCTGCGGCACCACACCCGCGCGTTGGCCCTCGCCCAGGCAGTCGGCTGGGCGGAGGCCGAGGCCGCGACGCTGGGCAACATCGGCACCGTCCACGCCGAGCTGGGCGAGCTGGACACCGCCAGCGATCACCTCGGGCGCGCACTCGCGGTCAACAGCAGGCTCGGCTGGCGGCCGGGAATCGCAGTGAACCGGGTGAACCTGGGGCTCGTCACCCGCCTGCAGGGTCGGTACCGGCCGGCGGCCGAGCACTACGACCATGCCCGCCGGATCTACCGCGAGCTGGGGTCCGTGAGCGGCGAGGGAATCTGCGCCACCAACCTGGGCGAGATGTTGGTGGCGGTCGGCCGCACGCAGGTGGCGCGGGACGTGCTGGCCGAGGCACTCGCGCTGCACCGGTCGGTGGGGGACCGCGCCAACGAGGCTGAGACGATGCGCTGTCTGGCCGCCCTCGACCGGGACACCGGGCGCCTGGCGGACGCGTTGCGCACCGGCGTCGCCGCGGTCGCCCTGAGTCGGGAGGTGGGGCACTCGCGGTTCGAGGCCGAGGCAACGGCCACCGTCGCGAGCATTCACCACGCGATGGGACGGCACGACGAGGCCCTCGCCCACTGGCTGCCGGCGCTCCACCAGGTCCGCGAGATCGGAGCCACTCCGGTGGAGGTCGAGACCCGGCTCGGGCTCGCCGAGACGTTGCGGGTGCTCGGTTTCCCCGAGGAGGCCGAGGGCCACCTCCGGCACGCGCTGCACTTGGCCGACGAGCGCGGGTACCGGCACCTGGCAGAGCGCGTCCGCGAGGCGATTCGCCGGACGAGCGGGCCACGCCCCGCGAAGTCACTGATGGGCACCGATGCCAGTTCGTGCTGATGACGACCCCGCGATCTCCTCGTCAACGCAGGCGCTGGAACGACCCCGGTACCGGCGGGACCGGTAGCGGCGAAACCACGGCACCGAACCGCCTGCTCATCAATGCTCCCCGACCCGGTCAACGTACCGGACTGGGCATGCGTACATCGGTACGGTGTGCCCGCTCGGGTGCTTACGTGAGACGCATCCAGTTTGCGGTCGCGCCATCGCAGTACAGGAGGCCCGACAGCAATTGGGCGGGGCGGCGTCGTCGCTTGTACGGGCAGACCTCCCCAGTCCGGTGCCTGACCAGGATCGCGCAGACGCGGTGCCGGTCGTCGAGCGGGAGCAAGAGCTGGATTTCCTGGACAGCGATGCCCGCTGTTGCCGTAGCACATTCAGCCGAAGGCAGGCTGGCTGTCCACAGTTCGGGGTCCGTCCACAGGGCAGCCGGATCGTCACTGGTCGTACGGGCGCCACAGGCCGAGGCTGGTCGGCGAGTCGACTCGTCCAGATCAGTCCCCGAGCCCATGTGGAGATGCGATGTTCGATACGTATGTAACGGTTGTTGGCAATGTGTTGACGACCCCGGAGTGGCGCCGGACCACCCAGACCAACACCCTGGTCGCCAACTTCAAGGTGGCCTCCACCTCCCGCCGGCTCGACCGGGAGAACAACCGGTGGGTAGACGGAAACAGCCTGCGGGTGCGGGTGAACTGCTGGCGGAAGCTCGCCGAGGGCGTCGCCTCGTCGATCATGCTCGGCGACCCGGTCGTGGTCGTCGGGCGGCTCTACACCCGCGACTGGGTCGACGGCGACGGCAACAGCCGCCTGCAGTACGAGATGGAGGCCGTCGCCGTCGGACACGACCTGGCACGCGGCCGTGGCCGGTTCATGCGTAACCGGCCGACGCTGGCCACCAGCGAGGTGAACGGCGACGACCCGGAGCGGCGGGTGCAGGGCGAGGCCACCGCCGACGTGCCGCCGGACCAGGCGCCGTCGGCCCGTAACGAGCTGTTCGACGCCGACGACGACCCGACGTTCCTGGAACCGTCGGTGCCCTCGCCGGTCGAGGGTGAGCCGGCCCGCACGAGCAACGGCCGTCCGGCGGTCACCCTGGCGGTGGACGTGCTGGCCGCGCAGACTGCGGCCGAGGGCCTGCCGTCCGAGAGCCTGCCACCCGGCAACGACGGGATGCCAGCGGTCGATGAGGAGCCGCCGGCTCCGCCCGCCGGCTCGGCGGGCGATGAGGATCCGGATGGAGACGGGGACGGGGACGCGGACCGGGACGTCGACCGGGCAGCGGGACAGCCCGTGCCGCCGAGCCGTTCGCGGCGCTCGCGCGGCCGGGTTCCGGTGCCCGCCTGAGCCCGTCGAACTCCCGATGCCGGGCGTGGCGGCATGGTGGCGGAGCGCCGACTCCGCGTTCCCCGCCGCCGCGCCCGGCCCAACCGGCCGGTGACTACGCCGCGTAAGCTGCCCGGGTGGCTATCGGCGCTGGCAGGATCGAGGCGGCTGCTGCGGTCGCCACGGCTGGCGGGATGCTCGCCGGCTATGCACTTGACTCCCTGCTCGGTGACCCGCGTCGCTGGCATCCGGTCGCCGGCTACGGACGCTTCGCCGGCGCGTTGGAACGGCGGATGTACAGCCCGAGCCGGCGCGCGGGGGCGGCGTACACGGCCGTCGCGGTCGGCGTACCGGTGCTGGCCGCAGCGGCGGCCTCGGCGCTGACCCGGCGCCGGCCGATCGCCCGCGCGGTCCTTGCCGCCGGCACCACCTGGGCGGTGCTGGGCGGGCGGACACTGCGGGCCGAGGCGGGCACGATGGCCCGCGCACTGCGCGCCGGTGACGTGCCGGGGGCGCGACGGCGGTTGAGCAATCTCTGCGGGCGCGACCCGGCCGCGCTCGACCCGCCCGAGCTGGCCCGGGCGACGGTCGAATCCGTCGCCGAGAACACCTCGGACGCCGTGGTCGCCCCGCTGTTCTGGGGAGCGGTCGCCGGCCTGCCAGGCCTGGTCGGCTACCGCGCCGCCAACACGCTCGACGCGATGGTCGGCCACCACTCGGCCCGCTACCAGCGGTTCGGGACCGCGTCGGCCCGGCTCGACGACCTGCTCAACGTGGTGCCGTCGCGGCTCACCGGGCTGGCTGCCGTGGCCTGGTCGCCAGCGGTCAAAGGCGACCGGGACCGCGCAAGACGGGTCTGGTTGCGCGACCGCGCCGACCATCCGAGCCCGAACGCCGGCCAGTGCGAAGCCGCGTTCGCCGGGGCGCTCGGTGTCCGGCTCGGCGGGCGCAACGTCTACTTCGGCCGCAGCGAGGTCCGCCCCTTCCTCGGTGACGGCCCTCGCCCGTCGTATCGCCACATCAAACGTGCCGCCACGCTGTCCCGCCTCGTCGGCCAGACCGCCCTCGCCCTCCCCACCGCCCGCGCGATCGTGGACTTGTCGCGGGTATTTGTCCGCTATGTCTCTCGATAAGTCCACGATCGCCGAGGAA
This sequence comes from Solwaraspora sp. WMMB335, assembly GCF_049179075.1. Lineage (NCBI taxonomy): Bacteria > Bacillati > Actinomycetota > Actinomycetes > Micromonosporales > Micromonosporaceae > Solwaraspora > Solwaraspora sp. WMMB335. Next base: position 5,958,205 of record NZ_JBMHMF010000001.1, read on the forward strand.
GGGGGCAGCGGAGGGCTGCTGGTCGCGGGGACGACCTCCGACGCGGGCAAGAGCGTACTGACCGCCGGCATCTGCCGGTGGCTGAACCGACGCGGCGTGCGGGTCGCCCCGTTCAAGGCGCAGAACATGTCCAACAACTCGGCGGTGGTGGTCGGCCCGGATGGCCGGGGCGGCGAGATCGGCCGGGCCCAGGCGATGCAGGCGGCCGCCTGCGGGCTGGAGCCCGACGTCCGGTTCAACCCCGTACTGCTCAAACCGGGCAGCGACCGGTCCAGCCAGGTCGTGCTGCTCGGCGAGGCCGTCGACACCGTCACCGCGGCCAACTACCGCGCGATGCGCTCCCGCCTCGCCGGCACCGTGCACGCCACCCTCGCCGCGCTGCGCGCCGAATACGACGTGGTGATCTGCGAGGGTGCCGGCAGCCCCACCGAGATCAATCTGCGGGCCGGCGACTTCGTCAACCTCGGTCTGGCCCGGCACGCCGGCCTGCCGGCGATCGTCGTCGGCGACATCGACCGGGGCGGGGTGTTCGCCGCCATGTTCGGCACCGTCGCGCTGCTCAGCGCGGAGGATCAGGCCCACGTCAGCGGATTCGTGATCAACAAGTTCCGGGGCGATCTGGGCCTGCTGCGCCCGGGCATCGACATGCTGGCCACGGTGACCGGACGACCGACGTACGGGGTGTTGCCGTGGCGACCCGACCTGTGGCTGGACGGCGAGGACTCGCTGGCGTACGGGCGTACTCTCGGCCGGCCCGCACCGCCGCGCGGCCGCGACACCCTGCGGGTCGCGGCGATCCGGCTGCCCCGGATCTCCAACGCCACCGATCTGGAGGCGTTCGCCGCCGAGCCCGGCGTGCGGGTCCGGCTCACCGTCGACCCGTCCGAGGTCTCCGCCGCCGACCTGGTCGTCATCCCTGGCACCAAGTCGACAGTGGATGACCTGGCCTGGCTGCGGGAGACCGGCCTCGCCGACGCGGTCAGCGCGCACGCCGCCGCCGGCCGGCCCCTGCTCGGCATCTGCGGGGGCTTCCAGATGCTCGCCCGGGTGGTACACGACGACGTGGAAAGCCGGCGGGGCACCGTACCCGGACTCGGTCTGCTGCCCGTCGAGGTCAGTTTCGCACCGCACAAGACAGTGACCCGTTCGGTCGGGGCCACCGTCGGTGCCGACCCGGTCCCGGTGCGCGGCTACGAGATCCACCACGGGTACGTCAGCAGCGTCGACCCGGCCACGCCGCCGTTGCTGCGCTACGCCGACGGGCGGGGCGAGGGCGCGCGGGTCGGGGCGGTGGCCGGCACCCACTGGCACGGGGCGTTCGAGTCCGACGAGTTCCGCCGTCGCTACCTCGACGAGGTAGCGCGGCAGGCGGGCCGGCGCGGCTTCGTCGTCGCGCCGGACACCAGCTTCGCGACGCTGCGCCAGCGCGGACTGGACCTGCTCGGCGACCTGGTCGAGGAGCACCTCGACACCGTTGCGCTGTGGCGGTTGATCGAGTTCGGGCCGCCGGCCGGGCTGCCGTTCATCCCGCCAGGCGCGCCACGGGCGGGCACGAGCCGGACATGAGCGGGCACGAGCCGGACGTCAGCGAACACGAGCCCGGCATGGGCGGGTGCGATCTCGGCGAGGGCACGGTCGAGACGTTCGCCGGACTCGTCCGGCGGGTGTCCGCCGGTCCGGCCTGCCGCAATCCGACCCGCCTCGGCCCGGTCCGGCTGGTCGTCATCGACGGCCCGAGCAGCGCCGGCAAGTCGACGTTCGCCGATCGGTTGGTCGAGGCCTGGGCGGCAGCCCCAGCCGGATCGACGACCCGGCCGAACGGCAGGATCGCGCTGGTCCGTACCGATGATCTGCTCGACGGCTGGGGTGACCAGTTCACGTTCTGGCCCCGGCTGCAGGAGCAGGTGCTGGCTCCGCTGCGGGCGGGCCGGCCGGCACGGTACCGGCGCTACGACTGGATCGCCGGGCGGTTCAGTGACGGATGGGTCGTCGTCGAACCACCTGACGTACTGCTGGTGGAAGGGGTCAGCGCGGCGCGGGCGGCAGCCCGCGCGCAGGCGGCCCTGTCGATTTTCGTCACCGCGCCGGAGCCGGTACGGCTGGCCCGATCGCTGGCCCGTGACGGCGCCGCGATGCAACCGGTGCTGGACCGTTGGCGCCACGCCGAGCGAGGTTTCTTCGCCGCTGACCGGACGGCGGCCGAGGTCGATCTGCTGGTCGACGGAGCAGCGCTGCGACCGGGCGATCCGCCCAGCTACCGCCGGCTCGACCGAGGCGCCGAACCGGCCGGCGGGGTAGCCGGCGATGGTGCCGGTGCGGCACCATCGGCCGGGTAGCCCACGTCCGTCGAGCCGGGAGGCCGTGACATGACCGCAGACGATGACGGCGCTACTACGCCGGCCAGGCGACGGATCGTCCTCACCGGGATCAGCTCACGGGCCTGGGAGCACCCGGCGGACCGGGGAGCACTGACCGCGTTGCGCGAGCTGCGCGGCTTCGACGACGTGGTCAAGACGTTCGTCGGCATGTGGAACGAGCGAGGGTTCCGGCTGTCGTACCTCGCCTCGTCGATTCGGGTCGACCACCGGCAGTACCCACGGGTGCACCGGCTGTTCGCCGAGGCTGCCGCCACCCTCGACGTACCGGAACTACCGGAGCTGTTCGTCACCCAGTCGCCGGTGCTCGGCGCCCAGGCGATCGGGCTGGACCGGCCGTTCATCGTGGTCAACACGGCCTGTGTGCAGCAGCTCGACGACGACGAACTGCGAACCCTGCTCGGCCACGAACTCGGACACGTCCGCAGCGGACACGCCGTCTACCAGACGATCCTGACCATTCTGACCCGCTGGGCGGCGAACCTGAGCTGGCTGCCGGTCGGCGCGATCGCGTTGCGGGCGATCATCGCCGCGATGCTGGAATGGTGGCGCAAGGCGGAACTGTCCGGCGACCGGGCCGGCCTGCTCGCCGGACAGGATCCGGCCGCGTCGCTGCGTCTGCTGATGAAGCTGGCCGGCGGTGGCGACCTGAGCCAGGTCGACACCGCCGCCTTCCTGGAGCAGGCCGCCGAGTACGAAGGCGGTGGCGACCTGCGGGACAGCCTGCACAAGGTACGGATGACCGCGTGGAACACCCATCCGGTGCCGGTGGCCCGGGCCGCCGCGCTGCGTCAGTGGATCGACTCCGGTGGCTACGGCCAGGTGCTCGCCGGCGAGTATCCGCGCCGCGACGGCGACGCCGCGGCCTCGGTCACCGACGAGATCAAGGCCGCCGCCGACGCCTACCGCGAGGAGTTCAGCCGTAGCCAGGATCCACTGGTCGGCCTGCTGCGCCGGCTCGGCGACGGGGCCGTGGGCATGGGGGAGTGGGCCGCCGGCGCGGCCGGCCGGGCCCGTTCCTGGATGGGCGCGGCCGGTGCGGCCAGGCGTCCACCCGGTGCGGCCAGGCGTCCACCCGGTGGGGACGGGCGAGCGGGCCGGCCACCGACCGGCCCGCCACCGTCGAACCCCTGACCCCAGCCCGCTCGGCGGCGGGAGATCAACGCTGGTACGTCGCTCACCGCAGGTATGCCAGCCGGCGGTCCACCTCGTCCAGGTCGAATCGGTGTGGGTCGAACCGCGTTCCGTCATCGAGTCCGAGCCACTGCCGCCGCTCCGCGTGCTCGGGGTGGGACGGGTCGCCGAGGATCCCGACGAGCTCCGCGTAGCCCCAGACCCCGCCGCAGTCGTCCGGCGGCGCCGCGCACTCGCCGCCCGTACATCTGGGGTAGCCGGCCTGTGGGTCGTGGTCGGTGATCGTCTCGACCCGGACGTCGTGGGTCCAGCCGTCGCCGAAGTCGTACAGGTAGGTGACGGTGTCGCCGACCGTGGCGGCGACCTGTTCCAGGGTCACCTTCCGCTCCGAGCGCTGGCCGGCGCGGTTGTCCGGCGGCCCGAACTCGCCGTACGAGGTGTCGAACTCGTGCAGGTGGTCGCCGTTCCAACCGAACGCCACCTGGATCGCCGCGTGCAGCCGTTCCAGCGGGATGTCGCCGGGCACTTCGAGTTCCCGCCAGATCAGCGGTTCGCTGTCGACCAGCTCGACTCTGACCCGGTAGATCGGCGCCGGGCCATGAGACTTCTTCCGCTTGCCGGGCAGCTTCGGGGGCGGCAGCTGCCGCGCGACACGCCCGCTGCCGGCGCTCGGGTAGGGCAGACCGGTGAGCTCTTCGTCCGGGTCGAGGTCGAACGCGTGCACGCTGTGGTCCGCCAGCGCCGGCCGGTTCGCCGCAGGTAAGACGGACAGCCTGGTCCGCAGCAGGGCGGCGAGCGATGCGAAGTCCGGCCCTTCGGCATCCTCGTCATCATCGCCGGCGCTGTCGTCGATCACGTCCGGTGACGCATCGCCGGCCAACCCGAGTTCGTCCCGGTCGTGGTCGTCACCGTCGAGTTCGGGGTCGTCCAGATCCCATTCCGGATCGTCGAGATCCGGGTCGAGGACGTCCTCGTCGTGTACGGCTCGGGCGTTCAGAGCCTGCTCCACGTGCCAGCGGAAGTCGGCCGGCTCGATCCGTTGCCGGGTCATGCGTAGACCGCCGTCTTCGGCCATGGCCAGGGCCTGCGGCAGTTGGCTGCCGTCGATCAGTGCGATCTGCTGGGCGGCGCCACAGTCGGTGTGATCCACAAAGACCATGACGGCGTGTTCACGGCCGGCGCGTTGGAAGTCTGCTGCCAGGATCGAGGCGAGTTCACCCGGCCCGGTGAGGTACCAGCAGTCACCCACCGTCACCGGTGTGGTGATTTCGGTAGCCCACTTCGGCTGCGGTACGTCGGCGGCGATCCCGGCAGCGGCGGCAGTGGCAGTCGCTGCCATGGCTGGTGGTGCTACCGAGGCGATCGCCAGCAGCAACGCGTGTGCTTCGGCACTGGCGCGTGCCGCCAGTTGCGGGATGAGCCCGTCGACGAGCAACTGCTCACCCTGCGGGTCGTCGGCGCCGATGAGCGAGACGAACATGGCTCCGATGATTTCGGCTTCCAACGGGTCGTCGCTGGCGACCAGATCAGCGGTCGCGGCGAGCATCGCCTCGATCATGTTGCCGGGATCGGGCAGTTCGCCGGTGCAGCCGGGGCAGTCGCACGGTCCGTTCGAGGCTGAAGGATCCATCACGACAGTGTGCCGAAGTCACCCTCGTGGTGCGCGTGCCACCCCTGGCGTGTCGGCGTCGCCCGAGGTTGCCAGACGACGGCGACCGCGACCGGGACGCTGCATACGATCGTCGAATGACCACAGCCATCCCTACCGAAGCCGACCTGCGGGCCGCGATCGCCCGGGAGTTGCCCGGTGTCCGAGCGGATCTGGACCGACTCATCCGGATACCGGGAATCGCCTTCGACGGCTTCGACCACAGTCAGGTGCAGCGCTCCGCCGAAGCGGTCGCCGAACTCGCCCGCGGTTGCGGGCTGGACGTCCAGGTGGTGCGGTCCGGTGGCCAGCCGGCGGTGATCGGCCGGCGTGCCGCCCCGCCCGGTGCCCCGACCGTCCTGCTGTATGCCCATCACGACGTGCAACCGGTCGGCGACCTGTCTCGGTGGCACAGCGACCCGTTCGAACCGGTCGAGCGCGACGGCCGGCTGTACGCCCGGGGCGCCGCCGACGACAAGGCCGGCATCATGGCGCACATCGCGGCGCTGCGGGCGTTCGGCGACGCGCTGCCGGTCGGGGTGGTCCTGTTCGTCGAGGGTGAGGAGGAGTACGGCAGCGACTCCCTGCCCGGACTGCTCACCCGGTACCGCGACGAGTTGGCCGCCGACGTCATCGTGATCGCGGACTCCATCAACTGGGAGGTCGGCGTACCGGCGCTGACGACTTCGCTGCGCGGCCTGATCAACTGTTTCGTGGCGGTCCGTACGCTCGACAAGGCCGTGCACAGCGGGATGTTCGGCGGCCCGGTGCCCGACGCGCTGACCGTGCTCTGCCGGCTGCTGGCCACGCTGCACGACGAGGTGGGTGACGTCGCGGTATCCGGCCTGGTCGGGCGTACCGGGGCCGCCGTCGACCTGCCACCGCGACGGCTGCGTGACGAGGCCGGGATGGTCGACGGTGTGCAGTTTACCGGCACCGGCGCGTTGACCGACCGGCTGTGGACGAAGCCCGCGCTGGCGGTACTCGGCATCGACGCGCCGGCGACCGACGGCGCGCCCAACGCGCTGGTCCCGGCGGCGCGGGCGAAGCTGAGTCTGCGGCTGGCACCCGGCGACGATCCGGCCACGGCGTACGCGGCGCTCACCGCACACCTGCACAAGCATGCCCCGTGGGGAGCTCAGGTCGAGGTGAGCCTGGAAAGCGACGGCGAGCCGTGTGTGATCGACGCGTCCGGTCCGGTCTTCGATGCGGCTCGGACCGCGTTCGCCGCCGCGTGGGACGGCGCGGCCCCGGTGGACATCGGTGTGGGGGGCTCGATTCCGTTCATCGCCACATTTCAGGAGATGTTTCCGTCCGCCGCGATCTTGGTGACCGGGGTCGAGGACCCGTACGCCGGCGCGCACGGGCCCAACGAGAGCCTGCACCTGGGGGAGTTTGCCCGGGCCTGCCTGGCCGAGACGCTGTTGCTGGCGGCGGTGGCCGATCCGGCGATTTGGCTGCGTGATGTCGGTGGGGTGCGCTAGGGTTTCGAACATGAGTACGAATGAAGTGATCGCGCGGCTGGACGCTGCGGTCAGTGCGCTTCGCGACGTCAGCGTCTCCACGTGGCCGGAGGAGTCGCTACGGGCCCAGCTCGGCGAGCTTTCGGTCGCTCTTTGTGCCATCGATTCGGCCCTGGCCCGGGTGGCCGACGAGGTCCGGGCCCGAGGCCTTCGGGTCGAGGAGCCGGTGACCGACAACGGTACGGCCCACCGACCTGCCGAAGCCAACCTGGTGACGGCGTAGCGCGGCGAGCACCGGTGCCGCCGGCCGAGCACCGGGCGCAGCTGTCGCTGTCGAGTTGTCGCAGGTGGCTGCCAGGATGGGGCGGTGCGGTTCATCGACCTGGCGGCCACCTCGGCCGCAGTGGCAGCGACCTCGGCCCGGCGGGTCAAGGTCGAGTTGCTCGCCGACGCGCTGCGGGCGCTCCCTCCCGACGAGCTCGTCGCCGGGACGGCCTATCTCACCGGCGAGCTGCGTCAGCGGCAGACCGGTATCGGCTACGCCAGCCTGCGTGACCCGCCCCCGGCGGCCGCCGTGCCGACGCTGTCGGTCGCGCAGGTGGATGCCCGCATCGCCGAGATCACCGCGGTCGGCGGCGCCGGTGCCCAGGCCCGCCGCCGGCAGTTGCTCGGTGCCCTGTTCGCCGCCGCCACCGCTGACGAGCAACGGCTGCTCGTCGGGCTGTTCACCGGCGAGTTGCGGCAGGGAGCGCAGGCTGGCCTGCTCACCGATGCCCTCGCCCGCGCCGCCGGTGTCACGCGGCCACTGGTACGCCGCGCGCTGCTGCTCACCGGTGACCTGACAACGGTGGCGGTGGCCGCGCTCACCGGTGGCGAGGCGGCGTTGGCCGGTTGCACCCTGACCGTCGGCCGGCCGCTCGCGCCGATGCTGGCGCAGAGCGCGTCCTCGGTCGACGACGCGCTCGCCGCCACCGGTGTTCCGGCGGTCGTGGACACCAAGCTCGATGGCATTCGCATCCAGGTGCATCGCAGCGGTGCCGACGTCGCCGTGTTCACCCGTAGCCTCGACGAGATCACCGCCCGGGCGCCGACCGTGGTGGCCGAGGTTCGGGCGCTGCCGGCGCGCGAGATCGTCCTGGACGGCGAAGCGCTGGCGCTCGACGCCACCGGGCGGCCCCGACCGTTCCAGGAGACCTCCCGCATCGCCGCCACCCGGGGACCGGACCGCGCGTCGGCCGGCGGCGGGGCGGTGCTCAGCCCGTACTTCTTCGATCTGCTGCATCTCGACGGCACGGACCTGCTCGACGAGACCGGCGACACGCGGTGGTCGGCGCTGCGGGCGGCCGTACCGGCCGGGTCGCTGGTCACGCGCACCAGCGTCGCGGGCGCCGAGCAGGCAGCCGCCGCTTTCGCCACCGCGCTCGACGCCGGCCATGAGGGGGTGGTCGTCAAGTCGCCGCGGGCACCGTACGACGCCGGACGGCGCGGCGCGGCGTGGGTCAAGGTCAAGCCTCGACACGTCCTCGACCTGGTGGTGCTCGCCGTCGAGTGGGGCAGCGGCCGGCGCCGGGGCTGGCTGTCCAACCTGCATCTGGGCGCCCGCGACCCGGCCGGTGGCGGTTTCGTCATGCTCGGCAAGACGTTCAAGGGCCTGACCGACGAGACGCTGCGCTGGCAGACCGAGCGGTTCCAGCAACTCGCCGTCGAGCGCGGCGACTGGGTGGTCCGGGTACGCCCGGAGCAGGTGGTGGAGATCGCCTTCGATGGCGTGCAAACCAGTCCGCGCTATCCCGGCGGGCTGGCGCTGCGGTTCGCCCGAGTGCTGCGCTACCGCGACGACAAGACCGCGGCCGAGGCGGACACCATCGACACCGTACGAGCGATCCACGCCGGCCGCCGCACCTGTTAGCCGCCGCTCCGGCCCAACCGCTCCGGCCCAACCGCTTCGGCGACTGATCGGCGGCGGCTTGGTCCGGTCAGCGCAGGGGCGTGTGCCCGGCCGGTACGACCTCATCGGCCGGCGGTGGGGACGGTGGCGTGCCGTCGCCGAACGGGCGGCCACCGAGGCGTTCCCGGCCGTGCGGGGTCAACCAGTTGGCCAGGTCGGGCCCCAGCGGCACCACGCCGGTCGGATTGATGTCCCGGTGTACTTCGTAGTAATGCCGTTTGATGTGATCGAAGTCGATGGTGTCGCCGAATCCGGGTGTCTGAAACAGGTCCCGGGCGTACGCCCACAACACCGGCATCTCGGCCAGCTTTTGCCGATTGCACTTGAAGTGACCATGGTAGACGGGGTCGAATCGCACCAGCGTGGTGAACAGCCGGACGTCCGCCTCGGTGATGGTGTCCCCGACCAGGTACCGCTGGCCGTCCAACCGGCTGGACAACCAGTCGAGCCGGTCGAACAGCCGTTGGTACGCGGCGGCGTACGCCGCCTGGCTGCCAGCGAACCCGCACCGGTAGACCCCGTTGTTGACATCGGTGAAGACCACCCCGTTGACCTCGTCGATCTCCGAGCGCAGCGACTCCGGATACAGCTGGGGAGCGCCGGCGCGGTGATAGGCGGTCCATTCGGTGGACATGTCCAGGGTGATCTGGGCGTAGTCGTTGGTCACCACCTGGCCGGTCGGCACGTCGACGACGGCTGGCACGGTGATGCCCCGCTCGTATCCGGGAACGCGGGCGAAGAAGGCGTCCTGGAGCCGCTCGATGCCCAGGACCGGGTCGCGCCCGCCGGGATCCAGGTCGAAGGTCCAACTGCGTTTGTCGTGGGTGGGGCCGGCGACCCCCATGGACAGCGCCTGCTCCAGTCCCAGCAGGCGCCGGACGATGATCGTCCGGTTGGCCCACGGGCAGGCGCGACTGACCACCAACCGGTAGCGGTCCGGCTCCACCGGATAGCCGTCGCGCCCGTCCGCGGTGATGCGGCTGGTGAGGTAGCGCTGGTCACGGGTGAACTCGCCGCCGGGGTTGACGTAGCTGCCGTCTGCCGTCTTCGCCATGGTGGTACCGTACCCAGTTCACGGGTCGGGTAGCCGGGCTGGCGCCAGGACGTGTCCCGCGTACCGCTACCAAGCCGGAACCTTCGGCGGTTGTCCCTCTTCGGTGCGCTTCTTGGGTGTTTCTCGGCTGATCGTTTGGTATACGGTGCGATGACCTGCGGTATCGGCCATGTCGGTAACTTCGGTGTCAGGGCGGCGGAGCTTGGTAGTCTGCTCAGCCAGTAATTTCCTGGCGGCGTGCAACCGGCCGATCGTCGTGCAACTCTCCGGTGGGAAACGTGGCGCCGGACGGGCGGCCAACGGGTCGGTATCGCCGGACCACGGGCGTAGCGGGCTTGCCCGCTCGCTCGCCGACAACCTGAATGACCCCGGAGGCAGGGCATGGCTTCGCTCGACACGGCGCTCAAGGACGCGATGGCCATCGAGGGCGCGATTGGCGCGGCTTTGGTGGACTACTCCAGCGGCATGACGCTCGGCACGGCCGGCGGATCGGCCGACATGGATCTGGCGGTGGCTGCGGCTGGTAACACCGACGTGGTCCGAGCCAAGATGCGTACGCTGGAGATGCTCAAGGTCACTGACGGCATCGAAGACATTCTTATCACCCTCGACACCCAGTATCACCTGATCCGCCCGGTTTCGTCCCGCTCGGGACAGGGCCTGTTCTTCTACCTGGCGCTCAACCGGTCCCGGTCGAACCTGGCCATGGCCCGGCACCACCTGCGGCAGATCGAAGCCGCGCTCGAAATCTGAACCGTAGTCAACGCGGGATCGGCTGCTCGCCGGGTCGCCGATCAGTCACCAGTGACTGATCGGCGACCCGGCGAGCTGGCCTGACCGGCCGGCACGGCACTGTCGAACGGAGACCAGTCATGCAGGAAAGCAACGGCGGCGCGTCGGCACCAGCGGACGATCCGGCATACGCGCAACTGGCCTCGCTCAAGCGGGAGGTCGGCGGCGTGGTCGGTTCGGTGATCGCCGGCGTGGACGGCCTGCTGCTGCTGCACGATCTGACCGATGGCACGGAACCACACGATCTCGCCGCGCTCGCGGCGGCCACCTTCGGGCTCGGTCGCCAGACCGGGCTGGCGTTGCGCCAGGGGCCGTTCCGGGAGTCCACCGTACGCAGCCACAAGGGCTACTTTTCGGTGTACGCCATCAACGACAAGGCACTGTTGGCGGTCCTCGGCGCCGACGGCCTCAACGTCGCCAGGTTGCACATCGAGGCGCGGGCGGTCGCGGGCCGGTTGACCACCATGCTGGATGCGCACGTGGCGAACCAGGTCAGGCTCTGACCGACCGTCAACTAGAAGTTGACACCAGCCATGCGTCAACTTACAGTTGACGCATGGCTGAATCCGTACAGATCGACATTCCGGTCCGGCTCGACGACCTGATCACCGGTATCAAGCGGGCGCACGACGACAGTCTGGAGCAGCTCACCAGTGCCGTGGTGATCGCCGAGCATCTCGACGAACTCGCCGACCACCTGGTCGGCCACTTCGTCGACCAGGCGCGCCGCTCCGGCGCGTCCTGGAGCGACATCGGGCGCAGCATGGGAGTCACCAAGCAGGCAGCTCAAAAGCGGTTCGTGCCCAAGACACCGGACGAACCCAACGATCTCGATCCCAAGCAGGGCTTCAGCCGGTTCACCCCACACGCCCGCAACGTCGTGGTCGCGGCACAGGCGCACGCACGGGCGGCCGGCAACGACGAGATCTGCACCGCACACCTGTTGCTGGGCCTGCTCGACGATCCGGCCACGCTGGCCGTCCGGGCGATCCTCGCCCAAGGTCCGGATTTGGACCAGGTCCGGACCCAGGCGAGCGCCGCCGTGCCACCGGCCGTCGATCACGTGCCCGACCTCATCCCGTTCGACGCACACGTACGCAAGGTGCTGGAGTTGGCCTTCCGCGAGGCGCTGCGCCTGGCCGACCGCACCGTCGACACCGAGCACGTCCTGCTCGCGCTGCTGGAGTTCGCGGTGGACGCCGGCCCGCTCGCCGATCTCGGCATCACCAAACGGGCCGTGGAGACCTACGTGCGAGCATCCTCCGGGAGTGCCCGGACCGAGCGCGACTAGCGGATCCGCTCAGCTGGCCGGCACCGGTCGTTCCCCGTCCGGGGTGGAACCACGCCTGGCGTTTGTGTGAGGCTGTTGCGATCGGTGATCGCCCGGTAGGCGGTGTCCGGCGCGGGGGCGGAGACACCCGCTGTGGGCACCTGGGAGCATCGCGAAACCTCAAGCAAGACTCCAGGGTGTAACGGCAGACTCGACGATCTCAACGGTGCGGCAGGCGCGGAGGAGCAGAGGAGAGGAAGGCGTCGATGACAGCACGGGCCACGGTGGTGGGCGGCGGGCTCGCCGGCGCGCTCGCCGCAGTCGCGCTGGCCCGCGCTGGAATCGGTGTCGCGGTGCATGAGGCGTACCTGGATCCGGCCGGTGCCACCGGCGGCTTCCTGACCCTTACCGGCAACGGGCTGCGGGCATTGCAGTCGGTGGGCTGCCTGGATGCGGTGTTGGACCGTGGCGTGGTGACGACCAGTCTGTGCCTGTGGACCGGAGAGGGCCGGCTGCTCGGTTCGGTCGCCCGCACCGGCCGGTCCGGCATCGCACAGACGAACGTGACGATCGCGCGGAGTGATATCGTGGCCGCTCTGCGTGAGGAGGCGGCCAGAGCGGGCGCGACCATCCAGACCGGGCGATGGCTGGCCAACGCGAGCAGTGTGACCGGTGGCGTCGCCGCCCACTTCATCGACGGCGGGCAGGTGGAGAGCGAGCTACTGATCGGCGCGGACGGCGTCCATTCGCGTGTCCGTCGCGCGATCGCCAACTCGGCACCACTGCCGGAGTTCGGCGGCCACTGCACGATTGACGGGACGGCCCACCTGCCGGGGATCGCGGCCGGCGCCGCGCACCTGGTTTTCGGTCGTTCCGGCTGCTTCCGCTACACCGCCAGACCGGACGGCACCGTGTGGTGGAGCGCCGTGCTGTCCACTGGTGATGTGACGGTGCCGGAGCTGGGCACGGTCACCGAGCACGACTGGCGCGAGCGGTTGCTTCAGCAGTACGGCCAGGGCGCGACACCGGCAGCAGCCTTGATCGACCGGACACCAGCACTGGGCCGTCCGGTGCCGTTGTACCTGCCCTACCGGGTCGCGCGCTGGTGGCGCGGCCGGATGGTGGTCATCGGCGACGCCGCTCATCCGGTCGGCTACGGTCTCGGCGCCGGGCTGGCGATGGAGGACGCGGTGATCCTGGCCCGGTGCGTCCGCGACATCAAGGACGTGCCGACCGCCCTCGCCACCTACGAGAAGCTGCGTCGGCCCCGTCTTGACCAGGCGCTGCGTGCTGGCGCACGGTACGGCCGGGCCAAGCGGCTACCCGGACGGGGGTGGCTCGACCTGGCTCTCGCCCCGCTCTATCGGCGCTATTTCTGGGGAGACCTCTCGTCCTGGCTGCTCACGTACGACGTCGAGTGGCATCGTCCGGTGCGGACCGGACCGGACCTGACCTGACCAGATCTGACCGGATCGGACCTGACCAGATTGGCCGGAATCGCGGCACCGAAGCCCTGGCCGGCACGGATCCGCCATCGATCGTTCCGCCATCGATCTTTCGGATAAGATCGGCCGGGGACGATCGGATGAGGTAGCTGGCCTAGTGGATCGTGATTCAATGTGGCCATGGCTGCCGATGCCGAATCGAGCGTCTCTAAAGGACAGGAATTCTGGCTGCGTCGACGCGGCATCCAGGTGCGGTTGTTCGCCCTGTCGTGCCTGGCCTTTCTGGCGTTTCCGCTCAGCGTCGCGCACGAGCGCAGCGGGTTGCTGTACGTGGGGCTGGCTGTGTTCACCGCCGGCTACTCCCGGGTGATCCTGCGCAACACCCCACGGCTGCACACCAACCGGGCGCCGGTCACGATCGTTCTCACCCTGATCTGCGGTTTCCTGATGGTGCCTCTGCTCCGCTACGACTGGCTGTCCGGTCTGAGCTTCTTCAGCTCGGTGATGCTGCTGATCAACTGCCCGCTGCGGTGGTGGCCAACTCTCGTCGTGGTGCAGGCCGTCTCCTTTGTCACGATTGCCGTCGCGATGCAGGTCAGCATCGACTCACTCGTCATTCTCGTGTTGCTGATCGCGATTACCAGCGGTGTGCAGGTGGCGATCTACAACCAGATCGACACCTCGATGCAATTGCTGCAGGCCCGAGCCGAGCTGACCCAGCTCGCGGTTGCCAAGGAACGCCTGCGTATCGCACGCGACCTGCACGACATTCTCGGCCAGCGGCTGTCTGCGGTCGCTCTCAAGGCGGACCTGGCCGCCCGGATGGTCGACTCGGCGCCGCGCCGGGCCGCGACCGAGATGGTCGAGGTAGGTGCGGTCGCCCGGGACGCCCTGGCCGAGGTCCGTGCTGCGGTGTCGGGATACCGAAAGACGTCGTTGGCGGTGGAGGCTCAGTCCGCCGAGACGTTGCTGCAGGCGTCGGGCGTGGTGGTCATCATCGACGGTGGTCGGGTCGACCTGCCGGAGCCGATCGAGGAGTGCGCCGCCTGGCTGGTGCGGGAGGCGGCGACGAACATCGTCCGGCACGCCAAGGCCCGGCGCTGCGCGATCACCGTCGGCGGCTCGGAGGCAACGGTGGTGCTGGAGGTGCGTGACGATGGCGTCGGCGCCACGCTGGTAGAACCGCCGGTCTGTGGCACCGGCCTCACCGGGCTCGCCGAGCGGGTCGCCATCGTCGGCGGCAGCCTGTGCGTCGGTCCCGACGACGGCTGGTTCGTGCTCCGCGCCGAACTGCCACGGGCGATGACCACCCTGGCCTGCTGAAAGGCGTCGGCCCGCGGTACGGCCGAATTTCTGGGCCGGGTCCGGCGACCTGACCACGACGCTCGCCAGCGTTCGGGTCAACCGGCGCTCAAGCGTCGCGGCTCACGCTCGACGTATGACCATTGGACCTCACCATGCCCAGGTTGCGGGCACGGCAACGACACGGATGAGTGAAACGAGCTCAGCGGAGATCTCCATCGCGTACGAGCGGTTCGGCGAACCCGACGGCGAGCCGATGCTGCTCGTGGCGGGGCTGGGCATGCAGATGATCATGTGGCACGACGAGTTCTGCGAGGCGCTGACCGCGCAGGGCTTCGCGGTCGCCCGGTTCGACCACCGCGACGTCGGTCACTCGACCCATCTGCACTCGGCCGGGCGGCCGACCATCATGCGGATGATGCTGCGGCCGTCGACCGCGGCGTACCGGCTGAGCGACATGGCAGGCGACGCGGTTGCGGTGCTCGACGCGCTGGGCTGGCCGCGTGCGCATGTGGTCGGCATCTCGCTCGGCGCGATGATCGCACAGGAGATGGCGATCCGGCACCCGGACCGGCTGCTCAGTCTCACCTCGATCGCCGCAACCGCCTCGCCTCGCATCGGCCGGCTGAGCATGCGGACCGCGATGAAGCTGCAGCGGATGCAGGACCGGCCGGTGGCCGACCGGGAAGATGCTGGTCAGTTGATGGTTGATCTGTTCACGTTCATCGGGTCTCCGGGCTACGACATGGACCACGCGTGGCTGCGCGAGATGGGTCGGCGGGCCTTCGACCGTGCCTACGACCAGGCCGGACGGTTGCGCCACGAGGCGGCCCTGATGGCGTCACGAGATCGCCGTGCCGGACTGTCGACGCTGCGGATTCCGGCACTGGTGGTGCATGGCGAGGCCGACCGGATCTGGCACCTGCCCGGCGGTCGGGCCACTGCGGACGCGATCCCTCAAGCCCGTTTCGTGACGTACCCCGGACTGGGCCACGGCCTGCTACCGCGCGCCCTGTGGCCGGCGGTGATCGATGAGATCCGGACAGTCGTCCGGACTTGACCGGCGATGTAACGTGCCGGGTCGACCAGCCACCGGCCACCCGACGACGCGACCGCGGTGGACCCGGGTTTCTCTCCCCGGCGGGGAGACGCCCGGCCACCGCGGCCGCGACCGACTACGTCCCGGCGGCCAGATCGGCGCGGGCCGCCCGGACGAGATCATCAAGCGAGAGCGACTCGATCCGATCATCCGGTTCGGACTCCGCCGGTTGCGCCCGATCGGCCGGTGGCCAGAGCAGTCCGCCGACGAACGACGTCATCGCCAGCACCGTCGGATGATCCAGTGCGACAGTCGCCGGTAGCTCGATGTCCAGCGCATGAGACAGCCGGGTACGCAGGTCGATCGCCATGATCGAGTCAAGCCCGAGTTCGGCGAAACCGAGCGTGTCGTTGATCCGGGCCGGAGTGCCCAGAATTTCCGCGACCATCTCGGCGACTGCCTCCCGCAGACCGTCGCCGCGATCGGGATCAGCGATCCGCAGTAGCCGTTCCCGCAGCCATCCCCCGGCCGCGCGGGCGTCCGCCCCGATTTTGTTGGGCTCGATCCGCCTGCCGACCAACTCTGCTACCAGGGCGGCGCGTGGCGCTCCGGCGACCGCGTCGGCGTAGACCTCAAGATCGGCTGCGACCGCGACCACCTGGGCGGCGTCGCTGGACAGCGCCGCGACCAGCATCGGCGCGGCGTCCGTGTCGGAGAGCGGACGCACGCCCAGTTGCGCGGTGGCCCGGCGGACGGCGGCACTGGCAGCCATCCCGCCGCTGCCGTCCGGTTCCCACGGGCCCCAGTTGACGCTGGTCGCCGATACCCCGTCGGCCCGCAACGCCATCGCCAGGCCGTTGAGGTAGCCGTTCGCGGCGGCGTAGTTCGTCTGCCCGGCCGCCCCGAACACGCTTGATATCGACGAGAAGAGAACGAAAGAGGTGGACGGCCGGTCCCGTACCGCCGTTGCCAGCACCTCGGCGCCGTACACCTTGCCGGCGAACACCGCGTCGAACGCCGTCGCCGCCGACGTGCCGAACGCGCCGTCGGCGGTCGCGCCGGCGAGGTGCAGGACCGCGTGCAGCGGCCCCAGCCGGTCCGCCGCGGCGAGGGCGGCGGCGCAGTCGGCCGGGTCCGCGACGTCGCCACGGACCACGGCCACCCGTACGCCGCGACCGGTCAGGTCGTCGATCACCCGCTTGGCCGCGGCGGCCGGTGCCGAGCGGCCCAGCAAAGTGATCGCCCGCGTCCCGCCGTCGGCCAGCATGCGGGCGGTACTCAGCCCGAGTGCGCCGAGGCCGCCGCTGATCAACACCCCGGCCGGCCAGTCACGCCCGGCCCGCGGCCCGCCCGCCGTGGCCAGCCGGGCCGCCGCCACCCTTCCGTCACGTATCCGGATCCGAGGCTCGACGACGCCGGCGGCGAGTGTGCGGTGGAGCACTCCGGCCAGCGGGTCGAGGGTCCGGTCGTCCAGGCCGGGCAGTTGTACCCGCAGGAGACGCCGGCCGGGTTCCTCGGCCTCCAACGCGGCCAGGAGGCCCCAGATCGCCTCGCGGCCCGGCGCGGCCGCCGTAGAATCCGCGCAGAGCACCGCGTACGGCACCGCGGCCGGCACGCCGCGCAGCGTCGCGGACAACCGGGCCAGCGCCGCCCGTACGTCGCCGGCCTGCTTCGCCGTCGCCATGAACCGCAGATCGACGACGAGGTCGACCTCGGCGTTCCCGCCGTCGTCGACCAGCACCGCGTGGCTGGCGCCGCGCAGCAACCCGGCGAGGTCACCGGCTCCCGGCAGGTCGCCGCCGAGCAGCAGCACGGTACGCCCGCCCGCGGCGGGGCCGGCAGCGGCGTCGTCGGACCGGTCCGGTCGCTCCGCCCAGTCCAGCGTGTACAGCCCCGCGTCGCTGCTCCGCAGGCTCTGCTGCAGGACCTCGCGGGGCGCGTGCCGGACCCGGAAGTCGTCCACCACCAGCACGTCGCTGCCGTCCTCGGCGTGCAGGCTCAGGTCGGCGGCGCTCACCCGGCTGCGGCCGTTGGGCAACGGTTCCGCCGCGCGGACCCGCACCCGGCCCCACAGCTCACCGCCGCCCGGCCGTCCGACGAATCGGACCCGGGCGGCCGAGAACGGGATCGCCAGCGACGGTGCCTGCCGGGCCTCGTCGTCGACCAGGAAGCCGGCCAGGCTCTGGAAACAAGAGTCGATCAGCCCTGGATAGATCTCGTAGTCCGCCGGGTCGTCCGGCAGGGCTGGGCGGGCGTAGCGCACGAGCGCCTCGTCGCCGGCGAGCCAGACGTCCGCGATCCACCGGAACGACGGTCCGAGGGTGTAGCCGAGGTCACGGAAGTACGCGTAGAACCGGTCTCCGGTGAGGTGTCGCTCGGCCGTGGCGATGAACGCGGCGCGCCGCGCCGGTGCGGCCGCGCCGCCGGCCGGTTCCGGTGAGCCGGTCGTGCCGGACGGCTGCGGTGAGCCGGTCGCGCCGCCGGACAGCCGCGCCGCCAGGTGTTCCTGCCACAGCTCGCGGTCGGCGTCGACGAGGCTGAGCACCCGCAGCCGGCCGGTCGCCTCGTCGACGACGAGTTGCACCTGGTACTGCTCGTGCTCGGCGATGACCAGGGCACGCGGGCAGATCAGGTCGGTGATGGTCAGCGGCGCCCCACCCGGCGCCAGCGCGGACAGCGCCGTGGCCAGGTGCGAGGCGGCGGGCGTCACCACCGTGCCGTACAGCCGGTGGTCGGTGAGGTAGCGGGGAAACTGCGGGCTGCGGGGAAACTCGAAGACCTGCCCGGACAGGGCCGGCGAGCACAGCCTGCGGCCCCAGTGCGGCACCGTCGGCGGCCCGGCCGGCATCGCCGTCGCCGCTGTCGTCGCCGCTGAGCCGGCCGCTGTCGTCGCCGATGGTGCCACTGTCGCGGGCGCCGGCGCGGTGGGGCCACCGACCCAGAACCGGGTCGCCGCGAAGGGGTAGCGGGCCGCGACCGCCCGCTCCGGCGCGCCGGTCCGTGTCCCGCGCCGTGGCTGCACCGCCGCCCACCGTATCGGCTGCCCCGCCTCGTACAGGTCCCGAACCGCGGCCAGCATCGCCGAGCGCTCCGCCGTGCCACGGCGCAGCGACGTCGTCACCGGACCGCGTGGTGCCGCCCCGGCGGCGCTCACCAGACCGGCCAACGTCCGACCCGGACCGATTTCCAGGAACGCGTCGACACCGAGTTCGTGCAGCCGCTCGATGCCCGCGTGGAACAGCACCGGCTGGCGTACGTGCCGGCACCAGTAGTCGGCGTCGTACGTGTCCGGCCGGGCGAGCTCACCGGTCAGGTTCGCCACGATCGGCAGCAGCGGTGCCCGCAACGCCGCCGGTGCCAGCGCCGAGCGCAGCTGTGCGAGCATCGGCTCCATCAGCCGCGAGTGGAAGGCGTGCGACACCGTCAGCCGTTGCGTCCGGACGCCCTCGGCCCGGCGGGCCGAGGCGAACGACTCGATGTCCCCGGTCGGCCCGGCGACCACCACCGCGAGCGGACCGTTGATCGCGGCCACGTCCAGCGCGGTGCCGACCAGCCAGTGCCGGACCTGCTCGGCGCTGGCGGCCACGGAGAGCATGCCACCCGGTTGCGTCGCCTGCATCAGCCGCGCCCGGTCGACGATGAGCGTGAGCCCGTCGCGCAGGTCCAGGACACCGGCGTGGATCGCGGCGGTGATCTCGCCGACGCTGTGTCCGATCACCGCATCGGCGGTGACACCCCAGTGCGCCCAGAGGGCCGCCAGCGACAGTTCCAGCGCGACGAGGGCCGGCTGGGTCAGCGACGTCTGGTTCACCAGGTCGGGCTGGTCGCCGTACCAGATCAGGTCCGGCAACGAACCACCCAGCTGCGGTGCGAGGATCTCGTCGCAGGCGTCGAAGGTCTCGCGGAAGGCCGCCTCGGTCTCGTAGAGTTCGCGGCCCATGCCGAAGTACTGGCTGCCCTGGCCGGAGAAGAGGAACGCGATCCGGGGCGGCCTGGTCGGCCCGGACCGGCGGCCCGGTTGGGCCAGCGCCTGGCGCAGCTGCGCCACGGTGGTGCCGAGTACGGCCCGGCGTACCGGCAGGTGGGCGCGGCCGACGCCGGCTGCCGGCACCAGCGCGGGCAGGCCGTCGTCGTCGCCCGCCGCCAGCGCCTGGTCCCAGGCGGTCACCAGCCTGGCCAACGCGTCGTCGTCCGCCGCCGACAGCGGCAACAGCCACGGTCCGTCGGTGTCGGGCGGGCCGGGCGCAGCCACCGGCGTCGCCGGGGCCTCGGCGACGACCACGTGCGCGTTGGTGCCGGAGAAGCCGAAACTGGACACCCCGGCGAGCCGTGGCCCCGCCCCGGCCCGCCAGCGCGCCGGGGCGTCCAGCACCCGCACGTTCATGGCGGCCCAGTTGATCTGTGGATTGAGCTCGTCGCAGTGCAGGTTGGCCGGCAGGCGGCCGTGCCGCAGCGCCAGGACGGCCTTGACGATCGACACCAGGCCGGAGGCGGACTCGCAGTGCCCGACGTTGCTCTTGACCGAGCCGAGGTGCAGCGGCGCACCGGCGGGCCGGTCCTCACCCAGCACCTGCCAGGCGGCGTTGACCTCGACGGGGTCGCCGAGCGCGGTACCGGTGCCGTGCGTCTCCAGGTAGGACAGGTCACGGCCGGCGACACCGGCGTCGGTCAACGCGGCCCGCAGCACCGCCTGCTGGGCCCGGCCGTTCGGCGCGGTCAGGCCGGAGGACGCCCCGTCGGAGTTGACCGCGCTGCCGCGCAGCAGCGCCAGCACCCGGTCGCCGTCGCGTCGCGCCGCCGCGAGCGGCTTGAGCACCAGGACCACCGCCGCCTCGGAACGGACGAACCCGTCCGCGTCGGCGGCGAACGTCTTGCACCGTCCCGACGGGGAGAGCATGTGGGCCCGGCTGACCGCCACCGACGCCGCCGGGGCCGCGACCACGTTCACCCCACCGACCAGGGCGGTGTCGCTCTCCCCGGTACGCAGCGACCGGATCGCCAGGTGCGTCGCGACCAGCGCCGAGGAGCAGGCCGTGTCCACCGCCATCGCCGGCCCGTGCAGGCCGAGCAGGTAGGCGACCCGCCCCGCGGCGGCGTTCAGCGCGGTGCCGGTGCCGAAGTAGGCGTCCAGCGCGGGCAGGCCGCGCTGCTCGAGCCGGCGGGCGTAGTCGGAGTTGGAGATGCCGACGAAGACACCGGTACGGGTGCCCCGTAGCGTGTTCGGACCGATCTCGGCGTCCTCCAGGGCGTGCCAGGCGCATTCGAGCAGCAGCCGGTGCTGCGGGTCGAGGCTCTGCGCCTCCCTGGCCGGGATGTCGAAGAAGGCGGCGTCGAAGCGGTCGACGTCGCGCAGGAAGCCGCCCTGGTCGGTACTGATCGTGCCGGTGCTCGTCGGAGCGTCATCGTGCAGCGCGGCGCCGTCCCACCGGTCCGCGGGCACCGGGCCGACACCGTCGCGCCCCT
This sequence comes from Solwaraspora sp. WMMB335, assembly GCF_049179075.1. NCBI lineage: Bacteria > Bacillati > Actinomycetota > Actinomycetes > Micromonosporales > Micromonosporaceae > Solwaraspora > Solwaraspora sp. WMMB335. The sequence continues at coordinate 5,979,138 of NZ_JBMHMF010000001.1, forward strand.
CGATCAGCAGATTCCAGAACTCCTCCACCGAGTCGGCGCCGGGGAATCTGCCCGCCATCCCGACGATCGCGATCGGCTCGTGGGCGTACCGGTGCTGTCCGTCGGTGTCGCCGACGTCGGCCGCCTTCGCCGCGCCGGCGAGCTCCCGGGCCGGCGGAGCCGTCCCGCCGGGCGGCCTGGTCACCGGGGCCGGCGGCGTCGCGGCCGCACCGGCGACCAGGCTCGTCACCCGGGCCGCCAGCTCGGCGACCGTCGGGTGGTCGAACACATCGGACACCTGCAGTGGTACGCCGTACCGGCCCGCCAACCGCTCGACGAGGTCCACGGCCATCATCGAGTCCAGCCCGAGATCGAACAGTCCCTGCCCGGTGTCGACCCGCTCGCCGTCGGCATAGCCGAGCACCGCGGCGACCGCCGCGGCGACGTCCTCGCGGACCGCTGCCGGGCGGGCGAGCTCCGGCAGCGCGAGCAGGCGGGCCCGCCCGGCGGGCGGGCCATCGGCCGGGCCCGCCGCAGCCGGGCCCGCCGCAGCCGGGCCGGTCGACCCCGGTGCCGGTCCGGCCGTGGCTTCGAGCAGCGACCGGAACAGCGCCCGGTCCCGCCGGGCCGACATCACCGCGACGAACCGTGGCCACCGGACCGGGCAGCAGACGAGCCGGGCCTCGTGACCGGGGGCGGAAGCGGCGAGGCCGGCGCACCCGGCGGAGGCGCTCAACCCGTCGACCCCGCCTCTGGCCAGCTCGGCCAGGTCCGCCTGGTCGACCATGCCGTCGCCGGCCCACGGTCCGAACGCGATGCTCGTGGCGGGCAGGCCGAGGGCGACCCGATGACCGGCGATCAGGTCCGCGCCGCCGTTCGCCGCCGCGTATCCGCCGTAGCCGTCGGTGCCCCACAGCGCGGACACCGACGAAGTGATCACGAAGAAGTCCAGCGGCGCGTCCCTGGTCAGCAGGTGCAGCCACCAGGCGCCGGTGAACTTGCCGCGTACCGCGTGCGCGTAGCTGGCCTCGTCGGCCGTCGCCGCGCCGGTCCGGGCCAGCTCACCGGCGGCGTGCACGACGCCTCGCAACGGCGGCCCGTCGACCTCGGCCAGCGCGGCGGCCAGCGCGAGCGGATCGGCGCAGTCCGCCGTGCGGTAGCCCACGTCGATCCCGTCGGCGGCCAGCTGGGCGAGCAGGTCGGTCGCGGTCGGGGCGAGGTCGGTGGCCGCCCGCCGGCCGACCAGCAACAGATGCCGGGCACCCCGGCGGACGAGGTCACGCACCAGCGCCCGGCCGACTCCGCCCAGCCCACCGGTAACCAGGTAGCGGGCATCGGGATCGATCGGCAGGCGCGGGGCGAACCGTGCTGGCGACGCCGGCCGTAGCCGGGCCGTCCAGACGGCACCCTGCCGGATTGCCAGCAGGTCCTCGCCGTCGCCGTCCGGCAGTGCCCGCAGCAGTGCCCGCAGATCCGCGTCGCCGGCCTCGGCCGGCAGGTCGACCAGCCCGCCCCAGGCCGGGCACTCCAGCCCGAGGACCGGCGCGAGGCCGTGCAACAGGCCGTGTGTCGTGGCGAGAACCGGGTCATCGGGGCCGGTCCGGCGGGTACCGCTGGTCAGCGCCACCACCCGGCGTTGCGGCGACCCACCCGGCATCGCGCGGACCGCGGCGGTGACCGCCGCGCAGATCCGGGCGCCGGCGGTGGCCGGATCGCCGGTCGCGGCGACCTCACCGGTGCCCGGCGGTCCCGCCGGCGGTTCGGAGGGCAGCCGGTCGGCGGCGTACGCCAGGAGCAGGCAGACCCGTTCGTCCGGGTCCCGGCCGCGCCAGAACGCCGTCCAGCCGGCGTCGTCCCTCGGCAGTGGTCCCGCCCCGTCGGACGGTGCGCCCGGGCCGAGTACGAGCGCCGGAACCCCGCTGGCCCGGGCGGCGGCGGCCAGCCCGGACACCAGCGGCTCGTCGTCCCCGGCGATCACCACGGTTTCCGGGTCGTGGCGGTGCCGGTCCAGTGGCTGCCAGACCAGTTCGTACAGCGGTGGCGCCGGTTCGTCGGTCGCGTGCGGACCCGGCGGCGACGGTGGTGCGGCCGTGGCGGTGGCCGGCGCTGAATCCGGGGGTGCCGTCGCCGCCGGGTCGGCAGCTGGTTCGGGCAGCGGCGCGTACCGCTGACGCTGCCACGGATAGTGCGGCAGGTCCACCACCTGCCGGGGCAGTTCCGGCAGCGGCGTGTCGGGGTCGCCCGAGTAGACGGTCACGGTAGCCGTGTCGGTGTCGGTGGCGGTGCCCGTGGCGAGTGCGGTCAGCGCGGTACGGGCGGCCGCCGGGTCGGCGGCGTCCACCCGGGCGCGGATGGCGTGCCGAGCCCGTCCCCGGGTGACGGTGTACGCGAACGCGGGGTAGCTCTCGTCGTCCAGTTCCGCCAGCCGGGCACCGAGCCGGGCCGCCAGCTCGTGCAACGCCTGCCGGCTGGCGGCGGTGATCTCGAAGCCGGTCACCGGCCCCGCTGAGGGCACGGCGTCGGTGGCCGGTGCCGGTTCACCGAGGATGACGTGGGCGTTGGTCCCGCTCATGCCGAACGAGCTGATCCCGGCGTGCCGCCTGGCCCCGGGGCGGACCGGCCACGGCAGCAACCCGGTCGGCACCGTGATCCGGGTGCCGGACAGGTCGATCCGCGGGTTCAACGTGTCGAAGTGCACCAGCGGCGCGACCGCGCGGTGCCGCAGCGACAGGATCGCCTTGACCATGCCGACGGCCCCGGCGGCGGCCTCGACGTGCCCGAGATTGGTCTTCACCGCCCCGATGAACAGCGGGTCGTCCGCCGAGGACACCCGGCCGAGCACGGTGGCCAGCGCCTCCATCTCGATCGGGTCACCGAGGGCGGTGCCGGTGCCGTGTGTCTCGACCAATCCGATGTCCGCCGGGGTGAGGCGCGCGTCGGCCAGCGCCGCTTCGATCAGCGCCTTCTGGGCCAGCACGTTCGGTGCGGTGAACCCGGAGGACCGGCCGTCCTGGTTGACCGCCGAACCGTCGATCACGGCGTGCACGACATCGCGGTCGGCGAGCGCCGCGTCGAGCCGCTTGAGGACGAAGACCACGCAGCCCTCGCCCCGGGTGAAGCCGTTGGCGCGGGCGTCGAACGCCTTGCACCGCCCGTCCGGCGCGAGCGCACCCATCTCCTGCCCGAGCAGCCGGGTCGAGCGCGGGGACATGATCAGGTTGACCCCGCCGGCGAGCGCGACCTCGCACTCGCCGCGCCGCAGCGCCGAGGCCGCCTGGTGCACCGCGACCAGCGACGACGAGCAGGCGGTGTCGACCGCCACCGCCGGCCCGGTCAACCCCAGCGCGTACGCGACGCGTCCGGCGGCGAAGCAGTGCCCGTTGCCGGTCGCCCAGTAGGCGTCCGCGCCGCGCGGCTCCCAGTCCCGGTAGTCCTGGTGGGTGATGCCGAGGTAGAAGCCGGTGCGGACGTCCCGCAACTGGTCCGCCGGCCGGCCGGCCTGCTCCAGCGCCTCGTGACAGACCTCCAGCAACAACCGGTGCTGCGGGTCCAGCGCCCGGGCCTCGCGCGGACTGATCCCGAAGAACGCGGCGTCGAAGCCGAGCACGTCGTCGAGGAACCCGCCGAGCCGGGGCAGGGTCTGCCACTGCGACTCGAACGGTGCCATGCGTTGCGGCGGCATCGGCCCGATCAGATCCCGGCCCTGTGCCAACGCCTGCCAGAACCCGTCGAGGGTGTCGATCCCGCCGGGCAGCCGCAGGCCGACGCCGACCACCGCGACGGGCTGGCTGCCGTTGGCGGCGTCGAGCTGCGCCCGTAGCTTGCGGATCGTGTCGAGCGCACGGGACAGCGGAGTGGGCGCCGCCGACGCGGCACCGTTCGAACTGGTCACAACGGACTCCCGTGATCGTTACTCGGACACCGGGCCGGCGGCCGCCGTGGCGGCCTCGCCGACGGTGCCGATCGTCGTGGGCAACGTGTCGCAGAGCATCCCGGTCAGCGCACGGGAGGTGCCGTACGTCCAGAGCAGGGTCGGCGACAGCTTGAGGTCGAACGCCGCTTCCAACCGATTGCGCAGTTCGAGGCTCATCAGCGAGTCCAGGCCCAGCGCCTTGAACGGGGTGTCCCGGTCGATCGCCGACGGGTCGATGCGCAGCACCCGTCCGGTCAGCTCCCGGACCTTCTCCTCGATCAGCGGCAGCCGCCCCGCCGTGGGCACCTGGCTCAGCTGTTCCAGGAACTGCCGGCGGCCACCGCCGGTCGTCGTCCGTCCGGCGCGCAGCTCCTGCCAGCTGGGCAGCGCCGCGGTGTCCGGGTACGCGTCGAACCACTGTCGCAGGTCGAGCGGCACGTACCCGATCACCGGCGGCGCGCTGTCGAGCATCCGGGCCAGCGCCGGCCAGGCCCGCTCCACGGGGAAGCTACCCATCCCGCGCGCCGCGAGGCGGTCACCGCGGTCGCCGTGCTGGGCGGCGAGCCCCACCTCGGCGAACGGGCCCCACTGCACGGACAGGGCGGGCAGGCCCCGGCGGCGGCGGGCCTCGGCGAGGCTGTCGAGGTACGCGTTGCCGGCGGCGTACGCGGCCTGGCCGGTGTTACCGACCAGCGTGGCCGCCGAGCTGAACAGGACGAACAGGTCGAGCGGGTCGGCGCCGGTGAGCGCGTCCAGATGCCGGGCGCCGTCGATCTTCGGGGCGATGACCCGTTCCAGTTGGTCGGCGCCGAGACTGGCGATGGTGGCGTCGTCGAGTACGCCCGCGCCGTGCACCACGCCACGTAGCGTGGGCAACTCGGCCCGTACGTCGGCGAGGACGCCGGCCAGCGCCGTCGCGTCGGTGACGTCGACGGCGAAGGTCCGTACGGTGACCCCGCGTCGGCGCAGGGCGGCGATCCGGTCGCCGGCGTCGCCGGCCGGCGGGGTCCGGCCGAGCAGCGCCAGGGCACCACCGCCGTGTTCGGCGACGAACTCCGCCAGGGACAGCCCCAGCGCGCCGAGCCCACCGGTGATCAGGTAGGTCCCGTCGGCGCGGAAGCGGCCGTGCGGCATCGGCTCCGGCGCGACGGCCGGCACGGTCGCGGGTTCGGTCAGCACGAACTTGCCGATGTGCTGACCGGCCGACATGGCCCGCAGCGCGGCCGCGGCGTCGGCGAACGGGTACGTGCGCACCGGCAACGGGGTGAGCGTGCCGGCGGCCACCAGTTCCCACACCTGGCGCAACTGGCGGGCGAAGCGGGCCGGCCGGCGCTGCATCAGGCCGGCGAGGTCGACGGCGGCGATGCTGATGCCCTTGCGGAACGCCCCGAGCGCGATCGTCCGGTCCGCGTAGATGTCCTTCTTGCCGACCTCGATGAACCGGCCGTCCTCGGCCAGCACGTCGAGTCCGAGGTTGATGGCCGCGCCGGTCAGCGAATTGAGGACGACGTCCACGCCGCGACCACCGGTCGCCGTCATCACCTGCTCGGCCCAGGACAGGTCCCGCGAGTCGAAGACGTGCTCGATGCCCAGCTCGCGTAGGTACGCACGCTTGTCGGCGCTGCCGGCCGTGGCGACGATGTCGGCACCGAGATGCCGGGCCACGGCGATCGCGGCGAGTCCCAGCCCGCCGGCGGCGGAATGCACCAGGACCGTTTCCCCGGCGCTGAGCCGGCCCAGCTCGGTCAGGCCGTACCAGGCGGTCATGGTGACCAGCGGCAGCCCGGCGGCGTCGGCGTCGGTCAGCTCCGGCGGGATCGGCCGGACCAGCCCGGCGTCGACCGTGACGTGGCTGGCCAACGACCCGAAGGCGCAGGCGACCACCCGGTCGCCGGGGGCGAGCCCGCGTACGCCGGGCCCGACGGCGGTGACCCGGCCGGCGCACTCGCCGCCGAGCAGTGACGCACCGACCGGGTCGGGGTAGGTGCCCATCGCCTTCATCACGTCGATGAAGTTGAGCGCGGCGGCGCTCACCTCGACCTCGACCTCGTACTCGGCCGGACTCCGGCGCGTCAGCGGCCGGAACTGCAGACCGTCCCACCGGCCCGGGCGGGCCGGGGTGAGCCGGAACGGCTGGACCGGGGTGCGCCAGACCGGCGGTTCGTCCTCGGCCGGGTCGTCCGTGGCGCCGTCGGCGACGATCCGGCCGACGAAGCGGGCGCCGTCACGCAGGACCACCTGATCGTCCCGGTCGTCGGCACCGAGTTCGGCGACCAGTGCCGCCGCGTCCGCGTCCGGTCCCACGGCCGTACCCGCGACGGCGGTGTCCGGCCTGACGACTGTTCCCGGCCCGGCGGCGGGCAGGTCGATCACCGTGGCCGCCAGCTCCGGATGCTCCCGGCGCAGCACCCGGGTGAAGCCCCAGAACAGGGCGGCGCCCGGGTCCGGCCGGTCGTCCGGTACGACGGCCTGCGCCGCCCGGGTGACCACGACCAGCCGGGGCGGGGTGGCCAGCGCCAGGCAGGCCCGGGCCAGCCGGGCGAGGTCGACGAGCGCGCGGCGCTGGGCAGCCAGCCCTTGCGCGGCGTCGGGGGCCGCGTAGATCACGCCGGTCGGCTCGCCGTCGCCGCGCAGCCAGGCGACGTCGACGTCACCCGCCGGCGGCGGTCCTGCGACACCGAGTCCCGCGGCGCCGAGCCCTGCGGCCAGTGCGCCGGCACCACCGGCGCCGCACACCAGCCAGCGACCGGCCGCCTGGCCGGTCGTCGCCTGGCCGGTCGTCGCCTGGCTGGTCGCCTGGCTGGTCGCCTGGCTGGTCGCCTGGCTGGTCGCCTGGCCGGTCAGCTGACCGGGCTCGGGTAGCGGCCGGGGCACCAGGCGCATCCGGTGCAGCATCCCGGCGTCGGGGTCATCGGTGGCGGCGATCGCCAGCTCACGCAGGACCACGCCGCGCATGCTCAGCAGCGGCTGCCGGTCGGCGTCGAACACCTGCACGTCGACCCGGCCGTCGGCCCGTCGTCGCGCGTACGACCAGGCACCGGTGACCGGAGCGGCCGGGTCGGTGTGGACGTCGACCCGGCCGATCGCGACCGGCACGACGGTGGCGGTGCCCTCGACCAGGGCCAGGCTGACCTGTAGCGCCGCGTCCCACAGCGCCGGGTGCACGGGGTAGGCGGCGGCGCTGGCCCGGCACCGGTCCGGCAACGCCACCTCGCCCAGCGCCCAGCCGTCGCCGGTGCGCAGCCGCCGCAGTCCCTGGAACGCGGGCCCGTAGTGCAGGCCGCGCTGCCGGCAGGCGGCGTAGAACTGGTCGGTGGCGTCGTCGGCCGGGTCGTCGGCATCCGCCAACCGGGTCGCGGGGAACACCGGAGCCGGCCCACCAGCTGCCGGCTGGCGGACCTGGGCGCTGGCGTGCCGGGTCCAGCTGGCGCCGTCGGCGCCGAGGGAGAGCAGGCGCACCGAGCCGCCTTCGGTGACGTCGTCACGCCAGAGCAGGCTCAGCCGGGCGGGCTCGGCGGTGAGGGTCAGGTCGTTGTCGAACCGGACCTCGGCGAGGGTCGCCGGCAACTCGCCGGTGCGGGCGCGGCCGGCGGCCAGCGCGAACGCCAGCATCGCGGTCGCGGGCACCACGACGGCATCATGCACGCGGTGGTCGTCCAACCAGGGCTGGTCGTCCACCCCGAGATCCAGGGTCGCCTGCCAGAGGTCCTGCTCCGACGGCGACGGAGTCAGCGTGACCTGGGCCGCCCCCGGTCGGGTCCGCCGACCGGTCGGCTCCGGCCAGTGCCGGGTCCGTTGCCACGGGTACGGCGGCAGCTCGACGCCGTACCCGTCCGGCAGCCAGGCGAACGGGGACAGACCCGCGACGTACCCCCGTGCGAAGGCGGCGGCGAGGTCGGCCGGGTCGCCCTGGTCGCGGCGCAGCGTGGCGAGGACGCGGGGCGGTTCGGGGCGCACCGCGGCGAGTTGCTCCAGCGCCGGCACCAGCACCGGGTGCGGGCTGATCTCCACCACGTGGCTGACCCGCTGGTCGAACAGCAGGTTCATGGTGTCCTGGAACAGCACCGGTTGGCGCAGGTTGTCCACCCAGTAGCCGGCGTCCATTTCCGGCCCGGCCAGCGGCGCGACCCGCACGGTCGACATCAGTTCCACGTCGCCCGTGCCGGGCCGCACGTCGCGCAACGCCGCGAGCAGGTCGTCGGTGAGCGCGTCCATCTGCGGGCTGTGCGAGGCGTAGTCGACGTCGACCAGGCGGCAGAAGACGTCGTCGGCGTCGAGCAGCTCCTTGAGCGTCAGCACCGCCTCGGTCTCACCGGACAGCACGCACGAGTGCGGGCCGTTGTTGACCGCCAGCGAGACCAGGTCCTCGAACCCGGCGAGCGCCGCGCGGGCGCTGTCCGGATCGAGCGACACCGCGAGCATCCGGCCGTTGCCGGAGGTCCGCAGCGCCAGCGCGCTGCGTCGGGCGACCACCATCGCTGCGTCCTGATAGGACAGAATGCCGGCGACGGTGGCGGCGGCGACCTCACCCTGGCTGTGCCCGACCACCACGTCCGGCTGGATCCCGCTGGCCCGCCACAGCTCGGCGAGCCCGACCGAGGTCGCCCACAACGTCGGTTGCAGCATGTCCACCCGGGACAGCCAACCGGGGCCGGCCGCCCCGGACACCACAGCCGTCAGATCCCAGTCGACGTACGGCCGCAGTGCCTGCGCGCACCGGTGGATCACGGCCGCGAAGGCGGGAACGGCGGCGTACAGCCGCTGCCCCATGGCCGCCCACTGGGAACCCTGACCCGGGAAGACGAAAGCGACCCGGTCGACCGGGCCGGCCCGCCCGCTCGACACCCCGGCCAGGTCGGCCTCGGGGTCGGCGAGGTGGGCGTCGAGCCGGTCGACGGCGGTCGGTGCGTCCGGTGCGACCACGGCGACGCGCAGCGGGAAGTGGTCCCGCCGCTTCGCCAGCGCGCCGGCCACCTCGGCCGGCCGGGCACCGTCGGCCAGCACCTCGCGCAGGTCGCGGATCCGTTGGTCGACTGCCTGCTGGTGGCGCGCGGAGATGGGCAGTACGGCCGGTATCCCGACTCCGGCCGTACCGCCCATCGGTGCCGCGACCGGCTGCCCGGTCCCGACGGGCAGCCGGTCACAGGCGACCAGGGCCGGCTCCGGTCCCTGCGGATCGGCCGGCGCCGCGCCGCGCCGGGTGCCGGCGGGCGGATCGCAGACCACCACATGGGCGTTGGTGCCACCCCAGCCGAATGAGTTGACCCCGAGGAAGACCTGTTCGTCGGCGGGCAGTGCCAGCGGTTCGCGGACCAGCCGCAGGTTGAGCCGGTCGAAGTCGATCGCCGGGTTGGGCTCGGCCGCGTGCAGGGTCGGCGGCACGCTGCGGTGTTCCAGGGCCAGCAGCACCTTGGCCAGACCGGCCAGGCCAGCAGCGGCCTCGGTGTGGCCGATGTTGCTCTTGACGGAGCCGATGCCGAGCGGCCCGGCGGCGCGCTCGCGTGCCTGTCCGAGCACCTGCCCGAGGGCGCCGGCCTCGATCGGGTCGCCCCGCCCGGTGCCGGTGCCGTGCGCCTCCACGTACCGTAGCCGGTCGATCGCGTCGCCCAGCCGGTGGTACGAGCGGCGCAGCAGGTCCGTCTGCCCGGCCGGGCTCGGCGTCACCAGGCTGTCGCCACCGCCGTCGTTGTTCACCACGGTCCGCGCGATGACCCCCCGGATCAGATCGCCGTCGGCGAGTGCCCGGTCGAGTCGTTTCAGGTACAACCCGACGACACACTCGGCCCGGACGAAGCCGTCGGCGGTGGCGGCGAACGCCTTGCACCGGCCCTCGGGGGACAGCCCGCCGAAGTGGGTCAGCCCGATCGAGACGTCCGGGTTGAGGATGAGATTGACGCCACCGACCAGCGCGGCGTCCGTCTCGCCGGCGCGCAGCGCCTGACCGGCCAGGTGCAGGGCCACCAGCGACGACGAGCATCCGGTCTCCACCACCAGGGACGGACCGGCCAGCTGCAGGAAGTACGACACCCGGGCCGCGATGACGTCCAGGGCGTTGCCGACCGCGCTGTGCTGGGTGGCGCCAGCGCCGCGCTCCTTGCGCAGCAGCTCGTAGTCGTGCCAGGAGGCGCCGACGTAGACACCGGTACGGGAACCGCGCAGCCCGGCCGCAGGCTGTCCGGCATCCTCCAGGGTCCGCCAGGCGGTCTCCAGCATCAGCCGCTGCTGCGGATCGATGTCCGTGGCCTCCCGCGGCGAGATGCCGAAGAAGCCGGGATCGAACAGGTCGACCCCGTCGAGGAAGCCACCGACGTCCTGGACGGCCCGTTCCGGATCGAGCTGGGCGGCCGCGTCCCAACGGTCGGCCGGTACCGGTCGGATCGCGTCGCCGCCGGCACAGAGCAACTTCCAGAAGCTGCCGAGATCCGGCGCCTGCGGGAACCGACCGGCCATGCCGACGACCGCGATGAGCTGGGTGGGATCGGAGCCGCCGTCGTACGCAGCGGCAGACGTGGCGCTGACCGCGTCATGCATAGCTGGACCGCCTTGAGATACGCAGGTGCGAACGGATGCGGAAGTGGGGTGCGGGGTGGTCAGTCGGTGGTGGTGGAGCGCTCGGCCGTGGTCACGCCCGGTCCGGTCCGGGCGTCGTCGGCCAGGTCGACCGGGTCGATCGAGTGCGGCGCGTTGAGCACCTTGTCGAACAGCCGGTACTTGACCGGCAACGCGTCCAGCAGCCGGTACCGGGCCCGGCGCAGCAGCACGCCGCTGGCGGAGCCGGTCGCCAGGGCGGACTCCTGGATCCGCTGGAACCGGGTGACGAACGCCTTGTGCCGGCGTCGCTCGGTGACGAAGTCGGTGAGCTCGGCGGCGGTGACGACCGGGTGCCGGTCGGCCCGCAGCGATGCGGCCAGGACGGGTGCCAGGCAGACCGCGTCCTGGATCGCGACGTTGACCCCCTGGCCGAGAATCGGGGTGCAGGTGTGTGACGCGTCACCGATGAGGATCAGCCCGTCGCGACTCCACTGCGGCACCTCCGCGGTGAAGATCTCCAGGAACGAGGTGTCGTCCCAGGACCGCAGGTGTTCCCGGACCACCGGCGCGAGTCGGGGATCCAACGCCATCACATCGGCGCGGAAGGCGTCGAAACCGGCCTTGCGCAGCGCCCCGAGTCCCCGCTTGGGCAGGTTGTTGCCGATCCGCAGGGAGTCGGGGAAGGTGGGCAGGACGACCAGATGCCGGTCCCGGTCGATGACGAGTTCGGCCTGCAGTCCCCACTCCGGCGGCCGGGGCAGCCGAAACGACAGGAAGTCGCGGGCCATCTCCTGCACGTCGGCGGTGAGCCCGGCCGCGTGCCGGACCTTCGAGAAACGCCCGTCGGCGCCGACCACGATCCGGGCGCGGACTTCGAACGTGGAGCCGTCGCGCCGGCGCAGCCAGGCGCCCCGGACCGCGCCGTCCTGCTGGACCAGCTTCGTGAAGGTGATGCCGAACTGGTAGTCGAAACCCGGGTACGCCTGGCCGGCCGCGGTGAAGATGCCGATCAGCGCGGGCTGGGGAATGTCGATCGGCACCGTGCCGATCGGGAAGCGGCGGTAGTCGACGTGCATCACCCGCCGCCCCTCCATCCGCATGGTGACGCCCTCGGTGCGCAGGAAGCCGTGCTGGTCCAGCGCCGGGCCGAACCCCAGCTTGCGCAGCGTCACCACCGACGGTGCGGCGATCGTCTCGCCGCGGAACTCCCGTTCCAGGGTCAGCTGCTTCTCGGCGACGAGCACGTCGAGGCCACGGCGGGCCAACAGGTAGCCCAGCAGCGCCCCGGCCGGCCCACCCCCGACGATGAGCACGTCCGTGGTGACCGCACCGCCGCTCACCGTAGCGGTCCTTCCGGCACCCGGACCGGTCCGACCACGGCGGCCAGCTCACCCACGGTGGTGGCGGTGGTGAACCGCTCGTAGTCCAGTTGCCGGGCGAACCGGCGTTCCAGGTACATCAGCACCCGCAGCGCGTTGACCGAGTCCCAGCCGTCGAGCTCGGTCAGCGCGGTGTCCTCGGTGACCTGGTCGGGATCCAGGTCGAGCAGATCCGCGACGATGTCGGGGATCGACGGGTCAGGGGACATGGAAAGCCTCCTCGTCGTGGGTGATCTCGATCCAGGCCGGCAGGTCGGCCAGGTCGGTCAGGTCGTGGCGGAAGACGCGCGGGCCGGCCGGGCCGTCGGTCCCGGGTCGCGGCGCCGGGCCGACCGGCCGGAATCCGAGTCGCGGGTAGAAGTCGGCGAACCGGGCGTTACGCTCCGTACCCCGGTAGGTGCCGAAGACCGCCGGGACGCCATGGGCGACGGCGCTGCGCAGGACCAGACCGGTGATCGCACCTTCCACGTCGCGGGAGAAGACCCGGCAGCTCAGCACGAAGTTGTCGATGCTCCACGCCCCGTCCGGCCGGCGGCGCAGCGCCAGCGCAGCGATCAGGCCGTTGTCGCCGAAGCGGTCGACGAGCCGGGCGGCGAAGAAGGCGAGGGCACCATCGGGCGCCGCGTCGGCCGCGACCTCGGCCGCGACCTCGGCCGCGCCGTACCGGACGCCGCTGAGGTTGAACTGGTTGGTCTTGCCGAACAGCTGCACGATCCGGTCGGTGTTGACCGGCGAGCGCGGTTCGACGGTGAGCCGGCAGCCCAGACCCATCAGGTAGTCGTCGAGGCTGCTCGCCTCGTCGGCCAGCGCCCGCCGCTGGGCGCCCGCCTGGTACGTCGCCGCCCGATGACGGTCCTCGTCGGTGAGGGTGAGCACGGCGAAGTCGCCCCGGGCGGCGAGCGTCCGGGCGTACCCGGCCGGATCGGCCGGCAGCTCGACGGTGCGGACCGCCGGCGCGAGCTGGCGCATCAGGTCCCGTTCGACCGGGTTGTCGTCGACGAACACCAGCGCGTCGGCGCCGATGTTGAGTTCGTCGGCCATCGCCCGCACGTTGTCCGGCTTGGGCGCCCAGTCGATCCGGGAGGCGGCGAAGGCGTCCGGCCGCAGCACCATCTCCGGGTGAGCGGCGATGGCCTGCTCGGCCACCGGGCGATCGTTCTTGGAGGCGATCGCGAGCAGCACCCCCTGCGCGGACAGGTCACGCGCCAGCGCCTGCAGCTCGACGTGGGCGCTGCCCGGATAGCCGCCGCCGAGGCGCACCCCGGCCGGGCCGGCGTCGCCGACGACACCGCCCCACACCGTGTCGTCCAGGTCGAGCACCAGGCACTTGGCCGCCAGGCCGAGGTCGGCCGCGGCGACCCGGGCCAGCTCCTCGGCGTACGCGAGCAGGTATTCGGGTGCGTAGGTGTGCGCGGCCACGTGACGCATCCGGTCACCGGCGAAGGTGACGCCGGCGCGTTCGGCCAGGTCCGCCGCGGCCAGCACCACGGTCGCGGGATGGCTGCCGGCCAGATCGGCGATGGCGGCGTTCATCCGCGACCAGGCGGCGTCGAGGCGGGCACGGGCGGCGTAGCTGATCAGTCGGTGGCGGCGCAGCGGGCTCAACGGCACGGTGGTCAGCACCGCGAGCCCGTCCAGGGCGCTCCGGCAGGCGCTCAGCCAGGTGGACAGCTCGTCGGGGAACGCGGCGCAGCGGGCGGCGACGGCGTCCACGTCGGTCGCATCGGTGACGCCGGCCAGGACCGCCGCGTCGTCGAGGATCAGCGCGACGATCCGTGGCCGCAGGTCGGCGAGGTGCGGCGCACCGGCGGCGATCTCCAACCGCCACTGGTCGAACCCGGCGGTGCGGACCTCTGGTAGCAGTCCACGGCGTGCGCCGGCCGCCGTCAGCAGCGGCGGCAGCAGATCGAGATTGGTGCTGCCGAGCACTGCGACGCGGGTGGGCACCAGAGCGCCGTCGCCGGCGAGGCGGTCACCGGCGCTTGCCCGGCGGAGCAGGCCACCGGCGGCCTCCACGTCGAGCACGTCGGTCAGCTCGTCGAGCAGCCGGCGCACCCGACGGGTGTCCGGGCTGCCCGCGCCTCTGATCAGGGCACGCAACTCTGTCAGCGGCGAGCCGGCGGCGCCACCGACCACGGCGGTACGGTCACCGGCCACCCGCAGCCTCCTCCGGTCGGTGGCGAAGCGCCATGCCGGCCAGCACCCACTTGGAGGACTCCACGGTGGTGACCAGCAGCCGCCCGCCCACCCCGGTGCCCGCCGCGATCCGCTGCATCGCCCGGTTGAGCTGGATGAACGGCAGCGCGTTGCCGTTGTTGCCGGTGTCGGCGACACAGGAGACGGCCTGCTCCGGCCGGATGCCGAGGTACTCCCTGATCTTCTCGGTCATCACCCCGTTGAGCTGGGGGGTCAGCACGTGTTCGACCTCCGCGGCCCGCCACCCCGTGACGGCGACCAGCTCGTCGAGGATCGCGCGGGCGGCCTCGGGCACATGCCGTTCGATCGCCTTGTAGTCTTCCTCGCCCATCGGCTCCCGCACACTGCCGCGGCGGGCGTCGGTCACCATCGGCGCCCCGTCTGCGCCGTACCACCGGACGATCTGCGCCGGTGCCCGGCCCTTGCCGACGGTCCGGGTGAACATGTGCTCGACGACCAGCCCGGGCCCGTCCGTGCCGGCCTCGACGACCGCCGCCCCGGCACCGTCGCCGAACAACGCGAAGTTGACCATCTCCATCGGACTCAGCTGGGCGATCGCCGCCTCGGACGAGGGCCACAGGTTGCGGCAGGTGTCCGCGCCGATGACGAGCCCGCGACGCAGCTCGCCGCCGGCGAGCAGGGCACGGGCGGTGTAGAGACCCTGCAGCGCACCGGCACATCCCGAGGTCAGCTGGAAGGTGGGCAGGTCGTTGAGCCCGAGGCGGTCGGCCACGAGGTTGACCGTCGCGGGCATCAGGTGGTCCGGCGACGCCGTGGTCAGGATCAGAAAGTCCAGGCTGGCCGGATCGACCCCGGCCCGCAGCAGCGCCTGCTCGCCGGCGAGGGTGGCCAGCTCCTGGGTGCTACGGGGTACGCCGGGCGGACTGTCCGGGCGGCAGAAGTAGCGGCTGCGGTTACCGGTCATGGTGTCCAGCCACCGTTCGTGCAGGCCGAACCGGGCCGCCATGTCCTGGTTCGTGACAGGCTCGCCGGGGAGCGTCTCGCTGAGGGATACCAGTCGCACTGCAGCGTCCTTACGTCGAGGGGTCGAGCTGGGGCCTGAGGCTGAGCCCGGTCCGGGGTCGTCGGCCGCCAGGTCCGGTCAGGCGGGTGCGCCGTACCGGCTCATGTCGTGGAAGAAACCGGGTACGTCGCGCAGTTGGCCGGCGGTGGCCAGCCGGTCGTACACGTGTTTGGCCAGCATCAGGTCCAGCACGCCGAGGCCGAACGGAGAGAAGATCACCGGTCGGTCGGCCGGCGCGGTGATCCGGCCGGTCAGCACGTCGTAGAGGGTGCCGGCGACGAAGTTCCGGTGCCCGACACGTTGTTCGGTCAGATGTACCGAGGTGTTCGCCTTCATACAGTGCTCGACGTCGTCGACCACGTTGAAGGCCGACAGGATGATCTCCGGCGCCAGGTCACGCAGGGAGACGTGCAGCACCAGCGGGTTGTGCGCGAACAGGCCCGGGTCGTGCAGGTGCGGCTCGCCGGCGACGGTGGTGAACACGATCAGCGAGTTCTCGCGCAGCAGTTCGTCGACGTCGTCGTACACCCGGACGTCGTCCTGGCCGCGGCCGGTCAGGTAGTCGCGGAAGCCACTGGCGTGCGCGGGGGAGAGGTCGAACACCCCGACGGAGTCGAACTCGGCGCCGTTGCCGGCCAGGTAGGTGTGGACGTACCGGGCGATGACCCCGGCCCCGACGATGCCGAGGCGGCGGGGCATGCCGCCGCGGCCGGCGGCGAGACGGTCCGCCGCGAGCGCGGCCGACGCCGCGGTACGGGCCGCGCTGATGATCGACGACTCCAGACAGGCAAGCGGGTATCCGGTGGCGTAGTCGTTCAGGATCAGCACCGCGGAGGCGCGCGGGATGCCCGCCGCCACGTTCTCCGGGAAGCTGGAGATCCACTTCATGCCGTGCACCTCGACCTTGCCCCGTACGGAGGCCGGCAGCGCGATGATGCGCGCGGACGGCCGGTCCGCGAACCGGAGGAAGTACGAGTCGGGGTTCGTGGTCTCGCCGGTGCCGTGCAGCCGGTAGGCCGTCTCGATGAGCCCGATCACCTCGGGCTCACGTCCGTGCACGGTGTCGTGCACCTGGGCGCCGGAGATCACCGCGAAGGCAGGTACGTCGGACATGGTGCTGTGCTCCGAATCTCGTAGGCCGGGGTACGCCCGGCCGGGGTACGCCCGGCCGGGCGGGTCGGCATCAACTCAGCGAGGCTGCGCTGCCGGGGTGGGTGTCCCGGTTCGGGTGATCAGGCGTTGCCCTGCGCCACCATCGCCCGGCGTAACGAGGCTGGACGCTGGTCGGTCCACCGTTCGTTGACGTGCGCGACGCACTCGTCCTCGGAGCCGGTGAATCCGGCGGATCGCCACCCGCCCGGCATGGGCTGACTGACCGGGAACAGGCCGAACTGCTCCTCCTCGTTGACCAGGACGGTCCACAGATCGCCGCCGCTCACGCCGGCGCCACCTGGTTGACCCGCTCGTTGACCGCCTCGACGAAGTCGGCGAAGGCGGGGTGCTTGAACAGCAGTTGGGTCGGCACCTTGACACCGCCCAGTTCGGCCCGCAGCCGGCTGGCGACCTGCATGGCGGTCAGCGAGTGCCCACCGATCTGGAAGAAGTGATCCGACTCGGCTATCGCGTCGGTCTTGAGGATCTCGCACCAGACGGCGCGGACGGTCTCGGTGGCATCTGCCGGCATCGGCGTCTCCTGTTCCTGGGGTGTAGTCATGTCCGATGTGGAGGTCAAGCGACTGATCAGTGCGCCCCGATCGGCCTTTCCGCCGACGGTGAGCGGGATCGTGTCGACAACGGTGTAGCTACCCGGCTGCATCCAGGCTGGGAGCTGGCTCGCGGCATGTTCCCTGATCGCGGCGAGATCGGCCTGCGGGTGCAGCCGAACGACGGCGTACAGTTGGCCGCCGTCAGCCTCGGGCTGGTGCAGCACGACCGCCCGGGCCACCCCGGGGTGGTCTGCGATGACGGCCTCGATCTCGCCGAGTTCCACCCGGTGACCACGGATCTTGATCTGGTCGTCGGTGCGTCCGAGGTACTGGATGCTGCCGTCGGGCCGGCGCAGCACCCGGTCGCCGGTGCGGTACATCCGGGTGCCTGCGGTCGATCCGGGATCGGGGACGAACTTCGCCGCGGTCAGCCCGGGGCGACCCGAGTAGCCGCGGGCCAGGTACGGGCCGGCTATGCAGAGTTCCCCCGGGGTGCCGTCGGGCACCGGACTCAGCATCGCGTCGACGATCCGGGCTTCGACGCCGGCCAGCGGCCAGCCGATGTGCGGGGTGTCGCCCGGCCTGATCACGGTGCCGGTCACGTTGACCGCCGCCTCGGTCGGGCCGTAGCAGTTGGTCGCCTCCACCACCCCATCAGAGATCAACTGCTGGATCGTGGCCCACAGCGGCGCCGGGATCGCCTCGCCCGCGATCAGCAGCCGCAGGAACTGTCCCTGACGGGCGATCGTCGCCAGGTCCTCGATCAATACCTGGGCGTGTGAGGGCGTCATGTCCGCCTCGGTGAGCCCGTGCTCGACCATGAACTCGGCGAACGCCTCGGAGTCGCGACGCATGTCGTCGGTCAGCACCCCGACGGTGTCGCCGCGGAACACCCGGACCCACTCCTGCACCGACGCGTCGAACGCGACCGACGCGTTCCAGGCCAGCCGGGCCCCGGGCGGGCCGAAGAAGCCGCCCTGCTCCATCCCGTTGAGGAAGCTGATCAGGGCGCGGTGCGAAACCTCGACGCCCTTCGGCCGGCCGGTCGAGCCGGAGGTGAAAATGACGTAGGCAAGGTTGTCCGGATGCAGCGGCGCCGGATCGGTACGTGGATGCTCGTCCCACGCGATGCGGTCGAGCACGACCGGTCCGTCGGTGCCGGCGCCGGCACTCGGGACCGACCCGATCAGATCGGCATGGGTGATCGTGGTGACCAGGTCGGCGTCGCGGGCGATCCGGGCCAACCGCTGTGCGGGCTGCTCAGGATCGAACGGCACGTACGCGGCACCGGCCTTGAGGATGCCGAGAACGGCGACGATCAGGTCGACCGACCTCGGCAACAGGACGCCGACCTTGAGCTCGGGTCCGGCCCCGTAGGCGGTGAGCATCCCGGCGAGTCGGTCGCTGCGATCGTCGAGCTCTGCGTAGGTCAGCCGGCCGTCGACGGCGATGACCGCCTCCCGGCCCGGATGGGCGGCGACCACCTCGCGGAACGCGGCGACCGCCGACCCGTGCCACTCCGGTCGCGACCGGCGGTCGGCCGGTGCCACAACGGATGGCGTGGCCGGCGCGGGTGCGTCAGCTGTCTGAGTCATAACGTCTTGGGCTCCTTCGTCCAGGTCGAGCAAACCGTCGGCGCGGGTGAACGTGTCCGGCCGGACGGGTGGCGGGTTGGGCGGTCAGCGCACGGCACCGGTCAGCGCACGGCACCGGTCGGCGCGGCGTCGGCCAGGACGGCCGTCTGTTGGGCGGCGACCTGTGTCAACAACGCGTCGGTGTCCTGCAGCGGCCCCGCCTCGGTCTGCAGCACCACCTTCCATTGATCGTGGTCGCGCAGCCAGCACGTGACGTGTACGAAGGTGATGGTCGTCGCGGCCGAGTCGAACCGCACCACTTCGAGGATCTGACCGCTGAGGCAGTTCTGCACCACCGTCTTGATCGGCGTGACGTGTAGGGTCCAGGTCGGTTCCTCGAAGTACTCGCGCAGCACCCGACCCCATGCGTCACGGTTCATCCCCACCGTGCCGTCGGCCCCGAGACCGGTGGCGTTCTCGTTGAAGAAGTACCCGATGAAGCGGTCGTAGTCGCGTGCGGCGAACGCCCGGTCGAAATCCTCGCCCGCGGCGACGAGCTCATCGACGCAGCGTGGACATCCCGCGTCCATCGCGTGCCCGGTGGTGAAAGCCGTGCCCGGCGTGCCCGAACCCGCGATCGGTGCCGCGTCGGGGTCGACGACGGCCAGCTTCTCCCGCATTTGTCAGTCCAATCTAGACACGTATTTACCCGGGATGTGCCGCATCAGCAACAGCACCCCCGTCTCGTCCATGGGATCCGGAATCGTCCCGTCCAGGACGAAACCCTCGGAGTCGTACAGCGCGCGGCCCTTGGCGTTGTCCGGTTTGACGTCCAGCCAGACCTGGCAGGCGTTGTGCTGGTGGTAGGCGCGGGACACCGCGGCGCGGAACAGCGCACGGCCCTGTCCCGTGCCGCGGTGCGAATGCGCCACGACGATCCGGCGCAACTCGACCTGCCGATCCGGGTTCCGTAACCCGGCGAGCACGACGAAACCCACCAGCGTGTCGCCGACCTCGGCGACGATCTGTTCCTGATCGGGATCAGCCATCGCCCGTTCGTGGTAGGCCCGGCCAATCCTGCCGAGGTACCGGGCGGTTTCCGGTCCGGACTCCATCTCGGTCATCCCGGTGATGTCGGCCAGCGCCGCCGTCCGGACGGTCAGCAAGGGTGTCATCGCCACTCCCGAGCAGGCGTCATCGGCTACGGCTCGACCGGCGCGTTGGACGCCTCGGCCATCGCGATGGCGATACGGCGGGGTCCGGTGTACGGCTCACGGCCGTGCGCGGTGAGCATGTTGTCGATGACGACCAGGTCCTCCTCGCGCCAGTCGAACCGGGTCAACGCCGAGCGGTACGCGTCCTGAAGGTGCTTCATGACATCTGCGGGAATCTCGCCACCGTCGCCGTAGTAACTGTTGGTCGGCAGGTTCTCCGCGCCGAACATGTCCAGCATCTCCTCCTGGTAGATCGGCGGAAGAGTGCTGATGTTGAAGAACGTGGCATGGTTGAACCACACCTGCTCGCCGGTCACCGGATGCGGGTGCACCGCCTCGCGGACGGCCCGGGTACGCAGTCCGTCGGCGCCCACCCACTCGACGTCGATGCCCTGACCGCGGCAGTACCGTTCGACCTGCCCACGGTCGTCCGTGTCGTAGAAGTACTGCCAACTGCCGCCCATCTCACTGAAGTTGCGCACGTACATCCACTTGCGCCGGACGAACTCCTCGGCCACCGATGGATCGATGCGGCGGAAGACCTCCCGCACGTCGGCGAACGGCGTCGCGCCCTGGGTCTGCGCCGGCTGGATGCAGTAGAAGAAGACCTTCTGCGGCCAGCTCTTCTGGTAGGAGCACTCGTTGTGCAGGAAGATCTCCTCGGACTCGGGGTAGTCGGTCGAGGTGAAGACGTTGCCCGAGATGCTGCTGCGTGGCGACGACCGTTCGGTGTAGTCCAGCGGTGCGCCGGACAGCGCCCGGACGGCGTCCTGCAGGCCGCTGGGGCCGCCGACGTCGAAACCACGGAAGAGGACCGCGCCGGCCTGGGTGATGAGCGCCCGGACGTCGCTACGGTTCTCCTTGATCAGGTCAATGATGGACTGGTCACCATCGGGTTCGATGACAGCCGGGAGACTCTGTCCCGGGAGTTCGGATACGTGCATCACTAGTCCCTTCGCTCAGTACCTGTGCGTCGGCGCACGTGTCAGGCGTGCCGGCGCCTCGAGACGCTGCGATCCGACGGTGCGACCCGACGGTGCGAAACGTCGAATTCAATGTCGGCCGGCGGCGGCTATCCCGGACTCCTTCCACAGGTGGGACACCTCACCGAAATTCTGTTGCACCCACGAGTCGGAATAGATGGTGTTGAGGTATCGTTCACCGCGATCCGGAAAGATCAGCACGACGGTCTTTCCGGCTGGAATCCGCCCGCGGAACCGTTCCAGGGCCGACACGACGCCGCCGGAGGAGCCGCCGGCGAGGATCGCTTCGCGAGCCATCAACCGCCGGCATCCGACGACACAGTCCAGATCCGAGACGTGTACCACCCGATGTGCGGAATCGGCCACCAACAGCGGTGGCGGCGCGGATGCCCCGTGACCGGGAATCAGCCGGCGGCGGCTTTCGTCACCGAAGATGGCGCTGCCCACCGCGTCGACTGCGATCACCTGCGTCGGCAGGTCGTTCTCCCGGACGTACGTACGGATTCCGGTCAGGGTGCCGCAGGTACTGGTGGCGCAGAACAGGTAATCCGGCGGGCCACCAAGGGTGGTGAGGATCTCCCGCATCGTCTGATGATGGGCGGCCGGATTGAGGGGATTCGCGTACTGGTTGGGCCAGTATCCGTCCGGATGATCGTTCAGCAGCTCCCGGACCCGGCGAATGCGTACCGGCAGAAACTCGCCGGTCTGCGGATCCGGCTCGGCGATGATCTCGATCTCCGCCTGGAACGCCCGGAGGATTGCGATGTTCTGCCCGGTCGTCTTCGCGTCGACGACACAGATGAATCGGAGACCGAAGTAGCGGCATATCTGTGCGATGCCAATCGCCAGATTGCCGGAACTCGACTCGATGACCACGGAACGGTGCGGTGTCAGTTCTCCGGACCGGATCTTGTCGAGTAGCATGTTCAGCGCGGTCCGGTCCTTGATGCTGCCGCCCGGGTTGGCCAGTTCGAGCTTCGCGAACACCCGAGCTGGAATATCGCGGAGGAGTCCATCGAGTTCGATAAGTGGCGTATCGCCGATACACCCGAGAATTCCCTGTAGATTGCGCTGGGTCATGCCGCCCCCTTTGCCGGTCCGATGCTGCCGGCTCGTCTGCTCCACCGAGGCACGCTGCGGAGTCCCGAACGGGGACGAGTCTTGCTCTCCGGGCTTGAGCCGACCTTGACGCGTGCGCAGGCGCCGATGCCGACCTGCGCCCGTTCCAAGGTCCGCTCAAGCGTCACCCGATACGTTCCGACCAGCTTCGATCGCCATCGCAGCCAACGGACATCGAGGACCGACGTGGAATCAACCGACGTGGAACCAACAGAGTTGCGCAAGCTCGTCGAAGACCAGCTGCGGCTGTCGCGCCAGCTGCGGGCGAGGATCCAGGAACTCGAGACGGCGCGGCGGGTCCCGCTCGCCATCGTCGGCATGGGACTCCGGCTCCCGGGCGGCATCAGTACGCCCGAGCAGTACTGGGAGTTTCTCCGCGGCAGCGGCGACGCGACGAGCGAGTGCCCCGCCGACCGCCCCGGCCTGCGCTCGGCGTACCACCCCGAAGTCGGCCGGCCGGGGCACTCGTACGTCAGCCGGGCCGGCTTCCTGCGTGACGTGTCGAGCTTCGACGCCGAGTTCTTCGGCATCTCGCAGCGGGAGGCGGAGTCACTCGATCCGCAGCAGCGCCTGCTGCTGGAGACCGCCTGGGAGGCGTTCGAGCGCGCCGGTGTCCCGGTGCGCCGCGCCGATCGGCTCGACGCCGGGGTGTTCGTCGGGCTGATGACCGCCGAGTACGGCGAGCGGCTCACCGCCAAGCCCGACGACATCGATCCGTACTTCGGCACCGGCGGAGGTCACTGCTTCGCCGCTGGCCGCGTGGCCTACGCGATGGGCCTGCGCGGGCCTGCCGTCAGCCTGGACACCGCCTGCTCCTCGTCGCTGGTGGCGTTGCACAGCGCGGCCCGCAGCCTGCGCGCGGGGGAGTGCCGCTACGCGCTGGTCGGCGGTGCCAACCTGATCTTCTCCCCGCACCTGATGGTTTCGCTGTGCCAGAGCAGAGCCCTCGCGCCCGACGGGCGGTCGAAGCCGTTCACCGCCGCGGCGGACGGCTACGGGCGTGGCGAGGGTGTGGCGACGGTCCTGCTCATGCGCCTGGACGACGCGCTCGCCGAGGATCGACCGGTGCTGGCGGTCGTTCTCGGCACCGCGGTGAACCACGACGGTGCCGCGTCGGGCCTGACCGTGCCGAACGGGCCGGCCCAGCAGGAGGTGATGCACGCCGCGTTGCGCGACGCCGGGGTGCGTCCGGACGCGGTGTCGTACGTCGAGGCGCACGGTACCGGGACCTCGCTCGGCGACCCGATCGAGGCCACCGCTCTGGAAGCCGTCTATGGCCGGAACCGGTCGGTCGAGCAGCCCGAGTTGCTCATCGGCAGCGTCAAGGCCAGACTGGGCCACCTCGAGGCCGCGGCCGGGATGGCCGGGTTGATCAAGCTCGTTCTGATGCTGCGGTACGGACGGATCGTCGTCGATGTTCCCGCGGCGGCGGGACCGCTCAACCCGTTGATCCCGTGGCAGGCCAACCGGCTGCAGCTGCCGCGTACGGCACGCGAATGGACCGGCGTCGGGCGTACGGCGGGCATCAGCGCGTTCGGGCTCAGCGGCACCAATGCCCACGCGATCGTGCAGGAAGCCCTGCCGCCCGCCGTCCCGGCGCCGCCCGCCGTCCCGGCGATTCGACCGGAGCTGCTGGTGCTCTCCGCCCGGTCCGGGGCCGGGCTGCAGGCACTGGCCGCCGAGGTCAGCACGTATCTGTTCCGGTGCCCGCCAGACGCGCTGCCGTCGGTGTGTCACACGTTGCGCGCCGGTCGGGCACCGTTGGCGTACCGGCTCGCGGTCACCGGCACGTCGTCGCGGGAGCTGGCCCGCAAGGTCAGCCTGGTGGCCAGCGCCGCGGCGCCGGAGCCTGGCGTACCTCCACGACCGGAGCTGGTCTGCGCTGCGGCGACATCCGGCCTGCTGGCCAAGGCAGTCGCGGCGGTCGCCGCAGACCTGCCACTGTTGACGGTCGAGCCGACCACACCCGAGCTGGATCCGGCGGCCTGGCTGGTCGGGGCCTTCGAGCTGCTCGGCATAGCGGTCCGCGTCGGCGCTGACACGGGTACGGGCACGGTGTCCGACCCGGACGAAGCCGACGGCACCGCCGATCGGATGGCCGAACTGAGGTACGGCGACATCCGGGTTCCACTGATCCCGGCGGATCCCGACCGGGCCACCGGCTGCTTTCTCGACGCGCTCGCGACCCTGTTCCGGGCCGGTGCCGATCTGCGTCTGGACCGGTTGCGCGCGCCCGGTGCGCGACTGGTCGGCGACCTGCCGACGTATCCGTTCCAACGCCGCAGGTTCTGGGTGGACGAGGTGACGGTGACGCCTGCCTGGGCGGCATCGGCGGACGGACGGGTCGACACCGGCACGCCTCGCGTCGACAGCGAGGTGCCCGTCGACAGCCAGATTCCCGTCGACAGCGACCCGGCAACGGTGCAACGGTTCCTGCGGGATGAACTGGCAGCCGTGTTGAAGCAGGACGGCGACCTCGACCTGAGGCTCAGCTTCGCCGAGCTCGGTGGTGACTCGTTCACGGCCATGCTCTTCCTGCAGGCGGTCGAGCAACGGTTCCAGATGTCCGGGGCGGTCGTGGAACTCGCCGTCGACGAGCCGCTGTCCGGCCTGCTGGACACTCTGGCACACGACGTCTGTGCCGCGACCCGACCAGCGGTGAGCCGTCGGTGACCCCGTTCCTGCGGCCCCGGCAAGCGGGCGACTTCACCCTGCGGCTGGTCGTCTTCCACCACGCTGGCGGCTCGGCCGCCGGCTACCACCCGTTGGCACGTGAGCTGCCGCCGGACTGGGACGTGCTGCTGGCGGATCTACCCGGTCGAGGCAGACGGTACGGCGAGGCGCCGTACCGGGCGATGAGCGGCGCGGTCGAGGAGATGGTCCACCACCTCTCCGGGCATACCGATCTGCCATATGCCCTGTTCGGGCATAGTATGGGCGCGGTGGTCGCCACTGAGGTCGGGCGGCGGATGTCGTCGCTCGCGAAGGTGCCGATCTGGGTCGGGGTCTCGGGACGCAGCGCCCCGTCGACCGTGGATGTGCATCGCCAGCCGCTGTGGGAGCTCGACGACGACCGTCTCCTCGACGTGTTGTTCGACCTCGGCGGCACGCCGCAGCGGCTGCGGCAGATGCCCGGGCTACAGGAACAGTTCGTTCAGCTGGCCCGGGCCGACCTGCAGGCGGTGGACTCGTACCGGCCGGCGCCCGAACGTCGACCGTTGTCCTGTCCACTCACGGTGCTCGGTGGGCTCGCCGACCCGTGGGCGCCGCCGGCCACTCTGGCCGACTGGCAGGCGGAGACGGCGCGGCCGCTGCGGCAGTGCTTCTTTCCCGGTGGCCACTTCTACTTCCTCGGCGTGGGTGTCGCGGCGCTCGCCCGCGAGATCCGTACCGAGGTGTCGGCCGCGTTGCTCGACTGTGACGGCGTCACCACGCGGTGATGTCGGACGCCCGTCACGACATCGCGGCACGGCGGTGCGCCGCCGGACCCGGCTCGACCACCTTTGCTTGACTCATCAATCAACCGAGGTCTCGGGGACCGGGCGGGCGTGAAATCTTCACGTTGTACCCCGAACGGCCCACCAGCGCTTCTTCTTCCTTGGCCGACGGACTAGTGTCGATGTATCGAAAGGCTCGATACACAGTGGGGGATTGGCGCATGAGAATCAATCTGTTGGGCCCGTTGTCGGCCGAGGTCGACAACGTATCGATCGTGCCGACGGCAGCCAAGCCGTGTCAGATTTTGGCATTGCTTGCGCTCAACGGCGACCGTCTGGTCACCAAGAACGTCCTCTTCGAGGAACTCTGGGAGAATAATCCGCCACAGAGCGCTACGACTACCCTGCATACCTATATTCACCAGCTGCGGCGACAACTTGGCAGTGCACTGGAGCAGGGGTCGGGGAAGGATCCGCGGGAGATCTTGGTGACCGAGCGGAGCGGCTACTCGTTGCGTCTGGCGGGCGGTGACACGGACGTACGTGAGTTCATCGAGCTCGGTCGAGCCGGCACCGAGGCCTTCGAACAGCGCGACTTCCACTCCGCGAGCATGGTGCTGGGCCGTGCACTGGCCCTGTGGCGGGCGCCGATGCTGTCGGACATCCAGTACGGGCCGCGGTTGGCCATGCACGCCTTGGCGCTCAACGATCTGCGGATAGCCGCCGTCGACCGCCGGATCGAGGCTGACCTGCGCCTGGGACGGCATCTGGAAGTCCTCGGCGAGCTCCGGACGCTCTGCGCCCAGCACCCGCTCAACGAAAGCTTCACCGCGCACTTCATGACCTCGCTGTACCTCTCCGGACAGGTTGGCCAGGCGCTGCAGGAGTTCCAGCGGATCCGTGCCGTGCTGATCGCGGAGCTGGGCGTCGAGCCCGCCCCCCGCCTGCGTCAGCTCCAGCAGGTCATCCTTTCCGGTGGTCGACCGTTGGCGGACACCGGGCTGGTCGGCGCGGCGTAACGAGGACCCGGTCGGTGAGCCGGCTCCTGCCGGCAACGGGACAATCGTGAATTTGACAGATTGCGGCGTACCAACGGCGTCATCTCCGATCACTTGATTCGGGTGGGTACGCTGTGCTGCGCTCGGTCGTCGTGTGGTCCGATTGCGCCACCGGTGGTGCTGCGCTGGAGGAGGCCGTGGTTTTGAGGCGGACCGTGGTTTTGAGGCGGATCGGAACTCGCGGTGGCACCGGTACGCATATTCGGGAAAAGGCGGCAGGCACCCGATCGACGGCGGCATGTCTGTTCCCGGCATCCCGATCGTTCCGAAAGGGGTCGATGGAGTGCATCACGATTGGCCAGTGTGGGAGGCAGGGACACAGGCCGTGCAGGCGCGATCGTTGCGGGTCCTGTTGGCTGAGGACGTCAACATGGTCCGGGGGGCGCTCGTGGCCTTGCTCGAACTGCAGCCGGACATCCAGGTCGTGGCACAGCTGGAGCGCGGTGACGCGATCCTGCCGGCCGCGCTGACGAACCGTCCGGACGTTGCCATCATCGATCTGCACCTACCCGGGATCGACGGCTTGACCGCGGCGAAGCTGCTGCACGAGCAACTACCGTCCTGCCGTACGCTGATCCTGACCGGAATCGACCGTCCTGGCATGCTACGTCGCAGCCTCGACGCCGGTGTGACCGGCCTGATGCTCAAGCACGCACCGCCGGCAAGCCTCGCCGAGGCCGTCCGTGAGGTGGCGGCAGGGCGGCGCGTGGTGGATCCGCAGATCGCGCTCGCGGCGCTGAACGAGCGTGCGGCCAGCCCGCTGTCGCCACGGGAGATAGAGATCCTGAAGCTGACCGCCAACGGCCATTCCGCGAAGGAGATCGCCGCCATGCTCTATCTCTCCGCCGGGACGGTCCGTAACCATCTCACGTCGATCGCCACCAAGCTCGACGCCCGGACCCGGGTCGACGCCGTCCGGATCGCCCGGGACGCGGGCTGGATTCTGTAGCCGGCTTCGGATACCCGTCGACCGGTTCCGGACATCCGTCAGTCAGCAAATCGTCACCCCCCAGCGGGCGGGGCCGGCAGGCTGTCACCCCTTGCCGGCCCCTGGCACCCTCACACGAACTGCAACACAGCTACCGTCCACATGAAGCCGATCCCTGCTCCGACGGTGATCAGCTTGTCCCCCGGCTTGGGCCGTCCGGTCTCGACCAGGTGGTTGATGCCCGCGATCTGGTCGCTGTTGCCCATGTGTCCGAGGTCACGGCCCCACTCATAGGTGGTCTTGTCGGGGTCGAGACCGAGCGACTTGTGGAAACCCCACTCGACGATCGGCATGATCAGGTTGGCGTGCACGAACCACTGCGCGTCGGCCACGCTGGTTTCGGCCTCGCTCGTCGCCCGTTCCAGCACGCTCATGAGCCGCTCGTTGACCAGCGCGAGCGCGTCGTCGTACGCGTCCTCGTAGCGCATCAGCCATTCGTCCTTGCGAGCCGTCAGGTCCACCGGCTTACCGGTCTCGAACGGGGCCCAGGTCCATGGCCCGCCGCCCCGGTAGAGGGGCTCCAGACTCGGCTCGGTCGTACTGGCGGTGGACAGCAGACGGGCGAAACCGCCCTTCTTGGACAGGACCAGCGCGCTGCCGGCGTCACCGAAGATGGTCTGATCGTCGCTCTTCCAGCGGTCGATGTACGGCAGCCGGAACGCGTCACCCGCGGTGATCAGCGCGGCGGTGGCATCCGGCCGGGCGGCCAGGTGTGAGGCACCGAGCTCCAGCGAGGCCAGCGCGCCATTGCACCCCTGTCGCATCTCGACGGTCACGGACGGACCGGTGCCGACGGCTTCCTGCTGAACGTAGTGGGCCGGGCTCCACATTTCCCGGCCCTGGTGCGACACGTAGCCGTGCAGCACCAGGTCGATGTCTTTCGGGTCGTGTCCGGATCGAGCCATGGCCTGGCGCCCGGCGGCGGCCGCCATCACCACGCCGGCCTCGTCATCGTTGGCGACCCGTACCGCGCGGATGCCGTTCGTCTCCGCCGCCGCCGCGTCGTACGCGCCGTCGGCCACCGCCTGTTCCGCGGTGTGCTCCTGCTCCGGCAGGTACAGGCCGGTCCCGGCCAGGTAGATGTTGTCCCAACGCACGGTGCCTCCTTTGACGGACTTCTAGGAACAGCAAACTCGGCATCGCTCGACCGAGGCTTGAGCGGGCCGGCGGTCGGACATGGCGACCATGTCCGACCGCCGGCATCTCATCGGTCGGTCAGGAGGCGGCCGGTGCCACGGCCTGAGGCGCGTTGTCGGTGTTGTCGACGGCACCGACAGCGTCGCCGTCGGAGTCCGCCGACCCGTCACCGGCGGCCGCACCGATGGGCGGTGGCGGGGCGGCCGGCAGCCCACGGAAGCCGATGATGCCGGTGAGCAGGCTGAAGAAGACCCAGACGAACAGGGTCGCGATACCGAGGTGCAGGGCCTCGTTCAGCGCCGACGGGCCGACCTGTCCGTCGGCGGCCAGCCCGGTCAGGTGCCGCTGCATGACCGAGGCCGAGATGGCCAGCGCGAGCGCGCCGCCGACCTGCGTGGAGACGTTCAGCAGGGCGGAGGTGGTGCCGGCGTCGTCCTCGGTCGCTGCCGAGGTGCCGACCGTGGGTGTGGGAATGAGGCAGAGGACCAGGCCGACGCCGAGCAGCGAGGTGATCGGGAGCAGCACCGCCCAGTAGGAGCCGCTGGTGGGCGTACGCATCAGCAGGACCAGCATGACGGCGAGGAGCACGGCGCCGATCACGTACGGGATCTGCGCGCCGATCTTCGGAATCGCCTTGGACAGCGGACCGGCCACGATCATCATGGCGAGGGTCGTTGGCAGGTACGCGAGTCCGGTTTCCAACGGGCTGTACCCCAGGATGCTTTGCATGTATATCGGCAGGAGCATGAAGCACGGGATCATCAGACCCGCGGTGAAGAATTCACCGAGGCTGCCCGCCACCACACCGCGTAGCCGGAACAGCCGCAGGGGCAGCAGCGGTGCTTCCGCGCGATGCTCGATCACGACGAACATCGGCAGCATGACGGCGGCCAGCACGAAGGCACCGACGGTACGCGTGCTCGTCCAGCCGTGGTCGGTGATGCTGACGATGGCGAAGACCAGCGAGCCGAGCCCGAGAGTACCGGTGACACCGCCGAGGACGTCGGCCTTGGGCCGCGACCCCGCGGGGCCGCCACCCTTGATCAGCGCGAACGCGCCGATGGTGAGGACCACGGCGATCGGCACGTTGATGTAGAACGCCAGCCGCCAGTTGACGTCGACGATCGCTCCACCGAGCAGCGTGCCGAGGCCGGCACCGACACCGATGACCGCGCCCCAGACGCCGAACGCCTTCGCCCGCTCGATCGGGTCGCGGAAGGAGACCACGAGGATGCTGAGGCACGCAGGCGACAGGCCGGCCGCCGCCAGCCCCTGCAACGCACGAGCGAGCAGGATCTGGTCGTCGGTCTGCGCCATGGCGGCCAGCAGCGATCCGGCGGTGAACAGCGCCAGGCTGCCGAGGAACATCCTCCGCCTGCCGATCACGTCGTTGAGCCGGCCACCGAGCAGCAGCAGGCCACCGAACAGCACGATGTAGTTGTTGAAGACCCACTGCAGTCCGATCGTGGACAGGCCGAGTTCACGCTGCAGTTCCGGGCCCATGACGCTCGCCACCGTTGTGTCGAGGGCGATCATTAACTGACCCACGGACACGACGACCAGCACCAGCCAGCGCCGCTTGTCCGGGGCGGGGTCGCCGAGCGTGCCGATGGGCACCCCGGTCTTTTGTTCCTGGCTCGTCATGGTTTTCCTTTCGGCCCTTCGAGCTGGTTCGGGAGTCGGGTGAGCTGGGTGCTGCGGGCGGGTCGGGTTCGTCCTGCTGTTCGCGGTGAACCCGACCTGGACGGCTGCCGCCACGGCAGGCGATGCCGTGGGCCGACAGCGGTCCCGTGGTCCGCAGGTCGTCCGGGAAGCGGGCAGGGACAGGCGTCGTCCACTACGGCCACCGCAGGTCCGCCAGGTCTCGCGTGCCTTGCCTCACGAGGCTCACCGGGTCCGCGATGGTCGATACGAGGCTGACAGGAGCACTGCTCTCTGTCAAGAGTATTGCTCATGGAGCAGACTGGTGCTCTAATACGTGGTACCCAGTCGGGTACGCTTCATCTCGGATCTGACCAGTCCGCATCGAGGGGAGATGTCTTGGCCTCCGCGCGCGCGCTGCGGGAACGTGTTCGTAAAGAGTTGACCGACGAGATAGTCGAGCTCGCCAGGGCGCAGCTTGCCGACCGCGGCGCGGAGAACCTGTCCCTGCGGGCGATAGCCCGCGAGCTCGGCATGGTCTCCTCGGCGGTCTACCGCTATTTTCCCAGCCGGGACGACCTGGTCACCGCGTTGGTCATCGACGGCTACGACTCGATCGGTGAAGCGGTCGAGCAGGCGGACGCGGCGGCAGTCGAGGACGACCACCCTGCGCGTTGGGCCGCCGCCGGCCGTGCGCTACGTGCCTGGGCGGTCGCCCACCCGCATGAGTACGCCCTGGTGTACGGCTCACCCGTGCGCGGGTACCACGCCCCGGAGGCGACCCTGCAGGCGGCGATGCGTGACAAGATGGTGCTGGGACGGATCATCAGCTCGGCCCACCAGGCAGGTGCACTGAGCATTCGGACGTTGCGCCTGCCGTTGACCGAAGGACTGGCCGAAGACGTGCGGCGCGTACGCCAGGCCGTCCTGCCGGACGTGCCCGATTCCGCCATCGTCGCCGCCCTCACGGCCTGGAGCGGCCTGTTCGGGATGCTCAACCTGGAGCTGTTCGGCCACTTCAACAACATCATCGAGGACCGGGTGGCGTTGTTCGACCAAGCCCTGGTGCAACTCGCCGACCTGGCCGGCCTGTCGACCTGACGTTCAGCACACCCACCCGTTCGATTACCCCTTGTCAGAGTCTGACCATCGAAGAGAGTGTTTCCGTGCGGATCGCCATCATCATCTGTTCGGCCGTGCTCATCATGGAGTTCGTCCTGCACGGCCTGGCCATGTGGATCGGCATGGAGGCCGGCATCCAGCCACTGACCAACCACTTCGGATTCCGCCCCAACCGCGGGCTCACCCTGCTGATCGCCGTCCTGGACACGGCGGCGGCCGCCGGGATCGTCGCCGGTATCTGGAAGCCTGAGATCGGCGCGGTGGCCGCCGGGTACGCCGTCGCGTTCTTCGGCATGATGCTGATCCTGCGCTTCTATCGTCACCTCGGCGGCATCTTTCCACCAGACTTCCCGCTCTTCTTCAGCCTCGGGGTGATTCTGCTCGTCCTGCAGGTGATCCGCGCCTGATTGGGCCGAGCGGACCAGACAGCCGCCAGCCTGGTCCGGGCTACGCTGCGACGATGTGGGCGGGTGAACACTCGGAGACGGTGGGCGCGTCACTGGCGATCTCGGCACCGCGGCTCGTCGGGCGTGCCCGCGAAGTGGCCGCGCTGATCGACGCGCTGGCCCGGCCGCCGGTGGCGGTGCTGCTCCAGGGTGAGGCCGGGATCGGCAAGAGCCGGCTGGTGCGCGAGGCGCTCGCGGCGGTGCCAGCCCTGCGGTCCAGCACGTTGATCGCGGTGTGTCCGCCGCTACGGGAGTCGTTGACACTCGCGCCGATCGTCGACGCGATGCGCGGCATCCGGCCGGGCCGAGCGGGTCAAGGGCTGAGCGCGCTGGCCGGAGCGCTGCGGCCGCTGTTTCCGGAGTGGTCGGCCGAGCTGCCGCCGTCGCCGGAGCCGATCGACGACGCCAAGGCCGCGCGGCATCGGCTGTTCCGGGCGTTGGACGAACTGGTCCAGGCGCTCGGTGTGGACCTGCTCGTGGTCGAGGACGCGCACTGGGCGGACGAGGTGACGCTGGAGTTCCTGCTGTTCCTCGCCGCACGTCAACCGGCGGGTGGGCCGAGCCTGGTGGTGACGTACCGGCCGGATGAGGTGGGCGACCAGTCCCTGTTGTTGCGCCTGTCGTCGCGGCTGCTCGCCGGCGGCACCCGGGTGCGGATCGAGCTGGTGCCGCTGAGTGTGGCCGACACCGCGGAGCTGGTGTCGTCGATGCTCGACGGCAATCCGATGTCGACCGAGTTCGCCAGCTTCCTGCACCAACGCACCAGCGGCGTGCCGCTGCTCGTGGAGGAGTCCGTCCGGCTGCTGTGCGACCGGGCGGACGTGGTGTTCCGCGACGGGCGGTGGGTGCGGCTGAGCCTGAGTGAGCTGCAGGTGCCGGCGAGTGTGCGCGACTCGACCCGGGAACGGGTCGGGCGGCTCACGCGGACGGCCCAGCGGGTGCTGCGGGCGGCGGCGGTACTCGGCGAACCGGCGCGGGAGACCACTCTCGCGGCAACCGCCGGCCTGCTGTCCCGGGCCTGCCGGGCCGGCCTGACCGAGGCGGTGGCGGCCGGTCTGCTCGACGGCGACGACCGCGGCCGGTGGCGGTTCCGGCACGCGCTCGCCGCCACCGCCGTGTACGAGGCGGTGCCGCGAATCGAGCGCGCCGCGCTGCACCTGCGCGCCGGTCGGTCGTTGGAGGCGCTCGACCCACCGCCGGTCGCCCAGCTCGCCCGGCATTTCCGCGAGGCGGGCGAGTCGGCCGCCTGGGCGCGTTATGCCGAGCAGGTCGCTGGGCGGGCCATGGCGTCCGGTGACCACACCTCGGCGGCCGTCATGCTCGACGAGTTGCTGACCACAGCGGAGCTTCCGGCGGCTGACCGGGCCCGGATCGCCCGCACGGCGGCGGTCGCGGCGCTCGGCCGGCGCGAGCCCGTCGACGACGTGTACCACCGGGTCGTCGCCACCCTGCGTACGGTGCTGGACGCCGCCGACCTCACCGCCCGCCAGCAGGCGGACATCCGTAACCCGCTGGGAAGATTGCTGATCATCGGCGGTGAGGCGGAGGCCGCGCTCACCGAGCTCGGCCGGGCCGTCGACCATCTGGCGGACCCGCTGGAGGCGGCTCGGGCGATGACCTACCTCGGCTGGGCGTACGCCGGTCCGTGGCCGGCCTCGACCCACCTGCGGTGGCTGCGCCGCGCCGCCGACCTGATCCCCCGGATCCGGTCCGCCAGCGATCGCCTGTCGCTGGCCGGCAACCGGGCGGCGGCCCTGTTGATGCTCGGCGAGCCGGAGGCCTGGGAGGCGGTAGCCGAGCTGCCGACCGACGGGGCTTCGCCGGTGGAACGGCAGGACATCGCCCGGATCCACGCCAACGTCGGCACCGGCGCCCTGATCTGGGGCCGGTACGCCGAAGCGGACCGCCATCTGGCCGTCGCGCTGCGGCTCGCCGACGCCGAGCAGCTGGCCCGGCTGCGCTACAACATCCTGATCGAGCAGGCCAACCTGGACTGGTTCGCCGGTCGGTGGGAGGGCCTCGCGCGGCGCGCGGCCGACCTGGCCGAGGCCGATCGGGACCGGCCCGGTGTCTACCTGGCCAGCGTCAGGTTGGCCGGGCGGCTGGCCGCGGCCGTGGGCCGGACCCGGTTCGCCGAGCAGCAGTTCGAGCTGGTACTGGAAGAGGCTGTCCGACGTGGAGCGGTCGACGACACGGTCGAGCCGGCGGCGATGCTGGCCCGGCTGTGGCTCGCGGACGGCCAGGTCGACCGGGCGTTGCGGGTCACCGAGGAGCCGATCGGAATGGTCGCGGCCAAGCGGGTCTGGGTGTGGGCCACCGACATCGCGCCAGCGCGGGTCGAGGCGCACCTCGCCGCCGGCCACGACGGGCCCGCCAACCAGCTGGTGCGACGCTTCGCCCGTGGACTACGCGGTCGCGGCGCGCCCGGCCCGCAGGCCGCGCTGGCCAGCTGTCGGGCGCTGCTGGCCGGCGCGGCCGGTGACCACGTCCAGGCGGCGGCGGGGTTCGGCCGCGCCGCGCGGGCCTGGGAAGCGCTGCCCCGTCCGTACGACGCGCTGCTCGCCCGGGAACGGCAGGCTCAGTCGCTGCTGGCAGCCGGGCAGGCCGGCCCGGGTCGAGGGCTGCTGGCCGAGGTCTACGACCGGCTGTACGACCTCGGCGCGCGCGGGGATGCCGACCGGCTGGCGCGACGACTGCGCGAGCACGGTGCGGACGTGCCACGTCGGTGGCGCGGCGGCCGCAAAGGGTACGGTGACCGGCTTTCCCCGCGAGAGTTGGACGTGGTGCGGTTGGTGGTGGCGGGCAAGACCAACCGCGAGATCGGGCGGGTCCTGGCCAAATCGTCGGCGACAGTGGACCAGCAGGTCCGTTCGGCGATGCGCAAACTCGGTGTCTCGACCCGGACCTCCTTGGCCGTGGCCGCGGTCGAAGCCGGAGTGTTCGCGACGGACACGTCGGACCCCCGCGATTCGCCGGCCGCTCCGGCGTACGGTGCCACCCCGAACGCCGCCCACACCCGCGAGTCGAATGTCGGACGCGATTCGACCACTACGGGGGAGAGTCCGCACGCGGCGGCAAACTGAAACGTGCCGGCAATCGACTGGACACCGCAACGGTGAACGCATCGCCGTCGGGCAATTCTTTGACGAATCTGCTGGATAGCTAACGATCCGGTGGCTCTGGAGCATGACAACATGCAAAAGCCATCGGGGCAGCTCCATGAGTGAGTTGAGAAACGCGCCGCACGACGATTCGGACCGCGATCCGGCATGGCCGCCGGCCCGGCGGCCGGGCGAGGAGCGGACCGGTGATCCCGGGCCCGGTGGACCGACCGCCGGAGCGGACGACGGCTCCGCACCGGCCGACGAAGCGGGGCCCGACCACGGCCACCGCGATCCGTACCAGCCCCTGTGAGGGGTGCCGTGCCAACCCTGCGTGGACGAACCCGCGGAAGGAAATTCATGAGAAACCTTGCCCGAGCGATGTCGGTGGTGCTGCTTGCCGCACTGGCGGCAGCGGCACCGACGGCAGCCGCTGCAGCGCCGCGACCTGGGCCCGACCCGGGCACCGACCCGGCACGCAACGCGGCCGACAAAATCCAGCCGGAGCTGGAGCGATCCTTCCAGAACGATGTCAGCACCGACCTGTGGATCCGGTTCGCCGACCAGGCGGACCTGTCCCAGGCGCGGCAGATCGACGACTGGGCGGCCCGTGGTGCGGCGGTCGCCGCCACCCTGCGTCAGGCGGCGACCGCCAGCCAGGCCAGCGTCCGGCAGTTGCTGGACGGCCAGGGGGTGAGCTACGAGGCGTTTTGGGCCACCAACGCCATCTACGTACATGGCGGAACCTCGATGTTGGCACACGAGCTGGCGGCTCGCCCCGACGTCGAGGGCCTGTACGAGCCGGTCGAGTACCAGCTGGTTCAGCCGCAGCCCGGCGGGCCGACCTCGGCGGAGATCGCGCGGGCCGAAGCCGAACGGGTGGCCAACGCCGTCGAGTGGGGCATCGCCAACATCAACGCCGACGACGCATGGGACCAGTTCGGCACCAGGGGCGCCGGCATCACCATCGCCAACCTCGACACCGGCGTCCAGTTCGACCACCCGGCACTGGTCGACCAGTACCGGGGCAACCTCGGCGACGGCACCTTCGACCACAACTACAACTGGTTCGACGCCGACGGCTACTGCTCCGACGCGCCCTGCGACCGTGGCCGGCACGGCACCCACACGATGGGCACGATGATCGGTGACGACGGCGCCGACAATCAGATCGGTGTCGCTCCCGAAGCGAACTGGATCGCGGCCAACGGTTGCTGTCCGAGCGACGCCGCGCTGGTCGCCTCCGGCCAATGGCTGTTGCAGCCGACCGACCTCAACGGACAGAACCCCGACGCGAGCAAGCGCCCGCACATCATCAACAACTCGTGGGGCAGCCGGCAACCGTCGTTGGATCCGTTCATGGAGGACGTCCAGCTGGCCTGGGACGCCGCCGGCATCCTCGGCATCTGGTCCAACGGCAACAGCGGCGAGCTGGGCTGCCAGTCCAGCGGGTCACCGGGCAGCCGGACGGTCAACTACTCGGTGGGCGCCTACGACGTCGACAACCGGATCGCCTCCTTCTCCGCCCGTGGTCCGGGCCAGGACGGCGAGTTCAAGCCGAACATCGCCGCCCCGGGCGTCGCGGTCCGCTCGTCCGGGCCGGGCGACACCTACTACCCGGAGAACGGCACGTCGATGGCGGCGCCGCACGTCGCCGGTTCGGCGGCCCTGCTGTGGTCGGCGGCGCCCGCGCTGATCGGGGACACCGACGCGACCCGGCAGTTGCTGGACGGCACCGCGATCGACACCGCCGACCCGCAGTGCGGCGGCACCGGCGCCGACAACAACGTCTTCGGCGAGGGCCGGCTCGACGTGCTGGCCCTGCTGGAGGCGGCGCCGGTCGGTGACACCGGCACCCTCGCCGGCACCGTCACCGACGCCGGCACCGGCAAGCCGATCGACGGCGCCACGGTGACCATCGCCACCGAGCCGGCGCGCGAGCGCACCACCGGCGCGGACGGCAGCTACTCGGCGCGGCTGACCGTCGGGACCTACCCGGTCACCGTGTCGGCGTTCGGCTACGTCGAGCAGACCGCCGAGGTGACCGTCGGAATCGGCGAGGCCGTCACCCTGGACGTCGCGCTGGCGGCGCTGCCGAGCGCGACCCTCAGCGGGCTGGTCCGGGACGGCTCCGGCCACGGCTGGCCGCTGTACGCCAAGGTGAGCGTGGTGGGCACGGACGTCAGCGACTTCACCAACCCGTTCACCGGCCGCTACCAGCTGAGGCTGCCGGCGAACGACACGTACACCCTGTTCGTCGAACCGCAGTACGCCGGCTACGGCACCGTCGAGCAGCAGGTGCAGATGCCCGGCGGCAACCGCACCCTGGATCTGGCTCCGCAGGTGGAGCAGTGCCAGGCGGCACCGGGTTACACGTTCTCCGCCGGTATCGGCGTGCTGGGTGACGACAACGGGCAGATCGGTGACTTCCTCGCCGGCCGTGGCATCCCGACCACGGTGGTCGAGTGGGGCGACGACGTGTCCGACTACGACACGATCATCGTCAACCGGCCGACCAACCCGGGGGCCGACGCGTTCACCCGCTTCCTGGCCGACACCGACGCGGCCGGGGTCGGGGTGATGTTCCTCGACACCTGGTCCAACGTCGGCGGCAACGGGATCTACCTGCTGAACCAGTTCACCGGCAACCCCGGGGTACGCAGCAGCGGAATCTCGTACGACACCGAGACACACCTGTCCTATCAGGTGATGCAGGAGCACCCGATCGTGGCCGGGTTCTCTCCGGGCGACATGATCGGCTTCAACGAGACCGACGTCTACTCCAAGCACTACGGCTACTTCGACGCGTTCGGCGGGGACGGTCGGATGGTGGTGGCCAACGCGGTCCGCTCCGACACCGGTACGGTCGGCGTCGGCATCGGCGTACAGCAGCGGGCCGACAACCGGCACGTACTGCTGTCGATGCACGCAGCCAGTTACGCCACCGGTCCGCAGACCTGGCACAGCGACAGCGCCCAGGTGTTCCTCAACTCGTTGGACTGGGTCAGCGAAACCGAATTCGCCTGCCGCACGGTGGACGGTGGGTTGGTCGCCGGGTTCGTGCGCGACGCCAACACCGGCGACGGTCTCGTCGGTGCCCGGGTGACGCCGGTCGACGACCCCGACGAGAGCACCCGGGCCACCGCGACACCGCAGGATCCGGAGGTCGACGAAGGGTTCTACGCGTTGTTCTCGCCGGCCGGCCGGCACCGGATCACCGCGTCGGCGACGGCGTACACCGAGATGACCCGGTGGGCCGACGTCGCCGAGGACTGGATCACCCGGCACAACTACCAGATGGCCGCCGGCCGGTTGGTGATCGCCGGCGGGCCGGTCGAGGCGCAGGTGCCGCTCGGCGAATCCACCGAGGCCAGCTTCACCATCACCAACACCGGTGGCGCGCCGGCCGAGGTGCAGCTCACCGAGCGCAGCGGCGACTTCGAGATCCTGCGCGCCGACGGCAGCCGGGTCGACTCGCGGGACCTGCTCGCGGCACCGGGCGCGCCGGTGCGTCGGATCGAGGTCGACGTACCGATCGAGGAGCTGGCCGGCGCCAGCCCACCAGCGTCGTTCGGGCCCGACCAGGCAGACTCGTCGGCGGCCGCGGCCCCGGCGGCGGAACCGTGGATCACCCTGCCCAGCCTGCCCCGGACGATCATGGACAACAGCGCGGTCACCGTCGACGGCAAGCTGTACTCGTTCGGCGGTGCCAGCGGGTCGGCGCTGGCCGACGTCTACGTGTACGACCCGGTCGCGCAGAGCTGGACCAAGACCGCCGACATGCCGTACGGGCCGCGTAACCAGGCTGCCGAAGGGGTCATCAACGGCAAGGTCTACCTGGTCAGCGGCTGGAGCACGTTGAACACCGACACCCTCGTCTACGATCCGGCCAGCGGCGAGTGGAGCAAGGGCGCCGACGTGCCGGCGGCCTCGGCGGCAGCCGGTTCCGCCGTGCTCGACGGGCATCTGTACGTGGTGGGCGGCTGTACGACGAGCAGTTGCGCACCGTACTCGACCGATGTGTTCCGCTACGACCCCCGGGCCGACGCCTGGGAGACCCTGGCGGACTACCCGATGCCGATCGCCTGGCAGTCGTGCGGCGCGGTCAGCGGTCGGCTCTACTGCGCCGGAGGCCTGTCGAACAGTCAGCCGGTCACCGCGACGTACGCCTACGATCCGGCGGGTGACGAATGGACCAAGGTCGCGGACATGCCCGCCAACATGTGGGGTTCCGCCTATCACACCGCCGACCACCGGCTGCTGATCTCCGGTGGTGGGACCGGCACCTCGGCAGTCACCAACCAGGGGTACGCCTACGACCCGGCGACCGACTCGTGGGCGAGCCTGCCGGCGGCGAACAGCATCGGGTTCCGGCCGGGCAGCGCATGTGGGCTCTACCGGGTCGGCGGATCCTCGGTCGCGGGATTCCAGCCCACCACGACCGTGGAGGTGCTGCCCGGCTTCGACCAGTGCGTGTCGGTCCCGGACGCCGAATGGCTTCGGGTGACCCCGGACACCGCGACCCTGGCGCCGGGCGAGAGCCTGGCGGTGACTCTGGAACTGTCGGCGGACGTGGCCCAGCCCGGCATCTACACCAGCGGGGTGTCCGTCCTTGAGGGTACGCCGTACGCGGTGGACCCGGTGCCGGTGACGATGACGGTCACGCCGCCGGACACCTGGGGCAAGATCACCGGTACGGTGACCGCGGTCGGTTGCGACGGCGGCCGGACCCCGATCACCGGGGCGACGGTGCAGCTGAGCACGTGGACGATGGAGTTGGCACTGGCTACCGGCGCCGACGGTACGTACGCCCACTGGCTCGACTGGCGACACAACCCGATCACGATGATCGCGGCCAAGGACGGCTACATGCCGCAGACCCGCCAGAGCGAGGTCACCGCCGGTGCGGTGACAGTCGAGGACTGGGCGCTGCGGCAGGTGTGCGGCCGGTCGACGGGCGCACTCGAAATCAGTTGGTGAGGTAGTCCCCCTGCGGCGGCTGCCGCCACGCGTACGCCCCGAGGCTCCGGTTCTGGATCTCGGGGCGTACGCGTCGGGCCAACCCGTTCGACGGTGGTTGACGGCGACAGGTCGGCATGGAACCACGGGCGTGTGCTGCGGGATGCGCAGTCCGTCCGGGGGCGCGCAGGAGTGGGCTGCTGTAGCTGCCCGACGTGTTCGGTACTGCTGCGCGGTGGGTCCGGTTCACCGGACTGGACCCACCGCGGCGGAGGTCAGCGGCTGGCCGAACCGAGCTCCATCTCAGCGGAGGTCTGCGCCTTGCCGGTGGCGTTGGGCACGCCCTGGCCCTTTGCGACCAGGTTCTTGAGGCTGCCGTTGATGTAGTTGTCCCATCCCTCCTGGCAGGCGTTGTAGCACTCGAACTCGGGCACCAGGCCGTGATGGGTGAAGATGATCTTGGTCTTGCCGTCCTCTTCCGAGATGTCAAAGGTCATCGTGGTATCGACCCACTCGGAGCTGTCCTTGACGAAGGAAAAGTAGTTGTCCACGACGTGCCAGGCGACTTTCTCGCCGGGAACGGACTCAGTCACGCGGATCGTGCAGCGATGCAGGTCCTCGTAGTGGTAGCGGAACTCGTCACCGACCTTCTCGGCGTTGCCTTCGATCTCCGCCGACCACCAGCCCTGCGGATTGGTGATCGCCTCGAACGCCTCTTGGGGAGACTGGTCCACGGAAAACGCGGTGGTGTAGCTCGGCCCGGTCATGATTTCCTCACATTCGTGATATGCGGAAGGGTTGTCGCCGTCCCGCGAGCGCGTGTCGCGGAAGTGGCAATGCTCCGCGTGGGTGAAGTCGCCGTGTCGCCGGTATCCACTGTCTATGCCGACTTGTCTCACGAACCTACTGACTCAGGCTAATGCGTCCACTTGTGTGACGCAAGTCGAGCGCGGCGCGTGTCGGCGCGCCGTCGAGATGGGTTTATCTCCCGGAAGGTCGTTTTTCTCCTGCCCAAGGGTGGGTTCGGCAGCGAGGTCCGTGGAAGTTGCCGGGTGTGTCTCCGTCCGTCGGCCGCCGGCTGAGGACACGACACGGTCCACCGTGTCGACGGTGGACCGTGTTCGCGTCGGCGTCAGGCTACGCAGTTCGCAAGCGACTCGGAGGGCGCGGGCACGCCCGCAGGTCCGAAGAAGAGATTCGCACAGTCGATCACGAACTGCGGGGTTTCCTCCTGGATCCAGTGGCCAGATCCAGGCGCCACGATACCTCGCACGTCCCCGGCCACCTGCTCGAACGACGCGGCGACACCGAGCCCGAACACGTACTCGGCACCCATGGCCAGCACCGGCTGGGTAAGGCGCTTGGACACGGCGTGGGCCTTGGTGTCCTCGGCGTTCGCCGGCCACGCCCGGTAGTAGTTGTAGCCCGCGCTACGCCGGGCGGGGTCCCGGTAGGCATGGATGTAGTAGTCACGGTCGATCGCGTCGGGGATCGCCGCGAACTCGAAC
The DNA here is from genome assembly GCF_049179075.1 of Solwaraspora sp. WMMB335. Classification (NCBI taxonomy): domain Bacteria; kingdom Bacillati; phylum Actinomycetota; class Actinomycetes; order Micromonosporales; family Micromonosporaceae; genus Solwaraspora; species Solwaraspora sp. WMMB335. Next base: position 6,020,153 of record NZ_JBMHMF010000001.1, read on the forward strand.
ACATGGTTCAGGTATGCGGCGACGTCATCGTTGTCTACGATCTGCTCAGGTATCGGCGACGGCGCCATGTTGAGCCGGAAGTGGAAGCTGAGCGAGTAGGCGTCCTCCAAGCCGAAGCCCAGCAGCGTCGAGTCGAGCACCGCCAGCCGGGTCACCTCCTGCGGGTAGTCCCGTGCCCAAGCGTAGCCAATCAGCACGCCCATGTCGTGCCCCATGACCTTCACCTCGCGGTACCCGAGCCGGTTGACGGCTTGGTGCAGCCGCGCGGCCGTCGTCTTCTGGTCGTAGCCGTCGCGCGGGATCGAGGAGTTGCCCAGGCCCGGCAGGTCGAACGCGATCACGGTGTGGGTCTTGGCCAGCTCGGGCATGACCAGATGCCAGTCCCACCAGGTCTCGGGCCAGCCGTGCAGCAGCACGAGCACCGGACCCGAGCCACCTTTGACGTAGTGCAGGCGGCCACCGTCGGTACGAACCAGTCCGTGCCGGAATCCCGGGTGGAAGTGCGCGGGGCCTACCACCGGTTCACGCTTGGCGTGGCTGGTCTGCGTGGCCGCGGTGTTCTCGGTGCTGTACGCATCATGGGCGAGCGCGGCTCCGACGCTGCCGATGGTGATCGCCAGCGCGGTGATTCCCCCGACGATCATCCGTTTGAGTGTCAACAGTGAGCTCCGGACGCGAGCACGGGTCTTCTGCGACGACATGGCGGTACCTTCCCTTCCTCGACCGCATAGGGCGGAATTAGTTCAAGCTATGACAAAACAGCGAGAAACACCTCTTCTTGATTGTCGTCTTTTGATGGCTGGTCGAGGGAAATTCAACGTCGTCCAGCGTCACCAGTGCCGAGGAAGAGAAGCCCTTGGTACTCCACGCTGGCGCGAGCGGCTCGGAGATGGCTGGGCGGACGACGCGGTGACCGACTCGTCCTGATGGCACCCACGTGGCTTCTTCTTCCAACCCGGACGACAGCACCATCGACTCTGTCGCCATCGCAGGATCTTGGACAACTCCCGCCTTGCCCTGCTGACCAGCAATTTTGGCTACAGATGACGGCATGTGTCGAGAAGCCAGCCGGTGGGCCGGTCAGCCACTATCGACTGGCCAGCGGGACCGACGACGTGGTCGCCAGTATCGCCGGGCTGAGACCGAGGTCAGAACCTTTGTCGCAAACAACTTCAGAGAGCAACAGACCGTGTGACACGAGAGGGCAATTTCGAGGAAGTGAGAACGTCCTACCGGCCATAGCCTGGCGACCGGTGCACAGACGTGAGCACGAGACTTCGACGTTGTCCGCTCGCAGTATCTCTGATCCCGAGAGGACAGGATTCCCATGGCGAACGAACAGCGAATGGTGGAACGACGCGCGTTCCTAGTCGGCGCAGCAGGGGCAGGCGGCGCGGCTTTGGCCGGCGCCGCGTTGCCCGACGTGGCATACGCGGCCGCAGACAGGGAGGCGCTTGTCGCGCGGGTCACCCCGGCTGACCCACAGTATCCCGACCTTGTGACGGGTCTGAACGCTCGATGGACCGCGACGCCGGCTGCGGTGTACGTGGTGGACTCCCCTGAGCAGGTAGTCCGGGTCGTCCGAGGTGCCCTTCGCACCGGCGCCAGGTTGACCGTCCGCAGCGGCGGCCACGGCTTCGAGGACTTCGTGTACAACAGCGAGGTCGACACGATCATCGATATGACGAACATGAATCAGATCTACTACGACGCAAGGCTCAAGGCCGTCGCGGTGGAGGCCGGGGCGACCCTGCTCGACGTCTACGAGAAGCTCTACCAGACCTGGGGTGTGACCCTGCCGGGCGGCGTCTGCTACTCCGTCGGTATGGGTGGCCACGTCGCTGGCGGCGGCTGGGGCTGGTTGGTTCGCCGTAACGGCCTGATCGTCGACCACCTGTACGCCGTCGAGGTCGTCACCGTCAACGCAGCCGGCAGGGCGACCAGGATCCTGGCCACCCGGGAGACGACGGATCCCCACCGCGAGCTGTGGTGGGCCCACACCGGCGGCGGCGGCGGGAACTTCGGCATCGTCACGCGCTATTTCTTCCGTTCGCCGGGGGCCACCGGAGTCACCCCTGCACAGATTCTGCCGAGGCCGCCGTCCAAGGTGCTGTCGAGCTTCACCCTGTGGACATGGAACACCATGCAGCAGGCAGACTACGTCCGCCTGCTGCAGAACTACGCGAGCTGGCACGTCGCCAATATCTCCTCTACCAGCCCCACTCGTGAGGTGACGAGCCTGATCCAGTCGTTCCACCAGGCCAAGGGCGAGATCCATGTGTACACCGTGGTCGACGCTGCGGCGCCGAATGCCCAGCAGATGTTGGACAGCTACCTGGCTCACCTGAAGAACGGCGTGACCGATCCGGCCTTTTCGGCGCAGAACACCATGCCGTGGCTGCAGTTCTGCAAGCTCACGGGCACGACCAACACGTTGAACAACGACCCGACGCTACGCGGGGAGTACAAGTCGGCGTTCATGAAGGGCACCTTGACCACGGCCCAGGCGACAGCGATCTACCGGGCGATGACCAGGTCCGACATCAACAATCCGAATCTGAACATCGTCATCAGCCCGTACGGCGGCATGACCGCGGCCGTGCCCAACTCGGCGACTGCGATCCCCCACCGGCAGGCCGCCTACAAGTTGCTCTGGCAGGCGCAGTGGCCCAATCCAGCCGACGACGCCGCAAACATCGCATGGGCCCGCGAGAGCTACCACGACACATTTGCGGACACAGATGGCATACCCGTGCCGAATGATCTGACCGACGGCTGCTACATCAACTACGCCGACGCGGACCTCAGCGATCCGGCCTGGAACAGGTCAGCCTTCGCGTGGCATGACCTCTACTACAAGGAAGGCTACAGCCGGCTGCAGGCCGTAAAGAAGATCTACGACCCGCACAACTTCTTCCGGCACCGTCAGTCGGTGGAGCTCCCATCCTGACAGAGCGATACCCGAGCCAGCGTGAGTGGAAGCGTCGGTGCGGAACGTGCGGGTCGCACCGGCGCCTCCGCCGTTACCCGTGACCAGGTAGCGGGACGGATGTCAGCAACACGTAGACGAAAGGGAGTAACACGATGTACACCATCACCGGCAAGACGGTCCTGGTGACCGGAGGCAACCGCGGCATCGGTCGGGCGCTGGTCGAGGAGGCGCTGAACCGGGGGGCGAAGCGGGTGTACGCCGGCACCCGCCAGCCTTTCACCCACCCGGACGAGAAAGTCACCCCGCTGACCTTGGACGTGACCGAGGCGGAGCAGATCGCGCAGGCCGCCAAGGCCGTCGGCGAGCTTGACGTACTGGTGAACAACGCCGGCCTCGTCGCGTTCGACGACCTGAGCGATCGCGCCGTGCTGGACAAGATGCTCGCGGTCAACTTCTTCGGTGTGTACGATACGATCCAGGCATTCCTCCCGGCGCTTGTCCGGTCCCAAGGTGCGATCGTCAACAACATTTCGGTGAACGCATTTGCGCCGTTCCCGTTGGTCTCGTCGTATTCGGTGGCGAAGGCCGCGACGTTCAACATGTCGCAGTCGCTACGCGGTCTGCTGGCAAGTAAGGGCGTCACTGTTTACGCGGTCATGACCGGCCTCGTCGACACGGACATGACCAAGGGATTCGACGTGATGGCGAAGGCAGCCCCGGAGACCGTCGCCAAGGGCGTCTACGACGGCATGGAAAAGGGCGAAGAGGAGATCTTCCCCGACCCCATGGCCGAGCCGTTGGCTGACAGCTGGCGTTCGGGCGGTGGCAAGAACCTCGAGCACCAGTACGCGCAAATGGCAGCGCAGATCGCTGCAGCACAATCCGCCTGAGTAGCGGGCCTGTGACGGCGCGACACGTCTCCAGGAGCAGTCATCAGTGAGGGGCAGTGGCTGCCGTGCCCGGGCACGGCAGCCACTGCCCCTCACCCCATTTGGTCTCGCGTCATCCCGACGGCGAACCGTTCGACTGTGACCGGCTCACCGAGACCTCGCCGGCCACGTATGTCCGGGCATCTGCGCCACGATCTGACCTGTGCAGCGGACCTTGGTGTCACCGTCCCTCCTGGACCGGCCCGTCGAGCCGCTGGACCTGCCCGCCCTCGCCGACTCGGACCACCACCAAAACAGGTCAGGGCACCCAAGGCCCACGCCGACGGCAGCCAACTCGCGCCCGACAACCGCCCCCTACGACCCGGCCGCTGCGCGGCCCGCGGTGTTACGGCGAGTGCGGGTTCACCATCCCGACCGGACAGTGGGAGGCGCTACGCCGCGTCACCGCCGTTCCACGCAGGATCGGCGGCATCGTCGCGGTAGCCCTGCACCTGACCCGATCCGAATAGAGGTACTCACCGGAAGGTCAGTGAGATCACGTCGGCGTCTTTGAGGTTCACTTATCTCGGTTTCTGCCAGAGCAACGTGAGAGAGGTGAGCCGCAGGCATCGCATGCCAGAGTTTGTGATAACGGGACGTCACCCGGCACCTGCCGCAGCAGTTGCGCCAGGCCCTTCCTTTCCCCGCCTTTGTGTGGAGGAGCAAAGATGACTGTCATTGAGTCCGCACCGCAGCCCGAACTCGTACAGCGAGCCAAGAATCTGGTTCCGCTGATCCAGAAGCATGCCGCGTGGCAGGAGGAGAACCGAGTCCTGCACCCGGAGGTGCTCGACGCTCTCAAGGAGGCCGGGCTGCTGCAGCTGCGGTTCCCGGCGCGATATGGCGGGACCGTGCCGGATGCGCGCACCGTTGTGGACGTGGTCGCCGAGCTGGGCCACGGCGACGGTTCCACCGGCTGGACGATCAGCACCATGACGATCGGCGCGTGGCTGGCCGGCCTGCTGCCCGATGAGGCACAGGACGAGATCTTCGCGAACCCGGAGGACCGATTCTGCGGTTCAGTCGGCCCGAGCGGCGTGGCCGTGCCGACCGAGGGCGGCTACATCCTGAACGGGCGGTGGCACTTCAACACCGGCGCTCCGCATGCCCAATGGGACACTCACGCCATCGTGATCGACCTAGGCGACGGCAACATGGTGCCGGGCATGGCGGTCGTTCCGGTGTCGGAGCTGACGATCATCGACGACTGGCACACCGTCGGCCTTCGTGGTACCGGCAGCGTGACGACCATCGCGAAGGACCTGTTCGTGCCGGAAAACCGGGTCCTGAACATGGTCCCGGTCATGATGCAGAACCAGCACGCGTCGAAGATCAATGCTGACTACCAGGCGTGGCGCGTGCCCTTCCTGCAGTTCGCGGTCACCGTGGCTGCCGCGCCGGCGCTGGGTATGGCCCGAGCTGCCTGGGACGCGTTCATGGAGCGGTTGCCAAGTCGGAAGATCACCTACACCAACTACGAGAAGCAGATCGAGGCGACGCTGACCCACCTGCAGGTCGCTGAGGCCAAGGTCAAGATCGACGAGGCGGAGTTCCATCTGCACAGGGCGGTGCGGCGGCTGGACGAGAAATCACTCAACGGTGAGCCGTGGACTCTCGAGGACCGGGCGGCGGCACGGATGGACGCGGGCGCCGTCTGCGCTCGGGCGAAGGAGGCCGTCGACATCCTGAACAACGCCAGCGGCGGCTCCTCGGTCTACTCCGACGTACCGATTCAGCGAATCGAGCGGGACGTCCAGACGATCAATCTGCACGGCATCATGCACCCGAACACGAACCTGGAGACCTACGGCCGCATCCTGTGCGGCCTGGAGCCCAATACGATGTTCCTGTAGACAGTGCATCGTTCGCGTGGCCGGGGTTCGAGAGCCCGGCCACGCAAACGTTTTTCCGCACGGGCGAACCATGGCCGTTCGCCGCGGTCGCCGGCCGGGCACGGACCTGGATTGCACCTTGTGGATCCGGCTCGATTTCATCGATTGGGTCCCCGCCGCGACGAGGGTCCGGCTGTTGATCCGCGTCGACGCGCGGCGCTATCGTGCTTGCCGGGGTCGGCGAGCGGTCACCGACGTATCCGAGGTCACCGGCGTCGGGCTTAGACCGCGGTCAGGCGGTCACCGCCGAAGCCTGCACCGCCAGCGTATACACCGTCCAGGCGGAGATCGCCGAGGCGCATGGCGTCTCGCCGGCGACGATCTCGCGGCCGGTCACCGGCATCACCTCGGTCATCGAGCGCGTGCTGGCGGAGTTCGTGCCGACAGCCGACGATCTCAGCCCGACCCCAGTACATCGTCGACGGCATCCTGCCCTCGCTTGAGCAGCTTGTGGCGGTGGTGGTTGAGCTGCCGGCCGAGGTTGAGCGACCTGAGGTTGAACTCGTCGCAGCCCGGCAAGGGTAGGGGCGGTGGCCGCGGGTTCCTGCCGTACGGGCGGGTCGCCGATCTGATGGCCGATCTACGGTGGGTTCAGGTGCGTGCACGTGGCCCGTACCCTCGGACTGACGTTGTGTTCCACGTCGGGGGCCGCGCGAAGGCCGATGTCGACCTGACTTGGGTCATGTGGTGCGTACGACGATCGGTGCGGCGTTTCCGCTGGTGGCAGTGGTGCCGCCCGTTGAGCGCCCCGACTGGAGGAGCACCTTCGCACTGGATAGCGGCGCGTCGGCTTGACGGATACTTCACGGCAGGTCGCCGCGCCGAGATCGGAAGGTGATCGTGGCCCGGGTCGGGATTCACCATGCCGCCGCCGTGCTCGGCTGCCGGCTTACCCGTTGCCTGCCGCCGCTCAGCCCGTTGTGTCCGGCTGGACGGCGGCTGACCGTCGGTGGATGAGCCGGCGTAATCACGCACGGTCACGAATGTGATGTCACCTCCTGCCCATTTCGGGCACTGCGTCGTGCTGCCTCCGTCCAGCCATCGCCATGTCCGCGGCGAGTGGAGCCAGACTGACGTCATCCCTGGCTTTTGAGGTGTGCCAGAGTCCACTCGCGATGGAGATCCCGCGTTACCCGGGCCGGCTCCAGCCCCCTGGTCACCGTGAGTGACCCGACTGGGGTCATGTGGTGCCGTACGACGATCGGTGTGGCGTTTCCGCTGGTGGCAGCGGTGCCGCCCGTTGAGCACCCCGGCTGGAGGAGCGCCTTCGCTCTGGATGGCGGCGTGTCGGCGTGGGCGGATACCTGGCATCCGCCGGCGTGGGTCCTGGTGGGCACGTCGTGGTCGGCGGCCTTGCGGCTCTTCCGGTAGGCTTGGTCATCCACATCGGATGCTCGCGTCTCTTCCGGGGCGTAGGGAAGTCGCCGAGATGGAACGTCGTGCCGAGGTCAGGGTGTCGGGTAGTGCGCAGATTTCGACACGGTCGCGAGCAACACGGCAGGTCACAGCGCCGAGATCAGAAAATGATCTTCAACGTGACCCAACTCGGGTCGGGGGCCGCGCGAAGGCCGATGTCGACGCTGGTGGGGTGCTGCCCGGGTGCACCGGCGCGCCTACGGCCGCGAACAGAACCCACCCGACCGCGACGGCCGGCTGTCGACCGGCCGCGTTGAGAAGCGGCAGGAGCCGACCGGTGATTCAGCGTCGGTAACATGCGTCAGGGGCTACCTGGCCGGGATCTCCGCTCGGTCAAGGCTTCAGCAGAAGATCTTCACCACCTGGCGTACTCTGCAAGGCTTGGCCGACTTCGCCGCCCTATGTCTCTTGACCTTTGTGCTGTGGTGAGCCCTTTGCCCTGTGACGGAGCTCAGTGACGTTGCCTGCGCTGCTCGCGCAGTTGGATGAACCGGGGATCGGCGCGTGCCGTTACGTCGATGGGCGATGGGCAGTCGCTGCAACCCTTGCACTCGGCCTTCAGGCCGACGTGGCCGCCGCAGTCTGCATGCTCGAAGGTTATCGGCTTACCATCTGGATTGGCCCAGCGGTCGCCCCACTCGGTGAGCGCGATGATGACCGGTTGCAGCTCACGGCCCTTCTGGGTGAGCACGTATTCAACGTGTGCGCTGCGGGCATCCGGCCGCGTCTCGAACACCCCTGCCGCAACGAACTCGCTCAATCGCTTTGCCAAAATGTTCGTGGCTACACCCAAGTCTCGCTGGAAGTCCGTGAACCGGGTCATCCCGAAGAACATCGCATTGCGGATGATGAGCAGACTCCAGCGTTCGCCCACGATCTCGAGCGTCCGCGCTGCAGAGCAGACCTCGTTGGCGTACAGGCGTCCGAGCACAAGTCAAAGTGTGACATGCTAGCTTGCGTCTTGCAAGCTGGCATGTCAGGGTAGGGATGAATCGCTATGTCTAAAGAGTGGTCTTGGTGGCCATCCTGATCTTGCTGGTCACCTCTGCTGCAAAGCTTGAAGGGTTGACGCCTGATCATGGTCGTTTCGGACCAGCGTGGCGTGCATCGCGGGGAACTGCGAAACTGGAGCCGTCCGGATGTGGCCGACCGGGGCCAGCCTGAGGACCGGCCGATGGCGGACATGGCCGAGGGGAACCGGCGGTTGCGTCGGAACGGCATCGGCCGGCCGTAACGGGTGGGAGCGGTTGTCGGCTGGCCAAGGTCGGCCGGGTGCGTTCCGCGGCGTTGCTGGCGGCGCGCTTCCACCAGGCCGGACCCGGTGTCGTCGGCCAGCAGCGACGGTGCGGCTGGGTGCGCCGATCCTTGCGTCAGCCGGCTGGTCAAAGCTGAGGCGAGCCACTAGCATGATGCAAGCACATCGAGTCTGCCAACTGTCCGCCGCGTGGGTGTTTCGCCATGGGCGATGTCGCTGGGGCCCGGCAGGGGCGCCTCGACTCGCAGATGAGCCATGCCCGTGGCCTGTCCCGTGGACCTCGACATGCGGGGGAGCGATGCCATCAGTCCGTGCGCGTCAACAAAAACACCGGCAGCCTCCGTCCGGTCCTGGCCTCGAACTGACCCGGACCCGTGGACTCGCCGAACAGCTCCGACCACAGCTGGTCGCGGGCGTCGTCGTCGAGCGACTCGACGGTAACCATGAACGTCTCCGCACCCAGCTCGACGGTTGTGGTGGCCAGGGTCGCCAGGTTGGTGCACCAAGCTGGACGAGTCGGCGACCCGCCGTTGGATCCGATGACGGCGTAGCGGCGCTGGTCGCCCAGCGGAAAGCAGGTCAGCGGCGTAGTCCGGGCGATCCCGGTCCGAACGCCGACGTGATGCACCAGAATCACGATGGAGTCGGCCAGGATTCCGCCCACGCGGCCCTCGTTCGCGCGGAACTCCTCGATGACCTTCATGTTGAAGGTGATGGCCTCGTCGCGCGGCATCAGCGGCATGGACCTCTCCAACTTCTGGACGGCGCTGCCATCACGACCTCCGATACGACTCATCTACCACCCGTAGCCGCTCCATCTTCGACGAACCGGCCCGGAGGCCACCCTGGGACCGTTGAGAGCCAGCCTGAGCCAACACCTTGGTCAGTAGTTCTCCAATTTTGCCCAATGTAGAGTAATGTCTCCCGATGATCACATTCTGCTCCGTACGCTGACAAGTAGAAGCATGAAGCGTGACGGGCGGACGCTCGACGGCTGGGGGCTACTGCACCGCCGCGATCGGGATTCGAGAGAAGTTTCGGCCCAGCCAGGAGAGACACAAACCTTTCGACCAGGAGAGAGACATGAGCGAGAGCTACACGACTTCCTTCACGGTGGACCAGACGCCAGAGGTTGTCTTCAACGCCATCAACGACGTGCGCGGATGGTGGGACGGGCAAATCGACGGCGAGGCCGACAGCCTCGGCGCTGAGTTCACCTACCGCCACGGGGACTTGCACTACTCGAAGCAGAAGGTCACCGAGTTCGTGCCGGGCAAGAGGGTCGTCTGGCTCGTCACGGAGGCCGACATCACCTTCGTTTCGGACAAGACTGAGTGGAAGGACACCCGCGTCGTCTTCGACATCACCGAGAAGGACGGTAACACCGAGATCGCCTTCACCCACGAGGGTCTCGTGCCCCAGTTCGAGTGCTACGACGGCTGCAGCGACGCCTGGGGCTACTACGTCAACAACAGCCTGCGCAAGTTCATCGCCAAGAGCAAGTCTGGGGCCAGCAGCTAAGAGCGACCGGCAGAGGTCCGGGATCCGGACAGTCGGGCACTCACAGGCAGCAAACAGGCACGGGACTCCATCGATCATCGGAGTTGTCTACGATCAGTGATCGATGGAGCCCCGGGTCGTGTTCGAGTGGTCATTGCTGCTCTGGGGCTCATGGATCCGGCTACGGATGATCGGCCTGGACCTGGCTGAGCCCAGCGCCGACGGCGCGATCACCAAGGCGCCGTGCGACGGTGACCGGTCCCCTCGGCATCACCGGCACCAGCGGCACCACCGTGAACCGGTACGACTCGCCGCTGCCGCGCGACACCTTCGCGCAGGGCAGCCGCCAGCTGCGGCATGACTGGCCACCGCAGGTCAGCGCGCATCTGGGACCGCGGCTACGACAGCCGACGACCCGAGACCTACTCGAAGAGATCGGCTTCGACCTCGAGAGCGCCCGCACGGGTCCCGGCACCGTACGTCGGCTCATCCAACGAGCATGGACCCTTTACCGCTGGGACACCCGACCAACCACCCGCCGACTCAAGCGACCCTACCGCGGGACAAAACTTGCTGTCCGCGTTGGACACCAACCCCGCTACCGAAATCGCCGCCCGGTGCGCCCACCTGCTCATCCCGGTCAAGGCCAACCGGCCGACCTGCACGCCCAGCTCAAGACGCTACACCTCGATCGGGCTTCACCGCACCAGCGGAGAAGCCAACATCGCCCGCGCCGCCCGCCGCGCCGCCCGCTGCTCCCACGACCTCATCACCGCCGTGACCAGCAACAACACGAAGACGCCATGATCCTGAGGTGAACGTCGTGCTGTGGAGCGGACTGTGACCGAGCCAGGGAAGCGCGAGCCCGGGGAAGTGAACGTGGAGCCAGTCTGGGGACAGCGGAAGAGAGGGCACGCCGGGCGAACTGCGGGGCTTTGCGTAGAGCCCTGGCTTGCGATGACTGTCAGGCAGGGTGGGCCGCCGGCTCGCGGCGCCCGCTGACCTTCGCAGCCGGCATCGGACCGCCCTTGGCGGTGCCGGTCATTTCGTCACCATCGATCACGACCTCGAATGCGAGATTCATCCGAATCGGCTTGGTGATCGACTGGTACCAGGAAAGCTGATCACCGTCCAACCGCAAGTCCTGCAGCTCCAGGTGTTCCTTCTCCCCACGGGAGATACCCTGCAGCGCACCGTCCCTGGTGAACAGTTCGAGCACCGTTCGGCGGGTGCCCAACGGCGTGGACACCGTAACCGCCCAGAATCCCTCGACAGACACGACGGCTCCTTCTCTGTGTGGGTGGTGGGCGTCCGGACGCTGGTGCCAGTGGCGGGTCCGGACGGCGCGACAGGTGGTGCTGTCACCAGGTTAACCATCGGTCTAGCACAAGGTAGTCGCAATCTTGCCGTCTTCGACGAACCTTGGACACGAATGCGGGCAGCCCGATCCGCCGCCAGCACGCCACCCGGTGCGATCCCGCCTGCTGCGGATTTCGAAGCATCCTAAGCAAGATTCGGGAATCGTGGAGGCAATGTGAAAGAAGCGCAATGACACGCGATCGTCGGACGATGATCCCGGTGGTTGGCCGCTGTCATGCGGCTCACCATCTCCACCCACCCTCAACCCCTATGGGAGGACCATCGGCGACTCGGTGCCTGCGTCGCCACCCCTGACTCCACGGCTTCAGCAGCCGTTCGCCGGCGACTTCACATGCTGGCGCCAGGATCCACGGCGACTCCCATTTGCCCAGCGCGCCCAATCCGGAATATCCGTGCAGCGGCGGCGCTGCGCTCATGTCGTCCGCCCTGTTCGTGCCGTCGGTATTGGAATCGACTGACGGCTCCTGCTCTAAGGAGATCAGACCGTGCTGGGTCAACGTGTGCGCTCACTCAGTCCAGGAATAACCGCAATTCTACTTCTAGTCACGCTCTTCTTCGTCATCGATGCCCGGGTGTCGGTCGCAGGCGCCGACGTGACTGCTCAGGAATATCGATTCACTGAGCTTGACATCACATACCCCGACGGCTACGACGAGTTGCCCAAAAAGTCGATCCGCGAGGTCAATCCGACGTACCACAAGATTCGGGCCTGGATCTCGTCGGTCGGTGCCAGCGTGGCCATCAACGACCTTACCGGCCACGGCCGGGCGAACAGCCTCTGTTTCGTCGACGTGCGGACCAACGAGGTGGTCGTCACCTACGCGCCGACCGCGCCGGAGAGCGACCGCTTCGAACCCTTCCTGCTCGATCCCGCGCCCCTGCCGATCGATCACGCGATGGCCCCGATGGCCTGCGTTCCGGGCGACTACAACGTCGACGGCCGGATGGACATCATGGTCACCTACTGGGGCCGGGTGCCGATCCTCTATCTGCGCAAGGCCAGCGCGACGGCGCCGGCCAATGACGCATACGTGCGGCAGGAGATCCTGCCGCAGGATTCGCCGGACGGCCGGTACCACGGCCCGAAGTGGCACACCAACGCCGCTGCGGTCAACGACTTCGACGGCGACGGCAAGCCGGACGTCATCATCGGCAACTACTTCCCGGAATCCGACGTGCTGGACCCCGACGGGCAGGACAACGTCGAGATGAACGACTCGCTGTCCACCGCCTCGAACGGCGGCGGGCTGCACGTCCTGCGCTGGCATGCCGCGACCTCGGCCGACGACCCCTCGGTGACCTACGTCCCGGAGCGGGCCGCCGTCCCGTTCAGCAAGAGCACCGGCTGGACGCTGGGACTCGGCAGCGCCGACCTGACCGGCCGTGGTCTGCCGGACCTGCACGTCTCCAACGACTTCAGCTACGACCACCTGCTGCACAACGTGTCCGAGCCCGGCCGGATCAAGTTCGTCGCGGTGTACGGCGAGCGTCGTCCGAACACGCCCAAGTCCTTCCAACTCGGCAAGGATTCGTTCAAGGGCATGGGCATCGACTTCGGCGACCTCGACCGCAACGGCAGCTTCGACATGGCGGTGTCCAACATCACCACGGCCTGGGGCCTGGAGGAGAGCAACTTCATCTGGATCAACGAGGCCACGTCCGAGGCGGAAATGTTGGAGAGCCTCTCTGACGGAACCGCCCCCTTCGTCCAGCGGGCCCGGCCACTGGGTATGGCCTGGACGGGTTGGGGCTGGGACATAAAGTTCGCCGATTTCCGTAACGACGGGGACTTGGAGGTCGTACAGACGCTCGGCTTCGTCAAGGGTGACATCGACCGCTGGCCGTGGCTGCAGGAGATGGCGATGTCCAACGACAATCTGCTGTCCAACCCGGCCATGTGGCCGAACATGCAGCCAGGCGACGACATCGCCGGCCGTCAACCACTGGCGTTCTTCGCCCGTACCGACAGCGGAGAATTCGCCAACATCAGCGAACAACTCGGGTTGGCCGAGCCGATCCCCACCCGGGGCATCGCCACCGCCGACACCCGCGCGATCGGCGCCCTCGATCTGGCGGTAGCCCGCCAGTGGGGTGCACCCGCCTTCTACACCAACGATTCCCCGGCCCGCGGCGACTTTCTGACCCTGCGGTTGTTCCGGCCCGTTCCGGACACCGACGAAACCGACCTGCTCGGCACTCCCGCGTACGGGGCGACCGTCACGGTCACCACTCCCGACGGGCGCAAGCAGATCTCGCAGCTCGACGGGGGAAGCGGACACAGCGGCAAGCGCAGCTTCGAGGTCCACTTCGGGCTCGGCGACGTTAGCGGCCCGGTGACCGCCGACCTGCGCTGGCGCGACCTTGACGGCAACCTGCACAGCACCACCCAGCAGCTCTCGGCCGGCACCCACACCCTCGTGCTGACCGACCGCGTCCAGGAGGTTCCGAACCGATGACCACCACTGCCGAGCGCCAACAGACCGTCGGCACCACGCCAGCGGCAGCCACACCGCCCGTACCGGCCGCGAAGGAACCGGACCGCCGCTACCTGGCGCTGCGGAACTTCGCGATATCCATCTCCGTGTTCAACATCTTCGGCTACACCCTCCTGGGGTTCGAGCAGCCCTGGCTGTGGCCCATCCTGGCAGTGCTCGTCGGCTACGCCACCGAGCTGGTCTTCGAGACGTTCAGCGCCCGGATGCACGGGCGGGCACCCCGCTACACCGGGCGCGGCGGGCGGGGCCTCTACGAGTTCCTGCTGCCGGCGCACATCACCGCCCTGGCCTGCAACATGCTGCTGTACGCCAACGACATGTTCCTGCCGATCGCGTTCGCGGTCATCGTCGGGGTGACCGGCAAGTACATCTTCCAGGCCCCGGTGTACGGCCGGATGCGGCACTACATGAACCCGTCGAACCTCGGCATCACCGCGGCCCTGGTCTGCTTCGGCTCGTGGATCTCCATCGCCCCGCCCTACCAGTTCACCGAGGGCGCCAACACCTTCTTCCGGATCATGATCCCGATCATCATCGTCACCGCCGGTACGGTGATCAACGCCCTGCTCACCCGCAAGGTGGCGCTGATCGTCGGCTGGCTGGGCGGCTTCGCCATCCAGGCCTTCCTACGGCACTGGATCTGGGACGTGGCGCTGTTCTCGGCGCTGGGAGTGATGACCGGCGTGGCGTTCGTGCTGTTCACCAACTACATGATCAGCGACCCGGGGACGACCCCGGTCAAGCCGATCCACCAGTTCATGTTCGGCTCGTCGGTGGCCATGGTCTACGGCGCGCTGATGCTGGCGAACGTCGTCTACACGCTGTTCTTCGCGGTGGTCGTGGTGTGCGGTGCCCGGGGCATCTACTGGTGGATGGTCCACCTTCGTAAGCGCTCCCAGCAGCGGGTCGCCACCGCACCGCCCGTGGCCGCGGTGCCGGCATGAGTAGGCAGGACACGGCAATGAGCACACGAATCGCGGTCGTCGGGGTCGCCTGTCGCTACCCCGACGCAGGATCCACCGACGAACTGTGGGAGAACGTCCTGACCGGCCGGCGGGCCTTCCGCCGCCTGCCGGACGAGCGGATGAACCACGAGGACTACTACTCGCCGGATCCGGCGGCGCCGGACCGCTTCTACGCCGCCAAGGCAGCGGTGTTGGAAGGGTTCGAGTTCGACCGGGTCAAGTACCGCATCGCCGGCAGCACGTTCCGGTCCACCGACATGACGCACTGGTTGGCTCTCGACACGGTCGCCCGGGCGCTGGCCGACGCCGGCTTCGCCGACGGCGAAGGACTGCCGCGGACCAGCACCGGCGTGGTCATCGGCAACACCCTCACCGGCGAGTTCAGCCGGGCCAACCTGCTTCGACTGCGCTGGCCGTACGTACGACGCACAGTCGGCGCGGCCCTGCGCGACCAGGGCTGGGACGACGGCGAAGTGACCTCCTTCCTGGACGAGTTGGAGCCCCGCTACAAGGCACCCTTCCCGCCCATCGACGAGGACACTCTCGCCGGTGGCCTGGCGAACACGATCGCCGGGCGGGTCTGCAACCATTTCGACTTCAAGGGTGGCGGCTACACCGTCGACGGTGCCTGCTCGTCGTCGCTGCTGTCGGTGGCCACCGCGGCCAACGCGCTGGCCAACGGAGAACTGGACGCGGCGATCGCCGGCGGTGTGGACCTGAGCATCGATCCGTTCGAGATCATCGGGTTCGCCAAGACCGGTGCGCTGGCCACCGCCGAGATGCGGGTGTACGACCGCAACTCGAACGGGTTCTGGCCCGGTGAGGGCTGCGGCATGCTGGTGCTGATGCGCGAGGAGGACGCCATCGCGCGCGGACTGCGCCGGCACGCCGTCATCGCCGGCTGGGGCTATTCGTCGGACGGCAAGGGTGGCATCACCCGACCCGAGGCGAGCGGTCACCGACTGGCCATCCGCCGGGCGTACGAGCGGGCCGGTTTCGGTATCGACACCGTCGCCTACCTGGAGGGCCACGGCACCGGTACCGCCGTCGGTGACGCCACCGAGCTGCGGGCCTTCACCGAGGCCCGCCAGGAGGCCGACCCGCAGGCCGCCCCGGCGGCGATCAGCACGGTGAAGGGCAACTTCGGTCACACCAAGGCCGCCGCCGGGATCGCCGGTCTGCTCAAGGCGATTCTCGCGGTACGCCAGCAGGTGATCCCGCCGGCTACCGGACACGTCGAGACCCACCCGGAGCTGGACGTGGAACGGCCCGCGCTGCGGGTGCCGACCACCGCCGAACTGTGGCCGTCGGACAAGCCGATCCGGGCCGCCGTCTCGTCGATGGGCTTCGGCGGGATCAACGCCCACATCGTGGTGGAAAGCGCGGAAAGCGCCCGGCGTACCCGGATCGGCGCGGCGACCGCCGCGCTGGTCCGCTCACGACAGGACGCCGAACTGCTGCTGTTCGACGGCCGCAGCGTCGAGGAACTGGGCGATCGGCTGACCGAGTTGGCACCCTGGGTGGCCCGGCTGTCCTATGCCGAGATCGGTGATCTGTCCGCGGCACTGGCCGGGCAGCTGGGCGACCGGCCGGTACGGGCGGCGGTCGTCGCCAGCTCGCCCGAGCAGGCGACCCGCGGCATGCAGCGGCTGATCGAGCTGATCGACGATGATGAGCGCACCGTCGTCGACGCCGGCAACGGCGTGTTCCTCGGGGCGAAGGCCGAGCCCGGTGACCGACCACGGATCGGCTTCCTGTTCCCCGGTCAAGGTGCCGGCCGGCGGGCCGACGGCGGCGCACTGCGTCGCCGGTTCGAGGAAGTCGAGGCGCTTTACCAGGCATATCAGCCGCCGGCCGGGGCAGACCTGGTCGCCACGTCGGTCGCCCAGCCGCGGATCGTCACGGCCTCGGTCGCCGGCCTGCGGGTACTGTCCATGCTGGGCATCGAGGCGAGCGCCGCGGCCGGACACAGTCTCGGCGAGTTGACCGCCCTGCACTGGGCGGGCGCGATGGACGAGCGCACACTGCTGGAGACGGCGGCGGCCCGTGGCCGGATCATGGCCGAGGCCAGTGCCGGAGACGGCACCATGGCGAGTATCTCCGCCGCGCCCGAGGTGGTGCAGCCACTGCTCGTGGACACACCGGTGGTCATCGCCGGCTACAACAGCCCGCAGCAGACCGTGGTGTCCGGTCCGATCGCCGCCGTCGAGCAGGTCGGTCAGCGGGCCGACCGGCAGGGGCTGTTCTGGACCCGGATCGCGGTGTCGCACGCCTTCCACTCGGAGGCCGTCGCCCCGGCGGCGGTGGCGTTCGGTGAGCACCTGGCGGGTCAGGCGTTCACGCCGATGACCCGTACCATCGTGTCCACCGTGACCGGGACGCCGGTAGCCACCGATACCGACGTGGCCGACCTGCTGCGTCGGCAGGTGCTGGAACCGGTACGGTTCACCCAGGCGGTGAGCCGGCTCGCCGAGACCAGCGACCTGCTGCTGGAGGTCGGGCCGGGCCGGATCCTGCGGGGCCTGGCCAGCGAGATCGCTTCGGCGGTGCCGACCATCTCGTTGGAGACCGACAGCCTGTCGCTGGCCGGGCTGCTGAACGCGGCCGGCGCCGCCTACGCGCTCGGGGTTCCGATCGACCACGGAGCTCTGTTTCAGGACCGGTTCACCCGGCCGCTGGAGCCCGGCCGGCCGCTGCGCTTTTTCGCCAGCCCGGCCGAGTCGGCCCCGACCGGCGATCACGCCGTCGCCCGGTCGGCCGGCACCCAGCCGACCGACGACGCCCCGGCAGCCGAACACGGCACCGCGCACAGTGCCATCGGCAGCGGGGGCGCCCACGGCGCCGGAAGCCTGGAGGTGTTGCGCCGGCTCGCCGCCGAGCGGGCGGAGCTACCACTGGAAGCGGTACGCCCGGACAGCCGGCCGCTGGACGAGTTGCATCTGAGCTCGATCACGGTCGGTCAGATCGTCAACCAGGCGGCACGGGAACTGGACGTGCCGGCACCGACCCTGACCTCCAGCTACGCCACCGCGACCGTTGCCGAGATCGCGCAGATCCTCGACGACGCCGCGGGCAGCGCCGACCAGACCGCCGACGAGGCGAACCAGGTCGTGCCCGGGGTGGCACCGTGGGTGCGGGCATTCGCGGTGGATCTGGTGCCGACCGAGGTCGGTCCGGCCGCCGCGAATGCCCGCACCGACGGCGACTGGCAGGTGTTCGGCGCCGGGCCCGCCCCGATCGCCGAGCCGCTCGCCGCAGCGCTACGCCAGGCGAGGATCGGTGACGGCGTGCTGCTCGCGTTGCCCCGCGAAGGCCAGGCGGAGCACATCCCGGTGATGTTGCGCGCGACCCGGGCAGCGCTGTCGGCGCGGTCGACGGTCCGGTTCGTCGCGGTCGGTGACCGGCGCTCCGCAGCCGGTCTGGCGAAGACCCTGCACCAGGAGCATCCGGACATCGCCACCACGGTCGTCGTCGTGCCGATGCCGGACGAACCGCAGGCAGCGGCGTTGCATGACGCGGTCACCCGGATCGTGGCGGACGTCGCCGCCACGACCGGCTTCGCCGAGGTGCACTACGACTCGGCGGGGACGCGGTACGAGCCGGTGTTGCGGCCGGTCTCACTGCCGCCGGGCGACGACGCCGGCCTCGGTCCAGCGGACGTCCTGCTGGTCACCGGCGGCGGCAAGGGCATCACGGCCGAGTGCGCGCTGGCGCTCGGCCGGGACACCGGCACCGCGGTCGGTCTGCTCGGCCGCTCCGATCCGGCTGCGGACGCCGAACTGTCGGCGAACCTGGACCGCCTTCGCGCGGCCGGGGTCCGGTTCCACTACGCCCGTGCCGACATCACCGCACAGGACCAGGTCAAAGCCGCCGTGAACGACATTGAGCGGGCGTTGGGGCAGGTCACCGCGGTGCTGCACGGAGCCGGGCGCAACGAACCGGCGCCACTGGCCGCGCTCGACGAGGCGACCTTCCGCCGTACCCTGGCACCCAAGATCGACGGCCTGGAGGCGGTGCTCGCCGCGACCGATCCGCACGCGTTGCGTCTGCTGGTCACCTTCGGCAGCATCATCGGCCGGGCCGGCCTGCGCGGCGAGGCGCACTACGCCACCGCCAACGACTGGATGACCGATCTGACTCGCCGGATCGGCGAGGACTACCCGCACATCCGCTGTCTGGCGCTGGAATGGTCGGTGTGGTCCGGCGCCGGCATGGGCGAGCGGCTGGGGGTGCTGGAGACACTGACCCGCGACGGCATCTCGCCGATCCCGGTCGAGGACGGCATCGCGATGCTCACGCAGGTGCTGGCCAGCCCGACCGCCCCGCAGGCGATGGTCGTGATGGGCCGTTCCGACGGCCTGCCGACGATCACCATGGAGCGACGGGAGCTACCGCTGTTGCGGTTCCTCGACCGGCAGCAGGTGCACTACCCCGGAGTCGAGCTGGTCGTCGACGCGGACCTGACCGCCGCCGACGACCTCTACCTACCGGACCACCTGCTCGACGGTGATCTGCTGCTGCCGGCCGTGCTGGGCATGGAGGCGATGGCACAGGCCGCGCGGGCGCTGACCGGACGTACCGAGACACCGATCCTGGAGAACGTCGAGCTGCTGCGCCCGATCGTGGTGCCTCCGCAGGGCAGCAACACCATCCGGATCGCCGTGCTCGCCGCCGCGGACGGGTCCGTCGACGCGGTGATCCGCAGCGACGACACCTCGTTCCAGGCCGACCACTTCCGGGCGCGGATACGCTACGAACTGCCGGCCCGCGCGCAGACGCGACCAGCCGCCGACCCCGCGCGGCTGCTGCCCATCGATCCGGCCCGCGACCTGTACGGTCCGGTGCTGTTCCAGGGGCTGCGGTTCCAACGGCTGCGGGGCTACCTGGATCTGGCCGCCACCAGTTGTGTGGCACAGGTGTCGAACCAGCCGCTCGCCCCCTGGTTCGCCCGGTACCGCCCGGGTGAACTGGTGCTCGGCGACCCGGGCACCAGGGACGCGGTGATGCACGCACTGCAGTGCTGCGTACCCGATGCCACCCTGCTTCCGGGGGCGATCGAACGATTGCAGTTGGCCGACGCGAAGGTCGCCGGCACCTTGAACACGGTCACCATTCACGCGGTGGAGCGTGCCAGAGAGGGCGACACCTACCACTACGACGTGGACGTCTGCGACGCCGACGGCAACCTCGTCGAGCGGTGGATCGGACTCCGGCTGCACGCGGTACGTAAGCTGGACGGCACCGGACCATGGCTGCCGGCACTCGTCGGGCCTTATGTGGAACGGCGGATCGGCGCGTTCCTGTCACCTGACCTGCGGGTCGTGGTACGGCCGGACGACCCGGGAGCGACCGGGGCGGACGCCCGGCGGGAGCAGACCGGCAAGGCGGTCGCCTGGGCACTGGGTGCCGAGACGCAGGTTCGCTACCGCCCGGACGGCAAACCGGAAGTGCCCGGCACGCACATTTCGGCGTCGCACGGTGCCGGGGTGACCCTGGCCGTCGTCGGCGCAACGCCGGTCGGCTGCGACGTCGAGGTGGCCGCCGCGCGTACCGACCAGGAGTGGACGGACCTGCTTGGCGCGGACGGCATGGCCCTGGCCACGCTCGTCGCGCGTGAGCAGGGCGAGGACCTGTCGGTTTCGGCGACGCGTGTCTGGGGTGCCATCGAGTGTCTGCGCAAGAACGGCCACGCCCGGGTGGACCTGGCCGCCGAACCCAATGCGTCGGCAGGTTGGGTCGCCCTGCGCTGCGGCCCGACCCGGATCGCCACCTTCGCCACGTCGCTGCTCGGAGTCGGTGACCCGGTGGTGTTCGCGATGTCTGCGGACGGGAGCAGGTGAGTCATGGAGTCCTACTACGAGTACCGACACCTGGTGGGCTTCGAGGAAACCAACCTGGTGGGCAACGTCTACTACGTCAACTATCTGCGGTGGCAGGGCCGGTGCCGGGAGATGTTCCTCCGCGACCGTGCTCCGGACGTGCTGGCCGACATCCGTGACGACCTCAAACTCTTCACGCTCAAGTGCGAGTGCGAGTTCTTCGCCGAGATCAGCGCGTTCGACGAGTTGTCGATCCGGATGCGGTTGGAGGACCTTACGCAGACCCAGATCGGATTCGCGTTCGACTACGTGCGCCTGCGGGACGGATTCGAGGAACTCGTCGCCCGTGGCCGGCAGCGGATCGCCTGCATGCGGGGACCGAACACGGACACCCGGCCGACGCGGGTGCCGGACGGACTGCGGATCGCGTTGTCGCAGTACGCCGTCACCGGCAACGGCCAGCAGCGACAGGTGCTCGAAGGCGTGAGGGAGGGCTGAGCGGTGACGACGGAACAGCAGACGGAAATCGCCGTCGACAAGAACCAGCACGCCGAGTTGCGGGCCGTGATGGGCATGTTCGCCACCGGCGTCACGCTGATCACCTCTGGGACGAGCCTGCCGCACGGGATGACCGCGAACGCCTTCACCTCGGTCTCGCTGGAGCCGGCGATGGCGCTGGTCTGTGTCAAGCGCACCGCGGTGATGCACGCGACCATCCTGGCTCAGGGGACCTTCGCGGTGTCGATCCTGGCGGCCGCGCAGGAAGGGTTGGCCCGCTACTTCGCGAGTTCCGCACGTCCCCGTGACGAGCGGGAGTTCGAGACGGTGGACTACTGGCCGGGGCGGCACACCGGCGCACCGATCGTTTCCGGCAGCCTGGCCTGGGTGGAATGCAAGCTGGCCGCGGTCTACGACGGCGGCGACCACTCGATCTTCCTCGGCTCGGTGTTGGGCGTCGGCCGCGGTGACAGCGGCGAAGCGCTGCTGTTCCACGGTGGTCGCTTCATGGAGGTGGCCGACCGACGCTGAGGTAGCCGACCGACGCTGAACGCGACCGCGTCCTTTCCGGGTGGTCCCGCCGTGGCGGGGCCACCCGGCCGCATGTCGTGGCCGGTCCGTGGCCGGTCAGTGGCCGGTCAGTGGCCGGCCCGTCGCCGGCCCGTCGCCAGGCGCCCGGACGACGGCGCGGCCGGTGCCCGGAGGGCACCGGCCGCGCCTATATGTGGGGCAGGAAGCCGATCAGCCGCGTCAGACGGCGTGGACGTGCATCGGCAGACCACCACGGATCCGCAACGTCAGCATCGGCTCCGGCACCACCCGGTGACCCGGCCGTACGGACAGCCGCAGTCGGCGGGCGACGGCCGCGATGACGAACACGGCTTCCATCAGGCCGAGGTTGTTGCCGACGCAGAAGCGTGGTCCGGCCCCGAACGGGATGTAGGCGTACCGTGGCCGGTCCGCTGCATTGCCCGGCTCGAAACGCGTCGGGTCGAACCGGTCCGGGTCGGGCCAGAACTCCGGATGCCGATGCAGCGTGTACGGGCACAGCACGAGGTCGGCCCCGGCCGGCACGTGGTAGCCACCGACGTCGTCGTCGCCCTGCGCTATCCGGGGCAGTAGCCATACCGGCGGATAGAGCCGCATCACCTCGTCGACGACCATCGCGGTGTACCGCAGCTGGTGCAGATCCTCGTAGACCGGTGTCCGGTCGCCAAGCACCTCGACAGCTTCGGCGTGGACCCGGTCCCACACCTCACGATGCTGATCGAGCAGATAGAACGCCCAGGTCAGCGTGCTCGCCGTGGTCTCGTGACCGGCCAGCAGCAGGGTCACCAGCTCATCGCGCATGCGTTGCCGGCCGACCCGCGGGTCCGACTCCTGGCTGGTCGACGTGATCAACCGGGACACGACGTCGTCGCGGCCCTCGAAGCCGCCCGGCTCCGCCCGACGCCGGGCGACCAGCCGGTCGACGACGTCCTGCAGCTCGTTGCGGGCACGGCGGAAGCGCAACTGGCGGGGCAGCGGCATCCAGGTCGGCACCGCGCCAAGCGACATCATCTCGAAGATGGCCTGGTCCTGGACCGCTTCGAAGGCGTCGCCGATCCCGCCGAACTCGCTCAGGTCGGTGTCCAGCAGCGTCCGGCCGAGTACACCGAGGGTCAACTCGGTCATTTCGTGCCGGATGTCGACGGGCTCGTCGCGACCGGCGATCGCCTGCAGACGGTCGGCCATACCGACCGCTTCCTCGGCGATCGCGCCGGCCTGACGGGCGATGCGCCGTGCCTGGAACACCGGCTGGATCGTCTTGCGCTGCTTCTGCCAGAGCTCACCCTCGCTGGTCAGCAGACCGTCGCCGAGGGTGCGGCGAGCGTGGACCAGGCCGATACCCTTGTGGTAGTTGCCAGGATTCTCGGTGAGCACGTGCTTGGCATGGTCCGGATGATTGAAGAAGTAGAGCGTCTTGGGGCCCAACGGCAGCCGCACGGCGTCGCCGTAGCGGGCAGACACCGACCGCATCACGTCCAGTCGGTTGCGGGCCATCCGGGACAACAACCCCGGCGCCGACCAGGACGAGGGTCCGGGCGGGTGAAGACGACTCGGCGGTTCGGCTAGCGAGGTCATCGGAGTCCTTCCGTGGGTATTCCGGTGGTCGAGCCGGGAAGGGACAAACCCCTGCGGGGTAGGGCGGGCGATGCCGATCCGCCGCCGAGCGGACGGGCGATCGCGGGAAGCGCACCGGGGCGAACCGGTCAGGGCTGCGCCGTCACGTCGGCACGGAACCGATCGGCGATCGCGCACCGCCATACCTCGTAATCGGGTAGCGCGGATCGCGACGGGGCGCTCGGAATCTCCTCGTCGGTGATTCGGGCGGCCTCGATGGCACCAGTGCGACAGAACACCCTGGTGGCGAGGTCGGTATGCGGGACCAGGAGCCCGGCCCGTACTCTGGCCTGCGCCGCGAAGGCGCTGGCCTGAGCGACGAAGGGTGCGTGCTGGCCGCAGCGGTGCCGGAAGATGTGCAGTTCCTCCTCGGTGACACCGCCGGCGTACGTAGCGGCCAGGCCGGCGCCGCTGTACAGATCCTGGTGGCGGTGGGCCGGGAAGGCGTCGATCAGGTCTGCGGCGAGTGTCGGGTCGGTGCCGGCGACGAACCAGATGGCCCGGCCGATGCCCTGGTCGACGACTCGGGCCGCGTAGGACGCCGGACCCTGTGGCGGCCACGGAAAGCTCGGCACCGCGCGCCGACCGTGTACGTACTCGGCGGTGCGGAAGTACGCCTGGTGGAACCCGTACCCGTCGAGGACCAGCCAGCGAAGCAGCGGATCGGTCGCCGCGGCACTGGCCCGCCGCCAGAGGAACCGGGGCAGTCGGGCAAGGGCCCACCCGATACCGACGTAGGCCATGTACACGTGATCGCTGCCGCTGCCGGCCAGAAACTCGGCACTCCGTCGGGGAGTTCCCGGGGTGATCGCGTCGACGAGCGCGAATCCCATGCCCGCGCCCTCATACGCGAAGCCCTGAAAGCGGGTCGGGATATCCGTGAGATCGGTATCGACGTCGGTCGTCCGGCGGGCACCGGCGGCCGATGACAATCCGGCCAGGAAGGACACGCCGATGGATTCCAGGATTTCCTGGGACTCTGGTCCCTTGTCGTGAAAGCCGCGTACCGCGACCTGGGTCTGCGAGACATCGGGGGTCAAGACTCGACGCCGGAGCGCGCGAATGGTACCGGCCACCTGATACTCCAATTTCTCCAAATAAGACAAACCTGCTACTTAATCGTCCCGTCTGTCGAGCTGGTCGACCACTCCTCAATTGCCCTGCGGATGTGGCAAAGCTGTGTCGACATAGGCACGAGCAAAGAAGCGAAGCTTTGTCCGGCAAGGCACGATCGGACCGGTCGAACTGGTTGAAGGGAGTCCGGGGATGTTGGTATTGATCACCGGGGGCACCGGATTGGTCGGCGCGCATACCGCCGCCGCGGTGGTCGCCGCCGGGCATCGGGTTCGGATAATGGCCCGTGACGCCACGGGCGTGGACCGGGCGCTGTCGCCGCTGGGTGTGCCCCCCGACCTGATCGAGGTGATGGCGGGCGACGTCACCGACGAGAAGGACGTCACGGCTGCGGTCCGGGGGAGCGACGCGGTGCTGCACGCGGCCTCCGTCTACTCGTTCGATGCTCGCCGACATGGAGAAACCCGGCGTATCAACGTGCGTGGCACCGAACTGGTGCTGGCAGCCGCCCGGTCGGCCGGCGTGGCCCGCACCATCTACGTGTCGACTTTCGGGGCCATGCTGCCGGCGCCAGGTGGCCTGGTCGTACCCTGGTCGCCGGTCGGCAACGCGAAGGAGACCTACCTCGCCAGCAAGGCAGCGGCGGAACGGATCGCACGGCGGCACCAGGAGGAGGGCGCCCCAGTCGTGATCAGTTATCCGCCGGCGTTGCTCGGTCCACACGATCCCAAGCTCGGCGACCAGACCAGCCGACTACGGTACATGTTGCGTGGCATGATGCCGATCTGGCCGACCGGTGGTTTTCCGGTCGGCGACGTGCGCGACACCGCAGCCCTGCACGCGGCGCTGCTCACCGTACCGAGCGACGGCCTGGACCGGTACATCGGCCCTGGACGCTACGTGAGCACCCGCGAATACGTCGACACGGTCCGGGCGGTGACCGGTCGGAGTCTGCCGACGCTGTTCCTGCCCGCCCGCACGATGCTGCCGTTCGCCCGGCTGGTCGATGTGGCGCAGCGGGTCTGGCCCTGGCACATCCCGGCCGAGTACGGCGCCTGCTACGTCTGCGCGTGCGACGCGCGGTCCGGAGACACCGCGCCCGCGCGAGGTCTGGTGCCACGTCCGTTCAGCCGGACACTCGCCGATACTGTGCGCTGGCTGCACGACACCGGCCGGCTGACCGCCGCGCAGGCCGGTGCCGCTGCCGCTGCCGAGCTATCTGACTCTGCCGAGACTCCGGCAGCCGCATAGCCGCCGGACCGGGCGGCTGTCCTGTGAGGCGACGCCGTCACGACAAGAGAGAAGCTCATCATGACCAGCATCCCCGCCGACCGCCTCAGCCGAGATTCGGCCGACGCCGCGCCGCTGGCCACCGCCTACCGGATGATCCGCCGAAACGTGGCCGATCTGCTCGGCGGCCGGCGGCTGGCGATGACGGCCGTGGTGCCCAGCTGCCCTGACTGGACAGTCAGAGATCTCGTCACTCACCTGGTCGATGTCGCCGCCCGGGTCAACGCACGGGTAACCTCGGTCGACGACTCCGCTGTGGCCGGGGCTGCAGCGAACAAGCCGGTCCTGGTGATCACACCCGTTGAGCGGACTGCGACCTCCGTGACCGCCGACGTACCGACATCCGACGCGGCGGTCCGCGGCTTGCTCGACAGGTGGGAGCGGTACGCCGAACCAATTGACCAATTTTTATCAATGCCGTTCAGTATCGACCGCGGCATTCTCATCATGGACACCTTTACCCACGAGCTGGATCTTCGCTGGGCGCTGGGCGTTCCGCCACCGATCGACCATCCCGCGCGTCCGATCGCGATGGGGATACTGGTCAAGGGCTTTTCAGCCGCAGTGCGGACACACCGGCTGCCGGCGGTGCGGATCGAGACCGAACACGGGCAGTGGCAGGCGGGCGAGGGCGTACCGGCCGCGGTGATGTCCGGGCCCTGGTACGACGTCTACCTGGCCTTGTCCGGACGCCGCAGCGCGGAGCAAATCCATGCACTGCAATGGAGCGCCGATCCCGCCGGCTGGCTTTCGGCCTTCACGTGGGGCCCGTTCACCGTGCCCGACGCTCCCGACGGCGCTCGTTGACAGTCAGGCACCGGAGCCGTTTCAAAATTGTGCCTTGTAGTGTCTAGCGCGGCATGCGGGGTCACGATTCTACTGGGGGCTGCGGTGATGTGCCGACAGCAGGTCGCCGCGCAGTGCGGCGAAAATCCGGCCCGCTGTCGTGCCCCGCTGCTCGGCGACAGCGGCGGGGACGACCGGCTACCCGCCCGCCTCGGCCGATCCGCCGTCTCCCACGTCGACCAGCCTGGCTGATCGGACGCCGCGTCACCGACGACGCTTCTTGCGACTCTCGCACCAACCATATGGACTCCGACAACCGCGGGGCCGGGCACTGAGTGCAGCCGTCGATCAGACCGGCGCTCGTGCCCGGCGTCCTTATCGCACTTACGTCTTGTTCAGAACGCGCGTCTCTACGGGAGAGCGTCGTCCATCACGGCCACGACTGCGGCCGCGGCGACCACGTCCTGCGGCCACCCGGCCGTCCAACTCCGGCAACGCGATGAGGATTGGCAAGTCAAAGACCCCGGTCGCATGCAGTTCGATGTCTACTGTGATGTCGGCGCCGGCAGTTACCCGCAGCGGCTCGTACGCGCCGACCGCCACCGGCCGACGAGTCGAGGGAAGAGCGGAAAGCTCCTCGATCGTCATCGCCATCGCTGCTGCCCGCGGATACCACTCGCCCTCTGGCAAATCGCGGAGCAGGTACTCGCCTGGTCCATCGAGAATGTCACAGGTTGCGGGTATCCCTTGCACGATTGGGCTTTCGAAGGCGCCGACGTAGATCTTTACTGGGACGTCGATCGTAGGCAGAGTGACCCGGCCCCTGATGGTCCCGGACCGGCGGGTGCCGTTGGCCTGGGGGCGGGACAGTTGCGGAATCCCGTGTTCGGCGAGCCAGCGGTAGCGGGCTGGTGAGATGCCGACACTGCGGGTGAACCGGCTGATGAAGGTGCCAAGGCTGTTGTAGCCGACCGCGTAGGCTATGTCGGTGACGCTCATGTCCGTCTCCAACAGCAGATGCTTGGCCTTGTATAGCCGAATTGCTGTCAGAAATCTACCTGGAGACGTGCCGGTTTTCGACCGGAACAATCGAGAGAAGTAGAATCGGCTAAGGAAGGCGGAGTCAGCCATCATCTCAAGTGAGAGGGGCTCGTGGTAGCGGTCCCACATGATCGAAATTGCCCGCTCTACAGCATTATGCATTGCGAATCAGCTCCATTCAATCCCGACACGATACGACGCCCTCGAACGGTTCACTCGCGCGCTAGGCTTCCCATGTTGTTCGGAGTACCGCCGCTCGACGAACGTTGCCTTGCCCAGGCGGGTACCACGGCGCCGTGGCACTGCCCGAGATGGGCAATTCGATCTACCAGAATGCTTGCGGAGGCAGACAGCCTGATCGGCGTCCTACCCTGGGAGCTGTGGTCCGACGGATCAGACCACTCGTTGCTGCCTACGTCCTGACCGGCCCGGATGACTCATGACGCTAGCATAAATCGAGTGGAATTAGTATGTCCATAGGTAGACTTTATTGCTCTCAGCCACGATGTAGATGACACTTCTAGGTGTGGATACCCGCGATGCCCTTTCTGTCCGACCGTCTGGCAGCTCACCTGGTCAGATGGGCCGACAGTAACTCTCCGAGACGGCGGGCGGCGGCCATTGCCGCCCAAGAGGACAATTCGATCAATGTGCGGTCGTCCGTCCCGACTTGGCGGCACCGCTCGATGACGGATGGATCAACCTGATACGACGCAAAGGCGACCAGCAAAGCGAGCCGGGCGACTGGCTGCTGTTCCGTCGCGACCCGCGTGATCAGGTCTTCGACCCATGATCTGCTGATTCCGCGCGGACCTCCACGCCACTGGACGAGCTGCTCCCCGACCAGCGCACGGACCTCCGCCGGGACAGAACGAACGCCGGCGGCGTCGATCGCGGCGGTTGCCCGGGCGTACGCCTGGGCGACGGTCTCGTTGCCAGCCGCCCACGCCAGGTCGGCTGGCAGTTCGGCTGATGGCAGCATGGCCAGTGCCGCTCCCGGCGGATGCGCCCGACGCGCGGGCGCTGCCGTGACCCGACCGAGCAGGCGCAGCACGGCCGGCAACGCGAACTCGGGCACCCGGGGTGGTAGCGGTACCTCTCGCAGAAACACGTTGACCATCCGGTTGAGATAGTGCAGCAACAGCGCTACCCCGGCCAGCTCCGGCAGCTGTGACTCCGGGAACGGCAGGCTTGCCCCGTCGTCGAGCCGCTCCACCGACAACACCCACTCGACGACGTCGTCCAACGCCGGATCGCTGGAACCGGGCTCCTCCGGTCGGCGTGAGCCGAGCAAGGTCAGGGTGCTGTTGTGGATCATCGCGCAGTAGGGGCAGGCGTTGACCGCTGATACCGCCGTCGCGACCGCCTCCTTGGCCAGTCGCGAGGCCGGTCCGGGCACGATCAGGGTCTCACGCAGGAGCGACCAGGACGCGGCGAGCATCTCCGGCGCCACCGCGTGCAACGCGATCGGCGGCGCCACCACCCCGAAATCGTCCTCCATCTGCTGGTACACCCGGGCAACGAGATCACCCGACTGCCCTGGCCGTACAGCGGAGACGTAGCGAATCTGCGACAGCCCCAACCTGCTCAGCGCCTGGCGCAGAGGATTTGCTCGCATCATATACCTCGTTCGTTCCATTGTTGGGTAACAGACTATCGGTAAATACTGCCACTAGCCAGAGGTTCCGGATGCCCTAGCGTCTTCTATTGCCGACGTCAAAATGCATCGCAAAGAGCAACCTGAGAGAGCACAAACTCCAGCACGATGTGCCATCATGGGGCGACGAAATCATCGTCCGGCCGCCGCCCGGACACGCCGTTCTGCGCGACAGCTACTCAACGCAGCCGTGCCAACACTCGACGGATTTGGTGCGTGCATGCGAGAGACGAAGCTGATGTACGAGCAGACTTGGCACCCGCTCACGGAGGAGAACGTTCGATGGAAACGACGACCAAGCAGCCGGGGATCCGAGTTCCGCTGATTGACGAGGAGCATGCCGAGGGCCGAACCGCTGAGCTCTACCAGCAGATCAAGGAAGCTACCGGACTGCCGTTCGTGCCCGACATGTTCCGGCTCACCTCGACCAACCCGCGGCTTCTCGAGGCTGTCGTCGCCGGCTACCGCGGGGTCTTCTACGGCGACACGCTACCTCGGCACCTCAAGGAGTTGATCTCCGCCTGGACGTCCAAGCTCAACGGATGCCCTTACTGCGTCGGCACACACAGTTGGTTCCTGGCGCAGTTCGGGGGCAGCGACGAACTACTCGAAGCGGTCTCGGACGCCTCGACCGCCGAGGAACTTCCAGTCGACGAGCGGACGATGCCGCTGATGAAGCTGGTCGAAAAGGTCAGCACCGGCGCATACAAGATCACTGACGCGGACTGGGCGCGCGCCATGGAAGCTGGCTGGAGTGATGCCGAGATCCTGGAGGCGATCTTCTGCGCGAGCCTCTTTGCCTTCATCAACCGGCTGGTCGACGCCACGGGACTGGGCAGTTCGACCGACCGCAGCCGCGTCGCCCGCCAGGGCGATGAGTGACCTTAGGCGGAAAGGACCTCGATCATGACACTCTCCCGTGCCATCCTGTTGACTGGGGCCTCCTCGGGCACCGGCATGTCCTCCGGCTCGGGCCGGGCCGCCGCGCTGCGACTGCACCGGGCGGGCTGGCCGGTCTATGCCACCGGACGCAACGTCGAGGCGCTGGCTGATCTCGCCGCGGAAGGTATCACCGTGATGTATCTCGATGTCACCGACGAAGAGTCGATGGCCGAGGTCGTCAAGCGAATCACCGATGAGCACGGCGCGGTCGGCACGCTTATCAACAACGCCGCGTACAGTCTCAACGGCACCATCGGCGAGACGCCGATGGACGAGGTCCGAGCACAGTTCGAAACGAACGTCTTCGGGCTGTGCCGGCTTACCCAGTTGGTCTTGCCCGGCATGCGGGAGCAGGGCGGTGGCCGGGTGGTGCTGATGTCGTCGATCTTCGGATTGTTCGCAACTCCGGGACGAGGCTACTACCAGGCCACCAAGCACGCGCTGGAGGCGATCGGCGACTCGCTCCGTTACGAAACAGCCCGCTTCAACATCAAGGTGGTACTGATCGAGCCGTCGCCGATTCTCGGCGGGTTCGTCCCAGACAGCGTCTCCGACCTGGGTATGCAGGCGCACGGCAACCCGGCCTTGTACAAGGACTTCTGGGACTACTTCGTCCAGTGGCACCAGGCGTACCGCCTCAGCGACAACCCACCGCTGCGCGGCAAGATGGCGGTACGGGCAGAAAACGTGGCCAAGGTGATCGAGAAAGCAGTGACTCACCCCAATCCACGGGTCCGTTACCGACTCGGGGTCCCCGCGCGGCTGCTGACCAGGATGCGGGCGGCGATCGGCGATCGGAACTGGGACCGTTTCGTGCGCGCGTTCTTCCCCATTCCTTGACGGGGGCGGGCATCGGCATCGGTGTGATCCGCCGATGCCGATGCCGGGCGCGTGGTTCAGCGGACGCCTTCGTCCGGTGCCCGGCAATCGTCCGCCCGGTGGGCTGTCAGTTGGCTATCCAGGTCGTGTGGAACCCGCTGGGTACGCGTACCGGCAGGTGCACGACGGCCACCGGCGGGCCGGTGAAATCGGCGGCGTCGAGCACGACCAGCCGGCTGCGGTCGTCCCGGGCGTCGTACACGTAGGTCAGCAGCCAACCGTCATCCTCGGCACCGAACGGACCGGACGGCACGAAGACGGCCTCGCCCGCCACACACGCCGGGCCGAAGTCGTGCACGGCGACGTCACGCCGGTCAAGGTCATGCCGGAGCAGGGCCGATCCGCCCAGCACGCCGGAGTCACCGCCCTGCATCGCCACCGTGTACGCGAACCGGTACGGCATCGTCTTACGCCGCTCGTCCATCCGGGGAAACTCCTGCGGGATGTCGTCGATCTGCTCGGCCGACACCGAACCGCCGATGAGGTCCGCCGTCCACCGCCACAGGGTGGGTGCCGACTCGCCGGGTGCCTGTCGGTCGCGGTCGAACACCCGCTCGTGCCGGATCACGTCGATGACGCAGTGATCGCCGGCCTCGTAGGCGTTGACGGGATGAAACACGTAGCAGGGGTCGACCTCGAACCAGCGGACGTCGGCGTCGCTGGCCGACCTCGGCAGCAGGCCGAGCCGGGCCGGTCGGCCGTCCGTCCAGGCGTACGGAAAGCGCGACCCGGCGCCAGCCAGGTGCGGGTCGAAGGCGACGGGCAGATCGAACAGGACGGTGTGCCGATCGGTCAGGGCGACCGAGTGCATCAGCGGCGTGCCGGCCACCTCGATCCGGGTGCTGCGCCGCACCCGTCCGTCGACGCCCACGACAAGGTGCTCGACATAGGGCAGCTCGTGGTAGTAGGCGACCGCGAACAGCTCCCCGGTGACCGGATCCGCCTCGGCGTGCGCGGTGAATCCGTGCGGCAGGGTCGCGTCGAAGTCGAGCCGGGCCACCGATTCCAGCTCGGCGTCGAGCTCGATGGGCAGCACACCCGCTTCACCGAGCGCCAGCGTTCGCCCGGCGTGCTGGATCACGTTGGCGTTCGCGTTGTCCGACAGCCCGTGCCGGGGACCCGGCAGCGGCAGCTCACCACGGTCCCGGGCAACCCGGTCGGTGCGGATCCACCGGTTGCGGTACCACAGCGCGGTGCCGTGCCCCAGGCGTACCCCGTGCACCGCACCGTCGCCGACGAGCGAGTGTTCCCGAGGGGAGGGCCGGATCGGGTCCGGGCCGATCCGCACCAGGCAGCCGTCGAGTTCGGCTGGCAGCTGACCAGTGACGACGAGTTCGGTCTCGGTCACCTCATCAGGAACCGGATGCCGGGTGTGTCGACGGGTGACGGTCGGCGCGGAGTGGGCAATGACGCTCATCAGGGCCTCCACTGGTCCTGCGACCGGTACGAACGCCGTTACATTTCGTAGTTACGTAACGGTGTTACGTTGTTGACCATACGCCCGGCATGAGAGCATGTCAACGTGAGTCCACGCCGCGTCGATCCGCAGCTGGCTGCCGCTCTCCTGGAAGCCGCCGCGCGGCTGCTGGCCGAGGGCGGCACCGCCGCACTGACCACCCGGCGCCTCGCCGCCGAGGTCGGTGCGTCGACCACGGTCGTCTACACGTACTACGGCGGAATGGACAACCTGGTCCGGGCCATGGTGCACGAGGGCTTCGCCCGCCTGCACCGGCGGATGGCCACGGTGCGTGCCACCAATGACGCCGTCGCCGACATCATGTCGCTCGGCTGGGCCTACCGGGCCAACGCACTCGACCATCCGCAGCTGTACCTGGTCATGTTCGGCAGTTCGGCGCTTGGCGGGTTCGCGCTCGGCGACGGTGACCGCCAGCACGGCCGCTACACCTTGGAGCCGCTGGTGGACGCCGTGACCCGGGCAACCGAGCAGCGTCGCTTCCGGCCGTCCGACCCGCTACTGGTCGGGCAGACCATGTGGATCGCGCTGCACGGGTTGGTCACGCTTGAACTCGGCGGCTATCTGGTCGACCCGTACGACGCCGAGCTGTGCTTCGAGTCACAACTTCGCTCGCTGACGGTGGGCGCCGGTGACGATCACGACACCACGTTGATCTCCCTCGCCCGAGCCCGACGTCGCCGTCCGCGGCGAACGACCACCTCGTGACCCGGAATTCGGCCAGCTACCCACAAAGCGGCGCTCTGAGCAACAGGGGAGAAGAAAGACGAATTGGCAACTGTAATGCTCATCGGGGGACCCGAAACCCGCTATAGAAGCGGCATCCACCCCGATCGGGCACTCCAGAATTGCCAACCCTCTAGACCGCCGAAGGACGCCGTGATGAACGATTTTGACTATCTCGTGGTCGGAGCCGGGTCGGCCGGCGCAGCCCTGGCCGCACGATTGAGTGAGGATCCCGAACGGAAAGTGCTGCTGCTGGAAGCCGGCCCCGACTACGCGACCGCGGAGGACACGCCACAGGAGATTCTCGACGGCAGCGCCATGTCGATGTCCGCGTTCGACTGGCACTACAAGGCGGAGATCACCGACCGCCGTCGCATCATCTTCCCGCGTGGAAAGCTCTCCGGTGGATCCTCGGCCGTCGGCGCCACCATCGCTCTACGCGGCACGCCGAACAACTTCGATGAATGGGCGTCGTTGGGCAATCCCGCGTGGGCGTGGGACCAGGTGCTGCCATTCTACAAGCGGCTGGAGGACGACCTGGACTTCGACAACGAGTTCCACGGTCGGGGCGGTCCGATTCCGATCCGTCGCTGGAAGCCCGACGAGTTGGCCCCGGTACAGCAGGTCTTCCACGAGGCAGCTCTCAAGGCAGGGTTCCCCGACGTCGAGGACCACAACCACCCGGAGGCGAGCGGAGTCGGGCCGATTCCCTCGAACCGCAACGACCTCCGTACCCGCTTCTCCACCGCCATGGGCTACCTCGGCGCGGCGCGGGGGCGGGCGAATCTCACCGTCTACTCGGGCGCGCAGGTCAATCGGGTGCTGTTCAACGGCGCCCAGGCACGCGGCGTCGAGGTGACCACTCCGACCGGTGGCGTCGAGGAGATCCACGCCCGTACCGTCGTGCTGGCGGCCGGCGCGGTCGGCAGCCCCGCGATCCTCATGCGATCCGGCATCGGCCCCGGCGCCGACCTCCGCCGGCTCGGCATCGACGTGCTGCTGGACCGGCCCGGAGTGGGCGGGACCTTGATCGACCATCCCCGGACCGGCGTTTTCATGGTGCCCAAGCCGGGGACGTTCAACCTTGAGGACGCATTCCTGCAGACGATCGTGCGGACCACCGCACCGGGCTCGACCGAGTTCAACGACCTGCAGTACTACATGATCAACCACTTCGACCTGACGCTCTTCCCCGAGCTGCAGATGCTGGCCGCGGCGAAGACGATCTTCGGGGTGATGGTCGTCCACCAGCGACCGCAGTCCCGGGGGCGTCTGGTGCTGGCCTCTGCGGATCCGGGGGCCGCGCCGGACATCGACCTGAACTTCCTCGCCACCGATCAGGACGTACAGATCTTGGTGGACGCGGTTCGTACCTGCTGGCAGTTGATGCAGACGCCGGGCATCATCGACCGTGGTGAACGCTTCGTCGTCCTGGGCGAGGACATGGCCGCCGATGACGAGATGCTCAGTCACTACGTTCGCCTCAGCCTGGACAGTGGCTACCATCCGGTGGGCACGGCCCGGATGGGCAGTGCCGACGACACCGACGCGGTGGTGGACGAACGGCTGCTGGTGCACGGGACGGAGAATCTGTACGTCGGCGACGCCTCGGTCATGCCGTCGATCGTCAACTGCAACACCAACCTCACCTCGATCATGATCGGTGAGCGGCTCGCCGACTGGCTCAGAGCCTCCTGAGGCTGACAGCGACCGATCAGGCCCCGCGGATGGATTCATCCGCGGGGCCTGTCTTTGCGAGATCCCGGATCGCGCGGTCTACGCGGCGGTTCAGGACAGCTTCTGCAGCCCGGCGCCGCTGAGCAGGTAGCCCGGCGCGACGGTGCTGGCATCCGTCCGGACGAGGTCCACCAGCGCCGTCCCAGCGAGTTCCGGGGTCAGCAGTGGGCCGATCTGGCTGACGAAGTCGTCCACGGACTTGCCGGCCCTGGCCGCGTACGCCCGTACCGCCGGCTCGCCCACGCCCGTCATCGGCGCGAACCTGGGCAGCACCGTGGTGAAGGTGATCCCCAGACCCGCCCGGTTCGCCTCGTCCTGGGCGTAGCCGGTGATGTAGCGCTGGGTCGCCTTGGCTCCGGCGTAACCGCCGCTCAGCGGCGATCCGCCCAGCACGGCACCACTGCTGAAGACGATTACCCGGCTGCCCGGGCGCAGTGGCTTGAGCAGCACCTCACGCAGCCAGTGGAAGGTGATCCGTACATCGGTTTCCCAGGTGGCCGAGAACGTCTCCCAGGTCTGCTCCTGCAGGGGCCGCATGTGTGGGCTGGCCCCGGCGGCCAGGATGATCGTCTCCGGCGTGTACCGGTCGATGATGGCCGCCGGAGCCGTTGCCTCGCCCGCGTCGACGACCTCAGGTTGGATGGTGCCGGCGCCGTTGGCCGGCTCCGGGAAGTCCGTCCTGGTACGTGCTACGGCGACCACCGGGGCACCGGCCTCGGCAAAGGCCACGGCGATGCCGCGGCCCAAGCCACGGCTCGCCCCGACGACGACCGTGGTCCTGCCAGACATGTCACTCATGGTTTCCTCCAACTGGGTTGGGCTGGCTAAGTCGTGGTGTGCTGCGGGCGGTCAGTACAGGCTACGGCTCCGGCTCCTGGCGCGGAGGCAGGCGCGTCAGGAGCCGGAGCCGTCTGTCCAGCGTGTTCGCTGGTTTGGGGGCCTGGTGCCGGCTACTTCTGGTACCTGGTGCCGTTCCACCAGTTGTTGCCCGGCACGGAGGCGTTCTCCACGTCGTACCGGTCCTTGTGGCGCCACCAGTCCCACGGGTGCTCGAGTTCGTCCTCGCGCCGCCCGAGGTGAGTGATGTCGAGGTAGTTGTAGAAGTTCTTGAAGATGTCGCCACCACGGTCGAAGATCGAGTAGGTGAAGTAGACGTCGTCGCCCTCGCGGTAGAAGGCGCTCACCCCCGGCGACTCACCCTGGTCCGTGCTCACCTCGTAGTCGTAGTTGAAATCGCTGCCGAACGACGAGTACCAGGGGATGTCCCATCCCATGCGGGCCTTGAACGCCTGGAAGTCGGCCAGGGGGGCACGGGAAACCAGGACGAACGTGGTGTCTCGTGCCCACATGTGCGCCAGCTCGCCGACGCTGTCCGTCTGCATCGAGCAGCCGATGCAGCCCTCCTTGTCGCCCGGGGAGTACATGAAATGGCGTACGATGAGCTGGCGACGCCCCTCGAAGAGGTCGAGCAGCGTCATGGTGCCGTTCGGTCCCTCGAAGAGATATTCTTTCTCCACCTTGACCATCGGCAGGTTGCGGCGCTCCTCCGCGATCATGTCGCGCGCCTTGGTGACTTCCTTTTCCTTCTCCAGGAGGGCCAGCCGAGCCGCCCGCCACTCATTCTTGGAGACAACTTTCGGAGGGTTCATCAAATCTCCTCAGGACTTCAGCCGGAACCATCCATTACCAGGGTGGCAGAAGCGCGTCGTATGCCACTTCTTCGATATTGTCCTTTTTGCGATTCCGGCGGAACTAGCTGCAGTTCTTGAGTTCCTTCAGACGGCGACGTTCGATCTTGCCGACTGGCGTGCGCGGGATCTGCTCGATGAATTCGATCTGTCGGACCTTCTTGTAGGGCGCCACACGCTCGGCGACGAAGGCCATGATTTCCTGTGGCGTGACCGGTTCCCGGGCGACCACGAAGCCCTTCGGGATTTCGCTCGCCTCCTCATCCGGTACGCCGATCACCGCGGCATCGGCGACCTTCGGATGTGTCATCAAGACCGCTTCGAGCTCGACAGGAGATACCTGCTGTCCCTTGTACTTGATGAGTTCCTTGATCCGATCGACGATGAACAACTCACCGTCCTCGTCGAGGTATCCCAGGTCACCGGTGTGAAGGAAGCCGTCCGGTCCGAGCACCTTTCCGGTCGCCTCTGCGGCGTTGAGATACCCCTTCATCACGTGCGGTCCCCGGATCAGGATCTCGCCGTTGCGGTTGGCACCCAGCTCGGCACCGGTCGTCACGTCGACGATCCGACACTCGATGTTGGGTGCCGCCCGACCCACCGACGCGGGAACCACGGGCTTCTCCAACTGCATGAACGACGTCATCGCCTCGGTCAGCCCGTACCCCTGTGCGATGTCGCAGCCGAGGCGCTCCCGGCACAGTCGGGCGATCTCCGGGTCGAGCGTGGCGCCGCCGGAGACGATCGACCGGATGGAGGAGAGGTCGTACCGGTCGACCAGCGGGCTTCTCGCGAGCAGCACAGCCAGCGTCGGCACGATGTAGAGGCGGGTGATCCGGTGAGCCTGGATCGCCTTCAGGTACTCCTCGGGGTCGAACCGGGGCATCGTGACAAGAGTCGCGCCCTGCAGCA
This sequence comes from Solwaraspora sp. WMMB335, assembly GCF_049179075.1. NCBI lineage: Bacteria > Bacillati > Actinomycetota > Actinomycetes > Micromonosporales > Micromonosporaceae > Solwaraspora > Solwaraspora sp. WMMB335. The sequence goes on from NZ_JBMHMF010000001.1 coordinate 6,057,603, forward strand.
GACTTGCGTGCATCACCATGATCATGCCGAACGCGTGGTGGAACGGCGGCACCGCGAGCACCCGCTCATCCGCACCAAGCGGCGCGACCAGGTTCGTCTGTAGCACGGTGGCGACGATGTTGCGGTGGGTCAGCATCACCCCCTTGGGAAAGCCCGTGCTGCCGCTGGAGTGCAGCAGGGCCGCGACGTCGCGAGCCGGATCGATGCCGGGATCGGGTGGGACGTCGTCGGTGAGCAACGCCGACAACGGAGTCGCACCGTCGGCCGTGCCGATGCTGATGACCTCCTCCACCTTGGTGCGGGCGGTCAGCGCCGTCGCCTTGGACACGTCCGCCGGCGCGGTCACCAACAGCTTCGCGCCCGCTTCAATGAGATGGGTGGCGAGGTCGTCCAGGGTGTCGATCGGGTTGAGCAGGACGACCGTACCGCCGACCATGGAGGCGGCGTGCACGACGATCGGGTACTCGGGGACGTTCGGCGTGAGCATGGCCAGCACGTCACCCTTGCCGAAGCCGCGGTTGTGCAGCCCGCCGGCCAACCGACGCACCATGACGGCCAGCTGCCGGTAGGTGTAACCATCGCCGCCCGAGACGTCGATGGCCGCCAGGCGATCGCCGTACTGCTCCGCTCGTTGCAGGACGAACGAGGGCAGCGGCAGCTCCGGAACGTCGACCCGGCTCTGCCACCCGGCGGAGATCACGACTTCACCTCGGCCCGGTTATAGGTGCTGAGCCCCGGCTGGTAGGCGCGCTTCTCGAACTGCTTCAGGGCGACGTTGATCCACTCGTTGCCGCTGAGTCGGGAGAGCTCCCACAGCTTCGCCTGGTCGTAGTCGATCGCGGTGGGCAGGTCCATGGTCGTGGTCCGCTCGTAGACCTGCTTCGCCAGCTCCAGCGTGACCGGGTTCTTCTTGACGATCTTCCGCACGATCCGGTCCGTCTCGGCGTCCAGCTGGTCCGCGGGCACCGCCTTGTTCACCAGACCGTACTCCTGCGCCTGCGCGCCGGTCATCGTGTCTCCGGTCAGGATGTAGTAGAGCGCCTGCTTGCGCGGGAGGTTGTGGGTCGCCGCCCAGGTCGCACCGCCGGCCGGGAAGATTCCGAAGTTGATCTCCGACAGGCCGAAGAGCGCGGTCTCGGAGGTCACCGCCAGGTCGCACAGGCCCGTCACCAGAAGTCCGCCGCCGAAGGCGAATCCGTTCACCTTCGCAATGGTGACTGCGGGGAACGCCTTCAGCCGCTTGAACCAGTTCAGCGCGATCAGGTTGGTCCGGTAGAAGAGCTGCGGGTCGTCGAACGGCTGCAGGAAGCACTCTTCGAGATCCATGCCGGCACTGAAGCTGTCGCCGATTCCGGTAATCACGACCGCTTTGACCCCACCATCCTCCTCGATGGTGTCGAGGACCTGGTTCATGTCCCGGTGCATCTGCGGATTCATGGCGTTCTTCTTCTCCGGCCGATTCAAATAGACCGTGGCCACCGGTCCATTCAACTCGAGGTTAACCGTCTTCAGCGCGATCATTTTTGCCTCTTTTCGCTAGTTAGGCGAGACGTGGCTCCCCGCACAAAGTGTCGGCTGTTCCGCCTGCGTGCGCGCAACATCGAGGGGCAGCCTTTTTTGGGGAAGGGAGCCGCAGATACGAGCATCGCAGGATTTGTGACCACATGCTTCTTGCGCGTTGCCTAACCTTGGGTAGACAACTTCACCGCAGGTCGTAGCCGGATATTGTGGCAGGAGCGGCGACCGACTCGGCTACTTCCGAATTGCTCGGCGGGTAGGTGTGGCCAGGCGAGTCGGGCGATTCAGGACGGATAAGGTCCGGAAGGAGACGTCTGGCTGCCTTCGATGGTGGAGAAGGGCGGCCTGATGTGCGTCGGACACGTCAGGTGCGTGCCCAGGTCGAGGCAACATGGGAGAAGCGCAGGCTCAATTTTCGAGGAACGCTGTGGGGGATTCGAAAAACCGTGCCTGTTTACGGAAGGAGGGGTCATATCGACGGATGCTGGTTCGACCAGGGAAGGGGCTATCCTCAATGCCACGTAGCTTAAGTTGATCTTGGGTTTGACCTGTGGGTTTGGTGTGGGCTCCTGGGCGGTGCGGCGTGGCGGGACGACCACGGCTGGGCTGACTGTTTTGATCACGGGTCATGTCGGTGGATGTGGTGGACCGTCCAGTGGTGCGGCCGGATCAGGTGACGCTCGGGGTGCTGATCTCGCAGGTGTCGCGGGAGGAGGTCGACGCCGCGATCGAGGTGTGCGGGGTGCGGGAGCAGCGGTCGGACGGGAAACTGCCGGCGCACGTGACCGTGTATCTGACGTTGGGGTTGGCGTTGTTCCCCGACGATGACTACACCGAGGTCGCGACCAGGGTCACCGGGTCGTTGGACCGGTTCGGGTGCTGGAGTGCGGGGTGGAGCGTGCCGACCTCGAGCGCGATCAGCCAGGCGCGGAAACGGTTGGGCCGCCGGGTGTTCGCCGAGCTGTTCGAGCGCACGTGCGGGCCGGTCGCGGGCGGGTCGGGCCCGACAGCGCCGGCGGGCGCGTTGGGGACCGCGCGGGGGTCGTTCCTGCGCCGGTGGCGGCTGCTGGCGATCGACGGGTTCACCGTCGATGTGCCCGACAGCACGGCCAACGCGGCCGAGTTCGGCTACGCCGGGTCAGGGGGGAACCGGTCCGTGTTTCCGAAGGCCCGGGTCGTGGCCCTCGCGGAGTGCGGCACCCACGCCTTCGTCGCCGCGGAGATCGGCGCCTACACGGTGGGTGAGAAGACCCTCGCGCAGCGGCTGTACCCCCGGCTGCGGTCCGACGAGTTGCTCACCGCTGACCGGGGGTTCTACTCCTGGCAGGCGTGGGACACCGCCGCCGCGACCGGCGCGGCGCTGCTGTGGCGGGCCCCGACCCAGATCGACCTGCCCGTGGTCAAGGTCCTGTCCGACGGCACCTATCTCACCGTCCTGATCAAACCGACCGTCCGTGGCGCCCGGCGGGAACGGCTCCTCGCGGCAGCCCGCGCCGGGGCTGATCTGACCGACATCGACACTGTTCCGGACGCGTTCGACGACCGGGGCCTGCCGGTCGTTCACCTCGCCCGGGTGGTCGAGTACGACATCCCCGACCGCGTCGGCGACGGCACCGGCGAGTTGATCGCCCTGATCACCACCATCGTCGACCCCGCCGACGCCCACGCCGACGAACTTGCCGGCGGCTACCACGAGCGGTGGGAGGAAGAAACCGCCAACGACCAGCTCAAAACCCACCTCCGTGGTCCCGCACGGGTGCTGCGGTCCCGCCTGCCGGACCTGGCCCACCAGGAGATCTGGGCCTACCTGATCGTCCACCACGCGATCAGCGCGCTGACCGCGAAAGCGTCCGCCGCCGCCGACCTCGATCCGGACAGGATCTCCTTCACCAGAGCCCTGCGCCTGATCCGCCGCACCGCCACCGGCACGGCGGACATTCCCCCCTCAGGACTGGGCTGACCAGCTACCGACCCACCTCGCCCAGATCGCCACCCTCCTGATCCCCACCCGACGCGAACGCACCTGCCCCCGCGCCGTCAAACGCGCCCGCCACAACCAGTACCGGATCAAGAAACCCCACGAACCGGCCAGCATCCGCCACCAGCGTCCACCGACCATCCACATCCACCGGGTCCAGCCACCATCAAGATCAACCTAGTGCCGCGTCAGGCAACGTTGGCCCTGTTGACTACCTCGCGTAGGCGTTCGTCGGCGGCGTGCTTGTTCCGCCAGATGATGTAGCGGCGGATCATGCTGCCCTGCTCGGCGTGGCTGGTGTGGTCGGTGCCATCGAGGGTGAAGTAGCGCAGAGCGGTGAACTGGGCCTCGATGCGGTTGACCCGACTTGGCTCACGGTTGGCTGATTTCGGGGTCTGCGGGGCTGTGACCTGGGGTGTTGCGTCGGGAGGCACGCACTAAACGCGCCGGGTTCTAGGGTGTCGGCGTGGCGTACGTGCGGACGGTGAAGACCGCGTCGGGAGCGCGGGCGGTGCAGATCGTGCACTCGCAGCGTCGGGGATCGCGGGACATCGAGCACATCGGATCCGCGCACACCGACGCGGACCTGGAACTGCTCAAGGCGGTGGCCCGGCAGCGGCTCGCCGCCGGGCAGGGCGAGCTGGACCTGCGTCTGCCGGACCAACCGGCCAACGGCGGCGCCCCGCTGCCGATCACGTCGTCGCGGGCCGGGCACCTACTGGACGCCCTGGGCCGCGGCTACGAGACGCTGGGATTCGCTCGGGCCGCCGGCCGTGATGAGGTGTTCAAGGCGTTGGTGCTGGCCAGGATCATCGAGCCGACCAGCAAGCTCGATTCGGTGCGGGTCCTCGACGAGGCCGGCGCGTGGGCGCCGTCGTACGCGACGATCAAACGGCGGCTGCGGGTCTACGCCGGCGGTGACAGTGCCTCCGACGCCGCAGTGCCGGCCGGTGCCGAGACCGCAGCGGGTGCGGCGGGTGGCCCGTGGCGGGCACGGTTGGCACGCGCCTGCGCCGAGCATGTGCGCCTGGGTCCGGCGACCCTGCTGCTCTACGACGTCACCACGCTGTACTTCGAGGCCGACGAAGGTGACGGGTTCCGTGAGCCCAGTTTCTCCAAGGAACGGCGTCTGGAGCCGCAGATCACCGTCGGTCTGCTCACCGACGGGGCCGGGTTCCCGTTGATGGTGCACGCGTTCGAGGGAAACCGGGCCGAGACCACCACCATGCTGCCGGTCCTGCGAGCGTTCCTGGAGGCGCACCGGCTGTCCGACGTCACCGTGGTCGCCGACGCCGGGATGGTGTCCGAGGCGAACAAACGCGCCATCGAGGCCGCCGGTCTGTCGTTCATCCTCGGCGCCCGTGTCCCCGACGTGCCCTACACCGTCCAGCAGTGGCGCGACGCCCACCCCGAGGCGGAGATCCCCGACGGGCACGTGTTCGTCCAGCCCTGGCCCGCCGGCCGTGGCGACAACCGCCGTGACCACACGTTCTTCTACCAGTACCGCGCCGACCGGGCCCGCCGCACGTTGAAGGGGATCGACACCCAGATCACCAAGGCCGTCAACGCCGTCGCCGGCCGGACCCCGGTCAAACGCAACCGGTACGTACGCCTGACCGGCGCGACCAAGACCGTCAACCGCGCCCTCGAAGCGAAAAACCGCGCCCTGGCCGGGATCAAGGGCTACGTCACCAACCTGCCGAACCCCGACCCCGACCAGGTCATCAGCGCCTACAGCCGACTCCTGCAGGTCGAGAAGTCCTTCCGCATGTCCAAGACCGACCTCGCCGCGCGACCGGTGTTCCACCACACCCGCGAATCGATCGAGGCCCACCTGACCATCGTGTTCGCCGCCCTGGCCGTGTCCCGCTGGATCGAGAACACCACCGGCTGGAGCATCAGACGCTTCGTCACCACCGCCCGACGCTACCGCACCATCCAGATCCAGGCCGGCGACCACACCATCACCGCAGCCGACCCCATCCCCGACGACCTCCACACCGCCCTCAACGCCATCCACCGCACGCACTAAATGAGCCAAGTCGGGTCAAACGCGCCCGCCACAACCAGTACCGGATCAAGAAACCCCACGAACCGGCCAGCATCCGCCACCAGCGTCCACCGACCATCCACATCCACCGGGTCCAGCCACCATCAAGATCAACCTAGTGCCGCGTCAGGCAACGTTGGCCCTGTTGACTACCTCGCGTAGGCGTTCGTCGGCGGCGTGCTTGTTCCGCCAGATGATGTAGCGGCGGATCATGCTGCCCTGCTCGGCGTGGCTGGTGTGGTCGGTGCCATCGAGGGTGAAGTAGCGCAGAGCGGTGAACTGGGCCTCGATGCGGTTGAGCCAGGAACTGTTGGTCGGCGTGTAGGCGAACTCGACGTTGTTCGCGGCGGCCCAGTCGCCGACGCGGGTGTCCTTCTTCGTGCTCAGGTGCGGGGAGTAGTTGTCCAGGACGATCGCGATCCGGGTCCCGGGTGGGTGCAGGCCGCGCAGGTAGCGGCAGAACTCCAGGAACCGTGTCCGGTGCTTCGTCGGCTTGATGTGGCCGTAGAGCTTGTCCGCGCCCAGGTCGTAGGCGGCGAACAGGTGGCGGACGCCGTGGGGGCGGGTGTATGTCGCCCGCCGGCGGGGCCTGGGCCCACGCTCGGGGTCCTTGTGCCGTCCACCGCGTTCGGCCCACTGCCGTCCGGGGTGGGGCTGCAGATTCAACGGGCCGAACTCGTCCAGGCAGAAGATGACGTCGGGCTCACCGGCCTCGGGGACGACCTCGCCGTCGGCGATCGCGTAGAGGTGCTCGACGCGGGCCTTCTTGGCGGCGTAGTCGGGGTCGCGGAAGGTCTTCCAGGTCTTCACCCGTTGAAACGAGACGCCCTCCTCGCGGAGCAGGACCCGTAGGCCCTCGTGGCTGATGTCGTCGACCACCCCCTCAGCGACCAGGAAGTCGGCCAGCTTGGCCAGACTCCAGGTCGAGAACGGCAGACCGTGCTCGGCCGGCGTGGACTTGGCGATCTTCTTGATCTCACGCCGTTCCGGCAGGGTGAACGTCCTCGGCCGGCCACCCTTGTACTTCGGGTAGAGCGAGTCGAAGCCGTCAGCGTTGAAGTTGTGGATCACGTCGCGGACCCGGTCTCCGCTGGTGAACGTCACCTCCGCGATCGTGCCCACGGACATGCCCTGCGCGGACAGCAACACCATCTGAGCCCGTCGCCAGGTCACCACCGAGCCCGTACCTCTACGGATGATCCGCAACAGGCGCCGGCCCTCGTCGTCGTCGATCTCACGGACGCGTACTCGTTCTCCCACCCGGACAGCCTGGCGGCACCCCACCGCCCGGACCAGCACCCGCACGGCGCGTCACGAGGCAAACGTTCCCTGATACGGCACTAGGCTACGTGGCATTGGCACGAGGCCCGTGTCTGCTACCGTCAGGACACCGCCCTCGCGGCATGAAACCCCGGCGTCCGATCCTCGGGTGGAACTTCAGACCTCGAAGTGATCGTCCGTCTGCTGCCTTCCCCACCTGCCTGGATAGGCCATAGGTGGGACCATGTCGGTCATCGATATCGAGCGCCAGCAGTGCCAGGGCTGGCTCGAGCGGGCCGCCGTTCACGACCTGCTGGGTGACGCACCGCCCGCGGTGCGGTCGGCGGGGAGCGTCAGGCCCAGCAGGAGGCCCTGCTCGTAGCGCTCCGCGATGGTGCGGCGCTGGAGCTTGCCGCTGCTCGTGCGGGGCAGCTGGCCGGCGCGCAGGTAGTGCACGTCGGCCGCCTCGATGGTCACGCCCATGGTGCGGACCAGGTGCTCGATGATGGTGGCCCGGCTGCCGTCGACGTCGTCGCGGGCGGAGCGGTCCACCGCCGTCAGCACGACGATGCGGCCGTCGCTCTGGATGACCGCGGTGCGGCCGGCGTGGACGAACGGTATGCGTTCCACGGCCTGCTCGAAGTCGGCGGCGAAGAAGCTCTGGCCGTTGACCTTGATGCGGTCGCTGATCCGGCCGGTGACGAAGATTTCGCCGTCGTCGAGGAAGCCGATGTCGCCGGTGCGGTAGAAGCCGTCGTCGCCGGTGAGGGGCTCGGACTTGTCGAGGTAGGCGGCGGTGAGGCTGCCGCCGGCGAGCTCGATCTCGCCGAGCTCCCGCTCGCCGCAGACGCGGCCGTCGGCGTCGCGGAGGCGGACCGTGAACTCCGGCATGGGGGCGCCGAGGGAGATCGCCGGGATACCCGACGGCGACGGCACGATGCGCGGCTCGCGGCCGGGGGCGCAACTGGAGACGAGCAGGACCGCCTCGGCCATGCCGTAGCAGGGCATGGCGATGTCGCGGCGCAGGCCGGCGGGGGCCATGAGGTCGAGGAACTCGTGCAGGTTGGGGATGTTGATCGGCTCGCTGCCCAGGTAGATCGCCCGCAGCCGGGACAGGTCCAGGGCCGCGATCCGCTCGGGGGCGGCATACTGCAGCATCCGCAGCGAGTAGTCGACGGCGAAGTTCGGGATGACCGTGCCGTGCACACCCTCCTCGGCCATGTGCTCCCACCAGCCGATCGCGTCGGACAGGAACGAGACCGGCTCGGCCAGCAGGAGGTCGCCGCCGACGGTCAGGCACGACAGCAGGCCGCCGACCAGCCCCATGTCGTGGTAGAGCGGCAACCAGCTGCTGACCCGCTCGTGCGCCTCGCGGCCGTCCGTGCGGCTGATCATGGCAAGGTTGGCGCGGAGCTGGTCGTGGCGGATCGGGATGCCCTTTGGAAACGCCGTCGAGCCGGACGAGAACTGCACGAACGCGAGGTCGTCGCCGGCCGGCGTGCGCAGCCGGGCGCCCGGGGTCCGGATGCCGGCCGCCGGCACGGCCAGGGGCGGCACCGGCAGCGCGACCGGCCGCAGGCTCGGCACGTGCAGGATGCGGGCGGCGGCGAAGTCGCGCGCCACCCGGGCCAGGAAGTCCTCGTAGGCGTCCCGCGGCGTGGACATGATCATCGGCTTGACCGAGAGCGGTACCGCCCCGATCTCCATCAGCGCCAGGAACGACATGATCACGGCGGCCGAGGTGTCGAAAGGGAACAGCACCCGCGTGCCCGGCCCGATGCCGTCGTCGCGGAAGGCCTCCGCGAACGCGGCGACGTGCTCGGGGAATTCGCGGTAGGCGATGAGCTCCGGCAGGTCGTCGAAGGCACCGTAGAGGTAGAGGCCGCTGTCGGGCGCGCCGCGCTTGGCGGTGATCTGCTCCAGCATCGCTCAGTCTCCTTGCCTGCGCATCCAGCCGATGATCCGTGGCAGTACCTCGGCCTCCGCCGGGCCGCCGCGCAGCACGTCGAAGTGGCCGGCATCCCAGCTCAGGCCCGTGTCCCGGCCCAGGACCAGATAGTCGACCGGGCCGCCCAGGTGGTCGGCCAGCTTGCGGGCGCGGGCGGGCGAGGCGTGGAAGCGGTCGGCGGCGCCGACCCCGACCAGGGCGGGCACCGTGACCTGGCCCAGGGCGCTCCAGTAGTCGGTGCGGCCGTCGGCGCTGCGGAACGCGCCGCCGGGCGCCCACTGCGCGAACTGCCGCATCAGGCCCGCCGGCTCGTCCCAGCGTCCCTGCCGCAGCGCCCGGGCCGGGAACCGCCCGGCGACCCGGGCCAGCAGCGCGGCGCCGCCGACCTGCAGCCGCTTGGAGGGGCCGCCGTCGGTGTAGTCGTTGACGGCCGCGGAGAGCGTGACGACGCCGGACAGCCGCTCCTGCACCGCGGGGTCGACCCCCAGCGCGGCCAGCGCCGCGTAGCCGGCCATGCTGTGCGCCAGCACGAACAGCGGCCCGGCGTGCCGCTCCCCGACCGCGCGGACGAGGTCCGGGATGTCGTGGCGGACGTAGGTGTCGAAGTTCCAGTCGTACGCCCGCCGCCGCGGCCACCGGCTCGACCCGTGGCCGCGCAGTGAGGCCGAGTGCGTCACGAAGCCGGCAGCCGCGAGCACAGCGGCCGGGCCCCCACCGGAGCGGCTGAGGAACAGCCCGCCGTCCGAGAAAAGCCCGGGCAGCAGCAGTACCGCTGCCGCGTCTTCGGTCTGCGCCGGCGGCCGGGCACACCGGACGTGCAGCTCGTGCCCGTCCGAGGTCGGCACCCAGTATTCGTCGGTCGGCGGGCTCGGGGTGGTGCTCACGGCATGACCAGCCTCTCGTCGCGGTGGGGGCCCGACGCGGCGAGAAAGTCCTGGAGGGTGACCAGGCAGCGGCGCCGCGCGTCCAGGAACGCCACGGTGATCCGCGCGTCCACCGCGGGCCGGTGCGCCCCCGGCAGGTGGACCCGCTGCCGGAAGCACGCCCGGTATGTCAGGTTCTCCGGGTCGAACTCGTCCTCGGACGGCGACTCGAGCACCGTGCGGACCTCGATCGGCCCGCGAGGGATCTCGGCCAGGTAGTCGGCCTCGCAGCGGGCCACCACGGCGACGAACCGTTCCCGCTGCACGAGACCGGTCCGGTCGAGCCAGTCCCAGCGGCCCGCCTCGAGATATTCCAGCGCCACCGCGTTGTTGACATGCCCGAGGATGTCCAGGTCGTTGGGGCGCGCCTGCAGCCGCAGCCGGGACTCGCCGAAATACACGCCGGTCGTCAGCTTCCGACCAGGCTCAGCCAGGTGTCCTCGACCTCGTCGGCGGAGTGCACCTCGATGCCCGTGATCTTCTTGAGCGCGCCGAAGATGAGCTGGGCCTTCTTGTCCAGGGCCTCCGGCCGGAAGGCGCCCTCGTCGGTCTCAAGCGCGTCCCACCAGTTCACGTGGGTGCCGCGGTCCTGCAGCTTGTCCCGGGCGCTGCCCTCGATCTCGCCGTCCGCGCGCAGGAACAGGTGGGCGACGGCGAAGGCGTCCTTGGCCGGATACTCGCCGCTGTCGACGAGGGCCTTGGCGAAGGCGATGAAGTAGTTGCGGTGCTGGATCTCGTCGGCCGCCACTTGCTTGAACAGCCGGCGCAGGCCCGGGTCCTGCACGACGTGCTGGCACTGGCCGTAGTTCACGGCCGCGGTGATCTCGGAGATCGCCAGCAGCACGAGTGTCCGCAGCATGTCGTCGTCGGGGAAGACCTGCCGGAACTCGATGAACGTCTCGTCGGTGATGGCCGGCATCCCGCTGAGGTCGGCCAGCCGGATGAAGACGGTCTCGTGGTGGGCCTCCTCCTCGTTCCAGTACCGGCTCCACGTGCCGCAGGCCTGCATGACCGCCGCGACGGCCGGGTTCTTCTCCTGCCAGCGCCGGCACTCGGCGTCGGCCTGGCGCTCCAGGCGGTCGGCGCCCGGCTTGGTGGTGAGCTCGGCGCGGCCGGCGTTCCAGACCATGGAGCGGTCGACCTCGGTCAGGTTGTCCAGGTCGATCCCCGCGAGCATCTCCACGACGCTCCACCGGCGCGCCTCGTGCAGCCGCTGCTGCTCCCAGGTGACGTCGACGAGCGACATGTTGCGCGTGGTGACGGCGTCGTAGAGGTCGGTGATGATGGCTGGCGCGTCGGTCGGCGCCGCCGAGCGGCGGATCCCCGGCTCGGTGTCGGTCGTGGTCATGCGGCCGCCTCTGCCTGCTTGTGGTACTCCTCGAGGAAGAGCTTGAGCATCGTCTGCGAGGACGTCTCCAGAGGCAGGGCGGGCAGCCGCACGCGGACGCCGAACTCCTGCCGGATCGCGTTGGAGGTGCGGGCCAGCGCCTCCATGAGATCGATGCTGTTGGTCATCTTGGGGGAACTGGCGAGCACGGTCGCCAGCGTGGCGTCGACGGCGAACAACTGCTCGTCGGGAAGCCCGGAATACTCTGCGAATTTCTGTCGAAGATAGACCTCGACCCGGTCGTTCTCCATGGCTCCCATCGTATAAGGACGAATCCTCCGGCGGCAGGTTCAGGTTGTTGCCAAGTCGCTGATGGTGAATGTCAAATCAGCGTCGCCGGCGCGGCCGAAACGGCCGGATGATATCGAGTACGGTCGGCACGGACCGATACGGCGGCACCACATGCGGGAGGCGCGGCAAATGGTCAGCAGGAACATGCCAACACCGGTCGCGGAGCCCGGCGCCCGGCCCGACCAGCCGGCCGGGGTGCGGCCCGGCACGGTGCTCGCCGTGGTGTCCGCCGGCGTCATCCTCTCCGGCGTCGACCTGTTCATCGTCAACGTGGCGCTGCCGCCGATCGGCCAGGACCTGCGCGTGCACGACCTGGCCGACCTGTCGTGGCTGCTCAACGCCTACACGGTGGTCTTCGCGGCGCTGCTGGTCCCGGCCGGGCGGCTGAGCGATCGCACGAACGTCAAGGCGGGCTTCCTGCTGGGCGTGGCGGTGTTCACGGTGGCCTCGGCGTGCTGCGCGGTGGCGACCTCGCTGCCGATGCTGGCGGCGTTCCGATCGGTCCAGGCCGTCGGCGCGGCGCTGCTCACGCCGACGTCGCTGGCCCTGCTGCTGGCCGCCTACCCGCCCGAGCGGCGGGCGGCCGGGGTGCGGCTGTGGACTGCGCTGGGCGGCATGGCGGCCGTCTTCGGCCCGGTGCTCGGCGGCCTGCTGGTCCAGGTGAGCTGGCGCTGGGTGTTCATCGTCAACGTGCCGATCGGCATCGCCGCGATCGCAGCCGGCCTGCGCCTGCTGCCCCGCCCGCAGGGCGGCGGCGGGCGCCCCGACGGCCTTGGCACGGTCATGCTCATCGCCTCGGTCGGCGCGGTGACGCTGGCGCTCGTGCAGAGCGCCGCCTGGGGCTGGGGCTCGGCGCGGGTGATCGGGCTGCTGGCCGGCGCCGCAGTCGTGCTGGCGCTGCTGCTGCGCCGCTCGGCCCGCCATCCCTGGCCGGTCGTGGAGACCCGGCTGCTGCGGGTGCCGGGCACGGCCGCCGCCCTGGTCTCGATGCTGCTGTTCTCCACCGCGTTCGGGGCGATGATCCTGTCGCTGGTGCTGCTGGCCGAGAACACCTGGGGTTGGTCGGCGCTGCACGGCGGGCTGGCTGCGACCCCGAACGCGGTGCTGATCCTGCCGTCGGCGGTGCTGGCCGGCGTGCTGATCAGCCGGCTGGCCCACGGCGGCGCCGTGGCCGTCGCCCTGGGGTGCGTGCTGTTCAGCGGGGGCGTGGCGTGGTGGTATCTCGGCGTGCCGGAGCACCCGGCCTACACGCCGCACCTGCTCGGGGGCCTGCTGCTGACCGGCGTCGGCGGCGGCCTGGCCATGCCCACGCTCTTCGGCCTGGCCACGGCGGGCCTGCCGGCGCACCGCTTCGCTACCGGATCGGGGCTGGTCAGCATGGTCCGTCAGATCGGCCTGGCGCTGGGCGTGGCGGTGCTGGTGGCCGTGCTGGGCTCGCCCACCGGCCGGGTGGCGGTCGACGACCTGCGGCGGGGCTGGCTGACCGTCGCCGTGCTCACGCTGGTCGCGGCGGTTCCGGTGCTGACGCAACTGCATTCCCGCCGCCCGGAAAACGACGGACAGGAAATGCCGGCAAAATGATGACGAGCATTCGCCGGACGGCGCCTGGCCGTCCGGCGAATGCGATTTCGAAGGACTCCTGGTTAGACCGGGATATGGTCGGCGACGACCTGGGCCCAGCGCCGGTAGCCGGCCGCCGAGAGATGGAACCGGTCGGTGGCGAAGAAATGCCGCGGCGGGATTTCGGTCATCGTGACCCAGGTGGTGCAGGGCCGGGTCCGGCAGATGTCGCGGGAGACCCGGTCGAGCGCCTCCGCGCGCGCGGTCAGCAGCCGGCCGAGGGCCGGCGGAACCGACGGGAACAGCGCGAACGGGGGGATGCCGGCGACGACCACGTGGCCCGAGCGCTCCATGAGGTCGTCGACGATGGCCGCCAGGTCCGCGGCCCACTCGTCGGGGTGCCGGCCGCCCATCACGTCGTTGCCGCCGGCCAGCAGGACGGCCGCGTCGAGCTCCTCGCCGATCTGGGACAGCAGCCGGTAGCGAATCCGGCGCGCGGTGGCGCCGAACTGGCCGACCACCTGCCACTGCACGGGCCGCTGGGTGCGCGAGGCCAGCTCGCGGGCGAGCCAGCCGGTGAAGCTCTCGTCGTGGTTGTCGACCCCGCACCCGGCCGCCGTGGAGTCGCCGAGGACGGCGACGCGCAGGGGCTGGCGCGACGTCGACCGTCCGACCGTGCCGGTGGTCGGCCCGGCCGCGGGTGGGGCCATCTTGGTGGTGGCCTTGAGCCACAGGCCCTGCATCGTGCCGATCGGGCGGTCCAGTGCCTTCATCATCGGTTCGTCACCCCGTTGCGGACCCGGCCGGCGGCGACCCGCGCCGCCGCCTTGCGGAGCACGCCGGGCACGAGTCGGCGGTGCAGGACGGACAGCGGCGGCCAGACCAGGTGCGCCAGCCAGCGGTCATACCGCAGGAACGTCCCCAGCGCCACGCTGTCCCCGGTCGTTTGAACGACCAGGTTGGCGGCCAGGAACCAGGAGCCGGCCTCGAGGCGGATCCACTCGCCGCTCTGCTCGCCGATCTGCCACCCGGCCACGGTGTCGGCCGACACGCTGCGGCTGAGCCGCATGCCCATCAGGCCCCGCCACAGGAACAGCTCGGCAGCGTTGGGCGTGTCGCCGAACATCACCCGGGCCCACCGCTCGACCGTCGCGGCGGTGGTGTCGGTCGGCAGCACGAAGTGGTCGGCGTAGTCGATCCGGCCCAGCGAGCTCAGGGCCCGCACGGACTCGGGCAGGCGCTCGACCCCGAGGGTGCTCACGGCGGCGCCGACGCTCACGGGGCACAGATCCGTTCGTAAGATCTCATTGGTCCTGCTCCGCTCGTAATATACGGTGCCGTACATTGTCACTGTAGCGGAGGTGTATGGTGTTGTACATAACAAGACGAGGTGAGATGCAGTGGCTGCCACCCGGACCCCCCGCGAGCGGTGGATCGAGGAGGGCCTGCTGGTCCTGGCCGAGGGCGGGCCGGACGCCGTGCGGATCGAGGTGCTCGCCAAGCGGCTCGGCGTCACCAAGGGCGGCTTCTACGGCTTCTTCTACGACCGCGGGGCGCTGCTGCTGGCCATGCTCGACGCGTGGGAGCGCGAGAGCACGGACGAGGTGATCGCGCGCGTCCAGCGGGAGGGCGGCGACCCGCGCAGCCAGATCCAGCGGGCCGGTGTGCTCACGTTCTCCAGCAGCCGGCTGCTGCCGATCGACCTGGCGATCCGCACCTGGGCGCGGCACGACGCGGTGGTCGCTGAGCGGCTGCGCGCGGTGGACAACCGGCGGATGGCCCTGCTGCGCCAGATGATCGGCGCCTACTACACGGACCCCGAGGAGATCGAGGCCCGCGCCCTGCTTGCCTTCTGCATGGCCATCGGCGTGCACTTCCTGGCCGCCGACCACGAGCACCGCACCCGGGCCGAGGTCGCGCAGCGCGCGGTCGACCTGTTGTTCGATCGGGCGCCCCGCGCCGCGGCGGCCGAGGCGGCGCACCGGGAGCACTGACGCGGCCGGTTACGGCGACCGCGAAGAATGACAGCAAATTCGTCATGCGCCAATATAGCGACGGCTATTTCGAATTTATCCCCGTGGCGAGAATAGGCCCGCTGCCGGGTCCGTACAAGGTGGATGCAGGAAGATGCCATGGGCCGCGGACCCGGCCCATTGCCCACGTGAGCCGCGTCACCGGCCGCCCCCGCTGGCCCGCCGGATCGGTGAAAGTCCCTGGTAGAGCGGTGCCATCGGGCCAAACCGGCGAGCCGACCGCGCAATAAGCGGCAAATGCTGGTTTTGTACTTTCGACGTCTGCCAAGCAGCCCGCCGGACCGGCGATGAGCTGCGGCTTCACCCCCGCCCGGCCCCCTCTCTGGCGGCTTCGCACGACGCTCGCCGGGCGAGCTGTTTTACCAGGGTGTAAAAACGGTGAAATATCGACGTCATCGATTGTTTGACATCTCCGGACGCATCGATGGCGAATGAAAATACGGTTACGTATAGTCCGTCAGCGACGCGTACTCGCTCAAACACAGGGGGAGAGCACCGTCGGTTCGCATGCGCGCACCGCGACCACTGCCGAGCAGTGCCCCACGGCCTCGCGCCGGCACTGACGGCCCCGCCCTCGGCACAACGCCGGGCCGGCATCGTGCACCGGCCCGGCGGCCACCAGCCCGCAGTACAGCCCGCCAGGTTGCCGGCGCCCGCGCCGGGAACCGCCTGGACGAGCGCACCGCGATCCCGGATCAACCAAGGGGACATGGTCATGAGCGTCGAGATCGAAGACCCGCAGCAGGCGAAGCTGGTCCGCTACCTCAAGAAGGTCGCCGGCGACCTCAACGAGGCCCGGGCCAGGCTGCGCGAGTTCGAGGACCGTGCCGGCGAACCGCTGGCCATCGTGGGCATGAGCTGCCGGTACCCCGGCGGCGTCACGTCCCCCGAGGAGCTGTGGCAGCTCGTCGCCGAGGGCCGCCAGGCCACCAGCGACTTCCCGCGCGACCGCGGCTGGGCCGTCGACGAGCTCTACCACCCCGACCCGAACCACGTCGGCACCTCGTACACCCGCAGCGGCGGCTTCCTCGACAAGGTCGGCGAGTTCGACGCCGAGTTCTTCGGCATCAGCCCCCGCGAGGCCTTCGTGATGGACCCGCAGCAGCGGCTGCTGCTGGAGGGCGCCTGGGAGGCCTTCGAGGACGCCGGGATCGACCCGACCTCCCTGCGCGGCTCCGACACCGGCGTGTTCTGCGGCGTGATGTACCAGGACTACGGCTTCGTCGCCGGCGTCAGCGACCTGCGCCCCGAGATCGAGGGCTACCTCACCATCGCCTCCGCCGGCAGCGTCGCCTCGGGCCGGATCAGCTACACGCTGGGCCTGGAGGGCCCCGCCGTGTCGGTCGACACCGCGTGCTCGTCCTCGCTGGTCGCGATCGCCCAGGCTGCCCAGGCGCTGCGCAGCCGCGAGTGCTCGCTGGCCCTGGCCGGCGGCGTCACCGTCCTGGCCCGGCCCGCCGTCTTCGTCGAGTTCAGCCGCCAGCGCGGCCTCTCGCCCGACGGCCGGTGCAAGGCCTACGCCGCGGCGGCCGACGGCGTCGGCTGGGCCGAGGGCGTCGGCCTGCTCGTGCTCGAGCGGCTGTCCGACGCCCGGCGCAACGGCCACGACGTCCTCGCCGTGATCCGCTCCGCCGCGGTCAACCAGGACGGCGCGAGCAACGGCCTCACCGCCCCCAGCGGCCCGTCCCAGGAGCGGGTGATCCGGCGGGCCCTCGCCGAGGCCGGGCTCCGGCCCTCGGACGTCGACGTCGTCGAGGGCCACGGCACCGGCACCCCGCTCGGCGACCCGATCGAGGCCCAGGCCATCCTCGCCACCTACGGCCACGGCCGCGAGCACGGCCCGGTCCGGCTCGGCTCGGTGAAGTCGAACATCGGCCACACCCAGGCGGCCGCCGGCGTCGCCGGCGTGATCAAGATGGTCATGGCGATGCGGCACGGCATGCTGCCGCGCACCCTGCACGTCGACGCCCCGTCGCCGCACATCGACTGGACCGGCGGCGACGTGCGGCTGCTGACCGAGGCCGAGCCGTGGGCGGCCGGCGAGCGGCCGCGCCGCGCGGGCGTCTCGTCCTTCGGCGTCAGCGGCACCAACGCCCACGTCATCGTCGAGGAGGCCCCGGCCCCGTCCGGCGAGCCGGCCCCGCCCGCGCCGACCGCCCCCGCCCCGGCCGCCATGCCGGTGCTGCTCTCGGCCCGCGGCGAGGCCGCGCTGCGCGCCCAGGCCGACCGGCTGCGCGCCGAGCTGATCGCCCGGCCCGGCCTGTCGCTGCTCGACGTCGGGCTCTCCCAGGCCGTCGCGCGGGCCCACCTGGAGCGCCGCGCCGCCGTCGTCGCCACCGACCGCGGCCAGCTGCTCACCGGTCTCAAGGCGATCGCCGAGGGCGAGCCGGCCGACGAGGTGGTCGAGGGGCAGGCCAGCAACGGCCAGGCCGTCTTCGTCTTCCCGGGCCAGGGCGCGCAGTGGGAGGGCATGGCGGTCGAGCTGCTCGACGCCTCGCCCGTCTTCGCCACCGAGATCGCCGCCTGCGGCCGGGCCCTGTCCGCGTTCGTCGACTGGCGGCTCGAGGACGTCCTGCGCGGCGTGCCCGGCGCGCCCGCCCTGGACCGCGTCGACGTGGTCCAGCCCGCCCTGTTCGCGGTGATGGTGTCCCTGGCCCGGCTGTGGCGGTCCTACGGCGTCGAGCCGGTCGCCGTGGTCGGGCACTCCCAGGGCGAGATCGCCGCCGCCTACGTGGCCGGCGGGCTCACCCTCGACGACGCCGCCCGCGTCGTGGCCCTGCGCAGCCAGGCCGTGCGGGACCGGCTGGCCGGGCACGGCGCCATGCTCTCCGTCGCGCTCCCGGCCGCCGAGGCCGAGCGGCGCATCGCCGCCTACGCCGGGCAGCTGTCCGTCGCCGCCGTCAACGGCCCCGCGACCGTCGTCGTCTCCGGCGGCGCCGACGCCGTCGAGGACCTGCTGGCCGCCTGCGAGCGCGAGGGCGTGTGGGCCCGGCGGGTCCCGGTGGACTACGCCTCGCACTCCCACCACGTCGAGGCCATCGAGTCCGAGCTGCTGCAGCAGCTGGCGCCGATCGCGCCGCGGGTCGGCACCGTCGCCTTCTTCTCCACCGCCGCGGGCGAGTTCGTCGACACCGCGAAGCTCGACGCCGAGTACTGGTACCGCAACCTGCGCGGCCGGGTCGGCTTCGAGCCGGCGATCCGGGCCCTGGTCGAGCACGGCGCCGGCTGCTTCGTCGAGGCCTCGCCACACCCGGTGCTGACCATGGCCGTGCAGGAGACGATCGAGGCGGTCGGCGCCGCGGACCGCGTCCAGGTCGTCGGCTCGCTGCGCCGTGGCGAGGGCGGCCCGGCCCGGTTCCTGCGCTCCGTGACCGAGGCCCACGCCCGCGGCGTCGCCATCGACTGGCCGGCCCTCTACGCCGGCACCGGCGCCCGGCGGGTGAAGCTGCCCACCTACCCGTTCCAGCACCAGCGCTACTGGCTGATGCCCGGCTCCGGCGCCGGCGACCTCGGCGCCGCCGGCCTCGGCCGCCTCGAGCACCCGCTGCTGGCCGCCACCGTCGAGGTCGGCGAGCGCGACGAGCGGCTGTTCACCGGCCGCGTCTCCCTGGACTCCGCGCCCTGGCTGCGCGAGCACGCCGTCCTCGGCACCGTCCTGCTGCCCGGCACCGCCCTGGTCGAGCTCGCCCTGGCCGCCGGCCGGGCGGCCGGCGGACCCGCCGTCGACGAGCTCGTCCTGCAGGCGCCGCTGGTCCTGACCGAGGGCGCCGCGCTGCGGGTCCAGGTCGTCGTCGGCGAGGCCGACCCGGACGGCCGCCGCGACGTCGCCGTCTACTCTCGTCCCGACACCGCCGGCGGCGACGAGGACCCGGCCGCGGCGACCTGCCACGCCCGCGGCAAGCTCACCACCGAGGCCGCCGCCGGCGAGCCGCTGCCGGCCGCCTGGCCCCCGCCCGGTGCCGCTGCCGTCCCGCTCGACGGGCTCTACGACCGGCTCGCCGACGCCGGGTATGAGTACGGCCCGATGTTCCAGGGCCTGCACGCGGTGTGGCGCAGCGGCCCGACCGTCTACGCCGAGGTCACGCTGCCCGAAGGTACCGCCGCCGACCGGTTCGCGGTCCACCCGGCGCTGCTCGACGCGGCCCTGCACCCGATCCTGCTCGACAAGGCCCCCGGCTCGCCGGTCGACCTGCCCTTCGCCTGGTCGGCGGTCCGGCTCGGCCCGGCCGCCGGCGCCACCCGGGTCCGGGTGCGCATCGCCCCGGTCGACGATTCCACGCTGCGCATCGACGTCACCGACCAGACCGGCGCCGCCGTCGCCGCCGTCGACCGCCTCACGCTGCGGCCCGTCGACCCGGCCCAGCTCAACGGCGGGCACCGGCCCCGGCCCGACGCGCTGTTCGCCGTCGACTGGGTCGAGGTGCCCGAGATCCGCGGGGACGCCCCGGCCCGCACCGCCGTCCTGGGCGACCTCGCCGCCACGGCCGGCGAGCACCACGCCGGCCTCGCCGAGCTCGACGAGGCCGTCGCCGGCGGCGCGGACCGGCCCGACCTCGTGGTCGCGGCCGTCCCCGGCCCGGACGCCGGCAACCCGGCCGAGGCCGGCCGCCAGGTCGCCGCCCGCACGCTGGAGCTGCTCCAGCGCTGGCTCGCCAGCCCGTGGACGGCCGACGCCCGGCTGCTCGTCGTGACCCGCGGCGGCGTCGCCGTCGGCGAGGAGCCGGCCGACCTGGCCCAGGCGCCCGTCTGGGGCCTCGTCCGCAGCGCCCAGTCCGAGCACCCCGGCCGCTTCGTGCTCGTCGACGCCGCCACCGGCGAGCCGGCCCCCGACTGGGCGGCGCTGGCCGCGCTCGACGAGCCCCAGCTGGCCCTGCGCCACGGCCTGCCGCTGGCCCCGCGCCTGCGCCGGGCCCCGGCCGGACCCGAGGGCGCCGCCTGGCGGCTCGGCATCGAGCGCAAGGGCTCGCTCGACGACCTCACCATCCTGCCGTCCGGCGCCGACCGGGCGCTCGGCGTCACCGAGGTGCGCATCGGCGTGCGGGCCGCCGGCCTGAACTTCCGCGACGTGCTCATCGCGCTCGGCCGTTACCCGGGCGAGGCGCCGCTGGGCAGCGAGGCCGCGGGCGTCGTGCTCGAGGTCGGCGCCGGCGTCACCGACCTGGCCCCCGGCGACCGGGTCTTCGGCCTCGTCACCGACGCGCTCGGCCCGGTCGCGATCGCCGACCGCCGCACCGTCGTGCCGATGCCGGCCGGCTGGTCCTTCGCGCAGGGCGCCGCGATCCCGGTGGTCTACCTCACCGCCTACTACGGCCTCGTCGACCTGGCCGGGCTGCAGGCCGGCGAGCGGCTGCTGGTGCACGCCGCCGCCGGCGGGGTCGGCATGGCCGCCGTGCAGCTGGCGCACCACTTCGGCGCCGACGTCTACGCGACCGCCAGCCCCGCCAAGTGGCCCGCGGTGCAGGCCCTCGGCGTCGGCCGGGACCGCCTCGCCTCCTCTCGCGACCTGGGCTTCCGCGAGCAGTTCCAGGCGGCGACCGGCGGGCAGGGCGTCGACGTCGTGCTCAACGCGCTCGCCTTCGAGTTCGCCGACGCGACCCTGGACCTGCTGCCCCGCGGCGGCCGGTTCATCGAGATGGGCAAGGCCGACATCCGCGACCCGCAGGCCGTCGCCCGCGACCACGCCGGCGTGCGCTACCGCTCCTACGACATGATCGAGGCCGGCCCCGAGCGTATCCAGCAGATGCTCCTGGACATCGCCGCGCTGTTCGAGCAGGGCGTGCTGGAGCACTCGCCGATCCGGGCCTGGGACGTCCGCCAGGGCGCCGAGGCGCTGCGCCACCTGCGCGAGGGCCGCAACGTCGGCAAGGTCGTGCTCACCGTGCCGGCCCCGCTCGACCCGGCCGGGACGGTCCTCATCACCGGCGGCACCGGCGGCCTCGGCGCGGTCGTCGCCCGGCACCTGGTCACCGCCCACGGCGCGGGCAACCTGGTCCTGCTCAGCCGCCGCGGCCCGGCCGCCGCCGGCGCCGCCGACCTCGTCGCCGACCTGGCCGCGCTCGGCGCCCGCGCCCGGGCCGTGGCCTGCGACGTCGCCGACCGCGACCAGCTCGCGGCGATCCTGGCGGACCTCGACGCGCCGCTCACCGCGGTGGTCCACGCGGCCGGGGTCCTCGATGACGGCGTGATCGAGGCACTCACCCCCGAGCGGCTCGACGCCGTCCTGCGACCGAAGATCGACGCGGCGGTACACCTCGATGCCCTCACCGCCGACGAGCCGCTGGCCGCGTTCGTGCTGTTCTCGTCGATGGCGGCCCTGATCGGCAGCTCCGGCCAGGCGAACTACGCCGCCGCCAACGCCTTCCTCGACGCCCTCGCCGCCCGCCGCCGCGCCGCGGGACGGCCGGCCCAGTCCCTCGCCTGGGGCCTGTGGGCCGACGCCACCGGGATGACCGGCGAGCTCGGCGAGGCGGAGCTGGCCCGGCTGGCCCGCCAGGGCATCGGCGCGCTGCCCACCGAGCTCGGCGTCGAGCTCTTCGACGAGGCCGGGCGCTCCGGCGGGGCGCTCATGGCCCCGGTCGTGCTCGACCCGGCCGCGCTGCGGGCCCAGGCCCAGGCCGGCCTGCTGCCGCCGCTGCTGCGCGGGCTGGTCCGCTCGCGGGCCCAGCGGGCTGAGGCCGCGACCGTCTCGCTGGCCGAGCGGCTCGCCGCCGTCGACCCCGCCGACCGTGAGGCCGTCACCCTGGACCTGGTCCGGGCGCAGGTCGCCGCGGTGCTCGGCCACGCGGGCGCCGACGCGATCGAGGCCGACCGGGCGTTCAAGGAGCTGGGCTTCGACTCCCTCGCCGCGGTCGAGCTGCGCAACCGGCTCAACCGCGCCACCGGGCTGCGGCTGCCGACCACGCTCGTCTTCGACCACCCCAACGCTGGGGCGGTCGCGCGGTATCTCGTCCCGCTCGCCCTGCCCGGCGCCGCCCCCGACGAGCGGCCGCAGACCGACGACGACCGGCTCCGCGCGGTCCTGCAGTCCATTCCCATCGGCCATCTCCGCCGGGCCGGCCTGCTCGACCCGCTGCTGGAGCTGGCCGCCGACGGTGACGGCACCGGGCCGGCCCCGGACGAGGAGCCCGGGGCGTCGATCGACGACCTGGACGTCGAGGCCCTGATCCGGATGACCCACGAGGACACGGTATGAGCAGCCCCAGTGACCAGAGCGCCGTCGTCGACGCCCTCCGCAAGTCGCTCAAGGAGACCGAGCGCCTCCGGCAGCAGAACCGGCGCCTGCTCGCCCAGGCCGCCGAGCCCCTCGCGATCGTGGGGATGAGCTGCCGGTATCCGGGGGCCGCGTCGCCGGATGCGCTGTGGGACCTGGTGGCGGCCGGCCGCGACGCCATCGGTGGGCTGCCGTCCGACCGCGGGTGGGACCTGGAGCGGCTCTACGACCCGGACCCCGATCGCATCGGTACCGTCTACACCCGCAACGGCGGCTTCCTGCCCGACATCGCCGGCTTCGACGCCGGGTTCTTCAGCATCAGCCCCCGTGAGGCCCTCGCCATGGACCCGCAGCAGCGGCTGCTGCTGGAGGGCGCCTGGGAGGCCATCGAGGACGCCGGCATCGACCCGACATCGCTGCACGGCACCAGCACCGGCGTCTTCTGCGGCGCCGGTGCGGTCACCGGCTACGGCGGCTTCCAGGCCGCCGAGCTGGAGGGCTTCCGCATGACGGGCACGCTCACCAGCGTCCTGTCCGGCCGGGTCGCCTACACCCTCGGCCTGGAGGGCCCGGCCGTCACCGTCGACACCGCCTGCTCGTCCTCGCTGGTCGCCCTGCACCTGGCCGCCCAGGCCCTGCGCGGCGGCGAGTGCTCCCTCGCCCTCGTCGGCGGCGTGACCGTCCTGGCCAGCCCGTTCCTGCTGCTGGAGTTCAGCCGGCAGCGCGGCCTCGCCGAGGACGGCCGCTGCAAGGCCTACGCGGCCGCCGCCGACGGCACCGGCTTCGCCGACGGCGTCGGCGTCATCGTCGTCGAGCGGCTCTCCGACGCGCAACGCAACGGCCACCGGGTCCTGGCGGTCGTGCGCGGCAGCGCGGTCAACCAGGACGGCGCCAGCAACGGCCTCACCGCCCCGAACGGCCCGTCGCAGGAGCGGGTCATCCGCTCCGCGCTCAGCGCCGCGGGCCTCTCGCCCGCCGACGTCGACGCGGTCGAGGGCCACGGCACCGGGACCCGCCTCGGCGACCCGATCGAGGCCCAGGCGCTGCTGGCGACCTACGGGCAGGACCGGACCAACGGGCCGCTGCGGCTCGGCTCGATCAAGTCGAACATCGGCCACACCTCGGCCGCGGCGGGTGTCGCCGGGGTCATCAAGATGGTCCAGGCGCTGCGCCACGAGACGCTGCCGAAGACCCTGCACGTCGACGCGCCTTCCCCGCACGTGGACTGGGAGTCGGGCCAGATCCGGCTGCTGACCGAGGCCGAGCCCTGGGTCGCCAACGGCCACCCGCGCCGCGCCGGGATCTCGTCCTTCGGCGTCAGCGGCACCAACGCCCACGTCATCCTCGAAGAGGCCCCCGCCGCCGAGGAGCCGCCGCCCCCGGCCCGCCCGGCCGGCGTCCCCGCGCCGATCGTCATCTCCGCCCGCGACGAGGCCGCGCTGCAGGCCCAGGCCGACCGGCTGCGCGCCCGCGTCCTCGCCGACCCCGACCTGTCCGTGCCGGACCTGGCGTTCTCCCTCGCCACGACGCGTGCCCACCTGCCGCACCGGGCCGCCGTCGTCGCCGCCGACCGCGACACCCTGCTCAACGGCCTGACCGCGCTGCCGCTCACCGGCCGCCCCGTCGCCGGCAAGACCGCCGTGCTCTTCACCGGCCAGGGCGCCCAGCGGCCCGGCATGGGTCTCGACCTCGCCGCGGCCTACCCGGTCTTCGCCGACGCGTTGGCCGCGTTCTGCGCGGAGCTGGGCCTGTCGGCGTCGGCGCTCCTGAACTCACCCCGGCTGGACGGCACCGCGGTGACCCAGCCCGCACTGTTCGCGGTCGAGGTCGCGCTCTACCGGCTCGCGGAGTCACTCGGGATCCGCCCCGACTACCTGATCGGTCACTCGGTCGGCGAGCTGGCGGCCGCCCATGTGGCCGGTGTGCTGTCGCTGTCCGATGCGGCGAAGCTGGTGACCGCCCGCGGGAAGCTGATGGGTGCGTTGCCGGCCGGTGGCGGGATGGCCGCGGTGCAGGCGTCCGAGGAGGACGTGCTGGCGTCGCTGGTCGAGTTTGCGGATCGGCTGACGATCGCGGCGGTCAACGGCCCGTATGCGGTCGTCGTGTCGGGTGAGCTGGCGGCGATCGATGCGTGGCTGCCGCTGATGGAGGGCCGCAAGACGACCCGGCTCCGGGTGAGCCATGCGTTCCACTCGCAGCTGATGGAGCCGATGCTCGCGGAGTTCCGGACGGTGGCGCAGGGTCTGACGTTCCACCCGCCGACCATGGCGGTGGTGTCGAACGTGACCGGCGCGGTGGTGTCCGATGAGTTGTGCGATCCCGAATACTGGGTTCGGCATGTGCGGCAGGCGGTGCGGTTCGCCGACGGTGTCCGCACGTTACAGCGGCAGGGTGTGACCCGGTTCCTGGAGCTGGGCCCGGACGGTGTGCTCACCGCGATGGCCCGGCAGACCCTCGACGGCGTCGACGGGCCGGTGTTCGTGCCGGCGCTGCGGGCGAAGCAGGGTGAGGCGGAAACGTTCGCCGGGTTCCTCGCCAAGGTCCACCTGGCCGGGGTCGAGGTCGACTGGGCGGCGGTGTTCCCGGGGGCCCGGCGGGTCGGGCTGCCGACCTATGCCTTCCAGCGGCAGCGGTACTGGACGGCGGCGGACACCGGCACCGGCGACCCTGCCGCGGCCGGCGTCGACCGGCTCGAGCACACGATCCTCGTCGCCGCCGTGCCCGTCGGCGACCGCGACGAGTGGCTGTTCACCGGCCGGCTGTCCACCGAGAGCCACCCGTGGACCGCCGAGCACGTCCTGCTCGGCACCATCGTCGTGCCCGGCACGGCCCAGGTCGAGCTCGCGCTCGCCGCCGGCCGGCAGCTCGGCTGCCCCGTCGTCGACGAGCTCGTCCTCGCCGCGCCGCTCATCCTCACCGCCGGCGTGCCCGTCCAGATCCAGGTCCGGGTCGGCGAGCCGGACGACGACGGCCGCCGCGACGTCGCCGTCTACAGCCGCGCCGAGACCGCCCCGGCCGAGATCACCTGCCACTCCCGCGGCACCCTGACCGCCGCGACCGACCCGGCCGCCGCCGGGTCCGACGAGTGGCCCGACGAGTGGCCGCCCGCCGGGGCCGAGCCCGAGCCCGTCGAGTCGTTCTACGCCCGCCTGGCCGACATCGGCTACGACTACGGCCCCACGTTCCACGGGCTGCGCAGCACGTGGCGGCTCGGCGACGAGATCTACGCCGAGGTCGCGATCCCGTTCGAGAGCACCGACCCGGCCGCGGGCTACGGCCTGCACCCGGCCCTCTTCGACGCCGCCCTGCAGGCCGGGGCGGCCCTGCTCGCCGAGGACGGCCGGCAGCAGATGCCGTTCAGCTGGACCGGGGTGCGGCTGGACCGCGCCGGCGCCACCGAGCTGCGCGTCCGCGTGGCCGTGACCGGCGAGTCCGTCCTGCGCCTCGACGTCACCGACGACACCGGCGCGCCCGTCGTGTCCGCCCGGTCGATCGCCACCCGGCCCGTCGAGCCGGCCCAGCTCGCGGACGGGCGCGCGCAGCGGACCGACCCGCTGTACACCCTCGCCTGGGTCCCGGTCACGCCCGAGCCGGCCGGCGCGGCCACGGCCGCCCGCATCGGCGCCGGCGGCGAGCACGCCGACCTCGCCGAGCTGGAGCGGGCGATCGCCGCGGGCGCCGCCGTGCCGCCGGTGGTGGTGCTGACCGTGCCCGGACCGGACGGGGCGGACCTGCCCGGGGCCGCGCACGCGGTCGCCGCCTGGACCCAGGCCACCGTCCAGCGGTTCCTCGCCAGCGCGGCCCTCGCGGACAGCCGCCTGGTCCTCGTCACCCGCGGCGCCGTCGCGGTCGGCGGCGAGGCCCCCGACGTCGCCCTGGCCACCCTGTGGGGCCTGGTCCGCAGCGCGCAGAGCGAGCACCCGGACCGCTTCGTGCTCGTCGACCTCGACCCCACCGGCGGCGACGCCGACCCGGCCGCCGTCGCCGGCCCCGGCGAGCCGCAGGTCGCGGTCCGCAACGGCCGCCTCCTGGCCCCCCGCCTGCAGCCCGCCACCGCCGACGCGCCGCCGCCCGCCCTCGACCCGGCCGGGACCGTCCTCATCACCGGCGGCACCGGCGGCCTCGGCGCGGTGCTCGCCCGGCACCTGGCCGCCCACTACGGCGCCCGCGACCTGCTGCTGCTGAGCCGCCGCGGCCCGGCCGCCGACGGCGTCGCCGCGCTCGTCGCCGACCTGGCCGCGCTCGGCGCCCGGGCCCGGGCCGTGGCCTGCGACGCCGCCGACCGCGAGCAGCTCGCCGCGGTCCTGGCCGGCCTGGACGCGCCGCTGACCGCCGTCGTCCACGCGGCCGGCGTCCTCGACGACGGCGTCCTCGCCTCGCTCACCCCCGAACGCCTCGCGGCGGTGCTGCGGCCGAAGATCGACGCGGCGGTCCACCTCGATGCCCTCACGGCCGGCCAGCCGCTGGCCGCGTTCGTGCTGTTCTCGTCCGTCGCCGCGCTCATGGGCAGCGCCGGGCAGAGCAACTACGCCGCCGCGAACGCCTTCCTCGACGCCCTCGCCGCGCGCCGCCGGGCCGACGGGCAGCCGGCGCAGTCGCTGGCCTGGGGCCTGTGGGCCGACGCCGGCGGCATGGCCGGCACCCTCGACGACGCCGAGCTGGCCCGCCTCGGGCGCCTCGGCGTCGGCGCCCTGTCCACCGCGGCGGGCCTCGCCCTGTTCGACCGCTCGGCCCGGACCGCCGCCGCCGTGACCGCACCGGTCCGCCTGGACGTCGCCGCGCTGCGGGCCCGGTCCCGGGCCGGCACCCTGCCGCCGCTGCTGCGCGGCCTGGTCCCCGCCGCCCCCGGCCGGTCGGGCCCGGCCGGCGGGTCGCTGGCCCAGCGGCTGGCCGCCGTCGACGCCGCGGACCGGGAGCGGTTCGTCCTCGATGTCGTGCGCGGCCAGGTCGCGGCCGTGCTCGGGCACGCCGGCGCCGACGCGGTGGCCGGCGACCGGGCGTTCAAGGACCTCGGCTTCGACTCGCTGTCGGCGGTCGAGTTCCGCAACCGCCTGGCCCAGGCCAGCGGGCTGCGGCTGCCCTCGACGCTGGTGTTCGACCACCCGAGCCCGGCCGCGGTGGCGCGGCTGCTGCTGGCGGAGCTCGGCGCCGTCGCCCCGGCCGCTCCGGCCGCCCGCCGCCGAGGCCGCGCCCGCACCGACGAGCCCCTCGCGATCGTGGGGATGAGCTGCCGGTACCCCGGCGGCGTCACCTCACCCGAGCAGCTCTGGCGGCTCGTGCACGAGGGTCGCGAGGCCACCTCCGGCCTGCCGGCCAACCGCGGCTGGGACCTGGAGCGGCTCTACAACCCCGACCCCGAGGTGCCCGGCACCGTCTACACCACCGGCGGCGGCTTCCTGCACGAGGCCGGCGAGTTCGACGCCGGCTTCTTCGGCATCAGCCCCCGCGAGGCCCTGGCGATGGATCCGCAGCAGCGGCTGTTGCTGGAGGGGGCGTGGGAGGCGTTCGAGAGCGCCGGGATCGACCCGGACACGCTGCGCGGCACCGACACCGGCGTCTTCTGCGGCGTCGTCGCCACCGACTACGGCGACACCCCGTCCGCGGAGGTCGAGGGTTTCCGCCTCACCGGTACCACCGCCAGCGTCGTCTCCGGCCGCCTCGCCTACACCTTCGGCCTGCAGGGCCCGGCGGTCTCGGTGGACACCGCCTGCTCCTCGTCGCTGGTCGCGCTGCACTTGGCGTCGCAGTCGCTGCGCGGCGGCGAGTGCTCCCTCGCCGTCGTCGGCGGCGTCACCGTCATGGCGAGCCCGTTCCTGCTGACCGAGTTCAGCCGCCAGCGCGGCCTCGCCCCCGACGGCCGCTGCAAGTCCTACGCGGCCGCCGCCGACGGCACGGGCTTCGCCGACGGCCTCGGCGTCCTCGTCCTCGAGCGGCTCTCCGACGCCCGCCGCAACGGCCACGAGGTCCTCGCCGTCATCCGCGGCAGCGCCATCAACCAGGACGGCGCCAGCAACGGCCTGACCGCCCCCAACGGGCCCGCCCAGGAGCGCGTCATCCGCGACGCCCTCGCCGCCTCCGGCCTCGGCCCGTCCGACGTCGACGCGGTCGAGGGCCACGGCACCGGTACCCGGTTGGGCGACCCGATCGAGGCCCAGGCCCTCCTCGCCACCTACGGCCGGGAGCGGTCGGACGGCCCGCTGCGCCTGGGCTCGATCAAGTCGAACATCGGCCACACCTCGGCGGCGGCGGGTGTCGCCGGGGTCATCAAGATGGTCCAGGCGCTGCGCCACGAGACGCTGCCCCGAACCCTGCACGTGGACGCGCCCTCGCCGCACATCGACTGGGACGCCGGCCAGATCCGGCTGCTCACCGAGGCCGAGCCGTGGGTCGCCAACGGCCACCCCCGCCGCGCCGGCATCTCCTCCTTCGGCGTCAGCGGCACCAACGCCCACGTCATCGTCGAAGAGGCCCCGCCGGCCCCGGCCCCGGAGCCCGCCCCGCCGCTCACCCCCGGCCCGGTCCCGGTCCTGCTGTCGGCGAAGAGCGACGCGGCGCTCCGGGCCCAGGCCGACCGCCTGCGGGAGCACCTCCTCGCATACCCCGACCTCGCCCTGCCCGACCTCGCCGCCTCCCTGGCGACCTCCCGCGCCCGGTTCGAGTACCGCGCCGCGGTCGTCGCCACCGACCGCGACGCTCTCCTGCACGGCCTGACCGACCTTGCGCTGACCGGCCGCCCGCTGACCGGCGGGACGGCGGTGCTGTTCACGGGCCAGGGTGCCCAGCGGCCCGGCATGGGTTTCGACCTCGCCGCGGCGTTCCCGGTGTTCGCGGACGCGTTGGACGCGGTCGGTACGGAGCTGGGCCTGTCGGCGTCGGCACTCCTGAACTCACCCGAGCTGGACGACACCGCGGTGACCCAGCCGGCATTGTTCGCGGTCGAGGTCGCGCTGTTCCGGCTCGCGGAGTCCCTCGGGATCCGCGCGGACTTTCTGATCGGCCATTCGGTCGGTGAGCTGGCGGCCGCGCATGTGGCCGGTGTGCTGTCCCTGCCGGACGCGGCGAAGCTGGTGACCGCCCGCGGGAAGCTGATGGGTGCGTTGCCGGCCGGTGGCGGGATGGCCGCCGTGCAGGCGACGGAGGACGAGGTTCTGACGTCGTTGGCCGGGTTCGAAGATCGGCTGACGATCGCGGCGGTCAACGGCCCGCATGCGGTCGTCGTGTCGGGGGAGTCGGCCGCGATCGATGCGTGGCTGCCGCTGATGGAGGGCCGCAAGACCACCCGGCTGCGGGTCAGCCACGCGTTCCACTCCCACCTGATGGAGCCGATGCTCGCCGAGTTCCGCACGGTCGCGCAGAGCCTGACCTTCAACCCGCCCACCATCGCGGTCGTGTCCAACGTGACCGGCGCCGTGGTCTCCGATGAGTTGTGCGACCCCGAATACTGGGTCCGGCATGTGCGGCAGGCGGTCCGGTTCGCCGACGGCATCCGCACCCTGCACGGTCTCGGTGTGACCAGGTTCCTGGAACTCGGGCCGGACGGTGTGCTCACCGCGATGGCGCGGCAGACCCTCGACGACGTCGACGGATTGGTGTTCGTGCCGGCGCTGCGGGCGAAGCAGGGTGAGGCGGAAACGTTCGCCGGGTTCCTCGCCCAGGCGCATCTGGCCGGGGTCGAGGTCGACTGGGCGGCGGTGTTCCCGGGTGCCCGGCGGGTCGAGCTGCCGACGTATGCGTTCCAGCGGCAGTGGTACTGGCTCGACCCGGCCAACGCCGGCGACCCCGAGACGATCGGCCTCGGCCGCGTCGACCATCCGCTCCTCGCGGGCGCGGTCCGGGTCGGCGACGGCGACTCGTGGCTGTTCACCGGCCGCCTGTCCACCGACGCCCAGCCGTGGGTCCGCGACCACGCCGTCCTCGGCCGCATCGTCGTGCCCGGCACCACCATGGTCGAGCTCGCCGCCGTCGCCGGCCGGCACACCGGCGCCCCGCTCGTCGACGAGCTGGTCATCGCGAGCCCGCTCGTCCTCGCCGCCGGCGCCGCCGTGCAGCTGCAGGTCACCGTCGGCGAGCCCGACGCGGACGGCCGCCGCGACGTCGCCGTCTACAGCCGCCCCGACACCGGCGCCGACACCACCTGCCACGCCCGCGGCACCCTCACCGCCGACAGCGGCGCCGAACCGCAGCCGTGGCCGGCCGAGTGGCCGCCGGAGGGGGCCGAGCCCGTCGCCGTCGACGCGCTCTACGCCGGGTTCGCCGACGTCGGCTTCGACTACGGCCCCGCCTTCCAGGGGCTGCGCGCCGCCTGGCAGGACGGCGACGTCGTCTACGGCGAGCTGGCCCTGCCCGACGAGCACGCCGCCGCCGCCCGCGGCTTCGACCTGCACCCCGCCCTGTTCGACGCCGGCCTGCACGGCGCCCTCGCCGCCATCCGGACCCAGGGCGACGGCTTCTCCGCGCAGATGCCGTTCTCCTGGTCCGGGGTGCGGGTCGCCCGCTCCGGCGCCGCCGCGGCCCGGGTCCGCATCGACGTCGCCGACCGGCTCAACGTCCGCTTCGACCTCGTCGATGAGCACGACCGGCCGATCGCCGGCGTCACCCGGCTCACCTTCCGCACCGTCGAGGCGGCGCAGCTGCGCGGCGCCGAGGCCGGCGGGCCGCCCCCGCTCTACCGCATCACCTGGCAGGAGCCCGCCGCCCCGGCCGGCCCCGCGCCGCATGTCACCGTCCTCGACACCCTTGACGACGTCGACGCCCTGACGCCTGGGGTGGTGTTCGCGGTCGTCGACACCACCGCCGGCGCCGTCACCGAGCGGGCCCTGATGCTGGTGCAGCGGTGGGCCGCGGCCGACCCGGCCGACGGAGCCCGGCTGGTGCTCGTCACCCGTGGCGCCGTCACCGTCGGGGCCGAGCGGCCGGATCTCGCCGCCGCCCCCGTCTGGGGCCTGGTCCGCAGCGCCCAGTCCGAGTATCCGGGCCGGTTCGGGCTGCTCGACCTCGACCCGGTCGGCGCCGACCCCGACTGGGCGACCCTGGCCGGGTTCGACGAACCGCAGCTCGCCGTCCGGGCCGGGCGCGTCCTCGCGCCCCGCCTCACCGCGGCCACCGGCGACAGCGGCCCGGCGCCGGCCCTCGACCCGGACGGCACGGTCCTGATCACCGGCGGCACCGGCGGCCTCGGCGCGGTCTTCGCCCGGCACCTGGCGGCCGAGCACCACGTCCGCCACCTCGTGCTGCTCAGCCGCCGCGGCCCGGCCGCCCCCGGCGCCGCCGAGCTCGTCGCCGAGCTGGCCGCCATCGGCGCGCGGGCGCGGGTCGTGGCCGCCGACGCCGCCGACCGCGACCAGCTCGCCGCGGTCCTGGCCGGCCTCGACGCGCCACTGAGCGCGGTGATCCACGCGGCCGGCGTCCTCGACGACGGCGTCCTCGCGTCGCTGACCCCCGAGCGCCTCGCCGCGGTCATGCGGCCGAAGGTCGACGCGGCCGTCAACCTCGACGCCCTCACCGCCGGCCTCCCGCTGGCCGCGTTCGTGCTGTTTTCGTCCGTCGCGGCGCTGATCGGCAGCCCCGGCCAGGCGAACTACGCCGCCGCCAACGCCTTCCTCGACGCGCTCGCCGCTCGGCGCCGCGCCGACGGGCTCCCCGCGCAGTCCCTCGCCTGGGGCCTGTGGGGCGACGTCACCGGCATCGTCGGCCCCCTCGACGACGCCGAGCTGGCCCGGCTGGCCCGCCTCGGCGGCGAGGCCCTCACCACCGAGGCCGGCCTGGCCCTCTTCGACCGGGCCGGGCGCAGCGGCGAGGCACTCCTCGCCCCGGTCCGCTTCGACGTCGCCGCGCTGCGCGAGCAGGCGAAGTCCGGCGCACTGCCCGCGCTGCTGCGCGGCCTGGTCCCGGCCTCGGCGGCCCGGCCCTCCGCGGCCGGCGGGTCCCTGGCCCAGCGGCTGGCCGGGCTCGACGCCGCGGACCGGGAGCGGATGGTCCTCGACCTCGTGCGCGCCCAGGTCGCGGCCGTGCTCGGGCACGCCGGGGCCGGTGCGGTGCCCGAGGACCGGGCGTTCAAGGACCTCGGCTTCGACTCGCTCTCGGCGGTCGAGCTGCGCAACCGGCTGGCCCAGGTGAGCGGCGTACGGCTGCCGTCGACCCTGGTCTTCGACCACCCGAGCCCCGTCGCCGTCGCGCGGCTGCTGCTCGCCGAGGCCGGCGCCGCCGAACCGGCCGCGCCGCCCGCGACCCGGCGCCGCACCCGGGGCCGGGCCGACGAGCCCCTCGCGATCGTCGGCATGAGCTGCCGCTACCCCGGCGGCGCCGGCACCCCGGAGCAGCTGTGGCGGATGCTCGCCGAGGGCCGCGACGGGATCACCGGGCTGCCCGCCGACCGCGGCTGGGACCTGGAGCGCCTCTACAACCCCGACCCGGAGCAGCTCGGCACCGTCTCCACCCGCGGCGGCGGCTTCCTGGCCGAGGCCGGCGACTTCGACGCCGGGTTCTTCGGGATCAGCCCGCGCGAGGCCCTGGCGATGGACCCGCAGCAGCGGCTGTTGCTGGAGGGGGCGTGGGAGGCGTTCGAGAGCGCCGGGATCGACCCGGACACGCTGCGGGGCACCGACACCGGCGTCTTCTGCGGCGTCGCCACCTCCGACTACGCGGCCGCCCCGGCCGGCGGCACCCCCGAGGTCGAGGGCTTCCGGCTGACCGGCGCGACCAGCAGTGTCGCCTCCGGCCGCCTGGCCTACACCTTCGGCCTCGAAGGCCCGGCCGTCTCCGTCGACACCGCCTGCTCCTCCTCGCTGGTCGCGCTGCACCTCGCGTCGCAGTCGCTGCGCGGCGGCGAGTGCTCCCTCGCCCTCGTCGGCGGCGTCACCGTCATGGCCGGCCCGTTCCTGCTCATGGAGTTCAGCCGGCAGCGCGGCCTCGCCCCCGACGGGCGCTGCAAGTCCTACGCCGCCGCCGCCGACGGGACCGGCTTCGCCGACGGGCTCGGGATGTTGGTCCTGGAGCGACTCTCCGACGCCCGCCGCAACGGCCACGAGGTCCTTGCCGTCATCCGCGGCAGCGCGGTCAACCAGGACGGCGCCAGCAACGGCCTGACCGCCCCCAACGGCCCGGCCCAGGAGCGCGTCATCCGCCAGGCCCTCGCCAACGCCGGGCTCCGGCCGTCCGACGTCGACGCGGTCGAGGGCCACGGCACCGGCACCCGCCTCGGCGACCCGATCGAGGCCCAGGCACTCCTGGCGACCTACGGCCGCGACCGCGCGGACGGCCCGCTGCGGCTCGGGTCGATCAAGTCGAACATCGGCCACACATCGGCCGCCGCCGGCGTCGCCGGGGTCATCAAGATGGTCCAGGCCCTGCGGCACGAGACCCTGCCCCGGACCCTCAACGTCGACGCGCCCTCGCCCCACATCGACTGGGGCACCGGCCAGATCCGGTTGCTGACCGAGGCCGAGCCGTGGACCCCCAACGGCCGCCCCCGCCGGGCCGCGGTGTCGTCGTTCGGCATCAGTGGCACCAACGCCCACGTCATCATCGAGGAGGCGCCGCCGGCCGCGGCCGCGGTCCCCGCCCCCGAGTCGACCGCGCCCGTGCCCTTCGTCGTGTCGGCCTGCGACGACATCGCCCTGCAGGCCCAGGCCGACCGGCTGCGGGTCCACCTCCTCGCCCGCCCCGACGTGTCCCTGACCGACCTCGCCGCGTCCCTGGCGACGTCCCGGGCCCGGTTCGGGCACCGCGCCGCGGTCGTCGCCGCCGACCGCGACGCCCTCCTCGACGGCCTCGCCGAGATCTCGGTCGGCCGCGGCCTCACCGGGCGACCGGTCACCGGCCGGACCGCGGTGCTGTTCACCGGCCAGGGCGCCCAGCGGACCGGGATGGGCCTCGACCTGGCCGCGACCTTCCCGGCCTTCGCGGCCGCGCTCGACGCCGTCTGCGCCGAGCTCTGCCTGGCGGCCCGGGACCTCATGACGTCCCCGGCGCTCGATGACACCGCGGTGACCCAGCCGGCGCTGTTCGCGGTCGAGGTCGCGCTGTACCGCCTCGCCGAAACCCTCGGCATCCGCCCCGACTACCTGATCGGGCACTCCGTCGGCGAGATCGCCGCCGCGCACGTCGCCGGCGTGCTGTCCCTGCCCGACGCCGCGAAGCTGGTCGCGGCCCGCGGCCGGCTCATGAGCGCCCTGCCGGCCGGCGGCGGGATGGCCGCCGTCCAGGCGGACGAGGACGAGGTTCGCACCGCGCTGACCGGCTTCGAGCACCAGCTCACCATCGCCGCCGTCAACGCCCCGAACGCCGTCGTCGTCTCCGGCGAGCTGGCGGCCCTCGACGAGTGGCTCCCGTTCTGGGAGGGTCGCAAGACGACCCGGCTGCGGGTCAGCCATGCGTTCCACTCGCACCTCATGGAGCCGATGCTCGCGGAGTTCCGTGCCGTCGCGCAGAGCCTGACCTTCAACCCGCCCACCATCGCGGTCGTGTCGAACGTGACCGGCGGCGTAGTGTCCGACGAGCTGCGCGACCCCGAATACTGGGTCCGGCACGTGCGCCACGCCGTCCGGTTCGCCGACGGCGTGCGCACCCTGCACGGCCTCGGCGTGACCCGGTTCCTGGAGCTGGGCCCGGACGGCGTGCTCACCGCGATGGCCCGCCAGACCCTCGACAACGTCGACGGGCTCGTGTTCGCCGCGGCGCTGCGGGCCCGCCTCGACGAGGACGAGGCCTTCGCCGGGTTCCTCGCGCAGGCCTACCTGGCCGGCGTCCCGACCGACTGGGCCGGCTACTTCGGCCCGGCCCGCCGCGTCGAGCTGCCCACCTACGCGTTCCAGCGGCAGCGGTACTGGATCATCCCCGGCACCGGCAGCGACCCGGCGGCGGTCGGCCAGCTCGGCCTCGACCACCCGCTGCTCGGCGCGGCCCTCCCGGTCGCCGACCGCGACGAGTGGATCTTCACCGGCCGGCTCTCCACCCCGACCCAGCCCTGGGTCCGCGACCACGTGGTCCTGGGCCTCGTCATCGTGCCCGGCGCCGCGCTGGTCGAGCTGGCCCTGGCCGCCGGCCGGCAGCTCGGCTGCGCCGTCGTCGAGGAGCTCGTCCTCGAGGCGCCGCTGGTGATCGGCGGCGACGAGGCCGTGCAGGTGCAGGTCTCCGTCGGCGAACCCGACGACGCCGGCCGCCGCGAGGTGGCCGTCTACACCCGGAGCGACGCCGCCTCCTGCCACGCCCGCGGCGTCCTCGCCGTCGACGAGGGCTCGGCCGCGCCCGCGTTCCCGGCCGAGTGGCCGCCGCCCGCCGCCGACCCGATCCCCGTCGACGGCCTCTACGAGCGCCTCGCGATCGCCGGCTACGAATACGGCCCGCTGTTCCAGGGCCTGCGCGCGGCGTGGCGGACCGGCGGCGACGTCTACGCCGATGTCGTCCTGCCCGGCGAGGCCGGCGGCGCGTTCACGGTCCACCCGGCGCTGCTCGACGCAGCCCTGCACGGCGGGCTGCTCGACAAGGACCTGACCGGCGCGGTCGAACTGCCATTTTCCTGGTCGGGTGTACGCCTCGGTCTCGGCTCGGGTCCGAGCGTGCGCGTCCGCATCGGCGCCACCGGCCGCATCGACGTCGTCGACGAGTCCGGCGCGTTCGTCGTGTCGGTCGACCGGCTCGCGTCCCGGGCGGTCGACCCGGCCCAGCTGCGCCGCGAACCCGACGCCCTCTACCGGGTCGACTGGGTCCCGGCCGGTGACCTGGCCTCGGCCGGTGCGGAGTTCGTGGTCTCGCCGGTGGTGTCGGCGGCGTCGGCGGCCGGTGCGGTCGAGGTGACCGCGCGGGTCCTCGGCGAGGTCCAGTCCTTCGTGGAGCAGGAGTCGGCGGCCCGGCTGATCCTGGTGACCCGCAACGCGGTGGCGGTCGGTGACGAGGACGTCGACCTGTCCGTCGCCCCGGTGTGGGGTCTGGTGCGCAGTGCCGCGTCGGAGTTCCCGGGCCGGGTGATGGTCGCCGACGTCGTCGGAGACTTCGACGACTGGGCCTCCCTCGCCGCCCTGGACGAGGTCGGGGTGCTCGTTCGCGACGGCGTCGTCCTGGTGCCCCGCCTCACGGCCGCCGACCGGCTGCCCGTCGGGGGTTGGCGCCTCGGGGTGGTCGGTTCCGGCTCCCTCGACGATGTGGTCGTCGTCGACGCGGACGGCGGCCGGGCGCTGCAGGCCGGTGAGGTCCGCCTCGGGGTACGAGCGGCGGGGTTGAACTTCCGTGACGTGCTGATCGCCCTCGGCCTGTATCCGGGCGAGGGGCCCCTGGGCAGCGAAGCGTCCGGCGTGATCGTGGAGGTCGGGCCCGGCGTCACCGACCTGGCCCCCGGCGACCGGGTGATGGGTCTGGTCTCCGACTGCTTCGGCTCGCTGGCCGTCGCCGACGCCCGCCTCGTGGTCCCGCTCCCCGACGGCTGGTCCTACGAGCAGGGCGCGGCCGTCCCGGTCGCCTACCTGACCGCGCTCTACGGCCTGACCGACCTGGCCGGCCTGCGGGCGGGGGAGCGGCTCCTCGTCCACGCCGCCGCCGGCGGGGTCGGCTCGGCCGCGGTCCAGCTCGGCCGGCACCTCGGCGCCGAGGTCTACGCCACCGCCAGCCCCGCAAAGTGGCCGGCCGTGCGAGGGCTCGGGGTCGCCGCGGACCGGATCGCCTCCTCGCGCGACCTCGGCTTCCGCGAGACGTTCCTGGCCGCCACCGACGGTGCCGGCATGGACGTCGTGCTCGACGCGCTGGCGGGTGAGTTCGTCGATGCGAGCCTGGAGTTGCTGCCGCGGGGTGGCCGGTTCGTCGAGATGGGCAAGGCCGACATCCGTGACGCCGCCGAGGTAGCCCGGCAGCATGCGGGGGTTCGTTACCGGGCGTTCGATCTTGGTGAGGCCGGTCCGGAGCGGATGCAGGAGATGCTCCGGCTGATCGTCGAGTTGTTCGAGGCCGGGGTGTTGCGGCATGTTCCGGTGCGGTCGTGGGATGTGTTCCGGGCCGGGGATGCGATGCGGTTCCTGCGCGAGGGCCGCAACATCGGCAAGGTCGTATTGACGATGCCGGCGCCGCTGGATCGGAACGGCACGGTGCTGATCACCGGGGGGACGGGTGGCCTCGGGGCGGTGTTCGCCCGGCATCTGGCGACCGTGCACGGGGTGCGCAATCTGGTGCTGCTCAGCCGTCGGGGGCCCGCTGCGGCTGGCGTTGCCGCGCTGGTCGAGGAGCTGGCGGCGCTCGGCGCCCGGGCGACGGCGGTGGCGTGCGACGTCACCGACCGCAACCAGCTTTCCGCCGTGCTCGACAACCTGGAGGCGCCGCTGACCGCGGTTGTCCATGCGGCCGGTGTCCTCGACGACGGTGCGCTGGCGTCGCTGACCCGGCAGCGGCTGGCGGCTGTGATGGAGCCCAAGGTCCTCGCCGCGTGGCATCTGCACGAGCTGACCGCCGGCCTGCCCCTCGCCGCGTTCGTCGTCTTCTCCTCGGCGGCGGGCCTGCTCGGCAACCCGGGCCAGGCCAACTACGCCGCCGCCAACGTGTTCCTCGACGCCCTCGCCGGGTCACGCCGGGCCGCCGGTCTGCCCGGGCTGTCCCTCACCTGGGGGCTGTGGTCCGAGGCCGGCGGGATGGCCGGCACCCTCGACGAGGCCGAGCTGGCCCGCCTCGCCCGCACCGGCGCCGAGCCGCTCAGCGTCGCCCAGGGGCTCGCGCTGTTCGACCGGGCCCTCGCCGAGCAGCCCGGCGAGGCGGTCCTTGCCCCGGTACCGCTGAACCTCGCCACCCTGCGCGGGCAGGCCCACGCCGGGCTCCTGCCGCCGCTGCTGCGCGGCCTCGTCCGGGTCACCGCCCGGGCCGCCGGCGCGGCCCCCGCGGGCGGCGACGCGCTGGTCCGGCAGCTGGCCGCCGCCGACGAGCAGCAGCGCCACCAGATCGTCCTCGACCTGGTCCGCGCCCAGGTCGCGACCGTCCTCGGCCACGCCAGCGCGGCCGCCGTCGGGCCCGGCCAGGCGTTCAAGGACCTCGGCTTCGACTCCCTCGCCGCGGTCGAGCTGCGCAACCGGCTCATCCAGGCCACCGGCCTCAAGCTGCCGACGACGCTCATCTTCGACCACCCGAGCCCGGCCGCCGTCACCGCCCACGTCCTCGCCGGCCTCGACCTGCCCGCGGCCGGCGGCACCGGCACCGCCTCGCCGCTGCTCGCCGAGCTGCAGCGCTTCGAGGCCCTGCTCAACACCGTCGCCGGCGACGGGCAGCAGCTCGCCGAGCACGAGGCCCGGCTGCGCGCGCTGAGCAACCGCCTCCGCGCCGTCCTCGGCGCCACCGCCGCTCCCGCCCCGCCCGAGGAGCACTTCGACGACGACCTCGACGCGGTATCCGACGACGACATGTTCGACCTGATCGACAAGGAGCTGGGCTCGGCATGACCACCACGGGCACGGACGATCCACGCGGCGGCCAGCCGACCGACGAGCAGAAGCTCCGCACCTACCTGCGCAAGGTCACCAACGAGCTGCGCTCCGCCAACCGGCGGGTCCGCGAGCTGGAGGAACGCGACCTCGAACCGGTCGCGATCGTCGGCATGAGCTGCCGCTACCCCGGCGGCGCCGACAACCCCGACGCCTTCTGGAACCTGCTCGCCGAGGGCCGCGACGCCATCACCGCCCTCCCCGCCGACCGCGGCTGGGACCTCGACCGCCTCTACGACCCGGACCCCGACCGCACCGGTACCGTCTACAGCCGGGGCGGCGGCTTCCTGCCCGCGGCCGCCGACTTCGACGCCGGCTTCTTCGGCATCAGCCCCCGCGAGGCTCTCGCCATGGACCCGCAGCAGCGGCTGTTGCTGGAGGGGGCGTGGGAGGCGTTCGAGGACGCCGGCATCGACCCGACGGCGCTGCGCGGGACCAGCACCGGCGTCTTCTGCGGCGTCGTGGCCTCCCAGTACGGTCCCATGTCGACCCCCGACCTCGAGGGCTTCCGCCTCACCGGCACCACCCCCAGCGTCGTCTCCGGCCGCGTCGCCTACACCTTCGGCCTGGAGGGCCCGGCCGTCTCCGTCGACACGGCCTGCTCCTCCTCGCTCGTCGCCCTCCACCTCGCCGCCCAGGCGCTGCGCGGCGGCGAGTGCAACCTCGCCCTCGTCGGCGGCGTCACCGTCATGTCCGGCCCGTTCCTGCTGCTGGAGTTCAGCCGCCAGCGCGGCCTCGCCGAGGACGGCCGCTGCAAGTCCTACGCCGCCGCCGCCGACGGCACCGGCTTCGCCGACGGCCTCGGCGTCCTCGTCCTCGAACGGCTCTCCGACGCCCGCCGCAACGGCCACCGCATCCTCGCCGTCGTCCGCGGCAGCGCCGTCAACCAGGACGGCGCCAGCAACGGCCTCACCGCCCCCAACGGCCCGTCGCAGGAACGCGTCATCCGCCAGGCCCTTGCCGCGGCCGGTCTCGCCCCCGCCGACGTCGACGCCGTCGAGGGCCACGGCACCGGCACCCGCCTCGGCGACCCCATCGAGGCCCAGGCGCTCCTGGCGACCTACGGCCGCGACCGCGCCGGCCACCCGCTGCGGCTCGGCTCCGTCAAGTCGAACATCGGCCACGCCTCCGCCGCCGCCGGCGTCGCCGGGGTCATCAAGATGGTCCAGGCCCTACGCCACGAAACCCTCCCCAAGACCCTGCACGTCGACGCACCCTCCCCGCACATCGACTGGGAGTCGGGCCAGATCCGGCTGCTGACCGAGGCCGAACCGTGGGTCGCCAACGGCCGCCCCCGCCGCGCCGGGATCTCCTCCTTCGGCGTAAGCGGCACGAACGCCCACGTCATCCTCGAAGAGGCCCCCGCCCCGGAGGAGCCCACACCCGCGGCCACCCCGGCCACCGGCCCGCTGCCGTTCGTCCTCTCCGCCCGCGACGACGCCGCCCTCCTCGCCCAGGCGGAACGGCTCCGCGCCCACGTCCTCGCCGATCCCGCCCTGTCCCTGCCGGATCTGGCCCTCTCCCTCGCCACCGCCCGGGCGCACCTGCCGTCGCGGGCCGCCGTCATCGCCACCGACCGTGACACCCTCCTGCACGGCCTGACCGACCTGCCCCTGACCGGCCGCCCGGTCACCGGCCGGACCGCGTTCCTGTTCACCGGCCAGGGCGCCCAACGACCCGGCATGGGTCTCGAACTCGCCGCGGCCTTCCCGGTGTTCGCCGACGCGTTGGCCGCGGTCTGCACGGAGCTGGGCCTGTCCGCATCGGCGCTCCTGGACGCACCCCGGCTGAACGACACCGCCGTCACCCAACCGGCGCTGTTCGCGGTCGAGGTGGCGCTGTTCCGGCTCGCCGAGTCCCTCGGCATCCGCGCGGACTACCTGATCGGTCACTCGGTCGGTGAGCTGGCGGCCGCGCACGTCGCCGGCGTGCTGTCCCTGCCGGATGCGGCGAAGTTGGTGACCGCCCGGGGCAAGCTGATGGGTGCGCTGCCGGCCGGTGGTGGCATGGTCGCGGTGCAGGCGTCCGAAGAGGACGTGCTGGCGTCGCTGGCCGGTTTTGAGGATCGGCTGACGATCGCGGCGGTCAACGGCCCGCACGCGGTGGTGGTCTCGGGTGAGGTGGCCGCGATCGATGCGTGGCTGCCGCTGATGGAGGGCCGCAAGACGACCCGGCTCCGGGTGAGCCATGCGTTCCATTCGCAGTTGATGGAGCCGATGCTGGCCGAGTTCCGCACGGTCGCGCAGGGTCTGACGTTTCACCCGCCGACGGTGGCGGTGGTGTCGAACGTGACCGGCATGGTGGTGTCTGAAGAGTTGTGCGATCCCGAATACTGGGTTCGGCATGTGCGGCAGGCGGTGCGGTTCGCCGACGGTGTGCGGACGCTGCACGGTCTCGGGGTGACCAGGTTCCTGGAACTCGGGCCGGACGGTGTCCTCACCGCGATGGCCCGGCAGACCCTCGATGAGGTCGACGGGCCGGTGTTCGTGCCGGCGCTGCGGGCGAAGCAGGGTGAGGCGGAAACGTTCGCCGGGTTCCTGGCGCAGATCCACCTGGGCGGCGTCGAGCTGGACTGGCCCGCCGTGTTCCCCGGGGCCCGCCGGGTCGAACTGCCCACCTACGCGTTCCAGCGCCAGCGGTACTGGCTCGCCCCCGGCTCCGGCCCCGGCGACGTCTCCACCGCCGGCCTCGGCCGCGTCGACCACCCGCTGCTCGGCGCATCCATCGCCATCGCCGAACGCGACGCCTGGCTCTTCACCGGCCGCCTCTCCGCCGAGTCCCAGGCCTGGCTGCGCGACCACATGATCCTCGGCCTCGTCATCGTCCCCGGCGCCGCCCTCGTCGACCTCGCCCTCACCGTCGGCGCCCCGGTCGGCTGCCCCGTCGTCGACGAGCTCGTCCTCGAGGCGCCGCTGATCCTCGCCGCCGACGACACCGTCCAGCTCCAGGTCTCCGTCGGCGAACCCGACGACACCGGCCGCCGCGAGCTCGGCATCTACACCCGCACCGACGAGGCCGCCACCTGCCACGCCCGCGGCATCCTCGCCACCGCCGACGGCAAGCCCGCCCCCGCCTTCCCCACCGAATGGCCGCCGCCCGCCGCGGACCCGATCCCCGTCGAGGGCCTCTACGACCGCCTGGCGGCCGCCGGCTACGAATACGGCCCGCTGTTTCAGGGCCTGCGGTCGGCCTGGCGCGACGGCGACTCCATCTACACCGAGGTGACCCTCCCCGACGATGCCGGGGCCTTCACCGTCCACCCGG
Organism: Solwaraspora sp. WMMB335; assembly: GCF_049179075.1. Lineage (NCBI taxonomy): Bacteria > Bacillati > Actinomycetota > Actinomycetes > Micromonosporales > Micromonosporaceae > Solwaraspora > Solwaraspora sp. WMMB335. The sequence goes on from NZ_JBMHMF010000001.1 coordinate 6,099,473, forward strand.
CGCTCCTCGACGCAGCCCTGCACGGCGGCCTGCTCGACAAGGACCTGACCGGCGCGGTCGAACTACCATTTTCCTGGTCAGGTGTACGCCTCGGCGCCGGCTCCGGTCCGCACGCCCGCGTCCGCCTCACCGGTGCCGGCCGCCTCGACATCGCCGACGAGTCCGGCACACACATCGTGTCCGTCGACCACCTCGCCTCCCGGGCGGTCGACCCGGCCCAGCTGCGCCGCGAACCCGACGCCCTCTACCGGGTCGACTGGGTCCTGGCCGGTGACCTGGCCTCGACCGGTGCGGAGTTCGTGGTCTCGCCGGTGGTGTCGGCGGCGGACGCGGTCGAGGTGACCGCGCGGGTCCTCAACGAGATCCAGTCCTTCGTGGAGCAGGAGTCGGCGGCCCGGCTGATCCTGGTCACCCGCAACGCGGTCGCGGTGGGCGACGAGGACGTCGACCTGTCCGTCGCCCCGGTGTGGGGTCTGGTGCGCAGTGCCGCGTCGGAGTTCCCGGGCCGGGTGATGGTCGCCGACGTCGACGGCGAGTTCGACGACTGGGCCTCCCTCGCGACCCTGGACGAGGCCGGCGTCGCTGTGCGCTCCAGCGCCGTCCTGGTGCCCCGCCTCACGGCCGCCGACCGGCTGCCCGCCGGGGGTTGGCGCCTCGGTGTGGTCGGTCCCGGCTCCCTCGACGATGTGGTCGTCGTCGACGCGGACGGCGGCCGGGCGCTGCAGGCCGGTGAGGTCCGCCTCGGGGTACGAGCGGCGGGGTTGAACTTCCGTGACGTGCTGATCGCCCTCGGCCTGTATCCGGGCGAGGGGCCCCTGGGCAGCGAAGCGTCCGGCGTGATCGTGGAGGTCGGGCCCGGCGTCACCGACCTGGCCCCCGGCGACCGGGTGATGGGTCTGGTCTCCGACTGCTTCGGCTCGCTGGCCGTCGCCGACGCCCGCCTCGTGGTCCCGCTCCCCGACGGCTGGTCCTACGAGCAGGGCGCGGCCGTCCCGGTCGCCTACCTGACCGCGCTCTACGGCCTGACCGACCTGGCCGGCCTGCGGGCGGGGGAGCGGCTCCTCGTCCACGCCGCCGCCGGCGGGGTCGGCTCGGCCGCGGTCCAGCTCGGCCGGCACCTCGGCGCCGAGGTCTACGCCACCGCCTCGCCCGCGAAATGGCCGGCCGTGCGAGGGCTCGGGGTCGCCGCGGACCGGATCGCGTCCTCGCGCGACCTCGGCTTCCGCGAGACGTTCCTGGCCGCCACCGACGGTGCCGGCATGGACGTCGTGCTCGACGCGCTGGTGGGCGAGTTCGTCGATGCGAGCCTGGAGCTGTTGCCGCGGGGTGGCCGGTTCGTCGAGATGGGCAAGGCCGACATCCGCGACGCCGCCGAGGTAGCCCGGCAACACGAGGGCGTCCGCTACCGCGCGTTCGACCTGGGTGAGGCCGGTCCCGACCGTCTCAAGGAGATGCTGCGCCTGATCGTCGGCCTGTTCGAGGCCGGGGTGTTGCGGCATGTTCCGGTCCGGTCGTGGGATGTGTTCCGGGCCGGGGATGCGATGCGGTTCCTGCGCGAAGGCCGCAACATCGGCAAGGTCGTGCTGACGATGCCGGCACCGCTGGATCGGAACGGCACGGTGCTGATCACCGGGGGGACGGGTGGCCTCGGGGCGGTGTTCGCCCGGCATCTGGCGACCGTGCACGGGGTGCGCAATCTGGTGCTGCTCAGCCGTCGGGGGCCCGACGCGTCCGGGGCCGACGAGCTGATCGACGAGCTGGCCGCCCTCGGCGCCCGGGCGACGGCCGTGGCCTGCGACGTCACCGACCGGCAGCAGCTGGCCGCGGTCATCGACGCGGCCGACGGGCCGCTCACCGGTGTCGTGCACGCCGCCGGGGTCCTCGACGACGGCGTCCTCATCGCGCTCACTCCCGACCGGCTCGCCGCGGTCATGCGGCCCAAGGTCGACGCCGCCCGGCACCTGCACGAGCTGACCGCCGACCAGCCGGTGTCGATGTTCGTCGTCTTCTCCTCGGTCGCCGGGCTCCTCGGCAACCCGGGCCAGGCCAACTACGCCGCCGCCAACGTCTTCCTCGACGCCCTCGCCGGGTCACGCCGGGCCGCCGGTCTGCCCGGGCTGTCCCTGGCCTGGGGGCTGTGGTCCGAGGCCGGCGGCATGGGCGGCACCCTCGACGACGCCGAACTGGCCCGCCTCGCCCGCACCGGCGCCGAGCCGCTCACCATCGCGCAGGGCCTCGCCCTGTTCGACCGGGCCCTCGCCGAGCAGCAGGGCGCGCCCCTGCTCGCCCCCGTGCCGCTGAACCTCGCCACGCTGCGCGGGCAGGCCCACGCCGGGCTCCTGCCGCCGCTGCTGCGCGGCCTCGTCCGGATCGCCGGCCGCCCGGCGGGTGCGGCGGCCGGCGGCGGGGGACTGGCCGGCCGGCTCGCCGCCGCCCCCGACGACCAGCAGCGCCACCAGATCGTCCTCGATGTCGTGCGCACCCAGGTCGCCGCCGTCCTCGGCCACGCCGGCGCCGCCGCCGTCGAGCCCGGCCAGGCGTTCAAGGACCTCGGCTTCGACTCCCTCGCCGCGGTCGAGCTGCGCAACCGGCTCATCCAGGCCACCGGCCTCAAGCTGCCGACCACGCTCATCTTCGACCACCCGAGCCCGGCCGCCGTCACCGCCCACGTCCTGGCCGGCCTCGCCGTCGCCGCGCCCGCCCCGGCCGCGGCGGCTCCGCGCCGGGCCCGGCCCCGGGCCGACGAGCCCCTCGCGATCGTCGGCATGAGCTGCCGCTACCCCGGCGGCGTCGCCTCACCCGAGCAGCTGTGGCAGCTGCTCGCCGATGGCCGCGACGGGATCTCCGGGCTGCCCGCCGACCGCGGCTGGCACCTGGACCGGCTCTACGACCCCGACCCGGACCGGCTCGGCGCCGTCACCACCCGCGGCGGCGGCTTCGTCGACGGCGTCGGGGACTTCGACGCCGGCTTCTTCGGCATCAGCCCCCGCGAGGCTCTCGCCATGGACCCGCAGCAGCGGCTGCTGCTGGAGGGCGCCTGGGAGGCGTTCGAGGACGCCGGCATCGACCCGACGGCACTGCGCGGCTCCGACACCGGCGTCTTCTGCGGCGTCGCCACCTCCGACTATGCCGTGTCACCGGCCGGCGGCACGCCCGAGGTCGAGGGGCTGCGGCTGACCGGCGCGACCGGCAGCGTCGTCTCCGGCCGCATCGCCTACACATTCGGCCTGCAGGGCCCGGCCCTGTCCGTCGACACCGCCTGCTCCTCCTCGCTCGTCGCCCTCCACCTCGCCGCCCAGGCGCTGCGCGGGGGCGAGTGCTCCCTCGCCGTCGTCGGTGGCGTCACCGTCATGGCCGGCCCGTTCCTGCTGACCGAGTTCAGCCGCCAGCGCGGCCTTGCCCCGGACGGCCGCTGCAAGTCCTACGCGGCCGCCGCCGACGGCACCGGCTTCGCCGACGGCGCCGGCGTCCTCGTCGTCGAGCGCCTCTCCGACGCCCGCCGCAACGGCCACCCCGTCCTCGCCGTCGTCCGCGGCAGCGCGGTCAACCAGGACGGCGCCAGCAACGGCCTGACCGCCCCCAACGGCCCGGCCCAGGAGCGCGTCATCCGCCAGGCCCTCGCCAACGCCGGGCTCCGGCCGTCCGACGTCGACGCGGTCGAGGGCCACGGCACCGGCACCCGCCTCGGCGACCCGATCGAGGCCCAGGCACTCCTCGCCACCTACGGCGAGGATCGCCCGGACGGCCCCCTACGGCTGGGCTCGATCAAGTCGAACATCGGCCACACGACCGCGGCGGCGGGTGTCGCCGGGGTCATCAAGATGGTCCAGGCGCTGCGCCACGAGACGTTGCCCAAAACCCTCAACGTCGACGAGCCGTCGCCCTACGTCGACTGGGGCACCGGCCAGATCCGGTTGCTGACCGAGGCCGAGCCGTGGACCCGCAACGGCCGCCCCCGCCGCGCCGGCGTGTCGTCGTTCGGCATCAGTGGCACCAACGCCCACGTCATCATCGAGGAGGCGCCCCCGGCTCAGTCCGCGCCCCCCGCCGCGGACCCGGGCGCCCCCGTGCCGTTCGTCCTTTCGGCCCGCGACGGTACCGCCCTGCAGGCCCAGGCGACCCGCCTGCGCGAGCACCTCCTCGCCCACCCGGACGAGCTCCTCACCGACCTCGGCTACTCCCTGGCCACGACGCGGGCCCACCTGCCGCACCGGGCCGCCGTTGTCGCCGCCGACCGTGACACCCTGCTGCACGGCCTGGCCGACCTGCCGCTGACCGGCCGTCCCGTTGCCGGTAAAACCGTGGTGCTGTTTACGGGGCAGGGCGCTCAGCGGCCCGGGATGGGTCTGGCGCTCGCTGCGGCGTTCCCGGTGTTCGCCGAGGCGTTGGCGGCGGTCTGTGCGGAGCTGGGCCTGTCGGTGTCGGCGTTGCTGGACTCACCGCGGCTGGACGACACGGCCGTGACCCAGCCGGCGTTGTTCGCGGTGGAGGTGGCGCTGTTCCGGCTGGTCGAGTCTCTCGGCATCCGCCCCGACTACCTGATCGGGCACTCGGTGGGTGAGTTGGCGGCGGCGCATGTGGCCGGTGTGTTGTCGCTGCCGGATGCGGCGAGGTTGGTCACGGCTCGTGGGGCGTTGATGGGTGCGTTGCCGGCTGGTGGCGGGATGGCCGCTGTGCAGGCGACGGAGGAGGAGGTGCTCGCCTCGCTGGCCGGTGTCGAGGGTCGGCTCACCATCGCCGCGGTCAACGGCCCGGACGCGGTCGTCGTGTCGGGGGAGTCGGCGGCGCTCGACGAGTGGCTTCCGTTCTGGGAGGGTCGCAAGACGACCCGGCTGCGGGTCAGCCATGCGTTCCACTCGCACCTCATGGAGCCGATGCTCGCGGAGTTCCGTGCCGTCGCGCAGAGCCTGACCTTCAACCCGCCCACCATCGCGGTCGTGTCGAACGTGACCGGCGGCGTAGTGTCCGACGAGCTGCGCGACCCCGAATACTGGGTCCGGCACGTGCGCCACGCCGTCCGGTTCGCCGACGGCGTGCGCACCCTGCACGGCCTCGGCGTGACCCGGTTCCTGGAGCTGGGCCCGGACGGCGTGCTCACCGCGATGGCCCGCCAGACCCTCGACGACGTCGACGGGTTGGTGTTCGTGCCGGCGCTGCGGGCGAGGCAGGGTGAGGCGGAGACCTTCGCGGGTTTCCTCGCCCGGGCGCATCTCGCCGGGGTCGAGCTGGACTGGGCGAAGGTGTTTCCGGGGGCTCGGCGAGTCGGGCTGCCGACCTATGCCTTCCAGCGGCAGCGGTACTGGCTCACACCCCCGACCACCGGCGACCCCGAACACATCGGCCAAGCCCGCATCGAGCACCCGATCCTCGGCGCTGCCGTCCCCGTCGCCGACCGCGACGAGTGGCTCTTCACCGGCCGGCTCTCCGCCGACTCCCACGCCTGGGTCCGCGACCACCTCATCCACGGCCTCGTCATCGTCCCCGGCGCCGCCCTCGTCGAGCTCGCCCTCGCCGCCGGCCGCCGGCTCGGCTGCCCCGCCGTCGACGAGCTCGTCCTCGAGGCGCCGCTGATCCTGCCCGCCGACACCGCCGTCCAGCTCCAGGTCCGGGCCGGCGAGCCCGACGAGCGCGGCCGCCGCGAGCTCGGCATCTACACCCGCACCACGGACGGCGGCACCACCCACGCCCGCGGCTGGCTCACCACCGCGACCGCCCCGGCCGACCCGTTCCCCACCGCATGGCCGCCGCCCGCCGCCACCCCGATCCCCGTCGACGGCCTCTACGACCGCCTCGCGATCGCCGGCTACGAATACGGCCCGCTGTTTCAGGGCCTGCGGTCGGCCTGGCGCGACGGCGACACCATCTACGCCGAGGTGACCCTCCCCGACGAGGCCGGCACCGGCGCGTTCACCGTCCACCCGGCGCTCCTCGACGCAGCCCTGCACGGCGGCCTGCTCGACAAGGACCTGACCGGCGCGGTCGAACTGCCATTTTCCTGGTCAGGTGTACGCCTCGGCGCCGGCTCAGGCCCGCACGCCCGCGTCCGCCTCAGCAGTGCCGGCCGGGTCGACGTGGCCGACGAGCACGGTGTGTCCATGGTGACGGTGCAGCGCCTGACGTCGCGCCCCGTCGACCCACGCCAGCTGCGCCGCGACCACGACCCCCTCTACCGGGTCGACTGGGTCCCGGCTGGTGACCTCGCCGCCGCCGAGTCGGAGGTCGTGGTCGTGCCGGTCGCTCCCGCGGCGTCGGCGGCCGGTGCGGTCGAGGTGACCGAGCGCGTCCTCGGCGAGATCCAGTCCTTCGTGCAGCAGGACTCGACGGCCCGGCTCATCCTGGTCACCCGCAACGCGGTCGCGGTCGGCGACGAGGACGTCGACCTGTCCCTCGCCCCCGTCTGGGGCCTGGCCCGCAGCGCCGCGTCGGAGTACCCCCGCCGCGTCATGATCGCCGACGTCGACGGCGACTTCGACGACTGGGCCTCCCTCGCCGGCCTCGACGACACCGGCGTCGCCGTCCGCTCCGGCACGGTCCTGGTGCCACGGCTGACCCCCACCACCCGGCTTCCCGGCGGCAGCTGGCGCCTCGGTGTGGTCGGCTCCGGCTCCCTCGACGATGTCACGGTCGTCGGCTCCGACGGCGACCGGCCGCTGACCACCGGCGAGATCCGCATCAGCGTGCGCGCCGCAGGCCTGAATTTCCGCGACGTGCTCATCGCCCTCGGCCTGTATCCCGGCAAGGCCCCCCTGGGCAGCGAAGCATCCGGCGTGATCGTGGAGGTCGGGCCCGGCGTCACCGACCTGGCCCCCGGCGACCGGGTCATGGGTCTGGTGACCGACTGCTTCGGTTCGATGGCCGTCGCTGACGCCCGCACAGTGGTACGGCTGCCGGAGGGCTGGACGTTCGAGCAAGGCGCAGCAGTCCCGGTGGTGTATCTGACGGCGCTCTACGGCCTGGTCGACCTGGCCGGCCTGCGGGCGGGGGAGCGGCTCCTCGTCCACGCCGCCGCCGGCGGGGTCGGCTCGGCCGCGGTCCAGCTCGGCCGGCACCTCGGCGCCGAGGTCTACGCGACCGCCAGCCCCGCAAAGTGGCCGGCCGTGCGAGGGCTCGGGGTCGCCGCGGACCGGATCGCCTCCTCGCGGGACCTCGGGTTCCGGGATGCGTTCCTGGCCGCCACCGGCGGTGCCGGCGTGGACGTCGTGCTCGACGCGCTGGCGGGTGAGTTCGTCGATGCGAGCCTGGAGTTGCTGCCGCGGGGTGGCCGGTTCGTCGAGATGGGCAAGGCCGACATCCGCGACGCCGCCGAGGTAGCCCGGCAACACGAGGGCGTCCGCTACCGCGCGTTCGACCTGGGTGAGGCCGGTCCGGAGCGGATGCAGGAGATGCTCCGGCTGATCGTCGAGTTGTTCGAGGCCGGGGTGTTGCGGCATGTTCCGGTGCGGTCGTGGGATGTGTTCCGGGCCGGGGATGCGATGCGGTTCCTGCGCGAGGGCCGCAACATCGGCAAGGTCGTGCTGACGATGCCCGCCCCGCTGGACCGCGACGGCACGGTGCTGATCACCGGCGGGACCGGTGGCCTCGGCGCGGTGTTCGCCCGGCACCTGGCGACCGTGCACGGGGTGCGCAATCTGGTGCTGCTCAGCCGCCGCGGCCCGGACGCGTCCGGGGCCGACGAGCTGGTCGAGGAGCTGGCCGGCCTGGGGGCGCGCGCCGACGCCGTGGCGTGCGACGTCACCGACCGGCAGCAGCTGGTCGCCGTCCTCGACAACCTCCGAGCGCCGCTGACCGGGGTCGTCCACGCGGCCGGTGTCCTCGACGACGGTGCGCTGGCGTCGCTGACCCGGCAGCGGCTGGCGGCTGTGATGGAGCCCAAGGTCCTCGCCGCGTGGCATCTGCACGAGCTGACCGCCGGCCTGCCTCTCGCCGCGTTCGTGATGTTCTCCTCGGCGGCCGGGCTGCTCGGCAGCCCGGGGCAGGCCAACTACGCCGCCGCCAACGTGTTCCTCGACGCCCTCGCCGGGTCACGCCGGGCCGCCGGTCTGCCCGGGCTGTCCCTGGCCTGGGGGCTGTGGTCCGAGGCCGGCGGCATGGGCGGCACCCTCGACGAGGCCGAGCTGGCCCGCCTCGCCCGCACCGGCGCCGAGCCGCTCAGCGTCGCCCAGGGGCTCGCGCTGTTCGACCGGGCCCTCGCCGAGCAGCCCGGCGAGGCGGTCCTCGCGCCGGTCGGGCTGAATCTCGCCACCCTGCGCGGGCAGGCCCACGCCGGTCTCCTGCCGCCGCTGCTGCGCGGCCTCGTGCGCATCACCGACCGGTCGGGACCCGCCGGCGGCCTCGGGCTCGCCGGCCAGCTCGCCGCCGCCGACGACAGCCGGCGCCCCCGCATCGTCCTCGACCTGGTCCGCGCCCAGGTCGCGACCGTGCTCGGCCACGCCGGCGCCGGCGCGGTCGAGCCCGACGACGCCTTCAAGGAGCTCGGCTTCGACTCCCTCGCCGCCGTCGAGCTGCGCAACCGGCTCACCCAGGCGACCGACCTCACCCTGCCGAACACGCTCATCTTCGACCACCCCAACCCGGCCGCGGTCGCCGAGCTCATCCTCACCATGCTCGAACCCACGCTCCAGTCCCCGCTCGAGTCCGCGCTCCAGTCCGCGCCGGGGTCCGCCCGGGTTGTCGCACCGGCCGGCGGCGCCGATCCGGCCTCGGGCGGACCGGGCACGCTCGGCCTGCTGCTGCGCCACGCGCTGGCGACCGGGGCCATCGCCGCTGCGGTACCGCTGCTCACCGGCGCGTCGCAGTTCCGGCCCAGCTTCGCCGACGCGGCCGAGCTGCCCGACGACTACGTCGTCCGGCTCGCGACCGGCGACGCGCCCGCCCTGGTCTGCGTGCCGTCCTACGTGGTCGGGTCCGGCCCGCACCAGTTCATGCGCTTCGCCGGCCACTTCGACGGCCGGCGGGACGTCCTGGCTTGCTCGCTGCCCGGGTTCCGCGGCACCGAGCCCGTGCCGGCGTCGTGGGACGCGGCGGTCGAGGTCCTCGAACGGTCCATCCGCCGCGCCGTCGGCGACCAGCCCTTCGTCCTGGTCGGCTACTCGACCGGCGGCGTCATCGCGCAGTCCCTGGCCGCCCGCTTCGGCGCCACCGGGACCGCGCCCGACGTCGTCATGATCGACACTCCGATGCCCCAGACGGACGACGAAAGGAACCGTGTATTCGCGATGGTGATGACCGAAGTGCTGGACCGCGAGCGGGCCGGCGCGGCCGTCGACGACGCCGGCTGGCTCGCGATGGGCACCTACCTGCGACTGATGGGCGACTACCGGCCGGGCCGGGCCGCCCGGACCCTGCTGATCCGGGCCGGCGAGCCGCTCGGGTCCGCCGACCCCGGCAGCTGGCCCGCCTGGCCCCACGCCGACGACCAGACTGTCGTCGACGCCCATCACTTCGCGGTCATCGAGTCGGCCGCCCCGGCCACCGCGGCGGCAACCGAGGAATGGATCGAAGGATGACCGTGAACGCCACCGACACCGCCGGGCCGACGGCCGGGACCGGTCTGAGCACAGCCGTGCGGGTCACGGCCATCGCCGTCGTGCTCGCCGGCGTGTTCGTCTCCTCGCTCGACATGTTCATCGTCAACATCGCGTTCCCCAACCTCGAGAAGTCCTTTCCGGCATCGAGCCTCGGCGACCTGTCGTGGGTGCTCAGCGCCTACGCGATCGCCTTCGCCGCCTTCCTGCTCCCCGCGGGACGCTGGGCCGACCGCTCCGGGCGGAAACGGGCCTACCTCGTCGGCCTGATCCTCTTCACACTCGCCTCGGCCGCCTGCGCGTTCGCGCCCTCCCTCGGCTTCCTGGTCGCCGGGCGGGTGCTGCAGGCGATCGGCGGCGCCCTCATGCTGCCCAGCTCGCTCGGGCTCATGCTGCCGCTGTTCCCGCCCGGCAAACGCGGCGCCGCCGTCGGGCTGTGGTCGGCCATCGGCGGCGCGGCCGCCGCCGGGCCGCCGATCGGCGGGCTGCTGGTGCAGATCGACTGGCGCTGGGTTTTCCTCGTCAACCTGCCCGTCGGCCTCGTCGCCGTCCTGCTCGGCCTGCTCTTCCTGCCCGAGATCCGCGAGCGCGGCGACTCCCGGCGCCCGGACGTCCTCGGCGTGCTCGTCTTCGCCGTCACCGTCGCGACGATCGTGGCCGCCATCGTCCAGGACGAGTCCTGGGGCTGGACCGGATGGCGGGTGCTGAGCCTGTTCAGCGTCGGACTGCTCGGCCTGCTCCTCACCGCCTGGCGGGCGGCCCGGCACCCGGCCCCCGTCATCGAGCCGGCGATCCTGCGCATCCGGGCGGTCGCGCTGGCCGACCTCGCGTCCGTGTTCTTCTTCGGCGGGTTCGGGGCCATGGTCCTGTCCATCACGCTGTTCATGACCGGCGTCTGGCACGACTCGGTGCTGCGCGCCGGCTTGCAGCTGGCGGCCGGTCCGGTGGCGGCCGCGGTGTTCGCCGTGCCTGGCGGCCTGCTCGCCGCCCGCTTCGGGCCACGCCTGGTCGGTACCGCCGGCGCCGTGCTGTTCGCGGTCAGCGGCGCCTACTCCGTGTGGACCGCCGAGGCGACCCCCGACTACTACCACACGTTCTTCCCCGGCCTGATCATCGGCGGGGTCGGCATCGGGCTCGTCCTGCCGAGCCTCTCCGCGGCGGCGACCCTGCCGCTGCCGCCCGAGCGCTTCGCCACCGGCACCGGCATGCTGTCGGTCGCCCGGCAGGTCGGCCTCGCGCTCGGCGTGGCCATCGTCGCGGCGATGCTCGACGTCCGCCCGGACCTCGACGCCTTCGACAACACCTGGTGGTTCATGGCCGGCTGCAGCCTGGCCGCCGGCATCACCCTGCTGAAGATCGGCGCCGACGGCCCTTGGGCCCGGCGCAGGACCCCGACCCCGAGCTAGCTCCCCACCCCGAGCCCGCACCGCGCGGGCTGACGCGACCAGATTGAGGTGACAGCAATGGAACATGCGACGACAACCGACGGCGTGGCGACCCCCGCCGCGGGCTGCCCGGTCGACCACGGCGCCATGACGGCCGCGGCGCCGGTGGACCAGCCGGTCGCGGCCGAGCCGGTCGCGTCGGCCCCGCCGGCCCGGCGACCGGCGATGCCGGCCACCGCGCTGCCCGGCCCGCGGATGCACGTCCTGCGGCAGATCCGCAAGTACTGGAAGCACCAGTACGCGTTCATGGCGGAGAACCGCCGCCTCTACGGCCCCCGCTTCACTCTCACCGTGCGGATCCCCCCGGCGCCGATCTACATCCTGTCCGACCCGGACGATCTCAAGGAGCTGTTCACGGCCCCGCCGGACGTCATCCACACCGGGCTGGGCTCGTCCATGCTGGAGAAGTTCACCGGCCAGACCGGCCTCGCCTGGCTCGACGAGGACGAGCACAAGTCGCGGCGCAAGGTGCTCATGCCGAGCATGCACGGCAAGGCCTTCCGGCGCATCGAGTCCAACATCGACGGCATCGCGGAGCTGGAGCTGGCGAAGTGGCCGATCGGCCGGCCGTTCTCGCTGCACCCGCGGGTGCAGATCATCACGCTCAACGTCATCCGGGAGGTGATCTTCGGCGCCAAGGTGCCGGCGCGCTGGAACGAGCTGCTCGAGGTGCTCAACGGCATGCTCGACTTCAACGACAAGTTTGCGTCGACGATCATGATCCACCGGATGTCGCCGCGCGCGGTGAAGGTGCTGCGGGCCATCCGCCCGCTGGGCATGGACAAGTTCCTGCGGCTGCGGGAACGCGCCGACGCGCTGCTGGCCGAGGCCGTGCGGGAGCGCCTGGACTCGGGCGTGGCCGGCGACGACATGCTGGGGGTCCTGCTCGCCAGCAAGGACCGCAACGGCGAGCCGCTCGGCGGCACCGAGCTGCGCGACGAGATGATGACCATCTTCCTGGCCGGCAACGAGACGACCACCTCCGGCATCGCCCGCGGCCTGGAGATCCTGAGCCGCGAGCGCGAGGTCCACGACCGGCTGCGCGCCGAGATCGACGCCGGCGAGAGCGACGCCTACCTGACCGCGACCGTCTACGAGATCCTGCGCATGCACTCGCCGCTGCCGCAGGTCATCGCCCGCGAGGTCATGAAGCCGATCGAGATCGGCGGGGTGCAGTACCAGCCCGGGGACATCCTCGCCCCCAGCGCCTACCTGCTGCACAACGACCCGGCCTACTACCCGGAGCCGGAGCGCTTCCAGCCCGAGCGGTTCCTCGACGTCAAGCCCAACATGTACACCTGGATCCCGTTCGGCGGCGGCCGCACCCGCTGCCTCGGGGACAAGATCGGCATCGCCGAGATGAAGTCCGTGCTGCGCAAGGTCGTGTCGCAGTTTGACCTGGTCCGCGAGAGCCCGGAGCCGGAGGGCACCCGCAGCCGGCTGATCCTGAGCGTGCCGGAGAAGGGCGGGCGCATCGCGCTGCGTCCCCGCGCCCGTGCGGCGAGCCTGACCGGAGCCTGAGCAGCAACCGTGCCGAAAGAGGGTGACCTGTGAAAGAGCCCGACTACCTCCGCGCGGTGCAGCGCTTCGTGCGCACCGAGCTGATCGAACACGAACAGGAGCTCGACCGGCTGGCGGACATGCCGCTGCCGCTCTACGGCCGCTTCGCCGAGACCGGGCTGATGAACTGGTGGCTGCCCAAGGAGCACGGCGGCGCCGAGCACAGCCTGGAGGACAGCGTCCGGATCGTCAACGCGCTGTCCTACGGCGACGCCGGCGTCGCGTTCACGCTGTTCATCCCGGTGCTGACGACCAGCATGGTCAGCCTGTACGCCAGCCCGGAGCTGCGCAGCCGATACCTGGACGCGCTCGTCGCCGGCAACGGCTTCGCCGCCACCCTCGGCAGCGAGCACGCTGCCGGCAGCGAGCTGGCCCGGATCTCCACGACGGTGCGGCGGGAAGGCGAGTCGCTCGTCCTCGACGGCGCGAAGGCCTACTCGACCGACACCGACTTCGCGCAGTTCCTGGTCGTCATCGCCCGGTCGGCGGAGAACGCCGATGACTACCTCGCCGTCGTCGTGCCGCGGGACACGCCCGGCATCGAGATCGAGAAGCGCTGGGACGTCATCGGCCTGCGCTCCTCGGCGACCTACCAGGTGGCGCTGCGCGGTGTGCGGGTGCCGGCCAGCAACGCCCTGAACGGCAACGGGCTGCGGCTGCTCGAGGTCGGCCTGAACGCCAGCCGGATCCTCATCGCCACCACCGCGCTCGGCATCGCCCGGCGGGCCCGTGACCTGTGCATGGACTACGCCCGCACGAAGCAGATCAAGGGGGCGCCGCTCGCCTCGAACGCGGTCTTCGCCAGCCGGCTGGGTCAGATCGAGATGCAGATCGACGTCATGACCAACCAGTGCCTGGCCGCGGCCCGTGAGTTCGACGCGATCTTCGCCCGGCCGGACGCCGCCGAGGAGTTCGTCCGGCAAGGCACGATGAAAGCGGCCATCACCACCAAAATGTTCTGCGGCCAGGTCGGCTACCGGATCGTATCGACCGCTTCGGAAATGTTTGGCGGCCTCGGCTACACCCACGAGACACTGGTCCAGAAACTACTCCGCGACGTCCGGTACGTCTCCCTCGTCGAGGGCGGCGACGACGTCCTGCGCGAGCTGTTGTATGCGCGCAACGTCGTGCCGGCATCACGCCGCGGATAGGCACTGAGCAGCTCATATCAGGCGCTCCGGCCCTCGGCTGGAGCGCCTGGTGGGCATTTCCGAAATATTCTTGCGACGTCTTTGTGTTGCATCAAGTTGTCAATACTATATCGGCGCACGACGCTATTATGACGTCATGAAAATCGACCTTTATCCAAGCGCTCGTGAACGGGTCAGCGCGATCGCGCGGGAATTGACCGCCGAACAGCTCGCCACCATGGTCCCGGCCGCGCCGAAATGGTCGGTCCGCGACCTCCTCGCGCACGCGGCCGGCGTCGCCGAGGACCTGTCGATGTGGCCGACGGACAACCTGCCACCGATCCCTCCGTCGGATGAGTACACCGCCAGCCAGGTCGAGCGGCGCCGCGACCTGACCGTGGACGAGCTCCTCGCCGGCTGGGAGAAGGCCGAGCCCCGGTTCGTCGAGCGGATGGGTGGCTGGGGGCGGTGGAACGCCCCCGTCCACGACCTGCTCTGCCACGAGGCCGACCTGCGCGGCGCGCTGGACCTGCCGCGCCTGCCCGACGAGGCCTGGCAGGCGTCGCTCGACGACTGGCCGTCGTTCCTGGTCGAGTGCGCGCCGATCCTCTCGCGCCGCTGGGCGATGCTCGACGACGCCGTCCTCGCCCGGGTCGGCGACCGCGAATACGTCCTCGGCGTCGGCACCCCGTCGGCGACCGTCGAGGTGCCCGACGGCTACGACCTCTGGCGCGCGCTGTTCGGCGGCCGCAGCCGGCAGCAGATCGCGAGCTGGGCGTGGAGCACCGACCCGGCGCCCTACCTGGCGACGGTGCCGTTCTTCTACGCCCCCGACGAGGACCTGCAGGGCTGACCCGCGCCGCCCCCGGGGCGCCCCGGCGGCCGGCCGGGGCGCCTCGCGCATGCTCAGAGCTGGTCGATGAAGTCGAACATCTCGGCCTCCTCGGCGGACGTCAGCGCGTCCGCCGGGGCCGCCGCGCCGACCGGCCCGGCGGCGCCGAGCCCGGCCAGGGCGGCCTGCAGCGCGGCGACCACCCGCTCGCGGTCCTCGGGCTGCGCGTCGGTGACGGTGAGCGTCGCCGTGATCTGGTCCAGGGCCCGCTGCAGCACCTCGTCCGCGGCCGGCGCGGCCGGCACCAGCTCCTTCGTCAGGTAGTCGGCCAGGCCGGTGACGGTCGGCAGGTTGAACACCAGGGTCGGGGGCAGCCGCAGGCCCGTCTGGGCGCTGAGCCGGTTGCGCAGCTCGACACCGGTCAGGGAGTCCAGGCCGAGCTCGCTGAACGGCGTGTCCACGTCGACCGCGCTCGCCGAACCGTGGCCGAGCGCCGTAGCGACCTGGCTGCGGACCAGGTCCCGGATGGCCGCCGCGGCGAGGACCCGGTTCATCCCGGCCAGCCGCTCGGCCAGGCCGCCGGCGACCGCGGCGGTGCCGGCCCCCTCGGCCGCGGCCGGGTCCGCGAGCGCGGTGCGTCGCGGCGGCCGCACGAGCGCGCGCAGGACCGCCGGGATGTCGCCCCCGGCCTCGGCCCGGGCGCGCACGCCGGCCAGGTCCCACCGCGCCGCCACGACCGGCCCGGAGCGGGACAGGGCCGCGTCGAGCAGCCGCAGGCCCTGCTCGGCGGGCAGCTCCGCGACGCCCGACCCGGCCAGCCGGGCCCGGTCGGCGCCCGACAGGGCCGCGGTCATCCCGGTCGAGGTCGACCACAGCCCCCAGGCGATCGAGACCGCGGGCAGACCCAGGCCGGCTCGGTGGCGGGCCAGCGCGTCGAGGAACGCGTTCGCCGCGGCGTAGCCGGCCTGGCCGAGGGTGCCGACCGTGGCGGCCACCGACGAGAACAGCACGAACGCCGCCAGTGGCTGGTCGGCCGTCAGCTCGTGCAGCAGCCAGGCGGCGTCGACCTTGGGCCGCAGGACGGACCCGAGCCGGTCCGGGGTGAGGCCCTCGACGGTCGCGTCGTTGGTGACGCCGGCCGAGTGCACGATCCCGACCAGCGGCCGGTCGGCCGGCACGGAGGCCAGCAGCTCCTGGAGGGCCCGCCGGTCACCGACGTCGCACGCGGCGACGCGGACCGCCGCGCCGCGCCGCTCGAGATCGGCGACCAGCTCGGCGGTGCCGGGCGTGTCCGCGCCCCGGCGCGAGGTCAGCAGGAGGTCCCGCACGCCGTGCCGCTCGACGAGATGGGTCGCGACGAGCGCGCCCAGCCCGCCGGTGCCGCCGGTCACCAGGACCGTCCCGGCCGTCAGGTCCGGCTCCGGGCCGTCGTCGGCGGGCCCGTCGGCGATCCGCGGCACGAGGACCTCGCCGTCGCGGACGACGAGCTGCGGCTCGCCGGCGTCGAGCGCCGCTGCCAGCAGGGGCCAGTCGCCGGTGCCGGTGACGCCCGCCACCGCGACCCGGCCGGGATGCTCGGCTATCGCCGAGCGCAGCAGGCCCCAGGCCGGCGCGGACGCCAGCTGGCCGGGATCGGCCAGCACCACCAGCCGGGCGTCGCCGCGGTCGTCGCTGATCCACTGCTGGACCGCGTCGAGCAGCTCGGTCAGGGTCTCGTGCACGGCGTAGGGCGGGTCGTCGCTGGCGTCGGCGGGGTCCGGCAGGTAGGGCACCACCACGACCGGCGGCGGGGCGCCGATGTCCCAGACCGAGGCGAGGTCGTAGCTCAGCGTCGCGCCGATCCCGGCGGCGGTGATCTCGTCGGCGATGGCACCGGCCCGCGGATCGGTGCCGACGACGGCCCAGCGCCGGCCGGCGACGTCGGCCGGGTCGAGCGGGACCCGGACCCAGTCGATCTGTTGCAGCCCGCTGCGCGCGGCCGGGGCGCCGGCGGACAGCGGCCGCAGCGCCAGCGCCGACACCCCGCCCAGCGCCCGGCCTGCGCCGTCGGCGATCGACATGGACACGGCGCCGTCGCCGTCGCGGTGCAGGCCGACCCGCAGCGCGTCGGTGGCCGGGCCGGCGAGGCGCACTCCGGACCAGGCGAACGGCAGCAGCAGCTCCTCGGCGTCGAGCACCAGCACGTGCAGGGCGGCGTCCAGCAGCGCGGGGTGCACGGTGTAGCCGTCCAGCGGCAGCGGGGCCGGCAGCCGGACCTCCGCGTACCGGTCCTCGCCGGCGGTCCACGCCGCGACCAGGCCCCGGAACGCCGGGCCGTAGTCGTAGCCGGCCGCGGAGAGCCGCTCGTAGGCGCCCGCCAGGTCGACCGGTGCCGCGCCGGCGGGCGGCCACTCCGCCTCGGCGGGCTCGGCGGGCTCGGCCGGGACGGGCCCGAGCAGCCCGGCGGCGTGGCGGGTCCAGGTGGCGTCGGGCTCGCCGGCCGGCCGGCCGTAGATCTCCACGCTCCGCCGGCCGGACTCGTCCTCGGCGCCGACGGTCACCTGCACGTGGACCGGCCCGCTGTCGGGCAGGACGAGCGGGGCCTGCAGCGTGAGGTCGTCGACGCCCTCGGCCCCGGCCGCGGCCGCCGCCCGTAGCGCCAGCTCGACCATGGCGGTGCCGGGCAACAGGACCGTCTCGGCGACCACGTGGTCGGCCAGCCAGGGTTCGCCGGCGCGGGACAGCCGGCCGTTGAGCAGCAGCCCTCCGGATGCGGCGATCTCGACCGTGGTGTCGAGCAGGGGGTGCCGGCCGGCGTTGGGTGTGAGCCAGTACCGCTGGCGCTGGAAGGCATAGGTCGGCAGTTCCACCCTCCGGGCCCCCGGGAACACCGCCGCCCAGTCCAGCTCGACCCCGGCGAGATGCGCCTTGGCGAGGAACGCGGCGAAGGTCTCCGCCTCGTCGAGCTTTGCCCGCAGTGCCGGCACGAACACCGGCCCGTCGACGTCGTCGAGGGTCTGCCGGGCCATCGCGGTGAGGACACCGTCCGGCCCGAGTTCCAGGAACCTGGTCACCCCGAGACCGTGCAGGGTCCGGATGCCGTCGGCGAACCGGACGGCCTGCCGCACATGCCGAACCCAGTATTCGGGATCGCACAACTCATCGGACACCACCATGCCGGTCACGTTCGACACGACCGCCACCGTCGGCGGGTGAAACGTCAGACCCTGCGCGACCGTGCGGAACTCGGCCAGCATCGGCTCCATCAACTGCGAATGGAACGCATGGCTCACCCGGAGCCGGGTCGTCTTGCGGCCCTCCATCAGCGGCAGCCACGCATCGATCGCGGCCACCTCACCCGAGACCACCACCGCGTGCGGGCCGTTGACCGCCGCGATCGTCAGCCGATCCTCAAAACCGGCCAGCGACGCCAGCACGTCCTCTTCGGACGCCTGCACCGCGACCATGCCACCACCGGCCGGCAGCGCACCCATCAGCTTGCCCCGGGCGGTCACCAACTTCGCCGCATCCGGCAGGGACAGCACGCCGGCGACGTGCGCGGCCGCCAGCTCACCGACCGAGTGACCGATCAGGTAGTCCGCGCGGATGCCGAGGGACTCGGCGAGCCGGAACAGCGCCACCTCGACCGCGAACAGCGCCGGTTGGGTGACGGCGGTGTCGTTCAGCCGGGGTGCGTCCAGGAGCGCTGACGCGGACAGGCCCAGCTCCGTGCAGACCGCGTCCAGGGCCTCCGCGAACACCGGGAAGGCCGCGGCCAACGCCAGGCCCATGCCGGGTCGCTGGGCGCCCTGGCCGGTGAACAGGAACGCGGTCCGGCCCGTGACCGGGCGGCCGGTCAGGGGCAGGTCGGTCAGGCCGTGCAGGAGGGTGTCACGGTCGGCCGCGATGACCGCGGCGCGGTAGGGCAGCTGCGCCCGCGCCGTGGCGAGGGAGAACGCCAGGTCCGGCAGCGCGGTGTCCGGATCGGCCCGCACGTGCTCGCCGAGCCGCTCGGCCTGCGCGCGCAGGGCCGCCTCGCTGCGCGCCGAGACCACGAACGGGATCGGGGCGGCGGAGGGAGCTACCACCGGCACAGGATCCCCGGCGGCGGGCGCCTCCTCGATGATCAGGTGGGCGTTGGTGCCGCTGATGCCGAAGCTCGACACGGCGGCGCGGCGCGGGCGGCCGGCCGGCGGCCACGCGCACGGCTCGGTCAGCAGCTCGACGCCGCCGAGGTCCCAGTCGATCGCGGGCGACGGGGTGTCGGCGTGCAGGGTCCGGGGCAGCACGCCGTGGCGCATCGCCTGCACCATCTTGATGACCCCGGCCACGCCGGCGGCCGCCGACGTGTGCCCGATGTTCGACTTGATCGAGCCGAGCCGGGCCGGGCGGTCGCCGGGACGGCCCGGGCCGTAGACCGCCAGCAGCGCGTGGGCCTCGATCGGGTCGCCGAGGGCGGTGCCGGTGCCGTGCGCCTCGATCGCGTCGACCTCGGTCGGCGCCAGCCCGGCGGCGGCCAGCGCCTGCCGGATCACCAGCTGCTGGGCCTGGCCGTTGGGGGCGCTCAGGCCGTTGCTGGCGCCGTCCTGGTTGACCGCGGCGCCGCGGATCACCGCGAGGACCGGATGGTCGTTGCGGCGGGCGTCGGACAGCCGCTCCAGCACGACCATGCCGGCGCCCTCGGCGAACGAGGTGCCGTCCGCCGCCGCCGAGAAGGCCTTGGCCCGCCCGTCGCGGGCGAGTCCGTCCTGCGAGCTGAACTCGACGAGCAGGCCCGGGTTGGCCATCAGCGTCACACCGCCGGCCAGGGCGAGGGTGCACTCGCCGCGGCGCAGCGCCTCGGTGGCCAGGTGGATCGCGACCAACGAGGAGGAGCAGGCCGTGTCGACGGTGAGCGCCGGCCCCTGCAGCCCGAGGGTGTAGGCGATGCGCCCGGACGCGACGCTGAGCAGCGTGCCCGTCAGCAGATGCCCTTCGGCGACGCCGGTCGGCTGGTGCAGCCGCGGCCCGTAGTCGGTGGCCATGGCGCCCACGAAGACGCCGGTGCGGGAGCCGGCCAGGCCGGCCGGGTCGATGGCGGCCCGCTCCAGCGCCTCCCAGGTGGTCTCCAGCAGGAGCCGCTGCTGCGGGTCCATGGCCAGGGCCTCGCGCGGGCTGAGGCCGAAGAACCCGGCGTCGAACCGGTCGGCGTCGTGCAGGAAACCGCCGTAGGGCGACGTGCACGTGCCGGGCGTGTCACCGCCGCCGAGCAGGGCGTCGAGGTCCCAGCCGCGGTTGGTCGGAAACGTGGTGATGGCGTCGACGCCGCCGTCGACCAGGTCCCACAGCTCCTCGGGGGAGGTGACGCCGCCCGGGTAGCGGCAGCCGATCGCCACGATCGCCACCGGGTCGTGCGGCCGGGCCCCGCCGGGGTCCCGGTCCGGCACTGCGGCGGCGGGCGCCGGGCGGTGGTCGCCCCCGCCGAGCGCGTAGAGGTGCGCGGCGAGCCGCTGCGGGGTCGGGAAGTCGAAGGTGGCCGAGGTCTGCAGGCGCAGCGCGGTCGCCTGGTTGAGCCGGTTGCGCAGGTCGACCGCGCCCTGGGAGGTGAGGCCGAGGTCCTTGAAGGTGCTGGCCGCATCGATGTCGGTGGCGCCGCCGTGGCCGAGCACGAGCGCCGTGGTGCGGGTGACGAGCTCGTCCAGCGCGCCCCGGTCCAGGGCGGGCTCGGAGGTGCCCGGCGGCTCGTCCGCCGGGCCGGTGGCGGTGGCCGGGCGGGCGGCGGGCGTCCCGGCGAGCCAGAACCGCTCCCGCTGGAACGCGTACGGCGGCAGGTCCACCGCGACCGCGCCGTCCAGCGGGCCGAGGCTGACGTCGGCCCCGCCGGCCCAGGCCTCGGCGACGCTGCGGCGCCACCGGGCCGGCCCGGGCTCGTCGCGGCGCAGGGTGCCGATGACCGTGGCCTCGACGCCGGCCTGCTCCGCGGTCTCCTCGACGCTGCCGACCAGCACCGGGTGCGGGCTGCACTCCACCAGCCGGTGGAAGCCGAGGGCGAGTAGCTGCCGGGCCGCGGGTGCGAACCGGACGGGCTGGCGGAGGCTGCGGTACCAGTAGTCGGCGTCCAGCCCGGCGGTGTCGATCGGCTCGCCGGTGAGGGTCGAGACGAACAGCACGCCGGTGGAGACGGGCCGGATGCCGGCCAGGTCGGCGAGGATGCGCTCGCGCAGGACCTCCACGACGGGGGAGTGCGACGCGTAGTCGACCGGCAGCAGCTTGGTGCGGTGGCCCTCGGCTTCCATCGCGGCCTGCAGCGCGCCGAGGGCGGCGATCTCGCCGGAGACGACGACCGACCGGGGGCCGTTCTCGGCCGCGAGGGTGACGTCGGCGCCCATGGCGGCGGTCACCACCGCGGCGGGCGCGCCGACGGACAGCATGCCGCCGCCGGACAGGTCGCGGATGGCCCGGCTGCGCAGGGCGACGACCCGGGCCCCGTCGTCGAGGGTGAGCGCGCCGGCCACGGTGGCCGCGGCGATCTCGCCCTGGGAGTGGCCGATCACGGCCTCCAGCGGCAGGCCGCGGTCCTGCCAGAGCGCGGCCAGGGACACCATGACGGCCCACAGGGCGGGCTGGACCACGTCGACCCGGTCCAGCCCGGGCGCGCCGTCGGCCTGGCGGAGCACGTCGAGCAGGTCGAAGTCGACGTGCGGCGCGAGCGCGGCGGCGCACTCGGCGACCCGGGCGGCGAAGGCCGGCTCGGCGTCGAGCAGGTCGCGGGCCATGCCGGCCCACTGCGAGCCCTGGCCGGGAAACACCAGGGCGGTCCGGCCCGGCCCGGCGTGCCCGGTCGCCACGGTCTCGTCGGGGCGACCGGCGGCCAGCGCGTCGAGGCCTTCGCGCCGGGCCGCCTCGTCGGTGCCGAGAAGCACGGCCCGGTGCTCGAACCGGTCGCGGGTGTGCAGCAGCGACCACGCGACGTCGGCCGGGGCGGCGCCGGGGTGCTCGGCCAGCTGCCGGGTCAGGGCGGCGGCCTGGGCCCGCAGCGCGGGGACGGTCCGGGCGGACAGCACCCACGGGGTGTCCCCGGCCGGCCGGGCGGTGCGCGCGGCGGTGCCCGGCGCCGGTTCCGGTGCTGCCGCCACAACCAGGTGGCAGTTCGTGCCGCCCATGCCGAACGAGCTGACCCCGGCCACGGGCCGGGCGGCGGCCGGCCAGTCGCGCGTCTCCCGGACGACCTCCAGGCCGAGGTCGCCCAGCGGGACGCCCGGCTGGGGGGACTCGAAGTTGAGGCTGGCCGGCACGGTGCGGTTGGCGACGGACAGCGCGACCTTGACGAGCCCGGCGATGCCGGCCGCGCCCTCGAGGTGCCCGATGTTCGTCTTCACCGACCCGACGAGCAGGGGCGCGCCGGCGGGCCGGTCCGCGCCCAGGGCGGCGCCGAGGGCGGCCGCCTCGATCGGGTCGCCGACGGGCGTGCCGGTGCCGTGCAGTTCCACGTACTGCACCTCGCGCGGGCCGATCCCGGCCCGCGCGTAGGCCGCGCGCAGCACGTCGCGCTGGGCCTCGGCGGTCGGCGCGGTCAGGCCCTCGCCGCCGCCGTCGTTGTTCACCGCGCCGCCGAGGATGACGCACTGGACGGGGTCGCCGTCGGCCAGCGCGGTGGAGAGGCGTTTGAGCACGACGAACGCGCCGCCCTCGCCGCGCACGTAGCCGTTGGCCCGGCGGTCGAAGGTCCAGCAGCGCCCGTCCGGCGACAGCGCGCCGAAGCGGCCGAGCGCGTCGGTGGTGCCGGGCCGCAGGATGAGGTTCACGCCGCCGGCCAGCGCGAGGTCGGCGTCGCCGTTCAGGAGCTGCTCGCAGGCCAGGTGGACCGCCACCAGCGACGAGCACTGGCCAGCGTCGACGGTGAAGCTCGGCCCCTGCAGCCGCAGCAGGTAGGACACCCGGTTGGCCAGCAGGCTGCGGTGCACGCCGGTGACCGTGTAGGGGCTGCTGCCGAGCTCGTCGTGCAGCGCCGCGTAGTCGTCGTTGATGACGCCGAGCACGACCGAGGTGCGGCTGCCGCGGACCGTGGCCGGGGCGATCCGGGCCCGCTGCAGGGCCTCGTAGGCCAGCTCCAGCGAGAGGCGCTGCTGCGGGTCCATGGCGGCCGCCTCGACGGGGGCGATGCCGAAGAACGCCGCGTCGAAGCGGTCGACGCCGTCGATGAAGCCGCCGCGGGGGTACTTTCCGTCGCCGGCGTCCGGCCACCGGTCGGCCGGCACCGGGGTGATCATGTCGGTGCCGGCGTGCAGCAGCCTCCAGAACGCCTCGGGGTCGGCGGCGCCGGGCAGGCGGCACGCGATCCCGATGACGGCGATGGGCTCCTCGGCCGCGTTCCGCCGAACTTCCGTGACAGACATGTCGAGCACCGCCATTTGGTGAGAAGTCAGACCCGTCGGGCGCCGGCCAGCTGATCGGTCGCCGCCCCGGCCATGGTGCCGGTCGATCTATGCGGGTTGAAGACCTGTGCCCGGTTCCTGAAGCAGAATCTCGGTCCGAACCGGAGCCGGGCGGCCGGCGCCCGCTGGGGGCACCGGCCGCCCGGCACGATAACGCCCGCTCAAGAAGGCGGAAATGGAGCGGCAGTCGATTTCATGAGTATCGTCGAATGCACACTGTGAGCCGCTAAGAATAAATACTGTACGGGACCGTATGCTAGGTGTCAAGAGGAGTGTGTTCTCCGCCTCCCTTTCGCTTGCCGGTGGACAACTAAGGTGCGGCATCAGTTGTTTCCGCCGGGTGAACCGGACCTACCGATGAGTATTCTCGGGGCGGCTAACGCAGGAGGCCCAACTCGGCCGCCCGGGCGCCTGCCTGAAAGCGTGAGGTGGCCCGGATGACGCGCATGATGTCGGCGACATGGCGCCGGTAGGTGCGGACCGAGACGCCGAGCTTGCGCGCGGCCACCTCGTCCTTGTCGCCGACGCTCAGGCTGGCCAGGATGGACCTGGCCAGTTCCGTGTCGAGCTTCTCCTGGACCTGGAAGATCGCCGCCACCGGCACCCCGGAGCTCCAGGTGACGCCGAACATGCTCCGCAGCACGTGCACCAGCGGATGGGCCGAGATGAGCAGCGTCTGGATCGGCTCGTCGCGCCGCATGGTGCGCAGGGCCGCCTCGTTGCCGTCGCTGATCAGCAGGTTCTGCTCAGGCAGGGTCCGCGTGCGGTAGCCGACCTGGCCGCGCGACGCCTGCACCAGCGCGCCGTTGACGCCGGTCAGGGGCGCCGGGATCAGGGCCTTGACCTGCACACCGCGCTGCTGCGCGCCGTGCAGCAGCGACAACGTCCACTGCTGGCGGTCCGGCGCCATGTCCCGCACGGCCAGCACGCAGAGGATCTCCCGCCGGGCCCGCCCGATGAGCTCCGTGGCCGCCGCCTGGAAGGCGGCGTCGTCGCCCGGGAGGTGGCGGATCTGCCGGTTGTCGCGGCGCCGGCTGGACATGGCCTGGCCGATGAGCTGCTGCGCCTGGTGCAGGCTGGAGTCCACGTCGTCGTGGTCGACCAGCGCCGGGAGCCCGGTCAGGGTGCCCCGGGCGTCGGTCACGGTGGTGTCGCGACGATGGATGTCCGCGAAGTCTGGCGTTTTCAACGAATCCCCCGTCGGTGCTTGGGCATGGCATCAACACGACAACAATATCCAGAACTTGTGAGCGATGCTCGTAAATGATGGCGGTGGACTGTTAAGGGGAAGCAAAATCTCTCATGGAATTCCGGCAAAGTGCTCGAAGACGCACGCCGCCGGGTCGCAATGCCGACTCGGACAACGAGTGGTGCGAGCAGGTCCGTTGTTACCGCCCGGACGGGTCAATGCGCGGTTCATGATCGGCCGATGCCGGACTTCTGCGGGCCGCGCATGATCAGCGGCGCCGTGGCAGCTTCCTGCTGCGGCGTTTCGCGGGCTGCGGGTCTGGTGTCTGCTGGTTCTCGTTCGGCGGATGCTCGACCGGCCCGTGCGATCGTTGTTGGAGGCCTGTATGACCCTGTCCGCCACCGAGACGCGGATCGGCGAACAGCCCGTCCCGGACCATCGCGACGTGACCGTGCGGCTCGGCGCGCTGCTCGACGCCGGCTCCCTGCAGCCCCTGTCGGACCCGGACGACAGCGGCGTCCGGGTGGTCCGGGGCCGCATTGACGGGCTGCCGGTCGTCGCCTACTGCACCGACGCCACCCGCATGGCCGGCGCCCTCGGCTCCGAGGGCAGCGAGCACATCATCCGGGCGATCGACGTCGCGGTCCGGGCCCGGTGCCCGGTGATCGGGCTGTGGCACTCCGGCGGCGCGAAGCTCGCCGAGGGCATCCGGTCCATGGACGGCGTGGGCCGGATGTTCGCCGCGATGATCCGCGCCTCCGGCCGGGTGCCGCAGATCTCCGTCGTCCTCGGGCCGGCCGCCGGTGCCGCCGCCTACGGTCCGGCGCTGGCCGACCTGGTCGTCATGGCGCCCGAGGGCCGGCTGTTCGTCACCGGGCCGGACGTCGTGCGCAGCGTCACCGGCGAGAGCGTGGACATGGCCGGGCTCGGCGGGCCGGAGGTGCACGGCCGCAAGTCCGGGGTCGCGCACGTGCTGGCCTCGTCGGAGGCCGACGCCCTCGCCCGGGCCCGGCGGCTGACCGGCGTGTTCGCCAAGCCCGGCGTCTTCGCGCTGGACACGCTGCGCGAGCCGGCCGACCTGCGGGCGCTGCTGCCGGAGTCGGCGCGCCGCGCCTACGACGTCCAGCCGCTGGTCCGGGCGATCCTCGACGAGGACTCGTTCGAGCAGCTGCAGGCCAAGTGGGCGCCGAACGTCGTCGTCGGCTTCGGCCGCCTCGGCGGGCGGGCCATCGGCGTGGTGGCCAACAACCCCCTGCGCCGGGGCGGCTGCCTGGACTCGCTGAGCGCCGAGAAGGCGGCCCGGTTCGTGCGCCTGTGCGACTCCTTCGCGGTGCCGCTGCTTGTGCTGGTCGACGTACCCGGATATCTGCCCGGCGTCGGCCAGGAGTGGTGGAGCGGGGTGATCCGGCGCGGCGCAAAGCTGCTCTACGCGTTCGGCGAGGCTGTCGTGCCGCGCGTGACGCTGGTCACCCGCAAGGCCTACGGCGGCGCCTACATCGCCATGAACTCCCGGGCGCTCGGCGCCAGCGCCGTCCTGGCCTGGCCGGCGGCGGAGGTCGCCGTCATGGGCGCCGAGGCCGCGGTCAACGTCGTGCACCGGCGCGCGCTGGCCGCCGCGTCGGAGGCCGACCGCCCGGCCCTGAAGGCCCGGCTGATCGAGGAGCACGAGCGGCTGGTCGGCGGCGTGCAGCACGGGATCGAGCTGGGCGTCGTGGACGAGGTGATCGACCCGGCCGAGACCCGCTACCGGGTGGCCGCGGCCCTGGCCGGCGCGGTCGCGGGCCGTGGCCACCACGGCAACATTCCGCTGTGAGCGGCGGCCCGGACGTCCAGGATGGTGAACGCGTGAGTGCCGGTCGATGGCTGCAGGGCTACGGCGCGCCCCGCCCCGGCGCCGTCCGGCTCGTCTGCCTGCCGCACGCCGGCGGCGCGGCCGGCTACTTCCACCCGCTCGCCCGCGAGCTCGCCGCCGACTTCGACGTCGTCGGCGGGCAGTATCCCGGCCGCCAGGAGCGCTACCGGGAGCCCCTGCTGCGCAGCATCGCCGGCCTGGCCGACGGCGTGTTCGCCGCGTGGGCCGCCGAGCCGCGCCCGACCGTGCTCTTCGGCCACAGCCTGGGCGCCGTCGTGGCCTTCGAGACCGCGCTGCGGATGGAGCGGGCCGGCGCCACCGACCTGCTCGGCGTCATCGTCTCCGGCCGGCGGGCGCCGAGCGTGCCGCGCACCGACGCCATCCACCGGCGCGACGACCAGGGCATCGTCCGGGAGATCCGGGAGCTCAGCGGCACCCGGGCGGCGGTGTTCGACGACCCGGACCTGCTGGCGATGGTCCTGCCCGTGCTGCGCGCCGACTACCAGGCCGTCGAGACCTACCGGGCCGCGCCCGCGGACCGGCTGCGCGCCCCGGTCGCCGTGCTCATCGGAGACGCCGACCCGCGGGTGCCCGTCGCCGAGGCCGACCGCTGGCGCACGCACACCGACGGGCCCACCGCCCTGCGCGTCCTGCCGGGCGGGCACTTCTACCTCGACAACCAGCACGACCGGGTGGCGGCGGCGATCCGCGACAGCGTGCACGAGTTCCGGTCGCAGGTGCCCGCCTGACGGCGGTGCCTGATCACCTCGATCCCGACGGAGGAACTGCCATGGAGAGTCCCGTGACCCCCACCACGACGTTCCAGGTCGACGCGCTGCTGCGCGGCGGACCGCGGTCACTGCCCGACGAGCTGCGCCGGACCCGGGTCGACGAGACCGTGGACAAGATCAAGATTCCGTACTGTGCCGGCTACGAGCACTTCGAGCGCGACGGCAGCGCCGAGGAAGAGGGCAACGTCGTGTTCACCTGGACCGGCCGCACCTACATCGCGGAGTAGGCACCGCCTGGTGCCGGTCAACCGGCCGGCACCAGGTCCACGACCGCCAGCCCGTCCACCTCGACGAGCAGGTCCGGGCGGGTCAGCGGGGACAGCACGCAGACCGCCGGCACCGGCAGGCGCCCGGCCAGCGCCGCGCGGACGGCGGCCAGGTCGGCCGGCGCCGCGACGTAGACGGTCAGGCCGAGCAGCGCGCCGAGGCCGCCGGACAGGTGCAGGCCGTCGGAGGCGACCGCGTCGCAGGACAGCAGCCCGTCGACCAGCCCCAGCGTCACGTCGAGCTGCTCGACGGCGTCGGCCGCCACAGTGTTCGAGCCGACGACTGCCGCGGTACCGGCGACGAAGACCAGACCGCGGCCGCCCTCGGCGAGCAGCACCGCGCGGGAGAACTGGGCCGGCCGGGGGCGACCCGTGCCAGGGCCGTAGCGGAACGCGGCCACCTGGCGGCGGTTCTCGACGCTGTGGGTCCGCACTCCGCCCGCGGTCCGCCCGGCCAGGCCGGTCAGCGTGGGGTCGGCGGCGAATTCGCCGACGCCGGTGTTCGCCGGAAAGCCCCGCCCGATCTCGGCCGCGGCCCGCATCGCGAACGTGGTGTCGCCGAAGACGCCGGTGCGCTCCTGGTTGAACGCCACGAACGCGGCCGCCGACGGTCCCGGATCGCCCGGTACAGACGGCAGGTAGGACCAGGTGTCGGCGTACCAACTGACGTGCCCAGGTAGGTACGAACGAACGTGCCCAGGTCAGGCGACGTTGGCTTGGCCGTCGATGGCGGTGAGGCGGTTCTTGAGCCGGTAGCTGGGCCCGTTGATCGCGACGACGTCGCAGTGGTGCAGGAAGCGGTCGAGGCAGGGTGACTTCAAAGTCGTGTGGGTGGCGGGGCCTCGGGTGTTGTGGCTGGTCGAGCGGGTGGGCTGGCTGGAGACCCACGTTGTTGATCACGGGGTGGTCGCGGACGAGTCTCTTTTGGACGTCGCTACCCGGGTTTGGTGATGCCGCACGGGTATCCACGGGGCTGCGTGTGGCGATCCGGCCGGTGCGGTGCCGGGTGAAGGCTCGGATCGGGATTTGACAAGGGGGGACGGGGTTCCTCGTAGATCGGTGAATCTCTCACAAAACGCCGACGCTGAACCAGGAACCCCGTGCCTGCCGAGTGTGCCATCACCGACCGCCCGTTGACCATTGCCGATCTACCCGATCTGCTGCCCGCGGTCCTTCAGCCGGTCTACGACCAGGTGTTACCGGCCTGGTTCGGCGGTGACCCGGTGGTCCTGCCCGAATCGATGCCTGGTGGTCTACCGGCAGGCGCAGCCCGGGAACTGGTCCTGGCGCTGGCGCCCGAGCGCCCGGCTCGTACCGGCCGTGAGGTGCTCGGCGCCGGGCCGCGGCCGGCCAGAGCGGGTGATCCGGTCGTGATCGACGAGGCCGGGATAGCCCGGCTGCTCGGGTTCCTGGCCCAGATCGTGGATCGGCGGGCGTTGCGGGGCCGCCGGTACCCACTGACCTATCTGCTGGCTCTGCCGATGCTGGCGATGCCCGCCGGTCACCTCGACACCACCGCGATCGGCGAGTGGGTGGCCGATGCCCCCGACGCGTTGCTGCGCGCATTGGGTGCTCCCACCGGCCGCGACGGCCGGGCCCGCCGGCCCGACGCCAAGACCATCACCGAGGCATTGGCCGCCCACGGCGAAGACTACGACCGGATCCTGTGCGCGTTCACCGCCGCGATGGCCCGTACCGCTCACCGCGACACCGGCGGCAGCCCGCTGCGGCGATGTCTGCACGTTGACGGGAAAGCCCAGCACGGCGCCGCCCGGCCCGGCGCTGCTGTCGGCCCGCGCCGACGACGGCACCGTCGCCGCGCAGCACGAGGTCCCGGTCGACAAGACCAACGAAATCACGGTGTTCCAGCCGTTGCTCGACCAGCTCGACGACTGCACTGTGGCCGGCCGCGTCATCACCGCCGACCAGTTGCACACCCAACGCGAACATGCCCGCTACCTGCACCGCCGTCACGCCTTCTACGTGTTCACCATCGGCGGTAACCAACCGAAACTGTTCGCCGCCGTCGATGCGCTGCCCTGGCAGGCGATCGCGGTCGAGCACGCCACCATCGACCGTGGTCACGGCCGTATCGAGGTCCGCACCATCCGCACCCTGCCCGCCACACCCACCACCGTCGGCCTGTTCCCCCACGCCGAGCAGGTGTTCCTGCTCGAACGCTACATCTACGACATCGCCGGGAACCTCCTGGGCGCGGTCGCGGTCCTGGGCATCACGAACCTCACCGCGGCCCAGGCCGACCCGGCCGCTCTGGCCGCCTATACGAGAGGGCACTGGTCGGTCGAGTCGCTGCACTGGCTTCGCGACGCCGTCTTCGGTGAGGACGCCAGCCGCATGTCCACCGCCACCCGGGCCATGACAGCCCTTCGCAACCTGGTCATCGGACTGTTCCGGCTCGCCGGGATCACCCGGATCAGCCACCAACTACGCCACACCGGCCGCGATCCCTACCGGCGCCCACTCGTCCTACTCGGACTCGCGAAACCAACCAGAGATCAACAAGACACCAAAACGTGACTAAACATCTCAGAAACCCTCAACACCACTACCCAGACAGAGTCGCCAACCTGCAAGAACGACCATCCGTCACGAACTTCGAAGTCGCCCTGGGTGCCGAGGCGGGGCGATCTTCCGGCTCGCCAGCGCATGAGCGACATGTCGAATCCGAGCGACCTCGCAGGGTGACGGCGGAAAGCCCGTGTTCCGCCTCCCGGTCCGGCCGCTCACGACGGCGATCAGCTGGGCAATGCGGTCACCCATGAGGCCTCCAGGCTGTAGCGACGCACATCGGAGTCGTGAAATGAAAGCGGTAGGCAAATTCGCTGTGGACAGCCTGTGTCGGCCGAAGACCGCAACCGCTGGCTGACCGGCAGTAGCCGGTTTCAAAGAGGCGGACGGCACCCTACTGCTGCGGCCCACGGTTTGGGCCAACCAAGCGGCAACCGAGCCCAAGCTTCGCCAGCATGACCCACGCCGATCCGGACGGGCACGCAGGGACAGCTGCCGACACCCCGCAGGGGCCCGCCGTAACCTGATCGCCCGTAGGTGTTAGCGGGGGGTTTTCGGGGGGCAGTTCAAAACCGTATGGATGGAGATCGATCGCTGGACCGGATTGTTGCTGGTCAGGGCCTTATGCTGGTGCCCCCGGCAGGATTCGAACCTGCGACACACGGTTTAGGAAACCGATGCTCTATCCCCTGAGCTACGAGGGCGCGAACGCCAAGTCTAGCGGCCGTACGTCTACTGGCGTCTGCGGGGAGCGACTCCGGCGAGCACGGCCGACCCAGCTGGCGGGGCTGTGGTGGGCTGTCTCGCCATGGTCGACGAGATGGTTCACGCTTGAGGCAACTCCTTACGGAACGGTGACGTCCGATCACATTCGGTGTCGAGGCGAATATCGACGGCCATGGCATTCTGCTGTCGCTTCCGACGGTCGCACCGATGCAGAGGAGAACACGTGAAACTGCCCTGTGCGGCTCGGGTGGCAGCCGCGACGGTTGTCGGGCTGGCCGCCGTCTCGCTCACCGCTGCCAGTTCGGCCGGTGCCACCACCTCGGCGGACAACCGCCGACCAGTCTGCAAAAGTATCGGGTTCAACCTGCCGACCACGGTCGGCGGGACCGTCACGATCCCGGTCACCGACTACGCGGCCGACCCTGACCTGACCCCGATTTCGCTGGTGGGAGTGTTCGGCGGAGCACCGCTCGGGTCGGTGGCGATCTCCGACAGCGGCACGTCCGCGACCACCAACGACGACGTCCTGATCTTCACCCGTACGAGCGGGAGCCGTGGCTCGGCACACCTCTACTGGACGGTGTCGGACGGCTCGCTCGACGCCCAGTGCACCGCCTCCGGCTACGACCTGCCGCCGGGCAACGGATGACTTTCCGTCGCCGGTGTCAGCCGGCCAGATCGGGGTATAGCCGACCTGTCTGACGGCAGGCGGGAGGTCCGGTGGACCTGGCGAAGGGGCGCCCCGAACCGGCCCAGGTGCCGGTGCTGCGTGAGTACGCGTTGCTGGCCGACGGCCATCGGGGCGCCGTCGTCGGTCCGGACGGCGGCATCGGCTGGCTGTGTGCCCCGGTGTGGGACAGCCCGTCGATCTTCGGCAGTCTGCTCGGTGGGCGTGGCCGGTACGTGGTCAGCCCGACCTGGGACCACTTCGTCTGGGGCGGCTACTACGAGCCTGACTCGTTGATCTGGGTGAGCCGCTGGGTCACCGCTGGCGGCATCGTCGAATCCCGCGAGGCACTGGCCTATCCCGCGACCGAACGCCGCCTGGTGCTGCTGCGGCAGATCCGGGCTCTTTCCCAGCCGGCGACGGTGCGGGTGCTGCTCGACCCGGCCACCGACTACGGGCGGGTGCCGCTGACCGGTGCCCGTCGTGTCGGCGACGACGTCTGGTCGGGCCAGGTCGGCGGGCTGCACCTGCGCCTCACCGGCGGCACCGGACTCGCACCGTCAGCCGCCGACGCTCTGCAGGGCAACATCGAACTTGCCGCCGGCGGTCAGCACGATCTCGTCCTGGAGGTGTCCGCCGATCCGATCACCGAGCCGGTGCCTTCGGCGACCGAGGTCTGGCGATCGACCGAGCACGCCTGGCGCGCGGCGGTGCCGCCGGCGGCCGACGGCATCGCCCGCCGCGACGCCGCACTCGCCCGTGCGGTGCTGCACGGGTTGACCCGCCCCGGCGGCGGCATGGTCGCGGCCGCGACCATGGGACTGCCGGAGCGGGCACACAGCGGACGCAACTACGACTACCGGTACGCCTGGATCCGCGACCAGTGTCTCGCCGGGCAGGCGGCGGCCGCCGCCGGGGCCACCGACCTGCTTGACGACGCCGTCACGTTCATCACCGACCGGGTGCTGGCCGACGGTCCCCGGCTGGCACCGGCGTACACGACCCGGGGTGGCGCGGTGACGCCGCAACGGAACCTGGAGTTCCTGCCCGGCTATCCGGGCGCGCGGGTGGGGATCGGCAACTGGGTCCGCGACCAGTTCCAGCTCGACGTCTTCGGTGAGATCCTGCAACTGCTGGCCACCGCCGCGCGGCTTGACCGGGCCGGACCCGACCTGTGGCACGCGGCGCAGGTCGTGGTCGACGCGATCGCCGACCGGTGGCGAGAGCCGGACGCGGGCATCTGGGAGCTGCCCGCGCGGCAGTGGACGCACTCCAAGCTGAGCTGCGTGGCCGGGCTGCGGGCGGTGGCCCGGCTCGCCTCGCCCCGGCCTGCCTCGCCCCGGTTCGCCCCGGCCCGCGGCGCACCGACCAGCCTCGCTCCGGCCCGACCGGCGGCACGGTGGGCGAGCCTCGCCGACACCATCCTGGCCGACACCAGCCAGCACGGCCTGCACCCGTCCGGCCGCTGGCAGCAGGCCTACGACAGCGACCGGGTGGACGCCGCGCTGCTGCTGCCGGCGGTGCGGGGCGCGTTGCCGCCGGACGATCCGCGTACGGTCGCCACCCGCCGGGCCGTGATGGACGAGCTGGAATGTGACGGCTATCTGTACCGGTTCCGGCCGGACGGCCGGCCGCTCGGTGACGCCGAGGGCGCCTTCCTGCTCTGCGGGTTCATCGCGGCACTGGCCGCGTACCAGGCCGGCGAGGTCGTGGCGGCGAACCGGTGGTTCGAGCGCAGCCGGGCGGCGTGCGGCACCCCGGGGCTCTACACCGAGGAGTACGACGTGCTGCAACGGCAGTTGCGCGGCAACCTGCCGCAGGCGTTCGTACACGCGATGTTGCTGGAGACCGCGACGGTCCTCGGCAACGACGGGGCATCCGGAGCCGGCGACCGGTAGCGCGTCCGGACACGTCAGCCGATCCGGAACGGCTGCGCCTCCCGCTCCCGTAGGCGCAGCCCGTTGCCGGGCTCGTCCCGGTTGACCGGTGCGCTGCCCCCGGTCGCGGCTACGGCACCGTCGAACAGCATGGACTCGATCCGGGCATGGTCGTGGAACCACTCGCTGTGTCGCAAATTCGGCACCGCCGACGCCACCGCCAGATGCTGGTGCGGCGCGCAGTGCGTCGACACCTCCAGCCCGTGACCGGCGGCGACGGCGGCGATCCGCAGAAATTCGCTGATCCCGCCGCACCGGGTGACGTCGACCTGCAGGCAGTCGACCACCGGCGCCAGTCGGTGGAAGTACGCCAGGTCGTAGCCGTACTCACCGGCGGCGACATCGGCGGCGACGTGGTCGCGGACCAGGGCCAGCCCGTCGTGGTCGTCGGAGCTGACCGGCTCTTCGAACCACCGTACGTCTCGGTCGGCCGCCGCGCTCAGCACCCGAATCGCCTGCTTGCGGTGGTACGCGCCATTGGCATCGACGTAGAGCTCGGCGTCGGCGCCGATGGTGTCCCGCGCCTGGGCGATGCGCTCCAGGTCCCGGTCGACCCGCCGCCCCCACGACTCGCCGATCTTGATCTTCACTCTCGGGATGCCGTCGTCGTGTACCCATCCGGCGAGCTGGCGGCGTTGCCGCTCAGCGTCGTACGTGGTGAATCCGCCGCTGCCGTAGACCGGAACCGCCGGGCGGACCATGCCCAGCAACCGGGCCAGCGCCAGCCCGTGCCGGCGTGCCTTCAAGTCCCACAGCGCGCAGTCCACGGCGGACAGCGCGAGGCCGGCGATCCCCGGTCGGCCGGCGTTGCGCAGCCGCCGCTGCATGGCCAGCCAGGCGCTCGGCACGTCGTCGGCGTCGAGATCGGTGCCGGCCAGCGTCGGGGCCAGCAGGTCGGCCACGACCGACGCCACCGCAGCCGGGCCGTAGCTGTATCCGATGCCCGTCGTTCCCTCGTGGCTGGCCTCGACCAGCACCAGCGTCGTCTGCGACCAGGCGAGGGTCCCGTCGGCTTCCGGTGCGTCGGTCGGCACCCGGTAGACGCGGGTGGACAGCCGCATCGGTGTGGTCACCGCCGCAGGGTCGACCGGGCCGGCTCGGCCGGGCGGGCCGCCCAGTGCCGCTCCGGGAAACCCCCACCCGTCCCGCCACCACCTGAGTCCGCCCGCAGCGCGGCCCGTAGCAACTCGGCCAGGTGGATCGCTTCGCGTCCACCGGCCTCGCCCTGGTGCACCTGGGTCCGGCAGCTGAAGCCGTCGGCCAGCACCACCTCGTCCGGCTCTGCGGCGCGTAACGCCGGGAACAGCACCCGCTCCGCACAGGCCTGCGAGACCTCGTAGTGGCCACGCTCGAATCCGAAGTTGCCGGCCAGGCCGCAGCAGCCCGAGTCGAGCCGCCGCGCGTCGACTCCCATCCGGTCGAGCAGCGATTCGTCCGCGGCGGTGCCGAGCACCGCATGATGGTGGCAGTGCGTCTGCACCAGTGCGCGGACCGCCAGCCGGGGCGATCGCCAGCCGGGCGTGTGTCGGTCGAGCAACTCGGCCAGGGTGACGGTCTGCTCGCGCAGCCGCCGGATGTCCTGATCGTCGGGGAACAGGTTGGCCGCGTCGTCGCGGAACACCGCCGTACAACTGGGCTCCAGGCCGAGAATCAGCGTGCCGGCGCGCAGGTAGGGCCGCAGCACCGCGACGGTACGCCGCAGCGCCCGTTTCGCCATGCCGAGTTGACCGGTGGAGATCCAGGTCAGTCCGCAGCAGACCGGTGCCTGCGGAACCACGACCCGCCAGCCGGCCGACTCCAGTACCTGCACGGCGGCGTCGGCCACGCCAGGATGGAAGTGGTTGGTGAAGGTGTCCGGCCACAGCACCACCGCACCTCGGGAGCCGTCCCCACCGGGGGTACGCCCGGCGAACCACCGCTGGAACGTCTGTCCGGCGAAGGTCGGGATCGCCCGCCGCTGGTCGACGCCGGCCAACGCCTTGCCGGCCCGGCCGAGGCCGGGCGCGCGGGCCAGCGCGTTCACCAGCCTGGGCGCCGCCGCCGCGACGGCGGCCAGGACCGGTAGCCAACCCATTGAGTAGTGCGACCGTGGCCGCGTCCGGTGCCGGTAGTGGTGAAACAGGAACTCCGCCTTGTAGGTCGCCATGTCCACGTTGACCGGACAGTCGGCCTTGCAGCCCTTGCAGGACAGGCACAGGTCGAGTGCGTCGCGGACCTCGGTGGAACGCCAGCCGTCGGTGATCGTGCCGCCGCGCGTGCCGCCGTCGAGCATTTCGAACAGCAGCCGCGCCCGGCCCCGGGTCGAGTGCTCCTCCTCCCTGGTGACCATGTACGACGGACACATCACCTCGCCGTGCTCGCGCCGGCACTTGCCGACGCCGACGCAGCGCAGCACGGCGTGGCCGAAACTGCCGTCGTCGTCGGGGTAGCCGAAGACGGTCGCCACATCGCCGTGGTCGTAGCCGACCCCGAGCCGCAGGTCGCCGTCGAGCGGATAGGGCGCGACGACCTTGCCGGGATTCATCCGGTCCGCCGGGTCGAAGATCGCCTTGGCCTGGCCGAACGCCCGGACCACCCGGTCGCCGAACATCTTCGGCAGCAGCTCGCCGCGGGCCTGACCGTCACCGTGCTCGCCGGAGAACGATCCGCCGTACGACACGACCAGGTCGGCCGCGCGTTCGACGAAGGACCGGAAGTGGCGTACGCCGTCGGCGGTGGTCAGCCGGAACGGAATGCGGGTGTGCACGCAGCCCTGGCCGAAGTGCCCGTACAGGGAGGCGCTGTCGTAGCCGTACTCGCGGTAGAGCCGGTCGAGGTCGCGCAGGTAGTCGCCGAGTCGCTGCGGCGGGACGGCCGAGTCCTCCCAGCCGGGCCAGGTGTCGGTCTCACCGGGCACGTGCGCGGTGGAACCGAGTGCGGACTCCCGGACCTGCCACATCCGGGCCTCGTCGCGCAGGTTCGCGAACCGGTGCACGGTCGGATCGTCGCGGCGGCCGAGATCCGTGAGCAGCCGTTCGGCCGCGTCGTTCGCCGCCTGCTGGTCGTCCCCGCCGAGCTGCACCATCAGCCAGGCGCCGCCGGGCGGCAGCAGGTGCAGTGCCTGCGGGTGCAGGTGCTTGCGCATCTCGAACGAAATCAGCTTGTCGTCGATGCCTTCCAGCGCGACCGGCTGGTGCGGCAGGATCCGGGGTACGTCGTCGCCGGCGCTGGCCACGTCGGGGTAGCTGAGGAACAGCAACGCGTGCGCGGGCACCACCGGCACCAGCCGCAGCCGGGCACGCAGCACCACGACCAGTGTGCCCTCGGAGCCCACCAGTGCCCGTGCCA
Source organism: Solwaraspora sp. WMMB335 (assembly GCF_049179075.1). Taxonomy (NCBI): domain Bacteria; kingdom Bacillati; phylum Actinomycetota; class Actinomycetes; order Micromonosporales; family Micromonosporaceae; genus Solwaraspora; species Solwaraspora sp. WMMB335. The sequence goes on from NZ_JBMHMF010000001.1 coordinate 6,135,641, forward strand.
CCTGGAAGTCCTGCTCCGGCAGCAGGCTGTCCAGGTTGTAGCCGGACACCCGGCGCGGGATCTTCGGATAGCGTTCACGCAGGTCGGACAGGTATTCGTCGCGGAGCAACCGTAGCTGCCGGTGAATTTCGGCCGGCCGCCCGCCCTGGCGCTGGATCTCGGTGTAGCGGGCGTCGTCGGTGGCTCCGACCCACATCCGGGTGCCGTCGTAGAGCAGCACCTCCAGCTCGATGACGTTGTCGACCACTTTGCCGGTGCGCTGGGCGGTCGCCCCGCAGGAGTTGTTGCCGATCATCCCGCCGAGGGTGCAGTGGCTGTGCGTGGCCGGGCGGGGGCCGAACTCCAGCCCGGTCGGCGCCAGTTGCGCGTTCAGCGCGTCCAGCACGATGCCCGGCTCCACGAGACAGCTACGCTGCTGCGGGTCGATCTCCAGCAGCCGGTTGCAGTACTTCGACCAGTCCAGCACCACCGCGGTGTTGGTGCACTGCCCGGCGAGGCTGGTGCCGCCGCCTCGGCTGAGCAGCGGCGCACCGTAGCGGCGGCAGACCGCCACGGCGGCCACCGCCGCGTCGACGCTGCGCGGCACCACCACCCCGAGCGGCACCTGCCGGTAGTTCGACGCGTCGGTGGCGTAGGCGGCCCGGGATCCGGCGTCGAAGCGCACCTCCGCGTCGACCTCGGCGCGCAGCGCGTCGGCCAGCGCGGCGACGTCCACCGCCGTCGCCGGGTCCGGCCCGCCAGGTCGGCGGACCGGGTCGGGCAGCGGGACCGGGTCGGGCAGCCGGACCGCGCTCACGAGCGGAACTGGCTGATCTTGTCGCGGGCGACGGTGGCCAGCGTCGCCCCCTTGTGCGGCTCGCCACGCAGGAACGACTCGGTGGCGTGCTTGGCCTGTTCGTACCGCAGTTTGCCGGGCATCGGCGGCTCGTTCGGATTGACGTCGCAGTCGATCAGAGCCGGCCCGGGGTGGGCGAGCGCGGCGCGGACCGCGCCGGCCAGTCCGTCCGGATCACGGACCTTGGCGCCGTACCCGCCGCACGCCATCGCCCAGGCGGCGAAGTCGGCCTCCGGCTGCTGGTGGCGTACCGCGTACTCCGGATAGCCGAGGCTGACCTGCTCCCACAGGATCTGTCCGTACGCGTTGTTGTTGTTCACGATGATTTTCACCGGCAGCTGGTGCCGTACGGCGGTGAGGAACTCGGCCATCAGCATCGCGAAGCCGCCGTCGCCGACCAGGGCGATCACCTGCCGGCCGGGAAACGCGTGCTGGATCGCGATCGCGTACGGCAGCCCGGGTGCCATCGACGCCAGGTTGCCCGACAGGTAGAACTCCCGGCCGCCGCGGATCGTCCAGTGCCGGGCCGCCCAGGTGGCGACCGTGCCCGAGTCGCAGGTGAGCACGGCGTCGTCGGCGGCCGCCTCGTCCACGCAACCCATCAGGTACTGCGGCGCGATCGGCGAGCGAGCCGGGTCACGGAGCGCCGCCATGTCCGCGCGCCACTCGTCGCGTCCCCGCTGGTGCTTGGTCAGGAACGACCGGTCGGCCCGCTGGGTGAGCCGGGGCAGCAACGCGCGCAGCGCCAGCCCGGCGTCGGCGGCCACCGGTGCCACCACCGGCACCCGCATCCCGATCAGACTCGAATCGACGTCGATCTGCACCACCCGGGCCTGTCCCGGCTCGGGCAGGTACTTGCCGTACGGGAAGTTGGTGCCGACCATCAGCAGCGTGTCGCACTCGGCCATCAGCTCCTCGCTCGGCCTGGTGCCGAGCAGGCCGAGCCCGCCGGTGGTGAGCGGGTGGTCGTCGGGTACCACCTGTTTGCCGGGCAGTGTCTTGACGATCGGGCTGGCCAGCTTCTCGGCGACCGCCAGCACCTCGTCGCGGGCCGCTCGTGCGCCGACGCCGACCAGCATGGCGATCTTGCGGCCGGCGTTGAGCACCTCGGCGGCCCGGTCGAGTTCCGCGTCGGCCGGCGGCAGCGGTGGGCGGGACAGCTGCGGCCGGCTGGCCGGCCGCAGGCCCGGACTGACGTGCCGGTACGGTCGCTCGCCCACCGCCGCCACCTGGACGTCGTTGGGGAACGTCAGGTGGGCCACGGTGCGCTTGTCCAGCGCGGTGCGGATCGCGATGTCGACCACCCCGGGCAGCTGCTCGGGATTGGTGACCATCAGGTTGTACGCGGCGACGTCCTGGTACAACAGGTCCGTGTGGACCTCCTGCTGGTAACGGGTGCCCAGCACGGAGGTCTCCTGCATGCCGGTGATCGCCAGCACCGGGACATGGTCCAGCTTGGCGTCGTACAGGCCGTTGAGCAGATGGATGGCGCCCGGCCCGGAGGTCGCCACACACACCCCGAGGCGGCCGGTCGCCTTGGCGTAGCCGGTAGCCATGAAGGCGGCCGCCTCCTCGTGGTGCACCAGCACGAACCGCAGCCGCTCCCGCTCCCGACGGAAGCCTTCCATGAGTCCGTTGATGCCGTCTCCGGGCAGGCCGAAGATGGTGTCCACGCCCCATGCGACCAATCGCCTGGCCAGGCTCTCGCCGACAATTTCCGCCATCTCCCCGCGCCTTTCGTGCCTGGTGGGAATCCAGCCCGCAGGGGTTCGGCCAGCACCTCGCCGCCCGGGCACGGGACGGCTACCCGACGTGCCTGCGGTCAAACGCCGCTACCGGCGCTTCGCCCGGCCGGACGGGAGACGGGAGTGACCTGGTCGGGCGGGGTGGTCTGGTCAGGCGGGGGAGCACCGTCGATGGCGTCGGCGGCGACCGCGACCGCCTTCGTCGTGCCGGGTAGGTCCAGGCTGGTACGGAGCGTCACCTGCTTGAGGAGCAGAGCAGCCACCACGCCGAGCACGGCGATGCCCGCTGAGAGCAGGAAGATGTGTCCGGTCGCGTCGCCGTACGCGGCGCGCACGATCTGCCGGACCGGCTCGGGTAGCGCGGCCAGGTCGAGGCTGCCGCTGGCCTGGCCGCTGGCGGACGCCGGGTACCCGGCGTCCGCCAGGTCGGTGGTGATCCGTTCGGCGACCCGGCGGGCCAGGATCGCGCCCAGCACCGACACTCCGATGGTGCCGCCGAGTGAGCGGAAGAACGCCACGGCCGAGCTGGCCGCGCCGATGTCCTTGAGCGCGACGGTGTTCTGCACCGCGAGGACCAGGTTCTGCATGGTCATGCCGACACCCACCCCGACCAGCAGCATCGCCGCGCTGACGAACCACAGCGAGGTGGCGTGGTCGACCAGGCCGAGCAGGCCGAACCCGGCGACCAGGACGATCGTCCCGGTGACGAGGTACGGCTTGATCCGGCCCGTCCGGGTGATCAGCCGGCCGGCCACGATCGAGGAGACGAGGACCCCGGCCATCATCGGGATGGTCAGCAGTCCGGCCTCGGTCGGGCTGTAGCCGCGACCGATCTGGAAGTACTGGCCGAGGAAGACGGCACCGCCGAACATGGCCATGCCCACCGCGAGGCTGCCGACGATGGCCAGCGCCGTGGTGCGCTCCCGGATGATGTCGAGCGGGACGATCGGTTCGGCTGTCCTGGCCTCGACCCGGACCGCCAGCGCGAGCAGTGCCAGCCCGCCGCCCACCATCGCGGCGGTCTGCCAGGACAGCCAGGCGAACGAGCCGTCGACGAACGAGACCCAGATCAGCAGCACGCTCACCCCGGCGGCGATCAGGGTCGCACCAAGGTAGTCGATCTTCACGTTGTCCCGGCGGATGACCGGCAGATGCAGAGTGGCCTGCAGGAGCACCAGCGCCAGGGCGGCGATGGGTACGCCGATGAAGAAACACCAGCGCCAACCCAGCCAGGACGTGTCGACGATCAGCCCACCGAGCAGCGGGCCACCCACGGTGGCCACCGCCATGACGCCACCGAGATAGCCGTTGTACCGGCCGCGCTCGCGGGGCGGGATCATCGCCGCGATGGCGACCTGGACGAGGGCCTGCAGCCCGCCGACACCGATGCCCTGCACCGCTCGTGCGCCGATGAGCTGCTCGGCGTTCTGCGCGAATCCGGCCAGCACCGAACCGACCAGGAAGACCACGATTGATATCTGTACGAGTAGCTTCTTGTCGAACAGGTCGGCCAGCTTGCCCCAGATCGGCGTGGTCGCGGTGGCGGCGAGCAGGGTGGCGGTGACCACCCAGGTGTACTGCAGTTGGGAGCCGTGCAGTGCCCCGATGATCTTCGGCAGCGCGGTCGAGACGACGGTGCTGCTGAGCAGTGCGACGAAGAGCACCAGCAGCAGGCCGCTGAGCGCTTCGAGGGTCTGCCGGTGGCCCATCGGGCTGCCGCCGGCAGTTGCCGGCCGGGGGCCGGCTGCCGTGCTGGATGTGCTCATTGCGCGGACTCCAGGGTGTCGTGAGCTGCGAGTGCGGCTTCGATGCCGCGGGTGAACCGACGGAGCCCGGCGTGCAGGGCCGCGATCTCGTCGGGTGTCCAGTCGGTCAGGGCGTCTTCGACTAATCGGGCGTACCAGTCGTTGGCGCTGGTCAGGGCGTCCCGCCCGGCATCGGTCAACCACAGGCAGTTGGCCCGTCTGTCGGTCGGGTCGGTGCGCCGTCGCACCAGGCCGTGCGCGGTGAGCGTGGTGACGGCACGGCTGACGGTGGACGGGTCGAGACCGGTCCGGGTGGCCAGCTCGCGGGCGTGGCTGCCGGCGGAGAGCTGGTCGATCTGCATCAACATGCCGACCAGGCCCAGCGGTACGGACGGCCGGACCTCGACCCGCCGTTGCTTGATCATCCGGACGACCTTGAGCAGGTCGTACAGCCGGTTGCCGAGCTCGCGGGCGGTGCTGTCCACGATTGCCTTCCCGCCGGAGATGGTTGCTACATACAACCATCCGCCAATATTGCCCATTGGGCAAGTTTTCTTGTTGAGAAACGGATCACGGCCCGTACCCTGGACTGCCATGGACGAGGTGGCCGGGCTGCGCGAACGGAAGAAGGCGGCGACCCGCCTCGCGCTGCACGAAGCCGCCCTGCGGCTCGCCGCGCAGCAGGGCGTCGAGCGCCTGACGGTGGACGCTATCGCCGACGCCGCCGGTGTCTCCCGGCGGACCTTCTCCAACTACTTCTCCGGCAAGGAGGAGGCACTGTTCCACGGTGACGCCATGTGGCTGCGCCGGTTGCTCGAACTGATCCGTGACCAGCCCGCACAGGTGCCACCGTGGGTGGTGCTCGGCCACGCGGCCCGGGTCCTCGCCATCGACGCCGACCAGGATCCGGCGAGTGCCTGGCTGACCCGCCGCCGGCAGTTGCGCGCGCACCGGGCACTCCTGCCGCACCAGGTCGCGGCGTACACCGTCATCGAACGCGAACTCGCCGCCGAACTCGCCCACCGGCTGGCCGGTCCCGATGTCGCCCTGCGGTCCCGGGTGCTGGCCGCCACGTTCCTCGCCGCGCTGCGCGTCGCGGTGCAGGACTGGATCGAGCACCCACAGCGTCCGCTCGCCGAGGTGATCGGGTCCGCGCTCGCCGTCGGGCCGTCGCTCGCCGCCGGGCCGTCGCTCGCCGCCGGGCCATCGGTTGGTGCTGGGCCGTCGGTCAGCGCTGGGCCGATGCCGGCGCCGGGTTAGCGGGGGCGGCGGCCCGGCCGAGCGCCGGTAGCGGGTTCGTGGGATCGGCGAGCAGCCCGGAGAATCCCAGATCGGCGGCGCCGGTCAGGGTCGTGTCATCGCCCAGGGCGGCAACCCGCAGTTCGACCCGCTCCCGGGCCACCGGCAGGACGTTGCGGGCGATCCGGGCGCGCACCTGCGTCACCGTACCGGGGAAGAGGTCGCGCAGCATTCCACCGAAGAGCACGACACCCGGATTGAAGAGATTGATGAGGTTGGCTACGCCGATGCCGAGCCAATCACCGATGCGCTCCAGAGCCTCGCTGGCCTGCTGGTCACCGCGTCGGGCGTCGCGCACCACCGCCCGCACGGCGTCGCGGCCGAACAGTTCGGCGGGTCGGCCGGCGGCGTCCAGCAGCGCCCGTTCCCCGACCTCAGCCTCCAGGCAGCCGGCGGAGCCGCACAGGCAGGGCCGACCGTCGTACGGATTCACCACCATGTGCCCGACCTCGGAACCGTACCCGCCGTCGCCGTCGAGCAGCTTGCCGCCGACGATGATCCCGCCGCCGACCCCGACGTCGCCGTGCAGGTAGATGAGGTTACGCAAGCCGATGCCGGCACCACGGTGCAGCTCGGCCAGGGCACCGAGGTGGGCCTCGTTGCCGACCCGCACCGGCAGCCCCAGACCGAGTCGCCGCCCCAGCTCGGCACCGAACGCCTGATCCACCCAGCCCAGGTCGGGGCCGTAGCGAACCAGGCCGTCACCGGGTTGGATCATCCCGCAGTACGAGGCGCCCACCCCGACGCAGGTGGCATCGGGGGGTGCGGTGCGGTGCAGTTGCCGGCCGAACCAGCCGAGCACCTCGACGACCCGTTCGAGGTCGACTCCGGCCCGTGGCCGGACCGCCTCCCGGCGGTCGAGAATCGTCCCACCCAGCCCGACCCGTGCCGCGATCAGCCGATCCACCGCCACGTCGAAACCGAGTACGTACCAGCGTTGTGACTCAGGGCGTACCACCAGTGACGGGCGTCCCGCCCGACCTGTCTCCCGCGGCGCTTCCTCGCGGACCAGACCTGCCGCGACGAGCTCGGCGGTGAGCGCCATGATGGTGCTGCGATTGAGCCCCATCTTCGCTGCGAGCTCCGCCCGGGTGAGTACCCCACCGAGATGCACGTGCCGGAGCAGCGTGCCGGCGGTCTGCCGGCGAGATCCGTCCTGCCCCAACCTGACCTCCGACCCAGTCCGGGCCCCTAGCATCGCCGACCCGGCCGGCGACCGGCAAGCGGCTTGAACGTGGATCGGAGACAGGTGGGCGGCGCGACCGCCGGTCAGCGACTCATGGCCTGCTTCGCGGTCTGCTTGGCCGACCGTGGGTCGGCGCCCTTGCCGATCTTTTTCAACGCTTCGCGCAGCTCGGCGTCGGACATCTTCGAGCTGCCTTCGATGCCGGCCTCGTGCGCCTGCCGACGCAGGTCGTGCAGTTGATCGCGGTTGCCCATCTCGACCTCCAGATCCGGTACCGGCACGCGGTTCGACGTGCCTGATGCCCATCGGCTTCCCGGCGGGTGGCGCGGCTAACGCAGGCCGGTGGGTGACCCGGGTCGCGCCGCCGGCTGACCGATGCTCGCGGGTGGGTCAGGACATAGCGCGGCCGCTGCGGGGTAGACCCCGCTGCGGAGGCAAGCAGAGACCGACCCGGAGGGTCACCATGACGACACCATCCGCGCAACCGCCCATGCGTGCCAGCAACGAGGCCACCGAGGAACAACTCGCCGTCGCCCGGCGGCAGGGTCAGGCGTACACCAATGCCGTGCGCGCCATGGCCGAGGAGGAGGGAGCGGTCAGCCGACGTGCCGGCGACTACCTCGTGGCCTTCGTCAACGAGGAGGCGGAAGGCATGTACGAGCTGTCCGACGGCGAACTGTTCTGGCGGGAGGCGGCCCCGGAGGCCAACGTGCACCTGGAGGTCGCGGTAGCGGATGCCGCCGACGGTCGGTTCGTCCCCGGACTCGACGTTCAGATCGCGGTCAGCCGCGACGGCCGGCCCGTCGTCGCCGCCGGTCTGCCGTTTCTGTGGCATCCGTTCCTGCATCACTACGGCGGCAACGCGGCGGTGCCGGGTCCTGGACCGTACGACGTGACGGTGCGTATCGCGCCACCGGAGTTCATGCGGCACGACCCGGTCAATGGCAGGCGCTACGCCGCCCCGGTCGAGGTGCGCTTCGACCAGGTCACCTTCGCCAACGGGCGCAAGACCAGCCCGGACGCGCGACCCCGGGGCACCGACGCCCCGACGATCGACGCCGACGGCGCGGGCCGGGGGGACTGGACGGACCGGGCTGCCACGGCACGCACCTCCGACGACCCCCGTGCCCGTACCCCGCACGACGCTGCCGGAGTGCCGTCGACCGGCCCGTGGTGATGCCGACCGGTGGCCGGAGCGGCGGAATCAGCGGCGGCGCAGCGCCAGCATGGCGATGTCGTCGACCAGTGGGCAACCGTCCACCAGGGCGCCCATCGCCTCGGCGCAGGCCGCCTCGGCGCTGGTTGCGACCATTGCCTCGCACAACAACCGTAGGCCGCTGTCGATACTCGGCCCGCGCCGCTCGACCAGCCCGTCGGTGAAGAAGAACAGCAGCGCACCGGGTTCGACGGCAAAACTGTGCACCCGGCGTGCCCGGTGGATGAGGGTGCCGAGCGGAAGATCCGCCGGTGCGGGCACGCAGTGCGCGGCACGTCCGGCGGTGACCAGCACCGGTGGCGGGTGACCGGCCGTCGACAGCGACACGACGGCCCGGGCGGGGTCGATCGTCGCGTAGCACACCGTCGCCATCATGCCCGGCTCGAAGTGCTGCATCTTGCGGTCCAGCCGGGCGAGCACGTCCGCCGGGTCGGTGGTTTCCAGGGCGTACGCGCGTAAGGCGCTGCGCAGCCGACCCATCACGGTCGCCGCGTGCAGCCCGCGTCCGGTGACGTCGCCGATCGCCACCCCGACCCATCCGCCGGGCAACGGCAGTACGTCGTACCAGTCGCCGCCCACCCCGGCGTCGTGGCCCGCGACGTAGCGGGCGGCGAACTCCAGCCCGGCGACCGCCGGTAACTCGGTGGGCAGCAGGTCGTACTGCAGGGCCAGGGTGGTGCTGCGGTCGATCTGGCGTTCACGGGCCTGATCGGCCAGCGCGATCCGATCCGCCAGCAACCGCAGCATCTGCTCGTCTTCGCCGGGGTGCTCGCGCTGACTGCGCGTCGCCACGTGCAGCACCCCGGCGACCGACCCGCCGATCGTCACCGGTACCGCGTGCAGGCAGCGGATGCCCTGGCCCTGCAACGCGGGATTGGCCAGCATGGCGTCGTCGGGATCGGTCAGTGCGACGGTGTCCCCGGTCGCCAGCACAGTGCCGGCATAGCCCCGATTCAGCGCGAGGCGGGCCGGCGGTTCGTGGCCCGCCTCGATGCCCCAGGCCGCGACGGTGACCAGTTGCTGGGAGTGCGCGTCGAGCAGGTACACGGCGGCGGAGTCGACGTTGAGCAGCTCGCCGGTGCGCGCCAGCGATTCGACCAGCAACGCATCGAAGCTCAGCCGGGACAACGCAGGATCGGTGATCGCCTCGATGCGTTTGAGGCGCTCGTCCGCGTTCCCACCCTCGACCGACACGAACGCAGCCTAGTCGAGCGGCTAGCCTGCCCGGCAATGACACACGACGATGCGATTTGCCGGGTAGATACTATTGTCGATGTTCGGTGGGTGGCGGCTGACCGGTCACCCAGTCGTGACGGCCGGAGTCGACGTCGGCTCGTCCCGGGCACTGGTGATCGCGGCCACCAGATCGTCGAGGGTGTCCATCCGCCGCCCGGGACCGTCGAAGTCCAGCTCGACGCCGAACTCCGCCTCCACCGCGTCGACCAGGCGGAGCAGGCCCAGCGAGTCGACTCCCATCGCGATCAGTGAACCGCCGCCGACCAGCTGATCGACCGGCACCTCGTCGCCGGTCGCCTGGCCGACCAGCTCCACCACCCGCTGGCGTAACGTCGTCGCGTCCATCGAATCCTCCGCGTCCATCGAATCCTCCGTTGTGCGATTTCATTGTGCGGGAGCCGCAGGTCGGCCCCGGGCGTCGGCCTGACGGACCAGTTCGGCGATCTCGGCGATCGTCGGGGTGTCGAAGAACGCGTCCAACGGCACGTCGACCCCGAGCCGACGGTGGATCCGGCTGCTGATCCGGGTGATCGTCAGGGAGTGTCCACCCAGGTCGAACAGGTCCTCGTGGATGCCGATCTCGGGGATCTGCAGCACGTCCTGCCAGATGGTGCGGATCTCGTCGACGATCGGATCGGTCGTGCCCGCCGGGTGTGCACTGTCGGCCGGATGTGCACTGTCCGCCGGGTGTGCACCGTCCGCCGACGGTGCCGGCAGCGCTGCCCGGTCCAGCTTCCCGTTCGGACCCGTCGGCAGGCGGTCCAGCAGTACCCAGTCGGTGGGCACCATCACGGTAGGAAGGGTCCGGGTCAGGTGCCGGCGTAGCTCGGCAACGGTCGGCGCGGTACCGCGAGGCACCAGGTAGGCGACGAGTCGCGGCTGTGCCCCACCCGCACCGTCGTCGACGGCATCCGTACCGTCGTCGAGAGTGCCCGTGTCGTCGCCGGCATCGCCGCCGCGTAGCCCTACGGCGGCCTGGGCGACCGCCGGGTGCGCCAACAGGCAACTGGTGATCTCCCCCAGCTCCACCCGGTGACCGCGGATCTTCACCTGGTCGTCGGTCCGCCCGAGGAACTCCAACCGGCCGTCGGGCAGCCAGCGGCACAGGTCGCCGGTGCGGTAGAGACGACCGAACGGATCGGTGACGAACCGCTGCGCGGTCAGCTCGGGACGGTTCAGGTAGCCACCGGCCACGCCGCGCCCGCCCAGATACAGCTCGCCCGGCACCCCGATCGGTACCGGCCGCCGTCGTTCGTCCAGCAGGTACGCGGTGGTGTTCGGCACCGGCCGGCCGATGGTGACCTCGTCGGGCTCCGGCGGGATCTCCGCCATCGTCGCGTAGATCGTCGCCTCGGTCGGGCCGTACCCGTTGACCAGGCGGGCCACCCGCGAGCGCAGTTGGCGGGCCAGCGGGACCGGCAGGGCCTCGCCGCCGGTCACCGCCACCACCGGGTCGTCGAGCCCGGCTTCCAGCAGCACCCCCCAGCCGGACGGGGTCGCCTGCACGTGCGTCACGCCGGCCTCGCGGACCAACCGGAGCACCCCCGCGCCGTCGAGCGCGCTGACGCCGGCCGCCACCACCACCTGCGCGCCAGTGACCAGCGGCAGGTAGATCTCGACTCCCGAGATGTCGAACGACAGCGATGTCAGGTTGAGCCAGCGGTGCGCTGGTCCGCTGCCGAACTGGTCCCGCATCGCCAGCAGGAGGTTGGCCAGCGCGCCGTGCGTAACGCTCACCCCCTTGGGCCGCCCGGTCGAACCCGAGGTGTAGAGCACGTACGCCGGCTCGTCCGGGCCGGGCAGGTCTGCCGTCCCCGGCTGCCCGGCGTGGGGTCCGTCGGGTCCGTCCGGCCCGCCGGGATCGCCGGGACCAGGGCCGGCCAGGTCGATCTGGTCCAGGGCGAGCACGGGCAGCCCGGCGGGCAGGGCGCTCGCCGTACCGGAGGTGGTCAGCACCAGCGCCGGCGCGGCGTCGTCGAGAATCATCGCCTGCCGGGCCGGTGGATGGCCGGGGTCGACGGGTACGTACGCCGCCCGGCTGCGCAGCACCGCGAGCAGCGCGGCAACCGCCTGCCAGGACCGGTCCAGCACCACCGCGACCAGCGATCCCGCCCCGACGCCGTGGCCGCGTAGCAGCCCGGCCAGCCGGGCGCTGGCCGCGTCGAGGTCGGCGTAGTGGAGTCGGCGCTCGCCGTCGACCACGGCGACGGCGTCCGGTGCCTGCCGTACGGCTGCCGCGAACATCTGTGGCACGGTCGCCTCGGCCGGGTAGTCGCGCCCGGTCGCGTTCCAGCGACGGCAGACCAACTCGTGCTCGGCGGTGGGCAGTACCGGCAAAGCACCGACCGGCTGTTGCGGGTCGGCGGCCACGGCGGTCAGCAGCGTCCGCAGGTGTTCACCGATGCGGGCGACGGCGTCGGCGGGGATCGCGGTCGGGCTGTGCTGCAGGCTGAGCTGCATGCTCTCCTGCCCACCGTCCGGCCCGGGGGCGTCGACGACCTGGATGTGCAGCGCGTTGCGGGCCGCGCCGTTGAACAACGCCCAGTCGACGGTGGCGGCCACCCCGTCGAAGGTGGGTTCCGACGCCCGACGGCGGTAGCCGATCGACACCGGGGTGAGCGCCGGCGCCGGCCGCAGTCCGGCGACCAGATGCGCCAGCGGGACGGCCCGGAACCAGTTCAACGTCCGTACCTGATCGCGGACGGCGTGCGCGTGCTCGCTGAAGTCTCCGTCCCCGGGTGTGGGGCCGGTCACCGGCAGTTCGTTGACGAACAATCCGATCTCGCCGCCGGTGTCGGCGGTACGGGTCGACAGCCCGACCCCGACCGGCACACCTCGGTTGCCGTACCGGGAAAGCAGCGCGTGCACTGCGGCCAGCAGCAACTCGAACCGGGTCAGGCCGAGTTTGCGCCGGGCCTGGTCGAGTCCGGCGACGAGGTCCGGCGCCAGGACCAGCGGCACGGCGTTGCCGGGTTCGGCACCGGTCGGCAGCCGGGTGAGGCCGGGCAGCACGACGCCGCCCGGGCCGGACCAGTGCGTGGCCCAGTGTTCGCGGGCGGCCGGTGACTCGGCCGTGACCCGGTCGCGCTCGGTGGCAGCGCGTCCGGCGTACCCGCCGGCGGGTGCCGGCGGCAGGTCGACCGGGCGGCCGGTGCGGGCGGCGCCGTACGCCGCTGCCAGGTCGCGGACCAGGATGTCCTTGGAAGCACCGTCGAAGACCAGGTGATGAGCGGTGACCAGCAGCAGATGCCGGCCGTCGGCGGCGGTGATCAGGCAGAACCTGGCCAGTGGCCCGGTGCGCAGGTCGTAGCGGCGGGCGATTTCCGCCGCGATCAGTTCGTCGGTGTCCACACCACTGGCCGGCCGGGCCAGTCGCCGCAGGGTAGGGCGCTCGGCGGCCGGGGCGAGTCGCGGGACGCCGTCGCCGTCGTCGTCGACGCGGGCCCCGAGGATCGGATGCCGGTCGATGACCGCGGCGCACGCCGCTGCCAGCGCGGCCTGGTCCAGGTCGGCGTCGTACCACACACCGACTGCCATGTGGTACGCCGTGCCGGCGACGGCGGCCTGTTCGGTGAACCAGACGGCATGCTGTGCGTACGTCGCTTCGGCGGTGCCCACGGGAGCCTCCTGTTGGTGCGGTTGTCGTGGTGCGGTCGTCGTCCATGACGGAGAATGCGAAGCGGATCGGCACGTCCCGCCCGGCGGGCTCGGCCCAAACACGTTCAGCCCGGACATGTTCAGCCCGGCGGGTCGAACAGCGGGGTCAGCTCCCGCTTGAGCACCTTGCCGGCCTCGTTGCGGGGCAGCGCCTCGGCGAGCAGTACCCGGGCCGGCAGTTGGTAGTCGGCGAGCCGGTCGGCCAGGAACGCGCGTATCGCAGGCAGCGCGAGTTCCTGTGGGGGGTGCCCGGCGCGCGGTACCAGCACCGCCGCGACCGCGGAGCCGAGCACCGCGTGCGGTACGGCCACCACCGCTGCCTCGGCGACTGCGGAATGCTCGTGCAGCGCGGCTTCCACCTCCAGCGAGGAAATCTTGAAAGCGCCAGATTTGATCATGTCCTGTTGCCGGTCGGCGAGGTACAGGTACCCGTCGGCGTCGAGCCGGCCGAGGTCACCCATGCGGACCCAGCCCTGGCGGAACGTTGCCCCGGTGGCCGTGTCGTCGCGGTAGTACGAGCGCGGATGCGCACAGCGCAGCCAGACCTCTCCGACCTCACCCGGTGGCAGCGGCCGCTGCTGCCCGTCGGCGATCATCAGCTGTCCGTCGACCGCCCGACCGATGGCCGCGCGGCGCATCGGATCGAAAATCATCATGGTCTGGGCGGGTGCGGCCTCGGTGGACGAGTAGTAGTTGACGATCGTCGCGGCGGGAAACGCCGCCGCCAGCCGGGTGGCCACCGCTGGTGGTAGCGCGGCAGCGGTCGACCCGATCAGCGCGACACCGGAGGTGTCCCGTCCCCGCAGCGCCCCGGAGTCGAGCAGTTCGATCGCCATCGACGGGACCAGGAAGACGGTGCCGGTGCCGGGTGCGGCGACCAGCCGGGCGAACCGCGCCGGGGTGAACAGCGGCAGGGTCAGTGCGGCCGGTTTCGCGGTCAATGCGTTGAGCAGCATCGTCTGGCCGGCGTTGGTGCCGATCGGGAACGCGTGCAGGAAGCGCTGCGAATGCGCCAGGGCCAGCCGGCGCGGATGGCTGGGTGCCCCGGCGGCCAGGTTGGCGTGGCTGGCGCCGACGCCCTTGGGCTGTCCCGTGGTGCCCGAGGTGTAGAGGATCTGGGCCAGATCGTCGGGGCGTACCGGTTCGGCGGGTGGCTCGGCGGGCGGCTCGGCGGTGGGATCGTCGACCAGATCGGTGACCGCCCGCAGCGCGATACCGGTGGGAACAGCCGGCGGCGGTCCCACCGGTCCGGCCAGCGGTCCGTGCAGCACCAGCCGGGCGGCGCAGTGCCGCAGCGCGTACTCCAGCTGGGCCGGGGCCAGCCGGTCGGACAGCGGTACCGCGACCGCCCCGGCACCCAACACGCCGCAGTACGCCACCGCGTAGCCGGTCCACTCCCGCGCCGCGAACACCAGCCCGACCCGGTCACCGCGCGCCACGCCGGCCAGCCGCAGCGCCGCCGCCACCGCTCGGGCCCCGGCCCGCCACCTGGCGAAGGTGAGCTGGTCCACCCCGTGAACCTCGACGGCGACCTGGTCGGGGTGCTGGGTGGCTCGCCAGTCGAGCAACCCGGGTACGGTCCGGGCGACCGGTGGGGCGGGGGCGGGCCGGCGGCGCGGCACGCCGGTGGGCGCGGTCACCGGTCACCGCCGTGCGACGCGCCGCCGCCGACCACCCGGTCGGCCACCGCCCGAGCCTGCCGGGTCTCGATGCCGATCAGGTCGTCCGGCGGGGCGTCCGGCACCTCGTCGTCGAACCGGGACAGTATCCGGGTACGCAGCGACACGATCGCGGTCACCGCGATGCACAGCCCGAAGACGACGTACAGCAGGGCGATGCCCCGGCCCGGACCGACCCCGATCACTCGCCCGACCGACCCGGCCAACGCGCCGTCGGGCAGCAGCAGCGGCTCCATCAGACTGGTGGCCAGCGGCGCGATCACCCCCCACCCCAGCGGCATCGTCGACCAGGCGACCATCTGGTTGAGCGCGAACACCCGGCCGTGGAACCGGGTCGGCACCTTGATCTGGATGATCGTGTTGTAGATCCCGTTGACCAGGCCGAGCGAGCAGTACATACCGAACGCGCCGGCTCCGATCACCAGCAGACTGGGACGGAGGCCGGTCACCGCGCAGGCGATCGCGATGCCGAGGGTGCCGATCAGCACCGCCCGCATCCGGCGCCGACGGGGGCCGCCCCACACGAGCATCACCAGGCCACCCACGGCCGCGCCCACCCCGCCGGTGAGCGCGATCTGCGCGACCTCGGCCAGGTCGGCGAAGCCGAGCACCAGCGGGGAGAGCAGGAACAGCACCGGGAACAGGAACAGGTTGAGCGCGGCGAAGAAGGCGAGCATGCCGCGGAACTCCCGTCGGCGCAGCGAGTAGCGCAGCCCGCCGAGGATCTCCTGCCCGATGCTCTCCCGGCGTTGCAGGGCCAGGGTGCGGGGGAAACGGATGCTGATCAGGGCCGTGATGGCGAACACGTACGCCACCACGTCGATGATCATGATGCCCCGCAGCCCGACCGCCTCCAGCAGGGCGACCGCGATCAACGGGACCATGAACTGGGACAGACCGACGGCGGTCTGGGTCAGGCCGTTGGCGTGGCCGAGGTAGCGCTTCGGTACCAACTGCGGCACCGCCGACACGAACGACAGCCGCTGGAAGGCCAGCACTATCGACAACCAGCCGACCAGCAGGTAGAAGTGCCACACCTCGGCCCGGTCGGCGATCAGCAGCCCGGCCATCATCGCCTTGGCTCCACCCGCCGCGACGCTGGCCAGCAGCAGGACGCGCCGCCGGCTGGTCCGGTCGATCACCGCACCGGCAAGGGGCGCGACGAGTAGCCCGGGTAGGAGGCTGACCAGGGAGAACAGGGCGAACCGGGCCAGCGAGCCGGTCTCCAGATAGATCCACAACGGCACCGCGAAGTTCGTCAGCGCGGTGCCGGTGGTGGTGATGATCTGCCCGGCGGCGACCAGACCGAACCGGCGCAGGCTCGGCTGCGGTCCGCTCGGCTGCGGTCCGGCCGGCTGCGGCAGGGTGTCGCCGACGGCAGGTGTCGCCACCTGGCTGCGGTCGGAGATGGCTTGCAGCCGCCACGCCGGGTCGTCGGTGACCCTGCCACCGGTCCCTGCTCCGCGGTGACCGTCGTGGCTGTCGATCCCGGTCGCCGTGGTGAGTCGCCGATGACCACTGGTGACGATTTCGGCGAGTTCCTCGGCCCGGTACTTGAGGAAGTAGTGGCCGGCCTCGTCGATGACCGCCAGGGCGGTGCGGTCGGTCAGGAAGTGCCATTCCTGGAAACGTTCCTCGTGAAAATCGGTGCCCCGGTCCCGTTCACCGACCACGCAGATCACCGGTGCGCGCAGCGGGGTCACCCGCTGGCGCAGTAACGAGGTGAAGTAGTCCTCGCTGACCCGTGCGTCGTGGCGCATCGCCCGGATCAGGAAGGCGACCTCGTCGGGGTCCAGCGACCCGATCGAGGTGCCCTGCGCCTGCAGCCAGGTGCGGTAGATCCGGTCGCTGCGGATCCGTTCGACCAGCCGCAGCCGCAGCAGCGGGCCGAAGATCCCGCCGGTCGGGCGGCCGAATGGGAAGACCGCGCCCAGATAGACCGCTTCCAGCCCGCGTCCGGCCGCCTCGAGACGGCGGGCCACCTCGACCGCGAGGGCACCGCCCGGACCACAGTGGCCGTACAGGATCAGCGGACCGTCGACCCGTTGCCGGAGCTGTGCGACGACGCCCGCGGCGACCTCCTCGATCGGCGCGGGCTCGTCGGCCAGCCCGATGTCATGACCGGGTACCGCGACCGACAGCAGCCGGTACCCGGTCGGCAGCGCGTCGGCCAAGGGCTGATACACCACGGCGTTGCCGCCGCCGTACGGCACGCAGACCAGGGTGGCCGACGGCACCGTGCCGGCCGGCAATGCCCGGGTCAGCTCGTGCAACAGGCCACCGTCCGGTGCCGCGCCAGCGGTCAGCAGCGCGGCCAGTTCGCGTACAGTGCGGTGCCGGAACAGATCCATCACGCTGACCGCCGGGCGCGGCGCACGGGTGCCGGTGCCGCCGGTGCCGACACCGGCGACCGTCGGCAGTTCGCGGCGAAGCCTGGCCACCACCTGCGTGGCCAGCAGCGAGTGACCGCCCAGGTCGAAGAAGTCGTCGGTGGCGCCGACCCGGGCCACCGCGAGCACGGCCTGCCAGATCCCGGCGATCAGCGTCTCCACCGGACCGGCCGGCGCGACATACTCGGCGGTCGGCTGCTCATCGCCCGGCTCCGGCAG
The DNA here is from genome assembly GCF_049179075.1 of Solwaraspora sp. WMMB335. Lineage (NCBI taxonomy): Bacteria > Bacillati > Actinomycetota > Actinomycetes > Micromonosporales > Micromonosporaceae > Solwaraspora > Solwaraspora sp. WMMB335. The sequence continues at coordinate 6,152,848 of NZ_JBMHMF010000001.1, forward strand.
CGCCCGCCGGTCGATTTTGCCGTGCTCCTGCAGCGGCAGTCGGTCCAACCAGCAGTAGCGGCTCGGGATCAGCTGCTCCGGCAACCGTTCGGCGAGAGCCTGGCGCAGTCGCGACGGGTCCGGGTCTGCTCCGGCACCGGCCCGTTGCCGGCCGGCACGTTCCAGGTACGCCACCAACCGTCCGTCGCGCAGGATCACCGCGGCCTGGGACACCGCCGCCAGGTCACCCAGTGCCGCTTCCACCTCACCCAGCTCGACCCGGTACCCACGGATCTTGACCTGGTGGTCGGTCCGGCCGAGAAAGATCAGTTCACCGTCGGCGCGCCAGGTGGCGAGATCGCCGGTGCGGTACAGCCGGGAACCCGCCGGGGCGAACGGATCCGGCACGAACCGCTGCCCGGTCAGCCCCGGCCGGTTCAGGTAGCCTGCGGCGAGCCGGTCACCGCCGAGGTACACCTCGCCGGGTACGCCGACCGGCACCGGGCGCATCCGCGAGTCGAGCACGTGCACCCGGGCGTACGGCAGCGGGCGGCCGATCGGCACGCTGCCCGGCCCGTCGTCGTCGGCGGACACCTGGTACGTGGTGACGCCGACGGTCGCCTCGGTCGGCCCGTAGTGGTTGAACACCGCGACCCCGTGCCGGGCCAGCGACGCGGCCCAGGCCAGCTCGGCCGCCTCGCCGCCGAGGATCAGCGCCCGCCGGGGCAGCAGTCGCTCGGTGTCCACCTCGGCGGTGAGTGCCCGCAGGTGCGAGGGGGTCATCTTGAGATAGTCGATGTGCCGCTCACGCAGGGCGTCGGCGAGTTCGTCACCGGTGCACCGCCGTGGCACCAGGTGCACGCTGCCGCCGGTGGCCAGCGCCAGGTAGAACACCGTGACGCTGAAGTCGAACGACAGCGACTGCAGCAGCGCGTACCGGCCGGCCGGCACGACGGCCAGTCGCTGGGCGACCCCGTCGAGGTAGTTCAGCACCTGACGGTGGGCGACCGCGACACCCTTGGGCGTGCCGGTCGAACCCGAGGTGTAGATGACGTACGCCAGGTCGTCACCGGTCGCGTCGGCCGGCGGGCGGTGCGCCGGCCCGGCGGCGACCTCGGCCGAGATCTGGTCCAGGCAGGTCGCGCCGGACAACCGGGCCTGTGTCCGGATCGTGCTGGTGGTCAGCACCAGCACCGGTTCGGCGTCGGTGAGCATCAGCGTCAGCCGGGCCGGCGGCTGCTCCGGATCCAGCGGCAGATAGGCACCACCGGCGCGCAGCACGCCCAGCAGGGCGACGGCCAACTCGACCGACTGGTCCAGACAGACGCCGACCAGTTTGCCCGGCCCGACACCGCGCCCACGCAGGTAGTGGGCGATCTGGTTGGCCCGCCGGTCCAGCTCCCGGTAGGTGATCCGGTCCGCGCCGCAGAGCACGGCCGGAGCCTGCGGGGTACCAGTGGCGTGCCGGTCGATCAGCTCGTCGAGAGTGGCGACCCCGCCGGTCGCCGGTCGCGCCCCGACGGCCGGTGGGATCGCTCCGGTCGCGAAATCGAGCAGTTGCCGTCGCTGGTCGTCGTCGAGCAGCGGCAGATCCACCACCGGCAGGTCCGGCTCGGCGACGGCTGCGCGTAGCAAAGACCGGTAGTGGCCGGCGAGCCGTCGGACCGTCGCCGCGTCGAACAGGTCGGTGTTGTAGACCATCATCGCCCGCAACCCGTCGCCGGTCTCGCTGACGTACAGCGACAGGTCGAACCGCGCGGCGGCGGCGTCGCTGCCCATCGGCTCGCTGGTGAGCCCGGCCGGCCAGCTGGAGCCGGCCCGGGCGTAGTTCTGCAGCGTGAACAGCACCTGGAACACCGGGGCGCGGCTCACGTCACGGGTCACGTTCAGTTCCTTGACCAGGCGTTCGAACGGCACCTCCTGGTGGCTCAACGCCTGGACCACCCGGCTGCGGGTACGGCGCAGCAACTCACCGAAGCTGGGCTCGGTGCCGTCCGGAGCGGACAGATCGGTCCGGATGACGACCGTGTTGACGAAGAGGCCGATCAACTGCTCCAGCTCCGGTACGACCCGGCCGGCGACCGGTGAGCCGATGGCGAAGTCGCGTTGCCCGCCATAGCGGAACAGCACCGCCTGCCAGCCGGCCAGTAGCGTCATGTAGAGGGTCGCGCGGTGGGCCCGGCCCAGCTGCCGGATCCCGCCGGTCAGTTCGGCGTCGAACGCGAACCGGTGCACGTCGCCGGCGTACGACTGCACGGTTGGGCGAGGGCGGTCGGTCGGCAGCTCCAGCGGCGGCACACCGGCGAGCGCCCGTGTCCAGTAACCAAGCTCGCGCCCCGCCGCCGGACCGTCGCTGCGCTCGCGCTGCCAGGCCGCGTAGTCGGCGTAGTCGATGCCGGGCGCGGCCGGCACGGCCCGCCCGTCGGTGAGCGCGCCGTAGAGCGTGGCCACCTCGGCCAGCAGCAGGTTGAGCGACCAACCGTCGCTGACAATGTGGTGCATCCCGACGTGCAGCACCTGTTCGGCCTCGCCGAGGCGCACGACCAGCACCCGTAACAGCGGTGCGGCGGTCAGCTCGAACGGGGTACCGACGAGCTCGTCGACCAGCTGCCGGGCGTGCCGCTCGTCGACCGCGTCGAGCACCGTGAACGGCACCGTGACCTGTGGCGATACCTCCACCTGCGGTTCGCCCTCGGCGTTCTCGGTGAACCGCATGCGCAGACTGTCGTGCCGCGCCGCGGCGGCGTCCACCGCGGCGCGCAGCAGGCCGGTGTCGATCCGGCCGCGCAGCCGTACGGTGCTGTGCACGATGTACCCGGCGGTGCCCGGCGTCAACTGTTCGGTGAACCAGATCCGTTCCTGGCCGAACGATAAGGTCGGACTTTCCCCTATTCGGCGCTGGATCACTTGTGATTGAATCGGGACATCCTGCGCTGGTACGTCGAGATTCGTCACCCGGACTGCCTTCAATCTCCTATCGATGAACCATCAGGGTGCCGTCCGTCGTCGCGGTAGCGGAATCAACTGTTGGTGTACCGGGAGGCGTACGAACGATCGATTCAATGCAACTCACCGCATCGTATGGTCGGGAATGCGATTCGCTGACGCCGTAGTGCCCGTCGAGTGGGCCATGGACGAGCTCGTCCACGCGGAGTTCCGCGGCGGCCGGACCGAGACCGCGCCGATGACCTGGTCCCAACAGGTGATGTGGCGGGCCGCCCGGCTGTCCAGGAACCAGCATCTGTTTCTCAATCTGCGTCGGGTGCTCACGGTGCCCCGGCGGGCACCGGCCGACGTACCCAGCGTGACGCAGGCGATCGCCGCGTTGGTCAGCCGGCACGGCGCGCTGCGCACCCGGGTCCGTGAGGTGGCCGGGCAGCTGCGCCAGGAGACGGCCGCCGCCGGCGAGCTGCCGATCGTGCTGGCCCATGCCGACGCCGACGACAGCGGCGACGACGACGGCGGTGCGGGCGCGGCCGAACTGGCCCGCCGGCTCGGCGACGTGGCGTTCGACCACGGTCGCGAGTGGCCGGTACGGTTCGGCACCGTCGTCGTCGACGGGCGGGTGCGCCGGGTGGTGCTGGTGTTCAGCCATTCGACGGTGGACGCGTACGCGGCCGACGTGGTCCTGCGGGATCTGCGCGTCGCCCTGCTGCGCGGCGGCCTGTCCGGGCCGACGGTGCTGCAGTCGGTGGACGTGGCCCGGCGCCAACACGGCCCGGACCGGCCACGCTCCGAGCGGGCGATCAGCTACTGGACCAACCGGTACCGGCAGTTGCCGGCTACCGAGCTGGCGCCGCTCGGACCGGGTGACGAACCACGACTGCGTCGTGGGGTGCTGATCTCCTCGGCGGTCGCCACCGCGGCCCGGACGATCGCCACCCGTCACCGGGTCAGCGTGTCCACCGTCCTGCTCGCCGCGACGACCGCGGTCGCCGCCGGTGCCGCCGGGCGCGATATATGCGGCCTGTTCACCATGTCACACAACCGGTTCCGTCCGGAATACGCCAATGCGATCGCAAATCTTGGACAGGTCGGATTCTGCGTGGTGGACATCTCCGACAGGCCGAGTTTCTCGGCGTTGTTACCACGGGTCTATCGGGCGGCGCTAGACGGCTATTCGCATGCCTACTACGACACGGCCGAGATGCGTCGCAGGTTCACCGAACTCGGGTACGACTACGCCACCGCCTTCCTGCCGTACTACTATTTCAACGACGTACGGTTGCCGGTGGGCAATGCGCTCGACGACGTCGCCGAAGCGGGGCCGCGGCAGTTACGGGCGGCCGCCGAGCGCAGTTCGTTCTCCTGGACCGACGGTCTCGACCGCGCCTCGTGGCACCTGCTCACCCACGTGGTCGACGAGCCGGGCGCGTTCGGGCTGACCCTCAGTGCCGACAGCCGGTACCGCTCGCCGGACTCGGTCGAACCGCACCTACGGAGTCTGGAGGCACTGCTGGTCGAGGCGACCCAGCGTGATGTGCCCTGGCCATGGACGCCGCAGCTCGTTGGCGCGAGCGGCGGGGCCTGACCGGCGAGGCACCCGCGTCGGACGCCGGTGTCCACCACACCGGTGTCCACCACGCCGGCGGCGGACCATGGACGTGCGGGCGCGAGACCGCCCTGCCCGTGCACCCTGGATCCGCCGCCGGTCGGGTCCCGTCTGGCGGTGCCGCCGTCAGTTGCGGCGGGACCGACTGACCCCGGTCAGGACCACGGAGCCGTCGGGTACCAGGGGAGAATGTCGCGGCGGGCGAGCAACCGGACGTCCCAGTAGAGGAACATGAAAGCGCCGGCCACGATCAACGCCACTGCGGTGATCACCGTGATCCGCCGGGGGTCTGCCGCGAGCCAGCGCTGCAGCCGGCTACCGGTGAAGTAGGTGAGCGCGAGCAGCAGAACCGCCATCACCACGATGTTGCCGACCGATTGCAGCACGAACGCCGCGGCGCCGTAGAGCGGGTTGCCGCTCTCCGCCGCGTCGCGGAACAGCTGCCGGAACAGCGCGAACGGCCGCCCGATCAGGAAGCCGCCGACCAGCGCGCCCATCAGCACCATCGGAGCGTTCGGGAACCGGCCGGCGATCCGGGCGAACGGGTCCGGCACCATGCCCAGCGCCGCCAGGCCGAGGTAGACCATGATCAGCCCGATCACGCCGAACACCACCATCGACTGGATCGAGCGTGGCGAAAGCCCACCCGGGGTGTTCGCCGCCGTGGAGAACTGCGGCATGCTGGTCCCGACGAGGCCGACCACGGCGCCGTACCCGGCCGAGACGCCGATCATGCCGGCGGCCAGCCAGCCGAGCGGGCGCAGCGTCTGGCGCAGCCGGGTCAGCCGGCTGCCGCCGCTGCCCAGCATCGGTGCCATGGTGCCGAAGACCGCCACGTTGCAGGCGGTGAAGGTGCCGGCCAGGCCGGAGACGAAGGCGAACACGATGCCGGCGGCCACGCCCGCGATGGCAGTCTCCTTCGCGTCGTGACCGAGCATGGTGTTGGCGACGCTGTCGCCGATGGTCCGGTCGACGAACTCGGCGGACCAGACGATGGTCAGCAGGAATCCGCCGAGCACGGCGAGCAGGGCGACCAAGCTGCGGCGGCGGGGGAAGTGCCCGTTGACGAACATCGAGGTGGCGGGCGTGGCCGGGGTGACGGTGCCGGCTCGGGGCGGTGCCGGCGTGGTGTGGAGTTCGGGCATGGGATCTCCTCAGGTACACGAACGGGGTGACCACTTAGGGTGATCGCGTGTGTACTCAGAATCGACTGCTCTTCCCGATTGCCCTACTTCCACTGTGCGCAATTCTTAGCCGGGTCGGCGGTGCGGCCCCGGCCCCGCACCTGTTGTTGTGCAGGGGCGGGGCCGGTCGCGGTAGGCGTGGTCCGCCTACCCTTTCGGAGGCGACGTCCTCAGGCGACCGTTACGGTCACCGTCACCGGGATGGCCGGCGTCTTCGGACTGTCACTGAGCACCAGGAGAGTAGCGGTGCCCGCCGGGTGCCAGACCGGAGGTGTCGATGGCGAGGCGCACCACACCCTTGGCCCCGGCAGGGCCACGCCGGATGGTCAGCCGAGCGGCATCTCGTCGAACAGGACCACCTCGGAGTCCGGTTCCCGGGTGTCGAAGCGGTAGGAGCGCACCACTCCCGCACCGGAGTCGAGCACCGAGAACACGGTGATGTCGTTGCTCGACACGTACGGCAGCGGCTGGCCGGCCGCGTCGACCAGCGGGGCGATCGTCGGCACGATCGGCGCCAGCCCGCCCGGGTCGCCCTGGCGGACGTGATCCGGATCTTCCGGCAGGTTACGCACAGCTCCGGAGCTGACGTCGTACGCCCCGTACGAGTTGCCCACGTTGGACGTTTCCAGCCAGTTGACGCCCCGGTCGTTGCGGAACCGGTTCCACAGGTGGGAGTGCCCGTTGTGTACCAGGTGCACGCCGCTGTCGGAGAACAGCGGCTCCAGGTCCCGCAGGATGTAGTCGTCGGCGAGCGGGTAGTCGTAGGTCACCGCGGTGACCGCCCCGGCGGAGTCGCGGTGGATGGTCTGCACCGGATCGGTGAACGGGGGCGCCGAGTTGTCCCCGAGGCCGTGCCCGGGGTGGTGGTACATCACCACGCGGTAGCGGGCCCGCCGGGCCGCGTTGCTGGTGAGCTCCTGCTCCAGCCACTCGTACTGCTTGGAGCCGCGCTTGATCGGCTCGAAGATGTGCTGGCCGTAGCCCCAGTTCTCCGGCTTGTCCAGGTCCGCCGGTGCCTCCTGGAACTTGCCCCGGGTGCCGGCGGCCGGCGAGCGCCAGATCTGGGTGACGAACAGCGAGATCAGGTGCACGTCGCCGATGCTGCGTGACCACCAGCGGGGGCCGCCCTGGCCGCTGCGGGGGTAGGGGAACATCTCCTCGTACGTGGTCACGTCCCAGGAACGCTCGGCGAGCCAGGCACCTCGGTCCTCGCCGGCCGGCCGGGTGGCCCGCCACAACTGCTCGGCGACCTCCCGCGGCTGCGGATCGTTGAACTGGTTGTTCAGCGAAACGGTGTCGGACCAGCGGCCCATCACCTCGTGGTTGCCGATCGCCGGAAACACCGGGGCGTGCTGCAGCAGCGGCGCGCCCCGGTAGGTCCGCCCGTACAGTTCCTTGCTCGCCCGCCCGGTCAGGCCGGCGAAGAACGCCAGTCCGGTGCCGCTGTCGAACCACTCGCTGGCCCGGTCCGGCACGTTGACCAGGTCGCCGGCGATGAGCACCCCGTCCAGTTGCACGCCGACGGTCTCGGCCACCTTCTCCAGGTTCGCCGGGGTCATGTTCTTGAGCTGGTGGTCGCTGGTGAGCAGTAACTTGACCGACTTCTTCCGGGGCGCGGCCGGTGCCAGGCTGTAGGTGGGGGTCACGGTGGCCCGGCCCCGGCGGTCGACGGAGACGACCCGGTACGCCGTCCGCCCGGACTCCAGCCCGGTGACGTCGGCGAGGTGCCGGTAGACGTGCCGTTCGGTGACCTCGCTGTAACTGCGCCCAGGCACCGACGACGCGGCGTCCTCGCGGGTGCGGGTCAGTCGGGTGCTCTCGGCGGTGAACCGCCGCCATCCCGGTCCGACGTGCCGCTCACCGGTGGCCGCCGCGATCAGGTCGAGTTCGTTCAGCCCGGCGACGGCGGGGCCGACCAGCACCACCTGCTGACGGCCTTCCCCTTCGGTGTGCCAGACGACGTAGACCGCCCCGGAGCGCGGGTCCAGCAGGTAGGGCTCGCAGAGCAGCGGCTGGCCGCCCGGGCGGGCGGGTCCGTCCTCGTCACCGGCCGCGGCCGCCGCCGGCGTCGCGGTCACGGTCAGGCCGGCGGTCACCGCCGCGCCGCCGGCGACCGCGCCGCCGAGGACGGCGCGTCGGCTCACCGCCGGGGTGGTCCGGCTCACCGCCGGGCCGTGCTGGCCCGAGGAGAAAGAGTCAGCTGGGTTGCTGTCGTAGTCCATGCTGTTGGTCATGGCCGGAGCCAAGCAGCGCTGCGCCACGCCCCGGCGAACGCGACGTGAACGCCGGCCGAGGTGGAAAAGACAGCAACCGCGTTGTCCCAGATGGCGGTAGGCGGCGACCGGTCAGGGCGGCGGAGCGACGCTGTCGCGTACCACCAGAGTCGGCTCGATCGTGTACCGCTCACCGCTGCGGGCGCCCGACTCGATCTGCCGCAGCAGCAGGTCCAGGCTGGCCCGGGCGACGGCGTCGAAGTCGGGTCGCACGGTGGTCAGCGGCGGGATGAAGTACGCCGCCTCGGGAACGTCGTCGAAGCCGGCGATGCTCACCTCGCCCGGCACCCGCCGGCCGCGTTCGTGCAGAGCCCGCAGGATACCCAGAGCGAGGTGATCGTTCGCGGCGAAGATCGCGGTCACATCGCGCATCCGGGCCAGCATCTGACCCGCCCGGTAGCCGGAGGCGGCACTCCAGTCGGCGGACACCACCGGCGGTACCTCGGCTCCGGCCTCCCGTAGTTCGGCCTCCCAGCCGCTGATCCGTCCGGCGCTGTCGAACCAGTCGGCCGGCCCGGACACGTGCCACACCGTCTCGTGCCCGGCGTCGAGCAGGCACCGGGTGGCGGCCCTGGCCCCGACCGCCTGGTCGACGGTGACCAGCGCGGTGTTGCGCTGCGGATCGCCGTCGATGGTGACCAGGGGCACCCCGGTGGGCACCTGCTCCACCGCCTCACCGGCGGAGACCACCGGTGCGATGACGACCAGGCCGGCCACCCGCTGGTCGAGGTGACGGTCCACCACCTCGGCGATCGACTGCCGGTCGAGGCTGCGTACGCTGCCGACGTTGACGGCGAAGCCGGCCGCTCCGGCGGCCTGTTCGAACGCGGCCAGCAGCGAGGCGGGGCCGTACAAAGTCGAGTTCTGCGCCACCACGCCGATCACCTGGGAGCGTCCGGTGACGAGTGCCCGGGCGGCCCGGTTGGGCCGGTAGCCGAGCTCGGCGATGGCCGCCCGAACCCGCAGTCTGGTCTGTTCGCGGACGTTGGGGTGGCCGTTGAGTACCCGCGACACCGTCTGATGGCTCACTCCGGCGAGTCGGGCCACATCCGTCATCGCCGGTTCCCGGACGCTTCTGCTGCTCACCGTGGCCTACCTCGTGTCCGGCCGGGTCGTGCCGGCACCGTCGATCACCGCCGAAAGACCCGGCGGCGGCCGGGCCTGTGCGGGCGGTGCCGTGCCGGGCGGCCGGGATGACGCGACGCGGATCCTGTTCGTCGCGATCCTGCTGCCGCACGGCCACCGATTCGAGCCCCGCCACCAGCGAGGTTAGCGGTCAACTGGCGCACCGCGCCATCACGCTGCGTCGGCGTGGTGTAGGTCCCACCCTGTCGCGGCGATGCGGGCTGCGGCTGCCGACCGCACGGTCCGATCGATCCGGAGTCCGCTGTCACGCGATCCTGGTGCTGTTGAGTGATATCTATGTTATCGCTCATTACGATGATCCTCGGGCGCCACACCGCAGCGGGGCTGTTCCGCCGCAACGGACTGGTAACAGCGATCGACATGCCTCTTGACGACCGTGATGAGAGCGGTAACACTCCTGAAACGCGGTGGTCGATATCGCCGCGCACGGCTTCCACCGCTCCAGGCTGTCCCGCTGGGGTGGAGGCCTTCTGGCCGAAGCTCCGGAGGGTCACCGGGGATCTGGTCGGAAACGCAGGTTAGCGTTAACATCGGTCCACTTCTAGCGGTGGACCCGTCCGACAGCCGACCGTCCGGCCCGCAGCGCCGGGACGGATCAGCCTCACCGGGAGGTAGGCAGTGCTCAGACGTGTTTCCGTCGCGCTGGTCGCGGCGGTGATGGTTGCGGCCGGTGCCGCATGTGGTGACGGGAGCGCCGGCGGCGAGGGCGGGGACGGTCAGATCGTCCTCGGCTTCTCCCAGGTCGGCGCGGAGAGCGGCTGGCGTACGGCGAACACCAAGTCTGTTCAGGACTCCGCCGCCGAGGCGGGCATCGAGCTGAAGTTCGCCGACGCGCAACAGAAGCAGGAGAACCAGATCAAGGCGATCCGTAACTTCATCGCCCAACGGGTCGACGTGATCGCCTTCTCGCCGGTGGTGGAGTCCGGCTGGGACACCGTCCTGAAGGAGGCCAAGGACGCCCAGATCCCGGTCATCCTGACCGACCGGGCGGTGGACTCCCAGGACGAATCCCTGTACGAGACCTTCATCGGCTCCGACTTCGTGCTGGAAGGCCGCCTTTCCGGGGAATGGCTGGTCGAGGAGTTCGCCGACGAACCGGGCCCGGTGCACATCGTCGAACTGCAGGGCACCACCGGTTCGGCCCCGGCCAACGACCGTAAGGAGGGCTTCGGCGAGGCGATCGCGGCCGACCCGAAGTTCGAGATCATCGCCTCGCAGACCGGGGAGTTCACCCGGGCCAAGGGCAAGGAGGTGATGGAAGCCTTCCTCCAGGCCCATCAGGACATCGACGTGCTCTTCGCACACAACGACGACATGGGCCTCGGCGCGATCGAGGCGATCGAGGCGGCCGGCCTCACCCCGGGTGCGGACATCACCATCATCACCATCGACGCGGTCCGCGACGGCATGCAGGCGCTCGCCGACGGAAAGATCAACTTCATCGCGGAGTGCAGTCCGCTGCTCGGGCCGCAGCTGATGGAACTGGTCGAGCAGGTCCACGCCGGTGAGCCGGTACCCAAGCGGGTGGTCACCGAGGAGACCACCTTCACCCAGGAACAGGCCAAGGAAGTCCTCCCGACCCGGGAGTACTAGCCCGTCACCTCCCGCCCTGCCGGTGGTCGGCGGCAGGGCGGGAGCACGGCACTGAGAGGTACGGATGACCGACACGGCACCGATCCTGCAGATGACCGGGATCGGCAAGACGTTCCCCGGCGTCGTCGCCCTCGACGGCGTCGACTTTCGGATGTTCCCCGGTGAGGTGCACGCCCTGATGGGCGAGAACGGTGCCGGCAAGTCGACCCTGATCAAGGTGCTCACCGGCGTCTACGGGATCGATCAGGGTCAGATCCGGCTCGCCGGCCGGCAGGTGCGCTTCACCAACCCGCTGCAGGCGCAGCAGGCCGGGATCAGCACGGTCTATCAGGAGGTCAACCTCTGCCCGAACCTGTCGGTGGCGGAGAACATCTTCATCGGCCGCGAGCCGCGCCGGTTCGGGGCGATCCGCTGGCCGGCGATGCGTCGCCACTGCGCCGAACTGCTGGCCCGGCTGCACCTCGACATCGACGTGAGCGCGCCGCTGGCCAGCTACTCCATCGCCATCGCGCAGATGGTGGCGATCGCCCGGGCGGTGGACATCGACGCCAAGGTGCTGATCCTCGACGAACCGACCTCCAGCCTGGACGCCTCCGAGGTGGCCCAGCTGTTCGCGGTGATCCGGCGGCTGCGTCAGTCCGGGGTGGCGATCCTGTTCGTCTCCCACTTCCTCGACCAGGTCTACGAGATCGCCGACCGGATGACCGTGCTGCGCAACGGACGGCTCATCGGCGAGTACCCGGTCGCCGAACTGCCCCAGCTGCAGTTGATCGCCACCATGATCGGCAAGGAGCTCAGCGGACTGGAGCAACTCGACGGCCAGGCCAAACCCGATCTCGCCGCACTGGAGAGCGGCGAGCCCGTGCTACAGGCCGACGGACTCGGCCGCACCGGTGCCATCGCACCGTTCAGCCTCACCATCCACGCCGGCGAGGTGGTCGGGTTCGCCGGACTGCTCGGCTCCGGGCGTACCGAAGCCGCCCGGTTGCTGTTCGGCGCGGACCGGGCCGACCGGGGCCGGCTCGCGGTCGACGGCAGACCGGTTGCCCTGCGGGAGCCGCGAGCCGGCGTGGCCCACGGCATCGCGTTCTGCTCCGAGGACCGACGTGCCGAAGGACTGATCGGGGAGCTGTCGGTTCGCGAGAACATCATCCTGGCGCTGCAGGCCGCCCGTGGCTGGGCCCGGCCGATCCCGCGCCGGCGCCAGGACGAGCTGGTCGCCAGGTACCTCGCCGCGCTGCAGATCCGTCCGGCCGACCCGGAGATGCCGGTGAACAATCTCAGCGGCGGCAACCAGCAGAAGGTCCTGCTCGCCCGGTGGCTGATCACCGAACCGCGGCTGCTGATCGTCGACGAGCCGACCCGTGGCATCGACGTCGGCGCCAAGGCGGAGATCCAACGGTTGGTCGTCGAGCTGGCCGGCGGCGGCATGGCGGTGTTGTTCATCAGCGCCGAGCTGGAGGAGGTCCTCCGGCTCAGCCACAAGATCGCCGTGTTGCGCGACCGGCAGATGATCGACCAGCTGGCCAACCGAGCCGGGGTCGACGCCGATCGGATCATGCGCATCATCGCCGGGGGAGCCGACGATGGGGGAGCCGACGATGGGGACGCAGCCTCGGGCAGGGCGGCATGAGCGCGGTCCGCCGGCAGGTGGCCGGCCTCGCCCGGCAGCGGCTGTTCTGGCCGGTGCTCATTCTCGCCCTGCTGCTGGCCAGCAACCTGTTCTTCACCCCGAGCTTCTTCTCGATCGAGATCCGCGAGGGTCACCTCTACGGCTCGCTGATCGACGTGCTGCGGGCCAGCACCCCGCTGGTGCTGGTCGCGGTCGGGATGACCGTGGTCATCGCCACCGGCGGCATCGACCTGTCGGTCGGCTCGGTGATGGCGATCGCCGGGGCCCTCGCCTGCCTGCGGATCAGCGAGCTCACCGACCAGCACAGCATCGCCGGGGTGTTGCTCGCGGTCGCGGTGGCGCTCGCCCTGTCGCTGCTGCTCGGGCTCTGGAACGGCGCGCTCGTCGCCGTGATCGGCATCCAGCCGATCATCGCCACCCTCATCCTGATGGTCGCCGGCCGAGGGCTGGCCCAACTGATCACCGACGGGCAGATCATCAACGTCAACTCCGCGCCGTACAAGGTGATCGGCGCGGGTTACGCGTTCACCCTGCCCGTGTCGGTGCTCATCGCCGCCGCCGTGGTGGCGGTCGCCGCGGTGCTCATCCGGCGTAGCGCGCTGGGCATGATGATCGAATCTGTCGGCGGCAACCCGACGGCCAGCCGGTTGGCCGGGATCCGGTCCCGTCGGTTCATCGTGCTGGCGTACGTCTTCGCCGGGCTCTGCGCGGGCATCGCCGGGCTCATCTTCAGCTCCAACGTCTCCAGTGCCGACGGCAACAACGCCGGCAACCTGATCGAGCTCGACGCGATTCTCGCTGTGGTGATCGGTGGTACGGCGTTGACCGGCGGCCGGTTCTCGCTGGCCGGCAGCGTGCTCGGTGCGGTGACCATCAAGGCGCTGGACATCACCATCTACACGATCGGCATCCCCAGCGACGCCACCCTGCTGTTCAAGGCGCTCGTGGTGATCGTGCTCTGCCTGGCACAGTCGCCGGCCTTCCGGTCCCGGCTGGCCGGTCGCCGACCCAGCGGACCCAGCGGACCCGGCGGACAGCCGGCGACTGTGCCGGCCGACCAGCCGCCGGCGACCCGGCCGGCCGACCAGCCGCCGGCGGCGCCGGCAGGAGACGCACCGGCGGAGGTACGGTCATGATCGACATCAGTGACCCCCGGCAGCAGACGGCCACCGCCCCGACCACCCCGGTCGCGGTACGTCGCCGCTACCGTCCCCAGCAACGGCATCTGCCGGTCGTCGCCACCCTGACCCTGCTGGCCACCATGTACGGGCTCGGGGCGCTCAACTACACCGGTTTCGCCCAGCCGCAGATCCTGCTGAACATTCTGGTCGACAACGCCTTCCTGCTGGTCGTCGCCGTCGGCATGACCTTCGTCATCCTCACCGGCGGGATCGACCTGTCGGTCGGCGCGGTGGTCGCACTCACCACGGTGTGCGCCGCGGTGCTGCTGCGCGAGGGCTGGCCGGCCGGGGTCGTGCTGCCCGCCGTGCTGCTGATCGGCACCACGCTCGGGCTCGCCATGGGCTGCATCATCCACTTCTTCGACATCCAGCCGTTCATCGCGACCCTCGCTGGGATGTTCCTCGCCCGGGGACTCTGCCACCTGATCACCGCCGACTCGATTCCGATCACCAACGCCTTCTGGACCGAGGCGGCCCAGCAGCGGCTGCGCTTCGGCGACGGGTACTTCATCTCGATCAGCGTGGTCATCGCGCTGATCGTGGTGCTGATCGCCGCCTACGTACTGGCGTACACGCGGTTCGGCCGCACCGTGTACGCGGTCGGCGGCAACCCCCAGTCGGCTCTGCTGATGGGCCTGCCGGTCGGGCGTACCCGGATCGCGGTCTACACCGTCAGCGGGTTCTGCGCGGCCCTCGGCGGGGTGCTGCTCAGTTTCTACATGCTCTCCGGCTACAGCCTGCACGCCCAGGGCATGGAACTGGACGCGATCGCCGCGGTGGTGATCGGCGGGACGCTGCTGACCGGCGGATCCGGCTACGTCCTCGGCACGGTGCTCGGCGTCGGCGTCCTCGGTCTCATCCAGACGATCATCGCCTTCCAGGGCACCCTGAGTTCCTGGTGGACGAAGATCGTGATCGGGGCGTTGCTGTTCGCCTTCATCATCCTGCAACGCCTGGTAACGCGGCGGAGCAGATGACACACCATAGTGGCCAGATACGACTTCACCACAGGGGGAACGGGTGAACACCGACCAGTACACCGTCGGTATCGATTTCGGCACGCTCTCCGGGCGGGCTGTGGTGGTCCGCGTCGCCGACGGCGCCGAGATCGGTTCGGCGGTGCACGAGTACCGGCACGCGGTGATCGACCGGGCGCTGCCCGGTAGCGGCACGCCGCTGCCGCCGGACTGGGCGCTGCAACACCCCGAGGACTACCGCGACGTGCTCCGCCACGCCGTACCGGCGGCCCTGGCCGAAGCCGGCGTCGACCCGGCGCGGGTCATCGGCATCGCCACCGACTTCACCGCCTGCACGGTGCTTCCGGTGCGGGCCGACGGTACCCCGCTGTGTCTGCTGCCCGACCTGGCCGCCCACCCGCACGCGTGGCCGAAGCTGTGGAAGCATCACGCCGCCCAGCCACAGGCCGACCGGATCAACGAGCTGGCCCATCGGCGGCGCGAACCCTGGATCGGCCGGTACGGCGGGCGGATCTCCGCCGAGTGGCAGTTCGCCAAGGCACTGCAGGTGCTGGAGGAGGACCCGCAGGTCTACGCCCGTACCGAGCGGTGGATCGAGGCGGCCGACTGGATCGTCTGGCAGCTGTGCGGCGCCGAGACCCGCAACGCCTGCACCGCCGGATACAAGGGCATCTTCCAGGACGGCCGCTATCCGGACCCGACGTACCTGGCGGCCCTGCACCCCGACTTCGCCGACTTCGCCAAGACCCGACTGGAGCATCCGATCCTGCCGCTGGGCGCCCGGGCCGGTGGGCTCACCGCCGAGGCCGCCGCCTGGACCGGACTGCCCGCCGGCATCGCGGTCGCCGCCGGCAACGTCGACGCACACGTCACCCCGCCCGCCGCCCGCGCCGTCGCGCCCGGCCAGCTGCTCGCCGTGATGGGCACCTCCACCTGTCACGTCATGAACGGCACCGAGCTGGTCGAGGTCCCCGGCATCTGCGGGGTGGTCGACGGCGGCATCACGGCCGGGGCGTACGGCTACGAGGCCGGCCAGTCCGGGGTCGGCGACATCTTCGCCTGGTTCGTCGACAACCAGGTCCCGCCCGCCGTGCACGACGAGGCGGCCCGGCTCGGTGTCGGTGTGCACGATCTGCTCACCGAACGTGCGCAGGCGCAACCGGTCGGCGGGCACGGGCTGGTCGCCCTGGACTGGCACAGCGGCAACCGTTCCGTCCTGGTCGACCACCACCTGTCCGGACTGATCGTCGGGCTCACTCTGGCCACCCGGCCGGACGAGATCTATCGGGCGCTGATCGAGGCGACCGCGTACGGCACCCGGACCATCGTGGAGACGTTCGAGTCGGCCGGCCTGCCGGTGACCGAGTTCGTCGCCGCCGGCGGCCTGAAGCGCAACAAGCTGATCATGCAGATCTACGCCGACGTCCTGCGTCGTCCGGTCAGCGTGGCCAGCTCCGAGCAGGCTCCGGCGCTGGGCTCGGCGATCCACGCGGCGGTCGCCGCCGGCGCCTACCCGGACGTGCCCGCAGCCGCCGAGGCGATGGGCCGGGTGGAGACGGCCGTCTACCGGCCCGACCCGCAGCGCTGCGCCGGTTACGACCGGCTGTACGCCGAGTACCAGCTGCTGCACGACCAGTTCGGCACCGGTGCGGACAAGGCGATGCACCGGCTGCGCGACATCCGCAACGCCGCGCTGGCCCGCACCGGCGGACCCGTCGATGCCGACGGACCCGCCCGCATCGACAGTGAGGTTTCCGCCCGATGACCACCACCGCGTCACCGTCTGCCGAACTGTCCGGACGGATCGCCAAGCTGCGGGTCGAGGTGTGCCAGCTGCACCAGCATCTGACCCGGTGGGGCCTGGTCACCTGGACCAGCGGCAACGTCTCGGCCCGGGTGACCGGTGCCGACCTGCTGGTGATCAAGCCGTCCGGGGTCGGCTACGACGAGCTCACCCCCGAGTCCATGGTGGTCACCGACCTCGACGGCAACCTGGTGGACGGCGACTACGCGCCGTCGAGCGACACCGAGGCACACGCCTACGTCTACCGGCACATGCCACCGGTCGGCGGGGTCGTGCACACGCACAGCCCGTACGCCACCGCCTGGGCGGCCCGGGGCGAGCCGATCCCGTGCGCGATCACCGCGATGGCCGACGAGTTCGGCGGCGAGATCCCGGTCGGCCCGTTCGCACTGATCGGATCCGATGCGATCGGCCGCGGCATCGTCGACACGCTGTCCGGACACCGCTCACCGGCGGTGTTGATGCGCCAGCACGGCCCGTTCACCATCGGCGCCACCGCCAAGGCCGCGGTGAAGGCGGCGGTGATGTGTGAGGACGTGGCCCGGACCATGCACCTGGCCCGCCAGCTCGGGCCGGTGCAGCCGCTGCCCTCCGAGGCGGTCGACGCGCTCCACGACCGGTATCAGAACGTCTACGGCCAGCGATGAGCGTGCCTGCGGGCAGTGGCGTGGCGAGCACAGATTCGGGGTCGGCGACAGCTGCGGGCGGCGATCGACCGCTGCCCGCGACGGGCTTCACTGGGAGAGTGGTGTGGTGATGGAGGCAGGGACGCGGCCGGACCGGGTGTGGTTCCTCACCGGCAGTCAGGGGCTGTACGGACCGGACACGCTGCAGCAGGTGGCTGACCAGTCCCAGGAGATCGCCGGGCGGCTCGGCACCGCCGGTGGCCTGCCGGTCGAGGTGGTCTGGCAGCCGGTGCTGACCAGTCCGGAGGAGATCCTGCGGGTCTGTCTGGCGGCCAACGCCGCGCCGGAGGTGGTCGGCGTGGTGGCCTGGATGCACACCTTCTCGCCGGCCAAGATGTGGATCGCCGGGCTGGACGCGTTGCGCAAGCCGCTGCTGCACCTGCACACCCAGGCCAACGTGGCGCTGCCCTGGTCCGAGATCGACATGGACTTCATGAACCTCAACCAGGCCGCGCACGGCGACCGCGAGTTCGGCTACGTGCAGACCCGGCTCGGCGTGGCGCGCAAGACCGTCGCCGGCCACGTCAGCGACCCCCGGGTCACCCGGCGTATCGGCCAGTGGGCCCGTGCGGCCATCGGGCACACTCGGCTGCGGTCGCTGAAGCTGGCTCGGTTCGGCGACAACATGCGCAACGTGGCGGTCACCGAAGGCGACAAGGTCGAGGCCCAACTGCGCTTCGGCGTCTCGGTCAACACGTACGGGGTGAACGACCTCGTCGCGGTCGTCGACGCGGTGTCCGACACCGACGTCAAGGCGCTCACCGCGCAGTACGAGGAACAGTACCGGGTGGACCGGGCGCTGCGCCCCGGCGGCGACCGGCACGGGTCGCTGCGGTACGCCGCCCGTATCGAGCTGGGCCTGCGCGAGTTCCTCACCACCGGCGGGTTCCGGGCCTTCACCACCAACTTCGAGGACCTTGGCGGGCTGCGGCAACTGCCCGGCCTGGCGGTGCAGCGGCTGATGGCCGACGGCTACGGCTTCGGCGGCGAGGGCGACTGGAAGACCGCCGCGCTGGTGCGCACCTTGAAGGCGATGTCGGTCGGCACCACCGGCGGGACGTCGTTCATGGAGGACTACACCTACGACCTGACGCCGGGGCGCGAGCTCATCCTCGGCGCGCACATGCTGGAAGTCTGCCCCAGCATCGCGGCGGACACCCCGTCGGTGGAGATCCATCCGCTGAGCATCGGCGGCCGCGAGGACCCGGTCCGGCTGGTCTTCGACGGCGCACCCGGCCCGGCGGTGGTGCTCGGCCTGGCCGACCTCGGCGAGCGGTTCCGCCTGGTGGCCAACGAGATCGAGGTGGTGCCGCCGGCACAGCCACTGCCCAAACTGCCGGTGGCGCGGGCGGTCTGGCGGCCCAAACCGGACCTGCCGACCTCGGCCGAGGCGTGGCTCACCGCGGGCGGCCCGCACCACACCGTGCTGTCGCAGGCGGTCGGCGTCGATGAACTGCACGACCTGGCCGAGATGACCGGCACCGAACTCGCGGTCATCGACGCCGACACGACGTCCCGCCGGTTCGCCGCCGAGCTGCGCTGGAACCAGGCGTACCACCGGCTGGCCCGGGGACTGTGACCGATCGGGGACTGTGACCGAAAGGCCGCGACGGCGGGCGACCAGCCCGATGGTGTGCGCCCGGCAGCCGCCGGACCGCCGGGCGCACAACCCTATCTGGGAGGGAGGGTGTCCGGGTACCCTGCGCGCGATCGCCCGAAACGTCGGCGGCCGGCCCACCAGACGATGACGCCGACGGCGAAGACGGCCAGCCCGGTCAGCACCGCCGTGCCGGGCAGCGTGGCGGCGAGCAGCAGGCAGCCGGCGATCCCGACGAGCGGCACGACCTTCGGCAGCGCGCCCTCGTCGCGGCGCAGGGTGAGCGCGGCGGCGTTGGCGACCGCGTAGTAGATCAGCACCCCGAACGAGGAGAAGCCGATCGCCCCGGTCAGGTCGGCGAAGAGCACCACGGCGACCACCGCGGTCCCGACCACGATCTCGGCCCGGTGCGGCACCTGCCGGCGGGGATGCACCGCGTCCAGCCCGGCCGGCAGGTGCCGGCCACGGGACATCGCGAACACCGTCCGGGACACGCCGAGGATCAACGCCAGCAGCGCGCCGAGCGCGGCGATGGCGGCGGCCACCCGTACCACCGGCACCAGAGCGTCGGCACCCGCGACAGCGACCGCCTCGGCCAGCGGTGCCGTCGTTTCGGCCAGCCGGGCCGGCCCGAGTACGCGCAGTACGGCGAACGCCACCAACGCGTACGTGGCCAGCGCCAACCCCAGCGCGATCGGGATCGCCCGGGGAATCGTGCGCTGAGGATTTCGGACCTCCTCGCCCAGCGTGGCGATCCGGGCGTACCCGGCGAAGGCGAAGAACAGCAGCCCGGCGCCCTGCAGCACCCCCCAGCCGGGCCCGCCCACCGAGCCCACCCCGCCGAGCGGGCCGGTCCCGCCCGCGTCGCCCGCCGGGGCGGCCAACCCGGCGCCGACCACCGCGGCCAGCACCGCGAGCACGAATGCGACGATGATCCGGGCGGCCAGCGCCGAACGGTGCACGCCGAACAGATTGAGTACGGTGAGCGCGAGCACCGCCGCGACCGCGACCGGCCGAGCCTGGTCCGGGAACAGGTAGACCCCGACGGTCAGCGCCATCGCCGCGCAGGAGGCGGTCTTGCCGACCACGAATCCCCAGCCGGCGAGGTGGCCCCAGAAGTCGCCGAGCCGCTCCCGGCCGTACACGTAGGTGCCACCGGACTGCGGATAGCGGGCGGCCAGCCGGGCCGACGACATCGCGTTGCAGTACGCCACCCCGGCGGCGGTCCCGAGCGCGAGCGGCAGCCAGGCACCCGCCGCTGCGGCTGCCGGTGCGAACACGGCGAACACGCCGGCCCCGATCATCGCTGCGAGGCCCAGGACGACCGCGTCACCGGTGCCGAGCCGCCGGGCGAGCGCGTCCGGCGGCCCGGTCGGGGTCACCGCCCGGCCAGCCGGTCGCCGCTCTGGTCGTGTACGCCGCTCTGGTCGCGTCCGCCCGGGCGGCGGCCGCGTGCCTCCCGGCGGGCCAGCCAGCCGAACCCGACCAGGGTCATTGCCGCGAACGCCCACCACTGCACCACATAGCCGCCGTTCTGCCAGCTGTTCTCGTGTCGTACCGGAATCGCGACGAACGCCGGGTCGCCGGCGGGATCCTGCGCCTGCAACAGCACGTAGCCGCCGTAGATCGGGTAGGGCAGCTCGGCGGCGATGGCGGCGGGCGCGATCCGGCGGGTCTCCAGTTTGCCGTCGCGGCGGGTCACCAACCCGGACATCGGCTCCGGCTGGCGCAGCAGCCCGGTGACCGTGACCTCACCGGCGGGCGTCGGCGGCACCTGCGGCTGGGCGATGGCGCCGCCGGCACCCGGCGGGATCCAACCCCGGTCGACCAGGACCGCCGAGCCGTCGGCGAGCACCAGCGGGGTGAGCACCTCGAACCCGACCCGGCTCTGCACCGTACGGCTGCGGACCAGCACCTCGTTGGCGCTGTCGTAGCGGCCCACCGCCGCCACCCGGGTCCACGTCGCCGTGTCGGCGGGCGTGGCGCCGGCCGTGCCCGGCACGGCCGCCGGGGCGGCCACCGAGGGCAGCGGCACCGGCGCCTGCACCGCCGCCGCGTCGATCCGCTCGTTGATCGCGCTGCGCTGGCGGTAGCGGTCGAGCTGCCAATTGCCCAGCTGAACCATCACCAACGCACCGGCGAGCGCCAGCGCCAGGTAACCCAGCCAGCGCGGGGTCAGCAGGAACCGGTACACATGACGGAGGCTACCCGGTATCGTGCTGCGGCTGTCCCCCTGCACCCGCGGCGGTGACCGGCCCAGCTCGCGCACACCCGGTCCCGCACTCGCGTACGAGGAGCAACAGATGCCATCCGTGCCCCGCCTGGTGGTGAGCGCGCCCGCTTCCGGACACGGCAAGACCGCCGTCGCGATCGGCCTGCTGGCCGCGTTGCGCGAGCGAGGCCTGAGTACGGCCGGGCTGAAGGTCGGTCCCGACCACACCGACGCGGCCTACCTGGGTGCCGCGGCCGGGCGACCGGGCCGCAACCTGGACCCGATGCTGGTCGGTACGGCGCGGATCGCCCCGCTGCTGGCACACGGTGCGGCCGGTGCCGACATCGCGGTGCTCGCCGGCGCGATGGGGCTGTTCGACAGTCTCGGCAACCGGGCGGACAGCGCGTCCACCGCGACCGTGGCCGGGGCGTTGCGCGCGCCGGTGGTGCTGGTGGTCGACGCGGCCACCATGGGCCAGTCGGTGGGTGCCCTGGTGCACGGCTTCCGGGCGTACGACGACCTGCTCTGGCTGGGTGGGGTGATCCTCAACCGGGTCGGTTCGCCCCGCCACGAGCAGGTGCTCACCGACGCGCTCGACGAGATCGGGGTGCCGGTGCTGGGCGTGCTGCACCGGGGTGAGCTGCCGCCGGCGATCGGCCGCAGTGCCGGCGTGGTGCCGGTCGCGCACCACAGTATCGACGCGGTCCGGCTGATCCGGCGCCTGGGTGAGGCGGTCGATGCGGCCGTCGACCTCGACCGGGTGCTCGGGCTGGCCCGGTCGGCTCCGCAGCTGCCGGTACCGGCCTGGTCGGCCGGGGACGCCTTGGCAGAGGCGGCGTCCGGGACCGACCCGACCGATCCGATTCCGGCGCGCCGCCCGGTGATCGCCGTCGCCGGCACCGCGGAACTGGTCTACGGCTACCCGGAGACCGTCGAACTGATCACCGCGGCCGGTGGCGCGGTGGTACCGGTGGATCCACTGCGCGACGAGTCGCTGCCCGAGGCGACCGCGGCGCTGGTGCTGCCCGGCGGGTTGCCTGAGGGCTACCTGCCGGAGCTGTCCGCCAACCGGGCGCTCACCGTCGCGGTCGCCGACCTGGCCCGCTCCGGCCGGCCGGTGCTTGCCGAGGGCACCGGTCTGCTCTGGCTCGTACGCGAGTGCGACGGCCGGCCGATGGCCGAGGTGTTCGGTGCCGTAGCGGCCACCACGGATCGAATGATCGTCGGCTACCGGGAGGCGACCTCGCGGGCCAACACCCCGATCGCGGCGTTGGGTGCCCGCGTGATCGGCTACAAGCAGCACCAGGTGGCGGTCAGTCCGCGGGCCGGCCAGAGTCCGGCCTGGACCTGGGGCAACGGTGTTCCGGAGGGTTTCGTCTGGCGGCGGGTGCACGCCTCGCAGTTGATCCTGCACTGGGCCGGTTCACCCGGGATCGCTCGCCGGCTGGTCACCGCCGCTGCCAGCGCCGGGAGAGCCGGTGCGGGGGGAGCCGGTGCGGGGGGAGCCGGTGGCGCAGGAGGAGTTGGTGTGGGTGCGGCCGGTGGCGCGAACGGTGCGGGCACCGGGCCGCCGCTGGTGCACTCAGCCGACGATCTCGGCTGACGGCGGGGCGAACTGGCGTACCGGCCGGTCCTTGAGCGCGTTCTTCAGCGTGCCCGCGGCCGAGTCCACCGGTTTCTGCGACTGCCAGTCGCCGACCGCGTTGAACGGATTGTCCGGGTCGGCGATGAAGCTGGCCACGGACAGCTCGGGGGTGTAACCGGTGAACCAGGCGGACCGGGTGCTGTCGGTGGTGCCGGTCTTGCCGGCGACCGGGCGGCCGACGGCCTTGGCGACGCCTTCGGCCGTGGCCCAACCACCGCAGCCACCGGCGGCCGGTCGGTCGCCCACCGGGCAGCGGGCGGCGTCGGTCGCCGCCCGCGCCACGTCCGGGGAGAACGCGGCGTGGCAGCGCGGCGTGGCGACCTCGACCTCGACTCCGTTGAGCATGCGGTACGTGACCGGGGTGCCGTCCGGATTCTCCACCGACAGCACCGGCGAGTCCTCGCAGTGGCTGCCATCGGCGGCGATCGTCGCGTACGCGTTGGCCATCTCCAGCGGCGTCACGTCGGAGACACCGAGGGTGAATGCACCCCACTTGTCGGCGTACGCGGGCGAGGCGTTGCGCCGGTCGACGTCGGTGCGCCAGCGCAGCCCGAGCCGCTCCGCCATCTGCACCGCCTTCTCCGCACCCACCTGCTGCAGCAGCCAGACGAAGTAGGTGTTGACCGACTTGCCGAAGCCGGACCACATGTAGTGGAACCCGGACATCGATCCGTCGGCGTTGCTCGGGCACCAGCGGCCGCCGCAACTACTGCTGCCCTGGCCGCCGTCGTAGATGGACATGATCCGGTGCGGCGCGTTGAATCCGCTGCGCAGTGGCATGCCGGCGTCCAGCGCGGCCAGCATGGTGAACATCTTGAACGTCGAGCCGGCCTGGTAGCCGGGCAGATCGCCACCGCCGAGCAGGGGCGTCACCGTGTTGGGGTAGTTGCCCTTGACGGTGCCGCGCAGGCTGGCGTTGGAGTGGGGGCCGTTGCCGCTTTGATCGAGGGAGTAGACCCGGTTGACCGCCATCGCCTTGACCTGCCCGGTGCCGGGCTCGACCGCGACCAGGCCGTGCGCGAACGGGCTGCCGATCGACTCACGGGAGGTGACCTGCTCCTGAGCCACCTTCTGGATGCCCGGATCGAGGCTGGTGACGATCCGGTAGCCGCCGGTGCGCAGGTTGGCCAGCCGCTCCGAGGGACTGCCACCAAACGCCTTCTGCCCCATCCACCACGACTTCAGGTAGTCGCAGAAGAAACCCCAGTCGTTGTGGTCGCCCGGCACGGACACGCATTCGTTGGGCGGAGTGCTCAGGTTCAGCTCGATCGGGTCCGCCTTGGCACGCTGCGCCGCAGCGGGGGACAGGTAGCCGAGGTCGACCATCCGGTCGATCACGTAGTTGCGTCGCTCGGTGGCGGCGTCCTGGTCCGACGTTGCCGGGTCGTACTCTGACGGGGCCTTCACCAGTCCGGCGATCAGCGCGGCTTCGCTGGCGGTCAGCTGCCGTGGATGCTTGGAGAAGAAGATTTCCGCTGCCGCGTAGATGCCGTACGCCCGGTGGCCGAAGTAGGCGGCGTTCAGATAGCGCTCCAGGATCTCCGCCTTGGACATCTGCTTTTCCAACTCCATGGCGATCCGGATCTCCCGGATCTTGCGACCCGGGGTCTGCGCGGTCGCCGCCTGCAGCTCCAGCGGACTCTGTGCGTTCTGCTGCAGGGCCAGCCGGACGTACTGCATGGTCAGCGTCGAGCCGCCCTGGGACACCCCGCCGGCCTGCTGGTTCGCGACGAATGCCCGGGCGACGCCCTTCGGGTCGACCCCGGAGTGCTGGTAGAACCGGACATCCTCGGAGGCGACAATCGCCTGCTGGATGAACGGTGACATTTCAGTCAAAGATACGTATTTACGGTGTTCTTCGTAGAACATGGTCAGCAACGTTTTGCCGTCGGCGGCGTACACGTACGACGTCTGGGCCGGCGTGGTCTCGCGCAGCTTGGTGGGCATCTGGTCGATGGCCCGGGTGCTGGCGATCACGGTGAGACCGGCGACCGCGGCGAGCGGATACCCGGCCGCCGCAACCACGACCCCGGCGATCAGGCCGGCACGGATCAACTGGACGAGGCGGCCACGACGGACGGGCCTGCGGGTGCGCATGCTCACCAGCCGAACGTAAGCCGGACAGCCACAAAATATGACCAAAAGGTCAAAAATCAGAAAGCGAATCGTGTCACGAGAGTCACTCTTCGTCGATTCAGCCCCTGCTCGCCGGGCATTATCCCGGTCATGCACGAGTACGACCTCGGCCACCACGGCGACGTCGAGGTCGCCCCTGGCCTGATCGATCTCGCGGTCAACGTCCGGGCCGCCCCGCCGCCCCGCTGGCTGGCCGAGCCGATCCACGCCAGCCTGGCCACGCTGGCCCGCTACCCCGACCAGACGGCGGCGGTGGCGGCGGTGGCCGCCCGGCACCGGCGTGACCGCGACGAGGTGCTGCTCACCGCCGGCGCCGCGCAAGGCTTCGTGCTGCTGGCCCAGGCGCTGCGCGAGGCCCGCCGGCCAGTGGTGGTGCATCCGCAGTTCACCGAGCCGGAGGCGGCGCTGCGCCAGGCTGGGCACCGGGTGGACCGGGTCCTGCTACGCCCGGAGACCGGATTCGCCCTCGAACCGGAGCTGATTCCGCCCGACGCGGACCTGGTGCTGGTGGGCAACCCGACCAATCCGACGTCGGTGCTGCACCCGGCGGACACCCTGGCCGCGCTCGCCCGGCCCGGCCGGACCCTGGTCGTCGACGAGGCGTTCGCCGACACCACCTGCGCGGCGGGCGCAGCCGGCGAGCCGCAGTCGCTCGCCGAGCGGCGCGACCTACCCGGCCCGGTCGTCGTGCTGCGCAGCCTCACCAAGACCTGGGGACTGGCCGGGCTGCGAATCGGCTACCTGCTCGGCCCGGCGCCACTGCTGCGCCGGTTGGCCGCCGTCCAGCCACTGTGGCCGGTGTCGACGCCGGCGCTGGTCGCCGCGCGGATCTGCGCCAGCCGCCGGGCGGTCGGCGCGGAACGCCGGATCGCCGCCGCGCTCGCCGCCGACCGGGCGCACCTGGTACGCCGGTTGGCCGCGTTGCCGGGAGTCACCGTGGCCGGCACACCAGCCAGCGCCTTCGTCCTCATCCGGGTGACCGGGGCGGCGCGGCTGCGCGACCTGCTGCGTCGACGTGGGTACGCCGTGCGGCGCGGCGACACCTTCCCCGGTCTGGGCGCCGACTGGCTACGGGTGGCGGTACGGGACACTGCCACCACCGACGCATTCATCCGCGTGCTGGCCGAGATCCTGGACGGATGCTCGACGATCCTGGAGGACTGATGCTCGACGCGACCCTGGCGGCGATCCGACCGGCGGATGACGGCGCGATGACCCAGGCCCGGACGCTGCACACCCGGCTGACCAAACCCGCCGGGTCGCTCGGTGCGCTGGAGGAGTTGTCGGTACGGCTGGCCGGCCTGGCCGGGACGTGCCCGCCGCCACTACCCGAACCGGGTGCGGTCGCGGTCTTCGCCGCCGATCACGGGGTGCACCGGCAGCGGGTGACTGCCTGGCCGCAGGAGGTGACCGCGCAGATGGTGACCAACTTCCTCACCGGTGGGGCGGTGGTGAACGCCTTCGCCCGCCAGGTCGGGGCGAGCGTTACCGTGGTCGACGTCGGCGTCGCCGTACCGTTGGAGCCGGCCGACGGGTTGGTACCGGCCAAGGTCCGGCCGGGTACCGGTGATCTGACCAGCGGTCCGGCGATGAGCCGCGACGAGGCGCGGGCCGCCGTCGAGGTAGGCGTCCGGGTCGCCGGGCAGCTGGCCGACGACGGGGCCCGGGTGCTGCTCACCGGGGACATGGGCATCGCCAACACGACCGCGGCGGCAACCCTGATCGCGGCCTTCGCCGACGCGCCCGCCGATGCGGTCACCGGCCGGGGCACCGGCGTCGACGATGTCACGTACCGGCACAAGGTCGCGGTCGTCGAGGCCGCGCTGCGTCGGCACCGGCCAGATCCGGCCGGTCCGGCCGGTCCGGTCGGGGTCCTCGCGGCGCTCGGCGGGCTGGAGCACGCGGCCCTGGCCGGGTTCATCCTCGGCGCGGCGGCGCGCCGGCTACCGGTGATCGTGGACGGGGTCAGCGCGGTCGCCGCCGCGCTCGTCGCGGCGGCGTTGGCCCCGCCGTGCCGGGACGCGATGGTCGCCGGCCACCGCTCGGCCGAGCCGGGCGCTACCGTGGGCCTGCGTCGACTCGGCCTCGAACCGCTGGTCGATCTGGGCCTGTGCCTCGGCGAGGGCACCGGCGCGCTGCTGGCCCTGCCGATCGTCGCCAGCGCCGTACGGGTCCTGCACGAGGTGGCCACGTTCGATTCGGCGGGAGTCTCCGAGAAGTGAACTTGTACCCATTGGGGCTTCGGCTCGACGGCCGTCGGGTGCTGGTCGTCGGCGGGGGTACGGTGGCCACCCGACGGGTGCCGGCCCTGCTGGACGCCGGCGCCGACGTACTGGTCGTCGCACCCCGGCTCACTCCGGCGCTGCACGGCCTGGCCGACGCCGGCCGGCTGCGTTGGCGGGCGCGCCGCTTCGAGCCGGCCGATCTGGAGGGAGCCTGGCTGGTGCAGGTCGCCGTCGACGACCCGACGGCCGCCGCCGAGGTGTCCGCCGCGGCGGAACCCCGGCGGATCTTCTGCGTACGGGCCGACGATCGCACCGAGGCGAGTGCCTGGACTCCGGCGGTGACCCGGCACGGGCCGGTCACCGTTGCCGTGCTCGGCGGCGGCGACCCACAGCGGGCGGTCCGGGTCCGCGACGCGATCGCCGCGCGGCTCGCCGACCGCAGCATCCCGGTGGCCGCCCCGCCGACCGCCGGCGGGGCTGCGGCCGACACGGCCGGCCCGGCCGCCGACGCGGCGAACCCGGGGACCGGGCGGGTGATCCTGATCGGTGCCGGGCCCGGTGATCCGGAGCTGATCACCGTCAAGGGTCGCCGGCTGCTGGCCGAGGCCGATGTCGTGGTCACCGACCGGCTGGTGCCCGGTCTGCTGCTGGACGAGTTGGCGGCCGACGTCGAGCTGATCGACGCGGCCAAGATCCCGTACGGGCCGGCGGCCGCGCAGGAGGAGATCAACCGAATCCTCGTCGACCGCGCCGTGGCCGGTGCCACCGTGGTCCGGCTCAAGGGTGGCGACCCGTACGTGTTCGGTCGTGGCGGCGAGGAACTCCAGGCCTGCCTGGCGGCCGGACTGCCGGTGTCGGTGGTGCCCGGGGTGACGAGTTCGATCGCCGCCCCGGCGGCGGCGGACATCCCGGTCACCCATCGAGGAATCGCCCACGAGTTCACCGTGGTCTCCGGACACCTGCCGCCCGGCCACCCGCAGTCCCTCGTGGACTGGTCGGCGCTGGCCCGGCTGCGCGGCACCCTGGTGATCATGATGGGGCTGAAGAACCTACCGACGATCGCCGCCGTGCTGCTGGCGGGCGGACGGGCGGCGGACACTCCGGCAGCCGTCGTGCAGGAGGCGACCACCGGGGCGCAGCGGCGGGTCACGGCCACCCTGGGTGCGGTGGCCGACGTGGTCGCCACCGAAGGGCTGCGGCCACCGGCGGTGGTGGTGGTCGGTGACGTGGTGGGCGTGCTGGAGCCGATATCCGGTTGACCGGGCGGCTGTTCGGGCCGGCTGTTCGGGCCGGTCGGTCCGGCCGGTCGGCCCGGCAGCCGGGGGAGCGGCGGCCGGACCTGCTTCACGCCGGTGTGCTCGGGTGCTCCCGCGGCCGGCGCGATCAGAACGTGAGCATGTCGTCCAGCAGCAGGGCGCAGCGGACCAGGCCCAGATGGCTGTACGCCTGCGGGTGGTTGCCCAGCCCCTGTTCGAGGAGCGGGTCGTACTGCTCGGGCAGCAGCCCGGTCGGGCCGGCGGTGGCGACCATCTGCTCGAACAGCTCCTCTGCGTCACCGCGCCGTCCGGTGCGCAGGTAGGCCTCGATCAGCCAGGCGGTGCAGATGTGGAAGCCGCCCTCCCGGCCGGGAAGACCGTCGTCCCAGCGGTAGCGGTAGACGACCGGGCCGCTGCGCAGATCGGCCTCGACCTTCAGCACGGTGGCGAGGAAGCGCGGATCGTCGTCGGGCAACAACCCGGACAGCCCGATCCACAGCGACGACGCGTCCATCTCCGCATCGCCATAGGCGACCGTGTACGCGCCGACCTTCTCGTGCCAGCCGTACTCCAGGATGTTGCGGCCGATGCGGTCGCGTAGCTCCACCCAGTCCGGCCGATCGCCGGTGCCGTGGCGCCGGGCCATGTGCAGCGCCCGGTCGACGGTCATCCAGCACATGACCTTGGAGTAGACGTGGTGGCGGGGAGCGAGCCGGGCCTCCCACAGGCCGTGGTCCGGTTCGTGCCAGCGGCGTTCCACCGCCTGCACCATCGCCTCCAGGACCCGCCACTCCTGCTCGCGTACCGACCCGCGGGCATCGGCGACCACCGCGAGCAGGTCCGCTATCGGCCCGAAGACGTCCAGTTGCAGCTGGTGGTTGGCCAGGTTGCCGACCCGCACCGGGCGCGAGCCGGAGTAGCCCGGCAGGGTGTCGATGACCGCTTCGGCACCCAGCTCGAAGCCCTCCACGGTGTAGAGCGGGTGCAGCCGCTCCGGGTGCCCGCCGGTGCGCTCGACGCAGCCGTCCACCCAGCGCAGGAAGGCCTCCGCTTCGGCCAGCGAACCCAGATCGACCAGCGCGCGGGCGCTCATCGCGGCGTCGCGCAGCCAGCAGTAGCGGTAGTCCCAGTTGCGTACCCCGCCCAGCTCCTCGGGCAGCGAGGTGGTGGCGGCGGCGAGAATCGAGCCGCTCGCCTCGTGACACAGCCCGCGCAGGGTCAACGCGCTGCGGGCGACCAACTCCCGCCCGGTGTTGGGCAGCCGCAGACCGCGTACCCACTCCCGCCAGGGCCCTTCGGCGGCGCTCTGCCGCTGCTGCACGGTGATGGTGTGGTGTTCCAAGCTGTGTGAGCCGAAGCGCAGCTCCAAGGTGAGCATGCCCCCCAATTCGGACAGGTCGACCAGGGCGCGGGCGCTCTCCCGCCCGCTGTCGTCGACCACGTCCCACTGCACGCCGGGGGAGTAGAGGGCGACCGGCTGGTTCGATCCGAGCACCAGCAGCCCGTCGCCGAGCGGCTGCAACTGCACCGCCACCTGGCCGAACTCGGGACGCGGGGAGAACTCCAGACGGGCCTGGCCGCTGCCGGTGAGCACCCGGATCAGCGTGGAGTCGGCGTCCAGCACGACCGTCTCGCCGGTGGCCGGCTCGGCGGGTGGATGATCCAGCCAGTCCGTGACGGTCAGCCCCGACCAGCGGGTCTCCACCGTCATCGTGCCCGGACGGTAGCGCTGCCCGAGCGGCAGTCCGCCGCGCGCGGGGGCGACCGCGAAGTGCCCGGCCGGAGCGCCGCCGAGCAGGTCGGCGAAGATCGCCGACGAGTCGGGCTTGGGGTGGCAGAGCCAGGTCACCTTCGCATCCGGCGTGAGCAGGGCCACGGTACGCCCGTTGGCCAGCATCGAGTGCCGCTCGATCGGCACCGCGTGCTCGCCGAACAGCCAGGTTCGGCGGGTCTCCAGCAGCACACCGAGCACCCGTGCCGCGTCGATCGGCTCGGCCACCCGGAAGTCCGCCCGGGTGTCACCATCGCCGATCTTGATGCCCACGTCCGGGCCGTGCAAATTGGCGAACGCGCTCTCGTCGGTGACCGAGTCACCGATGAACAACACCGCGCTGGCCGACGTCTGGGTGCGGATCTGGTCCAGTGCGGTGCCCTTGTCGGTGGCGACCACCGACAGCTCGATGACCTGTTTGCCCTCGGTCACCGTGACATCGGGCCAGGCCGCCGGGCCGGATCGGACCGCTTCGACGACGGCTGCGGCGACGTGCGGATCGGCGCCCCTGGTGTGTACCGCGACGCTGGCCGGTTTGACCTCCAGCCGGGCGCCGGGCCGTCCCGAGATGAGCTGCCGCAGTTCCCGTTTGAGCTGCGAGTGGACCTGGAGCTGCTCGGGCGCCAGCCGCTCCACGAATCCGATGTCGAACTCGGATCCGTGGCTGCCCACCAGGTGCACCTCGCTGGGCAACCGGGACAGTGCGGCCAGGTCACGCAGCGCCCGGCTGGAGACCACGGCGACCGTGGTCTGCGGCAACGCGGCCAAGGCGCGTACCGCCGCGACCGATTCCGGCAGCGGCACGGCCTTGGTCGGGTCCTCGACGATCGGTGCGAGGGTCCCGTCGTAGTCGCAGGCCACCAGAAGTATCGGCATCCGGGCGATCCGCCCGATAGCCGCACGCAGCGCGGGATCGATCTGATCCGCGGCCGCGCGTACGTCCCCGTCAAGGACGGACGTTCTCATTCATTCCTCCGTCTCGGGCACACCGAGTTCTGTGAGGAAGGAGCGGGCCCAGTGGCCGACGTCATGGGTCCGCAGGTGGCGTTGCATGATCCGCATCCGCCGCCGGGCCTCGGAACTGTCGACATGTACCGCCCGCAGCAACGCGTCCTTGACGCCGTCCGGGTCGTGCGGGTTGCACAGGAACGCTTGACGCAGCTCCGTTGCGGCGCCGGCGAACTCACTGAGTACGAGTGCGCCGCCGGTGTCGGCACGGGCCGCGACGTACTCCTTGGCCACCAGGTTCATTCCGTCTCGCAGTGGTGTCACCATCATCACATCGGCCGCGCGGTAGAGCGCGGCGAGCTCACTGCGACTGTACGACTGGTGGAGATAGTGCACCGCAGGCACACCGACTCTTCCGAATTCGCCATTAATCCGGCCAACTTCGCGCTCAACCTTGACGCGAAGTGCCTGGTAGTGCTCGACCCGCTCGCGACTCGGCGTGGCCACCTGCACCATAACCGCATCCGGAACTGTCAGTTTTCCGTCAGCAAGCAGTTCCCGGAACGCCTTGAGACGTAGCTCGATGCCCTTGGTGTAGTCGAGGCGGTCCACCCCGAGGATGACCGTCTTGGGATCACCCAGCTCGGCGCGGATCTGCTTGGCTCGCGCCTCGACCGCGGGGTCGTGCGCCATCCGCTCCATCTCGGGCACGTCGATCGAGATGGGGAAAGCGCCGGCCTTGACCTTGCGACCGTCGACCTGGATCATCTGCCCTTCGTAGCGCAAGCCGAGCAGGTGCCGGGCCAGCCGGACGAAGTTCTGCGCGGCCAACCGCTGCTGGAAGCCGACCAGATCGGCGCCGAGCAGGCCGCGCAGGATCTCGGCCCGCTGCGGCATCTGCATGAACAGTTCGATCGGTGGGAACGGGATATGCAGGAAGAAACCGATCCTTAGGTCGGGTCGGATCTCTCGCAACATGGCGGGCACCAGTTGCAGCTGGTAATCCTGGACCCACACCGTGGCGCCCTCGTCGGCGACCTCGGCGGCGGCCTCGGCGAACCGGGCGTTGACCACCCGGTACGCCTCCCGCCAGCGGCGCTTGTAGGCCGGTGTCTCCACGGCGTCGTGGTAGAGCGGCCAGATGGTGGCGTTGGACTGGCCCTCGTAGTAGCGTTCCAACTCTTCCGCGCTGAGCGGAACCGGATGCAGTCGGATGCCTTCCAGATCGAACGGCTCGGGTGCCGCGCCAGCTCCGCCGGCCCATCCCACCCAGGTGCCCTTGTGCTGGGCGAGCACTGGGTGCAGGGCGGTCACCAGACCGCCGGGACTTCGTCGCCACTGGCGACCCTCCGAGGTCGTCACCTCGTCCACCGGCAGGCGGTTGGCGACCACTACGAATGAGCTCCGAACCGTCACGTTCCGTACACCTCCGGTGATTACGGGACCGCCCATGAGCGTACTGTGCGGAGAGGGCGGGGGGACCCCGTCCCCCTGTTGATGCCCTGTGGAACAGGACACCGAAACCAGCAGGCGCGATGGGGTAGGTAACACCTCGGGCGGCCCGATCCGCCCGGCACCGGTGGGGTGAGGTGCGGCAGGGCGGCCTCACCTGTCAGGATTGGCCATGGCGCCCGGTCGGTCGCCCTACCGCGCGGGACCGCGCCGAGGCCGCCAGGTCAGAACCGCCGACGTATTCCGACCGCTGACATTCGCCGGCGGTCCCACAACAGTTCTGGAGGTAGGCCGCACCGTGGCCCAGTTCATCTACGTCCTGGACAGAGCGCGCAGGGCGCACGGCGACAAGGTCGTGCTCGACAACGTGACGCTGAACTTCCTGCCGGGTGCCAAGATCGGTGTGGTCGGTCCGAACGGCGCCGGCAAGTCCAGCCTGCTCAAGATCATGGCAGGGCTGGACCGGCCGAGCAACGGCGAGGCCCGGCTCATGCCCGGCTACACCGTCGGCCTGCTGGCCCAGGAGCCGCCGCTCAACGACGCCAAGACCGTGCTCGGCAACATCGAGGAAGCGGTCGCGGAGACCAAGGCCAAGCTGGAGCGGTTCAACAAGATCGCCGAGCAGATGGCCACCGACTACTCCGATGAGCTGATGTCCGAGATGGGCCAGCTGCAGGAGGAGCTGGACCACGTCGACGCCTGGGACGTCGACTCCAAGCTCGAACTGGCGATGGACGCGCTGCGCTGCCCGGCGCCGGACGCCGACGTGACCAACCTCTCCGGCGGCGAGCGGCGCCGGGTGGCGCTGTGCAAGTTGCTGCTGGAAGCGCCCGACCTGCTGCTGCTCGACGAGCCGACCAACCACCTCGACGCGGAGAGCGTGCACTGGCTGGAACAGCACCTGGCCAAGTACGCCGGCACCGTGGTCGCCATCACCCACGACCGGTACTTCCTCGACAACGTGGCCAACTGGATCCTCGAACTCGACCGCGGCCGCGCGTTGCCGTATGAAGGCAACTACTCCACGTACCTGGAGAAGAAGGCCGCCCGGCTGGCGGTCGAGGGCCGGCGCGACGCCAAGCTGAAGAAGCGCCTCGGCGAGGAACTGGAGTGGGTACGCTCCAACGCCAAGGCGCGCCAGACCAAGTCCAAGG
Source organism: Solwaraspora sp. WMMB335 (assembly GCF_049179075.1). Taxonomy (NCBI): domain Bacteria; kingdom Bacillati; phylum Actinomycetota; class Actinomycetes; order Micromonosporales; family Micromonosporaceae; genus Solwaraspora; species Solwaraspora sp. WMMB335. Next base: position 6,186,252 of record NZ_JBMHMF010000001.1, read on the forward strand.
CCCGGCTGGACCGCTACGAGGAGATGGCCAGCGAAGCGGAGAAGACCCGCAAGCTCGACTTCGAGGAGATCCAGATCCCACCCGGCCCGCGCCTGGGCAACACCGTCATCGAAGCCGTGCACCTGCGCAAGGGCTTCGGCGACCGGGTGCTGATCGACGACCTGAGTTTCTCGCTGCCGCGCAACGGCATCGTCGGCATCATCGGCCCGAACGGCGTGGGTAAGACCACGCTGTTCAAGACGATCGTCGGGCTGGAACAGCCGGACAGCGGCGAGGTCCGGGTCGGTGAGACCGTAGAGCTGTCCTACGTCGACCAGAACCGCTCCGGGCTGGACAGCAGCAAGACCGTGTGGGAGGTCGTCTCCGACGGGCTGGACCACCTGATGGTCGGCAAGGTCGAGATGCCCTCGCGAGCGTACGTCGCGGCGTTCGGCTTCAAGGGCCCGGACCAGCAGAAGCCGACCAAGGTGCTGTCCGGCGGTGAGCGCAACCGGCTCAACCTGGCACTCACGCTGAAGATCGGTGGCAACGTTCTGCTGCTCGACGAGCCGACCAACGACCTCGACGTCGAGACGCTGTCCAGCCTGGAGAACGCACTGCTGGAGTTCCCCGGGTGCGCGGTGGTCATCTCCCACGACCGGATGTTCCTCGACCGAGTGGCCACCCACATCCTGGCCTGGGAAGGCGACGAGCAGAATCCGGCCCGGTGGTTCTGGTTCGAGGGCAACTTCGAGTCGTACGAGAAGAACAAGATCGACCGGCTCGGGGCCGAGGCCGCCCGACCGCACCGGGTCACCTACCGCAAGCTGACCCGTGACTGATGCGGTGACGCCCGTATCGGTGCCGCTGGCCAGGCCGGACAGCGGCGCCGAGCCTGGCCCGCGTCGATACACGTTCCACGCCGTGCTGCGATGGTCCGACCTGGACGCGTACGGGCACCTGAACAACGCCCGGTTCCTCACCCTCTACGAAGAGGCCCGGGTGGCGCTGATGTTCTCCGGTGGCCGGGCCTGGGGGGTCGACTCGTTCGCCGACGGGGTGCTGATTCGCCGGCACGAGATCGACTACCTGCGTCCGGTCGACTACCGGTTGGGGCGCGAGACCGCCGAGCAGGCACCGAGCGTGCGGATCGAGCTGTGGATCGAACAGATTCAGGCGTCCCGGTTCACCGTGGCGTACGAGATGTTCGACGGCGACGTGCTGGTCAGCCGGGCCCGCTCGGTCCTGGTTCCGTTCGACCTCGGCCAGGGCCGCCCACGGCGGCTCACCGAGGCGGAACGGGCCTTCTTGCTGCCGTACTGCGGCGACGTCGCCGGTGCCTGATGACGGACCCGGCGAACCCTGCTGCGGCGAGCGGCGACGGGCGGGCCGGTCACGGGCTCACCGGACTGGCCGACACCGGGGCCTTCCTGTCCCGGTTGGTACGGCTGGATCCGGCCGCCGTGGTGCGGTTGCGTTCGGCCGGTAGCGGGCGTACCGAGCTGTGGTCCCGGCTGCCGTGGTCGGTGCTGGTGCAACGCACCGTCGACGGTGCCGGGCCGGGGGACGCCACCGTCTCGGCCGCCGCCCTGCTCGCCGAGGTGACGGCGGTGCGCTCCGCGTTGCCCCCGCGTCAGGACGGGGCATGGCGGTGGCCGCTGCCCGCCGGGGCACCGCGCGTCGTCGAAACGGTGGCGGTGGACGACGTACGGCGGGTGGCCGCGGCGGCGGCCGGCACGCTGCGTACCGCCGCCGTGCACGGGGTGGGCGGTCGGGCGGTCGGGCAGCGCGCGCTGCGGGACGCCCTGCTCGATCACGTCGCCATCGTGGTCACCGCCGAGGGCCCGCCTGCCGAGCGGGTCGAGGTGCCGCAACGTCTGGTGCAGGCGGTGATCCAGATGGGGTTCCTCGGTACGGCTTCGGCACAGCCGCTGACCGGGTCAGCGTCGTTCGGAGTCCGGGTACGGCGGGTGGGACATTGGGTAGCCTTGGATGCACCATTTGGAGTTGGTTGGATACAAAGGGTCAATGCTCTGACGTTTGTGTCGATGATGAATCATACGAAAGTATGATGGCTGTTCATACCTCCGGATCGGTGCGGCCGTTGGGGGGGTGCCTCGACACGGCTATCCGGGTACCGTCGTGCCTCGGATCCGACGCAATGTAGGCGACCGGATCCGCTGGGGAGTGAGGTGCGCATAATGCCGTGGTGGTCATGGCGCTCCGGTCACGCAAGTGGTGGTGAGCCGGACACCCGAAGCAGGTCAGGGACGGACGGTGGCGTCCGGGTGGGTCCGCCCGCCCCGCGGGCGCCGGAGCAGACGTCCCGTACGTCAACCGAACTAGGGCCGGTCAGGCAGTCGTCCGGCCTACCGTGCCCGCCGCCGGTGTCCGGCGCGGCGGCGGGGAAGGATCTCTCACCGCACGTCGCGCCGGTGACCCTACGCCGGATCGGTGAGGCGCTCGACCTGCTCGACGTGCGCTATCTCGCCGACGGCGACGGCAGCCTGCTGGCGATGTGGGAACGGCACGCCGTGCTGTTCACTCTCGAAGGACCCGACGACGAGATCCTCGTGGTGCGCACCCGCCCGCACTCCACGGTCCCGCCGGACTGGGCCGACCGGGCCTACCGGGTGGTCAACGAGTGGAACCACACCCGGCGGTTCTGCAAGGCGTACGTCGGCGATCCCACCGACCGTGGGCAATTGCCGATCTACGCCGAACTGCAGGTCCCGCTCGCCGCCGGCGCGCACGATGCGTTGCTGGTCGAGGTGCTCGACTGCGGTGCGGCGGTGGCGACCACCTTCGTCGACTGGCTGCACGACGAGGGCGCATTGCTGTAAGTGCCGTCGGGTCCACCCCGATCGGGCACCTGCCGCGTCCCGGCTCGCCCGTCCCGATCCGGCCGCCATCCGTTGCGATCAGTCGTCACCTGTCCTGGCCATGTGCCTGACCCGATCTTCCGTCCGCTGGACCACCTCGCTGCCGGCTGCCGAACCGTCAGTCGCCGGCGGCGAGGTCGCGGCCAGTAGGCACCACCGGCTCCATCTGGTTGACCATGAAGTACGCGGCGCGTTCCAGGTAGTCCCAGAGCAGGTCGGACAACTCCGGGTGCAGCCCGAGCCGGTCCACCGCCCGGCGCATGTGCCGCAGCCAGGCGTCCCGCTCTGCCGGCCCGATCCGGAACGGAGCGTGCCGCATCCGCAGCCGCGGATGGCCCCGCTGCTGCGAGTACGTCCCCGGGCCACCCCAGTACTGCATCAGGAACATCGTCAGCCGGTCTGCCGCCGGGCCCAGCTCCTTTTCGGGATACATAGGGCGCAGCAACGGGTCGGTGGCGACGCCCGCGTAGAAGTCGTCGACCAGACGACGGAAGGTCGGTTCACCACCGACGGCGGCGAAGAAGGTCGGCGCGGCATCGTCCGGTCCCGGCGCCGTGCCGGCCGTAGCACTGGCAGGATCTGGCGCGGTACCACTGGCAGGATCTCGCGCGGTACCACTGGCAGGATCTGATGCGGTCACCTCTCCATCCTGCCAGCTTCGGCGCAGCTGGCCACGACGCGCCCGGCACCGGCACCATCGCGCTGCTCGTCCGCCTGCTCAGACGCTGCCGACTTCGCTCGACGGCTGGCCGCCGCTGCTGTCCAGCCGGCTGTGCCCGCGGGTCTGCGGTACGCCGGGCCTCGGGCCAGGGGTGGCGGCCTGGGACGGGCCGGGCGCGGCTGCCGCCGCGGCCTGTGCCGCCGGCGGCGGCGCGGGTGCGGCGGCAGCGGCGGCGATCGCCGCGTCGAAGCGCTGCTCGCCAGGCCAGCGCAGCACGACCAGGGTGATCAAGGCCGCGCCGGCAAGGCTCCAGAATCCGACGACTGTCGGAATGGCGAAGCGGTCGGCGAGAATCCCGGTGGCGAGGACCGCGAAACCCTGGCCGACCTGCATTCCGGTGGCGATCACGCCGAACGCCCGGGCCCGGTAACCGTGCGGTAGGGCCTGCACGAACAGCCCGTTCGCCACCGGCATCAAGCCGGCGACCGCGAAGCCGCAGATCGCGGCGAGTACCGCGATGACCGGCGGGCTCGGATCGAACAGGGTCGGTGCCAGCGCCAATGGAGCCAGTACGGCGAACGGCCGGATCAACCGCCGTCGCCGGTCCGGGCGGACCAGCCGGCCGATGAGCAGACCGCCGAGAATGTAGCCGGTGGGGCTCGCCGCCATGATCAGAGCTTGAGCCAGGCCGCGCTCCGGCTCGCTGAGCCCGGGCTCGGCGGCCCACGCCGCGGCCAGGCCTTCCGGCACGATGGCGAACAACGGCACGGTCCAGACCAGGACCGCGATCGCCCGCAGCACGTCCGTGCCCCACACCAGGCGGAAGCCGTCGGCTGTTTCCCGGAGCAGGTGCTGTCGTCCGTTGGCCGCCGTGGCCGGTGGCCGGGCCCGGACGCCGAGACGGATCACCAGTGCCGAGACGGCGAAGGTGGCCGCGTTGAACACCAGCGCCGCCCGAGGATTGACCGCGGCTATCGCCGCGCCGGCGACGTAGCCGCTGACCTGGGCGAGCTGGCTGGTGCTGGTGATCAGGGAGAGGCCCACGATCAGCCGGTCACCGGTGAGTACCAGCGGCATGAGCGCCGACCGGGCGGCCTGGTTCGGCGGGTTGGCCAAGGTGGTGCAGAACAGCAGCGCGAGCATCGCCCAGACCGGCAGGCCCGGCACGACCACCAGCAAGACCAGGATCATCCGGACCAGGTCCGTGACGATCATGACCCGGTGGTACGCGTGACGTTCGGCGATGGTGGTGAGTAACGGGCCACCGATCAACCAGGGCAGGAAGCTGACCGCGAAGGCCGCAGCGGACAACGCCACCGACTCGGTCTGCCGGTAGACCAGGACAGTGACCGCCGCCCGTGCGATGTAGTCGCCGATCCAGGACAGGGCCACCGAGGCATAGAGAAAACGAAACTCATCTCCGGCAAACACCTCGCGAAAGGTGGCCGGGCTGCCGGCTCGATGTGCCTCGTCGGACACGGACTGCGCCTCCATCGTTCTCGGCAACCCCTGTTCGTGGCAGGTGCTGCCGGGGAACGCCCCGGACGTACGGTTGAGCGAAGTGGCGGTGACACTCCGATGACACTCGTCCCGGATCATGCCCGATCGGGTGACATCTGGCTAGTGTGAACGGCTGGTTTGTCGTCAGTCTGACTAAACATTCGGATGACAACCTCACCACCATCCGGTGCGAAACGCCTGCTCATCGGCTGATGGATCCGGGCTGGACGGTGGCGCGCTCAGGTCGCCCCGCCCGAGCCGGCGGACTCCTGCTCGCCGCCGGGTCTGGCAATGAACATCCGTCCTGCGACGATCTGCGCGGAAATTCCCGAAGTGTGCAGTGCGGCGGCCAGCTGCCGGCGGAGCTGGCGACCGACCACGAACTGTCCCTCCGCGGTGGTCTTCGCCACGGTGCGCAGCACCGCCCCGTCGATGGTGATCTGCTCGACGCCGAGTACGTCCGGCGGCTCCACGAAGTGCTCCGCCAGCTCCGGGTCGGCCGCCACGGCCAGCGCCGCGTCCCGCAGCACCGTGGTGGCCTGCTCGGTGTCGGCGAACCCGATCGGCATGTCGACCACGACCATCGCCCAGCCCTGGCTCTTGTTGCCGACCCGGATGATCTCACCGTTGCGGATGTACCAGAGCACCCCTCGGGCGTCGCGCACCGTGGTGATCCGCAGCCCGACCGACTCGACCACACCGGTCGCCTCGCCCAGATCAACCGTGTCGCCCACCCCGTACTGATCCTCCAGCAGCATGAACAGACCGGCGATCAGGTCCTTCACCAGAGACTGTGCGCCGAACCCGAGCGCCAGGCCGGCGATTCCCGCGCTGGCCAGCAACGGCGCCAGGTTGAAGCTCAGCTCGCTGAGCACCAGGAGTACGGCGAGCGCGAACACCACCGCGCTGACCAGGCTGCGCAGCACCGAACCGATCGCCTCGGCCCGCTGCCGCCGCCGTTGCAGCAACACCCCGTTGCCACCGGCCGGCGCGCGTTCCCGTAACGGACGCAGGATGGCCGGGTCGGAGACCGTCGAGGTGCTGGTCACCAGCCGCCGGATCGCCCGGTGCAGCAGATGGCGCAGCACCACCGCGGCAAGCAGGATCAACACGATCCGGACCGGCTTCACCAGCAGGTAGAAACTTCCCTCGGCGAGCCAGTCCAGACCGGTCCACTCGTACACCTGGTTGCACAGCGGATCCTCGCCCGGGCATTCCGGACTCGCCGAAGGCTGCGGCTCGGCCTCGCGCGAACGTACCGTCACCGTCACTTCGTACCGCATGGTCCGGTCCGGTCGGTGGCCACCCCACATCATCGGCGGAATCGGGCGGAACAGGCCATCCACCCACCATCCACCGAACGCCTGATGCGTCAGGCCCGAATAGTACGTGCATTCGGGTCATCTATCGGGGACTATTGGCGCACGGGTGCTGGCAGTCCGCCGCCACCAGTCACGGTCCGACGGCCGGATCGTGCCGAGTTCAGCTGTCGGCGCTAGGAGCTGGTGGGACACACCGAGAGGGTGAGCGGGATGCCTGACATACGACCCACGGTGGGCTCCGGTTCGTTGGTGCTCAACGCAACGTACGAGCCACTGTGTGTCGTTTCGGTCCGGCGAGCCGCGATCCTGGTGCTGTCCGCGAAGGCGGTGTGCGTCGCCGACGGCGAGGGCATGCTGCACAGCGCCCGGCACTGCCTGCCGGTGCCGTCCGTGGTCCGGCTGACCAGGTACGTCCGTGTGCCGTACCGCACACACGTCGGCCTGTCCCGGCGGGCGATCTTCGCCCGGGACGGCTGGCGCTGCGCCTACTGCCGGGGGGCCGCCGAGACGATCGACCACGTCTTCCCACGCAGCCGAGGCGGCCGGCACGTGTGGGAGAACGTGGTGGCCGCCTGCGCCCGCTGCAACCACACCAAGGGTGACCGTACGCCAGCGGAGTTGGGCTGGCGGTTGCCGACCCCGCCGGCCGCGCCCAAGGGCACCGCATGGCGGGTTCTCGGCCACCGGGCGCCCGACCCGCGGTGGGCGGACTGGCTCGACATCGCCGGGCCGGCGCCGGGCGTCGCCCCGGAAGCCAGCGCCGCCGCCTGAGCTCTGCGGCAGGTCAGCCGTTGCGGGCATCGACCAGGGATGCGAAGACCACCACGTTGTCCGCATACCCGGTGCCACCCCCGACCCACTGGCCGCCACAGGTGATCAGGCGGAGTCCGGGCCGGCTGAAGTCGCCGTACACCCGGTCGGCGGGCAGCGCGGACTTGTCGAACTGCTCCACCGAGTTGACCTCGAACACCGCGACCGACCCGTCCGCCCGCCGGATCTGGATCTGCGCCCCGGGGTGCAACGTGCCGGCCTGGTGGAACACCGAGGGCCCGGTACGGGTATCGACGTGGCCGACGATGACCGCCGGACCCTTCTCACCCGGCGTCGGACTCGCCACGTACCACCCGGCCTCGTTGTGGCGGTTCAGCTCCGGCACCTCGATGGTGCCGTCCGCGGCCAGGCCCACGTCGTGCACGGCGGCCTGCAAGCTCAACGCCGGTATGGCGATGCTGACCGGGTCGCTGGCCGCCATCACCGGGAAGTCCCTCGGCGGCGGGCGGTAGTTGCCCGGCAGCCACTGGGCCAGCGAGGTGCCGGTGATCCGCTCGAATCCCAGACCGGTGGCGAACACCCCGAGCACGATCAGGACCAGCGCCGCCCGGTTCCAGCGCAGCTGGCCGCCCCGCCCCCGGATGCCCCGGTCGCCGGAGCGCCCGGGACCGGTCGAGCCCTGCCGTCCGCCTCGCCACCCGCCCCGACGGCCGCCAGATCCGGTCGGTCGATGGCCAGCGGGATGCCGGCTGCCGCCGAGGCGTCGCTGGTCGCCCGGGTGCCGGCTGCCACCGGGCACCGCGGCCACACCGCGTACCGGCGCCCGGGCCACCCCCCGCGCGGTCCCGGGGATCGCCGGCAGGGTGGCCACCGGCTGTTCGGTCGGCGCCGGCCGAGCCCTGCCGTACGTCGTCACCGGCGGCGTGATCGCGTGTGCCGTGGTCCCGGCGACGCCGATCTGGGTGATGAGTGCCACCGCCCAGCCGCGGGCCCGCCCGCCGTCGGGTGCGGAACCGGCCACCTGGCCGCCCGCTGGTCAGGCGCCGTCAGCGCGCCGACGACGCAGCGCGAGTAGCCCGATCCCGACGCCCACTCCGATCGCCGCGATTCCGCCGACGAGGAACATCGGTCCGCCGGTGCCGGTGCTGGCCGAGGCGGTACCCCCGCCGCCGGCATCCGGTCCGCGCGTCGGATGCGCCGTGCTGGTCACGGTCAACGTGGTGGTCGCCGTGTTGCCGTTCTGACACTGCAGGTCCGCCGGGTAGCGGCCCGGTCGCTTGCTGCCGGGCACCGTCACCGCCCCGGTGAGGATGCCCTGGTCCGGCGTGACGATGAGCCGCCCGAACGCATCCGACTCGACCGTCGCCTGGCTCCGGTTGTCGTCGCCGCAGCTGGCCCGGATGGCCACCCGGCCACCGGCGTGCACCGTGCTCGGATCGGCCTCCACGTACGTGTCGCCGGCGTACGCCGGCGCCGTGTCGAAGGCCGCTCCGGCCACCCCCAGCAGCACTGCGGCGGCACCGGCGGCCAACGTGCGACCCGGATGGCTGAATCCCCGCATGATTTTCCCCCCGGATGCGGCCCGCGGTCCCGGCCGTCCGACCGGCCCGCAGGCACCACAGCCGCAGCCCACGGCCACGGCCCTGCGGTCGGGTTCCCGCGACCGGGGCGGGCACGCACCGCGGACCGGGTGAATCCGGGCCGGCCCGCCGCTGCGCCCCGTCATCGCGCCTGTCAGGATCGGTACATGCCGCAGATTCACGACCTGACCGCGTTGGAACAGGCGACGGCGGTCCGTCGAGGTGAGCTGCGCAGTGTCGATCTGGTCGAGCACTACCTGACCCGGATCGAGCACCATGCGGACACCGTGGGCGCCTTCGTCACGGTCACCGGGCAGGCGGCTCGGGAACAGGCCCGCGCCCTGGACGCCGTTGCGGCGGGGGACCGCGCACGCCGTCACCCGGGTCCGCTGTACGGCGTACCGTTGGCGATCAAGGACCTCACCCTCACCGCCGGGGTACGGACCACGTTCGGGTCCGCGGCCTTTGCCGACTACGTGCCGAGCGTGGACGCGGACGTGGTCCGGCTGCTGCGTGCCGCCGGTACGGTCAGTCTCGGCAAGACCACCGCTGCCGAGTTGGGCTGCTCGCTCTACTCAGAGGGTGCGGTGTCCCCACCTGCCCGCAACCCGTGGCAGCTGGGCAGCACCGCCGGCGGATCCAGCGGGGGAGCGGCCGCGGCGGTCGCCGCCGGCCTGCTGCCGTTCGCGCAGGGGTCCGACGGCGGTGGCTCCGTCCGGATCCCTGCGGCGATCTGCGGACTGGTCGGGTACAAACCGACCCGAGGTGTCGTCTCCGGTGGCCCGCTCGGCGCCGGAGGGTTCGGTCTACCGACCCACGGGCCGATCACCCGCACCGTCACCGACGCCGCCGCGCTGCTCGACGCGATGGCCGTACCGGTACCGGGCGAGCCGTACCTGCCGCCACCGGCGCCTCCGGGCGGGTATCTCGCCGCCGCCCGCCGGGGCGACCCCGGGCCGCTGCGGATCGGCCGGTTCACCACGCCGATGCTCGCCGACGAGCCGGTACATCCCGACTGCCTCGACGCCGTCGACGTGGCAGCCGTGCGGCTGGCCGACGCCGGCCACGAGGTCGTCGACGTCCCGGCTCCGGTCGGTCCCGAGATCTGGCCCCTGTTCGAGACCGTCTGGTACGTGCTCGCGCTGTCCCCGGTGCCGCCGCAGCGCGAGGCACAACTGCTTCCGCTCACCCGCCTGCTGCGTCGGCGCGGCCACGCGATCAGCGCCGCGACGCTGGTCGGTACCCTGGCCGAGACGCAGGTGCAGGTACGTCGGGCCATGCGTGCGATCGCCGGTCTCGACCTGCTGCTCTGCCCGACGCTGAGCACACCGCAGGCCCCGGTCGGCTGGTTCACCGAAACGGGTGATCCGGCCGAGGATTTCGACCGACAGCGCCGGTTCTCGCCGTACTGCGCGGTGTTCAATGTCACCGGGCAACCGTCAGTGTCGGTCCCGGTCGCGCACAGCCCGGCCGGGTATCCGGTGGGTGTGCTGCTGACCGGTGCCAGCGGCGCGGACGCCACGGTGCTGGCCGTCGCGGCGCAGTTGGAGGAGCGGATCGGCTGGGCCGGGCGGCACCCGGAGATCTGGCGGGCCGGGGACTCCGCTACCGTGAAGGCGTCTGAGCCGTTACGGACTGGCGGTGCGGCCGGTTCCCGGCGCTCGGACAGCCGCTGAGTCCCTTGAACCGATGCTGGGGGGCGTTGAGATGTCTGTCACTCAAACGGTGCTCTACTTCGTCGTCATCCCGGCGGTCATCGTGCTCGTGGTGGCCGGCCTGGCGATGGTCGGCGGGCGGGGTGGCGCGGGCCGGCGTTACCGTCCCGGTCGGCCGTTCGAGTTCAGCCCGGTCTGGTTCGTCTCCGCCGGCGACCGGACGCAGGGGACCCGCGCGCCGGCCCTGCCGTCCGGCACGGAGCCGGCGGCGATCGGGTCCGCCGACAACGGGACCGGGCAGAACCGGCCGGGTGCTACGGGAGGCGCAAGTGACCGTTGGTGAGCAGGTCCACGAGCAGACCAGCGAGTCGACCCGGCAGGCCGCGACCCTGCCCGGCCCCTTCGGCACCCGGGCACTGCTACGGCTGGACGAGGCACTGCGGCTGGCGGACGGGGCAACCGGACTCGCGTTCAGTATCTACGTCGGCGACCTCGACGAACCGACCCGCGACCACGCGGTGACGCTGCAGCGCCAGCTGACCGACCCGGACCGGGCGGTGCTCATCGCCGTCTCGCCGAACCAGCGGCTGCTCGAAGTCGTCACCGGTGCCGAGGCCCGTAAGCGGATCCCGGATCGGGACGCCAAGCTCGCCGCACTGTCCATGGCAGCCGCGTTCGGCGGTGGCGATCTCACCGGTGGCCTGGTCAGCGGCATCGACCAGCTCGCGTCGCGGGCCGGTCGCGCCCTGGTTTCGCACGCCTAGTCAGGTATGCGCGACCCGGTGAACAGCGCCCGGCTCAGGGCACCAGCACCGCTCGGCCGTGGACGTCGCCGGCACGCAGTTGCCCGTACGCCCGTACCGCCTCAGCCATCGCGAAGGTCTGCACCTCGGCGCGGAGCAGGCCCTGCCCGGCGAGCGCGATCACCTCGGCGAGTTCGGCCCGGGTGCCCCAGAACGGGATGATCGCGTTGGTCTCCATTGGCACCGGTGGCGGATGTGCCACGGTGGCGGCCAGACACAGGCTGCCGCCGCCGAGCCCGACCAGGGTCAACTGACCACCGGTCGACACGACCTGCCGTGCGGTCGCCAGCGTCGCATCCACGCAGACGAAGTCCAACACCACGTCGGCACCGTCCGGGGCCGGCCCGGTGAGTTCGCGGATCTGCTCGACCGCCGTCGGCCCGGCCGCCACCGTGTGGTGCGCGCCCATCCGCTTGGCCAGCCGCAAGGCGGCGTCGCTGGTGTCGACCGCGATGATGGTCACCGCCGTGGTCACGGCGAGGATCTGCACCGCCATGTGGCCCAGACCGCCGATGCCGATCACCACACAGCAGGTGCCGGGCCGCAGCGCGTCCCGGTTGATCCCGATCGCGTGGTACGGGGTGAGCCCCGCGTCGGTCAGCGGCGCGGCCTGCACCGGATCCAGCTCGCCCAGGGGCAGCAGGCGATCCGCGGGCACCACCACGTACTCGGCCAGGCCGCCGTCGCGGCTGATGCCGATCCCGCCGATCGGCACCGTACGGCACTGGTTCTCCCAGCCACGCAGGCAGGCACGGCAACGACCACAGCCGATGATGCCGTAGACCGCGACCGACTCCCCTTCGGACCAGCCGGTCACGCCCGCGCCGAGCCCGACGATCCGGCCGGAGATCTCGTGGCCGATGGTCATCGGGGTCGGGTACGCGCCAGCGGGGGCATCGAGGATGTGCAGGTCCGAATGGCAGGCGCCGACCGCCGCGGTGGCCAGCAGGGCCTCGCCCGGACCAGGTGCCGGGGTGGGGACCTCGACCTGCTCCAGGGTGCCCGGTGCGGTGAGTTGGATGGCTCGCATGGCCCCATCGTCGATCGGGTCGCCGTCCAGGGCTGCCGAACAGCAACGGATCACCCCGACCGGCTGACCGGCGGGGTGCGCGGCACGATGTCAATCGGTCTGGCCCTCGGCGGGCTCCTGGCGGGCCTTGAGCTTCGCCCAGACCGCGTTGAGCGCCTCGATGTCCGGCTCGTCGAGCAGGTCGGTGAACACAGGGGCCAGACAGTTCCGGCGGGTGGCGTCGGCCTCGGCGAAAAAGCGGTGCCCCAGCGGAGTGAGGGACACCTCGACGGAGCGTGCGTCGCGGGGCGACGGCGTACGGGTGACCAGGCCACGGATCTGTAGGGCGTCAACGGCGCGGGAGACCTGGGTGCGGCTGAGCATGGTGCTGTTGCCGAGTACGGATGCCGGGACCGGGTCCGGGCTGGAAGCGAGCCAGAACATCACCTCGAACCAGGAGACCGGCAGGTCGTGGGCCTTGCTGAGAGCGCGGTCGACCCGTGCGGTGAGGGTCGCGGCGACCCATACCAGACCGTAGAAGGCGCGGTCGGTGACCGGCATCTCCGCCTGTGTGAGCTTCCTTGTAGGCATGTTCCGATCCTACGAGTTGCGTGTACGTACACGTGATCGTATGGTGTGTGTGCACGCACCTAACTGTCGTGATTGATTCCGCGACACCAACGACGAGAGGTTCCCGCCATGTCTTCCACGCCCGCCAAGGTGGTTCTGATCACCGGCACGTCCTCAGGTATCGGTCTCGCCGCCGCCGTAGCCGCGGCCCGGGCCGGCTGGCGCAGCGTCGCGACGCTGCGCGACACCAGCCGCGCCGACGGGTTGCGCAAGGCCGCCGCCGAAGCCGGGGTCGAACTCGACATCCGGCGGCTCGACGTGACCGACGAGGTGTCGGTGGCCACCGCGGTCGACGGGATCATCGCCGACCACGGCCGCCTCGACGCGGTCGTCAACAACGCGGGAGCGGGACACATCGGCACGCTGGAGAACGAGACCGTCGACGACGTGCGCGAAGTCATGGAGACCAACTTCTTCGGCGTACTGCACGTGACCAAGGCCGCCCTGCCGCACCTGCGCGCCTGCGGGGGCCGCCTCATCACCGTCACGAGCGTCGGTGGCGTGATCGGCCAACCGTTCAACGAGGCCTACTGCGCGGCGAAGTTCGCTGTCGAGGGGTACATGGAGGGCCTGGCGCCTGTGCTGGATCAACTGGGCGTGCGCGTCTCGCTCGTCGAGCCGGGCCCGGTGTCCAGCGGGTTCGTCGACAACGTCGGCGTCGACGTGGACGCCCTGATCGCTGCCGCCGGACCGTACGCCAAGGCGGCGGCCAACTTCGCCAACCGTACCGTCACGCACTTCCGTGACAACGCACAGTCCCCGGGCAGGGCGGCCGAGGCCGTGCTGGAGGCGCTGACCGCCGACCGCCCGGCGTTTCGCATCCAGACATCCGACGCGGCGCGCGACTTCATCGCCATCAAGATCGCCGACCTTGACGGCTCGGCGGTGCTCGGCCTCACCAGTTCCTGGCTCGTCTGACATCCGGGACCCGGGCGACCGCCCCGTACACCGATACGTCGGCTGCGGCCGGACGGGGCCGCTCCTCGGCCTCGGCGCGCCAGTCGCTCACCACCACGATGCCGGGGGGCACGAGGTCCAGCCCGTTGAACAGGGCGGCGAACTCGGCATGTTCCCGGGGCCAGATGTCGGTCTGTCCGGCGGCCAGCATCTGTTCGTAGACCGCTTTGACCGGTGCCGGCAGGAAGTCCTTGGTCGCGTTGCTGGCGACCAGGTAGCTGCCCGGGGGCAGCGCGTCGAGAAGCTCGCCGACGATCGGCGCAGCCGCCCCTGGGCCGTGCAGGAAGTGCAGTACCGCGACGAGCATGAGCCCGACCGGCCGGGACATGTCCAGCGTCGCCAGCAGGTCGGGGTGCCGGAGAATTCTGCCGGGCTCGCGCAGGTCGGCTTCGACGTACGCGGTCCTGCCCGGTGGGGCGCTGGTCAGCAGGGCCCGGGCGTGCGCCATCACCATCGGATCGTTGTCGACGTACACCACCCGCGACTGCGCCGCGATCGCCTGCGCGACCTCGTGCGTGTTGTCCGCCGTCGGCAGGCCGGTACCGATGTCGAGGAACTGCCGGATCCCGGCCGCACGGGTCAGGAACCGGGTCGCCCGCGCCAGGAAGCGGCGGTTCTCCCGGGCGGCGATCGGCGCGCTCGGCCACGCCGCCGCGATCTGGTCCGCCGAGGTCCGATCGACGGCGAAGTGGTCCTTCCCACCGAGCCAGTAGTTGTAGCGGCGGGCCGGGTGCGCCACCGAGGTGTCGATCCGGTTGTACAACCCGCCGTCGTGGTGAACCACGAAGACCTCCGATTCCCGATCGGTACACCCGGGGATGCCGAGCGTTCGTAGTCACCCGGCCGCCGGGACGACATCTCGGCGAGCAATCCGGTTCCGCCACTGCGACGCCCTCGGTCCCGGGGACCGAGGGCGTCGTCGCCAGTCAGCGGCAGGTTTTCTGGTCAGCGGGCGGCTGCCGTGTCGACGGCGCGGGCCTTGAGCGCCCGGACCACCCCGTCGCGTCCTTCGGCGACCAGCCGGCGCAGCGGTGCCGGATACCCGTCGCGGGCCAGCCACTCGTCGGTCGCCGTCACCGTCTCCTCGCTGACCTGGTGCAGCGGGTACGCGAGGGTGACGAACTCCTGCGCCGGCTCGCTGTCCCGGGTAGCCCAGATCCGCCCGATCACCTCGAAGTACGCCTCGCGGTACGGGGCGGTCAACGCGACCTGCGTCGAGTGCTGGAACCCCTGCAGCAGGGCCCGGTGCTGCCAGTTCGGCAGCGTCTGCGGCCCGGTCAGCCGGGCCCACACCGCGGCCTTGTTCGCCGGGTCGGGCAGCAGCGCGCGGGCCAGGGCGGCTTCGCGTTCGCCGCTGGCCGTGCGGTCGCCGGCCAGCTCCGCCTCGATCTGGTCGGCGGTCGTCGCTCCGTTCGCCGCCAACGCCTGCAACACGGTCCAGCGCAGCTCGGTGTCGATGGTCAGACCGGGCACCACGTCGTCTCCGGCGAGCCAGCCGCGCAGCACCGCCAGGTCGTCGGCGGACCGGGCCGCCGCGGCATAGCCGCGCGCCCAGGCGAGCTGGAAA
This sequence comes from Solwaraspora sp. WMMB335, assembly GCF_049179075.1. Taxonomy (NCBI): domain Bacteria; kingdom Bacillati; phylum Actinomycetota; class Actinomycetes; order Micromonosporales; family Micromonosporaceae; genus Solwaraspora; species Solwaraspora sp. WMMB335. The sequence goes on from NZ_JBMHMF010000001.1 coordinate 6,201,568, forward strand.
CCGCTGCCCTGCTCGGCGGTTTGCAGGGCGGTCTTCGCGGTGTGGGACAGGTCGGTCCAGCCCTGTGCCGCCAACTGCGGATCGGCGTAGAACACCAGGGTGTTGAGCGCCTGTCGCAGGGTGGCGGTCACCAGGTTGATGTCCTGCTCGTTGGGCAGCCCGGTGAGCACCAGAGCGAGGTAGTCGCGGGCCGCCAGCTCGCCGTCACGGACCATGTCCCAGGCCGCCGCCCAGCACAGTGCCCGTGCCAGGGACGACTCGAAGCCGTTGATGTGCTGTACCACGTTGGCCATCGTGCCGGGGTCGAGTCGCAGCTTCGTGTAGCTCAGGTCGTCATCGTTGAGCAGTAGCACGTCGGCGGCGGGCAGGCCGGTCAGCTCGGCGATGTCGGTGCGTTCCCCGCTGATGTCGATCTCGACCCGGTGCCGCCGGACCAACGCACCGTCGGTCAGGTCGTACAGTCCGACACCGATGCGGTGGGTACGCAGGGTCGGGTGCCCGGCCGGTGCCTCCTGCCGGACGGTGACCTGCTGGTAGGTGCCGTCCGGGGCGACGGTCAGCTCCGGGCGCAGCGTGTTGACCTGCGCGGTCTCCAGCCACTGGGCGGCGAACTTGCGCAACTCCCGGCCGGATGCGGCCTCCAGCTCGGTCAGCAGGTCGTCGAAGGTGGCGTTGCTCCACGCGTGGCGCTGGAAGTAGGTGCGCAGCCCGGCCAGGAACGGCTCCAGACCGACATAGGCGACCAGTTGCTTGAGCACACTGGCACCTTTGGCGTAGGTGATCCCGTCGAAGTTGACCTCGACCGCTTCCAGGTCCGGCATCTCGCAGTAGACCGGATGCGTGGAGGAGAGCTGGTCCTGCCGGTAACCCCAGTTCTTGCGTACGGACAGGAAGGTGGTCCACGCGTCACTGAACCGGGTCGCCTCGGAGTTGCACCAGTGGCTGGCCCATTCGGCGAACGACTCGTTCAGCCACAGGTCGTTCCACCAACGCATGGTCACCAGGTCGCCGAACCACATGTGGGCCAGTTCGTGCAGCACGGTGTTGGCGCGTTGCTCGTACTCGAAATCGGTGACCTGCGACCGGAACAGGTAGTGGGCCTCGGCGTGGGTGACGGCACCGAAGTTCTCCATCGCGCCGGCGTTGAAGTCCGGTACCCAGATCTGGTCGTACTTCGGCAGCGGGTAGCGCACCCCGAACTGCGCCTGGAAGAAGTCGAAGCCCTGGGTGGTGATCAGGTGCAGGTCGTCGACGTCGAGGTAGTCGGACATGCTGGCCCGGCAGAAGTAGCCCATGTCGATGCCGTCGTGTCCGCGCCGGACCTCGTGGTACGGGCCGGCACAGAGCGCGGTGATGTAGGTGCTCATCCGGGCTGACTCAGCGAAGTGGACGGTCTTGGTGTCGTCGCCGTCCGGCTGCTCGGTGGCGACCGGCATGTTCGAGATGACGCGCCAGTGTGCGGGCACCTTGGCGTGCCAGGTATAGACGCTCTTGAGGTCCGGCTGGTCGAAGCAGGCGAAGACCCGTTGCGCGTCGGCGGTCTCGAACTGGCTGTACAGATAGACCTCGCCATCGACCGGGTCGACGCTGCGGTGCAGGCCCTGGCCACTCGCCGAGTAGTGGAAGTCCGCCGCGACGACCAGGGTGTTCTCCTCGGCCAGGTCCGGCAGGGTGAGGCCGGTTTCCGCCGACCAACCGGCCGGGTCCAGGGATCGCCCGTTGAGCGTGGCCGACTGCAGGCGGCCCGCCGCCACCTCGATGAACGTGGTCGCACCGGGCTCGGTGCAGCGGAATGTGACCTTCGTGGTGGAACGGAACACCCGGTTGTCTGTGGCGCTGCCGGCGGCGGACAGGTCCAAGTGGATGTCATACCCGGTCACGTCGAGCAGGCGGGCACGTTCAGCCGCTTCGACCTGGGTCAGATTGCGCACTCCAGCCACCGTGTGCCTCCGTCCGAATCGTTCTGCCGTCGGCGCCGACGGCACCGGAACCAGCTGGGAATGGCCCCGTGTGGCCAGTCTTTCACGTCACGCGTTCTTGGCGAGGCCGGCCCACATCCTGGACGCTGGTCGGGTGACTCTCGGTTGGTCGAGGTGAGTCGGGATCCGGAGCCGATTCCACCAGTGCCGAGCGAAGATCCGCAGGTTCCAGGCACGATCCGCAGGTTCCAGGCACGATCCGTGCGGTCGAGGGAAGTCCGCAGGGTTCGACACAAGTAAGGAGTCCGATGTCCGACCGACAGCGCGTCGACATGTGGTTTGACCCAATTTGCCCATGGGCATGGATCACCTCCCGCTGGCTGCTGGAGGTGGAGAAGGTACGGCCGATCGACGTCCGGTTCCGGGTGATGAGCCTCGCGGTGCTCAACGAGGGTCGTGACCTGCCCGAGCAGTACCGGGCCATGATGGAGCAGGCCTGGGGTCCGGTGCGGCTCTGCGTGGCCGTACAGGAGCAGCACGGCCCGGACGCGGTACGTGCGCTCTACACCGCGCTCGGCACCCGGATCCATCCGGGTAAGCAGGACCTGGGGGCGGAGCTGGTCGACGCGGCGTTGGCCGAGGCCGGACTGGATCCGGGCCTGGCCGAGACGGCGAGCGACCCGCGGTGGGACGCCCCGCTGCGGGCCAGCCACGCAGCGGGCATGGCACCGGTCGGGATGGACGTCGGCACGCCGGTGATCCACGCGCCGGCCACCGACGGCACCGGCCCGGTCGCCTTCTTCGGCCCGGTGGTGACGCCGGCGCCCCGGGGCGAGACCGCCGGCCGGCTCTGGGACGGCGTCCTGCTGGTCGCCGGGACCCCGGGATTCTACGAGATCAAGCGCTCACGCGAGGAGGATCCCAGCTTCGACTGACGGTTCGGTTCCCATCGGCGTGTCGTCGCCGGTGCCACGTGACCCGACTCCGGACGCGTCGTTGCCCAGGATGTTCACCGCACCGGCCCGGCTGCGCCGGGCCGCACCGACACTTCGGAGGTCAACATGCTGGTCGACATCGACTCCGACTACTGGGACCTGCCCGTGCTGCGCGAGGCGATCGCGGCCCGGGTCTGGGGCGCGGCGAGCGAGGGCAACCTGTACCGGCTCGAACCGTTGATCAGGGACCTGGAGACCACCGAAGCCGATGCCGGGACGCCTGTTACCGCAGTGCCGGCACCCCGGACCGGTGTCGGGCGGCACCGCCGCCCGACACCGGTCGGATGAGGCCGTACGGCCCGGTCGCCGGGCCAGCGCCCATCCGGTGGACACCCCGGGTGTATCGGTCGTCACAGCAGGTCCCGTCGGTAGCGTCCGCGTCATGACGGTCGTACACCCGATTTCCCGCGCCTGGATCACCACCGGTGACACCGGCGCGCAGAACTACGACGAGTTCGCCAGCGACGCCGAGATCACCACGATCATCGAAGCGAATCCACGCAGCGCCCTTGCCGTGGAGATGCCGCACCGGGCACCGGAAGGTCTGGGACAGTCCTTCCTCGACTGCCTGCCGGCCGCCGCCCGGCGCCTCGCCGAGGCTCGGGCCGACGGCAGCTACACCCCTGCGGAGCAGGTGACCGTGCTCTACCGGATCACCGAGCCGGCCAGCGACGCCGCGGCGTACGGCGTGTTCGTGATGGTCGACACCGACCAGATATCCACCAACGTCGACGAGCCGGGTCTGGTCATCCGTAACGAGGACGTGTTCATCGCCAAGGTCCGGGAACGGGTCGCTCTCGCCGAGGCGGTCGGTCACCTGCTCTCACCGGTCCTGCTGTTGCAGACCGGGCGCGGCGACGAACTGCACGCCACGCTGGCCAAGGCCTGCGACGCCGCCGGGGCGCCGGCGGCGACCGACCTCGACCAGGCCGGTCGCACCCACGCGATCTGGCCGGTCGGTCCCGGGCCGCTGCAGGACGAACTGTGTGCACTGGCCGGCGGCGGCGAACTGGTCGTCGCTGACGGCAACCACCGCAGTCTGGCCGCACAACTCGGCGGGCTGCCCCGGTTCCTGGCCGTGGTCACCACGCCGGAATCGGTCGCGATCCAGCCGTACAACCGGCTGGTCGGCGAGTTGCCGCTGGCGCCGGAGGAGGTACCGGCCGGCTTGCGCGAGGCCGGGGCGCAGATCGAGCCGCTGGACGGCGAGCCAGCGGTGCCGGCGGCCGGCGGGACCGTACATCTCTACCTCGCCGGGCGTGGCTACGCCGTCAGCCTGCCGCGCGGGCCGGGCGAACCGGTGGACAACCTCGACCACGCCCTGGTGGAACAGGTGCTGCTGCGCGGTGTGCTCGGCCTCGACCCGGGGGACAAGCGGATCACGTACGTCGGCGGGGACTACCCGGCCGGCTGGCTCACCGCCGAGGTGGACGCCGGGCGGGCCGAACTGGCCGTGCTGATCGCGCCGGTCACCGTCGACGACTTCGTCGCGGTCAACCTGGCCCGGCAGAAGCTGCCCCGCAAGAGCACCTGGTTCACTCCGAAGGCCCGGGGCGGTCTGGTGCTGGCCGAAATCAGCTGACCCGGGTGTGCCGGCGGCCCGACGTCGCTGACACACTTCCGGGTATGCGCGTCTACCTGGCAGCCGATCACGCCGGCTACGAGCTGAAGGTGCACCTGGCCAACCACCTTGCCAAGCAGGGGTACGAGGTGAGTGACGTCGGCCCGCACGAGTTCGATCCGGACGACGACTACCCGGCGTTCTGTCTGCACGCGGGCGCCCGGGTGGTCGCCGATCCGGGCAGCCTCGGCGTGGTGATCGGTGGGTCGGGCAACGGCGAGCAGATCGCGGCGAACAAGGTTCCGGGGGTACGGGCCGCGCTGGCGTGGAACGTGGAAACGGCGCAACTGGCACGGACTCACAACGACGCGAACATCATCGCGATCGGCGCCCGCCAGCACACGCTCGATGAGGCGACCACCTTGGTGGAGGCGTTTCTGGCCACCGGGTTCTCCGGCAACGAGCGGCATGCCCGCCGTATCACCCAGGTCGGCGCGTACGAGACGGACCGGCAGCTGCCGCCGTTGCCGTAGACTGCCCCTGCGGGCTCACCGTGCGGACTCAGCGGTCCCGGCGCGGAAGCTCGTCGCGGGGCACCCAGTGCCGGCGCACGATCGTCAGGGACTCCTCAGCCGCGGTGAGGTCGGCCGCGCGGGGTCGCGACGCGTCCCGGGCACGCAGCGCGGTGGTGGTGCTGACCTGTGATGTCCCTGAGCCCACCAGCCCACGTAAGCCACGATCGGTGTCCCGATCGTCAGCGGCGGTCGTTGGGCCGGAGCGCCCGAGCGTCTGCCGTCGGGGCCGATGAATCGAAGCCGGGTCGCCGGGGCGCGCCGCACCGACCCGCCGCTCCGACGCCGTCGTGACCGACTGGTCCGACGCAGCCGTGACCGACTGGTCCGGTTCCGGGTCGTGCACCGGCGGCGTGGCCGCCGTCGCCCCGACCTCGGTGCTGCCGGGTTCGGCCACGTCCGGCGGTGTGCTGTCCGCCGGCGGCCGTGGGTCCGCCGGCGGCCGTGAATCCGCCGACGTACCGGCCGAAGGGCTGTGCCGGTGCCGGCGCCGTCGGCGCTCCGTCTCCGCCATACACCCGACCGTACCGCGACCGACCGGAGCGCTCCGCTCAGAACACCTCGATCCCGACCGGGGCGAGGTCCCAGCCGAAAGCACCGGTCGCCTCGGCCAGCGCGCCGTGGCGCAGTTGCCGCACCCGGCCGGCGGTGGCCAGCCCGGTCATCGTGGATCCGCCCAGGTAGACGGCGCCCAGATCACGTACGTCGCAGGCGAGATCCGCCGGAGCGGTGGTACGGACACAACGGGACCGCTCCCGATCGCCGGTGACGTGCCAGCGGCCGGCATTTTCCGGCAGCAGCGCATCCGTGACGTCGATCACCAGATCCACCGCAACGGCGTACCGACGGGCGGCGAGCGCCGTCCCGACGTCGACGAGCCGTACCCACAGGCCGTCGACGAGCGTCGCGCCGAGCTGGCGCGGATCGTCGACCAGGTGCAGGAGCGGCTCGTCGACCGACGCGTGTCGGAAGCTGGCCGAGCGGCTCAGGTCGATACTGGTCAGGAAGTGCCACAGGGCCGTATAGGCGGTGGGGTCGGACGTGACCACCTCCTGGATGTTCACCCGGGCTCTCGGGCCGCGGACGTCCCAGTCACTGGCCGAGCGCCACACGGCGTACCCGTCGACGCCGTCCGGCCCGGTGTGCAGCACCACCCTGAGCGGAGTCTGACCGCTGCGGCGGGCGGGCGTGTCGGCGAGCAGCGCCCGCCACCAGCGGTCGTCCCGGCTGGACCAGCCCGTCCGAGTGGCGCTGACCCGCTCGTACAGGGCGGCCATGTCGGCCTGCGCGGTCGCTGGTTCGTGGCTGGACAGCCGGCCCGGCGAAGCCGCCCTCGGTAGCCGTACCTCGCGCACGCCTATGTCGAGGTCCAGCCGCGCGGCGGCCAGCCCGTAGCCGAATCGCGGATAGATGCGCGGCTCGCTCGCCCACAGCACCGCGATCGGTTCCCGGCCGTGGTCACGTATGTCGCGCAGTTGCCGGCGCATCATCCGGGTGAGCAACCCGCGTCGGCGGTGGGTCTGTGCCACGGCTACCAGCGTCACGTGCGCGGCCGGCAGCCGGTTGCCGGGCACCGTGAGGTCGCGGGTGTACCCGCCGGCGTGCGCGACGATCTGGTCGCCGTCGTCGACGACGAGGGACCGCTCCGGCTCGAAGACGTCCCGTTCGAACTCGCGGTAGTCCGGATCGCCGTCGTTGTGGAAGGCGGACTGCAACAGGTCGAGCACGGCGTCGAAATCCTGCGGTACGCCGACCCGCATCGGCAGCGGATGATCGGTCACCCGCCCTGTCTAGCCGATCGCCGGCCGGCTGGCGACCGCTTTGTCGCGGCGTCGGCCGCTTCACCGGGCGCCGGGCCGCTTCACCGGGCGCCGGGCCGCTTCACCGGGCGCCGGGCCGCTTCGTCGTGGCACCGACCGGTCGTCCGTTCGTCGACATGAGCGGTCTCGCTACCCTCGAAGCGAGGGCCGCGACGGCACCGGGGATCGGCCCGGCAGCGTGGGAGGCAGGCATGGCAGATCGAGACACACCGTGGGCCGAGCGTACGGTCGAAGTGCCGCCGCAGCGGACGGCCGACGGCGACGTCGCGGGCGTTTTCCAGCGCGGCGTGGCACAGGTCGGCCAGGCCCCGGCGACGGCCCCGACCGAGCCGTTCACCGCCCCGCACGAGCCCACCGGGACCGGGTGGCCGTCCGAAGCGGCCCACCCCGGTTGGTCCGACGGACCGCCGGCCGCCGCTCGCCAGCCGTTGGGATACCACCTGGCCCAGTTGCGCCGCGGCGGTGAGTGGAGTCTGCTCGGTGGGCTGTTCGCCTTCGTCTGTTGGGGGATCTGGGCGATCTCCGCCCGGGGCAACCTGGGCAGCCCGGTGCTCACCTTCGTGCTGACCATGCTGGTCGGGGTGGGTCTGTTCGCGCTGTGCCGGGTCGCCGGCCGGGTCGTGTTGGAGCGCCAACTCGGTCGGGTACGCCGTGGTGCCCGGGTGGCGCACCTGGTCACCGGCGCCTATCTGATCGTGGTCGGGTTCGCCTACCTGCGACAGACCGAGTGGGTGGTCGGCGCCTGGAACTGGTTGGCCGGCTGGTTCTGATCCGGCGATCTGGTTCTGATCCGGCGCCTCGGCGGTGCCGTCGCCCTGCCGACCACGAACCGGCCTGGCCGCCTGCGGTGGACCGACTTCCAGCGGCCACTGAGCGGCGGGCGATACCGTGGCCGCATGCGGGGTCGCGGTTCGATCTTCCTGGTGGTCTGGTACTTCGTCCTGGCCGCCGGGCAGACGCTTGCCTTCGCCGCGGTCTGGTGGTTCTTCGTACGCACCGCGCGTGGACAGGCACTGGACACGATCGCGCTGACCGGCAACTCGATCGGGCGCGACGAGGCGTACGGCCCGGCGAGCACCGTGCTCGGGGTCGTGTCGGTGGCGTCGTTGGCCCTGGCGACGCTGGCGATCGGGTTCATCGCGCTGATCCGGGGCCGGGTGCTGCTCGCCGTGGTGGCCACCGTGCTGATCGCCGGAGCCAACATCACCACGCAACTGTTCAAGTACGGCACCTACCGGCCCGACCTGGGCGTCGACCCGGTCGACGCGTACACCACCAACAGCCTGCCCAGCGGGCACGCCACGGTGGCGGCCTCGGTGGCGGTGGCCCTGGTGCTGGTGCTTCCGGCGGCGTTGCGCGGCATCGGTGCGCTGATCGGTGCGGGGTACGCCGCCGCCGCCGGGGTGGCCACGCTGTCCGCGAACTGGCACCGGCCGAGCGACGCGGTGGCGGCGATGCTGGTGGTGGGGGCCTGGTCGGCAGCCGGCATGCTGGTCCTGGCGTTGGCCCGCACCGCCGGCGACGAGGTACGGGCACAGGACAGCCACCGAAGCGTGGTGACGTTGCTGGCCACCGCGGGCGTCGCGCTGCTGGCGGCGGCGGCCGTGGCGATGGTGCTGACCGAGGACGTTCTCTGGACGGTGCCGTTGGAGGAGTTGAGCCGCCGACGGCTGTTCGTGGCGTACGCGGGCAGTGCCGCCGGCATCGCCGCCAGCGCGGCGTTGCTGATGGTGCCGGTGCTGGCGACCGCCCATCGCGCGGTGCCCGCCCACCGGCCGCCGACCCCACATCCCACGCCGGACCGGACGACTGGGGCTTATTGCGGCAACTGACGCTTTTGTTCTTTTTGTCGCGCCGGCAATCGCCGATGTCGTCCGATGCGGCCGGGAACCACCCGGCATCGAGCCGCGTCTCAGCAACCATGACGACTTTTCGAGGCGTACGGGTGGCGGCCACCGCCGCCTCCCTGCTGCTCCTAGCGACCGCGTGCGCACAGAACGCCGGCACCGACTCCACCGAGGACAACGCCGCCGGCGGCTCCTCGCTTTCCCCGGACGCACTCGTGCTGCGGGTGGACCACACCGGCGGCTTCTCCACCCCCGCGATGCTCGCGACCAGGCTGCCGGTGATCAGTGTGTACGCCGACGGGCGGGTGATCACCCAGGGCCCGACGATCCTGGTCTATCCCGGACCGGCGATGCCGAACCTGCAGGTCCAGACGATCAGCGCCGACCAGGTCGACGAACTGGTCAAGCAGGCGATCGAGGCGGGGGTCGGCACCGAACAGGACCTGGGTACCCCGCCGGTCGCCGACGCCACGTCGACCCGGTTCACCGTGCAGACCGACGAGGGCATCCAGCAGCTGGAGGTCTACGCCCTCGGCGATTTCGGCGGCAGCGAGTCCGGGCTGACCGAGGAACAGGTCGCGGCCCGGGAAAAGCTGCAGTCCTTCGCGGAGTCCCTCACCGACCTGTCGAGCGCCGTCGGCACCTCGCCCGAGGACTCCGAGCCCTACGTGGCCGACGCGATCGCCGCCGTGGCCGAGCCCTGGGTCGGCAACGACGAGGTGGACGAGAGCCAGCCGGAGGTGGCCTGGCCCGGTCCGCAGCTGCCCGGCGAGTCGCTGTCGGAGACCATCGAGCTCGGCTGTGTGGCGGTGACCGGCGCCGAACTGGACGAGCTGCGGGAGGTGGCCGTGGACGCGACCACCGCGACTCCGTGGATCTCGGACGGTAAGCGCTGGACCGTCGTCCTGCGCCCGCTGCTGCCCGACGAGACCGGCTGCGCCGACCTGGTCGAGTGACCCGAGTCGCCGGGAACCTGGTCGAGTGACCCACCCGCCGGGCGGAGCCGCCCCTCCCCGGACCCGCCTGGCCCGACCGGCCGGGGTGCGCGCTGGTGCCGCGTACCCCGGCCGTGGTCGTGGCGTCGATCAGTCCGGTTCGTAGCCGAGGTTCGGGCGCAGCCAGCGCTCCACCTCCGCCAGCGGCAGTCCGCGCCGGGTCGCGTAGTCCTCGGCCTGGTCCCGCCCGATTCGCCCCACCGTGAAATACCGGGCGGCCGGATGGGCGAAGAGCAGCCCGCTGACGCTGGCCGCCGGGGTCATCGCGCCGGACTCGGTCAGGCCGAGACCGGCCCGTGCCGCGTCGAGCAGGTCGAACAGGTGCCACTTCTCGCTGTGGTCGGGGCTGGCGGGGTAGCCCAGCGCCGGTCGGATTCCGCGGAACCGCTCGGCGTGCAGGTCCGCCACCGACGGGTCGGCGTCCGGCTCGTACCACTCCCGCCGGGCCCGCAGGTGCAGGTGCTCGGCGAACGCCTCGGCCAGCCGGTCGGCAAGGGCCTTGACCATGATGGCCCGGTAGTCGTCCTGGGCGGCCTCGAAGGTGCCCGCCAGTTCGTCGGCGCCATGGATGGCGACCGCGAAGCCGCCGAGATGATCCCCGTCGGGCGCCACGTAGTCGGCGAGGCAGCGGTTGGGTCGCCCGGCCGGCTTGGTGGTCTGCTGGCGCAGCATCGGCAGCCGGACCGGCCGGCCGGTGTCGGCGGTGACGACCAGATCGTCGCCCTCGGCGTGCGCCGGCCAGAACCCGTACCCGCCGTGTGCCCGCAGCGAGCCGTCGGCGATGATCCGGTCGAGCAGCGCGTTGGCGTCGTCGAACAGCTCCCGGGCCACCGGTTGATCCAGGATCGCCGGGTACTTGCCCTTGAGCTCCCAGGCGAGGAACAGGAACTGCCAGTCGATCATCGGCCGGAGTTCGTCCAGGCTCGGCCGTACGTAGCGGACCCCGGTGAACGCCGGCACCGGCAGTTCGTCGAAGGACACCACCTCGCGGTTGCTCCGGGCCTGGGCCAGGCTCAGCAACGGCTGGCTGCGGTTGGTGTGCTGCTCACGCAGTCGGTCCTGCGCGGCCCGGTTGCCGGCGACGAACTGCTCCACCCGATCGGCGCTGAGCAGGTCCGAGACGACTCCGACCACCCGGGACGCGTCGAGTACGTGCACCGTGCTGCCCTCGTACGCGGGTGCGATCCGTACCGCGGTGTGCTGCCGTGACGTGGTCGCCCCGCCGATCAGCAGCGGTAGCTTCAACCCGCGCCGCTGCATCTCGGCGGCGACCGCGACCATCTCGTCCAGCGACGGGGTGATCAGTCCGGAGAGCCCGACCGCGTCGGCGTGTTCGGCCACCGCGGTGTCCAGGATCACCGGAGCGGGCACCATCACGCCGAGGTCGATCACCCGGTAGTTGTTGCAGCCGAGAACCACCCCGACGATGTTCTTGCCGATGTCGTGCACGTCGCCCTTGACGGTCGCCAGGACCACGGTGCCCGGACCGCGTTCGCCGAGGTCGGTGCCGGCCGCCTGCGGATCGTCGGCCGCCCGCTGCCGGGCCTGATCCTTCTCCGCCTCCAGGTACGGCTCCAGGTAGGCGACCGACCGCTTCATCACCCGGGCACTCTTGACCACCTGCGGCAGGAACATCTTGCCGGCGCCGAACAGGTCGCCGACCACCTTCATGCCGTCCATCAACGGCCCCTCGATCACGTCGAGCGGCCGGGCCGCCTGTTGCCGGGCCTCCTCGGTGTCCTCCTCGATGAAGTCGACGATGCCGTGCACCAGCGCGTGCGACAGCCGGTCGGCCACCGGCGCGTCGCGCCAGGACAGATCGACGGCCCGCCGGGTGCCCGAGCCGGCGACCGTGGCGGCGAAGCTCACCAGCCGGTCGGTGGCCTCCGGCCGGCGGTCGAACAGCACGTCCTCGACCAGCTCCAGCAGATCCGCGGGAATGTCCTGGTATACGGCGAGTTGGCCGGCGTTGACGATGCCCATGTCCAGCCCGGCCCGTACGGCGTGGAGCAGGAACGCCGAGTGCATCGCCTCGCGTACCACGTCGTTGCCACGGAACGAGAACGACAGGTTGGAGATACCACCGCTGGTGCGGGCACCCGGGCAGCGCTGTTTGATCAGCGGCAGCGCGTCGATGAACGCCTTGGCGTACCCGTTGTGCTCGGTGATGCCGGTGGCCACGGCCAGCACGTTCGGGTCGAAGATGATATCGGTGGGTTCGAATCCGACGCGTCCGGTGAGCAGGTCGTACGCCCGGGCACAGATCTGGACCTTGCGTTCGGTGGTGTCCGCCTGCCCCCGCTCGTCGAAGGCCATCACCACCACGCCGGCGCCGTACTCGCGGATCCGGCGGGCCTGGTCGAGGAAGGCCTCCTCGCCCTCCTTGAGACTGATCGAGTTGACCACGGCCTTGCCCTGCACGCACTTGAGGCCGGCTTCGAGCACACTCCACCGGGAGCTGTCGATCATGATGGGAATGCGGGCCACCTCGGGCTCGGTGGCGATCAGGTTCAGGAAGGTGACCATCGCCTGCTCGCTGTCGAGCAAATCGGCGTCCATGTTGACGTCGAGCAGGTTGGCCCCACCGCGCACCTGTTCCAGCGCCACGTCCACGGCCGCCTGGTGGTCGTCGGCCTCGATCAGCCGGCGGAACCGCGCCGAGCCGGTCACGTTGGTGCGCTCGCCGATCATCACGAACCCGGTGTCCGGGCCGATCTCGAACGGCTCCAGCCCGCTGAACCGGGTCGCCGGCGCGTGCCGTGGCACCGGGCGCGGCGCGGCGGCCCCGACCGTCCCGGCGATGGCCGCGATGTGCGCCGGGGTGGTGCCGCAGCAGCCACCCACCACGTTGACCATGCCGGTGGCGACGAACTCGCCGAGGGTGGCGGCCGTTTCGGCGGGAGCCTGGTCGTAGCCGCCGAACGCGTTCGGCAGCCCGGCGTTGGGGTGGCACGCGGTGTACGTGCCGGCCAGCCGGGCGAGTTCGGCGACGTGCGGACGCATCTCGGCCGCGCCGAGCGAGCAGTTGACCCCGACGACCAGCGGTCGGGCATGCTCGATCGAGCGCCAGAACGCCTCCACGGTCTGACCGGACAGTGTCCGTCCGGACAGGTCGACGATGGTGACCGAGATCCACAGCGGCAGGTGGGGCGCGACCTCGCGGGCCGCCGCGATCGCCGCCTTCGCGTTCAGCGTGTCGAAGATCGTCTCGATGAGCAGCAGGTCGACACCGCCCTCGGCGAGTGCGGCGATCTGTTGCGCGTACGTCGCCCGCACCTGGTCGAAGGTGACTGCCCGGTACGCCGGATCCGCGACCTTCGGCGACAGCGACAGGGTGACGTTGAGCGGCCCGACCGAGCCGGCCACGAACCGGCCGCCCAACTCGTCGGCGGCCTGCCGGGCCAGCTGCGCGCCCCGTACGTTCATCTCCTCGACGTGCGCCTCCAGCCCGTAGTCGGCCTGGGCGATGCTGGTCGCGGTGAAGGTGTTGGTGGTGGTGATGTCCGCGCCGGCGGCCAGATACTGCCGGTGTACGTCGAGAATCACGTCCGGCCGGGTCAGGTTGAGCAGATCCGGGTCGCCGGCGACGTCCTTGGGATGATCGCGGAACCGCTCGCTGCGGTAGTCCACGGCGGTGAGGCCGGCCCCCTGCAGCATGGTGCCCCAGGCCCCGTCGAGTACCAGAACCCGCTGGTCGAGCAGCTCCCGCAGGGCCTGTTCGCTGTCGCTGGTGCGTGACAAACCAGTCACCTGACCACCTCCGTATCGCTCGGAGGCGCCCTTGTCTGGTCACGCCCGGCGACGAGCGGTGATCGCGGTCGAGCGTGGCGGGCACCCAGCGGCCCGTTGCAGCGCCTCTCGACCTCCGCGTCGATTCTAGCCGGCGACCGCCCGACCTGGTCGGTTCCGCCGCCGGCCGGCCGGGCCGGACACATCCGACCCAGGCTGCTGTGCCGTTCGCACACCTGTCCGGTAGCTTCGTTGACCGGCTCCGCCGCCGGTCGGCGGCGGCCAGCAACAAGTGACGGGAGATACCACGACATGGGCAGGAAGACGGTGTACGTCTCCGACTTCAGCGGTGCCGTCCTGGATTCGGGCGACGAGGTGGTTCAGGTGGTCGTACTGGAACACCCCGACCTGGTCGCCGGCCCGGTCCGGCTGGAGGCGCGGCCGGCGGAGGTGGAGAGCATCGACGACGCGGCCCTCGACGTAGCGATGGTCGAGATCCACGACGGGCAGGGCGACGGTGAGCCACGACGGGTGGTGCTGACCGCCAGCGAGTTCGACGCGCTCGCCACCGACCTACCAATGGCCCAACTGCTGCGCACCGCCGAACGGGTCAAACCGGCCAAGGCCATCCGTCGCTCGGGTGAGCGGGTCGATTACACCACGCTCGAGCACGCCGGTAAGCCTCACCGTGGCAAGATCACCGAGGAAGAGGCACGGCTGGTCCGGGAGCATCTCGACGAGATCAACAAGCGGCTCGCCGACGAGGGCCTGCGGCAGATCGACCCTGCCAGCCCCGACCACGCCGACCGCTACGGCTTCGACACCTCTGCTGAGCTGCCCTGATTGTCGGTGTGCCACGGCACACTCCGGGGTGTGCGGGCTGGCCCGTGCCGCCTGGGGTCAGGAGGTCACCGTCGCCAGCGGTTGACCTGGGCGGGGGAGGATGCCGGGTGTGCCTCGCCTCTTGATCGACTTGAGCCCGCTGCGGGCCAGCGCCCCGTACCGCCGGATGTGGGCCGGCCAGTCACTGTCCGGCATCGGCACCGGCTTGACCACGGTCGCCGTCGGCCTACAGGTCTACGCGATCACCGGTTCGACGTTCAACGTCGGCCTGGTCGGCCTGTTCGCGTTGGTGCCGCTGGTGGCGCTCGGGCTCTACGGCGGCGCGGTCGTCGATGCGTACGATCGGCGGCGGGTGGTGGTCGCCACCTCGACCGGGCTGCTCGCGGTGGCGGTGGCGTTCACCGTGCAGGCCTGGCTCGGGGTCGGTAGCGTCGCCCTGCTCTACGGCCTCGTCGCGGTGCAGAACGGGCTGTTCGCGGTGAACGACCCGGCCCGGACCTCGATCGTGCCCCGGCTGCTGCCGATCCGGTTGCTGCCGGCGGCCAACGCACTCACCGGACTGTCGATGGGGCTCGCCTACACCGTCGGCCCGTTGCTCGCCGGGATCCTGGTCGACCGGCGGGGCTTCGCCGCCACGTACGCGGTGGAAGTGGGTCTGCTGGCGGTCGCGCTGGCCACCCTCGTCGCGTTGCCACCGGTGCCCCCGGCGGGCAGCGTCCGGCGGGCCGGGTTCGCCTCGGTCTGGGAAGGCCTGCGCTTTCTCGGTACCCGGCCCAACGTACGGATGACCTTCCTGGTCGATCTGGCCGCGATGGTGCTGGCCATGCCACGGGTGCTGTTCCCGGCGATCGGGGCGACGGCGCTGGGCGGCGGGGCCCGCACCGTCGGGCTGCTCTCCGCCGGCATCGCGTTCGGCATGACCACCGCGAACCTGCTGTCCGGCCCGCTGGGCCGGATACGCCGGCAAGGGCTGGCGGTGCTGGTGGCGGTGGCCGGCTGGGGCACGGCGATCGTGGTGTTCGGGTCGGTCGTCGCGGCGTCGCCCGGGCCAGCGCCCGGCGGTGGCGCACGCCCGCTGCTCTGGACGGCGGTGGCGGTACTGGTGGCCGCGGGCGCGGCGGACGCGGTCAGCTCGGTGTTCCGGACGACGATCCTGCAGGCGGCCACCCCCGACGGGCTGCGCGGCCGGTTGCAGGGTGTCTTCATCGTGGTGGTCGCTGGCGGCCCGCACCTCGGGCAGTTGCTGCTCGGGGCCGCCGCGCAGGTGACCGGGGAGGCGGTGGCGGCGATCTGCGGCGGCCTGGCCTGCCTGGCTCTGGTCGCGGGGTTGGCCCGCTACCAGCCGGGTTTTGCCCGCTACGACGCCCGTGACCCCACCCCGTGACCCCACCCCGTGACCATTGCGCGAACGGACTCGATCCGGGCGACCGGTGCGGTGGCGGCGGGCGTCGGGGCGGCCGGAGCGCAGCGGTTCGGCACAATGGGAGCGCACCGGCCGGGCACCCCCCCGCACCGGGATCCACGTCGAAGGAGTCGCAGATGGACAGGTTCACCGATCGGGTCGCCGTGGTCACCGGTGCCGCGCAGGGGATCGGTGCCGCCACCGCCGAGCGGCTGGCCGGCGAGGGCGCGGCGGTCGCCGTGGTGGACCTGAGCGCCGAGCGGGCGCAGCCGGTGGTCGAGCGGATCGTCGCGGCCGGCGGCACCGCCACCGCCGTCGGCTGTGACGTCACCGACCCGGCCGCCGTCGACGCGATGGTCGATCAGGTGGTGGCCGCCCATGGCCGACTCGACATCCTGGTCAACAACGCCGGCATCACCCGGGACAACCTGCTGTTCAAGATGCCGGTCGAGGACTGGAACGCGGTGCTGACCACCAACCTGTCCAGCATGTTCCACTGCTGCCGGTCGGCGCAGCGGCACATGGTGCCGGCCCGCTACGGCAAGATCGTCAACCTGAGCAGCCGGTCGGCCCTGGGTAACCGGGGGCAGGCCAATTACGCCGCCGCCAAGGCCGGGGTGCAGGGCCTCACCGCGACCTTGGCGATCGAGCTGGGGCCGTACGACATCAACGTCAACGCCGTCGCCCCCGGCTTCGTGGCCACCGCGATGACCACCGCGGTCGCCGACCGGATCGGGGTGGATCCGGCCGAGCACCGTCGGCAGGTCGCCGAGCAGACGCCGCTGCGCCGGGTCGGCCAGCCCGCGGAGATCGCGGCGGTCATCGCCTTTCTCGCCAGTGACGACGCGTCCTACGTCAGCGGGCAGACGCTGTACGTCAACGGCGGCGCACGGTGAGTCCGCAATGCCGGTGCGCCTCGGTGACCGACGCTCACAGCTCGCGATAGGTGGCGTGGTCGAAGTCGGCGTAGCCGCCGTCGTTGCCGATGTCCTGCACCCACAGTCCGACGAAAGCGCCGGTGAAGCCCCACGCCTCCGGCTCACCGTCGGTCATCCGGGCGGCGTACTCGTCGGACAGGATCGTCGCGTCGAGTTCCACCGGCAGTTCCCGCCAGTGATCGCCGAGGTGGTATCCGAATCGCAGGACGGCTCCGTTGAAGACCGCCCGCAGTCCGATCCGGTCGACGCCGGTGACGTCGACGCCGATCTCGGGGTACGCCCGGCGGCGTCCGCTGTCGCAGCTGAGCAGTTGCAGCTCGTGGCGGCCGTCGTCGGTGCGGGTCAGGTAGGCGTAGTGCCAGTTCTCGGTGTTGTAGTAGCCGGTCACGCCGGCCAGTTGGCGTACGGTGGCCGGCCGGAACTCGACCAACGTCTCGAAGACACAGTTCTGGGCGGTCACCCGGCGGGCCACCAGGCTCGGTCGCTGCCGGCCGACCGGTGACTGGCCGCCGACGAGGCGCAGATGCGACGACCGGCTGGACAGGTCGACCCAGTCCGGTGCGGCCGGGCGGCGCAGGGTGGACCAACGCGGCCCGAGCGTCGGGGCGTCGAAGTGGTCGGTAGTGGGTTCGGCCGGCCAGGGGTGCGCGGGCAGATCCGGGGCGGGCACCTGCTCGGCGGGCGCCTGCCCGGCGACCCGTGGCCAGCCATCGGTCGACCAGCTGACCTGCTGGATGGCGGTCTCCCGGCCGAGCACGCAGCGCCCGAGCGGGGTGTACGGCCGGGCCACCAGGTGGGCCAGGTACCACTCGCCGCGCTGGGTCTGCACCAGGCTGCCGTGTCCGGCCTTCTGCAGGGCCAGCTCCGGCCGGTCGACCGAGGTGATCAGCGGCCCTTGCGGGTCGGGCTCGTACGGACCGAGCAACGACCGGGAGCGGGCGACGGTGGCCTGGTGTTCCCAGCTGGTGCCGCCCTCGGCGGTCAGCAGGTAGTACCAGCCGTCCACCTGGTAGATGTGCGGGCCTTCGGTCAGTCCGGTCGCCGTACCGGTGAAGATCGTCACCGGGTCGCCGACCAGCCTGCCGGCCTCCCGGTCGTACCGTTGGATCTCGATGCCGCCGAACCGGTCACGTCCTGGCCGCCAGTCCGCGGTCATGGCCAGCAACCAGGTGCTGCCGTCGTCGTCATGGAACAGTGAGGCGTCGAAGCCGTGCGCGTGCAGTAGGACCGGGTCGGACCACGGCCCGTCGATCGACGGCGCGGTGATCAGGTAGTTCTGCGGATCCCAGTAGCCGCTGGCGAAGCTCGACACGTCGCTGTAGACGAGGTGGAACAGCCCGTGGGCGTACGACAGGTCGGGTGCCCACACCCCGCAGGAGTCGGCGGCACCGGTCAGGTCGAGCAGTCGCCGCTCGGTCAAAACCCCGCCGAGCGGTCGCCAGTGCATGAGATCGCGGGAGTGGTGCAGGGTGACCCCGGGATACCACTCGAAGGTCGAAGTGGCCAGGTAGTACTCCTCGCCGACGCGCAGCACCGACGGGTCGGGATAGAACCCGCGGAGCACGGGGTTGGCGATGACCCGGGCCGAAGTGGCCACGTCGGTCGTGTCGGTCGGCATCTTGTGGTCCTCCGAGGGCTGGGGTGTGACGAGTCTTTCGATAGTTTTCCGGAAAGTATGCCATCAGGACAGACCTCCTGGGGCCCGAAGGTAGTCGGGTCATGACCGTGTGCGTCAGGCCCTGATCCCACGTTGATGACCTTGTAGCTTGCGCAACACAACCATGGCGCGGTCACCGGATCACGAAACTTTTCGGTGACAGTGATCTATCCGGACTAGCCGGTACGGTCCTTGCGATCGTGGATCTGTCGCGAAAATCCGTCCGCCCCGTCGCGTGGTTCGTCCACGACCGTCGGGGCGATCGGGTGGTGCCGGACAGCGTTCGGATGGTCCTGACCAGCCCCGGGGTGGTTTGCTCGCGCCGCTGGTTCGCGAAGACTTCGACCCCATGGGCCGCCGGAACCGGATCGTCATCGCCGCCGTCGTCGCTGTCGGGGCGGTCGTCGCAACCGCGAGCCTGATCGTGCTCAACCGTGACGGTGCGTCGCTGTCGGCCAGCGACCCCACCGTCGGCGTGTCCGTTCAGGTGGACGGGACGGCGGTGCGCGGTCGGGGGGCGACGCTGCGGGTCGGCGCGGCCGACGACCCGCCCGGATTCCCCGAACCGAGCATGATCGTCCCGCTCGGCGAGGTGGCCCAGATCGAGGTCGACGGCGGTGAGCTCACCGGACCCGCGACCATCACGTTCGACTACCCAGCCGACGCCCCGGTCGACGACATGTTCGTCGCCACGTACGTCGCCGACTGGGGCCAATGGCTGCCGCTCGGCGGTGACATCGACCGCGACGCCCGCACGATCACCACTGCGACCCGGCACTTCTCCTACTGGGTGGTCGCCGCCTGGGACCAGGAGGAGACCGCGGCCCAGGCGGCGCTGGCGCTGCGGCGCGGTATCAACGCGAACCGGTACGTGGCCGGGATCGCCGGCATCCTGTCGGTGCCGCCGCCGTTGGAGTGTCGCTACCAGGCACTACCGGTGCGGGTCGAACTGTCCACCTTCGTGCCGGGCCTGGAAACGTGCGCCCAGTTCCACCCCGACCGCGACGGCACCTACCGGTTCAGCATCGGCAACACGGTCGGGTACCCCCTGCTGCTGGAATTCCCGCCCGCCCTGACCGTCGAGTCCGAGCCGAACTCGGCCACCGGGCCGGACGGGCGGGAGAACATCTACACCGCGCTGATCGAGGACGTGCGGGCGCTGATGGGTGACACCGCCGTGGTGCTGAGCTCGGGCACCCGGGTCACCTTCCGACTCGACCCGGCGAAGCTGCCCGAGTCCGGCACCGTCACACTGTCCGCCCGGCTCGACTTCGGCCACGTCCTGCTCGACGCCTCCGGACTGCTGCTGCAGCTGTTGCTGCCGCTGGCTCCGGACAGCGACGCCCTGCGGCTGTGGCGGCAGTCGGAGAAGTATCTGGAAACCGCCGAGTGCATCCTCACCGAGAGCCGCAAGCTCGGCGAACTCATCGGCAACCCGGCCGGCCGGGACCTCGGGCGGTGGGTGACTGACGCGGCCACCGCCTACTACGAGGGGGTGTTCCGCTGCGCCGACCAGATCGTGGACTACGTCCTCAGGTTCATGCAGGCTCCGGCCGACGCGTACGTGGCCGGGATCTTCAACGCACTGAGCAAGAGCCTGAGCGGGATGCTCAAACGCCGGCTCGACGCGGTGCTGGCCATCTGGCGCAACAGCGGCGCGATTCGGGAACTGCTCTCCGGCACCGTCGAGCTGGCCCGGCAGGCGTTCACCGGGGACAGCGGCCGGCGCTCGCTGCGGCTCACCGTCACCGATCCGCCACTGGACCGGTTGCACGAGGTGATCCCACGACCGGGCGAGGGCAACTTCACCGCCGGTACGAGCGCGACCGACTTCGTCGTCACCCAGGAGGACCGGTTCGCCCCGTTCGGCCCGTACCGGGGCTGCCCGGGCGATCCCGAATGGCAGCTGCCGTGGAGTTCGGCCGCGCATGGCACCGGCTACCTCTACCTCGGCGGAGCCAGCGACCTGGTCAGCGTCCAGGTCCAGGTCAGTCACGTACCGGCCGGGCAGCGGGCCGCGGTCGAGGCGTACCTGCGACAGCTGGCCGGCACCGGGCAGTGCCAGGCCGAGCGGGGTCCGGGTGACCAGACCAGCTACGGCAACGCGGTGACGGCCAAGGACTACCCGGCGATCACCCTGGTCTGGAACGCGTTGGAGACCACCCCCGACTACGAGACGGCCGGCAGCATCTGGTGGGGCTTCGACCAGCGGACCGGGTACCTGATCATGCTGCAGGCCCAGCCCTTCGACAATCCGCAGCTGTCGATCGGCGAGGTGACCGAGCACAGCGAAACCGCCTGGTACTACCTGGTGAAACGGGCCGAAGCGATGCTGGGCACCGGGCTGGCGCCGGCCGGCTGACCGCGACTCGTCCCGTGTAGACGACGGCCGTCCACGGTAGTCTGAACCGGTGACCAGCATCCTGGTTCCCTACCATCTCGACGAATACCTGCCTGAGCTGGACGTGCCGGGGCCGACGGACACCACCGTCATGCCGGCCCTGCCCGACGGCGATCCGTGGAGGCGGATGGGCTGGCTGTACGGCGCGGTCGCGGCGACCGTGGCGAGTGCGGCCACCGCCGGCAGCCGACCCCTGGTGTGCTCCGGCGACTGCACCACGGCGCTCGGCGTGGTGGCCGGCCTGCAGCGCACCGGGTCCGACCCGGCGGTGGTCTGGTTCGACGCCCACGGCGATCTGCAGACACCGGAGACGACGACCAGCGGATACCTGGGCGGTATGCCGTTGCGCCTGCTGGCCGGGTACCGCCCCGAACTGATCGCGGCCGGATTGGGTCTGTCGCCGGTTGCCGAGGAGCGGATCGTGCTCGTCGATGGTCGCGACCTCGATCCGCCGGAGGTCGACTACCTGCGGCAGTCGCCGATCCGTCGGATCCCGGTCGACGGGATCGATCCGGCCGGGCTGCCGGACGGGCCGATCTATCTGCATCTGGACGCCGACGTCGTCGATCCGGTGGAACTGCCGGGCCTGTGGTTCCCGGCACCCGGTGGGCCGCAGCTGGACATGGTGGCCGCGGCCGTGCACCAGGTGCTCGACACCGGCCGGGTCGTGGCCGTCGGCATCGCCTGCACATGGGATCCCAACCACGGCGCGGCGGCTCGACTGGGCCCACTGGCCAAGGAGATCATCCACCGGCTCGGTCAGCCCGCAGGGCGGCCCGCCAGCTGCCGGCGGCGGTGACGTCGACGGCGTCCCGTACGCCGTGTTCCTCGGCGAGGAATCCGGCGACCCGACGGCCGTCGTCCAGCTGCACCGACCCGAGCCCGAGCGGCGCCGGGACGGTGGCCAGCAGCGCGCCGACGGCCTGATGCGGCAACTGCCACACCTCGACGGCGATGCCGCCGGCCGGGCCGTCGCCGGTGTGGACCAGGCCGGGCCGGGGCAGCCCGGGTCCGGACAACCGGTACAGCCGGTAGCCCGGGGCGGTCCGGGCCCGGTAGAGCAGCCGCCCGCCGAGGTCGACCAGTTGCGGGTTCAGCGGCAGTCCGCTCAGGTGCGCCCCGGCCACCGCGACCGCGATCGACCCGACGACCTGCGGCGGCGCGGGACCCGCCGGCCCCGGTTCACCGCACCAGGCGCCGGCCAGGTCGAGCAGTGGTTCGTCGGCGAACGCCGGGGCGATCAGCTGTACGCCGAACGGCAACCCGTCGGGTCGGGTACCGGCCGGCACCGCCACCGCGCACAGGTCGAGCAGGTTGACGAAGTTGGTGAACCGGCCGAGCCGGGCGTTCACCCCGATCGGGTCGGCGGCGACCTCGGCCAGCCGGGGATGGCCCGGGGTGACCGGCAGCAGCAGCGCGTCCACGTCGGACCAGACCGGTTCGGCGCGCCGGCGCAGCGCGGCGAGCTGGTCCAGGCCGGCGAAGACGTCCGGCCCGGCCACGTCGCGTCCGCCCCGGACGATCGCCCGTACGGTCGGGTCGAGGTGGGGTCCGTCCGGGTCGAGCAGATGCCCGAAGGCAGCCCAGCGGGCGGCCAGCCACGGTCCGTCGTACAGCAGCCGGGCGGCGGCCAGGAAGGGTGCGACGTCGACCTCGACGACGTGCGCGGCGATCTGCCGGAGCCGGACCAGCGCCGCCCGCCAGGCGAGTTCGTGCTCCGGTTCGAGACCGAGCGGACCGTCCGGCACGGCGACCACCCGCATGAGCGCGGCGATCCCGGCCGGCGGGCGGGCCGGCGCCGGCCGGGACCACGGGTCGTCCGGGTCCGTCCAGGTCAGTGCGGCCAGCACGGGGCGCGCGGCGGCGACCGTACGGGTGAACGTGGTGACGCAGTCCAGCGAGGCGCAGGCGGGCAGCACTCCGGTGGTGGAGACCAGCCCGCGGGTCGGCTTCACCCCGACGACGCCGTTGAAGGCGGCCGGCACCCGGCCGGAGCCGGCGGTGTCGGTGCCGATGGCCAGCGGCACCAGCCCGGTGGCGACGGCGAGCGCGCTGCCCGAGCTGCTGCCGCCGCTGACGTGGGCCGGGCTGGCAACGCTGTGGCAGGCCCCGTACGGGCTGCGGGTGCCGACCAGACCGGTGGCGAACTGGTCCAGGTTGGTCTTGCCGATGACCACCGCCCCGGCGTCGACGAGCCGGTCGACGGCGGTGGCGGAGGCGGCGGCCGGCCGATCGGCCAGCGCCGGGCAGGCCGCGGTGGTGGGGTACCCGGCCAGATCGACGTTGTCCTTCACCGCGACGGCGGTGCCGGCGAGCGGGGCGGCCGGGTCGACCCGGCCGGCGGCTGCGGCCACCTCGGCCGGGTCCAGCAGGGTGATCCAGATCGGTTGGGCCGGGTCCATGGCCTGATGGGCGGCGCGGGAAGCGCCGGCCGGGTCGGCCGCGCCGGGCTCGTAGACCGAACCGGCCGCGTCGGGCGCGAGGGCTGTCACGTGTGGTACCTCCGGTGGACGAAGGCGTGGATGGTGCGGCGGGACCGCGTGCGCACCATCCACGCCCCCGGGGCAGCGTGGTCGGTCAGGACGACGGGATCTGGCCGATCACGCCCTCGACGAAGTAGTCGATCGACTCGATCGTCTGGTAGTCGGGGACGGTGCCGGCGGGCACTCGAACCTCGCCGGCCTGGTCGACGACCGGCCCGGCGAACGGCGAACCGTCCTCGGCGCTGATCCGTTCCTTCGCCTCCTCGACCAGCGCCTTGGCCCCGTCGGTGACGGCCGGGCCGTACGCGGACTGCACGAACGGGTTGTCGCCGGTCTTGAGCCCGACCCGGAAGTTGGCGTTGTACTCGCTGCCGGTGAACTCACCGGCCACGATGGCGGCCACCATCTCGGTGTAGAGCGGTCCCCAGTCCCATTGCGAGCCGGTCAGCCAGCCGTTCGGGGCCAGTTCGCTGGCGTCGGCGTGGTAGCCGACGGTGTAGGCACCGGCCGCCTCGGTGGTACGGATGATCGTGGCGGTGCAGTCCTGGTGCTGGCTGATCACGTCGACGCCCTGGGAGAGCAGACTGCTGGTGGCTTCGGCCTGCTTGGCCGGGTCGCACCAGCTGGAGGTGTTCACCACGTACGTCTGGACGTCCGGGTTGACCGAGGCGGCGCCGAGCTGGAACGCGTTGATGTTGTCCAGGGTCTGCGAGATCGGGAACGCGTAGACGTACCCCAGTTTGTTGGTCTTCGTGGTCGTGCCGGCGACGATGCCGGCCAGGTAGACCGGCTCGTAGACGGTGCCGAAGTAGGTGCCGAAGTTCGGTGGTACCTCGCCGTCGACGATGTTGCCCTGCTGCAGGACGACCACGTCGGGGTTGGCGGCGGCGACCTTGAGCGCCGGGTCCTTGTGCCCGTACGAGGTGGCGAAGATGATCTTCGCGCCCTTGCGGATCATGCTTTCCATCACCCGGCTGGCGTTGTCGTCCTCGGGCACGTTCTCCGCGGTGAGCACCTCCAGGTCCGGGTAGGCGGCGGCGACGGCCTGGCTGCCCTCGTACGCGGCCTGGTTGTAGCCGTAGTCGTCCTTCGGGCCGACGAAGATGAAGCCGATCGCGGTGCCGCCGGTGCCCGGCGCCTCGGCGTCGTCCCCGGCCGGCGCGGCGGTGGTGGTGGAGTTGGTGGCGCAGCCCGCCAGCAGCACGGCGACGGTGGCGGTGACGGTGACGGCCGTGGTGGCCAGTGCGCGTCGGGGGGACAGTCTTCGGATCGTCATGGGGCGATTCCTCCGGTTTGTCGATCACTTGGCAGGGGTCAGTTCGAAGACCCGGGAGAGCCCTTCGGGAGCGGCGTTGCTGCGTCGGCGGCCCAGCAGCACCAGCGCGGCGATGGTGACCAGGTAGGGCAGCGCGTCCAGGGCGAACTGGTTGAAGCCCAGGCCACGGGCCTGCAACGCGGGGGACAGGGCGAGCGCGGCGCCGAACAGGTATGCCCCGCCGACCGCCCGCAGCGGATGCCAGGCGGCGAAGATGACCAGCGCGACGGCGATGAAGCCGCGTCCGGCGGTCATGTTCTCGAACCAGGCGTTGGCGTACGCGGTGGACAGGTGTGCGCCGCCGATCCCGGCGAGCAGACCGCCGGCCACCACGGCCAGGTAGCGCACCAGCTGTGGCGAATGCCCGTACGCGGCGAGCACCTCGCCGCGCTCACCGGCGGCGCGGACGGTCAGTCCGGCCCGGCTGCGGTACAGCAGCCACCAGATCGCCGGGGCGAGCAGGTAGGAGCCGTAGACGAGCGGGTCGTGCTGGAACAGGATCGGCCCCAGCCAGGGGATGTCGGCGAGCAACGGGATCGGGTACGGCTGGAACGGGCTGATCGCCCGCCCGACGTACGCCGCCCCGAACATCGAGGTGAGCCCGAGCCCGAGAAAGAGCACCACCAGGCCGGTGGCGAGCTGGTTGGCGCCCCTCCCGAGCACCAGTACGGCGTGCACCAGGGCGAGCAGGCCCCCGGCGGCGGCGCCGGCCACCACCCCGGCCCACGGGCTGCCGGTCTCGGCGGTGACCGCGTACGCGGCGAGCGCGCCGGTGAGCATGCTGCCCTCAGTGCCGAGGTTGATCACCCCGGCCCGTTCGGCGATGGTCTCGCCGAGGGCGGCGTAGAGGATGGCGGTGCCGCCGCGCACGCCGCCGGTGAGGACGTCGACGATCATGACTTGCTCCTCTTCGTGAACCCGAGCACGACCAGCAGCACCACGGCCATCAGCACGTTGACCGAGGCGGCCGGCAGGTTGGCGTCGATCTGCAGGCTGTCGCCGGCCATCGCGATCGCGGCGAGCAGCAGCGCGGCCAGCCCGACCCGCAGTGGCCGGTGCAGCGCCAGCCAGCTGGCCAGGAAGCCGACGTAGCCGAGGTTGGCGGTCATTCCGGGGCGCAGCTTGAACTCCGTACCGGCGAAGTGGACCAGCCCGGCCAGGCCGGCGAGCGCGCCGCCGACGAGCATCGCGGTGAGCAGCAGGGTGTTGACCCGCAGGCCGGCCCGGCGGGCCGCTTCCGGGTTGCCGCCGACCACCCGCAGCCGGAAACCCCAGCCGGTGCGCGACATCAGCCACCAGATGGCGACCAGGGCGATGCCGGCGACGACGATGCCGGTGTTGAGGGTGCCGCCGGCGACGAACAGTGGTAGCCGGGCGGTGTCCGCGAGGGGCCGGCTGGCCGGCTGGCCGAACCCGGAGGCGTCCTTCCACGGGTCGTAGATCAGCAGCAGCATGACGTCGATGGCGATGAAGTTCATCAGCAGGGTGGTGATCGCCTCGTTCACCTTGACGGCCAGGCGCAGGCCGGCGGCGATGCCGGCCCAGATCGCCCCGCCGGCCATCGCCGCGACGATCATCAGCCCCAGGACGAGCGGGCCGGGCAGCCGTTGGTCGGCGACCAGCCCGACGCCGGCGGCACTGACCGCGCCGATGACGATCTGTCCTTCGCCGCCGACGTTGAGCAGCCCGGCGCGGGCGGGTACGGCGACCGCCAGGCCGGCGAGCACCAGCACCGCCGCCCGCACCAGCACGGTCTGCGCCTGGTCCGGGTCGGCCAGCGAGGCGATCATGTCGGCGTACATGGCCAGCGGGTCGACGCCCTTGACGGCGGCGAAGGCGCCGAAGATCACCGGAGCGGCGAGTACGGCGACCGCCACCCCGAGCCACCGACGCGGTCGATTGTCGACAGTTTTGGTCTGTCCGAGGGCAGGGCGGGTCAACATATCGGTCACCGCACGTCACTCCCACCGGAAATGTCGTGGTCGCCGCCGAGCATCAGCTGACCGATGGCGTACCGGTCGGTCGTCGCCGGGGTGACGATCCCGGCCAGTTCACCGGCGTGCAGCACGGCGATCCGGTCACCGATCGCCAGCAGCTCGTCGAGATCCTCGGAGACCACCAGCACTGCCGCGCCCGCGTCGCGCTGCTCCAGCAGCAGTTCCTGGGTACGCCGGGTGGTCGCGATGTCCAGGCCCCGGCTCGGGTACGCGGCCACCACCACCGCGGCCGGGCCGCCCAGTGCCCGGGTCAGCACCACCCGCTGCACGTTGCCGCCGGACAGCTCGGCCACCACCCGGTGCCCGGCGGCCATCCGCAGCCCGGCCCGCCGCTCACGGTCGCCCGCCTGCGCCCGCACCGCACGCCAGTCGATGCCGAGCCCGCGCCGTACGGCGGCCAGATCCGCCAGGGCCAGGTGCTCGGTGACGGTCAGTCCCGGCACCACCGCGTCGGTGAGCGGATCCTCCGGCACGCCGACCGCCCCGGCGGCGAGCGCCCGCCGGGGCTGGCCGTGCAGCTCGACGCCGCCGATGCGCACCGACCCGGCGGTGGCCCGCCGCTGGCCGAGGATCACCTCGCACAGCTCCCGCTGCCCGCTGCCGGCCACCCCGGCCACCCCGACCAGCTCGCCGGGGCGAAGGTCCAGGTCGACCCCGCGTAGCGCCGGCTCGCCCCGGTCCCCGGTGACGTCGACGCCGCGTACGGTCACGACCGGTGCGACCTCGTCGCCGGGTGGTTGGCGGTGGCTGGCCAGACCGGGCACCGACCGGCCGACCATCGCCTCGACCAGCTCCGCGTCGGTGTGCCCGGCCGGGTCGGCGTTGCGCAGCACCACCCGCCCGCCGCGCAGCACGGTCACCCGGTCGGCGATCGCCCGTGCCTCGGCCAGCTTGTGTGTGATGACCACCACCGACAGCCCACCGGCGCGCAGCGCCCGGATCGCGGTGAACAGCGCGTCGACCTCCTGCGGGGCGAGCACGCTGGTCGGCTCGTCCAGGATCAGCAGCCGGGCGCCGGCCATCAGCACCTTGAGAATCTCCACCCGCTGGCGCTCCCCGATGGACAGGTGACGCACCAGGGCGTCCGGGTGCACCGGCAGGCCGTACTGCTCGGCGGCCCGCGCGATGCGCGCGGACAGTGCCCGGCGGTCGACCCGCAGCCCGCGCCCTGGCAGCGCCAGGGCGACGTTCTCGGTGACGGTGAAGGCGGGGATCAACCGTAGGTCCTGGAAGACCATGCCGATGCCGGCTGCCCGGGCCGCCGCCGGGGAGTCGACCGCGGTGGCGTGACCGTTCACCCGCAGTTCACCGGCATCCGGCCGGTACACCCCGTAGATCAGCTTCATCAGGGTGCTCTTGCCGGCCCCGTTCTCCCCGAGCACGGCGTGCACCTCGCCGGCGGCGACGTCGAAATCGACGCCGTCGTTGGCCACGACCTCGCCGAACCGGCAGGTCAGGTTGCGGACCGACAGCAGCGAGGTGGGCCGCCCCACCTCGACGGCGGCGGTCATGTCAGGTCTCGCGTCTCTGCGGCCATCATCCGGGTCAGGGCCTGCGCGGCCCGTTGCTCGACGACGGCGATGGACTCACCCAGATGCATCGTGAACCTCCGGTGGGCGGTGTCGAGGTCGCCGCCGAGGACGGCCTCCAGGATGCCGAGGTGCTGCGTGATCGTTCGGTCGATCCGTTCCTCGATGAGGAAGTCGTGCATCCGGACCACCCGGATGCGCTCGTTGACCACACCGAGCATGCTGGCCAGGGCGCTGTTGCCGGCCGCCTCGGCAAGTCGGACGTGGAAGCTCTCGTCGAGCAGCACGAAACCCGGATCCGGTCCCGGGGTGTCCCGGCGCAGCACCAGCCAGTCGTCGCGCAGCGGTTCGATGACGGCGAGATCGTGCGGTTCACCGGACTCCGCCGGCCGGTGCAGGGCGGCCAACTCGAGGGCCCGGCGTACCTCGTACAGCTGGCGGACCTCGACCAGATTGGACACCGCCGGCACGTAGCCCCCGTCCGGCAGGCGCTCGACCAGGCGTTCGGCGTGCAACCGGGCCAGTGCCTGCCGGACCGGGGTACGCGATACCGACAGCAGGCTGGCCAGGCGTTCCTCGCCGAGCCGGATCCGCAGCGGGAACTCACCGACCAGCAGCCGCCGCTTCAGCTCGGTGTAGGCGTGCTCACCGGCCTGGGTCGTGCGCGGCGGTGTGTCCAGTCTTGTATCCAGCTCCGGATCCATGAACGGACCGTAGGGGCGTCGTGCTTCGACGGTGTTTCCTGACGGTAAGCAGCCCGGCGCAGCAACACGCAAAACACATCGGACCACCGCATGTCAGCGGCCGGTGGAGCCGTCGATCTGTTCGCGGAGAATGTCGACGTGGCCGGCGTGCCGTGCGGTCTCCTCGATCATGTGGACCAGGACCCACCGCATCGCCGGGGCAGCCCGCGCCCCGGCGATGCGGACCTGCGGCTCCGGTACATCGGCGACCTTGCCCGCGATCGAGCCCCGCGCAGGTAGTCGAGGAAACCTCGCAGGGTGGCCTTCTCGTCGGGCGCGGTCCAGGCGGGCCCGACGTCCCAGCGTCAGCGTCGTGGCCCCGGTGGCATCAGCGATCGCAGCGCTGGACGAGCAGGACGTTGTCGGTGACGGTCGCGGTCTGGCCGCCCGGTCCGGTGGCCTGCCGGCGCGGCGTGTCGGCGCGCAGCACCGTCCACTGCCCGGGGTCGAGGTCGAGTTCGGCGGCCACCTCGTCGGGCGTGGGGTGGTGGGTGTCCGGGTCCTGGTTCCACGACCAGGGGGCGATGGAGCCGTGATCGACGATCAGCAGCCGGCCGCCGGGCCGCAGGGCCTCCGCGGCGGTACGCAGCACCCGGTCACGGGCCATCGGGAACGGCGTGTGGAAGTACTGCGCGGAGACGAGGTCGAAGGTCCCGGCCGGGAAGCTGTCGGCCAGGTCGTGCCGCTCGCCGGTGACGCGCTCGCCGAGGCCGAGTTCGCGGGCTGCCGCCTCGACGCGTCCCACGGCCGTGGCGGAGATGTCCACGGCGGTGACCTGCCAGCCGCGCCGGGCGAGCCAGATGGCGTCGCCGCCGGCGCCGCATCCCAGATCCAGGGCGCTGCCGGGGGTCAGCGCCTCGGCCGTCTCGACGAGCAGCGGGTTGGGCGGTCTGACTGACGCCTGCAGGCTGCGGTGCAGCTCTTCCCAGAACGACTCGGGGCCGGCGTCCAACTGCGGGCCCTGCCATCCATTCATCTGTCTTCTCCTTCTTCGGTGAAGAACGCCAGCAGTTCGGTGGCAACGAACGTCGGTTCTCCTGCGGTAGCCAGTGGCCGGCGGCGGGCACCGCCACAGCGTGGGTGATCCGGTCATCCGGGGCTCGACGGTCGACCGGGTGAACTCCAACAGGCCTTCGGCGGTCATCAGCATCGTCGGGGAACTGGGCGGCGTAGTGGAAACCGACGCCGGCTGCCAGGTCGTGCCGACCAGGCTGACCCGGCGCAGGCCCAGCTGGTCGGCGAGCAGCGTGTGGACGTACCGGGCCAGGGTTGCCTTGTCGTAGCTCGGCGGCGCGCCCTCGCTGTCCCCCAGCCCTGGCAGGACGAGCGGCTCGCCGGTGCCGCCGGTGACGTAGTGCATCGTCACGTACCCGCAGCGGTGTCCGGCGTCGTTCCGTCCGCCGCCGATCCGCCTGCCGTCAGAACGAGCGCGGTCAGGCCGCTTGACCACCGTACGGCGGCCGCCGATGTTGCTGTTGCGGTGACCATCGTGTCGCTACCTCCGCCACCAGCATCGTGACCGTCGCGACGAGGTTGCAAGAAAAGTTGCCGATCCGCATCATGGGTGCCATGAACGTCACCGCAGCGGACGTCCTCGCCGGGGTCGGCCCACGCCTGCGCGCCCTGCGCCGGGCCCGTGGCGTCACCCTGGCCGGCCTGGCCGCCGAGACCAGTCTGACCCCCAGCACGCTGTCCCGCCTGGAGAACGGCAGGCTCCGCCCGACGCTGGAGCAGCTGCTGCCGTTGGCGCGGGCACACGGCGTACCGCTCGACGACCTGGTCGCGGCGCCGCCCACCGGCGATCCGCGGATTCACCTGCGGCCCATCCGGCGCTCCGGGTTGATGATCGTGCCGCTGACCCGGCGGGCCGGCGGCGTCCAGGCCTACAAGGTGATCTACCCGCCGGCCGGCAGGTCACCCACCACGAAACTGCAGACCCACGACGGGTACGAATGGTTCTACGTGCTCAACGGGCGGGTCCGGTTCGTCCTCGGCGACCGGGAGTTCCAGCTCAGCCACGGCGAGGCCGCCGAGTTCGACACCCGTACGCCGCACTGGCTCGGCAGCGCCGACGCCCAACCAGCGGAGACGCTCACCCTCTTCGGCGCCCAGGGCGAACGCGCCCACCTGTCGCCGGTGCCGACACCGACCTACTGATCCATTTCCGCGATCCCGCACGCTGGGATGGACTCGCCTCCCGATGCGCTACCGTGCCCCGTCGTTGAGGTGCGCGTACCGGGCGCTGGCCTCGACGAACCAGCCGGCGATCTGATCCGGCGTGACGTCGGCGAAGGCCAGCTCGATCGCGGTCCGCTCGAACGTGTCGAGGAATGCCCGGATGTCACCCGGGGGCAGCAGTGCGGTGTCCGCGAACAGGGAGAGGTGCATCCGTTCGGCGGTGCCGCGAATGCCCATGAACAGGTCCTTGTTCTTCTCCGGCACCTGCTCCGGCCAGGAGAACGACGTGGAACCGGTCATTTCCTGCAAGTCGGCCAAGGTGACCGGCGGTCTGCTCGGTCTGCCCGGAAGCTGCGACCAGATGTCGTTGAACTGGCAACCCCGGTCCGCCCCGGCGGCCTCGATCAGACCCTGTACGACCCGCTTGCGGTGCCACCCGTGGTTCCTCGCCTCGGCCGTGACCGCCGCGCAGCGCTTGACGAGCCCGGCGAACGAACTCGGGGTCAGGTCGATGACGGTCAGGATGCTCTGGCTGAGGCTGCACACCGTGCCGGCGAGCGCCGGATCGGCGCGATTGCCCAGCATCAGATCGATCGGATAGGCCCGTCCGGGGCAGACGCAACGCATCAGCGCGCTGGTGATCGACAACAGGAGCACCGAGGTACTTGTCCGGTACCGGCGGGCGGCCGGGCCGACGGCGACGGCGACGGCGGATGACTCCAGTTGGCCGCGGAAGAACCTCGGAGTGGCCGGCACGGCGCGGGCGGGCAGCATGTCCGGGTGGGCGCGGTCGAGCTGTCGCCGGATGAACCGTGTCGCCTCGATGTTTCGTAGCTGCCCCTCCGGCCGCCCTTCCAACGCGGCCAGGTCGGCGGGTTGTCGGGCCTGCCGGGCCACAGGCCACGGCCGGCCGTCCGCGCGGGCCTGCAACATCGCGTCGAGTTCGGCGACCAGCAGATCGGCGCTCATGAAATCGGCGGACAGGTGCGAGACGGCGAAGGCCAGCAGGATCGGGATCCCGTCCTGCAGGATGACCGCAAACCGGATCGGCAGTTCCTTTTCGTGGTCGAACCCCGCCTCGGACGCGCGCACCAGGTAGTCCGTGACGATGGTGGTGTAATCCGTCGGGTCGTCGACGGGCCGGTCGAACATCTCGACCGGCAGCGCTCCGGAACCGAGGACTTCCTGCGTCGCGTCGCCGCTGGCCGTCGGGTGGTACATCGTCCGCAGCGTCTCGTTGCGGCGGACCAGTTCGCCGAGGCTCTCCAGCACGTCGCCGACGCTCAGCAACAGCGGGATCGGCATCCACCGGGTGAGCACGGCGTACGTCCGTGCCTCGTCGAGGTCCCGGATAAGGTCCCAGATCATTTCCTGACCCCAGGTCAGCGGGGCCTTGCGAGCGCGTCCGCTGTGGAACTCGACGTCGGTCGTGTAGGCAGTGATCATGATGAGCTTCGTACCTCCACGGGGGTGGGCACGGTGCCGCCGGCCGGTGTGCGGCGCGGCAGCAGGACATGACGCAGGCAGAACATCGAGTACGTCAGCCCGGTGGTCCAGCTCACGACCACGGCCCACATCACCGCCTGGATTCCGAACGGTCGACTGAGCAGGTACGCGAAGGGCAACTGCACCAGACCGAAGGCGAGAATCGTGCAGATGAGCGGTACCGTGGTGCGGCGGGCGCCGTTGAGGTAGCCGTGCAGCACCACCATCACGGTGTAGAGCGCGAAGAACGGGTAGATGATCAACAGATACTGCCCGGCGATCTCGCGGGCGGCCTGGTCATCGGTGAAGACCGCGACGATCGGCCGGTGCGCGACCAGGACCACGGCGGAGAACGCTACGGTCAGGCCGACGGTGAGCCCGAGCGTCTGCAACAGCGCCCGCCGGGCCCGGTCGGTGTCACCCGCGCCGAGATTCTGCGCCGCGAACGTGGTCATCGCGCCGGAGAAGGACAGGAACAGGATCGCGGTGAACGCTTCGATCCGCGAGACGATGGTGAAGGCGGCCATCACCACCTCGCCGTACCGCTCGATGATCCAGACCAGCACCATGATGCCGAGGGCCAGGATGATGTGCTGCGTCGCCAGCGGAAAGCCGAGGCGGGTGGCGTCGAGCAACTCACGTCGTAAGGCGTGTCGGGTGGGCCGGCCCGTCGGCAGCGGGTAGAGCCGGCCCGAGGCGATGACCCCCACCACCGCCGCGACGGTGGCGGACACCGCCGTCGCCAGCGCGGCTCCGCCGACACCGAGGCCCAGCCCGCCGACGAACAGCCAGGCCAACCCGATGTTGATCACGTTGCCGGTCGCCTGCACCCACATCGCCGCCCGTGAGTTGCCGAGGCCGCGCAGATAGGCGCTGACCGCCGCGGACCCGAAGATGCCGGGAAACCCGATGGAAAGCACCCCGATGAAGTGGGCGCACTGCTCGGCCAACGTACCGGTGATCCCCATCACCGCGAGGACCGGCCTGGCCAGCACGGTGACCAGCACGATGGACCCGAGGGTCCAGCAGACGGTCACCGCTGCCAGCGCCACCACCACGTCGCGTCGTTGCTCGTCCTGCCGGCCGCCGCGCAGGTGCGCCAGCCGAATGGTGAACGCGGTCCCGAGCCCGATGAACATCGCGTTCAGCAGGTAGAACAGCGGGCCGCTCGCCCCGACCGCGGCAAGCCCTTCGACGCCGACGTAGCGTCCGACGACGATGCCGTCGACCAACAGGTAGGCCTGCATGAACAGACTCGCCGCGGTCAGCGGCAGGGCGAAGCCGATGATCTGCCGCAGGGCCGGCCCGTTGGTCATGTCGGTCATGATGTCCCCAGATCCTGGTCGCGAATCACGCGGAACTCGCCGCGAACTCCTGCAGATCCTCGATGTGGTAGGCGATCTCGGCGGTGGTCCGGTCCGCGAGCAGATCCGCGACGTCGTAGGACACCCCATGGTAGACCGCGATGTGGTTGGCCACTGTGGTCGCCATCAGCGAATCGCCGCCCAGGTCGAAGAAGTCGGCCTGTACGTCGAGCCGGTCGTAGCCGAACGCGAGTGCCAGGCACCTCGCCACGGACAGTTCGACGTCCGAGTACTCCCCGTCCGGGCGGCCGTCGAGGTGCACCGTCACCGCCTCGATCGTCGTACGGATCTTGTCGGTCGCCTTCGCGAGCCGCTCCTCCAACGCGTGCATCTGCTGTTGCACGGTCGCCTCGATGTCGTCCGAGAGCGCCACGTCGTACGAGCGCAGCAGGTGGATGAGCTCGCCGCCGTAGTTGAGCTCGCCGGCGAACAGCCGCGACCGGTCCGACCGCAGACCCGCGTCGAGGACGGCTAGGCCGACGGCGGTCGGCAGCGCCTTGAACATGGTGTCGCCGTTGGTGCCGTAGTCCACGGCCATCCCGATCTCTTTCCAGGCCACCCAGTCCAGCGCGAGTACGTGGCACCGGCCACCCGCCCGCGACCGGGCGAGGTTGTCGAGGTAGTAGTTGGCAGCCGCGTAGTCAGCCTGCCCTGGCGCGGGAAACACCGACGCGACCGAGGAGAAGTGGGCGATGAAGTCCGGCGGGTCGGTCCGGGTCGACTCCTCCAGCACGAAGGCGGAATGGAGTTTGGCCCGTACGACGGCGTCGAACTCGTCGAGTTGGCGGAACATGACCGTGCTGCCGCCGGGCAGGCCGGCCGCGTGCACGATGCCGTCGATCCGGCCGTGGTCGGCGCGCAGCTGCGCCACCGCCTCGCCGAGGGCCTTGCTGTCGCCGGCGTCGACCGCCATCGCGAGCACGCTGGCGCCCAGCGACTCGATGTCGCGTACCGTCTGGAGTCGGTTTACCACGGTGCCGTCGGACGCCGACTCCAGCAACTCGTCCCACTGCTCGCGCGGCGGTAGCCCGGAGCGGCTGAGCAACACGACGGTGATGTCCGGCTGCGCGGTGGCGAAGTCCCGGGCGACGGCCAGGCCGAGCGCGCCGGTGCCTCCGGTGATCAGGTACGTGCCAGCGGGCCTGAGGTACGGCCGGGGGCCGGGGGCCCCGGCGGTGAGCTCGATGTCGGGGACCTCGACGAAGACCTCGCGCATCCGCCGCCCGCCGCGCAGCACCGACAACCCGTACGCGTCGCTGAGGATCTCGGCGCGGACCGCGGTCGCGGGTACGGACATGTCGACATCGATGTGTTTGACCTGGACGTACGGATACTCGCGGACGAGGACCTTGCCGAAGCCGACGAGCGCGGCGTTGTCGGTGACCGCCGCGGTGTCACCCTCGTCCGCGCTGATCGTGGCGCGGGTGAGCACGATCAGGTCGAGCTTGGCTCCGGCCGCCATCAACGCCTTCGACAGGTGGAAGAGCCCGTGCAGGTTCTTCGCCGACCGACGTTCCACCTCTTCGATGTCGGCCGCCGGGGTCTGCTCGAACGCCAGGGCGTACACGAGGTGGGTGACGCCGTGTTCGTCGGCGAGCCGGACGAGATGCTCGAACGAGGTGAGGCTGTCGGCTGCGAACGTCGGACCGTCCGGGCCGACCGGCTCACCGAGCCGGACGATCCGGCTGTCGTCGGACAGCGCGGGAGCCAGCAACGCCTCGGCGTCGGTCGACGGGTCGACCAGGGCAAGGATGGTGCCGGTGCCGGTCGGTTCCGGCGTCGGCGCCGGTCGCAGCTGCACATCGTGGGTGACCGGATGCTGCGCGGTGGTCCGTTCCAGGGACATCGTCTGGCGCCAGTCCGGCGGGAAGTCCAGCCACGCGGTCGTCTCGTCGAAGACGTAGTGGGGCAGCCGGACGACGCGGTGTCCGCGACCCGCCGCCAGCCCTTGCCAGTCGACCGACTCACCTCGCAGGTACGCCTGCGCCGGCTCGGCGAGCGCACCGGTGATCTGCGGCCGGTCGTCGGCGAGGATCCGCTCGATGCCGCTGCGGAGGTCGTCGACATCGCTCACGGCCAGCGCGATCCGGTATCGGTGCGCCGACCGCGACAGTCGTGTGGTGTGGCAGACGTCGGCGATGTCGACACCGGCCAACCCGCCGTCGTCGATGAACCGCAGGTAGCTGCGCAACAACCCGGCCAGCGATCGGATGGTGGCCGCGCTGAGGGTGAACAGGTGTTCGCCAACCGGGTGGTCGTCGGCCGGACCGCTCGGTGGCGGTGGTTTGACGTATTCCTCGACCACCACGTGCGCGTTGGTACCGCCGAGTCCGAACGCGCTGACCCCGCACCGTCGCGGTTCGCCGTCGGTCGCCCACGGTCGCAGGCTGGTGGGGACGAACAACGGGCCGGAGGCGAAATCGAGCTGCGGGTTGGGATTGACGAAGTTGGCCTGCGGCGGGAGTTGGCGGTGATGCAGCACGGCCACCGCTTTCAGCAGGCCGATCACGCCGGAGCCCTCGAACAGGTGCCCGATGTTGGCCTTGACCGTACCGACGGCACAGAAGCTCTTGTCCGTCGTGTGCCGGGCGAAGGCCAACTTCATGCCCTCGTGCTCGATCGGGTCGCCCACCCTGGTGGCGGTGCCGTGCGCCTCGAAGTAACCGAGCGTACGCGGATCGATTCCGGCGTTGTCCCAGGCCGCGAGCAGCAGATCGGCCTGCGCCTGGGCGCTCGGGCTGGTGATGCCGTCGGTGTGGCCGTCGTGGTTGACCGCGCTGCCCTTGATGATGGCGTAGATCTCGTCACCGTCGGCCAGCGCCTGTTCGGTCCGCTTGAGCACCACCGCGCCGGAGCCTTCGCCGAAGCCGGTGCCGTCCGCGGCCTCGTCGAAGGTGCGGGTCACACCATCGGAGGATTCGATGCCGATCGCCGAGTGCGGGTGCTTGACCGGGGCGAAGACGATCCGTGCGCCGCCGACCACCGCCATGTCGCAGTCTCCGGCCAACAGGGCGTTCTTCGCCTGGTGCACCGCTACCAGGGTGGCCGAGCAGGCGGTGTCGACGACGAGGCTGGGACCGCGTAGGTCGAGCAGGTGCGACAACCGGTTGGCGAGCATCGCCGGAATGTTGCCGGTGATCGCCTGCTGGCTCAGCGACGGTTCCACCCGGGAGATGTAGTCCATGTAGGTCGAGCCCGGGTTCGTCGCGAAGCCGACGAAGACCCCGGTCCGGCTGCCGCGCAGCCGGTCCGCCGAATACCCGGCGTCCTCGAGCGCGAGGAACATGGTGCGAAGGACCATCCGGTGGTGCGGGTCGGTGAGGGCGGCCTGCCGTGGCGTCATCCCGAACGCCGCGTAGTCGAACGTGTCGACCGCGTCGAGGTAACAGCCGTTGTGGAAGTCGAGACTGTCGTCGTCGACCGGCTCGACGGTCGTCGCCCGCAGATAGTGGATGTACTCGCTCAGGGTCTCCCGGCGGTGCTGCGGAAACGTCCTGGTGAGACTCGTGCCGGTACTGATGACGCGCCAGAACCCGTCCAGGCTGTCCACCCCTGGCAGCTTCACTGAGGCACCAACGATCGCGATGCTCATCTAACCTGTCCCTTCAGCGAATCCGGCTTACCAGTGCACTCAGGGTGCTTCCGTTGACTTCGTCGAACTGGCTGATCCCCAGTCCACGCAGGGTGGCCACCGTACGGACCCATTGCACCGGCGCGCTGACCTGGTCGGCCAGCAGGTCCCTGCCGGCATCGGGCTGGAACACCTCGCCGGTGACACTGGACACCACGGTGCCGTCTCCGGCGGCGAAGGTGCAGTTTTCCAGCAGGGCGCGAAAGGCCGGTTCGACCGGTGCCATCAGCGGGGTATGGAACGGTCCGCTGACGTTGATGGGAACGACGCGCGCGCCGGGCAGGGCACCGATCGCCTTGGCGGCGACGGCGACCTCGGTCCGGTCACCGGCTATCGTCGTCTGCGTGTCGGCGTTGTAGTTCGCGATGTAGACCTTGGTGAGGCCGGTCTCCCGTAACGCGCGTTGGACGAATGCCGCTGGAACGCCCTGAACGGCCGACATTCCGCCGCCCGTGACGCTGGACATCAGTTCGCCGCGCCGCTGCACCAGCCGCAGTGCCTCGTCGAAGCTGAGCATTCCGGCGGCGACGAGGGCGTTGTACTCGCCCAGGCTGTGACCGGCGAAGAACTGGTATCCGTCCGGATGCTCGGCGAGTTGTCGAAGCCCCATCAGTGTGTTGACCGTGAAAACGGCCGGCTGGGCGTACCGGGTGTCCCGCAGACGTCGCCCCGGGTCCTGCGTACAGAGTTCTTCGACCGAGTATCCGAGGACGTCATCCGCTGTTGCCGTAATGTCGGGGAACTGGGTGAACAGGCCGGCTCCCATTCCCTTGCGTTGTACGCCCTGGCCGGGAAAGAGTAGACATCGCACGCTGGCCTCCTAACGCCGGTGACGCAACACTTTGTTTCCTTGACTCGAAGCGCACACGTCGGCCACCGCTGTCCAGGCATTCCCTGGTGAAACGTCGTGCTGCCGCACCGGGTCCGTAGTCCACGATCCGGTCGGCTGCGGCGTCGGTGATCGCGTGGCGCGTCACCAGCTCCCATTCGATCGGACGTAGCAACACCTGTTCGAGAAATTCGTCGACCAGATCAGTCGAATCCTGCAGGTTGCGCGGGGTGTCGGTGGCGTACACGGGGAAGCGCAGCTGGTCGCCGTCTGGTAGCTTGCCGATGAAGCTGCGGTCATCGTCGACCTGGCGGGCGGCGGCCGCCAGGTGCGGGCTGTGGAACGGGATGGTGTTGCTCAGGAAGGACCAGGCCGTGCCCGTCCGCTCGAACGTCTCGTGGTGTGCGAAGTAGAACTCGAGGAGGTCGGCGGCCGGTCCGCTGAGCACATGGGATTTCGGTGAGTTGGCGAGACTGATCGAGATCGACCCGTTGGGCCGAAAGGCGCCGATCATGCTCATGAGCTCGGCGCGGTGCGGGCCGGACAGCGACGCCATCGGTCCCGGATCCGCCCCGCGGCGCACCCGTGCGCGGTACCGGTCCACGTCGGCCGGGTGTGCGGTCGATGTCGCGACGAGCTGGTGGCCCCGGGCCAGTGTGACCGCGACCAGCCGGAGAAACGCGGTGGCCAGGTCGATGAATTCGTCCATCCGTCGCAGTCGCATCCCGGCGATCATCGCGGCGGGCAGCCCGATGCTGTGTCCCAAGGACGCGACGTCGTCGTTTCCATGATGTCGGGCCGGCTGCAGTTGACAGGTCTGGTGGACGTAGACACAAAGTCCGGCGGCGAACGAGTTCTGCGGTACGTCGGCTGATCGGCCTGCCTTCTGGTCGAGCCAATCCCGTAGCGTGTATCCGTCCGGACAGACCTGCGTGAATGTCGACGAATCGAGGTATGCCGAGACCTTGTCCGATGTGTCGAGCATGGCTTGGAAGAACGCGGTGTTCTCCGGCTTGGTGTACATGTCACGTAGTTCTGGCAGGAGATTCACATCGGTACTGCCGATGCCGTCGAAAAGCAGTAGCGTACGCACGATCAACCTCTGTTTGTCCTACGTGATGGTGACCGAGTGGAAGTGAGGCGTCTTGTGCGTGACCGCGAACCTCTCCGACACGCGATAGTGACGTTATCAGGATGATGACAAGGTGACAATACCCGAAGATCGAGCTCAATGTTTTAGAAATATTGACAGATTTACATGTTAGAAATGTAACTCGCTGTGTTGGCAGGTCTGGACGCTGCGGACCCGACGGTGGAGGCGTCAGGTCGAAGCGCTTCCGCCGCCGCGTCACCGTGGAGCTGGCCTGATTTCGGTACCACACAGGCGCGTCCTCCGAGACGTATTCGGCGCTCGGCCTCCGATCGTGTTGTCCTTATCGATCCGGGCGGGACTGTGACGTTTTGCTGGCGATTGTCGGGGCACCGTCGGTAATAGGGAGGCAGGGCCGCCATGACCAAGCGAAACGCCGACGAGGTCGTCGAGCCCGTTGATCAGGCGGGGGGCGCGCCGGCGGGAGCCGGCGGGGGTCACGGGCAGGGTACGTCGAGCAGCTCGTCGATCAGCGGCCAAGGGGCGCCGAGCATCCGCAGGAGGTCGCGGGTCAGGGCGTCGGCCAGGCGTGCCTGTTCGGCCGGGCCGCGCCGCACGACCTCGCGTAGAACGGCCGCGACGGCACCGGTGGCGGCGATGACGGTGACATCGGTGTCGGACGGCCCGGTGGCGCCCGAGGTGTGCAGGGCCGCGACTGCGGCGAGCAGATCGGGACGTAGGGCGGTCTCGAGGCCGGGTCCGGCTTGGCCGTGCGCGGCGATCTGGTGGGTGAGGATGCGTGCGATCTCCGGCTGCGCGGCGGAGAATCGGCCGGTGAGTCGGATGTTCATGGCGAAGCGGCGCACCGGGTCGGGGGCGGGACCGAGCTGCGCGTCGCGCCAGGCCGTGTAGCGGGTGAACGCGTCGGCGACGGCTGCGTCGAACAGCTCGGCCTTGCTTGCGAAGTGGTTGTAGAACGACCCGAATCCCACGTCCGCGCGGTCCGCGATGGCCTGGATGCTGGCGTCCGCGTCGTCGCCTTCGCTCAGAAGCTGCTGGGCGGCTTGGACGAGCGCCGCCCGGGTGCGGCTCTTGCGGCGCGCGTTCCTGCTGGTGGACGCCTCCGGTTCGTCGGGCACGGGCAGGGATGCTACCGGACGTCGTGCCGCCGTCCGGTCGTCCTTGGCCGCGGGCCAGGTTCCGGTGTCCGCTCAGGTGCCCGGTCATAAAATGATGATCTCATCATCTATGATGCATCCATCAATCATGGCGTCACTGGATCCGAGGAGACCCCGATGTCCGAGAACACCCCGCCCGACGAGGCCGCGGCAGCACGCACCACGTCCCGTCGCCGGCTACTGGCACTCGGCGGTGCCGGCCTGGCCGCCGCCGCGGTCGGCATCCCTGTGGCCCGCAAGCTGCGACAGGAGCTTCCGCCCCGGGTCACCATCGCCGCCGCCGATCCACTGCGCATCGACGGAGTGACCGTGATCGACCCTTCGGACGGCTCCCGTCGGCCGGACGCCACGATCCTGGTGCGTGCCGGTCGGATCGTCGCCGTCCTGGACCGGGCGACCGCCGTGCTGGACCGGACGGCGGAGGAAGCGGCCGGAGGCGGCCCGGTGACCCGGCAGGTCGCCGGTGCCGGCCGGTTCGTCGTTCCTGGCTTCCGCGACATGCACACCCACGCCCTGCAGGCCGACAACCCGCGTCGGCCGCTCGCCGCCATGCTGGCCGAGGGCGTCACCGGCATCCGGCAGATGGCCGGCAGCGACGACCTACTGGCCCTGCGGGCCGAGAGCCGCCTTCCGCTCGACGAGTACGCCCCCCAGCTGCTGACGCTGCCCGGAGCCGTGCTCACCCCGTTTCGGGCGGGCTCCGCCGGCGAGGCGTACGAGGAGATCGACCGGCAGCGCGACCAGGGCGCCGACTTCATCAAGATCGTGCTGTTCGACCGTGACGTGTTCCTCGCGGCCGTCGCGCACGCGAGCGACCGGGGATTGACCACCGCCGGCCATCTGCCTCCCTCGGTGTCCCCGGCAGAGGCGTCCGCTGCCGGTTTCACGAGCATCGAGCACCTCGGCGCGAGCAACGCCACCTGGATCGCCTGCTCCTCGCGTGCGCTCACCGACAGCTCCGGGCTGCCCGTACCGTCGTGGGTTCTGGACGCGCCCTTCGCGGAGCGCGTCTTCTTCCGCGTCATGGACAAACGACTGATCAACCCGGCTGCCTACGACTCCCTGGACGCCGTCGCGATGATGCGGGCGGCACTGGAGTCCTTCGACGAGTCGCGGGCCCGGAGGCTGGCGGCGACGCTCGCGGCGAATCGGACATGGCAGGTGCCCACGCTCGTGCGGCTGCGCACCCAGTACCTGGCCGACGCGCCGGAGTATGCCGAGGACCCCCTGCTCGACCAGCTGTCCGACGACGACCTCGCTGACTACCACGACGTCCTGGACCGGTTCAAGGAGCTGCCGGAGGAGACCCGCGCCACCTACCGCATGGCGTACCAACTGTCCGTGCGCCTGGTGGGGATCTTCCACGAGGAGGGCGTGCCGATGATGACCGGCACCGACGGCGGTGGGCGGGTGCCGGGGCAGACGATGCGGGAAGAGTTCACCGAGCTGGCCCACGCCGGCCTGCCGCCGCTGAGCATCCTCCGCGCCGCGACCACCGCGCCGGCCACCTTCCTCGGCGACACCGACCGGGCCGGCCGCGTGGCACCCGGCATGGATGCGGATTTCGTCCTGCTCGACGGTGATCCGTTGATCGACGCCGGCAACCTGTCCGCGGTCTCCGCCGTCGTGCGCGCCGGGCACTACCTGACCCGCGCGCAGATCCAGGCGTACGGTGCCCGCTCCGGCGCGTAGCGACGGCCGAGACGCGAGGTCCGAGACGCGAGGTCCGAGACGCGGGCGGGAGCCCGACACGGCCGATGAACGCGATCGAGCGACGTATGGGCCGAAGCGCTCGGCGGGCCCGCCGCATCGTCAGCTCTGCTGGGCGACCCAGTCCGCGACGCGCCGGGCACTTTCCTCCTCGGAGAGATCCTCCACCCGCGTCATGACCGACCAGCGCACGCCGAACGGATCGCGGATGCTGGCGAACCGGTCGCCCGAGACGAACGTCGTCGCCGGCTCCCGTACGGTCGCCCCGGCGGCGGTGGCCCGCGCCAGCGTCGCGTCGACATCGGGGCAGTACACCCCGATCGAATAACAGTCCTGGTCTCCAGCCGGCGGCGCGATCAGACCGTAGTCGGCCATCGGCTCGCCAAGCTGCAGTTGGCCGTTGCCGAAGTCGAGAACGGCGTGGGCCACGACGCCGCCCATCTCCGCGACGTCCACCACCCGGGCGCCGAACACGTCACGGTAGAACTCGATCGCGCCGCGAGCCTGCGGGATGACCAGGAACGGGGTCAGACTGGTGACGCCATGGGGTGTGCCGTTGGTGGTGTACTGGCCGTTCGCGGCCGGCAAGGTGTCGGTCATGACGCCGACGCTAGGCCTGTGGGCGGCGGCTGGCTTGGAGATTCGCGACAGCCCGTAGCCTGGCCTTTGTGCGCCACGACCAGCGCGGCATCCTGTACCCGGCTCGGCTGCCGACGTTCGCCCGGCTGCCGCCGCCGGAGCCGGTGGCCGCGTTCGTCCGC
This sequence comes from Solwaraspora sp. WMMB335, assembly GCF_049179075.1. Lineage (NCBI taxonomy): Bacteria > Bacillati > Actinomycetota > Actinomycetes > Micromonosporales > Micromonosporaceae > Solwaraspora > Solwaraspora sp. WMMB335. Next base: position 6,244,540 of record NZ_JBMHMF010000001.1, read on the forward strand.
TGGTTCTGGATCCCCGAGTGGCGGCTCGCCGCCGGCCGTACCTCCCGGCAGCACGTCATCGCCTTTCCTGCCTGCAATCTGGTCGTCGAGCCGCATACGGTGGGACTGTCCGGTCCGACGACCCGGCGGTCCCACCGCGACCTGACCGGGACGGGCTGGGCGGTCGGGGCCCTGCTACGCCCGGCGGCGGTGCCGTTCTTCGTCGCGGATCCGGCGCGGCTGCGCGACGCGTACCTCGTGGTCGACCTTCCTGACCTGCAGTCCCGCGTCACCGACGCGATGACCGGGGCCACCGAGCGCGCACAGCGGCATGTGCTTGCCGTCGATGCCTTCGCCGGCTGGCTCACCGCGACGCTGCCACCGCCGGACCCGGAGGCGTTGCTGGCGAACACCATGACCGAGCTCATCGACACCGATCCCGGGGTGGTGCGGGTCGAGGACGTCGCGGCCCGTCTGCACGTGTCGATCCGGTCCGTGCAGCGCCTGGCCCGCCGCTACGTCGGCCTGCCGCCGCTGGCGATGATCCGCCGTCGCCGGCTGCAGGAGGCCGCGCAGCGGGTACGCACCGATCCGAGTACCGATCTGGCGGCGGTCGCGGCGCAACTCGGCTACGCCGACCAGGCTCACCTGGCCAACGACTTCCGCACGGTGCTTGGCTTCACTCCCAGCGCCTACCGAGGCTCGACGCAAGGCAGCGGGACGGCCGTCGTGCGGTAGCGGCAGATATGTCCGTTCGAGCCCTCCGTGACGCAGCTCCGACATCCGCCGGAGGCTGTCGTCGACGGTGAACACCGGTACGTAGCACGGTCTTCGCGCCGACTCGGGCTGGCAGGATGGACGCGTGGCTACCGTCATCCAGCCGGCACTGCAGCCTGCCTACCCGGTCCGGACCGAGCGGCTGCTGCTGCGCCCGCTCACCGGTGCCGACGTCGACGCGTTGCTCGCCTACCGCAGCCTGCCCGAGGTCTGCCGTTATGTTCCGTTCGAGCCGATGACCCGCGACGTCGTCACCGAACGACTCGCCACCCAGTGGGCCAACCCGGGACTGACCGACGAGGGTCAGGCCCTGACGCTGGGCTTTGCGATCGCCAGAACCGGGCAGCTGATCGGTGACGTGATCCTCTTCTGGCGCAGCAGGTCGCACCGGGGTGGGGAGATCGGCTACGTGGTGCATCCCGACTTCGGCGCTCGGGGCTACGCCACCGAGGCCGCCAAGGCGCTGCTGGGTCTGGGCTTCGATCACCTCGGCCTGCACCGCATCGTCGCCCGGATCGACGAACGCAACGAAGCCTCGGCGCGGGTCGCCCGTCGGTTGGGCATGCGCCAGGAGGCCCGGCTGGTGCGCAGCGAGCTCTTCAAAGGCGAGTGGATCACCGAGCTCGACTTCGCGATGCTGGCCGACGAGTGGCCCGCGTACCGCGACGCCGGGCGCGGCGATTCGCGATAGCGCGACCGTGCGGGCCCACCGGTCCGGTCTGCACGCCAACCGCGATCGCCGGGTAGCGACCTGCACCGACACTCACGTGCCAAGATGCACGAACGGTGCCCAGAGGTCTTGCCGGTGCGGCCGCTCTCGGCGGAGTTGCCGAAGCGTCAGATGTAGCGCTGCTGCCGCGCGCTCGGGCGCGACGTCGCCGTCTGTGGCGAGCTTTTCGTAGACCAACCTGGCCACCTGCGAGGCGACGGCGTCGTCGATCGACCAGAGGGTGCCTACCACGTGGCGCCAACCACCGTAGCTCAGCGCCGCGGCAAGAGTGATGGACTCGTCGGCGGCCAGGAGCCCACCGGTCGCCGTCTTACACGCTGACAAGTAGACGAACTCGCCGGCCGCCCCTGCCGCACCGAGGAGGTCGTTGATCGTCAGTAACCCGTCGACGAGAGCCAGGCCGCCCCGCGACGGGTCGGTGAGATCCTGCGTACCGTGACAGCTCAGGTGCACGATCCGGTGACTGGACAGTCCTTCGGCCACGGCCTGCCGGGTCGCGCTGCGTCCGCTGAGGACGCGTAGACCGGGCAGCACGCGCCGCAGCGTTCGTACCTCTTCCTCGACGGCGGGCAAATCCGGATGTCCTGGTGTCTCCGGCATCGCCACGGCCAGCGGTCGTCCCGCCTGTCCACTCGCTTCGTCCACGTCGTCTCTGCCCAGCGCTCGCAGGGTCGGTACGTACGACGACGAGATCACCCGGTCCAGCACACCGTCGGCGGCGTGCAGCGGAAGCAGGGCGAGCAGCCCGGTCGGGCACCACCAGAGCCGGGGCCATCCAGCAGGCCGAGCTGGCCGGTCGAGAGCGGTAAGGACCGGCGCGGCGATGGTGGACCACAGCCAGGCGTGCGTGCGCGACGTCCTGGACCGCACGCCGTCGGGTGGGACGAGTTCGCGGTGTGCGGTGCCGGTGGCGATACCGAGGTACGAGATCAGATGTTCTCCGATGGCGTCCACAGTGAGATCCGGGAGCTCGACGACCTTGACCTCGTCGCGGGAGATGACCAACGCGTCACAGCGCCACCGGCTCGCGGTCACCAGCACCACGTCCCGTCGAGCCACCCAGCCCCGTATCTCGCTCCAGGTCGCCGGGCGCAGGAAGCGGTCCGGCCGGGGAAACCCGGCCGACGGCGGCAAGCCCCTGATCCGCGCGACGACGGCGTCGAACCGGGCGGCGACCGCACCGCGTCGGTCGACGAGGTCGGACAACACCAGGTCGCCGACCCCTTCGATCGTGGCGTTGAGCGAGTCGCGGGCGGCCTCGAACTCCTCCGCGAGGTCAGGGGCGATCTCGCGGAGGTCGGCGACCTCGGTACGGGCCTCCAGCAACTGCGTCCACAGCACTCCGCGTGCCTGCTCGAGCAGTTCCACCGCCCGTTCGGGCCGACCAGCGGCGATCGCCGCCGCCGCGGCCTCCGCCGCTAGCCCGGACATCTCGCCGAGAAGTCGTTGCCGATCCGCCCGGCTCAGTCCGCGCCAGGCGAGCAGCGGGAGCAACCCGACCGCGGCGGCGTACCCGTCGCAGCCTGCCGCCAGCCCGTGCCGTTGAGCCAGCAGATCCGCGGCCCCACGAGCCGCGTGTATCCGGTTGCGCACCGGTGCCGATGCGTTGCCCGCCAGCTCCTCCCAGACGGCCACGGCCATCTCGGCGTCGGCCTGGCGGCGTCGGTGCTCGTAGCGCAGCGATGCCGCACGGCCTGCCGCGACGAGAGCACCGACGCGCTCGCCCCGACCGACCGGCAGGCAGGCGAGTGCCTCGGCGGCCCGGTCGATCGCCTCGTCCAGCAGCGCGGAGTCGGGAAACGACCGTGTCATCGCGTTGATCGACATCACGAGATTGACGATCCGGCCCGGCCGTTGCGGGTCGTCAGCTCGGCTCGTATCGACGACTTCCCGATGTACGTCGATCGCTGCCATGAAGGCGGCGGGGTCGGGGACGTCCGCGAAGAACGCCCGCATCGAAAGTGCTGTGCCGAGGTTCGACAGCAGTCCGGTCCGGGCGTGGTGGCCGACCGGAACCAGCTCTGTCGCCTGCCTGGTCAAGGCCACGGCCTCGTCGAGATCCTGCCGCTCACGAGTTTGTAGGAAGCGGGTGAAGAGCGTGACGCCGCGCATCCCGACGAACCCGGCGGCGTCGCTGTGACCTGCCGGGAGCATCCTGGTCGCGGATCCGGCGGCGGTGACGGCTGCGTCCAGGTCTTCGGTTGCCCCGGTGCGTACGCCGCGACGCTGGAGCAGTTGGCCCAGATTGTTGACCGCACCGGCCCGAAAGGGATGGTCCTGCGGACACAGCCGCACGATCTCGCGCGCGGCGTCGATGGCTTCGTCGAGGGTGTCGAGGTCGTTGTCGAGGCGGTAGCGGGTCAGCTGCGTCGTACTCAGCGCGTTGAGCGCGATGATTCGGTCCGGCGGATCCATCGGCTCCGTGTCCAACGTCTCGCGCACGATGGCGAGCGCTTCGGACAGGTCGCCCGGATCGCCGCGTTCGTCGTATCTGGCCTGCAGCACGCCGACGAGCAGGTTGCGGACCGCGGCACGGGGTACCGCGGTGCCAGGTGTGTCGATCAACGTTCGGACGAGTGCGGCAGCCTCGTCAAGATTGGCACCTGGCCGGCGCAGCTGTGCCTGGGCGAGCAGGACGTTGGCCAGCTGGTAGATCTTCACCTGCCACGCCGCCGTTCCGGCCGGGCCGGTCGCTGTCGCGATCCGCAGCAGGCGGGCCGCCTCGTCGAGGTCGCCTGGCGTGTCGGTCTGTTCGTACCACTGCTGGTACGCGACGGCGAGGTTGCCGATCACCTGGGGCCGGTGCGCATCGTCGTCGGCCATGAGTTCCAACGCGCTGCGGTACAGCGCGATCGCCTCGGGGATGTCCTGGGGATGGGACGTGGTCCGTTGCGCTCGGCTCAGGAGCGTGTTCGCGGCGTTCGCCAGCGCGTTCGCCCGGTCGGGGTGGCCGGCGGGCAGGGCGGCCAGCGCTTCGCGCCACAGTGGGGCGCAACGGTGCCATCCCCAGGCGTCGTCCACCCCGTCCAGGCGACCGGCCAGCTCGGTCGCGGCGAGGAGCAGCGCGTGCGCGGACCCACCGAAGCCTGCCAACGCCCGCCACACCTCGGGAAGGTCTTTGACCACCTCCGGTGGGAGCTTCGCGAGCCAACGTCCGGTGGCGAGGAAGTCGGTGTTGTCCGCGCCGACGGGCAGCGCGTTGAACCGGATCTGGTGGAACCGGGCAAGCGCACCGAAGGCCGCCGGCGACGAGGCGACCTCGGCCAGTTCCTGCGCTGTGGCGAGCAGGTCGGGATCCAGCACGGTCGCCGGGTCGGACCGTTCGATCCGCCGCTGGAGCAGCCAAGTGAGCCGTACCTCACGCAGCACGCCGGTACCTCCCGTCCCGTCCCGTCCCCGCTACCTGACGGACAGCCGCGGCGAGGCGTTTCCGGTGAGCTCCGTCCCGCAAATCGGGGATGCCGTGTCTATCGCGTAGCCCACATGTATGCCAGGATTGGATCCAATGATCGTCTGACTGGATTCGCTAGTGGGAGGGGTGCCATGCTGCGGCGCGAGGAGAACGAGCGGATCACCCGGACCGGGCCGGGCACCCCGCTCGGCCGGCTGATGCGGGCGTACTGGCAGCCCGCCGCCCTCGTCTCCGAGCTCGACCCACAGCGGCAGGTCAAGCCGGTCCGGCTGCTCGGCGAGGACCTGGTGCTGTTCAAGCGGGACGGTGGCGGCTGGGCGTTGGTAGGACGCTTCTGCGCGCACCGTGGCGTCGACCTGGCGTACGGCCGGCACGAGGACGGCGGGCTGCGCTGCCTCTACCACGGCTGGCTGTACGGCCCGGACGGGCGGTGTCTGGAGCAGCCGGCCGAACCACCGCACAGCACCTTCGCCGGCAAGATCCGCATCCCGAGCTACCCCTGCCAGGAGCGCAACGGCATCGTCTTCGCCTATCTCGGCGAGGGCGCCCCGCCGCCGCTGCCGCACTACGACTGCTTTCAGGCGCCCGACGAGTACACCTTCGCCTTCAAGGGGCTGTGGGAGTGCAACTGGCTGCAGGGCGTCGAAGGCGGTATCGATCCCAGTCACGTCTCGTTCCTGCACCGGTTCATCGACGAGGACCCCCGCGACGCGTACGGACAGCAGTTCAGCGAGGAGGTCGCCGGCACCGGGCAGAAGCTGTCCAAGCTGGTCGGCGACGCGTACCGGCCGGACATCGAGGTCGAGCAGGCCGAGCACGGCCTGCGGGTGTACGCGCTGCGCCAGCTCACCGAGGACATCCGGCACGTACGGATCACCAACCTGGTGTTCCCGAACGCGTTCGTGGTGCCCTTCGGCAACAGCAAGGTCTTCTGCCAGTGGCACGTGCCGATCGACGATGTCCACCACTACTGGTACATGATCTTGTACGACTTCGCCGAGCCGACTGACAAGCAGACCCTGCTCGCCCAGCGGCTCACCGAGGTCTCCCTGCCGGACTACCGGCCGCTGCGCAACCGCGCCAACAACTGGGGCTTCGACCCGGCCGAGCAGCGCGAGCTGACCTACACCGGGATGGGCCTGGACATCAACGTCCACGACCAGTGGGCAGTGGAGAGCATGGGCCCGATCCAGGACCGCACGGTCGAACGGCTCGGCGTCTCCGACCGGGCGGTGACCGCCAACCGCCGGCTGCTGCTGCGCGCCATCGACGCCTTCGAAGCTGGCAGCCCGGTGCCCGCCCGGCCCGCCGACGCCCCGGCCGCCAGCGCGCTCACCGGCCCGCCGGCCGTCGACACGATCGCCCCGACGCAGGGGTGGGAACAGACCTGGCGAGAGCGGGAGGCGCAGCGGCGTACCGCCTCGCCATGGGCCGCCGCCCGGCCGACCGCGACCGGCGCGAGTGCCGACAAGGCGGTGGTCGGCGATGCGTAGCGTCGACGAACGGCCGGTCGCCGCCGGCGGTGCCGGCTACCCCGCGTTGCCGATGCTGGCCGCCGACCGGGACGGCTTCATCGGCCGCCACCAGCTGTGGACCGACGCCCAGTACGCCGCCGCCGGTCAGCTGCGCCGAGTGGTCGACGAACTCGGCATCGAGATGATCCGGTTCTCCTTCGCCGACCAGCACGGTGTGCTGCGCGGCAAGACGCTGACCCGCCCGGCGGCCACCGCCGCGCTGCGCTCCGGTGTGACGGCACCGTCGTCGCTGCTGCTCAAGGATTCCTCCGGTGCCTCGGTGTTCCCGGTCTTCGCCGCCGACCCGCAGGTCGGGGTGGCCGGGTTCGCCGGCGCCGGGGACGTCGTGCTGGTGCCCGACCCGACCACGTTCCGGGTGCTGCCATGGGCGCCGCGTACCGGCTGGGTGCTGTGCGACCTACGTTTCCCGGACGGCTCGGCGGTGCCGTTGTGCACCCGTGGCCTGCTGCGCGGTCAACTGGACCGGCTCGCCGCCGCCGGCTACGCGATGACCGTCGGCGTCGAGCTGGAGTTCCACGTCTTCGAGGCCACCGGCCCCGCCGTCGGGCTCGACACCGACCAGGCGGGCCGGCCGGGTGCCCCGGGGCGGGCCGGCAGCGTGCGGCCGGTGAGCCGGGGTGCGCAGCTGCTGCACGAAGACGGGCTGGACCGGGCCGACGAGATCGTCCAGTTGCTGCACCACGGGTTGACCCGCCTCGACCTGCCGCTGCGCTCGATCGAGCTGGAGTTCGGGCCGAGCCAGTTCGAGATCACGTTGACCGCCGGGGACGCGGCGGACGCCGCCGACCAGGTGCTGCTGGCCCGCTCGGCGATCCGTCAGCTGTGCCGCCGGCACGGCTACCACGCCACCTTCATGTCCCGCCCGGCCGGTGCGGAGACCGCCTCCACCGGCTGGCACCTGCACCAGTCACTGCGCACGACCACCGGCAGCACGGCGGCGTTCGACCCCACCGCGCCGGGCGAGGTGCTGTCGGCCGCCGGTGGGCACTACCTCGCCGGGCTGTTGGCGCACGCGGACGCGGCCGTCGCGTTCGCCGCCCCGACGGTCAACGGATACAAGCGTTACCTGCCGTACTCGCTCGCTCCGGACCGGGTGGTGTGGGGGATCGACAACAAGGGAGCCATGGTCCGCCTCGCCGGCGCCGGCTCCGACACCGGGGTACGGCTGGAGAACCGCTGCGGCGAGCCGGCCGCCAACCCGTACCTGTACATCGCCTCGCAGGTGGTCAGCGGCCTGGACGGGATGACCCGCCGGCTCACCCCGCCACCGCCGGTGGAGGATCCGTACGCCGCCGACGCGCCCCGGCTGCCGGGCTCCCTTGCCGAGGCGCTGACCGCCGTGGCCGCCGACCCGGTGTTCACCGACGCGCTCGGCGCCCCGGTGATCTCCTGGTACGTGACGCTCAAGCGTCGCGAGTTCGCCCGCTACCTCGCACACGTCTCCGATTGGGAGCAGCGCGAGTACTTCGATCTGATCTAGGAGTTGCCACCGATGACGTCGTCCTTGGCGCCGCTGGCCGAGCTGGAACCGTTCCATGTCGACGGTGAGTGGATCGATCCTGGTCAGCGGGTGCTGATCGAGGTGCGGGATCCGGCCAGCGAGACGGTGATCAGCCGGGTGGCGCAGGCCACCGCCGCCGACGTGGACGCCGCGGTGGCCGCGGCGACCCGTGCGTACGCCGATCGCCGGTGGAGCGGGCTCGCCCCGTTGGAGCGGACCCGGGTGCTGCACCGTCTCGCCGACCTGCTGGAAACGCACCAGGAGGAACTGGCGGTGCTGGAGACCCGGGACAACGGCAAGCCGATCGAACGCTCCCGCGCCGACACCGCCTCGGCGGCTCGCGCGTTTCGGCATTTCGCCGGCGCGACCAGCCGGCTGACCGGCACCGTGGTGCCGATCGACGGTGGCGGCCACCACGTCTACACGGTGCTGGAACCGGTCGGGGTGGCCGCGCTGATCCTGCCCTGGAACTTCCCGATCATGACCGGCTGTTTCAAGCTGGCCCCGGCCCTGGCGGCCGGTTGCCCGGTGGTGGTCAAGCCGGCCGAGCAGACCCCGCTGACCATGCTGCGGGTGGCCGCGCTCGCCGCCGAGGCGGGCGTCCCACCGGGCGTGCTCAACGTGCTCACCGGTGACGGTGCGGTGGGCGCGGCCCTGGCGTCGCATCCCGGGGTGGCGAAGGTGTCGTTCACCGGATCCACCGAGGTGGGTCGACTGGTGATGGCCGGCGCGGCGCCTACCACCAAGCGGCTGACCCTGGAGCTGGGCGGCAAGAGCCCGAACATCGTGTTCGCCGACGCCGACCTGGACGCGGCGGTGCCGACCGCGATGCGGGCCTCGTTCGGCCACTCCGGGCAGATGTGTACGGCGGGCAGCCGGTTACTGGTGCAGCGGTCGATCCTGGACGAGATGGTCGAGCGGCTGGCCGCGGCGACCCGCCGGGTGCCGCTGGGCAACGGGCTGGACGGCGGGGTGACCGTCGGCCCGCTGGTGTCGCAGGAGCAGCGCCGGCAGGTGCTGTCGTACATCGAGGCCGGCAGGCGGGAAGGGGCGACGGTGGTGGTCGGCGGCGGGGTGCCGGACCGGCCGGGCTACTTCGTCGAGCCGACCCTGTTCACCGGGGTACGCAACGACATGGTCATCGCCCGGGAGGAGATATTCGGGCCGGTGACCGGGGTGATCGCCTTCGACGACGAGGACGAGGCGGTCGCGATCGGTAACGACACGTCGTACGGGTTGGCCGCCGGAGTGTGGACCCGGGACCTGTCCCGGGCGCACCGGACGGCGGCCGCGCTGCGGGTCGGCACGGTCTGGGTGAACACGTACAACATCTTCGACCCGGCGCTGTCCTTCGGTGGGGTCGGCGACTCCGGCCTGGGCCGGGATCTGGGCGACGATGCCCTGCACTCGTACTGCGAACGCAAGGGCGTCGTCGTCGCGCTCTGACCGGCGGTGCTCCGGTGACGGCGGGTGGCACCGCGCCGAGCCGGGGCACCGCCCCGATCACTGATAGGATCCACTTTGACGGACTCTGTATCCCGGGAAGATCCGATGGCTCGCGTACCGCTGGTTCCGGCGGCACCCGTGCCGCTGGATCCGGCGGCGCTGCGGGCCGCCACCCCCGGCGCGAGCCTGGCCCACCACCTCAACTCCGCCGGGGCCGCACTGCCCAGTCTCGCCGTGCTCGACACGGTGATCGAGCACCTGCGCCTGGAGTCGCGGCTCGGCGGGTACGAGGCAGCCGAGGCCGCCGCCGGTCGCAGCGCCCAGGTCTACCGGTTGGCCGGGCAGCTCATCGGGGCCAGCGACGACGACATCGCGCTGGTGGAGAGCGCCACCGTCGCCTGGCACCGGGCCATCGACGCGCTGCGCCTCGGGCCCGGCGACCGGGTCCTCGCCGCCGCGTCCAGCTATGTCAGTTCGGCGCTGCACCTGCTCGAACTGCGCCGGACCAGGGGCATCGTCGTCGAGGTGCTGGCGGCCGACGACACCGGGGGAGTGGACCTGGCCGCGCTGCAGCGGGCGCTGCGCGAGCCGGCCGCGCTGGTCACCGTCGCGCACGTACCCACCTCGTCGGCGCTGATCGAGCCGGTGGCGCAGGTCGGTGCGCTGGCCGCGGCGGCCGGCGTGCCGCTACTGGTCGACGCCACCCAGTCGGTCGGTCAGCTGCCTGTCGACGTGCGTCGGCTCCAGGCCGACATCCTGGTCGCCACCGGCCGAAAGTTCCTGCGCGGCCCGCGTGGCACCGGTCTGCTCTACCTCGACCCGGCGCTGCGCGACGCGGCGCGCCCGCTCACCCCCGACGTGCGCGGTGCCCGCTGGACCGGCGACGAACAGTACGACCTGCTGCCCGGCGCCCGCCGCTACGAGACCTGGGAGGCGTCGCACGCGCTGCGGCTGGGGCTGGGCACCGCGCTCGCCGAGGCGCTCGCGCTGGGCATCGACCAGATCAGCGGGTACGTCAGCGGGTTGGCCGACCGGCTGCGGGCCGGGCTGCGCGAGCTACCCGGGGTGACGGTGGTGGATCCGCTGGCGGCCGGCGGCGGGATCGTCACCTTCGTCCGTGACGGCGAGGATCCGGTGCGGACCGTCCGTACGCTGCGCGCCGCCGGCCTGCACCTGGTCGCCGTGCCAGCCAGTCACGGGCAGTGGGACCTGGGCCGGCGCGGCCTGCCTGCGGTCGTGCGTGCCTCGGTGCACGTCTACAACGGTGACACCGAGGTGGACGCGCTACTGGCGCAGCTCGCCCGCCCGACGCCGGTGCCGGCCCAGGTCATCCCGGCCTCGGCCCTCGCCGCCGGTCCCGCTCTCGTCGCCGCTGCCCCCATCGCCGCTGCCCCCATCGCCGCTGCCCCCGTCGCCGGTCCCACGCTCGTGGGCGGCGCGGACCGGCGGGCCGACGTGCTGGTGGTCGGTGCGGGGATCCACGGCCGCAGTGCGGCCTGGCAGCTCGCCGCCCGGGGCGCCGGGGTGGTACAGCTCGACCGGCTGCCGGCCGGACACACCGAAGGCTCCTCGCACGGCCGGACCCGGATGATCCGCCGGGCCTACCCGTCACCGGTCTGGGACGGGCTCATCGACCGGGCCTACGCGGCCTGGCGCGACCTGGCGCAGGCGGCCGGGCAGCCGCTGGTCACCACCGTCGGCGGGTTGTACGCCCGGCCGGCCCGCGCCGGCGGTGGCCTGCGCGGGCCGGACTGCACTCTGGTCGATGCCAACGCCGCCGCCGGCATCCTGCCCGGTCTGGTGCTCGGCGAGGACATGGTCGCGGTGCATGACCCGGCGGCCGGGATCATCGACGCGGCTGCCGCGATGCACGCACTGACCGAGTTGGGCCGGGCCGCCGGGGTACGCCGTCGCGACGGCCGCGCGGTCACCGGCTGGTCGCCCGAGGGCACCGGGGTACGGGTGCGCACCGACGCCGGGGACCTGCTCGCCGACCGGCTCGTGATCTGCGCCGGCGCGTGGACCGACCAGCTGCTGCCGGAATTCACCGGCCTACTCACCGCCGTGCGCATCATCAACATCCATATCGGATCGTCGGCGCCCGCGTTGTTGCGCCCACCGGCGCTCGGGCCGTTCTCGGTCGAGATTCCCGGAACCGGGCTGCTCTACGGCATTCCGGCGTACGGGCCGGACATGGTCAAGGTCGGCTTCGACCACGGGCCGGTCGACGACCTGGCCCGGCCGCCGGCCCCGGTCACCGCGGCCGAGCGCGACGCACTGCTCGCGGTGGCCCGGCGGTTCCTGCCGGCGGCCGACGGTCCGGTGGCCGCCGAGGTGACCTGCCGCTACACCATGGCGCCGGGCAACCGGTTCGCGGTCGGCGCGTTGCCGGCCCACCCACAGGTGCTGGTCGCCGCCGCCTGCTCGGGCCACGGTTTCAAGTTCGGGCCGGCGATCGGTGCCGCCCTGGCCGATCTCGCCACCGGATCGGCACGTCCGGACCTGGACTTCCTCGCCCCGGCGGCGATGGGCGTCGTCGGGCTCAGCCCCGGAACACGGTCGCCGATCGCCGCTCGTACCAGCGAGCCAACTGCTCCCCGGCACTGATCACATGAGCCTGCATCTCGCGCCGGGCCCGGTCGCCGTCCTCTTCGGCGAGCGCGGCGATGATCCGCTCGTGTTCGTTGAAGTTGTCGTCCCGGTGCCGCGGATTGTCCTGCAGCACCAGCGCGGAGACGTTGCGCGGAAAGGCCTCGTTGATCTCCTTGATCACCCGGGCCAGCCAGTCGTTGCCGGCGATCTGGTGGATCAGCGTGTGAAACCGGTCGTTGGCCGCGTTGGTCGAGCTCGCCAGGGTGGCTCGGGGACCGTCCGGCGCGCCGGTGGCCGTACCGCCGGTGGCCGTACCGCCGGCGGTCGGGACGTCGGTGGGCAGGGCGTCGGCGCGCGGCAGTTGCTCGTCGCTGCGCCGGGGTGCGATGCCGCCCCGGGCGGCCCGTTCGGTGCGGCGCAGCAACGTGTTGGCCTCGCGCAGTTCGTCCAACACGTCGTCGGTGATCCGGCTGACCGCCCGCTCGCAGGCCAGCCCTTCCAACTCGGCCCGCACCTCGTACGCTTCACGGACCTCCCACGGGGCCGGCACCCGGACCACCGCGCCCCGGTGCGGGACCACCTCGATCAGTCCGCCGGTCTGCAGCTGGCGCAACGCCTCGCGGACCGGGGTACGGCTGACGCCGAGCATCTTGGCCAGCTCGGCCTGGCGCAGCTGGGCGCCGATCGGGATCTCGCCGGACATGATCCGGGCCCGGATGGCGGCCGCGGTGGCGTCGACGAGGGCGCTGCTGGTGGTTTCGGTGGAGCTGGCTGGCATGCCCGGTGCCCCCGTCTGGTCGGTGTCTGGCGCGCCCGGGCGGACCTCGACCGGGCTGCGATCGCCTCCACAGTGGTGCGATGTGGCTGTCACGATAGCAAGCCCGCACCGAGGGCGACGGGTCCAGTGGCTCCTGCTTTGGATCCAGGTTTTGGATCCAAAGATCCTGCTGTAGTATCCGAGACTACCTTGGCCAGGGAGTTTTCCGTCAAGCACCGGGCCGTCCACTGCCCTACCGGCGGGGCCTGGCACCGCTCCGGCGGCCTGGAAAGCACCAGAACGACTCCCGCGACGGCGACAGGAGCAATCGTGAGTGCCCACCACCCCAGCCCCGATGCTCGGAGCCACCGCGCCCATCCGCTGGACCCGCCCACCCCGGCGGAGATCGCCCGTGCCGTGGCCGCCGCCCGGTCCGACGGCCGGCTCGGCGAGCGCATCCGGTTCTGGGGCGCCACCCTCGACGAGGCGCACGCACGGGCCGTCGCGGCCGGCGCCGCCCCGGCCGGCGAGGTGCGGCTCGAACTGGTCGCGATGGACCACGCGGCCGGCACCGCCTGGGAGATCGACGTCGCGCTCGCCGACGCGGCGGCCGGTGCCGACCGGTGCCTGGACTGGCGACCGCTCGATCCCCGCCGGCCCGGCATCACCTCCGAGGAGGCCCGCGCCGCCGCCCAGGCCTGCCGGCAGAGCCCGCTGCTGCGCGAGGCGCTGGCCAAGCGGGGCATCCACGACGTCTCGCTGGTCATGATCGACGCCGAGTCGATGGGCGGCTTCGAGCCGGAGCGCTACCGCGACCGGCGACTCACCTGGGGGACCGTCTGGCACCGGGTCGACGAGGGGGACAACGGCTACGTACGCCCGGTGCAGGGGGTCGTGCCGATCATCGACATGGCCACCATGGAGGTCCTCGACGTCGAGGATCACGGCGCGGTGCCGGTCTCCACGGAGGCCGGGCCGCTGGAGGCCGAGGCCTGGCCGACCCGTCCCGGGCTCACGCCGCTCGACGTGGTGCAGCCCGACGGGCCCAGTTTCGCCGTCGACGGCTGGCAGGTGTCCTGGCAGGGCTGGCAGTTGCGGGTCGGCTTCACCCACCGCGAAGGGCTGGTCCTTTACGACCTGACGTTCCAGGGGCGGCCGGTGGTCAAGCGGGCCGCCTGCAACGAGATGTACGTGCCGTACCTCGACCCCAACTCCACCCAGTACCGCAAGAACTTCTTCGACTGGGGCGAGTACGGTGCCGGCCCACTGACCAACTCCCTGACGCTGGGCTGCGACTGCCTCGGCGTCATCCACTACTTCGACACCGCCTACCTCGGCGGCGATGGCGAGCCGGCGACCATCCGCAACGCCATCTGCATGCACGAGGAGGACCACAGCGTCCTATGGAAGCACAACGACCTGCGGCGCGGGGTCAGTCAGGTACGCCGCTCCCGGCGCCTGGTCATCTCCAACTTCCAGACCGTGGCCAACTACGACTACGGCTTCTACTGGTCGCTCTACCAGGACGGGCGGATCGAGCTGGAGGTCAAGCTGACCGGCATGCTGTCCGCGTCCGGCATCGAAGAAGGCGACGAGGTGCGCTACGGCCGGATCGTCGCGCCGAACGTGCAGACCCCTACCCACCAGCACTACTTCGGGCTGCGGCTGGACATGGCGGTGGACGGGCCGGACAACCGGCTGGTCGAGGAGCACGCCGAGGGGGAGACCGACCCGGCCCGGAACCCGTACGGCAACGCGGTGCGCAACGTACGTACCCCACTGGTGCGCGAGTCGCAGGCGGCCCGGCGCACCGATCCGGCGTCCGCCCGCCGCTGGCGGGTGGAGAGCACCACCGCCACCAACCGGTACGGTGAACCGACCGCCTACCGGCTGCTGCTGCCCGACACCACCCGGTCGTTCGCCCGCCCGGACTCGGTGACCGCCCGCCGGGCACCGTTCATCCACCAGCACCTGTGGGCCACGCCGTACCACCCACGGGAACGGTTCCTGGGCGGGCAGTACCCGAACCACGCCGAGCCCGGATCCGACGGGGTACAGGTCTGGCAGCGCCAGGACCGCGGCATCGACGGCACCGAGCTGGTGCTCTGGCCGGTGCTGGGCACTCACCACTTCCCCCGCCCGGAGCAGTGGCCGGTGATGCCGGTGGACACGATCCACATGATTCTCGAACCGGACGGCTTCTTCGACCGCAATCCGGCGATGGACGTACCGGATCCGGCGGCTGTCCGCGGTGCCGGCACCACCTGCTGCTCGACGGGCTCCGGCAGCTCCGTCGGCTCCTGCCGTGCCGTTGCGACAGACGTGGCGCCGGCCGATTGACCTGGCCGGCGCGCCGGCCGCCGCGCCGGCTACGGGGGAGCCCTGGTCGCTGACATCAGACGTTCACATTCGCGATACGGACCCGAATTGGGTACCACTCACCATGATTTTGGATCCAATCTTAGATAAATTAAATCCATCTTCGTCCCATACCCTGCCGAGGAGCGCACTATGTCGGACGATTCCCGTACCCCACCGCACCACCTGATGTCCCGCCGCGCGATGCTGCGCGGTGCCGGTCTACTCGGTCTCGGTTTCGGGGCCAGCAGCCTGCTGGCCGCCTGCGGCGTCGCCTCCGACGGCAACGACGACGGCGACAGCGGCGGTAACAGCGGCGGCACCCTCACCCTCGGCATCGACGCCACCAGCGCGGTCAACGACCCCGCGTTCTACACCTCGCTCGGCGACTGGATGGCGGTCGACTGCATCTGCCGCGGCCTGACCTTCATCTCCTTCGAGACCAACGAGCCCCAGGCCGACCTCGCCGAGAGCTGGGAGATCTCCGACGACGGGCTGACCTACACGTTCACGCTGCGCGACGGCGTCACCTTCCACGACGGCACCACGTTCACCTCGGCCGACGTGCTGGCCAGCCTCAACCGGCAGTTCAACGAGGACGACCCGACCCTGCCCGAGGGGTCGTCCCGGCCGCTGCGCAGCCTGGGCGCCAACGTCGCCTCGCTGACCGCGGTCGACGACCACACCGTGGAGATGGTGCTCAGCGCGCCCGACGCCACCGTGCTCAACCGGCTGTCCGACATCGGCGGGCGGATCATCTCCAGCGCCGCCCTCGACGAGTACGGCGCCGACATCGGCAAGAACCTGGTCGGCACCGGCCCGTTCGTCTTCTCCTCGGCCACCGCCGGTCAGCAGGTGGTACTCACCGCGTTCGAGGACTACCGGGGCGGCCGGCCGGACATCGACCGACTGGTGCTGCAGCAGGTGCAGGACCCGTCGACCATCGTCAGCTCGCTGCTCAGCGGTGACCTCTCAGCGACCCAGTTCACCCCGTACTCGGCGGTCGACCAGCTCAAGTCCGACGACCGGGTGACCTTCCACGACACGCCGTACAGCTTCGACGCGATGATGGTGATCGACGCCCGGCGCATTCCGGAGCTGGCGGTCCGTCAGGCGATCAACCTGGCCATCGACCGGGACGCGATCATCGCCCAGGCGTTCTCCGGTGTCGGCGCGCTGCCCGAGGGCTACACCATCCCGCCGTCGCAGAACGGCCACGACCCGAGCCTGGCCGACCTCAGCCGCTACGACCCGGACGAGGCCCGGCAGCTGATCGAAGCCGCCGGTGCCACCGGGCGGGAGGTCGCGTTGATGGCCGCCAGCGACTCGTGGCACCCCCGGGCCGCGCAGATCGTCGCGCAGAACCTCACCGACGTCGGTCTGAGCGTGGTCACCGACTCGGTCGACCCGGCCACCTACTTCAGCCGGCTGCTCGACCCCGAGGACCCGTTCCACGAGCTGATGATCTGGGAGCGCAACTCCTACATCCCGGACCCGGACAACATGATCGGCGCGATGGGCCTGCCGTCGGGTGTCTACGGTGACTTCACCTCCGGATTCAACACCCTGCCCGGCTCGGAGGCGTTCGCCGACGACCTGTACGAGGCGAAGAACCTGCCCGACGGCGACGAGCGCACCGCCGCGTACAGCGACATCCAGCGCCGCTTCGCCGAGCAGTACATGGTCCTGTCCATGCTGGCCTACTCCGCCAACCAGGTGGTCAGCGGCGCCAACGTCGAGGGCATGAACGTGGCCGCTCTCGGCAGCCACCGCTGTTTCATGGAGAACGCCAGTGTCTGACCCGGCACCAGGGCAGGCACCGGCAGGCGGTCCCGCGTCGGGCGGCGACCCGCCGGTGGCGACCGGTCCGGCGGACCGGTGACGCTGGCCGGGGCGCGACCGCTCGGGCGATGGAGAGCCGCCTACGCACGGCGCTCCATCGCCCGGTCCTGGCTGGCCGCCGGCTCGTGGCTGGTGCTGGCCGCCTTCGTGCTGCTCGCCGCCGCCGGCCCGGTGCTGGTCGGGGCCGATCCACAGCGGCAGACCAACGCCACCCTGGCCGGTTTCGGTACCCCCGGACACCTGCTCGGCACCGACGATCTGGGCCGCGACATGCTCGCCCGGCTGGTGTACGGCGCCCGGCCGCTGCTGCTGGTCGCCTTCCTGGCCACTGCGGTCGCGGCGCTGCTCGGCACCGCCGTCGGGCTGCTCGCCGGCTACCTGGGCGGGCGGTGGGAGCAGTTGCTGATGCGGGTGGTCGACGTCGGCCTGGCCTTCCCGTCCATGCTCCTGATCATCCTGGTGGTGGCCGGCAGCGGCCCCGGCGTACGCAGCCTGGTCGTCGGCATCGGCGTCGCGCTCTCTCCCGGCCTGGCCCGGCTGGCCCGGGCGCTGGCCGCCCGGGAAGCCTCCCGCGACTACGTGCTCGCCGCCCGGCTCGGCGGCACCCGCTCGCCCCGGATCATGGTCCAGGAGATCCTGCCGAACATCGCCGGGCCGATGCTCGCCCAGGTGGTGATGACCCTGTCGATCGCGGCGGGGTTCGCCGCCGGTCTGTCCTACCTGGGGCTCGGCATCCAGCCGCCCACCCCTGACTGGGGCTACATGGTGCAGGCCGGGCAGGAGTTCATCTACACCGCGCCGCGCCTGGTGGTGCTGCCCGCCGCGCTGACCCTGGTCTTCGTGGTCGCCGGCAACTTCGCCGGCGACGACCTGCGCGACGCGCTGGACCCGAGGAGCCGCCGATGATGCGCCTGCTGCGCTCCCGGTCGCTGCCGATGCTGACGCTGCGCCGGCTGGTCAGCGTACCGGTGGTGCTGCTCGTCCTGGCGTCGCTGGTCTTCCTGGCCATCCGCCGGCTGCCGGGGTCGCCGTCGTCGACCCTGGCGGCCGGCGGTACCCAGGGCCTGAGCGCCGAACAGATCTCCGCCAACGAGGCCCGGATCAACGCCGCGCTAGGCCTGGACCGCCCGGTGTGGGAGCAGTACCTGGTCTACCTCGGCGACCTGTCCCGGCTCGATCTCGGCTCGTCGTTCTACGGCGGCAACAGCGTGCTGACCCTGCTCGGCGGGGCGCTGCCGGCCACCATCGAGCTGACCGTCGCGGCGATGCTGATCGCCGTACTGATCGGGGTGGCCACCGGGGTGGTCGCCGCGCTGCGCAAGGACACCTGGGTGGACACCGCGACCCGGTCGGTGGCAACGATCAGTTTCTCGTTGCCCTGGTTCGCCCTCGGCGTGCTCGGCATCGTGATCTTCGGGGTCTGGCTGCAGTGGCTGCCGGTGCTGGGCCGGCTGCCCAGCCGGCTGGACTACCAGCCCACCACCAACGTCGTCCTGCTCGACGCGATCCTGCAGGACCGGCCCGAGCTGGTCTGGCCCTGGCTGCAGTACCTGATCCTGCCGGCCACCACCCTGGCGCTGGCCATGGCCGGGTTCATCACCCGGATAGTGCGGGCGTCGGTGCTGGAGGTACTCGGCGACGACTTCGTGCGTACCGCCCGGATGAAAGGCCTGCGCGAAGGCGCCATCCTGCGCCGGCACGTGCTGCGCAACGCCGGGCTGCCCATCGTCACCGTGCTCGGCCTGCAGTTCGGCTCGCTGCTCGGTGGGTCGGTGATCACCGAGACGGTCTTCTCCTATCCCGGCGTCGGCAACCTGCTGGTCAGCTCGGTGCTGCAGCGCGACTACCCGGTGGTGCAGGGCGCCGCGCTGGCCATCGCACTGCTGTTCGTTCTGGTCAACGCCGCTGTCGACCTGTTCTACCTGGTGCTGGACCCGCGTCTGAGGAAGGGATGAGCCCATCATGGATGTGGTGCTGGTGCACGGTGCCGGCGGCACCCCGACCACCTGGGACGGCGTCGCGCCGCTGCTGCGCGCCGCCGGGCACCAGGTGCACCTGGTCACCAATCCGATGCACTCGCTGGCCGGGGACGTGGCCAACACGGCCGCCGCGCTCGACGCCTGCGCCGGCCCGGTGCTGCTGGTCGGCCATTCGTACGGCGGCGCGGTGATCACCAACGTCGGGCGCGACGAACGGGTCGCCGGTCTGGTCTACGTCGCCGCCTTCGCCCCCGCCGCCGGCGAATCGGTGCAGGCGATCGTCGAGCGCTATCCGCCGGCCGAGGTCAGCAAGCACATGCGGCGCGGCCCGAACGGCGAATGGGCCTCCGAACACACCCCCGAGTACTGGGCGGAGATCGGTTGGGACCTCACCGACGCCCAACGGGCGGTCTTCGACGCCGGTTCCCGGCCCAGCGCCGACGCCATCTTCAACCAACCCACCGGCGAACCGGCCTGGCGTGGGAAGCCGACCTGGTACCTCGTCGCGGCCGGGGACAGGACCCTGCGTCCGCGGATCCAGCGGGACATGGCCGCCCGGGCCGGTGCCATCACCAGCGAGGTCGACGGCAGTCACTTCACCCCGCTGGTCCGGCCCCGGCAGGTCGCCGACCTGGTCGAGCGGTCCGCCGCCAGCCTCACCGGAGCACGGCGGTGACCGGCCCGCGCCGGCCCGTGCCCGGCCAGCCCGGCGCGACCGCACCGCAGCGGCCCGTGCTCACCGTACGAGGGCTGCGGGTCGAGTTCGACGTACCGGCCGGGCGGCTGCCCGCCGTCGCCGGCGTCGACCTCGACCTGCACCGCGGCGAGATCCTCGCGTTGGTCGGCGAATCCGGATCCGGCAAGTCGGCCCTGGCCATGAGCCTGGTCGGACTCAACCGGGGGCCGGGTACCCACATCAGCGGCGAGGTCGACTTCAACGGGCAGAATCTGGTCACCGCCAGCGAATCCCAGCTGCGTCGGGTGCGCGGCAGGCACGTCGCGGCGGTGTTCCAGGACGCCCTCGCCGCGCTCAACCCGCTGCACCGCGCGGGCGCGCAGGTCGCCGAGATGATCCGGACCCACCAGCAGGTGCCCCGGGCGCGGGCCTGGCAGCGGGCGGAGGACCTGCTCGCCGACGTCGGCATCGCCAACCCGGCCCGCAATGCCCGCGCCTACCCGCACCAACTCTCCGGCGGAATGCGGCAACGGGTCATGATCGCCATCGGGCTGGCCAACGACCCGACCGTACTGATCGCCGACGAGCCCACCACGGCGCTGGACGTGACCATCCAGGCCCAGGTGCTGGCCACCCTCAAGCGGCTGCAGGCCGAACACGGCACGTCGATCGTGCTGATCACCCACGACCTCGGGGTGGTCGCCGAGGTGGCCGACCGGGTCGCCGTCATGTACGGCGGGCGCATCGTCGAGCAGGGCACCCGCGAGCAGGTGCTCTACGCCCCGCAGCATCCGTACACGATGGGACTGCTCGGCTCGGTGCCCCGGGTCGACGGACCGGTCGCCGACCGGCTGCCGGCCATCCCCGGCAGCCCGCTCACCGGCGTCGCCCGCCCGTCCGGCTGCGGCTTCGCGCCGCGCTGCGGCTACGCCCACGACGCCTGCGCCACCGCACCGCCGGCGCTGACCCGCCGGCACGGCGGCCCGGGTCAGCACGACGCCTGTCTGCTCGACGCCCCGGCCCGCGCCGCCGCACGCGCTCCTGCGCGCACCGCGGGAGGCCGACCGTGACCAGCGTGCCGTTGCTGCAGATCGCCGGCCTGCGGGTCGAATACCCCGGCCGGGGCGGTGACCCGGTCCGTGCGGTACGCGACGTCGACCTGGAGATCCGCGAAGGCGAGACCCTCGGCCTGGTCGGCGAGTCCGGCTGCGGCAAGTCCACCCTCGGCCGGGCGATCCTGCGGATCACCGAACCCACCGCCGGCAGTATCCGGCTGCTCGGCAGGGAGATCACCGGACTGCGCGGCACCGTGTTCCGGCAGATCCGCGCCGACCTGCAGATGGTCTTCCAGGACCCGTTCAGCTCGCTCAACCCGCGCCGGCGCATCGCCGACATCATCGCCGAACCGTTGCGCCGGGGCCGGGGTGCCAGCCGGGCCGCCGCCGCCCGGGCCGTCGACGACCTGCTCGATCTCGTCGGGCTCGGCCGCGACGTCGGCCGCCGCCGACCGCACGAGTTCTCCGGCGGGCAGCGCCAGCGTATCGGCATCGCCCGCGCGCTCGCCCCGTCGCCCCGGTTCATCGTCGCCGACGAGCCGGTGTCCGCCCTCGACGTGTCGATTCAGGCCCAGGTGGTCAACCTGCTCGCCGACCTGACCCGCGAACGCGGCCTGACCATGCTGTTCATCTCGCACGACCTCGGCGTGGTGCGGCACATCGCCGACCGGATCGCGGTGATGTACCTCGGTCAGATCATCGAGATCGCCGACCGGGACACCTTCTTCGCCGGACCGGCCCACCCGTACGGCGAGGCGCTGCTGTCCGCCGTACCCACCCTGGAACGGACGCCCGGCCGGGAGCGGATCGTGCTCGCCGGCGAACTGCCCGATCCCGCCCACCCGCCGGCCGGCTGTCTGTTCCACACCCGCTGCCGGTACGCCGTCGACCGCTGCCGCACCGAACCCCCGGCACTGCGGCAACTGCACCCGCACCGCAGCGTCCGCTGCCATTTCCCCCTGGTGCCGGAGCACCCGCCGGCACCGTCGACCGTCACCACCGGAGGCGCACCACGATGATCATCGACGCGTACAACACCACGCAGGACGTGCGGGGTCGCTCGGACTACCTCACCGGTGCCCGACCGGGCCAGGCGCCGCCGCCGTACACCCCGTTCGACCCGCGTCGCATCCTGGACCGGATGGACGCCGCCGGGGTGGACATGGCGATGGTCTGCTCGCTGGCCCAGCGAATCGAGAACGACTTCATCATCGGGCTGGCCAAGGCCCACCCGGACCGGCTGTTCGGCTTCGGCCAGGTGCGCCCGGCCGACGATGACGCGCTCGACGAGATCGCCCGGATCGCCGACGCCGGCCTGAAGGGCCTCAAGCTGCACCCCAGCCTGCACGGCTACCACGTGGCCGACCACGGGCTGCTCGACCCGGTCTTCGAAGCCTGCGCCGCGCACGGGCTGATGGTGCTGATCAACGCCCTGGACGACGCGTTCTGCGCGCCGTTGGCCATCGAGGAGGTCGCCAAGGGCCACCCCGGCGTGCCGACCATCATCGCGCACATGGGCGCGGTGTGGAACGTGCCCGAGGCGATCATCGTCGCCGAGCGTAACCCGCACATCTACCTGGAGACATCCGCGACGTTGATCTCCGACGTCAAACGCGCCTACGCCCGGCTCGGGCCGGCGCAGATCCTGCTCGGCAGCGAGTGGCCCGGCTCCGACTTCGACCTGGAACGGATGAAGATCGCCAAGGCCGTCCCGGACGACGCCGACCGGGCCCTCGTCGAAGGCGGCAACATGGCCAGGCTGCTCGGGCTCGCCCCATGATCACTGAAGACGTCACTCCGGTGCCGGCACCGGCCGCAATGACCCCGGGCGAGGTCGAACTGCTCGACGTCGCGCAGCGGCTGCTGCTGCGGATCTGGGTGGCCGGCCGGCACGAGGTGGCCACCGCGCTGCGCACCCCCGACGGCGGCATCCACACCGGCGTACATCTGGAAGGCTCCTGCCGGCGCAGCTCGATCTGCGCCGAAGGGGTCGCCCTCGGCACCGCCCGCGCCGCACTGGCGCCCGATGCCCCGCTCACCGTCGACAGCGTGGTGTCGGTGCAGATCAAACCCGCCGGCCGGTTCCGGATCATCGCCCCGTGCGGGGTGTGCCGCGAGCTGATCAGCGACTACAGCCCGCAGGCCCGGGTCTGGATCACCACCGTCGAGGGCGACGTCACCGCCGCCGAAGCCATCGACCTGCTGCCGGAGAAGACCCGCCGGGCCTGGTGACCACCGTCCGGTGACCACCAGCCGTCCAGCGCGGCGACCCGTGAGGAGACCAGCTCGTGTCCGTACCGTCCGCTTCTGATCTTGACCGTGCGGCGCTCGCCGCCGAACTCGGTGGCCCCGGTACCCCGGTCGCCTGGGCCGACCTGACCTGGCCGGAGGCCGGGCAGACCGCCGCCCGGCTCGATTCGGTGATCATCCCGGTCGGCGCCACCGAACAGCACGGCCCGCACCTGCCGCTCGCCGTGGACACGCTGATCTGCGACGCCGTGGCCCGTGACGTCTCCGCGCTGACCGGCGTGCCGATCGTGCCGCCCATCTGCTACGGGGTGTCCGCCTCACACGGCGACTTCGCCGGCACCGTCGCGCTGCGCCCGGAGACCCTGATCGCCGTCGTCGAGGACGTCATCGACTCGTTGCACGCTAGCGGCGTGCGTCAGTTCATCCTGCTCAACGGGCACATCTGGAACGGCGGATCGCTCGACGTGTCGGCCGAGAAGCTGCGGGTACGCCACCGCGACTCGCGGGTTCGGGCGTTGGCGTACGTGACCATGTATCCCGGGCCGGAGGTCGACGGGCACGTCTACTACGGGCGTGGCCTGATGCACGCCAACTACTTCGAGACCTCGGTCCTGCTGCACCTGCATCCGGATCTGGTCCGAATGGACAGGGCTACCTCGCACCGCGACGTCGACTCGTTCTGGGACTACCGGATGGACCAGGTCAGCGATACCGGTGTGTGGGGCCGCGACGTCACCAAGGCGACCGCCGAGCACGGCCGTGCCGAGTACGACCGCTGCGTGGCGACCACCGCGCGGGCCGTCGCCGCCGCCGTCGGCGAACCCTGGCCCGACCCCACCCACCGGCCCTGACCCCGCAGCTGCTCTGGAGAGCCCGCGTGAAGATCTACGACATCACCCTGCCGATCCACCCGAAGATGCTGCACTGGGGCCGCAAACCCGAGGTGGAGATCGTCGAGTCGCTGGCCAACGGCGATGCGTCCAACGTCACCCGGTGGCGGCTCGGCGCGCACACCGGCACCCACGTCGACGCCCCCGCCCACTTCGTCGACGGCGCCACCCCGATCGACGAGATCGCCCTGGACACCCTGGTCGGCCCGGCCGTGGTCGCCGACCTGACCGGCGTGACCGGCGACATCGAGGTAGCCGACCTGGTCGCCGCCGGTGTCGCCGAGTTGGCCGCCGCCGGGGCCGCCGGTGTGCGGCGGGTGCTGCTCAAGACCGCCAACTCGGCCGGCCCGCTGCGCGAGACCGAGCGTGCGCCGTCGTGGGTCGGGCTGGCCCCGGACGCCGCCCGCTGGCTGATCGACCAGCGGGTCGCGCTGATCGGCATCGACTACCTGACCATCGAGAGCCATCAGCGCACCGACACCTGGGACGCCCACCATGTGCTGCTCAACGCCGGGGTGGTCATCCTGGAGAACGCCGACCTGGACGCGGTGCCGCCGGGAGAGTACGAACTGGTCTGTTTGCCGACCAAACTGGTCGGTGCGGACGGCGCGTTCGCCCGGACCATCCTCATCCGGCGTGACTGAGCGGGCGAGACTGACCGCATGTCGACCGAGATCGCGCTCGCCGCACCCCACCCGTCCGCCCTCCACGCCGCCCGCGACGTCATCACCGCTGGTGGCGGCGTGATCGACGCCGCGTTGGCCGCCGCGGTCGCGCTCACCGTCGCCTACCCGCACCAGTGTTCCACCGGCGGTGACCTGACCGCACTGGTACGCACGCCCGACGGACAGGTCCGCGCGGTGCTGTCGCTCGGCGCGGCACCGGCCGGTATCGACGTCGGCGCGCTGCGTGCCGCCGGCGACCGGATGCCGTCCGGTGGCCCGCTGACCGTCACCGTCCCCGGTGTCGTCGCCGGTTGGGCGGCACTGGTCGACCTCGGTGCCCGCCTGCCGCTGGCCCGGATCGTCGCGCCCGCGGTCGACCTGGCCGCCGGCGGGGTTGCGGTCAGCGCCGGGCTGGCCGCCGCCGCCCGCCGGCGTGCCGACGTGATCCGGGCCGATCCCGGCCTGGCCGCTCTGCTGCTCGACGGCGACGGCGATTCGCTGCCGGCCGGCGCGGTGCTGCGCCAGCCTGCTCTGGCCCGCACCCTGGCCGCTATCGGCGTCGACTGGCGCGACTACTACCAGGGGGAGCTCGCCGGGCGGCTGGCCGCCGGGTTGGCCGTGCTCGGCAGCCCGCTGACCGTCGCCGACCTGGCCGCGCACACCGCCGAGGCAGCCGACCCGCTGCAGTACGTCGACCCGATGCGGGACGCTGCCGGGCCGGCCACCTGGTCGGTCGCGCCACCACCCAGCCAGGGTGCCACCCTGTTGGCGATGCTCGGCGCCGGCGACGGCACATCCGCGGGCATGCTGACCACCGCCCGCCGGGCCGAACTCCGCCGCGACACCCTGCTCGGCGACCCTCGCGTCGGCCCGGTCGACCTCGACGGTCTGCTGCTGCGCGGCGACGGTCCGGCCGGCACGCCAGCCGTACCGCCCGGCGTGGCCAGCTCGACCGCTGCGAAGCCGGCCGGCGACACCGTGGCGGTCACCGCCGTCGGCACCGACGGCACCGCGATAACGCTGATCCAGAGCGTGTTCCAGAGCTTCGGCGCCGGCCTGTGCGAGCCGGGCACCGGCATCGTGCTGCACAACAGGGGATCGGTGTTCAGCCTCGATCCGACGCATCCGGGCCGACTGTGTCCCGGTGCCCGTCCACCGCACACCCTGTGCCCGGCCATCGCCACCGCGCCCGACCGGGTGGTCGCGCTCGGCTGTCAGGGTGGGCGGGCCCAGCCGTGGATCCTGGCCCAGTTGGCCCGCGACGCCCTCGTCGGCACCGAGCCGGACGCCGTGCTGGCCCGGTCCCGGTGGGTGATCGGCGCCCGGGACATCGGCCAGGACCGGCCGACGCTGATGCTCGAACCGGACACCCCGGACGCGGCGACGCTGCGGGTCGCCGCGGCAGACCTCGACCTGCAGGTCGTGCAGCTGTCGCAGCGGCACGACGATGCCGGTCACGTGCAGGTCGCCCGGCTCACCCCGGACGGGCTCGACGCTGCCAGCGACCCCCGCGCCGACGGCGCCGCGACGATCCTAGGTGGACCATGATGGACCAGGCCGAGGCCGCCGCACTGCTCGCCCAGCCGTACCGGCTCGGGCCGGTCACGCTGCGCTCGCGCATCGTCAAGGCCCCGACCTCGACCGGCGCGGCCGAGGCCGCCGGGCACGTCACGCAATGGCACCTCGACCACTACGCGCGGGTCGGCCGAGGTGCCGCACTGACCATCGTGGAGTTCACCGCGATCGACGACCGGACCGCGCCCGGTTTCCCCGGCCATCTCAGCATCGCCAGCGACGACCACGCCGCCGGCTTGGCTGCCGTCGCCGGGCGGATCCGCGCCGGCGGTGGCGTACCCGGGCTGCAGATCGCCCACGCCGGGCGGCAACGCACGCTGCCCGGTGAGTCGCTCGCCGCGTCGGCGGTGCCCTGGCCCGCCGTCGAACGCCGGCTCGGCCTGCGGCCCCGGGCGATCACCGTCGACGAGATCGCCGAGGTGGTCGCCGGCTTCGGTGCGGCCGCCGGTCGGGCCGCCGCGGCCGGGTTCGCCGTGCTGGAGATCCAGGCCGCCAACGGCTACCTGCTCGCCGGGTTCCTCTCCGCGCAGACCAACCGGCGTGACGACGACTACGGCGGTGACCCGCTCCGGCGTCGCCGACTGCTGCTGGAGGTGGTCGCCCGCTGCCGGGCCGGGCTGCCGGCCGCGGTGGCGCTGACCGTACGGCTGTCCGACCGCGACCACGAGCCCGGCGGCCAGGACCTCGCCGAGACCGCCGACCTGGTCCGGGCGCTGGCCGCCACCGGGCAGGTCGACGCGGTGCACGTGTCGTCGGGCAACCACGAGACGCGGGTCCGGCAGGTGCCGCCGGCCGCGGTGGCTCCCGGCGACGCCTGGCGCTCCGCCCACCAGCTGCGGGCGACCGGCCAAGGGATAACCGTGATCGCCTGCGGCGGGATCACCGAACCGGTCCAGGCGGCGACACTGCTGCGCGACGACAGCGCCGACCTGGTCGCCCTGGGCCGGGCGTTTCTCGCCGATCCCGACTGGGCCGGCAAGGCACTGGCCGGGCGCGGTGAGCAGATCCGGCCCTGCGTACGTGGTAACGACGGCTGCCACGCCCGTGGCGCGCTGATCGGACGCCCGGTCAGCTGTACGGTCAACCCGTCGCTGAGCCACCCGTCCCGAGCAGAATCCTCTGTGTTCAATCGGAAAGCTCCGGTGCTGGTCGCCGCAGCCGGGCCGGCCGGGCTGGAAGCCGCACACCGGCTGACCCGGCTCGGACACCGGGTGCGCGTCCACACCGCAGGCCGCCTCGGCGGCGGGCTGCGGGACGCGGTGGACAGCGGGGTGCACGACAGCTTCGCGCCGTACCTGCGCTGGCTCACCGCCCGGCTCGCCGGCAGCGGCGTCGAGGTCGTCGACACGCCGTGCGGCTCCGACGAGCTGGCCGGTGACTGGGCCGGGCTGGTGGTCGCCACGGGTGGCCGGGCACACCCGCTGCCCGGCGCGGTGCCCGCCCTCGACGTCCTACGTGGCGCGGTTCCGGTGCCCCCGGACGGGCCGGTGGTGGTGATCGGTGCCGGGCGCACCGGCACCACCACCGCTGCCGCACTGGCCCGTCGTGGGGCGGGGGTGACCCTGATCGGCGACACCGACCGGGTGCTCGACGCCGAGCCCCCCGACGACCCGCCGACCTGGACCGACCTGCTCACCACGCTCGGGGTACGGATGCTGCTCGGCACCCGGGCCGAGGTGACCGGACCCGGCCGGGTACAGGTGCCCGGCTGGGACCTGCCCGCCGCGCTGGTCGTCGCGGCGGTCGGCCGTCGACCCCGCCCCGACCTGGTCGACGCGGCAGCCGAGGCGGCCGCCGGGCGGCCGGTGCTCGCCTGTGGCGACGCACGCACTCCGGGGCGGCTGCACGACGCCGTACATTCCGGTGCCCGCGCCGCCCGCTCCGTCGACGAGGCCCTGCGACTGGGTCGGGTCGGCCGGTGACCGGCACCCTGCTCGTCGTCGGCGACGTGCACACCCTGGACCCGACCGGCCCGCGCGTCGGCGCGGTCGCGGTCCGCGACGGGCGGATCGTCGCCGTCGGCGACGTGCGTGACCTGCGCCGTCTGCTTCCCACCGGTACGCCGGAACTCGCCCCGCCGGGCGCGGTCGTGCTGCCCGGATTCGTCGACAGCCACGTGCACCTGATGTGGGCCGGTCGGGCCGCCGACCGCGTCGCGTTGGACGACGCCGGTGGTATCCGCGACCTGCAGGACCGGATCGCCGGATACGCCCAGCGTCACCCGGACCGACCGTGGATCGAGGCCAACGCCGGGTTCGACCCAGGCGACCTGGCCGAACGGCGGCTACCGAACGCGGCCGAGCTGGAAGCGGCGGCGCCGGGGCGGCCGGTGCTGCTGGACCGCAAGGGCCACGACGGGATCGTCAACCTGACCGCGCTGCGGCTGGCCGGCATCACCGCCGCCACGCCGGATCCGCCAGGCGGGCGGATCGAGCGGTACGCCGACGGCACCCCGACCGGACTGCTCGTCGAGCATCCGGCGGTCGCCCTGGTCCGGGCGGTGATCCCGGCGCCCGACGAGGCGGCGCGGGTCGGCTGGATCGCCGCCGGGCAGAGGCGACTGCTCGGCCACGGGATCACCACCGCCGTCGACCCTGCCGTGCCGGCCGCTGAACTCGTCGCGTACGCGGCCGCCGCGCGTTGCGGCGCGTTGCGCCTGCGTACCGTCGCCATGCCGCTGGGTAGCGACGACGTCGACGATGCCGCACTACGGCGTACCATCGATGAACTTGACTTCGATCGGATCGCGCCCGAGGTGTTGCGGGCCGGGCCGACGAAGCTGTTCCTCGACGGTGGCGGTTCACTCGGCACCGCGCTGCGTTCGGCACCATGGCCCGGCACCGGCGACTATCACGGCCAGCAGAGTCTGCGGACGCAGACGCTGCGCGCGCACTGCGTGGCCGCTGCGGCGGCCGGGCGCGGGGTCGGCGTGCACGCGGTCGGCGACGCCGCGATCGACCTGACCCTGACGGTGCTCGCCGAGGTCGCGACGGCCACCCCGATAGCCGGTCTGGGCTTTCACCTGATCCACGCCTACCTGGGGCCGAGCGCGCCGGCGATGGCCGCCGCGCGCCGGCTCGGCGTGCCGGTGTCGGCACACCCGGCGCTGCAGTGGGCGTTCGGGCCCAACCTGATCGAGCGGCTCGGCGAGCCGACCGCGGCGACCGCGAATCCGTTGCGGTCCTGGTTGGACGCAGGAGTGACGGTCGGCGGCGGATCGGACGGACCCGGACCGCCGATGTCGGTGCTGCACGGCATGTGGCAGGCACGGACCCGGCGGATCCGGGGGCGGGCCGAGCCGCTCGGACCCGAGCAGGCGATCACCGCCGCCGAGGCGCTGGCGCTGTTCACCAGCGGGGCGGCGCGGGTGGCGGGCAACCCGGCGGCCGGCTGGGGGAGCGGCCTGCTACGCGCCGGTGCCCCAGCCGATCTGGTGGTGCTCGACGTCGACCCGCTCACCCCGGACGCCGACGCGCTGCTCGCCGGCACGGTGCTGGCCACCGTGGTGGCCGGCGAGGTCCGGCACTACGCCGGCAGCTGACCGCCCCGGGCGGCGACCCGGTCCGGCCCGCCGCCACCGGCCTCGGCGGTGGCTTCGTACCGGGTGATCCGGCCGCTCAGGTTGACGGTCTGCCGGCGGCCGAGCAGCCGGTGGCCGTTGGCGGCGATCCGGTTGACCGTCCCGGACACCACGCTCGGCGGCGGGTTGCGCCGGTCGAGGGCACGCAGCGCGGTGGTGACCACCGCGGTGACACTTTGCCGCCGCATAC
This sequence comes from Solwaraspora sp. WMMB335, assembly GCF_049179075.1. Lineage (NCBI taxonomy): Bacteria > Bacillati > Actinomycetota > Actinomycetes > Micromonosporales > Micromonosporaceae > Solwaraspora > Solwaraspora sp. WMMB335. The sequence goes on from NZ_JBMHMF010000001.1 coordinate 6,274,329, forward strand.
CGCCGTCGGCCGCGTGGGTGCCGAGGACCTCGAAGAACTCGGTCTCGGTCGCGCCGGGGGACAGCGCCAGCACCCGCAGTCCGGTGCCGCGGTTCTCGTGCCACAGGGCCTCGGTGAAGTGCAGGACGAACGCCTTCGTCGCCGCGTACACCGCCATGTTGGGGCTGGGCTGGAAGCCGGCGAGGCTGGCCACGTTCACCAGCACGCCGGTGCCGCCCGCGCGTAGCCGGTCGATGAAGGCGCGGCTGATGTCCACCACGGCGGCGACATCCACCGCGATCTCGTCCCGCAGCCGGCCTGGATCTTCCTGGTGGAACGGCCCGAAGGTGCCGAACGCGGCGTTGTTGACCAGGCTGGTGACGGTCAGCTCCCGGCTGGCCACCTCGTCGGCAAGGCGCTCACCCGCCGCCGGTTGGCTGAGGTCGAGCGGGATCGGGGTGACCCGTACCCCGTAGGTGGCTGCCAACTCGCCGGAAAGTTGGCGTAGCCGCTGCTCGCGCCGTGCGACGAGCACCAGGTGGGAGCCACGGCCGGCGAGCCGGCGGGCGAACTCGGCGCCGATGCCGGAACTGGCGCCGGTGATCAGGGTGGTCTGGTCGCGGTAGTCGACGGGCGTCATCGCGGGCTCCTCTTCACCTTCGACGGCTCGCTGCACTCTATCCGTCATATGCACTCAGTGCAAGTCGTGTCGATAGTGCAGAAGAGGTACGCTGTGCGGTGTGACGGCGGGAGAGACGCGACAGGAAGGTCTGCGGGAGCGGACCCGTCGCGCCGTGCGCGCCGAGATCGCCGGCACGGCGATGCGGCTCTTCCTGGATCGGGGCTACGAGGCCACCACCATGGACGAGATCGCCCGCCGGGTCGGCATCTCGCGGCGCTCGCTGTTCCACTACTTCGGCAGCAAGGAGGACATCGTCCTCGGCGACCACGCCGAACGCGGTGAGATCGTGCGCGCCGCGCTGGAGTCCCGGCCGGCCGAGGAGGATCCCTGGACGGCGATCCGGGCATCGTTGAAGGCGCTGATCGACACCCTGCCGTACTCGTCGGAGGAGTTCCTGCGGATCAGCCGGCTGCTCAAGCAGTCACCCGCGCTGCGCGCCCGGCACGTCGAAAAGAACCAGCAGTGGATCGACCTGCTCGTTCCCTGCCTGACCGCCCGGCTGGCCGGCACCTCGCCGGACCCGTTCGTCGAGCTACGGGCCGGCGCGATCATCGCCGCCGCGATCTCCTGCCTGGATGTCGCCAGCGAGACGTGGGTGAGCAGCGACGGCCGGCTCGACATGGAGATGCTCTACGACGAGGCGGTCGCCGCCGTCCGGCACTGACCCCGGGCCGAGCGCCATCGGCCGCTCCGGCGCGGCCCGAGGAGCCGGATGGCGAACACCACGTACCAGCTCATCACCGGAAGCTGCAGCAGCGGCCGTCGGATCCGCCGGGGTTCAGAGTCAGTCCCGATGGCACCACGACCACCGGACCGGTGACCATTGACACCATCGAGACGAGCAGCAGCACACCGGCCGGCCCGGCGGCCGGACGCCTGTCGGACTTCGGCACGTCCACGTCGGAGTACGTCATGGCGCCGACGCTAGAACTCTGACCCGGGGAGGAGGTCAAGACGTGTGGCGCATCGGGGAACTCGCGCGGATCGTCGGTGTCACCGAACGCACGCTGCGGCACTACGACAAACTCGGCCTGCTGCCACCGGCGGCGGCGGATCCACTGACCGGCTACCGCTGGTACGGGGTGGCCGAACTGCTCCGGCTGGAACGCATCCGTGGTCTGCGCGGACGTGGGTTGTCGCTGCGGATGATCGCCGAACTGATCGACGCGCCGGACGAGCAGGTGCGCCAGGCGGTTCGGGACGCAGCCGCCGTGCTGCGTCGGCAGATCGCCGCCCTGGCCGCCCAGGCCGAGTACGCCGAGGCGTATCTTGCCGAATCGCTTCCGTCGACGCTGCCGGGGCGATCGCCGGTGTCGATGCTGCCCGAACCGGCGACCGTCGGCGCCCGGCGGCTGCGGGTGCGCCATCACCACGTCGCGCATCCACGCGACCTCGCCACCATCTGCCCGGAGCCGCCGTCGACACTGCTGACCTGGCTGGCCGCCCGGCCCGAGCATGGTTTCCCGGCGGCCGTCACCGGACCCGACGTGGGTCGCACGGGCCGGGTCGCCAGCGGTGCCGGCGGTGCCGGCCAGGGTGGCGAGTCGCTGACCCTGCCGGCCCGCACCGTCGTACGGGCGGTGGTGCCGCCGCAGGTCGGCCTGGTGACGGCCGGCCTGTGGCTGTTCGGCTGGCTGGCCCGGCGCGGCTTCACCACCACTGCCGGACCGGCCGTCGAGGACCACCTGGTCGACGCGGAAGGCGGGCGAGCCACCGTCCTGGAGATCCCGGTCCTGGCAACTCACCCCGCCCGGGCAGCGGGCGACGAGCGCTGAGCGCAGGAGACGCAGACCCGCACGGGAACCGCATCGGGACGACCAGCAGCTGAGCAGCGGTCCGGCACCGTGATCGCCGTCGACACTCGCCGCCAGGCCGAGACGGTCACCGCGCTGGCCGGCTGCGGCTCGCACAACGCCGGGGACACCCCGGACGGGTGGCGGGCCGTCCATCTGTTCGCCGGGCTGGACCGGGACCGGGCACCGCAGACCTGGTCGTGCCGGACATCCGGACACTGCCCTGGATCCCGTCCACCTCGCTGGCCGGTCGTGCCGGCGACCGAGTACCGCGCATGCCGGACCGGCCCGGTCGGCGTGACGGCCCAGAAGTGAGAGGAACTGCTGTGATCATACGGATCGCACAGGGTGCGGCGGCGCTGCTGGCCGGCGTCATCGGTCTCGCGCTGGTCGGCTGCGCCGACAACGACGAAAGCTTCGTCGCCGAGGCGGAGCGTCGCCGGCGAGCAGGGCTGGGAGGTCATCAAGCGGGGTAGCGTCCCACCCTGTTCGCCGACGGCGAGCTGGAGATGGGCACCACCAGGGTGTGGCAGATCGGCGTCGACCCGTACCCGGCGATCAAGTTCTGCGACCCGACGTCGGAGCTGACCGGGCAGATGGACACCTTCATCGCGGACGTGGCCGCAGGCGAGATCGACACTGCGGCCGAGGTCGACCGGCTCGGCTCCTGACCGACCGGCTCGGCTCCTGACCGGCCAAAACGCCGACCGCGACCCCGCTGCCCGACGCGGCCGTGCCTACCTCGCCGTCGGCGAGGTCGGTTCGTTCAACCAGAACATGACGGCCGGCCGGGGCTACCTGGTGATCGCGGCCGTGATCTTCGGGGCGTAGCGGCTAGGCCGGACCACGATCGGCTGTGCGGTCTTCGGGCTCGCCGACGCGATGCGGCTGGCCCTGCCGGCGCTCGGCGTGACGCTGAACTCGCAATTGCTGATCGCTACCCCGTACCTGCTGGCGTTGCTGGCCATGCTGGTATTCCCGACGGCGCACCGGGAGCCGAGAGCGCTGGCCCAACCGTTCCAACGCGGCACGATCTGAGTACCGCCGCGCTGATCCTGCCCGGTGGCTTCGCCGGTGGCTGATCCTGCCCGGTGGTTTCGCCGGTGGCTGATCCTGCCCGGTGGTTCGCCGACGGCCGGGATGGGTAGCGGTACCGGGCATGGACAACGGGCCAGTCTGGCCGCTGCTGCCGAGTGTCGTCGCGCTCGCGGTCGCGCTCGTCGTGATCGCCATCGCCGGCAAGGCGCTGGCCGTCACCGCCGACACCCTCGCCGACCGGACCGGCATGGGCGAGGCGGTGGCCGGTGCGCTGCTGCTCGGCGCGGTCACCTCGCTGCCTGGGATCGGTACGACGGTACTCGGTGCGGTCGAGGGCAACGCCGAGTTCGCCATCGCCAACCCGATCGGCGGGATCGCCGTACAGACGGTCTGGCTGGCCATCGCCGATCTGCTCTACCGGCGGTCGAACATCGAGCACGCGGCGGCGTCACTGGAGAACATCATGCAGGCGCTGGTGCTGGTCGCGCTGCTCTGCCTGCCGGTGGTCGCGTACGCCACCCCGACGCTGACCCTCGGTTGGGTGCACCCGGGGAGCCTGCTCATCCCGGTCTTCTACCTCTACGGGCTGTACCTGGTGCGCCGGCTGCGGGAGAACCCGATGTGGCGGGCCGAGCAGACCCCGGACACCCACCAGGACGTACCCGACGAACCCGACAGCGGTGCCGGCGCGCCGCGGCTGTCTCGACTGTGGCTGCGACTGGCCGGGCTCGCCGTGCTGGTCGGTTGCACCGGCTACCTGATCGGACAGGGCGGGCTCGGGGTGATCGAGGCAACCGGGCTGCCCAGCGGCTTCGTCGGATTCACCATCACCACCGCGATCACCTCGCTGCCGGAACTGGTCACCCTGATCGCGGCGGTACGCATCGGGGCGTTGACCCTCGGCATCGGCAACGTCCTCGGCGGCAACGCCTTCGACTCGCTGATGATCTTCCTGGCCGACGCCACGTACCGGCCGGGTTCGGTCTATTCCGACGCAGCCTCCGCCGGCCTGGTGCTGACCGGCGCCACCTCCCTGCTCACCGCTACCCTGGCCGCCGGTCTGATCCTGCGGGAACGGCGGGGGGTCGGCTTCGAAGGCGTCGCCATCCCGCTGATCTACCTGGCCGCCGTCGCCCTGCTGCTGATCAGAGCCACCTGACGTAGGCGACCCCCGGCGTCCAGCGCGGGGTTTGTGTCCCCGGCACATGGACGCGCCAGCCTCCGGCTGAATAGCCTGGTAGGCGCGCTTGTAGTGGACATTTCAGCGCCAGTAGTGAACATCTCGGCAACTGGAGGTTCCTGTGGCGACCGGCCTGACCCGAGCCCGATGGACGCACGTGGCACTGCCCACCGGTGACCTCGACAAAGCCATTGCGTTCTACACCTCGCTGACGCCGCTGGTCGTGGTCGAGCGCTTCGCTGGTGCTGGTCTCCTTCGACAAGGACAAGGGCGGACAGCTCGGCCTGCTGCACCCGTTCGCACACATCGGCATCGAGGTACCTGACCGGTCGGACGTGGACGACATCGCCGAGCGGGCACGCGAGCTGGGCTGCCTGCACTGGGAGCCCCGGCAGATGCCCCGGCCGGTCGGCTACATCTGCGCGGTGAAGGACCCGGACGGCAATGTCATCGAGATCTCCCACGATCAGCAGGTCTTCGACACCGTACGGCGGCTGTGGGCGAGCTGAGCCCGTCCGGCGCCGAGCCGTCCGGGCGGACCAACCAGCGCACCCATGACGCGGTGCTGCGCTATCTGGCCGCCCTCAACGCTCACGACGCGGATGCCGTCGCGGCCAGCGTCAGCGCCGGCTTCGTCAACGAACACACCAGCGCACTCGGCCGTACGGTGACCGGCCGGTCCGCGTACCGACGGCGGCTCGACGGCTTTCTGGCCGAGTTCGCCGACCTGCACTACGAGGTCGAGGAGTTGCTGATCGACGGTGACCGGGCGGCGGTGGCGTACCGGATGTCGTTCCGGTCGGTCTCCGCCGGCCGGGTCGTGGTGCGGCTGCGGGGGATGTTCCGGTTCCGGGTCGACGCGCAGGGGCTGGTCGCCCACCGGGTCGACTACTGGGACAGCGCCGAGGTGCACCGTCAACTCACCGCCGCCACCTAGCACCGCCACTCGGCCGTTCGCGGTCCAGTCGTTGACGTAGAAGCCCCGGCGCGATGGTCAACCACACCGCGTCGGGGACAACATCAGCGGGCGGTGGTCGGCGACCGCGCGCCCGACCGCGTCGAGCAACGGGTGCACCCCGTCCGGCGCCAGTACTGAACGCGTCCTCGTCTGGACTCGATCATATAAATATGTATGCAGAGGGTCAGGGGCGAGAGCACCAGCGCAGTGGACATGGCATTCCTCATGGCGCAACGGCGGGCTCGTGAACAGGCCGGGTGAGGAGACAGACCCCGACGGCGAAGCCGACGGACCCGAACCGTACACCGTGATCCTGGCGCCCGGCGCGAGACGCGCCTTGAATCACGGCCTTCCGGCCGGCGCTGCCCAACTGCACGCACCGCTCGAAGGTCTCTGGCGTGCGAGGCGCGGTGAGTACCGTGTCCGATACCGCATCGACGACAAGCAGCGCGAGGCACAGGTCATCGACGTCGATCACCGCGTGCCGCATACCGTCGCTGATCACCAGGTAGAACGCCAACGACCTCGGGTGTCGGGCGCAAGCGGGCAATCATGACGAAACCGCCACCGGCCGGGTGTCGGTCACGCCGCTTCCGGGTCGAGGCTCGGCACGCCCAGCCCGGCGGCGCGCAGCGCCGACGCCCGGTCGTCCCGGGTCAACTCCTCGCGGGCGAGCAGGCTGGCCAGTTCGGTGATGCCGGCCGCGTCCGGCACCGCGCCCATCCGGTTCAGGAAGCGGGCGACCTGGCTGGCCGCGTCGGCGTGGGCCCGCGCCGCCCGTAGCGCCTGCGCGAGCGCGGCGTCGCCAGCCCGGTCGTCGTCAGCCATGTGACCCCCAGTACGTGTCATCCGCAGCCCACGGTCGATGTCCTCGTCGACCCCTCTACCCGGTGACCGGCCGAACATGCGCGCCCGGCCGGGAGGTGCCGCCACGGCACCTCCCGGCCGGAACGGGTCGGATCAGCCGAGTCGGCCGGCACCAGCGCCAGCGCGGACCAGCGCCGGCACCTGTGGCGCCGGATCGAGTCGGTACGGGTAGTAGGTGCCCGGCTCGACCACCGAACCGGTGGTCTCCGGCACGCCGGAGTTGACGAAGACGTTGTCGCGTTGCACCGCCCGACCCGGCCCGCTGTCGGCGTAGCCGCTGGCGGAGAAGATCGGGTACGGCACGTTCTCGAAGTAGTTGCCCTCCACGAGCAGCCCGGCGTTCTCGGTCGACGCGACGCCGTACAACTCGTTGTCGAGGAAGTAGTTGTTGTAGACGTGCACCGGCTCGGCGAACCGGACCCGGGGGTGGCGCTGCCGGCTGTGGTCGAAGAAGTTGTGGTGGATGCTGACCTTGAGCTTGCCGATGTCGGTCGAGCCGGCGCCGTCGGAGTGGCTGATCAACATGCTCTTGTCGGCGTGGTCGAAGTGGTTCCAGGAGATGGTGACATAGTCCGCGCCGCGGACCACGTCGACGGAGCCGTCCACCGCGCCGGAGAAGGTGTTGTGGTCGATCCAGATGTGGTGCGACTCCTGACCGACGTTGACCGCGTCGTCCTCGGCGTCGGTGAAGTGGATGTTGCGCACGATCACGTTGTACGACCGGTAGAAGTCCAACCCGCCGCCGGTGATCTCGGCGTCGTCACCGAGGCCGACGATGGTCTTGTTCGGCCGTACCCCCTGCTTGCTGCTGATCTGGATGGTGCCCCGCACCTGGATGATCAGCGGACCGAGGGTGTCGATGTAGGACAGGAAGTCGGCGCTGTTGGCAGCGGTGACCACCGGCCCGCCGGCGCCGCCGGTGGTGCCGGCCAGACCGAGGGCTTCGACGCTGGCGAAGCCGTCCGGCTGGTCACCGGTGACCGGTGGCGGCCCGGTCGGCGGCGCGGTGGTCGGCGGGGCCGTGGTCGGCGGTACGGACGGTGACAGCGACGGGGTGGGCTCGGTCGGTGTCGGAATCGGGCCGGTCGTGGTCACCGTGACGTCGTCGAAGTTGGCACTGGCGTTGAACGTGGCCAGCCCGATGCCGCCGCTCGCGTACGTGCTGTCGGTGGCGGTGAGCAGCGGGCCGCCGTCGACCTGACCGGTCAGGGTGGTGCCGGCGACGGTCAGCCGCAGCGTGTACCAGGTGTCGGTGTCCACCGGCACCCCCACGCTGGCCAGCGTGGTGCTCGACCCACCGACGAGACGTTTCAGCTCGACCCGGTCGCTGCTGCGTAGCGCCAGGTAGTAGTAGCTGGTGCTGGCGGCGACCCGGGCCAGCACGGCGGCGAACCGGTCGCTGCCGTTGAACACGGTCGGCTTCACCCGGGCGGTGACCGTGTAGTCGGTCCAGCCGGCGTCGCCGACCAGCGCTCGGGCGTTGGCGCTGGTGCCGCCCTGACGCAGCACCGGCCCGCCGTCGGCGGTGACCGCCCAACTGCCCCCGGAGGTGCTCCAGCCGGCGTGGTCGCCGTCGCCGAAGTCGTCGGTGAACAGGGTCGCCGCCTGTGCGGTTCCGGCGACGGCCAAGGTGGCCGCTGCGACCAGCGCGGCCAGCCCGCCGGCCAGCAGAGCTCTCGTTGCCGTGGGTGGACTCATCGCCTCAGCCCAGCTTTCCCGCCCCGGCACCGGCCGGGACGATGGTCGGGACGTCGGCCGCCGCGTCGAGGTGGTAGCCGTAGAACTGGCTGGGCTCGGGCACCGTACCGCGGGTCTCGATCGGGTGATTGCAGTCGACGAGGATGTTGCCGCGTTCGACGATGCGACCCTGGTCGCCGCTGAAGATCACCCGGCCCGGGTTGTTGACGCTGTAGAAGTAGTTGTTCTCCATCAGCACGGCGGCGTCGTAGGTGGACGCGACCCCGTAGCTGTTGTCGAAGTAGTAGTTGTTGTAGACGTGGGTCGACGCGGAGAAGCGCACCCGGGGGTGGCGCTGGTCGGAGCGGTCGAAGAAGTTGTGGTGGTAGGTGACCCGCAGCCGGCCGATGTCCTGCGGGCCGGCGTCCTCGTCGTGCCCGAGCAGCAGTGTCTTGTCGTGGTCGAAAAAGCGGTTCCAGGAAACCGTCACGTGGTCCGAGCCCCGCTTGATGTCGACCGCGCCGTCGTCGCCGTTGGAGAACGAGTTGTGGTCGATCCAGATGTGGTGGCTGAACATCTGTACGTTGATCAGGTCGTCGGTCGCCCCGGTGAGGTGCAGGTTCCGAATGATCACGTTGTGTACGGCGGACGCCGGCGGCGCGATGACGTCGTCGTCGATCGGCAGACCGATGTTCAATCCACCGCCGGACAGCGTGGCGTCGTCGCCGAGGCCGACGATCGTCTTGTCCGACGCCACGTCGTACATTCCGTCACTGGTGCCGGTGGGCAGCGTGATCGTGCCGGCGACCTGGATGACGTACGGCCCGGGGCGGGCGATGTAGTCCAGGAGGCCGGCGGTGTCGCCGACGGTGACCACCGGCCCGCCGGCACCACCGGTGGTGCCGGCCGTGCCGAGGCCGGCGACGCTGGCCCAGCCGTCCGGTTGCCCGGCCGGCGGCGGGGCGACCGTGGGCGCGACGGTCGGCGTCGGGGCAGTCGTCGGTGACGCCGAGGGTGACGGCGACGCGCTCGGTGTCGGCCCGGCGGTCGGGCTGGGACTGGTGGTGGGGCTGGGACTGGTGGGGCTTGGCCCAGGCGGGGCGGTGACGACGGTGACGTCGTCGAAGGCGGCCGAGGCGTATCGGGCCAGCAGCCCGATCTGGCCGCTGCCGTACGTAGCGTCGGTCGCGGCCAGGGCCGGCCCGCCGTCGACCTGGCCGGCCAGACTCGCACCGGACACGGTCAGCCGCAGCGTGTACCAGCTGCCGGTGTCCACCGTCAGCACGGTGCCGGCCAACGGGGTGAGCGTACCGCCGGCCCGCCGGCCCAGGGTCAGCGTGCCGTCGCCGCCGAGCGCCAGGTAGTAGTAGCTGGTGCTGCCCTGGGCGCGGGCGGCCAGCGCGGTGAAGCCACCGGCGGCGCCGAAGCCGGTGGGCCGCACCCGGGCCGACACGGTGTAGTCGGTCCAGCTCGACTGCCCGTTGCGCATCCGGGCGTCGGCACTGGTGCCGCCCTGGACGAGCGCCGGGTCGCCGCCGACCGGCTCGACCCGCCAGGAGCCGCCGGAGGAACTCCAGCCGTTGTGGTTGCCGTCGGCGAAGTCGTCGGTGAACAGGGTCGCCGCCTGGGCCGGCGTGTTGCCGGCCAGGAACGTCACGGCGAGCAGGATGACGGCGAGGACGCCGCCGAGGACGGTGGCGGTCGATGGACGCCGGTTGCGCACACGCATCAGTTGATCCTCCCCACACCCGCGCCGGCCGCGACGATCTGCGGAATCTGCGCCGCGTCGTCCAGCCGGTACGAGTAGTAGCTGCCAGGTTCGGCGACTGTTCCGTTGGTCTCGCACCCTCCGGAGCGGACGAAGACGTTGCCGCGCTGCACCAGCCGCCCCGGTCCCGAGTCGGCGTAGCCGCTGGCCGAGTGGCAGGGGTAGGCCACATCGGCGAAGTAGTTGCCCTCGACGAGCACACCCGCGTTCTCGGTGGAGACGACACCGTAGAGCCCGATGCCGCGGTAGTAGTTGTTGTAGACGTGGACCGGCTCGCCGAATCGCACCCGGGGGTGGCGCTGGTTCGACCCGTCGAAGTAGTTGTGGTGGTAGGTGACCTTCAGGTATCCGATGTCCTCGGTGAACGAGTCGGAGTGGCCGAGCAGCATGCTCTTGTCGGTGCCGTGGAACCGGTTCCAGGACACGGTGACGTAGCTCGACCGCCGCTTGACGTCGACCGAGCCGTCGTACCCGGGGTGGAACTCGTTGTGGTCGATCCAGACGTGGTGCGAGCCGTTGTGCACGCTGATCGAGTCGTCGTCGGCGTCCCGGAACGTGATGTTGCGGACGATCACGTTGTCGCCCGGCCGGGTGGTGGTGCCCATCTGCAGGCCGCCGCCGACGATCTCCGCGGTCGCACCGACGCCGACGATCGTCTTGTCCGCCACCACGGTGACCATTCCGGAGACCTGGATCCGGCCGGCGACCTCGATGACGTACGGGGTGTTGGCGCCCGCGTACTGAGCGAGTTCGGCGGCGGTGGCCACCCGTACGGTCGGTCCGCCGACGCCGCCGGTGGTGCCGTCGAGGCCGAGGGCCGGCACGGCCGCGTACCCGTCCGGCTGGCCGGGTTGCGGCACCGGCGGTGGGCTGACCGGTGGTCCGGTCGGTGTCGGGGTCGGGGTGGTCGGCGGTGACATGGTGACGCTCGGTGTCGGTGTCGGGCCGGCGGTGTCGGTCACCTGGACGTCGTCGAAGGAAGCGCTGGCGTAGTACGTGGCCAGCCCGATCCGCCCGGTGCTCAACGTGCCGTCGCCGGCGGCGACCACCAGTCGCCCGTCGAGGTGGCCGCGCAGACCGGTGCCGAAGGCTTCCAACCGCAGCGTGTACCACGTGCCGGTGGTCACCGCGGCCGGTGCGCTGTCCAGGGTGGTGTAGCCGCCGGAGCCACGACGGCCGAGCACCACGGTGCCATCGGCGCGCAGCGCCAGAAAGTAGTAACTGGTCATGTTCTGGGCTCGGGCGACGATACCGGTGAAGCGGTCGCCGCCGCCGAACTCGATCGGCTTGACCCGGGCCTGGACCGACTGGTCGGTCCAGCTGGTCGAGCCGGCTTGCGCCTTGGCGTCGCTGCCGGTGCTGGACTGGTGGTAGACCCCGGTGCCGTCGGTGATCACCGACCAGCTGCCGCCGGAGCGGGACCAGCCGCCGGCCGAACCGTCGTCGAAGTCGCTGCCGAACAGGGTGGCCGCGTGGGCGACGGGAGCCAGACCGACCGCGACGAGCGCGGCGCCGAGCCCGAGGGCTGTGGCGGCGATCAGGGTACGTCGAACCGTGGGGTGCATCGCTGTCCTCCGTCCCCGGCTCAGATCTTGCCCACGCCGGCGCCGGCGGTGACGATCGCCATCACGTCGGCCGGGTCGTCCAGCGAGTAGCCGTAGTAGTCGCCGGGCTCCTGCACGCTGCCGCTGCACACCGGCTGGCCGGGCTCGTTGCCGGCGTACACGTTGTCGCGGGCCACACAGCGCCCGGTTGGTCCGGCGTACCGGTTGGTGATGGGTTCCTCGACGCTGTCGAAGTAGTTGCCCTCGACCATGCAGCCGGCGTCGGCCTGGCAGGCCACCCCGGCGTCGGTGTTGCGGTAGAAGTAGTTGTTGTAGATGTGCACCGGCTCGCCGAACCGGGCCCGCGGGTTGCGCTGTGGCGTGTTGTCCAGCCAGTTGTGGTGGTAGGTCACCTTGAGCCGGCCGATGTCCTGCGCGCCGTTGCCGTCGTCGTGGCCGAGCAGCATGTTCTTCGTGTGGTCGTGGAAGTGGTTCCAGGAGACGGTGACGTACGACGAGCCGCGCTTGATGTCCAGCAGACCGTCGTAGCCCTGGGACAGGTCACTGTGGTCGACCCAGACGTGGTGCGAGAACATCTGGATGTTGATCGAGTCGTCGGTGGCTCCCCGGAAGACCATGTTCCGGATGATCACGTTGTGCACGGCGTCGGCCGGTGGGCTGGTCACCCCGTTGTCGACCGGCAGTCCGATGTTGAGCCCGCCGCCGGTGATGCCGGAACCGGCACCGACACCGACGATCGTCTTGTCCGAGGTGACGTCGTGCATCTGCGGCGTCGACGGCAGCGTGAGCAGGCCACGTACGCAGATGTTGAGCGGTCCCTGCGTGGCGATCGCGGCGAGAAGTTCGGCGGCGGTGTCCACCTCGATGGTCGGCCCGCCGGCACCGCCGGTGGTCCCGTTCTGGCCCCAGGCGTTCACCGCCGCGAACCCGGTCGGCCGCGCGGACGTGTCGCAGGTGCCGGTCGGCGGTGGCGACGCGGTCGGTGATCCGGACGGTGGTGCCGTGGGGGTGCCGGGGCCGCCGGACGACGGGATGTCCTCGACCAGCACGTCGTCGAAGGATGCGCTGGCGTACCGGGTGAACAGGCCGGCCCGGCCGCTGCCCAGGCTGGCGTCGGTGGCCGAGACGAGTTCGGTGCCGTTCAGGAAGCCGCGCAGGCTGGTGCCGAAGGCTTCCAGCCGCAGCGTGTACCAGGTGCCGGTGACCACGTTCACGGTGCTCGCCGCGATCACCTGTGGACTGCCGCCGACCCGTCTGCTCAGCTGCAGTTGGCCGGTGTTCGACAGGCCGAGCTGGTAGTAGCTGGTCATGCTCTGCGCCCGGGCCAGCACGCCGGCGCTGCGGTCGGTGCCGTTGAAGGCGATCGGCTTGATCCGGGCCTGGACCGACTGGTCGGTCCAGTTGGTCGAGCCGGCTTGCGCCTTGGCGTCGCTGCCGGTGCTGGACTGGTGGTAGACGCCGCTGCCGTCGGTGATCACCGACCAGCTACCACCGGAGCGGTTCCACGATGTGCCGATGCCATCGTCGAAGTTCTCGGTGAGCAGCACGGCCGCGTAGGCGCTGGCCATCGCGGTGGCGGCCACGACTGTGGCTGCTGCCGTCAGGGTCGTGACCACTAGTAGAGGGCGGCGTGATGCCAAGATGATTTTTTTTGACTTGAACATGTAAATCATCCTTTTTCTGGCTCGCTGTCATTCAAACTGCGGACGTGGGTCGTCGTGGTGGTGCGGCTGCGCTCGGCCAGGCAGGGGCTGTGGTCAGGCGGCCGGGGCGGGGTGCGTCGGTGGCGTCGCGGGCACAGGAGGGTGCGGCTTCCTGAGCCGGGCGGCCTGCCGATGAGACGCGTAGGTGACAGTGGTGTAACCCGGTTGTTATCAACCTAGGAAAGGGCTTTCTTGTCGTCAAGAGGGATCGACGTGCAGGAATTTTGCAGTCCGCTGGCGCCGAGTCCGACCGACGCCTCGCATGCTCGCCGATCGGGCGATGTCGCGAAGATGAACGTCGGATGCCGGTGGCGGTGGTGACCCGGTGGAACATCCGCGAATGTCAGACGCTGGCGCTACGGTGGCGAAGGTTGATCGCCAGTCCGTGAGCGACCTGTTCCTATCGGAGGCCAGATGACCAAGGCACCTCACCCGCCGGACGCGCTGCCGGCCGGTCCCACTGCCACGGGCACCGGTCCCGCCGGCACGGCGATCGACGATCTGCAGGCCGCCGCCGGATACATCGCGCGGATCTGCTTCAAGACCGGCCCGCCTCGCCGGATCGGCCTCGAACTCGAATGGACCGTGCACTACCGTGATCAGCCCGCGCGACATCTCGACCCCGACGACCTCACCGGTGCCCTCGGCGACCACGCCCCGAGGACGCTGCGACCGACCAGCCCGCACGTTGCTCTTCCACACGGTGGACTGATCACGGTCGAACCCGGCGGGCAGGTGGAGCTCTCCACCCCGCCGACGGACTCCCTCCACACCTTGCACCTGGCCGCGTCGGCCGACCTCGCCACGCTGACCCGCCGACTCGACCTGGCCGGGCTGTGTCTCGGCCACCAGGGTTGCGACCCGCACCGGCCGCCCCACCAGATCCTGCGCAACCGCCGGTACGCCGCGATGGCTGCGGCCTTCGACCGGCAGGGCCAGGCCGGAGCGGACATGATGTGCGGTACCGCTGGTCTGCAGGTCTGCTTGGACGCCGGAACCGACCGGCAGCTGGCGCTTCGATGGTCGGCCGCTCACCTGCTCGGGCCGCCGCTGCTCGCGCTGTTCGCCAACTCACCGGCGCGCGGCGGCCGGCAGACCGGTTGGGCGTCGAGCCGGATGCAGACCTGGTTGACCCTCGACCCGGTGCGCACCGCCGCGCCGGCGGATCACACCCACCCGCCTGAGCCGGATCCGGTCGCCGGATGGGTCCGGCGGGTGCTCGACACTCCGCCGCTGTTCGTCGCCGAAGGCCCGGCCGGCTGGCGGCTGCCCGGACCGATGAGTTTCGGCGAGTGGATCGTCACCAACACGCCACGACCACCCACCTACGCCGATCTCGATCTGCATCTGAGCACCCTGTTTCCGCCGGTGCGGCCGCGCGGCTATCTGGAGATCCGTTACCTCGACGCGCAACCGGAGCGCGACTGGATAGTGCCGGCGACGGTGCTCGCCGCGCTGTTCGCCCGCGACGAGACGCTGCGTACCGCGATCGCCTACGCCGCTCCCGCAACCGACCGGTGGCTCCCGGCGGCCCGCCACGGACTCGCCGATCCGATCGTCGCGACGTCCGCCGCCGCGCTTGTCGAGTTGGCCTGCGACCGATTCACCGACCTCGACCTGCCCGCCGAGACCATCACGACCGTGACCAGTGCCCTGCGCCGTCGACTGCAACTGTCCGTACCAGGCATGGAATGAGGAACCAGGTGACCGACTTCGCCGCTGGATCGACCGCCGCGCGAACCGCTGACCAGGTCCGCTCGGCACTCGCCGGAGACCTCGACCGGGCCCGACGCCGCAGCCGGGCGCTCACCGACCCCGTCGACGACGGCGACCTCACCCGTCAGCACTCGCCGTTGATGTCGCCGCTGGTGTGGGACCTCGCGCACATCGGCAACCAGGAGGAGCTCTGGCTGGTCCGCGACGTCGGCGGCCGGGAGCCGGTACGCGCCGACATCGACCATCTCTACGACGCGTTCAAGCACGCCCGCGCCGTGCGGCCCACCCTGCCGCTGCTCGACCCCACCGAGGCGCGGGCATACACGCGCACGGTTCGCGACCAGGTGCTCGACCTGCTCGACACGGTCAGCTTCGACGGTCGTCCACTCGTCGAGCAGGGGTTCGCCTTCGGCATGATCGTGCAGCACGAACAGCAGCACGACGAGACGATGCTGGCTACCCATCAGCTACGCGCCGGGCCGGCCGTGCTCACCGCGCAACCGCCGCCGGCCGCCGTGGGGCACGTCGAAGGGGAAGCGCTGATCCCCGCCGGACCGTTCACCATGGGCACGTCGACCGAGCCATGGGCGTTGGACAACGAACGCCCGGCGCACACTGTCGACGTACCGGCGTTCTGGATCGACCGGGTGCCGGTCACGAACGCGCAGTACCAGCAGTTCGTCGACGACGACGGCTACCACGACCAGCGGTGGTGGAGCACTCACGGCTGGGCATACCGCCAACGGGCCGGGCTCACCGCCCCGATGCACTGGCACGGCGACGGCAGCTACTCCCGGTTCGGTCGGCGCAGCCGGATCGTGCCCGACGAACCGGTCGTCCACGTCTGCTGGTACGAAGCCGAGGCGTACGCGAACTGGGCCGGCCGGCGGCTGCCGACCGAGGCGGAGTGGGAAAAAACCGCCCGGTTCGACCCGACGACCGGGCGCTCCAGCCGCTACCCGTGGGGCGACGACGACCCGCGGCCCGAGCACGCCAACCTCGGTCAGCGTCACCTGGCCCCGGCCCCGGTCGGCGCCCACCCGGCGGGCGCCTCGCCGAGCGGTGTGCACCAACTCATCGGTGACGTGTGGGAGTGGACCGCCACCTGGTTCGACGGCTACCCCGGGTTCACCGCCTTCCCGTACCGCGAATACTCCGAGGTGTTCTTCGGCCGCGACTACCGGGTGCTGCGGGGCGGGTCGTTCGGCACCGACCGGGCCGCCTGCCGGGGAACGTTCCGCAACTGGGACTACCCGATCCGTCGGCAGATCTTCAGCGGCTTCCGCACCGCCCGCGATCCGCTGCCCGGCGAGGCCGGCTAGTGTGCCGCCACCAGATCTATCTGGGGCCGCCAGCGAGCCTGGCGGCCCTGCTGATCGATCCGCCGCACGGGCTGTACCGGCAGTCGTGGGCACCCCGGGACATGCGCGGCGGTGGCACCGTCAACGCCGACGGCTTCGGTGTCGGCTGGTACACCCCGTCCGGGCCGGTCCGCTACCGCCGGGCCACACCGATCTGGGCCGACCCCGGGTTCGTCGAACTCGGGCGTGCCACCACCGCCGGCGCAGTGCTGGCCGCGGTCCGATCGGCCACCACCGGCATGCCGGTCGCGGAAGCCGCCTGCGCTCCGTTCATCGACGGACCCTGGCTGTTCAGCCACAACGGCGTGGTGCCCGGCTGGCCGCACAGCGTTGCCGAGCTGGCCGCCAGGCTGCCGGTGACCGATCTGCTCACCCTCGACGCGCCGACCGACTCCGCCCTGCTGTGGGCGCTGATCCGGCGCCGACTGCGCAGCGGCGCCGACCCCGGCACGGCGATCGCCGGGACGATCACCGACGTGCTGGCCGTCGCCCCGCGATCGCGGCTCAACCTGCTGCTCACCGACGGTCGGCGAGCCTGGGCCAGCACCGCCGGGCACTCCCTGTCCATCCTGGCCGGTGCCGACCGGCTGACCATCGCGTCGGAACCGGCCGACGACGACCCGGCGTGGACCGCGGTCCCGGACCGCCACCTGGTCGTCGCGGAGCGGTCCACCTACACCCTGGAGGCGCTGTGCACATCGACATCGAGCTGACCGACGCCGACCTGCGACAGTCGCTGCGGGCCGACGCCCGGGCCGGGCTCACCGCCCCGGCGAAGTGGCTGCCACCGAAGTGGTTCTACGACAAGTACGGCAGTGAGCTGTTCGAACGCATCACCGAGCTGCCGGAGTACTACCCGACCCGGGCCGAACGGGCCGCGCTCACCGCGCATGCGTCCGACATCGCCGGGATCACCGGCGCCCGCACCCTGATCGAGCTGGGCTCCGGCTCGTCGGAGAAGACCCGGCTACTCCTCGACGCGCTGCGCCGGCACGGCAGCCTCGACCGGTTCGTCCCGCTGGACGTCGCCGAGGCCGCGCTGCGCGACGCCGCCGCCGCGATCGAGCGCGACTATCCGGGCCTGCCCGTACACGCGATCGTCGGTGACTTCACCCGGCACCTGGACCGGATCCCGGCCGGGCCGGACCGCCTCGTCGCGTTCCTCGGCGGCACCATCGGCAACCTGGTGCCATCCGAGCGGGCCGTGTTCCTCGCCACGCTGCGCCGGGTCCTCGGCCCGGGTAACTGGCTGCTGCTCGGCACCGACCTGGTCAAGGACCGAGGCACCCTGGTCGCCGCCTACGACGACAGCCAGGGGGTGACCGCCGAGTTCAACCGCAACGTGTTGCACGTACTCAACCGGCAACTCGGCGCCGACTTCGACCCGGCGGCCTTCGACCACGTCGCCCACTGGGACACCGACCAGGAATGGATCGAGATGCGGTTGCGCGCCCGGCACGACATGCGGGTTCAGGTCGCCGACCTCGACCTCACCGTGCCGTTCACCGCCGGAGAGGAGCTGCGTACCGAGGTGTCGGCCAAGTTCCATCGATCCGGGGTGGCCGCCGAACTCGCCGCCGCCGGCTTCGAACTGGCGCACTGGTGGACCGACCCGGCCGATCGGTTCGCCGTCAGCTTGTCCAGGAGCCGGTGACCCGGCCCCGCGTCAGCTTGTCCAGGAGCCGGTGACCCGGCCCCGCGTCAGCCTGTCCAGGAGCCGGTGACCCGGCTCAGAAACCGCTGGGTGCGGGGGTGCTCCGGAGCGTCCAGGACCTGCCGGGGCGGTCCCTGCTCGACGACCACCCCTCCGTCGAGGAAGCAGACCCGATCGGCGACGCCGCGGGCGAAGGCCATCTCGTGCGTCGCGATCAGCATCGTCGTCCCGTCGTCGGCGAGCTGACGGATCAGGGCGAGGACCTCGCCGACGAGCTCCGGGTCGAGCGCGGAGGTGACCTCGTCGAGCAGCAGCAGGCGCGGGTTGTTGACCAGTGTACGGGCGATCGCCGCCCGCTGCTGTTGCCCGCCGGAGAGCCGGTCCGGGTACTGATCGGCGTGCTCGGCCAGCCCGACGCGGTCCAGCAACTCCATCGCCCGCCGCCGTGCCTCGGCCCGGCCGATCCGGTGCACCCGCCGCGGCGCGAGCGTGACGTTGTCCAACACGGTCAGGTGGGGGAACAGGTTGAACGACTGGAACACCAGGCCGACACGCTGGCGTACCTTGTCCGCGTCGATCCGGGGGTCGGTGATGTCCCGCCCGTCGAGCGCGATGGTGCCGTCGTCCACCGTCTCCAACAGGTTGACGCAGCGCAACAGCGTCGACTTGCCGGAGCCGGACGCGCCGATCAACGCCACCACCTCGTGCTCGGCGACCTCCAGATCGAGGTCACGCAGCACCACCCGACCACCGAACACCTTGCGCACCCGGCGGCAGGCGAGCACGGGCGTCACGTGGTGCCCGCCCAGGTCTGCCGCCGGGCCGCCCGTACCGTCACCGCGTCGGTGACCGCCACCAACGGGATGGCCATCAGGATGAACAGCACTCCGGCCACCACGTACGGGGTGAAGTTGTAGCTGGTGGCGGTCTCGATCTGCGCGGCCCGGATCGCGTCCACCGGCCCGGCCAGCGAGATCAGCCCGACGTCCTTCTGTAACGCGACCAGGTCGTTCAGCAGTGGCGGAGCGACCCGCCGGACCGCCTGCGGCAACACCACGTACCGCATGGTCTGCGCGTAGCTGAGCCCGAGGGATCGGGCGGCGGCCCGCTGCGCCGGATGCACCGACTCGATGCCGGCCCGGAAGACCTCGGCCAGGTAGGCGCCGTACGTGATCACCAGGGCGCAGCCGCCGAGCACCAGCACCGACGGCGTGCCGGCCAGCCGCAGCCCGGGGACGCCGAACGCGAACAGGTAGAGCACGATGATCAACGGCGCGCCCCGGAACACGTACGTGTAGGAGGTGGCCGCCACCCGCAGCGGGAAGAACACCGCCGGGCGCAGCGTGCGGGCCAGCGCGATCGCCAGCCCCAGCGCCAGCGCGCCGGCCGCGCAGAACACCAGCAGCCGTACGTTGAGCCACAGCCCGCCCAGCACGGCGGGCAGCGCGTCCAGCGCGACCGCCGGGTCGAAGAACGACCGCTGGACCCGGGGCCAGCCGGGGGCGTTGGCCACGGCGACGATTCCGACGGTGCCGACCAGCGCGGTGGACGCGGCGGCGACCAGCACCGAGCGGACGCTCTGCCGGCGGCGGTACGCCTGACGCCGGCGGTGCAGCTCGCTCGGCTGGTAGCCGTCCTCCGGCTGGTAGCGGTCCTCGTCGACGGTGGACACGGCTCAGGTCAGCACCGGCGCGCCGGCCACCTCGGCCAGCCACTGCGCCTCCAGAGCGGCCAACGTGCCGTCGGCGCGTAGCGTGTCGACTGCGGAGCTGACGCACTCGGTCAACGTCGACCCCTTGTCCAGCACCAGACCGAACTGCTCCGGCTCGCCGGACGGCTGGCCTAGCTGGCCGACGACGCGGGCGCCGTCGATCTCGGCCGCTGTCATGTAGAACGCCGTGGGCAGGTCCAGCACCAGTGCGTCGATCGTGCCGTTGCCCAGGGCAGCCTTGGCGTCGTCGTTGTTGTTGAACACCGCCGGCTCGGTGTCCGGGCCGATGATCTCGGTTATCGCCCGGTAGCTGGTGGTGCCGACCTGGGCGCCCAGCTTGACCGCCGTCAACTCGGCCAGCGAGGTGGCCTCGGCCGCGGGCGTGCCGTCCAGCGCGATCACCGCCTGCGTGACGTCGTAGTACGGGCTGGAGAAGTCGACCGCGGCCCGGCGTTCCTCGGTGATCGAGAACTGGTTGATGTCGAAATCGAACTCCTTGGGCCCCGGCGCGATCGCGTTGTTGAACGGCACCCGGACCCAGGTCACCTCGTCCGGCTCGTAGCCGAGTCGGCTGGCGACCGCGTACGCCACGGCACCTTCGAAACCACCGCCGCTTTCCGGTGAGTCGTCGACGAACCACGGCGGGTACGCCGGCTGGTCGGTGCCGATGGTGAGTGCGCCCGGGACGAGGGTGTCCAGCCACTGGGGGTTGCACGCCCCGGCCGACGGGGTGATGTCCGGCGGCTCCTCCTGCGGGCTGCAGGCGCCGAGCCCGGTGCCGGCCAGCAGGATTGCCACCGCGCCCAGCGTGGCGGTCATCGGACGTGGTCTGTCCATCTCGGCTCCTCGGATCGACCCGGTGGGCATGCCTACGCCGGTCACGTGCGGCGGGCGTACGGCGGGTCTATTCGATCAGTCGCCGGCCCGGCACTCAATGGCCGGTGACGGTGGTGCTCAGCCAGCGGCGGTCACCGGCAGGCCGGCGGCCTGCCAGGCGGCGAACCCACCAGCCAGGTCGGTGGCCAAGGGCAGCCCGATGTCCTGCAGCGACGCGGCCGCGAGCGAGGAGGCATAGCCTTCCTGGCAGACGACGACCGGCCGTAACCGCGGATCGTCGGCGAGCGGCAGCCGGGCGTCGCCCAGCGGATCCAGCCGCCACTCCAGGACGTTGCGTTCGATGACGTGGGCACCGGGAATCTCCCCGTACGTGGCCCGCTGCGCGGCCGGACGGATGTCGATCAACACCGCCTGCCCGGCCTGAACGGCCTGGTACGCGCCAGTCGGATCGAGTCGGTCCAGCCGCTGGCGGACCCGGTCAAGGACCCGGTCGACGCCGGGACCGCCACCTGCGGGCGGGTCGCCCTGTCGCTGCATCACTGCCTCCCGTACGGGTCGTCGGGTGGTGCCGGAAGCCGCCCGGCGACCAGCGGTGCCACCGCGACATCGCCCAGGTGCAGCGGCGCCGCCGTCACCCCGGCCCGTCGTGCGGCCGACCAGTAGGCATCCGCCTGCCCGGTGTCCACCAGGCCGTGCACCAGGGGCAGGTCCGGCCGGCCAGCCCGCAGCAGCGACTCCAGCTGACAGGACGCCACGGTACCGGGCAGCCCGCCCCGCGCCGCGGCGTACCCGGCGGCCGCGACCGACGGCAACCCGGCCGGCAGGCTGCGCCGGACCGTCCCACAGCTGACCAGACCGCCGCCGGTGACCAGCACGTCACCGTCACGGCGCATTCGGTGCAGCGCCCGCGTCGGACTCACACAGTGCGGGAACGAGTCGTCCACCAGGATCGTTCCGGGCCGCAGCCGGCGTACGTCGATGACCTCGACCGCACCGCTCACCGCGGCGACGATGGTGGCGGCGGTGTAGACCTGCGGGGGAGCCTGCGGCGTCGCCTCGGCCAGGCACAGCTCGCCGTCGTACCCCAGATCCCGTAGCCGTGTTCGGTAGCCGGCGAGCCGCTGCCCGCTGCCGGCCACGTCGACCAGCACGATCCGGCCCGGATGCCGCCCACCGTGGGCCAGCAGCAGTTCGAGCGCGGACCGGCCGATCGAGCCCACGCCGACCACCGCCAACGTGCCGACAGCGAGCTCCCGCCTGGCCAGCGCCAGCGCGGCGAGCACGCTGAGCACCACGGCGGTGGCGGTCGTCGCGTGCCCGGTGGTCAGCGCCGCGTCCGACCGGACCCGCCGGAGCACCTCGAATCCGTACCCGGTGAGCGCCGGCAGCAGCCCGGCGAGTGACACGCACGCCGCCCCCCGCCGAGCGGCGAGATCGACTCCCGCGGCAGCGGCCTCGGCCAGTTCCGGCCCGTTGGTGCCGGCATGCCCGTCCAGCTCGTCGGCGAACAGCGGCAGGCAGACGAACCCGGACCGGCCCAGCGGCGTGGTCAGCTCCTCCAACACCCGGGGAGCCCGGTCCGGGAACAGGAGCTGGCGCACCTGTTCCCGGGACAACGTGTCCGCCGGCGCCCCGGCGAGCGCGGCCAGCTGCGCCGGCGCGGGCAGATAGCCGACGATCGCCGCGTCCAGCGCGGCGTCGGCGGCACCGCCGGTACCGACACGGCCCGCACCGCCGGTACCGACACCGTCCGCGTCGACGAGATCGGCTTCCAGCCTGGTCACGAACTCCGCGAGGACCTCGGCCGAAATCGCGGCGGCGGCGCGGACGGTCACCCGCAGCCCGCCGGAGCTGACCGGTCGGGCGGTCAGCAGCACGTCGGTGCCGACCGGCGGCGGTTCCAGGTCGGCGTCCGCGTCGTCCCAGTCGATCGTCAGGCCGCCGTCACCGGGCGGGCCGACACCGGCGAAGTCCAGGAAGCTGAAGATGAACTGGGATCCGTGCAGCACCATGCCCTGACCCTGTCGGGTGGGATCGGCCTGCGCACCGTACCGCCGCACGGTTGCCACCTCGGCGGCCGTCAGCGCCAAGGCGGCGACGAACGGCCCGGCCGCATCCAGCCGCACCGGCAGGATGACGGCACACGGCCCGAACAGCAGTTGCAGGTCGGGCAGTGGATGGTCCCGGCCGGTGACCGCCAACCCCAGCACCAGATCGGTACACCCGGTCAGCCGCGCCAACGCCCGGTGGTACGCGGTGAACACCGGTGCGTACAAGCTGGTGCCGGCGTCGGCGGCGAGCCGGCGCAGTCGGCCGATGGCCGGAGCGGGCAGGGTGAATCCGGCGGTGCGGCCCGGCTCCGGTCCGGTCACGACGGTGGTACGCAGCACCGGCGCCCGGTAGCCCGCGAACCGTTCCCGCCACCAGCGCTGCGCCGCCGGATCGCCGGCCGCCTGCCACCGCCGCAGCCAGTGCACGTACTCGCGGAACGTCAGCCGGGCCGGTGCCTGTTGCACCAGCCCGCCGTCGTACAGCGCCAGCAGTTCCCGGCCGAACAGAGCGGCGCTGTAACCGTCGCCGATCAGGTGGTGGGCATGCACCACCAGGACGTGATCCACGGCGTCGACCGACAGCAGGTGCAGCCGCAGCAACGGCCACGCCCACGGCCGCATCCGGTCACGGCGGTAGGCCGCGATCCGTTCGTCGACCAAGCCTGGCGAGGCCAGCGTCTCGAAGTCGACCGGCAACCGCAAGGTCGACGGAAGCTCCTGCTGCACCGGCGGCCGGGCACCGGCCGGAAAGACCACCCGGAGCATCTGGTGGCGGGCCACCAGCAGGTCGACCGCCCGCTGGAACCGGACCGGATCCACCGGACCGCGCAGCCGCAACCTGGCCAGCCAGGTGGAACTGCTGCCGGGGGCAGCGGCCTCGGCCAGCAGGAACCCCTGCTGGGCCGGGGACAGCGGAAACGGCTCCCAGCCATCCGGCGTGGCCACCGTTGCCACCGGCCCAGGCCCCGGGCCAGCCGGTTCGGCCGGTTCGGCCGGTTCGGTGGGATCAGCCGGTCCGGCCGCCGCGTCGATCGCCGCCGCCAGGCCGCCCAGGGTGGGCCGCTGGTAGATGACGGTCGGCCGAGGGAGCGCCGTGCCCTGCGTCCGGAGCCGGGCGAACACCTCGATGAGCAGGATCGAATCCCCGCCGAGCACGAAGAAGTCGTCGTCGCGGCCGATCGTCGGTACGCCCAGGACGTCGCGCCACACCTCGGCCACCCGACGCTCGGTAGCGGTGACCGGCGCCGACCCGCTGCCGCCCGTACCGCCGGGCCTCTCGCTCGTGCTGTCGGGCCCGTCGAACAACGCGTCGCCGGCCGCGCCGGGCAGCCGTGACCGGTCCACCTTGCCGGTGGCGGTGACCGGCAGCGCGTCGACCAGCCGGATGCGTGCCGGGATCCACTGCCGGGGCAGCAGGCTGGCCAGATGCCGGCGCAACTCCGTCACCGAGCCGTTGGCCTGCGGCGCGACCTGCACGTACGCGACCAGCCGGGGATGCGGTTCCGGCCGCAGCAGCACTGCGGCCGCGAGCACCGCCGGATGGGTGCCGAGTGCCGCCTCGATCTCGCCCGGCTCGATCCGCAGGCCGTGCAGCTTCACCTGGTCGTCGAGCCGGCCCAGGAACTCCAGGTCCCCGGTCGGGCCGACCCGGACCAGGTCTCCGCTGCGGTACCAGCGCCGTCCCGCCCGGTGGACGAACGCGGCCGCCGTCAACCCGGGTTCCGCCAGGTAACCATCGGTCAGCCCGGGCCCGGCGATCTGCAACTCGCCGGGGTCGCCGGCCGGGCACGGCCGTCCGTCGGCGTCAACGACGTCCAGCACCGCGCCGGCCACCGGGCGACCGATCGGGATTCGGCGCAGGCCGTCCGGCGGCCGACGGTCGACCACGAACCACGCCGCGTTGATCGTTGTCTCGGTCGGGCCGTACAGGTTGGTGATCCGGTGCCCGGGACCGAACAGGTCGAACCACCTCCGTACCTGCCCCGCAGGTAGCGCTTCGCCGCCGACGTGCAGCCAGCGCAACGCGGTGAGGTCGGGCCGATCGCCCGCCGCCGCGCGCTGCTCGGCCGCCCGCAACAGTTGCGTCCACAGGGTCGGCACCGAACTCCACACGGTGAGCCGATCGCGCTCGACCTGCCGCAGCAGCCGCTGCGGGTCCTGCAGGACGTCGGGCGGCAACACCACCACGGTCGCCCCGACGAGCAGCGGCGCCAGCAGTTGCCGGACCGAGGCGTCGAAACAGATCGGAGCGGTCTGGGCCAGCCGGTCGTCGCGCTGGTAGCCGAACGCGGTCACCGCCCAGGCCAGGTAGTTCGCCAGCGACCGGTGGCTGACCGGTACGCCCTTCGGCCGTCCGGTCGAGCCGGACGTGAAGACCACGTACGCGGTTCGTTCCGCTGGTGCGGGTATCGGCGCCGATCGCACTGTCGCCTCGCCATCGGTCGGCCGATCGGTGACCGCGTCAATATCGATCATGGTGAGTCCGGTGAGTCCGGTGAGTCCGGTGAGTCCGGTGAGTGCGGTGGCCGCCTCCGCTGACGCGGCATCGTGCAGCACCACCTGTACCCCGGCCCGGCTCAGTTGATCGGCGTGCCGGGCCGGTGGATGCGCCACCTCCAGCGGGACCCAGCCGGCACCGGCCCGCAGCACCGCGACGATCGCGACGACGGCGCCGACGCCCCGCTCCGCCACCAGCCCGACCAGGTCGCCGGCCCGGACACCCCGCTGCCGGAGCAGGTCTGCGACCCGATCGGCGGCGGCGTCCAGCGCGCCGTAGGTCAACCGTCGCCGCCGCTGCGCCACCGCCACGGCGTCCGGATCCTGGCGGCAGACCTGCCGGATCCGTTGTGTCACGTCGTCGGGTGGCTGCCCGCCGGCATGCCCGAGGTCCGTGCCTGCCGGCCCGGTGGCCGCCCCGTCGGCCGGCCTCTGCCCGGTGGCGACGGAGTTCGCGATCGCGTCGAGTTCCGCCAGGTACCCGTCCGCGAAGTCGACCACCGTCGACCGGTCGAGTCGGGCGACCGGATGATTCCAGGACATCCGCAGGTCGGCGCCGTCCGGCCAGCACAGCAGTCCGAGCCGGGTGGCCGCCGACGCGGTGCCGGCCGCGACCGCCGATACCCGCACCGGGCAGCCCGGCATCGGCGGGAGCCGGAACCGGGCGAAGCTGAAGCCCGCCGGGCCAGCGGCGCGGGCCGGCCCACCTGATCGGGGAGCCAGCCGCGCCAGGTCCACCGTGCTGAGCGAGCCGTGCCGTTCACTGACCAACCAGGCCAGCCGGACCCGGTCCGCGAGCGCCACCGCAGGCTCGTCCGCAGCCACGTCGACGGTGACCGGCAAGGTGTCGGCGAACGGTCCGACGACCAGGTCGAGACCGGGTAGCCGGGCGGCGCGTCCGGCTCGGGCAACGTTCACGGTGACCGTCCGCCGTCCGGTCCAGCGGGCCAGGCAGCGCAGATATCCGGCGAGCAGCAGATGGAACAGGGACACGCCGGCCGCGGCTGCCTGTCGGTCCAGCCGGGCCACGGTGGTCGCGGGTAGCAGTGCCTGCTGCGCGGCGTACGGTCCCACCGGTTCGGCCGCCGGGTCGTCGCGCCACGGCAGCGCCAGCCCGCCCGCCCACCCGGCCAGCGTCTCGCGCCAGAACGCCAGGTCCCGTTCGGTCGCCGGCTCGGCCTGTTCGACGTGGTCGCGGAAGGTCGCCGGTAGCGGCGCGAGGTCCGGTTCGATGCCGGCGACCAGGCTCGCGTACGCCGTCCACAGTTCGGTGCTGAGAACGCCGAGACTCGCCCCGTCGCCGGCCGCGTGATGCAGTACCAGCAGCAGATGTGCCGATCCGGCGTCGGTGCGGGCGAGAACGGCCCGCAGCGCCGGCTGCCGGGTCAGGTCGATGGGCTCGTTGCACAGTTCCTCGGTGAACACGTCCACCGGGCGATCGAGGTCGCGCACCTCGTACCAGACGGACAACGGGCAGTCCGGGCCGATCAGCTGGCGTGGTGCGGAGCCGTCATCGGTGTCCGGCAGCATCCGTACGCGGAGCATCGGATGCCGGCGCACCAGCACGGCCAGTGCCCGACCGAGCAGGTCTGCGTCCAGTTCGCCGGTGACGGAGTGTCGGACAAAGCCGTACGCCGCCACGGTGGGGTAGAGCTGCTGCTGGGTGTGGAACGCCGACTGGACCGGGCTGAGTGGGAACTCCTGCGACGACGCGGGCAGGCCCGCAGGCGCTGCGGGCCGATCCGCGATCGGCGCCGGCTGCTCTGTGGCGGCGAGCCGGGTGGCCAACTCCCCGACGGTGCCGTGCTCGAAGAACAAGGTGGTCGGCAGTCGCCGGCCCAGCTCCTCCTCCAAGGACTTGACCAGGTCGATCGCGGCCAGCGAATCCAGCCCGAGCGCCAGGAACGGGGCGTCGTCGGCGATCTCCGCCGGCTGCCTGTCCAGGGCTGCGGCCAGCAGCCGGCGGAGCCGGCCGGTCAGCTCGTCGGCCGGGCGGCCGCTGGTGTTCGTGGTGCTGGTGTCCGTGGTGTCGGTGTTCGTGGTGCTGGTGTCCGTGGTGTCGGTGGCTGTGTAGCGGAGGACCACCAGGTTGGTCGCCGACCGCCGCAACGCGGCGTGCAGTGCCGGTAGCGCCTCGGCCACCGGCAGCGCGGGTAGTCCACGCGCGGCCAGCTTGTCGGCCAGTCCCGGCCAGGCGGCCATGCCGGTGCCGGTCAAGGCGGTGAACGCCACCGTCCGCAGGGAGCGACCGGCGGCCTGCTCGGCGGCGGCGAACCCGTCCAGAAAGGCGTTCGCCGCGGCGTAGTCGCCGAGCGCCCCGGCCAGGCCGGGGACGACCGCGCTCACCGAAGACAACGCGACCACCGCCGCCGGGTGTTGGCCGTACCGGTGCAATGCCCGGACCAGCAGGAAACTGCCACGTACTTTCGGCGCCAGTACCTCGTCGATCTCGGCCAGCGACTTGCCGCGCAGCGGGCCGGGTCGGACCACTCCGGCGGCGTGGAAGACCGCCGCCAGCGGTGGCAGCCCGGCGATCAACGCGTCGACGTCGGCCGCGTCCGTGATGTCACAGCGTCGGTACTCGACCTCGGCACCCAGCCGCCGAAGCTCCGCCAGCAGCCCGTCCGCCGGTGCGGCGGACCGCCCGGCCAGCACCAGCCTGGACCGTCCCCGAGCGGCGAGGTCCGCCGCGAGCGCCGCGCCGACACCACCGGTGCCGCCGACGATCAGCTGCACCCCGTCGGGTGTCGCCAGGTCCGGTGCCGCCGGCACCGGCTCCAGCCCACGACTCAGCCGTACGCCGTTGCGCCAAGCCACCCCCGCGACCTGCGTCTCGTGGTCGTCCGGCAGCCCGGCGCCGATTTCGTCGACCAGTGCCGCCACCCACTGCGACACGCTGTCGGCCCGGGTCAGGTCAGCCGTCCAGACCACGCTGTCGGCCTGCTCGTCGGCCAGCGCTGACACCAGACCGGCGAGCAGACTCTGCACGGGTCGCGGTCGTTCGCCCGCCGCGCCGGTGCACACCGCGTCGCAGGTCACCACCAGCAGCCGGACCGGCGCTGTGTCAGGTCGGCGAGCAACTGCCGAAAGCCCAGCACGGTCGAGGTGACCTCGGCGTCCAAATCGGATACGGTCGGCCAGCCGGTACCGTCGGTCACCTGCGGCGAGCCGGTACCGGCGGTCGACCCGGGCACGCCGGCCGGTGCCGGGTCGGCCAGGAACACCGTCAGATCCGCCTGCGTGACCGTGGCGGTCGACGGGATCCCCCGCTCGCGCAGTGCCGCCCGCAGCCCGTCGCCGAGGGAGTTTCCGCGGCCGGCGCCGTGCCCGACCAGGCACACCGACGTGGCTGTCCGCCCGGCAGTCACGGGCGGTGACGGTGACCAGACCAGCTGATGCACCAGCATGGTCGGATCCGGTGACGGCCAGTGTCGTCGCCGCTGAAACGGGTACGTCGGCACGGCGAGCCGTCGATGGTCACCCGCCAGCCGGAGCCGATCCAGCGGGGCCCCGCGTTGCCACAGTGCACCGGCCAGCGCCAGTAACCCCGCCTCGTCGTCGTCGGCGGCGATGACCGCCAGCCGGTCGTAATCCCGTCCGGCGGTCATCGCGCGTACGGCCCGGTCCAACTCCGCAGCCTGCCCGGCGGCCGTTACCAACGTGTCGTAACCCTCGTCGAGCAAACGTCGCAGGGCACCGGTGAGCTCGGCCCCGGTGTCCGCGGCGACCGGATTTACGGCGACCGGGTCCATGGCGATACCCCAGTCGGCGAGCTTGCGGCAGTATTCGGTTGCCGTCAGTGGCTCGTCCGGCCTGCCGTCGGCCAGCGTCGGCCAGCGCACGTACGCGGCGCGTGGCCGGCGTAGCACCGGGGTGCACGGGCCGGTGGCGGCGGTCCGGAGCCGCTCGGCGAGGTCGTCGCCGACGATCAGTGCCAGCCGGTACGGCCGATCGTCGCGGGCGGTGCTCACCGAGGCGCACACCTGCGCGAAATCGATGTCCGGGTGGCCGGCGACGAACGCGGACAGGCCGGCCAACGCCTGCCGTAACGCCGGCTTGCTGGCCGTCGACACGGTCAGTAACCGTGGCCCTGCCGGCTTCGCCGCCATGACCGTAGGCCCTGGGGCCGCTGGGGCCGCTGGGGCCTGCTGCAGAATGGCGTGCGCGTTGGTGCCGCCGAATCCGAACGCGTTGACCCCGGCCAGCAACGGGCCGTCGCCGGTCCACGGCTGAGACTCACTGACCACCTGGAAACCCGCGGCGGCCAGGTCGAACCGGGGCGACGGCGTACGCAGGTGCAGCGACGGTGGCAGCCGCCGGTGCGCCAGTGCCAGCACGACCTTGACCAGGCTCGGCATCCCGGCTGCGGTGAGCAGATGTCCGAGGTTGGACTTGACCGAGCCGAGCCAGCGTGGCGTGCCATCCGGGCGCGGCGCGAAGGCGTGCGCCAGCGAACGGACCTCGACCGAATCGCCGAGCGGCGTGCCGGTGCCGTGCGCCTCCACGTACGACACCTGCGCCGGGTCCACGCCGGCGTCCCGGTACGCCTGCGTGATCACCTCCTGCTGGCGCAGCGGATTGGGGGCGAGCAGGCTCAGCGACCGGCCGTCGTTGTTGACCGCGGTGCCGCGTACCACCGCCAGCACCTGGTCCCCGGCGGCGTCAGCGTCCTCGGCGCGGGCCAGGACCAGCACGGCGCCGCCCTCACCCGGCACGAAGCCGTCCGCCGCCGCGTCGAACACCCGGCACCGTCCGTCGGCGAGATCGCCCCGGCGTCGGCCAGCAACTGGTGCCCGGTCGGGGTGAGGTTGAGGTGCACCCCGCCGACCACCGCGAGGTCGCATTCGCCGTCGCGCAGACTGCGCACCGCCAGGTGCAGGGCGACCAGCGCGGACGAGCAGGCGGTGTCCACCGCGATCGCCGGGCCGGTCAGGTCGAGGGCCTGCGCCACCCGGGCCGGTACGAGGCTGCGCAGGTTGCCGACCAGCGTCGTCGCCCGGTCGTCGCCATCGGCGTGTGTACGCATCAGCTCGGGGTAGCCGCTCTCGCCGACCGCCGCGAACACCCCGACCCGCCGCCCGTGCCGACGCGGTCCGGCGTACCCGGCCCGTTCCAGTGCCTCGTGCGCCAGTTCCAGGAAGATCCGGGCATGCGGGTCGGTCTGGACGGCCTCCTCGTCGCTCATCCCGAAGAAGCCGGCGTCGAAGCCGGCCGGATCGGCGAGAAACGCGCCGCGCCGAGTGACTGATCCGGTGACCGGCCCGGTGACCGGCCACCACCGCTCGGGCGGCACCTCGCCGACGCTGTCGCGTCCCTCGATCAGTCGGAGCCAGAACTCCTCCGGCGTCGCCGCGCCGGGAAACCGGCAGGACAGGCCGATCACCGCGGCGGTGGCGGGCGGCAGCACGTGGCCGGGCCGGGGCGCGGGTGGGGGAACAGGCCGGGGCGCGGCCGGGGCGATCAGATGGTCGGCCAGCGCGGCGACGGTGGCGCGTTCCCGCAGCTCGGCCGGATCGAGGGTACGGCCGAGCGCGTCCTCCAGCCTGGCGAGCACCTCCATCGCCTGCAGGGACGAGCCGCCCAGGGCGGGGAACCGGTCGTGCAGGCCGATCTCGTCGACCGGACGGCACAGCACTGCGGCCCACACCTGGCGGACCAACTCCTCGACGTCGGACCGGCTCCCGACCCGGCTCCCTGGCAGGTTCGCGATCGAGCTGTTCACCCACTGTTGCTCGACGGCGGCGAAGTCACCCGCCGCGTACCGCTCACGCAGCCGTCGGCGACGCAGCTTGCCGCTGGTGGTACGGGCGAACGCGCCGGCCGGTACCGGCAACACCCGCACCTGGTCGTGTCCGGTCGCCTCGACCAGCCGGGTGGCCGTCTGTCGCAGCACCGCGTCGGCCGTCGCGGCGGGCGGGCGGGCCCACTGCACGAATGCGACGATCCGCTCGGTGCCGGTGGCCGGGTCGGTGCAGCCGATCACCGCCGCCCGACCGACGGGCAGGCCGGGGGTGCCGGCGATCACCTCCTCCAGGTCGACGGCGTGGAAGGTGCGTCCGTTGGCGAACACCACGTCCTTGGCCCGGCCGGTCACGCACAGTCGGCCGTCGGCGCGCAGGAATCCCAGATCACCGGTGCGCAGCCAGCCGCCGACGAACACCTGTGCCGTGGCGGCCACGTCCCCCCGGTAGCCGGGGGCGACGTTCGGCCCTCGCACCTCGATCTCGCCGACCTGTCGATCACCGCGGATCCGGCCCCGCCCGTCGACGATGCGCACCTGACAGCCCGGGACCGGCCGGCCGACGTCCATCACCTCCACCGAGTCCGGGCCCGGGGCGCAGGGCAGCACCTGTCCGTCGGACAGCGCGGCCCGGTCGACGGCCACCGGCACGGCGGTCTCGCCCAGCGGCGGGACGGTGACGGCGAGCGTCGCCTCGGCCAACCCGTACACCGGTTGCAGCGCGCGAGGATCGAGCCCGGCGGGCCGGGTCCGTTCGACGAACGCCCGCCACACCACCGGCGAGACCGGCTCCGCGCCGACCATCATCAGCCGGACGGCGCTCAGGTCCAGCTCGGCCAGTGCGTCGGCCGGCACCCGGCGGACCGCCAACGCGAGCGCGAAGTTCGCCGCCGACAGCAGGGTGGCCCGGTGCCGGTGCGCGACGGTGAACCACAGCAGTGGTCGTTTCGCGAACGTCAACGGGCCGATCCGCACCTGGCGCAGCCGGGCGGCCAGGGGCGCCAGGTGGGTGCCGATCAGCCCCATGTCGTGGAAGTACGGCATCCAGCTGACCGACACGTCGTCAGCGGTCAGTGCGGCGGCCTGGCCGATCTGCCACAGGTTGGCCAGCACGTTGCGGTGCCGCAGCTCGACGCCGCGTGGGGTGCCGGTGCTGCCGGAGGAGAACTGCAGAAACGCGGGATCGTCGGGGTCAGGCTCCGGCACCCGGTGTGGTGCCCGACCGTCGGCCCGTAGCTTGTCGAGGTGCAGCGCCGGGGCTCCGGCGGTGCGGGCCACGGCGGCGCAGACGTCGTCGACGATCACCGGTACGCCGCCGAGCAGGTCACGCACGCCGGCCACCCGGGTCGGTTCCGGCGGCAGTGGTACGGGGACCAGCCCGGCCGCCAGCGTGCCCCAGAACATCGGCTGGAAGTCGTCGCCGGCATCCGCCAGCAGGATCACCGGTGTGCCGTCCGCGATGCCGGCGTCGTGCAGTCCACCGGCAACCCGCAGCGCGTCGTCGCGCAGCTGCCGGTGCGTGACGAGGCGTTCGGTCCCGTCCCCGCGCACGTGCACGGTCGTCTGGTCCGGTGCGGTGTCGGCGGCTCCGATCAGCACATCGAGCAGGTGTTTCTCGCCGTTCGGCCCGTCCGTGATCAGCACGGCCAGACCCTAGCCGAGCCGGCTTTCACCCCGCCTGGCCCGGCCGGCCGGAACGCGGCGGATCCCGAGTGCCGCCGCACCGCCGATCGGACGCACCGGGGTCATGGTCGCTTGGGGGAGTCCGGTGGGAAGTCGGGGCCAGGCCCGCAGGGTCTCGTGGCGCCGGTTCAGCCGGCGGTCGAGGAAGCGTTGGGTACGGACGAGTCCGTCGGCCGCCTCGGCCGGCGTCAACGCGCCATCTCTGGCGGCTGCGGCGTACTCGTCGAGGTCGAGCACCCGGTACGGATGGTCGGGCGGTCCGACGATGACGTCGATCCAGAGGTCGTCTTGGTTGATCTGGAACCCGTCATCGAGCAGGACGTAGCTGCGCTGCTCGTGGTGTCGTCCGTTGAGCTGGAAGCCCCAGTCGTAGACGACGACATCGTCGAGCCGCCGTCCCGCTGCGCGCATCTTGCCGTTGCGCACGACCGTGACCGGTGCCAGTCCGTCGATGCTCATGATCTGCATTGGTCGCGTACACTATGGACAGGCCGCGACGGGAGGGTGTCCAGTTGACGGGAAGGGCTGGCCACGCGTCACCAGGTCGATCGGACCACCGTGGCCCGTGGGAAAATCGGTCTCTGGACATGCCGCTCTGGCGGGCTTGGGCATCGCCACCCCGCTGAGCGGCAGGCGAACGAGCTGACCAGCATAGATTCACCTGAGTGGGTACCAGGGCCGGCATGATGACCGCACCGGTCGAGCCGTTACGGTTGCAAGTAATCGATCTAACGATCCCTTGTGTATGGTCTGGGCACGTCGGAGCCTGAAGGGTTCCGTGTCCGCCATCTCTCCGCCTTGGGACATGACCTCGTGATCACCGGTGAACTGAAGAGCAAGATCGACCGCATCTGGGACGCCTTCTGGTCAGGCGGCATCTCCAACCCTCTCGAAGTGATCGAGCAAATCACGTATCTGCTGTTCATCCGCCGCCTTGACGAGTTGCAGACGCTCGCCGACAACCGGGTGCAGCGTCTCGGGTCGGACGGGGCCCGCCCCATCTACCCCGAGGGCGAGGATCCGCATGGCCGTCCGTACAGCGAGCTGCGCTGGTCGTACTTCAAGGACGTCGACCCGCGGAAGATGTTCGAGATCGTCGGGGAGCACGTCTTCCCGCTCCTGCGTACCCTCGGCGGCGATGGGTCGGCGTACTCGCGGCACATGAGGGATGCCCGCTTCACCATCCCGAACCCGGCGTTGCTGGGGCGGGTCGTCGACATGATCGACGACATCCAGATGGCCAACCGGGACACCAAGGGCGACCTGTACGAGTACATGCTCAGCAAGATCGCGACGGCTGGCCACAACGGCCAGTTCCGCACACCCCGGCACATCATCAACCTGATGGTCGAGATGGTCGAGCCTGGACCGACGGACCGCATCTGCGACCCCGCGTGCGGCACCGCCGGCTTCCTGGTGGGTGCGGCCGAGTTCATCCGGCGGCGGCACTCGGGCGCGCTGCACGACCCGGTGCTGCGCGATCACTTCCACCGGGACATGTTCCACGGCTTCGACTTCGACAGCACGATGTTGCGGGTCGGCAGCATGAACATGCTGCTGCACGGCGTGGAGAACCCGGCCATCGACTACCGCGACTCGCTCGGCGACGACGTCAGCGACGAGACCGACGCGTACTCGGTGATCCTTGCCAACCCGCCGTTCGCCGGCAGCCTGGACTACGAACGCACCTCGCGGATTCTGCAGCAGACGGTCAAGACGAAAAAGACCGAGCTGCTGTTCCTGGCACTGTTCCTGCGCCTGCTGCGTAACGGCGGTCAAGCTGCGGTGGTCGTGCCCGACGGGGTGCTCTTCGGCTCCAGCAAGGCGCATCGGGAGCTGCGCCGCATGCTGGTCGAGGACCAGAAACTCGACGCCGTGGTCAAGCTGCCCGGTGGGGTCTTCAAGCCGTACGCCGGGGTCTCCACCGCGATCCTGCTCTTCACCAGGACCAACAGCGGCGGTACGGGCGACGTCTGGTTCTACGAGGTCAAGGCCGACGGTTGGAGCCTCGACGACAAGCGCAACCCGCTGCTGCCGGAGGAGAAGCTCGGCTTGGTGCCCGCCGAGGCGCTGACCGATGAGGAGCACGCCAGGAACAACCTGCCGGACGTGCTGGCCCGCTGGAAGCAGCGCGACGGGGCCGAGCGGGAGCGAGCGCGGACCGAGCAGTCCTTCTGCGTGCCGAAGGACGACATCGTCGCGCAGGACTACGACCTGAGCCTCAGCCGTTACAAGGAGGTCGTGCACGAAGAGACCGAGCATCGCCCGCCAGCCGAGATCATCGCCGAGCTTGAACGCCTTGAATCCGAAATCCAGCACGGCCTCGCCGATCTCAAAGGGCTGCTGTAATGCAGATCACGAGACGGCTCGACGAAGTTTGTTCGATCGTCATGGGACAGGCGCCGCCGGGTGAGAGCTACAACCTTGAGGGAGTGGGTTGGCCGCTGGTCGCAGGTCCCGGTGATTTCCAAGGCGACCGTCCGGTCGTCAAGAAGTTCACGAAGGACGCCGCGAGATGTTCGAGTACTGGGGATATCATCCTTGGTGTAAGAGCGTCGATAGGCGTGAAGGTGTGGAGCGATCGGGTGTATGCGCTTGGTCGTGGAGTCGCTGGTTTGACTCCTGATGAAAACATTGAACCTCGGTATCTATGGCACTGGCTCACAAAGTCTGCTCCTGAGCTGTTGGCCAAGGGTAAGGGTGCCATTTTCAAGCAAGTGACCCGTCATGACATAGCCGAGATGGAGGTGCCGCTGCCGTCGATGGAGGAGCAGCGGCGGATCGCGGACGTGCTGGACCGTGTTGACGCCCTGCGGGTTGCTCGTAGGATGTGGCTCCAGGAGCTTGATGGACTTGTCGAGTCATGGTTCGACCACCACATGCTGAATCCTGCTCGCGATGCTCGACTCGTCACCCTGGAATCGGTGGCCGATCTACAGGGCGGGCTCCAGGTCAGCGGATCGAGGAGAGGGAACCCGAATGATGTTCCATATCTCCGCGTGGCCAATGTGCACCGTAATGCCCTGGATCTCTCCGATGTGAAGAGATTGCGGGTTACTGAAACGGAGGCTCGGCGCACGTTGCTTGCGGCCGGGGACGTTCTTGTTGTCGAGGGCCACGGGAATCGTCTGGAGGTTGGTAGGGCGGCAATGTGGGAGGAGGCTATCGACGGGTGCGTGCATCAGAACCATCTAATGCGAGTCAGATTTGATCCGGACAAGGTGTTGCCGGAGTTTGGACTATTTGTGCTTAACTCCCAGATCGGCAGGCGATATTTTCGGAGGATGTCAAAGACTACCTCTGGTCTCAATACCATCAATATGACCAGCCTTAAGGGGATGACTGTTCCTGTCGTATCTCTCGATGAGCAGGAGGCTTTTAGGAGCATCTTGCTGCTGAAACGAGAGCAAGAGGTGCGCGGGCGGAGGGCGTTGGGGGAGTTGGATGCGCTGTTCGCGTCGTTGCAGCATCGGGCGTTCCGGGGGGAGCTGTGACGGCGGCTCGTCGCCTGGACTGAGTTCGTCGGACGAGATCCGGTCTCGGATGTCTACCGGTGATCTGCGTCCACTTCCACACCAGCTCGGCGTACACCGGATTCTGTCGCGGCTGCGGACGGATCCGACCATCGCGGAGAGCGACGAGTGATCCAGCCCTGCCGGCGTCGACGCACTGCCGCGCGACCTCGACGCCATGCCGCCACAACTCCGACCATCGCTAGGCATCCGCCTTGACTGCGGTTCCTTCTTGGACTGACGGAAATATGCTGGTGTTTTCGGCGACTTCGGGGATGATCGATGACAGTGACCAGTTCGCCGCACGCACTGCTGTTGCGGACCGCCGGTGGGTGCGATCTGAATCCGGAACGTCTGCTCGGTGTCTTCGTCGAGCAACGGCGACGGCTCCTTACCGACCTGCGGAGTTTCGGTCCCGAGCAGTGGTCCGCGCCGACCCGCTGCCCCCAGTGGTCCGTACAGGACATGGTCCGGCACCTGTGCGATGTCACTCGTGCGATCGCCGCCGGCCCAGGCGACCGCACATTCGACCTGACCGCCGGGTTCGACCCGCGGACCACACCGAGCCGGTGGCTGGCTGCTTCGGCAGGCGAGTCGCCGGCCGCCAGCCTCGACCGCCTTGCTGCGGTGACGGACGAAGCGTTCGCTGTGGCCCGGGACAGGCTGGCCCGCGACGAGCGGTTCGACGTCGTCCTGCCGTACGGGGCGATGGACTGGACGGTGCTGGTGCTGCACGTCCTGTGGGACTCGTGGCTGCACGAACGCGACATCTTCGCAGCCCTCGACGTCGACCGCCCGGTCGACGTCGAAGCGACCAGCTACGCGACCGCGTACGGGCTGTTCATCGCGGCGGCCGTGGCGCAGATGGTCGGCGACCGGGCCCGCCAGCGACTCGAGCTTGGCGGCGACGGCGGCGGCATCTTCGAGCTGGACACACACCATTCGGTCCATTCGGTCCATTCAGTCGCGCTTACCGCGACCTGGCTGGCCTCGGCCGGTCCGCCCGCCGCCGAGGTGACGGACGCGCTGGCCGGCCGTGGCCCGGCCGATGTGCTCGACGTGATGCCCGCCGAGGCGCGGACCGCCCTGACCCGCCTCGCCACCGTCTTCACCATGCCGGTCGACGAGACGGCGGCCTGATGCCGTGGCGCAGCCCACGCCTACGGGGTGATGACGATCCGGGCGCCGGCCGACCCGTCGGCCTGGGTCTGCCAGGCCGCGGTCACCTCGTCGAGCGGACGCACGTCGTGGTCCACGGTCAGCCGGCCGGCGCGAGCGTGTCCGGCGATCGCGGCGACCGCCGCCGCCCGCTGCTGCCGAGTCAGCTCGTTGTTGGTGTAGCCGAGCACGCGCAGCGAGCCGCCGCGCAGCGTGGCCGAGTCGAACGG
Organism: Solwaraspora sp. WMMB335; assembly: GCF_049179075.1. Classification (NCBI taxonomy): domain Bacteria; kingdom Bacillati; phylum Actinomycetota; class Actinomycetes; order Micromonosporales; family Micromonosporaceae; genus Solwaraspora; species Solwaraspora sp. WMMB335. Next base: position 6,311,688 of record NZ_JBMHMF010000001.1, read on the forward strand.
GGCGGTCGGGCCGGCCGAGCCGCCGAGGTTGACCAGCCGGCCACCCGCTCGCAGCACCCGCAGCGCCGCCGCCGCCGGCACCCCGAACAGCGGGTCGAGCACCAGGTCGACCGGGCCGCCGGCGGCTTCGCGCAGCCGGGCGGCGAGCCCGGGTACGTCGTCGTCGGCGCGCAGCGGCACCACCGCGTCGGCACCGAGTGCGCGCAGCCGCTCGGCGGCGGTGGCCGACCGGGCGGCGGCGGTCACCCGGCGCGCGCCGACCAGTCGGGCGAGCTGCACCGCCGCCTGCCCGACCGTGCCGCTGGCGCCGAGGACCAGCACGTCCTCCCCGGCGATCAATTCACCCCGCATGGTCAACGCGCACCAGGCGGCCACCGCCGAGTAGCCGAGCGCGGCGATCAGCCGGTGGTCCACGCCGTCGGGCAGCGGCACCAGGTCGGCGACGGCCACGGCGGCGTACTCGGCGAGGCCGCCGTCGCCGGGTGCCATGCCGGCCCGGGTCGGGAACCACACCCCGGGTCCGTCGGCGAGGGTGCCGACCCCCTGCACGCCCGGCACGTACGGCAGCGCCGGCGCGCCCAGGTAGGAGCTGCCCGAGGCGCAGAGCAGGTCCAGCGGGGTGATCGGCGCGGCGCTCACCCGGACCAGCACCTGCCCGCCGGCCGGCGTCGGCGTCGGCCGTCGCCGGCACACCGGCGGTTCGCCGTGCCGGGTGACGACCGCCGCCGACATCATGTCCGGGCCGGCCATCATGTCCGAGCCGGCCATCAGGTGGCGATGTCCGGGTACGGCAGGGCGAAGTGGGCCAGCCGCAGCCCGTACTGCTTCTGGTAGGCCAGCGGCTCGGTGTGGTCGCGTTCGAACATGGCGATGAACAGGGTCAGCGTCAGGAACGGGTGCGCGCCCAGCTCGAACAGCCGGACGTGGTCGTGGGCGGCCAGCGCGTCGCGCTCGGCGTCGGTGAAGCGCAGCCAGGTGCTCGCCTCACCGGTGTGGCAGTTCAGGACGGAGTTCGCCCGCTCGGCCTCCCACCAGGTGACGAAGCCGCGCGGATCCTCGCGGTAGCGCTCGACGAGGTCCGGGTCCCGGTCGACGGTGTAGAGAAACTTGTCCACCAGGTACTTGCTCATGCTGGGGCTCCGTTCGGGTACCAGGTGAAGTAGGCCTCCATGGTGTGGAACAGGTCCAGGGTGTCCACGTGGTCGGCCTTCGCGCCGGCACCGGCGACCCCCATCATCAGCATGAAGTCCATGAACCCGTGGGTGGCGTTGCCGGGGGAGTGCAGGCTGTCCAGGGTGACCTCGGCGAGGCAACCGTCCAGGTCGCCGTTGGCGATCCACTGCACCGCCCGCTGGTCGAACTCCGGGTCCGGGCCGTGCGGGCCGAACTGGCGTGGCCCGCCCAGCTCCAGCGACAGGTGCCCGGTGCCGATGATCGCCACCCGCAGGTGGCTCGGCCACGATTCGACGATGTCCCGGACCGCCTCGCCGAGTTGCACGAAGCGTTTCGGCTGCGGCAGCGGCGGGGCGAAGATATTGGTGTAGATCGGCACGATCGGCAGGTCGGCCTCGGGCCGCAGGGTGATGATCGGGCAGGTGATGCTGTGGTCGATCCGCAGTTCGTTGCTGAACGCCAGGTCGAAACCGGCGTCCAGACCGGCCCGCAGCAGATGCGCCGACAGGTTCTCCTGGCCTTTGAGCAGCATCCGGGGCAGGCCGAACTCGCGTTCCTCGTTGTACCAGTTGGCGTCGTAGAACGGCGCCTTGCCGATCAGGAACTGCGGCATGTTGTCCAGCCACAGCTGGTGGAAGTGGTCGGAGCCGACCATCACCAGCACGTCCGGGTTGGCCTTGGTGAGGGTCTCGCGGAAGGCGAGGATCTTGCGCTGCCACTCGTCGGCGAAGGGCGGACGGTCCTCACCGGTGGCGGTGGTGGCTCGGTAGTAGAACGGGTGGTGGGTGGAGGCGATGACCGCGACGATGCTGGCCATGGCCGCTCCTTCCGAGGGCGATCGTAGGTGCGGGACGGGTGATCAGCTGGCGTCTGGGGGGACGTAGCGGGCGTTGCGGTCGACCGCGCGGTAGATGTCCATGCCGAGCGGGGCGCGGCGCTCCTCGGCGAGGTGGCCGAGCAGGCCGGCGGTGCGGGCCAGCAGGGCGAAGCCGCGCAGCAGGTCGACCGGCAGGCCGAGGTCGGCCAGCGCGGCGCCGCACACCCCGGCGCCGTTGAGCGGCAGGGTGCGGCCGAGGACCTGCGGGTGGACCCGGCCGATCGCCTCGAACAGCCGCAGGTGCGGACCGCGCAGGCCCTCGTCGGCGGCGATCCGGATCAACACCGGGGTACGCGGGTCGGTCTGCTTGTGCACCGGGTGCCCGAGGCCGGGCAGCAGCCGTTTGGCGGCGCGGGCGTCGCGGACCGCCGTCAGGGCGACCGCGTCCCAGCCGGTGTCGTCGTCGGGGTACGTGTCGACGCCGGCGAGGATCTCGGCGAGAAACCGGCCGCAGTCCTCGGTGACGCCGAGGAATCGGGAACCACCGCCGAGCAGCCCGGCGGCGATCGCGCCCTGCAACGACTCGGGGGCGCTGAGGTAGGTCAGCCGGGCCGCGATGGCGGTCGGGGTGAAGCCGTGGTCGGCCAGCGCGACCAGCACCGCCTCGAAGACCCGTACCTGACCGGGGCTCGGCCGGTGCCCGGCGACCAGCCAGAACGCCAGCTCGCCGAAGCCGACCTGGCCCATCATCTCGCCGGCCAGGTCCCGGCCGAGCAGCCGGATGCTGGTGGCGTCCGAGGTGCCGATCGAGGTCGGGAAGCTCAGCTGCTCGTCGCCGGACGGCCGCCGGCCATGGCCGTTCAGCTGTTCGTCAGCCACGCGCGGATCTCCTCACCGTGTTCGTCCAGGGCGGGTGGCGGCGCGTCGTAACGCGCCGGGGTCTGCGACAGGGTGATCGGATGCCGGATGCCGGGCACCGCCGCGTCGCCCTCGCCGGCGGTGACGACCGGGTCCAGGCCGAGCCGCTGCGCCAGCGCGACGCCGCCGTCGATGGTGTTGATCGGCGCGCAGGGCACCCCGGCGGCGAGCAGTTCGGTGAACCACTCGTCACGGGTGCGCTTGCGCAGCTGCTCGACCAGCAGCGGGCGCAGTGCTTCCCGGTTGGCGGTGCGGTCCTGGTTGCGGCCGAAGCGCGGGTCGTCGAGCAACTCGGGCACGCCGAGGGCCTCGCACAGCTTGCGGAACTGCCCGTCGTTGCCGGCGATCACGATCAGTTCGCCGTCGGCGACCGGCAGCGGCTCGTACGGGAACAGGCTGGGGTGGGCGTTGCCCATCCGGAACGGGACCACTGCGCCGGCGACGTACCCGCTGCTGTGGTTGACCAGCCCGGACAGGGCCGACGACAGCAGGTTGACCTCGACGTGCTGGCCCTTGCCGGTCGCGTCGCGGTGGTGCAGGGCGGCGAGGATGCCGATGGTGGCGTGCAGCCCGGACATCACGTCGAACACCGAGATGCCGGCCCGGTACGGTGATCCGTCCGGGTCGCCGGTGAGGCTCATCAGCCCGGACACCGCCTGCACCATCAGGTCGTAGCCGGGGTAGGACGCGCCGGCGCCGGTGCCGAAGCCGCTGATCGAGGCGTAGATGATCTTTGCGTTGCGCTCGGTGACGCTGTCGTAGTCCAGGCCGAAGCGGCGCAGGCCGCCGGGTCTGAAGTTCTCGATCAGCACGTCGGCCCGGTCGGCGAGACGGTGGGCGACGTCGAGGTCGTCTGGGTCCTTGAGGTCGAGCGCGATGGACCGCTTGTTGCGGTTGATGCCGAGGTAGTACGTGGAGACGCCGTCGCGTTCGGGTGGCATCCAGGTCCGGGTGTCGTCGCCCCCGGGGCCCTCGACCTTGATCACCTCGGCGCCGAGGTCGGCCAGCAGCATCGTCGCGTAGGGGCCGGCGAGGATGCGGGAGAAGTCGGCCACCAGCAGCCCGTGCAGCGGGCCGGGGTTTCGTGGTCGTTCCTCCGTCATCGGCGCACCTTTCTCGTCGAGTCGATACTGGCCGCTAGACGGACAATCTTCCGCCAGATTCGAGTGTTCATCGGCCAGTGGGCTGTGTCAACACGTGGGCAAGTCCTGTCAGGTTTGAGCTGATGAACGGCGTATGCCTGCCGGCTGTAACAATATCGACATCTTCTCTTGACGTTGGTCGTGACCCCGAACACACTGGCACCAGTTAAGAGTGGCCGACTAGCGGACAGAAGTCCGAGAAGTATGCAGCGGGATGGGAGAGGCGCTGATGAGCACAGCCGCGCAACGGACACCGGCGGCGGACCGGCCGGTGGTCTTCCGCAACGGCCTGGTCCTGACCATGGACGACACGCACACGGTGCTGCCCCGCGCCGACGTCCTGGTGATCGGCGAGCGGATCGCCGAGATCGGCGAGGCGCTCGCCGTACCGGACGGGACGCTGGAGATCGACGCGGCCGGCGGCATCGTCATGCCCGGCATGATCGACACCCACCGGCACATGTGGCAGACCGCGATGCGCGGGTACGGGGCCGACTGGACCCTCACCCAGTACTTCGTCTGGTACTACCTCGAATCCGGCAAACTGTTCCGCCCGCAGGACGTCTACGCCGGCAACCTGCTGTCCGCCATCGAAGCGATCGACGCCGGCGTCACCACCACCGTCGACTGGTCGCACGGCCTGCAGACCCCGCAGCACGCCGACGCCGCCGTCGACGCGCTCGAAGCCGTCCCCGGCCGGTTCGTCCTCGCCTACGGCAACCTGCAGCAGGGGCCGTGGGAGTGGGCCACCAGCCCCGGGTTCCGGGACTTCGTCGCCCGCCGGCTGCACGGCAAGGGCGACATGCTCGGCTTCCAGATGGCCTTCGACGTGACCGGTGACCCGAACTTCCCGGAAAAGGCGGCGTTCGAGGTGGCCCGCGAACTCGGTGTGCCGGTCACCACACACGCCGGGGTGTGGGGGGCCACCAACGACGACGGCATCCGGCTGATGCACGAGAACGGCTTCATGACCGAGTCGACCGTCTACGTGCACGCCGCGACCCTCAACCGGGACTCGTACAACCGGATCGCCGCCACCGGCGGATCGGTCTCGGTCTCCACCGAGAGCGAACAGAGCGCCGGCCAGGGCTACCCGCCCACCTGGGCGCTGCGCCAGCACGACATCCCGGTTTCGCTGTCGATGGACACCAGCGTCTGGTGGAGCGGCGATTTGTTCTCCGCGATGCGCACCACGCTGGGCGCCGACCGGTCCCGCGAGCATCTGGAAGCGCACGGCCGCCAGGAGACGATCACCCACTGCCACCTGCGGGCCGAGCAGGTCGTCGAGTGGGCCACCCGGGGCGGCGCCCGGGCGCTCGGCATGGACCGCCTGGTCGGCAGCGTCGAGCCGGGAAAGAAGGCCGACCTGGTGCTGATCAAGAACGAGAACTCCCCGGTGATGTTCCCGCTGATCCACCCGTACGGGCACGTCGCCTTCCAGGCCCAGCGCGGCGACGTGCACTCGGTCGTCATCGACGGCCGGCTGGTCAAGCACGAGCACCGGCTGGTCGGGGTCGACCTGGCCGCCGCCCGCGCCGCCGTGGCCGGCACCATCGAATACCTCGTCGGGCAGATGGGCACCGAGGCGTGGAACAAGGGTATGAATCCGGACATTCCAGAAACAAAGGTGCTCGACAACCCGTACACCTACACCGAGTGGGACGCCGGCAGCGCCCAGTGGAAGCATTGACTGACAGATGGACCCCGGTGGGCGCGACGCCCGCCGGGGGACACCCCGGCTGGCGACGTGCCTGCCCGGAGGAGACACCCGTCGGGGTACGACAGCCACGGCGGTGACGCGACGGAGGGGTCGGCGTGGCGCGCGAGGCCGGTAGCGATTTCATCGAGGCGTTGGCCCGTGGGCTCGACGTACTGCGCTGCTTCCGGCCCGGCCGTCCGATCATGACGCTCAGCGAGATCGCCGCCGCCACCGGGTTGGCCCGGCCCACCGTCCGTCGGATTCTGCTCACCCTCGACGAACTCGGCTACGTACGCAGCGCCGCCGACCGTGGGTTCGCCCTCACGCCCCGGGTGCTGGAGCTCGGCATGGCCTACGTCAACGCGCTCAACCTCTGGGACGTCGCCCGCCCGCACATGCAGCGCCTCGTCGGGCAGACCAACGAATCGACCTCCATGGCGCAGCTCGACGGCAGCGACATCGTCTACGTCAGCCGGGTAGCGGTGCCCAAGATCGTCACGCTGGCGGTGACCATCGGCACCCGGTTCCCGGCCGTGCCGACCTCGATGGGCAAGGTCCTGCTCGCCGCGCTCGAACCGGACGAACTCACCACCGTCCTGGCCAACCCCGGCCGATCCGGCATCATCGCGCGCTGGCAACCGGACCGCGACGAACTCGACCGCGTGCTGCGCGAGGTCCGGGCCCGTGGCTGGGCAGCCGCCGACCAGGACCTCGCCGCCGGTATCCGGTCGGTGGCCACCGGGGTACGCGACGGCGACGGCCGGGTCGTCGCCGCGCTCAACGTCACCGTGCACGCCGCCGAGACCTCGATGGACGTGCTCATCGGCGAGCATCTGCCCCGGCTACTCGGCACGGCCGCCGAGATCAGCCGGGACTGGGCGATGCTGGACGCCGTGCCGATGACCGTTCAACAAGGATCACCAGAGCCGGTCAGGCGCTGAGCGGTCGGCTGACCTGACTTGGGTCATGTGGTGCGTACGACGATCGGTGCGGCTTTTCCGCTGGTGGCAGCGGTGCCGCCCGTTGTGTCCGGCTGGACGGGCGGCTGACCGTCGGTGGATGAGCCGGCGTAATCACGCACGGTCACGAATGTGATGTCACCTCCTGCCCATTTCGGACACTGCGTCGTGCTGCCCCCGTCCAGCCATCGTCATGTCCGCGGCGAGTGGAGCCAGACTGACGTCATCCCTGGCTTTTGAGGTGTGCCAGAGTCCACTCGCGATGGAGATCCCGTGTTACCCGGGCCGGCTCCAGCCCCCTGGTCACCGTGAGTGACCCGACTGGGGTCATGTGGTGCGTACGACGATCGGCGCGGCGTTTCCGCTGGTGGCAGCGGTGCCGCCCGTTGAGCGCCCCGACTGGAGGAGCGCCTTCGCACTGGATGGCGGCGTGTCGGCGTGGGCGGATACCTGGCATCCGCCGGCGTGGGTCCTGGTGGGCACGTCGTGGTCGGCGGCCTTGCGGCTCTTCCGGTAGGCTTGATCATCCACATCGGATGCCCGCGTCTCTTCCTGGGCGTAGGGAAGTCGCCGAAATGGAACATTGCGCCGAGGTCAGGGTGTCGGTTAGTGCGCAGATTTCGACACGGTCGCGAGCAACACGGCAGGCCACAGCGCCGAGATCAGAAAATGATCTTCAACGTGACCCAACTCGGGCCGTGTCGATGACCGTCCAACAAGGATCACCAGAGCTGGTCAGGCCCTGAGCGGCCGGCTGAGGACGGCAATTCGCAAGAACCGCGGCCGGTCGGGTCCCGCTAGCTTTGACGCCGGAGTGGTCACAGCGGCGTCTCCAGAAAGGTGCGCGACATGACCCAGACCGTCGCCGCGGCACGAAAAGGGCTGCTGGCGCAAATGAACGGCGCCCACCACAAGGCGGCGCTCAACGTCTTCCTGTTCGTCACTCTGGCGCACTGGGCCGAACACCTCGTTCAGGCGTACCAGATCTGGGTACTGGGCTTCTCCCGGCCGCAGGCCCGCGGCGTGCTCGGTCAGTACTTCCCCTGGCTGGTCAGCTCCGAGTGGCTGCACTACGGGTACGCGATCGTCATGCTGTCGTTCCTGTTCCTGCTCCGCCCAGGATTCGTCGGCCGTTCGCGTACCTGGTGGACGATCGCACTCGTGATCCAGTTCTGGCATCACATCGAGCATTTCCTCCTGCTGCTGCAGGCGCAGCTCGGTACGGTCTTCTTCGGCCAGGTGGTGCCGACCAGCGTGGTGCAGCTCGTGATCCCCCGGGTCGAGCTGCACCTGTTCTACAACTCAATCGTGTTCATCCCGATGGTCATCGCCATGTACCTGCACGTGCGCCCGAACCAGCGGGAGCACGAGCAGATGGCGTGCAGTTGCACGGACCATCCCGCGCCGCAGGTGGTCGTACCGCATGCGGCGTGAGCCGCGTCGGCCCACCGTGTGGTGGCGGCTCGCGGCTCTGACCACGGTCACCGTGGCCGGGCTGCTCGCCGCCACCGGCGGTGCCGCCGCTGCTCAGGACGGCCCGGTGGCGGCGGACCCGGCGGAGAACGCCGTGCTGGGCGACCCACCTGCCGAGGTGTCGCTCGACTTCGGGCGTGCCATCGACGTGGAGTACTCGCACATCGAGGTCTTCGACTCGACGTACGAGGCGATGGGCGCGGACGAAGCCGAAGCGGCCGGGAACACCGGGCTACGGGTCGGTGCCTCGATCGCCGCCCCTGGCGACTACACCGTCGCCTACCACGTGGTGCTGGCTGACGGGTCGGAAGTGTCCGGTGCCTACCGCTTCAGCGTCGGCACCGGAGCCGCACCGCAACCCTTGGGTAACCAGGATTGGCAGACCTCGGTGATCGCGGTGCAGCAGCACCAGCACGGCGTCGACGAGTTCAGCGCTGTTCTGCTGCTCATCGACGGCGCCGTGCTGTGCGCCGTGCTGGCGCTGCTGTGGCTGCGCCCGCGCAACGGTCAACGGATGTCGCTACGATTCGACGACCAGGCATGACCGGGGCCTGAGACGCTACTCGCTGCGCAGCCCGGTCGGCCTGGCTAACCGTCCGAGCAACGGAAGGCTGGCTACGGTGGTCGCCACGACCACCAGTGCGGCGGCGCCGGCGGTGGCACCGATCCCGGACCAGTCGAACCGGACCGGCGCGTCGGCGGCCGTCTGTAGCAGCGCCGCCAGTCCGCTCCCGGCGGCGACGGCCAGTGCCAGACCGAGTGCCACCGGGATGGTGATCTGGTAGAGGACCGATCTGGTCAAGGTGTTGCGACGGGTGCCGAAAGCTACGAGTACGGCGAGTAGCCGGCGACGTTCGCGCAGTTGTTCGGCCACGTTGACCAGCATGCTGGCCCCGATGAGCACCAGGAGCGCCACCACGCCGACGAGGAGCGCCTGCCGGATGTCGGCCAGGGTCGTGACGATGACCCGCTGCTCGACCGGTGCCACGAGCGCGGTCGGATTCACGTCGGCGGCGGCGTTGCGTAGCCGCTCGATCGCGTCCGCATCGGTGGTGTCCAAGGCGACGTAGAAGTCGGTGTTGACGGCCGGCGGGGCGACCCGCAGCGCGGCCGGGGTGGTCAGGATCCGTGGCTCCCAGGCGAGATCACCGGGCCAGGCGACGACGGTACGCGTGTCCTCGGGCAGGGTCCACCGTGGCGCCTGCTCCCCGCCGCCGTCGAGAGCGCCGAGCAGGAGACTGGTGCCGGGGCCGGGTAACGCCGCACCGGCACCGCCAGCTGAGGCCGCATCAGCGTCGTCGATCAGGAAGGTGTCACCGTCGGCGCAGCTGTCGAGTCGGGCGAGTAGCCGTAGTACGGCACAGTCGCCGACCTGCAGCTGGATCGTCGTCGCCGGCTCGGACCCGGCCGGGGTAGCCGCGATCATCGTCAACGTGTCGACCGCGTCGACGCTGGCGGCCTGGCTCAGTGCAGCCGTCCACTGGCTCTCCGGTTCGAAACTGCGTGGCCGTACGGTCGCCTGGAACTGCTCGATGTCGCGGCCGGGGTCCGGGGTGTACTGGGCCTGTACCGCGGCGAGTAGCCCTTGCAACGCGATCACGCCGGCGACCGAAACGGCGATGCCGGAGACGGCCCGCACGGCGGTGCCGCTGTCGAGCTGCAGCCTGCGTACCGCCAGCTGCCAGGCGACACTCCCACCACCGAGCCGGCGTACGGCCGCCTCCACCAGCCAGGGCAGCAGCAGTGCCACACCGACCAGGAGCGCCGTCAGCCCGGCCAGGACCTGGATCTCGAACCCGTCGTCCCGCTCGGAGAGCCCGTCATAAATCGGGTAGAGCAGGGCGAGCCCGGCCACCGGCAGGATGAGCCGCCACCACAACCGGCGGTGGTGGTGGCCGCCGCGACGGACCACGCCGAGTGGTTCGACCACCACCCGTCGCAGACTCGACAGGGTGACCAGTACCGAGATCCCCGGTACCAGGATCACCACCAGCGCCGCCAGCACCGGGACCGGCCGGAGATCGGCCAGGTAGAAACTCATCCCCCTGGGGACGGTCCGCTGGGCGAGCAGGCCGGCGGCGGCGTAGAGCAGCCCACCAACGGCCAGTCCCAGCACGGCGCCGGCCAGCGTCTCGCCGGCGGCGATCCGTCGGGTCATCGCGGCATCCGCCCCGACCAGCCGCAACGCGGCGAGCTGTCGGTCGCGGGCCTCGCCGCCGAAGCGCACCGCGGTGGCCACGAAGACCACCACCGGAACCAGCAGCACGGCCAGTCCGACCACACCCAGCAGCAGTAGCACCGGGTCGGACGCACCGTCGAGGTCCGCCCTGCCGAACGATCGCAGCCGGATCGCGGAATCCTCGGTGAGTCGGTCGGTACCCAGATAGAAGGCGTACTCGGCGGGACCGAACAAACCCTGCGGGCCGATCGTGCCGACGACATGTCCGTCCCACCGTTGCCGCAGCAACTCGCCGTCGTCGGAGTCGAGCAGCCGGGCCAGCGCCGGTGAGACGACCATCTCGCCGGGCGCCAGCTGCCGGGCCACCCCGGGCGGCAGCGGGGCGCGATTCCCTTCCGGCTGCACCAGCCGGCCGTGGATCGTCTCCTGCCGGTAGCGCGAATCGGCTTCGGTGATCAGTAGCGTGTCGGCGCCCTTGGTCGGCTTCTGCCAGGGATCCTCGGCACGTGCGACGAGCCGGTCGCCGCGCGCCGCCGTCAAGGCGGGCAGGGCCGCGGCGAGCAGCAGCATCGCCACCCCCAGTCCGATCCCGGCGGCGATCATCGCCAGCCGGACCCAGCCGGACCGGCCACCGGCCACACTCAATCGCAGGCCGAGTGCCATCTCGGTCATCCAACGCGCGGGAATGCCGCGCCGCGGCGTCGACTCGACGTTCACCGGGCGTACTCCTGCTCGCGGACACGACCGTCGCGGACCACGGCCTCCCGATCGGAGTACGCGGCCACCCGCGCCTCGTGGGTGACCAGGACCACGGCGGCACCGGTGTCGCGGGCGGCGGTGGTGAGCAGCCGCATCACCCGCTCACCGTTGAGCGAGTCCAGTGCCCCGGTCGGCTCGTCGGCGAACACCACTCGCGGACGGGTGACCAACGACCGGGCCACCGCCACCCGTTGTCCCTGCCCGCCGGACGCCTCGCCGGGACGCTTGTCGGCCACGTCGGCGACCTCGAGCCGGTCGAGCCAATCCGCAGCCCGCCGGTGGGCCTCCCGGCGCCTGACCCCGGCCAGCCGCAGCGGTAAGGCCACGTTCTCCAGACAGGTCAGCTCGGGTACGAGCTGGCCGAACTGAAAGACGAAACCGAACTCGGTGCGGCGCAGCGCGCTGCGCCGCGTGTCCGGCATCGCCGTCAGGTCCTGTCCGGCGAAGTGCACCCGCCCGGAGTCGGGGGTGAGTATGCCGGCCAGGCAGTGCAGCAGCGTGGACTTGCCGGAGCCGGACGGCCCCATCAACGCGAGCACTTCACCGGCGTGCACCTGCAACGAAGCAGAATCCAGCGCTCGGGTGGTGCCGAAACTCAGTTGCAGGCCGTCCGCGCTGAGCAGCGGATCGTTCGGTGGTGGAGAGGTCGAGTGCCCGACCATGAGCTGCTCCTTGGATAGCTGGGGTGGTCTGCGGATTGCCGGCCGAACCTGGCCGGTGCGCTATCGGCCGACCTGGGTGGCGAGTTGGCCGAGCCGGGCGGTGGTGAGCTCCAGCCAGCGCAGGTCGGCTTCCAGGTGAAACAGCGCGTGGTCGCAGATGAGCTGGTCGGCCAGGTCGCCCTCGGCCTTGCGTTGGGTCAGTTCACGCATCAGCCGTAGGTGCTCACCGCGCTGGATGTCCAGCAGCTCATCGGCGCTGCGCCCGGTGAGCAACGCCAGCACGACCTTGGTATAGAGGATGCTTTGTAGATAGGGCTCGGGTTTCTCCGGCTGCGTCAACCAGTTCGCCAGGTCGGTGACACCGGCCGAGGTGATCGCGTACCGCTTGCGGTCGGGGCCGTCGCCCGGCTCGGACTCCACGTCGACGAAGCCGTTGCGCAACAGTCGTGCGAGGGTCGAGTACACCTGGCCGTAGTGCAGTGACCGCCCGTGTCCGAACCGTTCGTCGTACGAGCGCTTCAGGTCGTACCCGTGACGAGGACCGGACTCCAGCAGCCCGAGCAGTGCGTGTCCGACTGACATGCCCGACACTATACACGTCATCTATACACGTGGTGTCTACCGACGTGGACTGGGACGCGGGTCCTGATCGGGCAGGGGTGGGCCCGGAATCCGAGACGGTCGTAGCTCAGCACCAGATCGTGCTGTTTCAACCTATTGCTAGATAGATCAGTAAATTATCCTAATTTAAGCTCAAGATCAGCAGATAACTCTGATAGAACAGTGATACCTGTTATGGGCAGAAGGGCATCTTGTGGTCGTAAACGACCTTCCGGGCACAGCGCAGCTGTCTCCGGGTAGTCCACCGGCCGGCGGTACGACAGCCGTCGCCCCGCCGGCCGCCGCGGCCGTCACGCATCCAACCGCCGCGGAGCACGGCCACGCCGGTGGCTTCCGACATGACATCGAAGGGCTTCGTGCCGTCGCTGTCCTGCTCGTGGTGCTGTACCACGCGCGAGTGCCGTTCGTCGAGGGCGGCTACGTCGGCGTCGACGTCTTCTACGTCATTTCCGGGTTCGTGGTGACCACGATGCTGGTGCGCGAGTCAGCTACCTGTGGCCGCATCTCGATTCTCGGCTTCTATGCCCGTCGTGCTCGACGGCTGCTGCCCGCCGCGATACTCGTCCTTCTGGTCACGCTGGTCGCCTCGTGGCTGTGGCTGCCCCTGCAGTTGCGCTGGATCGCTACCCAGGCGATCGCCAGCGCCGCCTACTGCGTCAACTACCTGCTCGCCACCAACAGCGTCGACTACCTCGACGCCATGCGACGCGAGTCGCCGCTGGAGCACTACTGGTCGCTGGCCGTCGAGGAACAGTTCTATCTTGTCTGGCCACTACTGCTCGTCGCGCTGCTCGCCTGGCCACGCCGGTACGGCCGCATCCGTTGGCTGGTGCCGACCGCCGTCGCCGCCGTCGCGACGCTGTCGTTCGTCCTCGGAGTGTGGCTGACCGTCCATTCACCGGGGCACGCGTACTTCGCCAGCCCGGCGCGGGCCTGGGAGTTCGCTGTCGGTGCGCTGATCGCGCTGCTCGCGGGGACCATGGCACGGATCCCCGCTCGAGTAGCCGCGGGCATGACCTGGGCCGGCCTCGGCGCGGTGCTGGCCGCCGCGCTGATCTTCGACGGCTCGACACAGTTCCCTGGGTTCGCGGCGCTGCTGCCGGTCGCCGGAGTGGCGATGCTGATCGCCGGTGGGTGCGCGGCGCACCGTGCCGGAGCCGGGGGCCTGCTCACGTTCGGACTGTTCCAGCGAGTCGGAAGGCTGTCGTACTCGTGGTACCTGTGGCACTGGCCTTTTCTGGTCATCGGTACGGCGCTGCTCGGCGGCGGCGACGCGCTCTGGCGGAACCTGGGACTCGCCGGTGCCGCCCTGGCCGCCGCCGCAGTCACATACTCGTTGGTCGAGAATCCGATCCGACGGCTGTCGCACCTGCGGCACCGGCCGTGGGGGACAGTCGGACTCGCTGCCGTGTCCTCGGCGGTCGTGGTCGTGGTGGCGATGTCGGCGACAGTGTTCAAGCCGTCGGTCGCCGGCTCGGGAGCGCCCGTGGACACCGCGGCGACGCTGGCGTCGTCGCAGGCCGTCGAGCGCGATCTCAGGCGATTGATCGCCGTCAGCGCGCAAGGCAGCAAGGTGCCGTCCAACCTGACCCCACCCCTGCCGCGGGTCGCCGCGGACGTTCCGGCGGTGTTCCGGGACGGCTGTGTCGTCCTGATGATCACAGATGCCGGTACGGATCAGCCCTGTGTCTACGGTGCCACCGACGCCTCGCAGACGATCGTGCTGTTCGGTGACTCGCACGCCGGAAGCTGGTTCCCGGCGGCCGAACAGATCGCACTCGCCCGCGGCTGGCGGCTCGTCGTCATGGTGAAGGGCTTCTGCAGCGCCGCTTCGGTGCGCTTTCGCCTCGATTCGGTGAACCGGGCGTACCACGAGTGCGACCAGTGGCGTACCGAGGCGCTCGCGCGAATTCGCCAGCTGCGACCGTTGCTGGTGATCACGTCGTCGACCAACTACACCTTCGGCGACCCGGTCGGCACCTTCGCCGACCGGGACCAGGTCTGGACCGACGGCTGGACGCAGACCGTGGCGAAGATCAGGTCCGGTGGCAGCGAGGTCGTGCTGATCGGCGATACCCCGTGGCTGCCCATGACGGTGCTGGACTGCCTCGCGCTGCATCTGGACGACGCGCGGATCTGTCACCGCGACGTACGGGAGGCGCTGCTGGAACCGCGACGTCGCTGGATGATCGAGCAGGCAGCGGCCGGCCAGGGGGCGACGGTCGTCGATCCGACGCCCTGGTTCTGCACCGCGACGGTCTGCCCGGCCCTGGTCGGCAACGTGGTCTCGTTGCGTGATGGCAACCACATGACCGCTACCTACTCCCGTCTGCTATGGCGGCTGCTGGATGAGCAGATCGGCTCGCGGGATTCGTAGCCGGACCACCGCCGGACCAGTCCGGCCAGGAAGGACGGGGATGTCGCTGCCCTGTGTCGAGAACCGCGCCACCGGCCGGTCGACCGCTGCCGTCGGCGCTTGGGCGACCAGCCTGGTCCTGGCCGCCTGCCTGGTCCCGGCCACCAGCATCGTCCTGGCGATTGTCGATCCGGCACTGCGCGACTGGTTCCTGATCCCGGTGACGCTGTGCGGCGTACTCATCGGCGTCGACGCTGTGGAATGGGTCCGGCGCCGGCGTGACGTGTTCGATCCACAGGCGATTCTCGGCCTGTTCGGGCTCCACTTCTACTATCTCGCTCCGGTGCTGCACGTCATGCTGGACCGTTGGCCGCCGATCGTCTCCCCGGCGACGGGACAGTGGCGGACGGCGCTCGGCGTGATGGCCCTACTGAACCTGGCGGGCCTGATCGTCTACCGGGTCGTCGTCTGGTTGCCGGAGCGCCCCCGGCGCCTCCGGCGCCCCCGACGGTCGGTGCTTCGGCTCGACGAGGGCAGGTTCTACCGTCTCGCGGTGCTCGCCGTCCTTGCCGGGTTGCTGGCATTCGCGGCCGAGGTACTCGTGCTCGGCGGTCCGGACGGTTTCCTACACGCGATGACGAGTGATCGGGATGCCCTCGCCGGGCTCGGCTGGCTACTGGTGATGAGTGAGTCGTTCCCGCTGCTGCTGTTCGCTCTGGTCGCTGTCCGGTTCCGGACCGCGTTGCGCCGCCGCGGCGGGCTGGTGATTCTGCTGCTGGTCGGCTTGGTGGCGATCCAGTTCGCGGTCGGCGGCCTGCGCGGCAGCCGCTCCAGCGTGCTCTGGCCGTTGGTGCTGGGATTGGTGCTCGTACATTTCCTGATCTTCTCGATCTCCCGGCGGGCCTTCGCCGCCGCTGCGGTCGTCGTCGTCGCGTTCACGTACGGCTACGGGCTCTACAAGGGCGCCGGCGCCGGCGTCGTCGACATCGCCAAGGGTTCCCGTACCGTCGAGGAGGTATCGACGCAGACCGGTCGGGACCTGCCGACGGTGCTGTTGGGCGACCTGGGCCGGGCGGACATGCACGCCTTGGTGCTCGACCGGGTGCTGAGCGGTGCCGACCAGTATGCCTACGGCAGCACCTACCTGGCCGCGTCGCTGTCACTGGTGCCGGGGCAGCTGAGGCCCGACAAGCCCAGAGACAAGGTCGAGGTCGGCACCGACCTGCTCTACGGGCCGGGCACGTACGCGGCCGGGCTTCGGTCCGGACGGGTCTATGGGCTCACCGGGGAGGCGATCCTGAACTTCGGTCCAACTGGTGGGCTGTTGTCGTTCGTGGTTCTCGGGCTGTTCCTCCGGTTTGCCAGGCGATGGCACGCGACGGCGCGGCGATCTGACGATCCCGCGCCGAAGTTGCTCTGCCTGCCGCTGTGCGCCGTCACGGTCATCCTGTTGACCGCCGACATGGACAACATCCTGAGTTTCTACGTCGGAGAGGCGTTGCCGCTGGCGGCCGTCGTGGTGATCGCGTCGGTCGGCCGACGAGGTCGGCCAGCTCAATGTGATGAATCCGGACGATTAACATCTAGATACGTGTTAGCCTCAAAGAGAGATTAAAGCTGATATGTAAGGTCAGAGAGCTTCGACCGGGTCACCGATCGCAAGAGGGTGCTCAGTGGACGACATGCACGTGGTGATCATGGCAGGCGGCAAGGGGGTCCGGCTGCGGCCGTACACCACCGCCCTGCCCAAGCCGCTCGTACCCATCGGCAACGACTTCGCGATTCTGGAAATCGTCCTGCACCAGCTCGCCGCGCACGGATTCCGGACCGCTACCATGGCGATAAATCACCACGGCTCGTTGATCCGTGCCTTCGTCGGGGACGGTACGCGTTTCGGTCTGCAGGTCGACTACGCCGAGGAGCGGACGCCGTTGTCGACGGTCGGTCCGCTGTTCGGGATGCGTCGACGCCTCCCCGAGCGGTTCCTGGTGATGAACGGTGACATCCTGACCAACCTCAACTATGCCGATCTGCTGCGGGCGCATGCCGAGTCAGGCGCGCCGGTGACCGTGGCCACGTTTCGCCGGAAGGTGAAGGTCGACTTCGGAGTCCTGGTTGTGGAGGGTGACAAGGTCACCGAGTTCAAGGAGAAGCCGACGCTGAACTACCGGGTCAGCATGGGTGTATACGGCATGTCCCGGGAAGCCATCGCGTCATACCCGGTAGGAATCAAATTCGGATTCGATCAGTTGATGATTGATCTGATCAACCGCGGCAGCCCGCCCGCTGCCTACGATTTCGACGGCTATTGGCTGGATATCGGCCGCCCAGAGGACTACGACGAAGCGAACCTCAGTTTCGAGACGTTGAAGCCGATCCTGTTGCCCGGCACGCTTCGTGGCGTTGATCTTCGCGGTGCCGAACTCTGACACCACGCGGAGCGAGACAAGGAGACAAGGATGTTCGGCAGAATCGGGATACTGGGGATGGGCTACGTCGGGCTGACCCTGGCCGCGGGCCTGGCCCGCAACGGCTACGAGGTGCACGGCGTCGACACCGAGACGAGAGTCCTGGGATCGTTACGCAACGGGCGGGTGCACCTGTTCGAACCCGGTCTGGAAGAGACGTTGCGGGACGCGCTCGGCAGGAACTTCTTCGTGCACGGCATGCTTCCGGCGGACCTGGACGCGGCGATCATCTGCGTGTCGACGCCGATAAACGGCAAGACCCGGCAACCGGACCTGTCGAACCTTGCCGCAGCCGCGGCCCAGATCGCCCGGCGCTGCCGGCCCAGCACTCTGGTGGTGGTCCGCAGCACCGTGCCGGTCGGCGCCAGTCGCCAGGTCGTCCTGCCCGCGCTGACGGCGGAATGGGAGACAGCCAGGCTGGTCATGGCGCCGGAACGGACCATCCAGGGCCAGGCGTTGCGGGAACTCACCGAGCTACCGCAGGTGGTCGGTGGGCTCGACGAACAGAGCCGCCTGGCGGGACTGGCCATGTTTCGCGGACTGGCGAAGCAGGTGGTACCGGTGTCCAGCCTGGAAGTCGCGGAGCTGGTGAAACTGGCGAACAATTGTCACACCGATCTGATCTACGCTTTCGGCAATGAGGTCGCGCTACTTGCCGAGCGGCACGGCGTGGACCCGCTGGAGGTGATTCACGCCGCCAACCACGACTATCCCCGACCCGATCTGGCAATGCCCGGCTTCGTGGGGGGCAGCTGCCTGTCCAAGGATCCATACCTACTCGGCTCCGGCGCGCCGGAGTCCTTCCTCATCGCTGCGGCCCGGCAGCGCAACGAGCAACTGCCGGTACACGTCGCCGCCACGGTCGTCCGGAAACTGCGACAGCTGCGTGGCGACGAGACCACCGCCGCGACGCTCGCGGTGCTCGGCTGGGCGTACAAGGGTTGGCCGCCGACCGATGACACGCGCGGCGCGGCCATCGTGGCGATGATGCCGGTGTTCCGCGCGGCAGGCCTGCGGGTGCTTGGTCATGACCCGCTGGTACCGGACGAGGTGATCCAGTCCTACGGTGGCGAACCGGTCGGCATCGACAAGGCATTCAGCGAGGCGGACGCGGTGCTGGTCCTCAACGACCACCCGGACTACCGCGCACTGCACGTGCCGACGCTGCTGCCCGGTACCGGCGTCCGGTTCGTCTTCGACTCCTGGCGCGTCCTCGACGAGCAGGCGGTACGAGCCGTCGGCGTCGATTACTGCGGGATCGGCTACTCGGGCATCGGGGAGCCGGCGTGACTCGGGCGCTGGTCCTCGGCGGGGCCGGCTTCATCGGACTGCACCTGGTACGCCGGTTGACCGCCGAGCACCACCACGTCACCGTGGTCGACGACTTCTCCCGAGGCCGCGACGATGCCGAGCTTGCCAGCGTCTGCGTGGACCCGGCGGTCGAGGTGGTGACCGGTGACCTGACCCGGGGTGGGACGTGGGCTGCGCTGCCGCGCGACTGGGACCAGATCTACCTGCTCGCGGCGGTGGTCGGGGTCCGCAACGTGGAGGCGGATCCGGCGCGGGTGATCCGCGTCAACTCTCTCGCCGCGCTGCACCTGATGGACTGGATCTCCTCCGCCGGCACGGTGTTCTTCAGCTCGACCAGCGAAGTCTACGCCGGCGCGGTGGACGCCGGTATCGCCACCGTACCGACCGCCGAGAACGTGCCCGCGATGGTCTCCGACGTGGCGGCACCACGGTTCGCGTACGCCATCAGCAAGCTGCTCGGCGAATCGGCCGTGCTGCACGGTGCCCGCGCCGCCGGCGGCCACGCCGTGGTCGGCCGGTTCCACAACGTGTACGGACCGCGGATGGGCGTCGACCACGTCGTACCGGAGATGTCGCTGCGTGCGATGCGTGGCGAGAATCCGTTCCGGGTGCCCGGCGCGGACCAGTTCCGCGCCTTCTGCCACGTCGACGACGCGGTCGAGGCGGTGGTACGGCTGATGGCCTCGCCCGACGCCGCCGGCGAGATCGTGCACATCGGCAACGACGCCGAGCAGACGAACATCGCGGACCTGGCGAAGCTGATATTGCGGATCGCCGGTGCCGGCGCGGTGATCGCGCCGGCGCCGGCGCCGCCCGGATCGGTCCACCGTCGCTGCCCGGACCTGAGCAAACTGCGCAGGCTCACCGGCTACGAGCCGAAGGTCACGCTGGATGACGGGGTCGGCCAGACCTTCGCCTGGTACCGCGACCACCACCGCCACGACACCTGAAGGCTGGACCGTCACATGCCAACGAGCCTGAGAAGGCGCATTCTCGATACGGTCGACGACCGGGTGAGTCCCAGGGTCATCGCCGGCGTAGGCGCGATCGCGCTGTCCGTGAGATCCCGTTCCCGCTGCTCGGTGCGGTACGAAGACGAGAGCTGGATCCACGAGTATCCAGGCGGGACAATCGTGAACACCGCTCTCGGTGGGCTGTCGGCCGACGCGGAGGACACGGTCGCCCACGACACGTTCCTGTACGGCTACCAGCCGCGTTCTGGCGACACCGTCTTCGACGTCGGCGCGGGTGTCGGTTCCGAGGTCAGGCTCTTCTCCCGACTGGTCGGTCCCGCCGGTCGGGTGGTGAGCATCGAGGCGCATCCGAGGACGTTCCGTTGTCTGCGCCGCGCCGTGGAGCTGAACCGCCTGCGGAACGTCACGCTCGTGGAGTGCGCCGTCGTCGGCGAAGCGGGTCCGGTCCACCTCGCGGAGGACTCGCTGTCGCACCTGCGCAACGGGCTGGGCAACGGGCTGGGCCGCGGGACGGGCGGCGGGACGGGCGGCGGCGGGATCGAGGTGGTCGGCCGGCGGCTGGACGAGCTGATGGAGTCGTCCGGCGTCGACCGCATCGACCTGCTCAAGATGAACATCGAAGGGGCCGAGCTCGGCGTCCTGCAAAGCTGCCCGGACGCGCTCGACGCGGTGGAGAACCTCGCGGTGTCCTGTCACGACTTCAAGGCGACCGGTCCCGGCGACGACTGGATGCGTACCTTCGGCCCGGTGCGGGATCTGCTGCGGCGGGCCGGCTACACCGTCAGCACCCGGCCCGACGATCCCCGACCGTGGATTCCGTACTACGTCTACGCGTCCCGGCATGGGTGAGGCAGCCGTGCGGGTGATCTTCATCGGCGGAGTCGGGCGCAGCGGCAGCACCGTGGTCGAACGGATTCTCAACGAGCTGCCCGGGGTGTGCGGGCTGGGCGAGGTCGCCCAGGTGTGGCAGAACGGCGTACGGGACAACCGGCTGTGCGGATGTGGCGCCGCGTTCCACGACTGTGCGGTGTGGCGCGAGATCGGGCAGCGGGCCTTCGGCGGCTGGCACAGCGTCGACCTCGATCGGATCCGCCTGCTCCGTGACTGCGTCGGGCGCACCCGGCACGTCCCACGGCTCGCCCGGCGCCAGCTCAACCCGACTGTGCGGGCGCGGGTCACCGAGTACGTCGACTTCTACACCCGGATCTATTCGGCGGCGGCGGCGGTCACCGGGGCGCACACGGTCGTCGACTCGTCCAAGCACGTCGGGCAGGCCTTCTGCCTGCGCTGGGCGAGCGACCTCGACCTGCGCGTCCTGCACCTGGTGCGGGATCCGCGCGGCGTCGCCCACTCGTGGACGAAGCAGGTGCACGATCCGGAGTCCGGCGGCCCGGTCCAGGTACCCAGGTATCCAGTCACCCGGTGCGCTCTGTCGTGGAACACGAACAACGCGGCGTTCGACCTGCTCGCCCGCCTAAGTCCGCAGGTCGGTCGTCCCGGTGCCGGCCAGCGTGCGCATCCGGTGCACCGGATGCGCTACGAGGAGTTCCTCGCCGACCCGGCCGGCGCCGTCACGGCGCTCGCCGGGTTCGCCGGCCTGGACGTGACCGGCGCTGAGCTGTCCTACCTCGATGGTTGCCGGGCACACCTGGGCACCGTCCACGCCGTGTCCGGCAACCGGATGCGCTTCACCCAAGGAGCGGTGACGCTACGCGTCGACGATGCCTGGCACACCGCGCTCGCGCCGACGCGCCGCCGGCTGGTCGGCGCGCTGTGCGCTCCACTGCTCCTCGCGTACGGCTGTCCGCGACAGTTCCCGGCAGCCAACCCAGCGGCGCCGCCGGCCGCTGACTGCCGTGTACGGAGCGGAGGACAGCGACGATGAGGGTGGTGGTGGCCGGCGAGGCGCGCTTCGCACGCACCCCCGACGGGGCGGTCTGGACGTGCACCGGGCAGGACTACAGCTTCTGGACCACGTATCTGTCGGCGTTCGACGAGGTCCGCGTCGTCGCGCGAGCCGCCGACGTGGCCAGCCCGGCGGCCGGGGCGAAACGCGTGACCGGCCCGGGGGTCGAACTCTGGGCGGTACCGCACTACCTCGGGCCGTACCAGTACGCGTTGCGGCGCTCCGCGGTCAACCGCGCGATCAGCGGATCCGCCGGCGCCGACGACGCCGTGATCCTGCGCGTCCCGTCCCTGATCGGGACGACGCTCGCCACGTCGCGCACGCGCCAACGGCTGCCCTACGCACTGGAGGTGGTCGGAGATCCCTACGACGTCTTCGCGCCCGGCGCGGTGCGGCACCCGCTCCGACCGGTTCTCCGGTCCTGGTTCGTCGGCCACCTGCGGCGCCAGTGCGCCTCGGCCATCGGCGTCGGGTACGTGACGCAGCGATTCCTGCAGGCGCGCTACCCGGCCGGTGCGGGGGCGCTGACCGCGGCGGTGTCCGACGTCGATCTCGACGCGGCGTCCTACGTACCGGTGGCCAGAAGCGCCGAGCAGACCCGGCGGGCCACCACACTCGTCTCCGTCGGGCTGCTGGAGCAGCCGTACAAGGGCCTCGACACCCTCATCGACGCGCTCGTCCGGCTGTCCACCAGCCGGCCCCGACTGCGCTGGGTGCACATCGGCGACGGCAGGTGCCGGCCCGAGCTGCAACGCCTGGCGCACCGGTGCGGCCTGGCGGACCGGGTGGTCTTCGCCGGCATCCTGCCGGCCGGCGACGCCGTCCGGCAGCACCTCGACGCCGCCGATCTGTTCGTCATGCCGTCGCACACCGAGGGCCTGCCGCGTGCGCTCATCGAAGCGATGGCACGGGCCCTGCCGGCGATCGGGTCGAACGTCGGCGGTATTCCCGAGCTGCTGCCAGCGGAGTTCCTCGTCGCGCCACGCGACCCGGTACGCCTGGCGGCTGCCATCGACACGCTGATCAGCCAACCGGAGCTGATGGCCGTCGCGTCGGCCCGCAACCTCGCCCGGGCCCGGGAGTTCTGCGCCGAGCGCCTGGTCGGGCAGCGGATCGCGTACTACCAGGCGGTCGCGGAGGCGACCGCCGGACGATCGGTGAACAGGAGCTACGCGTGACCCAGTCGAGATCGATGCCAGCCACCGCGTCGTACCGGCCGCCGCAGCCGCCGCAGCCGGCGGTACCCGCCGCACCGGCCGTTCACGTCGTGCACGTCATCGGCTGGCTGAACCGGGGCGGCGCGGAAACCTTGTCGCTGGACCTGTGCCGTGCGATCCCCAGCACCATGGTCCGGCAGACCTTCGTCACCCTGGCCGGGCAGGAAGGCAGCCTCGCCGCCGAATTCCGGGCCACCGGTGCCGCCGTGCTGCAGTGCCCGCTCCGCCCGCTCGCCTCCCTGCCGCTTCGACTGTGGCGGTGCCTGCGCGAGCTGCGCCCCGACGTCGTCGTCTCGCACGTCAGCCTGCCCAGCGCGGTGGTACTGCTGATCGCCCGGACGCTCGGGGTCCGGGTGCGGATCGCCCGGATGTGGAGTGAGGCGGACGGCCGGCCCGACACCCTTGCCCAGCGGGCCCGCCGGGCGCTGCTGCGGCGGCTGTTGCACCGGGTCGCCACCGAGATCGTCGCGGTCAGCGACGCCGCACTCGCCTTCGCCGGGCGCAGCACCGGCACGGTGGGCTGCCGGATCCTCTACAACAGCGTCGACACCGCCCGGGTAGCCGGCTGGACCCGGGCCGCCGGGCGACGCAAGTGGGGACTGCCGCAAGACGCCCCCGTCATCGGATACATCGGCCGCGCCGCCGCGGAGAAGAACAGACCGTACCTGGTGGACGTCCACCGCGCGGTCCGCGGCGAGGCACCGGCGACCCGGTTGCTCATCGTCGGACCGGCGGGCACCGACGACGTGACGTCGGCGCATCCGGACGTGCGCGACGACCCATCGGTCGTCCTCGGCGGGGAGACCGACGAGATCGCCTCGGTGCTCGCCGCCAGTGACGTGTTCGTCCTGCCGTCGCGATGGGAAGGGCTGCCCGGCGTGGTCCTGGAAGCCCTCGCCGCCGGGGTGCCCGTTGTCGCGACCAACCTGCCCTGCCTGCGTGAGGCATCCCGGTACGTCGACGGGCTCACCCTGCTGGACCTGTCGGACGGCCCGCAGCGCTGGGCCGCCGCAGTGGCCGGCAGCGTACGTACGAGTCCCGCCGACCGGGAGGCGATCCGGGCGAGGTTCGCGACGTCGCCGTTTCAGACGGAGCACGCCGTGACGCAGTGGCTGTCCCTGTGGCGGGTCGCCGGCTGATGCTTGGCAGACGGCGGTTCGCCGTGGCCTTCCTGACCGGCTCCAGCGCGGTCCAGATGGGTGCCAACATGCTGGCCGCGCTGCTGGCCAGCAGCGTGCTCGGCCCGCACGGGCGCGGTCTGATGGTGCTCGGCGTGGCGACCGCCGGGATCGTGCCGCTGCTCGCCGGAATGGGCACCGGCCCGCAACTGCGGTCCCGGTTCCCGGCGGTGGCCGGCGGGACCGGGCAGCGGAGCGTCATCGCCTCGTACACCTGGTGGTCGGCGGCCGCGCTGGTCCTCGCCGCCGGGCTCGCCGTACTCGTGTCCGCGCTGTCCGCACCGCTCATCGACCCGGCGCTGGCCGATCCCCGCTACCTGCTCGCCCTGGCCGTCGTGACCTGCGGGTACGTCGCACACACCCAACTGCCGGACATCTGGTACGCGGCCGGGCTGTTCCGCTGCGGCAGCGCCTGGGCGATGGCCACCACCGGGGGTGGCGCCGTCGGCCTGCTGACCGCCGTGCTGATCGCGCCGGACGTCTGGACGCTGCTGCTGGGTCAGGGGACCGGCATGCTGGTCGCGGCCGGTGCGCAGGCGGTCCACCTGCGCGCGGCCGGTCTGCTCTGCCTTGCCCGCCCGGCCCGGCGGGAGCTGCGTGACCTGCTCCGCCGGGGCGGCCGGGCACTCGGCCTGACCATGGGGCTGGCCCTGGCGCTGCGGCTGGACCGCTACGCGCTGGGGTCGATCGCCGGACCCGCCGCGGTCGGGATCTACTCGGTCGCCTCCACCCTGGGCCAGGTACCGCGACTGATCCCGAACGCCATCGGTCAGATCGTCAACCGGGACGCCGCCGCCAACACCGACACCTTCCGGCCCGCTCGGGCGACGGCGCTGACCGCGGTGGCCGTCGTGGCGGCCGGCACGGTCGTCGCGGCAACCGGCTGGCTGGTCATCGTCCCGTTGCTCGGCGGCGAGTTCGCCGGCGCGAAACCGCTGATGCTGGTGCTGCTGGCCGCCGAGATCGCCTACGTGCCGTACGCCGTGGCCAGCCGTGCCCTGCTCGGCGCCGGCTGGATGGGCACCGCCGGCGCCTTCGGCCTGATCTGGAGCGCGGCGGCGGTGGGGTTGTTCGCGGGGGCGGTGGCCCTGTGGGGGTCGTTTGGCGCGGCGCTGGCCTGCGTGACGCTGTACGCGGGCATTTCCGCGTCGTCCTGGCTGCTGCTGTCCCGGCGGCTCGCCCGCGTCCGGTCCGTGCCCACCCGGGCCGGGCCTACCTCCGCCGCCCCGGCCGGTCCTTGCGAAGGTGGCCGCGCCGACCTGGACCCGGCGCCGCGGCCGGCGGCCCTGTGAACCATGGAGTGGACACATGATGCTGCCCTACGGCAGACCCTGTCTGGACGAGTCGGACGCTGCGGCGGCCGCCGCCGCGGTACGCAGCGAATGGCTGTCGGCCGGGCCGACCGTACGCCGGTTCGAGACCGCGCTCGCCGATTTCGTCGGCGGCGGGGTCGGCTGCGTGAGCGTCAGCTCCGGCACGGCCGCGCTGCACGCCGCGTACGCCGCCGCCGGGCTGCGCCCCGGCGACGAGGTGCTCACCACGCCGATGACGTTCGTGGCGACGGCGGCCACCGCCGCGCTGCACGGAGCCCGGGTGGTCTTCGCCGACGTCGAGGACGACACCGGCAACCTCGACCCGGTGGCGGTACGGGCGGCGGTCACCACCCGGACCCGGGTCGTCACCGCCGTCGACTACGCCGGCCACCCGGCGGAGTACGAGCAGTTGCGCAAGGTGGCCGCCGACGCCGGTGCCCTGCTGGTCGACGACGCCGCCCACTCGATCGGGTCGACGTACCGGGGCGCGCCGGTGGGCACCCTCGCCGATCTGACCACGTTCTCGTTCTTCCCGACCAAGAACCTCACCACCGGTGAGGGCGGCGCGGTCGTCGGCACCGACCAGGAGCTGGTCGACCGGGTACGCCGCTTCGCCAGCCACGGCATGGTGCGCGACCCCGCCCGGCTGCGCTACCCCGACGAGGGTGGTTGGCACCAGGAGGTGCACAGCCTGGGGCTGAACTACCGGTTGTCCGACGTGCTGTGCGGGCTCGGGCTGAACCAGCTGACCCGGCTTCCCCGGTTCACGGCTGACCGGGGCCGGCTGGCCGCCCGCTACCACGAACTGCTCGCCGACGTGCCGGGACTGCGGCTGCCGGCACGCCGTCCGTGGACCGACCCGGCCTGGCACCTGTACCCGGTGCGTGTCCTCGACGGTCGCCGCCGGGAGGTGTACGAGCGGATGCGCGCCGCCGGCATCGGCGTACAGGTCAACTACCTGCCGGTCTACCGCCACCCGGTGTTCGAGGATCTGGGCTACCGGCGCGGGCAGTGTCCGACGGCGGAAACGTTCTACGCCGAGCAACTGTCCCTGCCGATCTACCCGCAGCTCGCCGAGGCCGACCAGGACCGGGTCGTCGCCACGCTGCGTACGATCCTGCGCTGACCGTCCCGGTGCCCGTCGAACCGGCCAGTGGGGTCGGTGACGACCGCCGGGCGGACGCCGACGTACGACCCGGTCCCTCGGGGCGGCCGGTGTGGGTCACGCGGGGGCGGCCGGCGGTCGAGGCCGGGCGGCGAGCGCGGCCTCGACGATGCGCAACGCTTCGCCGGTGTCGAGGCCGACGCTCGCGGCCACCTCGGCGTAGTCGGCGGCGGCACGACGTGCCCGTTCCCGCCCCGCCTCGGCGGCCGCCGACACGAACGTGCCGGCCCGGCCCCGGGTCTCGATCAGGCCGGCTTCCTCAAGCTCCCGGTAGGCCCGGCCGACGGTGTTGACGGCCAGCCCGAGATCGGCCGCCAGCTGTCGGATGGTCGGCAGCCTCGTGCCTACCGCCAGGGCGCGCTGCTGGATCCGCCGGGCGAACTGGGCACGGAGTTGTTCGAACGGTGGGACCGGCGATGCCGCGTCGATGACAATCATCGGGCGACCAGCACCTGCCGTGCCACCGACGCGCTCGATGGCGTCCTGCGCTGCACAAGCGCGTGAGCACCGCTGCCAAGCAGGAGGAAGGCCAGCGTCGCGCCGCCGCACCAGCCTGGCGCGGTGCCGAACAGCAACACCACCGGCAGCGTCCACAGCACGGTCGGCGCGGTGAACTCCCGCGCGTCCTCGACCCGCATCACCACATCCGCGATCAGCGACAGCTCGTCCTCGGTCACCACCGGACGCGCCAACATGTCCCGCAGCTGCAGGATGATGCCTGCTCCGACCGCACACAGGCCGATCAGCAGTACGACGGCGGCATAGCGCACGGTGGAGTCGGACACGGTCAGCGCCCCCGCCGCCAACGCCACCGCGCCACCGAACATCGCCGCCACGAGTGCCGCGTACGGCCGACCGAGCAGGACCCGCCATCCGGGCTGGACCGGATGTGCCACCCGTCGGGACAGGTCCGCAGCGACCCGCTGGTCGATCCGCCGTACCCAACGGTCCAACCAGGACTGCGCCACCAGCAGGGTGCCCAGCAGGACGGTCAGGATGGCCAACGGCGTGATGGAGTGCGACCCGAACCCGCCCCAGGCCGAGGTGGCCAGCCGATCGTAGGCCAGACGCGTGGCAGGCAGCCGGGTCGGTTGGGCCCTGCCCAAGCCGTTACGGTCCAGCCACACTCCGGCCCGCCGCAGGTCCAGTGCCCGAGCGCGCGGCACGGTCGGCGATCCGTCCGTCGACATGGCAACTCCTTGTGCCTCGATCTTTATGTCGCAATCTTTGTCTCACCATAGTGAGTCATGGTTTGAGACAAAGTCAACCGGGCGTCCGGGGTGGAGTCGACGAACGGCCCGGGCCCGTACCCCACGGCGGTGTCGAACGACGTCTGCTGGACACCCCGACAGCTGACCGAGTTCGACTCCTCGCGCCGCGTCGACAGGAAGCTAGATTTGATCCATGAACAACGATCTTCGAGGACCGCACGGCGGTCCTGCGGGTGATCAAGTGTTGACCGACCGGCTCGCACTGGCGGCGGCCTCCCGCGGTGCGGCGGTCACCACGGTGGGGTGCAACGACCAATGACGGACGTTCCGATCGTCGTGCTGACCGCGCTGGATCTGGAGTACCAGGCGATAAGAGACCGGATGTCCGGGCTGCGAACCCATCGTCACCCCGCCGGCACCAGGTACGAGGTGGGCAAGTTGTCGTCCGGGCAATGTCAGGTGGCGCTGGGCCTCGTCGGGGCCGGTAACCAGTCCTCGGCGGTACTCACCGAGCGCGCGATCGCCGAGTTCTCGCCGCTGGCTCTGTTGTTCGTCGGAGTCGCCGGCGCCCTGTGGGGGCACCTCAAGCTGGGTGACGTCGTGGTCGCTACCCGGGTCTACGCCTACCATGGCGCGACCAGCCGAGACGATGGACTGAAAGCACGCCCCCGCGCCTGGGATATCTCGCACGAGCCGGAGCAGATCGCCCGCCACCTCGTCCGCACCGGAGCGTGGACGAGTTCGCTGTCCCCCGAGGCATCGGCACCGACGGTGAGCTTCGGTCCGATCGCTGCCGGAGAGGTCGTGCAGGACTCGACCACCTCTGATCAGGCCCGTTGGATCAAGGACATCTACAACGACGCGGTGGCGATCGAGATGGAAGGCGCCGGGGTAGCCCAGGCTGGCCACTTCAACAGATCGCTGCCGGTCGTCGTCATCCGCGGGATCAGCGACCGAGCCGATGGCACCAAGACGGTTACGGATGGGGCGAACTGGCAGCACAGAGCGGTGGCGAACGCGGCGGCGTTCGCGGTGGCGCTGGCGGACGAACTCGTCCGGGAACTGGCCCCCGTCGACAGGCCGACCCGTGGTACGACGAAACGGGGCGGCACGGCAGACCGGAGTGGCACCACGACCAACATCGTGAGCGGCACCGCCGACGTCGTTGTCCAGGCCGGGCGTATCGAAGGGCCGATCATCCTCGGTCACCAGTCGTCGAGCTCTCATCAGCTGACGCAGGAAATCGTCGAGCTGCGGTGTCTGGTACGGACGGCACACGTCGAGGGCGAGCTGGACGAGATCACCTACGAGGCAGCCGAGCACGAGCTCGATGTCGTCGCCCGCACACTGCTGCCCTATTCCCGGCAGGGCCTGACGATGGCGCTGACGTCGCTGAAGAAGCTGCGTGGCCTGCTGCTGGACGTCGCGGAGCCGGCTGCCAAGGTAACGGCGATCATCACTGCCGTGCGGGCGATGCCGTGACCAGCCCGGCTGCCGGACCTGCGCTGCAAGGTACAGCCCGAAGGGGCTGCGGCACCGACGGCTGGACCGGACGGCGATCAGGTCGGCCCTGCGGACAATCCACAGTCCTGGCCGGTAGGAGTGGAGCGGGCGACGGGAATCGAACCCGCACCGTCAGTTTGGAAGACTGAAGCTCTGCCATTGAGCTACGCCCGCGTCGCGTCCCGACGGGCGGGGCGCGATCTCTAGCGTACAAGTCCTTCCGGGTCCGGTGCGTGCGGGTATCGCCGTCGTCGGGGCGTGGCGCGGTCCGCCGTACCGATTCGGGGGTGACCGGCGACGGAACGTAGGGCGACCACGGACCGCAGGTGGCCGACCAGCCTGCGGTCCTGGGTGCCGGCGGACGGCGGTGCCGGCCGGCCCGACGCGGACGCCGCCGAAGATCGGCATGGGGGAGACCGGACACCAGGGCGGTTGGCCGACGGCATAGACTGAGCGGTGCCACGGGGTGTGGCGCAGCTTGGTAGCGCACTCGCTTTGGGAGCGAGGGGCCGTGGGTTCAAATCCCGCCACCCCGACTGTGAGTCGCCGGCACGGGCGCCGGGCGCAGGAAGTCCGGCGTGTCGGCCGGCCTACACTCGATGGGCTGTGCTTCGCCATGCCGTGTGGCGGGCGGTCTCCGGGGATGTCCCGGGGCGGACAGCGACGACCGGACAAGACTGACATGCATCAAGGAGTACGCCTGTGAAGAGCACCGTCGAGACCTTGAGCCCGACTCGGGTCCGGCTCGCCATCGAGGTGCCGTTCGTCGAGCTCGAACCGAGCCTGCGGAAGGCGTACCGGGAGATCGCCCAGCAGATCACCATCCCCGGGTTCCGCAAGGGCAAGGCGCCGTCCGCGGTCATCGATCAGCGCGTCGGGCGGGGCACGGTGCTCAACGAGGCCGTCCAGGAGGCGATCCCGCAGAACATCCTGGCGGCTGTCCGCGAACACGAGGTCAAGACCCTGGGGCGTCCCGAGGTGGAGATCACCGAGTTCAACGACGGCGAGGCGCTCAGGTTCACCGCCGAGATGGACGTCCGCCCGCAGCTGACCCTGCCGGACCCGAGCACCATCGAGGTGACCGTCGACGAGCTGCAGATTGACGAGAGCGAGATCGACGAGCAGGTGAACGGCCTGCGGGAACGGTTCGCCACGCTCAAGACCGTCGAACGGCCGGCGCGCGACGGCGACTACGTCCAGATCGACCTGGCGGCGACCGTCGACGGTGAGGAGGTGCCGGGCGGCTCGGCCACCAACATCTCTCACGAGGTGGGCAGTGGACAACTGCTGCCGGGTCTGGACGAGGTGCTGGTCGGGTTGGCCGCCGGCGCGGCGACGAGCTTCACCACCCAGTTGGTGGGTGGCGACTTCGCCGGCCGCGACGCCGACGTCTCGGTCACCGTGCGTACGGTGAAGGAGAAGCAGCTGCCGGAGCTGGACGACGCGTTCGCGCAGATGGCCAGCGAGTTCGACACCCTCGACGAGCTGCGCGGCGACCTGCGGCAGCGGATCGAGCGGGTCAAGCGGCTGGAGCAAATTTACGCCGCCCGGGACAAGGCGCTCGATCAGCTGGTCGAGGCGGCCGAGGTGCCGGCGCCCGACGGGGTGGTGCGCGAGGAGGTCGAGCACCGCAAACAGGCGATGACCGACCAGCTGGAGCGCATCGGTGCCTCCTGGGAGGACTACCTGTCGTCGGAGGAGAAGACCGAAGCCGATGTCGACACCGAGCTGACCGAGGCGGCCGGCAAAGCCGTCAAGATCCAGCTCTTGCTGGACACCCTGGCCGACGCCGAGGACGTCCAGGTCAGCGACGACGAGTTCGGTCACGAGATCGTGCAGCGGGCGCAGCGGGCCGGGATGGCACCGCAGCAGTACTACGACCAGCTCGTCCGCGCCGGCACCGCTGGCGCCGTCTTCGGTGACGTACGTCGCAGCAAGGCGTTGAGCCTCGTGATGGAGCGGATCACGATCAAGGACACGACCGGCGACCCGGTCAGTATGGACGCGATCAAGGAAGCCACCGAGGCGGAGCACGAGCAGGCTCACGAGCACTGATCACGCCGAGCATGCGGCTGCCCCCGACCGCCGGGTCGGGTGGCAGCCGCATACGGCTGGTCCGGGCGGCAGGCCTGTCGGCGTACGGGAGTGTCGCCGACTGCCTGCGCTGTGAGCGAACAGCAATCTGAGAACGGCGCCCGGCCCGTTCCCAACGGTTAATGTCGGGCCTAACGACGTACGAGGAGCGAAGGGCTGCCATGACCGATCTGCACATCCCAGCTATGCCCATCCGGGCCAGCGAGGCCCGCGGCGGTGACTCACTCAGTGGCAACCTCGATGACACGGTGTTCAACCGGCTGCTCAAGGAACGGATCATCTTCCTCGGCAGCGAGGTGACCGACCAGGTGGCCAACCGGATCTGCGCGCAGCTGCTGCTGCTCGCCGCCGAGGACCCGGACCGGGACATCAACCTCTACATCAACTCGCCCGGCGGCTCGGTCTACTCGGGCATGGCGATCTACGACACCATGCAGTACGTCAGCAACGACGTCGCCACCATCGCGATGGGCATGGCGGCATCAATGGGCCAGCTGCTGCTCTGCGCGGGCGCGTCGGGCAAGCGGTACGCCCTCCCGCACGCTCGGATCATGATGCACCAGCCGTCGGGTGGCATGGGTGGCACCGCCTCCGACATCGCCATCCAGGCCGAGCAGATGCTCTACACCAAGCGGATGTTCCAGGAGCGGGTGGCCCACCACACCGGCCAGGATCCGGACCAGATCGAGGCCGACTCGGACCGTGACCGTTGGTTCACCGCGGCCGAGGCGCTCGACTACGGTTTCATCGACCGGGTGATCACTGGAGCCGCGCAGGTCCCGACCGGCGCCGGCACCCGCAACTGAGGAAGGCGACGATGACTGACCTGACCATGCCGCCGGGATTCGCGCCGGTGCACAACCGGTACGTCCTGCCGTCGTTCGTCGAGCGGACCTCGTACGGGGTCAAGGAGTCGAACCCGTACAACAAGCTCTTCGAAGACCGGATCATCTTCCTCGGCGTACAGGTGGACGACGCGTCGGCCAACGACGTGATGGCCCAGCTGCTGACCCTGGAAGGCACCGACCCGGATCGGGACATCATCATGTACATCAACTCGCCGGGCGGCTCGTTCACCGCGATGACGGCGATCTACGACACCATGCAGTACGTGCGACCGGACATCATGACGGTCTGCCTCGGCCAGGCCGCCAGCGCTGCGGCGGTGCTGCTCGCCGCCGGCACGCCCGGCAAGCGGATGGCGCTGCCGAACTCGCGGATCATCATCCATCAGCCGGCCACCGAGGGCGGCTACGGCCAGGGGTCGGACATCGAGATCCAGGCCCGTGAGATCCTGCGGATGCGTACCCAGCTGGAGGAGATGCTCTCCCGGCACGCGA
Source organism: Solwaraspora sp. WMMB335 (assembly GCF_049179075.1). Taxonomy (NCBI): domain Bacteria; kingdom Bacillati; phylum Actinomycetota; class Actinomycetes; order Micromonosporales; family Micromonosporaceae; genus Solwaraspora; species Solwaraspora sp. WMMB335. The sequence continues at coordinate 6,344,126 of NZ_JBMHMF010000001.1, forward strand.
ATCAGGCGATGGAGAAGGTCCGTAAGGACATCGACCGAGACAAGATCATGACGGCCGAGGAGGCCCGTGACTACGGTCTGGTCGACACCATCCTGACCAGCCGTAAGAAGGGCATCCTGGCGGCCACCTCGGCCAGCTGACGACGCTCGGTGAGAGGTCGGCCAGACGGTGAGTAGACTGGCCGACCTCTGACACACCCGATTTTGGGGGTCGGAGTTTGCCCCGCCAGCGGGTAACGTCGAGATGCACCGTCTGACGGGGCGGACCGGCAGGAGACGCTCGTCACGGGACGAGCACGTCACGGACGAGGCAGACCGTCCTTAGGCCAGGGCCGGCGCGACCGGCCGAGAGCGCAAGGAGAACGTAGGTGGCACGGATCGGCGACGGTGGCGACCTACTGAAGTGCTCCTTCTGCGGCAAGTCGCAGAAGCAGGTCAAGAAGCTCATCGCGGGCCCAGGGGTCTACATCTGCGACGAGTGCATCGATCTCTGTAACGAGATCATCGAGGAGGAGTTGGCCGAGACCGGCGAGGTGAAGTGGGAAGAACTTCCCAAACCGATGGAGATCTGCCAGTTCCTCGACTCGTACGTGGTCGGCCAGGACCAGGCCAAGAAAGCCCTCGCGGTCGCGGTCTACAACCACTACAAGCGCATCCAGGCCGACGCCGCCGGCGCACCGGGTGCCAACGACACCGTCGAGGTGGCCAAGTCCAACATCCTGCTGATCGGCCCGACCGGCTGCGGCAAGACACACCTGGCCCAGACCCTCGCCCGGATGCTCAACGTTCCGTTCGCGATCGCCGACGCCACAGCGTTGACCGAGGCCGGCTATGTCGGTGAGGATGTCGAGAACATCCTGCTCAAGCTGATCCAGGCGGCTGACTACGACATCAAACGGGCCGAGACCGGGATCATCTACATCGACGAGGTCGACAAGATCGCCCGCAAGTCGGAGAACCCGTCGATCACCCGGGACGTCTCCGGCGAGGGCGTCCAGCAGGCGTTGTTGAAGATCCTCGAGGGTACGGTCGCCAACGTCCCGCCGCAGGGGGGGCGCAAGCACCCGCATCAGGAGTTCATCCAGATCGACACCACCAACGTGCTGTTCATCTGCGGTGGTGCGTTCGCTGGACTGGACCGCATCATCGAGTCACGCACCGGGCAGGGTGGCACCGGCTTCGGCGCCCGGCTGCGGGCGGTGTCCGAGCGCTCCACCGACGACATCTTCGGCCAGGTGATGCCGGAGGACATGCTGAAGTTCGGGCTGATCCCCGAGTTCATCGGTCGGTTGCCGGTCATCACCAACGTCCGCAGCCTGGACCGTGAGGCGCTGGTGCGGATCCTGACCCAGCCCCGCAACGCGCTGGTCCGTCAGTACCAACGGCTGTTCGAGCTCGACAACGTCGAGCTGGAGTTCGAGACCGCAGCCTTGGAAGCCATCGCCGACCAGGCGATGCTGCGCGGCACCGGTGCCCGTGGCCTGCGGGCCATCCTGGAAGAAGTCCTGCTGTCGGTGATGTACGAGGTGCCGAGCAACCCCGACGCGGCGCGGGTGCTCATCACCCGCGAGGTCGTCCTGGAGAACGTCAATCCTACGATCGTGCCGCGCGAGTTCACCGGCCGACGTCGACGCGACCGCGAGGAGAAGTCGGCCTGAGGAGGAAGGCACCGCGCGAAGCCAGCACCAGACCCGTGGCCGGCACCGTCTAGACGACAGTGGGTGATCCGAGGTGCGTGTGGCCGTCTGCCAGCTCAACAGCCGCGACGACCAGGAGACGAACCTGGCCACCGCGCGCGGTCTGCTGGAGACCGCTGCCACCGGTGGCGTCGACCTCGCCGTGCTGCCGGAGTACGTCGACTACCTGGGCACAGCCGGCCGGTTGCCACCTCCGGAACCCGTCGACGGCACGGTCGGCAAGTTCTTCGCCGCCGCAGCCCGGGATCTCGGCATCTGGGTACTTGTCGGCTCGTACCACGAACGCGGGCCGGACCAGCGGCGGACGTACAACACATCGTTGATGTTCGACCGGCAGGGCGACCTCGCCGGCCGCTACCGCAAGATCCACCTGTACGACGCGGAGATCCCCGGCCGGGTCTCCTATCACGAGTCGCGTAACGTCGCCCCCGGCGACGACGTGGTCGTGGTCGACTGCGAGGGCGTACGGGTGGGCTTGTCGATCTGTTACGACCTGCGCTTCCCTGAGCTGTATCGGCGGCTCGCCGTGGACGGCGGTGCCCAGGTACTGGTGGTTCCCGCCGCCTTCATGCTGCACACCGGGCGGGATCACTGGGAGGTCCTGCTCCGGGCACGGGCAATCGAAAACCAGTGCTACGTGCTGGCCGCCGGCCAGATCGGCACGCATGAACCCGGCCGTACGTGTTTCGGCCACAGCATGGTGGTGGATCCGTGGGGGACGGTGCTGGCACAGGCTCCGGACACCGTCGGCGTGGTGACCGCCGACTTGGACCTCACCCGGCTGGCGATGATCCGTACCGAGTTGCCCAGCCTGGCGAATCGGAGGCTCTGATCAGCCAGTTGGACCGTGCGGACATTCGGCTCCGGACACCGTCCTGAGCCTGCTCACCTGAGCAGGCTCAGTTGCCTGAGGTGAGTACGCCGATGATCGCCAGGGTCACGATGGCGCCGCCGAGCAACAGCAACGCGTTCGTCATCCTAGAACGGCCACGTCGGGTCAGCCGGTGGATCGACACGATCACCGCCACGACGACGACCGCACCGATGACCAACTGCCAGAAGGGCAGTAGCAGGGCCGAGATGGCGTCGAGACCGAGTGGCGGCGATCCGTCGACAGTCATGAGGTCCACTCTGGCACGCCGGGTAGCCCTGGTGCGGACCCGTGGGCGCGCCGACAAGCGCGCCGACAACCGGAGTCTCGGTCGAGCAGGACCGTCCGTAGCATGTCGCTGAGCTGCAATAACGCCCGGCCAGCCGTGGATCTTCAAGATCAATTTGCGTTCGTGTCGCTGGCCGCGTAACTTTCTCTCTGTCAGCGCGACACGGACAAAACGGCCGGAACGCTGACGACCAGGATGGGGTGGGTAGCCACCGAACCAGACTGGACCGGGTGGTGCGACTCACCGGCAAGCCGGACTTGAGATTGCGAAACCAACCGGGTAAGGTAGGAAGCCGGCAGGGAGCCGGGCCGAGCCTCGGGTAACGAGGAGGGCCGGTCTGCCGGATACCCCGACAAACTAGCCGTAAGACGGCTTGCGTAAGCGCGGGGAAACCTGGGTGGTTGCGAGCAAGAAGCTGAAACTAGCTCTTGACAAGCGAGGCCAGCCAAGTAAGATGGGGAAGTTGCCCGGCGGTTGTCGGGTGTGGTGGTTGGCCCTGGTGGGGTTGCCTGCTTGGTGTGGGTGGTTCTGCTGGTGTGTGTTTGTTTTTTGAGAACTCAACAGGGTGCTTGATAAGCCAGTGCCAAAGTTTGTTTGGTTTCCGGCTGGTTGACTGTCTGTTTGGATGGTTTTCTGGTTGGTTTTCTTGGCATTTTTATGCTGGGTTTGATTTCTTCACAGGTTTTTGTTGGAGAGTTTGATCCTGGCTCAGGACGAACGCTGGCGGCGTGCTTAACACATGCAAGTCGAGCGGAAAGGCCCTTCGGGGTACTCGAGCGGCGAACGGGTGAGTAACACGTGAGCAACCTGCCCCAGGCTTTGGGATAACCCCGGGAAACCGGGGCTAATACCGGATATTACATGTTGCCGCATGGTGGTGTGTGGAAAGTTTTTCGGCTTGGGATGGGCTCGCGGCCTATCAGCTTGTTGGTGGGGTGATGGCCTACCAAGGCGACGACGGGTAGCCGGCCTGAGAGGGCGACCGGCCACACTGGGACTGAGACACGGCCCAGACTCCTACGGGAGGCAGCAGTGGGGAATATTGCACAATGGGCGGAAGCCTGATGCAGCGACGCCGCGTGAGGGATGACGGCCTTCGGGTTGTAAACCTCTTTCAGCAGGGACGAAGCGTAAGTGACGGTACCTGCAGAAGAAGCGCCGGCCAACTACGTGCCAGCAGCCGCGGTAAGACGTAGGGCGCGAGCGTTGTCCGGATTTATTGGGCGTAAAGAGCTCGTAGGCGGCTTGTCGCGTCGACTGTGAAAACCCACAGCTCAACTGTGGGCTTGCAGTCGATACGGGCAGGCTAGAGTTCGGTAGGGGAGACTGGAATTCCTGGTGTAGCGGTGAAATGCGCAGATATCAGGAGGAACACCGGTGGCGAAGGCGGGTCTCTGGGCCGATACTGACGCTGAGGAGCGAAAGCGTGGGGAGCGAACAGGATTAGATACCCTGGTAGTCCACGCTGTAAACGTTGGGCGCTAGGTGTGGGGGGCCTCTCCGGTTCTCTGTGCCGCAGCTAACGCATTAAGCGCCCCGCCTGGGGAGTACGGCCGCAAGGCTAAAACTCAAAGGAATTGACGGGGGCCCGCACAAGCGGCGGAGCATGCGGATTAATTCGATGCAACGCGAAGAACCTTACCTGGGTTTGACATGGCCGCAAAACCTGCAGAGATGTGGGGTCCTTCGGGGGCGGTCACAGGTGGTGCATGGCTGTCGTCAGCTCGTGTCGTGAGATGTTGGGTTAAGTCCCGCAACGAGCGCAACCCTCGTTCGATGTTGCCAGCGCGTTATGGCGGGGACTCATCGAAGACTGCCGGGGTCAACTCGGAGGAAGGTGGGGATGACGTCAAGTCATCATGCCCCTTATGTCCAGGGCTTCACGCATGCTACAATGGCCGGTACAGTGGGCTGCGATACCGTGAGGTGGAGCGAATCCCAAAAAGCCGGTCTCAGTTCGGATCGGGGTCTGCAACTCGACCCCGTGAAGTCGGAGTCGCTAGTAATCGCAGATCAGCAACGCTGCGGTGAATACGTTCCCGGGCCTTGTACACACCGCCCGTCACGTCACGAAAGTCGGCAACACCCGAAGCCGGTGGCCCAACCCCTTGTGGGAGGGAGCTGTCGAAGGTGGGGCTGGCGATTGGGACGAAGTCGTAACAAGGTAGCCGTACCGGAAGGTGCGGCTGGATCACCTCCTTTCTAAGGAGCGCTCTCCCGGCGAAGGTCGGGTAGGGAGCCTGCCGCCTCCGGATGTGGGGTGGGGGTGCTCGTGTGGCGGAGACACTGGTGAGTTCGTGCCGGCAACGGCTGGTGCTGCTAGTACTGCTCCTCGTGTGGGGGGTGTGGAGGGTGGTGTCGGTGCGGCTGGTGTGGGTGGTGGGCATCCTGTTGGGTCCTGAGGGAACAAGCCGTGTGGGTTGTTGTCTCTGGTGCCAGGCGTGGCCTGGTCTCGCATACCGGCCATCGTGTGGTGGTGTTGGGTGTGGGGCTTGGGGTTGCGGGTTGGTCGTTTGTTGAGAATTACACAGTGGACGCGAGCATCTTTGTGGTCAAGTTGTCAAGGGCGGACGGTGGATGCCTTGGCACTAGGAGCCGATGAAGGACGTGGGAGGCCGCGATAGGCCTGGGGGAGCTGTCAACCGAGCTGTGATCCCAGGGTGTCCGAATGGGGTAACCTGGCATCAGTCATGTGGTGTCACCTGCACCTGAACTCATAGGGTGTGTGGAGGGAACGCGGGGAAGTGAAACATCTCAGTACCCGCAGGAAGAGAAAACAATTGTGATTCCGTGAGTAGTGGCGAGCGAAAGCGGATGAGGCTAAACCGGTTGCGTGTGATACCTGTCAGGGGTTGCGTGGTCGGGGTTGTGGGACTCTGCTGATCAGACTGACATCTGGTCGGGAAGTGAGAAAGCCAGTTGCTAGCTGAATGGTGTGGAAAAGCCAACCGTAGGCGGTGATAGTCCGGTAGGCGAAAGTGGCTGGTCTTCTGTGGATGTTCCCGAGTAGCGGCGGACTCCTGAAATCTGCCGTGAATCTGCCAGGACCACCTGGTAAGCCTAAATACTTCCTAGTGACCGATAGCGGACGAGTACCGTGAGGGAATGGTGAAAAGTACCCCGGGAGGGGAGTGAAATAGTACCTGAAACCGTTCGCCTACAATCCGTCGGAGCCTTGAGGGGTGACGGCGTGCCTTTTGAAGAATGAGCCTGCGAGTTAGTGGCATGTGGCGAGGTTAACCCGTGTGGGGTAGCCGTAGCGAAAGCGAGTCTGAAGAGGGCGTTGAGTCGCATGTTCTAGACCCGAAGCGGAGTGATCTAGCCATGGGCAGGCTGAAGCGCGGGTAAGACCGCGTGGAGGGCCGAACCCACCAACGTTGAAAAGTTGGGGGATGACCTGTGGTTAGGGGTGAAAGGCCAATCAAACTCCGTGATAGCTGGTTCTCCCCGAAATGCATTTAGGTGCAGCGTTGCGTGTTTCTTGCCGGAGGTAGAGCACTGGATGGTCTAGGGGGCCTACAAGCTTACCGAAATCAGCTAAACTCCGAATGCCGGTAAGTGAGAGCGCGGCAGTGAGACTGCGGGGGATAAGCTTCGTAGTCGAGAGGGAAACAGCCCAGATCGCCAGCTAAGGCCCCTAAGCGTGTGCTAAGTGGAAAAGGATGTGGGGTCGCTTAGACAACCAGGAGGTTGGCTTAGAAGCAGCCACCCTTTAAAGAGTGCGTAATAGCTCACTGGTCAAGTGGTTCCGCGCCGACAATGTAGCGGGGCTCAAGCACACCGCCGAAGCTGTGGCATTCACGCGTGTACTTCGCTGCTTTCTTTGGGAAGTGGTGCAGGTGTGTGGATGGGTAGGGGAGCGTCGTGCCGGGGGTGAAGCAGCGGGGTGACCTAGTTGTGGACGCGGCACGAGTGAGAATGCAGGCATGAGTAGCGAAAGAAGGGTGAGAAACCCTTCCGCCGGATGACCAAGGGTTCCAGGGCCAGGTTAATCCGCCCTGGGTGAGTCGGGGCCTAAGGCGAGGCCGAGAGGCGTAGTCGATGGATAACGGGTTGATATTCCCGTACCCGCGAAGGAACGCCCATGATGAACTTCGTTGTGCTAACCATCCGATCTGTTTGATGCCTTCGGGTTGATGGCGGGGAGCGTGGGAACCTGGCGGGTAGTAGTCAAGCGATGGGGTGACGCAGGAAGGTAGCTGGGCCCGGCCGGTGGTTGTGCCGGGGTAAGCGTGTAGGCTGTGCCATAGGTAAATCCGTGGTGCGTGGGCTGAGACGTGATGCCGAGCCGATTCAGGTGAAGTCAGTGATCCTATGCTGCCGAGAAAAGCCTCTAGCGAGTTCTGAGCGGCCCGTACCCTAAACCGACACAGGTGGTCAGGTAGAGAATACCGAGGCGATCGGGTGAACTGTGGTTAAGGAACTCGGCAAATTGCCCCCGTAACTTTGGGAGAAGGGGGGCCGGAGACGTGAAGCCCCTTTGCGGGTGGAGCGTTGTATGGCCGCAGAGACCAGGGGAAAGCGACTGTTTACTAAAAACACAGGTCCATGCGAAGAAGTAATTCGATGTATATGGACTGACGCCTGCCCGGTGCTGGAACGTTAAGGGGACCGGTTAGCTCTTTGGGGCGAAGCTGAGAACTTAAGCGCCAGTAAACGGCGGTGGTAACTATAACCATCCTAAGGTAGCGAAATTCCTTGTCGGGTAAGTTCCGACCTGCACGAATGGCGTAACGACTTTCCTACTGTCTCAACCACAGGCCCGGCGAAATTGCAGTACGAGTAAAGATGCTCGTTACGCGCGGCAGGACGGAAAGACCCCGGGACCTTTACTATAGCTTGACATTGGTACTCGAAGTAGCTTGTGTAGGATAGGTGGGAGACTGTGAAGCTGGTACGCCAGTATCGGTGGAGTCGTTGTTGAAATACCACTCTGGTTGGTTTGGGTATCTAACTTCGGACCGTGATCCGGTTCAGGGACAGTGTCTGGTGGGTAGTTTAACTGGGGCGGTTGCCTCCTAAAGGGTAACGGAGGCGCCCAAAGGTTCCCTCATCCTGGTTGGCAATCAGGTGTTGAGTGTAAGTGCACAAGGGAGCTTGACTGTGAGACTGACAGGTCGAGCAGGGACGAAAGTCGGGACTAGTGATCCGGCACTTGCGTGTGGAAGCGGTGTCGCTCAACGGATAAAAGGTACCCCGGGGATAACAGGCTGATCTTCCCCAAGAGTCCATATCGACGGGATGGTTTGGCACCTCGATGTCGGCTCGTCGCATCCTGGGGCTGTAGCAGGTCCCAAGGGTTGGGCTGTTCGCCCATTAAAGCGGTACGCGAGCTGGGTTTAGAACGTCGTGAGACAGTTCGGTCCCTATCCGCCGCGCGCGTAGGATACTTGAGAAGGGCTGTCCCTAGTACGAGAGGACCGGGACGGACGAACCTCTGGTGTGCCAGTTGTCCCGCCAGGGGCACGGCTGGTTGGCTACGTTCGGAAGGGATAACCGCTGAAAGCATCTAAGCGGGAAGCTCGCTTCGAGATGAGGTATCCCACCCTTTGTGGGGTAAGGCTCCCAGTAGATGATTGGGTTGATAGGCCGGAGATGTAAGCCAGGTGACTGGTTGAGTTGACCGGTACTAATAGGCCGAGGACTTGACTTCGAGGGTGTTCGCGTTCACTGTGTGATTCTGGGCAAACGACTGTGTGTTGTTTGTGTTGAGGGTTACGGCGGTTTTGGCGGAGGGGAAACGCCCGGTTACATTCCGAACCCGGTAGCTAAGCTCTCCAGCGCCGATGGTACTGCACTCGTGAGGGTGTGGGAGAGTAGGTCACCGCCGGACATCATTACTTCAGGGCCATCCGTTCTCGGATGGCCCTGAAGTGCTTCTCGCCTTCCCCGCAGGTCTGCAGGCACCGGGGAAACCCGGTCATCGGTCATCGGCGCTGCATCGCGGCGCGCAACTCGGTCAGTAGTTTGGCGGACTCGTCGACGCTACGCCCGGGGAACACCGCGACAGCGACGCTTCCGTGGTCGGCCCAGCCACAGACCGGCATGTCCCCGTCGTCGGTCGGCGTGGCCCCGCACTTCATCACCCCGCCGTACGGCCCAGCCGGCACCTCACGAATCCCGGTGACCGTCCCCTGCTCGTCACCGAGCATCTCCAGCAGCGTGTCCAGGTCCCGCTCGGGTGACCACAGCAGCGTGGTGCCGCCGAACAACAGAACGCTGCGCCGCTCGTCGCCTCGACCGGAGTACACCACGCCGATGCTACGGTCGAGGTCGATGCCGGCGGCGAACGCCGTACTCAGATATTCGGCCGTGGTGCGGGCGTCCTCGCTGTCGTCGCGCACCAGGCCGGCGGCCTCGGCCGGCGCGGTGAGCGTGGCATCCTTCTGCCGGAGCACCTCGACGGTCGTCGAACCAATCAGACCGGTACCGACGAGCCCGACGGCGGCGACCAGCGAGCCGGCCACCACCCGTCTCGTCCGTCGACCGTTCGAGCGCCGCGGACCACGTTGTCCGTCACGTCCGTCTGGCTCGTCACCGTCCGGGCGATTGCGCGGCTCCCGTTTCGACTGCGGCCTCGCCGGTGGTGTCACGTCGACCGGCTCCGGCTCAGCTGCCCGCCGCTGCCCGAAGATGTCGTCGACCATGCCCGCCACCGTACGCCATCCGCAGTGCCTGACGAATCGGGTGAGCGCTCCTCCAGGGGGTGCCGGCCATACCTGGGTGAAATCGGTCGCCGGACCTTCGTAAACTCGACGGGTGACCGATTCTCCGCAGCCCCGTCGCGCCGATGCCGCCAGCTTGCCGGCCCAGTACCAGCCCGGCGAGGTCGAACAGCGGCGGTACGAGCAGTGGGTAGCCGAGGGGCACTTCCAGGCCGACGCCGCCAGCGGCAAGCCGCCGTTCTGCATCGTCATCCCGCCGCCGAACGTGACCGGTTCGCTGCACGTCGGTCATGCCCTGGACCACTCGATCCAGGACACGCTGACCCGACGTAAGCGCATGCAGGGTTTCGAGGCTCTCTGGCTGCCGGGAATGGATCACGCCGGCATCGCCACCCAGAACGTCGTCGAGCGGCAGCTGGCCGCGGCCGGGTTGTCTCGGCACGATCTCGGCCGTGAACAGTTCGTGGAGCGGGTGTGGGCGTGGAAGGCCGAGTCGGGTGGAGTGATCCTCGGCCAGATGCGCCGCCTCGGCGACTCCGTCGACTGGAGCCGGGAGCGCTTCACCATGGACGAGGGCCTGTCCCGCGCCGTCCAGACGATCTTCAAGCGGCTGTACGAGGACGATCTGATCTACCGGGCGGAGCGCATCATCAACTGGTGCCCCCGCTGCCTCACCGCGCTGTCCGACATCGAAGTCGAGCACAGTGACGACGAGGGCGAGCTCGTCTCGATCCGGTACGGCTCCGGCGAGGCGTCGATCGTGGTGGCCACCACCCGGGTCGAGACCATGCTCGGGGACACCGCAGTCGCGGTGCACCCGGACGACGAGCGCTACCGCCATCTGGTCGGCACCGAGGTCGAACTGCCGCTCACCGGCCGCCGGATCCCGATCGTCGCGGACCCGCACGTCGATCCCGTCTTCGGTACCGGGGCGGTCAAGGTGACCCCGGCGCACGACCCCAACGACTTCGAGATCGGCCAGCGGCACCAGCTGCCCAGTCTGACGATCCTGGACGAGCGGGGCGTGGTCACCGCGGCCGGCCCGTTCGCGGGTCTGGACCGGTTCGAGGCCCGCCCGGCGATCGTCGCCGCGCTGCGCGCCGACGGGCGCATCGTGGCCGAGAAACGGCCGTACGTGCACGCCGTCGGGCACTGCTCGCGGTGCCGGACGACCGTCGAGCCCCGGTTGTCGCTGCAGTGGTTCGTCCGGACCGGACCGCTGGCCCAGGCGGCGGGGGACGCGGTGCGCGACGGGCGTACCCGGATCGAACCGCCGGAGCTGGCCCCCCGCTATTTTGCCTGGGTCGACAACATGCACGACTGGTGCATCTCGCGGCAGCTGTGGTGGGGCCACCGGATTCCGGTCTGGTACGGACCCGACGGCCAGGTCGTCTGCGTCGGCTCGGACGAGCAGCCGCCGACCGGCGACGGCTGGCACCAGGACGACGACGTGCTCGACACCTGGTTCTCCAGCGCGCTCTGGCCGTTCTCCACTCTCGGCTGGCCCGAGCAGACCGTGGACCTGCGCACCTTCTATCCCAACAGTGTGCTGGTCACCGGCTACGACATCCTGTTCTTCTGGGTGGCCCGGATGATGATGTTCGGGCTGTACGCGATGGACGGGCGCCAACCGTTCGACGTGGTCGCTCTGCACGGCATGGTGCGTGACCAGTTCGGCAAGAAGATGTCGAAGTCGTTCGGCAACGTGGTCGACCCGCTGGACTGGATCGACCGGTACGGTGCCGACGCCACCCGGTTCACCCTGGTCCGTGGCGCCAACCCGGGTGCCGACGTGCCGATCAGCGAGGAGTGGTGCCAGGGGTCGCGCAACTTCTGCAACAAGCTGTGGAACGCCACCCGGTTCGCCCTGCTCAACGGTGCACACCTGACCGGCGAGCTGCCGGCGCCGGCGCAGCTGGGGATGACCGACCGGTGGATCCTGTCCCGCCTGCAGCAGGTGATCGATCAGGTCGACGAGCAGTCCGACGGGTTCGAGTTGGCCAAGGTCTGCGACACCCTCTACCACTTCGCGTGGGACGACGTCTGCGACTGGTATCTGGAACTGAGCAAGCCGGTGCTCGGGGCCGCGGACGCGGCAGCCGACCGGACCCGTCGGGTTCTCGGTCACGTGCTCGACCAGTTGTTGCGGCTGCTGCACCCGGTCATCCCGTTCGTCACCGACGAGCTGTGGTCGGCGCTGGCCGGCGCGGGTCAGCCTGCGGACGGCCGATCTTCGTCAGCCAGCAGCATCATTATCGCGGCCTGGCCGGTCTCCGACCAGTCGTGGTGTGACCCTGCCGCCGAGGCGGAGCTGGCCGTGGTGCAGCGGGTGGTGACCGAGATCCGGCGGTTCCGCTCGGACCAGGGGTTGCGGCCCGCCCAGCGGGTCACCGCCCAGCTCACCGGTCTCACCGAAGCCGGGATCGGCGGGCACGAGCCCCTCATCAGGTCGTTGACCCGGTTGGACGACCCGAGCGCCGACTTTTCGGCCACCGCGAAACTCGCGGTCACCGCGCAGGTCACCGTCGAGCTCGACACCCGTGGGTCGATCGATGTCGCCGCGGAGCGTGGCCGGCTGGCCAAGGACCAGGCGGTGGCCGAGCGGGAAGCAGCCCAGTGCCGGGCGAAGCTCGGCAACAGCGCCTTCGTCGACAAGGCACCGCCGCAGGTGGTCGAGAAGATTCGTACCAGGTTGGCGGTGGCCGAGGCGGAGCTGGCCCGCATCGCCGGCGCGCTCGCCGCTCTGCCGACCGGCTCGTCGCCGGCCGCCGGGTCGACGGATCCCGGGTCGACGGATCCCGGGTCGACACCCGCCGGTGACCAGCCGTGACCTCCGCCAAGCCCGGACCTGCGAGGTCCGGTACGAACGAGTTCGCGCAGGCAGAGCGGGAACTCGCCGGTCGGGGCTTCACCCGGATGGTCTTTGACCTGGACCGGATCAACCAGCTGCTGGATCTGCTCGGCAGCCCACAGCGGGCATACCCGTCGATCCATCTGACCGGCACCAACGGCAAGACGTCGACGGCGCGGATGATCGACTCCCTGCTGCGCGCCTTCGGCCTGCACACCGGCCGCTACACCAGCCCGCACCTGGAGACCGTACGGGAGCGGATCAGCCTGGACGGCGAGCCGATCAGTGAGCAGCGGTTCTCCGCCACCTATCGCGAGGTGGCGCCACTGGCCGAGCTGGTCGACAAGCGGGCGGCAGAGCCGTTGACCTACTTCGACATGACGACCGCGCTGGCGTTCGCCACCTTCGCCGACGCACCTGTCGACGTGGCCGTGGTCGAGGTCGGGCTGGGTGGTGCGGAGGATGCCACCAACGTCCTGTCCGCCGGAGTCTGCGTGATCACGCCGATCGGTCTGGACCACACCGAGTGGCTCGGCGACACCCTCACCGACATCGCGCTGGCCAAGGCCGGCATCGTGCATCCGGGTGCCACGGTGATCACGGCGGTGCAGTCGGAGGAGGCCGCCGAGCCGATCCTGGACCGCTGCGCAGAGGTCGGTGCCACGATAGCCCGCGAAGGCGGCGAGTTCGGCGTTGCGCACCGGGCGGTCGCCGTCGGCGGCCAGGTGCTCACGCTGCAAGGACTCGGCGGCCGGTACGGCGACGTGTTCCTTCCGCTGCACGGTGCCCATCAGGCTCAGAACGCGGCGCTGGCGCTGGCCGCGGTGGAAGCCTTTCTCGGCGCCGGGCCGGGCCGGACGCTCGACGCCGAGCCGATCCGGGAAGGATTCGCGGCAGTGTCGTCGCCGGGCCGGCTGGAGCGGGTACGCCACGCGCCGACGATCCTGCTCGACGGGGCGCACAACCCGCACGGTATGGCGGCGACGGTGACCGCCCTGCAGGAGGAGTTCGCCTTCCGTCGGCTGGTGGTGGTGCTCGCCGTACTCGGCGACAAGGACGCCGAGGCACTGCTCGACCTGCTGGAGCCGGTCGCCGACGCTGTAGTGGTCACGGTCAACACCTCACCGCGGGCGATGTCGGTGGACGACTTGGCCGCTGCGGCGGTGGAGGCGTTCGGCCCCGACCGGGTCCAGCTCGCACGGAGCATGCCGGACGCGATCGAGGCGGCGGTGGTGCTGGCCGAGGCGGACCTGGACGGCGAGTTGAGCGGTGTCGGCGTGCTGATCACCGGCTCGGTGGTCACCGTCGCCGATGCCCGCCGACTGCTGGCCAGATGAGCCCGGCGGATGATCAGATGAGCGACGACCCGGACCCGCCACGGTCAGGCCTGCGTAACCCGGTCGCGGCAGCGCGGGGCCTCGGCGCGGCGACGCTCGGCATGGAGGCCTTGGTGCTGGGCCTGGCGATCCAGCCGATCCGGGTGCTGGGCGACGGATTCGGGCCGGCGGCGATGGCGGCCAGTGTGGCGCTGGCCGTGGGTGCGATCGTCGTCGCCGGACTGTTGCGCCATCGATGGGCCTGGTACGCCGGGACGGTGCTGCAGGCGCTGCTGCTGCTCGCCGGCCTGCTGCACTGGTCCCTGCTGGCGGTCGGGGTGCTGTTCGCCGGTGTCTGGGCATACGTCTGGCACGTCCGGCGGGTCATCCTGAGCTGACCGGCGTCGATGTCGGCGGCCGGCTCAGGCCGGTGCCGGTGCCGGCTGTTCCCGGTCGCGCCACTGGATGATGGCGATGCCGTGCCCGTCCGGATCACGGAACGCGGCTGCCCACAGCTCGGTGCGGGCACCCCGGTTGACCGCACGGGGGGCGTAGGTGAAGCGCACGCCCTTGGACTTGAGCTCATCGTGGACCCGCTGCAGGTCGTCCACTTCCAGATTGAGATGCATGAGCCGTCGGTTGACCGGCGCGACCTCCGGCACCGAGCGCAGGACCAGCCGGGTGGATCCGGAAGCGAGTACGGCGTTGCCGTCGCCGCCGTCGATCTCGAAGAACCCGAGCATGTCGCGGTAGAACTCGACCGAGCGGGCAAGGTCGGCCACGAGCAGCGTGAGCCCGACGCCATGGATCGGCCCCGGATCGATGTCGCCGGCGTCGACGTCATCAGCGTCCAGGTGCCCGGCTGGCTGGTCGCCAACTGGCTGGTCCGTCTGCTGCCCGGCGCCGGGTCGGTCGGTGCGTCCACCGGCCGACCCGTCTCCCGGCGGGTCGGCCAACGCGGTGCCGGTGGCCGCAGCCGTCGCGGTGGACTCCCCGGCGGGCTCCGGTTCCGGCGTGGTCGGCTGCGGTCGGGGCCGACGCGGCAGCGGGACCGGCGGCGGGTCGACCAAGGTGCCTTCCAGCACCACCTGTCCGCCCGGCGTCTGGCTGACCACCACCGGTTCGGGCCGCTCTTCCGGCTGCGGCCCGGCGGCCGCCCGCGACGTCGGACCAGGCCGGGGCCGGTCGCCCGGTTCGGGCCGAGGACCGGGCAGATCCGGCTCGACGGGGCGCGCGTCGGACTCCGGCGGCTCCGGTACCCGCTCCGGCTCCGCCGCCTGCTGCTCGTCGCCGGACGGCTGTCCACGGTCAGACACCCGTTGCGGATCGGGCATCGCAGCGGTGGAAGCGTCCGGCATCGGTTCGGTGAAGGCGTCGTCGGCGAAGGTGTTTCTGGTGAAGTCGGGCCGTGGGTTCTCCGCCGCGCCCCGCCGCGCCGTCGCGGCATCGTCCTTCATCGGAGCGGCTGCGGGATCGCGTAGCGCGCCGAGTTCTTCGCTGAGGTCGGCGGTACGCACCGTGTCCGGGTCAGGTAGCAGATCGTCGTCGTCGCGGCGTACCCACGGCGGTTCCTCGCCGAGCAGGTCGTCATCGGATATCAACAGGTCGTCGTCGAGCGGCTCGAAGTCAGGCTCGTCGAACTCCGACGGCAGGTCGGCGCGTTCGGCAGCGGCTTCGGCGTGGGTGAGCACGTCGTCCCACATGATCCGGACATGCCGCTGGTCGTCGAAGGCCACCATGATCGGCAGGGTGGCCCCCGGGTCGGGCCACTTGGCGACCGGCACCCGGGGATCGCGGACCTTCACCGACCTCGGTGGTACGCCGGGGGCGTCCACCAGGATCTGCAACTCGCAGCGGCCGTACGTGGAGGAGGCCGGCGGTTCGGAAACGCTGCGAACGTGAGCGATTCCGGCGACCCAGGCGCGCTCGGTGCCGGGGAAGGCGGTGATGAGCACCAGGCTGATCGCGAGCACCAGGAGCGCCACCCCGAGCGCGGCAATGGCCCAACTGGTCATGCCGGCACCGAACAGGATGATGAACGTGGCGAGGGTGCCGAGCATCGCGGCGACGAGCTTGCGGGCGGTGGAAACCGGTCGACGGCCGTTCGCCACAGTAGACCTCCCCTGCGTTAGGGCCAGGCTAGGCCGGGCCCGGCGCGGATGGAAGAGCCGTCGGTGCCAGCGCGTGTCGCCGGTCGACGGGCCTGTCCCTGACTCCATCATGACGTGCGGGCAGGCTACGTGCCCCTCGCGTGATCGCGGCGTGCCGTGGCGGGCGCCGTGCGGCCGGTGTTTCCCATTGTCATCAACCCGACCGCCAGCGATCTACGACCCACTAGGCTGGCAGCGCCAGTCCGTACCGGGCAGGCCTCGGACAGACCCGACGAGGCCTGCCCGGCCGCCGCGAAGGAGTCAGCGTGTCCAGCCCCACCGACGTCGAACGTACCCTTGTGCTGATCAAGCCGGACGCTGTCCGCCGTGGGCTGGTCGGCGAGATTCTCGGCCGGTTCGAACGCAAAGGACTGGCCATGGTCACGATGACACTGCGGGACATGGACGCGGCCCTGGCCGACACGCACTACGCCGACCATGTGGACAAGCCGTTCTACCCGCCGCTGCGGGAGTTCATGACCGGTGGACCGTTGGTTGCTCTGGTGCTCACCGGCGACCAGGCGATCGACGTGGTACGTGGCCTGATCGGTGTCACCGACGGACGCAAGGCGGCGGCCGGCACCATCCGCGGCGACCTGGCGCTGTCCAACCGGGAGAACCTCGTGCACGCCTCGGACTCACCGGAGAGCGCAGCCCGCGAGATCAAGCTCTGGTTTCCCGACCTCGGCTAGTCGATGGCGGGCCGTCCGGCCTGCTCCGTCGCACGTTTTCGGCTGGTTCGTGTGGTGGCTACCTGATCCGGGGCATCTCGCCACGTTCCATCGATAGACCTCCAGGGAATGCTCTACCTTCCCTGGAGGACTCCGATGAACCCATGTGATCGCCGTACACTGCTGCGGGCCGGCCTGGCCGGTGGCGCAGGACTCGCCGGCGGCGCGCTGCTCGGCGGACCCGACGCGTCAGCCGCCGCGAACGCCGCCTCCGGCTGGCCCGGGACGCCGGCCTGGCACCCCACCGGCCGTCCGGTGCTCACCCACGGCGTGCAGAGCGGTCTGGCCGGCCCGGGCGAAGCGGTCGTCTGGACCCGCGCCGACCGTCCCGGCCGTCTGATCGTCGAGATCGGCCGCCGGCCCGACCTGCGTGACGCCCGGCGGGTACGCGGCCCGGTGCTCGACGGCAGTGGCGACTACACCGGCAAGCTGCGGCTGCGTGGCCTGCCTGCCGGTGACCGGCTGCACTACCGGGTCCGGGTGGCGAGCCTGGACCGTCCCGGCCTGATCAGCGAGCCGGTGACCGGATCGCTCAGCACCGCACCACGCGCCGGTGGCCACCATGGACGTCATCGGGGTCGGCCGGGCGGCGGTGTGAGCGGGCGGGTCGACGACGTCCGATTCGTCTGGACCGGTGACATCGCCGGTCAGGGTTGGGGGATCAGCGACGACTTCGGCGGCATGCGGATCTTCGAGGCGATGCGGCGCGGCCGGCCGGACTTCTTCCTCTGCAGTGGCGACACGGTGTACGCGGACAATCCGCTCGCCGAAACGGTGACCCTGCCGGACGGGCAGATCTGGCGCAACCTGGTCACCCCGGAGAAGACCAAGGTCGCCGAGACGCTCGCCGAGTTCCGTGGCCAGTTCGCGTACAACCTGCTCGACACGCATCTGCGGGCGTTCGCCGCCGAGGTGCCGCAGCTCAACCAGTGGGACGACCACGAGGTCACCAACAACTGGTACCCGGGTGAGATCCTCACCGACCCGCGCTACACCGAGACCCGGGTGGACGTGCTGGCCGCCCGGTCCCGGCAGGCGTTCCACGAATGGCTGCCGACTCCGGACGACGGCCCGCTGTACCGGGTGGTCTCCTACGGGCCGCTGCTGGACGTGTTCGTGCTCGACATGCGCACCTACAAGGATCCCAACGACGGCAACACGTACGCCGACCCGCACCGTGGCCTGCTCGGTACGCGGCAACGGCAGTGGCTGATCCGTGAGTTGCGGCGCTCGACGGCGACCTGGAAGGTGATCGCGAACGATCTGCCGCTCGGGCTGATCGTGCCGGACGGCGGGGGCGCGCAGGAAGGCGTCGCCCAGGGCGACGGCGGGGTGCCGGCCGGCCGGGAGCTGGAGTTCGCCGAGATTCTCGGCACGGCGCACCGGGCCGGGGTGCAGGGCATCGTGTTCCTCACCGCCGACGTGCACTACACCGCCGCCCACCACTACGACCCGGCGCGGGCCGCGGTGGCCGACTTCACCCCGTTCTGGGAGTTCGTCTCCGGCCCGGCGCACGCCGGTGCGTTCGGCCCGAACACCCTCGACGGTACGTTCGGACCGGAAGCGGTGTTCGTCAACGCCCCGCCGCGGGCCAACACGTCGCCGGCCGAGGGCTTCCAGCACTACGGCGAGGTGTTCATCGACGGCGAGTCCCGGGCGTTCACCGTGCACCTGCGTGACCGTGACGGCCGCTCGCTCTGGTCGACCACCCTGCCGGCCCCGCCCGCCCGCTGACCCGGCAGGGCGGCGGGCAGGGGGTGGGAATGGTGGCGGGCGGGCGGAAACCGGCTCGACGGGTGCGTTACGCTCGAACCTGAAAGCAACCCAACGGCGACGACCCGGCCATCACCGGCGAGCCTCCGGAAGAACCGGCCACCACCGCCGATCAGCGGCAGCGGCAGCCCCAGTAGAACCGGACGGGTCCGGCCCGTCACAGCCGGCCAACGAGCGGGCGGTCACGCATCCCGGTGACCGCCAAGCGAGGTGGTACCGCGGCCCGCGCGGGCGCCGGCGACGGCGTACCGGTGGATTCGTCCTCGCAGCCCCACATTGACAGTGAGCTGCGCGAGGAGAGCGACCACCATGGCGTACCCGATGACCGACCCCGCCGCGAACGCCGGCGTGCCGGCCAGTCCGGACCTGCCCGGGGTGGAACGGCGGATCCTCGACTACTGGGCGGCGGACAAGACCTTCCAGGCCAGCGTCGACCAACGCGACCCCGGCCCGAACGGCGCCAACGAGTACGTCTTCTACGACGGCCCGCCGTTCGCCAACGGCCTGCCGCACTACGGCCACCTGTTCACCGGCTACGTCAAGGACGTCGTCCCGCGCTACCAGACGATGCGCGGCAGGCGGGTGGAGCGTCGCTTCGGCTGGGACTGCCACGGCCTGCCCGCCGAGGTCGAAGCCGAACGCCAGCTCGGCATCGCCACCAAGGCGGAGATCGTCGAGCTGGGCATGGAACGCTTCAACGACGTGTGCCGCAGCTCGGTGCTGACCTACACCCAGGACTGGGAACGCTACGTCACCCGGCAGGCCCGCTGGGTCGACTTCGCCAACGACTACAAGACCCTCGATCTGGACTACATGGAGAGCGTGATGTGGGCCTTCAAGGCCCTGCACGACAAGGGTCTGATCTACGAGGGCTTCCGGGTGCTGGCCTACTGCTGGCGCTGCGAGACGCCGCTGAGCAACACCGAGACCCGGATGGACGACGTCTACCGGGACCGTCAGGACCCGACCGTCACCGTCTGGTTCGAGCTCGACCCGGCGAGTCCGGGCGGTCCGCGCGAGCGGATCGGTGTGTGGACCACCACGCCGTGGACCCTGCCGTCCAACCTGGCGCTGGCCGTCGGCCCGGACATCGAGTACGCGGTGCTGCAGCGCGACGGGCAGCGCTACCTGCTCGGGGCGGCGCGCGTCGAGGCGTACGCCAGGGAACTCGACGGCTTCGAGCGGGTCGGCACGGTGCGCGGCGCCGACCTGGTCGGCCGCCGCTACACCCCGCTGTACGACTTCCTGGTCGACCGGGCCGGGCCGAACGCGTACCAGGTGCTCGGCGCCGACTACGTGACCACCGAGGACGGCACCGGGGTGGTGCACCTGGCCCCGGCGTTCGGCGAGGACGACCAGAACGCCTGCACCGCCGCCGGCATCCCGACCATCGTCACCGTCGACGACCACACCCGGTTCACCGCGCTGGTTCCGCCGTACCAGGGCGAGCAGGTCTTCGACGTCAACAAGCCGGTGATCCGTGACCTGCGCGAGCGCGGCCTGCTGCTGCGCCACGACACCTACACCCACTCGTACCCGCACTGCTGGCGCTGCGACACGCCGCTGGTCTACAAGGCGGTATCGTCGTGGTTCGTCGCGGTGAGCACGTTCCGTGACCGGATGGTGGAGCTCAACCAGCAGATCGACTGGATCCCGGGGCACGTCAAGGACGGCTCGTTCGGCAAGTGGCTGGCCGGGGCCCGGGACTGGTCGATCAGCCGCAACCGGTTCTGGGGCTCGCCGATCCCGGTGTGGCGGTCCGACGACCCGGCCTATCCCCGGGTCGACGTGTACGGCTCGCTGGACGAGTTGGAACGCGACTTCGGCGTCCGGGTCACCGATTTGCACCGCCCCGGCATCGACGAGCTGGTGCGCCCCAACCCGGACGATCCGACCGGCCGGTCGACGATGCGTCGGGTGCCGGAGGTGCTCGACTGCTGGTTCGAGTCCGGCTCGATGCCGTTCGCCCAGGTGCACTACCCGTTCGAGAACCGCCAGTGGTTCGAGCACCACTACCCGGGCGACTTCATCGTCGAGTACATCGGGCAGACCCGGGGCTGGTTCTACACCATGCACGTGCTGGCCACCGCGCTGTTCGACCGGCCGGCGTTCCGTACCTGCGTCAGCCACGGCATCCTGCTCGGCGCCGACGGGCGCAAGATGAGCAAGAGCCTGCGCAACTACCCGGACGTGTACGAGGTGTTCGACACCTACGGCTCGGACGCGATGCGCTGGATGCTGATGGCCTCGCCGGTGCTGCGCGGCGGCGACATGGCGGTGGTGGAGAGCGGCATCCGGGACGCGGTCCGGCAGGTGCTGCTGCCGCTGTGGAACGTCTGGTACTTCTTCGCCCTGTACGCCAACGCGGAGGGTCACACCGCGCGGCGGCGCACCGACAGCACCCACCTGCTGGACCGGTACGTACTGGCCAAGACGGGGGAGCTGGTCGACGAGGTCACCCGGCAGATGGACGGCTACGACGTGTCCGGCGCCTGCGCCAGCGTGCGCACCTACCTGGACGCGCTGACCAACTGGTACGTGCGCCGCTCCCGGGACCGGTTCTGGTCCGGCGACGCCGACGCCTTCGACACCCTGTTCACGGTGCTGGAGACGCTGTCCCGGGTGGTCGCCCCGCTGGCACCGTTGACCAGCGAGGAGATCTGGCGCGGGCTGACCGGCGAACGGTCGGTGCACCTGAGCGACTGGCCGGCGGCGGCCGGGTTCCCGGCCGACCACGACCTGGTCGCGGCGATGGACGCGGTGCGCGACGTCTGCTCGGCCGGGTTGTCCCTGCGCAAGGCGCGCGGCCTGCGGGTCCGGCTGCCGCTGCCGGCGCTGACCGTGGCCACCGCGGCGGCACAGCGCCTACGGCCCTTCGCCGACCTGGTCGCCGACGAGGTCAACGTCAAGTCGGTGGAGTTCACCGACGCCGTCGACACGTACTGCCAGCAGGTGTTGACCGTGGTGCCGCGGGTGCTCGGGCCGCGGGTCGGCGGTCAGGTGCAGGCGGTGATCAGGGCGGTGAAGTCGGGAGAGTGGGTGCTCGGCGACGACGGTGCGCCGGTCGCCGCCGGGGTCCGGCTCGCCGAGGGGGAGTACGAGCTGAAGCTGGTCGCCGCCGATCCGGAGCACTCCGCGCCGTTGCCGGCCGGGCAGGGCGTGGTGGTCCTGGACACCACGGTCACCGTGGAACTGGCCGCCGAAGGGGTGGCCCGGGACCTGGTCCGGGTGATCCAGCAGGCCCGCCGCGAGGCCGACCTGCAGGTGACCGACCGGATCCGGGTCGGTGTGGTGGCCGGCGCGGAGGTGGCGTCGGCGGTACGGGCGTACCACGACTTCGTCGCGCGGGAGGTGCTCGCCGACGAGCTGTCCTGGACCGCGCCGGGCACGGCCGATGGCGAAACCGGTGCCGGGTCCGCTGACGACGCGGCTGCCGGATTCGCCGGTGAGGTCGGCGACGGCGAACCGGTGGCGGTGCGGGTCGTGCGGGTCTGAGTCGCGGGTCTGACCGGTAGCGGCGTGATCCCGTCCGCTACCGTGTCATCCCAACCCTTACCTGTCACCCGTCCCGTCGTTGGTCCCGTCGCTGTTGCGTCCTGTCGCCGGAGGATCCGTGCCGCCGCTGTACTCGATCGGCAAGATTACTGTCGGACCCGCGTTGATGCTGGGTTGGCGTCCCAAGGTGGAGGGGCGGGAGAACGTGCCGACCACCGGTGGGGTGATCCTGGCCGGCAACCATCTGTCCGTCGCCGACGAGTACTTCCTCGGCGCGGTGCTGCCCCGGCACGTGGCGTTCTGGGCCAAGGCGGAGTATTTCACCGGCACCGGGGTCCGCGGTCTGCTGACCCGGGGCCTGGTGACCGGGCTGGGGGCGATCCGGGTGGAGCGCGGTGGCGGCCGGGCCGCGCTCAGCGCCTTCGACGGTGCGATTCCGTTGCTGAAGTCGGGCCGGCAGGTGGCTGTCTTCCCGGAGGGCACGCGGTCGCCGGACGGCCGGCTGTACCGGGGCCGCACCGGGGTGGCCCGGCTGGCGCTGGCCGCCGGGGTCCCGGTGGTCCCGGTCGGGTTCATCGGCACCGCGCAGATCCAGCCGATCGGGGCACTCTGGCCGAAGCTGAGGCCGGGCACGGTCACGGTCCGCTTCGGCAAGCCGTTGGACTTCGCCGGTCGGGGTGACGACCACACCGCCCTGCGGAAGATGACCGATGAGGTGATGACCGAGATCCAGCGGCTCACCGGCCAGGAGTACGTGCCCCGGTACGCTCCGCCACGCGCACCCGGCGGCGGCTCGGGCCCCGCCGCTGGAGAACCCCCCTCGGTGGCGACCTAGGCCACGCCGGTTCGTTCCCCGCTCAGTTCGTTCCCCGGGTCATGCCGGGTCGCGCCGCGGCGGTCCGGCTGCCCTACTCCCTGTCGATCACGTCGGTGCGCAGCCGGTAGGTCAGCGCCGCGCTTTCCTCGACGGAACGGCGGGTGAACAGCGCCGTGCCCAGGCTGCCGTGGTCGGCCCAGGTGCAGACCACCACGTCGGTGCCGTCGGCCCGGCCGGTCCCGCAGCTCAGATAGGCACCCCGGATGTCGGTCTCGAAGGTCGTCACCCCGGTCAGTCGGTACTGCCCGGTGATCCGGCCGATCTCGCTGTCCAGGTCGGTGTCCGGGGTGATCCGAAATCCGGTGGTGCCGAACAGCACCACCAGCTTGCCATTGCCGTCACGGTAGACACCGGCGAAGGTGTCCTCGGCGAGCAGATGAGCGGTGCGCATCTCGTTACGCAACCGGGTGACTGTCCGCTCGCTGGCACCGTCCTCGCTCAGTTCCAGATCGGCGATCTGGCCCGGCAACGCGGCGGTCGCCGGATACTGGTCCCACAACGGCTTGCCAAAATACGCCGGGCAGCCGCAGCAGCAGGCGACCGTCAGGATCGTCAGTAGCGACATCGTCCACGGCCAGCGGCGCCGTTGGCGCCGTGGCCGACGGCGCGCGGACCGTTGCTTGCCCGCGGGCGGCGGTGGCGGGCCCGACGGTGGCCGGTTGGCCGGCACCAGTTGCCTGTTGCGCGGGGTGGCCGCAGGTGCCGCTGGTACGGGCCGGTACCCGGGTGGCGGGTACCCGGGCGCCGCTGGCGGGTACGGCGGCGGTGCGGCGTGCGGCGGGGAGATCGGAGCCGGAGGCGGTGCGGCCGGCGATGAGACCGGTGGTGGGTGCCCGTGCCGCAGGTCGGAGCCGTCCCAGGTGTCGTGCGCGTCAGGTGCGTGGCCGGCCGGCCAGAGATCCGCGTCCGCCCATGGATCGACCGGCGTGCGGGTTTCGGGGTTGTCGTCGGGCGACTCGCCGGCCGGTAGCCGCAGCGTAGGGTCCCGCCGGGGCGCGGGAACGGCACCACCGGCCGCCAGCGTCGGCGGCGCTGCGGCGCCGGGTGACGGCGGCTGCGGTTCGGCGGCACCGTCACGTCGCCACCAGCGCTGTTTCGGCTGCGGCGGCGGCACCGACGCGGCCCCACGCCACGGCGCGGGCGGGGTGGCCGACTCGGGCTGGTCGAACCGCCGTGTGCCGGCGGGCCCGTCACCCGATGCCACCGGTGCCTCTGCGGCACTGGCTTCCCGGCCCTGGACTGCGCCTCGGCCCGAGCCCTCGCTCGCGTCTGGGCGGGTGTCCTGGCCGGTGTCCTGGCCCGCCTGCGGACCCTCGTCCGGTTGCGGCTGCCGCATGGTGGGTACCTCTCCTTCCCGACCCGTCCGAGGTTAGTACCGCCCGGCCAGCACCCCACCGGCAGGAACCGCCACGGAACCGGCGGGTACTGCGGCTACTCGGACATCGCCGCCGTCCGTACGCGTACCCTGGGTGGTTGATCCGGCGTCCGGCGCGGTGTGGAGGAGGAGGTTTGATGGGTGTCACGGCTGGCATCGCCCAGACGGCGACTGCGGGTGGCCCGGTGACCAGGTCGGTCTGGCCCCGGCTGGAGCCGTTGCTGCCGCAGGTGAGCAAGCCGATCCAGTACGTCGGGGGCGAGCTGGGCGCGGTGGTCAAGGACTGGGACTCGGCGGCGGTGCGCTGGGCGCTGATGTATCCGGACGCCTACGAGGTGGGACTGCCCAACCAGGGGGTCCAGATCCTCTACGAGGTGCTCAACGAGCAGCCGGACGTGCTGGCCGAGCGGACGTACGCGGTCTGGCCGGACCTGGAACGGCTGATGCGTCAGCACCGGGTGCCGCAGTTCACCGTCGACGCGCACCGGCCGGTCGGCGATTTCGACATTCTCGGCGTCTCGTTCGCCACCGAACTCGGCTACACGAACCTGCTCACCGCGATCGACCTGGCCGGTATCCCACTGCTCGCCGCCGACCGCGGCGACGCCCACCCGGTCGTGCTGGCCGGCGGGCACGCCGCGTTCAACCCGGAGCCGATCGCGGATTTCGTCGACGCGGCGGTACTCGGCGACGGTGAGGAAGCCGTCCTGGAAATCACCGAGATCATCCGGCGGTGGAAGGTCGAGGGCGCCCCGGGCGGGCGCGACGAGCTGCTGCTGCGGCTGGCCCGTACGGAGAGCGTCTACGTACCGCGATTCTACGACGTGGACTACCTGCCGGACGGGCGAATCCAACGGGTGGTGCCGAACCGGCCGGACGTGCCGTTCCGGGTGCACAAGCGCACCACGATGGATCTGGACGCCTGGCCGTACCCGAAGAAGCCGATCGTGCCACTGGCCGAGACGGTGCACGAGCGGTACGCGGTCGAGATCTTCCGTGGCTGCACCCGTGGCTGCCGGTTCTGCCAGGCCGGCATGATCACCCGGCCGGTACGGGAGCGGTCCATCACCACGGTCGGCCAGATGGTCGCCGACGGCCTGGAGCACTCGGGCTTTCACGAGGTCGGGCTGCTGTCGCTGTCCTCGGCCGACCACTCCGAGATCGGCGACATGTGCTCCGGGCTGGCCGACCGGTACGAGGGCAGCAACGTGTCGCTGTCGCTGCCGTCGACCCGGGTGGACGCGTTCAACATCGATCTGGCGCAGGAGCTGTCCCGCAACGGCCGGCGCACCGGGCTCACCTTCGCTCCCGAGGGTGGCTCGGAACGGATCCGTAGGGTCATCAACAAGATGGTCTCGGAGTCCGACCTGATCCGCACGGTGGTGACCGCCTACACCAACGGCTGGCGCCAGGTGAAGCTCTACTTCATGTGTGGGCTGCCCACCGAAACCGACGACGACGTACTGCAGATCGCCCGACTCGCCCACGAAGTGATCAGGGCGGGCCGGGCGGCCACCGGGTCGAAGGACATCCGCTGCACGGTCTCGATCGGCGGATTCGTACCGAAGCCGCACACCCCGTTCCAGTGGGCGTCGATGCAGCGTCCCGATGTGATCGACACCCGATTGCGGCTGCTCAAGCAGGCGATCAACGCCGACCGGTCGTTGGGCCGGGCGATCGGCTACCGCTACCACGACGGCGAGCCGTCGCTGATCGAGGGCCTGCTCTCGCGCGGTGACCGGCGGGTGGGCGCGGTGATCCGCCGGGTGTGGGAGTCAGGTGGGCGTTTCGACGGTTGGAGCGAGCACTTCTCCTTCCAGCGGTGGGTGGACTCGGCCGCCGAGGTGCTGCCCGCCTTCGGGGTCGACCTCGACTGGTACACCGTGCGCGAGCGCGACGCCGCCGAGGTGCTGCCCTGGGACCACCTGGACTCGGGGCTTGACAAGGACTGGCTCTGGCAGGACTGGCAGGATGCGCTCAGCGAATACGAGCAGGACGACTGCCGCTGGACGCCGTGCTTCGACTGCGGGGTGTGCCCGGCCATGGACACCGAGATTCAGATCGGTCCGACCGGGCAGAAGCTGCTGCCGCTGATGCCGGTCGACACCGGTCTGCGTACGCCCGCGGCGGGCTGACTGGCACGCCGCGCCGACCTGGGCGACGATGGCTACATCGTCATCGTTGCCAACCCTTCGCCGAGGAGCATCACGATCAGCAGGAAGCCACAGCCAGAAGGCGGCCAGGCACCGGTCGTGCAGCGGGTACGGATCCGGTACGCCAAGCGCGGCCCGCTGCGGTTCACGTCACACCGTGACTTCGCCCGCGCGTTCGAGCGGGCGTTACGCCGTGCCGGGGTGCCGGTCGCCTTCTCCCAGGGGTTCACCCCGCACCCCAAGATCTCGTACGCCAGCGCGGCACCGACGGGTGTGGCCAGCGAGGCCGAGTACCTCGAGATCGGTCTGCGGGCCGAGACCGACCCGGAGGAACTGCGGTTGGCGCTGGACACGGCCCTGTCACCTGGGCTCGACGTGTTGGAAGCCGTCGTGGCCACCGGCGGCAGCCTCGCCGACCGGATCGACACCTCGCGCTGGCGGATCGAGTTGCCCGAGGTCGATCCGCTGTGCGCGGGCGAGGCGGTGGCCGCCTTTCTCGCCGCCGAGGAGGTACCGGTGCAACGCCTCACCAAGCAGGGCCGGCGTACGTTCGACGCCCGGGCCGCCGTGGTCGACCTCACCGTGGTCGACGATGCGGTGGCGGACGATGCGGTGGTCAGCCGGGCGGTGGCCGGGTCCGCTGGCGCCGTGGAACCGGCGGCCGGTGGTGCCGACATCACCGGCCAGCCGGCTGCTGGCCTACCTTCCGAGGTCAGGTCGGTGCCGTGTGCGATACTCGACCTAGTCGTCCGGCAGGTCACCCCGTCGGTACGACCCGATGACGTCCTTTCCGGCCTGCGCGTCATGGCCGACCTGGAGCCGCCGGTGCCGCCCCGAGTGACCCGGCTAGCGCAGGGAACACTGACCGCGCAGGGGGAAATCGTCGATCCGTTGGAGGCGGATCACGCCGGGCAGCCATCGGTGAACGCCAGCCGCGTGCCGGCCGGCGCTCAGTAAGCCAGACTTCGGCGGTCTGCCTCGGGGTCTTTCGCCCAACCGGGCCGGAAGCTCAGCGGCGCCCGCCGGAACACCATTTGCGGCAACCCTGCGTGGCAGCGCTTACCCGCGCCCGGGGCGGCCAGAACTGGAGAACGTCCAATGCTCGAAAACGAGCCCGAGGGCGGGGACCGGACCGGTACCGAACCGGTCGGTGAATCCGCCGATGTGACCCGATCCGCAGCGGCCGGGCGGACAGCCCGGCGCCGGACCACGAAGGCTGCGGCCAACGCGGCCAACGCGGCCGACGGGCAGACCGGGGTGTCGGCTGAGCCAGCGACACCGGTGACGGGCGGCAACGACGCGCCGGCAGCCCCGGCCCCGGCCGGGGAAGCTCCGGTCGTCGTCGCGGCTGCGTCTGCCGAGGCTCCGGCAGCCGTGGCCGAACCCGCCGAGCCCCGTACCCGTCGACGGCGCAAAGCCGTGGCGGACGTCACCGGTGACTCCGCTGATCAGGCCGTCCCGGATCAGGCCGGCGGAGCCACCGAGGATCCGCCCGGCGCGCTCGGGCCGGCCGTCGGCAGCGCACCGGTGGTCAAGAAGGTCACCCGAAGCCGCCGCAAGAAGGCCGCCGAGCCCGCCGCCGTGGTCGATGCCGCAGACAGCGAACCCGCGCCGGGCGCGGCCGCTGCCCCGCAGTTGGCCGTTGCACCCGCGGCGCCTCCCGAGTCGCCAGGCGGGAGCCGGCCGGGCGGGCCGACCACCGAGCCGCTCACCAGCGAGCCGGTCGTGGAGATTGAGCCCGGCGCGCCGGTGGAGCCTGACGAGCCCGCCGGAACCGTCGAGCCCGGTGGGGCAGCCGGGTCGGCGGAACCAGTCAAGGACCGCCGTACCACCCGACAGCGGCGTTCGGCGTCGAGCCCGCCTGCCGTGCTGTTCATGGCCCCCGACCCGCAGGCGCCGCCGACGGCTGCCACCGCCAAGCCGGCCGCCACGGCCGTCACCGCCAAGCCGGCCGTCGCGGCCGAGCCCGCGCCAGCCGGCGAGCAGGCTGGCGCCGAGGCCGCGACGGATGCCGAGCCGGTGCGTCGGCGTCGGCGCGGCCGGCGGTCCGCCGACGGTGACGCGGTCGAGCCGGCCGCCGCGGCCGGTGCCGGTGGCGAGGCCGCCGAGGAAGCGGAGCCGGCCGCCGCGGCCGGTGGCGAGGCCGCCGACGAGGACACTGACGAGGACGACGGCGACACCTCCGGCCGGCGTCGTCGTCGCCGTGGCCGCCGTGGCCGTGGACGAGGCAAAGGCGGTGTGGACGACGACGCCGACACCGAGGAAGCCGTCGAATCCGACGCTGGCGCGGTCGACGGGGACAGCGGTGGGGACGGTTCGGACGACGACGACGGCGAGTCGTTGACCCGTCGGCGCCGGCGTCGGCGCCGACGCGGTTCCGGCGACGCGGACAGCGCAGCCGAGGACGGCGTGCCCACCGTCGTCAAGATCCGGGAGCCCCGGAAGACCGTCGACGAGGTGCAGGGTGTCACCGGCTCCACCCGGCTGGAAGCCAAGCGACAGCGCCGCCGCGACGGCCGCGAGCAGCGCCGGACCCGCCCGCCGATCCTGAGCGAGTCGGAGTTCCTGGCCCGCCGGGAGGCTGTCGACCGGGACATGGTCGTCCGTCAGCGGGGCGACCGTACCCAGATCGCCGTGCTCGAAGACGGTATCCTGGTCGAGCACTACGTCACCCGTGCCTCCTCCGGCACCATGGCTGGCAACGTCTACCTCGGCAAGGTGCAGAACGTCCTGCCGAGCATGGAGGCCGCCTTCGTCGATGTCGGCCGGGGTCGCAACGCGGTGCTGTACGCCGGTGAGGTGAACTGGGACGCAACCGGGCTGGAGGGGCGTGCCCGTTCGATCGAGCAGGCGTTGCGTTCGGGTGATTCGGTGCTGGTGCAGGTGACCAAGGATCCGATCGGGCACAAGGGTGCGCGGCTCACCAGTCACATCGCGTTGTCCGGACGGCACCTGGTGTACGTTCCCAACGGCAACGCCTCGGGCATCAGCCGTAAGCTGCCCGACACTGAACGCAAACGGCTGCGTGACATCCTCAAGAAGCTCATTCCCGACGGCGCCGGCGTCATCGTGCGTACTGCGGCCGAAGGCGCCAGCGAGGACGAGTTGTCCCGCGACGTCAAGCGGTTGCAGGCCCAGTGGGAGGACATTCAGGCCAAGGCCTCCTCCGGCGGCGCGCCGGTACTGCTCTACGAGGAGCCGGACCTGGTCATCAGGGTGGTCCGGGACCTGTTCAACGAAGATTTTCGCGAGTTGATCGTGCAGGGCGACACGGCGTACGAAATGGTCGAGTCCTACCTCGCCCACGTCTCCCCGGACCTGCTGCCCCGGCTACGTCGGCACGCCGCGGTGGCGGACGTGTTCACCGAGCGCCGGATCGACGAGCAGATTCTCAAGGGCCTGGACCGCAAGGTTTTCCTGCCCTCCGGCGGGCACCTGGTGATCGACCGGACCGAAGCGATGACGGTCATCGACGTCAACACCG
Organism: Solwaraspora sp. WMMB335; assembly: GCF_049179075.1. Classification (NCBI taxonomy): domain Bacteria; kingdom Bacillati; phylum Actinomycetota; class Actinomycetes; order Micromonosporales; family Micromonosporaceae; genus Solwaraspora; species Solwaraspora sp. WMMB335. Next base: position 6,373,852 of record NZ_JBMHMF010000001.1, read on the forward strand.
GCAAGTACACCGGCGCCGGCGGGAACCTGGAGGAGACGGTCACCCGAAACAACCTGGAGGCCGCCGAGGAGATCGTGCGGCAGCTGCGGCTGCGCGACATCGGCGGCATCGTGGTGATCGACTTCATCGACATGGTGCTGGAGTCAAACCGTGAGCTGGTGCTACGCCGGCTGACCGAATGCCTGGGCCGGGACCGGACCAAGCACCAGGTCACCGAGATCACCTCGCTGGGCCTGGTGCAGATGACCCGTAAGCGGATCGGTGCCGGCCTGTTGGAAGCGTTCAGTGAGACCTGTGACTGCTGCAAGGGCCGTGGACTGATCATTCACACCGAGCCGGTGCCGGACAAGGGCCGTGCTGGCGGGGCCGGCTCGGGTGCCGGCACGAGCTCCGGAGCGCCGGCGGTGGACAAGGTCAAGGCCGTGGCTTCGGCGGCCCCGTCCGGCACCACCACGACGAGCTCCGGGCGCCGGCGGGGGCGCAAGGCCGCTGACCCGGCGCCGGATGCCACGGAGTTGGGTCAGGTCGGGTCGGGCGCTGGACCGGATGCCGTCGAACCCGGCCCGACCACATCCGCGATGCTCGTGTCCGAGCCGTCGGCCCCGGTCGCGGAGCCGTCCGGGTCCGCTGGCGTCGCCGCCGCCGGCCGCGCGGCGGTCGAGTACGACGAAGACGAGACGATGGGCTATGACCTGTCCCGGTACGAGGTCGATCCGGCGTCGGATGCCGGTAACGGTGTCAGCCACACCCGGCTGGCCGGGGCGGACGATCCGGACCTCGCCACTGACGACGACGAACTGGACCGGGAGGCGGTGGCGGCCGAGTACGGCTCCGGCGGCCGACGCCGGGTCCGACGCGGCGGTGCCCGCCGCCGGACCCGTCCCTGATCAGACCCGGCGTCGGCCGGGACGCCGTCAGGCCCGATTTGAGAGCGGCCACCGGCATGGCGTACGCTTGCCGGTGGCGCACCCGGTGTGCCCCGTTCTTGCGTGCCCGTGACTGGCCGGCGTTGCCGGTGGTGTGACGAGCCCGCCACGAACATCTTCCGCCAGCGACAAACGACAGGAGTCCGCCTCCGATGTACGCGATCGTCAAGACCGGCGGCAAGCAGTACAAGGTCGCTGAGGGCGACGTGATCGAGGTCGAGAAGCTCATCGGCGCTCCCGGTGACGCGGTGACGCTGCCCGCGGTGCTCCTCGTCGATGGCGACGACTTGGTGACCGACGCGAACAGGCTTGCTCAGGTCGCGGTGACCGGCGAGATCGCCGCGCACACCAAGGGTCCGAAGATCCGGATCCACAAGTTCAAGAACAAGACCGGCTACCACAAGCGCCAGGGTCACCGTCAGCCGCTGACCCAGGTCAAGGTCACCGGCATCTCGAACGGGAAGTAGGCACCAGATATGGCTCACAAAAAAGGTGCGTCCAGCTCGCGTAACGGTCGCGATTCCGAGGCCAAGCGGCTCGGTGTCAAGCGGTTCGGCGGGCAGGTCGTCAGTGCCGGTGAGATTCTGATCCGTCAGCGGGGGACCAAGTTCCACCCCGGCGATCTGGTTGGTCGCGGTGGCGACGACACGTTGTTCGCGTTGGCCGCCGGCTCGGTGCAGTTCGGCACCAGGCGCGGGCGTAAGACGGTCAGTATCGTGCCGACTGCGCAGTAGCCGAAAAACGTCAGTCGTACACGTCAGTCGTAACGCGTCGAGAGCGGGCCGCGGACCTCAGGTCCCGGCCCGCTCTGCGTGCGCGCATCGACAGCCGGCGGCAGGCTGATGGGCGACGACCAGCGACAGACTCATTGGGCAACGAGAGGACGTAACGCCGTGACGACGTTTGTCGATCGGGTCGTGCTGCACGTGCAGGCCGGCAACGGCGGGCACGGTTGCGCCTCGATCCATCGTGAGAAATTCAAGCCGTTCGGGGGTCCGGACGGTGGCAACGGTGGGCATGGCGGCAGTGTCACTCTCGCCGTCGATCCGCAGGTGCACACCCTGTTGGATTTCCACTTCCGCCCGCATGCCAAGGCCGAGAACGGCAAGGGCGGCGCTGGCGCCAACCGGGACGGCGCGAAAGGCACCGACCTGGTGCTCAAGGTGCCGAACGGAACGAGCGTGCAGACCCTCGACGGTGAGGTACTCGCCGACCTGGTCGGTGCCGGCACCACCTTCGAGATCGCCCGGGGCGGCCGGGGCGGCCGGGGCAACGCCGCGTTGGCCAGCGCCCGGCGTAAAGCACCGGGGTTCGCCGAGCTCGGCGAACCAGGCGACCAGCTCGACGTCGTACTGGAACTCAAGAGCGTGGCCGATGTCGGGCTGGTGGGGTTTCCCTCCGCGGGCAAGTCCTCGCTCATCTCGGTGATCTCGGCGGCCAAGCCGAAGATCGCCGACTACCCGTTCACCACGTTGGTGCCCAACCTCGGGGTGGTCCGGGCCGACGAGCACACCTTCACGGTCGCCGACGTACCCGGGTTGATTCCAGGGGCCGCCACCGGCAGGGGACTCGGCCTGGAATTCTTGCGGCACATCGAGCGCTGTGCGGTGCTGGCGCATGTGGTGGATTCCGCGACCTTGGAACCGGGGCGCGACCCGATGGCGGACATCGACGCGATCGAGGCGGAGCTGACGGCGTACGGCGGCTTGGCGGACCGTCCCCGGCTGGTGGTGCTCAACAAGATCGACGTGCCGGACGGCCGGGCGATGGCAGAGCTGGTCCGCCCGGACCTGCAGGCCCGTGGCCTGCGGGTCTTCGAGGTGAGCACGGTGACCAGGGAAGGGTTGCGGGAGCTGACCTTCGCGCTGGCCGAGCTGGTGGCCACCGCACGCGCCGGCGCACCGGCGCTCGAACCGACTCGGATCGTGCTGCGGCCGGCGGCGGTCGACGACGCCGGGTTCACCGTGGAGCCGCTTGCTGACGGGCAGTTCCGGATCCGGGGCAGCCGTCCGCAGCGCTGGGTACGGCAGACGAACTTCGACAACGACGAAGCGGTCGGCTACCTGGCGGATCGACTGGCCCGTCTCGGGGTGGAGGAAGCGCTGGCCAAGGCCGGTGCGCAGCCGGGAGCGCTGGTCCAGATCGGTGATTGGGAGTTCGACTGGCAGCCGAGCCACTTCGCCGAGGTGGAGTACGTGCCGAGCGCTCGGGGCACCGACGCCCGACTGGCGGAGCTGCCCGCCCGGGCGACGGCAGCCGAACGGCTCGCCGCCCGCAAGGCGCGCCGGCGACGTCCGGCCGACGAACGGGATGGCGCCGGTGACGACGCCGGTGACGCCGGTGACGCCGGTGACGACGGTGACGCCACCGATTCGGTGACGGACATCGGAGAGTAACAGTTTGTTACGATAGTTTGACTCGCTGTCGGTCGTTGAGTTGTCTGAATTAGGCCTGATCCCGGCCAACTGGACGAAACCTTCGGGAAACGCGTGCCATCTACCGTGACTGAGTGTTGATCGAGCGTCGTCCACCCACCGACCCGGAGGTAGCTGCCCTCGTCGCCACTCAGCAGCGTGAGGTGCGCGAGGCGGAGCAGGCCGGTCGGTCGGTCACCCCGGTGACGTACCCGGCACGCGATGACGCCCGCTACCTGGTCTGTGTGGTGGACGGCCGAGCGGTGGCCTGTGGGGCGATCCAGCCGGTGGACGCGCAGACGGCGGAGATCAAGCGGATGTACGTGCGGCCGGCGTACCGTGGCCGGGGGATCGCCCGGCACCTGCTGACCGCGCTCGAGGAACAGGCCTATGCCCTCGGACACACCGTGTTCCGACTGGAGACCGGCAGCTATCCGCCGGCGGCGCTGCACCTGTACGTATCCGCCGGCTACGTGCGGATACCCGGGTACGGAGAGCACGTCGGCAACCCCTACAGCGTCTGCTTCGAAAAGCGCCTTCCGGTCGCGGCCGCCTGAGCGCTGACGCCGTTTCGGTGCGGCCGCTGCCCGAGCGGCGGCTTTTCGGTACTCCGCCGCCCGGTGGGCCTGTCCAAGATCGACAGTTTGTCGTTGGTAGGGGTGGCCAGAGTCGGGCGAATGGTGGGAGCATGTCATTTCATGAGCGATTCGCCGGTTCTGGACAGCCCCGAGGCTATCGATGCTCATCTCACCTCGTCGATCGAGCGGTGGGAGCGGGGGCGTCGCGGTGTCCGGTTCGTTCTCTGCGACGGCGACGATCGCGTCCAGGTCCACTGCCCGGTCGATGACCTGCCGGCCGAGTTGGACCCGGCGGATTGCGCTCAGGCGGTCGCGATCTTCGCGAACGCGCTGGCGGAGCGGACCGGTGACGGATCCATGCTGGTGGTGCTGACCAGGCCGGGATCCAGCGCGATCAGCGATCCGGACCGGATCTGGTTCCACGCCGCGTACGAGGTCTGCGCCAAGGTGGGTGTGCGGCTGCTCGGCGTACACCTGGTCACCCCGGTCGACCAGCGTCGCATCCTGCTTGACGACGCGCTGTAGCGCCCGGACCGGCCGTACGATCGACCGCCCGCCGCGCGGCAGCTCGCCGCGTCACCGATGTAAAAGATTCTTGACATGATGTCTGGTCCTCTTTACCTTAGGGGTGTCAAACTTTCTTTACGTGAGGTGTGACTGGCAATGTCGTACGAGGAGAAGGGCGCCGGAGTCTTCCTGGTTACCACCGTCGCCACGTTTGTCGGCTATGTGGTGGTGGTGTTGCGCCGGGCCGGTGCCGGCCCGCTGGCCGACGCGCCGTACGTGTCGGCGATGCTCTGGGCGTTCGGCGTCGCCATCGTCGGTGCCATGGTCCTGCGCATCCTGGTGGAGATCGCCCGGCCCAGCGAAACCCATCAGGTCGATGTACGCGACAAGGAGATCAACCGTCGAGGAGAGTACGTCGGCGGACTGATCCTGTCCGTCGGTATGGTGCTGCCACTCGGGCTGACGCTGGCCGAGGTCGATCACTTCTGGATCGCCAACGCCATCTACCTGGTGTTCGTCGTGTCCACGTCGATCGGTGCCATCATCAAGATCGTCGCGTATCGGCGAGGGCTCTGAGCATGGCCAAGCCAACCAGGGTGACCAACTCGATTCGCGCCCTCCGTTTCGCCAATGCCGAAATGACCCAGGCTGAGCTGGCCAAACGCCTCGGCGTGACCCGGCAGACGGTGATCGCCATCGAACAGGGGCGGTATTCGCCGTCGCTGGAGATGGCATTTCAGATCGCCCGCATCTTTGGCGTCGCGCTCGACGACGTCTTCCAGTACACCGACGACCGGGCCTGAGGGCCACGACCGGGAACGCCGCGGTCCATATCGATGCTCGTCGTGATCCTGGCCCGGATCGGGCGAGCTCTGGATGGTCGGACACACACCTGTCCGTCAAGATCGTCAGGAGGACAACCGATGAAAGCGATCACCCAGGACGCGTACGGCGCCCCCGAGGACGTCATGGTCCTGCGGGACGTCGACCAGCCGGTGGCCGGCCAGCGGGAGGTGCTGGTACGCATCCACGCCGCCCCGGTCAGCGGCACCGACTGGCATCTGGCCCGTGGGCTGCCGTACGCGGCCCGGCCGATGACCGGCTGGCGCCGACCCAAGCACCGAATTCCCGGCTACGAACTGGCCGCAACGGTCGTCGAAACCGGTCCGCAGGTGACCACTCTGCGCCCGGGTGACAAGGTCTTCGGCTGGTACGACGGCACCTTCGCCGAGTACGCGGCGGTGCCACAGGGGCAGTTGGCACCCGCGCCGGCCAACCTGAGCCTCGATCAGGCCGCCGCGGTGCCGATCGCGGCGTTCACCGCGCTGCAGGCCGTCCGTGACCGTGCCCGGCTGCGCGCCGGGCAGCGGGTGCTGATCTCGGGTGCCTCCGGTGGCGTCGGCACCTACGCGGTGCAGCTGGCCAAGTGGTACGGCGCCGAGGTCACCGGGATGTGCCGGGAAAGCAAAATGGATCTGGTCGCCTCGCTCGGCGCCGACCAGGTGGTCGACTACACCAGGACGCGGCTGCGGGACCTCGACCGCCGGTTCGACGTGTTGATCGACCTGTACGGCAACCCGTCACTGGCCGACTGCCGCCGGGTGCTGGTCCCCGGTGGGACAGTGGTCTACGTGGGCGGCACCGGCGGACGCTGGTTCATGGGCATCGACCGGTGGCTGCGCGGCATCGCGGCCGCCCCGCTGGCCGGGATCAAGGCCCGGCCGCTGATCCATCAGGACCGCCGGGACGACCTGCTGCTGCTGACCGAACTGATCGAGTCCGACGTGGTACGTCCGGTGCTGGACCGCACGTTTGCGCTGGCCGAGGTGGCAAAGGCGATCCGGTACGTCACCGACGGCGAGGTACGTGGTCAGGCGGTGCTGCGCTGCGCCGGGTAGCCCCGCACGGGTGGACGCAGGTGTCCTCCGGGTCGAGCATGCCCGGTGTGCGGGCAGCGTGTCGAGGACGACGGCAACCCGGAGTCAGTCCAGGTCGAACTCGCCGTCCTGGGCGCCGGCGACGAAGGCGTCCCATTCGGCCTGGGTGAAGACCAGGATCGGGCCGTCCGGCTCGGCCGAGTTGCGCATGCCGATCAGGTCGTCGACGAACGCGATCTCGACCGCGCCTTCGGACGAGTCGCCCTCGGCCCGCTGCCACACCGCCCGCGTCAGGTCGAAATCGCCCTTGGGGTGCTGCGCCATCCGTCGACTCCTTCTGCCCTGGAACACACGCGGGACGGGCGGTACACGCCCGGTTACCGGCACAGGTTAACTCCCGCTGATCCCAGCGTGTGCGGCAGGATGGTCGGATGCCGAGCCTGACCCGTGCCGAGGCCGTCGAGCGCGCCGAGACGATCACCGTCGAGTCGTACACCATCGACCTCGATCTGACCGTCGGCGACACGGAGTTCGTCTCGACGAGCACCATCGAGTTCCGGGCCGCACCGGGGTCGGCGAGCTTCGTCGAGGTCGACCCGGTGACGCTCGTCGGCGTACGGCTCAACGGGGCCGACCTGGACCCGGGCGCGCCGACCGACAGACGACTGGCGCTCACCGGGTTGGCCGAACGCAACACGCTCACCGTGCAGGCGCGGATGGCGTACTCGAATTCGGGCCAGGGTCTGCACCGCTTCGTCGATCCGGCCGACGGCGAGACGTACCTGTACGCGATGTCCTTCCTGGACGACGCACCGCGCATCTTCGCCTGCTTCGATCAACCGGATCTCAAAGCCCCGGTCCGGCTGCGGGTCACCGCCCCGCCGCAGTGGACGGTCGCGGCGAACGCACCGGCCACCGACGTACCGGTCGACGGGCGGTGGGAGTTTGCCGAGACGGCGCCGCTGGCGACGTACTTCGTGACCCTGATCGCCGGGCCGTACCACGCGCGGCACGCCGAGCACGACGGCGTGCCGTTGGCCCTGTACTGCCGGCGCTCGCTCGCCGAGCACCTCGACGCGGACGCCGACGAGATCTTCACGATCACCCGGCAGTGCCTGGACCGGTTCCACGAGCTGTTCGAGGTGCGCTACCCGTTCGGCGGATACGGGCAGGCGTTCCTGCCCGAGTTCAACGCCGGTGCGATGGAGAACCCCGGGCTGGTGACCATCAGAGACGACTATCTCTTCCGCTCGGCGGTGACCGATACCGAGCGGGAGCTGCGGGCCAACACCATCGCCCACGAGATGGCGCACATGTGGTTCGGCGACCTGGTCACCATGCGTTGGTGGGACGACCTGTGGCTGAACGAGTCGTTCGCCGAGTACCTCGGGGTGCGGGTGACCGCCGAGGCGACCCGGTTCACCGGTGCCTGGACGACCTTCGGTGTCTTCCGCAAGGCCTGGGGGTACGCCGCCGACCAGCGCCCGACCACCCACCCCGTCGCGCCGCAGGAAATCACCGACGCGGCCCAGGCGCTGCTCAACTTCGACGGCATCTCGTACGCCAAGGGCGCGTCCGTGTTGCGTCAGCTGGTCGCCTGGCTGGGTGACGAGCCGTTCCTGGCCGGGTTGCGGGCGCACTTCGCCGCGCATCGGTTCGGCAACGCGACCCTGGCCGATCTGCTGGACGCGCTCACCGAGGCCAGCGGCCGGGATCTGGCCGACTGGGCGGCGCGCTGGCTGCGCCAGGCACAGGTGAACACCATCCGCGCCGATGTCGTGCTGGACGAGGCGGGTCGCTACCGCGAGGTCACGCTGGTGCAGACCGCGCCCGAGAGCCATCAGGTGCTGCGACCGCACCGGATCGGGCTCGGGCTGTTCGACGTGCTCGACGGTGCCGGCCAGGTGGGCACCGGCCCGACCGGTGCCGGCCAGCCAGACGCGGGTCCGACGGGTGCCGGCCCGGTGGTTCGGCGGTGTCGCGTCGAGGTGGACCTGGCCCCGGACGTCGACGGCGGACGTACGCCGGTACCGACGCTGACCGGTGAGCCGGCCGCCGGCCTGCTGCTGCCCAACGACGGTGACCTGACCTATGCCAAGGTACGGCTCGATCCGCGATCGGCGGCGGCCTTACCGACGCTGCTGCCGCGCATCGGCGACTCGCTGGCCCGGGCGGTGCTGTGGGGTGCCACGATCGACGCGGTACGCGACACCCAGCACCCGGTGGCCGGTCTGGCCGGGCTGCTCGAGGTCGCACTGCCGGCCGAGACCGAGGTGGTCGTCGTCGAGGATGTGCTGCGGCTCGCCGGCACCCTGGTCGACCGGTACGCCGACCCGGCCGACCAGCCGGCGTTGCGTGCCCGGTTGGGCGCCGCCTGCGCCGATCTGCTGTCCGCCGCGACGCCCGGGGGATCGGTGCAGCTGGCCGCCGTACGCGGCATGATCAGCGCCAGCGCCGACGCGGATTGGCTGCACGCACTGTTGGCCGGCCGGGGGGTGCCGGCCGGGCTGGCGGTCGACACCGACCTGCGCTGGCAGCTGTGCTACCGGCTGGTGGTGCTCGGTGCGGCCGGGGCCACCGAGGTCGATGCCGCGCAGCACCGGGACCGCAGCGCCGCCGGTGCACAGTGGGCCGCCAAGTGCCGGGCGGCGCTGGCGGACGCGGCGGCCAAGGAACGTGCCTGGCAGGTGATCGTCGCCGACCCCAGCCGGTCCAACCGGATCGTGGAGGCGTACGCGGAGGGGTTCTGGCAGCCGGAGCAGGAGGAGCTGACCGCGCCGTACGTCGACCGGTACTTCACCGACATGCCGGCGGCGGCCCGACTGCGCGCCGCCTGGGTCGCCGATCGGGTGGCCCGACTCGCCTTCCCCCAGTACGCGGTGTGCGACGCCACCCGGGCAGCCGCCGGCGCGCTGCTCGACCGCGACGACCTGACGCCCGGCCTGCGTCGGGCGGTCACCGACGCCACCGACGAGCTGGACCGGGCGCTGGCCGCCCGGCAGGCGTTCGGCGGCCGGGCCGACACCCGATAGTGTTGGCTACGCCACGTGGCTGGTCACTGGCGTGGATCATCGGCATACCATTCGTCGATGGACGACGGTATCCGTCGGGTCGGGATCATGGGCGGCACCTTCGATCCGATCCATCAGGGCCATCTGGTCGCGGCGAGTGAGGTGGCGGAGCGGTTCGGGCTCGACGAGGTGGTCTTCGTGCCGACCGGGGATCCGTGGGAGAAGGCCGGGGTGGCGGTGAGCCCGGCCGAGGACCGCTACCTGATGACCGTCATCGCGACCGCTTCCAATCCGCAGTTCCAGGTCAGCCGGGCGGACATCGACCGGCCCGGCCCGACGTACACGGTCGACACGCTCCGCGATCTGCACGCGTTGTACGGACCGAAAGCGCAGCTGTTCTTCATCACCGGGGCGGACGCACTGGAAAAGATTCTGTCCTGGAAAGACGCCGAGGCCATGTTCGAGTTGGCTCATTTCATCGGCGTCACCCGACCGGGGTTCGAGCTGACCGACGCCCACCTGCCGGCGGACACGGTGACCCTGGTGGAGGTGCCGGCGATGGCGATCTCCTCCACCGAGTGCCGGACCAGGGTGGTCGCGGGCAAACCGCTGTGGTATCTCGTCCCGGACGGGGTGGTCCAGTACATCGCGAAACGTGGCCTGTACCAGCCCACGGTGTCGGACGGTGGCGAATAGCGGCCGGGCGGCCGGGATTCTTCAAGTCTTCATGGTGGTACGGGTGATTTATGGCTTTTCGTCCGAGTCGGCTGTCACCCGGGTGTGAGAGGCTAGAGCGGCCAAGGCACCTAGCTGAAGGAGTGTTGTCGAGGTGATTCGATGAGCGCCTCCGAGCGCGCGCGCGAGCTGGCCCTCACCGCCGCCCAGGCCGCCGCCGACAAGAAGGCGCAGGACGTCGTCGTCATCGACGTGGCCGACCGGATGGCGCTGACCGACGCCTTTGTCCTCGCCTCGGCACCAAATGAGCGCCAGGTGCTGGCCATCGTCGACGCCATCGAGGAGAGCCTGGTCGGGCTGCCGGAGAAGGCCAAGCCGATCCGCCGTGAGGGGGACCGTGTCGGCCGGTGGGTGCTGCTCGACTTCAACGACATCGTCGTCCACGTCCAGCACACCGAGGAGCGGGAGTTCTACGCTCTCGACCGGCTCTGGAAGGACTGCCCGGTGATTCCGTTCACCGATCGGGACCTGGTCGAGGCCGAAGCGGGTGCCACCGAATGACCCGACTGATCGTCTGGCGCCACGGCAACACCGACTGGAACGCCAGCGACCGGGTGCAGGGCCAGACCGATACCGCCCTCAACGACCTCGGCCGTGCCCAGGCAACCACTGCTGCACCACTGATCGCCGCGCTGCGGCCGGACGTGATCGTCGCCAGTGACCTGCAGCGGGCCGTCGACACCGCTACCGCACTGGTGGCGCTGACCGGGCTGCCGGTGCGCAGCGACCCGCGACTGCGGGAGCGTTACTACGGGCGGTGGCAGGGGCTCACCATGCCGACCATCGCCGAGCGGTTCCCGGCTGAGTACGGCCGCTGGCGCTCCGGTGACCAGTCACCAGGCTGCGAGGTGGAAAGCCTCGACGACCTGGGTAAACGGGTCGGCGAGGCGTTGCAGGAGGCGGCCGACGCCGCCCCCGGGGGCACCGTGGTGATCGCCACCCACGGTGGCGCCGCCCGGCAAGGCTGCGGCCATCTGCTCGGCTGGAGTACGGACGTGCTGCGCACCGTCGCCCCGCTGCAGAACTGCCACTGGACCGAGCTGCGGCATGACCCGACCCGCGGTTGGCAACTGCGCGCACACAACGTCGGAGCCAGCGGCACCCGGGACATTCCCGCCCCGGTCTGACGGCGGCCCCGTCGCCGATGACGGCTGTCCGGCAGCGCAAACGATGATCGGTTACCGTGCCGGGCATGCCTGTCGCGGTCGTCACCGATTCCACCGCCTACCTGCCCGCCGAGCTGGCGGCGGGGCAGCACCTCACGGTGGTCCCGCTGACCGTGGTGATCGACGGGCGGGACCGCCGGGAGGGGGCCGATCTGACGCCTGCCGAAGTCGCTCGCGCGCTCACCGACCGCTGGTCTGCCGTCAGCACCTCCCGGCCGGCACCGCAGGAGTTCGCCGACACCTACCGTCGACTGCTCGCCGCGGGCAGCACCGGGGTCGTTTCGGTGCACCTGTCGGCCGGGCTGTCCGGCACGGTGGCCGCCGCTGAGCTGGCCGCCCGTCAGGTGGGCCGGGACAAGGTCCTCGTGGTGGACAGCGGCTCGACGGGGATGGGGCTGGGTTTCCCGGCGCTGGCCGCCGCCGCGGCGGCCGCCACCGGCGGCTCAACGCACCAGGTGCGTGCGGCGGCGGTCGCCGCCGTCGGCCGTACCCGCACCCTGTTCTACGTCGACACCCTGGAACACCTGCGGCGCGGCGGGCGCATCACGGCGGCGTCGGCGTTGCTGGGTACCGCGCTGTCGGTCAAGCCGATCCTGCATGTACAGGACGGCCGGATCGTGCTGCGGGACAAGGTCCGTACCGCTGCCCGGGCGCTGGCCAAGTTGGTCGACCTGGCGGTGGCGGCTGCCGCGGACGCCGGTGAGGTGGACGTCGCCGTCCACCACCTGGCCGATCCCGACCGTGCCCGCGGCCTCGCCGACGCCCTGGCCGCGCGGCTCGGTGACCGGCTGCGTGATGTCTACCTCGCCGAGATCGGCGCGGTGGTCACCGCGCACGCTGGCCCGGGCCTGGTGTCGATCGTGGTGCACCGGCGGCCGGCCGTGGTGACATAGCGCCGGCCGGGGCGCAACGGCTCCGGCCGGCGGGTCTGCGCGGTATCCGGTAGCACATCAACAAGCGAAGCGCCCGGTTGTCCACAACCGGCAGATTGTCCACAGCCACCGGCGGTATGACCGGCGTCGATCAGCGCCGGCCGCCTACGTTTCGCCGCGTGACTCACGACGACATGGTCCGGCGACGGCTGGTGGAGTTGACCCGCACCTCACGCGGATGGCCGCCACCGGTCGACGGCCCCCGGTTCGGCGGCGATTCCGACGACCCGGTCTTGAGCGGGCTGGACGACTGCGGACCGGCGTCGGACCGGTCGGCCGTCGGCCGACCCGACTCGCCCGAGGCCGATCCCGATGGTGTCGCGCCGGTAGGAGCCGGGCCGGCCGGTCGGTCCGACGCGAGCTGGCGGTCGGCAGCGTTCGACCCGGGCCGGCGTGGCGTGAAAGCGCTCGCTGCCGTCGCCGTCGCCGTGGTCGTGGCTGCGGGCGTGGTCGCCTGGCGCTCGCGCCCCCGGGTCGAGCCGGTGGAGCCGGCGGGTCTGACCGTCGTCGAGACGGCGCCATCGGCGGCGGCCGGCTCCCCCCACCCCGGTGCGGCCGGCGACGGGTCGAGCGCCGATGACCGGCCAGACGAGTTGGTCGTCGCGGTCACGGGCCGGGTTCGCCGCCCCGGCCTTGTCCGGTTGCCGTCGGACGCCCGGGTCGCCGATGCCGTCGCCGCCGCCGGCGGCGCGTTGCCGGGCACCGACCTCGCCTGGCTGAATCTCGCCCGGCGGGTCGAGGACGGAGAACTGATCGCGGTCGGCGTCACCCCACCACCCGGCATGACGGTGGGCGGCGGTGCCGGATCGGGCGCCGTCGGCGGCACCGGTGCACACGGCACGTCGGGCAAGGTCGATCTCAACGCCGCCACCTCCCAGCAACTGGAGACGCTGCCGGGCGTCGGCCCCGTGCTGGCCCAGCGAATCATCGAGCACCGCGAGCGGACCGGTGGCTTCGCCTCCGTCGAGGATCTCCGCAAGGTCAGCGGGATCGGCGACACCCGCTTCGACCAACTCCGCGAGTTGGTGACGGTGTGACCGGACGGCCCGGGACGAACGGTAGCCAGATACCTGATCTACGGCTGACCGGCTTCGCCGTGGCCTGCTGGTCCGCGGTGTTCCTGGTGGTGCACACCTCCGCCCGACATGGTCTGCTGCTGTGCGCAGGCGCGGCGGCGACAGCCGTCGCCTGCCTGGTCGCAAGACGCTGCTGCGCACGTGCCACGGTCCGCGTCACACCGAGGGCCTTCCTCCGATCAGCGACAGGTTGGGCGGCGGTGGCCACCGCGCTCGGAGTCGTGTGCGGCGCGACAGCCGCTGCGGCCCAGGTCGCCGCGCGGGATTCCGAACCGTTGGCCGGCCTGGTCCGACAGCGGGCGGCGGTCGCGGTCGAATTGGTGATTCGCGACGATCCGCGTCAGCTCCGGTCTGCCGTGGCCGGCTCGCCGCTGTGGCTGGTTCCCACCCGGCTCCTGCGGCTCGGCCCGCCCGGCGGTTCCTTCGACACGGCGGCCGGTCCGGGTCCCGACTCTTCGGGCGGACCCGCGTACCAGCCTTTCGGGGCGAGCGGCCTTGTCGACCGGCTTACCGTGCCGGCCCGACTGCTGGTGCTCGGCACCAGCCGGGCCTGGGACGGGCTGCTGCCTGGCCAGCGGATCCGGATCGACGGCCGACTGACGCCGGCGCGCGGCGGTGACCTGACCGCGGGGGTAGTGTCCACAGCGGATGTACCGAAACTGGTTGGCGAGCCCGCCTGGGCGCAGCGGGCGGCCGGGGTGCTGCGCGCCGGGCTGCAGCGTGCCTGCACGCCGCTGCCCGACGAGCCAGGTGGCCTGCTGCCCGGACTTGTCGTAGGCGACGTCAGTCGCCTCGATCCCGGCGTCGACGAGGATTTCCGCGCTACCGGGCTCACCCACCTGACCGCCGTCAGCGGCTCCAACGTGGCGATCGTGGTCGGCGCGGTCCTGCTCGTCGTGCGCTGGTGCCGAGCGGGTCCGGCGCTGGCCGCAGTGGCCTGCGCGGTCGCGCTGGTCGGCTTCGTGATCCTCGCCCGGCCGTCACCCAGCGTCGTGCGGGCCGGGGTGATGGGCGCGATCGGCCTGCTGGCTCTGGCCACCGGCCGTCAGCGGGCGGCGCTGCCGGCACTGGCCGCGGCGGTAGCCGTGCTGGTGATGGTCGATGCACAACTCGCTACCGACCCTGGCTTCGCCTTGTCGGTGCTGGCCACGGGCGGCCTGCTGCTACTCGCTCCGCGCTGGCGGGACGCGCTGGTAGCCCGAGGAATGCCCGCCGGCGCGGCTGAGGCGCTCGCGATACCGGCGGCCGCGCAACTGGCGTGTACCCCGGTCGTCGCTGGCATCTCCGGCACGATCAGCCTGGTCGCGGTGCCGGCCAACCTGCTCGTGGTGCCGGCGATCGCCCCGGCGACGGTGCTCGGCGTCGCGACCGCCCTGCTGTCGACGGTCTGGCCCGCGGGCGCCGAGCTGGTGGCATGGCTGGCCAGCTGGCCGGTGTGGTGGCTGGTCCTGGTGTCCCGCTACGGTGCGCAGGTACCGGACGGGTCGTTGCCGTGGCCAGCCGGTGCCGCCGGTGCCCTCTCACTCGCCGCGCTGAGCCTGGCGGTGCTGATGCTGGCTCGGCGTCGGGCGGCCCGCCAAGTGCTGGTAGTGGTCGCGGTCGCGCTGACGGTCGGCGCGTTGCCAGTCCGGTTGGTCGCGTCCGGCTGGCCGCCGGCCGGTTGGGTGGTGGCGGTCTGCGCCGTCGGCCAAGGCGACATGGTGGTGCTGCCGGCCGGGCCCCGCTCCGCGATCGTGATCGATGCCGGGCCGGACCCCGGCGCAGCCGACCGCTGCCTGCGCCGGCTCGGCGTACGGGCCGTTCCGCTCCTGGTGGTCAGCCATTTCCACGCCGACCATGTGGCGGGGGTGAGCGGCGTCCTGCGCCACCGGAAGGTCGGCGCCGTGGCGACCACCGGCTGGCCCGAGCCGGTCGCCGGGCGAGACGCGGTGTATGCCGCGGCGGCGGCTCATGGGGCGGCGGTGGGTGCGGCACCGTACGGCTGGACGTACCGGCAGGGTGATGCCGAGCTGACGGTGCTCGGCCCGGCAACAGACTTCTCCGGGACCCGCTCGGATGCCAACAACAACTCCTTGCTGGCACTGGCCACGGTGCGCGGCATACGAATCCTGCTCACCGGCGATGCCGAGCACGACGCGCAGCGCGCGTTGCTGGACCGGTACGGCCCGGCCGGGCTACGAGCCGACGTGCTCAAGGTCGCACACCATGGATCCGGGTTCCAGGAGGTCGCCTTCCTGGACGCGGTGCGTCCGGCCGTCGCGCTCGTCCCGGTCGGTGCCGGCAACCGGTATGGGCACCCGGACCCGGGAGTACTGGCCCGACTGTCCGCCGCCGGGGCGCGGGTGCTGCGTACCGACGTCGACGGCGACTTGGCGGTGGTGCTTCGTGACGGCGGGCTCGCCGTGGTGACCCGGCAACTCGACGCGACCGACCGCTCCCGATGACCCGTCTTCGTAGCACACCTGAGGTAAATGTCCCTATTATCGTTCAGTGATCGAACAACTACGTAGCGGAGTATTGGGGGTTGTAGTGGCCGCTTCGACCCGTGCGAGTATGGCGGGCGTGAATCTTCCCGCGCTGCCCGCCGTCCTGCTCGTACTCGGAGACGAGGAACTGCTCGTCACCCGGGCGGTGACGGAAGCGATTCAAGCGGCCCGGGCCGTCGACGGCGAGGTGGACGTACGTGAGTACGAGGCCGGCGCGGTCAGTGCCGGTGAGGTAGCCGAGATGCTCAGCCCGTCGTTGTTCGGTGGCCGCCGGCTACTCGTCCTGCGCGGCGGCCAGGACGCACGCAAGGATTTGGTGGCGGCGCTGCTGGCCTATGCCAAGCAGCCGGATCCGGAGGTGACCCTGGTGGTCACCCACGCCGGCGGTGCTAAGGGTAAGGCCTTCGCCGACGGCCTGCGCACGTCGGGAGCGAGCGTGGCGCCGGCCAACAAGCTCAAAGGACACCGGGAACGGGCCGCCTTCGTCCGTGACGAATTTCGCCGGGCCGGTGGCCGGTGCACAGAGGACGCGGCCGAGGCGCTGCTCGCCGCGGTCGGCAACGACCTGCGCGAACTTTCCGCCGCCTGTACCCAGCTCATGGCCGATACCAGCGGCCGTGTCGACGCGGCCACAGTCGCCCGCTACTACCGGGGCCGCGCCGAGGTCAGCGGCTTCACCGTCGCGGATGCGGCGATCGTCGGCGACGTACCGGCCGCGCTGGAGGCACTGCGCTGGGCACTGCACGTCGGGGTCGATCCGGTGCCGATCGCCGACGCCCTCGCCGACGGCATCCGTACCGTGGCTCGCGTCGCGTCGGCCGGCCGTGGTAGCCCGTACCAGTTGGCCGGCAGTCTGGGCATGCCGGCCTGGAAGATCGAACGGGCGCAGCGACAGAGCCGGGGCTGGAGTCCGCAAGGGCTGGTCGATGCGATGCATGCGGCGGCCAGATGCAACGCCGAGGTCAAAGGCGGCTCGGACGATCGTGGGTATGCCCTGGAGCGTGCCGTCGTAGCGGTGGCGCATGCCCGCCAGGCTCTGGGCGACCAGCGGTGAGCAGCGTCGAGAGCCGGCAACGGCCCCGGCACGGTGGCGCGGACGGGTTGGCTCCGCTGCCCGAGCCAGGTGCTGACCGGCCACCGCGGTCCGGACCGATCGCGGAGGACCCGCCGCTGTCCCGGTCGGCCGTCGACGGATCGGGAGAGGTCGACGGATCGGGGGAGGAAGAACCCGTTCCGCTCTACGCGCAGGCCCTGCGCCTGCGGTACGTACGTCCGAGCGGCCTGGTCTGCCTGCTGTTTTTCGAAGGGAGTCTCGTCGCGGGCGGTCTGCTCGCACTGGCCGAGCTGATTCCGTGGTGGGGGGTGCTGATCATGCCCGCGGCGGTGGCGGTCATGGTGAAGCTGAACGACGTCGTGGCCGGGGCGGTCGAGCGATCGGCCGACGCCGTGCCCGGGCAGGAACAGGAGCTGTTCCGGCGACGTCTGGTGCCGGCCGTCGGGGGCATGTCACGACCGACCGCCGCGACGACGGCAGTGGTCGACGGCGCACCTGGAATCCGGATCCGCCGACTCGGCGATGCCCATACCGAGGCGACCCTCGCAGCTACCCGTGCCGCACTGGCCGGGCCCACCGTCTTCCTGGAGACCCTGCCGCAGGAGTCGATCCAGAATTCGATCGCCGCGTTACGGGCACCGACCGTTCTGCTCGACGCCGTACAACCAACAGCCGACGTCGGAGCCGGCCGAGGAAACGCGGACCGCAAAGAGGTGGGCCAGGAAAACGTTGCTACGGAAACACCGACTGGCACCAGCGGATGACGCTTCGTTGGTGCCAGTCGTATGAGTCCTCGGTGGTGCCGATGAACCACGGGCACCACCGGCGGTAGCGCCCGTCAGGACGAGGCCGACTGCAGGCGCTTGGCAATGGCCGACTTGCGGTTGGCGGCCTGGTTCTTGTGGATCACGCCCTTGCTGACCGCCTTGTCCAGCTTGCGACTGGCCGCCCGCAGCAGGGCGGTGGCCTGCTCGGCGTCGCCGTTGGCGGTGGCCTCGTTGAACTTGCGGACGGCGGTCTTCAGCTCCGACTTGACCGACTTGTTCCGCAGCCGGCGCTTCTCGTTCTGCCGGTTGCGCTTGATCTGGGACTTGATGTTCGCCACGCGACAGCCTCGCCCTGCTCATCCGAAATCGAACTACGAAATTGAAACTCACGACCTGGTAGTGGTCAGCGGCACGCACTGACCGCACGCGTCGCCACGCGCGAAGAGACAGACTACCAGCTCAGTCGCTCGGCGGCCAAAGCGGGTTCGGCCAACCGCGTCGCGCGGCCAGCCAGGCCAGCGCCGTCTCACCGCTGAACCGCTGGTGGGCGCGGGCGTGTGGGGACGCTCCGGTCGGTCCGGCCGCCGAGCGGGTCAGCCAGTAGCCGGACAGCGCGGCCAAGGCGGCGTCCAGCCCGCCGGCGGGCGCCTGAGCACCAGTGGGATGGGCGGTGAACAGGGCATCGGCATCCAGTCCGCTGGCGTACGCGGTCACCAGCAGGCTCGCCGTGTCGAACCAGGCCGGACCATGGCACACCCAGGTCCAGTCGCAGATCCAGCCCATTCCGGCCCGATCGACGAGGACGTTGTCCAGCCGCAGGTCCCCATGGATGACGCCGCTGTCGCGGACCAGCTCCGGCAGCGCGGCCTCCAGCCCGGCCAGGTCGGCCAGTTGCCGCCGGCTGAGTCCGCCGTGCCGGCCGGGACTGACCTGGGGTCCGCCGGTCCCGTCGGCCACCCCGGCCGTCGCCCATGACGGGGCCGGCTCCCGGCCGAGGGCGATCTCCTGCCACCAGGCCAGGTCCGCCCGGGCGAGGTCGGCCAACTGCGGCAGACCGAGGCCGACCAGGCCGTCCGGTGCACGACGCAACGCCTGCGCCGCACTGGCCCAGGCGGCGAGCGCCGCGTCGAGTTCGCCCGGCACCCACGGCAGCGCCGGCACCCGCCCGTCGACAGCATCGAGGCAGAGCACGAAGTACCCCGCCGTGGTGAGTGTCCAGCGAGGTCGGGCCGCCGGTACGCCGACCGGCAGTTCGGCGGTCAGCGCCGCTTCCCGGGCGTACCAGTCGCTGAGATGTCGCTGTTCGACCAGTGACGCCGCCTTGACGAACACCCGCTCACCCGCGGCGGTGGTCAGCACCGCCGCGAATCCGCGGGTGAACCCGCCGCCGGCGCTCGTCGCCCAGGTCACCGGGCTGCCGAGGCGTCCGGCTATCGCCGAGCGCAACTCGGTCGGCAGGTCGGCCCAGGTCGGCCGGACCGCTGTCGCGTCGTACTGGATCGCAGGCAACCGCACTGTAGCCACCTACCTATCCTGCCGTGCCCGATCGCGTTCGCCCCACATCTGCGCGCGGGGAGCGATTCGTGCCGCCCGTGCCGCCGCTGGAGTGATCAGGGCGTGGGAACATAGGGTACGGCTGGCGGCGACGTCGGCCCCGACGTACTCCAGCCGAGCAGAACGGACCACCGTGCCACCGACGCCCGAGCCCGGCGTGAACGCCCCTGGCGCCACCGATCCCGGCCGCATCAGGAACTTCTGCATCATCGCTCACATCGACCACGGTAAGTCGACCTTGGCGGACCGGATGCTCCAGCTGACCGAGGTCGTGGACCCTCGGCAGATGCGTGCGCAGTACCTCGACCGGATGGACATCGAGCGGGAACGCGGGATCACGATCAAGAGCCAGGCGGTACGGATGCCGTGGACCATCCGTGCGGGTGACCGCCAGGGCGAGTCAGCGGTGCTCAACATGATCGACACTCCGGGGCACGTGGACTTCACCTACGAGGTGTCCCGCTCACTCGCGGCCTGCGAAGGCGCGGTGCTGCTGGTCGACGCGGCCCAGGGGATCGAGGCGCAGACCCTGGCCAACCTCTACCTGGCGCTGGAGAACGACCTGCACATCATCCCCGTCCTGAACAAGATCGATCTGCCGGCCGCGCAGCCGGACAAGTACGCCGAGGAGCTGGCCCATCTGATCGGCGGCGACCCGAGCGACTGCATCCGGGTCTCGGGCAAGACCGGCGAGGGGGTGCCGCACCTGCTCGACGAGATCGTCCGGCAGTTCAGCTCGCCGGTCGGGGACGCGCAGGCAGCCGCCCGTGCCATGATCTTCGATTCGGTGTACGACGTCTACCGCGGCGTGGTGACCTACGTCCGGGTGATCGACGGGCGGATCGAGGCGCGTGACCGGATCAAGATGATGTCCACCGGAGCCTCGCACGAGCTGCTGGAGATCGGGGTGATCTCGCCAGAGATGATCAAGGCCGAGGCCCTCGGCGTGGGGGAGGTGGGGTACCTCATCACCGGCGTCAAGGACGTCCGGCAGTCCCGTGTCGGTGACACGGTCACCATCAACAGCCGGCCGGCGGGTGAGCCGCTGGGCGGTTACAAGGATCCCCGGCCGATGGTCTACTCGGGGCTCTACCCGATCGACGGCTCGGACTATCCCGCGTTGCGGGAGGCCTTGGACAAGCTCAAACTCAACGACGCGGCGTTGACCTACGAACCGGAGACCTCGGGCGCGCTCGGCTTCGGGTTCCGCTGCGGCTTCCTCGGCCTGCTGCACCTGGAGATCATCCGGGAGCGGCTGGAGCGGGAGTTCAACCTCGACCTGATCTCGACCGCGCCGAACGTCGTCTACCGGGTGGTGATGGAGGACGCCGTCACCGCCACCGTCACCAACCCCAGCGAGTACCCGACCGGCAAGATCGCCGAGGTGTACGAGCCCATCGTGCGGGCGACGGTGCTCACGCCCACCGACTTCGTCGGCGCGGTGATGGAACTGTGCCAGGGCCGACGCGGGTCGTTGCAGGGCATGGACTACCTGTCGGCCGACCGGGTCGAGCTGCGCTACACGCTACCGCTCGCCGAGATCATCTTCGACTTCTTCGACCAGCTGAAGAGCCGCACCAAGGGGTACGCCTCACTGGACTACGAGCCCTCCGGCGAACAACCGTCCGATCTGGTCAAGGTCGACATCCTGCTGCACGGTGAGCCGGTGGACGCGTTCAGCGCCATCGTGCACAAGGACAAGGCGTACAGCTACGGCACCACCATCGCGGCGAAGCTGCGCGGGCTCATCCCGCGCCAGCAGTTCGAGGTACCGATCCAGGCGGCCATCGGCAGCCGGGTGATCGCCCGGGAGACGATTCGAGCGATCCGCAAGGACGTGCTGGCCAAGTGTTACGGCGGTGACATCACCCGCAAGCGCAAACTGCTGGAGAAGCAGAAGGAAGGCAAACGACGGATGAAGATGGTCGGCCGGGTGGAGGTCCCGCAGGAAGCCTTCATCGCCGCCCTGTCCACCTCCGACGGTGGCGGGGACGGCAAATCCGGCGGCAAGCGGTGACCGAGGCCGTGACCGCTCGTGGGTACGGCCCCGGCGCGGCCTATTGCCCGCGGTGTGCGGCGAAGCTGCCCGGCCCGCCACCCGTCTGCTGCCGTAGCTGCGACTACGAACTGTTCCACAACGCCCGGCCGGCGGTGAACGTGATCCTGGTGGACCACACCGGCACCCGGTTCCTGGCCAACCGGCGGGCCAAGGATCCGCGGGCGGGCCGGTGGGAAACCCCGGGCGGGTTCTGCGACGGCGCCGAGCACCCCCGCGCGGCTGCCCTGCGCGAGTGCCGCGAGGAACTGGGCGTCGACGTCGAGCTCGGCGAGCTGATCGGCATGTACCTGGGTGAGTACGAGTTCCAGCAGGAGTTGCTGACCGTACTCGAATGCTTCTATTTGGCCACGATCCGCACCGGCCGGATACGGCTCGACCCGACGGAGGCGAGTGAGGCTTCCTGGTTCGCGTTGGCCGACCCGCCGCCGCTGGCGTTCGCCACGATGGACGCGGCGGTACGCGACGCGGCGCGACGACATGCGGTGGTAGGGCGCACGGGCGCACGGGACATCTGCTCACTGGACGTGACGGCATCCTCCGGACGGTGAACCGGTTTGGTGGCGGTGATGGCCGGGAACATAGCGGTCACCAACACACCAAGACATCTCCGGCAAGGAGGAGGAGCAATGACTGTAACCGGCATCATCACGGCGCTCATCGTCGGCCTGATCATCGGCGCGCTCGGCCGACTGGTCGTACCCGGCAAGCAGAACATCCCGATCTGGCTGACCATGCTGATCGGCGTCGGTGCCGCGCTGCTGGGTACCGTCATCGCCCGGGGTGCTGGCTTCGCCACCACCAACGGGTTCGACTGGCGTGAGTTCTTCGTGCAGGTGATCCTCGCGGCGGTGGGCGTCGCGCTGGTCGTCGGGGCCACCGGTCGTCGTAGCGTGAGTCGCTACTGACCGTGCCGGTAGCCCTCACCGGCACCGGCGTCGCGAAATGGCAGTGGACCGGGCCGGTGCCCGGTGACCGTCCGGCAACGGTGCCCGGCGGTCACCGGGCACCGGCCCGCTTCGTCGGTCAGCGCAGCCAAGGAATACTGCGATCGAGCAGCCCGCGTTCCGTGAGTTGCTTGCGCAGCGGGATCTCGTCGTCGATGTACCCGTTCCAGTTGATGCCCCAGTAGTTGGCGGTGTGCGTGCCCTCACCGAGCAGTTGGCGTTGCACGGCGTCACGGTTGGCCCACCACTGAGCATTCTTGTCGATCCGTATGTCGTCCAGCGGCCGGATCCAGCGGTACGTGTAGCCGATGAAGAGCATCTTGCGGGTGATCGTGGACAGGTTGGTCGACCGGGAGTGCCACTGGCGGCGATCGAAGACGAACGCGTCGCCCGGATTGGCCGTGATCTCGACGGTGCCTGCCGGATCCGAATTGTGCACCGTCACCTCGTCGGGCCGGGGCAGTGAATTCCACAGATGGCTACCCGGAATAACCTTGGTGGCGCCCCGTCCGTTTCGCGATAGATCGGACAGGACGTAGGCTACCTTCAACGAGAACATCGGCCGTGGCAGGTTCGGGTCCATCGTCTCCGGATCGGAGTTCTGTCGGTATCCGTCCTGGTGCCAGCCCCAGTAGGGCTTCTCCGGCTCGTGCGCCGGCGGTGTCACGTCGAGATGATTGTGATGAGTGTAGATGTTCCAGCCGGCGAGACCCCACATGTACGGAAATACGATCGGGTGGGTCAGCAGATCGCCGAAGAGTTCGTCGCGCTCCAGGAAGCCGAGTAGGTGCAGGGTGCCGTCGGCAGTGGTGTTGCCGGCCGCCGTCTCCTCGGCGTACACCCGGTCCACGGCTGCCTCCAGCGCGGCGCGGTGCTGTTCGGTCAGCACGTTGCGCAGCAGTACGAAACCCTGCTCGTGAAATTCCTTCCGTTCGGTGTCGCCGATCGCCTCGTAACCGGTTAGCCCACCGTAATCGAACACAGGTTTTCCCGTTCCGTCGAGTTGTGCAAGCCGGATATCCGGTTTCCTACGAACGGCGATGGTAGCCCGGTCAGCTCAAAGCTTCATCTGCTGCGGCTGTGCGAAATGTTGATACTGGGTGCGTTCGGGTCCGACTTCGTGGCGTACCGTGATGGCGATTTCACTCGCTGGTCGCGGCCGTGTCGGTTTTGTCGATGGTGTAGGCCCCGATGCCCGATTTTGCGCGACCGTCTCGTAAGTCCTGCCGCCGGACGGCCAATTATGTTGTGGGCGGACGATCAGGCGAAGAGTTCTGCGGTCACTTGTTCCGTCTCGCCGACGGTGCCGGAAACCGGCCTCCAGTCGCCGCCTTCGGCTGTCCATTCCTGATCAGCGAAAGTGACCTTTTTTACGCCGTGATCCGTGGCGTGTGAAACCAGCCAATGTGCGTAGCGCCAACCGTCGCGCGCCTGTTCGACCGGCAAACTCACTGTCGGGGACTCCAGGCTCGGAAACAGCGTCTCCAACTCTCCCCAGTCGAGCCGCAGGCCGTCCGCCAACGCCGCCAGCGCCTCGGCGCCACGCATCGCCGGGTCACCGCTCACCGTGCAGGCCACGGCCCCGGTCGCCGCACCGAGCAGCGCCAGCGTCAACACCTGTGACTCGTCGGTCCACTTCTCGTACGCCTCGGGGAAAGCCGATCGCTGTACGGCCTGCGCCGCATCCGTGACCCGCATGTCCTCCCAGCCGCGAACCCGCTCCAGGGCCGTGTAGAAGGCGTTGGTGGCGTACCGGGTGTCCCGGATCTGTTCCACCGTGCCCCATCCCTGGCTGGGCCGCTGCTGGAACAGACCCACCGAGTCCCGGTCCCCGCCGGCGAGGTTGCGCAGTTTCGATTCCTGAAAGCCGGTCGCCAGCGCCACCACCACCGCCTGCGGGGGCAGCCCGCGCCGTACCCCGATCGCGGCGATCGTGGCGGCGTGCGCCATCTGCTCGGGATCGAGCGAGACCCGCCGCAGCTGCCCGGTGCCGGCACCGGGCAGCGTCTCGGGCAGCTCGACCGTGCAACCGTGCCCTGCGCCGGGTAACGAGAACCGGCCGATCCACCGGCCGAGTCCGGCCCCACCGAGCAGGGCGACCACCACCAGCACAGCGGCCAACGCCACCATGGTCCGAGCTCGCACCGTCACCCCCAAGCGAAGTGCTGGGACCCTTGGTACACCAGTGACGGATGCAACGTCCAGCCGAGCCGGGTCGGTCCTGGGTTACCCGGTCTGCGCGGCTGGTACCCACCACGGATCACGCTTGTCGCGGAACGCCTGAACTCCCTCCCGGCCCTCGTCGGACAGGAAGTAGCCGGTCGACAACTCGCGCAGCGGCCCGACGTCGGCACGCACCCCGGCCGCCGGTACCCGGCTCAGCAACTGCTTGGTGCCGGTCAGCGCACCCGGTGCGCCGCGGCACAGTGCGGCACAGCACTCGGCCACCGCCGCGTCGAGCCGGTCGGTGGGCACCGCCGTGGTGACCAGGCCGATCTGCTCGGCGCGCGCTCCGTCGAAGACCTCACCGGTGAGGTAGAGCCGTGCGGCCGCCCTGGGTTGCAGGCGGCGTAGCACGGTGGCCGAGATCACCGCCGGGACGACACCGAGACGGACCTCGGTGAAGGCGAAGGTGGCGGTCTCGGCGCAGATGGCGATGTCCGCTGCGGCGATCAGCCCGAGCCCGCCGGCCCGAGCCGGGCCGGCGATCTTGGCCACCACCGGCTTCGGACATTCCCAGACGGCTGCCAGGACGTCACCGAGCATCGCGACCGGCACCTGCCGGGAGGCGTACGCGGCCGCGGTCTCCTTCAGATCCGCCCCGGAGCAGAAGACCGGGCCGGTGTGGTCGAGCACCACCGCCCGTACCCGGGGGTCGGCTGTCGCGGTGGCCAACGCGGCCAGCAACTCGGTCATCAGCGGCGTGGACAGCGCGTTGCGGTTGGCCGGGCTGTCCAGGGTCAACGTGGCGATCCCGCCGGCGGTGGCCGTACCGATCATGGGCTGCGTGGACCTGTTGGGTCGGGGCTCGTCCATGCCGGCACACTAGTTGCCATGCCAGGTCCGCTTCCTGCCGGTGCACCGGTGCCCGCCGACGGCGCGTTGCCCCCGTCCGCTCTGACCGCCGGTGCCGGCCGGCACGGGTTCGGGGTGTACCTGCACGTGCCGTTCTGCGCGGCGCGCTGCGGATACTGCGACTTCAACACCTACACCCCGGCGGAGTTGGGTGGTGCCGTCCCGACCGGGGACTATCTGCAGGCCGTGCTGGCCGAGCTCGAACTGGCCGCCAAGGTCCTCGCACCGCAGCCGCCCCGTCGGGTCGACACCGTCTTCGTCGGCGGCGGTACGCCGACGCTGCTGCCTACCGACGATCTCGCCCGGCTGCTCGACGCGATCGACCGGACCTGGGGTCTGTCGGCCGGCGCGGAGATCACCACCGAGGCGAATCCCGAGTCGGTCACCCCCGACTCGCTGGGAGCGTTGCGCCGGGCCGGCTACACCCGGATCTCGCTCGGCATGCAGTCCGCCGCACCGGCGGTGCTCGCCGTGCTGGACCGCCGCCATACCGCCGGCCGGGCGGTGCGCGCCGCCGAGGAGGCGCGGGCTGCGGGCTTCGCGCACGTCAACCTCGACCTGATCTACGGTACGCCGGGGGAGCGCGCCGAGGACTTCGCGGCCTCGTTGGCGGCGGTGGTGGCGGCGGGTGTGGATCACGTCAGCGCGTACGCGCTGATCGCCGAGGAGGGCACCGCGCTGGCCGCCCGGATGCGTCGCGGGGAGCTGCCCTATCCCGACGACGACGTGGCGGCCGACCGCTACCTTGCGGCCGACGCCGCCCTCGGCGCGGCCGGCTTCGGCTGGTACGAGGTGTCGAACTGGGCCCGGTCGGTGTCCGGGCGGTGCCGGCACAACCTGCTCTACTGGACCGGTGGTGACTGGTGGGGACTTGGTCCGGGCGCGCACAGCCACGTCGGCGGCGTGCGTTGGTGGAACGTCAAGCACCCGGCCGAGTACACCCGCCGGCTGGCGGCCGGGCGGTCGCCGGGCCACGGCCGGGAACTGCTCACCGACGCCGACCAGCGGGTCGAGGCGGTAATGCTGCGATTGCGACTGGTCAGTGGGCTGCCGACGCACCAGCTGACACCCAGCGGCCGGGCGGCGGCCGGCCGGGCGGCGGCCGCCGGCCTGCTCGACGCGGAGGCGTTGGCCGCCGGACAGGCGATACTCACGCTGCGTGGTCGACTGCTGGCCGACGCGGTGGTCCGTGACCTGCTGCCGTGACCGGCGTGACCGGCGTGGCCCCGGGCCGGGCGAGCCGACGCCGGGGCCACGCGGGCATCACTTGATGAAGTTCGCCGACATCGGGTACTTGTAGAGGCTGCCTTCGTTGGCTTTGACGCCAGCGATGATCCCGAAGACGATCTGGATGGCGAACACCACCAGACTCGGGATGAACAGCAGGCACCAGCTGACGAACAGCATCACGAAGGCGATCGCCGACCACAGGATCTGGAAGTTGAGCGCGGCCAGCGCGTGCGCCTTCACCGTCGGCGACTGCTGGCCCTTGGCCAGGTAGGCGATCAGCGGACCGACGAAACCGAGCGGACCGAAGCTGATGAACGCGCCGAGCGCGCCGCCGAAGTGGGCGACCAGTGCCCAGGTCTTCTCGTCGTTCGTGGCATAGCCGGCCGGGGGTGGACCTCCGTACGCCGGACCGCCGGGTGGGTATCCGCCACCCGGCGGCGGGTAGCCCCCAGGCGGCGGATACCCGCCGGGCGGCGGTGGGCTCTCGCCGCCGGGCGGCGGGTGGTATCCGGGAGAGGAGGCCTCGCCCGGCATCGAGTAGGACCCTGGGGGTGGGGGCGGGGAGGTCGGATCCGGCGGAGTGCCGCCGGGGCCGTTTTCCCCTGGTGGGCGAGGTGGTTCAGTCATGTCCGACACGGTAGGGGGACGAATCAAGACATGCCAGCTAGCCCCGCCGATGATTTGCTGGCGTACGGCGATTTGTCCTGGCCGGAAGGCGGCTGCGGACCGGTCGACGGCCTGTTGCGTGAGCTTGACGTGATCGGCTGATCACACCCGGCATCGGGGTGCCAATTCTGATCATATTTGACCCTATTCGGCACCTGGTCCCGGAAACCGATCATCGCCTCACCGTCCCGGGCGACGTATGCTGGCACTCACGGCCGGCGAGTGCCAGCACCCGGACCGGGGCCCGCGCCGGTTCGTGACGCGCCGACACGATGACCCGGTCGTGACTCGGTCCGTGTCCGGCCCGGTCGGCAGTGTCGGGTTGCCGACATCGGAGGGGGTGGAAGGTGGGTCTCGACGACCGCAAGCTCGACGTGCTCCGGGCAATTGTCGAGGACTACGTCGCCACCCAGGAGCCGGTCGGCAGCAGGGCGTTGGTCGAGCGGCACCAACTCGGCGTCTCGCCGGCTACCGTTCGTAACGACATGGCAGTGCTGGAGGAGGAGGGCTACATCCGTCAACCGCACACCAGCGCCGGGCGGGTGCCGACCGACCGGGGATACCGGCTCTTCGTCGACCGGCTGTCCCGGGTCAAACCGCTCAGCCCGGCCGAGCGGCGGGCGATCGAGCGCTTCCTGGCCGGTGCGGTCGATCTCGACGACGTGGTGCACCGGACCGTCCGGCTGCTCGCCCAGCTCACCCGGCAGGTCGCCGTCGTGCAGTATCCGAGCCTGTCCCGGTCCGCTGTTCGTCACCTGGAGTTGGTGCCGATTTCGACCACCCGGCTGATGCTGGTGCTGATCGTCGACACCGGCCGGGTCGAGCAGCGGCTGGTCGAACTTCCCGCACCGATCTCCGCCGAGGATGTGACCGATCTGCGGCGGCTCGCCAACGAGAAACTCGGCGGATGTCGGCTCTCCGACACGCCGCCGCTGGTCCAGGCACTGGTCGACGAGGCGTCGCCGGCGCTGCGACCAGCGATGACTACGCTGTCCACGGTGTTGCTGGAGACTCTGGTCGAGCGGCACGAGGAGCGCATTGCGTTGGCCGGGACCGCTAACCTGGCCAGGGGGGGACTTCTCGACTTCCAAGGCTCCCTGCGTCCGATACTGGAGGCACTGGAGGAGGAGGTCATCCTGCTCAAGCTGATCGGCGAGGCCGAGCCAAGCACACTGCGGGTGCGCATCGGCGACGAGAACGAGATCGACAACCTGCGGGCCGCCTCAGTCGTCAGCACCGGATACGGCCCAGGCGCCACGATCGTGGCCGGCCTCGGGGTGCTCGGCCCCACCCGGATGGACTACCCCGGCACCATCGCCACGGTCCGAGCCGTGGCACGCTACGTCGGTGATCTGCTGGCGCAGAACTGACCGGCGAGCAAATACCGACCTACCCGGCGAACTGCACACGCGAGACTGACACATGAGGACACCAGACGCAGTGGCCAAGGACTATTACGGGATCCTCGGCGTAAGCCGGGACGCTTCCGCCGAAGACATCAAACGGGCCTATCGGAAGCTGGCCCGGCAATACCACCCGGACGTCAATCCGGACCCGGCGGCTGCCGACAAGTTCAAGGACATCACCGCCGCGTACGAGGTGCTCTCCGACGACCAGAAGCGGCAGATCGTCGACCTCGGCGGTGATCCGCTCGCCCCCGGCGGCGCGCCGGGCGGCGGCCCGGGTGGAGCCGGACCATTCGTCGGTTTCCAGGACATCATGGACGCCTTCTTCGGCGCGGCGGCCGGTTCCCGTGGGCCGCGTTCGCGCACCCGGCCGGGTGCCGACGCGATCCTTCGACTGGAACTCGACCTCGCCGAGACGGCGTTCGGCGTCGAGGCGCCGATCACCGTCGACACCGCGGTGATCTGCACGACCTGCTCCGGGGCGGGCACCGCCGCCGGCACCCATCTGGCGACCTGCGAGGCGTGCGGGGGGCGCGGCGAGGTGCAGTCGGTGCAGCGCACCTTCCTCGGCCAGGTCGTCTCGTCCCGCCCCTGCGTCGCCTGCCAGGGGTACGGCACGGTGATTCCGCACCCCTGCCCGACCTGTGGCGGCGACGGCCGGGTCCGTACCCGGCGGTCGCTCACCGTCAAGATCCCCGCCGGCGTCGAGGACGGCATGCGGATCCGGCTGGCCCAGCAGGGCGAGGTCGGACCGGGCGGCGGCACCGCCGGTGACCTGTACGTCGAGATCCACGAGCGGCCGCACGACGTCTACTCCCGCAAGGGCGACGACCTGCACTGCCGGGTCACCGTTCCGATGACCGCGGCGGCGCTGGGCACCCGGCTGACCATCCGCACTCTGGACAGCGACGAGCCGGTGGACGTCAAGCCCGGCACCCAGCCGGGTGCCACGCTGCGGCTGCGTGGCCGAGGTGTGCCGCATCTGCGCGGTACCGGTCGAGGCGACCTGTACGTGCACCTCGACGTGCGTACGCCCACCAAACTCGACGCCGATCAGGAGCGGACGCTGCGCGAGTTCGCCAAGTCCCGGGGCGAGGAAGTGGCCGAGCTGAGCAAGCAGGGCGGGTTCTTCTCCCGGATGCGCGACGCGTTCAACGGCCACGCGTGAGCGCCGGCCAGTGAGCGTTGACCGGCCCGGCCGACCGTGAGCGCGCCGCTGTTCCTGGTCGACCAGGTGCCTGCCGGGCCGACGTACACCCTCGACGGGCCGGAAGGGCGACATGCCGCCGCCGTGGTCCGGTTGCGCGTCGGCGAACCGCTGCTGCTCACCGACGGCCGGGGCGGGATCGCCAACACGGTGGTCGACACGGTCACCCGCAACAGCCTGGACCTGCGGATTCTCCAGGTGACCAGGACCGCCCCGCCCGATCCCCGGCTGGTCGTCGCACAGGGTGTCGCCAAGGGCGATCGCGGCGAGTTGGCCGTCCAGGCGATGACCGAGGTCGGGGTCGACGAGATCGTGCCCTGGGCGGCGGCCCGGTCGGTGACCCGCTGGCGCGACGATCGGGGAGCCCGGTCCCGGCAACGGTGGGTGAACACCGCCCGGGAAGCCGCCAAGCAGGCCCGCCGCTGTTGGTTACCGGCGATCGGCGGCACCGACGACCAGCCGGCCGCGTCGACCGCGGCGGTCGCCGCCCGGATCGCCACCGTCACCGGCGCCGCATTCGCGCTACACGAGTCGGCCGCCGACCGGCTGGCTACCGCGCGCCTTCCCGACAGCGGCGAGATCCTGCTGGTGGTCGGGCCCGAAGGCGGGATCGACGACGCTGAGCTGGCCGCCTTCACCCGGGCCGGCGCGCATGTGGTGCGGCTGGGGGACACGGTGCTGCGCACCTCGACGGCCGGTGTCGCGGCGCTCGCCGTGCTGGCGGTGCGACTCGGCCGTTGGTAGCTCGCGCGCCCGTTGGTAGACCCGTCACCACTGCCTCTACGATCACGTGACGTGAGTGACAACTGTGTTTTCTGTCGGATCGCGGCCGGCGAGCTGCCGACCACCTTGCTGCACACCAGCCCCAACACCGTCGCGTTCCGGGACCTGAACCCCCAGGCGCCGACGCATGTGCTGGTCATCCCCAAGCGGCACCACACCGATGTGGCCGCGCTCGCCACGGCCGATCCCGCACTCGCCGGTGAGGTGCTGGCCACGGCCGCCACGGTGGCTCAGGCCGAAGGACTGGGCGCGAACGGCTTCCGGTTGATCTTCAACACCGGCCGGTACGCCGGCCAGGAGGTGTTCCACGTGCACGCCCACGTCGTCGGCGGCGCCCCGCTCGGTCCAATGCTCGTCCGGTGACACCGCCCCAGCCGTCCCTCCGACCTCCCGCCGTCTCTCCGGCGATCTTGGGCAAATCATTGGACAAATTGGATAAATGCTCTCGATGAGTCCAAGATCGTCGGGGAAATGGAGACGGTGCGTGCGGCGTTGAGCCGATACGATGGGATGCATACCGCCCGCCGCGACCCCGGCCGCGGCGCTGACAACGAGAGCAGGTGCGAAAGGCCGCCACGGCCGACCCATGACCGGCACTCCACCTCCCGGGCAGGCCCGGGTGCAGACCAAGATCACCGTTCCGGACCCGCAGATCATGGTCAACCTGCTCGGTGCAGGCGACGAGATCCTGCGGTTGATCGAGCAGTCTGTCGTCAGCGACGTGCACGTACGGGGCAACGAGATCACCATCACCGGTGCCCCGGCGGACAACGCGGTCGCCGAACGCCTCTTCAGCGAACTGCTCGAACTCATCGCCAAGGGCGAGACCCTCACCACCGACGCGGTACGGCGTACCGTCGGCATGCTCGCCCAGGGCGGCGCCGAGCGCCCCGCGGACGTGCTCACCCTCAACATTTTGTCCCGCCGTGGGCGAACCATCCGGCCCAAGACCCTGGGGCAGAAGCGCTACGTCGACGCGATCGACGAGCACACCATCGTGTTCGGCATCGGCCCGGCCGGCACCGGCAAGACGTATCTGGCGATGGCCAAGGCCGTCCAGGCCCTGCAGGCCAAACAGGTCAACCGGATCATCCTGACCCGCCCGGCGGTCGAGGCCGGTGAGCGGCTCGGCTTCCTGCCCGGCACCCTGTACGAGAAGATCGACCCCTACCTGCGCCCGCTCTACGACGCGCTGCACGACATGCTCGACCCCGACTCCATCCCGAAACTGATGGCGGCGGGCACCATCGAGGTCGCGCCGCTGGCCTACATGCGGGGTCGCACGCTCAACGACGCGTTCATCATTCTGGACGAGGCACAGAACACCACGCCCGAGCAGATGAAGATGTTCCTCACCCGGCTCGGCTTCGGCTCCCGGATCGTGGTCACCGGCGACGTCACCCAGGTCGACCTGCCCGGCGGCACGACCAGCGGGCTGCGGACCGTACGGGACATCCTCTCCGGCCTCGACGACGTGCACTTCGCCCAGCTGTCCAGCACCGACGTGGTCCGCCACCGGTTGGTCAGCGACATCGTCGACGCCTACGCCCGGTGGGACGCCGATCGCGAGGCACAGCAGAATCAGGGCGTCCACGCGGTCCCTGGCCGGACCGCTCACGGGAGCCGGGCCAACCGGCGCCGATAACGCTGCGGGAGAAACACGTGTCCATCGAGATCGCCAACGAGTCCGGAGCCGACGTCGACACCGACGCGGTGCTCGCCGTCGCCCGCCACGCGCTCGACGAGATGGGCGTCAACCCGCTGGCGGAGCTGTCGGTGCTGCTGGTCGACGAGGACTACATGGCCGAGCTCAACCACCGGTGGATGGGCGCCGACAAGCCGACCGACGTGCTCGCCTTCCCGATGGACGAGGGCAGCGTCGACCACGGTCCGGGGGAGTCGAATCCCGGCGAGCCGGGACTGCTCGGCGACATCGTGCTCTGCCCGGAAGTGGCCGCCAAGCAGGCGGCCGCCGCCGGGCACACCGCCGCCGACGAACTGCACCTGCTCACCGTGCACGGGGTGTTGCACCTGCTGGGCTACGACCACGCCGAGCCTGACGAAGAGCGCGAGATGTTCGATCTGCAGGCCCGCCTGCTCTACAGCTGGAAGGAAGCCCGGGCCCGATGAACCCCGGCGATATGTCCGGCACCCCGCTGGCCGCTGCCGCCAGCGCCACGGGGCTGCCGGACCTGCAACTGTTGATCTTCGCGGCGGGCCTGGTGGTCCTCGCCGGGGTCATCGCCATGACCGAGGCCGCGCTGGTCGTCGTCTCCCCGGCCCGGGCCGCCGAACTCGCCCGCGACGGCAGCCGGGGCGCCCGCGCGCTGCAACTGGTGGCCGCCGACGCGGTACGGCACATCAACCTGTTGCTGCTACTGCGCCTGCTCTGCGAGTTGACCGCCACCACGCTGGTCGCGCTGGTCGCCGTCGACACCTTCGGCGCCGGCTGGACGGCCGCCCTGGTCACCGCCGGGGCGATGACCGTGGTCAGCTTCGTCGTGGTCGGGGTCGGGCCACGCACCATCGGACGCCAGCACGCCTACCCGGTGGCCCGCGCGACCGCCCCGCTGGTGCGTGGGCTGGGTCGGGCGCTGAACCCGCTGGCCTCCCTGCTCATCCTCGTCGGTAACGCGGTCACCCCGGGCAAGGGCTTCCGGGAGGGACCCTTCGCCACCCAGATCGAACTGCGGGAACTCGTCGACCTCGCGGAGCAGCGGGGAGTCGTCGAGCACGGCGAGCGGCAGATGATCCACTCGGTCTTCGCACTCGGTGACACCATCGCCCGGGAGGTGATGGTGCCCCGGACCGAGATGGTGTGGATCGAGCGGCACAAGACGCTGCGCCAGGCACTCGCCCTGTTCATGCGGTCCGGTTTCTCCCGGATTCCGGTGATCGGCGACAACGTGGACGACGTGCTCGGCATCGTGTATCTCAAGGACGTGGTCCGCCGGGCCCAGGCGGCCGGCCCGGACGGCGACGACATTCCGGTGGTGGAGCTGATGCGCGCGGCCACCTTCGTTCCCGAGTCCAAGCCGGTCGACGACCTGCTCTCCGAGATGCAGGCGGCCCGGACCCACATGGTGGTGGTCGTCGACGAGTATGGCGGCACCGGCGGTCTGGTCACCATCGAGGACATCCTAGAGGAGATCGTCGGTGAAATCACCGACGAGTACGATGTCGAGCGGCCACCGGTCGATCGCCTCGACGACGACCGGGTGCGGGTGACCGCCCGGCTGCCGGTCGAGGATCTCGCCGAGCTGTTCGACGTCGAGATCTCCGACGACGAGGTCGAAACGGTCGGTGGGTT
This sequence comes from Solwaraspora sp. WMMB335, assembly GCF_049179075.1. Taxonomy (NCBI): domain Bacteria; kingdom Bacillati; phylum Actinomycetota; class Actinomycetes; order Micromonosporales; family Micromonosporaceae; genus Solwaraspora; species Solwaraspora sp. WMMB335. The sequence continues at coordinate 6,407,615 of NZ_JBMHMF010000001.1, forward strand.
GATGGCCCATGCGCTCGGCCGGGTGCCGATCCCCGGCGCGCAGGTCGTCGTCGCCGGCCTGCAGCTGGTCGCCGAAGGCACCACGGGCCGGCGCAACCGGGTCGACACGGTGCTGGTCACCCGGGTCGTCCAGCCCTCGGCGGCGGACTCGACCGGCGAGCCGCCGGCCGACCGCGACGACCACCGAGCCGTACGAGTAGAGGAGAGGCAGCACGCCGATGCCTGAGTCGCCGACCACGCCCGCCAGCTCGCCCGTCGAGCAGCTGAGCGCCGAGGACACCAAGCTGGTCGTACTCGCCCGCGGCGCGCGGGCCCGCATCGGCGCAGCCGAAGGGGCCGCCGTACGCGATCAGGACGGGCGGACCTACGCCGGCGCGGACGTGAGTCTGCCGTCGTTGACGCTGACCGCGCTGCAGCTGGCGGTCGCCGCCGCGGTCGCCGCCGGGGCCACCCGGCTGGAGGCCGCCGCAGTGGTGACCGAGGCGTCCACTCTGGACGGGGCCGGGCACGCGGTGGTCCGCGACCTCGCCGCCGACGTGCCGATCCACGTCGCCGGCCCGGACGGCGCGCTGCTCGGCACGGTGCGCCAGTGATCATCCAGTCGGGACGACGGCGATGACTCAGCCAGGACGACGGCGATGACCCCAGGTAAGACGACGAAGGCGGCTGACGCGTCCGCGGCGTTCCGGGCCGGCTTCGCCTGCTTCGTCGGGCGCCCCAACGCGGGCAAGTCCACGCTGACCAACGCGATCGTCGGGCAGAAGATCGCGATCACCTCCAGCAAGCCGCAGACCACCCGGCACGTGATCCGCGGCGTACTGCACCGCCCGGACGCGCAGCTCGTCCTGGTCGACACACCCGGCTTGCACCGGCCCCGGACGCTGCTCGGGGAACGCCTCAACGACCTGGTCCGGCAGACCTGGAGCGAGGTCGACGTGATCGGCCTGTGCATCCCGGCGGACGAGACGATCGGTCGGGGCGACCGGTTCATCGCCGGTGAGATCGCCGGGCTGAAGGCGACCGTCCTCGCCGTGGTGACCAAGACCGACCTGGTCGACCGGGGCCGGCTCGCGCAACAGCTGGTCGCGGTCAGCGAGCTCGGCGAGTTCGCCGAGGTGGTTCCGGTCAGCGCGGTCACCGGCCAGCAGGTGCAGACGCTGGTCGAGGTGATGACCCGCTACCTGCCCGCGTCGCCCCGGCTGTACCCCGACGACATGTTCACCGACGAGCCGGAGCAGGTGCTGATCGGCGAGCTCATCCGGGAGGCAGCGCTCGAAGGGGTACGCGACGAGTTGCCGCACTCCATCGCGGTGATCGTCGAGGAGATGGTCCCCGAGGAGTCGTTGATCAGGATCTTCGCCGACATCTACGTGGAACGTCCGAGTCAGAAGGCGATCGTCATCGGTGCCGGCGGCAGCCGGCTGCGCGACGTCGGCACCCGGGCCCGCCACGAGATCGAAGAGCTGCTGGACAGCCGGGTCTACCTCGATCTGCATGTGCGGGTCGCCAAGGACTGGCAGCGGGATCCGCGGCAGCTGCGCAGACTGGGATTCTGAACACGTGCGCTTGGCCGGATGACCACCGCGCGTTAGCGTAGGGCAGCCGTACGGATATGGCCTGAGCGTGCGGGCCCGTAGTGGATGGCTTTCCCCTCACATGCGAAACCGCTACATCGACCTGCTGCGCTGCGCCGCGATCCTGCGGGTGGTCTTCTACCACACCAGCACCTGGGCGATCCTCACCATCGTGTTCCCGGCGATGTCGTTGATGTTCGCGCTCGGCGGGACGCTGATGGCCGCCTCGCTGGACGCCAAGGGACTGGCGGCGGTACGCAGCCGGTTCCGCCGGCTGCTGCCGTCGTTCTGGGCGCTCGCCGCCGTCTTCGTGCCGGCGATGCTGGTCACCGGGCTGGCGCTGGAGTGGCGGGTACTGCTCTGGCTGCTGCCGCTGTCGGACCCGCCGGCCAACTACTGGGGCGCGTTGGTGCTCAGCCCGATCTGGTACCTGCGGGACTTCCTCTGGTTCGTCCTGGTCTCGCCGCTGGTCCTGCCGCTGTTCCGGCGATTCCCGCTGCCGGTCCTGATCGCGCCGTACCTGCTGCTGGCCGCGATGGAGTTCACCGGCTGGCTGCCGGGCCCGGTGCTGGCGCACGTCGGGCTCTACTTCGGGGCCTGGCTGCTCGGCTTCGCCTACCACGACGGCATGCTGCAGCGGATGTCCCGCCGGCTGCTCGCCGTGCTCACGCTGGTGCTGGCGGTGGCCGGCGGGGCGTGGACGATCACCCACCCCGGCCACCGTGGCTACGACCTCAACGACATCCCGATCGGCAACGCGTTGTGGTCGACCGCGTTCATCCTGCTGGTTCTCGGGCTGTTGCCGCAGAGCGCCGGCTGGCTGGCCCGCCACCGACTGCTGGACCGGGTGGTCACCGTGCTGAACCGGCGGGCGCTGACCATCTACCTGTGGCACATGCCGGCGGTGATCCTGGTCGGGGTGTTCGCCCGATGGTGGGGCTGGAGCCACGTCACCGTGTCCGGCCTGACCATCCGCACTGTCATGGTCGTGCTGCTGACCGCGGTGGCCGTGGCCGCCGTCGGCTGGGTGGAGGACGCTGCGGCCCGCCGCCGTCCGCAGTTGCTGCCCGGTGGCCGTCGCCGGACGCCGCCGGTGGTGCCGGTGGTGCCGGTGCCCCGGGTGGGAGCCACCGACGCGGGACCGGTCACTGTCGATCGATAGTGATGTTCCCGCTGCCGGTGCGCGCGTCGATCAGGTGCTCGCCGTCCGGGTCGTCCGGCACCTGTACGTCGGCCCGTCCGGATCCGGTCTCGGTGCGGACCCGGTAGCTGCCCTCCGGAACGGTGACGTGCACCGAGCCGCTGGACGCCTCGGCCCGCACCGGACCCGGGGTCCGCAGGACGAGCGTCACACTCCCGGAACCTGTCGTCGCGACCACGCCACCGCCACCGAGTTCGCGGCCCTCGATGGAACCGGATCCGGTACGCAGGTCCGCCGGTCCGGGCAGCCGGTGCACGGTGATGCTGCCGGAACCGGTCTGCGCGTCGACCCGTCCGGTGGCCCCGGCGATCGTGATGCCGCCCGAGCCGACCTTCACCGACACGGTCGAGACATCGAACAGCAGCAGCTGACCGGACCCGTTCTCGCCCTCGACGGAGACGCCCGACGGCGCGTCGATGTCGTACGACACGCTGCACTGCCACCCGCACGAGGTGTCCAGCTCCAGCACCGTGCCATTGATCCGGTAGGTCCGCTCGGGCTCGCTGTGCTGGTAGCGCACGACCCGCCGGATCTCGACGGTGTCACCCGGCCGGGTCCGCACCGCCACGTCGCCGCTGCCGGATTCCACTATCCGTACCGCGGTGATCGGGACCGTCTCGGTGTCGTGGAAGTCCAGCCGGTGCCGGTTCAGCGGCGCGCAGCCGGCCGAGGCGACGGCCAGCAGCGCCGCCGCGGTGAGTGCGGCGGCACGCGCGGTGGTGCCCGCGATGATGCCCGTCGCGGTGCGCGCGGTGGTCGTGGTGCGGGTGGGAGCCATACCGGTGACGCTACGAGCGCTGTCGACGGGACACATCCGGCGCGGTCACGGACCCGTCCCGGATCGCGACCCTGAGACCGGCTCAGGGTCGGCCGTCGGCGTGCCCGGCCCGCGCGGGACAATGACCGGGTGCCCGGATACCGCCGTCAGCTCTACCGCGACGAAGCCGTGGTGCTGCGCGTGCAGAAGCTCGGCGAGTCCGACCGGATCATCACCCTGCTGACCCGCCGACACGGCCGGCTGCGTGCGGTGGCCCGTGGGGTACGCCGGACCACCTCGCGGTTCGGCGCCCGGCTGGAGCCGTTCGGCCACGTCGATCTGCAACTCGCCGGCAACCCCGACGGGCCCGGCAGTTCGCTGCACACGGTCAGCCAGGTAGAAGGACTGCACCTGTACGGCAAGCGGTTCCTCGCCGACTACCCGCGGTACACCGCCGCCAGCGCGATCGCGGAGACCGCCGAGCGGCTCACCCCGGTGGAGCGGGAGCCCTCGCTGCGGCTGTTCCAACTCACCCTCGGCGCGCTGCGGGCGCTCGCCGACAGCGAGCACGCCAGCACCCTGGTGCTCGACGCGTACCTGCTGCGCGGGATGGCGCTGGCCGGCTGGGCGCCGGCGCTCGTCGAGTGCGCGGTGTGCGGCACCCGGGGGCAGCACCGGGCGTTCTCCGTACCGGCGGGGGGGTGTGTCTGCCCGGACTGCCGCCCACCCGGCGCCGCCCACCCGGCGCCGGCCACCATCGACCTGATGGCGGCCCTGGCCGGCGGGGACTGGCGGGTGGCCGACGCCGCCGAGCCCGTCACCCGACGCGAGTGCAGCGGCCTGGTGGCGGCGCACCTGCAGTGGCACCTGGAGCGCGGGTTACGCTCGCTGCCGCTGGTCGACCGTTCCTCAGGAGACTCACCATGACCACCAAGGCCCAGGGCCTGCGCCCACCGGTGGCGCCCACGCCGCACCCGTCCGGCGCCCGGCCGCCAGCGTTGCCGCCGCAGAGCCTGCCCCGGCACGTCGCGATCGTGATGGACGGCAACGGCCGGTGGGCCAAGGACCGCGGCCTGCCCCGCACCAAAGGGCACGAGCAGGGCGAATACTCCCTGTTCGACACGGTCGAAGGCGCGATCGAGCTGGGCGTGCCGTACCTGTCCGCGTACGCCTTCTCCACCGAGAACTGGCGCCGCTCGCCGGACGAGGTCCGCTTTCTGATGGGTTTCAACCGCGACGTCATCCGCCGCCGTCGTGACCAGTTGGTCGACCTCGGGGTACGGGTGGTGTGGTCGGGTCGGGCCGGGCGGCTGTGGAAAAGTGTCATCTCCGAGCTGCGCACCGCCGAGGTGATGTCGCGCCACAACAGCACGCTTACCCTGCAGTTCTGCGTCAACTACGGCGGGCAGGCGGAGATCGCCGACGCGGCGGCGGCGATCGCCCGGGACGTGGCCGCCGGCAAGGTCGACCCGGACCGGGTCAACGAGAAGATGCTGGCCCGCTACCTGTACCATCCCGAGGTGCCGGAGGTGGACCTGTTCCTGCGGCCTTCCGGCGAACAGCGGACCTCGAACTTCATGCTCTGGCAGTCGGCCTACGCCGAGCTGATCTTCCTCGACACGCTCTGGCCAGACTTCGACCGGCGACATCTGTGGTACGCCTGCGAGCTGTACGCCAAGCGGGACCGCCGGTTCGGCGGGGCGCTGCCCAACCCGGTCGCACCGCCACCCTCGGGCTGACGGTGGCGACCGGCTAATCTTGGTACGTTCCATACTTCCACGTTCGGAGACCTTATGGCGGCACGCCGCCCTCGCACTGTCCCCACTCCTACCAGCTTCGGGGATCTCGGCGTGCCCGCCCCGCTCGTACGGGCGCTCGCCGGGCTCGGCGTCACCACGCCGTTCCCGATCCAGGCCGCGACCCTGCCGGACGCCCTCGCCGGCCGCGACGTCCTCGGCCGTGGACGCACCGGGTCGGGCAAGACCTACGCGTTCGCGCTGCCGTTGCTCGCCCGGCTCGCGGCGAGTGCCACGCCCCGGCGTCCCGGCCGTCCCCGCGCGTTGGTACTCGCGCCGACCCGCGAACTCGCCACCCAGATCGAGGCGTCGATCGCCCCGCTGGCGGCGGCGGTGTCGCTGCGCACCCTGACCGTCTTCGGTGGCACGCCTCCTGGTCGCCAGATCGCGGCCCTGCGGTCCGGCACGGACATCGTCGTCGCCTGCCCTGGCCGGATCGCCGACCACATCGGCAGCGGGCACGCCAGTCTCGACGCGGTCGAGATCACCGTGCTCGACGAGGCCGACCACATGGCCGAGCTCGGCTTCCTGCCGACCGTGCGAAAACTGCTCGACCAGACGCCGAGGCAGGGCCAGCGGCTGTTCTTCTCCGCGACCCTCGACGCCGGAATCGACGTCCTCGTCCGGCGGTACCTCAGCGCCCCGGTGACCCACAGCGTCGACCCCGCCACGTCGCCGGTGGTCGTGCCGCACCACATGCTGAACATCGACCGCCGTGACCAGCTGGCCATCCTCGTCGAACTCGCCGCCGCGCCGGGCCGCACGCTGGTCTTCGCCCGCACCAAGCGGCGGGCGAAGACGCTGACCCGCCAGCTCGTCGCCGCCGGCGTGTCCGCCACCGAGTTGCACGGCAACCTGGCCCAGGGTGCCCGCAGCCGCAACCTGCAGGCGTTCGCCGATGGTGAGGTGACGACCCTGGTCGCGACCGACATCGCCGCCCGGGGCATCCACGTCGACGACGTCGCGCTCGTGGTGCACGCCGACCCGCCGGCCGAGTACAAGGCGTACCTGCACCGGTCCGGCCGCACCGCTCGGGCCGGTGCGACCGGGACGGTCGTCACCCTGATGACCGATGACCAGGTCACCGGAGTTCGCCAACTCGCCCGCCAGGCCGGCATCGCCCCGACGACCACCCGGCTGCGGCCGGGGCACGAACTGCTCGCGCAGATCGCGCCCGGTCCGCGTACGTTCGTCGCTCCCCGGGCCCCTGCCGCTCCTGCCGGCGGCAGCGGCCGGCCAGCCAAGGCCGGCGGCCAATCAGCGGCCAGGAAAGCCGGCGGCCAATCAGCGGCCAAGAAGGCCGGCGGCCAATCAGCCGCCAGGAAGGCCGGCGGCCAGCCGGGCAAGGCCCGCAGCCAATCAGCGGCGAAGGCCCGTGGCGGCCTGAATTCCGCGACATCGTCGACGTCGTCCCAGCGTACGTCCGGGGCGGCTGCCTTCTCTGCCGGGAGCCGGATCGGTACTGCCCGCTCCGGTGCTGCCGGTCGCTCCGGCGGGCGCCGAGGCGGCCGGTAGGTCACGGTGCCCGGCCGTCGGGACCAGCCCCGCGCTGCCCGCCGCCCGGATGGGCGGCGGGCGGCCGGTTCACCTGGCCCGGTGTTCGGCGCGGGCGGGTTCGCTCACCGAGTGCAGGTGTTGCAGGGCCTGCCGGTAGGAGGCGACGAGGCTGGTCTGCTCGTACGGGACGCCGATCTCCGCGCAGTAGGCCTGCACGATCGGCTGTGCCTTGCGCAGGTTGGGCGTCGGCATCGCCGGGAACAGGTGATGCTCGATCTGGTAGTTCAGCCCGCCGAGCGCCGCGTCGGTCAGCCAGTTACCGTAAACGTTGCGGGAGGTCAGCACCTGTTTGCGCAGGAAGTCCTCGTCGCCGCTGGGATGCGGCATGCCCTTGTGGTTGGGCGCGAACGTCATACCCAGGTAAATGCCGAACAGTGACTGGTGCACCAGCAGGAACACGATGGCCTGCAGCGGCGAGAGCACGATCAGCAGCGCCGCGAGGTAGCCGACGCCGTGCAGGATCAGTAGCGCGCTTTCGATGCCGCGCTGTTTCACCGTACCGCTGCGCAGCGCCTTGACGCTGGTCACTTTCAGGTCCACGGCGAGCAGCGTGAGCAGCGGGAAGAACAGAGCCGCCTGGTGCCGGGTGATGAAGCCCTTCAGACCTCGTCGGCCGAGAGCCGACTCGGTGGCCCAGATGAGTACGTCCGGTGCCACGTCCGGGTCGAGATCATCGTGGTTGGGGTTGTTGTGGTGCCGGGTGTGCTTGTCCATCCACCAGCCGTAGCTCATCCCGATGCAGAGGTTGCCGGCCAGCCGTCCGGCGATGGCGCTCGGGCGTTTGGTACGGAACACCTGGCGGTGTGCCAGGTCATGCGCCACCAGACCGATCTGGGCGAACGTGACGGCGAGAAAGGCCGCCGTGACCAGCTGCCACCAGGAGGAGCCGATGACGACGAACGCCGTCCAGCCGCCGACGAACATGAGCGTGACGATGCTCAACCGGGCGATGTAGTAGGCGGGCTGGCGTTCCATCAACCCCTCGCCGGTGATCCGGCGGGCCAGGACGGCGAAGTCACTGCCGGTCGACGTCGGCGACGGCATCACGGTGGTCGTCATGGCGTCAATCAGACCGCCCGGCGGCGGCGTCGTCAGGAGCGCTACGCCCCTCCCGTCGGTAGTGCTGGCACCACCATCGGGCGGCGAACGCGCAGGCACAATATGAGCCGTGAGCATGGCCGGGGATGGTGAGCGGGTGGGCCGATGGGTTCGACGCGGCGTGAACGCCGTGCTGGCCGGCCTGTCCGCGACCGGCCTGGCGGTCACCAACATCCCGCTGCTCGCCGTGTCGATCGGCGCGCTGGCACTGGCCCCGGTGCCGTTCCTCGGCCTGGCGATCGTGCCGTGGACGATGACACTGGTCCGCAAGCGGGCCAATCTTGAGCGCCTGCTCGCCGCCCGGACGGGGGTGCTCGTCGCGCGTCCGTACCATCCGCCACCGGAACGGGCGGTGGCCGGCGGCTGGCAGCGCTTCCGATGGACGGTGACGGACCCGGCCACCTGGCGTGATCTCGCCTGGCTCGTGCCCGGCGCCGTCGTCGGGTTCGGCCTGGGCCTGATCTGCGTGGTCATCCCGCTGTACGGGCTGGTGGGTCTGACGCTGGCCCCGCTGTGGATCTGGCTCGGCACCGGGTGGTACGGCTACGGGGTCGTCTGGTCCGTCGACACCGTCGCCGGGGCACTGCTCTGCGTGCCGCAGGGCGCTGCCCTCCTCGTCGGCGGGCTGTGGCTGGCGCCGTGGCTGCGGCGGGTCGACGCCCTGTTCGCCTGGCTATTCCTCGCCCCGACCCGGGCGGCGGAACTGCGGCTGCGGGTGACCCAACTGACCGTGACGCGCGCCGACACCGTCGACGCCCAGGCGGCCGAGTTGCGCCGCATCGAGCGCGACCTGCACGACGGCGTCCAGGCACGGCTGGTCTCGCTGGGCATGATGATCGGCCTCGCCGACGAGTTGATCGACCGTAACCCGGCGGCGGCCCGGGAGATGCTCGGCGAAGCGCGGGTAGCCAGCGGTACGGCGCTGGTCGAACTGCGGCACCTCGTCCGTGGCATCCACCCGCCCGTGCTCGCGGAACGGGGTCTCGGCGGCGCGGTGCGCGCCTTGGCGCTCAGCCTGCCGGTGCCGATCTCGGTCGACGTCGACCTGCCCGGCCGGCTCGACACACCCGTCGAATCCGCGGCGTACTTCGCCGTCGCGGAGACCCTGACCAACATGATCCGACACAGCCGGGCCCACCACGGATCGGTGTCGCTGCGGCACGCCGACGGCATGCTGACGATGGAGGTCACCGACGACGGCAGAGGCGGGGCCGACGCGACCACCGGCACCGGGCTGCGTGGCATCGAACGCCGCCTCGCCGTGTTCGATGGCACGATGACCTTGTCGAGTCCGCCTGGGGGACCCACCGTCGTCACCATGGAGCTGCCGTGCGTGTTGTCATCGCCGAGGATCATGCACTCCTCCGAGACGGACTGACCCGGCTGCTGCAGGCGTTCGACTTCGACGTCGTCGCCGCCGTCGACAACGGCCCGGCCCTGCTGCCCGCCCTGCTCACCCACCGGCCGCAGGTGGCGGTCCTCGACGTGCGTCTTCCGCCGACCTTCACCGACGAGGGTCTGCAGGCCGCCATCGCGGCCCGTACCCAGATCCCCGGCCTGCCGGTGCTCGTGCTCTCCCAGCACGTCGAGCCGATGTACGCCCGCGAACTGTTGAGCACCTCGCACGGTGGCGTCGGCTACCTGCTCAAGGACCGGGTGTCCAACGTCGCGGCGTTCGTCGACGCGATCCGCCGGGTCGCCGACGGCGGCACCGCCATGGACCCCGAGGTGATCTCACAACTCCTCGCCCGCCGGGAGCCGCTGGCGGCGCTCACCGCGCGGGAACGGGAGGTGCTCCGGGAGATGGCCGAAGGACGGTCGAACGCGGCGATCGCCGCGAAGCTCGGGATAACCGAGAAGGCGGTCAGCAAGCACATCGGCAACATCCTGATGAAACTCGACATCCCGCCCTCGGACGACGACAACCGCCGGGTCCTCGCCGTCCTGGCCTACCTCAACGCCTGACCCTCGGACATGGACGGTGTGCGCGTACCGGTGAAACCCATTGGGGTGGCGAATGCTTGACGACCTCGTGGCCCGGGTCCGCCGGCTCGGCCGGACCGACCACGACCAGCGGGTGATCCTCGGCATCGCCGGCTGCCCGGCGGCGGGCAAGTCCACCCTGGCCGCGCTGCTGGTCGCCGAGCTGCGCCGGCTCGGGGAGCCGGCGACACTGGTGCCGATGGACGGGTTCCACCTGTCCGACGCCGCGCTGGAGCTGCTCGGCCGGCGGGACCGCAAGGGCGCCATCGACACCTTCGACGGCGCCGGCTACCTGGCCCTGCTGCGCCGCGTGCGCACCGACCGGCAGCGGACCATCTGGGCGCCGGGTTTCGAACGCGATCTGGAACAGCCGATCGCCGGCACCGTCCCGGTCACCCCGGCGGCCCGGCTGGTCGTCACCGAAGGCAACTACCTGCTCGCTGAGGCCGACCCCTGGCCGCTGGTCCGGGCCGAGCTGGCCGAGGTGTGGTACTGCCAGCTCGACGACGCCGTACGCCGGGAGCGGCTGGTCGGCCGGCACGTCGAGTTCGGCAAGACCGAGGACGAGGCGCGACGGTGGGTGTCGGCCGTCGACGATCCCAACGCCCGGTTGATCGAGGCCGGCCGTGACCGGGCCGACCTGATCGTGGACATGGGTAATTCGGGTGCGCCAGGGGAGCGCACCGGTTAGCGTGACGGTCATGCGCTACTGACGCTTTTCTCGCAGTACCGCGGCCGCTCGGCGGCCGCCGTCGATCCGAGCCGTACGCGTTTCCGCCGGCCGGGTCGGCTCTGCGGGCGTTACGGCGTACCGGTTGTCCGATCCTCGTGTCGGCACCACCCCGACACCGCCCCGACACCGCCTCGGCCGTAGGCCGTTGTCGATGCCTCCGGCGCCCGCCTGCCGCATTTGCCCGTCACCGCTGCGGATGTCTGTGGCGGTTGCGCAGCCAGGAGGTTCTCAGATGGCGGAACGACCAGAACGAGACACGACGACGCTTGGATTCACCGTGCCCGATCTCGCCCAGGGTGAGCTCGACTCGGGTGAGCTCGCCCTGCCTGAGGTGGAGCTGCCCGCCGAGGTACGGCGTCTCGCCCGGCCGGTGACGCCGGCTGCCGGTCCGCAGCCGAAGGGTGTCCGGTCCGGCCGCGTGACCGGTCGCGGTCAGCGGGCCGGCGCAGGCCGCAACTACCAGTTCCGGCGCAGCTGAACACCGGTCTGCGCTGGTCGACGGGGGAGGTGAACACTGACTCACCGCCGTCCGATCCCGTGATCTTGCTGCTAACTTTTTGCCAGTCAATGGCAACAGCAATATCCGGGCGCCTGGGGGTGGGTCGGTGGCAGCCACCCTGCTGGCGATGGAGGCGGATCCGCTCGGCGTCGCCACCCAGCGGCGCCGGACCGCCGCCTGGCTGGTCGCTCTGACCCTGGGCTGCTGGCGACCACGGTGGCGGCGGTCGGCTCCGGCGCCATCGGGATCGCACCGACGACCGTTGCCAAGATCATCGGACATCAGCTCGTCGGGCTCCCCGCCGAGATGACCTGGAGCCTGCCGCCGGCAGCACGGACGAGGTGCTCGACCCGGCGGTGCTCGACCCGGCGGTGCTCGAACCGGTCTACGGGATCGGCATCCGGCGGCTGGACCTCGATGGAGCCATCCACCTGCTGTTCCATCCACACGAGGTCACCGAGGAGAGGCTCAAGATCAGATCAACGCGTACTGGACCGGCCGGGCGCCGCCTAGCGAGGTGACGCTGACGCACCTTATTCTCGCGTTTTAGGGTGCGTCAGCGTCACCTCACGGCTCCGGCAAGGGAAGGCCGTCAAGCATGTGACTGCCTCCGGTGCTGGCCACAGGCTGTGACCAGCACCGGAGGCTGGAAAGGGTGCGCCTCGCGGCGTGCCGTCCGCTCAGTGCTTGTCCGCGCAGCAGGGGGTCGGGTCGGGCAACTCGAACGGGGCGATCCGGCCGGCCCCGACCGGTGCGACGATCAACGTCAGCACCCCGTTGATCCACTGTGGCCGGACGAAGTCCCGGGTCTCCAAGCGAATGTCGTCCTGCGGCTGTGCGCCGCCGAGCAGCGTGACCTGCTCGATCGCGCTGCGTTCGAGCAGCTCCGCGACGCTGAGCTCACCGACCAGCGACTCGACGCCGGGGTAGAGCACCGCCCGGCCCGAGCTGAGCTGGCGGTGCTCAGCCGCCGCCACCTGCGCCGCCGGGGCGAACTCGGCGGCGCAGGCGGGCAGGCCGTCCGGCAGCCCGTCCGGGGCGGCCAGGCTGATCGCCACGTGCGGGCGGGGCGCACGGACCAGATGGGTGCAGGCGAAGAGTCCGGGCACGTCCGCCGGCCGGACCACGTCGTGCAGCCAGTGTTCGGCGGCGCGGTCGTCGGCGTGCCCCAGGCTGATTCCGATGATCGTCATGGCGGTGGCGGTGGCGGTGGCGGTCAGGATGGCAGGATCCAGATCGGGTTGCCGTAGAACCACAGGTCGAGCCAGGGGTCGGCGTCGCCCATCACGTCCATCGCCGGGCCGTACGGGTCGACCGCAGCGCCCATCAGGCCGGGTGCGCCGCGCTTGCCGTCGGTGCCGCGCACCCGCACGTACATCGGCCGGTCGACCCGGCCCAGCGGGTAGCTGAACGACACCCGTTTGCGGCCGGGCTGCACCTCGAACGAGGCGGCGACCCGGGTGCTCGGCGCGGTGAAACTGTCCGCGTCGTCGACCGGGCCGGTCACGTCGCCCACGATCAGGTCCACCCTGGCCAGCTGCGGCACGAACTGCGCCCAGTTGGGGGTGGTGGCCAGGTCGATGTCCAGGGTCACCACGACCGACGTACCACTCTTGATCTTCAACGTGCCGCCGAGTGTGGCACCGGCACCCGGCCGCTGGTCGTTCAGTCGGCTGGCCCGCATCTCCAGGCCACGGATCAGGCCGCCGTGGTCCACCCAGACCCGGCCGGCCCGGATCGCGTCCATCACGGCCCGGTAGCCGAACGCCTGCGCGCCGACGTGGGTCCGGCTGTACTGGCCGGGCCAGAAGTCACCGGCGGTGGTGATCAGCGGCCCGTACACCGGGTCGTTGTACTTGCCGTCGGCGTTCCAGTCGCTGTCCGGTCCGCGCATCGAGGTGGTCAGGTAGTTGATGTGCGAGTCGGAGTTGGCACTGATCCACCACGGCTTGCCCTCGGTGAGCAGGCTGTCCCACAGCCCGCCCACGGTGGCGGTCATCCAGTCGAACCCGCCCCAGGTGCGGTAGCTCTCCAACGGGTAGCCGGGGAACGACGCCGCCGACGGGCTGCCCTCGTAGTAGCCCCGGCCCCGGCCGGGGCCGTTCGGCGCGGGCAGGCCGGAGGCCTGGTGTCCGGGCGCACCCTCCATGCCGACCGCCACGCTCGGGTCGGCGTCGCGCCAGGCGCGGATCTCGTGCGGCGAGTCGACACCCCGCCGGGCCGGGTGGTTGGCCAGGAACAGCGCCCCGCCGATCCGGCGGTTGCGGACCTCTTCGGCGAGGAACCTGATGCCGGCGACCGCGAGCGCCTCGTTCTCCGGGCTCGGGTTGCTGGTGCCGGTCACCGAGCCGTCGTAGTCGGTCTCGAACTGCTTGAGTACGGCGACCTCGTTCGGGCCCGGCTGGACGAAGACCGTGCCGTGCTCGGCGGCCGGGATGTTCCACTCCAGACCCTGGTAGATCAGCAGGTCCTTGATTTCCTGGCGGGTGGCGACGATGTCCGGGTTGACCTTCTCCACGCCGATGCGCGAGTGGGTGGCGTTGCCGTGGTCGGTGATGACCATCCAGTCCAGCCTGTACGCGCGGGCGTGCTGGGCCTGGTCGATCACCCGGTACATGGCGTCCGAGCTGTACTGGGTGTGGATGTGGTGGTCGCCGGCCAGCCAGACGAACTCGCCGTCGTCGGCCTGGTCGCCGCCGGTGCCGGAGCCGCTGTGGTCGCCGGCCGTGGCCGCGTGCGCGGCGTGCCCGCCGGCCAGCACCGACGCGGCCGCGCCGGCGCCGAGCAGACCGGCACCGCGCAGGAAACCGCGCCGGGACGCCTCGGCCGGGGACAGTTCACTGTCCGGCACCGAGGTGTCGAGCGCGGCCGGCACGTCGGCACCGGTGTGCGTGTGGTCGTGCGTGTGGTCGTGCTGATGGTGGTGGCCCATCCCTGCTCCGCCTTCCCGGTCAACTTGACGCGGTCAATCTCGTGGAGACGGGGAAACAGCAGGCGACGGGACCACGTCGTGACGGCGCACAAGGTGTGAAGGTGTTGTCATATGTGCATTTGTGACACCTGGCGTGACCTGCCGATCTTCGTGCCCTGCTGTGCACCGTGTGTGGCCGGCTGCCGCCCGCGGCCGTGCGGGGGTCAGCTGACGAGTGGGCGGAACGTGCCGGCCGCGACGGCGAGGGCCAACGCCAGCACGCCGAGCCCGCCCGCCCCGGCGATCAGGGTCGCGTCCGCGAGGGTGAACCGCTGCCGGCGGGCGCTGGTGCGGGGAACCCCGGCGTCGAAGCCCCGGGCGTCCATCGCGGTGGCCAGCCGGGTGCCCCGGCGGATCGCCAGCACCAGCAACCCGAAACTCGTCGCCGCGAACTGCTGGATCCGGCGCGCCGGGTTGCGCCCGGCGTCCACCCCGCGTGCCCGCCGGGCCATCGCCAGCAGCCGCCACTCCGCACTCAGCAGCGGCACCAGCCGGAACGCGGCCAGCGCGCCGATGGCGAACCGGGCCGGTGCCCGAACGTTCTGGATCAGCGCGTCGGCCAGATCGGTCGGGTCGGTGGTGGCGAACACCAGCACGCCCGGCAACGCCACGGCGAGCAGGCGCAACGCCAGGCCGAGCGCGGTGAGCAGGACTCCGGTCGTCACGGTCAGCGGTCCGGCGGCCAGCAGCACCGCACCGCTACGCTCGGCGGCGAACAACACCAGCGTGACCAGCACCCCGGCGGCGCTGAGCAGCAACGGTGCCATCCGGCGCAGCACGGTGGCGTACCGCAGCCCGAACAGCGGGACGGCGGCCAGTTCGGCCGCCAGGGCCACCGCCGGAGCCACCGGGTCGAGAGTGGCCAGCAGCAGCACCGAAAGGATCAACGCCGCCGCGAGCTTCGCCACCGGGTTGCGCCGGGCGAGCAGCCGCTGGCCGACGGGCGCCGAGCTGTCGATCACAGGGTCAGCCGCCGGTCGGCCAAAGCGTCGACGAAGGCCGCGTCGTGGGTGACCGCCACGATGGCGTGCCCGGCGTCGCGCACCTCGGCGAGCAGGCCGACCAGCTCGATCCAGGTGCGCCGGTCCTGGCCGAAGGTCGGCTCGTCGAGCACCAGCAGGCCGGGCGCGGTGGCCAGGGCGGTCGCCACGCTGAGCCGGCGCGCCTCACCACCGGAGAGGGTGTACGGGTTGGCCCGCGCCAGCCGGTCCAGCCGCAGCCGCCCGAGCAGCTCGTCGACCACCCGGCCGACCGCCGGCGCCGGCATGCCGCAGCGACGTGGGCCGACGGCCAGCTCGTCGGCGACCGAGGCGGTGACGAACTGGTGCTCCGGATTCTGGAACACGGTGCCGATCCGGCGGACCAGCTCCGGCGCCCGCCATCGGTGCGGTGCCGCACCGACCCGCCCGCCGGTCAACGCGATGGTGGCGCGTACCGTCCCGGTGCCCGGTGCGGCCAGCCCGCCGAGCAGCAGCGCCAGGGTGGTCTTGCCCACCCCGTTGGGCCCGAGTACGGCGAGCGTCTCACCGGCCCGGACCGGCAGCTGCCCGGCGAGGGTGGCGAGCCTCGGCGGCTGGCCGACCCGATCGACGTGCAGCAGTATCTCGCCGGCCGGTGCGCCGGCCCGGCGTACCGGCAGTGGCCGGCCGGGCACCCACACCCCGGCGGCGGCGAGCTCCGCACCGTGGCGTCGGAAGACCTCCGCCGGCGGGCCGTCGGCCCGTACCCCGCCGCCCGGCTCCAGCACCACCACCCGGTCGACCAACGGAAGCGCCTCGGCGACCCGGTGTTCGACCAGGACCATCGTGGTCCGCCGGTCACCGGCGAGCGCGCCGGTCAGCGCCTCGCGTACCAGCGCCGCGCCGGCCGGGTCGAGGTTGGCGGTCGGCTCGTCGAGCAGCAGCAGGGCCGGTCGCAACGCGAGCACCCCGGCCAGGGCGAGGCGCTGCTGTTCACCGCCGGACAGGGCGGCGGTGGGCCGGTCCCGGGCGTACCGGAAGCCGACCCGGGCCAGCGCGGCGTCCACCCGTGGCCAGATCCGGTCCGCCGGCACCCCACGGTTTTCCAGTCCGAACGCCACGTCGTCGCCGCTGCGCGCCATCACCAGCTGGGTCTGTGGATCCTGGAACACGATGCCGACCCGCTCCCGGGCCTGGTGCGGGTCGAGCCCGTCGACGGCGACGGTGCCGGCCCGCTCGCCGGAGTCGGTCGGCAGCAGCCCGGCCAGCGCCGCCAGCAGGGTGCTCTTGCCTGCTCCGGAGGCGCCGAGCAGCAGGACCCGTTCGCCTTCCTCGACGCGCAGGTCGACGTCGCGGACCGCCCAGGACCGCCGCCCGGCGTGCCGCCAGCCGAACCCGCGCAGCTCCAGCCGAACCGGCCCGGGTGCCGCCGGCCCGCCCGGCGCCGGCCGATTCACACGGTGGCGCGGTCGCGCCCTGCCGGAAACCGGTCCAGCACCCCGGTGCGGGCCAGTGCCCGGGTCAACGCGGCGCTGCCGGCTCCGGCCAGCACCGTCGCACTGACCACCGTGATCAGGAAGATCGGCACCCGGAACGTGACCAGGTCGTACGGCGCGTAGTAGCGGATCTGATCGAAGACGGCCGCGCCGAGCCCGGCCGCGGTGCCGGCGGCCAGCGCCACCGGCAGCCGGAACGAGTGGTACGCCACGGCGAGGAAGACCAGCTCGGCACCGACGCCCTGGGCCAGGCCCTGCAGCACGACGATCGCGCCCCACTGGCTGCCCAGCGCGGCGGAGACGATCGCGGCGACCAGTTCGCAGTACAGCGCCGCGCCCGGCTTGCGGATGATCAGTGCGCCGAGCACGGCGGGGACCAGCCACACCCCGTACAGCACGGCCTGGGCGGGCGGGAAGAACGAGAAGCCGGCCTCGGTGGCGGCCCAGATCAGCCCCCACAGCCAGAAGACCACGCCGAAGGCGACGGCGATCACCGAGGCGACCACGATGTCGACGGTGCGCCAGCGGCGGGCGGCGGGCACCGGTTGCTCTGTCATATTGACTCCAACTCCCTGCGCTGGCATTACCCAGATCAGGTTCGAGGGTCTGCGGATCACCGCACTCTCAGCGCTACGCGCGCTCCCCTGTCGGACATGAGGTTGTTTTCGCTGACGCTAGCACCGGTGCCACCGGTGCGCACAGGGGCTGATCCGTCGATGTGGTGGTCGACACCCCGGCGCGGGTTATCGTGAGCTGTCCGCTTTTCTTCCCAGCGAAGGGCCGAACCTGCGGTGACCGCTGCCGACCGCACCACCACCCGCCCGCCGCGTCCGGGGGAGGAGATCGACTGGGGCGCCCCGGGTGGGGACGCGCCACCGTCGGCCGGCACGATCAGCTCACCCCGTGCGCCACGACCGCCCCGGCGCCGGTTGCTCGGTGACCGGGTCGGCTCCGTCGAGGTCCTGGCGTTCCTGCTGATCGGCCTGGTGATCTTCCGGGAGCCGCTGGCCAATCTGATCTCCGATCCCCGGCTGCAGACCTGGACCACCGTGTTCGTGTCGGTGATGGTCCAGGCGATGCCGTTTCTCGTCTTCGGTGTGGCGCTCTCGGCGGTGATCGCGGTCTTCGTACCGCGGTCCTTCTGGGCCAAGGCGCTGCCCCGGCACCCGGCGCTGGCGGTTCCGGTGGCCGGCGCGGCCGGGGTGGTACTGCCCGGCTGTGAGTGCGGCTCGGTGCCGATCGCCGGCTCGCTGATCCGCCGTGGGGTGGCTCCCGCCGCGGCCCTGACCTTCCTGCTCGCCGCCCCGGCGATCAACCCGATCGTGCTGGTCGCGACCGCTGTCGCGTTTCCGAACAACCCGGAGATGGTGCTCGGTCGCGGCGTCGCCAGCCTCGCGGTCGCGGTGGTCATGGGCTGGCTGTGGCTGCGGCTGGGCAAGACGGACTGGATCCGGCTGCCGTACCGGCCGGACCTGGACGACCTGTCCCGGGCCCGGGCGTTCTGGGCGGCGGTACGGCACGACATCATGCACGCCGGTGGCTTCCTGGTGATCGGGGCGATGGCCGCGGCCAGCATCAACGTGCTGGTGCCCGAATGGTGGTTGCAGACGCTGGCCGACAACCCGGTGCTGTCGGTGCTGGCCCTGGCCGCTCTCGCCGTACTGTTGTCGATCTGTTCGGAGGCCGACGCGTTCGTCGCCGCGTCGCTGTCGCAGTTCTCGCTGACCTCCCGGCTGGTCTTCCTGGTGGTCGGGCCGATGGTCGACCTCAAGCTGATCTCGATGCAGGCCGGCACGTTCGGGCGGCGGTTCGCCTTGCGGTTCGCCCCGGCCACGTTGCTGACCGCCGTCGTGGTGGCGGTCGCGGTAGGGACGGTGCTGCTGTGAACAAGCAGGCGCAAGGGGTGGTGTTGCTGCTGCTGGGCGGCGCGGTGGTCAGGGCCAGCGTCACCGACATGTACCTGCGCTACGTCAAGGAGTCGCTGCAGCCGTTCCTGATCGCGTCCGGACTGCTGCTGATCGCCGCGGCGGTGATGACGCTCTGGCACGACCTGCGCCGTCGACCGCCGGCACCCGTCGTGACCACCGGCAGCCGCGCCGGTGAGGGCCACGGTGCCGCCGGCGATGGCGGCGGCCATGGCGACGGACACGTGCACCACGAGCCACGGATCGGCTGGCTGCTGATCCTGCCGGTGCTCGGCCTGTTGCTGGTCGCCCCGCCGGCGCTGGGCTCGTACGCGGTCGCCCAGGCCGGCACCGCGCTCAGCGGCGATCAGATGTCGTCGGACTACCCGCCGTTGCCCGAGGGCGATCCGGCGAAGATCAGCGTGCTCGACTACGCCTCCCGGGCGATCTTCGACGAGGGTGCCTCGCTGCAGGGCCGCACCGTGCAGCTGCGTGGGTTCATGATCGACGGACCGGACGGTGAGTCGATGCTGGCCCGGATCGTGCTCACCTGCTGCGCGGCGGACGGGCGCCCGATCAAGGTCGGCCTGGCCGGCGACGCGCCGACCGGGCTGGCCCCGGACACCTGGATCGAGGCGGTCGGCCGGTACACCGACCGCATCGGTACCGATCCGGTCAACGGTGCCAGCATTCCGTATCTGGAGGTCTCCTCGTGGCAGCGGATCGAGGCACCGAGGCAGCAGTACGAGTAGGGCGGTTTCCCGAGCGCCGGTTCCGGGCACCTGACTGGCTGCTGTCTCGACGGCGGCACGGCCGGTGGAAGGACGATAGGCGGACATGGACCGGGAGACCGAGAAGGAGCGCTGGCAGCGCAACTTCGGGGACCTGTTGCAGGAGCTGCGGGTCGCCCAGACCGGCGTGCAGATCCTTTTCGCGTTCCTGCTGACGTTGCCGTTCAACGGGAGGTTCCCGGAGACGACCGGCTTCCAGCGGGACGTCTACGTGGTGGCGTTGCTGGCCGCCGCCGCTGCGGCAGCAATGATCATTTCGCCGGTGGCGTTCCACCGGATGTTGTTCCGGCAGGGCCGCAAACCCGAACTGGTGCGGTTCGCGCACCGGATGGCCAGTGGTGGACTCGCCTTCATGCTGATCTCGATGGTCAGCTCGGTGCTGCTGGTCACCGACTTCATCCTGCCCCGCCCGGTGGCCTTCGTGCTCAGTGGAGCAACGGCGATCTGGCTGCTGACGTTCTGGGCGGTGCTGCCGGTCGTGCACCGTGGCTGGCTGGAAGGCGACGACGACGAGGAGGGCGCCGACGGGTGAAGCGACGAGGCCGAGGAGCGGCCGAACGCCGACGGCGCGGGTGGGCGTCGGACGGCCCTACCGGTGGGTAGTACGTCGCGGGTAGCGTGACAGGTGGCACACCCGTCGCGTCACCGCAGGCGTAACCCGAGGAGGTGGCCGTGACCACGACGGACAACGACCGGCCGACGCACGACCCGGCCGGTGAGGTGACCGAACGCCAGGCCCGCCAGGTCGCCGAGGACGCCCGCGACCAGGGCTGGGACAAGCCGAGCTTCGGCAAGGAACTGTTCCTCGGCCGGCTGCGGCTCGATCTGATCGATCCGTGGCCGCGACCGGATCCGGCTGCCGCCGCGAGTGCCGATGAGTTCCTCGGCCGGCTCGACGAGTACGTCCGGTCGCATCTCGACGGTGCGGCGATCGAGCGGGACGCGCACATCCCCGACGAGGTGTTCCACGGACTGGCCGCCCTCGGTGCCTTCGGCATG
Source organism: Solwaraspora sp. WMMB335 (assembly GCF_049179075.1). Classification (NCBI taxonomy): domain Bacteria; kingdom Bacillati; phylum Actinomycetota; class Actinomycetes; order Micromonosporales; family Micromonosporaceae; genus Solwaraspora; species Solwaraspora sp. WMMB335. The sequence continues at coordinate 6,427,933 of NZ_JBMHMF010000001.1, forward strand.
AAGATCGACCCGGGGTACGGTGGGCTCGGGCTGTCCAACCTGCACTACTGCCGGGCGTTGATGCTCGCCGGCTCGGTCAGCCCGGCGATCGGCGCGCTGCTGTCGGCCCATCAGTCGATCGGAGTGCCGCAGCCGCTGAAGATGTTCGGCAGCGACGAGCAGAAGCGGCGCTATCTGCCCCGACTCGCCGCCGGTGAGGTCTCCGCGTTCCTGCTCACCGAGCCCGACGTCGGCTCCGACCCGGCCCGGTTGGCGACGACCGCCGAACCGACCCCGGACGGCACCGGCTACCGGCTCAACGGGGTCAAGCTGTGGGCGACCAACGGCACGATCGCCACCTTGCTGGTGGTGATGGCCCGGGTGCCGGCCGGCGAGGGCCGCCGGGGCGGGATCACCGCGTTCGTGGTCGAGGGCGACAGTGCGGGGATCACCGTCGAGCGGCGCAACGCCTTTCTCGGCCTGCGCGGGTTGGAAAACAGCGTCACCCGGTTCCACGACGTCTTCGTACCTGCCGGGAACGTGATCGGCGGCGAAGGCCGTGGCCTGCGGATCGCGCTCAGCACGCTGAACACTGGGCGGCTGTCGCTGCCGGCGATGTGCGTCGGTGCCGGCAAGTGGTCGTTGAACGTGGCCCGGCACTGGGCCGCCGAGCGGGTTCAGTGGGGCCGCCCGGTCGGCGAGCACGAGGCGGTTGCCAAGAAACTCGCCTTCATCGCCGCCAGCACCTACGGCATGGAAACCATGTTGGAGCTGTGCTGCCTGCTGGCCGACGACGACCGCAACGACATCCGGATCGAGGCGGCTCTGGTCAAGCTCTACGCCAGTGAACTCGCCTGGCAGGTCGCCGACGAGCTGGTGCAGCTGCGCGGCGGGCGCGGCTACGAGACCGCCGAGTCCCTGGCAGCCCGGGGCGAGCGGCCGGTCGCCGTCGAGCAGCTGCTGCGTGACCTGCGGATCAACCGGATCTTCGAAGGCTCGACCGAGATCATGCACCTGCTGATCGCCCGGGAGGCCGTCGACGCGCACCTGTCGGTGGCCGGCGACATCATCGACCCGGACGCCGGGCTTGGCCGCAAGGCGCGTGCTGGCGCCCGCGCCGGCGCCTTCTACGCCCGCTGGCTGCCGACCCTCGCGGTCGGCCAGGGCCACAACCCCACCGGGTACGCCGAGTACGGTCCGCTCGCCGGGCACTTGCGCTACGTGGAACGGGCCAGCCGCCGGCTCGCCCGCTCCACCTTCTACGCGATGTCACGCTGGCAGGGCAAGCTGGAACGCCGGCAGGCCTTCCTGGCCCGGATCGTCGACATCGGCGCGGAGCTGTTCGCGATGGCCGCGGTCTGCGTACGGGCCCGGGGCGAGCGGGAAGCCCAGCCGGCGGGGATGGAACTGGCCGATCTGTTCTGCCGGCAGGCCCGGCTGCGCGCCGATGCCCTGTTTACCGGCCTGTGGGAGAACACCGACGCGCTCGACGTCACCGCGGCCAAGCGGATCCTCGCCGGACGGTACGCCTTCCTGGAGGCCGGCGTGGTGCCACCGGCCGAGGACCGTCCACAGGTGGCCCACTGGCAGCCCGGACCGTCGACCCAGACCGACGTACGCCGCCGGATACCCGATCCGGATGCGGAAGCCGACCCGGGCCCGGGTACGGATCCGAGCGCGTCGGCCGGTGACGCCGGTGTCTGAGCCCGGTCAGCGCAGCTACCGCTGTGCGATCGTCGGCACCGGGGCCATCGCCGCCGCACACGCCCAGGCACTGCGCGAACACGTCGGACGGGCGGACCTCGTCGCCGTCGTCGACCTCGATCCGGACCGGGCGACGGCGTTCGCCCGCACCTGGTCGGTGCCCCGGGTCTCGCCGGACCTCACTGCCCTGCTGCAGCGGGAGGCGGTGGACCTCGTTCACCTGTGCACCCCACCGGCCCACCATGCCCCGCTGGCGCTGCAGGTGCTGGCCGCCGGGGCCAGCGTACTGGTGGAGAAGCCGCCGACCATGTCGCTGGCCGAGCTCGACGCGCTGATCGCGGCCCAGTCCCGGTCGACCGGGTCCGTCGCCACCGTGTTCCAGCACCGGTTCGGTGCCGCGGCGGCCCGGCTACGCCGGATGGCGGCGGCCGGTGAGCTCGGCCGGCCGCTGCTGGCCACCTGCCTGACGCAGTGGTACCGCGACGACGCCTACTTCGCCGTACCGTGGCGTGGGCGCTGGGACACCGAAGGCGGCGGCCCGACCATGGGGCACGGCATCCATCAGTTCGACCTGCTGCTGTCGGTACTCGGGCCGTGGGAGTCGGTGACGGCGCTCGCCGTCCGGCGGGCCCGCGACGTGCAGACCGAGGACGTCTCGATGGCGCTGGTCACCTTCCCCGACGGCACGGTGGCGTCGGTGGTCAACTCGGTCGTGTCGCCCCGGCAGACCTCCGCGCTGCGGTTCGATTACGAGTACGCCACCGTCGAGCTCGACCACCTCTACGGCTACACCAGCGCCGACTGGACGATCACCGCGACCCCGGGCCACGACGACGTCGCCGCCCGGTGGCACGCCGACCCGGCCGGCCCGCCCAGCGGGCACGGCCGGCAGGTGGCCGCCGTGCTCGACGCGTTGGACGCCGGTCGGCCACCCCCGGTGGACCTCGCCGACACCCGGATCACCATGGAGTTCATCGCCGCGCTGTACGCCTCGGCGTTCACCGGCGAGCGAGTCCACCGTGGGGAGATCGGACCGAACCACCCTTTCGCCCATCGGATGGACGGAACAGGAGCGCCATGGCAGGCGGCGACACGCCGGTGAACCACGACGGCGAGGCAACGGTGGATCTCGGTGCGGACCACTCGGTGGGCCGCGGCGTCACGGTCACCGCCGGCGGCGTCGAGCTGTTCAGGTACACGTACCGGCCGGACACCGCGCAGCTGGAGTCGCCGAAGCCGTACCTGCATCCGGTCCGTACCCTCGCCGGCGACGTGGTCACTCTGTTCCGGCCGCACGACCACGTCTGGCACAAGGGGATCGCCTGGTCGCTGCCGCACGTCGGCGAGCACAACTTCTGGGGCGGTCCGACGTACCTGCGCGGCGTCGGCTACCGGCAGCTGGCCAACAACGGCAGCGCCGTACACCGGGAACTGACCGCCCTGTCGGTCGACGGCGCACGGGCCGAGCTCGCCCACCGGCTCGACTGGACCTCACAGGCCGGCCTGCCGGTCATCGACGAGCACCGGCGGCTCGCCGCGACCGTGGCCGATCCGACCAGCTGGGTGCTGCTGTTCGAGACCGCGATGCGCAACGTGTCGGGGACGCCGCTGCACATCGGCTCACCGACCACCAAGGGCCGCGACAACGCCGGCTACGGCGGCCTGTTCTGGCGCGGACCCCGGTCCTTCACCGGCGGTACGATCCAGTCCCCGGCCGGCAGCGGTGGTGACGACCTGCGCGGTAGCCGCGCCGAGTGGTTCGCGTTCCGGGGCCGACACGACGGGACCGACCGGGCGTCGACGGTCGTGATGGTCGACGACACCGGCAACCCCGATCATCCGCCGCAGTGGTTCGCCCGCAGCGAGATGTTCGCGTGCCTGTGCCCGGCCCCGTTCTTCAGCGCCGAACTCGCGGTCGCGCCCGATGCGACGATCACCTTCCGTTACGCCGTCGTCATCGCGGCCGGAGATCGTGGCGATCATGGCACCGCCGCCCTGGCCGAGCAGGGCCGCGCCGCCCTGGCCGGGTTCACCGCCCCATCGGCACCCGGTGTCGGACCGGACCGGACGGGCGCGGTGGCGCACCGATGAACGCCGTCGGCTTCCCCGGCGGCACGTCGGTGACGAGACTGTCGGTCTATCCCGACCGATGCGCCGACGGGCTGGCCGGTGGCACCCCGCACCTGCACACCGCCTCGACCGAGGCGTACGTGGTGATCGGCGGGCGTGGCGTGCTGCAGACCCTGGATCCGGCCGGGCTGCGGGAGACCCCGTTGCGGCCCGGGAGCACGGTGTGGTTCACCCCGGGCACCATCCACCGTGCCGTCAACGAGGGCGACCTGCAGGTGATCGTCGTGATGCAGAACGCCGGGCTGCCCGAGGCGGGGGACGCCGTGATGACTTTCCCACCCGAGATCGTGGCCGATCCGCACCGCTACCGAGCGGCCGCCGCGCTGCCCGTCGACGCTTGCCCCGAGCAGATCGAACAAGCCGTACGCCGCCGTCGGGAACTCGCCGTCACCGGCTTCCGGCGTCTGGTCGCGAGTGTGCGTGCCGGTGATCCGGGTGCGCTGTCCGACTTCTACGACAGCGCCGCCGCGCTCGTGCGGCCACTGGTCGACGGCTGGCGCCAGCGCTGGCGGGCCACGGTGGCGCGGGAGACCTCGCACACCGCGGAGGTGCTGGACGCGCTCGAACGCGGCGACGGCGAGCACCTGCGAAAGGCGACCCTGCGCGAGGCACCCGCCAGCGCCGAGGCGCGCTGGGGGATGTGCGGGCGACTGCGTACCCACGATGTGACGGCCGATTAGCGCGGCGCTCGCATCCCCAACGAACGTAGCTCCAGCGCGGCGAGGGCGGCGGTCACCTCGGGATCGCCGCGCCGCCACCCGGCGGCGACGTCCGGGCCGAGCGCGGCGATCGTGCGCAACGGGCGGGTGGCCAGTGCCCGCAACGCCAACAGGTCCTGCCCGGCCGGTGCCCGGCGCAGCGCGGCGGCGGCGCTGGCCCGCCGGATCCAGCGGACCCGTAACGGCAGCCAGCCGAACAGCACCAGACCGAGCGGGAAGATCAACACAGCGGCGGCGAGCGCCAGCGCCAGATCCGCCACCAGGTCCTGCTGTTCCTGCCCGGCGGTGGCGACCGCGCGCGCTGCCCCGGCGGCCTGCTCGAACGGGCTGGTCAACTCGTTCCCGACGAGCGGCACCCGGCCGACCCGCCCGCCGAGGTCGGCGAGATTGTCGGCCAGGCCGGTGCCGGCTTCCTCCAGAGTGCGTCCGGCACCGGCGAGCCGGCTCACCAGATCGTGCAGCCAGATGGCGGCACGGATCCACAGGTACACCCAGGCGGCGACGATCAGATCGGTGAGAAGTTGCCGGGCGGCGGCAGGGAAGCGGTCAGCGTAGATCTGCATGCGCACAGCGTGCCGTACCGCCCGGCGGCGCGCCGCCGCCGGAGCACCGGCCGCCGGCGCGGCCGCGAGCCCGGCCGGCCGGGGCCTACTTCGATTTGGTACGCCGAGCGGCGCATTTCGGACAGGTGCCGAAGATCTCCATGGTGTGACTGATCCCGACGTAGCCGTGCTGTGCCGCGACCCGCTCGGCCCAGTCCTCCACCGCCGGACCCGCCACCTCGACGGCGCTGCCGCATGACCGGCACACGAGATGGTGGTGGTGGTTCTGGCTGCACCGTCGGTACAGGTGCTCGCCCCCGGGCGGACGCATCACGTCGACCTCGCCGGAGTCGGCCAATCCCTGCAAGGTCCGGTAGACCGTGGTCAGGCCGACCCGGTCGCCGCGCTCGCGCAGCATCGCGTGCAGTTCCTGAGCGCTGTGGAAGCCAGCCAACTCGTCGAGGATGGCGCTCACCGCGCTACGTTGGCGGGTGTTGCGTACCGCGATCTGCTCGGTGCTGCCACTGTCTCCGGTCTTCATCCGGGCCTCCGGGACATGCTTCTCGTGCCGGACCTGCCGGCTGCCTGCTGCCTGGCCTGCCGAAGCCCGCTCACCTGACCTCCCGGGCGTGGCTGACCGCGTCCGCCACGATATGCGCCACGTGCTCGTCCACCAAGGTATAGGCGATCTCCCGGCCGCGCCGTGCGCCGCGCACCACGCCCGCGCCCCGAAGCACCCGCAGGTGCTGGGAGACCAGCGGCTGCGGAGCACCTAGCTTCTCCACGAGTTCGTGGACGCACCGTTCGCCCTGAGCGAGTTCGGTCACGATGGCCACCCGGATCGGGGCGGAAAGTGCGCGCAGCAGCTCACCGGCGCTTTCGTACCCCTCATAGCCGTTGGCCATCGTCACCCCGCAACGGTATCCAACCGCGCGGTCCGGCCAGCAGTCAGGAGGGAACTGAGTGATCGTTCAGTTTCTCCAGGACCACCTCGGGCGGCTCGGCCGCGTGCGCCTGCGGGTGCGGCGCCGTTCGTGAGCCGACCCGCCGACGCACCAGACGTGCGGTTCCGGCTCCGATCGTGGTCGCCCCGAAGGCGGCGATCGCCAGCATCACGATGGTCGCGCCGAGCGCGGTGTCGGCCGTACCGGCCAGCCACACCCCGGCACCGGCCGAGCCGAAACCGACGACCATGGCGGCGGCCATGGTGCTGCGAAACCCGCGGGTGAGCTGTTGCGCGGTGGCCACCGGAATCACCATCAGGGCACTGACCAGCAGCAGGCCCACCGCCCGCATGGCGATGGTCACGGTCACCGCGGTGGTGATCGCGATCAGCAGGTTGAGTGCGCGTACCGGCAGGCCGGAAACCCGGGCGTACTCCTCGTCGTGGCAGATGGCGAACAGCGCCGGCCGCAGCAGCAGCATCGCGGCGAGCACCACGGCCGCCAGCACCACGATCACCCGCAGATCCTCGGCCGAGGTCGTGGTGAGCGAGCCGAACAGGTACGACATGAGGTTGGCGTTGCTGCGGTTGCCGGCCAGCCCGACCAGCAGCACGCCGCCGGCGATGCCGCCGTAGAGCAGCAGGGCCAGCGCCATGTCGCCGGAGGTCCGTCCGCGCTCGCGGAGCAGTTCGATAGCCACGGCACCGACCGCCGCGACGATCACCGCGGTCAGCACCGGAGAGCGGTCCAGCAGCAGGCCGACCCCAACGCCGGTCAGCGCGACGTGGCCCACGCCGTCACCGATCAGCGACATCCGCCGTTGCACCAGGTAGATGCCCAGCGCCGGGGCGGACAGTCCGATCACCAGCGCCCCGATCAGCGCGCGGACCATGAACTCGTACTGGAAGATGCTCATCGGCTCCACATCCGCGACAGCTCGACCGCGCCGACCGAATCATGCGGATGCACGTGGTCGTGCTCCGGATCGGCGTGATGGCCGGCCGGCGGCGGCACCGGCCCATCGTGCACCACCTTCCCGTGGTGCAGCACGACGGCCCGGTCGATCAGCGGCTGCAACGGCCCGAGTTCGTGGGCGACCAGCAGCACGGTACCGCCACCGCTGACGAATTCGCGCAGCGCCAGCGCGAAGGCCTCCTGACTGGCGACGTCGACGCCGGCGGTCGGCTCGTCGAGCACCAGCAGGTCCGGCTTGCCAGCGAGGGCACGGGCGATCAGCGTGCGCTGCTGCTGCCCACCGGACAACGCGGCCACCGAATCCCGGATCCGGTCCGACAGGCCGACGGCGGCCAGCGCCTCGGCGACCGCGGCGCGATCCGCCGCGCCGGCTGGACGCAGGATCCCCCGGCGGGCCAGCCGACCGGAGGCGACGACCTCGCCGACGGTGGCCGGCACCCCGCTGCCGGCACCGACGCGCTGTGGGACGTAACCGACCCGGTGCCAGTGGCAGAACCGGGCCAGCGGTACGTCGAACAGCCGTACCGAGCCGTGCCGAAGCCCGACGAGGCCGAGCACCGTCCGGACGAGGGTCGACTTGCCGGATCCGTTGGCGCCCAGCAACGCGACGACCTCACCGCTGGTCACGGTGAGGTCGACGGTCCGCAGGACGGGCCGGCTGTCATAGCCGGCCACGGCCTCGAAGACCTGGACGACAGGCTGCGCCGGTTCGGCGGCAGGTTCGGTCACGAACAGCCCAGGGCGGTGGTCAGGGTGCTCAGGTTGCTGCGCATCACCGAAAAATAGTCGTCGGTGGCGCCCGGCTGCAGTCCCTCGATCGGATCGAGCACCGCGGTCTCGGCGCCGACCTCGCTGGCGATCGTATCGGCCACGTCCGGGCTGACCAACGTCTCGAAGAAGATGGTGGTGGCCTGGTGCTCGCGGGCCTCTTCGATGACCTCGGCCAGCCGCTGCGGCGTCGGCTCGTCCTCGGGACTCAGCCCGGCGATGCCGATCTGTTCGAGGTCGTAACGGTCGGCGAGGTAGCCGAACGCCGTGTGGCTGGTGATGATCTCCCGGCGTTCGCAGGTGGCGAGTTGTTCGGTGTACTCGGTGTCGAGTGCCGCCAGTTCGGTGCCCAGCGTCTCGGCCCGGGCGGTGTAGTCGTCGGCGTGGTCGGGGTCGGCGGTGCCAAGGCGCTGCGCCAGTTCCTCGCCGACGGCGGCCAACCGGGTGGGGTCGAGCCACAGGTGCGGATCCTTGGCACCCTCTTCGCCGGCGTGTTCGTCCTCGCCTTCGGCGTGTTCGTCCTCGCTCTCACCCTCGGCGTGTTCCTCTTCGCCTTCGGCGTGTTCCTCTTCCTCTTCGCCGTGTTCGTGGCTGTGCCCGCCGTCGGTGGCGTCCAGCAGCGGTTGCACCGTGACGACGTCGAAGGCACGGTCGCCACCGGCCTGTTCGACCGCATCGTCGACCGCCGGCTGGAAACCACTGAGGTAGACGACCAGATCGGCATCGGTGACCTGCCCGACCTGCTGGGGGCTGAGCTCGAGATCGTGCGGCTCGGCTCCGGGCGGGGCCAGATTGGCGACTGAAACGGTTTCCCCGCCGACGCGTTCGGCCAGGAACTGCAAGGGGTAGAAAGCGGCGATGACAGTGAGCGTGTCGGTAGCAGCGGCGGAATCGTCGGAGCCGTCCTGCCCGCAGGCGGCGACGCTGCCCAGGGCAAGCAGGGCGCCGGTGGCCCCGGCGACGGTCCGGTGACGAAGGTGGTTGAGCATGGGGCAACTCTCCGTGCCTGCGACAATCATTGTCAAAAATGCATGGTTGCATGCGTTGTAGCAGGTCGGCCCCATGATCAGGAGCGCATTGGGAGCGGCATCAGGTGATCTTGGCCAGCGCCGCCGCGATCAGCAAGGTGAGCGCCAGCAGCCGCAGCAGGCGGCCGGCCGCCGCCAGGACCGGCCAGGTGATCCGTAGCAGCCACGCCAACCCGGCCGCCAGCACCAGCAGCGCGAGACCGCCGCCGGCCCCAGGAACGAACAGCCCGGCCAGGACGAGTACGAGCGCGACGAGGAACGCGCCGGTTGGACTGATCCGCCGGTTGGTCCGCCCGGCACCGCTCGGCCCCGGCGGCTGCGTAGGCTGCATCCGACAGACTCTAGTCAACGGGAGAGCGAGTGCTCGTCGTCAACCGGTTCACCGTGTCGGAACCGGACGCGGATACGTTCGTCGAGCGTGCCCGAGCCGCGTTGGGCGCGCTGGCCGGCTGCGTCGGCTACCAGCACGGAGCGCTGACCCGTGCCCTGGAAGATCCTGTCCAGTGGTGTCTGATCACCGAATGGGAGTCGGTGGGTACCTATCGTCGGGCCCTGGGCGCCTTCGACGTCCGGGTCCACGCCACGCCGTTGCTCGCCGAGTCGGCGGACGAACCGTCCGCCTTCGAAGCGCTCGTCACCGCGACACCGGGGGCCGAGCCGGTGCTCCGATCCAGTGACCGGGCAGCGGACCCGAGCCGGTGAGTCGCCGGGCACTACCCTTTGACCCATGACCGATCCCGGACCGGCGCAACCGCACCCGTCGTCGTCCGCCCCGCCCGCCGGCCCGTCGCCGTGGGAGCCGCCGTCGCCGTGGGCACGTCCGCAGCCGCAGCCGCAACCGACGTCGCAGCCGGCCGTACCTGAGTCTGGGACCGTCGTATCTGAGTCTGAGACCGTCGCCGACGACCGTGCGCCGGACACGACCGCGGTGGAGCCGGCTGGGCAGGGTGCGGAGTCGACCGGGCACCCGGGAAGGCCGGACGACCGGTCGGCCGCGCCGTACCAGGTCCCGGCCGGACCCGGGGTCGCGCCGCCGTTCGCCGCCCCGCCGGTCGAAGGCCGCACCGCGCGGCTGTGGATCGGACTCGGCGTGGCGACGCTCGCTCTGGTGCTGTGCTGCGGCGGCGGCACCGTGGCACTGGCCGGTCTGATCGTGACCGGATCGCAGGCAGTCAACGAACAGGCACAGGTCGCGGTCGATGAGTACTTCCAGGCGGTGAGTGAACAGGACTACGCCCGGGCGTACGGGCTGCTGTGCGCCGAGGCACAACGCCGGGAATCGGCCGGCGATTTCGCCGACCGACTCGAAGAGGAACCGGAAATCGATTCGTACGAGGTCGGACAGGCGTCGGTGACCAGCCGGGTCGTGGTCCCGGTCGAGGTGACCTATGCCACCGGCCGCCGGGAAACCCTGCGGGTCTCGCTCAACCAGGACACCGATACCGCTGAGCTAGAGGTCTGCGGCATCGAGGAGTAGCCTCCTGACATCTGCCGCACCGTCCGCACATCCCCGCCGGCAGCCAGCCGGTGTAGGAGCAGCGTATGCCAGCCGAGCGCATCGACGCCGTGGTCAGCCTCGCCCATCGGCGGGGCTTCGCCTTTCCGTCCGGCGAGATCTACGGCGGGGACCCGCTGGCCTGGGACTACGGTCCGCTCGGTGTGGAACTCAAGGAACATCTGCGACGGCAGTGGTGGCGAACGGTCGTACAGTGTCGCGACGATGTGGTGGGTCTTGATTCGTCGGTGATCCAGTCACGGGAGGTCTTCGCCGCGTCCGGCCTGCTCGACACGTACGCCCAGACCCGGGCCCGCTGCCAGGTCTGTGACCTGGGCCAGCCGGTTGGACAGCTGGTGGAGGCGTACGCCTTCCGACAGGGCCGGTTGCCGGCCGCTCTGGACGAGCTGAGCTGCCCGAGGTGCGGTACGCGAGGCAGCTTGACCGATCCGGTACGGGTCAGTGGGCTGCTCGGCGCCTGGCCCGACCGGGTCGATGCGGCAGGCGGACCTCAGCTGCTGCGGCCGGAAGCGGCACCCGGAACGTTCGTGAATTTCGCCAACGTGATGATCTCGGCGCGCAAGAAGCCGCCTTTCGGTATCGCCCAGATGGGTCGGTCGTTCCGCAATATGATCGACACAAGTGAATTTCTGTTGCGCACCCGCGAATTCGACCGTATGGAGCTCGAGTACTTCGTCGAGCCGGGTTCCGACGACCGGTGGCTCGAATACTGGATCGAGCAGCGCTGGGACTGGTACGTCGATCTGGGGCTTTCGCCGGCGAACCTGCGCCGCAACGAACGCCCGCTCACCGGATTGCCGCCGTACGCCAAGCAGATCGTCGAGATCGAGTATCGATTCGCTGGTGCCGGCGGTGAGTTCGCGGTGCTCGAGGGCATCACCAACCGGGCCGACCACGACCTCACCCTGCACGCCAAGCACTCCGGTGCCGATCTGTCCTTCTTCGACCAGGAGCGGGGGGAACGATGGGTGCCGTATGCCATCGAGCCTGCCGCGAACCTGCCCGCGACCGTGTTCGCGTTCCTGCTGGAGGCGTACGACGAGGACGAGGCGCCGAACACCAAGGGCGGCGTCGACAAGCGCACCGTGCTCCGGCTCGATCCGCGGCTCGCCCCGGTCAAGGTGGCGGTGCTGCCGCTGTCACGCAACGCGGAGCTGTCACCGAAGGCCCGCCACCTCAGTGCCGCACTGCGCCGTCGCTGGGTGGTGGAGTTCGACGACTCGCAGGCCATCGGCCGCCGGTACCGTCGCCAGGACGAGATCGGCACCCCGTACTGCGTCACGGTCGACTTCGACACGCTCGTCGACGGTGCGGTCACCGTACGGGACCGGGACACCATGGCACAGCAGCGAATCTCCCTCGACCAGGTCGAGCACTACCTGCTGGAGCGCCTGCCGGTGGGGTGAGTGGAGCCGCCCCGGCTCGTGGGCGGGCAAGGTGCCATCCTGGAGACCATGCCCGCGACCCTGCCACAGACCGTGCCGGTCCTGCCTCCACTGACGCTCGGCCGTCACCAGGTGTCGCCACCGGTGGTGCTGGCGCCGATGGCGGGGATCACCAACGTGGCGTTCCGCCGGCTCTGCCGCGAGGCCGGTGGCGGGCTGTACGTCTGCGAGATGGTGACCACCCGGGCACTGGTCGAACGTAACCCCAAGACGCTGCGCATGGTGGCCTTCGCCGCCGGGGAGCGCCCGCGCAGCCTGCAGTTGTACGGAGTCGATCCGCAGATCACCGCCGCTGCCGTACAGATGGTGGTGGAGCAGGACCTGGCCGATCACATCGACCTGAACTTCGGGTGTCCGGTGCCGAAGGTCACCCGCAAGGGCGGCGGCGCGGCCCTGCCCTGGCGGCACCGGCTGTTCAGCCGGATCGTCACGGCGGCGGTGCGGGCAGCCGCGCCGGCCGGGGTGCCGGTGACGGTGAAGATGCGCACCGGCATCGACGACGATCACCTGACGTACGTCGAGGCCGGGCTGGCCGCGCAGGAGGCCGGAGTCGCCGCGGTCGCGCTGCATGGGCGTACCGCCGCGCAGCGGTACTCGGGCAGGGCCGACTGGGACGCGATCGGCCGGCTCAAACAGGCGCTGGACGTGCCGGTGCTGGGCAACGGCGACATCTGGGAGGCCGACGACGCGCTGCGCATGGTGGCCCACACCGGTGCCGACGGTGTGGTGGTCGGGCGCGGGTGCCTGGGTCGGCCGTGGCTGTTCGCCGATCTGTCGGCGGCGTTCGCCGGGCGGTCGCAGCGGGTGCTGCCCCCGCTGGGTACGGTGGCCGTGACCATGCGTCGCCACGCCGAGCTGCTGGTGGAGTGGTTCGCCGCCGAGCGGGTCGACCCGGCCGCCGCCGAGCGGGACGGCTGTACCGATTTCCGCAAGCATGTCGCGTGGTACCTCAAGGGCTTCCCGGTCGGCGGGGACCTGCGTCGTCGGTTGGCCATGGTCTGCCGCCTGGCCGAGTTGGACTCGCTGCTGGGCGGCCTCGATCCGGACGAGCCGTTTCCGGTGCACACGCTCGGCCAGCCGCGTGGACGGACGAACTCGCCCGGCAAGGTGTTCCTGCCGGCCGGTTGGCTCGACGGCCGGGACGACGGTGCGGTACCCGCGGAGGCGGAGCTTGCCGATTCCGGCGGTTGACCCGATCATTGTCATCGGCGTGACCTGAAACACGGATGAATGCGCACTGCTGCGCATGGAAGCGTTCCCAGGAATGGGAGTGAACCGGCCGCCGGATTGGTCTTGTGCGGCTGGTCACCCACCTCTGTCGGCGGGGTCCGCCGGTCGCTTAGCCTGCGCCAACCAATGGCCATTGGTGAACCATCGTTCAGCGGCGAACGGCACATGGAGGCCACGATGGCAGCAGCAGGCGCGGCGGGAACGGGCACAGCGGGAACGGGCACAGCCGGCGGAACGCCCCGGCCGGCACCGGGCGGAACAAGATTCGTGTACGACTTCACCGAGGGCAATCGCGACCAGCGGGACCTGCTCGGTGGCAAGGGCGCGAACCTCGCCGAGATGACCAGACTCGGGCTGCCGGTCCCACCCGGCTTCACCATCACCACCGAGGCATGCCGGACCTATCTGGCCAGCGGTGCCCTACCTGAGGGCCTGGCCGAGCAGACCGCGGCCGCGCTCGCCGCGCTGCAGCGCCAGCGCGGCAAGCAACTCGGTGATCCGGTCGATCCCCTGCTGGTGTCGGTCCGCTCCGGGGCCAAGTTCTCCATGCCCGGCATGATGGAGACGGTCCTCAACGTGGGCCTCAACGATGCCTGTGTGGCCGGGTTGGCCGCGCAGGCCGGCGGCAACGAGCGGTTCGCCTGGGACTCCTACCGGCGGTTGGTGCAAATGTTCGGCAAGACCGTCTGCGGCGTGCCGGGGGAGGAGTTCGAACAGGCGCTGGCCGCCGCCAAGCGGGCCCGGGGCACCGAGGACGATCTCGGCCTGGACGCGGACGACCTGCGCGAGCTGGTCCGTACGTACCAGAAGATCTTCACCGCGCACACCGGCCGGGACTTCCCGCAGGACCCGCGCGAACAGCTCGACCTGGCGATCCGGGCGGTCTTCGACTCGTGGCACGCCGAGCGGGCGGTGATCTACCGGCGGCAGGAACGCATTCCCGCCGACCTGGGCACCGCCGTCAACGTCGTCGCCATGGTCTTCGGCAACCTCGGCCCCGACTCGGGCACCGGCGTCGCGTTCACCCGCGACCCGGCCAGCGGCAACCAGGGCATCTACGGTGACTACCTGGCCAACGCCCAGGGCGAGGACGTGGTGGCCGGGATCCGCAACACCCTGCCGTTGCAGGAGCTGGAGCGCATCGACAAGCGGTCCTACGACGAGCTGCTGGCCATCATGGCCCGGCTGGAGAACCACTACCGGGATCTGTGCGACATCGAGTTCACCATCGAACGCGGCAAGCTGTGGATGCTGCAGACCCGGGTGGGCAAGCGGACCGCCGCCGCCGCGTTCGTCATCGCCGGTCAGCTGGTCGACGAGGGCATCATCGACCTGGACGAAGCGCTGCGCCGGGTCAGCGGGGCGCAGCTGGCGCAGCTGATGTTTCCCTGCTTCGACACCTCCGGGGACCCTCCGGTGGCCGCCACCGGAGTCGGCGCGTCGCCCGGCGCCGCGGTCGGCAAGGTCGTGTTCGACTCGGCGCGGGCGGTGGACCTGGCCGGGCAGGGCGAGCAGGTGATCCTGGTCCGGCGGGAGACCAACCCGGACGACCTGCCCGGCATGATCGCCGCCCAGGGAATCCTGACCAGCCGTGGCGGCAAGACCAGCCATGCCGCGGTGGTGGCCCGCGGGATGGGCAAGACCTGTATGTGCGGCGCGGACACCGTCGACGTGGACGTGCGGGCCCGTCGGTTCACGGTCGGCGGGCAGAGCGTGGCCGAGGGCGACGTGGTGTCCGTCGACGGCACCAGCGGCTGCCTCTATCTCGGTGCGGTGCCGGTGCGCCCGTCCGAGGTGGTCCAGTACTTCGAGGGCGCGGTCGATCCGGCCACCACCGACGACCCACTGGTGCAGGCGGTGCACCGGATCCTGTCGCACGCCGACGAGCGGCGCCGGCTGGCCGTGCGCACCAACGCCGACACCGGTGCCGACGCGGCCCGGGCCCGGCGGTTCGGGGCCGAAGGCATCGGTCTGTGCCGCACCGAGCACATGTTCCTGGGCGAGCGCCGGGAGCTCGTCGAGCGGCTGATCCTGGCCCGCGACGAAGCCGGACGGGCCGCGGCGCTGGCGGAGCTGCTGCCCCTGCAGCGGGCCGACTTCGTGCAGATCCTGCGGGAGATGGACGGACTGCCGGTCACCGTACGGCTGATCGACCCGCCGCTGCACGAGTTCCTGCCGTCGCTGGAGGAGCTGGCCGTGTCGGTGGCGGTGGCGCACGCCCGTGGTCAGGACGCCGGCCGCGACGAGGCGTTGCTGGCCGCGGTGCGCCGGATGCACGAGCAGAACCCGATGCTCGGGCTGCGCGGGGTGCGGCTCGGTCTGGTGATTCCCGGTTTGTTCGCGATGCAGGTGCGGGCGATCACGCAGGCGGCCGCCGAGCTGGCCGCCGCCGGGCACGATCCCCGGCCGGAGATCATGGTGCCGCTGGTCGGCGCGGTGCAGGAGCTGGAGACGGTACGCGCGGAAGCCGAGCGGATCATCGCCGAGGTGCTCGCCGGCCGGTCGGTGCGGATCCTCATCGGCACCATGATCGAGGTGCCCCGGGCGGCGCTGACGGCCGGCCAGATCGCCGAGGCGGCCGAGTTCTTTTCCTTCGGCACCAACGACCTGACCCAGATGGGCTGGGGGTTCTCCCGTGACGACGTCGAAGGCGCCTTCTTCTGGCGCTACCTGGAGCTGGGCATCTTCGGCATCTCGCCATTCGAGTGCATCGACCGCGACGGGGTCGGCCGACTGGTCCGGATCGCCGTCGAGGAGGGGCGGGCGACCCGACCGGGGTTGAAGATCGGGGTGTGCGGGGAGCACGGGGGCGATCCCGACTCGGTGCACTTCTTCCACCAGGCCGGTCTGGACTACGTGTCGTGTTCGCCGTTCCGGGTGCCGGTGGCCCGGCTGGAGGCGGGGCGTGCCTCGATCGTCGCGGCGGCTGAGGATCCCGGGAGTGGACCATTGGGCGACGGACGGCCCAGAGGTGAATTGTCCGGATCAGACAGCCGCTGACCGGGCGAGGGGGCGGCCGGGCGCTCTGGGGGGCGGTAGAGCGCCCGGCCGCCATTCAGCAGAGTCAGAATCGCCGGCGCGGTAGTGCCGGGTTGTACGGCAGGGTGGCCATGGGAGTGCGGACCGCCAGCGGTGCCCGGTTGTCGGCGAAGCTCGGTGCCGGGTCGGGCACGTTCGTGACCGGCGCCGCCTGCAGCAGGTCGCCTGCCATGCGGGCGACCCGGCGAGCCTCGACGTGCAGCGTTCCGAGGTCCACCGCCGGTCCGGCGATCACCGCCAGCAACGCCCGGCTGCCGGCCGAGTAGATGGCGACGTAGCCGTGTTCGCCCTGAATCACGGACTCCCGCAGGTCGCCGTGCCCGGCGGTCAGGGCGAAGCGGCGGCCGAGGCCGAGACTCGCGGCGGCGAGCGCGGCGATGCTGTCCGCATCGGCGGCAGGAAGATCGCGGGCGATGAGCAGCCCGTCGACGCCGGAAAGCAGTGAGCCGGTGACATCGGGCAATCGCCGGCGCAGCCCATGTAGTTCAGTGAGAATGGCGGGGTCGATGTCCACCGGCGGTCTCCTTCACTCGATCGTCCGGGATGGCAGTATCCGGCTCCCGCCGCTGCGGCCGGGGCTGGGCGGCGGAGAATATCGCGGGGGAGGCGCGGCGACTGCGGTCTGGCACGGGGAGTCGTGCGTCGCGACGGTGGTGCGCAGGGGTTGCGCCACAGGCCGGTCCGGGCCGGCGTACTTCGACCGGTCGATGATCGACACTCCGGGCAGTCCAATCGTCCGAGTCGAAGCTGCAGTGACGTAATGCTCCTGGCACGTTACCGCATGCGATGTGGCTACGCAGTCCCGTAACCATCGGCAATCGGGTGACAACTGGCAACTGATCGGCTATTGCGAACGACCTTCGGACCCGCTCCGTGCGTTTGTCGTGTCATCCCCGCACCGTCGTCGGGGTCGCCGTACGGTAGGCCTTGACGGGCGTGTCGCAGCAGCTAGTCGTCGTAGCAGGAGGTGGCGGGTGGCCAGCCAGTGGGAGAACCTCGTGGTAGATGCCCACGACCCTGCCCGGCTCGCGCGATGGTGGGCCGAGGCACTCGGATATCAGATCGTGCATGAGGCGCCGGACGAGGTGGAGATTCGACTGGCGCCGGACCGGCTCCCGGGTTTGATCTTCGTACCCGTACCCGAGTGCAAGCAGCTCAAGAACCGACTGCACATCGATCTGCGACCGGTCGACCAGATGGCCGAGCTGGAGCGGCTGGTGGACATGGGTGCCCGCCGCGTCGACATCGACCAGGGGGACGTGACCTGGATGGTGCTGGCCGACCCGGAAGGCAACGAGTTCTGCGTACTCAGCGGGCACGGGTCAATCGCGCTTCGGACATGAACCCGCCGCGCCCGCCGTCGGCCAGGATCCCCTGCCTGCGCGGGCGGTCCCGGGTCGCCCGACCCACCGCTGCGTGCAGCAACAACAGGAAGGTCCGCCCGTCTGATCCGTCGCCGAAGCCGAGCCAGCACGACTCGGCCTGGCCGTGCGTACGCCAGCGAGCGGTCACCACCACTCCGGCGGGTCCCGGCAGGCCCAGGGTCACCGCGGTCAGCCGCGCCGACCGGGCGTAGCAGCCGGAGCCAACGTGGCCGGCGATGAGCAGATGCCGGCCGAGCAGGATGTCGACCCGGTACTGGACCTCGTGGGCGAGGTGGCGACCGGGGCCGCCGGGGGCGGCCGACCGCGTCAGACAGCAGGCACTTGCGCCAGCCAGCTCGCCCATGAGCTGGCCGGCGCAGTGCTCCTCGACGGCGTACCGCAACTCTCCGATGATCTCGCCGATCTGGACGAGCCGGCTGGTACGAGTCCACCCCTGGTCGACCACGTCTTGATTGTCGGCCGACCGCCGTGCCGACATGCGGTAGCCGTCAACATTACGACACAAAACGGTAATCGATGCGAAATAAACGGGTCCGACCGCCCGCTGCCCGGGCCCCGGCGACTGCCCGGCGACTGCCCGGCGCACCGGCCGCTACGGTTCAGCGGCACCTGCCGATAGGCTCGCGAGGTGAGCACGTCAGCTGGCCCGGCCGGTTTCGACACGGCGGGCGCAGTGGCTGCCGAGGACGACAGCCGGCGATGGGTGCCGGAGCCGGCCAAGGACACCGGTTACGGCCGCAGCCCCTACGAGCGGGACCGGGCCAGGGTGCTGCACTCGGCCGGGTTCCGCCGGCTGGCAGCCAAGACGCAGGTGCACACCGCGGACGCGGACAGCGGCGACGGCGTGCCGCGTACCCGGCTCACCCACTCCCTGGAGGTCGCGCAGATCGCCCGTGAGATGGGTGCCCGGCTCGGCTGTGACCCGGACGTGGTGGACGTGGCGGGCCTGGCCCACGACCTGGGGCACCCACCGTTCGGGCACAACGGCGAGCAGGCGCTGGACACGGTGGCCGGCGGGTACGGGGGATTCGAAGGCAACGCACAGACGCTACGGGTGCTCACCCGCCTGGAAGCGAAGGTTCTCGGGCCGGACGGATCCTCGGCCGGGCTCAACCTCACCCGGGCCTCGCTCGACGCGACCTGCAAGTACCCGTGGCAGCGGCGGGCCGGCGAGCGCAAGTTCGGCGTCTACGCCGACGACGGACCGGTGTTCGCCTGGCTGCGTCGGGGCACCGTGGACGGGTCCCGGCGTTGCCTGGAGGCCCAGGTGATGGACTGGGCCGACGACGTGGCCTACTCGGTGCACGACCTGGAAGACGGCATTCACGGCGGCTACATCGACCTTGGCCGGCTCATCGCCGACGTGGATGAACAGGCCGCCCTCGCCGCCGACGTGGCCGCTGTCTACTCCACCGAGCCGGTGGACGAACTGGCCGCCACCCTGGCCGAACTGCTGGCAGACCCGGCGCTGCGGCCGTTGGCCCGTTACGACGGCAGTCACGCCGCGCAAGCCGCGCTCAAGGGAATGACCAGCATGCTGACGGGCGCCTTCGTCGCTGCCGCGGTGACCGCGACCCAGGAGCACGCCGGTCGGCTGCCGGTCCGCCGGTACGCTGCGGATCTGGTGGTGCCGCGAATCGTACGGGCCCGGTGCGCGCTGCTCAAAGGGCTGGCGCTGCGGTACGTGATGCGCCGCCCCGGAGCCGACGCGCAGTACGCCCGCCAGCGTGAGGTCCTCACCGAGTTGGTCGAAGCCCTGACCGCCCGCGCGCCGCAGGACCTGGATCCGGTGTTCGCGCCGGCTTGGTCGGTGGCGTCGCACGACCAAGCCCGCGCCCGCGTGATCATCGATCAGGTCGCCTCGCTGACCGACCTGGCGGCGCTCGCCTGGCACCGACGCCTCGCCGACCCGGTCCGCCCGACGTTTCCGACTCTGCGTCCGCTGCGTCCCTGACGCTACGCCGTGCCAGCCGCCTGACACTACGCCGTGCCCCGTCGGTGGCATCGCCGCCGGTGGAGTCGGCCGCCAGCCGGTGGCCGTCAGTCGCCGACCGTTGGACGGACGGCGACCAGATCTGCGGCGAGCAGCGCCGACCACCAGCTTTCGACGTTGGACAGCGACCCGGAGATGATCCGGGGCTGCTCGCCCTCGGTCAGCAAGGTCAGGGCCGAACCGTCCGGCCAGGCGAGCACCCATCCGGCGACGTCGGGCAGTTCGTCGTCGGCCGCGAGCTCGGTGTCCCGGGTGCGGTAGAGGGCGCACAACCGGGGTGCGCCATCGACGGCGATGACGTCCAGGTGGTCGATCGAGCTGGTCTCAGGCATCAGCTGGGGCATGCGGGTGCCTCCTCCTTCATGGCTGGGTATCCGGCAATGTGGACATGACGCACTGAATCGTGAAGAAAAAGGAACAAGCCAGCTAACGGTTCACTCTGTGCGACACAGACAGTATTGCTGTGATTACAGAGATGGACAAGGTCTGTTCTGCGGCGAGGCGTGAAAAATGCGTATTGACAGTCCCAGACCTGGTCACACAGGTCAGATGGGTCCTCGTGCGCCGCCGGTCGGGTCCGGGCCTACCGGGCACCCGCACCGTTCGTGATCACGACGGCAGGGCAGGATGTACCTCGAAGGGGGTGGCGGCGCAGCATGGCTGGTCGAATCCGGGACGAGGACATCGCGCTCGTACGGGAGCGGACGTCGATCGCCGACATCATCTCGGAGAGTGTCACGCTCAAGTCGGCCGGCGGAGGGAACCTCAAAGGACTGTGTCCCTTCCACGACGAGAAGACCCCGTCGTTCACCGTGGCACCGGGACGTAACGTCTACTTCTGCCACGGATGTGGCAAAGGCGGCGATGCCATCACCTTTCTCATGGAAGCCGAACATCTCACCTTCGTCGAGTCCGTGGAACGGCTCGCCGCCCGCGCCGGGATCCAGCTTCGCTACATCGAGGCCGGCCCGGCACCCGTGCGCCAGCAGACCGGCCAGCGGCAGCGGCTTGTCGCCGCGCACGCCGCAGCCGCAGAGTTCTACGCCGATCAGCTGAGTAGCCCGGCCGCGCGCGGGGCCCGGGAGTTCCTGGCCAGCCGAGGCTTCGACCGGGCCGCCGCCCAGCGGTACACCTGCGGTTTCGCCCCCGACGCCTGGGACGAGCTCACCCGCCACCTGCGCGGGCGCGACTTCACCACGCAGGAGCTGATCACCGCGGGCCTGGCCCGGCAGGCACGGTCGGGCAATCTGATCGACCGTTTCCGCCGTCGCCTGCTCTGGCCGATCCGGGAGCTCGGCGGCGACGTCATCGGCTTCGGCGCCCGCAAACTGTTCGACGACGACGACGGTCCGAAGTACCTCAACACCCCGGAAACCCCGATCTACAAGAAGTCCCACGTCCTGTACGGAATCGACCAGGCCAAACGGGAGATCGCCAGGCAGGGCCGGGCCGTCATCGTGGAGGGCTACACCGACGTGATGGCCTGCCACCTCGCCGGCGTGGCGACCGCCGTGGCGACCTGCGGGACCGCGTTCGGCGCCGACCACATCGGCGTACTGCGTCGGCTGCTGATGGACACCGAGGCCGTCGCCGGAGAGATCATCTTCACGTTCGACGGTGACGCCGCCGGCCAGAAGGCGGCACTGCGCGCCTTCGAGGAGGACCAGCGTTTCGTCGGACGTACCTTCATCGCGGTCAGCCCGGACAACATGGATCCCTGCGAGTTGCGCCTGGCAAAAGGCGATCTGGCCGTACGGGACCTGGTCGCCCGCCGGGAGCCGCTGGTCGACTTCGCGCTGCGGCAGGTGCTGGGCCGCTACGACCTCGACACCGTCGACGGCCGGGTGGAGGCGATGCGCCGGGCCGCTCCGCTGGTGGCCAAGCTCAAGGACCGGGACAAACGGCCGGAGTACGTCCGCAAGCTCGCCGGCGATCTCGGTATGGAGATCGAGCCGGTGCAGCGGGCCGTGCTGGCCGCCGCCTCCGCCCCGTCGCGTTCGGGCGTCGCGTCGCGTTCGGACGGTGCCCGGTCTGCCGGATCGCCGGGGTCCGCCGCACCCGGGCGGACCGAGCCGGACGACCCGCAGGTGCTGGTGGAGCGCGAGGCACTCAAGCTCGGGCTGCAGGTGCCGGTGCTGGCCGGGCCGATGTTCGACACCCTGGGTCCGCAGACGTACCGGCATCCGGTGCACGCGGTGGTGCGCGCCGCGATGGCACAGGCCGGTGGGGTGGCGTCCGCGGTGGCCGGCGCGGTGTGGATCGAGCAGGTCCGGGACGGTTGCGCCGACCTGGCGGCCCGGGCGCTGGTGGCCGAGTTGGCGGTGGAGCCGCTGCGGATCGACCGCGAGCCTGACCCGCGCTACGTCTCGGTGACCCTGTCCCAGCTGCAGTGGGCCGCGGTCACCGCCCGCATTCGGGAGCTGAAGTCGAAGGTCCAGCGGATCAATCCGGTGGCGAACAAGGACGAGTACCTCAACCTCGCCGGGGAACTCTTCTCGCTGGAACAGCATGCCCGGGCGCTGCGTGAACAAGCTGTGGGAGGTTTGTAGCCGTGTGGGGGTTCTTCCGGCGTACGCCACGGCTGCCGGCCGGCCGGCGCCCCCCACTGGGCCCTGACGAGCGGGTGCTGGCCTGGACCACCGTGGCCGGCACCGGTGCCGACGGCGTCCTGGTGGTCACCAACCACGGGGTCTGGCTGCCCGGCCGACCTGATCGACTCGGCTGGCACCAGGTGCACAAGGCGACCTGGTCCGACGACGTGCTCACCATCACGCCGGCCGAGGTGGTGGCCGAGCACGACGGGTACGCGGTGGTCGCCGACCAGCCGGCCCGCGCACTCACCCTGGCGGATCCGGGCGATGTGCCGCACCACGTCCGAGCCCGGGTGACCCGTTCGGTCGGCTACAGCCTGCACCACCGGCTCGACGGTGGCGGCCTGCGGGTGGTCGGTCGACGGGTGGCCGGCGTGGACGGGCTGCGCTGGACCGTGCGGTACGACGCCGGTGTCGACACCGAAGCGGGCGGATTGCGCGAGTTCACCGCCGAGGTGGTGGCGGCCGCCCGGGCGTCGGCGGACCAGGACCAGTGACCGGTGGCCGTGACCGGTGCCGGTTCAGCTGGCGGTGAAGACGTGGTCGCTGACCATCCGGGTGGCCCCGATCAGTCCGGCCTGATCACCGAGTTCGGACAGCACGATCGGCATGTCGCCGGTTGCCAGCGGGAGTGAGTTGCGGTACACGACGCCCCGGATCTCGGCGAGCAGCGCGTGCCCCATCCCGGACAGCCCACCACCGATCACCACCATCCCCGGGTTGAAGAAGCTCACCAGCCGCGCGAGTACCTGTCCCACCCGGCGGCCACCGTCGCGGACCATCCCCACCGCGACGGCGTCTCCGGCGGCCGCCGCCTGGGTCACGTCGAGGGCGGTCAGCGTGCCGGAGCGGGCGAGTTGCTCGGCCAGCTGGGGTGACCGGCCGGCGCGCGCGGCGGCGACCGCGTCGCGGGTCAACGCCGCGCCGCCGAAGTACGCCTCCAGACACCCGATGTTGCCGCACAGACATTGCGGGCCGTGCTCGTCGACCGCGGTGTGCCCGATGTCGCCGGCGCAACCGTTCGCCCCCCGGTAGACGTCGCCGCCGACGACGATTCCCGCGCCGATGCCGGCACCGATCTTCACGAACAGGAAGTCGTCGAAGGACCGGGCGATGCCGCAGTGCTTCTCGCCGAGCGCCATGATGTTGACGTCATTGTCGACCAGCACCGGACAGCCGAGCTCGGTGCTGAACATCTCTCGGACCGGAAAGCGGTGCCAGCCGGGCATGAACGGCGGGGAGACCGGTACGCCTTCATAGAAGCTGACCGGCCCGGGGATGCCGACGCCGGCTCCGGTGAACCGGGTGGCACCGGAGTCGGCCGCCAGTTTGGTCACCAGATCGAGTGCCTGGGCGATCACCACCGTGGGGCCCTGCCGTAGCTCGGTACGCTCAGTTATCCGGGCTACCACCTGCAGTTCTCCGTCGGTGAGCGCCACGTCGAGGGTGCTGGCGCCGATGTCGATGCTGAGGAAGCGGGTGGCCGCGGCGATCCTGATGATCGAGGACGGACGCCCGCCGCGGGACGCCGCCGGGCCGGCCGTCTCGACCAGACTGCGCTCCAGCAGCCGATCGAGTTCGGTCGCCACCTTCGACCGGGACAGACCGACGGAGTCGCCCAGTTCGGCGCGCGAGCGGGGCCCGTCGCGGAGCAGGCGCAGAATCTGGGCCTGGTGCGCGTTCTCCGGCCACACCCCTAACACGTTCGTCATTGTCCTTTACCTGAGCCGGTGCGCGGGATCGTCCGACGTGAAGGGCCGGTGGACACGCGGGCGAAGCGAACCGGCGCGGGCGGGGACCGCGTGGCGCACGCTCCCACGCGCCGACGCGACGAGTAACGCGTCAGGATCGCTAACTTAGTGCATCTGATCGCAAACTTCAAGATGTTACTGCAACACTTTGTCCTTGATCGGACGAAAGTCCGCAGGTGGTCGGAAACTCGCTGGCGTTCATGTCGGTGCCTCGCGGTAGCGTCTGGACGTGACTTCACGGGGCAAACAGCCACTCATCCATGCCCGCGGTCTGGTCAAGCGGTTCGGCGGCTTCACCGCGGTGGACGGCATCGATGTCGACGTACCGCCGGGTGAGGCGTTCGGCTTCCTCGGCCCGAACGGTGCCGGCAAGAGCTCCACCATGCGGATGATCGGCTGCGTCTCCCCGCCGACCGACGGCACGCTACGGATTCTCGGCATGGACCCGCACCGCGACGGGCCGGCCATTCGGGCCCGGCTGGGCGTGTGCCCGCAGTTGGACAATCTCGACCAGGAGCTCACGGTCAGGGAAAACCTGGTCACCTACGCGCGTTACTTCCGGATACCTCGCCGGGTCGCCCGGCAGCGCGCCGACGAACTGCTCGACTTCGTCCAACTGACCGAGCGGGCCAACAGCAAGGTCGAGCCGTTGTCGGGTGGCATGAAGCGACGGTTGACCATCGCCCGGGCGCTGGTCAACGAACCGGACATGGTGCTGCTGGACGAGCCGACCACCGGGCTGGATCCACAGGCCAGGCATCTGGTGTGGGAGCGGCTGTTCCGGCTCAAGCAGCAGGGCGTGACCCTGGTGCTGACCACCCACTACATGGACGAGGCCGAGCAACTCTGCGATCGGCTCGTGGTGATGGACGGTGGTCGGATCGTGGCGGAGGGGTCGCCGCGTGAACTGATCGCGCGGTACTCCACCCGAGAGGTGGTCGAGTTGCGGTTCGCCGCGGACAACCAGGAGGACTTCGCCGGCAAGCTGGCTGACCTCGCGCAACGCATCGAGGTCCTGCCGGACCGGATTCTGCTCTACGCCAGCGACGGCGACACCGCGCTCGGCGAGGTTCATGCCCGTGGTCTCGTCCCGGCCAGCGTGTTGATCCGGCGCAGCACGCTGGAAGACGTGTTCCTGCACCTGACCGGGCGGACCCTCATCGACTAGAGTGGCCGGGGCATGACCGCGCAGACCGACCGGCTGTCACTACGCCGATTCACCACGGACGACCTGCCGCTCCTTGTCGAGTTGGACAGCGATCCCGAAGTCATGCGCTACCTGACCGGCGGGCGACCGACGCCGGCCGAGACGGTCCGCCGGGAGGTCCTGCCCGCGATCCTGCGTGACTACCTGCGCTTCCCCGACTTCGGCAAGTGGGCCGCGGTCGAGCGGTCCAGCGGCGAGTTCGTCGGCTGGTTCGCTCTGAAGCCGGCTGCTGTCGTCGGCCCGACCTGCACCGCCGTCGTCGCCGGCCACAACGGGCGGGTGCCCGTCACCGAGGTCGAACTCGGCTATCGACTGCGTCGGGCCTACTGGGGGCGGGGGTACGCGTCGGAGGGCGCCCGAGCCCTGCTGCAGATGGCATTCACCCACCCGACCGTCGAGCGGGTGTTCGCCGAGACGATGGCGGTCAACGTGGCCTCCCGTCGGGTGATGGAGGCGGCCGGGCTGAGGTTCGTCCGATCGTTCCACCTGCAGTGGGACGATCCGGTCGAAGGCGTCGAGCAGGGCGAGGTGGAGTACGAGCTGCGTCGCGTCGACTGGTCCGCGGGTACGCTCCGACGCCGGTGACCTGGGCCCGGCCGCTTGGCCGTTGGACCCGCCAGCACGGGCGGTATGCCTCTGGGCCGATCGGGACCCGCCGGTCAGGCTGGACATGTGACCGAGAAACGCGCAGCGACACCGGCGCCCGACCCCACCGCCGTAGCCGACCGGTCGATCGCCCCGTACGACGCGCTGGCCTGTGTCCGGGCGGCGATCGCCGCGCCGTCGTTGCACAACAGCCAGCCGTGGCGGTTTCGGATCCGTACCGGCGATCCGACCCGGACCGGCTCCTCGGACACCACCGGGCCAGCCACGGTGCAAGCCGTTGACGAGCCGCAGCCGCCGGGTATCGACGTGCTCGCCGACCGGCGCCGCCAACTGGAAGTGATCGACCCGGCCGGCCGGGAACTGCTGATCAGCCTGGGAGCGGCGCTGTTCAACCTGCGGTTGGCCATGCGGGACCAGGGTTGGCTGCCGGGAGTGCGCCTGTTTCCGGACCTGTCCGATCCGGACCTGGTCGCGCGGGTCGATCCGGTGCGGGCCGCCGCGCCGACACCACGGATCGCCACGCTCACCGCCGCCATCACCCAGCGGCACACCAACCGCTGGCCGTTCGCGCCGGCGGTCGTTCCGCCCGACGTGGTCGAGGGCCTGATCGCCGCGGCCCGACAGGAAGGCGCGGAGCTCACCGTCGCCGGTGCCGTCGCCCGCAGCGCGATCTTCAATCTCGCCCGCAGCGCCGAGCAGCGGCAGCGGGCCGACGGCGCCTACCGCGCGGAACTCGCTCGGTGGACGGTGCCGGGACATGGTCGGCGGGAAGGGATCCCCCGGTCGGCGATCGGTCCCTGGGACGCGCTGGAGACCCTGCCGATCCGTGACTTCGGGCTGGCGGCGCCGCGACTGAGCCGGTCCACCGAGCGCTTCGAGCCGTACCCCACCATCCTCGTGCTGTCCACCGCGGGCGACACGGAACGGCACTGGCTCGCCGCCGGGCAGGCTCTGCAGCGGGTGCTGCTGGTGGCGACCGCCGAGCAGTTGGCCACGACGCCGATCAGCCAGCCGCTGGAGATACCCGTCATCCGGGATCTACTGGCCCACCGGCAGCGGGGGACCACCGCACAGATGATCATCCGGGTGGGCTACGGCCAGCCGGCCCCGGCCACTCCCCGTCGTCCGCTGACCGAGGTGCTCATCGGTGAGTGAGTGGTCGGACCGGTGATTCCAGCCGTCGACCGCCGGCCGGCGAAAATCCGGTGAGCGCCAGCACGCCGTCGCCGTAGAGTACGGCCGGGTCGTGGTCGGGGCGGGCCGCCGTCCGGGTCGCCCCTGTTCACCGGAGGCCGTCCCACCGGGTGTCGTACCCACGCGGTAGAAACGCTTGGTCCGCATACGGGGGGAGCAACCCATAGATGTCTGGCACCGACGCTGATCCGACACCGGTCGCGGCACCGGCCACAGCAGGAGCCCGGTCCACCGGGCCGCGCGGGATCCGGCCGGCGCTGAGCGTGCTGGAGGTCCATCTCACCGGCTACCGGCGGACCTGGCGCGCCTCGGTGTTCTCCTCGTTCCTGCTGCCGCTGCTGACTGTGGTCAGCTTCGGGGTGGGGGTCGGCGCCTATGTCGACGCCGGGGTGAACGGCCACCGCTACCTCGACTGGATCGTTCCTGGACTGATCGCGTCGACCGCGCTGCAGGTGGCGATATCGGAGTCGTCCTGGCCGGTGCTCGGTGGGTTCAGCTGGCACCGGATCTACTTCTCGCAGATCGCCGCGCCGTTGCGCATCGGCGACATCGTGGGTGGGCTGCTCGCCTTCGTCCTGCTGCGGGCCCTGACCAGCAGCCTGGCGTTCCTCGCCGTGGCAGCGGCATTCGGGTCGCTGCGTTCGTTCGCTGCGGCTCTGACCCTGCCGGTGGCGTTGCTGCTCGCCGCGGCCGTCTCGCTACCGGTCGCGGCGTTCGCCGCGACCATCACCAGCGACAGCTATCTGGCCGTCCTGTTCCGCTTCGCGGTCATCCCGATGACGCTGTTCGCCGGCGTCTTCTTCCCGGTCGAGTCGCTGCCGGCGACGGTTCGTTGGCTGGCCTACCTGTCACCGCTCTGGCACGGGGTGGACCTGTGCCGGGCGGCGGCGCTCGGTGCCGCGCCGGCCTGGTCGGTGCCGGGCCACCTGGCCTACCTCGCGCTGTGGGTGGCGGCCGGCTGGTGGCTGGCCACCGCCCGGTTCCGCAAGCGGCTCATCTACTGACCGCTGCGACCTGCTCCGCCCGACCACGCCGGCTCCTGGAGACCTCATGGTGACTCTCGTCCTGCCCCGGATGCTCGACCTGGGCCGTTCCGCTCGCCGGGCCGCCTCGGTGTTGGAGCGCAATGCGGCGGCGCTGAAGTCGGCGTACTGGGTAGTGCTGGCTTCCGGCCTGCTGGAGCCGCTGCTGTACTTGTTCTCCATCGGTGTCGGGGTCGGTCGGCTGATCGGCGACATCACACTGCCCGGCAGCGGGGTCGTCGTCGAGTACGCCGCCTTCGTCGCCCCGGCCATGCTCGCCGCCTCGGCGATGACCGGGGCACTGTCCGAGACGACGTTCAACTTCTTCGCGAAGATGAAGTTCGTCAAGCTGTACGACGGCATCCTCGCCACGCCGGTTCGGCCCACCGAGTTGGCCCTCGGCGAGTTGGGCTGGGCGATGGCCAGGGGCAGCGTCTACTCCGCCGCCTTCCTGGTGGTGATGGTCGTGATGGGCCTGACGACGCCGCTGCGGGCGGTGCTGGCGTTTCCGGCCGCAGTGCTGGTCGGCTTCGCGTTCGGCGGGCTCGGCATGGCGCTGTCCACGTACATGCGCAGCTGGCAGGACTTCGACCTGATGGGCTCGGCGCAGTTCGCGGTCTTCCTGTTCTCCGGTACCTTCGTGCCGGCACAGGACTATCCGCCGGTGCTGCGCTGGCTGGTCGAGGTGACACCGCTGTACCGGTCGGTGGACCTGATCCGGACGATCGCCGTCGACACCGTCGGCTGGGTCCAGGTGCTCGACGTCGGCTACCTGCTCGGGGTGACCGCACTCGGGTTGGCCATCGCCGGCCGCCGGGTTGGCCGGTTGCTCTGCCGCTAGCGGCTTCTGCGACGTTGGTCGATCAAACTGCGGTCACTGACCGTACTTATGACTGACAGAGGACAAAGACACCGGCGACTCACCGGAAAGTTTGGTTCTCCAGGGTCTTTCTTTCCGCAGCTCTCTGGGGTTACTGTCTGCCTCAGACGTAACACCAGCGACACAGCGTTGTAAACGCCGGGTCGCGATCCCGGGGCCTACCCCGGCCCAGAGCTGCCTCGCCAGGGGCGTGGCCGAGGCAGCTGCGGTGGTGGTCGGCATCGCTTGCCGGCGGTGCCGACCACCACCGCGAACCCCCAACCCCCCGCCCCGGGGCCATGCGTTTCGGCGGCGTGCGGCCCCGTACACCCCGACCCTCCTTACTCGTCATCAGGCGGCTCGCTGAGCCGTCTCAGAAAGGTGGACAAGAATGGACGAGGTGCTACGCCGGAACGGGCAGCTCACTCCGCCCAACCCCGCGCTCACCCGCCGCAAGATCCTCGCCGCGTCGGCCGGTGCCGCCGCCGTGCTCGGCGCGGCCGGCCTGCCGGTGCTGCAGACCGGCCGCCCGGTCCGTGCCGCCGGTGGCTGGTCGGTCGACCCGCTGATCCCCGAGCAGAACCGGGGCATCATCCTCTTCTCCGTGCGGGACCGGATCAGCGCCGCCCCGGACGACAGCGGTGTGCCGTACGGCTTCGAGCGGGTCCTGTCCCGCCTCGCCGAGATGGGCTACAAGGAAATTGAGTTCGCCGGTTACAACCAGCACACCTCGATCCTCGGCCGGCAGATCACCCCGGCCGAGATCCGCAAGATCCTCGATGACAACGGCCTGGTCGCCAACGGCACGCACACCCAGATCCGGGCGGACACCTTCCAGCAGCAACTGGACATCGCCGAAGAGCTGGGCATGAAGAACATCGGCACCGGCAGCGACCCGACCAACAGCTCGTACCAGGCGGACTGGGACGCGGCCGCGGACCTGTGGAACGAGCTCGGCCGCCAGGCCAGGGAACGCGGCATGCGGCTCTACACGCACAACCACGACTCGGCGTACAACTTCCTGCTCGACTCCGGCCCGCTGGACGATCAGGGCCGGCCGACCCGTTCGTCGGGCATGCGCAAGCTCGAGTACTTCATGGCCAAGACCGAGGCGAACCACGTCTACTTCGAGATGGACATCTACTGGGGCTACGTCGCCCGGTACAAGCACCACACGTTCGTCAACTCGGCCGGCCGCGAGCGCACCCGGCTGTTCGACCCGATCCTGACCGTCGCCCGTCGCCCCCGCCGGTTCCCGCTGTTCCACGCCAAGGACGGCGACAAGAACCCCGAGCTGAACAACGGCTACGAGATGACGCCGATGGGCGACGGCGACATCAACTTCCAGCAGTTCTTCCAGACCATCGGGCACTACGACTTCCATCACGCCAACTGGGAGCAGGACACCGCCCCCGGCGGCTCGGCGAACCCGGGCCAGTCGCTGGCCTTCGCCGAGCGCAGCTACCAGCACATGTCGGAGCTGACCGTCTACAGCCAGAGCGACGACAGCCAGAGCGACGAGTAGTCCACCGGCATCGGGACCTGGCGCTGCGGTGACGGTCCGCCGATGATCCGGTCCACCACGAGCAGCCACGGGTGACCCGGCCGTCGCCACCCGGCGGCCGGGTCACCCGGCCCGTGAGCCGGCTCCGCCGCGCCAGGTGCTTCTGCGCGCGGCGGCCTGCTGCCCACTCCCGGCTGGTGCCCGTACCCGAGGATCGCCCTGACCGTGCCGTGCCCGGCCGATCCGGAGCGTCTCGGCAGGCCAACCATTGTTTCGGCCAGTGTCGGCGAAACTTCTGTCACGACTAGAAAAAGTTTTGTATCGGTCGACCAAAGCTCTGGACACGAGGCTCAGAAGACTCTTAGTGTTTCGGGCATGACACGCCGAGGTCGCATCGGCGTTAACCCCACTGTCGGAGGTGGACTCCATGCGTACGGCGGACGCCCTGCACCTCCAGCTGCTGCGGCTGCTGCGTGACAACGGCCCGGTCTCCCGCGCCGAACTGGCCGACCAGCTGGAGATTCCCCGCCCCCGCCTGCTGTCCGAGCTGGAACGACTGGTCGCCACCGGCTTCGTCACCGAGGCCGGGATGGCCGCCTCCCGCGGCGGCCGCCGCTCGACCCTGGTGGAGCTCAACCCCAACCTGCGGTTCGCCGCCGTCGACCTCGGGGCGAGTTCTGTCGACGTGGAGATCACCAACGGCCGCCTGGAACCGGTCGCCGCGTACACCGAAGTGGCCGACATCCGGCAGGGCCCCAAGGTGATCCTGCACCGGATCAACGAGCTGCTGGCCAAGGCCCGGGTCGAAGGGGTCCACGAACGCCTCGACGCGATCGGCATCGGCGTCCCGGGTCCGGTCAGCTACCGCGACGGCGTACCCGTGTCGCCGCCGATCATGCCCGGCTGGGACCGCTTCCCGGTGCGGGAGCTGCTCACCCGCGAGCACGGCTGCCCGGCGGTGGTGGACAACGACGTCAACATCATGGCGATCGGGGAACGGCACGGCGGGGTCGCCCACTCGGTCGACGACTTCCTCTTCGTCAAGCTCGGCACCGGCGTCGGCTGCGGGATCTACCTCGCCGGTGGTGTCTACCGGGGCATCGACGGGTGCGCCGGCGACATCGGCCACATCCAGGTGGATCCGCAGGGCCCGATCTGCACCTGCGGCAACGTCGGCTGTCTGGAGGCGTTGTTCAGCGGCGCGGCACTGGCCAAGGAGGCCACCGCCGCCGCCCGGGCCGGTACCTCGCCGGCGCTGGCCGAACGTCTCGCCCGGGGCACCGACCTGACCGCCCGCGACGTCGCCGAGTGCGCGATGGAAGGCGACGTGACCTGTATCCGGCTGATCCGCGACGGCGGCCGGCGACTCGGCGGTGTCCTCGCCGGCCTGGTCAGCTTCGCCAACCCGTCGATGATCGTGATCGGCGGCGGGCTGGCCCACCTGGGCCACATCCTGCTCGCCGAGATCCGCAGTGTCGTCTACCGCCGGTCGCTGCCACTGGCCACCGGCAACCTGCCGGTGGTGCTGTCGGAGCTCGGTTCCCGCGCCGGGGTCACCGGCGCCGCCGTGCTGGCCAGCGACGTCGCGTTCGAGCAGGCGTCATGAGCGCCGCGACCCGGACCGGGGCGGTCGACCCGATCCAGGCGGGTAGGTCGGCCAGGGCAGGCGACCCGGAGCAACCCGACAGGGCTGCCCGGCAACCGGCCGGCGAGGTCGTCCTGCGACTGACCGACGTGGTCAAGACCTTCCCCGGGGTACGGGCGCTCGACGGCGTACAGCTGGAGGTCCGCGCCGGTGAGGTGCATTGCCTGCTCGGGCAGAACGGAGCCGGCAAGTCCACCCTGATCAAGGTCCTGGCCGGGGTGCACCGCCCCGACTCCGGGCGGGTCGAGTGGCAGGGCCACCCGGTGCGCTTCGTCAACCCCCAGGCCGCGATGCGCGCCGGCATCGCCACCATCTACCAGGAGCTCGATCTGGTCGACGACCTGTCGGTCGCGGAGAACGCCTTCCTCGGCCACGAACCGCGCCGGGTCGGCTTCGTCCGCCGCGGCGCGATGACCCGGCGCACCCGTGACCTGCTCGGTCGGCTGGGCCACGCCGAGATCCCACCGCGCCGGCTGGTCAAATCGTTGCCGGCCGCCGGCAAGCAGGTGGTCAGCATGGCCCGGGCGCTGTCCCACGACGCCAAGCTGATCATCATGGACGAGCCGAGCGCGGTGCTCGCCCACGACGAGGTCGACAACCTGTTCCGGATCATCCGGGAACTCACCGCGCAGGGCATCGCGGTCATCTACATCTCGCACCGGCTGGAGGAGATCCGCGAGATCGGCGACCGGGTCACCGTCCTCAAGGACGGCCGGACCACCGCGCAGAACCTGCCAGCCCGCACCACCGCGACCCGGGAGCTGGTCAGCCGGATGACCGGCCGGTCCATCGAGTACGTCTTCCCCGAGCGGGAGCCCAACACCCACGGCGAACAGCTGCTGGAGGTGGCCGGGCTGACCCGGCAGGGCGAGTTCACCGACGTGTCGCTGACCGTACGGCGCGGTGAGATCGTCGGCATCGCCGGTCTGGTCGGTTCCGGGCGCTCCGAACTGCTGGAGACGATCTTCGGTGCCCGTACCGCGGAGTCCGGTACCGTCCGGATGACCGGCCGGGCGGTCCGGCCGGGCAGCGTGGGCGCCGCCGTGCGGGCCGGGATGGGCATGGCGCCGGAGGAACGCAAGAGCCAGGCGTTGCTGCTCGGCGAACCGATCTACCGCAACATCACCCTCGCCACCTTCGGCCGGTTGGCCCGGGCCGGCTTCACCGACGCCGGGCGGGAGCTCAACGAGGCCGAGCGGATCGCCGAGTCGCTGGAACTGCGTCCACGCGGGGTCCGCCGCCCGGTGCGCCAACTGTCCGGTGGCAACCAGCAGAAGGTGGTGGTCGGCCGGTGGCTGCTCGGCGACACCCGGCTGCTGCTGCTCGACGAGCCGACCCGCGGGGTGGACGTCGGGGCCCGTGCCGAGCTGTACCAGGTCGTCCACGACCTGGCCGTCCAGGGAGTCGGGGTGCTGCTGGTCTCCAGCGAGGTCCCCGAGGTGCTGGGGCTGTCCGACCGGGTGCTGGTGATGCGCGAAGGACACGTCGTCCACGAAGCTCCGGCCGGGCAGATCGACGAAGAGACCGTGCTCGACCTCGTCATGGCGGGGGCATCTAGGGAAGGGGCCGCGGCGTGACCGGGCGACCCGACCGGACAGCCGACGGCGCTCCGGTGAGCGAAGGAGTAGGACTGTGACCGCGGACGAGGCCACGGCGACCATACCCGGCAAGGAGGAGCCGGCAGCGCCGCCGGCCCACGGTAACGGCGAACCACCTCGGCAGAGCTGGTGGCGCTCCGACGCCAGCGAGTACGCCCGGCGCAATCTCTGGCTGGTCGGGGTGCTCGTCGTACTCGTGATCATCGGTGCGGCCTCCCGGCCGGACCTCTACAGCGACCCGACCTGGGTCCGCAACAACGTCTTCACGATCCTGCAGCAGGCGTCGGCGATCGGTGTGGTCACCGTGGGGATGACCTTCGTGATCATCGCCGGGGGCATCGATCTGTCGGTCGGCGCGATCATGGCGTTGGCCGGGGTGTGGGCCACCACGGTGGCGACCCAGAGCTACGGGCCGGCGGGCATGATCTTCACCGCGGTGACGGTCGGGCTCTGCGTCGGCCTGGTCAACGGCGTGCTCATCTCGTACGGCCGGTTGGTGCCCTTCATCGCCACGCTGGCCATGATGGTCGCCGCCAGGGGTCTGGCCGCGGAGATCTCCAACAAGCAGACGCAGGTCTCCACCTCGTCGGTGATCAACGGCATGGCCACCCAGCGGATCCTGGGCATCCCGCTGCTGGTGATCATCCTCGCGGCGGTGGTCGCGGCCGGGTGGGTGCTGCTCAACCGGACCACGTTCGGCCGGCGCACGGTCGCCATCGGCGGCAACCCGGAGGCGGCCCGACTCGCCGGGATCAACGTCCGGCTGCACACGCTGTTGATCTACGGCCTCTCCGGGCTCTGCTGCGGCATCGGGGCGATCATGCTCACGGCTCAGGCGAACTCCGCCCAGGCGGCCATGGCCAACCTCTACGAACTCGACGCGATCGCCGCGGCGATCATCGGAGGCACGCTGCTCAGCGGCGGTCGCGGCACGATCATCGGCGCTCTGTTCGGGGTGCTGGTCTTCTCCACCATCACCAACCTGTTCGCCATCAACGGTCTGTCCACCGAATCGCAGAACATGATCAAGGGCGGCATCATCGTGGCCGCCGTGCTGATCCAGCAGTTCCGGTTCGACTCGCTCAGCCAGCTCTTCACCCGCCGGGTCACCTGACCCGGTCACCGACCAGCGCCTCCCGGCCGGGACGCGCCGCACCCCAACCACCTATCCACCAAACCTGGTAGCCGCCGAATCCGACGGCCGCCGGGCACCGCACACCCCAGATAACCCCTCACCTTCGCGATCCAGGAGGTCGTCATGACCACATTTTCCCGTCGGGCCCTCTTCGGCGCCCGCGGCGCCGCAGGCGACCTGTCCCGCCGGCGGCTGCTCCTCGGCGGCGCCGCCGTCGGCGCCGGCGCCCTGCTCACCGCCTGCACCAGCAACGAGGCCGCGCCGGTCAACACCCAGACCCAGGGTGCCAACCAGGGCGACCCCAACTCGGCGCCGGGCGAGACGGTGACCATCGGGTTCTCCGCCCCGGCCGCCGACCACGGCTGGATGGCGGCGATCACCAACAACGCCCGTGCCCAGGCCGAGGCGTACTCCGACGTGGAGTTCCTCAGCGTCGAGGCCGGTGCCGACGCGGCGGCCCAGCGGGCCGCCCTGGACACGTTGATCTCGCAGTCGCCGGACGCCATCGTGATGCTGCCGCACGACGGTGCCGAGCTGACCGCCAGCGGTCTGCAGGCGATGGAGGCCGGCATCCCGGTGATCAACCTGGACCGGGCGTTCACCCAGGCGCTGGCGTACCGCACCCTGATCAAGGGCGACAACTACGGCATGGGGGTGTCCGCCGGCAACTACATCGCCGCGCAGATGCAGCAGCAGGGCATCGCGAACCCGGTCATCGCCGAGATCGCCGGCATCGACTCGCTGGAACTCACCCAGGAGCGCTCCGCCGGGTTCCGTGACGCGTTGGAGGTGCACGGCTTCACCATCGCCAACCGGCGGGCGGCGGAGTTCACCGCCGACTCGGGCCAGCGCGAGGCGGCCAACCTGCTACAGGCGCTGCCGGAGATCGACGCGCTCTGGAACCACGACGACGACCAGGGCATCGGCGTGCTCGCGGCGATCAGCCAGGCCAACCGTTCGGAGTTCATCATGGTCGGCGGCGCCGGCTCGCGGGCCGCGATCGAGGCGATCCAAGCCGACAACTCGGTGCTCAAGGCGACGGTGACCTACAGCCCGTCGATGGCCTCCTCGGCGATCTCCCTGGCCCGGCTGCTGGCCCAGGGCCGGGGCATGTCCGACCTGGTGGAGCTGGAGGTGCCCAAGGAGATCACCTTGGCCTCGGAGACCATCACCAAGGAGAACGCGAGCGAGTACCTGTCGCTCGGGTTCTGACCCTCACGGGGAGGCTTACCTTGTCCGCTCTAGACAACGAACTGCGGGTCGGCATGGTCGGCTACGCGTTCATGGGCGCCGCCCACTCGCAGGCCTGGCGAACCGTGAACCGCGTGTACGACCTGCCACTGCGGGTCCGGATGGCCGCGGTGTGCGGCCGGGACGAGTCCAAGGTGGCCGACGCCGCCGACCGGCTCGGCTGGGACACGCACACCACCGACTGGCGTGAGCTGGTGGCCCGGGACGACATCGATGTGATCGACATCTGCACCCCGGGTGACAGCCATGCCGAGATCGCCATCGCGGCGCTCGCCGCCGGCAAGCACGTGCTGTGCGAGAAGCCACTGGCCAACACCGTCGCCGAGGCCCGGCAGATGGCGACCGCGGCGGCGCACGCACAGATCAGCGACGTCCGGTCGATGTGCGGTTTCAACTACCGGCGGGTGCCGGCGGTGACGCTGATGCGTCAGCTCGTCGCCGGCGGCCGGGTCGGGGTGATCCGCCACGTGCGCGCGGTCTACCTGCAGGATTGGATCGTCGACCCGCAGTATCCGCTGGTCTGGCGGTTGCAGAAGGACAAGGCGGGTTCCGGCGCGCTGGGCGATATCGGCGCGCACATCATCGACGCCACCCAGTTCGTCAGCGGCCAGCGCATCACCCAGGTGAGCGGGCTCACCGAGACGTTCGTCAAGCGGCGTCCGCTGCCGGCCGGCTCCAGCGGGCTCAGCGCCTCGGCCGACGGCGACGGGCCGGCGACCGGCCCGGTCACCGTCGACGACGCCGCTCTGTTCATGGCCCGGCTCGACGGTGGGGCGATCGCCAGCTACGAGGCCACCCGCTTTGCCACCGGCCGCAAGAACGGGCTGCGGATCGAGATCAACGGCTCGCTCGGCTCGGTGGCGTTCGACTTCGAGCGGATGAACGAGCTGGAGTTCTACGATGCCACCCGGCCGGCCACCGAACGGGGTTTCACCCGGATCATCGTCACCGAACCGGAGCATCCGTACCTGTCCGCGTGGTGGCCGCCCGGCCACGGCATCGGGTACGAACACTCCTTCACCCACCAGGCCCGCGACTTCGTCGCGGCAATAGCGGCCGGGGACGATCCCGCGCCGTCGTTCGCCGACGCGCTCCAGGTCCAGCAGGTGCTGGACGCGGTGGAGCGCTCGGCGGGGCTCGGCGAGTGGACCACCGTGGAATCGGCGCTGTCCACGACCACGGCCTGACCGAAGAGCTCCTCGCCCCGTGGGCGAGGGTCGTCCGGCGCGGTTGCGCCCCACGCCGGGTGACCCGCGGGTCCGAGGATGGTCGCTTCGGCGTGACCGGATCGGGATTCCCCGGTCACGCCGAAGCGCCCGCAAGGCGTACCGCATGACTCTGGCGGCCGTGGCACCGCGCCAGGGGTGAGGCACCAACCGTATCTGTCCGTCCACAACGGAATCAGTGCCCAGGGTGAGGCTTCGGCCTCCCCGTACCCCCGGAGGAACGACTGATGACTAGAACCACCCGGCGATGGCTTGCCGTCGCCGCCGGTGCCGCACTCGTGGCACCGATGATCGCCACCGCGCCAGCGGTGGCCCACGACGGCCACGATCATGACGAGGGCTACCAGGTGCTGGTCTACACCCACACCGCCGGGGTCGCCCACCCGTCGACCGCCAAGGGCACCAACGCCATCCGCAGCCTCGGCAAGAACAACGGGTTCACCGTCGACGTGTCGCGCAACGGCACCGTCTTCACCCCCGAGAACCTGGCCAACTACGCGGCCGTGGTGTTCCTGAACAACACCGGTGACGTGCTCAACGACGCCCAGCAGGAGGCGTTCGAGGACTACATCAAGGCCGGCAACGGCTACCTCGGCGTACACCTGGCGGTCGACGCGGAGCCGGACTGGGCGTTCTACCGCGACCTGGTCGGCACCACCTCGACCGGGACCACGGCCAGCGGCGCCGGCGTCATCGACGTCGCCGACCGGTACCACCCGTCGACCGGCACCATCTCCCGCGAACTCACCATCGACGACGAGTACCTCAACTTCACCGGCAACGTCCGTGGCATCCAGCACGTGCTCGCCAGCGTCGACACCGACTCCATCGACGGCAGCAGCATGGGCTACGACCACCCGGTCTCCTGGTGCCAGGACTACCAGGGCGGCCGTTCCTGGTACACCGGCCTCGGTGCCTCGGCGGACACCTTCACCATCGGGGCGTTCCGCAAGCACCTGCTCGGTGGCCTCCAGTGGGCCGCCGGCGTCGCCGAGGGCGACTGCGGCGCGACCGTCGAGTCCAACTACGAGCGCGTCGTGCTCAACGACCAGCCCGGCGAGCCGATGAGCCTCGCCGTGCTGCCCGACGGCCGGGTGCTGCACAACACCCGGGCCGGCGAGATCCGGCTGTACGACCCGGCGTCGGGTGCCAGCCCGGTCATCACCAGCATCCCCGTCTACCAGCACGACGAGGACGGCCTGCAGTCGGTGACCCTGGACCCCGACTTCGCCGAGAACAAGTGGGTCTACCTCTACTACGCGCCGCCGCTGGACACCCCGGTCGACGACCCGGCCACCCCGGGCGTCAACGAGGGCGACGCCCCGGCAAGCAGCGAGGACCCGAGCGTGTGGGAGCCGTTCAAGGGCCACAACCTGCTGTCCCGGGTCAAGTTCGTCGAGGAGCCGACCCCGCACCTGGACCTGTCGACCGAGCAGGAGATCCTCAAGGTCAACACGGACCGGGGCGCCTGCTGCCACGTGGCCGGTGAGGTCAAGTTCGACGGCAAGGGCCTGCTGTACCTGGTCACCGGGGACGACACCAACGCCAGCGGCTCGGACGGCTACACGCCGATCAACCGGTCGCTGACCCGTGGTCCGGCGTACGACGCCGCCCGGTCCGCGGGCAACACCAACGACCTGCGCGGCAAGGTGCTGCGCATCCGGATGAAGCCGGACGGCAGCTACGCCATCCCGGCCGGCAACCTGTTCGCCGAGTCACAGGACGCCGAAGACCAGACCCGCCCGGAGATCTTCCTGATGGGTCTGCGCAACCCGTTCCGCTTCGACGTCGACGACCGTGGCTTCGTCTACATCGGCGACTACTCGCCGGACTCGCGCAACCCGAGCGCGACCCGGGGCCCGGAGGGCACCGGCCGCTGGTTCGCCACCAACAAGTCGGGCAACTACGGCTGGCCGTACTGCTACTCGCCGACCCTGCCGTACATCGACTACGACTTCGAGACGCAGACCTCGGGCGAGCCGTTCAACTGCGCGGCGCCGGTCAACGACTCGCCGCGCAACACCGGCCGCAGCCTGCTGCCGCCGGTCGAGCAGCCGCAGTTCTGGTACACCTTCAACGCCACCACCACCTGCCGGGACAGTTACCTGGTCGACCCGGCCGGCACCTGTGAGTTCACCTGGCCGGTGGTCGGCACCGGTGGTGTCGGCCCGATGGGTGGTCCGATCTACTCCTACGACGAGTCGCTGGAGTCGGACTACAAGCTGCCGCAGTACTACCACGACGCCGTGTTCTTCGGTGAGTTCAGCCGGGACCGGATGTTCACCATGCGCACCAACGGCAGCGGCAAGTTCTTCGGCGTCGAGCGGTTCCTGCCCGGCTTCACCTTCGACAACCCGATGGACATGGAGATCGGTCCGGACGGCACCCTGTACGTGCTGGACTACGGTGACGGCTTCTTCCGGGCCAACCCGGACGCGTCGCTCTACCAGATCCGATACGTCAAGGGCACCCGTGGTCCGGTCGCCGAACTCGACGCGTCGCCCACGTCCGGACAGGCCCCGCTGGTCGTGCAGTTCTCCAGCGAAGGCTCCTACAGCCCGGAGGTCGGCGCGACGATCAGCATCGCCTGGGACTTCGACGGAGACGGCGAGACCGACTCCACCGAGGCCAACCCGTCGTACACCTACACCAGCAACGGCACGTACTACGCCCAGCTGACGGTGAGCGACTCCAACGGCAAGCAGGCGACACTGAGCCGGACCATCACGGTCGGCAACACCGCTCCGACGGTCGAGGTCACCTCGCCGCTGTCCGGTTCCTTCTTCAACTGGGGCGACGTGGTGCCGTACACGGTCACCGTGACCGACCCCGAGGACGGCACCATCGACTGCAGCCGGGTGGAGGTCACCTTCGTGCTCGGTCACGACGAGCACGGACACCCGCAGACCACCACCACCGGCTGCACCGGTAACCTGCCCACCCCGGCCGACGGTGCCGACCACGCCGGCAGTTACCTGTTCGGTGGCATCAGCGCCAGCTACACCGACACCGGCGGTGGCGGCCAGCCGGCGCTGACCACGGTCGGCCAGGCCACCATCCAGCTCTACCAGCAGCAGGCCGAGTTCGCCCGGA
This sequence comes from Solwaraspora sp. WMMB335, assembly GCF_049179075.1. Classification (NCBI taxonomy): domain Bacteria; kingdom Bacillati; phylum Actinomycetota; class Actinomycetes; order Micromonosporales; family Micromonosporaceae; genus Solwaraspora; species Solwaraspora sp. WMMB335. The sequence goes on from NZ_JBMHMF010000001.1 coordinate 6,468,012, forward strand.
TCCAGCAGGGCGTGTCGGTCTCCGACACCTCCGACACCGGCGGCGGCCAGCACGTCTCCGGAATCAACGACGGCGAGTACATCGCGTTCGACCCGATCAACCTGGGCGGGATCGACACGGTGACCCTGCGCTACGCCGGTGGCTCCTCGTCGACCGTGGGCAGCCCGCGGGCGAGCGTCGAGCTGCGGGTCGACGCGCCGGACGGACCGCTGGTGGCCAGCACCACGCTGACCGCCACCGCCGGCTCCAGCGCCTGGGCCAGCCACGACGTGGCGGTCGACCACCCGGCCGGTACGCACCAGCTCTACCTGGTGTTCCGGTCGGTGGACGGTGGCCCGACCAGCAACCTGTTCAACCTCAACTGGGTCCAGTTCAACCCGGAGAGCTGACCCGCTCCGTCGCGGTGGTGGCCGCGCCGGCCACCACCGCGACGGACGACTGTTCGATGCCGCCGGGGGCGGGCGCACCACCCGCTCCCGGCCGGGACGGCGACATCAATGCGGGGGAGGCAGGGCCGGACGCCGAACGTCCCTGCCTGCCATCGCCCCGTCCGTCCGGTCGACCGGGCCCGCCGACGGCGCCGTCGACGCCGACTTCGGCGCCGTCGACGGTGGTGCCACCCTGGCGCGCCCGGACGGACGGGGCCCAACCGACGGCGACACATACCCGACAGGCAGTACGAGCCGCCGGTGGCGGGCGTTGGGAGGCAGCACATGCGAACGGGAGTCTGGCTGGTCGGAGCCCGTGGCTCGGTCGCGGTCACCAGCATCGTCGGCGCGTTGGCGTTGCGGGCCGGACTCGCCGAGCCCACGGGCTGTGTCACCGAGTCGCCGGCCCTGCGTGGACCGGCGTTGCCCGCCCTCGGTGACCTGGTCTTCGGCGGGCACGACATAGCGGCCACGCCGCTGATCAAGAAGGCCGACCAGTTGGCCAGCGCGGGGGTGGTGCCGGCTCGCCTGGTCACCGCCCTGCACGGCGAGTTGGCCGGCATCGAGGCCCAGGTCCGTCCACTACCGACCGGCGCTACCCAGGCCGAGGTCGCCGCCTGCGTCGCCGACGACCTGACGGCGTTCCGCCGCCGGCACGAGCTGGACTCGGTGGTGGTGGTCAACGTCTCCACCACCGAGCCGGCACCGCCGCCGCGTCCGGCGCACCAGCGGCTCGACGCGCTGACCGAGGCGCTGGCCGAGCCGTCCAGCGGTCCCGAACCCGTGTTGCCGCCCAGCGCGCTGGTGGCGTACGCGGCGCTCGGCGTCGGTTGTCCGTACGTCGACTTCACCCCGTCGGTCGGGGCCCGTCTGCCCGCGCTCGACGAGCTGGCCCGCCGGGAACGGGTGCCGTACGCCGGTCATGACGGCAAGACCGGCGAAACGCTGGTCAAGGCGGTGCTGGCCCCGATGTTCGCGTTGCGTAACCTGCAGGTACGCAGCTGGTCCGGCGCCAACCTGCTCGGTGGCGGTGACGGCGCCAACCTGGCGCGGCCGGCGGCGAACGCGGCGAAGGCGGCCAGCAAGCAGCGGGTGCTCGCGGAGATTCTCGGTTACCAGCCGCAGGGCAACACCCGCATCGAGTACGTCGACGACATCGGCGACTTCAAGACCGCGTGGGACCTGATCACCTTCTCCGGGTTCCTCGGCACCGCGATGCGGATGGAGTTCACCTGGCACGGCTGTGACTCGGCACTGGCCGCCCCGCTGGTGCTGGACCTGGCCCGGCTGACCGCCGCGGCGCATCGGGCCGGTCGTAGCGGTCCACTGCCCGAGCTGGCGTTCTTCTTCAAGGACCCGCTCGGGGACGGCCCGCACGGGTTGGTCGAGCAGTGGCAGCTGCTGGTCGAGTCCACCCGCGACCTGCACCGTCAGGCCGCCGCCCGGGGCGGGGCCGTCTGATGCCCCGCCCCGCCCCCCGCCCCGCCCCCCGCGATCCTGAACATATCGCTGGACGAATCCGACAAAAGCGTTCGACAAGTCCAAGATCGTCGAGGTGGGGGACGGTCGCGGAACTCGTCCGGGCGCCGGCGGCGCTGTCCGTGCCGGGGGACGTGGTGGCCGGAGCGGCGGCCGCTGGCGGCCTGGGGCCGCGTACCGTCGGGCTGGCCGGCGCGTCCGTCTGCCTCTACTGGGCCGGAATGGCCGCCAACGACTGGGCCGACCGGGACCTCGACGCGGTCGAGCGGCCGGACCGGCCAATCCCGTCCGGCCGGATCACCCCCGGTACCGCGGTGGCCGTCGCCGCCGGGCTGACCGGCGTCGGCCTCGCCACCGCCGCCCTGGCTGGCGGTCGCCGCGCGCTCACCGTCGCCGCACCGCTCACCGTCGCCGTGTGGGCGTACGACCTGTGGGCCAAGAACACCCCGACCGGACCCGCCGTGATGGCCACCTGCCGCGGGTTGGACGTGCTCCTCGGCGCCGCCGCCACCGGCCGGCTGCGCTGCGCCCTACCGGCCGCGCTCACCGTCGCCGCGCACACGTACACCGTCACCGAGCTGTCCCGCGGCGAAGTCGGTGGCGCCGATCCACGACTGCCCGTGGCGACGATCGCCGGTACCGTCGCCGTCGCCGTCGCGGCCGCCGGGGCACCCGCGCGCGGGACCGCCCGTCGCTGGTGGCGTGCGTCCGTCGCGACCGGACTGGCCGGCTGGTACGCCGCCCGGTACGGCGCCGCCCAGGCACGGGCGGCGGACGATCCCGGCCCGGCACGGGTCCGCGCGGCCGTCGGCGCCGGCATCGTCGGTCTGCCCGCTCTGCAGGGTGCGCTCACCGCCCGGGCCGCCGCCACCGGGACCGGTCTGGCCACCGTGGCCGGGCTGGCAGTGGCCGCCGCCGCACCGCTGGGCCGGCGGCTCGCCCGTAAGGTGTCGCCGACATGAGTGCCGGAGCGGCCGTCGACTTCGGCCGGGCCGCCAGCCCGGTGCCCGGGCTGCGGTTCGGCTATGGCACCAACGGCTTCGCCAACCACCGGCTGACCGACGCGCTGCAGGTGATCGCCGATCTCGGTTACCGAGGCGTCGCCCTCACCCTCGATCACGATCACCTGGACCCGTTCGCCCCGGGTCTGGCCGGCCGGGTGACCCGGGTCGCGGAGCGGCTGCGCGACCTCGACCTCGCGGTCGTCGTCGAAACCGGGGCGCGGTACCTGCTCGACCCCTGGCACAAGCACGCCCCGACCCTGTTGCACGACGCCGCCGAGGTGCGCGTCGACCTCCTGCGCCGGGCCGTCGCCATCGGTGCCGATCTCGGTGCGGAGGCGGTGTCCTTCTGGTCCGGCGTGCTGCCCGACGGGCTGGACGAGCCGGTGGCCTGGGAGCGGCTGGTCGCCGGCTGCGGACAGGTGCTCGCGGCCGCTGACGCGGCCGGCGTCACCCTGGGCTTCGAACCGGAACCGGGCATGCTGGTGGCCGACATCGCCGGTTGGCGTCGGCTGCGGGCCGCGCTCGGCGACCCGGTGCGCTTCGGTATCACCCTCGACATCGGCCACTGTCGCTGTCTGGAGCCGGTGCCGGTGCCACGGTGCGTGGCCGAAGTAGCCGAGCACCTGGTCAACGTGCAGATCGACGACATGCGCCGGGGGGTGCACGAACACCTCGAGTTCGGCACCGGCGAGATCGACTTCCCGCCGGTGCTGGCGGCGCTCACCGCCGCCGGCTACCGGGGACTGGTCGCTGTGGAACTGCCCCGGCACTCGCACGCCGCCCCGACGGTCGCCGCGCGGTCCATCGAGTTCCTCACCGCCGCCGAACATGGTGCCCGAGTTGTCGACAGTGGAGCCGCCGCGAACCAAGGAGGTCTGCAGTGGATGAACCCGTGACGGCCACGGCCGGCGTCGACCAGCCGTCGGCCGAGCGACTGGCGGACGCGCTGCGCGACGCCGCCGATCCGCAGTGGCTCGGCCAGGCCCGGTCCCGCGTCGCCGCCGATCCGGCCAGCCTGCCGGTGCTGTTCGCCACCGCCGGACGGCGCTGCGGCCGGGGAGAACTCGTCGCCGTACCGGGCTGGCACGCTGACGAAGCGGCCCGGACGTTGCTGCTGGTCACCGTGGCCGAGACCGGCAGCACCGCCGAGCTCGTCGCCGCGGCGACCGACTGCTACCAGCAGGGCGACGGTGCCGAGCGGCGGGCGGTGCTCAAGGCGTTGCCGCTACTGCCGGTGGGGGAGCAGGCGGTACCGCTGCTGCACGACGCGATCCGGACCAACGACACCCGGCTGCTCGCCGCCGCCCTCGGCCCGTACGCCCGGCACCTGGCCCAGCCGATGTGGCGTCAAGCGGTGCTCAAGTGCGTGTTCACCGGGGTGCCGCTGACCGTGGTGCACGACCTCGACGCACGGGCCGACGCCGAACTCGGGGTGATGCTCGCCGGCCTGTACACCGAGCGCACCGCCGCCGGACGCACCCTGCCCGACGACGCGCTGGCCCTGCTGGCCCGGCTGTCGCCGTCCACCACGACAAGACAGGAGGGGTGAATGCGCATCTTCGACCCGCACATCCACATGACGTCGCGGACCACCGACGACTACCAGGCGATGGCCGACGCCGGCGTGCTGGCCGTCGTCGAGCCGGCGTTCTGGCTGGGCCAGCCGCGTACCAACGTGGGTTCGTTCGTCGACTACTTCGACTCGCTGCTCGGCTGGGAACCGTACCGGGCCAGCCAGTTCGGCATCCGCCACCACGCCACCGTCGCGCTCAACCCCAAGGAGGCCAACGATCCACGGTGTGCCGGCGTACTCGACGTGCTGCCGCGCTATCTGGTCAAGGACGGCGTGGTCGCGGTGGGGGAGATCGGCTACGACTCGATGACCCCGGCTGAGGACGACGCCTTCGCCGCCCAACTCGCCCTGGCCCGTGCGCACGACCTGCCGGCCCTGGTGCACACCCCGCACCGCGACAAGGGTCGGGGCACCGACCGGACCCTCGCCGTGGTCGCCGAGTCCGGTATCGAACCCGGCCGGGTGGTCGTCGACCATCTCAACGAGGTCACCGTCGCGCAGGTCAAGGATTCCGGCTGCTGGATGGGCTTCTCGATCTATCCGGAGACGAAGATGTCCGCACCGCGCATGGTGGAGATTCTCAAGGCGTACGGGCCCGAACGGATCCTGGTCAACTCGGCGGCCGACTGGGGCCGCTCGGATCCGCTGCTCACCCGCACCACGGCCGAGGCGATGCTGGCCGCCGGGTTCAGCCCGGACGAGGTGGACCAGGTGCTGTGGCGCAACCCGGTCGAGTTCTACGGCCAGTCCGGCCGCCTCGATCTCGGCGAGCTCGCCGCCCCGGCGCCCACCTTCGCCGGGAGCTCGATCATGCGAGGTGGTGGCTGATGCGCCTGCACCACCGGCGGTACGGCACCGTCCACCTGAGCTACTGCACCAACGTGCATCCGGCCGAGGACCTCGGCGGGGTGCTCGACCAGCTGGACACCTACGCGGTCGGCGTACGCCAGCGGCTCGGCGCCGACCTGCTCGGCCTCGGCCTGTGGCTGGCCGCGCCGGCCGCCGCCGCGCTCGCCGCCGATGCGCCCGCCCGCCGGCGGCTGCGCGCCGCGCTGACCGAGCGTGGCCTGGAGGTGGTCACCCTCAACGGGTTCCCGTACCAGGCTTTCCAGACACCAGTTGTCAAGCACGCCGTCTACCGCCCCGACTGGACGGATCCCCGCCGGCTCGACTACACCGTACGACTGGCCAGGATCCTGGCCGACCTGCTGCCCGACGACGCGGCCCGGGGCTCGATCTCGACGCTGCCACTGGCCTGGCGGCAGCCGTGGGACGCGGCCCGGGCCGACGCCTGTGCACGGATGCTGGACCGGCTGGCCGCCGGGCTGGCTGACGTCGAGCGCGACACCGGCCGCAGCATCCGGGTCGGCTTCGAACCGGAGCCGGGCTGCGTGGTCGAAACCACCGCCCAGGCCGCCGACCTGCTCGGCTCGGTGGACACCGACCGGCTGGGCGTCTGCCTCGACCTGGCCCACCTGGCCTGCGCCTGGGAGGAACCGACGGTGGCGCTGGCCCGGTTGCGCGCTGCCGGGCTGCCAGTGGTGAAGGTGCAGGTCTCCGCGGCGCTCGCGGTGACCGATCCGGTCCGCGACCGGCAGGCCATCGCCGGGTACGTCGAACCGCGGTTCCTGCACCAGACGCGCTCGGGCGGTGCACGCGCGGGCCGCGCCGATGGTCCCGACGGCTGCACCGGTACCGGCTGCGCGGCGATTCCCGTCGGTTGCGATGACCTGCCGGAGGCGCTGGCCAGCGGGCTACCCGGTCCGTGGCGGGTGCACTACCACGTACCGCTGCACGCCGCACCGGTGTCGCCGCTGGAGACCACCGTGGCACACCTGCGTGACAGTCTGGCCGTGCTGTTCGCCGCCGGTGGCTGCGACCACCTCGACGTGGAGACCTACACCTGGGGGGTGCTGCCGGCCGAGCAACGCCCGGCCGGGCCGGTGCAGCTCGCCGCCGGGATCGCGGCCGAACTCGCGTTCGCCCGAGCCGAACTGGTCGCGCTCGGCCTGACGGCGGCCACCTCCGCCACTGGATTGGAGGCGGCATGAAACCGCTGCTCGTTCTCGACGTCGTCGGGTTGACCCCGCGACTGCTGCACCGGATGCCCCGGCTGGCCGCCCTGGCCCGGCGTGGCTTCCAGGCCGAACTCGGCACCGTCCTGCCGGCCGTCACCTGCTCGGTGCAGTCCACCTTCCTGACCGGTGAGCCGCCCAGCGGGCACGGGGTCGTCGGCAACGGCTGGTACTTCCGCGACATCGGCGAGGTGCTGCTGTGGCGTCAGCACAACGCGCTGGTCGGTGGTGAGAAGATCTGGCAGACGGCCCGGCAGGTCCGCCCCGGCTACACGGTGGCCAACGTCTGCTGGTGGTACGCCATGGGCGCGGACGTCAACTGGACCGTCACCCCACGACCGGTCTACCACGCCGACGGGCGTAAGGAGCCCGACTGCTACACCGACCCGCCGGCCCTGCACGACGCGTTGACCAGCCGGCTCGGCACGTTCCCGCTGTTCACCTACTGGGGGCCGGGCGCCGGGCTGGCGTCGTCGGCGTGGATCGCGCGGGCCACCGCGCAGATCATGGCCGAGCACTCCCCGGACCTGACCCTGGCGTACCTGCCGCACCTGGACTACGACCTGCAACGCCACGGCGGCACCAGCCCGCAGGCACAGCGGGCGGCGGAGGAACTCGACGGGGTGCTCGCCCCGCTGCTGGACGCGGCGGCCGCGCGGGACGCCACGGTCGTCGCGCTGTCGGAGTACGGCATCACCGACGTGTCGCAGCCGGTGCACGTCAACCGGCTGCTGCGGGCCGAAGGGCTGCTACGGGTCTACGCCCAGGCAGGCATGGAATACCTGGACCCGTGGACGTCGCGGGCGTTCGCGGTCGCCGATCACCAGGTCGCGCACGTGTACGTGCGGGATCCGGCCGATGTGGCCCTGGTGGCAAAACTGTGCGCCGGGCTGCCCGGGGTGGCCGAGGTCCTCGACGCCGAGGGCAAGGCTGCGGCCGGGCTGGACCATCCGCGCTCCGGTGAACTGGTGCTGGTCGCCGAGGCGCATGCCTGGTTCACCTACTACTACTGGCTGGACGAGGCGGCGGCGCCGGACTTCGCCCGGCTGGTCGAGATCCACCGTAAGCCGGGGTACGACCCGGCGGAGCTGCTGTTCGACCCGACCAATCCTGGTGCGGCCAAGGCCCGCGCGGCGCTGGCCCTGGCCCGTAAGAAGCTCGGGATGCGGTACACGATGAACGTGGTCGGGCTGGATGCCGGGGCCAGGGCGGTACGGGGCTCGCACGGCCGGCTCCCCGACGATCCGCGCGACGCGCCGGTGCTGCTCTGCTCGGATCCGTCGGCGGCGCGTGACCGGTTCGCCGCGACCGAGGTCAAGCAGTTGCTGCTCGGCCTGGCCGGGCTGGCGACCGACGCCAATTCGGCGCCGGGGGTGGCCCGATGACCCTGGCCCCGGCGCGGCCCGGTGCCGGTTCGGATGGTCCCGGTTCGGATGGTCCCGGTTCGGATGGTCCCGACGCGGACGGTCCCGACGCGGACGGTCCCGACGCGGATGGTGCCGGTTCGGACGGTGCCGGTGGCCCCGCGTCGCTGCGTAGCCGCTGTGACGCGGAACTGGCCGACTTCCTCGACCGGCAGGATCCGCATTGGCCGGATGGCGCACCGCGCGGGGTGTTCGACACGCTCCGAAGGTTCGTGCTGGCTGGCGGCAAACGGCTGCGGCCGGTGTTCTGCTACTGGGGTTGGCGTGGTGCCGGCGGGGACGACCGCCGGGAGATCGTCGCGGCTGCGGCGGCGCTGGAGATCTTCCACGCGTTCGCCCTCATCCACGACGACATCATGGACGGTAGCGACCGCCGCCGTGGCGAGCCGTCGGTGCACCGGATCTTCGCCGACCTGCACACCCGGTCCGCCTGGCGGGGCGACTCCGGCCGCTACGGCCGCAACGCGGCGCTGCTCTGCGGCGACCTCTGCGCGGCCTGGGCGGACCAGATGTTCCACGAGTGCGGGCTGGACGCGGCGCGGATCCGGCGCGGTTACGCCGTCTTCGCCGGCATGCGTACGGAGGTGATCGCCGGACAGTACCTGGACCTCGTCTCCGGCGTCGGCGACGGATCCGTTGCCAGTGCCCTGACGGTAATCCGGATGAAAGCCGCTAGATACACGGTTACCCGACCATTGCAGATCGGCGCGGCCCTTGCCGGGGCTGGTGCCGGACTGCTGGCCGCGTACGCTGCCTTCGGTGATCCACTCGGGGATGCCTTTCAGCTCCGCGACGACGTGCTCGGGGTCTTCGGCGATCCGGCGGTCACCGGCAAGTCCGTGCTCGACGATCTGCGAGAGGGCAAGTCGACGGTGATGATGGCGCTGGCCCGCAACCTGGCGGACCGAGGCCAGGCGACCCGGCTGCGGGAGTTGTTCGGCAACCCGGAGCTGGACCGGGGCGGGGCCGACGACCTTCGTACGATCATCGTGGACACGGGTGCGCTCGAGGCGATCGAGCAGATGATCCGGATTCGTACCCAGGAAGCGGTCACCATTCTCGTCGATGCGTCGTTGACCCCCGAGACGCGTACCGAGTTGACCGCCCTGGCTGAATCGGTGGCCGAGCGGCAGAGCTGAACCGCAGACCCCAAGGAGGCATCGTGGCCGTACCCCACCAGGTTACTGGCGATTCACCCCAGGTTGCCAGCAAATCGGGCGAACCTGGCACGGGGGTCCGGCCCCTGCGGATCGCCATGATCGGGCAGAAGGGGATGCCCGCGACCTACGGCGGGATCGAACGCCACGTCGAGGAACTGGCCAGCCGGCTGGCCACCCGCGGCCATGACGTCACCGTCTACTGTCGGCCCAGCTACGGCTCAATGCCGATGGACCACTACCGCGGCGTACGGCTGCGCCAGGTGCGGACCGTGGCGAGCAAGCACCTCGACGCCATCGTGCACTCCACCACCTCCACCCTCGCCGCCATGCGGGAGCGGCCGGACATCGTGCACTACCACGGACTCGGTCCCGGCCTGGTGGCACCGCTGCCGCGCTACCTCGCCCGCAGCAAGGTCGTGCTCACCGTGCACGGCCTCGACCAGCAGCGGGCCAAGTGGAGCCGGGTCGCCCAGACCGTGCTCGGCGCCGCGCACTGGCTCAGCGGACACGTCCCGGACGCCCGGGTCGCCGTGTCCCGCGGCCTGGCCAGCCACTACCAGACCCGGTTCGGCAACCCGGCCAGCTACATCCCCAACGGGGTGAGCGCACCCCGACACGTCCCGGCCCGGCACATCAATCCCCGGTTCGGGCTCATCCCCGGCCGCTATCTGCTGATGGTCGGCCGGCTGGTGCCCGAGAAGTCGGCCGACCTGCTGGTCCGGGCGTTCCGTCAGATCGAGACCGACCTGCGGCTGGCCATCGTCGGCGGCTCGTCGTTCAGCGACGACTTCGTGGCCCGGGTCCGCGCCGAGGCGGTCGACGACCCGCGAATCGTCTTCACCGGGTTCGCCTACGGCGACCTGCTCGCCGAGCTCTACTCGCACGCCGTCGGCTTCGTGCAGCCGTCCCGGCTGGAAGGACTGCCGCTGACCCTGCTGGAGGCGGCCTCGTACGGCCTGCCGGTGGTGGCCAGCGACATCACCCCGCACGTCGAAGTGCTCGGCAGCGACGCGCCCGGGCGCCGCATCTTCCGCGACGGTGACGTCGACGACCTGATCCGCGCCCTGCGCCAGCTCGCCGCCGACCCCGCCGGTGAACGTGCCGGCGCCGTCGCCCTGCGCGAACGGGTCAGCGCCGACTACACCTGGGACGCCGCCACACGGGAGCTCGAAGCGCTCTACCGGGACCTGCTCGTGCCGCGCCGACCCCAGCTGATCCGCCCTCGCCGACGGGTCCGGACAGAACCAGACGGCTGATGCGCACACCCGGCGTGTCGGCCCATACTGCCTCATCGAGGACCCGGCTAGATTAGCCGTTGCGAGATTCTCCCGGCCTGCCCCGCGCGGGGTGGCCGGCGACGTGTGGCACAGCTCGACCCGGCAGCGGGCGGAGCGGGACAGCGGATCGGCGTGTAGTGACCACAACCCAGCAAGATCCCCGGCCAGCGGACCGGGAGCCGGACGGCGCCGTGCCGCCCGGAGGCGCCGACGTGCCCACGCACGGTCGGTCGGGCGGCGCCGGTGGTCACGTACTCAGCGTCCTCGCCGCTCTGGCCGCCGCGGTGGTGGCGGTCAGCGCCGGCCTGGCGCTCGCCGCCGGCGACCGGCGCGGCGTCGTACTTCCGCTCGCCGTCACCGCCGGCGTCGCCGTCGGTGTGCTGGCCATGACCCGGTTCTCCGGGTACGTGATGCTGATGCTCGCCGTGCGTCCGCTGCTCGACGTGGTCAAGCTCAGCGGGCCGACCGCTGGACGAGCGGACACCGAGCAGGCGTCCCGGCTGACCGACCCGTCGACCATGGTCGCGGTGCTGTTCCTGCTCGCCGCCGGGTTGTGGCTGGCCGCCCAGCTGCGTCGGCACGGCCGGCTGCGTGGTTCGCCGCTGGGCTGGGCGATGCTGCTGGTCGGAGCGACCGCCCTGGTCAGCGCGCTCGGTGCCACCCGGACCACACCGAGCCTGCTGGAGGCACTGCGGATCCTCACCGTCGTGGTCATGTTCGTGATCCTCGAACAGCTGATGCCCGACCGGGCGGCGGTCCGCCGCGTCCTCATCGCCTGCTACGCCTCCCTGGTCCTGGCGCTGGCGTACACCGTGCTGATGACCGCGTTCGGCCAGGTGCCGTCCGAGGTCAAAGGCCAGTTCATCCGGATCAGCGGCCCGTTCAGCCAGTCGACCACGTTCGGCCGTTATTTGATGTTCCTCGTCATCTTCGGCTTCGCGATCCACCGGTTCCTGGCCCGGCGGGCGCGGTTGCTGCTCGGCGTCCTGCTCGCCGTCTCCCTGGTCTTCCTGATGCTCACCAACACCCGCTCGGCGATCCTCGGCGCGGCGATCGGCCTGGTCGTCGTCGCCGTGCTGCACCGCAGCGGGCGGATGCTGGCCATGCTGCTGGTCGTCGCGGTCGCCGGGGTCAGCCTGCTGCCGTCGGTCGGGAGCCGGTTCGCCCAGCTCGGCGAGGACCGTGCCACCGGCGGCGGACCGACCGGCAACACGCTGCAGTGGCGGGTCGGCTACTGGGCGGAGATCATTCCACTGGCCAACCGCAACCCGGTGACCGGCATCGGGCCGAACATGACCCAGCACGAGACCCCGCAGGCCAAGAAACCGCACAACGACCTGTTGCGGGCGTACGTGGAAACCGGTCTCGCCGGCCTGCTGGCGTACCTGGCGATGCTGCTGCTGATCCTGCACACCGCGCGGTCCGCGCTGCGCCGCGCCCCGCCGGGCAGCCTGGACCGTGGCATCGCGGTCGGGTTCGCCGGCTGCGTGGTGTCCTTCATCGCGGTCAGCCTGGCCTCCAACGTCATCTCCAACGTGGTGACGCTCTGGTACTTCGTCGCCTTCGCCGCCGCCGCCAGTGCCATCGCCCATGGCCGCACCGCCAGGCCCGGTCCCCGGACCCTGACGCCACACCATCTCGGTACGAGTAGGAGCACATAGCGTGGAGATCGTCGATTACCTGCGCATCGCGCGCCGGCGGCTGTGGCTGCTGGCCGGTGTGCCGGTGCTGGCCGCCGGTGCGGCCGCGACCCTGGTGCTGATCGCCCCGCAGCAGTACACCGCTATCGCGTACGTCGCCGCTCCCGCGCTGGTCGGCGGGGCCGCCGCCCAGCAGTACACCGGCAACCAGGCGGCCAACCAGTTCGCCGCCGCGTTCAGCGCGGCGGCCACCTCGCCGCGGGTCGTCGACGAGGTCGCCGCCGACACCGGGGTCAGCCCAAACCGGTTGCGGTCCGGCCTGGTCGTCAGCCAGGTCGGCGCCAGCAGCCAGATGGAGATCACCTACCGCTCGCCGGAGCGGGCGAGTGTGGCCCCGGTGCTCGCCGCCACCGCCGAGCGGGCGCTGGCCTTCCTCTTCTCCTCCCAGGTGGCCATCGCCACCGAGCAGGTCACCGCCGCCAGCGCCGACGTCGACGCGGCCACCGCCGCGATCACCACCTGGGAAAAGGAGAACGAGGTCACCCAGCCCGACAAGATCTACCAGGCGACCCTCAATGAGCTGGCCAGCCTGCGTCAGCAGCGGTTGCAGATGCAGGCGGTCGGCAACGGCCGAGGTGCCGACGCGGCCACCGAGGCGATCGAGGCCGGGCAACGCCGGCTCGACACCATCGGGCCGAAACTGCCCGACTACGAGGCCCTGATCGCCCAGCGCGACGCCGCGACCAGCGCACTCTCCTCCGCCCGGCAGGGTCTGCAGGCGGCCCGGGCCCAGGCTCAGGCCGCCGATCCGCAGGAGGTGACCAGCGTCGGCGCGGTCCGCGCGGTCTCCCGTACCCGCAGCCTGATCAACGCCACGGTGCCGGTCGCCGGTGCCGGGCTGCTGCTGGCCGTGGTGCTGATCGCGATGCTGGAACTGCTCGCCCGCAACCGGGCCGGGGAGCCGCCGACCAGCCCGTCTGGCACCCCGACCCCACCGAACGGGCCGGGCCCGCGCGGTGCCGACGACACCCGGGAGATCCCCGCTGCCCGGGCCGGCCGGGTCGGTCGGGCCGCCGCCGTCGGACAGGTGTCCCGGGTCGGTGGCCGGGTCTACGGCTCCGGCGGTGCCCTCGAAGCCCAGACCGGTCGGTGACGTGTCCGCCGATCGATCCTCGGGCGACCGGCAGTCCGCCGACCGGCAGTCCGGTGATCAGCAGTCCGGTGACCGGCACATCCGGGGGATGGCCCGTGGTGGTGGGCTGAACCTTGTCGGTGCCGTGCTCAACCAGGGCGCGGTCTTCCTGGTCATGCTGCTGCTGGCCCGGTTCCTCGGTATCAGCGAGGTCGGCCAGTACGCCCAGTGCTACGCCGTCCTGGCGCTGCTCAGCCTGCTGTCGCTGTCCGGGTTCCGGGCCGGGCTGACCCGGTTCGTCGCGGTGCACCTCGCCGACGACGACCCGGCCGCCGTCCGGGGCACCATCCGGCTCGGCCTGCTGATCTCCGCCGCGTCCGCCGCCGCGATCGCCGCCGCACTGGCTGTCGCCGCGCCCTGGCTGGCCACCGCGCTCAACGATCCCGGCCTGGTCACCGGACTGCGGCTGGTCGCGTTGACACTGCCCGCGCTGACCGTGTGCGAGGCAGCGCTCGCCGCCACCCGGGGCTGGCGCACCCAACGCCCGTTCACCCTGATCGGGCAGATCTACGAGCCCGGCACCCGGCTGCTGCTCACCGCCGGAGCCCTGATCCTCGGGGCCGGGGTGACCGGCAGCTACTGGGCGCTGGTCATCGCCGGCTGGTCGGCGGCGCTGCTCGCGCTGGGCGCGCTGGCCCGGCTGCTGCGCACGGTCACCCCGGGCGAGATCGTCTACCGGCCCCGGCAGCTGTTCAGTTTCTCCACGGTCAGTTGGCTGTCGTCGCTGTCGTCCACCGGGCTGATCTGGGTGGACACCCTGATGCTCGGGTTCTTCGCCAACGACGAGATCGGCGTCTACAACGTGGCCACCCGGCTGGTCACCGTGGCCATCTTCGTCCTCGCGCCGATCAACGCGGCGTTCGGCCCCTATCTGGCGTACCTGCACCACCAAGGGCGCGCCGACGAGGTCCGGCGGATCTACGGCGCCGCCACCGGCTGGGTGGTGCGGCTGTCCCTGCCGGCGTTCGTGGCGTTGCTGGTCTTCCCGGAGGGCCTGCTGAGGGTTTTCGGCGGCGGGTTCGCCGCCGGTGCCGCCGTCACCCTGATCCTCGCCGTCGGGCAGTTGGTCAACGCGGCGACCGGGCCGTGCGGCACGGTGCTGAACATGTCCGGCCGGGTGGCCGTCAACATGTACGACAACATCGCCGCCCTGCTGCTGAACATCCTGCTCAACCTGTGGCTGATCCCGGCGTACGGGATCGTCGGCGCGGCGATCGCCTGGGCGATCTCGCTGGCGGTGGTCAACATCGCCCGCGTGCTGCAGGTCCGGGCGCTGATCCACGCGGTTCCGGTGACCACCGGCATGCTCAAGGGACTGGCGGCCGGGCTGACCGCGCTGGCCGCCGGCCTGGCGGTGCGCTGGCTGGTGCCCGGCTGGCCGGCGCAGTTGCTGATCGGACTGCCGGTGGTGGCGGCGGTCTACGCCGGCGCGGTGCTCGCGCTCGGCCTGAGCCGGGAGGATCTGATGGTGCTGCGCACTTTGCGCCGGGGCGGCCGCCGAGACGGCGGCACCGGCTCGTCTGATGCTGCCGACTCGCCGGGTGCTGGCGGTGCACCGGCAGCACACCTGGAGGAGGCGGCCCGGTGACCGGCAACCGGGGCACGACCGACCGGCTGCGCCGTAGCGTACGCGGGGCGCGGGCCTGGGCGCGGGCGGTGGTGCCCGGCCCGCTCGGCGCGCTACCCGAGTTCCTGATCATCGGCGGGCAGCGCTGCGGCACCACCTCGCTGCACCACTACCTGGCCGCCCACCCGCAGGTACGCCCGGCCACCGGGAAGGAACTGCAGTTCTTCACCGTCCACCACGGGCGAGGGCTGCGGTGGTACCGGGCGCACTTCCCGGTGCGTCCACCAGCGGTACGCAGCTTCGAGGCCAGCCCGTACTACCTGTTCCACCCGAGCGTGCCGGCCCGGGTGTCCGCGGCGTTGCCGCAGGCCAGGTTCGTCGCCCTGGTGCGGGATCCGGTCGAGCGGGCCTACTCGCACTACCTGCACACCCGCTCGTACGGTGCGGAACCGTTGCCGTTCGCCGAGGCGGTGGCCGCCGAGGAGCAACGGCTGGCCGATGCGCTGCGCGACGGCCCGGACGCTCCGGCGGCGCACGCGGCGCTGCGCAACTACTCGTACCTGTCCCGGGGCCGCTACGCCGAGCAGCTGCGGCGCTGGCACGCCCACCTGCCGGCGGACCGGCTGCTGGTGCTGCGCAGCGAGGACATGTACGCCGACCCGGCGGCGGTCTACACCCGGGTGCTCGACTTCCTTGGGCTGGATCCGTTCACCCCGGCGGCATTCGGCCAGCACACCCGGCGTGCCGATCGGGGCCCGGGGGAGCTGACCGCCGAGCTGCGGGAGCGCCTCGGCGACTACTTCGCCCCGCACAACGCCGAACTGGCCGGACTACTCGGCTGGCCGCACACCTGGCCCGCCGTTACGTGAACCGGTCTGGACGTCAGCCGCTCACATGTCCTCCGATTCGGTTTGAACGACATAGAGGGCGGAGCTTCCCCGGCCGCTGTCCATCTCGGCCAGGTGTAGATCCTTGACGGGCACTGCTACCCGCTGCCCGATCGCACCGCTGCCGGCGTCGACCCGGACCTGGACTGTCCCGCCCTGCGGCAACTGCCGGGGACCAACCGCCAGGAACCCGCTGTGCGCCATCGCCGTCTCCTCTCTGCGACAACTCGGCCGAGCCGCCGCCACCCATGATGTCGCCGGAACGTCGCCTGGTTCGACGGCGTTCGAAACGACGTTCCGGCGACATTCGGGGCGACATTTCGACGACTCTGTCGTTACGATCGCCCCCATGACGACCTCGCCGAACGCGACGTTGCGAGCCGTGCGGATGGGCCTGCTCATGAGCCAGGACGACTTCGCCAGTGCCCTTCGTGAGGCCGGCGACCGTGCCGGCGTGCCCAACGACGCCAGCAAGCGACTCGTGCAGCGTTGGGAGGCCGGCGTCATCACGTCGCCACGACCGGCGTACGCACGGGCGTTGGAATCCGTCACCGGCCTGCCGATCGGTTCGCTCGGCTTCACCGTGGCCGTTCCGCGCGCCCGCGTCGCGGACGACGGGCAAGGCGGTCACGACGTCGAAGGATCGAACGTGACCATGCCGGTCCCGAGCGGCGGACCGGTGCCGCGTAGGTCACCGGCCGGCAACTACTCCGGTGTGTGGTTGTCCCGGTACGAGTACTACAGCTCAGGTCGCAGCGACAGGTTCATCGGCCAGCACTACGTGGTCCTGCTCCAGCACGGCGACCGGCTCACCGTCCGCAGTCTGCCCGGGTCGTCCGACGCGCCGCTGACGATGGACCTGACGGTGGACGGCAATGTGATCACCGGAACCTGGGTCGAGCAGACCGCGCCGCAGGGGTACTACCGGGGCGCCCGCTATCACGGCGCGATCCAACTGCTTGCCGAGCCCACCGGGCGCCGACTGGCCGGCAAGTGGGTCGGTTTCGGCAAGGAGATGGACGTCAACACCGGACCCTGGGAGTTGGTGTTCCAGGACGCCAGCACGAACAAGGCGACCCTGGCCGCCTACGACCGCCGGCCCGCGCCCGCGCCGGAGTAGCCGCCCGCTGCCTCATGATCAGTTGACGGAAATTCGGCCGACACGCCGATGAGCGCCCAGCAGAACGTTAAATGATCATGAGTTGATAGCACGTCGTCGAGACTCACCTCGTTCCGTCCACAGCCGAGCGGTCGTCCACAGCGCCACGCCCCACACGTCGTCTGACGCTCACCGGCGCGGCATCGTCGCTGGGCATGAACGAGGTGCTCGCCGCGCTGTGCCGGCGCAACCACGGGGTGGTGACCCGACGTCAGGCCGGTCAGGTGGTGCCCCGCTGGGTGCTGGACGACGCGGTACGCGCCGGCCGACTGCGGCGCGTCCTGCCCAGCGTCTACGTCGCAGCCGAACTGATCGACGACACCCGTCCCGGCGCATCGCATCTGAGCGACCTCGACCCGCGACTGTCTCGACGTGCGGTGCTGGCCCACGTCGACGGTCGGGCCGCGTTCAGCCACACCACGGCGCTCGATGTCTGGGGGCTGCGTGAGCAACCTCGCGACGAGACACGGCACCTGACGGTGCCGCACGGTGTGGGGATACGCGGCCGGGCTGGCCTGAGGGTGCATCACCGACAGGCGTTCACCGTCGGTCCGCCGCAGGTGGTGGTGCGGGACGGAGCACCGGTGACGCGGCTGGAGCGGGCGTTGGTCGAATCGTGGCCGCTGTTGCCGGCCACCGACCGACCGGCCCCGCTGATCCTGGCCGTCAACGACCGTCTGACCACTGCGGACAGGATCGGCACCGCGCTCGACGACCTGCCCCGGTTGACCGACCGCGCCGCGGTGCGGACCTTGCTGACGAAACTGGCCGTCGGCTGTCGCAGCCAGCTGGAAATCTGGGGCCACGATCACGTCTTCGTCGGTGCCGGCATGCCCGACTTCCGACGCCAGTTCGCAGTCCAGGTGCACGGCCGTACCTGTTACCTCGACGTGTACGCCGAGCGGGAGCGGGTCGACTTCGAGCTCGACGGAGCCGCCTCGCACGGCAGCGCCCGCCAGCGCGAGGTCGACCTGCGGCGTGACGCACTGCTGGCCACCGTCGGCATCCAGGTGGTGCGGTTCGCGCACCGCCGGCGGGTGTGCGAACCGCAGCAGGTTCGCCACGAGATCCTGGCCATCCTCGACAAGCGCCGCAGGTCCAGCTGATTACTCGACGCCGTCGAGGATGCTGTCCGGGGAGGCGGTGGCGCGCAGCAGCACCGGGCGGTCGGTGACGATCACCTCGGCCGCGGCTTTGGTCGGGGAGGCGCCGGCCGCCCCGGCGTGCAGACTCGGCGCAGGCGAGATCCGTACCGGGTCGGTGACCTCGCTGGACCACACCACCAGGGTGGACTGCTCGCCCTGCTGGAACGCGACACCGATCAGCCCGTCCCGGCGCACCGGCGACACCGTCGCGCCGCGTGCCGACTCGGCCAGGGTCTCGAACATCCGGCCCGCTTCCCGTTCGGTGCCGTCCGGCTCCAGCAGGCCGTAGCGGACCTCGCTGCCGGCCCGGTTCTGTGGGTTGTAGCCCAGCGGCAGCCACATCACCTGCCGGATCCCGCCGGCCAGCAGCATCGTGGAGACCTTGACGACCTCCTCGGCGCGGCTGGTGCTGTCGCCGTCGCCGTCGCGCCAGAACTGCCCGACCTCCCACGCCTCGACCGGCACTCCGTCCGGGGTCTCGGCAGCCAGGTAGTCCAGCAGCGCCGGCACGCCCTCGTAGTGTTCGTAGTAGTGCACCTGGCGCAGTTGCACCACGCCGTCGTCGAGCAGCTGTTCGGTGGCGGCCAGGAAGTCCAGGTTGCGGACATTGGTCTCGTTGGCCAGCGCGGTGCGTAGCGTGTCGATGTCGGACACCTGCGGGATCTTGCGGCCACGGGTGCCGATGCGGCGCTGGAAGTAGGCGTTGTAGGCCGCGATCGCCTCGTCGTCGCGCCCGGCGGTCACCAGCCGGTCCACCACCCCGAAGCCGTAGGCGACGCTGCTGATCCCCGAGTCGACCACGACGGCCGACGCATCGGCGGCGTGGATCGCCTCGGCGGCCACCGTCACCAGCTCGATGTAGTCCTGCGGGCTGCCCGCCCAGTACTGCTGCGCGTTGACCTCGTTCTCGATCGCGTACTGCCGCACCCCGTACGGGGTGTAGCGGCGCACCACGTCGCCGACGAACTGCCGGTAGGCGGCCATGTCCAGCGGCGTCGCCGACTCGGTCTTGTTGGCTTCGCCGCGTACGTGTTCCGGGGTGCCGCCGGTGACCCAGCACATCTCGGTGCGGATCTTCAGGTTGAGGGTGATGCCCAGTTCTTGGCTGCGTTGGGCGATCTGGTCCAGCGCCGACCAGTCCCGCTGGCCCTGGACCGGCTCGACACCGCACCAGCTCATCTCGTGGTAGGTCGCCGAGCCGGAAAGCTTACGCAGGTACGGCAGGAACTGGTCGTATCGGGACCAGTCCCAGTGGGCGCCGAACGGATGGGTCTGCCCGGCGTACGGCTGCAGGGTCGGCAGCGCCGGACCCGTCGGCAGCACCGGTGGCGGGGGTGGCGTCTCGTCGTCACTGCTGCTGGTGCAGCCGGCGAGCAGCAGCAGGACACCGAGGACGGCGCCGAGAACGGCGGTGACCGTACGGCGGCCGGGAGGGGTACGGCGGCACGCCGCCGCCGGCTGTTCGTTCACCGATAGCCCAACTCGCGCAACATCCGTCCGGAGAAGACCGCCACCAGCAGGCGCAGGAACGGGTCGAGTTCGCGACGGTAGCTGCCCACCCGGGAACCGTAGATCGCCTTCTCGGTGCCGGCGGCGGCCCGCCGTCGATCCGCCTCGGTGGTGTACTTGCTGGCCACGTCGTGCGGCTTGGCCACGTAGTCGAGCACGCCTTGCTCCCAGTGCTCGCCGAGGAATTCGAACAGCGCGCGCATCGACTTCTCCGGTTCGCTGACCGCTTCCTCGTAGCGCAACTCGTAGTAGCGATCAGCGGGCAGCGTGGCACCGACCGCCCGCGCGGTACGGATGTAGCGCGGCCACTTCACCACGCACTTGACCGCCGACCAGTAACCGAACCGCTTACGGTGCGACACCACCACGTCCCGACCGTCACGGATAACGTGCACGATCTGCGCGTCCGGAAAGACCTCGGTGACGAAGTCGAGCGACATGGCGTACAGCGGGGTCTTGTCGGCCCACCGGGCCTTGCCGCGTTCGCGGGCGTAGTCGGCGTGCACCCCGCCGAAGAAGTCGGCGATGCGTCGTAGCCAGTCCTCGCGGGAGAACCCGAACCGGGACAGCCGCTCCCAGTCCGATCCGACGACCCGGCGCAGGTCCGGCAGGAACCGGGTCTCCGGGCCGCAGGAGATCCGCGGGTGTGAGTCGAGTACCAGGCGCAGGAAGGTGGTGCCGGAGCGCTGGCAGCCGACCAGGAATATCGGCGCGGTCGGGGCGGGGGAGTCAGGCATGGTCGGTCCTTTCCACGCTCACCGGAGCACGCCGGTCGGGGTCAACCTGTTGAGGCGGGGTGGGCGGGACAGGGGTGCCGGCGCCCAGCTGACCGGTAAGGTGGTCGCAGAGCGCGCGGACCGCCGGGTCGATCGGCAGTCGGTGCCGGCGCGGGGTCCGGGGAACGATGTGCGCGGCCAGCGCCGGCCGGTAGGTCACACCGAGGAAGTCGCACAACCGGTGGATCTGCCCGGCCGGATCGGAGACCAGGGCGTCGTAGGAGCTGAGCAGTACGTCGTCGCGCTGGTGCAGGCCGAGCCGGAAATAGAGGCTGTTGCGGACGTACCAGAACAGCGCGGCGGCGGTGTGCCGGTCCATCCGCCGGTAGTCGAAGCCGTGGACGATCTCGTAGGTGTCGGCGTCGAGCCGCTGTCCCTGCCAGCGCCGGCCGATGGTGCCGTCGGCGATGGCGGCCAGCGCACGCAGGTTGGAGTCGCCGAACTTGGCGACCTCCGAGCGGGCCCGGTCGTCGACGTCGCGCCAGGCCCAGATCGCCCGGCCCGGTGCCAGCTGCGGCAGGTCGAGCAGTTCGTTGATCCGGTGGCTCTCACACAGCGGCTTGATCAGCACGTACGCGTGCCGGCTGCGCCGGACGACCGCGGTGAGCACCGCGTCGTCGCGCAATTGAAAACGGTGGAAGACCCGTCGGTCGTTCTCGTTGTGCACCTCAAACTCGGCGGCATTTTCCAAGCCGCGGACGAGCATGTTGGTGCCGGAGCGCTGCAGGCCGACCAGATACACCGGTACGGCATCGCCGCGGGTCACGCCGTAGCGCTGCCGCCAGCGCACCTTGGCCCACGCGGTGCCGGCCCGTTCGACGGGGTTGAGCCGGTCCTCTTCGACGAGGCGGCGCAGGCCCTCGGTGCGTAGCCAGCGGGCGTGCCGCGCGACGCGGCGTGCGGTCCAGGCCAGAGCCGAAGGCTCGTCGTCGTGCTTCACCGGTCCTCCCCGGTCAGGTCACCAGCCGTGGTGGCCAGGCTGGGCGAGGTCGCCGAAGGCGTCAGGCTACCCACAGATCGGGGCGAAACGCCAGGCCACAGGCTGGACAGCCACACAAGATCATCCGATCAGCTAGTTGGCGATTCGGTACTGGACTATCCCGGCGCCGGTGCATAGCGTGAGGCAGCAGCCAGGGCGGGTGCCCTGAGCCACCATAACCGGGTGGACGCACCCCGGGATCGAGCGAGCGGGCCGGATAAATGCGTGTCCTCCATGTGAACAAGTTTCTGTATCGCCGCGGTGGTGCCGAGGGATATCTGCTCGACCTCGCCGAACTGCAGCGCATCGGCGGAAACGAGGTGGCATATTTCGGGATGACCCATCCCGACAACGACAGTCCGTTGCGCTACGCGGAGCATTTCCCGTCGTACGTCGAACTGGAGCCGCCGCCGCGCGGACTGCGGCCCCGGCTCGCCGCCGCCGGTCGGATGCTCTGGTCACCGGCGAGCCGTCGCGGACTGGCCCGGGTGATCGCCGACTTCGCGCCCGACGTGATCCACCTGCACAACATCTACCACCAGCTGTCCCCGTCGGTGCTGGCCGCGGCCCGGGCCGCCGGGGTGCCGTGTGTGCTCACCCTGCACGACTACAAGCTGGCCTGCCCCAGCTACCAGATGCTCGATCGGGGGATGGTCTGCGACGCGTGCGTCGGTGGCGGACCGCTACACGCCGCGCGGCGCAGGTGCAAGGACGGATCGGCCTCCGCCAGTACGCTACTCGCCGTGGAGTCCTGGATACACCGACAGTTACGGGCGTACGGCCCGGTCGGGGTGTTCGTCAGCCCCAGCCGGTTCCTGGCCGATGTCATGCGCCGAGCCGGGGTCTACCCGGATCGGATGCGGGTGATCAACCACTTCGTCGACACCAGCGCCATCGCGGTCAAGCCGGCGCCCGGCGGGGGAGTGCTGTTCGCCGGCCGGATCTCACCGGAGAAGGGCGTGGACGTGCTGGTCGAGGCGGTCGCCGCGGTGCCGCACGGCACGACGGTCGACGTCGCCGGCGACGGTCCGGCGCTGCCTGCGGTGCGGGCGCTCGCCGACCGGGTCGCGCCCGGCCGCGTCCGGTTCCACGGCCGGCTGGACAAGCACCGGTTGCAGGCACTGATCCGGTCCAGCGCGGTGGTAGCGGTGCCGTCACGCTGGCACGAGAACCAGCCGATGGCGGTGCTGGAGGCGTTCGCGTCCGGCGTGCCGGTGGTCGGCACCGACCTGGGCGGGCTGCCCGAGCTGATCAGCCCGGGAGTCGACGGCGAGGTCGTCCCGGCCGGTGATCCGGCCGCGCTCGGCGCCGCGCTGGGCAAGCTGGTCGCCGACCCGGACCGGGCGTACGAGATGGGCCGGGCGGCCCGGTCCAAGATCGACAGCCAGTTCACCCCGGAGCTGCACCTGGCCCGGCTGCGCGACGCCTACCGGGCCGCCGCCGCACCGGACCTGGCGGGAGTGCACCGATGAGCCCGCCGGAGCCGGCCGGCGCCGCGCCACCGGTGCGGGTGCTGTACCTCGCCGGTAGCGGGCGTAGCGGCAGCACGTTGATCACCACGATCCTCGGCCAGATCGACGGCTGCTTCGCCGCAGGCGAGGTGCGCTACCTGTGGCAGCGCGGGTTGCTGGACAACCGGCCCTGCGGGTGCGGCGCCCCGTTCGGGGGGTGTCCCGCCTGGTCGGCGGTGCTCACCGAGGTGCCCCGACCGCACGACCCGGCCGGGATCGCCCGGCGGTTGCGTACCCGGCTGCGGATGCGGGACCTGCCGGCCCTGTTGCGCCGTGCCCGCGCCGGCCGGCGGGCCGTGCCGGCGCACCCCGACGACGCCACCATCGCCGCCGTCTACCGGGCGCTCGCCCGCCAGGCCGGTTACGCCGGGGACGGTCGACCGCCGGTGGTCGTCGACTCGTCCAAACTGCCGCCGTACGGTGCGCTGCTGCGGGAACTGCCCGGCATCGACCTGCGCGTGCTGCACCTGGTCCGGGACCCGCGCGGCACGGCCTTCTCCTGGCGGCGCCGGCGCGGCCTGGACGGCGTCGCGGACGCCAAGTTGATGAGCCGGCCCCCGGTGTGGAAAGCCGCGCTGCTGTGGCGGGTGTGGAACGCGGCCACCGTGCGGCTGTTCGCCACCGCCGGGCCGGACCGCTACCTTCGGGTGCGCTACGAAGACGTGGTCGCCGACCCGGTGCGCCAGTTGCGGCGCATCGCCGAGTTCGCCGGACTGGACCCGGACGGGCTCGCGATCGACGACGCCGGCCGGGTCCGGCTCGACCCGACCCACTCGGTCGCCGGCAACCCGGCACGGCACCGCACCGGTGCCGTGCCGATCAGCGATGACGCGGAGTGGATCCGCGCGCTGCCCCACCACTCGTACGCGACCGTGACCGCCGTGGCCATGCCCCTGCTGCGCCGGCTCGGCTACCCGGTACGCCGGCCGCCTGGTCCACCGGTGTCGTCGGCCTCGGCCGCCCCGGCGCCGGCGTTGACCAAGGAGGGCTGACCTGATGCTGTCCGTCGTGGTGGGCACCGGACGGTGCGGCTCGACCCTGGTGCAGGAGATCCTCGCCCGGCACCCGGGTGTCGGGTTCGTCTCCGGGTTCGACGACAAGCTGCCCCGGCTCAATTTGTCCGGCCGGCGCAACGGCCGGCTCTATCGCCGCTCGGTGCCCCGGCCGGCCGGGATGACCTCACTCGGACACAGCCGTCGGCTGCTGGAACGTGGCCGGGTGCGGGTAGCGCCGTCCGAGGCGTACCAGTTGATCGACCGGCAGGTGATGGCCGGCTACTCCAAGCCGTGCCGGGACCTGCGGGCCGATGATTTGACCCCGTACGTCGAGCACCGGCTGCGGGCCTTCTTCGACCGACGGATCGAGCGGCAGGGCTGCCAGGTGCTGCTGCAGCATGTCACCGGTTGGCCGCGGACCGGTTGGCTGCACGCCGCGTACCCGGATCTCAAGGTCGTCAACGTGGTGCGCGACGGGCGTGCGGTGGCCAACTCGTGGTTGCAGATGGGCTGGTGGGACGGCTGGCGAGGGCCGGACAACTGGTTGTTCGGCCCGCTGCCGCCCGAGTTGCGGGCCGAGTGGGAGGAGGCGGACCGGTCGTTCCCGGTGCTCGCCGCGCTCGGTTGGAGGATGCTGATGGGCGCGTTCACGCAGGCCCGCGCGGCGCACCCGGCGGATCAGTGGCTCGACGTGCGCTACGAGGATCTGCTGAGCGCGCCGCGGGACGAGGTGGCGCGGATGGTGGAGTTCCTCGGCCTGGACTGGTCGCCGGCATTCGAGCGGGGCTTTCGCCGCCATGAGTTCCACGCCGGCCGGGGCGCGGCGTACCAGCGGGAGCTGACCGCGGTCCAGGTGTCCGCGGTGGAGCGGGTGCTGGACAAGACCCTAGCCGAGTGGGGCTACTGAGCCGGCCGGGTGCCGAGCCGGCCGGGTGCCGAGCCGGCCCTATCGCTGGCGGCGCTACGGCCGTAGAGTGAAGCCGGCAGGCCCTCCGACGGGCCGGTGTCCGGGCGGCAGGCGCAACCCGCCCGGTCGCATGCAGCGACCCGATTCGGCGGGCCCGCGCGAGCGATCCGCACCGGTTGCCGTGCCGGGTGCCGTCGCAGCACCGCAAACGCACCGGACCGTCACCTCGCGCCGGTCCATCGAGACGCCGCGCGAGCGGCGCCGATCACTGTGCGCCGCGTCGCGGCGCGGGTTCGGGATCCCAGCCACGACTACGGGAGAAGGACCATGGCGCGACCCATCACGCTCTTTACCGGCCAGTGGGCCGACCTGCCGTTCGAGGAAGTCTGCCGGCTCGCCTCGGAGTGGGGCTACGACGGCTTGGAGATCGCCTGCTGGGGGGATCATTTCGAGGTCGACAAGGCGCTGGCCGAGGACGGGTACGTCGACCGCAAGCGCCAGACACTGGCGAAGTACAACCTCGACGTGTACGCGATCTCCAACCATCTCGTCGGCCAAGCCGTCTGCGACCATCCGATCGACGAGCGGCACCAGGGCATCCTGCCCGGGCGGATCTGGGGCGACGGCGAGCCGGAAGGGGTCCGCCGCCGTGCCGCCGAGGAGATCAAGGACACCGCCCGGGCGGCCGCCAAGCTTGGCGTGTCCACCGTGGTCGGCTTCACCGGATCGTCGATCTGGCACACCGTGGCGATGTTCCCACCGGTCCCGCCGGAGATGGTCGAACGCGGTTACCAGGACTTCGCCGACCGGTGGAACCCGATTTTGGACGTGTTCGACGACGCCGGGGTGCGGTTCGCGCATGAGGTGCATCCCAGCGAGATCGCCTACGACTACTGGACGGCCCGGCGGACGCTCGACGCGATCGGGCACCGGCCGGCCTTCGGTCTCAACTGGGACCCGTCGCACTTCGTCTGGCAGGAACTGGATCCGGTGAACTTCATCCTCGAGTTCGCCGACCGGATCTACCACGTCGACTGCAAGGACGCGAAGGTGCGTACCGGCGACGGTCGGCGCGGCCGGCTCTCCTCCCACCTGCCCTGGGCCGACCTGCGGCGCGGCTGGGACTTCGTCTCCACCGGACACGGCGACGTGCCCTGGGAGGACTGCTTCCGGGCGCTCAACGCGATCGGCTACAGCGGGCCGATCTCGATCGAGTGGGAGGACGCCGGGATGGACCGGCTGGTCGGGGCGCCCGAGGCACTGCGGTTCGTCCGCTCGCACGCCTTCGACGCGCCAACGGCGGCCTTCGACGCGGCATTCTCCAGCAGCCGGGACTGACCGTCCGGCGGCTGTCGCGGCAGGCGACCGAGGCGGGGCCGGGCACTACGATGGTGCCCGGCCCCGCCTCGGCGTCGCGCCGGCTCAGCTGGTGGCGCCGCCGGAGCTCTTGCCGGTGCTGCTGCTCCCCGGTGTGTCGTCGGGGGCGCCGATCTCCGCCCCGGTGCTGGCGAGGCTGTCGGTGTACGGGGTCGCGTGGCTGTACCCGTTGAGCTTCTCGCCCAGCCGGGTGTGGCTCAGCCGTTCCTTGCCCTCTGCGTAGATGCGGTTGGCCTGGGCCTGAGCCACGCCTGCGGCCTCCTGCACCGTCGGGTGGTCCATCACCTTGCGGGCGTTGAGTACGAGCTCGTCGTACCTCTCCCGGCCGGCACGGGCACCGAGGATGAAACCCACGGCCACCCCGCCGATGAACCAAAGCTTTCCGCGCATGGCGGCTCCTTTCCGTACCTGACCCCGGTGTGCCTGCGGCAGCCGAGGTCCGAAAAGGGGGTTCGCGGCCCGGCTGGTCGGTGGGCGACCCGGTCGTGTCATGTCCTGCGTTGTCTGCTCTCCTCCCTACCCATCCTGCTCCTTTGCTACGCGTCTTGGCACCCCCACTCCACTTTTTGTCCGGTTCGCCGGGGCCGGCCGGTGGACCGGCGGATCGGACGGTGGACCGACGGACCCCGGTCGCGGCCGACCACCCGGTCATCCGGGCCCGGGCGACGTCCTGTACTCTTGTGCCGTCGCAGGCGGCCGGACGGCGAAAGCCGGCGACGCGGCGGTCCCCCGTAGCTCAATTGGCAGAGCAGCCGGCTGTTAACCGGCAGGTTTTTGGTTCGAGTCCAAACGGGGGAGCTTTCCATGAGCACCTGGCGGACCGGATCGATACCGGGCCCGTGGTCCGGCGGTTGTCCGATCCCGCCGATCACTCACAGTCCGTTACGGTTCAGCTCGGCGATGAAGTTGCGCTTGCGGCGATTGGCTTCCCGTAGCTGGGTCACGTAGCCGGCGAAGTCCTCGCCCGAGCGCGCGAACAGCGGACGCATGGTCAGCAGCAGCCGGGCCGCCTGTTCGTATCCGGTGCTGTTGGTCTGTCCGACCGCGGCGGCGACCATCGGCCGGTAGACGGCGACGGCGTCGGCCGGGTGGGTCCGGGCGCGCCTGGCGGTGACCGCCAGAACCACCGGATCGGTGCAGCGGTGATCCTGGGTCACGTGCCATGCCTCGGCGTCCTCGCCCTCGTCGAGCAGAACTTGGGCCAAGGTGTCCGCGGCGGACCAGTGCGCCCGGTCCTGCGCCCGACGGCGCAGCGACTCCAGCGCCCGGGCACGGATCGGCGGCCAGTGCGGGCTCCGTCCGGCGGCGGCGCGCAACGCCCGGTAGGCGCTCTCGCTGCCGTCGACGACGAAGTGTCGTTCCCGCAGTCCGATCACCTCACCGTCCCGGCCGGTCTCGCGGTAGAGGTCCGCGAGCAGGTCGACCAGCGTCGTCAACCGGTGGTCATCTGGACCCTGGCCGGTGTCGAAGCCGCGTTCCAGCCAATCGATCGCTTCAGCGGTACGCCCGGCTTCGTGTAGCACCTGGGCCGCCCGAACAAACTGGTGCGGTCCGGACAGATCCTGGGCCAGGAACTCGACGAGCGCGTCCGGATCGGCGCTGACGCGGAGAAGCTCCTCCTGCAGGCGCCGCAGGTGCCACCGGCTGCCGCCGGGCTCGGCCGCTGCGGCAACGGCAAGGCGTTCGCGGTAGCGATCGAGGCCGGTGTCGCCGAGCAGGTCGAGCACCTCGGTCAGCGTGACGTCCGGCCAGTCCGGGCCGGACACCTGGAAATCGACCAGCCAGTCGGCGAGTTCGACCTGGTCGGGTGGGACGGCCGCGCAGGCCTGCAGGTACAGCTGCCAGGCCTGGGCAGCCGACTCGGTGATCGGATAAGCCCCGTCGGCGGTCCGGTTCGCGGTATCGCCGAGGTGGCGTGCGGCGCGGCGGAGCAGCGGCTGTACGGCACCGGCGTGCGCCGGTACGAGCCGCCGCACCACGTCGAGTAGCTCGTCGGCGCCGGTGACGTAGTCGTCGACCGCGTCGTGATCGAGCCAGTCGACGTCGAGCAGGTCGACCTGTCGGCTCAGCCCCGGCAGATCCGGCAGGGGCGCGGCGGCCAGTGCGGCCAGTTTCAGCTTTCGGAACAGGCTGGAATCGGACTCGGCCCGCTCGGCCAGCAGCTCGACCAACTCCGGATGGGTCAGGGTGGCGAGGTAGCCACGGACGTCGAACTTTCCAGGATCGGATGATCCGTCGTCAGTCAGGACGGTGCCGCCCGACGCCGAGCCGCGCAGCAGGTACAACCCGACGGCGACACAGTGTTTGCAGAAATTTCCCTCCTGCCCGTACGGGCAGGAACAGTCGCCGTCGAGGTCATCGTCGAGTTCACCGGTCAGCCGAACCTTGTACCGGCCGATGGAGCCGGGCACGACCGCGGTGACCCCGTCCGGCAGTTCGCCGAGGCCGGTGACGGTGTCCACGTAGTCGAACGCCCGCGCGTACGAGCGACCGCCGGCCAGGGCACGCAGATCCGTGTCGCTGAACCACACCACGGCGAGCAAACTATCAACACCGGGGCGTCGCCGGGCACGGCGGTCGCGCCGCGTCATGGCGTGTCTGGTTAGGCTCGCCTATCCTTACCTGCGTGGATCAGGCCCTGCTCTCGTTCGACGGCGTGTCCGTGCGGTACGAGCTCGCCCAGCACCGGGACGACCCTGACGGTGTCGTACGCTACAGCCGTCCCACCCCGGTCGACGTGTCGTTCGACGTGCGGCCGGGGGAAGCCGTCCTGCTGCTGGGGCCGTCGGGGTGCGGCAAGTCGACACTCGCCTTGACCAGCAACGGGCTGATTCCGGATGTGCTGCCCGCCCGGGTGGACGGTGCGGTGCACGCCGGTGGCCGCAGCACCGCGAGCCACCCGGTGCCGAGCTTCGCCACCGATGTCGCGATGGTCTTCCAGGATCCCGACGCGCAGGTGGTGATGGCGACGGTCCTCGACGAGGTCTGCTTCGGACCGGAGAACCTCCGGCTGCCCGCCGGGGACGTTCTCGATCGGGCCGAGGAAGCACTGCGCACGGTCGGTCTGTGGGGACGCCGCGACGATGACCCGAGCCAGCTGTCCGGCGGCGGCCGACAGCGGCTCGCCATCGCGTGCGCGCTGGCGCTGCGGTCACCGCTGCTCGTCCTCGACGAGCCGACCGCCAACCTCGACCCGGTCGGGGTCGAGGAGGTCCACGCCCTGTTACGGCGGATCGTGGCTACCGGCGAGCGTGGTGTACTGCTCGTCGAACACAACCTCGACAGCGCGGTCGAGTTGGTGGACCGGGTGGTCGTGCTGGACGGCGACGGCCGACTGACCCTGGACGGACCGATCCGGCGGGTACTGACCGAAAATGCCGAGCGGCTGGTGCGACTCGGTGTGTGGTTGCCCCAGGCGACGCTGGCCGCGCTGCGCCTACGGTCGTGCGGTGTGGCGCTCGAACCGTTGCCGCTGACGCCGGCCGAGCTGGCCACCGCGCTCGACGCACAGCCGGACCTGCCGCCGCCCCCGGGACCACTGCCGCCACCAGGCCTGCCGCCGGTCGCCGGCCCGTCGGCGACGGACGGCGGCTCCGCCGGCACCGCGATCGAGGTCGCTCAGCTCACCGTGCGCCGGGGTGGCCGATCCCTGCTGCACGGGATCGACCTGGTGGTAGCCGCAGGTGAACTGGTCGCCGTGGTCGGTGCCAACGGTGCCGGCAAGACCACGCTGGCGCAGGCCGTCGCGGGCGTGACCCGGTCACCACGTGGCGCGGTACGGGTGGCTGGCGTCGATCCGTCCCGGGTCGACAGCCGGGTCCTGGCCGGACTGGTCGGGTTCGTCTTCCAGAACCCGGAGCACCAGTTCGTGACCAACCGGGTGGACGGCGAGCTGGCCCACGGACTGCGTCTGCGGGGCGTGGCCGAGGACGAGGTGGCCGTTCGGGTGGACGACGTGTTGGACCGCTTCGGCCTGCGTAAGCTCCGTGACCTGCACCCTTTTCTGCTCTCCGGTGGTCAGAAGCGACGGCTGTCGGTGGCCGCCGCGATCATCTGCGGCCCGCGGGTGCTGGTGCTCGACGAACCCACGTTCGGCCAGGACCGGCAGCGAGCCACCGAACTGCTGAAGCTGCTCACCGACCTGCACCGGACCGGCACCACGGTGGTGGTGGTGACCCACGACATGCAGCTGGTCGCCGAACACGCCACGCGGGTGGTGGTGCTCGCCGACGGCAGGGTGATCGCCGAGGCAGGCCCGGCCGAGGTGTTCGCCGACGCCGACGTACTTGCCCGGGCCGGCCTGCGCCCGCCGCCGGTGGCCCGCGCCACCGGTGTGCTCGCCCGCCATCCGCGGTGGCGGTGCGTCACCCGGCTGGCCGACGTTCCGTCCGACCCGGCGAGCATCCCGTCCGCTCTGGCCAAAGATCCGTGCGACCCGGCGGCGGTGCCCGCATGACGATCGGCCTGGTCACCGGCGCGTCCGGTGCTGTCGGTACGCCACACCAGTCCGGTTCCATGCTCGACCTGCGCACGTACAACCCGTTGGTCAAGGTGCTCGGTCCGGTTCCGGCCATGGTGGTGGCGATCGGCTCCCGCGACCTGCTGACCCCGGCGATGTTCGCGGCACTCGCCCTCGGCCTGCTGCTGGTCGGCGGCCGGCTATCGACCGGTACGGCGACCCGGCTGCTGGTGGGCGTCACCGCGTTGGTGGCGGTGATGACGGTGTCGTTCGGGGTGTGGACCGACCCCGCCCGGGTCGACCACACCCAGGCCCTGTTGCGGCTCGGTCCGTTCACCCTGTGGTCCGGTGCGTTGCAGACCGGCCTGGCCACCGGCCTGCGGGTCGCCTCGGTGGTCGCGCTGGCCCTGCTGTCCGGGCTGACCACGCAGGGCACGGACCTGGTCCGTTCGATGATCTCGCAGCTGCGGGTGCCGTACCGGATCGGCTACGCCGGACTGGCGGCCCTGCGTTTCGTGCCCCGGTTCGCGCAGGAACTGGAGACGATCCGCAGCGCGCACCGGGTGCGCGGGATGGCCGGTGGGCGCGGTCCGGTGGCGACCGTCCGTCGCCATCTGGGGTACGCGATCCCGCTGCTGGCGGGCGGTATCCGGCACGCCGACCGGGTGTCGCTGTCGATGGAGGCGCGAGGCTTCGGCGCATATCCGACCCGCACCGAGCGCCGTCACGTCCCGTTCCGGCCGCGAGACGTGGCGCTGCTGGTCCTGTTGCTGGCGAGCGCCCCGCTGATCCCGATGCTCGTGACAACCTTCCCCGGAGGCATCCGTTGACATTGACCACCCGTTTCCTGATGGCGTGCGCCGCGATCGGCGCGGCCACCGGCGTACTGCTGATCCCGTCGAACTATGCGGCGTTCAGCGTCTCCGCGACCATGCCACTGGCCTACGCGCCGATGGTCGGGCTGTGGATCATCGGCCCGGTGGTCGCGCTCGCGGTCCTGCGCCGGCCGGGCTCGGCCGTCCTGACCATGTTCATCGCGGGCGTGATCAGCATTCCCACGCCGGCCGGGCCGAGCGCTGTCGTCACCTGCCTGATGGTCGGCGTCGCTATCGAGCTGGGCTTCCTGGTGACCCGGTACCGGATCTGGCGGCCGTGGCTGTTCCACCTCACCGCGGCCGTCTTCGTCGCCGCGTACGCCGTGTCCGCGTACGCGGCGTTCAACATCTCCACCATGCCGCTGGTCGTTCAGGCGATCTTCTTCGCGCTCATGCTCGCCAGCGAGCTGGCGTTCACCGCGCTCGGGCTGGTCGTCGCGCGCCGGTTGGCCGAGACCGGCGTGGCCCGGGGCATCGCGCCGGCCACCGCGACGCGTCGCACCGTGGTAGTGGAGGGCTGAGCAGATGGCCAACTACAAGATGCGCAAGCCGGTCGACCCGCACGTGCTCATGGTCGAGGTGGTCGGCACCAAGCGGATCAGTCCGCACGTAATCCGGATGACCGTCGGTGGCGACGGCCTGACGCAGTTCACCCCGCTCGGCTTCGACCAGTGGATGCGGCTGTTCCTCGCCCGCGATGGCCAGGAGGGCCTGCGCCTGCCCACCCGCTCGTCGAACCTGTGGTACGCCCAGTACCTGGCCACCCCGCGGGTGAAACGACCGCACGTGCGGTCGTACACCGTACGTGCGTTCCGGGCCGACCTGCGCGAGATGGACATCGACTTCGTCGTCCACGCCGACGCGGACGGCACCAGCGGGCCGGCCGCCATGTTCGCGACGAGCGCCCGGCCGGGTGACCAGGTCGGCATCCTCGACCAGGGCGTCGGGTTCAACCCACGGCACGAGCACGACTGGACGTTGCTGGTCGCCGACGAAACCGGGCTGCCCGCGGTCGCCGGGATCTGTCAGGCGCTGCCGGCAGGCGCCCGTGGTCTGGCCATCGTGGAGATCCCGGCTGCCTCCGACCGCCAGGACTTCCCGGTACCGCCCGGCATACAGCTGATCTGGGTCGACCGGGAGGGGACGTCGAAGCCGGACGAGGTCCCCGGTCGGTTGGCCCTTGACGCGCTGCGGGCGGCCCAACTGCCGGACGGCACGGTCTACGGCTACCTGGTCGGTGAGTCCGCGCTGGCCACCGGCGCCCGTCGGTACCTGGTCACCGAGCGTGGAATTCCCAAGAACCACGTCGACTTCGTCGGCTACTGGCGGCACGGCCACGCCGCGATGTGAACGTTCGCGAGGTTCACCCACCATGACGCCACCGTGACCCGGTTTCGAGGATGGGTGCAGCCATCGACGCTGTCGTGGCGGCGACGATTCTCACCGCCTTGCCACCGCCCATGTCGGTCGTCAACGGGGGAGGGGACGCCGTCTGGCACCGACCGTGGCAGGGCTGCGGGTCAGCTCCAGTAGAAGGACCCCGAGGTTGGCCGCGAGGCAGGCGCAGGCAAGAGCGACGAGCGACCCGGCGTACCCCGGGACCAGTAGCGCCCCTATGCCGGCACCGACCAGTGCCCCGGTCATCGCGGCCGCCAGGAAACCTCCGCGTCCGCCCGGCCGGTCGCGCTGGATGGAGCCGAGCCAGACACCCGCCCCGACGGCCGGGGCCACGGCGAGTACGGCAAGGACCTGACTGCCGAGCAGGCCGGGCCAGACGCTGGCCACGGTGAGCAGGGCGAGAAACCAGCCGCCGAGCCCGGCCACCGGCGGCACCAGAGTGCGGATGACGACGCTGGAGCGCGGACCGAAGCCGCCGCGCCGACGCACCCGGTAAGTCAGCAGAGCCAGCAGCATCATCCCGAGCAGGGCGACGCCGACCAGGAGCCCGGCCAGCACACGCGCGATAGTGGACATGCTGGGCGCTACACCGGCGAAGTCGACCGGTTGGGCTCGAAAGTGGGAGGCGTCGACCTTGCCCTGGTCGAAGAACGTGGTGAGCAGGTGCGTCGCTGCCTCGGGCTGGGCGTTCCAGAAGTCCCCGGAGTGACCCAGCTCTGCCAGGATCACCTGGTGCCCGTTGGACAGCGCGGGCAGCAACTCCGCGGTGGCCAGCTCGGCCGGGGTGGAAAAGTCGACGGTACCGCCGATCAGCAGGGTCTCGACGTCGCTCGGTCGCACGGTGCGGTACCCGTCGTAGTCCGGGCTGGCCGGCCAGGCCTGGGTCAGGCCGCCGCCGGCCCAGAGGAACTCGACCGGGGCATTACCGAGGATCGAGTGACGGTCACCGCCGGCCGCGTAGAAGTTTCGGATCGCCTCCGCGTCGATGACGCCGCTGGCCGCGAACTCGCCCCAAACGAAACTGTCGGGAAGTGCCAGGTCGGCCAGCACGGACAGGGCCCAGAAGCCGCTGGGGTCGCCAGCGGCAGCAGCCTGCCAGGCATCGATCGTGGTCGGTGCGTTGAGCGGGGCGGAGGACGAGGTGCTGTGGAACATCCCCCACAGGGTGGCGGCGCGGACGGTGCCCTCCTTGATCGGAAGGAGGCCCCAACGGGTCGGCATGTCCGCCGCGGTCGCCGTCATGCTGGCCACGAGATCGGGAGTACGGGCCGAGCAGCCTGGGTCGCGAGCGCACAGCGTCGAGTAGTAGCGCAGCTGTCGGTCGGTGATCGCGGGGTCCCACAGAAAGTGGCCGGGCGGGTTCACCGAGATCATCGCCGACCGGTGGACAACCCTCGGGTGGCGCCAGGCGTAAATCATGGCCGTGCGGGTGCCGGCACTCGTGCTGAGCAGGTTGATCCGGTCGTAGCCCAGAGCACGGCGGGCCTCCTCCAGGTCGTCGACCCGCTGCGGCAGCGAGTATCCGTCGAGGTCGACGCCGTTGCCGGCGAGCCGGTGGTAGCAGTCGGCCAGGGCGGTTGCGTAGCGGCTTTGGGTGTCGGGGCCGGTCAGGTCGGCCGACACCCGCAGCACGGCCGGTACCTCGGGACAGTCGAGAATGGTCGAGCTGTCCACGCCCCGGTAGCCGACGAGTACGACGTCGTGGCCGCCGGTCAGCCGACCGGCCTGGCGGATCTTCAGGTTCGTCCCGCCGGGGCCACCGGTCAGCCAGAAGACCGGCTCGCCCGGACGCTCGCCGGTGGCCCTGATCCGGATGACCGGCAGGGCGATGAGTCGCGAGTCGGGTCGGAGGCGGTTCTCCGGCACGACGAGCGTTCCGCAATCCGCTTCCCGAGGACCGTCCTCGGTCTCGTACCGGCAAGGCCGCTGGGTGAAGTCGCCCGCCCGTGCGCCGGACGGTACCTCCACCACGGACCGAGAGGCCGGCGTGGCCACCTGGCCGAGACCGGTGGTCAAGGCGCCGATCACGACCAGCGCGGTGATCCGCGCACCGGTGAAACGCCGTCGCAGTCGTACCACGTCAACCTCACTAGCCAGGAAGTGTCGACGACGAGTCTGCTGCGCACGGGCGTCGAGGAGCGATGCCGTCAGCTGGTGTATCTCTGGTGGGGATGGCCTCACCAGCGGTGCCCCGGATACTGCTGCCCCGCGCGACGGCACCCGTGCCGAACCGCCGAGTGAGTCGCTCGTCACGTCGAACCGCGTGCCCGCCGCCCGCTTGACTGTTGCAGGACGGGGCATCGCAAGGCAGGCTGTACTGAAAACGGTTTTCTATTAGGCTGGCGGCGATCAAGCCAGGACCACGAGAGGAACGCCCGTGCCCGACCCGGAGCAGCTCACCCGATTCGAGACCGGACGCGGGTTCATCGCCGCGCTGGACCAGAGCGGCGGCAGCACGCCGAAGGCGCTGCGGCTGTACGGCATCGAGGAGTCCCGGTACTCCTCCGAGACGGAGATGTTCGACCTGATTCACGCCGCGCGCGTCCGTGTCGTCACCAGCCGCGCCTTCACGAGCGAGCGCATCCTGGGGGCGATCCTGTTCGAGGGCACCCTCGACCGCCAGCTCGACGGGCGCGGATTCGTCGACTACCTCTGGAAAGACAAGGGCATCATTCCCTTCCTCAAGATCGACAAGGGCATGCAGGACGAGCAGGACGGCGTTCAACCGATGCGGGAGATTCCGGCCCTCGACGAGCTGCTCAGCCGTGCCCGAGCGGCCGGCGTGTTCGGCACGAAGGAGCGCTCGGTCATCCACTCGGCGAACGCTGCCGGGATCGACCGCATCGTCGCCCAGCAGTTCGAGATCGCCGAACGCGTTCTCGCAGCGGACCTGGTGCCGATCATCGAGCCTGAGGTCGACATCAAGGCCCCGGACAAGCCCGAGGCCGAAACGCTGTTGAAGGCGGCGATCACGCAGCGGCTCGATGCGTTGGGTGACCGCAAGGTTGCCCTCAAGCTCACCATCCCCTCGATCGACGGGTTCTACGCCGATCTCGTCGCCCACCCGGCGATTGCCCGCGTCGTCGCGCTCTCCGGCGGCTACAGCCGTGACGAAGCCAACGCGCGCCTGTCCCGCAACCCGGGGCTCATCGCCAGCTTCAGCCGTGCGCTCCTGGACGGATTGACGGCGCAGCAGAGCGACGAGGAGTTCGACCGCACCCTCGATACGTCGATCGAGTCCATCTACCAGGCCTCGATCGCCTGAGACCGAGGCGGGTTGATGATCATGGGCGGTGAGACTGGCTCCTGGCTTTCCCCGACACAGTTCCGCTGCCTGCGATCAGGCCTGCGGGTGGTCACCACATGGGCGGCCGAGGACCGCGAACCCGAGACCGCGCTCCAGCAGGCGCTGCACGATGAGCCGGCCCTCGTCGAAGTGACCGTCGGGCTGGCCACGGTGTCCCGCCTCCTGGCCATCGAGCTCGCCACAGCCACTGGAGCGACCGAAACGGAGGTGCTCCGCCGGCTGGATGCCATGGTCCACCGGCTGCAGGGCGCTACGCGCAAGCCAGGCTAACCCCGGTCACCCGGGCCGGCTCGTCCGTGGGTGAGGGCGGGAAAGGATCGACAACGCTTTACACCGGAAATCACTTTTGACGGCGGAGCGATCATGAACGACGAGGCAGGCGTACGGCTGGGAGCCGTCGAGCAGACGTTGATGATCCCGCTGTACGGACGGGCGGTGGAGACGCGCAAGCGCAGGCCGCTGCTGAGCGACCCCCGCGCGGTCCAGATCGTCGAGTCCCTCGGCTACGACTTCGCTCGGATGAAGGCGTTCGCCAGCGGTGCGACGGGTGCCGTCCTGCGGACAGTCATGTTCGATGTGTGGGTGCGTCGATTCCTGGCCGAGCACCCCGGGGGAACCGTCGTGGAGATCGGTACCGGCCTCAACACCCGGTTCGACCGGCTGGACAACGGCCGGGTCACGTGGTTCGACCTCGACCTTCCCGACGTGATCACCCTGCGCTGCCGGTTCTTCCACGACACGGACCGACGTCGGATGCTGCCGGCCTCGGTGCTCGACCCTGCGTGGGTGCGGACGGTGCAGACCGGTCCGGGCCCCTACCTGTTCGTGGCCGAGGCTGTCCTGCTGTACCTCGAGCCGTACCACGTGGAAGAGGTGTTCCGCCTCCTCGGAGCGAATTTCCCCGGCGCGTTGCTGGCGGCGGAGACCGGTGGGCGGGCGATGGCCGACTCGGTGAATCGCAATGACGTCATACGCACCATGGGCGCACGGATGACCTGGGTGTGCGAAGATCCTGCCGAGATGGAGCGCCTCGGCGTACGACTGCTCGAATCGCGTACGTTCCTCGATCCGGCACCGGAGTTGCGCGCTCGGATGCCGCTCCGGTTCCGGGTGATGTCGCTCGTCATGGGCGCCGTGTTCCGCCGACGAGTGCGCAGTTACCGGCTGAATCTGTTCCGTTTCGCCCGGGGCTGACGGAGCTGACCGTTGCGGCCCGCCTCGCTGCCCGCTGTCAGGACGGGCCGGTGGTGTGGGCGGTCGCGGTTGCCGTCGGTCGACCCTCGGTGGCGCTCACGACCGAACTGGTGACCCTTATCAGTATTGAAAATCGTTATCTATTGTGATGGGCTGTCGGTGCGCGCCCGCGACGCAGGCCAGCCGGGCCCGGGCGGGGATGGGGGTCGGACGCATGCATCCCACGCTGGAGTCACTGACCCTTCTCTGTGAGCGTGACGACCCACGCTTCGTGCGTGGGCTTCGCCGTGGTGTACCCGTGGCGCCCCGCGAGTACCGGTACCCGGCGGAATCGACGGTGCGGCTCTGGTACGTCGTGGCGCAGGTACTCGCGGTCGTCTGCGGGTTCGATATCGGCGTCGTCGTGGCGGGCGCACTCGTCGTGGCGGCCGTGACCGCGTCCCACATGACCAGTACGTTCCCGGACCGCTGAATGCCCGGCGCGGCCGCGCTTGCCGGCGGAGGACTGTTGTCGCACGGTGATCCCGTTGGCGGTGATTTCGCTCCGTCACCGCTACCTATTGCCTCACCCACCCGGCCCGAAAGTCCGAGGAGCTCACATGGCCGCGATCGTGGATGCTGAAGCAATGGCTCCGTCAGCGCCGGACCCCAACCCGTCGAGACCGGCGGACGCCAAGGCACAGGCGCGCGCGTCGTCGCGGGCACTGTCCGATCTCCTCGCCCCAGCTCGGGCTTCGCTGGCCACCGGGGTAGTGCTGCAGGTGTTGGCCTCGATCGCGACGATCGCGCCGTACGTGGCCATCGCCGAGCTGGGAAAGGCCTTCCTCACTACCGGCGAGGTGGACCGCGAACGGGTGTGGTGGATCGCCGCCGCGGTGGTGGTCGCCCTGTTCGCCCGAACGGTGCTCGGCGGTGCGGCCCTGTCGGTGACGCACTTCGCCGATGCCCGGATGCAGGGGGTCATTCGTACCCGTATCGTCGAGCGACTGGGCCGGGTGCCGCTGGGGTGGTTCACCCAGAACTCGTCCGGCCTGGTTCGCAAGGCCACCCAGAATGACATCAGCGACATTCACTATCTCGTGGCCCACGGTGCCGTGGAGACCACCGCGGCGATCACCGTGCCGCTGGCCGGCCTGGCGTACCTGTTCGTACTGGACTGGCGGCTTGCGCTGGTGGGAGTCGCGACTCTGCCGATCTACCTGACCGCCTACGCGGTCATGGCGCGGGGGATGACCGCGAAGATGATCGAGATGAACGCCGGGATCGCGCGGATCAGCGCGACCATCGTCGAGTTCGTCTCCGGCGTCTCGGTCGTCAAGACTTTCGGGCAGGCCGGTCGCGCGCACGCTGCCTACCGGAAGGCGGCCATGCGGTTCGCCGAGGCGTACGCCGCGTGGGTGCGGCCGATGTTGCGCACCGACGCCCTGGCGACGATCCCGATCTCCGCTCCGTTCGTGTTGCTGGTGAACATCGTCGTCGGGACGTGGTTCGTCGCCCAGGGCCGGGTCAGCGTTGTCGACCTGGTGACGGCGGCCCTGGTGGCGATGACGCTGCCGGCGGCGATCATGACGGTGAGCTTCAGCATGCAGTCCCGCCGCGAGGCCGCAGCCGCCGCGAAGCGAATCACCGATCTTCTGGCTACTCCGGTGCTGTGCGAGCCGTCGCAGCCGCAGTCGCCCGAGTCGGCGGAGGTACGGATCGAAGGAGTCGGGTTCGGCTACGACGGTCGGCATCGGGTGCTCCACGATATCGACCTGACGCTGCCGGTCGGTACGGTTACCGCGCTGGTGGGGCCGTCCGGGTCGGGGAAGTCGACGTTGGCGACGCTGGTGGCGAGGTTCCACGACGTGGGCGAGGGTCGTATCTCGATCGGCGGGGTGGATGTGCGGCACATCGCCACGGGAGAGCTGTACCGGTGGGTGGGGTTCGTGTTGCAGGACGTCCAACTGCTGCGGGCGACCGTGGCCGACAACATCCGGTTGGCTCGGCCCGACGCGACGCTCGAGGAGGTGCGGCGTGCCGCGCGGCTGGCGCAGATCGACGACCGGGTCCTCGCCCTGCCGCGCGGATACGACTCGGTGGTCGGCGTGGACGCGCTGCTTTCCGGCGGTGAGGCGCAGCGGGTGTCGATCGCCAGGGCCGTCCTGGCCGACCCGCCGATCCTGATTCTCGACGAGGCGACCGCGTTCGCCGACCCGGAATCGGAGACGCGGATCCAGACCGCGCTCGCGGGCCTGGTCAGTGGGCGCACCCTGCTGGTGATCGCCCACCGGCTCGCCTCGATCACCGCGGCCGATCAGATCGTCGTACTGGATCACGGCCGCATCGCCGAGGTCGGAACCCACGACGGTCTACTGGACGCCGATGGCGTATATGCGCGCATGTGGCGGGCCCACCAAGGTGACTCTACATCGGCCGCCACATCGAGAGGGGACTCGCGATGATCCGTCAGCTGCGGGCCGCGCTCGGCCCTGAGCATCAGGGTGACTACACGCGGTTTCTCCTCTGGGCGAGCCTCTACGGCGTCCTGCAGGGCTTCGCCGTCAGTCTGCTCGTCCCGATCGCCCGTGCCCTTGCCATCGGCGACTGGCCGGGCGTGCGGATGTGGATCGGCGTGCTCGCCGTCGCGGTCCTGTGCTGCGCTGTCGCCCACTACGTACAGGCGATGCGTGGATTCGGCGTGGCGCTGACCGTGCTCCGTACCATGCATTTGAACATCGGCGACCACCTCGTGCGGCTGCCGATCGGCTGGTTCGCCGGCAAGACCGGCAGCGTCGCCCAGATCGCCGCCAAGGGGACCCTCGCCGCCGGCGGCGCCGCGGCCCATCTGATGACCCCGCTCGTCGTCGGGATCGCCGCGCCGGCCGCGGTCACCGCCGCCATGTTCTTCTTCGACTGGCGGCTCGGTTTGGCTCTGCTCGTCGCGGCGCCGGTCATCGCCCTCGCCGCCCGAGCGTCCGCGCGGTTGATCGCGCGTAGCGAGCTCGCCGCGCACGAGGCCGCGGTCGAGTCCAGTGACCGGGTCATCGAGTTCGCCCGCTGCCAGCCGGTGCTGCGCGCCTTCGGCCGCACTACCGGGGCCGGCTACCCGCCGCTCACCGCGGCGATCACGCAGCAGCGGAAGATCGCCCGGCGCACCATGATCGAGGCTGTCCTGGGGTTGTCGCTCAACGGGGTGACCATTCAGCTCGTCTTCACCGGGTTCGTCGTTCTCACCGCCGCACTCGCGCTCGACGGCACCATGTCCGGTGTCGATCTGCTCGCGTTGCTCGGAGTGGCCTCCCGGTTCGTGCAGCCGCTGTCGGAGGTCGGTGAGTTCGGTGGCTCGTTGCGCCAGATCCGCGGCGAACTGACCCGCATCCAGGGCATCATGGGCGCCCGGCCGCTGCCCGAACCGGAGCAGTCCGCCCCCGTCAGCGTGGCCGGACTGGTGGAACTCGACCATGTCCACTTCGGCTACGAACCCGGTACGCCGGTGCTCAACGACGTGACCATCACTGTGCCGCAGCGCACCACGACCGCGCTCGTCGGGCCGTCCGGCTCCGGCAAGACCACGATCACCCGGCTTGTCGCGCGCTTCTACGACGTGGACGCCGGCGCGGTCCGCGTCGGCGGCGTGGACGTCCGCGATCAGACCGCAGCGGATCTCATGGCGCAGCTCGCCCTGGTGTTCCAGGACGTGTACCTCTTCGACGACACGCTGCGGGAGAACATCCGCTTCGGCCGTCCCGACGCCAGCGAGAGCGACGTCGACGAAGCCGCGCTGCTGGCCGGGGTGACCGAGATCGTCGATCGACTACCGCACGGATGGGACACACCGGTCGGCGAAGCCGGATCGGCGCTGTCCGGCGGCGAGCGCCAGCGCGTCTCCATCGCCCGGGCGATCGTCAAACGCGCCCCGATCGTGCTGCTCGATGAGGCCACCGCGGCGCTCGACCCCGAGAACGAGCGGTACGTTCAACGCTCCCTGGCGGCCCTGCGGGAACGCTCGACCCTGGTGGTGATCGCACACCGGCTTTCCACCGTGGTGAACGCCGATCAGATCGTCGTCCTCGACGAGCACGGTCAGGTCGCCGAGACCGGCACCCACCACGCCCTGCTGGCCTCGGGCGGCCGCTACGCCGCGTTCTGGCTCGAGCGTTCCAGCGCCGTCGGCTGGCGCCTGGAAGCCACCACCCGCTCGTGACCATTGACCTCAATGCTGTCGGTGAGCGTTCCCAGCCTCGGGCCCGCCTGATCTGTCGGCTCGCCGT
Organism: Solwaraspora sp. WMMB335; assembly: GCF_049179075.1. Lineage (NCBI taxonomy): Bacteria > Bacillati > Actinomycetota > Actinomycetes > Micromonosporales > Micromonosporaceae > Solwaraspora > Solwaraspora sp. WMMB335. The sequence continues at coordinate 6,509,562 of NZ_JBMHMF010000001.1, forward strand.
CGACGCCACCGCGGCGACGGCCAGCCACGTCGCCGGGGCAGCGAAAGTCCACACCGCACCGGGGGTTTCCAGGGATATGCCGCCGAGGAGGGCACCGACATCACGTTCGGGGTGACGAGGCGCTGCACCGGTGTGGCCAGCTGAGCGCCGGTGATCGCGCCCACGCCGAACAGGCCAAGGAGAACACCGACAGCGGCCGAAGAAGCGCCGAGGTCGGTGGCGCGCACGATGATGGTCAGGCCGAGGGCGGTGAAGGCCAGGTTACCGGCCGACGCGATCGCCACGAGGGCGCGCAGGAGGTCCTGGTGCCACAGCCAACGGACGCCCTCGGAGATCTCCGCAAGCGGGCGACGGCGCTGCGGCGTCCGCTCTGCCCCCAGGTTCCGCCGGATCGGGGCGATCAGGGCCAGGCCCGCCAGGTCGGCACTCGGCACGCCCAGCAGCCCCGCCGTGATGTCGCGGTGTGCCCGCGTCAGGAGGCCGGCGAGGGGGGACCAGGAGACGCGTACGAACGGGTGAGCCCCGGGCGGTCCGGTGAACCGGGTGTCTCGTCGTGGGGATGCCCCACCCCGGAAGGTGGGGTTCACCGGATGGTTCGCCGCCTCCGAGGTGGACAGAATCGGCGCATGCCAAGAGACTTCTCGCGCCGGGGCGTGATGACCGCCGGACTTGCCGCCGGAGCCGCCGGAATACTCGCCCGGCCGGCGGCCGCGGCAGCGGACCGGCCCACCACCGGTGGCATCGCACTCACCCATGTCACCGTCATCGACCCGCACAGCGGCCGGATACTGCCGAACACGACGGTGGTGATCCGCGGCGACCGGATCGCCAGCGTGCACCGTGGGCCAGCACCGCAGGGCGCGACGGAGGTGGACCTGCGCGGCCGGTTCGTCATTCCCGGTCTCGCGGACATGCACGCCCACGCCCAGGCGGAGGGAATCGACCCCGCACTGAACATCGCCAACGGTGTCACCACCGTACGCGACATGGCCGGCTCGCCGCTCGCGCGCGACTGGCGCGACCGCATCGAGGCCGGCACCCTTCTCGGCCCGCGCTACGTCCTCGGCAGCAAGATCGTCGACGGCTCGCCGTCTCTCTGGGATCCCGCGTTCCTCGACGTCGTCCAGGTCGCCGATGCCGGTCAGGCCCGCGAGGCCGTCCGTCAGCAGCAGGCCGCAGGCGCGGACTTCGTCAAGGTCTACACACGGCTCAGCCGTTCCGCCTATCGGGCTCTTGCCGCTGAGGCACGCCAGCACGGCATGTCCTTCGCTGGCCACTGCCCGGACGAAGTGCCGCTGGAGGAGGCCGCCGACCTCGGACAGGCCAGCGTCGAGCACCTGTTCTGGACGTTCTTCGACACCTCGTTCGCCGAGCGTCGTCTCCGCGCCGCGATCGCCCGGATCCGTCTCGAACTCGGTGACTACAGCGGTTGGTTCGCCGCCATTCACCCGCTCGAGTGGACCGCCATGAACACCCACAGCGGGGCCAAGGCCCGCAGGGTGTTCGGCGCGCTTGTCCGCCGCCGGACCCGCCAGGTACCCACCCTCGCCGTGCACCGTGGCATCGACTTCGCCCGGACCGTGGACGTCGCCGCCGACCCGCGCAACCGCTACCTGCCGTCGTGGGCGGTCGAGGCGATGGAGTTCGCGCGGCAGAGGTTCTACCTCGCAGACCGCCCGGTGTGGACCGACGCCGAGTGGGCCGCCAAGTTCGGCCGCCGGCTGCAGGTGGTCGGCGAGATGCACGGGCACGGTGTGCCGATCATGACCGGCACCGACACCGGCACGGTCGCGGTCTACCCCGGCTTCTCCGTCCACGACGAATTGGCGCTGCTGGTCGAAGCAGGTCTGCCGCCGATGGCCGCGCTGCACGCGGCGACCGCGGAACCGGCCCGGTTCCTCGGCTCGGACACCGGCCGCGTCGCTGCGGGACATGCTGCCGACCTGGTGGTGCTCGACGCTGACCCACTGAGCGACATCACCAACACCGCGACCGTGTCCGGGGTTGTCGTACGGGGGCGCTACATCGGACCGGACGAGCGGCTGCGCATCCTCGCCGAGGTCGAGCGCATCGCCGCAGGCACACCGGCGCCGGCCGGGCAAGCCGTGCCCGCTGGTTGCCCGTGTCACGCACCGCTCCATCCGCGACCGGGCTCCGGAGCAGCGGGCTGATCATCTGACGCCCGACCGGACGGCTCGACGAGGAAGCATGCGAGTCAATGACTGGACAGGTTCGCGCAGTGTTCGGCTTGGTAGCGGCCTGGGGTCTGGCCGACGATGTCGGTGAACGCGTCGATGAAGCTCGAAGGGTTGGACCATCCGCACAGCCCGGCGGTGGCGGTGACGGAGACGCCGTTGGCGAGGTGTGGGAGGGCATGATGGATGCGCAGGATCGTGCGCCAGCGGTGGAAGCTCATGCCGAGTTCGGTGTGGAACAGCCGGCTGAGGGTGCGTTCACTGGCTCCGGCGCCCCGTCCGAGTTCGGCCAGGGTCGCCGTCCGTCCGGGGTCGGCATGCAGGAGGTCGGTGACGACGCGTAGCCGGTCGTCGCTGGGTTCGGGTAGGTGCAGCGGCTGTTCGGGTGCTTCGGTGAGTTCGTCGATCACGACCGCGAGCAGTCGTTTGTGGGCGCCAGGGCGGGCCTCCGGCCGGCCGGTGAGTGCCAGGATGGCCTCGCGGAGCAGGGGACCGACCGCGAATACGCCGGGATGTGTCGGGAGTTCGTCGCACATCCGCGCCGGGACGGCGACGACCCGGGCGTCGGCTCGGCCGTAGAAGCGGTGCGAGTGATCGAAGCCGGGCGGTGTCCAGGTCACCCGGTCGGCCGGGGCGATCCATGTCCCGTGCTCCGTCGTGGTGGCCAGGGCTCCGGCTGCCGCGTACACCAATTGACCCTGATTGTGACGGTGAGTGTCGAGGTGGTAGCCGTCGGGCAACCATGCTCCCCGCCGCGATGTCAGCACCCGGAGGGTGGGCGGCGGCGTACGTTGGCGGGTTTTCGTCATGGTTTGTCAATCTGCCGGTGGCCGAGCGCTCGATGTCGCGGTGAGATGGCGTCTCGATCATATGAGCCGACGTCGGGAGGGACTGTTGACCAGACTTGAAGAGATGGTTGGGATGGCGGGCAAGTATCGGCGTCCGCGCCAGAGGCGGATGTTGGCCTTGACCGTCCAGCGGCGTGTGCGGATCAGCCCGCACTTCGTCTTCCTCACGGTGGGGGAGACGATTTCCGGCACCTGGAGCAGTCCGGGTACGACCGGGCGGGCCGCGTGTTCTTCGGCCCGCCCGGCCAAGGCCGGTCGTGCTCCCGACCAGCGAGCGGTGGATGCTCCAGTTCGCTCTCCAGCCGGCCGCGTGCCCGCGGGTGGGGAGGTACTCGATCCGCCGGTTCCGGCCGGACCGACCCCGGGCGCGACCTGGCAGCTTCTCGTCGGCGACGAGAGCGCCGTTCCGGCCATTCGCGCGATCCTGGAACAGCCCCTGCGGGTCGTACCGGACGCGGAACTGCGGCCGGAGCCCTTCTACACCTGGACCGCGGGCGAGCCCGCCCTGCCCACCGGCCTCCGCAGACATCTCGTCGACGACCGCAACGCCCCCAAGTCCGACATCGCCGTCGCTCAGCTGACGAATGCGATGTCTCGCTCCTTTTCGAGATTGTCCTTGCTGCTGTTGAGTCTCCGGCGTATCGCGGCGCCGGCCACCGGCAGCCTGTCGACGAACTCGAACAGCCGCCTCGCTACGATCTGCCGCCTGCTGGCGGGGGTGAAGAGGGAGATCTGTTTGATACCGGTGCGCTGGTACGAGGCGATGTGCGGACGAAGGGTTCTCCCAGGCCAGCAGCGCCGGGCCGATCCTGTCGCTGTGGCGCTGGAGCATCGTGCCGAGCAGGTCCGCGCCGGCTAGGGCCGCGGAGGTCCCCATGCCGGAATAGACGGTCGCGCACCAGGCGGAGTCGCCGACCAGCATCACCCTGCCCTTCGACCACGTGCTCATCCGCACCTGTTCGGCCGTGTCGTAGAGGCAGTCGTCCGTGACAGCGAACGCGTCGAGTGCCTCGCCGAGCAGCCTGCCGTAGGGCTGAGGGCTGTAGGCGGCGCGAAGCCGCTCGACCGGCCGGCCGGTGAACTGCGAGTCGACATCATCGGTGCGATAGGAGAAGAACGCGGCCGGCGCGCGATCCGCGAACGGCAGGACCAGCAGTGAGCGGCCCGGTTCGAGCAGCATGGCACCCTCGTGCGGGGCCATGCCGCCGATCGGGCCCGGAAGCAGGAAAGCCGCGATCATGTATCCGAGCCGGTGCAGGTACTGCTCGTGCGGGCCGAACACCAGGCGCCTGACCGTGGATCGCAGGCCGTCGGCGCCCACCACCAGATCGAAACGCTCCGTGACGGTCGTGCCATTCTGCTCCAGCGTGACGTCGACGCCACTAGCGTCCTGCTCGATGTGAACCGGTGTGCTCGAGTACCGGATCTCCACATCGTCCGGCAGCGCGGCGAACGCACCCTGTTCCACGTCGCCACGCAGCATGATCCTGGGCTCACCGGGAAAATCGGTGAATCCCAGCCCGGACCGGCGACCGCCGGATCGGGTGACGACGTAGAGGCCGCGCGGAATGGTTGGTGGTCATCGGCGGCGGGTGGGGCGGTTGTCCCATCGGTAGAGGGTCCATGCGCGTCGGGTGAGGCTGCGGACGGTGATGATCGCGTCGGCGAGGTCGAAGTACGCGTCGATGACCTTCTCTGTTCGTTCGTGGCAGCGTTGCAGCCGGTTGAACGCGTTGTGCCAGCTGTTCGTCCGTTCAACGTGCCACCGTTGGCTCGCCTGGATGGGTGCCTTGTCGCCCTTGTGGGCGATCTCGCCGGTCAGGCCGCGTTCGGCCAGCAGCGTTCGGGTGGTGGCGGAGTCGTAGCCGGCGTCAAGGTGCACCGTGATGGTCGGCGGTAGTGGGCCGAGGTCGTCGAGGTGATCGAGGGTGGGTGCCAGCAGGGGCGAGTCGTGTCGGTTCGCGCCGGCCAGGACCCGGCCGAGGGGAATGCCGTAGCCGTCGACCATCGTGGAGCGTTTCATGCCCTGCTTGCCCCGATCGACGGGGGACCGTCCGGCGCAGTCACCGCCGCCGGGAGCCTTGGTGATGCAGCCGTCTACGGCGATGTCACTCAAGACCAAGCCGACGAGCCGGTCGTAGGCGTCCACGGCGATCTGCTTGAGCTGGGCGAACACCCCGAGGCGGATCCATTCGTCACGGCGGCCGCGGATCGTGGTGGCCGAACAGGTGGCATCGGCGATCGCCTCGTAGGAGCAGCCGAACCGCAACACCTGAACCAGCTTGTCGAACACGATGCGGTCATCGACCCGCCTACGGTGACAGCCCAACGGGTGTGTCGGTTGGTAGGTCGGCCGATCGGGTAGCAGCGCGGCGAACTGGACCCACAACGGCTCGATCAGCCATGCTGGGATGGCAGGCACAGAACCTTCCGTGATCACGGAGCGTCAGTAACTTCATGATCACTAGTTCTGTGCCTGCATCCGTTCAGGCGCGCCGATCAACCCACCATTACGCGCGACCGCGTAGTCGGCGCTGTTCGCCGGCGACCGGTCGGGAATGGCGTCCAGGATGCCGAGCCGCCGCGCCGCTGCCTGGCCGGCGCCGAAGACCCCGATGAAATATCCGCCGGTACGGCGACCGGTCGACCTCTCCACGATCACCGGCTCCCAGCCGATGGCGTGCAGACGTACGGCGGTGGCGATCCCGCTGATCCCGAGGCCGACGATCAAGGCGCGGTTCCTCCGGCTCCGGCGGATCTCTTGGCGGAACGCGTGCTCTTCGATATCCATGGGCACGATCGTCCGCTCGTCAATGCATGGCGCACCACCAGTATACTGACAGCACATACTGAAAACACGCCAACCTGTGATCCTCGAGAGGGTCGATGCGTTTCGTTGCGGAGGTCCAAGCGGTGTCTGTGGTTGGCCGTGACCGCCAGCAGTTGAGCGACCACCCGGTAGGTCAGGACGGCTGGCGTCGATGGCGAAACCTGTTGCGTTGCCGGTGGATCTCTCCGGTTTGCGAACAGGCAGCCCGGATGACGTCAGGAGCTAGAACCGTAGAACATATGGTTCTACACTCGTGCCCATGGAACGCATCGGTGTCCGGGAGCTGAACCAGAACACGAGCCAGGTCTTGGCTCGGGTGAGCAGCGGGGAGACCGTCGAGATCACCGATCGCGGACACCCGATCGCCCGACTTGTTCCGGTAGGCGACGACAGGTCGGTGTTGGCCAAGTTGGTAGCGGCAGGGCGAGCCGTCCCTCCCACCGGCGGCGGCTCTGTTCCACTTCCACCGAAGCTCGGTGACGAGAGTGTGGACGTGGCCGCCTCGCTCGTTGCGATGCGTGACGAGGAACGCTGGTGATCTATCTCGACTCAGCTGCCGTCGTCAAGCTGGTCCGGCAGGAGACGTGCAGCGCCGACCTCGTCTCCTGGCTGAACAAGCACGACGACGTGCCGCTGGTCTCCTCCGCTCTCGTCGAGGTGGAAGTACCCAGAGCGCTGCGCCGATCAGCTCCGCAGGCTTTGATCGGAGTGCCGGCTGCTGTCGGACGGCTGTTCCGACTGGAGATCGACAGCACGATCCGGGCAACCGCAGCCGCGTTCGGCGAGCCGACGCTCCGCAGCCTTGACGCCGTCCACCTGGCCACCGCCCAAGTGCTGACCAACGAGTCCGGCACGGCGCTCACCGCCTTCGTCACCTACGACCGGCGGCTGCTCGATTGCGCCAGGGAAGCAGGACTACCCGTAGCAAGCCCCGGCCAGAACTGACCCACGAACCCGCCACCCTGTACGAAGTCCGGTCGCCGCTTGGCCGTGCGGCCGCGACATCGGCCGTGGCCTGCGTTTTGCGACCTTGCACCTCTCCGTTCGGGTACGCATTTCGAGTGGGCCGGAGGTACCACCATGCGAACCAACCGGCGACCATCGCCGGTGACCCGCTGCCGCTGGCTTTGCCCAGCTCACGGACGTCGGGCGGTGCCCGATGACTCCGGCTCGCCGGGCCGAACTGCCGGTGCGGTTCGTTGACGCCCAAGAGATCAACCCGTTCAAGCTCCTTCTCGATCTTCATGATCATGCTGTCGCCTGGACGCCGGGCTCCGGTCGCGATGACGTCCTCGCGGAGCTGGCGTTGTCCGCAGCGGTGGTGTCCCGGTGGACGAGTTGGCAGCCCTTGATGATCCACGCCGCTCTGCGGGCTGGGGCGGACCTGGCGGACATCGCCGAGGCGACTGGCTTGGAGGTCGACGAGGTGGTCCGCCGGTGGCGGCGGTGGGCCGATGTCCAGACGCGGCTGGACATTGGTGGACGTCCGGCAGTGGACCCCGTTGAGGTACGGGCCATCGAACATCGGCTCGGTCCGGGGGTGGTCCGGTGACGCCGACCCGGATCGCCCGCGACGTGAGCACGGTGGCTGTGGCCGGGATCGCCGCCTGGTCGTCGTGGAGCCATATGGTCGCGGTGGCCTTGAAGTTCGGCGAGCGTCCCGAGGTTGCCTACGTATTGCCGATCTCCGTTGACGGCATGCTCATTGTGGCCTCCACCGTGATGGTCGACGATAGGCGAGCCGGCAGGCCTGTCCGTTGGTCGGCCCGAATCGCGTTCGTGGCCGGTGTGGCCGCCAGCGTTGCGGCGAACATCGCCGCCGCGCAACCGACCCTGGGTGCCCGGATCGTCGCGGCGTGGCCGGCGGTGGCGCTGCTGCTTGTGGTGGAGATGCTCTCCCGCGCCCGGCCGGTCGTTCACGCGTCACTGCGAAGGGTGGACGCCGAGGAGGAGCCTGGGGACGATCTCGGTTCGACCGATTCACGGGACATTCCTGAAGTGAGGCTGGTGGCCCGCGGTTCGGGGTTGCGTCCCGATCCGGATCAGATCCGCAATGAGGACAGGCAGGTCCGGCTCCGCAGGCCGCCACGGTCACGGAGGCGCGAGGATGGCGAACGAACGACCGAAAGGGTGGTCCGGCTACGAACGGAGCGTCCGGACGCCAGTCTGGCGGACATCGCGAGGGACGCCGGTGTGTCGGAACGGCATGTCCGCCGACTGCTGGCATCGCGAACACGAGAAGGGTGAAGCGTGGACGTTCGGATACTCGCCGAGGGCATCCCGTGCGTAGATGCCACGATTATCTGTGATCTTCTCGAGATTTTGTTGCTGCTCAGGTGAGGACGAGGAGGTCCAGGGCGTCAACCACGGGTCCGGTCTCACGTTGCGCTGCCTTGCGCAGTCGGGCCAGGCCTGCGGCGTACTCGTCGTCGCTTATCAGTGGCAGAGGGGTGTGTGCCTCGCGGCGCAGTGTCGTCGCGGCCTCGCGTAGCGAGGCCGCGGTTACCTGCGGGACCTGTTCAAGGCCGACGGTGACGAACCCGGCGGCAGTGAAGGCTGCTTCGACGTCGGCCACGCTGGGGTAGGTGTCGAGCACACGGATGGCTTCGGGGAAGTAGCGGAACAGGGGACTGCTTGGTGTCGGCCGGCGAACGCGGAGCGGATCAGCACTGGGCCGCCGGGGCGGACGACCCGGCGTAGTTCTCGGGCTGCACGGTGCAGGTCTGGCACGTGGTGGATGACCGTGGAGATCCAGGCGGCGTCGACGCTGCCGTCGTCGAGCGGGATGCGCTCGGCGTCGCCATGCACGACAGGCTGGTACATCGAGCGGGCGCGCATCGCCTCGGAGGGCTCGACTGCGGTGACATCGATGCGGTCGTACCAGGCGGTGAAGGCTCGCGCCCACATTCCGGTGCCCGAGCCGAGGTCGAGTATTCGCATGCCTGCCTGGGGGTCAAGGTGTCGGGTCACGGCTTCCCGCCAGGCCGAGAGCGCGTCGTCGGTGAGGTGACGGGTCGCCTCGAACGCCGCGGCGTCCGCGTTGTCGTACGTAATTCGAGCCATGCCTTGACCCAACTGTCCGGGCGTTCGAGGAAGCAAGGGTGCAGCGGTGTGACGAACCGCCCACGCTGACGGGCTGCCGGCCAGGCGCGGTCTACATAAGGTCGGTCCATGGGTGCGGACTCTGACGTGCGGCGCTGGCTACGGCAGGATGGAGCTGGGACAATTCAGCACCCCGGCGGCACCCTCTACGCCCACCTGTGCCGGGTACATGACCGCCAGCCCACAAACCACGATCGTTCAACTCCTCGGTGTACCGGCATCGGGGCCGTCATCCTCGTCAGGGTCGATCTCCTCGTTGGCGTCGATAGTGCGGCGATACTCGGGGTGGTCCTTGTCCATCTGGATTGCGAGGTGGACCGGAGCGGGGTAGCTGGTACGTCCTTCCCAGGACAGTGCGTGATGGCAGAGCCGAGCGGCGAGCACGGCATAGCGCAAGGGGTCCGCGTCGTAGTGCGCAACGAAAATCTCGGTCGGCGTGTGGGCGTACCAGGTCTTGCGTTGCTCCGCCCCGGTTGCGCTCCACCGGGTGTGCATGCTACCAGCCCGACTGTAGGCCGTTTTGCCATCGAATTGCCGGGGAACGTTCGACAAGATCCAAGTGTCTTTGGCTCGATCGAGCTGGTAGAGCGCCCGGGTGGTCTTGCCGACCTTGACAACTGTCTTTCCGTCGTCGCCGACCTTCGGTCGGCTCACTTGCACTGGGCGCGGGACCTCGGTAGATCTGGAGGTGACGCGGACGATGGCGCGGGGACGGTGCAGCCGTTGGAGACGAAGACCGGGCAGTAGCGGGCGGCCATCGACTTTGCCGGTGTCATCCGGTTCGCGTTCGAGGTTCTTGTTCGCCAACCTGGCCCATAGGCTTCGGGCGTTCTCACCCGACACGAACAGTACGTAGCCGGCGGTGCCGGTGAGTTCGTCGGCGAGCTGGGTGAGAGCAACATCAACCGCGTCAACGAAGTCCGCGTCCTTCCGTCGTCCTTCCGGGAGCCGGTTGGCGCGGAACGCGACGTTGGCGTCGGTGTAGTCCAGCCATCCTGTCCGGCCGCCGCGTGGGTGGGCCTTCGGCGTATATGCCTTAACCCGCCAGTGCACTCCGTTGGGGATCAGCGCGACCAGCGACCAGCTGAGCCGTGGTTTGCCGTACCTGCGCAGCTCTCCGCGTTGCTCGCGGACATGGAGCCCCACGTACGTCATGGGTTCCGTAATGCCCAATTTTCCGTGCGAGAGTGCCCGGCCGAGACGCGGGTGTACCAGTCCCGCGGCGCGCAGCATGTCGGCGATGGCGTTGTGGCCCGCGTGGTCGCTTTGGAGCGTCTTCCCAAGGGCCGTGAGGGGGTCCGCCTGCGCTTCCTCGCTTAGGAGGTCCGGGTTCAGAGGATCGGTGATGTCGTCATCATCCGTGGCCAGTGCGTCGGATTCGCTGCTGTCAGCGATGTCCCCAGCGTCCGCCTCCACCTGATCGGGTCCGGTGGCGAGGAACTGCGCGGCGACCTTTCGATCGGCCAAGAGCCCTCTGACCTTGGGCTTCGCATCCATGACGTCCGGACTAACGACGTCACTGTCCCGGCGGCGGGCAAGCTTACAGAGCCTCGCCCATTCTGCTTCGTCGTACTCGGTCTCGCACAGCGCCACCATCCGGGTACCTTCTGGTGCGTCGATCCCGGTCAGGGCGTCCACGAGCGCTGGGCGCTTGTCGTGATCACCATGATCGAGCAATTCGCCAGCGGGCTGCACGATGACCTCGACACGCTCGGCTAGCCGTATCGGCGCGCCAATCTCGATGCCGTGTTCGGCGAGGTCGGGCCTGGCGAAGTGGTAGGCGAGCAGTCGCTGGATCCGACCCCGGGTGTGGTCATTGCGGTACAGCACCAGGATCCGCAGGTCCTGGCAGCCTGACGCGGCGACGATGGCGGGCAGCTCGTCCGGGTGAAGAAGTTCGATGTCGCGACCATGGTCGAGGTGCCGACGGTCGGCGTTGGAAAACTGGTGACCGGCCACGTTGTGGGCGGTCACCGGCTCGGTACGCAGCACCCCTGTCATGTGGGCACTCAGTTCCCGAACAAGGTGCATGCCGACACCTCGTCCAATGGGGAATCGCACCGACTTGGGTACCAGGGCTCGCACCGGGCTGGTCTTGCTCGCCAGGTCGAAGTCAGTTGCCACGATCGGCGTGGGTTGCAGACGAAGCTGGGCGAAGACCTTCAACGCCACTCGTGAGGAGTATTCGATCTGGCGGTTCTCCAGGCCGATGACCAGGAGCGGGGCTTTCGGATCGCGTTGCTCGAGCCAGGCGTTGCCAGCGGCGTTGGCCCAGCGAGTCAGGCGGGAGACCTGCGGCTGGACGACCACGACGGGCGAGGCGGTCCAGGGCAGGGTTTTCATGTTCAGCTCGACCCTAAGCGCGGCGTAGGAGGGCGGGCCGCTGGGCTTCCATCGGCCTTCCCACAACAGATCCGGATCCCAGACGATCAAGTTGCCGTCGGTGTCGGCGCGCAGTCGAACTGTCTTGCCGTCGATGGTCCACGGTTGTTTCGCGTGCGCGATTCTCTGCGCGATTTCCCAGGTCGCTGCGGCGTAAACCCAGCTCGGCGCGTCGGGCTGGCCGCCGCAATGGGTCACGTGGTCTACAAGCTGGACGGCTTTCGGCTTGACCGCGCTGATGAGATCGGCGAGCTTGCTGGTGAAGGAGAACCGGATATCAGCGTCGGGTACCTTCAACACGGCCTGGTGCCATACCGTGATCGCGTCGTGCAGGTCCTCGCGCTTGAGCCGCTCCCGCGTGATCATCCGCAGCGGCGGGGCCGTCTTCGAGGTGGGATCGAAATTGGCGCTGGTACACCCGACTGCACGTAGTGCGGTGGCCAGACCGGCGTACGGCAGATTGCCCTCGGAGCCGGTAGCGGCGTAGAAGTCTTCGCGGACCTCATCCCACGCCTGCCGGATGCGGTCGGAGAAGTCGTAGATGTGGACCTTGCCGAGCAGGTCGGTGGTCAGCGGATACGCAAGTAGGGTCAGCTCTTCTGGTCCGGGGGTCACCTACGCTCCAGATGTGGTGTATTCGATACCGGCGAACTGCAGCCATGACCCTAGGGTGGAACCGTAGATGCGGTCGAGGGCCGTCTGGTCGTGCGGGGTCAGGCTGTTGTAGTAGTAGCGAAGCAGGCTGGGCAGGTCGCTGCCAAGGGTGGCGTCGTGGAAGGCGTTGTCCACCAGGTACAGCCGTACCGGCGTGCCGCCTCGGCGCGCGCGGCCGGCGAGTTGGATGAGGTCGACGATCATGCCGGCGATCGCTTCGGCCTTGAGATAGCGGGGCAGTCGGCTGAAGCGTGGATCGCTGGACAGGAGGGTGAACAACCGGCGGAAGGCGGCGCGGCGCTGCGCGGCGAGCACAAGCGCCGAATCTTGACCCGGCTCACCAACGGCCAGCGCGGTCGCGTTCACGCTGGCCAAGATCTCTGCGGGTGCGTTGAGCTGCAGGACTGGGCGTACGCACACCCAGATCGATGCTAGCGCCGAGCGCTGGGTGCCGGGCACCAGGATGTTCATGCCCCGTGCGACCAGGCTCAGCGGAGCGGTGCACACCTTCACGGCGGGGTATTTGCGGGGCAGGTCCTCAAGGTCGTCAACGGTGATTTGCACGACGCCGCTGGGGATCACGGAGTTGGTCGGCCGGGGTTCCTTGGGTACGACCACGGCAACCCAGCCAGGCTCGACCACCGACCGAGCGATGCTCGCGCCGAGCAGGGCGGCTTGCGGATAGGAGTTGCCGACGAGCAGGCATCGCTCGCGTTCGGGTTCGGTCTCTGCCAGGGTGCGTAGATGCTGGTCGAGGCGCTGTTCCCACAACATTCTGCCGAGATCCTGGATGAGGTCGGCTTTCCGGTGCTCCAGTTGTCCGCCCACCGACAGCGCTCGATCACCGTCGAGAGCCTGGCCGGGAAGGGTGGTGAAGGCGCCGGGGGCAGCATCCGTCATCGCGTAGGTGACCCCTGCGTGAATGTGTTCGCGCGCTGCCCTGGGGAAGAACGCGGTCGCCGAGAGGCCCAGCACGATGCGGCGCGTACCCGCTGCGGACAGCGCTACAACGTCGCCCAGTTGCGTCACGGTGGTGTGCGGGTCGCCGGCGATCGCCTGCACGGACAGTTGGCCGCGCGGTAGTCCGTCACCGGCTCTGTCGATGCGGAATCCGAACAGCAGGTATCCCAGCGGCCCATACGGGATGGTGGCGTGCTGCACGAACGTGCCGAGCTGCTCGATCAGCGCGCGGCCAGCCGGTAGGTCGGTGTCGGGCGCACCGACCGCGTAGGTTAGGGCGGTCAGCGACTGGTGCAGGGCGCCTAGCCAGGTACGGACCAAAAGGGCGTTGACGACCTCCCGGCGGATCTCGTCGTGGGTAGGCTCCTTCGCCGGCCTCCGTCGGTCTGCCTTGGACGATGGTCGAACTGAGGCATCCTCGGGCGCCTGCTCGCCGCGTCCCTCAGCGGCGGCCGTCTGCGTCTTTCGGGCCGTTGCGCGAAGGACCTTTCCAACGATCGGGTGCAGGTCGTCCTTGACTTCGCGGATGCGGTCGATGCCGTCGTCGTTGCTGATCACCGTGCGCAGCCGTGCGGCGATGGCGGCCATGTCCCTGGATAGGGAGACTTCGTCGTCCGTGTTGCTGTCGGGAAACAGGGCATTGAACTGGCCGTAGACCTCGCGCGGTACTTCATCGGTCGCTTGGTCGATGCCGAACAGGTGCATGAGCAGGAGTCGATCATTGGACCCGGGAATATGCCAGCCGGAGCCGTTGCGGTACTCGTCGTTGTCAAGCCAGCGGGCGGCCTCCAGCCACAGGTCGCCTTCGAGCACGTAGTTCAGAAACTGATCGGCCAGGAACGTGGTGCGCGACAGCGGTGGGAGCACGTTGCGGTCCTGCCCTGGCAGCAGCATCACCCGTTGGGCGTTGAGCTGGGTGAGAGGAAGGTCTGCCAGGCCGGTGTTCGCCGCCACGATCAGCTGCCGCGCGCCGGAGTCGAACATGCTGCTCTGGAATCGGTCGATCTCGTCGATGACGATAACGGGGCAGCGGCGCATGACCAGCTCCAGCACGCTGATCCGCGCGTACGTCTCACCGTCGATGCTGACCGGCAAGCGCACGGTGCCGTGAATGAGGTTGTGGTGGTTAGTCACGATGATGTCCGCGCTGACCGCGTCCCGGGTGCCTCGGTGTCGATCGCACGCGCTCAACCGGGGGCACACGTGCCGCTTCGGCTTGCTGCCCTTCGTCGCCGGGTCGTCAGTTCCTGGCTGGGGCAGCAGTGACGTGCAGGGTTCGTTGCCATGCTCAGGCGGTGGGCCGTCGACCAGCCACGCGGGCAGCGCGCACCCGTAGGCCAGCCGGTCAAACCGGTCCCACTCGTCGCGTGACGCGGCGTGCACCGCCTTCTCGTGCACCCGAGAGGCAGCGATCAGCGTCGTGCATCGTAGCGGGCTACCCAAGGCGCGAAGATCGTCGCTGAGTTCAGCGCAGGTACCTCGAGCGAGGGCGTCCTGCTCGGCGATACTATCGGCCGTGTTCTGGGCCTCGTTGATCGTTCCCACCACGACGGCCACCTGGATGCCGCGCCGAGCCAGCAGGATCGCGAGCAGTCGGGTCAACACGCTCTTGCCCACACCGGTCGGCGCGTTGAACAGTCGGATCTTCCCACTGCGCAGCAACAAGTCGCTGGCGGTCGCGTCGTCGGAGTCTCTGACCCCGTCAAACAAAGTCTCCAAAACGTTTCGCTGCCATGGGTCGCCGCGGCCGGCACCGTCGAGTTCGTCGGCCAAGGCGAGCAGCTCCTCTTTGCCGACCTTCACCTCGTCCACCGCAGGAGCGGTCGCGACCACGAGCGGGGTGACCTCGGTGGTGGCAACGTCTGCGGGCAGCTCCGCCACGGACTCGCCGCGGAGTCCGAACGTCCATCGCCCGCCGGATGCCACCGGGTGCGGACGTCTCGATTGCAGATACTTCGCCTCGGCCTCGCCAATCAACTGCTCGGCAAGACCCAAAGGCTGCTGGCCGTGCCGAGGCAGGAGATGGCCCACCTGCGACCGCGGAATGTCGGCGGGCAATCCGTATGGGCTGTCCGGCCGATACACCAGATCGCGGGCCGTCTTGATGAACCGCGCGTAGGAGCCCAACTCGTTATTGCGAATCCGCAGGAACCGCCCGACGAGTCGCCGGACCCGATCAGGCTGGTGCTCCCAGCCGTCCCAAAGGTCAACCCGGCCCGAGGCGAACATGAGGCTTATTCAGCAGGCCTCCGACTCGCTACAGTAGACCCCCAACAAAAAGGACGATCCGCTCTTCCGTAGGATGGAGTTACCACACCACATCTCAAAGAAAAGCGGACCGCCGGACATGTATCATACCACTGGCTTCACCACGGACCAGATCCGCGACCTCTGCGTGCTGGTCCGAACGGAATGCCAGGATCTGAATATGGAGCCCTGGCCCCCGGTCCTTGGTCTCTACCGCGCTGTCGTCGTCGCGTTGACCTACATGCGTCGTAACCGCGTCCAAGCGGAGATCGCTGAAGCGCACGGCGTCTCCCAGTCGACGATCTCGCGAGCGGTCACCGGCATCACCCCGGTCCTCGATCGCGTGCTGACGGAGTTCGTGCCGACAGCCGACGACCTCAGCCCGACCACCCAGTACATCGTCGACGGCACGCTGCTTCCCTGCTGGTCATGGCGCACGCACCGCTGTCTGTACTCCGGCAAGCACAAGACCACGGGCATGAGCGTTCAGGTCGCCTGCACCCTCGACGGTGCGCTCGCCTGGATCTCCGATCCCGTCACCGGCAACCACCACGACTCGTACGCGATCAACGACACCGAGGTCCTCGTCACCCTGAATCCCGGAGACTGGATCGGTGACAAGGGCTACGTCGGCAACGGCATGATCACCCCGTACAAGAAGCCCAAGGGCGGCGAGCTCGCGGAATGGCAGAAGGAATACAACAGGCAGGTCAACAAGATCCGCTGGGTTGTGGAACAGGTCATCGCGAACCTGAAGACATGGCGAATCCTGCACACCGACTACCGCAGACCGCTTGCGACCTTCACAGAAACGATCTCCTGCGTCATCGGGTTGCACTTCTATAGGATCGCCTGTGAATAGACCTCCATGTGTGCATGATCGAGCGATGCCAGGTGGCGCCCCGCCGGGTCTGTCGCCGGGCAGAGCGCCTCCGCCAGCGCGCACGCGACCTGAGCCGCAAGCTCCTGCAGTCCAGGGCCGGTCCCGCTCACGTTCGCTCCGCCTTTCCGTCGGTCAACTCGGCGATCAGGCCGGCAGCAGTCAATACTCGGTAACCGCGTCGGCCGATCATGCTTTGGAGAAGTTCGCGGCTGTTCCGTTGATGATCGGGAATCACGATGATCAGGCCGGGTTCGGCTGGATCGGCGTCCTTGAGCGCGTCACCCAGTTTGGTCACCGATGCCCATGCCTTGGCATCCACCTTCCACACGCGGCGGCCCAGAGCGATCTTCAGGTCGTATCGGTCCTTGTGGGGCCACATCGATACCCGAGCTCCGAGCGACCGTGCGTGATCCTGTAGCCCACACTCTAGTAGCCCGGGGAGCGTTACATAACGCCACGTCGTGCGGGCGAGCGCCAGGTGCTCCGCCGTGGCTGGCGTCGCTCGCACCGCCGTTGCTGCGGCACCAGCCGGCTGCAACTGAGGTACCCGGTTCGTCATCCGATCCGGGTTGCATGTATAGATCACGCCGTCCCGAGCATGCGCTTCACAACGCACCTCTCGTACCGCGCCAGACTGACTGACCCGCATGGGCCAGCGGCAGAGCGGACAGGGGAACCAGTATCCGCGAACCTGGCACCACTGCCACGTACTGATCGGCTCGTAGAGGTCCAACTGGCCGAGCATCCCGTCCCAGACTCGGCGAAGCCGGGTCGACTCCCCGGACGCGTGCCGAACCAGCAGCCCACGGACTCGGGTGTACTCCTTCGGGGGCAGCCGCCGGAGCACCTCGTACACCCGACGCTCCTCCTGCTCGGCGCTCACCCGCGCCCAGGACCAGTGCTCATCCCAAGCCGCACGAGGCACAAGGTGCTCCAGGCCCAGGTCAAGCGCCTCGTCGTGCAACTGGCCGGCCTCGTCGAGCAGAACCAGGTCCCCCACCTCGTCAGCCGAAATGTCGCCGGGCAACAGTAGCCGTAGGGGGCCAGCCAGCCCCCGCCGGAACTCGGCCATCGACGGCGGGGCCGTC
Source organism: Solwaraspora sp. WMMB335 (assembly GCF_049179075.1). NCBI lineage: Bacteria > Bacillati > Actinomycetota > Actinomycetes > Micromonosporales > Micromonosporaceae > Solwaraspora > Solwaraspora sp. WMMB335. The sequence goes on from NZ_JBMHMF010000001.1 coordinate 6,526,751, forward strand.
ATCCGGTGCGCCGAAGCCAATACCCCCAGACAGTCCATCAGCAGCTTCCCCTGCCTGCCGGGAGGCAGGGCCTCATCGCTCACCGCCGCAGCGGCCAGGCAGCACGCTGTCACTGCCTGATCCCGCCGCACACGATCGACGTTCGAGAGTGCGGTCTTCACGACGCGTGAGGGTACGGGACCTGACCGACATTTTTCGATGGTCCGCTGGGGTGGGCTGATGCCGACATATTTACCTCGATGTCGAAGGGCGCGGGTAGCGGGACGGTATGGCTCTCGCCGGGCGAAGCGTCGGCCGCGCAGACCATTCCGATGTTGCTCGGACGGCAACGTCACGAAGGTGGGATCGCGACGACCTCGACCTGGATGCCCCGGGTCTCCAGGTGCTGGGCGAGGCGGACCAGGGTGACCTGGCTGAACGTGAAGAGGTCATCGACGCGCAGCTTGTCCCGTCCTCCGATCGCGAGGACGATCTTCGCGGGCGTCTCGGGCGCGGTTCGCTTTCCCTTGCTGAGGATGGCGACCTTCTGTGCGAGCGCGCGTCGCCCTTCGGGGTCGTACAGGAGTTGCTCGATGGCGACGTGGACCTGCGCGAAGAGGTGACTGGCGTCGTCGGACCCGCGGAGCCGCTTGACGTGGATGAACTCGTCGTCTGGTCCAAGCAGGTCGCAGTGCTCTATACCCCGCGGGTGTACGGCGGTGTGGATCAGCTTGCGGTCGAGAACCAGGTACCTTCCGTCACGGCGAGCGACGAGCTTGTTGTAGTCCTTTTCCTCCTGCCCCTTGGGCCAGGCGGGCAGAGCCAGGGCGGACCTGTTGACGAGGATTCGGGCCGCCTCCGCGCGGACCTGGCCCTCGTAGTCCTGGGCGACTGCGAACCATCGACCGTCGTGGAAGAAGTAGAGCTTGTCGTCGATGCGAGTCTCGAAGGCGATCCATTTGAGGACCGGGATCTGCGGGCTCAGCTGTGTGTCGTCGTCAGCCATGAGTACGACCTTGACCGTGCGGAACAGGTCGAGCGGGTTCCGGGACGGCCGCTCTCCGGCGATCTTCTTGAGCTCGTCGATCGACAGCCATGGCAGCGTGACGTTCTCGGCGCCTGGGACGTGCAGCAGCCGAACGGTGTCGACGGCGCCGAACTCATCGGACTGCTCCCACGGCCAGCCGGTGCCGAGCCGCTCCTCGGTCTCCCCGCGCAGTGCGTCGATCAGACGCGCGTCGAGCTTCTTGCGTTGCGGATGGCGTGGCTGCAACGGGGTGAGCCGTGTAAGCAGTTCGAGATCGGGGTGGGCAATGGGCTGCGTCAGGGTGGCCCCGACAGCGGCTAGGTCCTTGATCAGTTCGGCCGGATCCCGGCCGAGTGGCATGTTCAGCGCATCAGCGCCGCGGATGGTGACCGCTTTGCTGCCGGGCGCGACGATCCCACGCCCGACGACCTTGCTCACTACGGTGCCGAGTTCGGCGAGGCCGAAGGCGCGAACGTCGCCGCCCGTGGGGATCGATCGGCGGTCGATCAATGCGCGGTGGTCGATGGTGTGCCGGGTAACGGATCGCAGGTCGTCTACGTCGGCGACGCGCGCCAGGTACTGCAGCCCGAAGCCGGGCTCGACTAGGCCGTAGTTGAGCAGGTGGTGGCCCATGCCGTAGCAGAGCGCGTAGACGTGTCCTTCGACGTTGAGCAGGAGCGCCGCAGCTGCGGTGTCGTTGTAGGCCTCGATGTCGAGGCCGGTGTAGCCGGCGAGGCTATCTGCCCACCGGACCGTCTCGGCGCGGATCTGTCCCGAGACCAGGAGGCCGGTGGTGCCCGCGACGGTCACGCGCCTGGCGACGAACTCGGGTCGGTCAAGGTACTTATCGCGGATCAGAGCGTCGAGCGGTGCAGTGCCGGTGAGCCGGTACACGGTGACACGCGCTCGGGAAGCGGGTGTCCGGGACATCAGCATCTCCTTAAGAGGTTAGGCAATGGAGGTTCGACCGTGACGAGGGCCGATCCGTTCGCCGGCATCCGCCGGGCCGGCCGTGACGGTGTCGGCCGGCAAGGTCCCGGTCTGCGCTGGACCGGGCGATCCCGGTCATCGCCGCCGCGGCCTGGGCCGTGGCACCGGTGCTGGTCAGCTCCCGGTAGGCGGCCATCAGCGTTTTCCGAGCCCGAACACGTCCGGACCGTCCGGCTCGCTCCTGGAGATGTCCTCCAGAAGCTCTCGTGCTTTTCCCATGATCGTCAACGCCGTCTCGGTCCGCGCCAGCTTTGCCTGCGCCTGCGCCTGCGCCAGCTCTCGCCGCAGCCGGGCGATCTCTGCCTGCTTCGCCGACGGCCGCCCGACCGTCGCCCCAGCCGGCTTGCCCTGCAACAGGCCGGCGTCGCGGGCCCGCCGCCACTCCGACATCAACGACGAGTGCAAGCCCTCCCGCCGCAGGAACGCCCCGCCCTCACCCGCCGCGACGGCCTGCTCATAGCCGGTCAGCAACTCCAGCTTCTGCCCCGGAGTGAACGACCGACGCGCCTGCGGCCCGTCCGAACGCGGACCCTTCTTACGACTCATGACCCCATCCTGGGCCGTCACGACGTCAACAACAGTATTCAACGCTTTACGATCCTGAACTCGCCCGCGTGATGGATGACGACACCACCGTCCCAGGGCTTCCAGCTGTATTGCGTGAGGTCTTCCTCCGGCGGTTTGGCCCCCAGGCAGAGCGCGGGACGATCGGGACGTCGGCGGTTGCCTCGGCGAGCGCGCCGCTTCGCGCGCTCGCCGGCGCCGACGGCGTCAGTTCGGTGACAGCAGCTGCGGCGCTGCCGAGGACTACCGCACGGCGGGTGATCGCCGGCAGTGAACCGTTCGTTCTGTCTACACCGGTCGGCTGTCCGGCGGTAGGACGAGGTTCAGGAACTCGGCGTAGGCGTTCTCGCCAGACAGTTTTCCGTCCAGCGCGAGAGCCTGGCGCAGAGAGGAGCCGGTAATCTCGGGCGGGATACCCAGGCCACGCTCGGCCTCGCCAACGATCTCCGCGACGACGGCCCGGGCCTGCTCAGGCTCGTGCTGGATCAACCAGTCGAGCATCCGAGCAATCGCATGATTGATCGGATAACTCACCTTCTCGTTTAGCACCGTGCGCTGCCAGTCGGCGAGCTCGAACAACACGGCGGCGCGGATCGTCGCTCCGAGATCGCCGAGGGGGACGATCCGGTCGAGGCTGGCGGCAGCAGTCCAGGCGACGTCGTGAGCGACGTCGCGCACCGCAGCCTTGGTACGCCAGCGCAGCGCGAACCTCTTGCGGTTTCTGTCTCGGTCCCACAGGTCGATGGCAAAGGCGTTGGTGAAGTAGTCCCACAGCCGGGCCACACCGACTGACAAGTTCTCATGATCGTGGTCGGCCATGGTGCGGGCGACGCCGTCGCGGGAGCGGCGGCGGGTTTCGGCCCAGTCCTCGGCGACCGGTCGGGACCACATGCTGCGCCCACCGACGGTGGCCTGCGCCAGCGGCACGTCGCTCTCGCCTCGGGTCTGGTAAGCGCGCAGAGTGCTGGCGCCGATCCCGGCGATCTCGGCGAGCTCGGCCACGCCGAGGAGCTGGTCCGCCGCGAGTTCCGGAGCGGTGAGGTGAACGACGCAGCCTGCCAAGTGCCGCCCTGACCCGTGCCGCAGCGCCCATAGCGCAAGGTCGTCACGCCAGCGGCGCGAGGCGACGGGCGTCATCGTGTCGGGGTCGAGATCAGTGATCGCCCACGCTGCGCCCTTCCCGGGGTCGCCCTGTGGCAGGTCAGCGGCACTGATCGTCAACGCGGCCGGGACCGGCCGGTTGACGTAGATCTCCCGAGCTCGGTCGAACACCTGCGACGGCCGGTACCACGTTGTGCCGTCCCACCAGTAGCCGCCGGCGCGGAACAGCAGCGCCTCGTCCTCGTAGGACATGTACGCGCTCACCACGTCCTCGTCGCGATAGAGCACCACCGACCGGCCGTGCTCGGGGTGCCAGCGCACCACCCAGCCCAGATCCGGTCGCAGGACGTCGGTTGTGAAGGCGACCCAGCCGCCGTCCTTGCATGGATCTGTACGGCCCCAGGTTCCGTTGACGCCGGGCTTGCGGCCGATCGCTTCGATCGCGTCCGGGTCGTCCAGCGGCAGGTGGGAGTCGTCAACGAACGGCAGATCCGGAATCGGGTGATCCGTTCGCAACCCGTTCCCCACCGCCATGTACTTGTACGACAGCGCCAAAGCTCAGTCCTCCAAGCGGATGTGCTGTAGATAACTACAGCGTACACGTGACAAGATGCGCAGCATCATCTAGGAATGAACACGTAAAGTAGACAAAGCAGAATTTTTGATCCCGGTCGAGTCAAGTCACACGTACTGGTTCCGCTTCACGCCGGCCGGACGGCGACGGCGTTCACGGCTTAGGCGACCTGGGTATCGATCTCCCGACGGTGCGCGGGGTTTCGGCGTCCCTCGTCGTAGTTCGGGTACGCGCCAAGCTGCTTACCACATCCACATCCACATCCACATCAGCCGCCGATTGCCGGCCCGCTCCGGCTACCCGCCGGGCCACGGGTATGCCGCCGTCGACCTGGTCATCCGCCAGACGGAGACCGTTGCCAACGGGTGGGCTCCCAGAAGCAAGCCCGTATCAGACCAATCAGATTTGACGTGCGATCTCGAAGGAACAGCCCCAGGAGAGGGTGAGGCCGGCTCCGCCGTGGCCGTAGTTGTGGATCACCCGACTCCCGTTGAGCTGCTGCTCTTCGACGCGGACGTAGGCCCGGGTGGGGCGTAGGCCGACCCGGTGCTCGATGACCTGGGCGTTGCGGAGGCGCGGTTCGACATCGGCGCAGCGGGCGATGATCGCGGCGGCGATGTCCGGATCTGGTTCTCGGCTCCAGTCGCCAGGTTGAGCGGTGCCGCCGAGGACCAGGGTCTCGCCCTGCGGGTAGAAGTGCAGCAGATCCGGTGAGAGCGCGGTGTCTTCAGAGAAAAACTCGGTGATGCCGGGATTCTCGACGACGACGAGTTGGCCTCGGATCGAAGCGAGTTCTGGGTCGGGCACGAGGTCACGGGCGCCCATCCCGGTGCAATTGACGATCAGCGGAGCGACCTGAACGGGCTCGTCGAAGGAGCCGATCCGGCGGAGGGCGATCTCCCCACCCGCTGCCTCCAGCCGCTGTAGCAGGTAGCCAAGGTAGACCGGCATGTCGACCAGCGGCGCGGTGTATCGCCATCCGGTGGCGAATCCGTCCGGTAGCTCGCTCGGCTCGCACATCCGGAACCTGTCGAGCTGGTTGCCCCACTCCGGTGGCTCGACGGACTTGCGGGATGCCTCGATGCCGGAGACCAGCCGTACCCCGGTCGCCGGGTCGGTGGCGAGTTCGTTCAAGACGCCCAGCGTCTGGGCGCTCCACACCCGAACCCGGCCGACGGGCTCGACAAGATACGGCCCCCACATTGCCCCAGCGGCGTACGAGGTGGTCCGCTCAGGTGGCTCGGCTGCCCAGATCTTGACCCGTAGGCCCGCTTCGGCGAGGCAGATGGCGGTGGTGAGGCCGGAGACGCCGGCACCGATGACCAGGGCGTCGAGGTCGGTGCGGGCCATTGTTTGACCGTAGTGTCAGGCGGGTTGGCGCGCGAGCGCGTTCTCAAGGTCGGGGAGCAGGTCGGCGACGCTGTGGTTCCGCTTCCGTCGGCGGAGTTCCTGCGCGAGTGTGGTGAGCAGTGCGGTGCTGCGGGGTGAGCGGACCTGTTCGAGCCGGGGTAGGGCCATCCGGGTTACGGCGCAGGCGTCGTCGAGTTTGCCGTGGGCGGTGTAGCCGAGGGCGAGCCAGGCTCCTTCGTAGAGGGCGCGTCGCTGGTAGGGGACGTCTGGTCGGCGGGCGTAGGCGCCGGTGCGGAGGAGCGCTTCGCCTCTGCGGAGCAGGGCCCGCCCGTCGGTTCCTCGGCCGTCGGCCACCACTTGCCGTCCGGCGAGGATCATGGCGTAGCCGGCCTGGCAGTCGAGGTGGTTCGGGGTGAGGTAGTACATCCACTCCGGGTCGCGGTCGGGATGCCGTTTCGCGAGCTGGTCGTGGGACTCGGCCCAGGTGCGTTCGCACTGGTCGACGCGTCCGGCGGCGGCGTGGGCGTACGCGAGGCGGGACAGCACGGACGCCTGGACGGTCGCGGCGGACCGGTCGGAGATCCGGCGGGCGGCATTGCCGAGGCGTAGGCCGTCGTCGGTGTCGCCGAGTGAGGCGGCTTGGAATGACAGGTCGGCGAGGATGTGCGCTTCCATGGATCGGTATCCGGCGTCGTGCGCGGCGCGCAGGCCGGTGAAGTAGTACCGCTGGGCGAGCCCTTGCTGTCCGGCGTCGAGCGCCTTCCAGCCGGCGAGTTGGGCGAGGTCGGCGAGGGCGACCAGGAGTCGGCGGCTCGTGGCGTCGGTGTGGCCGCCGTCGCGGAGTACGAGCAGGACCGCGCGGACCTGGGCACCGACGTAGCCGAGGCCGGCCGCGCCGCCGCGTTCGTCGTCGAGTAGTTGCAGGCGTGGCACGCTGGCTTCGATCTGTTCGACGAGTGGATCGTGCGGTGTTGGGGTCGGGAGTGTGGTCCCGCCGGCCGGGAGGTGTACGTCGAGATAGATGTTCACTGCCTGGGCAAGGGCTGCTCCGGAGACCGCGAGGAACATTCTTCTGTCCACGAGTCCTCCCAACAGCCAGTCCTCTGCGACCAGCATGGTGCTCGCGAGGTTCCACGATCCGTTCATGCCGGTGCTGGCCGCCATCACCAGCGTGCCATCTGTGGCGGCGGGCTGCCCGTGCCAAAGGTCCCCTGCGGTCACGATGCGGCCGAGGCGGCGGGAGATGACGTAGGCGGTCAACGCCGGTAGCGGCGGGCGTGGGACGCCGCCGGCGTCGCGCCAGTGGTAGGGCGCGGTTTCGGCGAGGGTGCCGGGTCCGAAGAGCCGGTTGATCTCCCGAGCGAGAGTGCGCGGGGTGATGCCGGCTTCGGCCATGTGCGCGGCGAGGGCTTGGTTGGTGCGGTCGGGTGGCGATCCCATCGGCTCCTCCGCAGGGGTCAACCGACGGTACCGCGAAGCCGCCAGATCATGTGTCCGCTGTGGCCAGAGCCAAGTTGACGCTCTTGACGCTTTCATCCCCTGCCTGGGCGGTGCCGGTTCGCGGTCTGCTGGATGCGTCCCCGCCGGCGTACCGCCGAGAAGGGCTGCGCCGGCGGGTGAACACCTTGACGGGCGAGCGGAGGACCTGATGCGCACTTCGGCGATGACCCAGACCGAACCTCCATGGGATTGGGAGTTCGACTGGCACCTGACGAACCGCTGCAACTTCTTCTGCGAGTACTGCCACCCGCAGATCCGTTTCGTGCTCAACCGCAAGCACCTCGACGAGCCGACCCCGGACCTGGTAGTCCGTCGCTTCGACGAGCTGGGCAAGGTCTGCCTGGTGCACATGTCCGGTGGGGAGCCGTTCATGTTCCCCGGGTTCGTCGAACTGTGCCAAGGGCTGGCCGACAACCACTTCATCAGCATCAACACCAACCTCGCCTCCGACGACATCGCGGAATTCGCCGACCGTGTCCCGGCCAGCCGGGTGGCGAAGATCGTCGCCGCGATCCACCAGCCCGAACGCGAGCTGCGCGGGCTGGAACTCGACGCCTACGCCCGCAACTACCTGATCCTGCGACGCGGCGGATTCGACGTGACCGCCCTGTACGTGCTGTATCCGCCGCTGCTCGGTCGGTTCGCCGCCGACCTGGATCGGTTGCGTGAGCTGGGCGTGGACCACATCCGAGCCAAGGTGTTCAAGGGCGTCCACGAGGGCATCCGCTACCCGGAGGGCTACACCGACGAGCAGAAGGCGCTGGTGCTGGCCAACTCCGGCGAGTACGTCTTCAACCGGCCCTACCTCGACGGAATGCTCTCCTTCCGAGGCCAGGCGTGCACCGCCGGGGTTACCTCGTTCAAGGTCACCGTCACCGGTGATGTTCGCCGATGCGCTTCTGTGCCTACCGGCTACGGGAATCTCTACGACGGCACCTTCCGGCCTGCCGACGTCAACGAGCCGTGCCCCGCCAAGCGGGTGCTGGTCCTGTCGCAGTGCCTGTCCTACCTCGTCGATCCTCCGGTCCGCCCCGAGGTGGGCGTCGACTCGGACGACCGCTGACCACGAAGGGCGTTCCCCATGCAGATCTCGATTCGTCACGCCTGCGTCGACCCGGACGACCAGCCGTTCGACGTCGCCGAACGCAAGGGCGTCGGCCACCCGGACAGCCTCGCCGACCTGGTCGCCGACGCCTTTTCCCAGCGCTACTCATCCTGGTGCCTGCGCGAGTTCGGAGTCATCCCCAACCACTGGGTCGACAAGGTCAACCTCGTCGGTGCCGCAGCCGACGTCCGCTTCGGCGGCTTCGACATCCTCAAGCCAGCCGACTGCTACCTCTTCGGCAAGATCACCGATCAGGTCGGTGACACGCAGGTGCCCATTGAGGACATCTTCCGGGCCGTCGTCCTTGACATCCTCCCGACCGCACTCGGCGACTACCGCATCCTCGAACACCTACGCCTGCACATCAACAACACGCGCGGCACCGCCGTTGACCACGACCCGAGGTTCTACCGCCCTGACGAGGCATTGGACATCGACGCCGTGCTCGCGACCGAGTCCGTCGCCAACGACACCGTCGTCTGCGTCGGTGCCGGCCGACGCGGACTCGCCGCCGATCTTGCGATACGGCTGGAACGACGGCTCACCAGCGAAGGATTCGGGCAGGTCGTGCCGGGCGCCGGTACCGATGTGAAGGTCATGGTGGTCCGGATCGGGTCGGCGTTGGAGGTCACGGCCGCTGTGCCGTTCCATCCCGAACTGGTCGGCTCCTGGACGACGTACCGCACAGCGCTCGCCGAGGCGCAGAGCACCGTCTCCGCCGAGTTGAAGTCTCTGCTCGACCAGGATCCCCGGTCCCGGAACGTGACCGGCCTGTCGCTGCATCTCAACACGAAGGATGTGCCGGGCCGCGGCTACCTGGCGCCGTTCGGCACGTCGCTGGGCAAGGGCGACTGCGGTGCGGTCGGGCGAGGCAACCGGTACAGCGGCGCCATTGAGCCGCTGCGCCCGGCGAGCGGCGAGGCGCCTGCCGGCAAGAACCCGGTTCACCACGCCGGCAAGATCTACACCGCGCTCGCTGCCGAGGCCGCTGAGCGGGTGCTGGCGGAAACCTCGGTGTACGCCGAGGTCACCATCGCTGCCCGCAACGGCGGCCAGCTCGACGATCCGGCACACGTCCTGGTTTCAGTGGACCGCGAGGTCGACGCCGCGATCGTGGCCGAGATCGAAGAGGCGGTGCGCCGTGCCGTCGCCGGGGCTGCCACCTTCGCATCACGGTTCCTCGCCGCCGAGCCGCTGGCCCGGTTCCGCAACGGAGTCCCGCTATGACCACGAAGGCACTGTCCGATGCGCACGTCATGCACCTCGCCGCTCTCCGCGCGCAGTCTGCGGTGATCGACGCGGAAGGCCTGCGCATCGGCTCGCAGTACGTGATGTTCTTCGCCGAGGCCGGCCTGATGCGCGAGCACGTCACCCGCCTCACCGAGGGTTTCACCCGCCCCAACGTGTTGGAGGTCGGGCTCGGCCTCGGCGTGTTCGCCACCCAGCTTCTGGAGCGTGAGGTCGGTTCGTTCACGGCGATCGAGCCTCACCCAGAGGTCGCGCTGATGGCGCGCACCCGGGTGGTCGACGCCTTCGACGTGCCGGTGCGGGTGCTCGTCGACCCGTGGCAGCTGGTGACGCTGCCAGCCGACGCCTTCGACGCGATCATGTACGACACCTGGCCGCCGGACGGACACGCCGACTCCGACTTCGCCGAGTTCGTCGCCCACGTCGCGATGCGCTGCCTCCGCCCGGGCGGCCGGTTCAGCTTCTTCCACAGCGGCACCTCGATCGGCCCGGCCCGCCGTGCGGTCCTCGACCGGCAGTTCGCGAGATGGACCGCCTACCCGCACACCATGCCGGCAGAGCAGACCCCACCGCACTGGACCAAACCCAGCCGCGACTTCCTCGTCCCGATCGCCACGAAAGGCGGTGCCTGATGGCCTCTCCGATCGCGCCGGCGGTCTCCGCACAGCAGATCGACCGGTTCGCCTCCGACGGTTACCTCGTCCTGCCGGACCTGGTCCCGCCCGCCACTATCCAGAAGCTCCGCGTCGAGGCCGACACGCTCCTGCGGGACCGGCTTGCCCGGATGGTCGCCAGCAGGACGCTCGACCCGCGCGTCACCTGGTGGCGTCTCGCCAGCGGTGTGCCGTATGTCCTCAAGGTCAAGCCCGTGGTCGACCTGTCCCCAGCCGCCACGGCGGTGGCGGACAGCCTCGCGTTGCGTGGTGTCGTCGCCGACCTGCTCGGCGCGCCACCGAAGCTGATGGACAACAAGCTCATGTACAAGCAGACCGTCGACATCACCGCCGGGTGGGCGACGCTTCCGGTGCTCGGTGAAGAGGTCCGCAAGCACACCGACGCCGCCTACTACGCGACCCGCGGCTACCCGCGGGTGCTCACCGTCGCCGTTTGCCTCGACCCCTGCACCGAAACGGCCGGTGCGCTGCGGGTCTGGCCTGGCAGTCACCGCCGCACCATCACGATGATCCCGACCGCCAATCAGGGACCCGTCGTACCCGACACCGCCGCACCCGACGAGGCAGCCCTGACCCTGGTCGCCGAACCCGGCTCGGTGTTGATCTGGGATGCCGCACTGGTCCACGCCAGCGGACCCAACACCTCCGGCCACCCACGTCGACTGCTCGTCCTCGGCTACAGCCCCGCCCACCCGGACAACGGGGAGTCGCGATGAAGATCCTCGTGCTCGGCGGCACCCGATTCGTCGGCCGGCACATCGTGGAGGAATGCCTCCGACGCGGAGACGACGTCACCGTGCTCTACCGGGGGCGTTCCCCGTCACCCTTCGCCGGCATTGCCCGCCACGTCCTGACCGACCGACGCGCGCCAACCGTCGAAGCCGCCGCTGTCCTCGCCGAACCGTGGGACGCGGTCATCGACACCAGTGCCCGCGACGTCGACGACCTGAGCCCCGTGCTGCCCCTGCTCGGCGACGTCGGTCAATACACCTTGCTCTCCACCTGCGGGGTGTATCGCAGAGCGCCCAGCCGACACGGTCTGACCGAACGGGCCGCCACGATCCCAGCTGACGCCTCCCACCCGGTACGTGCGTCCGCGACCCGCAAACTGCGCTGCGAGCGATACGTCCGGCGTCGCCTCGACCGGATCAACGGGCCCTTGCTGATCGCCCGCCTCGGCCTGGTCATCGGCCGGTACGACGACAGCGATCGCCTCGCCTACTGGCTGGAACGCGCCCTGCGTGGCGGCGACGTCCTGGTCCCGATGGATGACCGTCAGGCCATCCAGCTCATCGACGCCACTGACGTCGCCTACTTTCTGCGCGACGCCGTCGACCAGCAACTCACCGGCGTCGTCAACGTCGCCGGTGCCCGAACCGACGCCCGGACTCTGGTGGACACGGTCCTGACCCGCGCCGGCCGCGCTGTCACGCCCTGCCGGGTCGGCGAGGACTTCGCCCTCACCCACCGCCTACAGCCATGGACCGAAGTCCCACTGTGGCTACCCGCCAGCAGCCCCGAACTGGCGCTCATGTCGGTCAACAACAGCCGCGCCACCGACGCCGGCCTCACCCTCCGGCCCCTTCCCGACAGCATCACCGACGCCCTCGGCTGGCAGGCGCTGCGGCGCGGCTGGTCACAGCGCTGGCTCGACCACGCCCGCGAGCGGGACCTGATCCAGCGGTGGCGGGGGTGACGACGTGCTGCCCTACACCCAAGCCGCGCCGTACCACTCCCAATGGGGCGAGGACCGCTGGCTCGCCGAGCAATACCATCTCCCGACGCGCGGCGTCTTCGTCGACATCGGCGCTGGCGACGGCGTACGCGGCAGCAACAGCCTCTACTTCGAGAACCGCGGCTGGCGCGGACTCTGCGTGGATGCCGACCCCCGCAACCACCCACGGCTCCGGTGCCGCTGCTGCGCCGTGGACACGTGCGCCGTGTCCGCCACCCCCGGCCTCTGGCCTTTCGGCCTGTACGCGCACAAACCGTCCTGGTCTGGTCTGCAGCGGCGCGGTACGGACTACCAAGAGATCCTCGTCGCGTGCCGCACCTTGGAAGACCTCCTCGGCCAGTGGTGCATCGACCAGATCGACCTGCTCAGCATCGACGTCGAAGGCACCGAACTCGACGTCTGGGACTCCTTCGACCACACCCGCCACCGGCCAGCCATCGTTATCGTCGAGTTCGACGACGACCACCCCGACCGGCACCGCCGCACCATCCACCGCCACCTCGGCTCCGACACCTACGAACTGGTCCACGAGACACCAGCGAACCTGATCCTGCACCGAACAGACCGACCATGGCGGCGACGCCGATGACCAGACCCGGACCACCGATCAACCAGCTGCTACCCGACGGCAAGGTCATCGTTGTCTGCGGACGCGCCGACGACGCGGCAGCCTGGCAGGATCTGCTCGGCCCAGCCCGGTGCCTCGCCCTCGCCCTGGACGACGCGCCACCCGAGACCCGCCGCCGCACACTGCCCGGCGCATCCAGCCACCTCGCCTGGCAGCACCACGCCATCGGCGGGCTCGACGGCTCCGGCTGGCTCGCCGGGCCGGCAGACGCCTTCGACCCCGACAACACCGCAACGCTCGTCCTGCCCGACCCGCTCGATCCGCCGCACGCCGGCGTCCGTAAACGGATCGGCGTCAGGCAGCCCGCGTGGCGGCTCTTCGAAGACAAGACCGTCGTCGACACGCTCTGGGACGTTGCCGGTGTACCCCGAGCACCGTCGGTCATCAGCGACGGCACCGCTGACCTCGCCACGCTGGGGGCGATCGTCGACCAAGGCACCGGAGTCGTCTGCTCCTGCCAGCCCATCGGTGCCGGTCCGTCGGCCGGCGGCGACGGTATCTGGTGGTGGCGCGACCGTCCGCCACCGGCAACCATCCCCACCGCCAAGCCCCGAGCCTGGCGAGTCCGGCTGATGCCGCTCCTCGAAGGCGTCCCCGTCCGCCTGCACGGGCTGGCCCTCGCCACCATGGTCATCCCATTCCCGCCCATGGAACTCGTGACACTTCCTCGGCCTGGACAGGGGACCTTCCTCTGCGCTGGTGCCGTGCCGGTGCTCGGCGACGCTGCCGAACTCGTCGCCCAGACCGAACGCATCGGGGAGGCTCTGCATGAGCGCCTCGGTTACCGGGGCGGGTTCTCCGTCGATGGCATCCTCACAGCCAGCGGGCTCATCCCCACTGACCTCAACGCCCGGCTTACCTCCGCTATGGAAGCGGCGCCCTCCGCACGTCGAGTCCTGCTGCACGCGGTCAACCTTCTCGCGAGGGACGGGATCGAGCCCGACCTCAGCGTCGTCGAACAGTTGGTGGCGCAGATCTTCACCGCCGGTGCCACCTGCACGATCTTCGGCGCCGCAACAGAGACCGACGAGAAGGCCCCTCGGAAGGCGGCGGTCCGCTGGGACGGCGACCGACTGGTTTCCGACCCGAGCGGAGCCGACGGGGCTCTCGTCGTCACCCCGTCCCCGCGCGGCTGGCTGCTAACCGCGACCCTTGCCACCGCCCGACTGCCGGGCGGTGGCCGGGTCGGGCCCCTGGCACCCGAAGTCTTCCGAATCAGCGACGAGGTTCTCGGCACCGATTTCGGCAACCTCGCACCGCCACTCGACACACAGCCGACCACCTGCCTGCCGAGAACCCGGGCGGCATAGGAGACGCGATCAGCTACATGCGGTCCGGAGTGGCGATGCCCAGTAGGTGCAGGCCCTGGCGCAGGACTCGGGCGGTGAGGTCGCACAGGGCGAGCCGGCTGTCGCGTACCTCTTCTTCGGCGCGTAGGACCGGGCAGTGTTCGTAGAAGCCGCTGAAGGTGGTGGCGAGGGTGTGCAGGTAGCCGGCGAGCCGGTGGAACTCCAGAGTCTGTTCGACGCCGGTGACGACGGTGCCGAAGTTGGCCAGTTCGAGGGCGAGGGCATGTTCGGCCGGATGCACGACCACGATCGGCGCGCCGGTGGGCTGCTCGATTCCGGCGCGGCGGAAGATGGACCGGATCCGGGCGTGGGCGTACTGCAGGTACGGGGCGGTGTTGCCGTCAAGGGACAGCATCCGCTGCCAGTCGAAGACGTAGTCCTTGATCCGGTCGGTGGACAGGTCGGCGTACTTGATGGCACCGATGCCGACCGCGCGGGCGACCTCGGCGATAGCCGCGTCGGGCAGGTCGGGGTTCTTCTGCCGGGCCAGTTCGGCGGCCCGGGTCACGGCCTCGTCGAGCAGGCCGCCGAGTTTGATCGAGCCACCGGCGCGGCTGCGCAGCATCTTGCCGTCCGGGCCGAGGATCGAGCCGAACCCAATGTGTTCCGCCACGGCCGGCGGGTGTAGCCAGCCGGCCTGCCGGGCGACCGCGTACACCATCTCGAAGTGTTGCCGTTGCGGTAGGCCCACGACGTAGAGCAGCCGGGTCGCGCCGAGGTCGCGGGTCCGGTGACGGATCGCCGCGAGATCGGTGGCGCCGTAGCCGTACCCGCCGTCGCGTTTACGCACGATGATCGGCAACGGCTGTCCGTCGCGGCCGGTGAAGCCGTCCGGGAAGACGCAGGCGGCGTCGCCGCTGTCGCATAGCAGCCCGAGCCGGTCCAGTTCGTCGGTCACCGGGGCGAGCATGTCGTTGTAGTAGCTCTCGCCGTAGAAGTCCTTGTCGGTGAGCAGGACGCCGAGCTGGTCGTAGACGGTGAGGAAGTACTTCTCCGACTCGGCGACGAGCATCCGCCACAGCCGCAGGGTCTGCTCGTCGCCGCTCTGCAGAGCGACCACCCGCAGCCGGGCCCGTTGCTTGAACGCGTCGTCGGCGTCGAACTTGACCCTGGCCGCCTTGTAGAACGAGTCCAGGTCACCGACGGACAACTCATGGGCGGCCTGCCCCTCGCCCAGGTCGAGCAGATGCTCGATCAGCATCCCGAACGGGGTGCCCCAGTCGCCCAGGTGGTTGGCCTTGATCACCCGGTGCCCGAGCCACTCCAGCAGCCGTACGGCGGCGTCACCGATCACCGTCGACCGCAGATGCCCGACGTGCATTTCCTTGGCCACGTTCGGCGCCGAGTAGTCGACGACCACCGTTGCCGGGGCGGCGCTGGGCGCGACGCCGAGCCGGGTGTCGGCGGCCATCCTCGACAGCAGTGTGCCGAGGGCCGGGTCGGCGACCGTCAGGTTGATAAACCCTGGGCCGGACACCTCGACGACCGAGCACAGGTCCGCCAGGTCCGCCCGGCCGGCCACCTCGATGGCGATGTCCCGTGGCGGGCGGCCAAGCCGACGCGCCAAGGGCAGGGCGGCGTCGGACTGGAAGTCGGCGTGCTGCGACCGCCGCACGACCGGATCGACCGGCCCGCCGGCCACCGCCGCAAAGGCCTGCGCCAGCCGGTCGGCCAACAGTTTCTCAAGACTCATCAGGTACGCCAATCATGCTCCGACCCGCCGCCGGTAGGGAGACAGGTCATCCGGGAAAGACTCGGGGAGCGGATCGATCGACGACCAGGGTGACCGGCGGGGTCGATCCGCCGGTCACAGAAGAAGGGTTCAGCTCAGGCGGTCGAGTGCGGCTCGCAGGCGAGCCAAGGTTCGCTCACGTCCGAGGATCTCGATCGACTCGAACAACGGCAGCCCGACGGTGCGGCCGGTCACCGCGACCCGGACCGGTGCCTGCGCCTTGCCCAGCTTGAGTCCCCGCTGGGTGCCGATCTCTTCCAGTGTCGACTTGAGCACCTCGGCCCGCCACTCGCACGTCCCGTACGCCTCGACCACCGCGGCCAGCAGCGCCGGGGCATCGGCCTTCATCGCCTTCGCCCACGCCGCCTCATCGGCGACCGGCTCATCGAGGAACAGGAAGTCGACCATCGGCACGATCTCCGACAGCAGCGCGATCCGGGTCTGCGCCAATTCGGCGACAGCGGCGAACGCGGTGGCGTCGTACGCCTCCGGCCGCCACGGCACGGTATCGCCGCTCAACCACGGCTGGCACGCCTCGATGAACGCCGCCACCGACAACGCCCGGATGTAGTCCCCGTTGAAGGCGCGGAGCTTCTTCACGTCGAAGAACGCCGGCGACGGGTTGACGTCCTCCAGCCGGAACTCCGCCACGATGTCATCCCACGGCAGGATCTCCCGATCACCCGACGGCGCCCAGCCGAGCAACATCAGATAGTTGCGCATCGCCTCGGCCAGGTAGCCCTCGGCACGGAAGTCCTCCAGGGCCACCCGGTCCCGGCGCTTGGACAGCTTCTGCCGCTTCTCGTTGACCAGGATCGGCGCGTGTACCCACACCGGCGGCTCGGCACCCAACGCCTCCCACAGCAGCTGCTGCTTCGGCGCGTTCGGCAGGTGCTCCTCAGCCCGGATCACATGGGTGACGCCCATGACCAGGTCGTCGACCACGTTCGCCAGCAGGAACACCGGCGACCCGTCGCCACGGGCGATCACAAAGTCCTCGATCAGCGCGTTGTCGAAGGTCGGCTTGCCGCGCACCAGGTCGACGATCACGGTCGAGCCGTCGTCCGGCGTACGGAACCGCAACGCGCGACCTTCCCCAGCAGGCAGACCACGGTCCCCGCAGAAGCCGTCGTAACCCTTGTGCTCGCTGCCCGTCCGGGCGATCACCTGATCCCGGGCGCACTCGCAGTAGTACGCGCGCCCAGCGGCGAGAAGCCGGCCGATGGCCTCGCGGTGGTGCTCGGCATAGTCGGACTGGAACAGCGGGCCCTCGTACTCACTCGGACCGATGCCGAGCCACTCCATCGCGTCCAGGATGCCCTGGACCCACTCCGGACGGTTCCGCGCCGCGTCCGTGTCCTCGATCCGCAGCACCATCGTCCCGCCCGACTGTCGGGCCAGCACCCAGTTGAACAGGACAGACCGGGCATTACCGACGTGGAACATGCCCGTCGGGGAAGGCGCGAAGCGCACACGGATATCGGAACTGGCCACGGATAGCAGGCTACCGAACTACCGCCGCATACCTTCACCGATATCCGGCTGGCCGCGCCCCGAGCCACAGCGATGCCCTGATCGTCTCAGCGGACCGCCGCGCGCCCAGTCGGCCCTTCGGCTACTTGCGCCACCACGCGGCCTTGCCGCGCATGCCGTGGTGCCAGGTGTCGGCTTGAAGCCGGGCGTTGCCGGCGACCAGCTGGTCGCGTTGTGAGCGGTAATCGCGGTAAGGCTGGTGTGGGTTCCAGTCACCGATGAAGGGCCGTAAGTCCTCGGGCTCGGGCTCGATGTCGAAATCGATGCTGGCGAGGGCCTGTTCGCCACAGGTGGGGTCGAGGCGATCGGCTGCGGCTCGTGCCCACGTAATCCATCGGGTGCGGTTCTCCGAGCCGGCTGGTTCGTCGAGCGCGGCTCGTTCGAGTGCGTCACAGACGGCGCGGATCTCGCCGGCGGAGACCCAGGAGTCGTAGGCCCGCCGGAACTCCTTCCCACGGAGAAGTTCGGCGGCCTGAGGGCGGGCCTCGTCGAGGGCCGCCTGCCAGCGGCGGCGCTCCTCAGCCCGCTTCCTTTCCTGCTCGGCGACGTATTCATCGTGGGCTCGCTTGGCGGCCAGCTCCGCTTCCTCATCGGCGACGATGCCGGCCTCGACATCGCGGATGATCCAAGGGAGGCGTTTCTCCAGTTTGGTGCGTTTGTCGTCGGTCCAGGTGTCTTTCATGCTCCAGCCGGCGCGGGCGATCTCCATCCGCAGACGGCCGGAGGCGATCTTGTCGGTCTTGGGAAGCACCAGCCACCGGTTCCGCCGCAGCTTCCGGGCCTCCTCGTCGGTAGGGACGTGCGGGACTTCGTCGTACTCCTCAATCAGCCTGACCCGCCGACGGGTCTTGTCGACCTGGAGGTAGACCGAGGGGTTCTTGGTCTTGGTGTTCACCCCGACCCGGTGGCCTCGTCGGCGGGCCTCGGCGTCGAGGCCACGGATCGGGTTCAGCGCCCTGGGGACGGATGCCGTCGTGACCTCCAGCCCGGCCGGGTTCTTGTCCAAGGCGGCGAACACGAGGTCAGGATCGGTGGTGACGCGGCGGGTGTTGAGCCGAATGCGGTTCCAGTCCGTCTCGTCTGGGGCTTCGTCGTTGGACAGGCGGATAATCAAATCCCCGGCGGCGCGGCCGGTGTGCTTGAGATGGAACCCGGCGGGTACGAGGCCGTGCTGCTCGGCCGCATGGATCATCCGCCGATATAGGGCGCGCTCGTCGGGACCGGGACTCTCGACTAGACGAGTAGTTCCGAAGTTCGGTCAGTGGTCGTAGGCGATCAGTGACCGGGTGGTGGGTGCGCCGGTCTTGTTGTTGTGCCAGATCGCGGCGGCCATCGCGAGGAGGCGTTGAGCGACGCGTACGGCGACACCGGTGAAGGTCCGTCCGCCGTGTTGTTCCAGGTCGAGTTGGCCTTTGAGGGTGTCGTTGACCGACTCGATCAGCTGGCGGACCTTCTTGAGCAGCGGTTCGCCGTGGCGGGTCTTCTCCTTCTTGCGGGACGGGCGTAGCAGGGTGATGCCCTGGTCGGCGAGGTTCCGCTCGAAGGGTCCGGACGCGAAGCCCTTGTCGCTGATCAGCAGGATGCCGTCGTGTTCGGCGACGACACCGGCCTCGACCTCCAGCATCGCGGTGAGGACCTCCCGCTCGCCGAGCTTCGGGTTGGCCAGAGCCCACAGGATCGGCATCCCGGTCGGGGTGCAGACCAGGTACAGGCGCAGTCCCCAGAAGAACCGGGAGTGGGAGGCGCAGTAGCCGTATCCGGCCCAGCCGGCCAGGTCCGAGCGTTGCACGGTGGGGCGGGACATGCCGCACGGCACCGGGGTGGAGTCGACGATCCAGTGGTTGTCGAACCAGAAGTCACTGTCGCGGGCCAGGGCCCGGATCGTCTTCTTGATCAGTGGTAGCGCGGCGCGGAGCCGTTTGTTGTAGCCGGGTCGTTGTGGCAGGTAGGGAAACCAGGGGCGTAGGTGGATGCGGGCGTAGCGGATCCAGTGGGCTTCCGAGCGGGCGCCGAGCAGGACCTGCGCCACGGCCAGGCACACCAGCTCCGAGTCGGTCAGCAGCGGTGGTCTGCCGCGCCATCGGGGCGTGCGGATGGTGTCGTCGATTTTCACGTACAGTGCGGTCAGGAGGGTGTCCAGGTCTTGCGTCACAACACGATCTTGGACACCCTCTCTTCACGCCCTGACATCGACCCCTGACATCGGAACTACTCGTCTAGTACGGTTCCGCCCTCGGCTTGCAGGCGTTCGACGAGTTGTCGGGCCTGCTTGACCGTCGCGGCGGCTGGGGACCGCGTCGAGCCGGCCGTCGTCGCGGCGTCACCGTCTCGTGGCCGGGCCGGGGCCGATTCGCCTTGCTTGGCGGTGACGGTGGTCCGTTCGCGCTGGCGGGGTACCGTCGTGCCGCCCAGAAGGCGGTCGGGGTGGTCAGGGTGGATGCCGTTGTCGAGATAGAAGCGGCCGGCATCGGTGATCTGCGCTCGCCACACTCCGCCTCGGCGGCTGATGTCGACGAGGCGACGGGTCTGCAATGCCCGAGCCGAGTGGCGCTGGTCGACTCCGTCAGGGCTGCTGAGGTCGTCCCCGGCGCCGATCCGCCGCAGCAACAGCAGTTGATGCTCCTTCAACGGATCCCATCGCTGCACGCTCTCGACTTTCGACGCCTTCAACCCGATCCGCAAGGAACGACACCCGTCTTTGTGTGGACGCAGGCGGACTCAGGCACACTCGGCAGGACCCAGAAGCACAAATCTGGATTGAAGTCAAGCCACGTTACCTAATTGTTATCTTAAATTGATTGACCTGGGGTGGGTTGCCGGGGCGTACTGGATAGGCGTTCCCTGCGCGGCCGGTTGTTTCGGCCGTTTCATGTCGCGGGCGGCACCTCGTGTGGTGGCGCCTGTCGTCGTTCGTGGCCCGCGCGGGTCACGGTCAAGGGGCGCAGAGTGACGGGAGGACCGCTGATGAAGGACTTCACGCCGGCGAGTTAGCCGCCCGCCCACAGCAAGCTGTTCGCGACTGCCGTGGCGAGCCTGGCCGACGCACACCGCGCGGCCCTGACACTGCCGTGCGGACTGTCGGCACCGCTCCGCCGCCAACCCCTGTTCTTTTGTATCGACGACAACCTGTCTGTCAGGTTGCCGCGACTTCTGCTGCTCGAGTCCTGGTCTGCCTCTTGCGGGGTGGGCTTGTTCGTTGACACCTCCACAGTGACACCTGACCTCCGCGTCTCGAGATCCGCCGGCCGGGCGTCACCCGGCGCGGTTACGCCTGCCCAGCATCACGACGCGCACCACCTGTCCCGTCCATGCCGCAGACGAACCCTTTTCTCACCTTGGAGTACACCCTGTCCACGCATCCACCCTCGCCGCCGCTGGCGGCTGCCGCATCCTCGACGTCCCGCGCTGACAGATCCCGGCTTGACCTCCCGTTGCCCCTCCCGCCGGGTCTCCTGCTTCATGTCCCGCTTCACCCGGACCCCCCAACGGACCCCCACCGTCGTCTCACACCGCAGGTCAGCACCGCTGTCCAGACTCACTCGAACGCTGCGACTGACCCTCTCCACGGGTCTCTCCCCCCGGGGAAGGCGGTGAGGGATGGCTGATCCGGTGCTGCGGGTCCAGTCCCAACTCACCACCCGTGACCTGATCCTGCTCGGCTGGCTCGCCGACCACGGGGTCCTCACCTCCTTCCAGATCGCCCACGCCCTGTTCCCGTCGGTCGACTACGCCCAGGAACGCCTCCGCGCCCTCACCCAGCAGTTGGGGGTGGTGGACCGGTTCCGGCCGCAGAGACCCGACGGCGGTTCCTACCCCTACCACTACGTCCTGGCCCAACTCGGTGTGGAAGTCGTCGCCGCGCAACGCGGCGAGGAACTGCCCCGCAAGGACCGCGCACGTAAACGCCGCTGGCATCTCACCCGCCGGGCGAACCTGCCCCACCTGCTCGGCGTGAACGGCTTCTTCACCGACCTCGCCGGACACGCCCGCACCCACCCCGGCACCGCACTGACGCGGTGGTGGCCGGCCGCCCGCTGCCAGCAGACCGGCGCCTTCGCCGAACCCGGCGACGACGTCTCCGCCTTCGCCTACACCCCCAGGTCCCGGCCCGACGGGCACGGCATCTGGGTCGAAGACGGCCAGCGGGTCCCCTTCTTCCTCGAGTGCGACCTCGGCACCGAACGGCCCCTGTCCCGCCTCGTCGACAAGATCCACGGCTACCACGACCTCGCCGACGTCACCGGACGCTTCTGGCCGGTGCTGTTCTGGCTACCGTCGCCGCTACGCGAGCGGCACCTGCATCAGGAACTCACCGCCGCCGGGGTCCGCTACCCGGTAGCCACCGCCGTGCACCGCGAAACCACCGGCATGAACCCAGCGGAGCCGGTGTGGCGGCTACACCGAGCCGCTCTGCCGCCGCTGCGCCTGGCCAACCTCGCGCTACCCGACAGCGACTCGGGACAGCCGGCCTGAACCGCACACGCCGCCAACCACAGACCGGTCACGCCGCCCGTACGCGGTGTACGGGCGCGGGACCGGGCCACGCACCGACAACCCAGCCGCAGCCCCCGACCACAGCGGGAGCACCAGCCCTTGACGGCGAGAAGTCGCGAACCATACCTCCGCTATCGCGGTGACGGCAAGCTTCAGGATCTGTCAGCGGCTCACAGGATACCGCCGTGAGTTGCCCGTGAGTCGCTGACAGATCCAAACCCTCCCGTTGACAGATCGCGGAGGTACCGTCCGCGACCCAGAAAACCAGAACCGGCACGCCGCCATCAACCGGCTCTACCGCACAAATCCGCGCAGGAAAGGAAACGCATGAAAGAAGGACTCCGACCCCAGCAGCGTCACACGCTTTTCGGAGGATCGTGGCCCACGCGCCCCACCACGAAAACAACGTCCGGAGCTATCCTGACGAACCACATCCCGGTACCGCCACCAACAACGGCGGTGCGAAAACAATCCGCACCCACGGAAAAGAGCCCAGCGTTCCCCTGCGGGTCGCGCGGATCGACACCGTACCCATGACCGCCGCCGACCTCGACAACGCCGCCGAAGCACTCGCCGTCCTACTCAACCACTTCATCGACGACCACCCCCACATCTTCCCGTAGCCCGCCCCTCCCGGTGGCGGCCACCCCCGACCGCCACCGGGCACACCCTTCAACCTCGAAGGACAGCACCGAATGACAACCCCACCCCTCGCCCCACCCAAGCGACGCGGCCGACGCGCCCACCACACCGACTCACCCCAGCGGCCCACCGGACCGAACCGGGTCAGCATCTACATCCGCCGCTCCACCAACGACGAACACCAACCCTTCTCCCTCGACGCCCAACGCGCCGCCCTCGAAAAATACGTCACCTCACAGCCCGACTGGACCATCGTCGCCGAATACGAAGACGACGCCTCCGGCGCCACCACCGAACGCCCCAGACTCAAAAAAGCACTCCACGCCGCCAAAGCCGGCCTCTACGACGCCCTACTCGTCTACCGACTCGACCGATTCAGCCGCAGCGTCACCGACCTCCTCGACCTCGTCACCATCCTCGAAGCCTCAAACGTCCGCTTCTCCTCCGCAACCGAACCCATCGACACCGGCGGACCCTTCGGCCGCATGATGCTCCAACTCCTCGCCGTATTCGCCGAATTCGAACGCAACATCATCATCGACCGAGTAAAAAGCGGCATGACCACGAAAGCCAGCAAAGGCAAATGGGCCGGCGGCACCCACCCCTACGGCTACCTCGTCAACCCCGACCACCGCCTCATCCCACACCCCGACGAGGCACCCATCCTCCGCGACATCTTCCGCCAATACACCCGCGACCGCATCGGCACCCGCACCATCGCCACCACCCTCAACGAACGCGGCATCCCAACCGGACCGGCAAAAAATTGTCCGGACACACCACCAACCGAATCCTCGACAACCCCGCCTACGTCGGAGACATCGCCTACCGCGACATCTACGCCCCCGACGCCCACGACCCCCTCATCGACCGCGACACCTTCCAACGCGCCCAAGACATCGCCGCCGCCCGCAGCGACACCCAAACCCAACGCGCCATGTCCGACTCGGACTACTACCTCACCGGCCTGCTCACCTGCCCACCTGCTCACAATGCGGACAACGCTACATCGGCACCTCCGCCAACGGACGCACCCGCCGCTACCGCTACTACACCTGCTACACCCACACCCGCTACGGCAAACACGCCACCTGCACAACACCCCGCCTACCCGCCGACGAACTCGACAACGCCGTACTGCAGGCCCTGTACGACTTCTACACCACCACCGAACCCCTCCTCGACGCCATGATCGAACGCGCCCACACCCAACGCCACACCACCACCGACGACCGCAGCGCCGAACTCACCGCCCTCGCCAACCAGATCGCCACCACCGAAGCCAGCATCTCCAGGTATCACACCGCGTTCGAGAACGGCACCATGGACGACGCCACCGCCGGCCCTCGCATCCGCGAACTCCGCCAACGGCTGGCCCAACTCCACACCCGGCACGCCGAACTCGACGCCGGTCTCGCCGCCCAACCCGCGCCACCAGCGCTCGGAACCATCGCCACGATCCGCGACTACCTCAGCACGATCATGACCAGCGGCAGCGACACCGAACGCAAGGCCGCCATCGAGACCCTCATCGCCGAAGTCCAACTCACCGACCGGGGAGTCATACCCGTGTTCAAGATCCCCACCGACACGACGATGCCCCCGCCCGACCCGGGCGAGGGCACTCACGAGGAACAACCACCGGTTCGCACAATGGTGCGGTCGGTGGGGCGGGCGGGGCTCGAACCCGCGACCGAGGGATTATGAGTCCCCTGCTCTAACCGGCTGAGCTACCGCCCCGGCGCCGGAATCCTATCCGGTCGCGGCGACTCAGGGCGTACCCCCGGTGCCTGGAAGCCGGTTCCTGGCTCGGCTTGGTCGGCCCGCTCGCCGCGCCGGACAACGATGCATGCTGCGCTCTGTAGTTGGGAGGCGTCTTTGGGTGATACTCGTTACATCGACTGTCGCGAGGAGCAGTGCGGTGGATCTCGTTGACCAGAACCGGAACCGTTCGGGGATCACCCTGCTCCGCCTCGGGTTCGTCGTGCTCGGGTTCGTAGCGGCGATCCTCGGCTTCTTCGGGTTCGCCCGCTTCCTCGCCGGCCAGGATGACACTCCTGCCGAACAGGTCGACGTGCTGTATTACACCCTGCAACTGTTCGTGCTCGATGCCGATCAACTCACCGACGGCGCTGGTGACCTGCCCTGGCAACTGCAGGTGGCTCGGTTCGCGGCGCCGGCGGCGACCGTGTTCGCCCTCGTCGAGACGGCGCGTCTGCTGCTCATCGGCGAAGTTCACCGGCTGCGCGTCCGTCGGGCCAGGCAGCACGTCGTAGTTTGTGGTGATTCGGCGGTGGCCCGCAACCTCGCCGCCGGCCTGCACGCCACGGGCCGAACCGTTGTCGTTATCGGTGCGCCAGCCGGCAGTCACGTCACCTCGCCTCGGCGGCGGCTCTACCACGTGCCCGGCGACCCGACCGACACCGAGGTGCTGCGCACCGCCGGGGCAGGGCGTGCCGACCTGCTGTACGCCTGCACCGGGAGCAGTACGGACAACGTGTTGACCGCGACAACGGCGGGCCTGCTGTGCGACGAGCACAACGACGCGATGCGGATCTACGCCCAGATCCACGACCCCGAACTATGCCTGGCGATGCAGGCACGTCGACTGAGCCACTCGTTGGGCTCGAGCTTGCGACTCGACTTTTTCAATGTCGACGAACTCGCTGCCCGGTGGCTGTTCCGGCAGGACCCGCTGCCTGCCACCCGGCTCAGCCGGCTGCTGGTCGTCGGTCTGTCGCCGTTCGGCCGGGCGGTACTGGTCGAACTCGCACGGCATTGGCGGATGCAGGAGACCCGGGCCGCCGGGCGGTTACAGGTCGACCTGGTCGCGGTCAACGGACGGACGGTGATCCGCGAACTGTTCCACCGGTATCCGTTTCTCGCGCAGGTGTGCGACGTGGCCGTGTACGAGCGGGACTTCGCGACGCCATCGCCCGACGTGATGTTCGATCTTCCGTACGACCGGGTGTTCATCTGCTACGAGGACGAGGAGTTGGGACTCAAGACCGCGTTGACCACGCCCTCACTGTGGCAGGGCGGGCCCGGCTCGGTCATCGTGCCGGTCACCCGGCTCAGCGGTCTCGCTGGAGCGTTCACCGACGGCGACGACGGCACAGGACTGCTCGACGCGGTGTCCGGAACCGTCCGATGCTATCCGATGGTGCAGGCCGCGGGTGATGCGGACCGGATCGGCGACGATCTCGTCGAGCGGTTGGGCCGTTCGATTCACGACCGCTACGTGTTGGCGCATCGCGCTCACGACTCTGACCCGACCGGCAACCCGGCCATGTGGCCGTGGGCCGTGCTGCCCGAGGACCTACGACGGGCCAACCGGGCTCAGGCGCAGGACATCGGCCGAAAGCTGCGTACGCTCGGCATGGCGCTTGCTCCGCGACAGAGCGCCAATCCTCCGATGCGGCTGTCGGCGGATCAGGTCGATCGACTCGCTGTGATGGAGCATGACAGGTGGGTCGCCGAGCGTTGGGCCGCAGGCTGGCGGCCGGGACGACAGCGCGATCGCAGTCTGCGTACGCATCCGGATCTGCAGCGCTGGGAGAAGCTGTCGGACAGCGTCCAGGAGAAGAATCGCCAGGAGGTCCGCCAGATCCCGGATGTGTTGGCAGACATCGGGCTGGAGATCGTTTCGGTCGCCGGGCGTCGAGAACCGGCGGCCACTAGCCGACCTCGCGGCGAGCCAGTCCGGTGAAACACGTGGCGTGCGTACGTCGCCCGATGGTGCAGTCGCCTACCCGACCTGTCCGCGACGACGTCGGTGCAGCGCATCCCGACCAGCCCGTGTATATCGGAGTAACCGGGCACATCAGGATCACCAGTCAGACGAAGTCGCTGATCCGCGATGCGCTGGGCTTGGCGTTGGGCGAGGTCCGTCGGCAGCTCGATGGACGCCCGATCCGAGGACTGACCTGCCTCGCCGAAGGAGCGGATCAGTTGTTCGCGGAGGCACTGCTGGCAGCCGGTGGCTCTTTCGAGGTGATTCTGCCTGCGCCGGACTACCGGGACCGGGCGATCCGCCCGTTGAACCGCAGCGCGTTCGACGCGCTGCTGGCACAGGCTGATCGATGTTCGTTCGCGGGCGACTCCTCGTCTGACCGTGCCTACTCGCTGGCCGGACGTCGGGTACTTGACCGCAGCGACCTGCTGTTCGCGGTGTGGGACGGCAGCAATGCGCGGATCAGCGGGACCGCGGAGGTCGTGGCGGAAGCGACCAGCCGGGGGATTCCGGTGACGGTCATCTGGCCACCGGGGGCCGCCCGGCTGCCGTGATCGCCAGTGGCGGCTGAATGTGGACAGCGCTGATGGGGCACACCTCGTTCATCGAGGTCCCCCTTCCGGGAACGCTTTCGCGGCTTGTTCCTTGAGGATTGAAATGAGACGGCATCCCGGGAGGGACGGCCTTGAAGGCCCGACGCCCACAAGGGTGTCGTCCCGCGAGGACCGGTCCATCAGCACGGCGCCGCGCCTCCACAGTCACGACGTGAAGGAGTGATGCGATGCTGGGAGTTGGTATCGACTGGACGGAGGACCTCCACCTGGTCGCCCGCATCGTCGGGTCGGAGCCGGACCCGGCCGAGGTGCAAGTGGTCATCGAGACCCGTCACAGGCTGCTGGTCGAGGCCTTGGTCGACGCCGGGTACACGGTGTTGCCGGTCAACCCGGACCTGGTCGCCCGCCGACGTGGGTCGGCGAAGAAGAAGGACGACGCCGAGGATACGCGCATCGCCTGCCTGCTCGCGTTGGACCGGTACACCGAACTGCGTACCCTGGTCCCACGCGGACAGTTGGCCCGGGAACCTGCGGGCGATCGCCCGTGACGACGTACAGTGCCGCCCGTAGCGAACGCAGGCTACTCAACCGCCTGCGCGTCGACCTGGCGCCACGTTTCCCGCCGCGCGCAGGTCGAGGCCTTGGCCCGGCAGGCCAGGCACGGCCGGCCGCACCGGTTCACCGACCGCGTCGACCAGGCCCTGGCCGGTGAGCACTGCCAGCCCCGCGACTACCTCGCCCGCGCCAAGGCCGACGCCATCCGGCTGGCCTGCCCCAGTTGCCGCTGCGCGAGCAGCGCTGGGCCTGGCGGGAGATCTATCTCAGCTTCCAGGGCTCGGAGATCGACTCGCCGCCAGGATCGCCGGTGAGATCGGCGACGCGATCGGACAGTTCGACACGCCGAACGTGCTGCAATGCTACGTCGGCAAGGCCCCGGCCACCCGGCGCTCCGGCAAGAGCGAACTGGTCGTCGCGTCCCGGCTGGCCTGCAACCGCTACCTCGCCGACGCCGTGCAGCAGCGGGCCTTCACCAGTCTGAGTTCCTCCGGCCGGGCACGGGAGTTCTACGACACGTGGCTGGCCGACGGCTCGCCGGATCAGAACTGAGGCGGATCGATGTCGCAGTTGAGGCGCACCCCGTTGCGGATGGCGGCCGAGTTCGGATGCTCGGGGCCGAGCATCTGATAGGCGCGACGCAGGACCTGGTCGGCGAGGACATCTGCGCGATCCGTGGACCCGGTCCGGCGCAGGCTGACCACCAGATTGTTCTCGGTGGCCAGGGTGTCCGGGTGGTCCTGCCCCAGCGACCGGTTGATCCGTTCGCGGACGTCGAGGTCGATCGCCAACGCGTCGGTGTAGTTGCGCAGGTCGTACATTTGATTGGCGAAGTTGATCCGGCACGCGAGAGTGTACGGATGATCCGCGCCGAGGGTGGCCGTCAGGCGGGCGACGACCCGCTCCGCCAGCGGCGCGGCAGCCTCGTGTTCACCCAACCGGCGCAGGAAGATCGCCAGGTTGTTCTCCCCGGAGAGGAATAATGGGTGATCCTCGCCGATTTTCGACCGGCAACGCAGGAGTACATCCTCTGCGGTCTCCCGGGCCAACCGGTCCTCGCCCACCGCGGACTGGTCGCAGGCCAGGTTGCTGGCGCAGGCCAGCGTGTCGGGATGTAGTTTCCCGAGTTTGCGTTCGTGCTTGGGTAGCACCTCCGAGGTCATCTTGTATGCCGTGTCGATCTCGCCGGCCTTGCGCAGAGTCACCGCCAGCGTCCGGGCGATTCGCAAGGTCAGCGGGTGCGCGTCACCCAGTTCGTCCTGGGCGATCGGCAGGTGTCGACTGAGCAGGTCCCGGGCCTCGATGAATCGGCCGAGGTCCCGGTAGTCCCGCCCGAGGGCGGCCACCGACGACAGCGTCACCGGGTGGCGGTGCCCCAGGGTGCGGCGGCGGATCTCCAGCGCCTGTTCGTCCAACGCTGCGGCGGTGGGGAAGTCGCCGACCAGCGCCACCGACAACGCGAGGTTGTTCATCGCGTTCGTCGTCCGGTAGTGCTCCTGACCGAGGTAGTCGGTGGACAGCGTCAGCACTTGCTCGTCGAGGTCACGGGCCTCGACGTATCGCCCTTTGGCGCGCAGGTCGGCGGCGAGGGACGAGGTCGCCATGATCGTGTACGGATGCTCGGCGCCGAGCCGCTCCAGCAGTGCTGTGCGAGTGTCGGAGTCGGCAGCGTGCGCCTCTTCGTACCTTGCGAGCGACCGGGTGGTGTTGGCCAGGTGCAGCCGCAGCGACAACGTGGTGATGTCGTCCGGTTCCCCGCCTTGGTGGGCCCGCCAGCTGTCCAGCGCGGTGTCGCCGAGTTGCTGGCTCGCTTCGTGGTCGCCGCGTTTCCACAGGAAGCGCACCATGTCGATGACGAGCTGCCGGACCGCCGGGACGGTCGACTCCAGCGCACCGGCCGCCTCAAGGTGGCGGTGGAGCTGCTGGTAGGTGCGCCAGTGGTTCGTGTCGTCAGGGTCCTTCGGATTCAGGCCGGCGAGGATTTCGTGCACATGGCGGCGGTTGGCCTGCTGCTCTGGTTTCGGAAGCCCGCCCCGGATGACTGCCTGCACCAACCGGTGCAGCTGGATGGTGGACTGGCCCGAATCGATCCTGGCGAGCGCGTACCGGCCGATCTCCTGCACCAGCCGGCCCTGCACCAGCGGCTCGCTCAGCAGGGGATCCAACGGCAGTAGGACGTCGATGAACCGCTCGTTGTAGAAGAACGAGATGGGTATCGGCTCGGCGGCGAAGAACGCGCAGACCTCGAGCATTTTCGCTGCGGCGGGCAGTTGACGGCGCATCCGGTCCAGTGACAGCCGCCAGGTGGCTGCGGCCGGTGTGTCGTAGTTCGGTGGCGGATTCGCGCTGAGGACCTGGGACAGCTGGGTGTCCAGCAGTTCGGTGTACGTCGCGACCGGCATGCCGGTGACCGCCAGCCAGGCGCCCGCCTGCTCGATGACCAGCGGCAGATCCCCGAGCTTCTCGGCGAGCGCGTCGGCCTGGTCGGCGGAGAGCGCCGGTACCCGCCGTCGCAGCAACGCAATGCTCTCCGCACGGCTGAATACCCCCACTTCCACCGTGGTCGCCCGTCGCGACCAGCCGGCGTCCCTGGTAGTGATGACCGTGTGTCCGGGACCCTGTGGCAGGTAGCGTTCGAGCTCTGCCGGATCTCCGGCGTTGTCGAAGATGAGCAACCAGCGCTGGTACGGTTCGCCGATGCGAAGGGCGTCCAGTACGGTGTCGACCCGCTCGCTGACGTCACCGCCGGTGGGCAGGTCCAACCGCTCAGCCAGCTCTGCCAGCGAGCCACGGACCACGTTGGGCTGCTCTGCGGAGATCCACCACACGATGTCGTAGTCAACCGCGAAGCGGTGGGCGTATTCGAGCGCGATCTGGGTCTTGCCCACCCCGCCGAGGCCGTGCAGCGCTTGTGGCATCACCGCGGTGACGTCTGCGGAGAGCCGGTCGCGTAGACCTTCGAGTAATTCACTACGACCAGTGAAGGTGGCGTTACGTTGCGGCACCTCCCAAATCGGCGGTTGTCCGGCGGGAAATCGTGGCGCATGCCGGTTCGGCGAGCGCCGGCCGGCCGGCGCGACGCCGTCGAAGGTGGCGAGCAGTGCCTGCCGGGCGCGGTCCTCGGACATGTTGACCAGGTCGATGGCGGGCGGACGTTCGCCGAAGGGCGCCGGTAGGCGGGCATTGTCCAGCCGGACCGGCACCAGGGTCGCTCCGGCCGGGTCCTTCGTTGTGATGGAGCGCCAGATGGATGCCGCGTTCACCGAGCCGACGTAGTCGCGCGAGAGCAGCACCAGTACGCGGGTCGCCGGGTCGAACCAGCTGTCAAGAGTGCCACCGGCCAGCGACGTCTCGCCGGTACTCAGGTCGACCTCCCGCAGGATGACGCGCAACCCGATGGTCTCCAGCTCGTTGGCGATCCAGTCGGTCCAGGAACGGTTGATCGACGCGTAGCTGAGCCACCAAGTTCACTGTCCAGATCGTGGCGAGCCATCAACTCACCGGCGCGCGCCGACCGCCGCGAACGATGTTTGCGGGTGGTCGGCCACCACTGCTCCGGCAGCGCTGGGTGCGTCCACCGGGCCGGATCCCGGTTCTCCGGTGTCTGAGCCGGAACCACCAGAGTGCCATCGGGCGTCAGCACGTCGAGAAACGCCTGCACCACCGCGACCGCCCCACCACACACGTACCCCATCGCACGCAGCGAGCTGTGCAGCAGGACGACGGTGCCCGGTGGCAGCCCGAGAGCGGTGAGATCCTCTTTGATGGACATCCGGGTGGCCGGCACCGCGCCGTCCGCCGATGTCGTTTCGGGGCTGTCGCGACGGTCAACGGGTGTGGTTCGCACCGGGTGATTCTCCCAGTCGGGGCGCGGTTCACAGCCGGCACACAGCCGTGTCACACGATCCCACGAGCTGGCTGGTCGAGCCTTTGGGGCATGACCTCGACACTGCCCGCCGCTGAATCCGTGGCGGCACCGGGACCCACCGGCGAGCCGGCCGGCTCCGGGCCGGCCACCCCGCCAGCGACGACCGGCCGCGCCCGGTTGCCCGTACGCCTGGTGCGTGGGCACCCGCAGGATCCGGCCTGGGCCCGCCCGGCCGTGCTCGGTCTGTTGCTCGCCACCGCGGCCCTCTACCTGTGGGGGCTCGGTGAGTCCGGCTGGGCGAACGCGTTCTACGCCGCTGCGGCGCAGGCCGGTTCGCAGGACTGGGCCGCGTTCTTCTTCGGTTCGTCCGACGCGGGTAACTCGATCACGGTCGACAAACCGCCGGCGTCGCTGTGGCTGATGGCGCTGTCGGTACGGATCTTCGGGCTCAGCTCGTGGAGCATCCTGGTGCCGCAGGCGGTGGCCGGCGTGGCCGCGTCCGGGCTGCTCTACGCCACGGTCCGGCGCTGGTACGGCCCGGCGGCCGGCCTGATCGCCGCGGCGGCGTTGGCCCTGACCCCGGTCGCCGTACTGATGTTCCGATTCAACAACCCTGACGCGTTGCTCGTGCTGCTGCTGGTGGTCGCGGCCTATGCGACCGTACGGGCGGTGGAGACCGCGAGCACCCGCTGGTTGCTGCTGGCCGGGACGGCTATCGGTTTCGCCTTTCTGACCAAGATGTTGCAGGCGCTGCTGGTGGTGCCGGCGTTCGCGCTCGCCTACCTCATCGCGGCACCCACGCCGGTGCGCCGCCGGATCGTCCACCTGCTGCTCGGCGGGCTGGCCGTGGTGGGTTCGGCCGGCTGGTGGATCGCCATCGTCGAACTTGTGCCGGCCGCCTACCGCCCGTACATCGGCGGCTCGCAGACCAACAGCATCCTGGAGTTGACCCTCGGCTACAACGGGCTCGGCCGCATCACCGGCGAGCAGGTGGGATCCGTGGGCGGCGGGATGGGCCGGGGCTGGGGGGAGACCGGACTCGGCCGGCTGTTCGACGTCGAGAACGGCGGCCAGATCGCCTGGCTGCTGCCCGCCGCGCTGCTCCTGCTGGCGGTCGGGCTGGTGGCGACCGCCCGCGCGCCCCGGACCGACCGGACCCGGGCCGGATTCGTCATCTGGGGAGGATGGCTACTGGTCACCGGTGCGGTTTTCAGCTTCATGGCCGGCATCTACCACGCGTACTACACGGTGGCTCTCGCCCCGGCGGTTGCCGCGCTTGCCGGAATGGGTGCCACCCTGCTGTGGCGTCGGCGGCACCACCTCTGGGCGGCAGCGGGGCTTGCCGGCACGGTGGCGATCACCGCAGGCTGGGCCTGGATTCTGCTGGGCCGCAGCCCTGACTGGCATCCCTGGCTGCGGACGCTGGTGGCGGTCGCGGGCCTCGGCGCGGCAGCGGCACTGCTGCTCGTCCGTTGGCTGCCGGCCCGGCTCGGCCTGCCCGTCGCCGGGCTCGCCCTGGCCGCCGCCCTGGCCGGGCCGGCCGGGTACGCGTTGAACACCGCCGCGACCGCGCACACCGGATCGATCCCGTCCGCCGGTCCAGTGGTGTCCGGCGCGATGGGCGGTCCCGGTGGTGGCGGTCCTGGTGGTGGTTTCGGGGGCCGCCCAGGCGGCCTCGCCCGTGGCGGTGGCGGTCCCGGCGGCATGCCCGGACCGGACGGCACCACGACCGACGGCGGTGATGGTGCGACCGTCGGCGGCAGGTTCGGTGGTGGGACCGCACCCGATGGTGGTGGGACCGCACCCGATGGTGGTGGAAACGTACCCAACGGCGGCCGTTTCGGCACGGGGGGCCAACCCGGCGGCGGCATGGGGGGTCTACTCGCGGCGGCCACGGTGAGCGAGGAGGTCGTCGCCCTGCTGCAAGCCGATGCCGACGCGTACACCTGGGTCGCTGCGGCGGTCGGCTCCAACAACGCCGCCGGCTATCAACTCGCCACCGAGGAACCGGTGATGGCGCTCGGCGGGTTCAACGGCAGCGACCCGTCACCAACGCTGGAGCAGTTTCAGCGGTACGTCGCCGACGGCGAGATCCACTACTTCATCGCCGGTTCGTTACCGCGTAGCCAGTCGGGTAGCGACGAGGCGCAGCAGATCGCCGACTGGGTGGCGAACACCTTCACTACGACCGATGTCGATGGAATGACCTTCTACGACCTGAGCCAGGGCTGACCCGGACGAACCGGCTGGCACGGTGGGCGGACGCGGCGGGGGACCGGCGCGTCCGCCCGACTACCCCGTGGCGGCGCGGCGACGCCGTCCGTCGGGCGGCGACTTCACAGCCGGCGCACAGCTTCAGCTGAACCCCCGCCTAGCTCGGTCCGCGACCGTCGATCCATGCCTGCGACAACCTCTGGTGCCGGCCCTGACACGGCCGCAGCCCCGCGCATCCGCCGGTACGGCTCGCCCGCTGGTCCCGACCCCGTACTCGACGTGGTGATCCCGGTCTACAACGAGGAGACCGGTCTGGCGCCGTGCGTACGGCGGTTGCACGAACACCTGACCACGACGTTCCCGTACCCGTTCCGGATCACCATCGCCGACAACGCCAGTACCGATCGCACCCTGCAGGTCGCGCTGGTTCTGGTGGACGAACTGCCCCAGGTCGCCGTAATGCGGCTGGACCTCAAGGGCCGGGGCCGGGCACTGTCCACGGCCTGGTCGGCGTCGTCGGCGCCGGTGCTGGCCTACATGGATGTCGACCTGTCCACCGATCTCGCCGCGCTGCTGCCGCTGGTGGCGCCGCTGCTCACCGGGCACTCGGATCTGGCTATCGGAAGTCGGTTGGCCCGCAGTTCCCGGGTGGTCCGCGGAGCCAAACGGGAGCTCATCTCACGCGGCTACAACCTGCTGCTGCGGGGGACGCTCGCAGCCCGGTTCAGCGACGCCCAGTGCGGGTTCAAGGCCATCCGCAAGGAGGTGGCGGACAACTTGCTGCCGCTGGTGCAGGACACCGGGTGGTTCTTCGACACCGAGTTGCTGGTGCTGGCCGAACGCACCGGACTGCGTATCCACGAGGTTCCGGTGGACTGGGTGGACGATCCGGACAGCCGGGTGGACATCGTGGCGACCGTGGTAGCCGATCTCAAAGGGATCGTCCGGGTGGGACGGGCCCTGGCCACCGGTGCCCTGCCACTGGCCGAGATCCGTCGGGAGCTCGGTCACACCATGTCGCCGACAGCGGCGCAGCCGGCTGGCGGCCCGGCCGGCCTACCGGCCGGGCTCACCGGGCAGTTGATCCGGTTCGCCGGCGTCGGCGTGGCCAGCACCGTCGCGTACGTGCTCCTGTTCGCGCTGGCCCGCACCGTCGTCGGCGCACAGGCTGCCAACCTGCTCGCTCTGCTGGTCACCGCGATCGGCAACACCGCGGTCAACCGCCGGCTCACCTTCGGCATCAGCGGCCGGGACCGGATCGGCCGCCATCACCTGCAGGGACTCACGGTCTTCGGGCTGGGTCTGGCACTGACCAGCGGATCGCTGGCGCTGCTCGGGCTGGTCGCACCGGCTGCCGGCCGGATCGTGGAACTCGCCGCCCTGGTACTGGCCAACCTCGCCGCCACCCTGTTGCGTTTCCTCCTGCTGCGTGGCTGGGTGTTCCGCCGCCGGGACGCCGGCCCGGCTCGTACTCCGGCTCCGGCTCAACGCACCTCCAGCTCCAGCAGCGAGTATCCGTACCGGTTGGACCGCTGCAGGCCGTACATCCGCAAGTAGCGGGCATCCGTGCCGGACATCTCCAGGTGAACGGTGCCACCGGCACCGGCGCTGGTCGTGTACCTGGTCGACCACTGTCGGCCGTCCCGTGACGTGTCCACCCGGTAGGCCGTCGCGTGCGCGTGTTCCCAGACCAGTGTCACCTCGCTTATCCGCCACAACTGGCCGAGATCCACCTGGAGCCACTGCGGGTCGCTGAACCCGCTGCTCCACCGTGTACCGGGATCGCCGTCGACGGCGGCGGCCGGCGGGTACGACGAGCCTTCCACGCTGGAAGCGGTGGCCGACCGGCGCAGGGCCAGATTCCGGCGATCGGTGTTCGGCCGACCGGCGGTCGCCGCCGCAACGGCGGCCGGGCGGGCCGCGCCGGCCGGCTGTGTCGTGGCCGGCCGCGTCGTGGTCGACGGTACTGCGCCAGGCGGTACTGCGCCCGCCGGGCCGCGGGTGACCGGCTCTCGCACCTCTGGATCGACCGGCCCCGTCCAGAGCAGCAAAGCTACCGCCGCGACCGCCACCATCGCACCACCGGCGACGAGCAGCGCGGGCAGCAGACGGCGCCGCGCCCGTGGGTGCCGATCCACCGGCGGCGCGTCGGCGACCAGATACGGTTGTAGCGCTTGCGTGCCAACCTGGCCGGACCGGGCCGTACCGGTCGGGAAAAGCGTCCGTAACGCGTGTGCGCGGTCCGCCGCGAAGGTGTCCCGGCCGCCTACCTTTCGGGCGCGTCGCGTCGAATCGTCCACCATCTTCCTCCCGCGAACCCTGGCCGACGTGGGGTGAGGGTGCCCGCGTCGACTGCGTCGACAGCGCGAGCCGGCACGTCCGTCCCGACATACATCGGACGGACAGCCGCTGCGGAAGATACCAAGGGTGGGAAAGCAGCGTGCGACGTGCGTCGTACCGTCAGCAGACCAGGGCGGCTGGGTCGATGTGCCGGGCGGAGCCCTCCCGGCCGTACCCGCTCAGGCTGGAGATCGTGGTCGCCGCGATGTTGTGCAACGCCTCTTCGGTGAAGAACGCCTGATGACCGGTGATCAGGACGTTGGGAAAGGTGACCAGCCGGGAGAAGACGTCGTCGCTGAGCATCTGGTCGGACAGGTCCTCGAAGAACAGAGTGGCTTCCTCTTCGTACACGTCGAGGCCGAGGTGTCCGATCTTCCCGCTCTTCAGCCCGTTGATGACGGCGGTGGTGTCCACCAACGCGCCTCGGCTGGTGTTGACCAGCATCACTCCGTCACGCATCTGCCCGATCCGCTGCTCGTCGATCAGATGGTGGGTGTCCGGGGTCAGTGGACAGTGCAGCGTGACGATGTCGGACTCGGCCAGCAGCGTCTCCAGCGGCACGTAGCTCGCGCCAGCGGCGACCGCGTCGTCGGTCGGGTACGGATCGGCGGCCAGCACCCGGCAGCCGAAGCCTGCCATGATCCGCGCGAACCGTACGCCGATCTTGCCGGTGCCGACCACCCCCACGGTTCGCCCGTGCAGGTCGAACCCGAGCAGCCCGTTGAGCGCGAAGTTGTGTTCCCGTACCCGGTTGTAGGCCCGGTGGATCTTGCGGTTGAGCGCAAGAATCAGCCCGGCGCAGTGCTCCGCCACCGCGTACGGCGAATATCCGGGCACCCTGGCGACGGTCAGACCCAACCGGCGCGCGGCCGATAAATCGACGTGATTGAACCCGGCCGAGCGCAGTGCGACCAGGCGCACCCCGGTGTCCGCGAGGGCCTCCAGCACCGCCACGCCCAGGTCGTCGTTGACGAACGCGCACACCGCGGTCGATCCGCCGGCCAGCGGCGCGGTCTCCAGGCTCAACCGCGGCTCCAGGAAGACCAGTTCGTGACCGGCTCCGGCGTTCGCGGCGGTCAGGAACCGGCTGTCGTACGGCTTGGTGCTGAATACGGCGACCCGCATGGTCCCACCTCCTCCGCAGACGGTATCGGTCGTGCCGGACGAGGCACCGGCGGTGTTCACCTGTCGGGTGTCCGGCGCGTGGCGCCGGTTCGCCGGCGTGTCCGCGACCGCCTGCCTGAGGTATCGACCGGAGGAACGAGATGACCAGCCCCGGGTGGACACGGGTAGTCGCTGTTGACCGCCGCCGTGTTCAGCTTCGGCGCTGTCACCGCCGGTGCGACCGTGACGCCGGCCGGTCCCACGCCGCCACCGACCGCGGCACCGACCAGGTCGCCGACCCCGGGTCCTGAAGGTAAGGCGCGGTACGGTGTCCCGGGGTCGGGGAGAGGCGGACGCGATGACCGAGGCGGTCACGAACTGGGCCGGCAACATCACCTACGCCGCACGGCGCGTCCACCGGCCGGCGAGCGTCGACGAACTGCGCCGGATCGTCGCCGGTGCTGCCCGGGTCCGCGCGCTCGGCACCGGGCACTCGTTCAACCGGCTCGCCGACACCGACGGCGATCTGGTCTCGCTCGCCGCGCTACCCACTGCCATCAGCATCGATCCACAGTCCGGCACGGTCACCGTCGGTGGCGGCGTGCGGTACGGCGAACTCGCCGCCCATCTGCACGCCCATGGGTACGCGTTGCACAATCTGGCTTCGCTGCCGCACATCTCGGTGGCCGGTGCCTGCGCCACCGCCACCCACGGTTCCGGCCGGCACAACGGCAACCTGGCCACCGCCGTGCGGGCGATCGAGTTGGTCACCGCCACCGGCGACCTGCTCCGGCTGGACGGGTCGCATGCCGACTTCGCGGGCGCCGTGGTCGGGCTCGGCGGGCTCGGCATCGTCGCCAACCTGACCCTGGCGATCGAGCCGGCCTTCGACGTCGCCCAGTACGTATACCACGGGCTGTCCCATGCTTCGCTCACCGACAACTGGGCGCAGATCCTCGACAGCGGTTACAGCGTCAGCTTCTTCACCAGCTGGACCGGCCCGGACATCGACCAGATCTGGATCAAGCGTCGGACCGACCGGGACAACCCGGCGGTGGATGTCGACGCCTGGGGCATCACGGCGGCCGACGGCCCTCGCCATCCGGTGCCCGGTCGGCCTGCCCACAACTGCACCGGCCAGCTCGGCGTCACCGGTGCCTGGCACACCCGGCTGCCGCACTTCCGGCTCGATTTCACCCCGAGCAGCGGCGCTGAACTGCAGTCCGAATACCTCGTCCCGGCCACGACCGCACTCGCCGCGCTGGATGCGGTGGACCGGATCCGCGACGTCGTCGCTCCGGTGCTGCAGATCTGCGAGATTCGGACGGTGGCCGCCGACGAGTTGTGGCTCAGCATGAACCACCGGCGCGACAGCGTGGCCATCCACTTCACCTGGATCGCCGACACAGCGGCGGTCGCTCCGGTCATGGACGCGCTGGAGCAGGCCCTGGCGCCGTACTCGCCGCGACCGCACTGGGGCAAGCTGTTCGGTGTCGGCCCGGACGAGTTGCGTGGTCGGTACGAGCGGTGGGCCGACTTCGCCGAACTACTGGCTCGCTACGATCCCGCCGGAACCTTCGGCAACGACTTCCTCGACCGCTACTTCCCGCGCTGAGCACGGGGATCACCATCCGGGGCGGGCCGACACCGCCGGCCAACTACCGGTCGCGGTCACCTCAGCGTCGGCCGCCACCGGCGCCCGCTCGGCCCGCGGCAGCCAGCGGCGTAGCCGGTGGGCCTCGCAGGCCGCGACCGACGCCTCGGTCCGCAGACTTCCCGCCGCCGTGCGGGCCGCCTCGGCGGTCTGCCAGGCGAGCCGCTCACGGCCGGCAGCGGCGAGATAGCGGGCACATTGGCTGTTCCGGATGACCGTCTGCAACACCAGTTCCTGCTCGATTGGGTGACGGCACGGGTCCCAGCCGTTACGGTGGGCGAGCGCGTCGGTCAGCTGCCGCACGGTCAACGCCCGGCGCCAGTACGCGGCCATTGCCACCCGGTGCAGGTGCCGCTCCCGGTCGGCGTACTCGGCCGGAGTCCGGGCGGTGACCGGAGGCGGCAGGACGGCGGCTGCGGCGGACCGTCGCAGCGTGGTGTCGGCCTCGTCGAACGCCAGCCACGCGGCATCGACCTCGGCCAGAGCCGCCAGCCACTCACCGTACCGACGGCGTGCCGTGCGTTCGGCCCGTTCGGTCGCGACCGCGACCTCCTCGGCATAGCGGCGGGCGTCGCGTGCCTGCGCGGCGAGTCGGCCGCGTCGGCGCATCCGGTCCCGTACGTCGGCCAGCCAGCGGGCGACCGTCGAGCGCGGAAGACCGGTGGCCTGCGTGACCGTCGGTGACGCGTCGGCGCTCGGATGCTCGACCGGCGGGCCGGGTTCGGGCCGGGTCCGTACGATCAGCCCGGCCATCGCCGCGATGGCGAGCAGCAGCAGGCCGGTCCAGATCGCCGCGGCCTGTGGAACGTCGAGCAGAAACTGGTGGAGCACCATTTCGGTCAAGGCAGACACCTCATCGGTCAAGGCGGGTTCAGGGAGACGGGGATCACCGCGGCGTCCAGCGGTGGCGTGTGCTCGGGCGCGGTGCGGTGCGGCACGGTGCGCGCCGACGGCTGCGGGTGAACGCTGCCGGCCGTGGCCGGCCACGGCCGGCAGCGCTGTCGATGGCCGCGATCAGCAGCAGGGCGGCGCGCGTGGACCGCTCGCTGCGGTCGGGTCGGCGCCACTCGCGCTGGCGCCGGGATCGCTCGCGCCGGTGTCCGGCGGCACGGGACGCGTCGGCGGAAGCGGCGGTGCCGCGGCCGGCCAGTTGGCTGCCGACGGCGCCACGGCCGTGTCGCGCGGAGCGCCGTCGTCCCGGCTCACCGTAGCTGTCGCGGGCGCCGTCGGGTTCGTTTGCACGGATATCGGCGCCGCGGTGCCGGCCGGTCCGCGCTGTGTGCCGTCAGCGCCGGAGGCGATGGCGAGTACCGCGATCGCCAGGCAGGTCAGCAGCCGGATGGACCGTCGAGCCAGCCACCACAGTGGAGAAACGTACCCGGCGGCCAGCATACCGACCAATGTAGCGCGACGGTCGGCGCGGTGATCTCCCAGGCGCTGGCCGCAGCCGGATGGTCGGTCGCGGTCAACTACCGCGCCGACGCCACCGGGGCCGCCGCCGTGGTGGCGGCGATCGAGTCGGCGGGCGGCACCGCCGCCGCGTTCGGCGCGGACGTGACGGCCGAGGCGGCGGTGTCAGATCTGGTCGATGCGGTCACCGACCGGCTCGGCACGGTTCGGGTCCTGGTGGCCAACGCCACCGGCCCGCAGTCGCAACGGCCGGTGGAGGAGCTGACCTGGCAGGATCATCTCGACCAGTTGGTTTTCTTCGTCAAGAGCCCCACCCTGCTGGTGCAGGCGGTGCTGCCCGGGATGCGGGCGGCCGGCGGCGGCCGGGTGATCCAGATCGGGTCCGACATGGTCGACCGGAGCCTGCCGGGCTGGTCGGCGTACATCGCGGCGAAGGCCGCCCAGGAGGGGCTGACCCGCACATGGGCACGGGAACTGGGCCCGTCGAACATCACCGTCAACCTGGTCGCGCCGGGCTGGAT
Source organism: Solwaraspora sp. WMMB335 (assembly GCF_049179075.1). Classification (NCBI taxonomy): domain Bacteria; kingdom Bacillati; phylum Actinomycetota; class Actinomycetes; order Micromonosporales; family Micromonosporaceae; genus Solwaraspora; species Solwaraspora sp. WMMB335. The sequence goes on from NZ_JBMHMF010000001.1 coordinate 6,566,929, forward strand.
CCCGGTGGAACGGCACGCCGCCGCCAGCGAAGCGTCACTGCGGTCGTACGCCACCGAGGTCCCACTGCGCCGCATCGGCACCCCGGCCGACGTCGCGACGATGGTGTGTCATCTGGCCTCGCCCGCGGCGGCGTTCGTCACCGGACAGCGGATCACGGTCAACGGCGGGCACACGATCTGACCGGCGTCGGACGTATCAGCTGTCACCCCGGCTGGCGAGTGTCGATGCGGGCCTTCACCCCGATCGTCTCGGCGAGCATGTGCAGCAGGCCGGAACCGTCGATCAACTCCAGCGGCTTACCGGAGGCGAACTCGAAGGCCGCCGGCACGTAGCCGGTTGTGGTGACCAGAATGCCGTTGGACGCGCTCTCCGCCTGTACGACGCCGAACAGGTCCCGCACCGCCGAGACGTCCACCGTACCGCCTCCTCGGCGGGCCAGCACGATCACCGTGCCGCCGAACAACGGCCGCGGGTCGTGTGCCGTGCATTCCACCGTGCCGTCCGGCGCGGTGCGTACCTGCCGCATTTCCAGTCCGAGCTTGGTGAACAGGTCCGCGATCAACTCCTGGAACCGCTCGGCCGGCATGGTCAGCAGGTTCGGCCGCTGGTCGAGGTCGGCCAGCACGTCGATCTCGTCGGCGAAGCGCTTGTCGACCTGGTCGAAGTCCACCACCGCGCGGACCGGATCCAGGTCCACCGGATGCGGCGACAGCCGGGCGCCCAGACGCCGCAGGCAGACCGCCGGGTCGACGTTGGCCAGGTTGATCGAGACGAACGACTGCCGGTCGGTACGGAGGCTGACCAGGCACGGTCGGGCCCGCCGACCGGTGGCGGGATCCGTCGTGTCGACGATGCCGTTGAGCGAGACGGTCTCCAGCAGCCGGGTTCGGTCCGCCTCGTACAGTTCGTGCACGGTACGTAGCGTGATCTGCGTGACCATGTCGGCGTACCGCTCGTCGATCTCACTGTCCGGGCGGGGGACCGCAGTGACTTCGTCCTCGTCCGGCAGGTAGCGGTACTCCCGCATCTTGGGGATGACGTCCGCGGTGGGCAGTTGGTACTCCACCACCAACTGGCGGGACTCAGGCAGGTAGGCCAGCCGGTACCGTTGCGGAAAGTCGTCCGGATAGACCGAGTTGCCCAGGACCAGGCCGAAGTACTCGACGACCGCCTTCGGGTCGGCGGCGGCGAACACCGAGGCGAACCGGTCGATGGCGGCGTTGTGCGCGGCTACCTTCGCGGCCAGTTTGTCGCACTGCTGGCGGTACTTCTCCTCAGCGGCGGCAAGCCGCCGCTGGCGCTGCGCCTCGGCGGCCTCGTGCTCGCCCTTCGCCCGTTCGAACGCCTGCTGGGCCTCGGCCAGCTGCTGCTGGTGGCGGATCTCGCCGCCGAACATCTTGCCCAGCCCGGCGGGCTCCGGTGGCTCGAAGTCACTCCATCGCGGTGGGGTGAGCGGCGTGGCCAGATCGCCCGGATCGAACGGCGGCGGCTTCGCGCTGCGCTTGAGGCGGTTCAGATCGATGTGATCGTCCACCGAGAGCGTCTCGGCGAGCAACTCTTCCAGCTGGGACAGCCGGGAACGCAGGTTCGCGTTCGCTGCGGCCACCTTGGCCGCCCGCGCCTGCGTGTAGAGCCGCTTACGCTGGCGATCGTCGTCGGCGGCGGCCTGTTCGGCGGCCCTGCGGGCGTGTTCGGCCTCCCACACCATCTGCCGGTGCTGGCGGTACGCGAACGCCTCGGCGCGCTGCTGCGCGTGCAGTTGCTGCGCGTGGGCCCGCTGCATCTCCTGCATGCTGCTCATCTGTCGCCCTCGATCCTCGCGCCGATCGGTCCTGCTGGTGGCGTACGCCTATCTTGTCTGGCCGCCACGGTAGCGTCCAGTGTCCATCGCGCTGCCTATTCTGGTGCGTACCCGCTTGTGGCGCGTGCGCGCCGAGCCGGGGCAGGCGATGGCCGTGGTGGCGAGCCGGTGGTGAATCGGCGGGGATGACCCGGCCAGGAACGGGCGATGGGACGGGGAGGGAACGCCGGTGGCGGCCAACGAGGTGAATTCCAGCGGTGGCGATCGGTACCGCTGGCTGGAGGATGTGCACGGGGCGACGGCGCTCGACTGGGTACGTGGGCACAACGCCGCGACCACCGCCGCCTGGACCACCGGTGACGAGTTCGCCCGACTGCGGGGCAGCCTCCAGGAGGTGCTCGACTCCGCCGACCGGATCCCCCGGCCGGCCTGGCGTGGCGAGCACCTGTACAACTTCTGGCAGGACGCGGCGCGTCCCCGTGGGGTGTGGCGGCGTACCACCCTCGCCGCGTACCGCGAGCCGGAACCTGCCTGGGAGGTGCTGCTCGATCTGGACGAGTTGGCCCGCGTCGAGGACGAGAACTGGGTCTGGCAGGGGGTGCAGCTGCTACAGCCGACGTACGACCGCTGCCTGATCAGACTGTCCCGAGGCGGCTCCGACGCCGCCGTCATCCGCGAGTTCGACCTCGTCGACGGATCGTTCGTCACCGGCGGCGACGGGTTCACCGTGCCCGAGGCGAAGAGCACCGCCGACTGGATCGACGCGGAGCACATCTATGTCGGGACCGACTTCGGTCCCGGGTCGCTGACCAGGTCCGGCTATCCTCGCACCATCCGCCAGTGGCGCCGGGGCACGCCACTGTCCGAAGCACCGGTGGTGTTCGCCGGCGAGATGGATGACGTGAACGTCTCCGCGGTACACGATCCGACCCCCGGCTACGTGCGCGACGTCGCGGTACGGCGTACCGATTTCTTTCGGACCCGGTGCTACCTGCGCCAGGCCGATGGCGGCTGGGCGCCGATCGACGTCCCGGACGACGCCGTGATCGACCTGCACCGGCAATGGATGCTGATCGAGCTGCGCAGCCCGTGGTCCACCGGCGGCACCAGCTACCCGGCCGGCGCCGTCCTGGTCACCGCGCTCGACGAGTTCCTGGCCGGCAAGCGGGAGCTGGCCGCCGTTTTCGAACCGACCGAGCGCACCGCCTACAGCTACCATGCCTGGACCCGCGACCACCTGCTGCTGGTCACGCTGACCGACGTACGCAGCGAGGTCACCGTGCTGTCACCCGGGCCGGACGGCTGGCAGCGGCAGACCCTGCGTGCGGGCAGCGGCTTCGACCACACCGACGTCGCCGACACCGAACCCGACAACGGTGACGAGTTTCTGCTGCTCACCGCCGGTTTCACCCGCCCGCCCACGTTGCTGCACGGTAGCGTCGGCGGCCCGGTGACGACGCTGAAGGTCGAGCCGGCGTTCTTCGACGCCGAGCAGATGACGGTACGGCAGTTCTTCGCCCGGTCCGCCGACGGCACCGAGGTTCCGTACTTCCTGGTCGCCCCGCCGCCGACGGCCGACGCTGCGCCAGCGTCCGGACCGACGCTGATGACCGGGTACGGTGGCTTCGAAGTCGCCTGGACGCCGAGCTACAGCGGGATCATCGGCCGTGGCTGGCTGTCCCGGGGCGGTAGCTTCGTGGTGGCCAACATCCGGGGCGGTGGCGAGTACGGCCCACGGTGGCACCACGCCGCGCTGCGGGAGAACCGGTCTCGGGCGTACGAGGACTTCGCCGCGGTCGCCACCGATCTGGTCGCCCGCGGCCTGAGCGATCCGCAGCGGCTGGGTGCCTACGGCGGCAGCAACGGTGGCCTGCTGATGGGGGTGATGCTCACCCGTTACCCGGAACTGTTCGGCGCGATCGTCGCCCAGGTTCCGTTGGCTGACATGCGCCGCTACCACAAACTGCTCGCTGGTGCGTCCTGGATGGCCGAGTACGGCGATCCCGACGACCCGACCGACTGGGCGTTCCTACGCGAATACTCTCCGTATCACAATATCCGGCCCGGACGGCCGTACCCGCCGGCACTGTTTCTCACCTCGACCCGCGACGACCGGGTGCATCCCGGTCATGCCCGCAAGATGGTCGCCCGGCTCCGCGAGCACGGCTATGACGTCACCTACCACGAAAACATCGAAGGTGGGCACTCGGCGGCGGCGGACAACGCGCAACAGGCCTTCAAGTGGGCGCTCACCCTGGAGTTCCTCTGGCAGAGGCTGGCGGCTCAGCGGCAACCTCCGGTGGGTAGCCGGCCTGCGGTGCGCAGCGGGCCAGGTCCTGATCCAGCCCGGTAGCCGAGCGGGCGACGCTGCCCGGCCGGCTCGGTGCGGCCAACTGGTCGTCGGTCGCGGTCACCGTGCCGGGTGATCGCCTGCGGCCTGGTAGCGGGCGTCACCGGCGCCGATCTGCACCACGGCGAGGTCCGCGCCGGGCCCGTCGACCAGTGGCGTCCGGGACAGCCGCACCACCAGGGGGAACTCGCACTCGGTGTCGCCCTCGCCGAGTTGCGTGTTGCGAACGTCGCGCGGGCCGCACGGCAAGGCTGACCCCGCCGCGCAGGGCGAGCGCGATCCGTAGCTCGCGTTTGTCGCTCTCGCTGTCCATCTCCGGTCGGGCGCACCGGTCCTTCCGCATGGCCACCTCCTGACGGAGAGTTGCATGAGATACGCACAGAGTCGCATAACGTGAGGGCTGTTCGGGTACGAACCATCACTTTGTGATAGGGCGGGACCGGTATCCCCGTACATATTGAAGTTTTTACTTCTATCTATAGAGTTTCGGATCGGGCCGCCCAACTCCGCCGTACCGCCCACAAGGCTGGTGCGGACCCCCCGATGACGAGGACACCGATGAAGGTTTTTCCGCTCCTGTCCCGGTTGCTGCTGGCCACCGGTGTAGTTGTCGCTGGCCTGGCGGTACCTGCCGCCGCCCAGGCTGCTCCACCGTCGGGCACCGCCGATGAGATCGGCACCCTGGTGGTCAACGGGCGCCCGGCCACCGAGAACTACTCGTTCATGGTGTACACCTCCGGCTGCACCGGTTCGCTGATCAAGTCGAACTGGGTGGTCACCGCGCGGCACTGCCCGACCCCGACCTCGGTGCGTGTCGGCAGCGTCAACCGCACCAGCGGTGGCACCGTGGTCCAGGTGATCCGGGCGGTCAACAGCCCGACCATCGACGTCAAGTTGATGCAGCTGGCCAGCTCGGTCAGCTATGCTCCGGCGCCGATTCCCACCAGCTCCGGAGCGGTCGGAACCGCGACCCGGATCATCGGCTGGGGACAGACGTGTGCGCCCCGTGGCTGCGGCTCCGCCCCGACGATCGCCAACGAATTGGACACCTCGATCGTGGCGGACAGCCGTTGCCTCGGGATCAACGGTCCGTACGAGATCTGCACAAACAACACAAATGGCAACGCCGGTGCCTGCTACGGCGACTCGGGCGGACCGCAGGTCCGGCTGGTCTCCGGCCGCTGGTACCTGATCGGGGCGACCAGCCGGGCCGGCAACAACAACTCGACCTGCGCTACCGGACCGTCGATCTACGGCGATCTGACCTCGATCCGTTCCTGGATCAACACCCAGGTCGGTGGCCTGCCCGCGTGACGAGGCCGGCAGCCTGTCCCGGATGAGGCCGGCAGCCTGTCCCGGATGAGACCGGCAGCCTGTGCCTGACCCCATCCGCTGTGGTGTGCCGCCCGGGCGGCACACCACAGCCGCCGTGCGGGTAGGGTGCCTGGGGTGCATGCCCCGGCGCGTCCCCGTACCGCTCTGCTACGACGAGCGCTGCAGGCCGCCGTGGTCGCCGTCTTCGCCGGATTCATCGGTTGGGCACTGGCCGGCCAATGGTCGCAGGTCCGGGCCGCTGCTGCCGACCTGACCGGCACCAGCCTGCTGCTGGCTGCGGTTGGTGCCACCGTTGCCCTCTGGTGCAGCTTTCTGAGCTGGCGGGCAATTCTCACCGACTTCGGCAGCAGGGTGTCGCTCGGTGCCGGCATGCGGATCTTCTTCGTGGGGCAACTCGGCAAGTACCTGCCCGGCAAGCTGTGGCCGATGCTCACCCAGGCCCGGCTGGGTCGCACGTACCAGGTGCCCGGCCGGGCCTCCGCAGCGGCGGCACTGTTGGTCATCGTGGTCGCGCTCGGCACCGGCCTGCTACTCACGGTGTGCCTGCTGCCGCTGGTCAGTCCGGGCGCTTTCACCCGCTACTGGTGGGCGCTGCTGGCCCTGCCGCTGGCCGCGGTCGCACTCTGGCCGCCGGTGCTCAACCGGGGCCTGGCGATCGCCATGCGCATGGCCCGCCGCGAGCCGATGCCGCGGCCGCTGTCATTGAGCGGGATCGGCCAGTCGGTGCTGTGGTCGGTGCTGGCCTGGCTGGCGTACGGCGGACACCTCTGGGCGCTGCTTTGGGGACTCGGCGCGGCCGACGGCCCGCATCTGGTGTTCCTGTCGATCTCCGCGTTCGCCGGCTCCTGGGCGATCGGATTCCTGCTGATCGTCGCGCCGGCCGGGGCCGGACCGAGGGAAGCCGCGCTGGTGGTCATCCTCGGCGTCAGCGTCAGCCAACCGATCGCTCTGGTCGCCGCCGTGTTGTCGCGGCTGTTGATGATCGTGGTCGACGTGGCGGCTCCGGTGGTGGTCCTGCTGCTGGCAAACCGCCGTCTCGGCGGCAAACCGGGTCAATCGGATACAACGGACCAAATCGGCCAGGTAAGCAGCGCACACACCGGTCAATCCGTCAGTGGCTAGACTACGCCGGTGCGCTGGCTGGTGTTCGGAACCTACGAAGCCCAACGTCATCCCCGCGTCGCGGTGCTGATCGAAGGGCTGCGCGCGGCTGGCGACGACGTCATCGAGCTCAACGCCCCGTTGGGGCTGGACACCGCCGGTCGGGTCGCGATGCTGCGCCAGCCCTGGCGGCTGCCGCTGCTGGTGGTCAAGCTGGCCCGGTGCTGGGCGTGGCTGGCCTGGCGCGCACGCGGCTACCGCCGGCCGGGCGATGTCGACGCGGTCCTGGTCGGGTATCTCGGTCACTTCGACGTACGGCTGGCCCGCCGGCTGTTTCCCCGTACCCCGATCGTGCTGGACCATCTCGTCTCGGCCGCCGGAACAGCCCATGACCGCGGTCTCGCCACCGGCGGCGGGATCAAGGCCCGGGTGATGCGGGCGATCGACGACGGCGCACTCGGCAGCGCCGACCTCGTCGTGGTCGACACCACCGAGCACGCGGCGGCGCTGCCCGCTGACGCCGCGACGAAGGGAGTCGTCGCTCTGGTCGGTGCCGGGCGGGAGTGGTTCGCCGCCCGGCGGCAGGACACTTCCGATCCGGCCGGCCCGCTGCGGGCCATCTTCGTCGGCCTGTACACCCCGCTGCACGGCACGACCGTGCTGGGGGCCGCGTTGGCCGACCTCGCCGGGGATGGATCGGTCGAGGTCACCATGGTCGGCACCGGCCAGGACCACGCCGAGTGCCGGGCCGCCGCGGCCGGCAATCCCCGGGTCACCTGGATCGATTGGGCCGCTCCCGACGAACTGCCGGACCTGGTGGCCGGGCACGACGTGGCATTGGGCATCTTCGGCACCACCGACAAGGCACGCAACGTCGTGCCGACCAAGGTCTATCAGGGAGCGGCTGCCGGTTGCGCCGTGCTGACCTCGGACACCACGCCACAGCGTCGGGTACTCGGCGACGCGGCGATCCTGGTGCCACCGGGTGACCCGGCGGCGATCGCGACCGCGTTGCGATCGCTGGCCGCGGACCGACCGGCGCTGCGTCGGTGGCGGCAGGCCGCCGGCCGCCGGGCCGACGAATGCTTCCAAGCCGCCGCCGTGACCGAACCGATCCGACATCGTGCCAGCAGCATGCCGACAGCCGAAAGGGTTTCGAACCGATGAGCCTGCGAGTTCGACCACCGTTGTCCCCGCGAGCGGCACTGCGCTGGGACGTAGTCCGGCGACGGGTCGCGACCCTGCGGCCGGCGAACATCCTGGAAGTAGGCTGCGGGCTCGGTGCGGTCGGTACCTACCTGGCCGGTGCGGCGCCGTACACCGCCGTCGAACCCGACGACCAGAGCTTCGCCGTGGCGCACGAGCGGATCACGCCGTTGGGCGGGACGGTGATCCACGGCGATCACAACAAGGTGCCCGACGGCACGACGTACGACCTGGTCTGCGCGTTCGAGGTGCTGGAGCACATCGCGGACGACGCCGCCGCGCTGGCCGCCTGGCTCCCACTGGTCCGTCCCGGCAAGCACCTGCTGCTGTCGGTGCCGGCCGATCCGCAGCGGTTTGGTCCGTCCGACGTACTGGCCGGACACTACCGGCGGTACACCGCTGAACAACTGCATGGCGTTCTCGCCGATGCCGGCGCCGAGCAAATCGATATCCTTCACTACGGCTGGCCGTTGGGCTACATCCTCGATTCGGTACGCGACCGGCTGGCGGCACGGCGTACCGCGACTGCGGCGGAGAGCGCGCTGGACCGGACGCATACTTCGGGACGGTTGTTCCAGCCCCGTGGCGCCGCGGCCGGCCGGCTGATCCGGGCAGCGGTCGCGCCGTTCGCAGCGGTGCAGCGGCTGCGGCCTGGGCACGGGCCGGGTCTGATTGCGCTGGCGATGCGGCCTACCGCCTCCTCCTGACCGGAACCTTGCCGGATCAGTTCGCCGTCGGCAGCGCCGATCGGATGTCCGCCACCCGCAACAGTCCGTACCGACCCTCGGCGTCGACCACCGGCACCGACTCCGGCACCCATTCCGGTCGTAGGTCGGTCCGGAAGAGGACCAGATCATCCGGCTGCGCCTTCGGCAGCAGGTCGGGGTTCATCGTCGCCGGTGGGAGATCCCAGTAGTAGGCGACCCAGCGGGCGGTGCTGATGTTCATGACCCAGGCGCGCTCCTGCTGGGGGCCGGGAGGATAGGCGTCGACAAGCCGACCGCCGTCAGCCGGCTCGTAGACGTAGTCGCGAGCCGTCGGACCGAAGGCGATCGCCCCGAAAGCGACCGACAGGCCGATCCCGGCCGCGATGCCGGCACTCGCCGCCGCCGGTCTCGGTATGCGCCGGGTGATGACGTCGAGCAGGGCGCCCATCGCGACCACACCAGGGATCAGCACCGGGTAGGCCCAATAGTCGTGGATGAACGAACCGTTGTTCAGCCCGATCACCCAGAACCCCACAAAGGTCAGTGTGACCAGCAGGAAGAACCGGGTCCGCCGGACGAGCAGGCCGGCGATGGCGGCGATCGGGAAACCAACCAGGTACCAGTCGGGCAGCAACTCGGTCGCGTAGTCGCGCTGGCGGACCAGGAACTGCCGGGTGGTGAACCCCCCGCCGGCCGTGCGGAACTCGGTCTGGCTGCTCAGGTCCGCCATGCCGCTGACGCCGACGATGAAGGCGAGGCTGACGAGGACGCCGAGCACCATGCTGGCTCCGACGGCGACGGTCACCCGGTCCAGCCGGCGGGCGACCAGCAGCCATAGCCCGAGAACGGCGGCCAGGGCGATACCCGGCCAGGACGCCAAGGTGGTGAGCAGGGCAGTGACGCAGGCACACACCACCAGCCAGCGCGGTGGATCGGTGCGCTTACGCAGAGCGACGATGGTGGCGGACAGAGCCAGAATCAGCCCCATGTCGAACATCAGCGGGCTGTACAACCAGAAGAATCCGGTGGCAACCATCGCCGCGACCGCGACCAGGGTGGGTATCCAGGCGATCGCAAAGGCCCGCAGCAGCGCCGCCGCCGCGGGCACCATCAACAGGCCGAGCAGGAACGGCCCGATCAGGATCTCGTACGCCCCGCTACCCGGCAACAGACCGAAGACGACGTCGAGCATGTTCAGCAGCGGCGGATGGTGCGCGTACGCCTGATTGCTGTATGGCGACCAGTCGGCACTGAACGACGAGCCGATCAGCCCTTTTTCCTGCAGGTTGCGCAGGTGCAACCCGTGACGGGCGAAGATCCGCCCGACGTGGTTGTCGCCGAACGGCAGCGCCAGCTGCGGCGCCCAGGTAGCCGCTACCGCTGCGGTGATCGCGGCGACGCCGAACCAACCCCACCGGTCGGCCCGCCGACCCGATACCTCCGCACGGCTGGCCGGCCCCGCGTCCGCGTCGCCGTCCGGGTGATCGGTCCGCTGCTCCGGCGGGTGCTGACCGGTGTCACGACCGCCGCGGCCGGTGGCGCGGTCGAGTTGGTCCGCGGTGCCGGAACCGGGGGCGGTCATCCCTCGGACCGTGATCGCACGATCAGGTCGGCGAGCAGCGCCACCGCTGCGATGATCAGCCCGGTCATCATGATCATGATGGTGTTCGTCGCGATCCGGACCGGGTTGGCGACGACGTCGTAGATCACCTTGCCGCCACCGATCGCGAGGAGCCACAGCGCCGGCGGCATCAGCACCTTGAGCGGATTGAAGTACATCACCATCCGCAGCACCTGCAGGATGTACCGGTAGGCGTCCTTCACGAAGTGGAACTTCGACGAGCCGGAGCGCTTGGCGTAGTCGATCGGCAGATACCGGACCTCGTGCTGGTTGTGCAGGAACGCCATGGTGATCGTGGTGACGCAGGAGAAGCCGGGCGGCAACAGGCGCAGGTAGGGCAGCGACACCTGCCGTCGGAACGCGCGCAGGCCGGAGTTCAGGTCGGGGATCGTCGTCCCGGACAGCCGCTCCGCCACCTTGCGGATGAGCCACTTCGCCGGCACCCGCAACACCTTGTGGGTGCCCTGTTCACTGGTGCGAGCGCCGACCACCTGGTCGATGGCGGGTTCCTTCTCGAGCGTCTGGACCAGTTCGGGGATCCGCTCGTTCGGGTAGGTCATGTCGGCGTCGGTCCATACGACGATCTCGCCTCTGGCCTGCTGGGTGCCGATCCGGCGGGCGGTGCCGGACCCGCCGTTGCGATGGAACGGCATCAGCCGAAGGTGCGGGAACCGCGACTGGGCCTCCTGCAGTACCTGCAGCGTCTGGTCGGTGGAGGCGTCGTCGATGGCCAACAGTTCGTAGGTGTAGCCGCTGCTGTCCATCGCTTCGGTGATCCGTTCGATCTCCCGGAGCACATGGTCCTGTTCGTTGTAGCAGGGCAGCACGATGGTCACGTCGAGAGGCTGGCCGGTGTTGCTGCGGCTTACCTCGCCGCTGGGCTCGGTCACCGGCCAGACACCCGTACCTGGCCGCGTGAACCGGCTCGTCGTCGTCATGCGGATCTCCGGGGAGTCGTGGAGCGACATTGTGCGGGGCGTGGCCTCCCGCTTCGCAGTGCGCCATGGTACACGCTGGCGTGCGTCGGACCACCCGCTGCGGTCCGAGCGAGAGGGCTGGTCGCAGCCAAGATGTACGAAGGATGACGCGGAAGTTGCCAGCCGGGTGTCGGGGCGATCGGGCCGTGTCACATCGATCAACGGTGGATGCGGAGGGTGGCCGCTGGGCTACGCAGTTGCCGACGGTTGCATTATTTGTCTGTGCTCCTGGGGTGAGCGCGTGGATTTTGTCACCCCGCCCGTCGCGACCGGGCCCGGTGATTCCGGTGTGTCCTCGACTGGTTGCTTCTGGTGGATGCTGCCCACTCTCCGGTTGAATGGCATGAATGGCGATCTGCGGTTGGCGGGCCGTTGACCTGCGAAAACATGTTTCTTTGAGTTGGATTGAACTCGTCGCATTGACCGAAAGTATGATGTCGGCAGGTTGAGTGGTGTCCGGCATTTTTCAGCCAACTGAGAGTTGTCCTGGATAGGGGTTCGGGCTGCTTGACAGTGCCGGAACCCCGCTTTTAGCGTGTCGTCCCATAAACGTGGTGCGAACTCGTTCCGGCATTGGAAGTGGGCGTATGAAGGCACCCGTTCCACCACCTTGGCAGAGCACGGCTGCCTCCACCGGACGACGCCTGTCAACCGCGCCGCCCTCGACGAGAAGGAGTAGGTAACCCCATGTACAGGTCGGCACAACGGCGCAGTTCGACCATGCGTGGCCGAAACCAGCGCAGCGTAAGCGGCCGGAGCAAACGGATCATCGCCGTCCTCGGCACGGTCACCGTGTTCGCGGGGATCGTCGCGGTGACCCAGGTCTCTTCCGCCAATGACCGACTGCGGACGGCTTCCGAGTGTGTCGCGCCGAGTCCAGGTGCTACCGCCGAGGGCGGTGTGACGACCACCGTCACCCGGGAGAACGGTCGCGATGTCCGTCACCACTGGGGTGACGGACAGACCACCCTGGAGGAGTGTGAGAGCGACGCGGCCGTCCTCGCCATCCCCACCATCGAATGCCCGTCCGTGGCCGATCAACTCCCCGAGGTGCCGGCTGCGGCCCGTACCGAGGTCGAACGCAACCTTGCCCTGCTGGAGAAGCAGATCGAGGAGGCCAACAACCGGCTGGCGAACAGCGTCGGCCAAGGCGGGCCGAACTTCATCAACAACGCCATCCTCGGCCCGCTGGCGAGCAAGCGGGTGGCCACCATCGACCGGATCGCTATCGCGATCGGTCGGGTCGCCCCACGCCCGCGCGGACTTGACGATCTGGCCACCTGCGAGCTCGTCAACCGCCCCGGCAACGACGGCGGCGGCGACAACGGTGGCGATGGCAACGGTGGCGATGGCAACGACGGCGGCAACGGCTTGGAGATCCTGGCCAACAACTGTGACGACAGCAATCTGGACGACCACGACGGCTTCCAGATCGGCAACCGTTGCATCGATACCGCTTTCGGTGAGGTAGGCGTCGCTGCGAACAACCCGTCCCTGCTGATCACCGAGTTTCCGGACGAGGTCGGTGTCGACGAGCCGTTCACGCTGCGGGTCAGCACCCGTAATCTGGTCCGTGACCGGTTCTTGCCGGCCGCCCAGGGTGGCTACTACGTCGAGAGCTCGCTGCTGAACGAGCAGGGTCTCACCCGTGGCCACTTCCACACCGCGTGCCGGATGTTGGAATCAACCGAGGTGGCGCCCGATCCGGCCCCAGCTCCGGAGTTCTTCGTGGCCACCGAGGACGGCGGCGGTGGTGCCCAACCCGACCAGGTGACCATCCAGGTCTCGGGGATGCCCGAAGCGGGGATCGCACAGTGCTCGGTGTGGGCCGGCGACGGGTCGCACCGGCTGCCGATGTCGGAGCGGGCCAACCAGACCCCGGCCTTCGACTCGGTGCGGATCGTCGTGGACTGACAAACCTGCCGTATCGAGACAGAGCGAACGATCCCCCGCGAGATGCCGGGGCACGGACCCGTTCCGTGCCCCGGCATCGTCGTACCGGTCGGCCGGGGACCATCGTCGTGGCCCTCGGGGCGGCGATCCGCGTCGGCGCGGACAGCAAGGGCTCGGCGATGGTCCCCGGTGTCGGTGAGTTGCCAGCATCACTGTCAGGACAGGATGGCCAAGTGGAAACCGCGGTCGGCCAGCGCGCCGGCGCTGGTGAACGTCTGGATGAAGACCCCGTTCGGGATGCCGGCCCGACCGACTACGGTGATCTCGCCGGGGGCGGACGCGCCGACGCTGCCGGGCAGCCCGACGCTGCCGACATACGCCGACCCGGTCAGATCGTGGCTGAAGACGACCTGGTACGTGCCGGTGGTAAGCCGTGTCGCGGAGACAGCGCCGAACCCACGGACGAGAGTGCCTGCGGAGTTGACGACCGCGAAGAACGCCTGGGCGGTCGGCGGCATCCCGGCGGAAGTCGCGGGTACCAGCGCGATACTGGCCCGCTCCCGGTCGGTCTTGGTGGCGGCTGGTTGCTCGGTGACGGCTGCTGCGGCCAGTTCACCGCTGGCTGATTCGGACATGGTGGACTCCTCGGCTGCGGTGGCCACGGCGTGGACGCGGTCACCGGTAGGGGATCGATGGTGCGATCGCGGGGCCCCGGCGAGTCGTTGTAACTATGAGTGTATGCCCGACGCCGAAGGGTGACTATTTTGCCGGCTGTCCAATCGTGGACAGGGACTCTATGAATCAGCGCCGGGCCGGGGCGACGCCGAACCACCGGTCAGACGCTGGTCGAGTAGGGCGGCCAGGGGGACCGATTCGCCATCGCGCCCGCCCGCACCGATCACCAGTCGTGGCTCGATGGGCGTTACTCGTACGCCGGTCAGCCACCCGCGCATGCTCGCCGGCACAGACAGCAGATAGAGGTTGCCATCGGTGCCGACGGCCAGTGAGCGATCCACCTTGATGTACCAGCCGCGCAGGCCGGTGCGATAACGTGCCCCACCCCGGTGCGGGCGGGCGGTCAGTGGCTGCGTGGCCAGGCCGGTCCGCCTCGCCTCGCCGACGAAGTCGGTGAGCAGGGCTGACGCCTCGCGGGCTTCCTTGGCCTGTCGTCGACGCCGTGCCGCATCATGTGCGGTGATCGCCTGGTGACGCTGGCGTACCCAGTTGTCGTCCCCGGCACGGTCCCGCCGCTCCACCTGCTCACCCTACCCCGACTCCACGGTATGTCCACGTCGATCGCCCGGGTGGTCCGACCCGGCGTACGGCCTGGTTCGACCGCGGGACACCAGGTACCTTTCCTTTGTTTATCTAACAAACTATTGACACTCGTTGTTTGGTATGTGAACGTCTGGATCGTAGGCCGGTGGCGGGAGTCGGCGAAGCCGGTTGTGGGGAGCACGGGCAGCTTCCCGGACCCGATGTGCTCGCACATGCACGTGCCGGCGCGGTACGCCGACTCCGCCCGCCCTGCTTCCTGGCGTCATTTGGCGGCGGCCGGGCGGCGGCTCGCGGCTCCACTCGCGGTACGGCTGCATGGCGACTCTTCGTTTGCGTGCAGGTTCACCTGCTTGTGTAGAGAGGAAGCCGATTTCATGCGTAGGACCCTTGCCGGTGCGCTGGCGGCCGTGGTGGTCGCCGGCGTGGCGGCTGTCGCGACCCAGGTGGTCGTGAGCAGCACGACCTCCGTGGCGCAGGCTGCCGCCTCCGACCCGTACTCCTGGCGCAACGTGCGCGTCGACGGTGGCGGCTTCGTGCCGGGCATCGTCTTCAACGAGACCGAACCCAACCTGATCTACGCCCGGACCGACATCGGCGGCGCGTACCGATGGAACCAGGCCAGCCAGTCCTGGACTCCGCTGCTGGACTGGGTGGGCTGGGACTCCTGGGGATGGAACGGCGTACTGAGCCTGGCCACCGACCCGGTGCAGACCAACCGGGTGTACGCGGCTGTCGGCATGTACACCAACGACTGGGATCCGAACAACGGGGCGATCCTGCGCTCCACCGACCGGGGCAACACCTGGCAGGCGACCGAGCTGCCGTTCAAGCTGGGCGGCAACATGCCTGGGCGGGGGATGGGCGAACGGCTGGCCATCGATCCGAACAACAACGGTGTGTTGTACTTCGGTGCGGACAACGGCAACGGGCTGTGGCGCAGCACCAACTACGGCCAGACCTGGTCCGAGGTCGCCAGCTTTCCCAATCCCGGCAACTGGGCCGAGGACCCGAACGACCCGAACAACTATCTCGACCACCAGCCCGGTGTGGTCTGGGTGACGTTCGACGAGACCACCGGCAGCCCGGGAAGCGCCACTCAGCACATCTACGTCGGAGTGGCCGACCTGCAGAACACGGTGTACCGCAGCACCGACGGCGGAGCCACCTGGCAGCGCCTGGCCGGACAGCCGACCGGGTTCATCGCACATCAGGGCAAGATCGACTACAACACCGGCACCCTCTACATCGCCACCAGCGACAACGGCGGACCGTACGCTGGCGACCACGGCGACGTCTGGAAGTACGCCACCGCGACCGGCGAATGGACCCGGATCAGTCCGACGCCGTCGGACGACACCGCCAACAACTGGTACGGCTACTCCGGCCTGAGCGTCGACCGACAGAACCCGGGTACCGTGATGGTGACCGGCTACAGCTCCTGGTGGCCGGACACGTACATCTACCGCAGCACCGACGGCGGCACGACCTGGCAGTCGTTCTGGGAGATGGCATACCCGAACCGCACCAACCACTACACCATGAACATCAGTGACTCACCGTGGTTGTCCTGGGGCGCCAACCCACAGCCGCCGGAGGTCACTCCGAAACTCGGCTGGATGACCGAGGCACTGGCGATCGACCCGCACAACCCGGACCGGTTCATGTACGGCACCGGGGCGACGATCTACGGCTCGACCAACCTGACGGCGCTGGACAGTGGCGGCACGGTCGCCCTTCGTACCATGGTCAAGGGCCTGGAGGAGACCGCGATCCTGGACCTGGTCAGTCCGCCGACCGGGGACGCCTTCCTGATCTCCGGCATGGGCGACATCGGCGGGTTCCGGCACACGAATCCGGACACCGTACCGGCCCTGATGCACCAGCAGCCGAACCTCGGCGCGAACACCAGCATCGACTATGCCGAACTCAACCCGACGCAGATGGTCCGGGTCGGCAACGGCGACGAGGGTGTGATCCGGATCGCCTACTCGTACAGCACCGGCTCGAACTGGTACGCCGGCAGCGAGCCCGGTGGTGTGACCTCCGGCGGCACGGTCGCCGTCGCCGCTGACGGCAGCCGGGTGGTGTGGAGCCCGGGTGGCACCGGTGTGCACTACTCGGCCAGCTTCGGTGGTGGCTTCAGCCCGTCCTCCGGTGTGCCGGCGGGTGCCACGGTCGAATCCGACCGGGTCAACGGCAGCAAGTTCTACGCGTACTCCGCAGGGCGGTTCTACGTGAGCGCCAACGGCGGTCAGACCTTCACCGTTTCGCCCGCCGCGAACCTGCCCACCGAGAACGTCAAGTTCAAGGCGGTCGCCGGCCAGGAGGGGCACGTCTGGCTGGCCGGCGACACCGGCCTGTTCCGGTCCACCGACTCCGGGGCGACGTTCACCAAGGTGGCGGCGGTCACCGACGCCCGTAACGTCGGCTTCGGCAAGGCCGCCCCGGGCGCGGCGTACCAGGCGGTCTTCCTGGTCGGCACGATCGACGGAGTGACCGGCGTGTACCGGTCGGACGACACCGGTGCGACCTGGGTGCGGATCAACGACGACCAGCATCAGTACGGCAACATGGGCGAGGCGTTGACCGGCGATCCACGCGTCTACGGACGCGTCTACCTCGGTACCAACGGTCGTGGCATCCTGATGGCCGACCGCCTCGGTGCGCCGCCGTCACCGACCGCCAGCCCGAGCCCGACGACCAGCCCGAGTCCGTCGGTGAGTCCGAGTCCGTCGGTGAGTCCGAGCGCCAGCCCCAGCCCGTCGGTGAGTCCCACCGCCAGCCCGACTCCTCAGCCGACGACGCCGGCACCTGGCGGCTGCTCGGCGGCCTACCAGGTGGTCGGCTCCTGGCAGGGCGGCTTCCAAGGCGAGGTCCGGGTGACCAACACCGGCGGGTCGGCGATGGTGGGATGGACGGTGACCTGGTCGTTCCCGAACGGCCAGACGATCACGCAGCTCTGGGGCGGCCAGCACACCCAGTCCGGGGCGAACGTCAGCGTGCGCAACGTGTCGTGGAACGGCAACCTGGCACCTGGCGCCGCGACGTCGTTCGGCTTCCTGGCCAACTGGACCGGCAGCAACGGGGTGCCGTCGACCGTCAGCTGCGCGCGCAGCTGAGGTGACGGTAGCGGGTGGCGCCCCCGCGGCGGCGGTCAGCAGGTGATGTTCCGACCAACGCGCGGCCGTGGCGCCACCCGTTCACCGCCGGACGGTGCTGGTCGGTTCGTTGACGTCAACCAACTCGACACGGCCGTTGCTGCGCCCGGCGTCCGCACCCGGCGTCATCGCGGAACGGGCCATCGCCGCCGCGAGCCAGCCCAGTGCGACACCGGTGGCCGCCGCACCGGCGATCCACGCCCAGGGTGTGCGCGGCCGCCGGCCGGACAGGGCGTCCAGCGCTGCCATGGTCCGGTGGCGCGCCTCGTCGGTCATCGGCCCCATCCGGTGCCCGGCATGGGCGGCCAGGTGAGAGGTACGCCGGTGGGCCAGTCGAGCGGTGTCGCCGGCGGATCCGGCCGCGGCTGCCAGCTGGTGCCAGGCTCGGTCTGCGGCGCGCCGGGATCTGCGGCGACGCGCCGACAGCGTGTTCGCGAACATCGTCCCTACCTCCTCCAGCGCCACGTCCGTCGGGGCGGTGCCGCCAGCGGAGCGCAGCGCGCTGCGATTGTGCTGACGTGCCCCGCGGGGTCACCCGACAAACGTGCTTGCTGTGCCGTGTCGTACCGAGGGGCTACTGTGGGGCCTGGCAACCAGTCGTGCTGGACGCGGCAATCGGAAGCTATGATGCGGAATGTCTGATTGTGAGTGATCGTTGTGCCCGTCGGACGCGGATTCGATCGCCCAGAGGCTGGCGGTGACGGCCGGGTGGGAATACCCTCGGTCGCGGCCCGCGTACTGACGAGACGCCCGGATGGGCGAGTGGAGGTGCTCGCGTGAGCCTGTCGGTTGTCACATCGACACTGCCCGGCGGAGTTGTGGAGATCTCACCCCGGGGTGAGATCGACGTGGATACCGCGCACGAGGTGCGCGAAGCGGTCCAGGCTGTGCTTACCAAGGGTCACCCGACCCGGATTCAGTTGAACATGCGGCTGGTCACGTTCATCGACTCGGTCGGGATCAGCGCCATGGTCGCCGGCTTCCAGGCCACCGAGGTCAGCGGGATCAAGCTCGTGGTCACCGAGCCGAGTCGTTTCGTGCACCGGCAACTGTGGGTGACCGGGCTGCTCGGCCTGTTCGGTGCCCCGGAGCCGTACGTCGGTGACGGTGCCGAGCGCGAGGTACCCCTGCCCTGAACCGCATCCGCGGGCGGCACGACCCACCGCCGTGCGGTGCGGACGTGCCGGTCGCGGACGCGCCGGCAGACGAGTCAGCCGGGTTAGCGCCACGTTAATCATCGGTGCTAGATCTTGTCGGGGTACCGGTGGTCGCGCAGAATCATCTACCGTGGCATGGTTGCTGGTAGGTACGACCGTTCTCCGGCGCTATGTCCTTCTTCGCCCCATCGGCCGGGGCGGTGTTTCGGTCGTCTATCAGGCGATCGACGTCGAGTCCGCCCGGCCCTTGGCGATCAAGCTGCTCGCTCCGGCGGCGGTCACCGATCGTCGTGCCCGAGACGGCGTCCGTCACGAGGCGCTCGTCGCCCGACGGCTGCGGCACCCGAGCGTGCCTCGGATCTACGACGTCGGGGAGCTGACGCTGGCCAGCGGTGAGACGTCGTCGTACATGGCGATGGAACTGCTTGCCGGACAGTCGCTGGCAATGAGGTTGGCCGCCGGTCCGCTGCCCTGGCCGGAAGCGGTACGCACGGCGGCGACCGTCGCCGACGTGCTGGCCGTCGCGCATCGGCGGGGGGTGGTGCACCGTGACCTGACCCCGAGCAACGTGATGTTGACCCGGAGCGGCGCGAAAGTCATCGACTTCGGGTTGGCGACCGTGGCTGATGGCGCGGACTCGGGCCGCCCTGCGGGCCGGACGCCTAGATCAGCCGCGCCGCCCGCGACTCCGGCTGTCGGCGTCCGTCAGGGGAGGACCAGCGATGACGTGTACGCCCTCGGCGTGCTGCTCTACCACATGGTGACCGGTCACTCGCCCTATCCGAGTGCCAGTCCGGGAGCGCCGATGGACGGGCTGCGGTCCAGTTGGGTCGCACCGACACCGGTGCTCGCCGTCGCCGGCCTGCCGCGGCCGATCGCGGATCTTTGCCGCTTGTGTATGCACAAGCGGTCCGACGCGCGACCGGCGAGCAGCGAGGCGGCGTTCGCGTTGTGGGACCTGCTGGCCTCGCCCAAGTCCGGGCCGGCTGTTGCGGCGGCCCGGCCAGCCTGACCGGACCCGTCTCGGTCTCGGTCTCGGCAGCGAGGCCTATAAGGCATTATGTCGGGTATAAGTCAAATTTGCAGATTATGCCTTTCTTGGCTGTCTTCCCGTCCGGTCGTGGGCCGGCGGGGCATCGTGATCGGTGAGGACCCTTTCCCGGCGCGAGCGTTGGGAAAGGGTCCTCCTGACGTCTGCGTGCGACGCCGTCCGTGCGACTCAGCCGAGTAGGAACGGAACCCGCAGCGTGGACTGGCCGTCGGCCGTCGCCGGGACGTCCACCCGTACCGTCGTCGGCGTGGTGCCGATCGCGTTCCACAACTCCAGCCGCACACAGCCGTTGCTCATTGCGCGCAAGCTGCCGGACGCCGAATGCAGGCCGACGCTGTCCCGATAGGTCTCGGTGCCCGGCAACGGATCCGTGGCGAAGTAGCGGTAGGTCTCCGTCCGTCCGTACGCGCCGGTGCCGGTGAAGTCGTAGGAGATCCGGGCCTGGACGCCGGCACCGACCGCGGTGCCCGCGTCCACCTGCAGGCTGAACACCGTCGCGACCGAGCGGTACGCACCGGTGAGCCCGCATACCCGGAAACTGACCGGATCGTGCGGGGTGCCGTCATGGTTGGTCCCACCCGCCGACGGGACCGTCACCACCGTCGCGCTCGTACCCGGGCTGTTGCTGAGCAGACCTCCCGAACGCAGGTGGAACAGGTCCGAGGTGGCCGGCGGGGTGGTGGGGCTGGTGCTCGGCGACGGGCCGCCGGTGGGTGACGGACTGCCGGTGGGTGCCGGACTGCCGGTGGGTGAGACCGTCGGCGGCGGGTCGGTCGGGCCACCGGTGGCGTTGCCGCCGCTCCAGGTGTGCGCCCCGGTCGTAGCGGTGCGCCCGGCGGGCACGACCAGGCGGGTGCCGTCGGAGAAGGTGACCGTCACCGGTGCGGCGGTGATGTTGGCGGCGGCGTAGGTGCGCGCTCCGTCGCGGTCGAACACCGCGTACAGCGGGGTGTCCGCGGTGATGGCGGTGTCCACCCGGCCCAGCGACGCCAGGTTGCGGACCCAGTGGAAGGTGTGCGCCCGGCTTTCGCCCTCCTCGACCGGGTAGTTCGGGTTGGCCCGCAGGCTGCTCAGGGCGGCGGCACCGTCACCCAGCGCCTGGAACGACCAGAGGATGTCCTGCCAGACCGTTGGCGGGCCGCCGTTGTTGGTCACCAGGGCATTCCAGTTGGTCGCGATGTAGTCCGGCCGGTAGCCCAGATAGAGCGAACCACCGGTGATCGGCAGCATGTTGATCCCCTGGATCATCTCCGGTTCGGCGCTGAACCAGGTGGCGTACGCGCCGCCGTCGCCCCAGACCATGCCGACCGAGCGGTGGCCGAACGTGGCCGGGAAGTTCGTGTCGGCCGAGTCGAACCAGTACTCCTGGATCGCCGCGGACTGGGTGGTGTAGATGTACAGTCCGGCGTCACGGATTGCGGTGTTGCCGGTGGCCAGCCCCCACTGGATCAGGGCGTTGGCAAAGTTCATCCCCTCCGACGATGACTCCTGGTTGTTGCCGGCGAAGAACGCACCGTGCCCGGCCGCCCAGTCGTGACCTGCGTAGATGTCGAAGTCACGCAGGAACGGAAACATCGGATCGGTCCGGTCCCAGCTGTTGGCGTCGCGGATCAGCAGATTGACCATGCCGCCGTACTGGCTGGTCGTGGCCCAGCCCGGGTCGAACTTGGCCAGGGTCGCGGCGGCGGCGATGTAGTAGCCGTAGTGGAAGTGATGGTCGTTGAGGTCGGTGTCCGATCCGTACGAGGCGGGGTAGCCGACCAGCGTTCCCCAGGCCTGGTCGTAGTGGAACAGCCGCTCGGTCTCGCCGGTACCCGCGGTGAACCAGTCGATCAGCCGGGTGCGGATCGCGGCCAGCAGATGGTCGCGCTGCGCGGTGCGGCCGAGTTGGTCGGCGATCTCCGCCAGCCGGGCGGCCCGGCCGAGCGCCTTGCCGGTCCAGTACGTGTCGTTGCCGAACCCGGCGAACGGGTCACCGGCGGCGGCCTGGTCGAGGTAACCGGTCAGCGTGGCCAGGTCGGCCCCGCTGCTGGTCGCCACGGCCGGCAGTTCCGGCAGCACGCCCTGGAAGCGCGTCACGGTGCGGAACGAACTCGCGCCGACCAGGTTGCGCATCGGTCCCCGGGCCGAGACGTACGTCTCCGCGATCGGGCCGCCCCCGTCGAGGTGCTTCCACTGGTGCGGGTAGAGGGCGATGACGGTACCGCTGGCAGATCCCTCCCGGGCGGTGGTGCTCACCTGGTAGGTGGCCTGCACGGTGCTGGTCGACTGCTGGTAGCTCCAGCTGACCCGGCTGCCGGTGACGTGCGCGTGCGCGTACTGCCCGTAGCTGTCCATCAGAGCGGTCCGCCGGGCCGCGCTGGTGCTGCTGGTGGTGGGCAGCAGGGCAACCGACAGATAACCCCGGCCGGCCAGGTCGGAGCTGATCGTGGTGCCGGAGACTTGCCAGCTGGCGCTGCTCGGCGCGTACGCGACGTAGTCGTGCCCGCGCATCGAAAAGCCGATGCGGTTGCCGCTGTGCTGCCAGACGGTCGGGTTGCCCGGAAAGCTCAGCCACGCGTCGCCGCCGGTGACCTGGGCGTAGACGAACGGTAGGCCGTGGCCGATGGTGGTGCGCAGGGTGCGGGCCCCGTCGGACCAGTACGGCGTGACCGTCCAGTCGCTCCAGCCGTCGACCTTGACGTCCGAGGCGGACAGGCCGGCCACCCCGAGGGTGAACTCCCTGGTGTACGGGTAGTGGTACTCGCCGACCCCGGTGGGCGAGCCGGAGATCGCCGCCTCGGTGGTGTACGACACGCCCAAGCCGCCGGAGACCGGCTGGAAGGACATCGGATGGGCGTGTAGCGGGTCGGAGTAGGCACAGTTGTAGCGCTTGAACAGCAGTGAGGACCACCAGTCGTTGGTCGGCACCGCACCGGTGGGTGCGTTGCCGGTCACGTACTGACGGGGGTTGGTGGCGATGGAGCCGCAGGCTGTCGGGCCGGCGGCGCCGGCCGGCCGGGTGGTGGTGTAGCTGCCGGCGCCGACGGTGGCGGCGTCGGCGGGCCGCAGCATCCCGAAGATCAGCCCGCCGGCCGCCAGCGCCGTGACTGTACCGGCAGCCAGGATCCGACGTGCCGTACGGCGTGATGGCCCGCCGCGGATCGACAGGTTCATAGTGCCTCCGCTTCGGTCGGGCGTGTCGCCGATCGGTCGACGTGATTGGTCAGGATTTCACGCCCGTTAATGAGTTGTTGCCAGGAGGTCATCAGATAAGCCGGCGCCTGTCAATATCCTGTCATGAAGTTTGTGACCAAGCTGGTCGATGCGGGTCGTCGTGTTGACAGCAACAAGGCCATGCTATATATCTGAGAGAGCGCTCTCACGGTCAAGTGCCCGGGTGATGGCGCAGCGCAAGACGTATGTGGAAGTTTGCCGAAAGAGCGCTCTCGCGTCAGCCGGAACGCGCAGCGTGCTGATTTCCGATCGTCGTCGTGCTGTTTCGAGCGCCGTTGCCCTGCTCGTTGCGACAGCGGTTCCCGCCGCTATCGCCCGGGTCTTCCGCAAACAGTGGAACGATCCATCGACCCGTGGTCCACCGCGGACACGACCCAGCGGCGGACCACGACAGGTCCGTGGTCCGCCGCCGGGGCTCGCGCCCGAGGTGTCTCAGTACACCGACAGGTGCACGTGGTTGGTGTGGTCGCTGGACGGGTCGCCGCCGGCCCCGCTGTACGCCTTCCAGCCACTGCTCGGCAGCCAGATCCGCTTGTACCAGATCACGTAGAGCACACCCAGTTGGTCGGCGTTGTTGATGAAGTAGTTCGCCAGGTTGTCCCCGTAGGTCTTGTCCCCGCCGGTGGCCACCCCGCCGAAGCCGTTGGCCTGGGCGGCGAAGTCGCAGGCCCGGCCCTTGGGATGCTCGCCGGAGCTGCCGTTGCGGAAGCACGACACGTACCGGGTGAACCCTGCCGCCTTGGCCTGGTTGAGCGCGTGCAAGGTCCGCGGGGTGATACAGCCGGAGGTGGTCGGGTCGTCGACACTACAGGACTCCGCCGGCCAGGATCCGTTCGCGTTGCGCGGTGCCGGGGTCGCTGCGGCGCTGCTGGACCCGGAGCTGGAGGATCCGGAGTCGGACGATCCGCTGGTCGACGATCCGCCGGAGCTGGCGGCCGCGGCGCGTTCGGCTTCGGCCTGAGCCTCGGCCTCGGCCTTCTCCTCTGCCGCGATCGCTACCTCGAGGGCTCGTTCCGCCTGATTCTTGCGTTGCTCCATGACGGCCAGCTGGTTGCGCTGTTCGCGAACCTCGTGCTCGATGGCCGCCTTGGACCGGGTGACCTGGTCTCGCGTCTGGTAAAGCCCGCGTAGCTCCTTTTCCTCGTTGGCGGTGACCGCGCTCAGCGCTGCGGCCCGGTCCAGGAAGCCCTCCGGTGAGGTGCTGTTGAGCAACGCGGACACCGGTCCGAGCCGGCCGTTGCGGTACGCCCGGTCGACGATGCGTCCGACGTTGCGGTTGCGCTTGTCGAGGTCTGCCTCCACCTCGGTCAGCTGGTCGGTGAGCTTGCGCTGCCGCTCGGTCGAGTGGTCGAGGGCCGCCTTGGCGTCGAGCCAGCCGCGCGAGGCGGCATCGAGTTCCTTACGTAGGCTGGTGGTGCCGCCTTCGTCGTCGCGACGGTCGGGGGCGTGGGCGGCGAGCGCAGCCCCGGCAGGGCTGCCCAGTGGGGCGCCGGTGACGGCGACCGCCATTGCGGCCAGCGCCGCGAACAGAGCGGCTCGGGTTCTTCTGTGGATCATGGACACGTGCAGGGTTCCTTCCGTCAGCCGCCGACCGGGTTAGCTGACGGGTTCGGGACGGAAGATCCCTACCGCTGGCGCGGATACACCCCAGGTACGTGGTTCCCCGGCTCGCCGCGAGGCGATTAGGCGACGGCCTCCGCGGGCGCCGGAGGGGCGCCGCCCGGACGGAGACCGGGGCTGAGACTACCGGCTGTGTCCGCCGTCGTCCCGACATCGATAGCACTATTATGTCCAGATAAATCAGGTATTTCAGTTGATCGCAGCTATTACTGTCGCGGGAAGGTCACGAAACTTAAGCCTTTGCTAATCACCAGTCTGCCGGTCCACATGGTTCCGCTGGCGCGGCCGGCTCGACCTGCAGCGTCGCGTGTTCGATGCCGAACTCTTCGTGTAGGGCCTGCCGGGCGTCACGCAGCACCGACCCGACCTCGACCGAGGTGGTGACCGCCAGGTGCGCCGACGCCACCTCCTTCCCTGGAGTGAGCGTCCACACGTGCAGGTCGTGCACGTCGCGGACACCGGGCACGGCGGCCAGCCGGGCCCTGACCCGGGGCACGTCCAGATGCGTCGGTGCGGCCTGCACCAGGATTCGCACCGCGGCCTGGGCCAGCCGCCAGGTACGGGGCAGGATGAACACGCCGACACCGACGGCGACCAACGGGTCGGCGTACCACCATCCGGTCGTGGCGATCACCAGCGCCGCGACGATCACCCCGACCGAGCCGAGTAGGTCGCCGAGTACCTCCAGGTAGGCGCCGCGCACATTGATGCTTTCCCGGGCACCGGCGCGCAGCAACGCGAACGCGGCCACGTTGGCCAGCAGTCCGGCGACGGCCACCGCGAGCATCGGCCCGGCGAGTACCGGCTCCGGGGCGGTGAACCGGTGGACCGCCTCCACCAGGACGTAGACCGCCACCCCGGCGAGCAGCACCGCGTTGGCCAGGGCCGCGAGCACCTCCAGCCGGTAGAGACCGAAGGTGCGCTGTGGGTCCTCGGCGACCCGGCGGGTGGCCGCGATCGCGGCCAGTGCCATGCCGATACCGAGTACGTCGGTGAACATGTGTCCCGCGTCGGACAGCAGCGCCAGTGACCCGGTCAGCAGCGCGGCCACGGTCTCGACCAGCATGAAGGCGGCCAGCAGGGCGAACGCCACCCAGAGCCGCCCGAAGTGCCGATGACCGGTGGTACCCGCGCCGTGATCGTGTCCCGCGCCCACGTCCGCCACCTTCCGCCGTCCGGCTTCCGACCAGCAGATTAATGCTTACATCGCTATATCTGCAATCTATCGACCGGACAGATCCCCGTCGAGCGTCCAGCGGCCGTCGACCGTCGACGCCGGTCAGTCGCCCGAGCCGGCCACCTCGATCGTGATCAGGCGCTGCGTCGCCCGGGACAAGGCGACGTACAACGTGCGCACCCCGGCCTGTGACTCGGCCCGGATCTGGGCACCCGCGACCAGCACGACCCCGTCGTACTCCATGCCCTTGGCCTGCAGGCTCGACACCACCTGCAGACGGGGATCGGACATGGCGGCCAGCCAGCCCGCGACCTCGTCGCGGCGGGCCAGCGGCGCGATCACCCCGACCGTTCCCTCCACCTCGTCGAGCAGCCCGATCGTCGCCTTGCGTACCGCGTCCGGCAACGCCGCCGGACCGACCCGCTGCTGCCGGGGCGCGACGCCCGTGGAACGCACCGCCGTCGGCAGCTCCGCGTCCGGCGCGACCTCCCGGATCACCTCGGCAGCCAGTGCGAAGATCTCCGCCGGGTTCCGGTAGTTGGTGGAGAGGGTGAACTCGCGCCGTGGTCGGCGACCCCATGCCCGGTCCCTGGCCTGTGTCAGCTCGGCCGGATCACCGGTCCACGCGGTCTGCGCCGGGTCGCCGACCACAGTCCACGACGCGAGCCGCCCACGGCGGCCGATCATCCGCCACTGCATCGGAGACACGTCCTGCGCTTCGTCGACCACCACGTGCGCGTACTCCCGGTAGTCCGCCGGTCGCTCCCGGGCCGCCGCCCGAGCCGCCTGCGCACGGTCGGCGAACGTGCTCACCTCGCGCACCCCGCCGGCAACCTGGAACGGATCCCGTTGCCGGCGCCGCGGTTGCGGCGGCCGTCCGAGCAGCGCGTCCAGCTCGTCCAGCAGCGCCACGTCGGCGATGGTCGGCCCGTCGGCGGCGAGCCTGCCGAACGACTCGATCAGCGCGGCGACCTCGGCCGGGTCGAGGATGCCCCGGGCGTAGCGGCCCAACCGCTCAGGCCGGGCCAGCCAGGCCAGCACGTGCCGGGGCAACAGCCGAGGCCACCAGGCCCGCAGGAAGTCCCGGAAGTCCTCGCGGTCGGACAGGTCCTCTTCGAACTCGGCCTGGGTCGGCATCCTCGACACCGGTGCGAGCTGCTGGACCTGCGCCCACAAGGCGTCGAACAGGCCGTCGATACCCGCCCGGCGAACCTCGTTGCGCCGGGCCCCCCGGGGCAGCGCCCGGGTCCGGATGCCGTCCAGCTCCGCCACCCGCAGCCGCAGCAGGTGTCCCCGGTAGAGCAACCGCAGCTCGGTCGGGCCGTCCGGCACCGCGTCACGGACCGCGCGCTCCAACACCCGGCGCATCCGTAGCGACCCCTTGACCACCGCCGTGCCCGCCGGGTCGGTCCGGGTCGCGGACACCCCCGGCACCAGTGAGCCCAGCGACCGCAACGTGGCGCTCTCCTCACCGAGCGCCGGCAGCACCGCGGCGATGTACTCGACGAAGACCGCGGACGGTCCGACCACCAGAATGCCGCCGCTGGCGAACCGGTTGCGGTCGGAGTACAGCAGGTACGCCGCGCGGTGCAGCGCGACCGCCGTCTTGCCGGTGCCGGGCCCACCGGACACCACGGTGACCCCGGAGGCCGGTGACCGGATCGCCTGGTCCTGCTCCTGTGCGATGGTGGCCACGATGTCACGCATTCCCCGGCCCTTGGCCCGGGCCAACGTGGCCAGCAGCGCGCCGTCGCCGACCACCCGCATGCCGTCCGGGGCGGCACCCGGGTCGAGCAGGTCGTCGGAGATCCCGGTGACCCGCTCCCCGCGCGAGGTGATGGTGCGCCGCCGCACGACCCCGCCCGGCTGCGCCGGGGTGGCCTGGTAGAAGGCGGCTGCGGCCGGGGCCCGCCAGTCGATCAGCAACGGCTCGGCCTGCTCACCCCGCACGCCCAGCCGCCCGACGTACAGTACGGTGCCTTCGCGCAGGTCGAGCCGGCCGAACACCAGACCCTCGTGTTCGGCGTCGAGCAGATGCCGCCGCCGGGCGGCGTGGAACACCATCGCGTCACGTTCCACCAGTGCCCCGACGTTGCCGACCCGGGCCAACCGGTAGCCGTCCCGCTCCGCCCGCACCGCGTCACGGCGCAGCTGCGCCAACCGGGCGTACACCCGGTCGACGTGCCGCTGCTCGACGGCGATCTCCTGGTCCAACACGGTGATGTCGGTCAATGCAGCAGCTCCTGGGCGGGGGCGGACCAGCCGCTGGGACGGCCGGGCCGCCAGCGGGCGGTGTACCGCGCCGGACTGCCCGGACACGTGCGGTAGACACCGCAGGCATCCGGTCCGGGCCCGGCAGTCCTACGACGTTACCGTCCGCGTGCCACCGCCATGCGACATCCCGGTCGCGTCCCCGGCGCCTCGCCGGCTGTGCCCGACCGTGTCGAGGACGGACGGTCGTTCGCCGAAGCGTCGTGGTGAGAAGATTCGCAACCATCTTCCGGACCGACCGGTAGCACGTCACGCTGCAACCATGCCGTCACCGTCGCCCCCGACACCGGACTCCCGGACCCCGCGCCCGGTCGGGCCGCCGCCGCCGGACCACCCTGGCCCAGCCCAGGCCCTGGCCGAGTTGATGGCCGGCAACCGGCGTTTCGTGACCGGGCAGCCCCGGCACGGCCACGACGTGTCGGCCGCTGCGGCGAGCGCGGCGCTCGGCGAGCAGCACCCGATCGCGTTCGTACTCGGGTGCATCGACTCCCGCGTGCCGCTGGAGGCGATCTTCGATCAGACATTCGGCTCGATCTGTGTCGGGCGCACCGGTGCGCAAGTGCTCGACCAGGCGATTCTGGGGTCGATCGAGTTCGCGGTCGACTCACTCGGAGTGCCATTGGTGGTCGTGCTCGGCCACGAGCGGTGCGGCGCGGTGGGCTCGACCATCGCCGCCGAGCGGGCTGGTGCCCGCCCAGCCGGCGGCGTCGGATACCTCGTCGAGCAGATCGCGCCCGCGGTTGCCGAGGTCGGGCTCGACCATCCCGACGTGCAGCCGCTCGCGGTGCGGGCGCACGTACGCCGCACCGTCCGGCGGCTGCGCCAGGTCGAACCGCTGGCGAACGCCTTGACGCAGCGCCGGATCGACATCGTCGGCGGCGTGTACGACCTCGGTAACGGGCAGGTGGAACTGCTCGGCTGAGGTCGACCCCGGCTGTCCTGGCGACAGTACAGTGACCCGGCCGGGCGACCGCCCGGCCGGGTCTACGCGTGGTGTCCGCCTGGCTGGTAGGCCCGTGCTGCTCAGGCTTCGAAGACTCCGGCCTCGACCAGCCGCTTCTCGGTCAGCTCCCAGCCGTGACCCGGGTGCGCGGCCGCCAGCGCGTTGATCTCGGCCCGGATCTTCGTGGCGTGGCCGGCACCGGCCAGCGTCCGGATCTCCGCCACGAAGGCTTCCGAGTCGGTACGCAGGTGGGCGGTCTTGCCCGTGGTGAGGTTGCGGACGTAGGCGTGCTTGCCGCTGTTGAGCGGAATCAGGTACTTGAACTCGCCGAGGACGCTCAGCGCACCAGCCTGACCGGCCTGGCCGGCGCGGACTGACGCGCGCGCGGTCTTGGAGGTGTTGCTCGCCACGGGGGGACTCCCTTGCAGGAATGACGGTACGGACAGAGTCGGTAGGCCCTTCATCCTACCGGACGACTGGCCGGAGTCCGTGCGGGTGACCCGGCCGGCCAGCAGGCACAACGGTGGGCCGGGCTGGGCCATTCCGGTAGCGGCCGACCCCGTCCGGTCGGATCCGGGGAAATACCGGTGGTCAGTTTTCCGATTCACTGGCGCACCACCGGCCACAACAGTCATCATTAGTCACACCGCCCGGTCGATCGAGGTCGTAGGGGAAGACGCACCTCGCTCTCCGGGAGGTCACCGTGCCAACGCGTGGCGTCGTATATGTCCACTCGACCCCGCTCGCCGTGTGCCCTCACGTCGAGTGGGCGATATCGCGTGTCCTCGTCGCGCCGGTCAACCTGCACTGGACGGCTCAGCCGCTCGACCCGAACGGACGGCGGGCCGAATGCAGTTGGGCCGGCCGGCCGGGCACCGGTGCCGAACTGGCCGCTGCTCTCCGGCAGTGGCCGATGACCCGTTTCGAGGTGACCGAGGAGCCGAGTCCCGGCCTCGACGGCGAGCGCTTCATGCACGTTCCTGGCCGTGGCCTGTTCCGGGCGACGACCGGGGCCGCTGGTGACATCCAGCTCGGCGAGGACCGGATCCGGGCGATCATCGCGGCGGCGCCCGCGCCGGAGGCGATCGTGCACGCCCTCGACAAGGCCATGGGTACGGCCTGGGACACCGAGCTCGAGCCGTACCGGCACGCCGGGGAAGGCGCGCCCGGCACGCTGCTCACCCGGGTCGGTTGAGCGCCCCGCCCACCCGGACCCGGTAGCGCGCGTACGCTCATCCGGTTCGAGTGAGCTCAGCACCGGGTCGGCTTGCCGCCTCGGCCGTAGCCTGATGTGATGGCCGGCGTGTTCCCCTCACCCCGAGTAACTATCGCCACCCTCCTGCTCGTCGCGCTGAGTGTGATGGCCGGCTGCGCCGGTAGCGGTAAGTCGAAAGTCGGTGCCGCGTCCAGCGAGCCGGACCCGACGACTGGTGGGACCGGCAGCCCACCCGCCGATCATCCGCCGGTAGTCCGGTTGGTTGCTACCCTCAGTGATGAAGACCTGGTCGGACAGGTACTGATGCCGTACGCGTACGGAGCGTCGGCGACCGAGGTGTCGACCGGTTCGGCGGCCGGGAACCAAAAGCTGGCCGGCGTCGACACACCGGCCGAGATGATCACCCGGTACCGGCTCGGCGGGCTGATCCTGGTCGGCTTCTCCGCCGATGACCCCACCGGCAGCAACCAGCCGACGACCAACGTCGACGGCCCTGGCCAGGTCCACGCGCTGACCACCGGACTGCGCGGCGCCGCCGCCACGCTGCCCGCCGCCACCCTGCCCGACGGCGGCGATCTTCCGCTGCTGATCGGCACGGACCAGGAGTTCGGCATCGTCACCCGGATCAGCGACGGAGTCACAGTGCTACCGAGCGCGATGGCGGCCGGCGCGGCGGGTCAACCCGCGCTGACCGAGGCCGCCTGGCGGGCTGCCGGGACCGAACTGGCCGCGCTCGGCGTCAACGTCGACTTCGCGCCGGTCGCCGACGTGCTCGGGGTCGACAGCACGGTGATCGGTTCCCGCTCCTACGGCGCCGACCCGCGGGCCACGGCCGAGCAGGTCGGCGCTGCGGTCCGCGGCCTGCAGGCAGCCGGGGTCGCCGCCACGTTGAAGCACTTCCCGGGACACGGTCACACCGCGGTCGACTCGCACGGCGACCTGCCGGTGCTGGCGCAGGACCGGGAGGCGCTCGGCACCGCTGACCTGCCGCCGTTCGCCGCCGGGATTCGAGCCGGGGCCGGGCTGGTGATGTCCGGGCACCTTGACGTCACCGCGGTCGACCCGGGCGTGGCCGCCACCTTCTCCCGGCGGGTCCTCACCGACCTGCTCCGCGGTGAACTGGGGTTCGACGGGGTGGTGGTCACCGACGGGATGAACATGGCACCGGCCCGGGTGATGCCTCCGGGCGAGGCGGCGGTCGCCGCGATCAACGCCGGCAACGACCTGATCCTGATGCCGCCGGATGTGGCCGGTGCCCATCGTGGGCTGCTCGACGCGCTGCACGACGGCACCCTGCCGCGCGAGCGCCTGGTGCAGGCCGTCACCCGGGTGCTCACCCTCAAACAGCGGCTGGCCGCCAGCCAGACCCCACCGATGTCGGTGCTCGGCGCCGCCGGACACTACGCCGCCGCGCAGCGGCTGGCCGAGGCCGCGATCACCCAGGTCCGGGGCGACTGTACCGGGATCGACGGGCCGGTCACGGTGAGCAGTTCCGCAGGCCGGGACACCACCCGGGCGCTGCTGACCGAGGCACTGCGCACCAGCGGCGTGGAGGTGGTCACCACCGGTGGCACCCGGGTCCATCTGGTCGGATACGGCGACACCACGGCAGACCTGCGGGCCGACGCCGACGTCACGGTGGCCATGGACACCCCCTACCTGCTGGCCCGGGCCCGGTCCGCGGTCCTGCTGGCGACCTACTCGTCCAGCGCGGCGTCGATGGCCGCACTGGCGCGGGTGCTGCGCGGGGCCGCACCGGCACCGGGACGGCTTCCGGTGCCGGTCGACGGCCTGCCGGAGACCTCCTGCGCCGGCTGAGACGGGTATCCGGCCGCTTCAGACCCTGGTGAAGACGAGGGCCACGTTGTGCCCACCGAAGCCGAACGAGTTGTTCACCGCGGCGGGGATGTCCAGCGGCCGGGGCTTGTGCGCGACCACGTCGAGGTCGAGCTTCTCGTCGGGATCGTCCAGGTTGATCGTCGGCGGTACCACGCTGTCGTGGATCGCCAGGATGGTGGCGATCGACTCCACCGCGCCCGCGGCACCGAGCAGGTGCCCGGTCATCGACTTGGTGGCGGTCAACACCGGGTGACCGCCGATCGCCGCACGCAGCGCGACCAGCTCGGCGAGATCGCCCACCGGGGTCGAGGTGGCGTGCGCGTTGACATGCACGATGTCGGTGCCGCTGACCGCGGCGTCGGCGAGCGCCAACCGGATCGCCCGTGCCGCGCCCCGGCCCTGCGGGTCGGGCTGGACGATGTCGTACCCGTCGGACGTGAGACCGGCCCCGGCGAGCCGGGCGTAGATTCGTGCGCCGCGCGCCGCCGCATGGTCGGCCCGCTCGAGTACGACGATGCCGCAGCCTTCGCCGAGAACGAACCCGTCACGTGCGGTGTCCCACGGCCGCGACGCATGCTCCGGGTCGTCGTTACGGGTGGACATCGCCCGCATCGAGGCGAAGCCGGCGATCGGCAGGCCGTGGATGACCGCCTCGGTGCCACCGGCGACCACCACGTCGGCGCGCCCGGAGCGGATCATGTCCAGACCCAGCGCGATCGCCTCGGCGCCGGTGGCGCAGGCGCTGGCCACCGAGTGCACCCCGGCCTGCGCGCCGAGTTCCAGCCCGACCCAGGCGGCCGGGCCGTTGGGCATGAGCATCGGTACGGTGTGCGGCGACACCCGTCGCGGGCCGGATGCCTCCAGGATGTCGTCCTGGGCGAGCAGGGTGAGCGCGCCGCCGATGCCGGAGCCGACGCTCACCCCGAGACGTTCCGGGTCGACGCCGGCGTCGGCCAGCCCGGCATCCGCCCACGCCTCGTCGGCGGCGATCAACGCGATCGCCTCCGAACGGTCGAGCCGGCGCAGCTTGACGCGGTCCAATCGCTGCGCGGGCTCGACCTCCAGCTGAGCGGCGATCCGGACCGGCAGTTGCGCGGCCCAGTCCTGGGTGAGCGCACCGACCCCGGACCTGCCGTTGAGCATGGCGTCCCAGGTCGACGCGACATCCCCGCCCAGGGGGGTGGTCGCGCCGATCCCGGTGACGACGACGTCGACCCCTGTCATGCCTGCGCCTCGATGTAGGCGACGGCGTCGCCCACGGTCTTGAGGTTCTGCACCTCGTTGTCCGGAATCTTCACGCCGAACTTCTCCTCGGCGGCCACCACGACCTCGACCATGGAGAGCGAGTCGACGTCCAGGTCATCGGTGAACGACTTGTCGCCGGCCACGTCGTCCGGGCTGACCCCGGCGACCTCTTCGAGGATCTCGGCGAGGCCGGCGGTGATCTCGTCACGGGTCATGGGATTTCGCTTTCTTCTCGATGGGTGAATTGTGGTGCCTGCTCCGCCCGGGGCACGACCGCGGTGGAGCTCACGGGCAGCGGACAACCTGCCCGGCGTAGGTGAGGCCGCCACCGAAGCCGAACAGCAGCACCGGCGCGCCCGACGGGATCTCCCGTCGTTCGACCAGCTTCGACAGGGCCAGCGGCACGCTGGCCGCGGAGGTGTTGCCGGACTCCACGATGTCCTTGGCGATGACCGCGTTGGGCATGCCGAGGCGCTTGGCGATACCGTCGATGATCCGGGCGTTCGCCTGGTGGGGCACGAACGCCGCGATGTCGCCGGGGTCGACTCCGGCGCGTTCACAGGCCTGCAGTGCCAGCGGGGCCAGCGCCGTGGTCGCCCACCGGAACACCGACTGCCCCTCCTGCTCCACGTACGGCCGCCAGCCCTCGATGCGAACCGCGTCGCTCTTGTCCGGGGCGGAACCCCAGACCACGGGACCGATACCGGTGGTTTCGCCGTCGCCGGTCGCGGTCAGCACCGCAGCACCGGCCCCGTCGCCGAAGATTATGCACGTCGACCGGTCGGTCCAGTCGGTGAAGTCGGACAACTTCTCCGCGCCGATGACGATGGCGTTGCGGGTGGCCCCGGCCCGGATCGCGTGGTCGACGGTGCCCAGCGCGTAGCTGAACCCTGAGCAGGCGGTGTTGATGTCGTACGCGCCCGGGGCGTGGATGCCGAGCCGGGCGGCCACCCGGCAGGCGACGTTCGGGCTGCGGTCGACCGCGGTGCAGGTGGCGACCACCACGAGGTCGATGTCGTTGGGGGTGAGCCCGGCGTTGGCCAGCGCCTTGTCCGCCGCTGCGGCCGCCATGTCCGCGACGGTCTCCGAGTCGGCGATCCGCCGGGTGACGACGCCGACCCGGTCCCGGATCCATGCGTCGTTGGTGTCCACCAGTTGTGCCAGTTCGTCGTTGGTCACCACCCGAGACGGCTGGTAGTGCCCGAGGGCCGCGATCCGCGATCCGGTCATAGCTTGCTGCCTTCCCAGCGCGTCGCCGTTGCGCGCGCTCACAATGCGGATCCGCTGATCCGGGCCAGTGGTTGACCGGGGGCGACCGGGTCGTCGTGATGGGCGAGCCACTCGGTGAGTGCCCCGTCGTCGTGGGCGGCGACATCGACCGGACCGTGCCGGGTGGTGACGTAACCGATGAGCTGGCCGGCGGTGATCGGGTCGCCCTCGGCGAGGCCGGCCGCCGGCTCGAAGGTGCCGGCGCTGGCCGAAACGACCACCCTGAACTGGGTGGCCGGTTCGTGGCTCCGGCCGGTGCTCTGGCTTCGGCCGCTCGTTGCCACCGGGCGGTTGGGCACCATCCCGTGCCGAGCCATCAGATCACGGGCCGCAGGCAGGTCGTCGGGGGTCCGGAGGGCGACGACCTCCGGCCCGGTGCGGTTCTTGAACTCGCGCTTGACCAGGCCGGCGAGGGTGCCCGCCGGCGGCAACTCCAGCACCCCGGTGACGCCCAGATCGACCAGGGCCTGCATGCACAGGTCCCAGCGCACCGGTGCGGTGACCTGGCGGACGAGGCGTTGCAGCAGTTCGCGGCCGTGGCTGACGGTGGAACCATCGAGATTGGACAGCAGGATCCGGTTGGGTTCGGCGGGGGTGATCCCGGCCGCCACCGTGGCGAGTGCCTGCTCCGCTGCGGCCATGTACGGGGTGTGGAAGGCACCGGCGACCTTCAGCACCGTCGCCCGGGACTTCGGCGGTGGTGCCGCGGCGAACTTCTCCAGCTGCTCGCTGGCCCCGGCCGCGACGATCTGGCCCGTGCCGTTGTGGTTGGCGGCGTACAGTCCGTGACTGTCGATCGCGGCCAGCACCTCCTCCCGGTCTCCGCCGAGGACGGCGGCCATCCCGCTGGCCTGCGACGCGCAGGCAGCGGCCATCTCCCGTCCCCGTACGGCGGCGAGAGCGATCGCCGACTCGGGCGTGAGCGCTCCGGCCAGTGCGGCCGCGGCGAGTTCGCCCACGCTGTGCCCGGCGACCACGGCGACGTCGTGCAACCCGGCGGGCCGGTGCGCGGTGCGTGAGCCGCCCGACAGTTGCTCGGCCGCGAGCAGCGCGGCCGCTACGAGCAGCGGCTGGGTGCGTGCGGTGTCCTTGATCTCGTCCGCGTCGGCGGTGGTGCCGAGCCGCACCAGGTCCACACCGGCGAGTACGGACCACCACCGTAGCCGGGCGCCGGCGCCGGGCAGGTCGAGCCAGGGCATCAGGAAGCCGGGTTTCTGGGCACCCTGGCCTGGGGAGAGTACGGCGAGCACGACTATGACTCTTCCTGATACCGGTGGGTCAGTCGGGTGCGGTGAGGTACCAATCCGCACTAGTCTCGTTGGAGGAATCCTACAAACATCGACCGACGAACATGGGATGCCCGGTGGGTCGGCTCTTCAGCTGCCGTTCAGTTGCGGGTCACCTGCGACGGCGGTGCCGGATCGAGACGTCCGATCGCCAGCGCCATCTGCAACGCGTACGCGTCCCGGGCGGCGAACGGCGACAACCCGGTGACCTCGCCGACCCGCCGCAGCCGGTAGCGCACCGTGTTCGGGTGCACGAACAACGCCCGCGCGGTCGCTTCCAGCACCGCGCCGCACGCGAAGAAGGCGTCCAGCGTCTCGAGCAACTCGCCGCCGGCACGTACCAGAGCCGCGTACACGTCGCGGCGCAGCCGTCGGCGGGCCTCCGGGTCGCCGGCCAGAGCCCGCTCGGGCAGCAGGTCCGCGGCGGCTACCGGGCGCGGTGCGGTGGGCCAGGCCGGTGCCGCCCGGTAGCCGGCCAGTGCGGCGCGCGCCGATTCGGTCGCTTCGTCCAGGCTCGCCACCACGGGCCCGACCACCACCGGACCCGATCCGAACGCATCCAGCAGCCTGCCGGTCGCCGCCAGCGAGTCGGCCGCGCCGCCGAGCACCACGACCAGCCGGTCGTTGTGTACGCCGCCGATCGTCTCCACCCCGAGCCGCCTGGCCGCCCGGTAGACGATCTGCAGTACGGCGGTGACCTCGCCGCCGGGCGACCGGCCGACGACGACGGCCACCGGCGCGGCGTCCGTCCAACCCAGCGCGGCGGCCCGGCTGGCCAGTACGTCCGAGCTGTCACCGCGCAGCAGCGCGTCGACGAGCAGGGCCTGCAGCCGGGCATCCCACGCCCCGCGCGTCTCCGCGGCCCGGGCATAGACCCGGGCCGCGGCGAAGGCGATCTCGCGGGAGAAGCGCAGCACCGCCTCGCGCAGCAGCGCCTCCTCCCCGACGGCGGCCAGGTGCGGCACCTGCGCTTCGACGACGTCGATGGTCACCTTGATCAGTGCGACCGTGTGCTGCAGGCTGATCGATCTGGCCAATGCCCGCGGCGCGGCGGCGAAGACCTCGTCGGACACGGCCTGCGGGCTGCCGGCGGCACCACCGCCGTCGCGCAGCCACTCCACCAGTGACCGGACTCCTGCCTGGGCGACCAGCATCACCCAGGCCCGCTGATCTGCTGGCAGTTCGCGGAACCAGGCCAGGGTCTCGTCCATCCGCGTCACGCTCGCGGTCGCGAGGGCTCCGGCGGACCGTTCGATACGGCGCAGCGTCGCGGCGAGTTGCGCACCGGGCAGGTGCTCCGAGGCCGCGGGAGCCGGGTCCGATACACCCGATACACCCGACGCCCCGTCGCCGGCCGCCGGGCCGCCCGCGCCGGACCGGCCCGCGCCGGCGATGTCCGCCGTACCATTGCGCTTGGTCGCCACCCCGCCAGCCTGTCACGGCCCGCCGGTGATGTGGTACCGGGCGTGCCACCATGGGCCGATGATCGCTCGTCCGCCCCTGGCCGTCCCGCTGCTGGCTACGGTCGCCCTCGCCGCGCTGACCGTGCTGCTGGCGGTGGAACCGGCGATCCTCGCACGGGTGGACGCCCCGGTGGTCGAGTGGTTCCGGGCGTTTGGTGATGATCGCCCTGCGCTGATCGCCGTCGTACGGATCGCGACGGACGTCGCGGCCACCGTTCCCTTCCTCGCGGCCGGTGCCGGCGCCACCGTCGTGTTCGCCGCCCGCTCGCAGCGGGCGCGGGCGTGGTTCTGCGCGACGGCCACCGTCGCGGTGCCCACCGGCTGGGCGTTGGGGCAGGCACTGCTGCACCGGCCGCGGCCGGCGGACGGATTCGTGACGATCGCGGCCAGTGGGTTTCCCAGTGGGCATACCGCGAACGCTTCGGCAACGGCGTTCGCCGTGGCCCTGCTGGTCTGGCCCGCTGCCCGACGCGGTGCCCGGGGGCTGCTGGTGACGCTCGCCGTCGTCGGGGTGGCCGCCGTCGCCGCCACCCGGCTGCTGCTGCTCGCCCACTGGCCGGCGGACGTTGTGGGCGGTGTCCTGCTCGCGGTGACCGTCGTGTCACTGGCCGCGTCGTGGACATCCCGACGGGGGCGGGAACCGGGGTGGCCGCCACCAGCCGATCGCCAACCTGGCATGGTGTCGTCTCGGGATGGCTCGTGCGAGGTGAGGAGACCGTGATGGCGCACGTGGGGGCGGGCCACAGCAGCGGGGCCGGTCGCGATCAGCCGGGTGAACTGGACCAGCCGGTGCCGGCCCGGCCGCCGGTCGTCGCCGCGGCCGCAGACGAGGATCGGTCCACCGGACCCGCGCCACCGCATGGATCGGGCTGCCGGGCCGGCCGGCGTGGCTGGGTCGGCACGCACCGCCACGGCGGCGTACGGCCGCGCCAGCGGCCCGCGCGCCGGGAGCGACCGCCGGATCGCTGGTGCTAGCAAGCGGGTCCGGCGGTCAGCGGGTCCGGCGGCGTACCAGCAGCGCGATCGCCGCAAGCCCCAGGGTGATGCCGACCACTACCGCTCCGTTGACCAGCAGGGCCTGACGCAGGTCGGTCAGCATCCGGTCGATGTCCTCGCCGGGCCTGAGCGCGTCCTCCGGAATCATCCGCTCGCCACCGCCGATACCACCGCTGATCGCGTCCGGCCGGGCGGGCAGCGGCGCGCCGGCCGCTCGCAAGGTCTCGGACATGGTCAGCCGGCCGAAGAACCAGGCCGCAGCGGTCTTGCTGCCGTCCGGTTGCTGCGCCGGGCGGAACGCGCGGGGGCCGCCCTCAGCCAGCGGGTAGAGCTCGTAGGCGCGGGTCGGCTCCTCCTGTACCAGGACGACGAGCAGGTACTTCGGGCCGAGCTCGGCCGGCTCGGGAGAGCTGGTCTGTCCTGGCCCGGTCAGCCAGTTGACCTGCCCGAGCACGGCGGCGAACAGTTCACCGTTGCCGTCGGCGTTAACGGCGATCGGCTCAGGTAGATCGTCACCATCGATGGTGACGGTCGTTGGGGCTGGTGGCGCCGCTTGGACCGGGGCGCCCGACAGAACCGGCACGCCGAGCGCCAAGAGCAGCGCGCCGGCCGCGAACAGACGGCTGGCCGCCCGCTGTCTCATGGTCAACTCCCTCGCCCCGCAGAGGTTGAATCCTGGTCGATGTGCTCACTACCCCGTGGCGGCCCGGCGTAATCCGCCGCCGGACGGGTCTGGGGACCTCACTGTGAGAGACTCCACACAGCCCTGGACGGTTGCATCCCCCGGACGGATTTTTCGGGAACCATCGCGGATCGGTGACCGACCAACTAGGGAGGTCGACCGGTGGTGATCCGACGAGCGTCTGGTGCCCGATCGTATCGGGCGAGGGCAACGGGTGGGGGACAGGGTGGTACGCGTACCGGCGGTATTGCTCGCGGTGGTGGCGGGAACGCTGACCGTGCTGATCGGAGGGACCCCGGCATCGGCGCACAACGTCCTGACCGGGAGTAACCCGGCCGACGGTGCCAAGGTCGCCGAGGCACCCGACGTGGTCCGCCTGACCTTCCTGGCGAAGCTGAACCCCGAGCAGACCACCGTCACGGTGACCGCGCCCGACGGGACACCGGCGTCCACCGGCACCCCCGCCGTCGACGGTTCGGCGGTCAGCGTCGGTTTCCAGCCCGGCCCGGCCGGGGAGTACACGGTGGATTACAAGGTCCTGTCGACGGACGGGCACTGGGTCTCCGGTGACTTGACGTTCACGCTGACCATCGCCGCGTCGCCGACCGTGTCGCCGTCACCCAGCATCGCGCCGACCCCGGAAACGACCGCGCCGTCCGCTGGGGCCGACGCGACTGCAGCCAGCCCGTCACCGGCGACGCCACAGACGGCCGGCCAGCAGGAAGCTGTCGTCTGGTGGCCGTGGCTGGCCGGCGGCGGCGTGTTGCTCGCGAGCGTGCTGGCCGGGGCGCTGTTCGTCCGACGCCGCCGGGTCTGATCCCGGGACGGTGACCGGTCAGGCGAGCCGGGCGTGCGCGTCACGTAGCCGGCGCAGCGTCCGGTCGCGTCCCAGGACCTCCAGCGACTCGAACAGCGGCAGGCCGACCGAGCGGCCGGTGACGGCCACCCGGACGGGCGCCTGTGCCTTGCCGAGCTTGAGCCCACGCGCCGTGCCGACCTGCTCCAGCGCCGCCTTGAGCGGATCGGCGGACCACTGTGGCAGGGCTTCGAAGGCCACGATCGCGGCGTCGAGCAGGTCGGCCGAGCCCTCCTTCATCGCCTTGGCCCAGGATGCCTCGTCGATCTGCGGGGCGTCGAGGAAGAGGAAGTCCACGTTGGCGACGATCTCGGACAGCACCGCGATCCTGGTCTGGGCCAGCGGCGCGACAGCGGCGAAGGTGGTGGGGTCGTAGTCGACCGGACGCCACGGCGCGGCCCCGGTGAGCCACGGCTGGCAGGCGGCGATGAAGCCCTCGACCGGCAGGGCCCGGATGTACTCGCCGTTGAACGCCCGAAGCTTCTTCTCGTCGAAGAACGCCGGTGACGGGTTGACCGCGTCCAGCCGGAACTCCTGCTCGATCATCGACCAGGGCACGATCTCCCGGTCGTTGCTGGGCGCCCAGCCGAGCAGCATCAGATAGTTGCGCATCGCGTCGGCGAGGTAACCCTCGTCCCGGTACGCCTCCAACGCGACCTTGTCCCGCCGCTTGGACAGCTTCTGCCGCTTCTCGTTGACCACCACCGGCACGTGCGCCCACACCGGCGGCTTCACCCCGAGCGCCTCCCACAGCAGCTGCTGCTTGGGGGTGTTGGGCAGGTGCTCCTCGGCCCGGATCACGTGAGTGATGCCCTGCGAGATGTCGTCGACCACGTTGGCCAGCAGGAAGACCGGGGAACCATCGCCCCGGGCGATCACGAAGTCCTCGATCAACTGGTTGTCGAACGTCGGCTCGCCGCGGATCAGGTCCAGCACCATGGTGGTGCCGGCGTCGGGGGTGTGGAACCGCAGCGCCCGGCCGGCCCCGGCGGCCAGCCCACGGTCGCGGCAGAACCCGTCGTAGCCGCGGTACTCGCTGCCGGTGCGGGCCTGCACGTCGGCCCGGGAACAGTCGCAGTAGTAGGCCCGGCCGGCCTGGTGCAACCGCTCGGCGGCGGCCCGTTGCTCACCGGCGTTGGCCGACTGGAAGTACGGGCCCTCGTACGTGCCGCGACGGATGCCGATCCAGTCGAGTGCGCTGAGGATGCCCTCGATCCACTCGGGGCGGTTGCGCGCGGCGTCGGTGTCCTCCACCCGCAGCACGAAAACCCCGCCGTGCTGCTTGGCGTAGATCCAGTTCTGCAGGGCCGATCGGGCACCGCCGACATGGAACATGCCGGTGGGGGAGGGGGCGAAGCGTACGCGTACCGTCACGGCCTCCAGCCTACGGTCGGCCGGCGCGTCGGCGGCGACCAGGTGTCGGACCGGATCCCGGATGCCCGCTAAGCGTTAATAGGAAACTCTGCACCTTTTGCGGCTATTGTGATTACGCTGCGCCTGACACGACCAGTAGCCGGAAGCGAGCGAGGCAGATGATCCTCATCGAGCGCAGCGGGCGGGTGGAGGCCCCGATCGACACCGTCTGGGATGTGGTGCGGCAGGCGGAGTTGCTTGCCGATTGGCTCGCCGACGTGCGCCGGGCCGAAGTCGTCGCCGGTGAACCCCGCCGGATGCGGGTTCACACCGCCGATGGTGCCGCGGCCGATGTGGAGGTCATCTCCTACCAGCCGCCGAAGCTCATCGCCTGGCGGGAACGGGCCGCCGGACCAGGTATCCGAGCCGAAGCCCGCACCGAGGTCCAGGTCGAGCTGACCCCCGAAGGTGACGGCACGGCGGTGCGGCTGACCGTGGTGCGTTGGCCCGCCAACCAGGTCAGCGCCACCTTGCTGAGCCTCGGCAAGCACCGGGTCGGCGCCGACCTGGAAGCATCACTTCGCCGGCTGGCTGATCTCGTTGGGCCGCCGCTCGTCACTGGGCCGCCGCTGGCCGGTACGCCGCGGGCCGGATCGCCGGCAGAGACCGACGCCCGGGCGGCCGACCTCTGCTGACGTGCCGCGTCGGTCCGGGCGGAGCTCCGCCCGGACCGACGCACGCGCGGGAGATCCTCAGGAGTCGCCGCCGGTCTCCCCGACCGGCGCGGCGCCGACGTCGTCGATCGCGTACTTCTTGGCTGCTCCCGCCGGTACCTCGGCGGGTACGTCGCCGCGCAGTGCCAGCTGGCGCAGCGTCGCCACGGTGATCGACTCGGCGTCGACGTGGAAGTGCCGGCGCAGCGCGTGCCGGGTGTCGGACAGCCCGAATCCGTCGGTGCCCAACGACGTGTAGTCGCCCGGCACCCAGCGGGCGATCAGATCCGGCACCGCCCGCATCCAGTCGCTGACCGCGACCACCGAGGCGGGTGCGTCGGCGAGCGCGGCCCGTACGTACGGGACCCGCTGCTCGCCGCTTGGGTCGAGCAGGTTGTGCTGTTCGCAGGCGACCGCCTCGCGGCGTAGCTCGGTCCAGGACGTCACCGACCAGACCTCGGCCGCGACCCCCCAGTCCTCGGCGAGCAACTGCTGGGCCTTGAGTGCCCACTGCATGCCGGTGCCGGAGGCGAGAACCGTCGCCCGTGGGGCGTCGGCGTCGTCGGCCCGGCTCACCTGCGGCGCCGCCGCGTACCGGTAGAGCCCTTTGACCAGGCCGTCGACGTCGAGGTCGGCGGGCTGTGCCGGCTGCAGGATCGGCTCGTTGTAGACCGTCAGGTAGTAGAAGATGTTCTCCGGTGACTCGCCGTACATCCGGTGCAGGCCGCTCTCCACGATGTGCGCGATCTCGAACGCGAACGCCGGGTCGTAGGCCACCACCGCCGGGTTGGTGGCCGCGAGCAGGTGCGAGTGCCCGTCCTCGTGCTGCAGGCCCTCGCCGTTGAGCGTGGTCCGCCCAGCCGTCGCGCCGAGCACGAAGCCGCGCGCCATCTGGTCGGCGGCCGCCCAGAACGCGTCACCGGTGCGCTGGAAGCCGAACATCGAGTAGAAGATGTACAGCGGGATCATCGGCTCGTCGTGGGTCGCGTACG
Source organism: Solwaraspora sp. WMMB335 (assembly GCF_049179075.1). Taxonomy (NCBI): domain Bacteria; kingdom Bacillati; phylum Actinomycetota; class Actinomycetes; order Micromonosporales; family Micromonosporaceae; genus Solwaraspora; species Solwaraspora sp. WMMB335. The sequence continues at coordinate 6,609,702 of NZ_JBMHMF010000001.1, forward strand.
AGGTGCCGGCGGCGGTGAACGAGGCCACCGAACCGGCCTCGTTGATCCCCTCGTGCAGGATCTGCCCGGCGGTGGATTCCTTGTACGACAGGAACAGCTCCCGGTCGACGGCGGTGTACTTCTGCCCGTGCGGCGAGTAGATCTTCTGAGTGGGGAACAACGAGTCCATGCCGAAGGTCCGCGCCTCGTCCGGGATGATCGGCACCCAACGCTTGCCGAACTCGCGGTCCTTCATCAGATCCTTGAGTAGCCGGACGAACGCCATCGTCGTGGCGACCTTCTGTTTGCCGGAGCCGCGCTTGACGTCGCCGAAGCGTTCGCTGGCCGGCAGCGGCAGCGGGCGGGCGGCGGTCCGCCGGCTGGGCACGTACCCGCCGAGGGCCTTGCGGCGCTCGTGCAGGTAGGTCATTTCCGCGGAGTCGTCGGCCGGGCGCAGGTACGGCGGCAGATACGGGTTGGCTTCCAGCTGTTCGTCCGGGATGTCCAGGTAGAGCCGGTCCCGGAAGGTCTTCAGGTCGTCCAGGGTCAGCTTTTTCATCTGGTGGGTGGCGTTGCGGCCCTCGAAGTGCGATCCCAGCGTCCAGCCCTTGATCGTCTTGGCCAGGATCACCGTCGGCTGGCCGGTGTGCTCGGTGGCCGCCTTGTACGCCGCGTACAGCTTGCGGTAGTCGTGCCCGCCCCGCTTGAGGTTCCAGATCTCGGCGTCGCTGAGCTTGTCGACCATCTTGCGGGTACGTGGGTCGCGGCCGAAGAAGTGCTCCCGGACGTACGCCCCGGACTCGGCCTTGTAGGTCTGGTAGTCCCCGTCGGGGGTGGTGTTCATCAGGTTGACCAGCGCGCCGTCGGTGTCGGCGGCGAGCAGCGGATCCCACTCCCGGCCCCAGATCACCTTGATCACGTTCCAGCCGGCACCCCGGAAGAAGGCCTCCAGCTCCTGGATGACCTTGCCGTTGCCGCGCACCGGACCGTCGAGCCGCTGCAGGTTGCAGTTGATCACGAAGGTGAGGTTGTCGAGCTCCTCGCGGGCGGCCAGACCGATCGCGCCGAGCGATTCCGGCTCGTCCATCTCCCCGTCGCCGAGGAACGCCCATACGTGCTGGTCGGAGGTGTCCTTGATGCCCCGGTGCTGCAGGTAGCGGTTGAACCGGGCCTGGTAGATCGCGTTGATCGCGCCGAGCCCCATGGAAACGGTCGGGAACTCCCAGAAGTCCGGCATCAGTCGTGGGTGCGGGTACGACGGCAGCCCACCGCCGAGCCCGGCGTGCGACAACTCCTGCCGGAAGCCGTCGAGGCGCTGCTCGGACAGCCGGCCCTCGACGAAGGCGCGGGCGTACATGCCGGGCGAGGCGTGCCCCTGGAAGTAGATGTGGTCACCGCCGCCGGGGTGGTTCTTGCCGCGGAAGAAGTGGTTCATCCCGACTTCGTAGAGCGACGCCGCGCTGGCGTACGTCGAGATGTGGCCGCCGACGCCGATCTCCGGTCGCTGCGCGCGGTGCACCAGCACGGCGGCGTTCCACCGGATGTACGCCCGGATCCGCCGCTCGATCATCTCGTCGCCGGGGAACCAGGGTTCCCGCTCTGGCGGGATCGTGTTGAGGTAGTCGGTGGTGGTCAGCGGCGGGACCCCGACCTGGCGCTCCCGGGCGCGTTCCAGCAGGCGCAACATGACGTAGCGGGCGCGTTTGGCGCCGCGTTCGTCGATCACTCCGTCGAGTGACTCGACCCATTCGCTGGTTTCCTCTGGGTCGATGTCCGGAAGCTGGCTCGGTAGGCCGTCGCTGATCACCGGGCGCTTGCGTTCCGTGGCCACAGGCGTTCCCTCGGGTGTGTGTGGGATAGGTCTCTACAGACCATCCTGCCCCCTGAAGGCCGGTTGCGTCACGCGCGGTCGCCAGAGAGGCGATCTGGGACACAGATACCGGCCGGTAATTCTCGGGCAACCTGCCCGCCACAGCCTGCCGCCGCCACGGCCTGGCGCTTTCAGCCGGCGAGGAACGAGAAGCGGACCTTTCGCTCGGCGTTGTCCCCGTTCGGGTCCACCAGGCAGACCGACTGCCAGGTGCCGAGCGCGAGCCTGCCGGCGAGCACCGGCAGGGTGGCGTACGGCGCGACGAACGCCGGCAGCACGTGATCGCGACCGTGCCCCGGCGACCCGTGCCGGTGCCGCCAGCGGTCATCGGTGGGCAGCACGTCGTCCAACGCGGTGAGCAGGTCGTCGTCCGAGCCGGCACCGGTCTCGATGATCGCGATGCCGGCGGTGGCGTGCGGCACGAACACGTGCAGCAGCCCGTCGCCGCGCCCGGCGGCGAACCGGCCGGCCTCGGCGGTGATGTCCCGCACCACCGGACGGGAACCGGTGCGGATCGAGATGACCTCGGTGTCCATGCCGGCCAGTCTGCCAGCCGGGCGGGTCCGGCCTGTCGTCGCGGGCCCGGCACCGCCCGCCGACGTCTGCCGGACGTCGGCCGGACTTCTGCCGGGACGTCTGCCGGACGACCGGGTACCGGACCCGCAGCGCTGTGGCTAGACCGCGATGTCGCGGCCGGTGAACCGCCAGGTGCCGACGGCGACCAGCACCGCGGTGGTACCGGCGAGCAGCAGTACGCCGCCAGCCTGTACCCCGTTGACCAGTGGATCGCCGCCCAGGTACCAGTGGAACGGCGACAGGTTGCGCGCCCACTCCAGCCCCTGTACCTGGGGCAGGACCGCGTTGGCGAAATAGCCGAGTACGGCCACCGCGGCGCTGCCGCCGATAGCCATGGCCCGACTGCCGGTAGCCGCGCCGATGGCGAAGGCGAGGGCGCCGAACACGGTCCCGAACAGGGTCAGGTGCAGACACATGGCGGCGAGTCGACCCAGGCCGACGGAGGTGTAGTCGGCCGGTCCGCGGACCGCGGCCAGGGCCAGCCAGAGCAACGCCACGACGAGCACGATGCCGATCAGGACGGCGCCGAACCGGTGCAGGGCGACCCGGACCCGGCCGACCGGGTGACTGAGCACCAGATCCAGCGTGCCGGCGTCCTCGTCCCCGGCGATCGCCCTGGTGCCGGCGGCGATCATGAAGACGGCGGTGAGCATCGGGATGAGCATGCCGAACACGGCACTGCCCAGGTAGCCGGTGGGGCTGGTCACGTCGTCGAAGTTGAGCGCGTCCAGCAGGGCCTGCGGGTAGGCGGCCATGGCGTCGGCCATCTCCGGGGTCTGCATGGTCGGCCAGAAGGACGCGTACATGGCGCCGACGCCGGCGATGGCCAGTGCCCAGCCCAGCAGTGACCGGCGGGCGTCGTGCAGCGACTTGGTGAACGGGTTACGCAGCAACACCGTCGGTCTCCGTCCGCTCGTAGTAGCTGAAGAAGAGGTCTTCCAGATCGGGCTCCTCGGCGAGGAAGCTGACGACGGTGTGCCGACTCGCCGCCTTGACCAGCGGATCGGCCCGCCCATCGAGCCGACAGCTGAGCCGGGTGTCCTGCACGGTGACGTCGCTGAGTCCGGGAACCGCCGCGAACTCGTCGGCCGACACCGGGTCCTCGAAGACGATCTCGACTCGGCGTACCGCCCGTTCGCGCAGGTCCTCGACCCGCTCGACGGTGATCAACCGGCCGTCGCGGATGATGCCGACCCGGTCGGCGGTCTGCTGCACCTCACTCATCACGTGTGACGACATGAAGATGGTCTGACCGGCGGCTTTCGCCTCGCGGACCATCGCCGCGAACTCCTGCTGCAGGAACGGGTCCAAGCCACTGGTCGGCTCGTCGAGGATGAGCAGCTCCGGTGAGTGCATGAACGCCTGCACCACGCCGAGCTTCTGTCGGTTGCCCTTGGACAGTCCTTTGATCCGCCGGCCGAGGTCGAGATCGAGACGCTCGGCGAGCCCGGTGATCCTGGCAGCCGGTACGCCACCGCGCAGGTTGCCCAGGTAGGTGAGCAGTTCGCGGCCGGTCTGCCGGCCGTCGACGATGAAGTCACCGGCCAGGTAGCCGATCCGTCGGCGCAGCGTGACGCCGTCGCGCCGTGGGTCGCGGCCGAGTACCTCCACGGCGCCGCTGGTCGGCCGGATCAGGTCGAGCAGCAGCCGGATCGTGGTGGACTTGCCGGCCCCGTTGGGACCGAGGAAGCCGTACACCTCGGCGGTGCCGACCTCGAGGTCGAGGCCGGTGAGGCCGCGGTTGCGGCCGTAGGTCTTGACGAGTTGCTCGGTACGGATGGCCGGGTCAGCCATCGGACCTCGCCTCCTTGCGTTCGTGATTGGTGGGCGGGGGTTGGCGCTGTGCCTTGAAGCGCTCGAACAGCCGGGGCATCTCGCGGTCGACGAACGCGTAGAAGTCGCGCAGGTAGACGAGCCGTTCACTGCCGTTGGCCCGTGGACCACCGGCCAGATCAATGCCTCGTTCCAGTAGGTCGCGGAATATCCGAAACTTGTATGAGACGTCGGGTTCGGTCAGGCCTGCCGGGTTCAGTCGGTACGCCGTGCCGCGCCGGCCGTGCGGTGCCGGCACCCGGTGCACCAGGTTCACCCGCTCGAGGGACCGAACGTTGGTGCTCACCGACCCTGGGGACAGGTCGAGAGCTGATGCGATGTCGGTGCCGGTCTGACTCGGCGGGTCACAGACCAGCAGCCAGCCGAGGATCTTGCCGGCCGTCGGGGTCAGGCCCATCCCGCTGAGCACGACGCCGACCTCCTCGGCGTAGCGGCGGTTGGCCGGAAACTCGGGCAGCATGATCATTCCTTGTTGCGAACGTTCAGAAGTTTCTGAACAGAGTACAACAAGCCGTCGAGGCCCAGCGTCGGGCCCGCGGCGCGCTACCGGGTGGTTGGTCGCCCCGCCGCGTAGCATCGCGACCATGACCTCCCCGGCCACGAGCGTCGCCAGCTGCTCCGACCCGGCCGGTCGGCCGCCCCGGCGGCCTCCGGTGGCACTGCCCGGCGAGGGTGGGTAATGCTGTCCGACGTGACCACCCCGCAGGACCTCGACGAACGGTTCCGCACCGCGGTTGCCGTGATGGACGTGGCAGCGACCCGCCGATCGACCGACCAGCCGGTCCGAGACGGCACCGTCCTCACCGGCCAGAGCGCACTCGGCCTGTTCGACGCCCAGCTCACCAGCCGCCATCTCGACCTGGCCAAACGGTGGCTACGCAGCTTCGGCGAAGGTTTCTACACCGTCGGGTCGTCCGGACACGAAGGCAACGCGGCGCTCGCCGCCGCGCTACGGCTGACCGATCCGGCCCTGTTGCACTACCGCTCCGGGGGGTTCTACTGCGCGCGGTTGGCCCAAGCCGTGCGGCGGTCGGTCGGTGCCGGCGGCACCGACGGCCTCGGCGGTACCGGCACCGCCGAACCGGACGGCGAGGCTGCCGAACCAGGACCGGACCCGGTCACCGACGCCGCCCGACACATGCTGCGCGGCGCGGTGGCCTCGGCGGCCGATCCGATCACCGGGGGCCGGAGCAAGGTCATCGGCGACATGGCGCTGAACATCATCCCCACCAGCGGCACCGCCGGTGGTCACCTGCCGCGTGCGGTCGGACTCGCCCTCGGCATGGAACGGATGACCAGACTGGCGGCGGTGGCCCGCCCCCGGCAGCCGGGCCTGGCCCGCTCACCGGCCGGCGGTCGTCCGTACCTCGAACCCCGTTCGCCCTGGCCGGACGACGCGATCGTGGTCTGTACCTTCGGCGACGCGTCGATAAACCACGCCAGTGCGGTCGCCGCGTTCAACACCGCGGGCTGGGCCGACCACGCCGGCCTGACGGCACCGGTGCTGTTCGTCTGCGAGGACAACGGTCTCGGGATCAGCGTGCCGTCGCCCGAGGGCTGGGTCACCGCGGCGCTGCGGTCCCGGCCGTGGCTGCACTACCTCAGCGCCGACGGCTGCGACCTGGCCGAGACGTACGACGTGGCGGGCGAAGCCGCCGCCTGGGTCCGCGAGCACCGCCGGCCCGCCGTGCTGCACCTGTCCACGGTGCGGCTGATGGGGCACTCCAGCACCGACGTCGAGTCGGCGTATCGCAGTGTCGAGCAGGTCGAGCGGGACGTCGCGCGCGATCCGCTGGTGAGCACCGCACGGCTACTGATCGCCGCCGGTCTGACCACCGCCGACGAGGTGATCGCCCGCTACGACGAAGTCGGCTGGCAGGTACGCAAGGTCGCCGAGGAGGTCATCGGCGAGCCCAAGATCGAAACCGCTGCCCAGGTGGTCGCCACCACCGCGCCCAAGCGTCCGATCCGGGTCGCCCGGGTGGTCACCGACAGTGGCGCCCGGGCAGCCGGCGCGGCGGCCGCCACCCGTGCGGCCACCCTCGGCACCCGGCTGCCCGAGGAACGCGGACCGATGACCCTGGCTCAGACCATCAACGCCGTCCTCGCCGACGCGCTGCTGACGTACCCGGCGATGACGGTGTTCGGTGCCGACGTCGCGGCCAAGGGCGGCCTGTACGGGGTGACCGCCGGTCTGTCCGAGCGGTTCGGGCCGAACCGGGTGTTCGACACCACCTGTGACGGCACCTCGATCATCGGCCTCTCTCTTGGTGCCGGGCTGGCCGGGCAGTTGCCGGTGCCGGAGATTCAACAGCTGACCTACCTGCACAGCGCCGAGGAACAGTTGCGCGGTGAGGCCGCCGCGCTGCAGTTCCTCAGCCGGGGCGGCTACCGCAACCCGATGGTGCTACGCCTGCCCGGGCTGGCGTACCAGGACAGCCTCGGCGGGCACAGCGACAACGACAACTCCCTCGCCGTCCTGCGCGACATCCCGGGCCTGGTGATCGCGGTGCCGGCCCGGGCCGAGGACGCCGCTGGACTGCTGCGGTCCTGTCTGGCCAGCGCGGCCGTGGACGGCAGCGTCTGCGTCTTCGTGGAACCGATCGCCAGTTACGACCTTCGGGACCTGCACACCGCCGACGACGGCCAGTGGCTCGCCCCGTACACCCCGCCGGGGCAGTGGGGCACCGGGCACGTCCCGGTCGGGAGGTCCCGCAACTATCTGGTCGACAGCGGCGCCGATCTGACCGTCATCACGTTCGGCAACGGCGTACGGATGTCGTTGCGGGTCGCCGCCCGGCTGGCCCGCGAAGGCGTCGGCACCCGGGTCGTCGATCTGCGCTGGCTGGCACCACTGCCGGTCGCCGACATCGTCCGGGAAGCCACCGCGACCGGTCGGGTCCTCATCGTCGACGAGACCCGTCGATCCGGAGGGGTCGGCGAAGGGGTGCTCGCCGCTCTGGTCGAAGCCGGGTACGTGGGCTCGGCCGCCCGGATCGCCGCGCTCGACTCCTTCATCCCGCTCGGTCCCGCCGCGCATCAGGTCCTGGTTGGCGAAGATGCCATCACCCAGGGTGCCCGAGCGCTGCTGGCGGGGTAAATTCCGGTGAACTCGGTGCGCCACTTGCGCCGGCCGGCACAACTGTGTGAACTACCCGCTATCGGTGTCTGACGGATACCGGCAGCTCAAGACGAGGAGGCAAGCAACAGTGAGCGCGACCGCTGGTCAGGCCGCCGACGGCGTACGGAGCCTGGCGGACCGGTTCGGCATCGAGCCGGGCATGGTGGTCATGGAGATAGGCTATGACGACGACGTCGACCAGGATCTCCGCGACGCCCTGACCGACCGCTGCGGCGAGTTGGTCGACGAGGACACCGACGAGGTCGTCGACGCGGTGCTGCTGTGGTACCGCGACGGTGACGGCGACCTGTTCGAGTTGCTCGTCGACTCGCTCGGCCCGCTGGCCGACAACGGGGTGGTGTGGCTGTTGACGCCCAAGGCCGGGCGTGACGGCCACGTCGAGCCGAGCGACATCAGCGAGTCCGCGCCCAGCGCGGGACTGCAACAGACTTCCATGGTCAACGCCGGCAAGGACTGGAGTGCCGCCCGGCTGGTGCTGCGCCGTGGGGCCAAGGCCAAGAAGTGAGTGAAGGAGCGCACATGCCCGTCGAGGTCGGCACGCAGGCACCGGAGTTCACCCTCAAGGACCAGAACAACCAGGAGGTGCGGCTGGCCGACTTCCGCGGCGACAAGGCGGTCCTGCTGATCTTCTATCCGCTCGCCTTCACCGGCACCTGCCAGGGCGAGCTGCAGGAGGTCCGCGACAACATCGACGTGTACGTCAACGACGACGTGCAGACGCTCACCGTCAGCGTCGACTCGGTCTACAGCCACAAGATCTGGGCCGGGCAGGAGGGTTTCCAGTTCCCGTTGCTGGCCGATTTCTGGCCGCATGGCGCGGTCGCCCAGGCGTACGGGGTGTTCAACGACGCCGCCGGCATCGCCAACCGGGGCACCTTCGTGATCGACAAGGCCGGGGTGATCCGCTTCGCCGAGATGAACGGACCGGGCCAGGCCCGCGACCAGTCGGTGTGGCGCAAGGCCCTGGCCGACCTCGGGGACTGACCGGCCCCGACGGGCCAGACCGGCGGCGTCGTCCGACGGCGGTCACGTGTGCGCGTTCCGCAGCGTGGGACGGTGCCTCCGGCCCGCCGGCCGTGGCACGGTAAGCTAACCGGCGCCGGGATCGGTCGATCCGCCGCGCCCGGGCGCGTAGCTCAGCGGAAGAGCACTCGCCTTACAAGCGAGGGGTCGCAGGTTCGAAACCTGCCGCGCCCACCCGAAACGCGTACCCGGACGCGGCCTGCGAAGGCGGTAGATCCGATGGTCGGGCCCGGAGTGCTGCTCGTAGGTCGCGTGGTACAGCTCCAGCAGCGCCCGCCACGCCAGCACCGCAGGCGGCGGGATGCGGCACTCCGGCAGCCGCCCGTTCGCCAGCGGTTGGCGCAGATGCTCCCCGCGATCAGCGGAACGTATTGAGGACGGCGCCATCGCTCGCACGTCGCCACGCAGTCCAGCCGGCCTGGTCACCAACTTGGGCGCCGGGTGCTCAGGCGACTCAACTGGATTGAGCCAGTTTGAGGCCGTTAGCGAACACTGGCCGATAGCTGGCTTGAGCCAGTTGCGGTAGGGTCCGAGGTTGTCGGACCTACCGAGGACAGGCGGAAAGACATGGACGAGCCGACCGGCGTCGACAAGCGACCACCCAGCCGCCGCATAGCCGATGACCTGCGTCGAAGCATTCAGACCGGAGCGCTTGCACCCGCAGACAAGCTGCCATCCGAGCGGGAACTTGCCTCCCGGTACGGCACGGCACGCAACACCGCCAGGGAAGCGATCAGCATCCTGCAGGGGGAGGGCCTAGTCGTCGCGCAGCACGGGCGAGGCGTCTACGTCCGCCCCAGCCGACCTCTGATGCGCCTCGGCGCGAACCGCTACTCCCGCCAGCTCCGCGACGAGACGGGACTGTCGCCGTTCCGCATCGAGGTCACGAAACAAGGACGCGTACCCCGGACCGAATGCCGGTCCGTCACCCGTGACAGCCCCCCGCCGGACGTCGCTGAACGCCTCGGCCTCGACGCGAACACCGCGACGGTCATCCGGCGGGAGAACTGGTACTTCGCCGATGACGAGCCGGTACAGGTCGGCGTGACGTACATTCCTGTCGGCGTCGCGGACGGATCGCCGCTGGCGACTGAGCGGACTCTTGGCAAGGGCAGCATCTACGCGAGGTTCGATGAACTCGGCCACCGGATCACCCGCATCCGGGAAGAGATCTCAGCGAGGATGCCCTACCACGACGAGTCGACCGGGTTCGGGATGCCGCCCGGCGTACCGGTCATCGAGGTGCTGCACACCAGCTTCGACGAGCAGCACACGCCGTTCGAGGTCACCAGGTTCGTGATGCGCGGTGACCTGAACGGCCTGGACTACGACATGCCCGTAGAGGACTGACAGGACCGTCTGATGAGTCGAGGCAGTCTCGTCCGGCTGGTGATGCTCGCGTTGCTCTGGGGGTCAGGGTTCCTCTGGATCAAACTGGCGCTACGCGGCTTCACCCCGGTGCAGATCGTCCTTGTCCGCCTGGCCATCGGTGCACTGGTGCTCATCCCCGTGGTCCTGCACCGGGGGCTGCGGTTCCCGGCCGACCGAACAACATGGGGCCATCTGTTCGTCGCGGCGCTGGTCGCCAACGTGATCCCGTACACCCTGTTCGGCATCGGTGAGCAGACCGTTGACTCCGGTGTCGCCGGGGTCCTCAACGCCACTACGCCCCTGTGGACGGCGTTGATTGCCTTCGTCGTCGGTACCGACCGCACGGCGACGTGGTCGCGGGGAGCGGGACTGGCGCTCGGCTTCGTCGGCGCGATTGTCATTTTCACCCCGTGGGAGTCGGCCAGCGAGATAGCCAGCTGGGGAGGGCTGGCGATCCTGGCGGCATCCGCCAGCTACGGAATCTCCTACGTCTACATGGGCACGTTTCTCACCAATCGGGGAATCCCGCCGATCATGCTGTCCGCCGCGCAACTCGTCGCCGGAACGATCCTGATGATCCTGGCCCTGCCGCTCGGTGGACTGACCGTGCCTGACCTTCGCTTCGACGCGGTGATCAGTCTGCTGATCCTGGGTGTACTCGGCACCGGGGTCGCCTACGTGCTCAACTACCGGCTCATCACCGATGACGGCCCTACCCTGGCATCCACGGTCACCTACCTGCTTCCGGTCGTCGCGGTGATCCTCGGCTTCCTGGTCGTCAGCGAGCAGGTGACAGCGTCCGTGATCCTCGGGATGCTCCTGGTCCTGGTGGGCGTCGCGCTGGTCCGACGCCGACCTCGACGGACCGACGTCACCCTGCCACTTGGAAGGAACCGGAATGATCGTCGTTGACCAGAACTTCGTCCGACTGATGCGTAGCCTTCGACAGAAATACGGATTGTCGTTTCGGGACCTGGCAAGGAAGGCGTCTGGCCAAGGCTCTGGACGCCTGCCTCAACGCCGAAGGTCAGCTTGCGCGACTCGTGACCACCGTTCCCGATAACCAGGAAACGGAGATTCGGTTACGATCCGTAGCATCCGGTGATGACCCGGACCGTGACGTCGACGTATGGCGAACGCGTCCGATGTGGCCCGCGCAGATGGGTAGGCCAGCGCTCGTCAGCGCCTCCCAATGGGCACGAGTCGCGTCGATGCTCTACGACGTCCTCGTCCGTAGCCGGCCCACGCTCATGCGCCTCGGACCAGATCGGTACTCCAGCCGATCTCTACGGCGACAGAACCTGACACCGTTCGCGGCCGAGGCAACCGTGCAGGGACGCGCGCCTCGCGTCGAGTGCTACGCGGTATCCAGACAGCAAGCGCCGAGCGACGTAGCGGCCATGCTCTCACTGGGCTTGGGCGACGCCGTCGTTCTTCGAGAGAACAGGTACCTTGCCGACGGCGAACCCGTCCAACTCGGTGATACCTACCTGCCGACGAACGTAGTCGGAACATCAATGCTTGCGACCGAACTGGACTTGGGGCCGGGCGGGACCTTCGCGGCCCTCGAAAGACTCGGATACCGGACGGCGCGCATCAAGGAACAGGTCACCACCCGATTCCCGACCCGCGACGAGGCGGAGATGCTGAAGCTCCTGCCCGGTGCGCCCGTCATCGTGTTGCTGCACGCCTCCATCGACTCCGATGGCTTCCCGTTCGAAGTGACCCGCTACATCATACGGTCCGACGTCATGGCGTTCTTTACATGGCGAAGGTCGCTGCCTGACCGCCAGCGCATCCGGCGACACCGGCTGGCATGCCAACGTGTCCGCCCACCCGGTTTTGCGGGCAATCGGCAAACGACCTGGAGGGAACTAGCCGGTCACCGCCAGTGGTCGGCGGCAGACGACGCCATCAGAGTGCCACCCCGCGGCGCAGCAGTCCCGGGCAAGTCCTGTGCTGGTTCATGCGCGGGTGGGGCGCCGTGATCGTGGCCCGGTGCCGATGAGTCAAGCGAGCCCGGTGTCGCCGTCGACAGCAGCTGAACACGTCGACTTCGACCAGAGCCCGGACTCGGAGCGCGGGATCGGATCACGGTGCCGGGCCGTCACCACCGTACGACCCCTGCGGTTGGCCGGCGGCCACCAGTGCGCAGCGTCCCCGGCGATGTCGAGGACCGTCCAGCCGAACCAAGGCAGCCCTCACCCCCACGGACCCCGCCACGCGAGTACGACCATCAAGCCACATGCGACAGGGTCTCCGGTCCGCAGCGGTGCCAGCAACTGTCGCTACCGTCGAACGTCAGATGTCGCCGACGGGACACCCGAACGGGGCGCCGGGCGTGATGGTCGTCGACGTCGGGTGGGGTAGCGTGTCGCGCATGTCCTGTTTGGGGTGAGAGTCGGGGATGACCTGCGGAAAGACGGCGGGGTACGCCGAGCGCGGGATACGCGAGGCATGGCCGGCCGCGCCGACGCGGTTCTAGGGGGATAGTCGTGCAGGTAAGGCTCTTCGGTGAGGTGTCCATCCATCGGCGGGGCCAGCCCCTGGCCGCGCCGCCGGGTAAGGCCCTGGAGCTGTTCTGCTATTTACTGATCCACCGCGACCGCACCCACACGCGAGAGGTCATCTCGGAACTGTTGTGGCCAGGTGCCGAGCCCGGAGCCGCCCGCAAGTACCTGCGGCAGGCGCTGTGGCGACTCAACACGATCATGCAGGAACAGCCGGACGTCCAGGGCAGGACGAGCGACCTGGTCGTCATCGACCCCAGCTGCATCCGCATCAACCCGGAGGCGTCCTGCTGGGTCGACGTGGACGCGTTCGAGGAGAGCTACGCGGCGGTCCGGGACATCCCCGGCGAAGACCTCACCGACGACCAGGCGTACACGGTGGAGTATACGCTGGAACTCTACCGTGGAGACCTGATCGCCACGTCGTACCACGATTGGTGCAGTGGCGAACGAGACCGCCTGCGGCATGCCTACCTGGCCATGCTGGACCAGCTGATCGCCTACTGCGAGGCGCATGGGCACTACGCCAAGGGCGTGGGCTTCGGACAGGCCGTGCTGCGTCACGACGCGGCCCGGGAACGCACCCACCGTCAGTTGATGCGGCTGCACTACACGGCCGGCGACCGGATCGCCGCACTTCGCCAGTACGAACGGTGCACCTCGGTGATGGAACAGGAGTTCGGGGTACGGCCGTCGGCGGACACGACCCTCCTGTACGAGCAGATCCGGGCCGATCGGGCCGGGGAAATCCGGCCGGTCTCCCACCAAGCGACAGGGCGGGTACCGTTTCCTGACTCGTCCCGTCCTGCCAGCCCGGTGCTCGACAGCGCCCGGGATCGAGAGCTGCGGTCGGCCGCGGACAACCGGGATGAGGTGCACGACGTGATGGGCGGTCCGGGCTATGCCAACTCGACCCAGCATCTGCTGGCCGAACTCGCCCGCCTCGATGTGCTGCTGGGTCGGCAGATCAGGCGGGTCAGGCGAGCTCAACCCGGGCCCGCTGGCGAAGCGTCCGCCTATTACATCTCCGACGCCGAGGTCGACGCCTTGCTGGACCGTGGCCCCGACGCCGGGCACGCGGCCGACGACCCGGAGATCGAATCGGAGCTGGACAAATTGTCGGGCGAGATCGCCGAGCGGGTCGGGCACAGCGTCCGCCGAGGTGTCGGTCTGCGCCTGGTGGCGCTGGCCGGACTGTTCGACCTCAGCCCGCTGGATGTCGAGATCGTCGTGGCCTGCCTCGCGCCCGAGATCGATCGGCGCTACGAACGCCTGTACGGCTACCTGCACGACGACCTGACACGGCGGCTGCCGACCATCGATCTCATGCTCGCCATGCTGTGCCACGACCGAGTTGCGCGGGTCGCCGCGCGGACCCGGTTCGCGCCGTCCGCCCCGTTGCTCAGACATCGCCTCGTCACCTCGGCCGAGGACCCCGCCGCCCCGGTGCACTCACTGCTGGGCAACAGCGTCCGGCTGGATCCGCGCGTCGTGGGGTTCCTGCTGGAAGACGACGTGATCGCCGCGCAACTGCGGCCGTACGCGCGGGTCGTCGCACCGACCGCAACCCTCGACGACCTGTACTTTCCCGCGGAGTTCGCCGCAGCACTGGCCCGGCTGAGCGGGCACCCCGGCGACGACCTGATGGTCTACTGCCAGGGGCCCTACGGCGTCGGCAAGCGAAGCGTCGCGGCGGCGTGCGCGCGTCGCTGGCGCTTGTCGCTGCTGGTGGTGTCCGCGAATCTGCTCGCCGACCGACCAGTCGAGGAATTCGCGGCCCTGGTCGACCTCGTCGAGCGGGAGGCGCGGCTGCAGGGCACGGTCATGTACTGGGAGAACGTCGACGGCCTGCTCGCCGAGCCGACCGGCCAACGGCTGACCGTACTGCTGTCCGCCCTGGCCGCGCACCCTGTTCCGGTGTTCCTGGCCGGGAACACCGCGTGGGAGCCGGTCGATCCGCCGGCGGGTGTCACCTTCGTCCGGCTGGAGTTTCCCACGCCCGGGTACCCCGAGCGGCTGCGCCTGTGGCAGAGGGCGATCGCCGGGCTGGACCGGGAGACGCTGGATCTGGCCGCGGTCGCCGGCAAGTTTCGGCTCACCGGCGGGCAGATCCGGGACGCCGCCGGGACCGCCCGTAACCTGGCGCACGCCCGCGCCCCCGGCACGGCCCGGATCACCCAGGACGACCTGTATGCGGCATGCCGCCTGCAGTCCAACCGGAAGCTGGCCGATCTGGCGCAGCGAATCCTGCCGCACTACCGCTGGACCGACATCGTGCTGCCCGCCGACCGGATGGAGCAGCTGCGGGAGATCGCCAACCAGGTGCGTTACCGGGCGGTGGTCTACGAGTCCTGGGGGTTCGAGCGCAAGCTGGCCAACGGACGAGGGCTGGCGGTGCTGTTCGCCGGTCCGTCGGGCACCGGCAAGACGATGGCCGCGGACGTGTTGGCCCACGATCTCGGCCTGGATCTGTACAAGATTGACCTGTCGACGGTGGTGAGCAAGTACATTGGCGAGACGGAGAAGAACCTGTCCCGGATCTTCGAAGAGGCCGCGACCAGCAACGCGGTGCTGTTCTTCGACGAGGCCGACGCGATGTTCGGGAAACGTTCCCAGGTCCGCGACGCGCACGACCGGTACGCCAACCTCGAGGTCAGCTACCTACTGCAGCGGATGGAGCAGCACGAGGGGGTGGTCATCCTGGCGACGAACCTGCGAAAGAACCTCGACGACGCGTTCACCCGCCGGCTGCACGTGACCATCGACTTCCCGGTCCCCGGTGTCGAGGACCGTCGTCGCATCTGGGCCCAGGTCTGGCCCGAGCATGCGCCGCTGGACCCGGCAGTCGACCTGGATCTGCTGGCCCGGCAGATCGACCTGCCGGGCGGAAACATCCGTAACATCGCTCTCGCCGGTGCGTTCCTCGCCGCCGCCGACGGCGGCAGGATCACCATGGCGCATCTGCTGCACGCCACCAGACGCGAGTACCAGAAGATGGGCAAGATCCTGTCCATCGGAGAGTTCGGTGGCGACGTCGCGAACGGAAAGGACCCGATCCATGTACACCGTCCGGCTTGACCCGGCGGCAGCCACGACGTCGGCCACGGCGGCGAGGCCGGCTCCGCGAGCCGCGCCGCAGGGCACCCGGCCCGTCCATCCGGCTGGTATCGCGACACGGCTGCAACGCCGGTACGGCAACCGCCAGGCGGCGGCGATCATTCAGGCCAAGCTGATGGTCGGTCCGGCGAACGACCCGTACGAGCGGGAAGCGGACCGAATCGCGGGCCTGGCCACGGGCTCGACCGCCCACCGGGCGCCTGCGGCGGGCCACCGGCACCCCCACCATTCCGGTGAGCATGACGTGCGGGGGCCCGCCGGCGGGCTGGCGGATCCCGCCGTCACGCAGGCGGTGGCGCGGGCGCGTGGCGGCGGACGGGCCGTGCCCGACGGAATTCGACACCGGATGGAGCAGGTGTCAGGCGCCGATCTCAGCGGGGTACGACTGCACGTGAACGCCGAGTCGGACCAGCTCAACGCCGCGCTCGGCGCCCGGGCGTTCACCGTCGGTGCCGACGTGTTCGTCCGTCGCAGCGAGTACTCGCCGGGCAGCGCGCGCGGCGACGCCCTCCTCGGTCACGAGCTCGTCCACACCGTCCAGCAGGGCGCCACCGGACCGGGCCGGGTCAGCGGCCCAGGGCTCACCGCACAGCGGTACCGGGACATCGCGGTCACCGATGCCGAGTACCCGGAGATCGTCCACTCCGATCAGGATGGCGTCGTCGAGTTCCCGAGCCAGGTCGAGGTCAACGGATCTTTTTTCAAACCGGGTTCCGTGAAGGTGAAGAGCCCCCGTATGGGCGGTGGGGTGGAGATAGACGAGCTCCGCGCCAACGTGATCAACACCCCGAACCCGGTGCTGCGCTTCTCGGACGATTTCAACCTCGCGGTCGAGGCCGACGTCGAGGCCAAGGTGTTCTTCGCCACCCCGGACCGGGTCA
Organism: Solwaraspora sp. WMMB335; assembly: GCF_049179075.1. Classification (NCBI taxonomy): domain Bacteria; kingdom Bacillati; phylum Actinomycetota; class Actinomycetes; order Micromonosporales; family Micromonosporaceae; genus Solwaraspora; species Solwaraspora sp. WMMB335. The sequence continues at coordinate 6,626,004 of NZ_JBMHMF010000001.1, forward strand.
CGCACGCCAACAAGAAGCTACGTGGGCAGGTCCGGCTCGGGACGGTCCCGGCGGAGCAGCTCGTGGTCCGTGTCCAGCAGGGCAACGGTGCGACGAGGACGAAGCGGCTGCACAAGGTCGAGCCGGTGCAGGTTCCGTCGAACCCGTACCGCTACGGCAAGAAGACGCTCAAGAAGCGGGCTCGCGGTGCGATCTGGAGTCCGAAGGAGATCCGGCGGGGACTCGCTGTCCAGACCCCACAGAACTGCAACCAGATGGCGCCGTTCGTCACCGATCGGGCGGGACCGTTCGAGCAGGCCATCTGGGCCCGTACCGTCGCGCCGGCCGTCGACCGGGTCAGGGGCCGGATCGCTGTCCGTGCCGGCCGCGCCAAGGGGCGCGCCAAGGGGGAGGCAAAGTTCAACCGGAGACTCGACAACGCCCTGAACCGACCCAATGCTGGTCCGGTCGAGGACTACGGGCAGCTGATCGAGGAACTGGTGGACGAGTACCGGCGACTCGAGACGGCCGAGCCGCAGTTGATGCGGCAAGCGCTGCAAGACATTCTGGCCAACAGATATCTGCAGCCGGTCGTGGGCTCCACGCTGATCGCGACCGGTCAGGGAACCGCTGCTGAGATGCAGGCGGCGGATCCCAACACGGTGTTCCCCTACCACTATGGAGGGGTCGTCGCCACCAGCGGCAGGGACTACGTCACGATGGAAAACTACGCGCGACGCGACCCTCAGGTACGCTCGTCGACCTCGGGCGGCGGGGACCCGCTCTTCTTCTTCAAGATGTACAGCACGAGCGAGGGTCGCGGCGAGACCTGGCACGAGGCCCAGGACCGGTCCGGTGATTTCGTCGGCGTGTTGATCTCCCGGGAGACGCACAAGAACTGATGGGCTGTCGCGGTTCGCGCGACTCCCGTCGGCCATCTGCATGAATTGTGTCGCGCATCACATTTGTTGTGAATACTGCCAGCTCAGCTGTCCATGACGGATCGTTGCGGGATTGGTGGAACGGGCCCGGAGACGCCGGGGCAGACGCTGACGGGACGCCGGACGGGTAGACCTCTCGTCCGGCTCGGACGGCGCGATCGGGAGCGAGGAGGCGTTGATGTTCCACGATCTGGATGACTCGCTCGCCGCCCTCGTCCAGGGCGAGCTGGCGCTGCCCGGCATCACCATCAGCTTCGCCACGCCGGACGATCAGTTCCCACCCTCCGGGGTCACCCTGCCCGCGGTCGCCTTCTTCCTGTACGACGTCCGGGAGAACCACGAGCTGCGCACCAACCAGTGGGAGAACAGCCGGCAGGAGTCCGGAATGATCACGCGGCGGCGGGTGCCGGCCCGGGTCGACTGCTCCTACCTGGTCACCGCGTGGCCCAACGAGAGCGCGCCCAACCCGGCGCAGGACGAGCATCGCCTGCTCGGCGACGTGCTGCGGGTGTTGCTGCGCCACCGGGAAATCCCCGCCGACTACCTGAGGGGCGACCTGGTCGGGCACCAGCCACCGCTGCGTGCGATGGTCACCGCCGAGAGCCAGCTACAGGGTATCGGCGAGTTCTGGCAGGCCATGGGCGGGCGGCCCAAGGCGGTCCTGCACTACAGCGTCACGCTCAGCGTCGACGTCTTCGAATCCACGCCGGTCGGACCGGAGGTGACCGAGCTGGTCGTCCAAGTCGGCCAGGGCGTGAGCCACGAGTCCTGACGGAGGGGGAGTACCCACAGATGCCGCAGTATCTAGCGCCGGGCGTGTACGTCGAGGAGGTTCCCTCGGCGATCAAGCCGATCGCCGGAGTAGGGACCAGCACCGCCGGCTTCGTCGGCGTCGTGGCCGACGACGTCACGATGCCGCTGCTACCTGGCCGTTCCGGGGTGACGGCGAACGGCGACGTCGAGCCGACCGACTTCCATCCGGTGGCGCTTGCCGGCGAGGCGCAGCTCGTGGACGGCTGGGAAACCTTCAAGAGCCTCTTCGGCGACATCCAGCCCGGCAACCACACCCTCGCCCACGCGGTGTACGGCTTCTTCAACAACGGCGGCGGTCGCTGCTGGATCACCCGGGTCGCTCCCGGCGACGCCGACGCGGAGCCCTCGGACGAGGATCTGACCGACGCGCTGGAAACCTTCACCGCGATCGACGAGATCGCCCTGGTCGCGATCCCGGGCGCGGTGAGCGACGTGGTGCAGACCGCGCTGCTCGACCACTGTGAGAACCAGTACCTGCAGGACCGTTTCGCGATCCTCGACGGTCGGCAGACCACCACCCTGACCAAGGCGGCCATCCAGGGCGATGTCCGGGACAGCAGCTACGGCGCGATCTACTACCCGTGGATCGACGTGGGTGTTACCGACGCCGACGGCAACCCGGTGTACCAGCCGCCGAGCGGGCACATCGCCGGCGTCTACGCCCGGGTGGACACCGAGCGGGGCGTGCACAAGGCGCCGGCCAACGAGGTGATCCGGGGCGCGTTGGGCGTCGAGAAACTGGTCAGCAAGCAGCAGCAGGCCGGGCTCAACCCCGACGACATCAACGTGATCCGCAAGTTCGACGGCAACATCACGATCTGGGGCGCCCGTACGCTCGCCGGCAAGGAACAGGCCGAGTGGCGCTACATCTCCTCCCGGCGGCTGTTCAACTTCCTGCGCGAGTCGATCGACGAGGGCACCCAGTGGGTCGTCTTCGAGCCGAACGCGCCGGAGCTGTGGTCGAAGATCCGGCGTAACGTCAGCGCCTTCCTGACTACCGTGTGGGCCTCCGGCGCACTGCTGGGCAACACCCCGGAGCAGGCGTTCTACGTACGCTGCGACGAGACGGTCAACCCGGCCGCGGTCCGCGACGCCGGCCAGCTCGTGGTCGAGATCGGAGTGGCCATGGTGCGCCCGGCCGAGTTCGTGGTGTTCCGGATCAGCCAGTGGGCCGGCGGGATCCAGTAGGGCGGAGTCGGACGACATCGTGATCCACCAGCTCACGCCCGGGGTGCAGCGGCAGGACGTGTTTCCGCCACCGCCCCGGACCCTGCTCACCGGCGTGCCCGCCTTTCTCGGCCGCGCCGCCAGCGGCCCGTACACGCCGCAGCGGCTGACGCTGTGGCCGCAGTTCGAGGCGACCTTCGGTGGCGCGATCTCTGGTGGCGCGACCTCCGGCGGCGCCGCGGATGGCTTCCTGGCCGACGCGGTCCGGGGATTCTTCGACAACGGCGGGACGCTGTGCCACGTGGTACGACTGCCCGAGTCGCTGTCGCACGTCGAGGCCGTGCAGGACGGGCTGGTGGCGTTGGACAACCTGGACGACGTCGACCTCGTCTGCGCCCCCGACATCGTCGCCGCCGTGCCGTGGCCGGTCGACGACGACCCCGGCCGGGTCATCGTGGCGCAGCGGGCGATCCTGCGGCACTGCCGGGAGCGCGGTGACCGGTTCGCGCTGCTCGACGGTATCCCGGCGGTGGATCCGACGGTGGTCGTCGACCAGTGCGCGGCCTTGACCGGGCCCGACGGTGCGTACGGTGCGCTTTACTACCCGTGGCTGGGGGTGTCCGGCGGGGACGGGCGGCTGCGCTACCTGCCACCGTCCGGGCACGTCGCCGGGGCGTACTCGACCGCCGACCAGCGCGTCGGCGTCCACAAGGCACCGGCCAACACGGTGGTCGAGGGTGCCGTCGACCTGCAGGTGCATCTCGCCGCGGCCGAGGTGGGCACGTTGTACGAGCAGCGGGTCAACTGCCTGCGGGCGTTGCCCGGCCGCGGCGTCCGGGTGTGGGGTGCGCGTACCCTCGGCGCCGATCCGGCCTGGCGGGACGTGACCGCCCGGCGGCTGGTGAGCACCATCGGCCGCTGGATCGAGCGGTTCATGACCGGGCTGGTCCACGAGCCGAACGACGTACGGCTGTGGGTGCGGATCATGCGGGAACTCACCGCCTATCTCGACGGGCTGTTCCAGCGCGGCGCGCTGCAGGGCCGCACCCCTGCCGAGGCGTTCTACGTCAAGTGCGACCACGAGACGAACCCACCCGCGGTCATCGAGGCCGGGGTGGTAGTGACACACATCGGAGTGGCACCGACCGCACCGGCGGAGTTCATCACCGTTCGCGTCATCCACGGCGCGAGCGGGGTGACGGTCGGCGTGGCGTGACCGGTGCGGATGAACAGTCGGTGCGACACCAGTCGGTGCGACAACAGGAGGTACGGTGGACAGATTCGATCCCTACTTCGGGTACAACTTCGCGGTTGAGCTGGACGGCATCACCCGGGCCGGCTTCCGGGAGGCCTCCGGCCTGGAGACCAGCCAGAACGCCGCCGAGTACCGGGAGGGCACGGACCGGAACCTGGCTCCGCGCAAGATTCCCGGGCTGAACAGCTACGGCGACATCACGCTCAGCCGTGGCCTGACCAACGACAGCAAGCTGTGGGAGTGGCGGCAGAAGGTGATGAAGGGCACCGTGGAACGGCACAACGTGTCGATCACCCTGCTCGACCAGCAGGGCAACCCGAAGGTGACCTGGAATCTGTTCGACTGCTGGCCCAAGTCGTGGAGCGGGCCCAGCCTGAACGCGACCAGCGACGAGATCGCCGTCGAGCAGCTCATCCTCGCTTGTGAACGCATCGAGGTCGACCAGTGGAGCTAGCCGGGGTCACCGAGGCCCGCCGCACCGAGTTCCCCTTCACCCTGCCGCACGGCCTGGTCGCGCCGGACGGCACGGTGCACCGCGAGGGGACCATGCGGTTGGCCACGGCGCTAGACGAGATCGAGCCGATCAAGGATCCCCGGGTGCGGTCGAACCCGGGGTACCTGGTGATCATTCTGCTGGCCCGGGTGATCACCAGGTTGGGTGGGCTGGAGTACATCAACACCAACGTCGTGGAGAATCTCTACTCCGCCGATCTCGCCTACCTACAGGAATTCTACCAGCGGATCAATCTCAACGGGCATGCCCGACTGCAGGTCGACTGCCCGCACTGCAGTGGATCGTTCGAAGTGGAGCCGCCCAGCCTGGGGGGATGACGCGCTACTCCCCGGACCGGCTGCACGAGGAAGTAGCGTACCTGGCCTATCACTTTCACTGGCCCTATCACGAGATCATGCAGCTGGACCACCGGGAACGGCAACGCTGGGTCGCGGAGATCGCGCGCATCAACGAACGGCTCAATGAACAGGGAGGGACACCGCGATGATGTCGACCGGGATTCCGCTCGGGCTGAGCTGGGCGCCCGCCGCCGTGGGTAACTGGACCGGCCTGCGGCTGCCCGACCCGTTTCCGACCTTCAACTTCGCGGTGGAGGTGGAGGGCCTGCTGCTGGCCGGCTTCAACGAGGTCAGCGGCCTGGAGAGCCAGATCGAGATGGAGTCCTACCGGGAGGGCGGGGTCAACGGTTTCGTCCACCAGCTGCCCGGTGCGGCCACTCCGGCCCACCTGGTGCTGCGGCAGGGACTGAGCCCGCTCAGCGGCCTGTGGGGCTGGTACGACAACACCGCCCGTGGCGTCATCCAGCGCCGCAGCGGCACGATCGTGCTGCTCGACCGGTGGCAGATCCCGGTGATGTGGTGGAACTTCCGCAACGCCTTGCCGGTGCGCTGGACCGGTCCGACGTTCAGCGCCAGCGGCGACGATGTCGGGTTCGAATCGCTGGAGCTGGTGCACGAGGGCCTGACCAAGCCGCTGCTGGGCCAGGCCGCCGCGCTGGCGCACGGCGTGGCCGGCATGGTCGGCTGACGGGGAGCCCTGCGATGACCGACGACACGATCTTCGACCCGGCGCTGGTCCACCGGCTGTCCCGGCCGGCCCGACGTCCCGGCCTGGTCGACCTGGGCCAGGCCCGGTCCGCGCTGACCCGCCATCACGTCATGACGGCCGGTCTGCCGCTGGCGGAGATCGCCTCGCGCTACGTCGACGTGGCCGCGCGGCAGCACGCGGGGCCGGCGGCACCCATCGTGTACGCGCGACCCGTGCCACCACCGCCCGCCGAGCCGACAGCCGCCGCGACCGGTCCCCGGCCGGCGGGCCCGGCCGTGGGCGTTTTCCCGACCGGCCCGGGGGTCGGCGTTTCCCCGACCGGCCCGGCCACCGCGACGACCGGTCCGGCCAGCCCCGTGCCGACGGACGCCGGGCCACCCGCGCCGGCGCACCCCATGCCGGTCGCGGCTGCCCGCCGTGCGTCCACCGCCTCGACGGTCCCCGCCGCCGCGTCCGTCGCCCAGACGTCCGGCGAAACCGTGTTCGACGGGACCGTGTCCGGCGTACCGTCCGCGGACGCTCCCGGCCCGGTGGTGCCGGCGCGTCCGGCCCGCCCGACGGCCGGGTTGAGCCCGATGTGGATCGCTGCCGGTCCCGGTGTCGCGGGCCGGGGCGCCCGGTCGGTGACATCCCGGGCTGTCGTCGGACGGCCGTCGGCGGTCCACCGTACGGCGGCCGCGTCGGCCACTTCTCCCGACCCGGGCTCCGGGCCACCACAGGCCCACCCCGGCGGACGGCCGGTGCCGACCGGGCCGTCGCCGTCAGCGGGTGTCCCGGGCGCGGCGGCAGGGCCGTGGGCTCCCGGCACAGCGGGTCGGACGGCCGCCGGACCTCATCTGACCTTCCGGACCCCACCCACGCCGGACCACACCATTGGGCTCGCCGCTGGTGTGCCGGTCGCCGCCGGGCGGCGACCGGCACCCACAGCCCCGGCCCAGGTGGTCGCGGCGCGGCGGCCGGCGCCCGGACCGGTGTCACAGCTTCCGCTGGCCGCACCGTCGGTGACCGCCGCGCAGGTCCGTACGGCATCCGGTACGGCGGGCGTGTCGTCGGCACCTGGTCTGTCGCCGTACCCGACCGTGGCGGGCCCGGCCCGAGCCGCCGCCAGCGGTCCCGGGTACGCCGCTGCCGGCCCCGGCGGCCGCGGATTCGGTGGGCGTGGATTCGGCGTGCGCGGATTCGGTGGGCAGCCGCCCGGTGGACCCAGGTCCGACCCGCCCACTGCCGACCGTGCCGGGCCGCAGCCGCAGCCGGGACCGGCCGCGCGGGTGGACGTCGGACACGTCACCGACCAGGTGCACGACCGGATCATGCGCCGGCTGGCGGTCGAGGCCGAGCGTCGGGGGGTGCGGCGATGAGTCTCAACAAGGCGGGCCTGGCCAACGCCCTGCTCGGGTTCGGTCCCGGCGGTGGTGGACTGCAGAAGCTGACCATCACCCACGATGGCACGGATTTCGAACGCAACGGCCCGATCGAGGCGCTGTTCAATCCGCACGAGATCACCCGGTCGCGGTCGGTCAGCTGGCACGCGCACGAAAGCGCGGGCAAGGGCAGCGCCTGGACGTGGAGCGGGCTGCAGCAGGAGTTCGCGGCCATGCAACCCGCGACGCTGTCGCTCGAGCTGTTCTTCGACACCTACGAGTCGCGGGCGGAGGCGTCCATGTTGGCGCGGGCGGCCTCGTTCGTGACACCGCCCAACCCGTTCCAGACCGGTGACGCGACCGATGTCACCGCGCTGACCGGCCGGGTGTCCCTGCTTGCCGAGTTCGACAAGGAACTGCACCGGCCACCGCTGTGCACCCTGTCCTGGGGCGCCTTCGCGGACATCTTCACCGGTGTGCTCACCCAGATCAGCGAACGGTTCACGATGTTCCTGCCCGACGGTACCCCGGTGCGGGCGACCGTCTCCTGCAGCTTCGTGGAGTCGCTCACCGACGCGCAGCTCAACGAACGGGAGCTGCACTCGTCCGATGTGCACAAGACGTGGGTGGTGCGACGCAACGACACGCTGCACAGCATCGCCGCCGCCGAGTACCGGGATCCGCGCATGTGGCGGCACATCGCCTCGGCCAACGGCATCGTCAACCCCCGTGACCTGCGTCCGGGCACGGTGCTGACCATCCCACGGCTGAGCTGAGCGGAGAAACTAAGCCGATGGAAGCCGACGAGTCGGGGCCGGACTTCGAGATCCGGTGCGGCGGCCGGCGCCTGCCGCCGGACGCCCACAAGGACGTGGAGTCGGTGACCGTGCTGGAGGACCTGAACGCGCTGAGCATGTTCACCGTGACGCTGAAGAACTGGGACGCGAACCGGCTGTCGGTCACCTGGTCGGACTCCACACTGTTCGCGGTCGGCACCGAGGTGCGGATCTCCCTCGGCTACGTGAAGGACCTGCACCTGGCGATGACCGGGGAGATCACCAGCCTGGAGCCGTCCTTTGTCGAAGGTCGCCCGCCGATGCTGACCGTGCGCGGATACGACCTGCGGCACCGGTTGGCCCGCCGGCAGCGGACCCGGACCTTCACCCGGACCAGGGACAGCGCCATCGCCCGCCAGCTGGCCAAGGAGGCCGGTCTGCGTGCCGAGGTGACCGACACCGGCACCGATCTCGACTACGTGTTGCAGAACAACCAGACCGATCTGGAGTTCCTGCAGCGGCGGGCGGGGCTGATCGGCTACGAGATCCACGTGCGGGACAAGGTGCTGTTCTTCCGGCCGCCGCAGCACGGCCGGGCACCGACGGCGAAGCTGCGCGTCGGGGACGACATCTCGCAGTTCACCCCCCGGCTGCGCACTCTGGGCCAGGTGGCCGAGCACGCCGTGCGCGGCTGGGACGTGACCGGCAAGCGGGCCGTCGTCGCCACCTTCGGCTCCGGGTCGGAGTCCACCACGATGGGCTCCGTCACCGGTCCCCAGCAGGTCGGTCGGGTCTTCGGCAGGACCAGGTCGACCAGGGTCGACCTGCCGGCGCGGAACCGGAGCCGCGCCGACCAACTCGCCCGGGGACAGTTCGACGACCTGGCGCTGAGCTATGTCACCGGCGAGGCCGAGTGCGGCGGACAACCTCGGCTGCACGCCAGCGAGGTGGTGCGGATCGAGGGGGCGGGTGCGACCTTCAGCGGTGACTACTACGTCGTCGCCGTCCACCACTCGGTGACCGCCGCGCACGGCTACCGGACCAGCCTCGAGGTACGGAGGAACGCGGCGTGACGGACGTTTACCAGCTGATGGGCCAGGACCCGGCCCAGCCGAACGGGCGGTTCCACGGGGTGGTGATCGGCATCGTCACCAACAACAGCGATCCGGACGGGTTGGCGCGGGTCAAGGTGGCGCTGCCCTGGCTGGCCGACGACGTCGAGACCGACTGGGCACGGGTGGCCGCCCCGATGGCCGGTGCCGGCCGGGGCTGCTACTTCCTGCCCGAGGTCGGCGACGAGGTACTGGTCGCCTTCGAACACGGCAACCCGGAGGTCCCGTACGTCGTCGGTGCGCTGTGGAACGGCAAGGACGCCCCACCGGTCACCAACAGCGACGGACACAACGACGTACGGGTGATGGTCTCCCGCAGCAAGCACACGATCCGGCTGATCGACACCGAGCAGGACGCGCGAATCGAGATTGTCGACGGCAGCGGCAGGAACAGCATCGTGATCAGCACGAAAGACAACCAGATCACCATCACCGCGCACGCGGACGTCGTCATCTCCGCCGGTGGACGGCTGCGGCTGGCCGGCAACGGCGTCGAGATCAGCTCCACGGCCGATGTCAAGGTCCAGGCCAAGTCGGCGCTCGCGGTGAAGTCCAGCGGTCAGCTGGACATCGAAGGCAGTCAAGTCAACATCAACTGAATGGGGGTGAGATCTCATGGGACAGTTCGCGGCGAAGCAAGGCGACCAGGTCAACGCGACCGACATCCACATCGTCATGGTCCCCGGGGCACCCGCGCCGACACCGACACCGTTGCCGCATCCCTTCACCGGGATCATCAACGGCGGGCTGAGCGCCGATGTCAAGATCATGGGCAAGCCGGCGGCGGTGGCCGGCTCCACCGCCGAGAACACCCCGGCGCACGTACCCACCGCACCCGGTACGTCGTTTCAGAAGCAGCCGTCGAACACGGCCACTCTCGAAGGCGGCAGTGCGACCGTGAAGATCAACGGAAAGCCGGCGATCAGATCCGGCGACCTCGCGTCGACCTGCAACGATCCGCAGGACCTGCCCAGCGGGACGGTCATGGCCACGGGCACGGTGACGATCGGGTGACCGGCGCGGTGAACCACGGATTCCTCGGCACCGGCTGGGTCTTCCCGGTCGGTCACGATTCGGAGCAGGGCATCCGGCTCAGCGACGACGGGGCGGCCACGGTCCGCCAGTCGATCGGACTGATTCTCGGCACCGCACCGGGTGAACGGGTGATGCGGCCGGACTTCGGTTGCGGCATCCACGACATCGTGTTCGACGTCAACGACGCCGGCACCGCCGGCCGAATCAGCCGCTCGGTGCGGGAGGCACTGGCCCGCTGGGAACCACGCATCGACGTCCTGGACGTCTACGCCGTACCCGATCCGCAGGATCGGCGTCGACTGCTCATCGAGATCAACTACCAGGTGCGCTCGACCAACAGCCGGTTCAACCTCGTCTACCCCTTTTACCTGGCATGACCGGACAGCCCCCACCCATCGATCCCCGCGACCGCGACGCGCTCGCCGCGCAGACCGCCGCGCTGGCGACCCACTACAGCGGCTGGCAACCGCCCGCTGGCGGGCGACCCGACGCCGGTCAGGCGCTGATCGGCATCTTCGCGCGCTACGCCGAACTGGTGGTGCAGCGGCTGAACCAGGTACCGGAACGCGACTATCTCGCGTTCCTCAACCTGATCGGGACCCAGCCGGCGCCGCCGCGACCGGCCCGCGTGCCGCTCACCTTCGCCCTGGCCCGGGGCAGCCAGACCGAAGCGGTGGTCCCGGCCGGCACCCAGGTCGCGGCCACCCCGCGCGACGGCGAGGACGACGAGGTCGTCTTCGAGACCGCGACCGATCTGGTGGTCACGCCGGCCCAGCTGCGGGCCGTACTGGTCGACGACGCGCCGCACGACAGCTACGCCGACCGCAGCGCCGCCGCCACCGGCCAGCGCGACGAGCCGTTCGCCGCCTTCACCGGCGACCAGCCGGTGCCGCACCGGTTCTTCGTGGCCTGTGATCCGGTACTCGCCACCGAGGGGACCAAGACGGTCACCCTCGCACTGACCGCCTCAGACAGTGCTCTGCTCGCCGAATGGTCGATCTCCTGGGCCTACTGGGACGGTGCCGGGTGGCACCCCGTCGAGGTCGGGTCGACGGTCTGGGGCGGCGTCTGGACGGTGACGCTGGCCGATCTGCCGCCGCTGCCCGCGTACGACGTGAACGGCACCACCGCCGGTTGGCTGCGCGCCCAGCTGGACATGCCGATGCCGCAGCCGGTCGCCGGGCTGGCGCTCGACGCCGTCGCGTCCGGCCGCCGGATCCCGCAGCCTGACGTCGCCGGGGTCTTCCCGTTCGGCGAGACCAGCCAGGGCCGATGGTGCTACTTCAGCGTCGGCGCGGCGGCTCCCGGCACGGCCGCCCGGCTCGCGGTCACCCTGGCCCGACCTGGCGCGGCCGCCGACCCGGCGACCCCGGTGCGGCTGGTGTGGTCGTACAAGGTCGGCGACGACTGGCGGCGGCTGGGCGAATCCGGCACCGCGGCGGCGGAGTCCGACGGCGACGTCGACGGGGAGCTGCGCGACGGCACGCTGGCGTTCACCGGTGACGGCGAGGTCAGTTTCCGGGTACCGGCCGACTGGCCGGCCGAGCTGTTCCAGGGGCGATCCGGCCATTGGCTGCGGGTCGAGGTCGTCGACGACGGGGCGACGTACGCCACCCTGCCCCAACTGGCGGCGGTGACCGTCGCCTACGACTGGGAGCTGCCCGTCATCACCGGCATCGACGTGCGGATGCAGACGGCACCGGATCCGGTGGCGCTGCCGTACGCGTTCAGCAACGCCAGCCCGCTCGACGTGACCAAGGACTTCTATCCCTTCGGCGAGCGGCCCCGGTTCAACGACACCTGTTACCTGGCCTGCCCGGCCAGCCTGGTCTGGCCGGGCGCGGAGCTCGTCGTCGAGGTGACGTTGACTAACGGGCCGGCCGACCCGGAGGATCCGGACGACCAGGCTGATCCTGCGGTGCCGCCGGTGCGCACCGACGGTCATCCACGGCTCGTCTGGGAGGCCTGGGACGGCGCGGGCTGGCGGACGGTGACCGTCGACGATCCGGAGTACGCCTTCACCGACAGCGCCACCGTGACGCTCACCCCGCCGGCCGGCTTCGCCCGCACCGAGGTCAACGGAATCGAGGAATACTGGGTGCGGGTCCGGCTGATCAGTGGTGACTACGGCGTCGCGGCCCACTACACCCGCACCGACGACGGCGGCTACGAACTGGTCGAGGCCACCTTCGCGCCGCCGGTGGTCACCACGTTGTCGTGGCGCTCCCGGGCCGGACTGGCGGCCGCGGTCCCGGCTCAGGCCTGCGTGACCGAGAACGACTTCCGCCTCGTCACCCATCACCGCGACGGCGACGAGCCGTGGGAGGTCACCCCCTTCGTGCCCAATCCGAGCCGGGAGCCAGCCCTCTACCTCGGCTTCGACCAGCCGTTCGGCAACCGACCGGTCACGCTCTACCTGCAGGTCGAACCACCGGCGCCGGAGGACGTGGTGGCCGACCGGCTCGCCGGGACCGACCTGACCGACCGGGCCGACCTGGCGTGGGAGTACAGCGGTGCCGACGGCTGGCGGCCGTTGGCCGCCGTCGACGAGACCGGGACGCTGGGCGACCGCGGCGTGGTCCGCTTCGTCGGTCCGCCCGATCTCAGCGTCCGCGAGTGTTTCGGCCAGCACCGCTGCTGGCTGCGACTGCGTCACCGGCGCGGAAGCTTCGCGATCCCGCCCCGGCTGCGCCGGATCTCGCCGAACACGACCTGGGCGACGCAGGCGACCACCGTCACCGACGAGATCCTCGGGTCGGGCGTCGCCGAGGCCGGACAGCTGCTCGCCACCGCACAGACGCCGGTGCTGGCCGGCCAACATCTGGTCGTCCGCGAGCCGCAGCGGCCGTCGCCGGCGGAAGAGACCGCGCTCGTCGAGGCCGACGGCCCGAACGCCGTCGTGGTCATCGACGATGCCGAGCAGATCTGGGTACGGTGGCACGAGGTGACGGACTTCCACCGCTCCGGACCGGGCGACCGCCACTACACCGTCGACGCTTCGACCGGTGAGATCAGCTTCGGTGACGGCCAGGCGGGCCGGGTGGTGCCGCGCGGACAGAACAACGTTCGGATCACCTACCGCACCGGCGGCGGCGAGCAGGGAAACCGGCCGGTCGGCAGCATCGTCACCCTCAAGTCCGCGGTGCCCTATCTGGACTCGGTGATCAACCACGAGCCGGCTTCCGGCGGCTCGGGGTGGGAACCGCTGGACCGGGTACGGGACCGGGGACCGAAGGCACTGCGCCACCGTGACCGGGCGGTCACCGTCGACGACTTCGTGGACCTCGCGTTCGAGTCCTCTGCCGAGGTGGCCAGGGCGCAGGCGGTGTCGCCCAGCGGATTCGACCCGTTCGACCTGTGGCTCGACCCGGGCGAGCAGCCGGGCGGCGAACATCAGCAGGCCGATGCCGGTGGGGTCGGGGTCATCGTGGTCCCGTACTCCGCCGCCGCTCGACCGGCGCCGAGCTTGGGTCTGCTGCGCCAGGTGGAGCAGTACCTGCGGGCGCGATGCGGGCCGACCGTCGGCCTGTGGGTCGCCGGGCCGGAGTGGATCGAGGTGACCGTCACCGCTACCGTGGTGGCCGCCTCGCCCGAGGCCGCCGGGCTGGTCCAGGGGCGGGTCGTGCAGACCCTGGACCGCTTCCTGCATCCGCTGACCGGCGGACCGGACGGCACGGGCTGGGCGTTCGGCCGTAAGCCGCACCGCTCGGACGTCTATGCTGCGATCGAGGCCGTCGACGGGATCGACCATGTCCGCGAGCTCGCGGTGGCGCAGGTGGCTCAGTCCGAGTCGCTCGGCGAGCGCCTGGCGGCAGTGCTCAGCCGCTCGCTCGCGCAGGGTGCGGCCGAGCCGGTGGCCGCCGACCTGACCCGATGGCTGGCACGCGCGCTGGTCTACTCCGGGCGGCACCAGATCACCGTGACCCTTCCAGCGTGAGGACCGCCGTGCCGATTCCGTTGCCGAACCTCGACGACCGCGACTACGACGACCTCGTCGGCGAGGCACGCTCGCTCATTCCGGTCCTGCTGCCGGAGTGGACCGACCACAACCCCAGCGACCCCGGCATCGTCCTCGTCGAGATGCTGGCCTGGCTGACCGAAATGCAGCTGTACCAGGTCAACCAGATTCCGCAGAGCCACACCCGCAACTTTCTGCAGCTGCTCAACGGCCCCGAGTGGACGCCGCCGGCCACCGGCGGGCTCGACGCCGCCGTCCGGCAGAGCGTGACCGATCTGCACGAACGCTACCGGGCCGCAACCGTGGACGACTACGAGTACCTGGTCGGCCGGACCTGGCCGACTCAGCCGCAGGCCGACGGACTGGCCTCGGTGCGGCGGGTCCGGTGCGTCGCGGGTCGCAACCTCGCCGGTGCCGATCCGGCCGCGGCCGCCGCGGCGCACGTCAGCGTCGTCGTCGTTCCCGAGCCGGACACGGCGGCCGACACCCACCCGGTGCCCACCGAGGCACTGACCACCGCGCTGTACGAGTTCCTCGGCCCGCGCCGGCTGCTGACCGTGCGCCACCATGTCGTCGGCCCGCAGTACGTCGACATCGGCGTCTCGGCCGATCTGGCGTTGCGCGAGGACGCTCCACCGTCCGACGCCCTCGCCGATGCGCAGGCCCGGCTGCACCGGTTCTACGACCCGCTCACCGGCGGCGCCGCCGGAACCGGCTGGCCGTTCGGGCAAGGGATCCACCCGTCCGAGGTGTACGCCGTGCTCGAACAGTCGCCGCTGCTCGACTACATCGAGAACGTCCAGCTCACCCTGGCCGACGCCGACGGTGCCGCGGGTGGCGCGGGTGGCGCGGCGGCCAGCATCGCGTTGGATGTGCACCAGTTGCCCCGGCTGGCCCGGCTGGACCTGGTCGGTTACGACATCTACGGCCGAACCCACCCGCCAAGCGGGGAGGACGTACCGTGAGCCGATACCTCGATTACCTGCCGGCGATGTTCCGGCAGGACCCGTTCGTGGGCCGGTTCCTGCAGGCCTTCGAGGCGATCCTGACCGGTCGCGACGAGGTCGAGGGTCTGGAACAGACCATCGGACGCTCGGCCGACTACATCGATCCGGTGCACACCGGCGAGGACTTCCTGCCGTGGCTGGCCGGCTGGGTGGCGCTGAGCCTGCGCGCGGACTGGGACGTGGACACCAAGCGTGGCTTCATCCGGGAGGTCGTGCCGCTGTACCGGCAGCGGGGGACCGTGGCCGGGCTGCGCCGGATGCTGGAGATCTACCTGCGGCCGTTGGCCGACCAGGTGACCCGGGAGGACGTGGTGATCCTCGACGAGTACGAGACACCAGTCCACTACTTCCAGGTGCAGCTGACTCTCGGCGCCGCTGACCGCGACGAGCTGCGCAGGGTGCAGGAGACCGCCCGGGCGATCATCGACCGGGAGAAGCCGGCCCACACGTTCTACGCGCTCAAGGTCGTCGTGCCCACGATGCGGCTGGTCTCCGAGGAGTTGAAGGAACTCGAAGGCGGCAAGCCGGAGCGGCTCGTCCTCAACCGGAACACGTTGCTCGGCACGCGCGACTTGACCTGAAACCCGAGGAGGTCCGATGGCGGACTACACCCAACCTGACGTCGTATCGAAGCGTGTCCGCTTCTTCGACGGTCAGTTCCTGGAGGACCAGGACTTCATCGACGAGCAGAAGTTCCACCTTGACCGCGAGCGTCGGCAGAGCCGGCTGCTGCGGCTGACCGGGGTCAGCGATGGTCTGAACCTGATCGTCGCGGACGAGCCGTTCACGGTCACGGTGGCCGCCGGCATGGCGGTCGACGCCCTGGGCCGGCACCTCGTCCTGGCCGCCAGCGCCGCGCTGCCGTTGGGTGAGGGATTCGCCAACCAGCAGAACGTCGAGGTACACCTGGCCTACCAGGAGTCCCCGACGGACGTGGGACAGACCGGGAACGGGGGCGTGGGCGCCCGGCGCTGGGAGGAGCGGCCGAAGATCGTGGCGGTCGCCTCGAACGGGGCGACGGTGGTCGTGCCCGCCGAGGCGGCACCCGACCTGGACGGCCCGACGGTGCTGCTCGGCCGGCTCGCGGTGGCCGACAACGGCGACGTCACGGTCGACGCCGCTACCGCTCAGCTGTCCAGCCTGTCGACGGCGGGTGGCATCGGGGTCGGCACCACCGTCACCGGTGGTGGTCTGCACGTCGGCGACTTCGACCCGCAGGACCGGCATCTGACGTTCCAGGTCGCCGGCGACGATCAGCACCGCAGCGGGATCCGGTTCTGGGCCGGCGAGGCCAACCGGGGTTTCACCATGGAGTACGACGGACGGTCGGCCGCCGGACGTGGCCTGCACGTCCGGACGCACGATTCGGACCCGGACGGGACGACCCGGCTGTTCGTCGGCACCGATGGCCACGTCGGCGTCGGCACCGCCGAACCGCGGGACACCGGCGGCTGGGGGCGGGTGGTCGACGTGGTGGGCGAGGCGAGCACCAGACTGTCGGTGCGTACGGCGGACGTGGACGGTCGGGTGATGGCGCACGGCAGCGGAATGTTCGGTGCGCCGGCCGGGATGATCGTGGGCACCGGGACGACGAGCCCGCTGACGTTCGTCACCAACCAGGCCGCCCGGCTCAGCATCACCGCCGCCGGCCACGTCGGCGTCGGCACCGCCGATCCGCGGGACACCGGCGGCTGGGGGCGGGTGGTCGACGTGGTGGGTGCGGTGAGCACCAAGTTGTCGGTGCGGACCGCGAAGGTGGACGGGCGGGTGCTGGCGCACGACGATGGAATCTTCGGTGCGCCGGCCGGCCTGGTCGTGGGCACCGCGACAGAAAGCCCGCTGACGTTCGTCACCAACCAGGCCGCTCGGCTCAGCATCACCGCTGCGGGTCGGGTCGGAATCGGCACTGACGATACTCGCGGCTACCAGCTGGGTGTCGTGGCCGAGCAGCAGCATCTGCTGCTGCGCCGGAACGCGGCCGAGGTGGCGGAGGGGCAGAAACTCGTCTTCCTGGAGCTGCAGCAGGCAGACGCACAACCGAACACCGTCGGGCCCACGACTCTCGCCATCCGCTTCCATCATGGCGCCCGGTACATGTACCACCTTGAAGTGGATCCGGCCGGTTTCCACTTCCGGGCAGGCAGCGGCGAGTATCGCGGTATACATGCCGGGCAGGTGACCGCGCAGACGGTGCGGATCGGTGATGTCGTCATCGGGGAGCGCGAGCTGAAGATCCTGAAGAAGCTGGCCGACAACGAGTTGGTCTGCAAACTGCGGAACACGTACTACGACAGCTACATCTGGGACAGCGGCTACAAGTACGACGGCGGACCCTACCGCCATGCGCTGACCTGGATCGAGGGGCAGCCTGCGGCTTCGCATACAAAAACGTTCTGGCAGTTCGAAGTATCTGAATAGCAGTTATCTGGTCTTGATGGGGCAGGCGAACAAATGCGGGAACGATTGGAAAAGCGCGTCTCGGAACTTGAGACCGAGTTGCATGCCGGCCAGCAGATGCTCGCGGAGTTGGAGGCCAAGCGGGCCGACATCCAGCAGACCCTGTTGCGCATCACCGGTGCGATCCAGGTGCTGAACGAGTTGTTGGCCGCCGAGCCGCGTACCGGCCCGGTGGCCGCCGACGGCACCGGGCCGGCGTCGCCGGCAGCGCCGGAGCGGCGGGTGCCCGAGCCGCTGTGATCAGCGGCGCTCGGCCGGCGCGTCGGCCGTGCGGGTCCGTCCGGCCAGCCAGAGCCGGTGGGCGAACAGGCCCGCGTATCCGGCGAGGACCGCGCCGAGCACGGCGAGCGCGTCACCGTCGGCGCCGGTGCGGGCCGCGTCGAGCAGGACACCGAGCATCGCGGCGCCGACGATCAGCGAGACGTGGTTGGAGGCCCAGAAGACCACCGGGGTCATCCGCCGCTGGTCGAGGTCGCGCATGTCGCCCCCGCGCAGCCGAAGCACCAGCCAGACGGAGATCGCCGCAGTCGCCGTCATCGGCGCCCAGACCAGCCAGGGCACCCAGCCGGCCAGGGCGAAGCCGGTCAGCGCGGCATACGCGACTGGTTGGGCGGTGACGATGACGCGTACCGCCCGGTCGTAGCCGACGATGACCGGGACAGTGTGCTTGCCGACCTGCTCGTCGGAGCGACGGTCGCCGAGGTTCATCACCATCATCCGTACGGTCTGCAGCAGCGCGGTGGGGGCGAGGACCGCCAGCAGCAGGACCGGCACGGTGCCGGTCTGCAGCAGCACCGCGACCACCGGCCACAGCCCGTTGAGGATCACGGCGACGGTCACCTCGCCCAGCCCGCGGTAGTTGAACCGGCCGGGTGGCGCGGTGTAGAACCAGGCCAGCACGACGGCGACGGTGGCGGCGAGCCGGGCCGGCCAGGTCGGCATCGCCACGATCATCAGCTGCGCCACGGCGGCCAGGACGAACGCGGTGCCCAGCGCCACCACCGGCGGCACCAGCCCGTCGACCAGCGCCCGGCTGCCGCCGGTCCACGGGGTGAAGTAGACGTTGGCCCGGTCCGCCGCGAGATCGAAGTACTCGTTGCAGTAGTGCGTCATGAGGTGGACCGTCCAGGCGAACAGTTGCGCCAGGACGTACCAGCCGAGGTGCAGGGGGTGGCCTTGGTGCACGGAGACCGCCACCGCGAGCCCCACCGGCAGCAGGTTGTAGAGGAGGAAACGGAGCCGGGCGAGCCGGACGAACCCCCGCCAGTCGGTCCGGCCGCTTTCGCCTGGGCTGCTGGGCACCGGACCGTTCGCCAGCCCACTGATCGGTCGGCTCGTGAGGGCCATCGTCGGTACACCTTTCCGCAGCCGGCTCGTCGCTTCATCTTGATTGGGGATCGTTACGGGTCGTGGCAAAAGCCGGTCGATCAAGACAGACTTTTGAATTTGTTTCAGGCCCCGGTGTAGGCGAAGGCTGCCCAGTACCTTGGATCGGCGTAGGGAGACCCGCCCGGCTGACCGGCTGGGGCGACCCCCGGCAGCATCGCCACCAGATCCGCAGAGGACGCGATGCGTAGCCAGCTCTGGGCGCGTTGCAGCGCGATCGCCGGCTCGTCGCCCCGTCGGCACCACCGCTCGTAGAAGGCGGTCATCAAGTAGGTCGTAGCCAGGTCGTCCACCGCCCACGCGGAGGCGATGACGCCAGCGAACCCGAGCTCGATGAGGGCCGCCGGCAGGCCGACGATCTCGTTCGGCAGGTCTGCGCCGGTGAGGTTGGTGTGGCAGGCGGACAGGACCGCCAGCCGTCGTCGTCCCACGGCCAACGTGCCGCCTAGCTCATCCAGAGTGACCTGACAGTCGGCAAAGTACAGCCGACTGTCCATGATCCGATGCGGGTCCGCGAAGCCGTGCATGGCGAGGTGCCAGACCGAGTGCTGGTCGGCCACGGAGCGGAACTCCTTCCAGGTGCATTCGCGTACCGGCCTGGTCGGCTGCCCGGTCCAGCGTCGAGTGACCTCGGACGTCTCCCGTGCCACGTACCGAAGCTCGGTTGCGGCCTGAGCCCCTTTCCCCGTCGGAACGTCGACTGCGAGCAGGGTCTGCCGGTGAGCAAGCTCCCGTGCCACCTGCCGGCACCAGCTCAGGCTGCGGGTGTTCGGCGCGTACCGGATGGCCGAGTAGTTCCCGAGGTGGCGCCACTCGGCGGGCCGGTCCCACCTCGGCGCGCCAGCCGCATGCAGTGGCAGCAGACTCAGCAACCCCACCGGGATCAAGGTCATCACTGGACCTCCTGTGCGATAGACGAGCTCCTTGACTCCGTCGTCCCACATTGCCTGAAGCGTGTCGGTCAGCGGACCGGCCGTGGTTTCCCTGTCCGGCAGGAGTTCACGTAATCTGCCCGGCCCGAGTGCCCGTGCCGCGCCCGCCGCAGCGGTGTCGGTGGCGGGCGATGTCCAGTTGAGGAGGTCGGTGACCCTGGTCCGGTCGAGGCGAGGCAGGTCGACGTACTGCGGATCATGGTCTGCGGCGACGATCAGGGCGTAGCCACCGGCCGCCGCCGCGCTGACGAACACGATGGCGCCGTCACCGGTTTCGGCGGTGACGTCGTCGTAGCTTAGACTGGACCGGCTGGCATCGCGACGGCCGAGCGCGTCGGTGAGACCGACGGCCCGTCCGGTCTCCAGGGCGAGCACCGCTTCCCGATACCTGCCCGTACGCGCGAGCCAGTAGCCCGCGTCCTCGGCGTACTCCTGTGCTGCTGTCAACACCCGACGCCTCGCCAGGGTGCCGGAGCGTTCGACGGCGTCCTGCGCCGCCAGCGCGACGAGCCGCTCGTACGCCTCGGCGGCGGACTCCGCGTTGGCCGAACCGAGGGCCCACTCGGCCCAGGCCGCTGCCAGCCTCGCCTGCTCGGCGGTGCTGCCCGACATGTCCAGCGTTCCGCGCCAGGCCAGGTGACGCCGTACGTCGTCCGCACGGCCGGTCACTGCGTCGTATGCCGCGAGTACCTCCTGCAGCAGGATCTGGTCGTCAACGCCGGGCCGCCGCCAGGGGCGGCATCGGCGTCGGCTCAACCTGACCGCCTCGCGTACATCGTCGGATCCGGGCCTGCGTCGCCACAGCAGCAGTCTCGCCAGGGCCGCGTCGGCGGCGGTGCTCCGCCGCCACCAGCGCAGACCGGCCCGTCTGCCACGCTGACAGCTGCGTACGGCGTCCTCGATGCGCTGCGGGCTGTGGCGTGCCAGGAGCAGCGCGTGGGTGGCGAGGATCTGTGGCCGCAGCCGTCGGGCGAGATGGCCGGTGTCGCCCGCCCCGAGCCTCAGTTGCTCGATCGCCCCCGGTAGGTCACCGGTGACCACCTGACGCCGGGCGCGCAGCAGCCGGGTGAGGGCCGGAGAGGTCCCGCGCGCGGCGAGGTGTCGGATCAACTCGTCGAGTGGGTCGACATCGTCGTGCAGGTCGGCGTTGTCGAGCAGCCCGTCGATGAGCGCCAGCGCGCGCCGGTTGTCTGAAGCGAGCAGGTCGACCAGGCGTCGCGCGCTCGGGACGGCCTGCCGCTGTGGCCGGTCGGGTGGCGGCGGCCACGAGACGGGTGGCAGGCCCTCGGCTGCGGTGGCGACGGATCGCCGCTGCCGGGCGATGGCGGTCCGGGCCCGGTGCTGAGCGCGGACCTCACCGACTCGTTTCAGCTCTTGGTGATGGCTGGGGTTGAGGAGGTCGCCGAGCCGATCGGCGACGTCGTGCATCGCGCTGTGCAAGTCGTCCGCGCGCGGATGTTCCACCGATCGTTCCTGACTGAGTACCTTGGCGCACATTGACACGAAGCTGCGGGCGACCGTCTGACGGCCGTTGTCGGTTTCGGCGTCGTCCGTGTCGATCAACGGGTAGTCCGCCATCAGCTCGGGTATCGCACGATCGAAGTCGCCTGCCTCGGCCGCGAGCAGGATCATCTCGTACGACGACGTCGAGACCACCGGATCGTACTCGGCCCTCCGCGCCCGGCGTTGCCGCTCAGCGTGGTACGCCACCCAGGCGTCGGCAGCCGCTCGGTGGTCGTTGCGGAACAGGGCGTCCTTGTACGCCCAGACATGTTGCTGGAGCTGAGCGAACTGTCGCTGGAACGGGTCCGGGCTGGTCAGGTTCCGTGCGATCTTGTGCCGCCGGGCCTCGTGCGCCCATGGTTCCTGAAACGTGGCGTCGGCCGGCCTCCCGCAGACCCGACACGGGTACGGCCACGACCTCGGTGCCGGATCGTCTCCCGTATTGCATCCCTCGTTGTTGCACTCCCAGCCCTTCACCTGGGCTCGGGCTGGTGCCAGATAGCCGTAGGAGGTGCGTGGCGGGCGTCGGCTCACGTGCGTCGACCTCCATCGATCGTCCACTTGAGCGGAGGACTCCTTGCGAAGGAACTGACGGACACCGGGGCCGCGATCGCGGCGTCCGGTCCGTCAGGAAGCGGCATGGGATTGTTCCGCCGCGCGCCCCGGTCGCTGTTTCCCGCCGACATGCCGCAGTGGCTCGACCGGTTCGGGCGCTTCTCGCTCGATCCGCAGGGCTGCGGCCTCGACGTCAGCGAGATGGCGCGCGGACTGTGGACGCTGCGCGATTACGCGACCAGCGATCCTGACGGTTTCCTCGCTGAGTTATCCGTCCTCGCGCGACCGGACCGGGGCGGGTTCGCGACCTACGGAGCGGCCTTTCTGGCCTGGGAGATGTACCTGCGGGAAGCGCTCCGAATGCCGGCGGCCCTACCGCTGATCGACGCCGGGATTCGATTCAAGCTCTCCCGGGGTCTGCCGACCGCGATGCTGACCGGCTTTGAGAAGGAGCGGCTCGAACAGCTCCGCCCACGGAACGGCGGGCAGCCGCCACCGCTGCGAACCAAGCATGTCGATAACTGAAGTTAGGAGAGACCATCATGGAGAGCTTCCTGTGTTTCGCGGTCGTCGTCGTCCCGATCGCCATCATCGGATGGCAGTTGTACGAAACCCGGCAGGCCGTCGCCACCACGACCGTCGAATCACCGTGCGAGCCGGCTCAGGTGGCGCAGATCATCCGTGACGCGTTCGGCGGACCGCGCGCCGTGCTGTGGACCACGACGAGTGGACCGGGCATGATCAACATGCGTCGGCGCGGAGTCCACGGCGGAATCACCATGTCGATTGACATCGAGCCGCTGTCCGGTGGCGGCACGCGGGTGGACATGTGGGCCTCGGGGACGGTCGTCTACCTGGGCCTTTTGGTCAACTTCGCCGGTGTCGTCAACCGCCGCAAGCGGGCGATTGCCCGTCGGCTGACGGCGGAACTCGCCGCCGGCCAGGCGGCCTGATCGCCGGGGTGGTGGGACGACAACCGATCACGGTACGAGATGGATGCGGACCCGGCGGGCGGCGACCGCCGCGTCCTGCAGCACGGCGAACCGTGGCTCGGGGCAGTCCAGCACATGCGGGTGGCGTAGCGGCAGCAACGGCGCCAGCCGACGGTCGGCGAGGACCGCGTCGACCATCAACCGGTCGCCGCCGCAGACCAGCGCGTGGATCGGCTCCCCGACGCCAGTGGACTCGCCGGCGTCAGTGGACCCCGGGGTGGCGGGACGGTACGGCAGCAGCACCCGGGCCACGATGTCGGCGGCCCGGCCGGCCGCCGCCGTCGCCTGGTTGTCGCGTCGGCGGGCGTACCGCTGCTGTGACTGACCGCCGGCGGCGGTGCGTCCCTGCACGTAGTGCCGCTCCACCTTGGACACAACGACGGCGGTGCCGTCGACGACGCCGGCCGCCACCGCGCCCTTGCGGGCCAGCAGCAGGCCGAGGCGCGGCGGCTGGATCAGCGCGGTGAGCAGACCGTCGACGTCGGTGACCCCGTCGACGCCGGGCGGCGGGTGCAGGGTCGCCGTGTCGCCGTTGCTGGCCCCGGTCAGGGTCAGCCCGTCCTCGCTGGCACCGTCATGCCGGCCGTAGAAGCCGTCCAGCCAGCCCCGCAGGCGCTCCGGGGAGATTTCCACCCACCGGCCGCCGCCGGCCGCCGGCCGTGCGCCGCGCATGTGCTCAGTTCCCCGGTACGCCGGGGGAGCCGGCCAGCTCGCGGCCGCGTCCGATCAACTGCTCCAGCCGGGCGGTGAGCCGCTCGACGTCCGGCCGGTCGGCCCGGTCGGCGGCGGCGATGTCGGCAAGCAGGTCGGTGTAGTCCATGGTGAGTCGACGGTACCGTCGGCCGAAGTCACGCCGCCCGCCGGTGGCACGGGCCGCACCTCGTTGCGCCCGCGCGTACCGGCGGTCCAGGTCGATGATCTGCTGACCGAGCACGGCGGCGGCGGCCGACAACCGGCTGCGACTGTCCGCCAGCTGCTGCCGGCGGGCCCGCCGCCGGTCCGCGAGCCGCCCGGCCCGCCGGGCGGCCAGCCAGATGCTCGCCGCGCCGACGCCGACCGCCGCGACCGCGGCGGCCGCGACCAGGTAGCGCGGCAGCGACGGGCTGATGGTGCGAGCACCGTCGGAGACGATGTCGGCCCGTACCAGCAGGTCGTAGTTGACCACGATCACCTTGACCGCCTCGACCGGCTCGTCGGGGAACTGGTCGGCGCCCCGGCCGATGGTCGTCTCGGCGACCGCCGCCCGGCCGAAGTTCGCGTCGTCGCGGCCGGGCAGCCAGGCGCAGCTGTACGTGTCGTAGCCCTCGTCGTCGGTTTCCCGGCTCATCGCCAGCACCACCGTCCCGGCCGCCGCCCGCTCCGTCGCCCGGCAGCCGGCGCGCAGGTCGGTGCCGGGTTCCAGGAAGAGCACGACCAGCCGCCGGTTGCCGATCACCTGCTCGGCGGCCGGTTCGTCGACGGCGACGCCGGCGGCGGCGTACACCGACGAGGCGCGCACGTCGCGGGCGATCGGGCCGTCCAGGACACCGCCGGACCACGACGCCCAGCCGGCCAGCGCCAGGCACGCCAGCGTGGCCAGGCCGAACGGCGTACCGATGAACCGCGTCAGCCGTCTCATCCGAGCCTGCTCCGCAGGTAGACGTCCGGGCGGTAACCGTCGAAGCTCAGCAGCCGGGCGGCGTCGTCCAACTCGTCCTCCGCCTCGTCGAGCAGGGTGTGCACGTGCCGGTCGGGCAGGTCGTCGTCGAGCGCGGTACGGGCCGCCCCCAGCCTGCCGATGCCCCGGGTCAGCGGCGCGTCGCTCGCACCGCCGGACACCGCGGACATCTCCACGGCGAGCGCGGTCAACCCGGCCAGCCGGGCCGGGACCGTGCTGTGACCACGCACGCTGCGCCGCCGCCCGGCCGGGTTGCCGGCGCGCAGCACCGACCGCACCGACAACACGAGGAACAGCACCACGCAGCCGGCGAACAGCCACGGCAGCGCCGGCAACGCCACCCGGAGCGGGTCGACCGGCTGGTACGGCAGCGGGCGGTCGAACAGTCCGGCGTACCGTACGTCGGTGACCCGGTCCAGGTACGCGTCGAGCACGTTGGTCTGCGGGTAGTCGTAGCGGCTCAACCGGTCGCTGAACTGGGCGTAGAAGCTGGCCGCGGCCACCTCGGCGAACTCGTCGGCGGCCGGGCCGTGGTACTCGACCCAGTTGCCGTACTGCACCACGACCGGGTCGCCGGGGAAGACCTCGGCCAGCGCCGGACCGTAGTTCGGCACCGGCTCGCCGAATGGCTGCCGGGGCAGGGCGACGTGACGTACCGTGCCGTCGGGGAAGGCGTCCGCCGCGGCCGGTCGCGGCGTGTCGGCCAGGGTCGCGCCGTCGGCGACGTGCCGGCCGGTGGTACGCAGGTCGCCGACGACCACGTCGAGTTCCGCCGGGGTCGGGTCCCGCCAGGCGAAATCCTCCTCGTCCGGCGGCTCGGGCTGGTCGGTGAGCGCGGCTATCAGAACCGTCAGCAGGCCGGTGACGTCGCCGGTGGCGAACTGACCGCGCCAGCTGTCCAGATCGGTGGAGGACACCTGGTAGAACCCTCCACTGACCTGGGTGCCCGAAACCGTTCACCTGGACCAAGACCGCCGACGAGATCCTCGAACGACTCGCCTCATATCTTCAACGAATTCCCGGCGCGGGACACTAGTCCCTGTCGCCCCTGGTGGGCGGCCCGTTCCGGGCTGAAAATGGGGGTCCGGTCGCTCGTCGACGTCGTTGCTCCTTGGCCGTTGAGGCCGTCGTCTAGTCGGGCGTTGGGAGTCGCGCTGTTGGGCCCTTCCTTGTTGCTTCGAGCACGCGGATTAGCTTCGTTCCTGTCCCTGCGACTCCTGCGAGCGGCCGGCCCCTGGCATCGCGGACGAGGGAGGTCGAAGATGCAGGAGACAACAGACGATGCGCAGGTCGTGGAACGGATCGCCGCGCTGGACATCGGCAAGGCCGAGGTCGTGTGCTGCGTGCGGCAGCCCCACCCGACCGGATCCACACGACGAATGCAGGAGGTGCGCACCTTTTCCACGATGGCCCGGTCACTGACCGGGCTGGCCGACTGGCTGACCGGCCTGGGCGTGACCCGGGTCGTCATGGAGGCGACCTCCGATTACTGGAAGCCGCCGTACTACCTGCTGGAAGCGGCCGGGTTCGAGGTGTGGCTGGTCAACGCCCGCGACGTCAAGCACCTACCCGGCCGGCCGAAGACCGACAAACTCGACGCCGTATGGCTGTGCAAGGTCGCCGAACGTGGCATGATCCGCCCGAGTTTCGTCCCACCCGCCGCGATCCGCCAACTCCGGGACCTGACCCGCTACCGCGTCGACCTGATCGGCGAACGAGGGCGGGAAAAGAACCGGGTGGAGAAACTCCTCGAAGACGCCCAGATCAAACTGTCCGTGGTCGCCAGCGACATCTTCGGCGTCTCCGGCCGGGCGATGCTCGACGCGCTCGTCGCCGGGCAGCGAGACCCGCACACCCTGGCGCAGCTGGCCCGTACCCGCATGCGCACCAAGCTGCCTGACCTGCAGGAGGCGTTCGTCGGCCGGTTCACCGACCACCACGCGTTCCTGCTGGCCCGGATGCTCGCCCGCATCGACACGCTCAACGCCGACATCACCACGGTCGAGGCCCGCGTCGAGGCGCTGATCGCCCCTTTCGCGGCAGCGGTGACCCGCCTCGATGAGATCCCCGGTGTCGGCGTCACCGCCGCCCACACCGTCATCGCCGAGATCGGCCCGGACATGACCCGGTTCCCCACCGCCGGGCACCTGGCCTCCTGGGCCAGGTTCGCCCCCGGAGTGAAGGAATCCGCCGGCAGGAACAAGGGCAACGGCTCCACCGGCCACGGCAACCGCTACCTCGCCCGCGTGCTGGGCGAAGCCGCCGTCGGCGCCTCACGCACCGACACGTTCCTCGGCGCCCGGTACCGCAGACTCGCCAGACGCCGTGGGAAGAAGAAAGCCGTGGTCGCGGTCGGCCGATCCATCCTGACCATCATCTGGCACCTACTCTCCGACGAACACGCCACCTTCCACGACCTGGGCCCCGAACACCACGACAACCACACCGGCACCCGACGCGCCGTCCGCAACCACATCCGCGGCCTACACGCCCTCGGCTACCAGGTCACCCTCCAACCCGCCGCATAACCACACCACAGCTGAAGAGTGTCCCGGCTCCGCTGCGCTTCGCCGGGACGCTACCGCCTGCCCACTCACCATCATTTTCGGATTAGCTCAGCGGTGCCCGGTGACCGACGACACAGCCGGCGGGTGGGGGAAAATGCGTCGGCGGTGTGGGTTGGGGCATTTTAGCCTGGACGGGTGCCGCCGCTGATCCCCCACCCCGATCCGGGCACTCCCGACATCCGGGGACCGGTGCGGTACCTGTGGTGGTTGGTGCGGTGCCAGCCGTGGCGAGTGCTGCATGGTGCGTTGCTCAGTACGGTGTGGATGGTCGGCCTGGCCGGCCGGCCGTACCTGGTGGCCCGGGCGATCGACGACGGACTGCGCCCCGGCCGGTGGGCCGTACTGGCGTGGTGGGTCGGCGCCGTCCTGATCGCCGGGGTGCTCATCTCCGTGGTCGGCGTGCTGCGGCACCGCACGATGACCTACATCCGCGAGGACGCCACCGCCCGGTCCGCCGGGGTGCTGTCGCGGCAGCTGGCGCGCACCGGCGCGGTCCTGCCGAGCCGGCTCGCCACCGGCGAGGTGGCCACCGTCGGCGGCACCGACATCACCCACACCTCGCACGTGCTCACCCTGACCGGGCCGGGCGTCGGCGCGGTGCTGGCGTACCTGGTGGTAGCGGTCCTGCTCTGGACGGTCTCGCCGGTGCTGGCGGCGGTCATCCTGATCGGCGTGCTGGTGGTCGCGGCGCTGCTCAGCCCGCTGCTGCGTCGGTTGGACCGGGCCGAGCAGACCTACCGACGGGAGCAGGGTCAGCTCACCGCCCGGGCCGGTGACATCGTCGCCGGGCTGCGGGTGCTGACCGGGGTCGGTGGTCGGTCCCTGTTCGCCGACCGCTACGTCGACCACTCCCAGCGGCTGCGCGGGCACGGCTACCGGGTCGCGGCGGTGAACAGCTGGATCGAGGCGCTCACCGTCACCGTCCCGGGGCTGTTCCTCGCCGCCGTGGTCTGGCTCTCCGCCCGGATGGCGGTCGCCGACGAGATGACCATCGGTGAGCTGGTCGCCGTCTACGGGTACGTGGCCGCGCTGACCGTCCCGGTCTGGTTCCTGCAGGAGGGGAGCTACCAGTTCATCCGGGGCCGGGTCGCCGCCCGCCGGATCGTGGCCCTGCTGCGGCTCGCCCCCGACCCGGTGACGGACCTGCCGGCGCAGCGCGCCGTCGCCGCCCCGCCGCAGCCGGCCGACCTGCACGACCACGACAGCGGGTTGACCGTGCCGGCCGGGCTGACCATCGGGGTGGCGGCCGACGACCCGGGCGACGGGCAGGCGCTGGCCGACCGGCTAGGGCGGTTCCGCCGGTCCGATGTGACCTGGGGTCCGGTGTCGCTGGCCGCGGTCGCGCTCGACAAGGTACGGGCCCGGATCCTGGTCGCCGACCACGACGCGTACCTGTTCGCCGGCACGCTGCGGCAGATCCTGCAGGGCACGCGGGCCGACGAGCCCGGATCGGCCGGTGACCGACGGGTGCGGGCGGCGGTCCGGGTCGCGTCCGCCGACGACGTGGTGACGTCGCTGCCGGACGGCCTGGCGACCCCGATCGGCAGTCGGGCCCGGACCCTCTCCGGCGGCCAGCGCCAGCGGCTACGGCTGGCCCGGGCATTGCTGGTGGAACCGGAGGTGCTGATCCTGATCGAGCCGACCTCGGCGGTCGACGCGCACACCGAGGCGCGGGTCGCCGCCCGGCTGCGCGCCGCGCGTACCGGCCGGACCACGGTGCTGGTCACCACGTCTCCGCTGCTGCTCGCGGTCGCCGACACAGTGGCGCACCTGCGGGGCGGTCGGGTCGTCGGGATCGGCGGCCACGCGGAGCTGCTGGCCGGCGACCCGGACTACCGGGCGCTGGTCGCCTGGGGCGGCGAGTTGGCTGACGTCGCAGGCCCGGCAGCAGGCCCGGGCGGCGGGTCGTCGTCCGCGCCGGGTCAGCCGTGACCGCCTGCGGCCGGTTGCCGGTGGCCGATCCGGGTACCGTCCGGCGGGCCACCGGTGAACTGTTCGGCCAGCAACGCTGGGTGGTCGCCGGCATCCTGGTGCTGCACGTCGGCGCGGCGCTGGCCGGCCTGGCCGGGCCGTGGCTGCTCGGCCGGATCGTCGACGTGGTCACCAACGGTGCGTCGGTGGCCGCGGTGGACCGGCTGGCGGCGGCGCTGGTCGGCTTCGTCCTGCTGCAGGGGCTGCTCACCCGCTTCGCCCGGTACGTGGGGCTGCGCTTCGGTGAACGGGCGGTCGCCCGGCTCCGCGAGGACTTCGTACACCGGGTCCTCGGGCTGCCGGTGTCGGTGGTCGAACGGGCCGGTACCGGCGACCTCGCCACCCGCAGCTCCAGCGACGGCGCCACGGTCGGCACCATGGTCCGTGACGTGGTGCCGGTGGTGGTGATCGCCACCGCACAGCTGGTCCTGCTGTTCGGTGTGGTGTTCTGGCTGCATCCGCTGCTCGGTCTGGCCGGCCTGATCGGCCTGCCGTCGATTGCGGTGGTGACCCGGTGGTACCTGCGTCGCGCCCGGCAGGCCTACCTGACCGAGGGTGCCGCGGTGGCGGCGTTGACCGATACGTTGACCACCACCGCCGACGGTGCCCGCACAGTGGAGGCACTGCGGCTGGGCGACGAGCGGATCCGGGCGGGCCGCACGAGCATCGCCGACCTGTGGGCCGCCCGGCGGGCCACCCTCGCCCTGCGTTCGGTGTACTTTCCGGTGGCCGAGGCCAGCGTCGCGTTGCCGATCGGTGCCGCGTTGCTGGTCGGCGGGCTGCTGCTGCACCGGGACACCGTCACCCTCGGCACGGTGGTCGCCGCCGCGCTCTACCTGCAGCAGGCCGTCGACCCGTTGGACACCATCCTGCAGTGGATCGAACAGGCGCAGCGCGGCCTTGCGTCGTACGCCCGGGTGCTGGGCGTCGGGCGGGTACCGCCCGAGCCACGTGGCGGCTCCGCCGCCCCGAGCGGCCGTGACCTGCGGGTCCGCGCAGCCACGTTCGCGTACCCCGGCGGCGACGACGTGCTGCGCGGCATCGACCTGACCGTGGCCGCCGGGCAGCGGCTGGCGATCGTCGGCCCGTCCGGAGCCGGCAAGTCCACCCTGGCCAGGCTGATCGCCGGCATCGACCGTCCCCGCGACGGCGCGGTGCTGCTCGGCGGTTGCCCGGTCACCGACCTCGACCCGGCGCAGCGGCGCCGCCGGATCGCCCTGGTCACCCAGGAACACCACGTCTTCATCGGTTCGCTGCGCGACAACCTGAGGTTCGCCGCGCCGGAAGCGTCCGACGAGGCGTTGCGGTCCGCGCTCGACACCGTCGGTGCCGACTGGTACACTTGCCTGCCTGACGGCCTGGACACCCTGCTCGGCGACGGCGCGCTCGACCTGTCGACCGCGCACGCCCAGCAGCTGGCCCTGGCCCGGCTGGTGCTGGCCGATCCGGATCTGCTGCTCCTGGACGAGGCCACCGCCGCGTTGGACCCGACGACCGCCCGACGGACCGAACAGGCGCTGGCGGCGGTGCTCGCCGGGCGTACGGTCATCGCCATCGCCCACCGGCTCAACTCGGCCCACGACGCCGACCGGGTGGCGGTGCTGGACGAGGGGCGGATTGCCGAGCAGGGCAGCCACGACGAGTTGATCACCGCCGACGGCGCCTACGCCGCCCTGTGGCGCTCCTGGCACGGCTGACCGGCCCGCGCGGGTCGACCCGGCCGTACCGGCCGGACCACCCGTACCATCAGCGGTCGACGCGCTGACCGGGAGGAGTCTTCGGTGCTGGTGGTGCAGGGTCTGCTCGGCTCCGGTGGCCGGATCGCCGTCTGGGCCGAGGACTCGACGCTGCCGGCAGCCCCGCCGCGCCGGCCGGGGCGTCGGCCCCGGCGGCGCGCGCACCCGTTCGCCGCCGGGCACGACACGCTGACCGACGTGCTCGTCCCGGTCGTCGGGGGCATCGCCGCGAAGTCCGCGGCCGGCAGCGCCGCGCTGCTGCTGCCGTCCGACCGTGGCCGGCCGGCGGAGTCGCCGGAGCTGGTGCGTACCCAGCCCGACGAACCGCCGCCCCGGTCCGGCGCCGGTACCGGAGGCCCGTTCGCCGAGTGGCTGGTGCCGACGCTGGAGTTCGACGCCGACCAGGCGCTGGCGGTGCTCTGCCTG
The DNA here is from genome assembly GCF_049179075.1 of Solwaraspora sp. WMMB335. Lineage (NCBI taxonomy): Bacteria > Bacillati > Actinomycetota > Actinomycetes > Micromonosporales > Micromonosporaceae > Solwaraspora > Solwaraspora sp. WMMB335. The sequence goes on from NZ_JBMHMF010000001.1 coordinate 6,657,151, forward strand.
CTGCACGACGTCGATCCGTCGGCCGCCGACGCGGACGCACCGGCCAGGCTGGTCATCGGCGGTGCGGCGCGGCATCTCGCGCTGCTCGCCGGGTTCGCCGCCGAACTGGTCGCGCGTGGGCGGGTGCTGCCCACCGTGTGTCCGGGGCCGTCGCCGGGAACCGCCACCGCCGGCTGGTCACCGCTGCTGACCGGCCCGGACCGGCGGTGGGCCGAGTCGTTGGCTTTGGCCACCCCGGCGGCGGTGCTGGCCGGCGGACCGCCCGGCACCGGACACCGGCGCGTCGCCGAGGCGTTGGACGCGCTGACCGACGCCGCCGCCCGGGCCGCGCTGCACGGCGTACGGCTCGCCGAGGGCCGGGCCCGGTCCGGGCCGCTGGCCGCCCGCGACGCCTGGTTGACCGCGTTGACCGGACCCCGGCGGGACTTCACCGCGCCGGCTACGGCGCTCGACGCGCTCGTCGCCGAACTCGACCACTGGCAGCGGGAGGCGGCTGGCGGCCCGGTCCGCGCCAGCTTCCGGCTGTGCGAACCCGACCCGGCCGGGGAGCCGGACCCGGCCGGGCAGCCCGATCCGGCCGGGGAGCCGGCAGCGCAGGCGGGAGGCGGCTGGCGGTTGGAGTTCGCCCTGCAGGCCACCGCCGAGCCGAGCCTGCTAGTCGACGCCGCGACGATCTGGCGCGGCGGCCGGCGGCTCCAGCCGCTGACCCGGCACACCACCGACCCGCAGGAGACGCTGCTGGCCGAGCTGGGCCGCGCCTCCCGGCTGTGGCCGGCGATCGAGGACGCGCTGCGCACCGCCACCCCCGCCGGGATTCACCTCGACGTCGACGCCGCGCACCGGTTCCTGCGCGACGGCGCACCGGCGCTGCACGCCGCCGGCTTCGGCGTACTGCTGCCGTCCTGGTGGCAGCGACCGACCGCGCGACTCGGTGCCCGGCTGCGGGCGACCAGCCGGACCGCGCCCGGCACCGTCGCCGGTGACCAGCGCTTCGGCATGTCCGCCCTGGTCGACTACCAGTGGCAGGTGGCGCTGGGCGACCAGCCGCTGACCGAGCAGGAACTACGCTCGCTCGCGGTGGCCAAGACACCACTGGTGCGGCTGCGCGGCCAGTGGGTCGAGGTCGACGCGAAGCGGCTCGCCGCCGGCCTGGCGCTGCTGCGCTCTGGCGGCGAGCTCGCCACCACCGACCTGCTGCGGCTGGCCCTCGGCGACGACGACGCACTGCCGGTGCCGCTGCCGGTGCTCGGGATCAGCGCCGACGGCGCGCTCGGCGATCTGCTCAGCGGCGAGGTGGAACGCCGGCTCGCCCCGGCGGTCGAGCCGGCAGGTTTCCACGGGCGGCTGCGCCCGTACCAGCGGCGTGGCCTGGCATGGCTGCGGTTCCTGCAGTCGCTGGGCCTGGGTGGCGTGCTCGCCGACGACATGGGTCTGGGCAAGACCGTGCAACTGCTCGCCCTGCTCGCCGCCGACGAACCCGGCGCCGGACCCACGCTGCTGGTCTGCCCGATGTCGCTGGTCGGCAACTGGTGCCGGGAAGCGGCCCGGTTCGTGCCCGACCTGGCGGTGCACGTGCACCACGGCGCGGAGCGCCCGCGCGGGTCGGTCTTCACCGAGACGGTCGCCCGGTCCAGGCTGGTGGTCACCACCTATGCGGTCGCCGCCCGGGACGCCGGGGCGTTGGCCGAGATCAGCTGGCACCGGCTGCTGGTCGACGAGGCACAGGCGATCAAGAACGCGGCGACCCGGCAGGCGGTCGCGGTCCGTTCACTGCCCGCCCGGCACCGGATCGCGATCACCGGTACGCCGGTGGAGAACCGCCTCGCCGACCTGTGGTCCATCATGGAGTTCGCCAACCCCGGCCTGCTCGGCACGGCGGCCAGCTTCCGCGAGCGGTACGCCGAGCCGGTGGAACGCCACGGGGACACCGACGCCGCCCAACGGTTGCGCCGCATCACCGGCCCGTTCGTGCTGCGCCGCCTCAAGACCGACACCTCGATCATCGCCGACCTGCCGGCCAAGCTGGAGATGGAGGTGCTGTGCAACCTGACCGCCGAGCAGGCCTCGCTCTACCAGGCGGTGGTCGACGACATGATGGGGCGGATCGACTCCAGTGACGGCATCGAACGCCGAGGGCTGGTGCTGGCCACCATGACCAAGCTGAAGCAGATCTGCAACCATCCGGCGCAGTTCCTGCGCGACGGCTCGCACCTGCCGGGCCGCTCCGGCAAGCTGGCCCGGCTCACCGAGATCCTCGACGAGGTCCTGGCGGCGGGGGAGAAAGCGCTGCTGTTCACCCAGTACGCCGAGTTCGGCGCGATGCTGCGCGGCCATCTGTGCGCGTACACCGGTCGGGAGGTGCTGTTCCTGCACGGCGGCCTGGGCAAGGCGGAGCGCGACACGCTGGTGACCCGGTTCCAGGACGGCGACGCGGGCGGCCCACCGCTGTTCATCCTGTCACTCAAGGCCGGCGGCACGGGGCTGACGCTGACCGCCGCCAACCACGTCGTACACGTCGACCGGTGGTGGAACCCGGCGGTGGAGGACCAGGCGACCGACCGGGCGTTCCGGATCGGGCAGCGGCGGGCGGTGCAGGTACGCAAGTTCGTCTGCGCCGGCACCGTGGAGGAGAAGATCGCGGCGATGGTGGCGGACAAACGTGGGCTGGCCGCACGGATCGTCGGCAGCGGTGAACAGTGGCTGACCGAGCTGTCCACCGGACAGCTGCGGGAGCTGTTCGCCCTGGAGGCCGGGGCGGTGGTGGAGTGAGTTCGTTCGCCGACTTCGGCCGGCCGCGCCGGGTCGACGGTGGGTTACGGGCCCGCAGCACGCGGGGGGCGATCGGCCAGTCCTGGTGGTCGCGACGTTTCGTCGGCGTGCTCGAATCGTTCGCGCTGGGCACCCGGCTCAGCCGGGGCCGGTCGTACGCCCGGGCCGGGCAGGTGCTCGCCCTGACCGTGGCTCCCGGCGCGGTGACCGCCCAGGTGCAGGGGTCCCGCCCCCGGCCGTACCGGGTACGGATCGGGCTGCCGCCGTTTGCCGAATCGGTGTGGCGTGATATCGAGCGGACCCTGGCCGGCCAGGCCCTGTTCAGCGCGCGGCTGCTCGCCGGCGATCTGCCGCCGGAGCTGGAGGAGGTGTTCGTCGCGGCCGGTGCTCCGTTGTTCCCGGCCGGCATCGACGAGTTGACGCTGGACTGCAACTGCCCGGACGGTGCGGTGCCGTGCAAGCACCTGGCCGCCACCTTCTATCTGCTCGCCGAGGAGTTCGACGCGGATCCGTTCCAGATCCTGCACTGGCGTGGTCGCAGTCGGCCGGCGTTGCTGGATCGACTGCGGTCGGCTCGTGCCCGGCCGGTCGCCGCCGGACCAGCCGTCGACGATGCGCCGCTCACCGTTGGCACGCCAGCGGGATCCGCCGGCCCGGCGGCCGGCCTCGCTCCGGCTGGTCTCGCTCCGGTCGATCCCGCTCCGGTCGATCCCGCTCCGGCCGATCCCGCTCCGGTCGGGGCCAGCCGGGTGCTGGCCGGCTTGCCGGAGCCGAGCGCGCCGGTCGACGTCGGCTTCTGGCGCCCGCCGGTGCCGTTGCCGGCGCGGGCACCGGTGCTGCCGGCACGTCCGGGGCTGCTGCTGCGCCAGCTCGGCGTACCATCGCCGTCGGTCGGTGGACCGGGCCTGGTCACCCTGTTGAGCGGTGCCTACCAGCGGTTCGGCGCGGACAGCCGACTACCAGCGGCGGGCCCGTAGCGCCAAGGCCCCGGCGAGGCAGAGCGCGACCGCGGCGATGATCGCGGCGAGCCAGCCGCCGGACAGCGCGAGCAACGGTACCGTCGCCCAGAGCACCACACTGGCCACGATCGCCAGCCGGTTACGCCGGTTTGCCGCCTGATCGCCCAGTCGGGCGACGAATTCCGGATCGGTCGTCCGCAGGTGGCGGGCGATCTGGTCGAACCGGCGCTGATCCTCCCTGCTGAGCATGGTGTGCCTTCCCTCCGAGCGTCCCCTGCAGCCAGCGGCACGCGTAGCGAGCGGCCAACGGCGCATTACCCACTCGGCCGCCGCTCAAGCCGTCCGGTCCCGCACCCCGCGCGTCAACCGGCAAACTGGAAAGGCGTGGCTACTCGATGCTCAAGGCGGCCGGCCGGGACAGGTACTCCCGTGCGGGTGAGCGCCGAGGACAATCTTTCACCCTCGTCGGAAAGCCCCAGGTGCCCGGGAACACGGATCCCGATCCGGGTCACAGCGCCCGGCGCAGCGTGGACGTCTGTCGCGGCACCCCGGTCGCCGTGGGAAAGGCACCCCCGCCGGCGAGCGGAGCGACCGGTACCGGTTCGGCTGGTGCGCCGTCGGCCGGTGTGGCGTCGGCTGGTGCGGTGCGTGGCTGTGGCAGCCGGGGCCGGGGCCGGGGCGAGGTGGTGGCCTCCCGCGCCTCGTTGACGACCTGCTGCACGGCGTACGAGTCGGGCAGCTGCCACTGCACCTGCGCTGGGCTGACCGCCCAGCGGACCGGGCCCTCGGCCAGCAGGGTCGGCGGTGCCGGGATCCACGAGCCGATGCCGTGCCGGACCACGTCGAGTGAGTCGGCCAGCTCGGGCCGCAGCGCGTCACTCGGACGTACCAGGAACATCCACCGGCCGGTGGGAGTCACCGCGACCGGACCGTGCAGCCGACCTCGGCCCGGCGCCGCGGCGCCGCCGCGCAACCGCAGCGTGCACAGCGTCCGCAGGCCGAGGCGGGCCGGCACGTCCAGCACGTCGAACGCGTGTCCGGTGGCGAGCAGTACGGCGTGCGGATGTTCCCGCCACCAGGTGCCGACCTGGACGCGGCAGTCGGTCGCGGACCGCTGCCAGTCGGCCAGTGCCGGGTGACAGCCGGTGGTCGGGCAGCCCGGTCGATCACACCGGAAGCGACCCTGGTGCAGATACGCTCCGGGCGTGACCGGCCATCCGTGCGTGGCGTAGCGCAGCGCACCGCGGCGCAGCCGCAGGCGGACGAAAGGCGGTTGGACCGTCCACCGCATGATCGAAAATCCCCTCAAGTGTCGTGTTCGCGAATAGCTGTGGGCACAACCGACTACGGCGTGGGCCGGCACATCCGTGCCGGCGACACGCCGTAAATTTTTGGCTGTCAACCCTTTGCAACTTGCATCGAAAACTACGACCATCTGTGATGGACCTAACGCACTGGCTGTGCGATGAGTACGGTGCCGGTTCGGGTGTCCACGGAAGAAAGCCGTATTGACCAGCAGTTATGCCGGCCCCGGGGGGTGCCGGAATCGCAAGGGGGGAACATGGGTGTGGACGAGTTACCCATCGGTCGGCGCGTCGCCTACTGGCGTACCCGGCGCAAGCTGTCCCAGCAGGTGTTCGCCGACCGGCTCGGCAAGTCCAAGAGCTGGGTCGACAAGGTCGAGCGCGGGGTGCGTCGGCTGGACAAGTTCTCCGTGATCCACGAAATCGCCGACGTGTTGCAGGTGGACGCCCAGCAGTTGCTCGGCAAAGATCCGGAGCGCCGACCGGAGAGCACCGTCTGCATCGACCAGGTGGAAGTCGAGGAGATCCGCGCCGCGCTGGAGCGGTACGACTCGCTTAGCACCTTCTTCGACACCTCACCGGAGCCGCCCCGGTTGGCCGAGATGCACAAGGCGACCAACCATGCGTGGCTGACCTTCCAACACGCCAAGTATGGAGTGTTGGCCCGTGCCCTGCCCCGGTTGCTGCGCGACGCGCAGGCCGCCGACAGTGTGTACCCCGCCGGCAGCGAGCAGGCACGGCAGGCGGCCAGCCTGCTCGGCCAGCTCTACCAGATCGCGTCCGCCACGCTGCGCAAGCTCGGCGAGTACGACCTGGCCTGGCTGGCCGCCGACCGGTCGATCGCGGTGTCGCACCGGGCGGGGGACAACCTGCTGACCGGCGTGGCGACCTGCCGGGTCGGCAACGCGTTGCTCGCCCTCGGCCGGTTCCGCGCCGCGCTCGAAGTAAATGTGAACATCGCGAACCGGCTCGCACCGGACACGGGCGAAGCCACCCCGGAGCGGCTGTCCGTGTACGGCCTGCTGTTGCTGCAGGCGGCGATGGCAGCGGCCCGCATCGGCGACAGCGCCACCGTCCGGGACCTGGTCAATGGTGCTGACGAGGCGGCGCGGGCGCTCGGTGAGGACAAGAACCACTACTGGACCTGCTTCGGTCCGACCAACGTCCAATTGCACCGGGCCGCGGCCGCGGTCGAGCTGGGGGAGAGCCGTGCGGCGGTGCAGACGCATCAAGTGATCCTGGCGGAACCCGGGTTCAACGCGCTGCTGCCGGAACGGCGGGCGCACCACATGCTCGACATCGCCCGTGGATACGCCCACCTCGGGGAACTCGACAAGGCCAGCGAGATGCTGCTGGAGGGCGATCGGCTGGCGCCGGCGGAGATCCGCTGTCGGCCGGTGGCCCACGCGGTGATGTCCGATGTGTTGCGCCGCACCCGCGGCACGCCGTCGGCCCCGGTGGCCGAACTCGCCGAGCAGATGGGGGTCGGCGTGTGACGCGCCGCGTCCCGCAGGGAACCGTATCCCACAGGAAACAACGACGATGGTGGATGGAGGAGTGGCGGCGTGACCCCAGCCGATGCCGGGAACCTGTATGTGATCGCCTGCGGCAGTCCAGCCTCCCGACAGGTCGGGAGGCTGGTGACCCTCGCCCAGCAGCGCGACTGGTCGGTGTGCGTCGTGGTGACCCCTGACGGGCGCAAGTTCGTCGACGCACCCGGGCTCGCCGCGCAGACCGGGCATCCCGTGCGCACCGACTACAAGAACCCCGGTGACCCTGACGTGCTGCCACCGCCCGACGCGATGATCGTCGCTCCGGCCACCGCCAACACCATCAACAAGTGGGCTGCCGGCATCACCGACACCCTTGCCCTCGGTCTCGTCGTCGAGGCCCAGGGCAAGGGCCTGCCGATCGTCACTCTGCCGTTCACCAACACCGCGCTCGCCGGGCACCCCGCCTTCCAGGAAAGCGTCGCCCGGCTGCGTGGCTGGGGGATCCCCGTCCTGCTCGGCGACGACGTCCTGCCGCTGCAACCGCCCGGCGCCGGTGAACAGCTCATCGACCGGATTCCCTGGCGGCTCACGCTCGACGTGCTCGATGACGAAATGGCTGCCGGTACCACCGGTGAGTAGAACCGGTCGGCCCCGGTGGCGGATGGGTAAGCTGAGCCGCCGTGGGCACAACAACTGCATCGTCCCGGGTCGGATCCGGCGCCGGTTCGACGGCGCCGGCGGCGCAGCCCCGGGTGGCCGACGTCATCGCCGCCTGTGATCGGCGCTTCCCACCTGCCTGGGCCGAGCAATGGGACCGGGTCGGCCTCGTGCTCGGCGAGCCCGAAGCACCGGTACGGCACGTGTGGTGCGTCGTTGACTGCGTACCCGACACCGTGGCCGAAGCGGTCGACGCCGGGGCCGAGATGATCGTCGCCCACCACCCGCTACTGCTGCGTGGCGTGTCGTCGGTCGCCCCGACCACGTACAAGGGGCGGATCGTGCATCGGCTCATCCGCGCCGGTGTCGCCTTGTACGTGGCGCACACCAACGCCGACGTGGCCAACCCGGGCGTTTCCGACGCGTTGGCCCGCCGGCTCGGCCTCACCGGCCTGCGCCCCCTGGTGCCGGCGGCGCCGGGCACCCCGGCGACCGCCGTCGTCGGGCAGGGCGCCGGGCGCATCGGCACGTTGCCCCAGCCGCTCACCCTCGCCGAGTTGACCCGCCACGCCGCCGCCACGTTGCCGCCGACCGTGTGGGGCGTGCGGGCCGCCGGTAACCCGGGCCGCATTATCCGTACCGTGGCTGTTTGCGGCGGGGCCGGCGACTCGTTCCTCGACGCCGCGGCGGCCGCCGGTGTCGACGCCTATCTCACCGCCGACCTGCGTCACCACCCGGCCAGCGAGCAGGTCGCCGCCGGTGGGCCCGCGCTGCTCGACGCCGCTCACTGGGCAACCGAGCGGCCCTGGTTGGATGATCTCGCCCGGTACCTGGAGGCCGAACTGCCCGTGCGGGCGAGCGTCTCGGACCTTGATACTGACCCGTGGACCCTGCACGCGCCGTCGGCTGTCTCCACCGCGTCCGGCGCTTCCGCCACCGCCGCACCCACCGCTGCCGTACCCACCTCATAAGGAGCACCACCTGTGAAGGCAGATCCGCAAGCCCAGCGCCGCCTGCTCGACCTGCAGGCGATCGACACCGCGCTCGCCCAGCTTGCCCACCGCCGGCGGACCCTGCCCGAGCACGCGGAGCTCGACGGGCTGGCCCGGGAACTGTCGGCGCTGGAGGACGAACGGGTCCGTGCCCAGGTGGCCGTCGACGACCTGGACCGCGACATCGCCCGCCTGGACCGCGATGTCGATCAGGTCCGCACCCGCAAGGACAAGGATCAGGCCCGGCTCACTCGCGGCTCCGGGCCGGCTCGCGAGCTGGAGGCGCTGCAGCACGAGCTGACCTCGTTGACCCGCCGGCAGACCGAGCTGGAAGACGCCGAGCTGGAGCTGATGGAGCAGCGGGAGACCGCACAGGCAGTTCTCGACAAGATCACCGGCCGGATCGCCGCGACCCGGGAACGGCGCGCCGAGGTCGAGGCCGCCCGCGACCGTACGTTGACCGAGATCGCCAGCGAGGAACGGTTCAAGACCTCCGCCCGGGTGCCGCTGGCCGGCGACCTGCCCGCCGAACTGATCGCCCTCTACGACAAGATCCGGGAGAACTCGGGCGGGCTGGCCGCTGCCCTGCTGCGGGCCGGCCGATGCGGCGGTTGCCGACTGGAACTGTCCGCCACCGAGCGGGGACGGATCAAGGCGGCCGACCCGGCGGAGGTGGTCCGGTGCGAGGAATGCCGCCGGATCATGGTGCGTACCGCCGAGTCGGGCCTGTGAGCACCGCGATGAAGGTCATCGTCGAAGCCGACGGCGGCGCGCGCGGCAACCCCGGGCCCGCCGGGTACGGCGCGGTGGTGCTCGATCCGGCCACCAGCCAGGTCCTCGCCGAGCGGGGCGAGGCGATCGGTGTCGCCACCAACAACGTGGCCGAGTACCAGGGCCTGATCGCCGGGCTGCGCGCCGCCGCCGAGATCGGTGCCACCTCGGTCGACGTACGGATGGACTCGAAGCTCGTGGTCGAGCAGATGTGCGGCCGCTGGCAGATCAAGAACCCGGGACTGCGACCGCTCGCCGCGCAGGCGGCCAAGCTCGTCCGCGAGTTCGACGCGGTGACCTTCGGCTGGATTCCCCGGGAGAAGAACAAGCGCGCCGACGCCCTGGCCAACCAGGCGATGGACCGCGCCGCCGGCAAGCCGGCCAAATCCGCCAAGCCGGCCAAATCGGCGGCATCGGCGGCATCGGCGACGCCGGTCCCGGCTGCGTCCCGCGCTCCCACGGACACTGCCACCACTGCGGTCGTCGAGGCGCAGCCGTCGATGTTCGCCGCGTCAGGTGGCGCACCGGCCGCCTCCTGGGAGCCGCCGAGCACCGCGAGCGCCACCCGGCTGATCCTGGTCCGGCACGGCGAGACCGGCCTGAACAAGCAGAGCCGCTACTCGGGTCGCGGCGACGTACCGCTGTCCGAACAGGGCGCCGCGCAGGCCGCCGCCGCTGCCGCCCGGATCGCGATGATCCGGTCGAAGATCGACGCCATCGTCTGTTCGCCGCTGTCGCGCTGCGTGGACACCGCACGGGCGATCGCCGCCGGGGTCGGCGACCCGCCGGTACGCCCCGACGACGACCTGATCGAGTGCGACTTCGGCGAGTGGGAGGGGCACACCTTCGCCGAGGTGCGCGAGCGCTGGCCGGCCGAGTTGACCGCCTGGCTCGCCTCGACCCAGCTGGCGCCGCCGGGTGGCGAGTCGTTCGCGCAGGTGTCGACCCGGGTACGCCGCTCGGTGCGGGGGCTGCTCGCCACGTACACCGGGCAGACCGTGGTGGTGGTCTCGCACGTCTCCCCGCTGAAGATCATGCTGCGGGACGCACTGGGTGCCGGTGACGTGCTGCTGCACCGGCTGTACCTCGACCCGACCGGCATCTCGGTGATCGACACCTGGCCGGACGGTGGCGTGGCGGTGCGCACCGTCAACGACACCGCCCACCTCGCCGGCATCGCCACCCCGTGACCGGGGGTCGGCGGGCGGGTGGTAGGGGTCGTGGCACTAGGCTCTGGTGAATGGATCTCCCGGCGTTGGGCCTGCTCGTCGGGGCGGGACTGGCGGCGGGCATGGTCAACGCGGCGGCCGGCGGCGGCTCGCTGATCACCTTCCCCGCCCTGATCGCCGTCGGGTTGCCGCCGGTGGCGGCGAACGTGACCAACGCGATCGCGGTCAGCCCCGGCTACCTCGCCAGCACCGTCGGCAGCCGCGCCGACCTGCCCCGGCGGCGCCGGCTGTGGCCGCTGGTGCCGACGTCCGTCGCCGGGGCGGTGCTCGGCTGCGTACTGCTGCTGGTCACCCCGGCCCGGGCGTTCGAGTTGATCGTGCCGTTCCTGATCCTCAGCGCGGCGGCCGTGCTCGGCCTGCAGAACCAGTTGCGCCGCATCGTCGGTGAACCCCATGATCTGCCACCTGGGCGTGAACAGATCTCGTTGCAGACGATGGCCTTCTTCTGCTCGGCGTACGGCGGCTACTTCGGCGCGGCGCTCGGCGTGATGTTGGTCGCCGGGCTGGCCCTGGTGCTCGACGAAGCCCTCAACGGGGTCGTCGCGCTGAAGAACCTGCTGTCGGCGGTGGTCGGGGCGACAACTGTCGTCGTGTTCGCCGTCTTCGGACCGGTCAACTGGGCTGCGGCGGCGGTGCTGATCCCGGCGACCATCACCGGTGGGTACGTCGGCGCGCGGGTGGTCCGAAAGCTCCCGCCGACCGTACTGCGCTTCGGCATCGTCGTCTTCGGCGTCGGTGTCGGCATCCTGCTGCTGGTCCGCACCCTGCGCTGACATGGGCTCCGCCGGCAGTGGTGCTCGGCGACGCGGGGTGGGTAGTGGGCTCGGCCCGCCGCTCGGTAACGCGTTTCCGCCAGCCTGCGGGCGAGGAATGATCGTGGGCTGCGTACGATTGATTCTCGGACGGACGAGTCGACCGGGCGGCCGCGTCGGCGGGGGATACGTCCCCTGTTGCCGAGGAACGTCCGGACTCCACAGGGCAGGGTGGTTGCTAACGGCAACCCGGGGCGACCCGCGGGACAGTGCCACAGAAAACAGACCGCCGGGCGGTGAAATGCCCGGTAAGGGTGAAACGGTGGGGTAAGAGCCCACCAGCATCCCGGGTGACCGGGATGGCTCGGTAAACCCCACCCGGAGCAAGGCCAAGAGGGCCGGTGTCGCGAGACGCCGACCTGCGCAGGCGTTCGAGGGCTGCCCGCCCGAGCCTGCGGGTAGGCCGCTGGAGCCTGCCGGCGACGGTAGGCCTAGATGGATGGCCGCCCCCGCTGCGCACTGGGCAACCGGCGCGTACGGGACAGAATCCGGCGTACAGGTCGACTCGTCCGTCCCACCCCACATCAGCGCGGTGATCAAGGCGCTGAGCTGCACGGACTCCCCGTCGTCGATGGTCGTTCATGGTCAACTTTGGTCGTCATCTGACGCCCTGGAGACGCCCTCGATGCATAGCATGGCAACGCTGGTAGCTTGATGGACAGAGCAGTCGTGGGGTGTCCCCTCCCTTCCTGTCATACGCTTCACTTCACGACCTCGGTCTTTAGCACCCGGCGCGATCAGCAGGCGCACTACCCTTGGCAGTCAACGCGAGCAGGCGGTCGTGCTCGGCGCCGTCGACCGTCTCGGACTCGTCGATCAGCAGGACAGGTATTCCGTCCCGGATGGGATAGCGGCGGCGCAGCCGAGGATTGTAGAGAGTGTTCTCGGCCGCGAAGTAGAGAAGCGGCCCCTTGTCGTCCGGGCAAGCGAGGATCTCAAGCAACCGGGGGTCGAGACTACCGTCGTTCGGTGGCATGGGTCGATTCTGGCACGTGCCGCGCTGCGATGTCCGCAGCCTCGTTCGTCCCGGTCGCTTCCTGGTGGTCAGCGATGTTGCGACTGGTCGCAGGCAGTTCCGCGCCGGTGCGTGCGACGAGCGCGCCGAGTTCACGCCAGGCAGCCGAGAGCGTCCACGGCTCGGGCGGGGCAGCGGTCGGCGTCGAGTCGGGGCGTGGCACCCGGTGGGCGATCCCGGCACCCGCGTCCACCCGGTCCTCGTAGGCCGCCAGCCAGTCGCAGGCCGCGACGAGCGCGTGAGTAGCCGAGGTGTCACGCCCCGCCGTTGACGGCCGTTCGAAGACGTCGGGCGGGCCGGCGGCCGCGAATGGACCGCCACTGCGGGTCAGGAGCACCTCGATGCCATCGCGCGCGAGGTAGAGCCCCCAGCCCCAGAGCACCACGTGCTCATCGCCGGCTCTCCTTCGGTACCGGCTGCGCCCACGCGCACCAACCGTCGGTGGCTCGCGGGTGAAGCCCAGCTGCAGCAACAGGTTGCCGCGCGGGTGCTCGACGTCGCGGCCGATCAGCCAGAACTCGACGTCCAGCAGCTGCAGGAGCACGCCGTGCTCGCCATGCTCTCTGCTGCCCGCATGCAGGGCGGTTGCGAGGTCAGGACAGTCCAATCGATCGGGCATACGGCAAGGCTACCGAAAACGATAACCATCGCCAGGTAACCTGATGAGAATGAAAACCATATGCAATAAGATGGCGGTGTGAGACCAACGAAGCGCGGCCGCTCCGGCCAGACGAAGAACCGCGGCGCCACCCGTGGGTCGATTACTGTCCGTAGCGCTGGGCCGACGCAAGCGCGGAGCCGCGTTTCGGTGACCGTGCTCAACGGATTTCTCGGATCGGGTAAGACCACCCTCCTGCAAAGCCTGTTGGTGCAGTCGGCGCGAGCGACGCCACGTCCACGCGTGGCGGCCATCGTCAACGAGATGAGCGAACTCGACGTCGACGGGCTGATCGTGGAGGAGACCGAGGTCCTCGACGAGTCGACCCTGTCGGTGATCGTCGGGGGCAGCATCCACGGACCGGAACAGCTCAAGACTCTGCTCGCCGAGACCGACCGCCTGCTGGCTGACCCGCACGTCGACCACCTCTTCATCGAGACGTCTGGCAGCACCCGACCCTGGCCCCTGGTCAAGGCATTGGCCCGGCACCCGAGGACGCGTCTGCACGCGTGGCTCTCGGTCCTCGACGCGGCGATGCTGCGAGACGACCTCGACCATGGGCGTGCGGTGACCACCGGGCTGAGCCGGCACCTCCGAAATGGGACGCAGGGGCTTGAGAGCCTGATCGCCGAGCAGGTCATGTTCGCGTCCGCGGTCTATCTCTCCAAGGCCGACAAACTCAGCCGGGAGGAACTCCAGACGATCGGAACGGCGTTGCACCCCCTCAACCCCTACGTGCCGATCAGCAGCCTCCAGTTCGGCAACCTGCCGCTCGGCGCCGTCATCGACGCACCACCCTACGATCAGCGGCGAGTAGCTGGGCTGGGACGTGAGATCGAGAAGCGGGACCGAGCCTGTCCCGACCATGCCTACATCGCCTCGCTCCTGCTCGACGACCCACGGCCGTTCCATCCCCAGCGGCTCTGGGACACGTACACCACGAAGCTGCCGCAGACGCTGTACCGCAGCAAGGGCACCTTCTGGTTGCCGACCCGTGACGATCAGGTCCTGCTGTGGAACCAGGCCGCAGGCGGGATCAATCTGGAGTTCATGGCCTACTGGAAGGCCGGTGTCCTCGCCCACGACGAAGGCCGGCTCTCCGCCGCGGAGATCGCCCACCTTCAGACGAAGATGGCCGGTAGTCACGCGGTCTTCGGCGACCGGCGCACCCAACTGACACTCCTGGGTGTCGAGGCTGAGACCCGCGCCTTCCTCACCGAGCTCGAAGCATGCCTGTGCACGCCCGACGAGGTCGAGGCATGGCGGGCCGGGCGCCCGTTCGACGACCCCTGGCCGACGCAGTTCGCCTCTCTGGACACGCCCCCCTGACGCTACGCCGCGTCGTCTCCGACTCCTCACAGAACCCCGGCCACGGCCACTACTCGCTACCGCTGGAAAGCCGGCACCCGCTACCTCCGAAGGAAGTAACCACCGATGACCATGGCTTTACCTCGCGTCCTCGATGCACTCGTGATCGGCGCCGGCCCAGCCGGCATCGGCACCGCGCTGGCACTCGGCGCCGTGGAGGGACTCACCTTCGGCGTGATCGAGAAGGGCAGGATCGGTCAGACGTTCCTGGACTGGCCTGAGGCGCAGACCTTTCTGACCCCGTCGTTCACCGGTAACGGTTTCGGCGCGACCGACCTCAACGCCATACATTTCGAGACCTCGCCGGCTTTCAGCCTCGGCACCGACTACCTCTCGGGCCGGCAGTATGCCAAATACCTGACCGCAGTCACGATGCACTTCCGCGTACCCACCATGTTCGGCGCCGAAGTGCAGGCCGTGCAACGGAACGCCGATGAGTTCGAGGTCCACTCGACCCGCGGAATCGTACGGGCACGGACGGTGGTGTGGGCGGGAGGCGAGTTCGGACATCCCCTCTCTCCGGGCATTCCGGGTGCGGCGCGGTGCGTACACTCACGGTCGGCGGCTGCCTGGGTCCGTCGTGATGGTGACGTCGTCGTGATCGGCGGATACGAGTCGGGGATCGATCTCGCGTGCCATCACGTGGAGCAGGGTGCCACCGTGACGGTCGTCGACGGCGAGCATCCCTGGGACGCGCACCAGGGGTCGGATCCCTCGTTCCGCCTCGCCCCGCGTTCTCGGATGCGCCTGAAGCGCGCCCTTGAGACGGGCAGGTTGACACTCGTCGCCGAGCGCGCTGTGAGCGTGGAGGCGGGCGATGCCGGATTCGCCGTGCGGCTCGGCGGCGGCGGCACCTTCTCCACCCCGACGGTGCCGATCGCCGCGACGGGTTTCGGTCCGGGCCTTGGACCGGTGGCGCAACTCTTCGCGACTCGCCCCGACGGGTGGCCGGAGCTGGACACGGACGACCAGTCCACCCTCACGCCCGGCCTGTTCCTCTCCGGACCGGCGATCCGGCACGGTGGGCAGAAGTTCTGCTTCGTGTACAAGTTCCGCCAGCGCTTCGCGCACGTCGCGCGGCTCATCGGCGAACAGGCCGGAAAGGACACCGGTGCGCTGCAGGCCTGGCGGAAGGCCGGGATGCTGACCGAAGACCTGTCGTGCTGCGGGGTGGAGTGCGCGTGCTGACCGCACCCTGGCGGACCGGCACCACCACGCTCGTGCTCTTGGCAGCGATCCTTGGCGGCAGCACGCTCGGAGCGCTCGTATCCGACGCGGGCGCCGCGGTGGGCGACTTCGTCGACCCCATGATCATGCTGCTGGTGGGTTGTCTGTTCTTCACCCTCAGCCTCGACGGGCTGTCGACACTGCGCCGAGCCCCACGCACGGTGCTGCTCGCGCTCGGTATCAACTTCATCGCCGTCCCGCTCGTCGCGTGCGTACTCACCGCGCTCGTCCCGAACGACGCGTTGCGACTTGGAGTGCTCATCTACTGCCTCGCGCCATGTACCGACTGGTTCCTCGGGTTCACGCGCCTCGCCGGAGGTGATACCAGGATCGGTGCCGCCCTGATCCCGGTGCAGATGGTGCTGCAACTCGCGCTGTACCCGGTGTGGCTCGGAATCTTCGCCGACGGCACCGTCGCGCCGGCCCCGGCTGACGTCGGTGACACGCTGCTGACTTGGTTCGTCCTGCCCGCCGTAGCCGGGCTCGGCCTCCGCTTGCTGCTGCGCGCGGTTGCGCCGAAAGGGTGGCGGGGCGTCGTGGTGGCGACCGTCGATCGTGCGATCGCCCTCGTCATCGCCGCAGTAATCATCGGGATCTTTGCCGCGAACATCGCCACGATCCTCACCGACGTCGGCGCTTTCGCCTGGGTTCTGCTCGTCGTCTTTCTCTTCTTCGTCGTCACCTTCGTCGTCGGCGAGAGCGTCACGAACCTGGTCGGCTTGCCCTACCCCGAGCATGCGCTGCTGACGATGACCACCTCGGCCCGCAACGCCCCGCTCATGCTCGCCGTCACCGCCATCGCGCTCCCCGACCAGCCGGTCGTGTACGCAGCGATCATCCTCGGCATGCTCATCGAGTTTCCCCATCTAACCGCGCTGACACACGTGCTCCGCCGGCGCGCAGGCCGTCAGTACCTCGATGCTGCACCTGCCCCCGCGGCAGCCAAAACGTGAGCCCGAGCGGGACTACCTGCGCGCAGCGACTCCGCAGCCGGCCGGTTGACCAAACTCGCGGTCGCGCCAACCGGTTGTCCGCGCTGCTGTGTGGCGTGGGCCTTCGGGGGTGAGTGTGCGCTACGGCCGTGAAGGACGCTCTCCGACCAGAGGAAGCTCGACGTCACAGCCCGAGCCGGGATCGATGGCCGCGTTGGCGGGGTCCTGGATCGCGCTGGTGGCCGGGTTCGGTGGGCTGCGCGACGACCGGGGCGCGCTCGACTTCGATCCGCAGCTGCCGGACGCCGACCCGTTCGGCCGTAGCCACCAACACCGACCGTGGCTGACAGGCTCATGGTCGACGGTGAGTGACAAGTTGATCACGGCAGGGAAGGTAAGCTTGGCGGAGCCTCGCCTGTGAAGGGAGCGCACCGTGTCAAGCAACGCTGAGGCTCTATCTGACTGGTCGCAGCCCGACCAGCACGTCACGGTGGAGGAGCTGGCGCGACAGCAGGGGGTTCGCCCGCTTCGTTCAGCGGATGACTTGATGCAGCCTGGCATGTTCGAATCTGACGAGGAGCTGGACGAGTTCCTCGTCGACCTTTACGCTTTTCGGCGGGCAGGTCTTGTGTGAGCTTCACGCTCGGCGAGCTGACCAAATGGACCGCTATCCGTAGTTGGGGTCCGCAACGGCGCGCGAGCCTCGACGTTTGGCGTCGGCGAATTCTTGTGCTCGGGTTTGACGAACGAGTCACAACGACCTGGGGCCACCTTCAGGCGCACGCTCAGCTTCGGGGTCGTCCTGGGCCGGTCAACGACACCTGATCGCCGCTTGCTGCCTGGTGCAAGGTCTTCCGCTTGGTACCTTCAACACGAAGGACTTCATCGACTTCGCCGAGTACGACGGACTCGAACTCGTTGACGTGTCGTAGCCGTCGCGGTACGTGGGGTGCCGTTAGCGTCCCTGGATGACTGCATCGGCGGACGACTACACCGCGACGTTGCCGCGCAAGCGGATGGGTTCGGGGGTGCTCTTTCAGGATCATGTCGGACGGATCCTGATTGTCGAGCCTACGTACAAGGATTACTGGGAGCTGCCAGGTGGGGTGGTGGAGGCCGACGAGTCGCCGTACGAAGCGGCGGTCCGCGAGCTGGCGGAGGAACTCGGCCTGACCGTCGCTCCCGGCCGGTTGCTGGTCGTCGACTGGGTGCCGCCGCGTACCGGTCGCACCGAAGGCGTCATGTTCGTCTACGACGGCGGGGTCCTGGACGCGGCGAAAACCGACGCGATCCGGCTGCCACCGCAGGAGTTGCGCAGCTGGGCGTGGTCGACCCTGGCCCAGGCACAGCAGCGGCTGTCACCGCTG
Organism: Solwaraspora sp. WMMB335; assembly: GCF_049179075.1. Lineage (NCBI taxonomy): Bacteria > Bacillati > Actinomycetota > Actinomycetes > Micromonosporales > Micromonosporaceae > Solwaraspora > Solwaraspora sp. WMMB335. The sequence continues at coordinate 6,674,704 of NZ_JBMHMF010000001.1, forward strand.
CTGGCCCGGCGGGCTACCGCCGCCGCCGAGGCAGCCGACGGCGGCGGGACCCGCTATCTCGAAGACGGCAACCGGATCTGCTGAGCCCGAGCCGATCCGGACGGATGCCGGCTTCGATCAGTGCTGTTCAGTGCGGCATGAGGTGCCGGGTGAAGAACCGTACCGTGCTGTCCAGCTCGTGTTCCGGGAGCCGATCGGCGTGCTGGCCCGGGTTGGCGTGCAGCGTCTTCTCGGTCGAGCCGAACGCGTTTCGTCTGCGTGACTCGCGGGTCTACCGCCAGACACCCAACCAGTAGGGGACGAAGGATACCTGAAGAGTTTCTCGGACCTATGGGACTTCTCGGTCGGGTTCCTTGAGCGAATCGGCGGCCAGGAGCTCTTCCCGCCAAGCCTTATACCGCTCGCGTACGGCGGCGATGTGCTGAGGGTTCGCGCCGTAGGCCGCAAATCGGCGATCCGGGTATCGCTCCAGCGTCGCGAAGAGGTCCGCCAGTACTCGGCGATCGAAACCTGCGTCGGCTTGTTCGGCGAGCTCCAACAGACGTTCAGGGCTGTAGCGCCCAGTGGTTACGGCGGCATCGACATCCAAGAAGTCCCGGGGTTCCGCGCGCGTAAACAGCGCGGACATTTTACCTGTCACCACGTCGTCGGGGTGCAGGACCGGGCCTATGTCCATCATGACCGGTGGTAGTGCCCGCCAATTCGCCGCGAGCTCGACCTTGTGCGGCTCCGCAGGCTTGCTTGGATCGATGACGGAGAGCCGGGCGAAGGTCTCGAACTGCTGGATGACCTCCACGAGGTATCCAGATGATCGGTACTCTGCAACGACCGCCTCGACGGCTGTCGCGAAGTCCTCACGACGCTCCCATGCGCTTGGACAGCATAGCCACCAGCCAGGGCGAAGCCATATTTGCCCGCTACCCGTGTCCGATCTTGGCTAAGCGGACGTGTGTCTCCTTCATCGCTATCCGGCCATTGACCCCGGCGGCGTCGCCAACTCTGGCAAGCGCGCCTGCCACAGTGCCCGCAACCGGGCAGGCAACCAGAGGGTCGGCCATAGGCGGTAGAGCGTGTCGCCATGAAGCCATCGGCGTAGATCGGTGGCGGTGGTTGCCTAGTTTAGCACCGTCTGGTACATCAATTGCAAATCGCCGGGGTCGTCAAGGTCGTAGGCGCCGTTACCAGACCAGTCCAGCCAACGGTCGAGCGTCACCATCCCGGAAACTGGACCGCGTAGCTCGGAAAGCGTTGCGGCGACTACGTAGTGCCGCTGATCGACATACCGCGAGCCAGGCGGCGGTCTGCTTGGCGTGCTCATGGCTGCACCTCCTCAGCCTGATCGTACGTCCTATCAAGTGCGGGACGACGCAACCGGCAAGGCGGGCTTGCAGTCAGCGGGGCGGGGAGGAGCGGTTACGCGGAGAGCTGGGACGACTTGAGGGCGGTGGTGAAGGTGGTCCAGGCGGAGGGGGCGAAGGTCAGCGCCGGGCCGGTCGGGTCCTTGCTGTCGCGGGTGGCGACGACTCCCGGCAGGTTGCGGGCGACTTCGACGCACTGGCTGTTCGAGTCGCTGCGGCTGCTCTTGATCCACACGGCGCGGGCGAGGTCCATCGCGCCCCTCCTTCTGGTCTACGCCAAGTCCTTGGCGATCGCGGCGATCAGGTCCCGGGACTTGCCTGGGCTGAGCGCCGCCGCGTGCAGGTGGGTGTAGGTAAGCGTAACCCGATTCATGTCCTCTGGGCGTTCCAGATACACGTCGCCAGCTGGGCTGATCACGTACGCCACCGGGCTGTGCACGTCCTCGTCGAACTCCAGGATCGAGAACGACCCGGTGGTGCCAGGGTGATGGCCCTCGCTGAACGGCAGCACCTGCAGCATGACGTTCGGTCGGGTGCTCGCCTCGGCCAGGTGGTCGAGCTGCCGGCGCATCACCGCGTCGCCACCGGTACGCCGATGTAGCGCAGCCTCGTCCACGACGGCCCAGAACTTCAGCGGCGGGTCCTCGGTAAGGCACGCTTGCCGCGCCATCCGTAGCTCGACCCGCCGGTCCACCTCGCCGGGATCGTCCGGCCACGCCGTGGAGGCGACGGCTCGGGCGTACTCCTCGGTCTGAAGCAGGCCGGGGACGATGGCCAGCTCGAAGTTGCGCACCTCGCGGGCGGCGCCTTCGAGGCCGACGTACATGCTGTAGTTCATCGGGAGATTGCCGTACTTGGACCACCAGCCGCGCTGCTTGCCCTGCTTCTGCAGGTCGAAGATGGTGGCGCGGCGCTCATCGTCGGCGACGCCGTAGCGGTCGAGCATGACGATCAGGTCGCCACGGCCGACGCCGACGTCACCGGCCTCGATCTTGTAGATCTTCGACTCGCTGCAGGCGAGCACCTCGGAGATGGCGAACTGGGTGAAGCCGGCCGCCTCGCGAGCGGTCTTGAGCTGCCTGCCGAGCTGCCATCGGGCGATCGTGGGTCCGCTTGCTCGTGACATGTAGACCTCCTCAGGATCCTCTTCGGATCTGCCGAAAGGCAGTCTCCCTCGCATTGCTACAACTTTCAAGACCTGACTCCACACTGTCGGCAGTCTTGGAGAAAACTTACACTGAAGTCTTGTAGCCGTACGTCAGAGATGTCAATCTGTCTCTGGCTACGAGAGCCGGGCCGGCAGACCCGAAGTCGGCGCACCGCCTCGTCGCCTCGCACATCCCCACCCACCTGGGCGCCGGCCGGCGTCGCGGCAAGGAGGCCGGCCGGCGCCCCGATCTGAAGAGGGGGAAGGTCCTCGTGGAAATCGGTGCGCTGATCGGCGCGGTCCTGCTGGGGTTCCTGGCCGGACTGTTCGCCTTCAAAGTGAAAGTCAGATGGTGTCCGTGGTGCGGCCGGTTGACCTGGCCCGGACCGCCGCCACCGGACGGAAAAGCGCTGTGAACGGGGCGTCCGCGAGCTCATCCGGGCGGCACCGGCCGCCGGTGGTCAGCGTCAACGGCGAGACGTACGAGGGGGACGTCGCGCCGGTGGCGCTGACCGCCGAGCAGGTGACCCGGGTGCGGTTTCGCACCCGCTGGCGTGGTCTCGACCCACGGCACGTCGCCGCGTACGTCGCCCAGGTCGCCGCTGAGCTGCGCCGCCGCGATCAGAGCATCGCCCAACTCGTCGATGAGTTGTCGCTACTCAAGCAGGCGTTACGGGACTGGCAGAGCGACCAGGCCCGGCTGCCGTACGTCGGTGAACTCGACGTCGACCCCGGCACCTGAGCCGGGTGACGTGCTGGCGATCGGAGCTGCCGCCAGCGTCCAGTTCGCCGGTGACCGGGGCTTCCGGTTCCGGGTCACCGCCGTGGACAAGCGCTGGACCTATGTCGGCTGGGTGTGGCTCACCGGCTACGTGCTGGACCGCGACGGCACGGCCGTCGAACGGCGGGAGATCTTCGTGCAACGGGACGGCCTGCGCCACCTGTACCGGCGACAGCGGCGAGCACGGTCCGACTAGCATCAGCCCATGGTGAACCCGGCGGCTGCGGCGACCGTCGGTGTCGTCCTCGGCGTCGACTTCGGAACGTCGCACACCGTCGCGGCGCTGGCCTGGCCGGACGGGCGGGTCCAGCCGCTGCTCTTCGACGGATTCCGGCAGCTGCTGTCGGCGGTGTTCGCGGCACCGGGCACCGGTCTGATCGTCGGCCGCGACGCGCTGCACGCCGCCCGGAGCCGGCCCGACCGGCTGGAACCGCACCCGAAGCGGCGCATCGACCAGGCGACAGTGACGCTCGGGGACACCGAGGTCGACGTCGCCGACCTCATCGCCGCGGTCCTCGGTGCGGTCGCCGCCGAAGCCCGCCGGGCCGCCGGCGGCCTGCCGGCCCGTACCGTCGTCACCCATCCGGCGACCTGGGACGCCCACCGCCGGGAGCGGCTCATGCTCGCCGCGCGCCGCGCGGGCCTGGCAGCCGTGACACCATTGGCGGAGCCGGTGGCCGCCGCCGGCTACTTCCTGACCGACGGTCCGGCGGGCCGCGTCGACGGGACCACCGCGCTGGTCTACGACCTCGGTGCCGGCACCTTCGACGCCTCGGTGGTCCGTCGGATCGGCGGTCGACTGTCCGTCGTCGCGACCCGTGGCCTCGACGACACCGGTGGGCTCGCCATCGACGCCGCCGTGGTGGCGTACCTCGGATCGGTCTACGGCCCGTGTGACCCAGCCGGCTGGCGGCGACTGACGGACCCGGACACCGACGCCGACCGCCGCGCCCACCGGCAACTGTGGGACGACGTACGGGCGGCGAAGGAGTCGCTGTCCCGGCAGCCGTCGACCGTGGTGCCGATTCCGTCGCTGGGCGCCGATGCCCCGCTGGGGCGGATCCAGGTGGAGGAGTTGGCCGGGCCGATCGTCGCCCGGACCGTGGCGGCGACCCGCGCGGTGCTCGCCGACGCCGCCCTGGCACCGACCGACCTGTCGGGGATATTCCTGGTCGGCGGCGGCAGCCGGCTGCCACTGGCGGCCACCGCGCTGCTGCGGGCACTCGGTGTGGCGCCGACGGTGCTGGAGCAACCCGAGATCGTCGTCGCCGAAGGCGCCGCCCGGTCGCGGCGGGCCCGGCGGGCATCGCGTCCGGACGCCTGGCCCCGACGTCGGGTGCTGTCGGTCGCGGCGGCGTCGCTCGTCGTCGGTGCCACGCCGTCGCTGCTCGCCGGCGACCGCCCGGCGGTCGACGGTGCCGTGGCCGATCGCGCCTCGCCGCCCGCGACCACGGCGAAAGCGCCAGCGGAGGCAATCACGGCTGAGGCGAGTCCAGCGGAGGCGGGCCCCGAGCCGGGCGGCCTGCTCTGGCGTCGGCCGCTGCCCGGCATCCGGCACCGGCCCACCGTCGCGGGCGGACGGGTCTTCGTGCTCTGCGACGATGGCGTCTGCTACGCCGTCCGGGCCGTCGACGGCTCGACCGTCTGGTCCCGCAGGGTCGCGCCGGGCATGTTCCGTAACGAGGTCGGCGCACCCACCGTCGTCGGGGACCGGGTCTACGTCGCCAGCCACGACAACCGCCTGCACCTGCTCGACGCCGACACCGGGGCGGTGGTCGCGACGGCCACCAGCCGCAACATCCTGACCTGCGCACCGGCGGTCGACGACCGGTTGGTCTACCTGGCGCAGGAGGGGCTGGAGACGTACGACCCGGCCAGTCTCGCCCCGCGTTGGCGCTTCGAGGTGCCGGCCGCCGCGCGGGATCCGCTGCTCACCGGCGACCTCGCGGTCTTCAGCGCCAACAACGGTCGGGTGTACGCCGCCGACCGGTCAACCGGCCGGCAGCGCTGGCGGTACGCGCCACCGGCCGCCGACCGGCTGTCCCGGCAGCTCGCCGCCACCGACGGTGCGGTGGCCGTCACCGGCTCGGACGGGCGGTGCTACGCCATCGACAGCCGCGACGGTGCCCTGCGGTGGCGTCGCGACGGCACCGGTTCCGAGTTCGCCCCGCCGGCTGCGGCCGACGGTGTCGTGTTCACCGCCTCCTTCGACGGGTACGTCCACGCGCTCGGTGCGGGCGACGGCCGGCCGCGGTGGCGCACCCGGGTCAACGGCTACGTCCTCGGCCGGCTGACCGTCGCCGGGCCGCTGGTGTACGTGTCCACCACCACCGTGGTCACCGCTTTGCGGGTCGCGACCGGTTCGATCGTCTGGTCACACCCGCTGGGCCAGACCAGCGGCGTGCAGGTCGCCGGCTCGGTCGCGTACGTCGGTGGCGCGGCCGGCTGGCTCAGCGCGCTGGCCGCGGCGGTGACCGCCTGAACGTTGACGTGCGTCGTTACCATCGGCGGGTGTCGGACGTACGGCTGGCAGTCGATTTTGGCACCTCCAACACGACGGCGGTGCTCGCCCAGCCCGCCGGGCCGGGCCGACCGCTGCTGTTCGACGGCTCCGAGATGCTGCCATCGGCGGTCTGCGTCGGACCCGGCACCGGGCTGTTCGTCGGACCCGATGCCGGGCTGCTCGTCGGTCGGGACGCCCTGCACGCGGCGCGCAGCAACCCGGCCGGCTTCGAGCCGCACCCGAAACGGCGGGTCGACGACGAGACGGTGCTGCTGCGACACTCCGGGCGTCCGGTCGAGGTGCCGGTCGTCGAGGTGTTCGCGGCGGTGCTGGGCCGGGTGGCCGCAGAGGCGCGTCGGGTCGCCGGCGAGTTGCCCGCCCCGGTCGCGCTGACCTGCCCGGCCGGCTGGGGCACGCCGCGCCGCGGCGTGCTGCTCGCCGCCGCGCGGCGGGCCGGGCTGATCGATCCGTTCCTGGTGGTGGAGCCGGTCGCGGCGGCGGCGTTCTTCGTCGAGGTGGTCGGTGCGCGGCTACCGGTCGGTGGGTACGCCGTGGTGTACGACTTCGGCGCGGGCACGTTCGACGCGACGGTGGTCCGGCGTACGGCTGACGGGTTCGCGGTGCTGGCCACGGGCGGGCTGGCCGAGCTGGGCGGGCTGGATCTCGACGCGGCCATCGTGGACCATCTCCGGCGGATCCACGGCGACCGGACCCAGCCGACGGCCTGGCGGCGGCTGGGCCGGCCGGAGTCGACCGACGACCGGCGCAGCGCCCGGGCGTTCTGGGACGACGTACGCGGCGCGAAGGAGATGCTCACCCGCGCCAGCGCGACTCAGGTGCACGTCCCGCACCTGGATGTCGACCTGCCGCTGACCCGGGACGAGTTCGAGCAGCTGGCCCGGCCGATCGTCGACCGTACGGTGGACTGTGTAGCGGGTGTGCTGCGGACCGCCGGGGTGCCCGCCGACCAGCTGGCCGGGCTGTTCCTGGTGGGCGGATCGAGCCGGGTCCCGCTGGTCGACACGATGCTGCGTGAGCGGCTCGGCGTCATGCCGGTCGCCGTCGACCAACCGGAGCTGGTCGTAGCTCTGGGCGCGTCACTGACGACCGGACCCGCTGGACCCACCGGACCCACCGGACCCGCTGGACCCACCGGACCCACCGGGTCTGACGCCACGCCGATCAGGGCGGTCGCGGTGGAGCCCACGGCGGTCGACCTCGACGGTCGCGCCCCGGCGCGTCGGTGGCGGCCGTCGGTAGCGGTGTTCGCTGCCACCCTCACGCTGATCCTGGCGGCCTCGATCGGCACGGCGTGGGCGGTGCTGGCCGACCGCGAGCCGCCGGGACCGGACGCGGGGGCGGCGGGTCCCGCGTCGTCGCTGCTGCCGGTCATCGACACCGGGTACGCCACCGTGCACGCGATCGCCTTCGGCCCGGACGGGCGCAGCGTCGCCACCGCCGGCGGCAACGACCACAACGCCCGGATCTGGGACGCTGTCACCGGTGAGCTGGGCGTCGTCCTGTCGGGTAGCTCGGTGGTCAGCGCCGTGGCGTTCAGCCCGGACGGCACGCTGCTCGCCACCGACAGCACCATCTGGACGGTGGACACGGCGAGCCAGGCGCACAGCCTGGACAGCAGCCACTACTGGGTGTCGTTCAACCGCGACGGCACTCTGCTGGCGGTCGCCGGGGGATACTCGGTCAACGAAGGCGTCCGGCTGTTCGACCCGGCGACCGGTGAGCTGGTCCGTTCGCTCAGCGAGGAGTACGCCAGCGGTGTCGCGTTCAGCCCGGACGGCACCCGGGTGGCGGCGGCCGCGGGATACAAGGGAACCCTCGTGCTGCTGGACGTGGCGACCGGCGACCCGGTGCAGGCGTACACCGGGGGTGGTGGCATCCCCGCGTTCAGCCCGGACGGCCGGTTCGTCGCCTCCAGCGGCGAGGCGGCCGTCGGTCTGTGGGAGGTCGACACCGCCCGGCCGGTGCGGTCGTTCGAGACCGGCGGCGGTGAGGGCCATCCGGTGTTCAGCCCGGACGGCCGGCTGCTGGCGGCGGCCGGTGCCGACCTCGTCGTACGGCTGTGGAACGTCGACACCGCAACGCTGGTCAGCGAGTTCCCGGGGCACACCGACGACGTGACCGGGCTGGCCTTCAGCCCGGACGGCCGGTACCTGGCGTCGGGCGGCGCCGATCACACCGTCCGGCTCTGGTCGGTGCCGGTGGCGTGAAGCCGGCGCCTCGGACCGGGCCTCAAGAGGCGCCGTCCGCCCCTTCTCGACGCGGTACGAGCAGGGCGAGCCGGGCGGACTGCGGCGTCCAGGTCCGCGCCACCTCGAAGCGTTCGCGGAGGTAGGCCATCTTGTCGCTGGGGATGGCGAGCGGGTCGGCCGGCGTGCCGTACGAACCGGTGGCCAGACCGACCAGCCAGATCCGGGGCACGTCGTCCAGTTTGCCGGCGTCGGCGTCGAACTCCAGCGACTTCAACGTGTAGTTCCGCGCGGCGGGCACGTCCAGCAGCACGTCCGGCGGTCGTGGCCGGCCGTCGGCCGGCCAGTCCAGGGTGTCCAGATAATGGGTGAGGGTCGGCCGCATCGACCACTCGAAGTCGTTGGCGTAGACGAGGACGTCACCCGGCGCCGCGTGGTGGTGGATGAGCCAGGCCATCGCCCGGGTGTCCGGCGACCTGCGCTCGGAACGCACCGACTCGTGCGCGGGCAGTGCGACGAGCACGAGGATCGCCGCGACCGCGCCGCTCATCGCCACCCGGCGCGACGTCGCCGACCGGACCGAGACGGCACCGGGCGAGGCGGTGGCACCCGGCGAGGCGGTGGCACCCGGCGAGGCGGCGGCACCCAGCGAAGCGGCGGCACCCAGTGAGGTCGCGGTCGCCGCGGCCAGCACCGCCAGCGGCGCGATCAGGAAGTGACCGTAGCGGGGCACCCAGACCGGCGCGACGAACGACACCGCCAACGCGGCGACGGCCGGCACCGCCGCCAGCGTCACCATCTCCAGGTACTGGCGCCAGGGCAGGGCGAGGACGGCGGCCAGCGCCAGCCCCAACAGCAGATAGCCGGCCGGCTGGCTGAAGGCGATGTCGCCCGGGATGGCCGCGGCGCTGCTCACCGTCGGCTCCGGGACCCAGTGGAGTTGGCGTTCCCGTTGACCGGTGCCGGCCAGGATCAGCGGGGCCAGGACGGCGAGCGCGCCCGCGCCGAGCACGACGCCGCGCCACAGCCCGGGAGTGCGGTCGGTCCGCCAGGCGACCAGCCAGATCACCGCGTGGGCCGCCAGCACCGCGAGCGCGACCAGATGGAAGCCTCCGGTCAGCACCAGGCAGGCCGCGTAGCCCGCCCACCGCCACCAGGTGGGTGTCCGGACCGCGGCGAGCAGCAGCAGCGACGACAGCGTCGCGAACAGGAAGGCCAGCGCGTAGGGGCGGGCCGTGTTGGCGTGCAGGGTCAGGCTCGGTACGGCCACGCACACGACGCCGGCCACGACGCCGGTGGCGAATCCGTTGACCCGGCGTCCGATCTCGGCCACCACCCCGACACCGAGCGACATCGCCAGCAGCGACGGCAGCCGGAGCACCCAGTCGGCCGAGCCGAGCACGGCGATGATCCCGTGCAGCATCAGGTAGTAGGGCGTGATGACGGCGTCCACGTGCCCTGCCAGGCGCAGGATCTGGCTGACCGAGCGGGTGGCGACCGACAGAGTCGCCCCCTCGTCGAAGTTGAGCGGGGTGCGCGTGTGGGACGAGCCGGCCACGGCGAACATGGCGAGGAAACCGACGGCGAAGGGCACGTACGGTTTAGCTTTGGCGATCAACAAGGCTCCAACTTTTGCAGCAGCGCCCGCAGCGCCGGCTCGTCCAGCGGCCTGGACAATCCGAAACCCTGGCCGAACTCGCAGCCCATGGCGGTCAACTCGGCCCGCTGGCCGTCGTTTTCGATGCCTTCGGCGACCGTGCTCAGCTGCAGTCCGTGGCTCATCGCCATGATCGCCTGCACCACCGGCAGGCAGGCCGGGTCGTCGCCGCCGATGCGGGCCACGAACATCTTGTCGATTTTGAGCTCGTCTATCGGGTAGCGGTGCAGGTGTCCCAGCGAACTGAACCCGGTGCCGAAGTCGTCCAGCGCGATCCGCACACCGAGCTGGCGCAGCGTGGACAGCTGCGACTCGATCGCCTCGTGCTCGGCGGCCAGCACGCTTTCGGTGATCTCCAGCGTCAGCGTCGCCGGGGGCAGGCCGGAGCGGTCCAGCGCGGCCAGTACGTCCGCGACCACGTCCCCGAGGACGAACTGACGGACGCTGACGTTCACGTTGATCTGCAACGGCTGGCCGGTGAGCCGCTGCCAGGCTGCGCCCCTGGTGCAGGCGGTGGTCAGGATCCACCGTCCGAGCGGGACGATCAGTCCGCTGCCTTCCGCCATCGGGATGAACTGGTCCGGCCGGATCATGCCCCGGCTCGGATGCCGCCACCGCACCAGCGCCTCGACGCCCCGTACCTCGCCGGTGACCAGCAGATGGATCGGTTGGTAGGTCAGCATGAACTCGCGACGCGACAGCGCGTCCTGGGCGTCGACCTGCAGCCGCATCCGTTCCACCGCGTGCCGGTGCAGCTCGTCGCGGTAGCGCACCCGGCGGGCCTTCCCACCGCCCTTGGCGAACTGCAGCGCGATGTCGGCCTCGCGTAGCAGCCGGTCGGTGTCCGCGCCGGCACCGGCGGTGCTGACCGCCAGACCCACCCGGGCCGAGACGAAGCGGAGGTTTCCGGCGACCTCGATCGGCTCCTCGAACGGGGCGAGGAGCTCATCGGCGGTGCGCTCGGCGTCCCGGGTCCGGGCCCGGTCGCCGACCAGCAGCACCGCGAACTCGTCCGCACCGAGGCTCGCCAGCAGGTCGCCCGGTGCCAGCCGCTGCCGCAGCAGGCCGGCCACGTGAATCAGCAGCGCGTCGCCGGCGATGTGCCCGAGGGTGTCGTTGACCGCCTTGAACGCGTCGAGGTCCAGCAGGATGAGCGCGACGTCGGTGGTGCCGAGCGCGGCCGTCAACCGTTCCCGCAGCAGCGCCCGGTTCGGCAGGTCGGTGAGCGGGTCGTGGTATGCCTGGTGACGCAGCCGTTCGGTGAGCCGGACCCGATCCGTCACGTCACGCACCGCGAACAACAGCCCGTTGACGTGCGGGTCGGCCATCAGGTTCTGGGCGCTGATCTCCACCGTGGCGTGCCGGCCGCCACCCGGGATCGGCACCCGGCACTGCACCGTGGCCGCACCACCGGCGTCGGTGAGCAGACTGGTCACCCAGACCGCGACGGCGGGCCGGTCCTCCTCCGCGACCCAGGACAGCAGCCGGTTGTCGGGCAGCCCGTCACGCAGTCCGAAGACGTTGGCGATCGCCGGGGACACGTAGCTGGCCGTGGTGTCCGCATCGGCGATGACGATCACATCCCGAGACGAGCGGACCACCGCTTCGAACCGGGCAGCGGTGCCCGCCTCGTACCGCTGCACCGAGATCAGCACCAGGCGCAGCGCGAGCGCCGTGGACAGCAGGCCCGGCCCGTACTGCCCCAACCGGACGTCGCCCAACGACCCGCCGGCGGCGAGCACCCCGGCGCTCATCGTGGTGAGGGTCATCAGCACCGACAGCACCGTGGTGGGCAACCGGCCGTAGAACGAGCGGAAGGACGTCCCCACGAACAGCACTCCACCGGCGGGCAGCGCGCCGATCGCCCAGATCACCACGCCGACCGCGAGTGCGGCGAGCGCGTCGGTGGCGACCGACGTCCGCTGCGTCCGGTACAGCCGCACCGTCCGGATCACCAGAACGGCGACCGCGACCAGCACCGGCCAGGACCGGCCCCGGGGTACGACCGGCGCGAGCGCCCACTGGATGACCACCATCCCGAGGCTCACCATCAGAAACACCAGGAAGGCCCGGCGTACCACCGGAAGGAGCGGCTGATCGCCGCCGACCTTCGCCCAGGTGCGCAGGGCGGCCAGCCACCGTCCCCGCCGGGTGTCCATCGCGCCCGACAAATTCGTCATCCACCGTCCTCCGCGGACGATCGTGCCCGCGTACCGGCTTCGCGTCGAGGGACCATACGGCCAGAGTATGGCCGACACTTCGACCGACGCCGAAGACACTCCGGCCGGACCACGTCCCTCATGGACGACGCGGTCGCCGCCCGGCACCCAGCGCACGCAGGGCGTTGAGGATGACCGCGACGTCGATGGCCTCCTGAACGACCGCGCCGGCCACGGGTGCCAGCAGCCCGAACGCGGCCAGGCCCATCGCCACCACCGCCAGCCCCATCCCGACCGACGCGCTCTGCACCGCGATCCGCCGCGACCGATGGGCGATCTCGACCGCGTCGGCGAGGCGGTCCAGCCGGTCCACGGTCAGTACCGCGTCCGCCACCCCTGCCGACGCGGTCGTTCCACCCGCTCCGAGCGCCACCCCCACGTGCGCCGCGGCCAGCGCCGGGGCGTCGTTCACCCCGTCGCCGACCATCACCGTCACCGCCCGGGCCGACTCCTCGCGTACCCGTGCGGTCTTCTCCTGCGGTGAGCAGCGGGCCACGACATCGTCGACCCCGACCTGCGCGGCGACATCCTCGGCGATCTCCCGCCGGTCGCCGGTCACCATGATCAGTCTGCTGAAGCCGGCCTGCCGCAGCCGCCGTACCGTGCCGGCGGCGTCCGGCCGCACCGGGTCACGCAGCATGATCGCCCCGGCCAGGGTGTCGTCGACGCTCACCCACACCGCCGACAGCCCGGCCGACTCGGCCTGCTCGCGCTGTCGGGCAGCCCAGTCCGGCACCGACCCGTCCAGCTGGCCGACCCGTACGACGTGGCCGTCGACCTGGCCACGCACGCCCCGGCCAGGTTCCTCGCGTACGTCTGCCGGACTACCGAGCCGCAGGCCACGCCCGTGCGCCGCCCGTACGATCGCTTCGGCCAGCACGTGCGGGGACAGTTGCTCCACCGAGGCGGCGAGCCGCAGCACCTCGGCCTGGTCGCGGCCGTCGGCGGCGATGACCTCGGCGGCCTGCGAGCGCCCGGTGGTCAGCGTGCCGGTCTTGTCGACCAGCAGGGTACGGGCCCGACCGAGTTGTTCCAGCGATCCGCCGTCGCGGATCAGCACGCCCCGGCGGGCCGCCCGGGACAGCCCGGCGACGATGGCGATCGGGGTAGCCAGCAGCAGCGGGCACGGGGTGGCTACCACCAGCACGGCGACCGCGCGGACGAACTCACCCGAGACGATCCAGCCGATGCCGGCCAGCACCAGCGTGAACGGTACGAAAGCGGCGGCGTACCGGTCGGCGAGACGCACCGTCGGGGCCTTGCCGGCGCTGGCCTCGGCGGCCAGCTGGACGATCCCGGCGTACGTGCTCTGCCGTGCCGGCGCGGTGGCCCGCAGCCCGAAACCGGTGCCGGCGTTGACCACGCCGCTGGCGATCCGTTCACCGGCCGCCCGTTGCGCCGGTTGCGACTCGCCGGTCACCACCGACTCGTCGAGGGTGGCGGCGTCCTCGACGGTCCCGTCGACCGGCACCACCTCACCCGGGCCGACGACGAGCCGGTCCCCGGCGGCGACGTCGTCGGCGTCGACGAGTTCGATCGAGTCGTCGGCACCACGTCGCCGGGCGGTCCGGGGCGCGTGTGCGACCAGGGCATGCAGGTCCCGGGTGGCCCGTCGCTGCGCGTACCTCTCCAAGGTCTGGCCGGTGGCCAGCATCACCGCGACGATCGCCCCGGCCAGGTATTCGGCGGCGATCAGCGCGGTGACCAGCGCGAGTACGGCGATCACGTCGACGCCGACGCGGCCGCCCCGCAGCCCTCGGACCGTCGTGCGCAGGGCCGGCGCCAGCGCCGCCACCGTCGCGACGGCCCACAGCAGGTTCGCCGCGGTACGGGCCCCGGCCAGCCACGGCACCCCGCCGGCGAACACCACTGCGGTCAGCCCGACCAGCGGTATCCAGTCGCGCCAACGCGTCCACCAGGTCTGCCGCCGTGGGTCGCCCATCGTCACCGTCCACGTCCGTGCGAGTCGCCGTCGACGTGCTCAACGACCGACGCGGGCGTGGCACCTATCCCTGAATCACCCGGCGAGACGCGTGCACCAGTACATCTGTCAACCCTCCTGTGCTGAATCCGGCCCGGACGCCCGGGCGACGAGCGCGATCCGGACCCACTGCGTCGAGCGTCCTGCCCGACGGCACCAACTCCTGAAGATCAGGATGGCGACCCGGACCGGTGGACGGGGGCGGTTCCGTACAACTCCGAACATCGGCGTACGTCGACTAGCATCGGCCGTGGAAGCGGGCGCCGGGATGGAGCTCGCCGCACGGGGACGTCTGGCCGGTGAGGATCGCGATGACACACGGCGCGGTGGCTAACGGCGCGAGCGACCGGACGACCAGCCGGTTCCTGCTCGACGTCGCGGCGGCGAGCACGCTCGACGAGCTTGCCAGGCTGCTGCGCGCGTTGCGCCGCAGACACGCCCGTAGTCTCGGGCACCGGGTGCTGTCCTACCGGGTGCTGGCGGCGGAGGCCGGCTGGTCGCACACGGCGGTCGCGGAGTACTTCGCCGGCAAGACCTTGCCGCCGACCGATCGGTTCGACGTCCTGGTCGGTCTGCTCGGCGCCAGCCCGATCGAACGGGGCGCGCTGGCCAGCGCGCGGGACCGGGTCGACGAACGGCGCCGCGCCGGCCCGTCAACCGGTGCGGCGGGCCCGACCGGCGTGACGGGCGTGACCGGCATGACGGGCGTGACCGATGCGGCGGGCGGCGTGGCGGGTGCGACCAGCGTGGGGAGCGCGGGGAGCACCGCCGGCGCGGCCGGGCCGCCCACGCCGGCGGGGCACCCGCCGGCCCAGGACACCGGGCCGGTCGTACCCCGACAGCTGCCGCCAGCGGTCAACTACTTCACCGGCCGGCGCCCGGAACTGGCCCGGCTGGCTGACCTGGCCGGCGCTGCGGCCGACGGCGATCCGGCTGCCGCCGCACGCCACCGCGGGCCGGCCCTGGCCGGTGTCGTGCGGATCGTCGCGGTCAGCGGGACCGCCGGCGTGGGCAAGACCCATCCCGAAATGTGGCATACTTTTTTCGTCGCTTACAGCCCAGTTTGACCGGGTAGCCGCGCTCGGTGGCCGGTCAATGCCGGCGACCGTGGACCCGGCCGCTGTCGCTGCCGGTGGGTTTGTCGTGCCGGCTGCGGTGCGCGCCTCCGTTGGGGAGGTGGCCCGATGAGTTGGTCGCAGCCTTCAGAAGGTCAACCTACGTCGTCGGGCCGCCGTACCGCCGCCGAGTCAGGTCATCCCGCCTGGTGTGACCGTTCCCGGTGTACCGCCGACCCGGCGAGCCAGGTCGACGGGTACCGATCCGGTGTCGGCGGCGAGCACCGGTCTGTGTCGATCCGTCTCGATCTGACCACCGCGATAGCCCTCGCACCGCAGATCGGGGAGGCGTATCTGACGCAGACGGTTGCCCCGTGGCCGTGCGATACCTATCTCCACGTCCAGCACGGTGACAGCGATATCGCGATGGCGGTGCGGGACGCGTCGCGGCTGTTGTCCGCGCTGCGGCTGCTCACGACCGAGGCCGAGGCCGAGAGTGGGTGGTCGTGGTGAGGAGCCGTACGGATCGGGTCTTGACGGCCGTGACTGTGGTGTGCGTTGCGGGGCTGGCCGTCGTCGCGGGGACGATCTCGTTCGCGCACATGCACGAGCTGGCGACCGAGCACGACCAGCACGGGTGGAAGGCGTTCGCGTTCCCGATCAGCGTCGATGGCCTGGAGATCGTCGCCGCGTTGTACATGGTGGTGCAGCGTCGGGCGGGGCGGCGGACGGGGTGGTTGCCGTGGATCGCGTTGGTGGTCGGCACCGCCGCGAGCCTGGCCGCGAACATCGCGGTCGGCGGTGACAGCGTGATCGGCAAGATCCTGGCGGGCTGGCCGGCGCTGTCGATGCTCGTCTCGGTCAAGCTGCTGTTCAGCATGATCGACCACGGCGAGGACGATCACCGGACCGACCCGGACGATCAGCGGACGTCCGCAGATCGTCCGCTCCTCCCTGAGGCGGTCCCCCAGACCGGACCAGACAGTGGACCGCCGTCCGAGCCGGCGGCGGACGGGCGGACCGGTCACCTCGGCCCGTCCGCGACCAGCGGGACCGGCCGGAGTATCGGGCTCGCCTCGGGGCGGTCGAGCGGACCGGCTACCGCACCTGTGCCGGTCGACGTCCAGCCAGTGGCGCACCTGCTCCCGGCCGCGAGGGCCGCCGTCCGCGAGGCACTGGCGTCCACGGGACGTCCACCGTCGCGGGACAGGTTGGCCGGCGCACTGCGTGATGACGGGCATGGCGTGTCCAACGAGCGCGCCTCGCTCCTTCTCAAGATCCTCAGGGCAGAGCAAGACGTAGCCACAATCGGCGCGGGGTTTGCCCCGCCCTGTCCGGAAGAACTGGACCCACTGTCAGAGGTGGTGGCCTAGCCCTCAACCGTGAGACATCTAAAATGTGGGGCGCCCCGACCGGGACGCCCCCACTTGTCTCGATGCCCTTGCGATTGCAAGATGACTGTCGGTAACGGTTCCCGAAAAGCAAGCAGCGACCCCTACGTGATGGGGATTCGTCCGTCCTGTTGTCTCATCTGGCCACGGCGCGCACCTTGTGGTCCAGGTCGTAAGTCCTTCGGGGGTTACGCGGCCAGGGCGTGTGCGGCAGGCTGGTGATCGCAGACGGCGTGTTGCTGGGGACCTACCGCCGGACGACGCGGGGCCAGGCTGGGGGATGGTCGTGCCGGCTTCCGGGAGCCGTTCAGGTCCTTTTAGGTTGGCCCGCCGCGCCTGGGCAGTTACCGTGGCCGCGTGTCTTTGAACATCGATTCGACCAGGGCACTCTTGCGCCCCAGCGAACTCTGGGCTCTGGTTACCGCTGTCCGGGATGCGGATGGCCATGAGGAGCACCGGTGGATTGAGTGGAAGTCGACGCTCGACCTTCGCACGGCGAAGGGCCTAGCCCACATCGCCAAGGCTGTTGTCGGCTTCGCCAACCGGCAGCCGTCGGCCGCTGCACGGCACGCCGACGGGTACGGCTACCTACTCGTCGGTGTAGCACCGGGCGCGGTCGCCGGTGTACAACCGTTGGATCCGGAGATTCTGGTCGGTCAGGTCCGCGCCGCCGTCGGGGACGCTGTGCGGTGGACACCCGAATACGTACGCGTCAACGACAGGGAAGTCCTCGTGGTCATCATCGACCCACCCAAGCCAGGAGATCCGATTCACTGCCTTCGCAAACAAGTGGATCGGTACCAGCCTGGTACGATTTTCGTTCGGCATACGGGCAGGACTGACCAGGCGACACCTTCCGATATCGACATGTTGCAGTCACGTGTGCTCGCGCGGTCGGAGACGCTTCGGCTGGTGGTCACAGCCGAGCCCAGCGCTCTTGAGGCCATGCCGGACATCGGCGCCGCCGTTGCGCGTTGGACTACGCGTCGGCGCACCGTTCTCCGGGCTTCTCGCTTCGAGCTGCCCGCAGGTGTGCTTCCGGGATCTCTGGAAGCGAAGATCGCCAAGACTGAGCTACTATCGCGGGTTGGCTTGTCGGGGCTCCGGGCGACGCCGGACACCCGAACCGAGGAACAGTACTACGAGCAGATCGAGAAATACCTGACAGTGGCACAGGCCAGCCTGGTCAATCGAGGTCAGTGGTACTTCTACCGGCACGAGCCGGCTCAGCTACGCGTTCACGTCAGCAACCCTGCTGACATTGGCGTCAAAGCGATCCGCCTTCGCATACACATCCCCGGGAATGTCAATGCCGTGCCCGATGGCATTCGACACCTCGTCGAAGGGGGCCGGCCGACGTTACCGGAGGTTCCCCCACCCCTCGGCACTCCACTCGACCCTGTGGAAAACTTGATCAGGGCTTCCGAGTATAGGCGGTGGATTCCCGTTGATTCCCTGTCTGCGCGATCGTCCGATTCGGGACTTCGCCCGGCCTTCATCGTCGCGGACAGCGGTTCGGTCACCATCGACTACCGCGACTTCGACCTCCGTCCCGGCGAACACCTGGCCTTGGCTCCGGTCCCGCTATGGGCTCGCGAAAAGGCCGGCACCAGTGTCACGGCAACATGGCGGGCAACCGGCGACGGCATCCGCGGACTTCTGTCCGGCGAGATCAATCTGGTCCACACGGCGAGCACCCTCGATCTCGAAACGCTAGATAGCGAGGATGACCGGAAATAATCGCCACGCCAGCGTGTAAAGCGCCGGGTCGAGACCCGGCCGAGACCAGACGGCGCCTGCTTGGTACCGTTGCCAGTCTCCTGCCACGTAGCTAGAAGGAGCTGGCTCAGGGCACGCAGATGGATACAGCGCACTGGCAGTGGTCGACGTGGACCCCCTGATTACGAGCCCGGCGACGAGGCGTCCGTGCGCGAACAGCGGCGAATCAGCGCACTGGATGTCGCTGTTTGGTTCGGACGACTATGGCACTCGCACGCCTGAGCGGAGCCGATGCGATGCCCGCTCCGCACGTCAGGTGTCGGAGCACCAAGGCACAACGGATGACAACACCTATGGCGTACGTTATGTCGCCGGGTACTTTCAGCCGCGGTACGCACCATCAGGCCAAACGACCGAAACCGGCACACCTCATCGCGGGTGGGCGGCCGAAGCGTTGTCCTCGGGCGCGGGCGGCGGCCAGGCCCTCCTTGGTGTTGGCCACGATGATCGTGCGGATGAACTCGGCCAGGGCGGCGAAGACGTGGAAGACGAACATGCCCCCGGCCGTGGTGGTGTCCAGCTTCTCGTGTAGGGACTGAAAGCCGACCCCGGCGCGCTTGAGCCGGCCGACGATGGTGATGAGGTCTTCCAGGGAGCGGCCGAGCCGATCCAGCGACACGACGGTGGGCTCCACCAAACCACCACCGCGCGGCAAGCCGCCTACGCCGGCAGCACGTGGAGCCGTTACGGGCCACGGCCGTCGTGACGTCGAGGCCGTTGAGGAGGACTTGCCTGCTCTGCCGGAGGCTCACGGCTGGGGCTTGAGCCAGCGCTTGAGCGGGAGCGCTGACGACTACAGATCTTGAATGGTCAGGTTCGTCCGATGTGGTCTGTGTGATGGGCTTGGGCTGGGGTAGATCGACGGGATGAGGTATCCCGATGGAGGTGGGTTGTCCGCGCGGGGGCGGGCGAAGCGTGAGGCGGTGCGACGGCAGGCGGCGGGGTGGTTCGCCGAGGATGTGTCGGTGCCGGAGGTCGCGCGCCGGCTGCGGGTGTCGCAGACCGCGGTGTACGGGTGGCGCAAGCGGTGGCAGGCCGGTGGTGAACAGGCCCTGGCCTCGAAGGGGCCTGGCGGGTCTCGGTGTCGCCTGGATGAGGGGCGGCTGCGGCGGCTGGCCGATGCCTTGGAGCAGGGGCCGGCGGCGCACGGCTTCGGCGCTGATCAGCGGTGGACCCTGGCGCGGGTGTCGGATCTGATCGCGCGGATGTTCCGTACCCGGTACACGCCGCGTGGTACGGCGAACATCATGTACCGGCTGGGCTGGTCGGTGCAGGTCCCCGCGCATCGTGCGGTCGAGCGGGACGAGGCCGCGATTGTCACCTGGCGGCGGGAGGCGTGGCCGGCGGGAAAACGGTAGCGGCGCAGCGGCAGGCGTGGCTGGTCTTCGAAGACGAGGCCGGCCAGACGCTGCGCCCACCGAAGGCGCGGACCTGGGGACGACGCGGCATCACCCCGGTCATCCCGGTCACCGGCAAGGGATCCGGGCGCGTCTCGATCGCTGGGTTGACCTGTTACCGGCCCGGACAGCGGTCGCGGTTCATCTACCGCACGATCGTGCATCGCGGCCGCAAGAACGAGCGGCGCAGCTTCAGCGAACGCGACTACATCGCCCTGCTGGATGCCGCTCACCAGCAGCTCGGCGGACCGATCGTGTGCGTCTGGGACAACCTGAACACCCACGTCTCCGCCGCCATGCGGCAGATGATCGACGCCCGGGACTGGCTGACCGTCATCCGGCTACCGGCCTACGCCCCGGACCTGAACCCGACCGAGGCCGTGTGGTCGCACCTCAAACGCAGCATCGGCAACCTCGCCGTGACCGGCGTCGACCACCTCCAGGCGATCATCAAGAACCGACTCAAGAGCATCCAGTACCGCACCGACCTACTCGACGGCTTCCTCGCTCACACCGGACTGACACTCGAACCCGACACAACCTGACCATTCAAGATCTGTATCCTGCCCTCATGGGTCCAGTGGAGGCGTTCGGGATCATCGCAGGCGTAGCGTCGATTGTAGGCCCTTCCATCGGATTCTGACGGAGAGTGAGGAGGTAATGTTGATGAGTCGCAGACCCACGCCCACATTGCACGCACTCGATGATCCGAAGGGCTAGCGGCCCGCGCGGGCCGCCGTGATTCTCGACTCTGCCAGTGGGCGGGCCGGTCTCACCAGGTCCGTGAGCCAGCACTTACCAGTTTCGGGGGCGGCCACTAGAGATCGCCGTCGTAAACCGCTCCATAACCGTGCCCTTGCGGAAACGACGACGCCGACGTCGGCCATGCTCACGTTCGCATCAGGAGGTACCAAACGCCATGGCCGACACGCCGTCGGACGCACGGGTGGACTATCTGCTCAGGATGAGAAGTGAAGCCAAGGAGCGTCGCCGACGCAAAGATCCGCGAGGGGCATTCCTGGCCATATTCGGTCTCAACACGCAAGACGAGACATTTAGGATCAGCGCAAAGTCGAACGGACAACTAGCTCACGAGTTGACCCTTGAGCCACTTGAAGCTGCTCCGACGGTAGTCGGCTCCGAGCTGACTCGCGGCCTCGCACCGCGACACCAACTCTGTCTGCTGGGGCCCGATGTCAATATGCATGAGAGCTGGGTGCTCGATGGTGTCTTCTGGACGAGTAGTGCGCTTCTGCGCCTGGCATCGGATGGCTTCTTTGTGATGTGCGAACTCGCAGATCGGTCCTGGGACATAATAGACGGCGTAGAAAATCCCGCCCTGACTCACGTTCCGATGCCGGGCCGGTGGCCTCCGGGCTGGTGGCCTCCGGCAAACACAATGCTCAGCCCAGAGGCTTGGGCGTGGGTTGTTCGGTCGATCGAGCCCGCTCTTGAGATGCGCGTGAACCGCACTTTCCACTTTGCGTTCGAAGCTTTTTGGGGCTCTTTTGACGAGTCCGACCCGCGCATGGCGGCGAGCAAGGTATGGGCGGGAATCGAGAGCATTTTCGGCATCCAGTCAGAGCTGCGGTTTCGGCTGGCGCTGTACGCAGCGTCAGTGCTGGAGCCGTCCGGCGAGGCCCGCGTATCGCTCTACCGTAGGCTTCTCAAGCTGTACGATCAGCGGTCGAAAGTAGTGCATGGAGGCGCCATCGAAGCGGACGTCCTCACTCGGCATGTCGTCGCTTCACAGGATGTTCTACGTCGGCTTCTTCGTGACGCTCTAGAGGTCAAACATATTCGGACTCCGCGCGAGATCGAGGAGTTACTGCTCGGCGCGTCGGAGGCGCCCTCCGAGAGGAGAACGTAACCGGGATGTCTGGCACCCGGTCGCTTGTTGGTACGAATACACACCGCCTTGATACGTGACTATGCCAGTAGTACGGGCCCCTGCCGAACGTGGCCGCTGGCCTGCTGGCGCAGGGGCCACCACCAACCTGACGGTCTACAACGTCGACGCGCCCCCGGCGAAGGTCGGCCCGGCGCTGCGGCAGCACCAGCTGACCGACTCCGTCCGTGCATACGTCGCGCAGGGCCCGTTCTGGCCTGGCGACAACTTGGTGAGCCCGCCCGCCGGCGTGCTCGTCGGCTACGGCCGGGTCTTCCACCCGGGAACAGAACCTCGCCCGCCAGCAGGCGCGCTTACCGCGGCCGGCTGCGCCAAGTGCTTCTTCGACAAGCCCAGCGGGAAGAACGCCGACCGACCCGGCCTGCACGACGCGTTCGAGTACCTGCGCCGACTACCTGATCAGCACCGGTATCCCCGCCGAGAAACCTGCCCACCTCCGCCGAGATGGGCCGATCCGATCTCCAGTAGTCCGGCTACCGACTGGGGCGACCGGTCGAAGATTCTCCGGTCAGTAGGATGCGAGTTGATCGATGGCGTGACGGGCTGCTGCTCGGGCGGCGTCGCTGACACCAGTAGCGGCTCCGACAGTTCCGGCAGCAGCGACCGGGGTAAGGCAGCCGCGAAGTACCGTCAGGCTCCGTCGGATCGCTCCGGGGCGCGGTTCGTCTCGAATGATCTCCGCGAGAACTTCGTTGCTGGCAGCTTCGGCATCCTCGTGGGTTTCGGGGGACAGTTCCATCGTCGGTAGTTGGCGCAGGACTTCGGTCGTCGCCTTGGCGAGGGCCTCATATCCGGCGGCGATCTGCTCGACCCGGTTGTGCTGGGTGACCGACTGGTTGTTCCAGGCCAGTTGTGCCCCGTCAACGCTGCCGTGGAACACCGGGCCGTGGTACGTCGAGGACGCGGGGCTGACGGTCTGTTGGTTGACGACGATGGTGGTGCGTTCCCCGTTGATCACGAGGTTCACGGCCTGGTCCACGGCTGCCCCGGTCGGTACTTCTTGAGATGGTGGAGTGACGGTGATCAACTCGGCGATCATCTCCGCCAAGGCGGTGCGGATGCGCACCAGCAGTCCGCGGAGTGACGCGTCGGACAGCGGCCAGTAGACGATCTCTACCCGGCTGTTCGGTGCCACGTTGTACTTGTTCAGTGTCTCGACTATGAATCCTGCCCAGGGGGGTCTGAGCCAGTGCTCGTTCTTACCCCGGTCGGCCAGCGCCTCCAACTCGCCGACTCCCAGATCCAGGACGGCAACTTCCAGATCCACACCCTCGTCGTCGCGAAGGAAGTCGATGATCTGGCGGGGGAACACCGAGGGGTCGATTCGCTGGGTGATGGGGTTGTAGCCGGCCAGGTTGGTAATCTTCGCGGCCAGCCCTGTGGGGATATGCCGGTAGTCCGGGATCGAGGTGGTGCTGTAGCCGTTGAGTTCCTGGCGTGCCCAGTCGCGCATCTTCTCGGATCCGGCCTGTCCGCCGAGCACGATGCACTTCTGTAGCAATGAGGAGATGGGCATGCTGTCGTCGAGCACGCCGGCTTCGATCTGGGCAAGGTTGCCTTCGCGCCTGTGAGGCATGGCGAGCAGTCTCCCACCTCAGCCGCATGACGCCAGGCCGGGGCGGACGCGGGTGTTCGCGGCCGTCCACTGCGCGCTCGGAGCCACTGAGCTGTCAGCTGGCGATCTGGATGTAGCCGGGACAGTTGTGGCTGACCACCACGCTCTGCTCGGTGAGCGTGGTGGTCAGCCAGGCGCCGATTAGAAGGGCGTGATCAGTTCGATGGCGCGGTGGGCCGCTTCCTGCGCAGCTTCGCCGACGCCGAGGCCGGCTCCGGCCGCACCGGCTGCGGCGATCGCGGTGAACCGGGTGCGGAGGACCGTGATCGCGCGCCGGATCGGCCCGGGCCGAGGTTCGTCCCGAACGATCTCGGCAACGATCTCGTCGCTGGCCGCCTCGACGTCTTCCTGGCCCTCCGGAGACAGGTTCATCGCCGGGACCAGGCTCATCACCTCGGTCATCGCCTTGGCGAGGGCCTCGTACCCTGGGGCGACCTGTTCGATCCGGGTGTTGTTCTGGGTTACCGAGTTGTTGTTCCAGGCCAACTGTGCCCCGTTGACGTCGCCGTGGAACACCGGACCGTTGTACGTCAAGGTGTTGGTTGCTGTTTCCTGGCGGCATAGGTAGGCGGACACGTCTGCACTCCAATCGTCGACACAGTCCATTCCGTCCGGGGTGATGTTGGCCCGCAGCGGACCGGTGCTGCCCAATGCCCCCGATCCTTTGATCAGCTCCCGTTTGGCGAGGTACTCGGCGGCGCGCCCGATCTCCACGTCGGTGAACGGGCTGCCCTCGAAGCTCGCCTCGGGAGTTGGCGCGAACCGGCTGGGGTGGGGCATGTTCACCCCAGCGATGTGCTGGCCGTACATCCAGCGCAGCAGTCCGCTGCGGGCCGCGGCGGCGCGCACCGCCGGGTCGTCGCGCCGACGGCGGCGCGCCTGCACGTGAGCCAGCCCGGCCGGGGTCAGCAGGATGGCCGGGTTGCCGAACGTGGACACGGACCGGGCCAGACGAGAGGCCACACAGATGTCCACCAGCGTGAAGCCGGCGTCGAGGTCGAGGCCATGTTCCTCGGCGAACGGCAGAACATTGACAGCATTCGTGGTGTCTCCGCGGGCCTGGTCGTAGGCCCAGTCCAGCAACGCGTCCCGCGTCGCTGCGGTGTCGTCCATGGTGATCGGGATCCTTGGGGGTGAGAGGGTGTCGGCCGGGGAGACCTCCCCGGTACGCAAAAAGCAAACAGCGACCCCCCACGTGATGGGAGTCGCCTGTCCGTCCTGTTGTCTCAGCCGGTCATGGCACGCCTAGTCGAAGAAGTCGAACTCGCCTTCGCGGACTCCCCCGACGAACGCCTCCCACTCGGCCCGGGTGTAGATGATCACGAAGCCGTCAGGGTGGTGACTGTGCCGCACGGCCACCCGCCCACTTCCATCGGCGAGCGGTCCAGCCTCGACGCAGTTCGCACCGCCGTTGTCGCTCTTGGTGCTGATGTGCCAGGCGACGCCCGCGAGATCCGGGCGGCCCGGCGCGTGCGTCTCTGCTGCCTTCACGTTGTCTCCTTTGCTGCGGCCGAAATCCGCTCGGCCGATTCTTCCGGTGTCAGGGTCACGCGCTGTAACCGATCGTACGTCTGGACGAACCGCTCGGCACCAGGAGTCTCGACGAAGATCGCACCGCCGAGCGTCTCGGTGTACGCGACATCGGGGTACGGCTCTGCCAGCGTGAACACCTTGAACGCGCCCGCCGGGCTGGCGTGTGCGCCTGCTTTGAATGGTAGTACCCGGATCTCGACGTTCGGCCTCTGGGCGCACTCGCTGAGGTGTCGAAGCTGATCACGCATCGCCTCAGGGCCGTGGACCGTGCGTAGTAACAACGCCTCGTCGAGGATCGCGCGAAGCTGCGTCGGCTTGTCCCCGGTGAGCACTTGCTGGCGCTTGATCCGAAGCTCGACCACCCGCTTGACCTGCTCGTCTGCAAGGTCCGGATCGGCCGCGCGGATCGCCGCCTCGGCGTACCGGTTGGTCTGAAGAAGACCAGGTAGCAGGGTGTCATCGAACGAGTAGATCGCCTGGGCGCGCGACTCCAGCCACACGTAGTCGATGAACCGCCGGTCCACCGCGTCGGCGAACCCGTCCCACCATCCCTTCTGCCACACCTCCTCACGCAAGCTCAACAGACCCTCGCGACGCCGTTGATCGCTGACCGAGTAGAAGTCGAGCAACGCGAGTAGGTCGGCACGTCGGATCGGGTACTCGGCCGACTCGAACCGACTCACGGTCGACGGGTCGCGCTCCAGGTATTCGCCCGCCTGTTTCAGGGTGATACCAGCGGCTTCGCGGAGTTCCTTGATCTGCTGTCCAAGCCACTGCGCTCGCAGCGTCGGTCCCGGTCTCGTCGTCACGCTACCCATCGTCCGGCACGTGATCGGTGGGGTGCAACTGGATGATCATCACCGGACGCAGCATCCACCATTCGGTGCCACACAAGAAGATGTGATCTACAAACTTGTGTGGCACGGACATGCGTGCCACTCTGAACGTGTTGGGCTTCCACGACACGGTTGGGCCGGTGCGTACCGGCTTGTCCCGCGATGCCCAGATAGCAGGCCGGGGCGGTTCAGCTCCTGAGAGCCCGTCCGCCCTGGCTCCCTGATCTACGAGAAGGGGGTGCGGTGTGTTGATCGGCGCTGTGCTTGCCGCGTTGATGCTGGGATACGTCGCCGGGTTGTGGTCGTTCAAGATCAAGGTCCGGTGGTGTCCTCGCTGCGGCGCTACGACAAGTGATCTGACCCGCTCGCATGCCGGGCGGGCATGATGGCCACGCTCAAGATCGGCGCTGTCATCGACGTTCACGATCGCGACTACAGGTACGGCACGGGGCGACTGATCCTGCGGGTCACGACGATCGGCAACAAGCAGTGGCTCTCGGACGGCGAGTGGATCGATCTTGACGGGCTTTCGCTGCGGCCGGACGGCACGCAGATCAGCGAGCAACCCCGTCATGCCCTCGTCCGCGTGAACGCCCTACGTCTCGGCCAGGATCCGGAGGCACGGTTATGACTACTACCTACTTCGCCAGATCCGCGTTGGACGAACTCGACCACGCACAGGCTGAACTTGAACGCCACCTGGCGGTGCGTCCCAACGGCGTGTGCGCCACCTGCGGCGAGGTTGAGCCGTGCGCCGGGCGACGCGAGGCCGGAGTCATGTTCGACAGGTACGGGCTACTGCCGCGTCGTCGGCCGGGCGTCGCCGGTGTCCGGCCTTCCGGCCCCAACCCGGCGGGCACCGAATCGCACTCATGGTTCGGTATG
The DNA here is from genome assembly GCF_049179075.1 of Solwaraspora sp. WMMB335. Classification (NCBI taxonomy): domain Bacteria; kingdom Bacillati; phylum Actinomycetota; class Actinomycetes; order Micromonosporales; family Micromonosporaceae; genus Solwaraspora; species Solwaraspora sp. WMMB335. The sequence goes on from NZ_JBMHMF010000001.1 coordinate 6,700,957, forward strand.
CCGACCCTGCCGGCCAGCGTCGCTGCGGCGACAACAGTCGCCCGTGGCCAGCCCGACTCTCCCCCCAGCTAGCTGGGCGTCGCCTGGCACGACCACTGGTACCACGCTCGGCTGGTAGATGGGGCGTCACACACGACTGCGGAGTATTCGGGGCTTGAAACCCTCGGCGGACTTTCGGCGCTCCAGACATGGAAGGTGTCAACAACCATCGTGAACGGCAAGGCGATCGACACGGGTGCGGCTTCGCCCACCAAGAGGAGCCGCCGGGGATGGTGTATCGCCCTACGGACACCGAACGACCTGATCCGACAGGCACGGTTGGCGCTGCGCTCGCCATCGGGCTCAGGGCGGGTGATGTCGCGTCAAGAGGTAGCCGAGGCGGTCAACACCTGGGTGTTCCAGCAGAGCGGTCGACAGTGCTTCCTCAACGGGCGATACATCGGCCAGTTGGAACGAGGGGAGACGCGCTGGCCATCGGCACACTACCGGGCGGGGTTGCGGGCGGTTCTCGGTGCCACAACGGATGCCGAGATTGGCCTGTTCATCATCTACGGAGCCGGGCGAACCTCGCAGACAACGGCGAGCGGACAGGCCACGCCGACATCCGCGCCGATGGTGCCGGTCCGCGAGGCAGGCAGCGGGTTCACGGCGGCGGTACAGGGCGGCGCGAGCGCGAGCACAGCGGAAGCCGGTGCACGACACCGTACATGGCGGCCGGACGCAACAACCAACGCGCGACGGGAGCCGGGAACGCCGCTACCGGTCGCGGCGGTGGATTCGTGCGGGTGTGATGTCGCGATCGGCCGATGGACCGGGCGAGAGTCGCGGGCGCTGCGCGAGGCGCTACGGATGAGCGTGCGGGCGTTCGCTGAGTACCTAGGCGTCAGCAAGAACGCCGTCTCCTGGTGGGAGAACCGCGACCCCGCCCCACTGCGGCTGGCCACGCAGGCGGTGTTGGATCAGGCACTCAAGCTCGCGGACGCCGATACGAGGACCCGATTCGGTCTGATCCTCGCCGATGACTCGGACGAATTCCCCGGCGTGCGCAGCGGCCCCGCACGCAACGTGGCGGACGGGTCCACCGTAACGCCGTTGCACGGGCGAGAACGGGCGCGTACCGCGTCCTGATTCCCGAGCACATATCAGACGATTGGAGGTCTTGCTCATGGCTGAAACGGAGACGCTTTTCGATGAGGTACCCGAGGGGTCCACCGGGACCGGGCTGCGGGCGTCAGATGTCGGCTGCGCTGCTGAACGGCTCGTAGCGCAAGTCGCCAGTATCGCCGCGACACACATCGCCGACGACAACGGAGCCTGCGCCGGCTGCCGAACCGTCTGGAACCGCTGGGTGCCGCACCCCTGCACGCAAGCCGAGTGGGCGACGGCGACCCGGGCGGTCAACTCCAGCGACCGACGTCCCGCGACCACACCCTGCGGCAACGACAGAAGTCAACGCGGGTTGCGGACCACGTCATGACCAACGTCGAAACCCGATCCCGGGGCAGACGGGCAGAGCTACGACGGCACGCGCCCAGGAGAAAACACGAATGCAAACACCCGATTACCTTACGCGATAAGGGGCGATCACGCCCGCAGGCGTTCTCGCAATCCGCGCGCGGAGGATAAAATAGTGTCAAAGGCTAACAACATGCATCCACCCTGGTGTCACCCGCATGAGTGCACGGCGGATTTCACGGAATTCCATCCGGACTCCTCACCACCCACCCATGGGAGTCAGTGGTACGACTGCAACCCGTCGGACCAGCCACAGTCAATCGAAATCGAGATGCAATTAGTTCAATACATCGACGACATCGACCCGAAAACTTTCATTCGCATCGCTCGAAGTGACTTTGAAGACCGGCAGGTATTCCACATCACCATGGAACAAGGCCGCGCCGTCTATAAGGCGCTAGCCGAGATACTCACCCGCAACGACAAGGATCAGGAGGTAATATACTCGGGGTCAGCCCAATAGGGCGACAGCCAACCGGGCGCTCTCGCGCTCAACGAACGCGACGCCTCGCCTGGTAGCGCCGCACCAGGGAACCTCCATGGCACATCGTCCAAGGCGCCGCTTGCTGGTAAAACAGTGCTCGATGGCCGTCGTGGACGGAGCCTCAAATTGATCAACCATCGGATGACCATCACCCGGAGTTACCCCCTTGACACGGGAAGTAGTATATGCCATGATTTACTGACATCAATACCAGATGCCGACCCACCTTTAGCCGTGGGTTTCACACCAATCGGAGGAGTCGCAAGATGGCAAAGAGCGTACCTGTTTCCTGGCATCTCAAGGGGGACGTGAACTCGCACAGTTTCACCCTCGCCGGTGCGGGAACAGCCGATTTGGCAGCCGGTTCCACCGAGCTTCGCCTCAAGGTCATGCCCAGCCTTCCGGAGGGGTACGACCCAGCACTGTCCCACATGATTTGCAACTTCACACTGGCAGGCTATGCAGCGGTACCAGAAGTCGCAGTCAGTATGCGTGACGCCATCGACACCAAGGCGTTTGTGCGCCCCCGGCGGCACATCATCATCACCGACGCTGCGGGTGAGCAGGTGACGCGACTCGAAGCGCTGACGACGATGGAGATCACCGAGGCTGGCATCTCGGTCACAAACCACATGACGGGGTTCTCGCGGCTGCCTTCGGCCGTGTCCCGCGTGATGGGCGAGGAGTACCTGGTCCCCGGTCCGGGGGGTACAGCGACCGGCGTTGCCCGCTACGCAGTCGTTCTTGAGGACGGGGCTGTCCTCGACGGCATGACCGTGGTTCCGTACCGTTTCGACCGGCAGGATGTCGAGGTCACGCCAGCACGGAGGGTGCTTGCCGACCAGAGCTGCGAGTGGGCGGCGGCGGATGAGATCACACTGCGGGCCACCAGCCGGTGGCTGACGTTGTCGCGCGTGGACGAGACGGCAGGAGCCTGACAAGTCATGGTGGATGTTCCGGCCACCGGCATCGCTGAAGTTGACGTGGCGGTGGCCGGGCGGGAGGGCATCACGGCCGCCGTGGAATCACTGCGCTCAGACGGCGTGGTGATTCTGCGGCGTGCCGTCGATCCGGCCCTTCTCGCAAGCGTCAGCGACATGGTCATTGATTGGCATGAACGGTTCCTGAGCGGCGCGGTTCACAATTACTCACTTGGTGAGGAGACAGCGACCAGAATACCGGACATCTGGCAGGACGCCTTCACCGAACCCCGCGAGTTGCAGGGCTTCCGCAAGTGGAACGTCGCTGGAATGGACCACCGATTCATTCCGTTGGTGGACTGCGAGCCGCTTTACAGCGTTATTCACGGCTTTATCGGGCCAGACCTGGGTGTCACCAAGACACAGATGCTCGTGTTGCCTCCGGGCTGCCTCGATTCACCGTTCCTGCACACCGACGCCGGCTCGCTAGCCGACGTTGTCGAACACATGGACGCTTCACCTGTAATGGTGTCTGCACAGGTCTTCCTCACCGATCTACCGAGCCCTGGCATGGGTAACTTCACGTGCGTTCCTGGGTCGCACAGGAAGCGGTATCCGTGGTCGCCGGACAATCCAACGCGGTCCCAATTGGGCGGCCCCCTCGGGGAGGATATCCCGATGGACATTCGCCGACAGGCAATTGTACGGGCGGGCGACGTCGCCGTATTCATCCACTCGCTGTGGCACGGCGCGACGAGTAACGCCTCGCCGGTGCCGAGACGCAGCCTAATTCTCTCTTATGCGAAATCGTTCGTGCGCCCCTACGACTACGAGTCGACGCCGGATGTCGTGCTTCGTCATGGAACATCTCGACAGCGTCTCCTGTTCGGAGATCTCGGCGCTTGGGCTTTTCGGCCTGGATGTTTCTATCACTATCCTGACGACTATCTGAAGATGCTAGCCTCTGATCCCGTTGTTGGACCATGACGGACACAAAGGCCAAGTCCACCGGATGGACTGCGCCGTGGGCGAGCGGTCCCCCCAGCGGCACCCCGTGTGCGCTGTTCGACCTTGATGGATTTGATAGACGTCTTCAGGTCTGTGCCGCTGGGGCTGCGGCCCGGGGAGTCACTCTGGCCTACAGCATCAAGACGAACCCGATGCCTGCCATTCTGAGGCGGGTTCGCGCAGCAGGGCTCGCCGCTGAGGCGATCAGCGGTGCCGAGGTCGCGGCTGCCATTGACGTTGGGTTCCGTCCGGACCAAATTGTCCTCGGCGGTGCCGCTAAGTCATGGCCAACCGGCACGGTAGTGCCCGGATTGCTCGCCTTGCTTGACGACACGCTTGACGGTTTCGCCGTCGCCGCGCGGGCATCGTCCGGCCACCGGTACCATTGCGTACGGTTGCGATTCCCCGGCGTCGGTTCGAGGCTGGGGTTTGACACCGCAAGTCCCGAACAACGTGAGAAACTGGCCGCTGCCTTGCTGTACGCGAGCGAGAACGGGGTTTCGGTGGGACTCGCGACCCACGAGCACAATGTGCCTGCGGCTCGATCCGGTGTCTGGCTGGCTGGCATCTGCTCAATGCTAGATGGTCTGAACGATGCACATCCGGGCATTCTCGCATCCGTCGAGTGCCTCGACCTCGGCGGCGGGTACGAGGCGGCTTGTCTCGATGACATGCTCTGGGGCGATCTCGGCGAGGCTCTTTTGGAGTACGTCCACGATCGGCTGCCACGCTGCCGCACGATCATCCTCGAACCGGGAAAGTCGCTTGTTCAAGCATACGGCGCGGTCATCGGCACCGTCCTCGCGCGCTATCCGGAGAACGAGGTGTGTGTTGACGCGTCTATGGCAGAGTTGCCTTGGCCGACACCGCGCCGTCCCGTTTCAGTATGGCGTAGCGACCGCTGGGAGCAGCTCGGCGAGGGCGATGGAAGGATCGCCGGCAGGTGTACGGCTGAGACCGACATCCTCGCGACCTCGGTCGACATCGGCAGCCTCGTGCCGGGAGACAAGCTGCTATTCGCCGATGCGGGCGCTTACGACTGGAGTATGCGCAATATGTTCGGCACAGCCACAGTTGTCGAGACGAGTGGAGACGAGTATGCCGCTGCATGAGCATATTGAGGACCTGGCCGACCGATGCCCGGACCGTCTCGTCCTGTCTGCCGGGCCGGAGACGTTGAGTGCTGCCGAACTCGATCAGTTCGGTAACCGAATCGCGTGGTCTCTATTCGATCGCGGAGTTCGGCCCGGTGACCTCGTCGCGGTTGCGCTTCCGCGCGACATCACACTCGTTGCGGCGCTGCTTGGCGTGCTCAAGTCCGGCGCGGCCTATGTGCCCATCGACCCCCATCTGCCGGCTGCCCGGATAGGATCCATGCTCGACGACTCGGGCGCGCGCTACGTCCTGGTGAGCAGTGCTTGGGCACACGTGGACCCCTACGCCACGAGAACGTGTCTCGATCCGCGCGACCCGGACTGGCTGCGCACCGAGGGCAGGCGACCACAAGTCGATGTCCACGGCTCAGACGCCGCATATGTCATCTATACCTCTGGAACGACGGGCCTCCCGAAGGGCGTGATTGTCGAACATCGCAATGTCGACAACCTCGTCAGCGGCTGGTCGAACGCGATCTCGTTCCCTCACGGCGCAACAATGAGTTCGCTAGCAACCGTCGCGTTCGACATCTTTCTGTCCGAGACCATCCTTCCAATGGTTTATGGCCTGCGGGTAGCGCTCGCCACGGATGAGGACGTAGGCACCCAGTCTGCCATCGCTGATTTCTTGGCTCGTCACAACGTGACCGCGATACAGGCCACCCCGTCTCGGCTGACTTGGCTTCTGGCCGACAACCGGGTCCGAGCAGAGCTAGCCAAAGTCGAGTTGCTCATAGTCGGTGGCGAGGCATTTCCGGCGCCGCTCCTGGCCGAGGCACGCAGACACACCAAGGCCGCTATATACAATGTCTACGGGCCAACTGAGGCTACTGTGTGGACATCTGCCAAGCTGCTCACCGACGATCAGCCCATAACGATAGGTCAACCGATCCAAGGTGTGGCCTACCATTTAGTGGATGAGTCCGGCATCGAGCCCTCGCTAGGCGAACTGGGTGAACTGTGTATCAGCGGCGAGGCGCTGGCACGGGGCTATTTCGGGGACCCGGTCAAGACGCGCGATCGATTTGGCACAGGGTCTCGTCGCTACCGCACAGGCGATCTGGCCCGCCGGTTGAACAACGGCGAGGTTCAGGTCTCAGGACGGACAGACCAGCAGATTAAGATCGACGGCTATCGTGTAGAACTGATGGAGGTCGAGACGGTTCTAGCCGAGGCTGATGGCGTCGCCGCAGCGGTTGTCGTGCTCCTCGACGGCGAGATCAGCCGGACGCTCGTCGCCGCAGTGATGCCAGCATCTGTCGATCCGGACGCAGTCTGGGCGCATGCAGCCCAGCGCCTTCCGCGGTACATGATGCCATCGACCATCGTTGCGGTGGCTTCCCTGCCGCTGAGTCATGCCGGGAAGGCAGATCGTCGCGCTGTCGAGACACTGCTGCGCGAGCACGTACGTACAGAGGAAGACCCTTTGGATTATGTGTGCGCGATGGTCACGCGGTGGCTAGGTAGTCCTGTCGATCCGGACTGCGGCGGCTTACTCGATCTTGGAGTCGGATCGCTCAACACAGCCCGTCTCGTTGCGGAGATCGCCTGCCGCTATGAGGTGCGTCTCGAACTTTCTGACGTGATCGCCGTGCGGTCGCTTCGGCACCTCGCTGACCGGATTCGCCTACACGTCACCACCGCCTGATCGGCGGGACGGGAGTTGACCTACCTTCTGCCCCCGTCCCGCCTCGGATTCATGACCGGACAACCCGGACCAGGATCTCGTCACCGGCGCCCACGGTTCCTGGGAAACCTTCGGAGAGCGCATCCATCAGCGCCACTGAGTCCGCGAGCGTCTCATGAGCGATGAACTCCTGATGGCGGCGGATCACAGCCAGAATCTGTGCTGGCCCCGCTACCGACATCGCGATCCGGTCTGAGACGTCGAGGTCGGCATCCCGCCGTGCTTGTTGCACGACGCGGACGACGTCCCGGGCAATACCCTCAGCCTCTAGCTCTGGGGTGATCTCTGTATCCAGTGCGATCGTCACGCCACGCTGCGACTCAACCACCCAGCCGGTACGTGGCAGCTCCGAGATGAGGATGTCGTCCGCGCCGATGGTGATCTCCTCGCCGCCAGCGGAGAGATGGAAGACTCCCGAGTCTCTGATGCCGTTGACGAGCACGCGGGGATCGGCCGCGAGGACTGCCTTGGCTACGACCTGGGTCTGCTTGCCGAACCGCTTGCCGATCTCTCTGAAGTTCGGCTTGACCTGCACATCGATGACCTCGCTGCCTGCGGCGAGTGGCTCCAGAAGCTTGACGTTCAACTCGTCCCCGACATCATCGAGCAACGCCTGCGCCAGTGCCGTGCCGGACGGCAGGCCCACAAGCGCCCGGCTCAACGGCTGCCGAATCCGCATACTACTCGCCTTCCGCGCTGCACGACCTGCCTCGGCCAGGGCACGGGCAGTGGCGACCTGTGTGGACAACTCGGGGTCGATGAGGTTGGCGTCGGGCTGCGGCCACGTCGCAAGGTGCACCGACTCCGGCGCGGTCGGATTTCCCGGTCGAATGACCTGCTGCCACACCTCCTCGGTGATGAACGGGACGAACGGCGCGAGGAGTCGGGTCAGACCATCCAGGCACTCGTAAAGCGTGACGAGCGCGTCCTGATCGCCTTCCCAGAACCGCTGCCGCGACCGTCGCACGTACCAGTTCGACAGATCATCGACGAAGTCGGCGAGCAGCCTCCCGGCACGCGCAGTATCATAGTTGTCCATCCGCTCATCCACGGCCGCAGCTAGCGCGTGCAGCTCGCCCAGAACCCAACGGTCGAGGATGGGCCGGTCTTCAACGGGGTGGGCGGTCTTCGGTGCCCACGTCGAGTGGGACGCGTACAGCGAGAAGAACGACGCGGTGTTCCAGTAGGTCATGAGCACCTTGCGGACGATGTCGTCGAGTGGTCCGGGACCGACGCGGCGCTGCGCCCAGGGCGAGCCCGAGCAGGCCATGAACCAGCGCAGCGCGTCCGCGCCGTGCGTGTCCATGAGTGGGATCGGCAGCAGGATGTTTCCCAGGTGCTTGCTCATTTTGCGGCCGTCCTCGGCCATGATGTGCCCGAGGCAGACTACGTTTTCGTACGGGGACCTGTCGAAGACAAGCGTGCCTACGGCCATCAGGGTGTAGAACCATCCGCGTGTCTGATCGATGGCCTCGCAGATGTACTGGGCCGGATAGGTCTTCTCGAACGCTTCCTCGCTGCCGGGCACGTGCGGGTAGCCGAGCGAGGCGAACGGCATCGCCCCGGAGTCATACCATGCGTCGACCACCTCCGGCACTCGCGTGGCTGTTTCGCCGCATTCCGGGCAGGCGAATGTAACGGCGTCGATGTACGGGCGGTGCGGATCGAGGCTGGACAAATCTTCGCCGGCCAACTCTCCGAGTTCGGCCCGGGAGCCGATCGCGGTGATGTGGTTGTTGCCGCAGCGCCACAACGGTAGTGGCGTGCCCCAGTAACGGGACCGCGACAGAGCCCAGTCGATGTTGTTGTTCAGCCAGTCGCCGTACCGGCCGTGCTTGATGTGCTCCGGGTACCAGTTGGTGCGCTCATTCTCTCGCAACAGCGCGTCGCTGACGGTCGTCGTCCGGATGTACCAGGACGGCTGGGCGTAGTACATCAGCGGGGTGTGGCAACGCCAGCAGTGGGGATACGAATGCTCGAAACGCTCGTAGCGGAAAAGAAGGCCAGCGCGCTTCAGCTCCTCGATGAGGATGGCGTCGGCGTCCTTGAAGAAGACGCCGCCGACCAGTGGCACCTCATCGAGGAAACGGCCGTTGGGCGCTACCGGGTTGATCACGGGCAGCCCGTTGGCCCGGCAAACGGCAAGGTCCTCAGCCCCAAAGGCTGGTGCCTGGTGAACCAAGCCAGTGCCGTCCTCCGTCGTGACATAGTCAGCGAGCACCACCCGATGGGCGTCCGGGATGTCGACAAGGTCGAAGGGGCGCTGATAACGCAACCCAGCGAGTTCGGTTCCAGGCACCGACGCCAGCACCTCGACGTCATCGCCGAGAACCCGGCCTACCAGCGGCTCGGCCACGATAAACGTGCCCTTTTCTGCACGGGCGACGACGTAGGTCACCTCAGGATGGGCCGCCACCGCCGTGTTCGACACGAGCGTCCAGGGCGTGGTCGTCCAGACCAGCAGTTCGACACCAACGTGTCCCGCGACCGGGTGATGCAGCGGGAACCGTACGTAGACGGAAGGGTCGGTCACCGTCTCGTATCCCTGAGCGACCTCGTGGTCAGACAACGTCGTACCGTCACGGGTGCAATACGGCGCGACCCGGAAATCCTCCACCAGGCGACCATCGGAGTGGATGTGCTTCAATGACCACCACACACTATCCACATACTCGGGCGACATCGTCTCATACGGGTGCGATAGGTCGATCCAGTAGCCCATCCGCTCCGTTAGTTGCTCAAATTCGTCCACATGACGAAGCACGGACTCACGACATCGGGCGTTGAACTCGGCGATGCCTACCTTCTCGATGTCCGGCTTTCCGCTGAGGCCCAACTCCTTCTCCACAGCGAGTTCAACCGGCAGGCCGTGGCAATCCCAGCCCGCGCGGCGAGGCACCGAGTAGCCCTTCATCGTCCTGAAGCGCGGGAAGACATCTTTGAAAACCCGCGCTTCCACATGATGGGTTCCCGGCGTGCCATTGGCAGTCGGCGGACCCTCATAGAACACCCACAGCGGGCCATCGGCGGTCTGAGCCAAACTACGAGCGAAAACGTCGTTGGCTTGCCACCACTTGATAATACGGCGATCCAACCCACCCAGATCGACCTTAGCCGGCAACGCCGCAAAGGGCGACTTGACCGGCTCCGTGTCCGTCATCTCCAGCACTCTCCTCTGACTCCGTCACATCTCGCACGGGCACTGGTCATGCGCCCACGCGGGGACGAAGCGCCGGACGCTGGCGAGCCCGGACTCCGCGGTACCACCCCGCTTGCGCTCCACGTTGCGAGCGCCACTCATTCCGCCGCGTAACGTGCGACCTGACGTCCGGCTCTACTAGGACACGCCACCTGGCCTGCCGGTTCTTCCGGAGGCTCCCCGGTGATGGCCGGATCATCGCCTGTACCGGAAATTGTAGCGGCTCGTCTGCGACCGCGTGACCGGCGAGTCGCTGAGTCACCTGGAGCACGTTGCCGCTCGAGTTCGCGGGGCGAGGCTCGCGTGGGCAGCTCTGAGGGTGTCAAGCTGTGCGGGTGGACCGCACTGGCAGTGGGCACGCCGCAGGAGCCGGCGATGGTTGATGTCGACCGGTGGCGGGCTGCTGAGTGGCGTCGGCGGAGGTTGGCGGAGCGGTTGGCGTGGGAGTTGGCGCATCCGGACCCTGACGCCCCGCGTGATGGGCTGAGTGACTTCGTGGCGGCGACGGCTGTGCGGGTCCGGTGGGCTTCCGCTGTTGACGCTCAGGTTGCCTTCGACCAGGTGCCGCGTGTGATCGCCCTTGGCGGCCAGTTTGGTCGTGTCGTTGGGGGCGGCGGTGTGGTTCTGTACGTGCATTGCTTCGAGGATGGGATGGACGACTGGAGCCTCGTCGTTCCGTGGGAGCCGTTCGCCGGGCCGGTGTTGGTGTGCGTGGACGACCTGGAGGATCACTGTATGTGGATCTCTGAGGATGATCCGCCGGCGCGGGAGGCTCTGTCGCTGTTGCGCACCGGGATCGAGTTGGCGTTCGGCACCAGGGCGGCGCTGACCGGCGACGGCAGTCTGCCTCCGGATTGACCGCTGGATGCCGAGGCGGCTATCTCTGCTCGGGCGGGTGGTGTCGGGTGGCCGGGCGTGTGGGTGTGGGTTCGGTGAGGCCGTGTCGGCCGAGGAGTTTGGCGATGGTGGTGGCGGCGCGGGTGCGTTGTTTGGAGGCGCTGGGTTCGCTGAGGTGCAGGTCGGCGGCGACGGCACGTATTGTCTCGCCGTTGAGGTAGGTGCGGCGGATCAGGGTGGCCTGGGTGTCGCTGATCGTCTGCCGGCCGAGGCGGGTGTCGGTGTGGGCGACGAGGCGGTCCAGGACGTCGTGCACGGTTTCCTGGTTGGCGTCGTTGAGGTGGGCGTCATGTTCGGGGTTGCCGTACTCGGCGCGGGGGATGCGGTCGTCGGGTAGCGCGTCGAGGTCGTAGATGGGTGGTGGATGTTGTCGTTTGCGTCCGCTGGCGTGGGTGTAGGCGGCGTCGGTGAGGCGGGGGAAGAGCTGCGGTGTGGTCAGGTCGAGGCGGTGCAGGGCGAACAGGAACTCGATGGCGAGGGTGTAGTGCGCCTGGGCGGCCGGGCCGGGGGCGAGGTACGCGGTGAGCTTGTTGGCTTGGGTTCGGAGTTTCGGGTAGGCGACGCCGAGCGCGTACAGGTTCCAGTCGCCACGGTGCGCGCGGGCCGTCTCGGCGAGGTGCCGCCAGGCCCGGTCCCGCACGTGGCCGGGGGCGCGCATAACGTGGAGGCGGAAGTCGACCATCGGCAGCAGGGTCGGTGGTGTGTCCGGGTCGATCGCGTTGCTCGGGACGGTCAGGGTGATTCGGGTGCGGGCCTGGGCTTCGATCTGGCCGAGGACGGTGAGGTCGGCCCGTCGTCGTGGTGGTTCCGGCCGGGAGTCGGGTGGTGGGGTCGGCGGGTGCGGGGCGAGCACGGCGGATCCCTGTCAGCGGCGCCGGTTGCCGGTGCGGCGCGGTGATGACATCCCGTCAGCCCCCGTTCGTCGCTGCTCACCGCCGGAGTGGCCTGTCGCTCCCGGCCGTGGTCACGAGCCTACGCGCGCAGGTGGCCAAGATTTTCTCGCGCGAACGGAAAGTTCGACCACCCACGCTTCCCCTCTATAGGTAGAGGACCTCGGTCTTACCACGGTGGATGACGGTACGGCGCGTACCGGTATGAAACCGGCCAATCGTGCCCTCAGCTGAAGCGCCGTGGCCTGCGGTTTTCCAATCGGCGGCCCGGATTTGTAATCCCATTGGTGAAGGGGTAGCTCGTCTTCGGCCCGCGCCTCGCGCCGGGGGCTGTTGTCCACCCAACGGACACCCACCACCCGCCCAACACCCGACCTCGTTGCGGCGGTGGCAGTGCGGGGCTGTCAGGTCCCTGACGGTGTCTGTCACCACCCGCGCCTGACAGAAGTCCACCACCGACAGGGAGTGTCCGATTGGCCGTTGAACAGGATGATTCGAGGTTGAACAGCAGGCTTCGCGGGGTTCACCCCGGTACAGGCGCTGACAGAAGGTGCCCGGTCCGGGTGTCGGTCCGTGCCCGGCGCGGTGCGGCTGTCAGGGGTTGCGGACTGCTCTGCACCCGATCCGCAACCCAACAGGCCATGAACACGCAGGTCAACCCCGCTTCGCCCATCCTTCACGGACCGGCGACTGACATAGATGTCAACTCTTCCCCCCGGGGATGCGCTTATCAGCGCGACAGCGAAAGGAAAGCTGATGCCGTCCGGAACCACCCACCGGCTGCGGGCCTCCGGCGGCCCCAGCGAACAACTCCTGCTCCTACTCAACGACCACCGGGTCATGACCACCGACCAACTCGCCCGCGCCACCGCGACCCCGGCCCGCACCGTCCTGTACCGGCTCGAACAACTCCGCAGCGCAGGCATGGTCGACTACGACCGGCCCGGCCGCCACACCGGCAGCGCACCCCACCACTGGTGGCTCCGCCCCGCCGGAGCACGCCTGATCACCGGCACCGCCGCAGCGGACGGACGCCGACCCTCCGCCATGTTCACCGCCCACGCCGCCACCATCACCGAGGTGTGGCTCGCCCTACGCGACCACGGCCCACCCGCCGGACTCACCATGACCCGCTGGGCCACCGACCGAGCCGGCTGGCAGGAATGGGACGGCCCCACCTCCGCATGGGGCGGCACGACCACCAAGCGCCTCACCCCCGACGCCGTGTACGAAGCCGTCCTGCCAGACGGCACAGCGACGGCGGCGTTCGTGGAAATCGACCTCGCCTCCATGACCCAAAACCAGCTCAGAGCCAAACTCGACCGCTACCGCGCCTACACCCGCGACCAGGCATGGCAGGGCAGGTTCCCGCACTGCCCACCCCTGCTGCTCTTCACCACCACCGCCCACCGGGCCGTCACCTTCACCCGCAACACCGCCAAACACCTCCGAGAAGAACACACCCCCAGCCACTACCGGCGACACGCCGTCACCGACTTCGACCTGATCGCCGAACACGGCCGGCTGATCGTCGCCGCGACCGGCCTCGTCCGCGACCCCGCCCGCGCCGTCACCGCCCACGCTTGGAATCTCACCGACCCCGAAGCCGCCGAAACCACCCTCACCGCGATCCTCACCGAACGCGCCACCGTCACCGCCGCCGCCCAACCCGCCTACCACCGCGAACACGCCGCCGAACTCGCCCGCCACCGCGCCCACACCCTGCACACCCTGGCCCGCCACCCACACGACCTCGAACCGGACCTCGGCCCCGCCGCCGTCGACCTGCTGGCCTACCTCTTCGACCGCGACCACCACCCCCGCAACCCGTTCACCCCCGACCTCGACACCACGCACCTGCTGGCTGCGCTCGCCGACTGGTGGCGACACCAACCCCACGACCCCGCCACCGGTAAGACCCTGCGCGCCGCGCTCACCCGGGCACACCACACCGCCTGGTCCCACCAGGTCCACCACCTCGCCCACCTCACCACAACCGGAGGCGACCGGCCCGCCTGGTACACCGCCGCCACCCACCTCGCACGACAACGCCTGCTCACCCCCACCGAACACCACCGGCTCGACCAAGCCCGCACCCGCGAACAAGCCCAGGCCGACGTCTGGCGCCACTGGCAACCCCCCGACCGCAACCACCACCACGCCCGCCTCACCTACCCCGAGTGGCGCGACGAACACGTCAACCAGCGGTGGCGCGCACTGTCCTGGTGGCAACGCCACCACACCCACCGCGACACCCTCACCGCCGCCTTCGACGACGAACACCTCACCGCCTGCGCCCGCTGCGCCCTCACCCTGCCCACCAACGACACCGACAACTGCCCCGGCTGCCACCACCATCAACGCCTACCCCACCACCAGCGACACTCGGTCACCCCACTGGCCGACCTCATCACGGCACTGCTCGCCCAGACAGCCGACGACCCCTGACCACGGCACCATCGAAATCTCGACCGCGCCCGGTCGAGATTGATAAGCAATTGCCATATCTTGCTTCGCGGCCGGAAAGGCGCGTACGCGAGATCTGGTAACCCGTACTACAACTTGCTCCGCCGATTCGGCGATTCGGGGGTGGTCACCGTAATGCCGCTACGAGTCGCGGACGACGCGATACGCAACGGTACAACGCGGAACGAGTCGCGTACAGCACCACCGGCGTGTCGATGGATGCCATTCACCTGCCCGACCGCACGAGCAGCCGTGCCGCTGCGGGCCTGGTAGCGCCGCAGCCACCGCTGCCAGGCGTTACCGGTAGCCCCGTAATGCCAGCCGGAGGCGGTAACGCCTACGAGCACCTGGTAACGCCTCGACCCGAACGCCCGGAAATGAATCTGTTGACTTCCTCACACCTGTTTATCCCGGCCTGTATCGGGCCTTGTTGTCCCGTGTCACCTCGTGCTGGAAACGGCTGCTACCGAGGGCTACGGGTAGCGCGGGTGGTAACGCCACCGCGTCATTCTCAATTCACGGAAAGGCGAAAGCGATGACCGCAGCGAACCGGAAACCAGCGGAACCGACCGTGGAGGACGATGGCCACAAGCCAGACGACACCTGACCCACGCCGTCGCCCACCAGGCGACAGGGGAACGCTCCACCAGCCAACGACGCCCACGAGCGACTCCACCCCCACCGACCACCCACGAGGCCAGCCCAACGCGAGGGGGGCGTTACCGCTGGCCACCCACCCACCCCGCACCCGGACAACAGCCCGCATCGCGTCTCGACCCAACCCGCCAGCCCCACCCGAACACGACCAGCAGGACACCGACCCATCGGAGGTGAAGGCGATCATGCGGGAACGCCTCGCCGCGATGGCCGCACCCCGCGACACCGACGACCCCGAACTAGCGGCACTCCGGGCCATCCTGCGCGACGAGGCGCTGATGGCCCACGTGACCGCCAACGTCGACCGATGGCCACCACTCACGGACGCGCAACGCGCCACCGTGGCCGCGCTACTCGGCCGACGCCGACCATCTGCACCACGCGGATGAATGCCCGCCACACGCGCGAAGGGGTCGCCCCACCAAGGGCGCCCCTTCGTGTGCGGCAACGCGACGGCTACCCGAGAGTGGGGGCGCCGAGCCGGTGTTTGGGTTCGATCCGCACCGTGGTCGGGTCGAACCCACGTCCCTTCCGCCCGGACGGCAAGATCGTCACGGTCATCAGCCGGTCGATCACCACCCGCTTGTCCGCGAGAGGCGCGTCCCGCCACGCCGTCACCGGGTCCGGGGCGTTCACCAACGGCGACAACGGATCACTACCCACGTTCGCGTGCAACTGGGCGTCGATCTCCGCGACCATCGCTGCGGCCTCACGCCGGGCGTCCCGCGCGTACTCGCGGGTCTCCAACCCCCGCAACTCATCCGCCAGAATCCGCTTCACACGCTGCTGGATCGCGGCCCGCTGCGCCCGCAACCCCTCCACGTCGACCTGCGGTGCCGGCTCCGCCAGCAACTCGAACGCACGCGGATGCGTCACCGCGTACACCACATGCGCGAACACCGCCGCGTCCACATGCGCCTGATTACGCGCCAGATGATTAACCGCCTTACACGTGTACCGAGGCGCACGCCCCGCGACGGTGACATGAACCGTCACCGGCCGCTCCACCTCCACACCCGGCGGGCTGCACACCCCACACCGGTAGATCCCCGACCCCACCCACCGGGCAGCCGCCCCCGGCCCGGACCGCCGGGACGGATCCGTCAACAGATCCCGCACGGCGAAGAACACCGCCGGATCGACGATCGGCTTCCACGGCGCGACCACCCCCTCCAGGATCTGCCCGCCGTACACCATGAACCCCGCGTTACGCGGACGCAGCAGAATGTCCCGCAACCCCTCGGCCGACCACGCCGCACCACTCACCGTCGATACCGACCCCGCCCGCAACTCCGCCGCCAACGACCGCAGGGACGCCCCCTGCAGCAGCCGCTGCGAACAGTCCTCGATCACCGCCGCCTCCACCTCGACACGCGTGACACCCGTCTGGCAGTCCCGGCCACCGTGCCACGGGCACACGTACCGGCCGGGATCACCAGTCCCGACGGGCGGCGGACCACCACAGAACCCGAACGGCCGCCGACCCCCACCCCACTGACCGTGCATCGCCTGCCGCAACCGCTCCGCACGGACCCGCCGCCCCGTGTCCCGGCTGGACTTGTTCGCCATCGTCACCATCACCCGCGCCAAGGTGATCTCCGAGTCCGTACCCCCATCGGTGAACCGCAACGACCCCGACAACGACTGCGCGTTCGCACCCGTCTCCTGAACGACATCGATCATGTCCTCCAGATCCCGAGGATCACGCACCGTCCGGTCCAGGTCCACCGCCAACACCGCCTGCGACCGGCGGTGCCGCAACCGGTCCAACAACCGGGTGAACCCCGGCCGGATCACCCGCAACACCGTCGACCCATCCGCCAACCGGACCTTGCGCCGTTTGAACGCCGACGCCGGTTTAGGCTTGCCGTTGGCCATGTCGTTCTCGACAATGACCTCACCGACCGTCCACCCGAGCTGACCCGCACGGTCCCGCAACAACCGCTCGTGTTCCACGAGCCCCTTGCTCTCACCATCGCTGTTCAAGTCCTCGACCCGCAGGTCAGACAAGCGAAGGTACAGATCCACAACCGTTGGAGGAGTATCAATGCCCATGCATCAACTATGTGCTAGAACCGGGGACCGGGCAAGACCACTCTCGCCGTGCACTGGGCACATCAGGTGGCGGATCAGTTTCCCGATGGTCAGCTCTACGTCAACCTGCGGGGATTCGACCCGGGTACGGCGGTGACCGAGCCGGTCGCCGCGTTGCGACTGCTCCTGGACGCGCTCGGCACCCCGCCCGCCCGGTTACCGGCCGACGCCGACGCGCTGGCCGCTCTCTACCGCACCACCCTGGCCAACCGTCGGCTGCTGATCGTGCTGGACAACGCCCGCGACAGCGCGCACGTACGGACGCTGCTGCCGGGTAGCCCGCACTGTCTCGTCATCGTGACAAGCCGCAACCAGTTGACCGGGCTGGTCGCCGCGCACGGCGCCCACCCGTTCACGCTCGACCTGCTCGGGCCGGATGAGGCGACCGAGTTGCTCCGCCGCCGTATCGGCGCACAGCGCTGCCGCACCGAGCCGGCCGCGGTGGACGAGATCGTGGGCCGTTGCGCCGGGCTGCCACTGGCACTCGCACTGGTCGCGGCCCGCGCCACCACCGCCGTGCAGGTGTCGCTGGCGGCGCTCGCCACCGAGCTGCGCATCGCCGTACACCGGTTGGACGCGCTGGCCGCCGACGATCCCGATCTCGGCGTTCGAGCGGTCTTCTCGTGGTCGTACCGGACGCTGCGCCCGCCGGCCGCCCGGGTGTTCCGGCTACTCGGGCTCCACCCCGCCGCGACGGTGGGCGCACCTGCCGCGGCCAGCCTGGCCGGTCTGCCGCCCGAGGAGGTCCGGCCGGCACTGGCCGAACTCGTCCGGGCGCACCTGGTAGACGTGCATCCCGACGGCCGGTACGGCCTGCACGACCTGCTGCGGATCTACGCGGCCGAGCGCGCCGAGGCGCAGGAGTCCGTGGCCGAGATCGATGCGGCCCGGCACCGGCTGGTCGACCACTACGCACGTAGCGCACAGCACGCCGACCGGTTGCTGCAGTCCGGCCTCGACCCGGTGACCGTCGGTCCCGGCCAACTCGGGGTCGTCGCCGAGCAGTTGGCCGACGGCCCGGCGGCCATGGCCTGGTTCACCGCCGAGCACACGGTGCTGCTGGCCGTGTTCGACGCGGCGGTCGCCGCCCGGCTCGACACCGCGGCGCTGCACCTCGCGCAGGTGACATACACCTTCCTCGACCGCCGTGGCCACTGGCCGGCGCTGGCAAAGGTGCAGAACCAGGCCCTCGCGCTGGCCCGCCGGCTCGCCGATCCGATCGCCGAAGCCGTGGCGCACCGTGGCATCGCCCGCGCGGACACCCGCGTCGGCCGACACGCCGAGGCCGATGAGCACCTCACCGCCGCGCTGGAGTTGCACCGCAAGCTCGGCGACGCGGCCGGTCAGGGGATCTGCCATCTCAACCTGTCGTTGCTGCGCGAGCGGCAGGCCCGGTACCGGGAAGCGCTGGAGCAGGCCCGCGCCGCGTACGAGCTGTACGTGACGGTCGACGACGGACTGGGGCAGGCGAAGGCACTCAACGTGATCGGCTGGCAGCACGCCCTGCTCGGCGAGTATCCGCAGGCACTCGCCGGATGTCTGCGGGCGTTGACCTTGCTGCAGGACTTCGACGATCCACCGGGCGAAGCCAGCACCTGGCACAGTGTCGGCTACGCCCACCACCATCTCGGCGAGTACGACGACGCACTGCGCTGCTATGGCAAGGCCCTGGAGTTGTTCCGTGATCTCGGCGACCAACACCTGGAAGCACTCGTGCTCGGTGACCTCGGCGACGTCCAGCGGCTACTCGGCGACGCCGTGGCCGCCGCCGGCTCGTGGCGGCTGGCACTGGACATTCTCGACCGTCTGCAGCATCCCGACGCGGAACCGATCCGTGCCGGGCTCGCCGGGCTCGCCGGGCTCGCCACCGCCGGTACCGCCGGCACCGTGCCACACGACGGGCAGCGATGATAGGGACATGCTGCTGCCTGTCCCACGCGCCCTGCTGCTCGACTTCGGCGGCGTGGTCGTCGACGCGCCGACGCGAACCCCCGTACCGGCCAAGCTGACCGACCGGCTGTACGAGCTGACCGCCGCGGCCCTGACACCCGATGAGATCCGCCAGGCGTTGACCGTCGGCCAGCGCGAGTACGCGGCCTGGCGTGACCGCATCGGCGGGCAGGACCGCCCGGCGGAGTACACCCACCTGCAGGTGTGGCAGGAGTTCGTCACCGCCGGCTGGCCGGCCGCCGCCCAGCAGGCGGTGCTGGCCGAGGCGACCTCGCTGAGCTACGACTGGGCCTGGGAACCGGAGTGGGCGGTCCGGCCCGGCATGCGCGAGGTGTTGGATTCCGCTGCCGCCGCCGGCCTGCCGGTGGCCATCGTCAGCAACACGCTGTGCGGTGCGGCACACCGTGACTACCTCGCCGGAATCGGCCTGGACAGCAGATTCCGGGTGCAGATCTACAGCGACGAGGCCGGGGTGCGTAAACCGAATCCGGAGATGGCCTGGTTGGCGGCGCGGGCGCTCGGCGTACCGGTGGGTGAGTGCTGGTTCGTCGGTGACAGCCGGGCCCGGGACATCCCGTGTGCCCGGCGCGCCGGGGCCGGTGCCGCGATCCTGATGGTCTCGGCCCGCACCAATCGTGAGCAGGGCCTTGCCGACGGTACGCCGGACGTGACCGTCGCCGACGGCCACGATCTGTGCCGGCTCATCGGGCAGGCGATGGCTGACCGACGACCGGCGGGCTCATGATCCCGACGCCAGCGCCGGCCGTGCCTGGGCTGCGCCGGCCGTGCCAGGGCTGCCGGTACGGCTAGCCCTCACGCCCGAGGACCGGATCACGGACAGGTCATCCGGGCACCGCGTACCAACGTCGAAACGCGGCCCACATCGCACAGTCATCAGCTTGTCTATGTCGATGACGTTGCCGCCGCTGTGCTCATCGTCGAGAGTTCGGTGCATCCACTCTGTATGACGTGAGGTGCCGCCGCGTCCCTTACTGTCACCCCCGGTCGGCCGAATATTGCTCGTCTATTGTAGAAGTAGCGCGAATTTTGCGCGAAACGGTCGCGCTTGGGCGTTTTTCAGCGCACAGTGTTGTCATGAGCGACAGCGGACCTGATGGCGGGTACTTCTGGTGCCTGCGCCACCAGCGCGTGGAGTCCGGGGCGGAGCTGTGCGCTGCCAAGTACCGGCTCGGTCCCTACGCCTCGCCCGCCGACGCCGAGCAGGCGCTGCAGCGGGTTGCCGAGCGTAACGAGGAGTGGGACGCCGAGAACGCCCGCTGGACTGGGGAGAAGCGCTAGGCCGGTCCGGCTCTGGTCGGGATCCGGAAATCTATTGTCTCTTAAGAGGACAAATCAACAAAAGTCAGTAAGAAGGCTTGCAAGGAGGAACAAGATGGCTGCTGCATCGACGAGAGCGACAGCCGCCCGGCCAACCGGCGCGGCCAGACGGACCTCGACGGTCGCCGCGAAGACCGCGGCGAAGAAGACCACGGCGGCGAAAAAGACCACCGCGGCGAAGAAGACCACCGCGGCGCACAAGGGCACCGTACGCAAGTCCACCACCGGCAAGTCCACCGCGAGCCGTACCACGGCCGCCAAGAACACCGCAGCCAAGAGCACGGCGAAGAAGACGGCGGCCGGCCGATCCGCTGCGAAATCGACGCCGGCAAAGGGTACGACCGGCCGCGCCGGAAAGAAGACCGCTTCTGCGGTGAAGCGCACCGCCGGGCAGGCTCAGCGGGCGACCTCGCCCAGGAACGCCGCCCCGGCGCGGCGTACCACCGCCCGGACAGCCGCGGTGAGCAACACGACCGCGAAGACCACCGGCCGAAACACCGGCACGCCGGCCACCCGCAAGACCCGCACCGACCGACGCTGAACCCGTACCCGTACCCGTACCCGTACCTGTACCGGGAACCGGGTTCGGCCCGGCATACCGGGTGGTACGCGTCACGCGACCACCCGTGGTGCTTACCGGTACGCCAGGATGGGCGGATGGGATACGACGCCAGCGCACTGCCCGACGTCACCGGTTTGACGATCGGCATCATCGGCGGTACCGGGGACCAGGGGCGAGGCCTGGCCTACCGGTTCGCCCTGGCCGGCCAGCGGGTGCTGATCGGCTCGCGGGACGCGGCACGGGCGGCAGGCGCCGCCGAGGAGATCGCCGTGCTGCCCGGCGTCCCCGCCGGCGTCATCACCGGCGGTGGTAACGACGAGGTGTCGAGCGCCTCGGACCTGGTGGTGATCGCGGTGCCGTGGGCCGGGCACGAAGCGACCGTCGCGGCGCTGCGCGAATCGCTCGCCGGCAAGATCGTGGTCGACTGCGTCAACCCGCTCGGCTTCGACAAGCACGGTCCGTACGCGCTGGCGGTCGAGCACGGCAGCGCCGCCCAGCAGGCCGCCGCGCTGCTGCCCGAGTCGCGGGTCTGCGCCGCGTTCAACCATGTCAGTGCCCCGCTGCTGGCCGATCCGGCGATCGACCGCATCGATCTTGACGTGCTGATCTGTGCCGAGGACCGGGACGCGGCGGGGGTGGTCGCCGCGCTGGCCGCCCGGATCGCGGGCATGCGGGGGATCTACGCGGGGCGACTGCGCAACGCGCACCAGATCGAGGCCTTCACCGCCAACCTGATCGCGATCAACAAGCGGTACAAGGCCCACTCCGGCGTCCGGGTCACGGATCTGTGAACCCGACACGGCAACGCGCTCAGAAGGTGTGCTCGGCCGCGGGGAACCGACCGTCGCGGACCTCACCGGCGAACCGCCGGCTGGCCTCGGCGAGGGTTCCGGCCAGATCGGCGTACGTCTTGACGAAGCGCGGCATCGGGCCGGACCGCAGGCCGGCCATGTCCTGCCAGACCAGCACCTGCGCGTCGGTCTCCGGCCCGGCGCCGATGCCGATGGTCGGCACCGGCAGGTCGTGGGTTACCCGTTTGGCGACCACCCCGGGCACCATCTCCAACACCACCGCGAACGCGCCGGCCTCGGCCACCGCGTGCGCGTCGGCGAGCACCTCGTCGGCGGCGTCGCCGCGCCCCTGTACCCGGTAGCCGCCGATGGTGTGTTCGCGCTGCGGGGTGAAGCCGACATGCGCCATCACCGGGATGCCGGCGCCGGTCAGCGTCGCGATCTGGTCTGCGACCCGCCGGCCGCCTTCCATCTTGACCGCTCCGCAGCCGCCCTCCTTCATGAACCGCACCGCGGTGCGCAGTGCCTGGGCCGGTCCCTCCTCGTACGAGCCGAACGGCAGGTCGCCCACGACCAGCGCGCCACGGGTGGCCCGGACCACCGCCCGGACCAGGGGAAGCAGCTCGTCGACGGTGATCGGCACGGTCGTCTCGTGACCGAAGACGTTGTTCGCCGCGGAGTCGCCGACCAGCAGCACCGGGATGCCGGCCTGGTCGAAGATCGCGGCGGTGTACTGGTCGTACGAGGTGAGCATCACCCACCGCTCGCCGCGTTCCTTCGCGGCGATCAGATCGCGGGTGCGGACCCGGCGGCTGACCGGACCGCCGTACAGGGCGGTCGCCGGCTCGGTCCCGGGCGCGGCGTCGGTCCTGGGCGCGGTGGTGGACGTGGACTGGGACATGACGTCTCCTCTCCCTCGTGGCCGCGGTCGCGGTCCCCGGGGTACGTCACCGATGGTGCCACCGACGGCACCGCCGTGCAGAGGCTTCAGTGCAGGAATTCACACCTGGTCCTGAGCGACGCGGAGTCACCGCCCGCCCGGCTCCCGCCAACGGTTGGTGATCGGCAACCGGCGGTCCCGGCCGAACGCCTTTATCGAGATCTTGGTGCCGGGGGCGGACTGCCGGCGTTTGTATTCGGCGAGGTCGACCAGGCGTAGTACCCGGTCCACCAGCGCCGGATCGTGCCCGGCAGCGATCAGACCGTCCCGGCCGGTGTCACCGTCGATGTAGCCGGTGAGCACCTCGTCCAAGACGGCGTAGTCGGGCAGCGAGTCGGTGTCCAGCTGCCCCGGTCGCAGCTCGGCGCTGGGCGGCTTGGCGATCGAGCTCTCCGGAATCGGCGGCTCCACACCCCGCTGGGCCGCGTCGTCGTTGCGCCACCTGGCAAGCTTCCAGACCAGGGTCTTCCACACGTCCTTGATCGGATTGAAACCGCCGACCGAGTCGCCGTACAGGGTGGAGTAGCCGACCGCCAGCTCGCTCTTGTTCCCGGTGGTGAGCACCAGGTGACCCTCCTGGTTGGACAGGGCCATCAGGATCACCCCGCGCACCCGGGCCTGCAGGTTCTCCACCGCGAGTCCGGACAGCGAGATATTGGCCAGAAACGGATCCACCATCGGCTGGATCGGCTCCACCCGGTAGTCCAAGCCGGTGCGTTTGGCCAGTTCAGCGGCGTCGGAGCGGGAATGCTCCGAGGAATACTGGCTTGGCAGCGACACGCCGACCACGTGCTCCGGGCCAAGGGCGTCCACCGCGATCGCCGCCGCCACCGACGAGTCGATGCCACCGGACAGCCCCAGCACCACCGAGGCGAAGCCGTTCTTGCGTACGTAGTCGCGTAACCCGAGTACCAGCGCTGCCCAGATCTCCGCCTCGGTGGCCAGCGGCTCGGCGATTGCACCGACGGCCGGCCGGTCACCTGCGGCGGCCGGCCGGTCAAGGGCGGGCAGCCGGCCGCTGACCGCGATCCGTTCGATGGCCATCCCGGTCGTCGGTGCGCCGGTCGACCCGTGGCCCTCGCTCGCTACCACCACGCCGTCCGCCACGGCTTCGGCTGCCGACCCCGCGCCGTCGGCCACGGCCGGTGGCAGGTCGAGGTCGTGCAGCAGCAGATGATCCACGAACTGCGGGGCGCGGGCCAGCAACGTGCCGTCCGCAGCGACGATCATCGAGTCACCGTCGAAGACCAACTCGTCCTGCCCACCGACCATGTTGACGTACGCCACGGTGGCGCCCGCCTCGGCGGCGCGCCGACGCACCAGCGGCAACCGGGCGTCGTCCTTGTCCAACTCGTACGGCGAGCCGTTGACTGTCACCACCAGTCCGACGCCGGCCTGGCGGGCGGCGGCGAACGGTCCACCGGCCTGCCACAGGTCCTCGCAGATCGTCAACGCCACGTCGACACCGCCGACGCGCAGTACGGTCAGTGTGCCGCCGGGGACGAAGTAGCGATCCTCGTCGAAGACGCCGTAGTTGGGCAGGTGGTGCTTGAAGTACGTGGCTACGACGGTGCCGCCGTGCAGCACGGCGAGTGCGTTGCGCGGACCGCGGTGCGGGTCGGCGTCGGCGCTGAGCGCCGCCGGCCCGTCGGCGTCGAGGTAGCCGACCAGCACCGGCACCTCGCCGAAGCCGTCAGCCGCCAGGTCGGTGGCGAGCCGACGGAGGCTTTCGCGGGCGGCGGCGACGAACGACTCCCGGAACACCAGGTCCTCCACCGGATAGCCGGTGAGCATCATCTCCGGGAACACGATCAGTTGCCCACCGGCACCCACCGCCGCGCGGGTGACGTCGCGGACCAGCCGGGCGTTGCCCGGCAGGTCACCAACGGTCGGGTTGACCTGGGCGAGAGCGATGCGCAGCGTCGGCATGCAGCTATCTTCCCCCAGCCGGCCAGCGACCAATCGAGCCTCCATCGTCCGGGTTGCGCGGTATCGGCGTCATCGGGCCGCCGGGCGCAGCAGCGACGCGTCCGGATCGACCTTCGCGGCCGCGCGGGATGCCATCCGTACCGCGTCACCGGGGGTGACCGCGCCGATCGGGCCGAGATGGCGCACCGTGGTGAGGACCCCGCCCTGGCCGGTCACGGACAGAAAACCGGCCTGCGGCGGGACGCCGTCGGCCGCGCCGGCGCTCGCGATGCTGAGCAGCACCGACCAGCCCGTGCCGCCGCCGACGAACCGCTCCTGGCGATGGAACCGTACGGCTACCGGGCTGCCGTCGTCGAGGCTGGCCGGAACGCTCACCGCGAGGACGACGCACCGGTGGGCCAGCGCACCGATGCGTCCGGCCACGGTGGTCGCGGAATCCGGCGCCAGCAGGGTCAGCGATTGCCGAAGCGCCGCACCGCTGCCGGTGGCCAGATGGTGCGCGACGACCTGGTCACGGGGAGGTTGTTCCACCGCAGCCGCTGACCAGGGCCGTTCGAACAGCCGGCGGCAGCGGTCCACGTCGACCGGGCCGGTCTCGGCGACGTCGACGACCGCGCTGCCGCTACCCACGGCGTGGGCGACGAGCCGGTAGCCGGCGGGCAGGTCGTCCGGACCCAGCAGCACCGGGGCCAGGTCCGGTTGACTGGCGACGAAGCGGTCTGCGGGTAGCGGCGGATTCGGCCGGGTGGAGTCACCGACCGGGACGCCGATCATGGCACCGCTGGCCAGCCCGGCCATGATGCCGCAACTGAGCGCGGATCTGCACCTTGTGCGCACAATACGGTCATATGCCGGCCTGGCCGGACGGAGGAGCATTACGATCCCCTTTCGTAACGCTTGGTACTAACGCTGTCGAGCGGGGCGGGTTGTGCCCTGGCCCCGACAGGTGCGCGACCGGAGCGGTCCCGTAACGTCGGCGTAACGAGGTCGGGAAAGACTGGGCTGCTCAGGTGGGAGCCGAAAGCACCTGGTCCTGCGCTGGAGGGCAGCGGCGCGGAGAATGGAACCGGTCCGGGCAGACCAGTGTCACGAGGGGTAGACGTGGACCGTCAGCAGGAGTTCGTGCTCCGCACTCTGGAGGAGCGCGACATCCGTTTCGTTCGGTTGTGGTTCACCGACGTGCTCGGCACGCTCAAGAGCGTCTCGGTCGCGCCGGCTGAGCTTGAGGCAGCATTCGAAGAGGGCATCGGCTTCGACGGATCGGCGATCGAGGGCTTCGCCCGGGTCTTCGAATCCGACATGGTGGCCATGCCGGATCCAACTACATTCCAGGTGTTTCCTTTCGAGGGCGGCGTCAGCGGCGAGAGCGCCCGGATGTTCTGCGACATCCTCTTGCCTGACGGCACGCCGTCATGGGCCGACCCCCGGCACGTCCTACGCCGGGCGCTGTCGCGGGCCGCGGAGAAGGGTTTCACCTTCTACACCCATCCCGAGATCGAGTTCTTCCTGCTGGAGAACAGTCCGACCGACGGGAGCGTGCCGGTGCCGGTCGACTCCGGCGGCTACTTCGACCACACCACCCACGCGGTCGCCCGGGACTTCCGCCGCCAGGCGGTGCTCGCCCTGGAACGGATCGGCATCTCGGTCGAGTTCAGTCACCACGAGGTGGCACCCGGGCAGCAGGAGATCGACCTTCGCTACGCCGACGCGCTGACCACCGCCGACAACATCATGACCTTCCGGCACGTGGTCAAGGAGGTCGCCTTGTCGCATGGCGTCTCGGCGACCTTCATGCCCAAGCCCTTCACCGACCAGCCGGGCAGTGGCATGCACACCCACCTGTCGCTGTTCGAGGGCGAGCGCAACGCCTTCCACGAGGCCGGCGACCCGATGAAGATCTCGAAGGTGGCCAAGGCGTTCATCGCCGGGCTGCTGGTGCACGCCCGGGAGTACACCGCGGTCACCAACCAGTGGGTCAACTCCTACAAGCGGCTGTTCCCGCAGGCGTTGCCCGACCGGATCACCGAATCCCCGGCGTACGTGTGCTGGGGTCACCTGAACCGGTCGGCGCTGGTCCGGGTGCCCGCGTACGGCAAGCCCAACTCGGCCCGGGTCGAGGTCCGCTCGCTGGACTCAGCGACCAACCCCTACCTGGCCTTCGCGGTCCTGCTCGGCGCCGGCCTCAAGGGCATCGAGGAAGGCTACGAGCTGCCGCCGGGCGCGGAGGACGACGTCTGGGCACTGTCCGCCGCCGAACGCAAGGCGATGGGGTACGAAGCCCTGCCGGAGAACCTCGCCGAGGCGATCGAGGTGATGTCCAGCTCGGACCTGGTCGCCGAGGTCCTCGGCGAGCACGTCTTCGACTTCTTCCTGCGCAACAAGCGCTCCGAGTGGGAGCAGTACCGCCGCGAAGTCACCCCGTACGAACGTCGCCGCTACCTCGGCGCGCTCTGACGCCGGCCGCTGTCGACGCTGCCCGGTGGGCGACCCGCCCGCCGGCGGCGGCCGGCTGGCGTGATCACGCTATCGTCCCTGGCGATGTCGCCGCTGCCAAGCGGCGTACGCGTTGGGAGGGACGGACGTGCTGGAAGATCTGCTCACCGGAGCCTGGCAGAGCATCGTGTTCGGGGCGGTCGGTGTCGCCCTGATGGCCGCCGGGTTCCTGGTGGTCGACTGGCTCACGCCGGGCAAGCTGCGCGAACTGATCTGGGTGCAGCGCAACGGCAACGCCGCTCTGCTGCTGGCGGCCAACCAGCTCGGCGTGGCCGGCATCGTGTTCACCGCGATCCTGACCAGCTACCCGTCGTTCACCAAGGGGCTCGCCTCAACGATCCTCTTCGGACTTATCGGGCTCGGTATCATGGCTCTGGCCTTCGCCGTACTGGACTGGCTCACGCCGGGCCGGCTCGGCGTGGTGATCTGCTCGGACGAGCCACACCCGGCGGCCCGGATCAGCGCCGCGTCACACGTCGGCGCCGCGCTGATCGTCTGCGCCTGCATAGCCTGACCGGGCGCCAAGTGCGCCTGCATAGCCTGACCGGGCGCCAAGTGCGCCTGCACTGCCTGACCGGGCGCCGGGCCGCACCGGAGCACCGCCCGCTGGCGGTCACCGTACCGCTGGTGCCACGGTCAGCGTGCCGGCGGTGGCGTCGAGCGTCGCCGGTACCCCCAGCCCGACCGCGCGTGGCGCCTGGCCGTGCCCGATCGGCAGCCCCCCCAGCACCGGGACGCCCAGATCGGCCAGCCGCTCACCGAGTACCTCGGCGACGTCCACCCCGTACCGGTCGGCGCAGCGCGTGAACTGGCCGACCGCGACCCCGGCCAGTTCGGCCAGGGCACCACCGCGGCGTAGCTGGGTGAGTAACCGGTCGACCCGGTACGGTGCCTCGGCGACCTCCTCGACGAGCAGGATCGCACCGCGCAGGTCGGGTAGATCCGGTGTACCCATTGAAGCGGCCAGCAGAGTCAGATTGCCGCCCAGCAGCCGACCGCTGGCCCGGCCCGCGACCCGCACCGGTGCGCTCGGCTCGTCCGCTGAGCGCCGGACTACCGCGGGCACGGCGTCCATCAGCGCCGCACGCAGCGACTCCGCCGCCTCGGCCGGGGTCCGCCGGGCAGACCAGGCCGCCACCGGCCCATGTACGGTGGCCAGCCGGACCGTCCGCCACAGCGCCAGGTGCAGTCCGGTGACGTCCGAGTAGCCACACACCACCTTCGGATCGCGACGGGCTGCCGCGACGTCGATCAGGTCGACGATCCGCTGGCTGCCGTAGCCGCCGCGGGTGCAGACGATGGCGCGTACCGCCGGGTCGGTCAATCCGTCGTTGACGTCGGCGGCCCGCTGACGGTCGGTCCCGGACAGATATCCGTGCCGGCGCAGCGCGTGCCGGGCGAGTCGCGGGCGCAGGCCCCACCCGGCGAGCACCGCCATGCCGCGCCGTACCGGCTCCGGATCGACCGGCCCGCCCGGTGACACCAGCAGCACCTCGTCACCGGGGCGCAACGCTTCGGGACGGATCGCCTCGTCGCCGGTCATACCGTCCACGGTACGGGCCGCGGCCAGCAGATTTTACGTGTCCGCAACCGGTCGGCGACAGGCACCACCTAAAGTCGTTAGGTTACTGGATTGGATAGCCTCGAACACGTGGCCATCGCGCTGGTGATCGAGAACGACCCGACCGACGACCTGCGACGGCTGGGGGAGTGGCTCGCCGAAGCCGGCCTGCCGACGCGGGTGTGCCGACCGCACACCGGTGAACCGGTGCCGACCGACCTGGCCGGGCATGCCGCGCTGATCGTCCTCGGCGGTCGACACCGGATTCCCGGGGTCGATCCCCGGACCGATCCTGGCGCTGCACCCTGGCTGCCCGCCGTGGAAGGCCTGCTGCGCAAGGCGGTCCGCCAGCGGCTGCCCGCTCTGGCCATCGGGCTCGGCGCGCAGTTGCTGGCCACCGCTCACGCCGGCACCGTGGAGCGTAGCTCGGCCGGCCCGGAGATCGGCCCGGCCCTGGTCGGCAAGCGCGATGCCGCCGGCAGCGATCCGCTGTTCCGGTACGTGCCGCTCGCTCCAGACGTGCTGCAGTGGCACCTCGACGAGATCGTCGAACTGCCGACCGGCGCGGTGCTGCTGGCCGCCTCCACCCACTATCCGCACCAGGCGTTCCGGCTCGGTGACCGGGCCTGGGGTCTGCAGTTCCACATCGAGTGCGACCGCGACATGATCAGCACCTGGGCGGCCGGCTCGACCGTTTTGGCGCAGCTGCAGCTGCCCGCCGATGTGGTGGTCGAGGCCTGCGCGGAGGTGCTCGGCGACATCGAGGACGTGTGGCAGCCGTTCGCCGCTCGGTTCGCCGCGTTGGCCCTCGGCCAGCTGCAGGCACCCGAAGGTCCTCGAACCCTCCCGCTGCTCGGCAGTTAGGCGCATCGATGATAACCAGACCGACCAGCGTCACCGGCCGCCTGGCCCGGTACGGCTTCGACCTCACCGGCGGCGACACGGTGCGCGCCGCAGACCTGCTCGGCCCCGACGGGTTGGGGTTGTGGGACGCACCGGCCCAGCAGCCGGTCGACGCCGCCGCGGCCGAACTGCTCACCGCGTTGTCCCGAGCCGCCGACCCGGACCTCGCACTGCGTCAACTGCACCGCCTGGTCGAGGCACAGCGGCGGGAGCGGGCCGGTGGCGGTGACGGGGGTCAGGCCGTGCTCGACGCCGTGCACGCCGACCCGGGGCTACGCCGTCGGCTGATCGCCGTCCTCGGTGCCTCGGCCAGTCTCGGCGACCATCTGGTGGCCAACCCGGACCAGTGGACGGTGCTGGTCACCGGCAAGAACGGCATCGCCCCCACCGCCGACGGCAGTCTCGAACTCGGTCCGGCCGCCCCGGTCGGCACCCCGGCGATCGCCGCGCTACGCCGGGCGTACCGGTTGGCTCTGCTGCGGATCGCCGCCGCCGACCTGACCGGCGGGCGCTGCCTGGAACAGACGATGGTGGCGCTTTCCGCGTTGGCGGACGCCACGCTCGGCGCCGCGTACGACATCGCCGTCAGCGAATTGCCGGCCGGCACCGTGCCGCCCCGACTCGCCGTGGTGGCGATGGGCAAGTGCGGCGGCAACGAGCTCAACTACGTCTCCGACGTCGATGTGATCTTCATCGCCGCCGACGACGCGGATCTCGGCACCAGCACCACCGTCGCCACCCGGCTCATCCACATCTGCGGTCTGGTGGCCTGGCCGGTCGACGCCGCACTGCGGCCCGAAGGCAGTCGTGGGCCACTGGTCCGCACCCTGGCCAGCCATCTGGCGTACTACCAGCGGTGGGCCCGCACCTGGGAGTTCCAGGCGTTGCTCAAGGCCCGACCGGCGGCCGGCGACCACGATCTCGCGCAGGAGTGGATCCGGCTGCTCTCGCCACTGGTCTGGCAGGCCGCCGAGCGTCCCGAGGCGGTCGAGGATGTCCGTGCCATGCGTCGCCGGATCATCGACAACATCCCGCCACGGGAGCTCGAACGCGAGATCAAACGCGGCCCGGGCGGTCTGCGGGACATCGAGTTCGCCGTCCAGTTGCTGCAACTGGTGCACGGCCGGGTCGACGAGACCCTGCGTGTCCCCGGCACACTGCCAGCGCTGGGTGCCCTGGTCGCCGGCGGCTACGTCGGCCGGGCCGACGGCGAGGCCCTGCTGCGCGGCTACCGGTTCCTGCGCAGTGTGGAACACCGGCTGCAGCTGCAAGGCCTGCGCCGTACCCACATCGTGCCCGCCGACCCGGCCGGGGTCCGCTGGCTGGCGCATGCGCTCGGCTACACCGCGACACCCGGCCAGGACGCCGTCGAGGCCTTTCGCGCCGACTGGGTCAGCCACGCCACCGAGGTACGCCGGCTGCACGCCAAACTGCTCTACCGTCCGTTGCTGGAATCCGTCGCCCGGGTGCCGGCCGAATCCCTGCGGTTGACCCCGCAGGCCGCCCGCCGCCGTCTGGAGGTGCTCGGCTTCGCCGATCCGGGCGGCGCGCTGCGCCACCTGGAGGCGCTCACCGGTGGGGTGTCGCGCACCGCCGCCATCCAACGCACGCTGCTGCCGGTGCTACTGCAGGAATTCGCCGACGCTCCCGAACCCGACCGCGGCCTGCTCAGCTATCGGCAGGTCTCCGACAAGCTGGGTAGCACTCCCTGGTACCTGCGGTTGCTGCGCGACGAAGGTCTCGTCGCCGGCCGGCTCGCCCGTGTCCTCGGCCTGTCCCGGTTCGTGGCCGACCTGCTCGCCCGCGAGCCCGAGGCGCTGCGGATGCTCGGCAAGGACGCCGAGCTGATCCCGCGTGACGCGGCCGTGCTCGGCGACGGATTCGACGCCGCC
Organism: Solwaraspora sp. WMMB335; assembly: GCF_049179075.1. Lineage (NCBI taxonomy): Bacteria > Bacillati > Actinomycetota > Actinomycetes > Micromonosporales > Micromonosporaceae > Solwaraspora > Solwaraspora sp. WMMB335. The sequence continues at coordinate 6,732,287 of NZ_JBMHMF010000001.1, forward strand.
GCCGCGCGCCATCTCGGCACCGGAGGCGGCGAGCCGCCGGATCCGGTCCAGGCGGTACGGGCGGTACGCGCGCTGCGCCGGCGCGAACTGCTCCGGCTGGCCTGCGTCGACGTGCTCGACGGTGCCGGTGCCCTCGCCCCGGTGCACGACAGCGCCGCACTGGTCAGAGACCCGGAGGGCCGGCTCGACGTGACGGCGATCGGCGCCGCTTTGTCCACCGTCACCGACGCCACTCTCGCCGCCGCGTTGCGGACCGCCACCGCCACCGTCGCGCCACCAGCCGGCCTGCGCTTCGCGATCATCGGTATGGGCCGGCTCGGCGGGTTCGAGATGAGCTACTCCTCCGACGCGGACGTGCTGTTCGTCTACGATCCGCCCGTAGGCACCGCCGAGGACGAGGCCAACGGTGCCGCCCGGGCGGTCGCCGAGGAACTGCGCAGGCTACTCGGAATGCCGGCTCCCGACCCGCCGCTCGGCGTCGACGCCGACCTGCGGCCGGAAGGTCGACAGGGCCCGCTGGTGCGCAGCCTCGCCGCGTACGGCCAGTACTACGCCCGCTGGGCGAAGGTATGGGAGGCGCAGGCCCTGCTGCGCGCCCGGTTCGTCTGCGGCGACGCCTCACTCGGTGCCGAGTTCCTCGCCGTCGCCGATCGGATCCGCTACCCGCCCGGCGGGCTCACCCGGGAGCAGACCATCGAGATTCGACGGATCAAGGCCCGGGTGGAGACCGAGCGGTTGCCGCGGGGCGCGGATCCGGCCACGCACACGAAACTCGGCCGGGGCGGGCTCGCCGACGTCGAATGGGCGGTGCAGTTGACCCAGCTGCGCCACGCCCACGCGGTGCCGGCGCTGCGCGATACCCGTACCCTGGTCGCCCTGGTCGCCGCGCGCGACGCCGGCCTGGTCGATCCGGCGGACGCCGTCGCGCTGCGGGCCGGCTGGAACCTCGCGTCACGGGTACGCAATGCGTTGATGCTGGTCCGCGGCCGGGCCAGCGACCAGTTGCCGCGCCACGGCACCGAGCTCGCCGGCGTGGTCCGGCTGCTCGGTGCCACCGACCCCGGGCAATTTCTCGACGACTACCTGCGCACCGCCCGGCACTGCCGAGGGGCCGCCGAGCGGGTCCTCGGTGCCTGACTGTCGGGATTCGTCTGACTGTCGGGATTCGTCTGACCGGCGGGATCCGCTCGGCGACCGGACCGGACCCGCCAGCGACGGGGTGCGCTACCGGCTGATCCGCTACGCCGGCCTGCTCGGCGCGGTCGTCCTCGCTGCGGCTGCGGTGCTCGGCGGCGCGGTACCCGACCCGGCACCCGCCGGTTGGGCGGTGTTCACCAGCGGGCGCGGGGCGCTCAGTGTGCTCTGCTGGCTGGCCGGTACGGCAGCCCTCACCTGGGCCTGGTGGTCGGCCCGGCACGGCGTGCCGTCGGTGCGCTGGGCACTGGTGACGATCGGCATCTGGACGTTGCCGCTCCTGCTCGCGCCACCGCTGGGCAGCCGGGACGTCTACTCGTACGCCTGCCAGGGTTGGGTGCACGGTGCCGGTGGTGACCCGTACGACGGGCTCGCCGGGCAGGGCTGTCCATGGATCGACGCGGTCGCGCCGCTGTGGCGGGACACCCCCGCCCCGTACGGCCCGGTCTTTCTGGTGTTGGCGTCGGGCGCCGCCACGGTCGGCGGCACGCTGGCCGGCACCGTGCTGCTGCTGCGCCTGTCCTCGGTCGTCGGCCTGATCCTGGTCGCGGCGGCGCTGCCCGGTCTGGCCCGCCGGTGCGGGCTACCGGAGGGCCGGGCGGTCTGGCTGGCCCTCGGCTGTCCGGTGGTCGCCGTCCACCTGGTGTCCGGTGCGCACAACGACGCGCTGATGGCCGGTCTGCTGGTGGCTGGCCTGTGGGCGGTCGGACGGCGGGGCGGCGTCCTCGTCGGGGGTCTGCTGCTCGGGTTGGCCGCCGCGGTCAAGGTGACGGCGCTGGTGGCGGTGCCGTTCGCGATCGTGCTGGCGGTCACCGATCGGCGGCGTGCCGGTCCGCGTCGTGGCGGTGCCCTGGCCGGCCTGGCCCGAGCCGGTGTGTCGGTGACCGGTGGGGTCCTCGCCGCCATGGCGATCGCTGCCGGGCTGTCCGGCCTGGGACCGGGCTGGGTAGGCGGGCTGACCCGGAGCGGCGACTCCCGGCAGTGGACCTCACCGCCGACTGCGGTCGGCCTCCTGATCGACTACTCGGGCCGCCTCGTCGGCCTGCGGCTGGACGCGGTCACGGCCACTCGGACGCTGGCGGTGGTGCTGCTCGCCGGCTTCCTGGCGGTCTGCTGGTGGTGGGTGTGGCGGGGCACCGGTCCGCTGGTCGCCTGGCGTGGCCTGCGCGCTGCCCATGGCCCGTCCGGCGGATCCCACGACCGAGGGCTGGTGGTGTTCGGGGCGGGGGTGGCGCTGGCCGCCACGGTGGTCGCCGCGCCGGTGTTCTACCCGTGGTACCTGATCTGGCCGCTGGCGCTGCTCGCCGCGGCGGCGTACCGCACCCGGTGGTTCCTGCTGCCGGTGGCGGTCGCTGGTTTCCTGGTGCTGCCGGACGGCTCGGGGATCGCACCGCTGACCAAGGCACCCGGCACCGTGCTGATGTGCGGGCTCATCGCCGCCCTGGCGGTGCGCGCCGTCCGACGCTCGCGCTGACCCCGTCGCCCCGGCGGTGTGCCCCGACGGCCCGCGCCCTTCGGGTGAGGGGCGCGGGCCGCAGGGTGGTTCGTCGACCGGCTGATCAGCAGTCGTAGTACATCGCGAACTCGTGCGGGGTCGGCCGCAGGCGGACCGGGTCGACCTCGTTGGCCCGCTTCCACTCGACCCAGGTGGAGATGAGGTCCGGCGTGAAGACCCCGCCCTCCAGCAGGAAGTCGTGGTCGGCCTCGAGCGAGTCGAGCACGGCCGGCAGCGAGCCCGGCACCTGCTTGACGTCGCCCCACTCCTCCGGCGGCAGGTCGTACAGGTCCTTGTCGATCGGCGTCGGCGGCTCGATCTTGCTCTTGATGCCGTCCAAGCCAGCCATCAGCATGGCCGAGAAGGCCAGGTAGACGTTGGCCGACGGGTCCGGCACCCGGAATTCGACCCGCTTGGCCTTGGCGTTGCTGCCGGTGACCGGGATGCGGGTGCAGGCGGAGCGGTTGCGCTGCGAGTAGACCAGGTTGACCGGCGCCTCGAAGCCCGGCACCAGCCGGCGGTACGAGTTGACCGTCGGGTTGGTGAAGGCGAGCAGCGACGGCGCGTGGTGCAGTAGGCCGCCGATGTACCAGCGGGCGGTGTCCGACAGGCCGGCGTAGCCGGTCTCGTCGTAGAACAACGGCTCCCCGTTGAGCCAGAGGCTCTGGTGGGTGTGCATGCCGGAACCGTTGTCGCCGAACAGCGGCTTCGGCATGAAGGTCGCCGTCTTGCCGTTGGCCCAGGCGGTGTTCTTGACGATGTACTTGAACAGCTGCAGCTGGTCACCGGCGTGCAGCAGGGTGGAGAACTTGTAGTTGATCTCGGCTTGGCCGGCGGTGCCGACCTCGTGGTGCGAGCGCTCCACGGTGAAGCCGGTGTCGATCAGCCGACGCACGATCTTGTCGCGCAGGTCGGCGTAGTGGTCGACCGGCGGCACCGGGAAGTAACCGCCCTTGTAGTTGGTCTTGTAGCCGCGGTTGCCGCCGTCCTCCTCGCGACCGCTGTTCCACCAACCCTCGATCGAGTCGATGTAGTAGTAGGCCTGGTTGGCCGAGGTCTCGTGACGGATCGAGTCGAAAATGTAGAACTCCGCCTCGGGACCGAAGTAGGCGGTGTCCGCGATGCCGCTGGCCGCCAGGTAGGCCTCGGCCTTCTTGGCCACGTTGCGCGGGTCCCGGGAGTAGGCTTCCCGGGTGAACGGGTCGTGGATGAAGAAGTTGAGCGCCAGCGTCTTCTCGGCCCGGAACGGGTCGATGAAGGCGGTGGCGACATCCGGCAGCAGCAGCATGTCCGACTCGTGGATCGCCTGGAAACCACGGATCGAAGACCCGTCGAAGGCGAGGCCGGTGGTGAAGATGTCGTCGTCGACGGATTCGACCGGCACGTTGAAGTGCTGCATCACGCCGGGCAGGTCACAGAACCGTACGTCGACGAACTTCACGCCCTCGTCTTTGAGGTACCGCAGTAGTTCCTCGGGATTGGCGAACACACGTCCTCCTGGCACGTCGCACTGATGGCTATGCTGGTCGCGACGCTATGGCCGGGGGGTTGCCCCACCGTGTCTCTAATGTTTCTGCCGTGTTACGTCCCGTGCGGAGCGTGATCCCGACCAATCGTCCCCTACAGGATACGGCACCTGGGACAGGCTACCCTGGCCGTTCGTGGGTATCGGGGAGGGCTCAGGCATGTCAGCGAGCGCAAATGCGGGATCCGCGGACGGCCCGGAGGTGATTTCCGGACCGTCGGGCCTGCTACGGCGGGGCGCGGCGCTCGTGATTGACTGGCTACTCTGTGTGCTTATTTCCAGCCTTTTTGCCGATCCGGTTCGATCCGGTTGGCCGCCGGTGGCCGTCCTTGTCGCCGAATACACGTTCTTTCTCGGCCTGTTCGCCCAGACACCCGGAATGTGGCTGGCTCGGATTCGATGCGTGTCGGCCATCGACGGTGGGCGTATCGGCGTGCCCCGGGCACTGCTGCGCGGCTTGTTGCTCGCCTTGGTCATCCCGCCGTTGGTGATGGACGACCGTCGGCGCGGGCTGCACGACCGCGCCGCCGGGTCGATCGTGGTGTCGGTGCCCACCTGATGGTCCTGCCTGGCCTGCGTCGTCTGCTGCCTGGCCTGCGTCGTCTGCTACCTGGCTGGCGTCGGGTCGCTACGGGGCCGGCGTCGGACTGCTGCCCATCGGCTGGCGGACCAGGCTGCGATCCTCGAAGCAGTACCACCAGTGCTCGCCCGGCTCCAGCGACCGCATCACCGGATGGCCCGTCTCGCTGAAGTGCGCCGAGGCGTGCTTGTGCACCGAGTCGTCGCAGCACCGCACCGCGCCGCAGGTCAGGCACATCCGCAACTGCACCCAGTCGTCGTCGGTCTCCACGCAGTACGCGCACTCGCGGGTGTCCGTCTCGGTCACCTGCACCGAATCCAGATGGGTGCAGGCGGTGCTCATCGTCTCCTCCCGCACGTACCGCCAGCGGGAGCGCAGCAGCCAGTCCGGAATGATCCGGGCCAGCAACCGTGACTGTGCGGCCAGCAGCGGACTGAGCACCGCGAGCACCAGTACGTACAGCGCGATGAACGGCCCGAGTCGCGAGTCCAGCCCGGCCGCCAGCGCCAACGTCGCCAGGATCAGGGAGAACTCGCCCCGCCCTAGCACGGTCAGCCCGACGTTGGCCGCACCGCGGTGGTTGAAGCCGAACAGCGCGGCGGTGACCAGCCCGGCGCTGACGTTCACCGTCAACGTGATCAACACGGCGACGGCCACCGGCAGCGCCACCGCGCCCAACTCGCCGACGTCGATGCTGAGCCCGAACGCGACGAAGAACACCGCCGCGAAGAGGTCGCGCAACGGCAGGGTGAGCCGTTCGACCCGCTCCCGTACCGACGTTCGCGAGATCACCAGGCCGATCATCAGCGCGCCGATCGCGTCGGAGACGCCTACGTCGGCGGAGATTCCGGCAACCAGCAGCACCAGCCCGACGACCAGGATCACCAGGATCTCGTCCTCGTGGCTGCCGATCAGCCGGCCGATGACCTGGGCGCCGAAACGGGCCACGGCGAACAGCAGCAGCAGGTAGCCGAAGCTGATGGCGATGTCGGCGACGAGTCGGGCGGCGGAGTCGGCCGGCGACAGCACCGGTGAGAGCATCGCCAGGTAGAAGGCGAGGAACAGGTCCTCGATGACGATGATGCCGAGGATCACCGGCGTCTCGGCGTTGGTCAGCCGGCGCAGCTCGATCAGCAGCTTGGTGGCGATCGCGGACGAGGAGATTCCCAGGGCACCGCCGATGACCAACGCTTCGGAGGTGCCCCAGCCCAGTGCGAAGCCCAGGCCCAGGCCGGCACTGACGTTCATGCCGATGTAGCTGCCGGCGGCGACGAACAGCCGCCGGCCGCTGCCCAGCACCTGCTCGACGGGAAACTCGACGCCGAGGCTGAACAGCAGGAGGACGAGCCCGAGGGCGGCGAGTAGAGCGAGATCTTCCGGATGCTCCACCAGCACCGGGCCGGGCGTGCCGGGACCGAACAGGATGCCGGTGAGCATGAAGAACGGGACCGTGGGCAGGCCGAACCGGCGCCCACCCCGGGCGAGCAGCCCGGCGATGAGCACCAAGGCGCCCAGACCGATCAGGTCAGCGTGCATGCCGTATCAAACCGGGATCGACCGGCGGTGTGGTGTCCGGCGCATCACGCCTCGAAGAACGTGCCGGCGAGCAACGCTCCGACTTTGCGGGACTGCTCCTCGGTCAGCTCGAGCACGGCGGTCGGCTCGTCTGATCGGCTGGTGAAGACGTAGAGGTCACGGGTGCCGTCGCGGCGCACCACGACCGAGACCCGCTGGCTGGCGGAGCCGAGATCGACGTCGTAGCGCTTGCCGATGCCCGGCAGTTCCTGCATGTGCACGCCTTGGCCCATCTGGTCCTCCCTCGGTCGCGGCTCGGCCCGGCATCGCGGGTCAGGCCCGGCATCGCGGGTCAGGCCCGGTATTGCCCGGTCAGGCTCCGGTTTCCGCTGGTCAGCGCCCGCGGGTCTGCCGGAAAGCGCCCTTGGGCGGGCGCATGTTCTTCGGAATGGCGCCCTTGGGCAGTTGTGGCCGCGCCGACAGCGCGGTGAGCCGCTTGTCCAGCGCGTTGACGTCCTTGCCGGTCAGGTTGCGGGGCAGCCGGGTCAGCGTCATCCGCATCTTGCGGATCGGCAGCTCACCGTCATCCGTGCCGATCACGTAGTCGTACAGCGGCGCCGTGCCGATCACCTTGGCCAGTCGCCGCTTCTCCTGCCCGAGCAGACCGCGCACCCGCTGCCGGTTGCCTTCGGCGAGCAGGATCACCCCGGGACGGCCGATCACCAGGTGCACCATGTCCATCTGGGTGGTGGAGCTGACCGCCGGCGTGACCCGCCAATCACCTCGCATGTTCTCCAGCAGCGACGCAGCCGCTCCCGGCTGACCCTCGGCGACATTCATCATCGCGGTGTTGGACCGGAGATTGAGCACGATCAGCAGTGCCAGCAGGGCGAGCAGGATGCCGACCGGTAGCCACATCCAACCCAGGGCGATCGTCACCGGCACGGTGACCGCGAGCGGCAGCACGACAGCGGCGACCGCCAGCGGGACGAACCACTTGTCGCGCTTGGCGGTGAACGAGAACACCGTACCGACCTGCTTCAGCCGCTGGCCGAACGACACCTTCTCCTGGGGCTTTGCCATGCGCAGGAGTCTAGTTGCCGCAGGCGAGCACGGCGGGTGCGGGCCGGGGACGGATCAGCGGGCGACCGGCTGGGCCGTGCGTCGCTGCACCGCCTGCTGATAGAGCCGGCCGGCCCGGTACGACGAGCGGACCAGCGGCCCGCTGAGCACCCCGGCGAACCCGATCTGCTCGGCCTCGTCGTGCAACTCGACGAACTCCTCCGGCTTGACCCAGCGCTCGACCGGGTGGTGCCGTGGCGTGGGGCGTAGGTACTGCGTGATGGTGACCAGCTCGCAGCCGGCGTCGTGCAGTTGGCGCAACGTCTGGCTGACCTCGGTACGCTGCTCACCGAGGCCGAGGATCAGGTTGGACTTGGTGACCAGCCCGGCGGCCCGGGCCCGGGTCAGTACCCCGAGCGAGCGCTCGTAGCGGAACCCGGGACGGATCCGCTTGAAGACGCGGGGGACCGTCTCGACGTTGTGCGCCAGCACCTCAGGCTCGGCGGCGAACACCTCACCGAGTTGACCGGCGTCGCCGTTGAAGTCCGGGATCAGCAACTCGACACCGCAGCCGGGCTGCAGGGCATGGATCTGCCGGACGGTCTCGGCGTACAGCCAGGCGCCCCCGTCGGGCAGGTCGTCGCGGGCGACACCGGTGACGGTGGCGTAGCGCAGGCCCATCGCGGCCACCGATTCGCCGACCCGGCGTGGCTCGTCGGCGTCGAACTCGGCCGGCCTGCCGGTGTCGATCTGGCAGAAGTCGCACCGGCGGGTGCACTGGTCACCGCCGATCAGGAAGGTGGCTTCCCGATCCTCCCAACACTCGTAGATGTTGGGACAGCCGGCTTCCTGGCAGACGGTGTGCAGGCCCTCGCGCTGCACCAGTGCGCGCAGCTCGGTGAACTCCGGGCCCATCTTCGCCTTGACTTTGATCCACGGTGGTTTCCGCTCGATCGGGGTCTCGGCGTTGCGGACTTCCAGACGCAGTAGACGACGTCCCTCCGGAGCAATGGTCACCCTTGTGAGCCTACGCCGGTGGCGGTCCGGGCGTCGCCGCCAGACGAGGCCGCGCCCGCCGGCACGGCGGTGAGTTGGCTCACCCGAGGGTGGGCAGGTGGCGCTCGACCACCGGCAGCACCTCGGCCACGCTCACCTGGCGGCCGAGTTCGGCACTGAGCGAGGTCACCCCGACGTCGCGCAGCCCGCACGGCACGATCCGGTCGTACGCGGAGAGGTCCGGCTCGCAGTTGAGGGCGAATCCGTGTTGGGTGACCCCCCGGGCCACCCGGATGCCGATCGCGGCCACCTTGCGGGCGGGGCCGCGATCGTCGGCGGCCACCCACACCCCGCTGTGGTTGGGGCCGTCCAACCGGGTGGTGGCCACGCCGAACTCGGCGCACACGTCGATCAGCAGCTGCTCGGTACGGCGTACGTAGGCGACCACGTCGATCGGCTCGCGCAGCCGCACGATCGGGTAGCCGACCAGTTGCCCCGGCCCGTGCCAGGTGATCTTGCCGCCCCGGTCGACGTCGACGACCGGAGTGCCGTCGGTGGGCCGGTCCCACGGCTCGGTGCGTTTGCCGGCGGTGTAGACACTGGGATGCTCCAGCAGCAGTACGGTGTCCGGCTGCTGCCCGGCGACGACCGCGGCGTGCAGCCGGCGCTGCTCGTCCCAGGCCTCGCGGTAGTCGACCAGTCCGGCCCGGACACTGCGCAGGCGGGATACGGTGCTCGTCACCGTACCAGCGTAGTCCGTTACCGGCCGGTCGGCGCCGGTCACTGGCGGTGGCGCGGCTCACCGGTGCGGTGGTGGCGCGGCTCACCAGCCGCCCGGGGGTGCCGGCCAGAGCCACACGTCGACCACCCGCCGCGGCGGTCCCAGCAGTTGCGTGGTGGCCGCCAACAGCGCGTCGGCGTCGACCGGGAACTTCGCGCCGTGCACCCGGTCGGCGAGAACGACCGCCTCGGCGTCCCAGTAGCGCAGGTCGGCCCGGGCGGCGGCCCGGTCGGCGTCGCCGATCGGCGGCACCACACCGGTGCGCGCCACCTCGTACAGCAGGCCGTCGGTCGCCCGGGGGACCGGGCCGATCCGGCCGCGTCCCTCCGGGCCGCCCGGGCCCAGGAAGAAACCGGACGGGATGGCGAACTCGCCCTGCCGGTGGGCCAGCGCGTACGCCTGCCAACGCTGCCCGTCGGGCAGCACATCGAGGGTGAACGGCACCGGGGCGAGCACCCCGCCCCGGCCGACATGCTCGCGCCAGGTGCCCGAGGTGATGAACGCAGGGATCGGTTCCCGTTCGATGGTGAGCAGACTGACCGGTAGCAGCGGCAGCAACGCCACCGCGAACGCACCGGCCCGCAGCCACTGCGCGTTGCGCCTTATCGGCAGGTCCATCGTCAGGGCCAGCAGGATCCCGATGATCGGGGCGACCACCAGGGCCAGCCGGGCCGGCAGGGCGGCGTTGAACACCGGGGCGTCGGCGAGCGGGGCATAGGGCAGCGGGATGTCGGTGATGGTGCCGGCGAGCTTCAGCCGGGGGCCCAGGGAGAACACCGCGAACACGGCGGCGGTGACCCCGAGGGCCCGCAGGGTGGCCCGCCGGCCAGGGTCGGCGGCCCGCCACAGCAGTACCAGGCAGGCGGCGGTCAGCCCGAGCAGCGGCAGCCCGAAGAAGCTGTTCTCCTCGGTCTCGTTGGGTGCCAGTGAGGTGTCCAGGCCGGCCACGCCGGCCAGCGACCGCTGCGGGAAGGCGCCGTAGGCGAGCAGGTCCTCGCTGTGCACCCGGGCGTCGAAGCCGGTGCCGTGGAACCCTTGCGGCCCGAAGAAGTGCAACCACAACGGGTACGCCAACAGCGTGCCCGCCACGACGGCGGTGACCGCCAGCCCGCGTACCAGCCGGGGGAGCGCGTTGCGGACCTCGGCCCGCCGGCTCGGGTGCCCGGCCCAGACCCCGAGGAAGACCCCGCAGGCCAGGGCGGTGAAGAACAGACCTTCTGCGGCGATGGAGAAGGCGACCGCGACGAGTACGCCGAGGATCAGCCCGGTGCGGGCCCAGCCACCACGCTCCAGTGGCCGGGCCCCGGGCCGGCCGCGCAGCGCCAGCACCCGCGCGACGATGATCGGCACCAGCCAGCCGGCGGTCCAGTTGAGGTGGGCGTTGGCGTGCGACACCATACCGGGCGCGAAGCCGCAGAACAGCCCGCCGAGCGCGGCGGCCAGCGGGGAGGCGACGAACGGGGGCCCGTCCCCGTACCCACCGGTGCGCAGCCGGGACAGCAGCCAGTACCAGGCGAAGCCGGTGCCGGCCAGGTTGAGGGTGAGGACGACCAGGAAGGTCGCGGGTGGTCCGATCAGGAGCGTCAGCGGGGCGAAGACGACGGCGTACACGGTGATCGAGGTGTTGACCGCCAGGTTGACCCCGTCGGGAACGTTCAGCAGGTACGTGAACAGGGGGTTCTCGCCGTGGGTCAACGCATGCGCGCCGTAGGCGAGCAGCCACTCGAACAGTGCCTGGTCGCTGGAGTTGACGGCGATCGCCCGGGTGCCGGGGCCGGCCCACAGGCCGCTGGTGACCCAGCCGGCGAGGGCGAGCGCGACCAAGGCCACCGCCGGGTCGGCCGCTCGGCCGGCCGACCGGCGCCGGTGTGCGGTGCCCGCTGCCGGCGACGTGTCGGCATCGGTGAGCGGGGACGGAGCGGTCGGCACCGCCGGAGACTACCAATTATGTCCAATACTGCCCTATGCGGTGGCTAGACTTGACGGAGTTAATGGAAATGGTTTTCAATGAAGCTGTCCTGTCGTGTCTTTTGGGAGATCCACGGTGAAGATCTGCTTTGTCGGAAAGGGTGGCAGTGGCAAGACCACGCTGGCCGCTCTGTTCGCCCGCCACCTGGCGGCCACCTCCGTCGGCACCGACGGAGGCCCGTCTCCGTTGCTGGCCATCGATGCCGACATCAACCAACATCTCGCTGCGGCTCTGGGTGCCAGTGACGACGAGGCGGTCTTGCTGCCGGCTCTTGGAGACCACCTGACCGACATCAAGGAGTATCTGCGTGGTGACAACGCGCGGATCAGTTCGGCCGCCGCGATGGTCAAGACCACTCCGCCCGGGCGCGGCTCCCGGCTGGTCACCGTAGCCGGTGCCAATCCGGTCTACGACGCCTTGGTCCGGGAGATCGCCGGCATCCGGCTCGCGGTCACCGGCCCGTTCGCCACCGACGACCTCGGTGTGGCCTGCTACCACTCCAAGGTCGGCGCGGTGGAGCTGTTGCTCAACCACCTGGTCGACGGCCCGGGGGAGTACGTCGTTGTGGACATGACCGCAGGGGCGGACTCGTTCGCGTCCGGGCTGTTCACCCGCTTCGACGCCACCTTCCTGGTCTGCGAGCCGACCGTGCGTAGCGTCGGGGTGTACCGGCAGTACGTTGGCTACGCCCGGGACTACGGCGTACGGGTGCACGTGGTCGGCAACAAGATCGACGATGAGTCCGATGTCGACTTCCTGCGGGAGCACGTCGGCGACGACCTGCTGACCTGGCTCGGTCGGTCCGCCTTCGTCAAGGCGGCCGAACGCGGCCAGCATCAGCCGATCACCGCGATGGAGCCGGCGAACCGTGACGCCCTGGACACGATGCGTGCGACGGTCGATGCTTGTGCGAAGGACTGGGCCAGCTACACCCGGCAGGCGGTGGAGTTCCACCTGCGCAACGCCGCCGCCTGGGCCAACGACCGGGTCGGCGAGGACCTTGCCGGTCAGGTCGATCCGGAGTTCGTCCTCGGGCCAGACCTGCTGGTCCGTTGACCCTGACCCAACGACGTGAGGAGAAGGCATGTCCCTCGAGGTACCCGCCGCCCTGCTGGAGCGGGCCGAAGCCGGCCAGGTCGACGACGCCGAGTTCGTCGACTGCGTACGCCAGTCCCTGCCGTACGCCTGGTCGGTGGTGTCCGAGGTGGCCGCCGCGGCACAGGGCACCACGGCCGAGTTCGCCGATCACGCGGTGCCGCCGCCGAGCGAGGCCGAGCGCGGCCAACTGCTGCGGGCGCTGGCCAGCGACGCGATCCGGGGCGGCCTGGAGCGTCACTTCGGGGTGAAGCTGGCCTTCCAGAACTGCCACCGGGTGGCCGCGTTCAAGCTCGCCGCCGTCGGCGGCGACACCTACCAGGAGTTCATCTCGCCCGTCGCCCAGCTGCGCAACCAGTCACCCGAGCTGCGTGACTGCTGATCCGACGGCATCGGCTGGTCCGGCGGCATCGGCTGGTCCGGCGGCATCGGCTGGTCCGGCGGCATCGGCTGGTCCGGCGGCATCGGCTGGTCCGGCGGTGACGCCGGACCAGCCGGCGACGGCGACCGTCACCGGCCAGGCGACAGTGGCTGCCGGCGTCCGGCGGACGCCGGCAGTGGACCTGTTCCTGCTGGCCGCGCACGGGATACCGGCCACCGTCGACTACGCCCGCGCCGCCGAGGCGGCCGGCTTCGGCGGCGTGTGGCTCGCCGAACACCACTTCATCTCGTACGGCCGGTGCCCGTCCGCGACCACGCTCGCCGGCTACCTGCTGGGCGCCACCAGCCGGCTCGCCGTGGGTACCGCCGCCGCCACGCTGTCCACCCGGCACCCGGTCGCGCTCGCCGAGGAGGCGATCCTGCTGGACGCCGCCTCCGGCGGCCGGTTCCGGCTCGGGGTGGCGCGCGGCGGCCCCTGGGTCGATCTGGAGGTCTTCGGCACCGGGCTGCGCCGCTACCGGCACGGGTTCGCCGAGTCGCTCGATCTGCTGCGGCGGTGGCTCTCCGGTGCCGCGACGGTCGACGCGGACGGGGAGTTCTTCAGCTTCCGCCCGGTGCCGGTGGTGCCCCGCCCGGCCGGGCACGTGCCGGTGTGGGTGGCCGCGACCTCCCCACCGACGGTGGCGCTGGCGGCCAGTCGTGGCCTGCCGCTGCTGCTCGGCGTGCAGGACGACGACGCGGCCAAGGCCGTCACGTTGGCCCGCTACGCCGAGGTGGCGGCTGCCCACGGGCACGACCCGACCACCGTGCCGCACGCCTCGGTCCACCTGGTCGGGCTGGCCGACGACCGGGCCGCCGCACAGCGCCGGCTGCGTCGGGAGTTGCCGCCGTGGCTGGCCACCACCCGCGAGTACGTCCGCATCGACGGCTCCCCACCGGCGCACCGTGACCTCGACGCGTACGTCGAGCACCTGCTGCGGGTGCATCCGGTGGGCAGTGCGGTCGAGTGCGCCGATCGACTCGCCGCGAGTGCGGCGACGACCGGTGTGCACCGGCTGCTGCTGATGGTGGAGGGCGCCGGGGCGGGCGCCACCGCCGACCTCGTCGCCGCCCTCGGCACCGACGTCCTGCCCAGGATCACCGCGACGGAGCACCGTGCGGCAGCGGAGCTACCCGCAGCACTCACCCGAGGTTGAGCTGCCCGCCCCGACGGCGGCCGGCCGGCCTTCGGCGGAGGCCCCGAGCTGGTCGGAATCGCCCTTGACCACGTACACCTCCCACGGCTCGTCGCCGGGGCCGCGCACCCACACCTTGTCCTGCACGGCGTAGCAGCAGGTGGTGTCGTTTTCGCTGAGGGTGATCAGACCGGCTTCGCTGAGGCGGTCGGTCGCGGCGGTGACCTCGGTGCCGTCGAACACCTCGACGCCGAGGTGGTCCAGGACCGTGGGCTGGTCGGGTGCGCCTTCGAGCAGCACTAGCTTCAGCGGCGGCTCTTCGATGGCGAAGTTGGCGTAGCCCGGCCGACGCTTGGCCGGCTCGGTGCCGAACAACGTGGTGTAGAACGCGACCGACCTCTCCAGGTCGGCGACGCGCAGGGCGAGCTGGACACGGGACATCCCGTACCTCCAGGTTTGTTTAGATGGATGTCTAGTCAATGAGCTTGCCTCTTGACTTGATGATTGTCAAACTAGACGGGTGTCGAGCCAAGAACTGCCGGTCGTGCCCGATCTGTCGACCTGCTGCACCCCGTTGACCGACGAGGCGCTCACCGACGACGTGGCGGCGAGCCTGGCCCGCGGCTTCAAGGCCCTCGGTGACCCGGTCCGGTTGCGCCTGCTGTCCCTGATCGCCTCCCGGGCCGGCGGTGAGGTGTGCGTCTGCGACCTGACCGACGCGTTCACCGTGACCGGGCCGACGATCTCTCATCACCTGAAGGTGCTGCGGGAGGTCGGCCTGATCGACTGCCAGCGCCGGGGCACCTGGGTCTACTACTGGATCGTGCCGGACCGGCTCGCCGCCCTGTCCCGGCTCCTCGACGTCCCCGTCGGCGCTGCCGCTGCCGCCGGGAGCATCAGGTGAGCGCCGCACCGCAGGCCCGGCCGGCGACGGTGGCGTCGATGACCGACGCGCACCGCGACGCCGTGCTCGCCATCTACCGGCATGGGATCGCCACCGGCGACGCCACGTTCGAGACCGAGCCACCCACCTGGGAGACGTTCACCGCGACTCGCCTGCCCGCACACCGCTGGGTCGCGCTCGACCCCGCCGGACCGGACGCGGTGCTCGGCTGGACGGCCTGCACCCCGGTCTCCGACAGATGTGTCTATGCCGGCGTCGTCGAGCACTCCGTCTACGTCCATCCCGACGCCCAGGGGCGCGGCGTCGGCCGGCTGCTGCTGCACCGGCTGATCGCCTCGACCGAACAGGCCGGGATCTGGACCATCCAGTCCGGGGTGTTCCCGGAGAACACCGCCAGCCTCGCCATGCACCGCGCCTGCGGTTTCCGCGTCGTCGGCACCCGCGAACGCCTCGGTCGCCAGCACGGCCGCTGGCGCGACGTGCTGTTCCTCGAACGTCGCAGCCCCACGATCGGCTCTTCGGACGCGGTGCGCTGGTGATCCCGTTGGGAAACAACTGGGGCACCAATCCCATCCACGAGTTGTTTCCACCCTGGACCGTCCGCCTCCCCTGGTGGAACATGTGTGGGCACGCATTCGCCGGACACGGACCGGAGGAGTGGCACGGTGGGAGACACGAACGAGTTTCGCCACACGTTGCGCCAGCAGCGGATGGCGCGGGGGCTGTCGCAGGACGCGCTGGGTGCGGAGATCCACGTCAGCGGCAGCCAGGTCGGCAACTACGAGGCCGGGCGGTCGATACCGCCGGACGACGTGGCCGCCGCCATCGACGCCGTCCTGGGCACTGGCGGCACCCTGCGTCAACAGGCCGCCATCGCACGCAAAGAGGCCGTGGCACCGTGGCTTCGCCCGTGGAAGGACAGCGAGCGGCGTGCCGTGCTGCTGCGCTGGTTCGAGCACTCCATCATCCCCGGGCTGCTGCAGACCGAGGCGTACGCCCGGATGGTGATCGCGGCCGGGCCGCACACCGAGGTGCAGGTGGAGGAGATGACCCGGGAGCGGCTGGACCGCCAGGCGGTCCTCGACCGGGCCGAGCCGGTCGCGTTGACCGCGATCCTGGACGAGGCCGCGTTACGGCACGGCCCGCCGGCGGTGATGAAGGACCAACTCGATCACCTGGTCGACATCGGCCACCGGTCGACCGTGCACGTGCGGGTGGTGCCGTTCGACGCCGGGCTGTATGCCGGGCACGCCGGGGCGTTCGCACTGGCCATGCTGCCGGACGGCGGGACCGTGGCCTACCTGGACGATCAGATCGAGGGCCGGGTGGTCGCCCGGGCGGGCGAACTGCGCCGCCTGGTGACCGTGTGGGAGCGCATCTGCGCGCGAGCGCTACCCTGTGACCAGAGCCGCGCCCTGATCCTGAGATTGGTCGATGAGTATGAGCAGCAAGCCAAACTGGCGCACGAGCAGCCGGTCCAGTTCTAACGGCGGTGCCTGCGTCGAGGTGGCGGACAACCTGCCCGGCCGCGTCCTGGTCCGCGACACCAAGGACCGCGACGGTGGCACGCTGACCTTCGGGCCGCACGCCTGGCGGTCGTTCGTCGCCGAGGTCGGCCGCAGGTCCTGAGACTTACCGGCCCTCCCCGCCGGTGGTCAGGCGTCGTCGGTGAGGGCGGCGTGCAGGGCGCCCGGCAGATCGGGGTGGCGGTAGGTGAATCCGGCCTCGGTCAGCACGCCGGGTAGCACGCGGGAGGAGCTCAGCGCCTCGGTGGCGAACTCACCCAGCACCACGTGCAGGGCGAACGCCGGAATCGGCATGATCGCGGGCCGGTGCACCGCCGCGCCGAGCGCCTTGCCGAACGCCGCGTTGGTCACCGGGGCCGGCCCGACCACGTTCACCGGTCCGGAGATGTCGTCGCGTTCCAGCAGGAATGTCACCGCCCGCAGCCAGTCCTGCATGGCGATCCACGGCACCCACTGCCGCCCGCTGCCCAGCTTGCCGCCAAGGCCGAGCCGGAACGGCAGCAACTGCGGCTTGAGTAGGCCGCCGTCGCGGTCCAACGGCAGCCCGGTGCGCAACCGGACCACCCGTACGCCCGCGTTCTCCGCCGGCCCGGTCGCCGCCTCCCAGACCCGTGCGACGTCGGCCAGAAAGCCCTCACCGGCCGGGGCGTTCTCCTCGACCGGCTGGTCGCCGGTGTCGCCGTACCAACCGATCGCGGAGGCGTTCAGCAGCACCGCTGGCCGGTCCGTCGCCGGGAGCCCGGCGATCGTGGTGGCCAGCGTGGTGGTGCTGTCGACCCGGCTGGACCGGATCAACGCCTTGTAGCTGTCGGTCCAGCGTTTGTCGCCGACCCCCGCCCCGGCCAGGTTGATCACCGCGTCGATGCCGGTGAGGACCGCCGGGTCGAGCTGGCCGGCCGACGGTGACCAGCTGGCCTGCGCCGGGCCGTGGGCCGGCCGTCGGACCAGCTGTACGGTCTCGTGTCCGGCGGCGTGCAGGTGGTCGGTGAGCCGAGTGCCGAGGAAGCCGGACGCGCCGGCCAACAGGATGCGCATGGTGACATCCTCGCTGATAGCGGTGGCGACGCATGCTGGCAGCCGCGATCCGGCACGAAGCGGCGTCGGGTGCCGGCCGAATTCGGCCGGCACCCATCATGGTCGCCTCGTCTCGTCGAGCCGGTCAGGGCTCGTCGAGCCGGTCAGGACAGGCCGAGCTCGGCCTCGAAAGACCCCGCCTCCAGCCGCTCCTTGACCGCGCTGAGGAACCGGGCGGCGTCCGCGCCGTCCACCAGCCGATGATCGTAGGACAGCGCCAGGTAGACGAACGACCGGGGCGCGATGACCTCGCCCAACTCCGGGTCGTCGACCACCGCCGCCCGCTTGACCACCGCACCGGTGCCGAGGATCGCGGCCTGCGGCAGCGGCACGATCGGCGTGTCGAACAGCGCGCCCCGGCTGCCGGTGTTGGTCAGCGTGAACGTCGCCCCGGAAAGCTCGTCCGGCCCGATCTTGTTGGTCCGGGTGCGCTCGGCCACATCGGCGATCCGCCGGGCCAGCCCGCCCAGGTTGAGGTCTCCGGCGTCGCGGATCACCGGCAGCAGCAGGCCCTTGTCGGTGTCGACGGCGATCCCGAGGTGCTCGCCCTCGGGATAGGTGATGGTGCCGGCGTCCAGATCGATGGACGCGTTGATCACCGGGTAGGTGCGCAGCGCCTCCACCGCGGCGAGGGCGAAGAACGGCAAGAAGGACAGCTTCACGCCGTGCTTGGCCTGGAAATCACCCTTGACCCGGGACCGTAGCCGGGCGATCCGGGTCACGTCGACCTCGACCACCGTGGTCAGCTGGGCCGAGCTCTGCAGCGACTCGTACATCCGCTTGGCGATGACGGCTCGGATCCGGCTCAGCTTCTCGGTGCGTCCGCGCAGCGGGCTAGGCTGCGGCTTGTCCGCCGGTGCCGCCGCCGGCTTGCCCGCCGCCTGCTCTTGCGCCGCGGTCCGGGCCTTTTCGGCGGCGGCCCGGGCCGCCTCGGCCGCGCTCAGCACGTCCTGCTTGCGGATGCGCCCGCCGACACCGGTGCCGTGCACATCGGCGAGGTCGACGCCCTGCTCGGCGGCGAGCTTGCGGACCAGCGGGGTGACGTAGCCGCCGCCGTCGCCGTTGGCGCTCGCCGGCGGGGACGCCGGCTGAGCGGACCGCTGCGCCTCGGCCGGCTTGGTCGCGACCTCGGTGGCCGGTGCCGGGGTGGCGTAGGAGGCACCGGCCGGGGCGGGTGCCGGCGCGGGCTGCTCCGGCTGGGCAGCCGGAGCCTGCTGCTCGGCCTTGGTGATCGGCGCGGGCTGCTCGATCGGGGTCGGCTCGGGCGCGGCGGCCGGTGCTTCGGGCTCCGGCTCGGTGGCCGGCTCGGCGGGGGCGGCCTGTGCCGAGCCGATCAGCGCGAGTTCGGCGCCGACGTCGGCGGTGTCGTCCTCGGCGACCTTGATCTCCAACAGGGTACCGGCGACCGGCGAGGGGATCTCGGTGTCGACCTTGTCGGTGGAGACCTCCAGCAACGGTTCGTCGACCTCGACCGAGTCGCCGACCTGCTTGAGCCAGCGGGTGACGGTGCCTTCGGTGACGCTTTCGCCCAGCGCCGGCATGGTGACCGCGGTGGCGTCGCCACCGGCTGCTGCCGACGATCCGCCGGACGGGGCTGCGGCCGCCGGCTGCGCCTCGGGCGCCGCGGGCGCGGCCGGTTCGGGCTGGTCCGGTCCGGCCGGCTCCGGTCGGGCGGCGGCCGGGGTCTCGGCGGCGGGCCGCGCGGCGTCCTGGCCGTCGCCCTCGTCCGCGCCGGAGATGACCGCGAGCTCGCTGCCGACCTCGGCGGTCTCGTCCTCGCTCACCACGATCCGGCTGAGGACCCCGGCGGCGGGCGAGGGGATCTCGGTGTCGACCTTGTCGGTGGAGACCTCCAGCAACGGTTCGTCGACCTCGACCGAGTCGCCCTCCTGCTTCAACCAGCGGGTGACGGTGCCCTCGGTGACGCTCTCGCCGAGCCGGGGCATGGTGACCGATACCGGCATATCTACAAGACTCCTCTAGTCAGGCGTGTGCGTGCAGCGGCTTGCCGGCCAGGGCCAGGTGGGCCTCGCCCAGCGCCTCGCCCTGCGTGGGGTGGGCGTGCACGAGTGGGGCGACGTCGGCCGGATCGGCCTCCCAGTTGTAGATCAGCTGTGCCTCGCCGATCAGCTCGCCCACCCGGGCACCGACCAGGTGCAGGCCGACCACCGGGCCGTCGACGAGCCGGACCAGCTTGACGAAGCCGGCGGTCTTGAGAATCTGACTCTTGCCGTTGCCGCCGAGGTTGTAGTTGTAGGTCTTGATCTTGTCAGCCCCGTACTGTTCCTTGGCCTTCGCCTCGGTGAGTCCGACCGAGGCGAGCTCCGGATCCGAGTAGGTGACCCGTGGGATGCCGCTCTCGTCGATGACCGCGGGCTTGCGGCCGGCGATCTCCTCGGCGACGAAGATGCCCTGCTGGAAGCCCCGGTGCGCCAGTTGCAGGCCGGGCACGATGTCGCCGACGGCGTAGACGTTCGGCAGGTTGGTCCGCATCCGCTCGTCGGTGAGTACGAATCCCCGGTCCATCCTCAGGCCCTGTTCCTCGTACCCGATGTTGGCGGTGGTCGGACCGCGGCCGACGGCGACGAGCAGTAGTTCCGCCTCCACCGTCTGGCCGCCGGCGATGGTGAGCCGGACCCCGTTGTCGGTCTTTTCGACCTTCTCGAACGGCTTGCCGGTCTTGAACGCGATGCCGCGCTTGCGGAACGCCCGTTCCAGAGCCTTGGAGGATTCCTCGTCCTCGGCGGCGACCAGCCGGGGGAGCGCCTCGACAATGGTCACGTCGACCCCGAAGGAGCGCCACACGCTGGCGAACTCGACGCCGATCACCCCGCCGCCGAGCACGATCGCCGACGACGGCACCCGGTCGAGTTCGAGAGCGTGCTCGCTGGTGAGGATCCGCTTGCCGTCGACGTCCAGACCGGGCAGCGTCCGCGAGTACGAGCCGGTGGCCAGGACCACGTTGCGCCCGGTGTAGCGGGCGCCGTCGACCTCGACGGTGTCCGACGCGACCAGCCGGCCGGTCCCCGCCACGTAGGTGATCTTCGCGGACTTGATCAGGCCCTGCAGGCCCTTGTACAGGCGGTCGACCACCCCGCCCTTGTAGCTGTTCACCCCGGCCATGTCGATGCCGACCAGTTCCGCCTTGACGCCGAACTGCTCCGACTCGCGGGTGTTGTCGGCCACCTCCGCCGCGTGCAGCAGGGCCTTGGTGGGAATGCAACCCCGGTGCAGGCAGGTGCCGCCGACCTTGTCCTTCTCGATCAGCGCCACCGACAGATCGAGTTGGGCGGCACGCAGGGCAGCCGCGTAGCCTCCACTACCGCCGCCGAGGATGACCAGGTCGAAGGTCCCGCCGTTCGGCTCACTCACAGTTCACTCCCAGATCGCGTCGCTGCACCGGAGGGGCCGTCCCACACGTCGCCTGATGGAACGGGCAGACTTACCTCGGTCATCTTGTCACTTGTAGTGTCTGAACGCTCAACGAGGTGCCCAAGGACACGTCGCCGCAACGTAGGCTTGCGTTGTTCGTCGATCCCGGTGTGGGCAACAGGTTGGGGAGGAGATCGTCGGTGGCGTGGTTTCGTCGGCGTAAGCAGACAAGTGGGGCGCCCGGCGGGCGGCCGGCGAATCGTGTCGATCTCGAGCACCTTGAGGAGTTCGTCCGCAGTCGCCGGGGCGTCGAGGCGTTCATCGAACCCCGGACCACCGTGACCGAGACCACGGTGATGCTCATCGCCTACGACGGCGAGTGGACCCGCCGCCGGGTCGACGGGCCGGAAGGCGCCCGCCGGTTCGCCCACAAGATGGCCATTCCGGTGTACGACGTCGCACTTGTCGGTTATCCGCAGCGGATGCGCGACTTCAACGAGCGTCGCAAGCGGGCGGCCGGCTGACCCGGACCGGCGGCTGACCGGGCCGGCGGGTCCGGTCAGCCGTTGTCGGCGATGTCCTGCACCAACTGCACCAGGGTGCGCACCGGCACCCCGGTGCCGCCCTTGCTCCAGTAGCCGGTCGGCTCGCCCGAGTGGTATGCCGGACCGGCGATGTCGAGGTGCGCCCAGGCGACCGGCTCGGTGACGAACTCCCGCAGGAACACGCCGCCCTGCAGCATGTGCCCGGCCCGGTCCATCGCCGAGTTGACCTGGCAGATATCGGCCACCTCCGACTCCATGCCCTTGCGTACGTCCTCGGGCAGCGGCATCGGCCAGATCGGCTCGCCCACCGCCTCCCCGGTGGCCTTCAGCCGGGCACACAACTCGTCGGTGCCCATCACGCCGGCGATCCGCTTGCCCAGGGCGACCACCTGGCCGCCGGTGAGCGTGGAGGTCTCCAGCAGGTAGTCGCAGCCGTCGGCGCAGGCCCGCGCGATCGCGTCGGCGAGCACCATCCGGCCCTCGGCATCGGTGTTGAGCACCTCCACCCGCTTGCCGTTGAACATGGTGATCACATCACCCGGCCGGTACGCCGTACCCGAGGGCATGTTCTCCGCCATCGGCAAGTACGCGGTGACCGCCACCGACGGTTTCAGCGCGGCGATCGCCAGCATCGCCGCACCGACCGCGGCGGCACCGGCCATGTCCGACTTCATCTCCCACATGCCCTGCGACGGCTTGATCGAGACACCGCCGGTGTCGAACGTGATGCCTTTGCCGACCAGCGCCACCCGTGGCCGGTCGGCGACCGGACCGCCCTCCGGCGTGTACGAGATGATCACCAGCCGGGGCGGCGCCGCCGAACCGCCGCCAACGGCGAGCACGCCCCCGTACCCGCCGTCGGCGAGCGCCTGTTCGTCGAGCACCGTCACGTCGAGTCCGGCCGCGCCGGCCGCCGCCTGCACCGCGTCGGCGAAGGTCGGCGGGCGCAGCTCGTTCGGTGGCATGTTCACCCAGTCCCGGCCGGCCATCACCGCGGCTGTCACCGCCCGCGCCCGGGCCACCTCGGCCTGAGCGGCCGGCTCGGTGGCATCGGTGACGTGCACCGCCACCGAGCCGACCGGCCGCCGTCGACCCGGCTGGGGACGGGTCTTGTATCCGGCGAACCGGTAGCTGCCCAGCAGGGCACCTTCGGCCACCGCACGGAGCGCCGCCGGGCCGTCGGCGTCGTCCGGCACCGGTAGCACCAGGGCGACCCGTCCGGTTCCGGCCAGCGCCCGAACCGCGCAACCGGCGGCCCGGCGCAGTGTTTCGGGCGCCGGTGCGGCGCCCGATGGCTCCGGCCCGAGACCGACCGCGACCAGCAGCGGCGGTCCGATCGTGCCGAGTGTGGCCAGTTTGACCACCTCGCCGGCGGCGCCGGTAGCGCCGAGCAGCGCCAGTGTCTCGGTGAGTTTGCCCTCGAACGCGACCGCGATGCTCTCCGCGCCGGTCGCCAGCAGCAACGCGGGTCCAGCGCCCGCGGCGGCGCCCGCCGCGTCCCCGTCGGCAGATCCGTCCTGGCTGTGTACGCCGATGACGAGTGCGTCGACGGCCAGCTCAGCGGGATCGGTGTCGACGAGGTCCAGGGTGGTGGTGGGTGATGTCACGCGGCGTCTCCGGCAGGTCGGCCGGCCGCTTTGTGGGCAGCCGGCGGGTCGGTCTCCGGCGCAACCTAATCCGCCGGACAGGGTGATGTCCCGCCGATGCTAACCACCGGCGAACCTGCCGGTAAGTTGCCACCCATGGCCGAAACGCCCATGACCGCGACCGGCGGACCACGTCGGTCCCCCTTGCACGGGCGGCACGTCGCGCTCGGCGCGAAGTTCGCTGCCTTCGGCGGCTGGGAGATGCCGGTAGCCTACGCGGACGGCGGCGTGCTGCGTGAGCACGAGGCGGTGCGCTCTGCCGTCGGCGTGTTCGACGTGTCCCACCTCGGCAAGGCGAGGATCACCGGCGCCGGTGCGGCGGCGTTCGTCAACTCGTGCCTCACCAACGACCTCGACCGGCTCACCGCCGGCCAGGCCCAGTACACGCTCTGCTGCGACGAGGCCACCGGCGGGGTGGTCGACGACATCATCGCCTACCGGTACGCCGACGACCACGTGTTCCTGGTCCCGAACGCGGCCAACACCGCCGAGGTGGTGCGCCGCCTGCGGGCGGCGGCCCCGAACGGGGTCACGGTCACCGACGAACACAGCGGGTACGCCGTACTGGCGGTGCAGGGCCCGGGCTCGGCCGAGGTGCTCACCGGGCTCGGGCTGCCCACCGGGCACCCGTACATGAGTTTCCTGACCGGCCGGCTCGCAGCCGGCGTCGCCGAGGTGGTGGTGTGCCGCACCGGCTACACCGGCGAGCACGGCTACGAGCTGGTGGTGCCGGCCGCGCAGGCAGGTGAGGTGTGGGACGCGTTGCTCGCCGCGCCGGGCACGGTGCCGCCACGCCCGTGCGGGCTGGGTGCCCGGGACACGTTGCGGACCGAGATGGGCTACGCCCTGCACGGACAGGACCTTACACCGGAGATCACCCCGGTGCAGGCCCGGCTGGGGTGGGCGGTCGGCTGGCGCAAATCCACCTTCTGGGGACGCGAGGTGCTGTCGGCGGAGAAGGCAACCGGGCCGGTCCGGTTGCTGTGGGGCCTGGAAGCGGTGCGACAGGCCATCCCGCGAGAGGGCATGGCGGTGCTGCGTGACGGCGTCCGGATCGGCGAGGTGACCAGCGGTACGTTTTCGCCGACCCGCAAGCTCGGCATCGGCCTGGCGCTGCTGGACACCGCTGCGGTGGCCGGTGACGCGGACGGCACCGAGGTGCAGGTGGACCTGCGCGGCCGGCTCGCGCCGATGCGGGTGGTACGGCCGCCGTTCGTGCCGTCGTCGGTACGCTGACCCTGACCCCCGTACCGATCCGACCAGCCAAGTCAGTCCTGGTCCGACCGGCTAAGTCAGTTCTGGTCCGACCGGCTAGGTCAGTCCTGGCCCGGCCGGTTTCGGTTGCCGCCGTCAGCACCGCCTCGGTCCAGCCGCCCTCGACCATCCGGTCACCGGCCAGCAGAGCCCAGTCGATCACGTTCGCGGTGTCCACCACGACCGGACTGCCCACCCGTACCGTCGGGTCGCAGGCCGCGTCGACCGTGCTCGCGGCGACTATCCGGCCCGGGTTGGGCCAGCCGGTGACGCTGGCCCAGACGTACTCGTGCCCGTCGTGCGCGGTGAGCCCGTATTTGACCAGCAGCTGGCCGTCGGCCGGTAGGGAGTCGGCGAGGAATCGGGCCCGGACCTCGCCGAGCGATCGCCGGGCGGCCGCGATCGCCTGGGCCATCGCGTCGCTGGGGCGGGCGTAGTGGATCTCCGGTTGTCCGGCACCGAACAACTCACCGCAGATCATCGCGAAGTAGTCGCTGTTGCCACCGGCCGCGACCTGATCGGGCGGGCCGAGAGTGAGAAACGAGTCGGCGTCGGGGTCGGTCGACGGGTCGAGCGCGATCCGTAGCAGTGCCGAACCGGCCGAGCCGTGCCGGTCCTGATTGCCGTACGCGACCGCGATGTCGTGTCCGCTGACCGGCAGTTGCACGGGCAGCTGGACGAACGGCGGTGGGTCCGGCTCGCTGAGCGCCTCGGTCCAGATGCGTAGCAACCGGCGCGCCGCCCCGGTCATGATCGCCCCCCACGCCCGGACGTAGCGTGGTGGTACCTGCTGCGCCTGCAGCTCCAGCAGGCCAAAGCGGCGTAACCCCTTGGTGGTGAACCACAGTCCGCCCTCGTCGGGGGAGTAGGGCACCAGGATCCAGTCGACCAGACGAATCCGGCCGTCGCTGTCCGGCAGTGACGCCAGCGCACCGGCCGGGTCGAGGAACTGCAGGCCGAACAGGTCGATCACATCCACATCGAGCGGATCGGCCAGCGCGGCCGCGACCGCGCGGGCGGCCCACTCGTGCGCCGGCGGCCAACCCGGCCGATAGCTGGCCTGCACCACGGCGCAACGCTCGGCGCTGCGTAGCCGGGCCAACTGCCCACCGGTCGCCCCGAACGCGGCGAGCAGGTCGGGTGGCAGCTCGGGCAGTTGCGCCACCGGCCGGGTCACCACGTTCAGCAGCGGACTACCGAGCATCTGCCCGGCCAGGTCGCGGACCGGGCCGGGCAGTCGGGTACCGAGGCGGTCCAACGCGTCCAAGGGGTCGGACAGACCGGCGGACGACGGCACGATCGGGACCAGGTAGGTGGCGGTGAGCGACTCCGGCACCGGAACCGGCAGCAGCAGGTCCTCCGAACTGGCCATGGATGCTCCCCGGATCGTTTCGACTGGCGAGGTGAACGCTACTCTGCGGCCGGCCGGGGCCGGGTGCGGTTCGCCGGCCGGCGGCCGGCGGCGTCTCCCGGCCGTCTCCCAACCGTCACCTGGCCGTCACCTGGCCGTCACCAGACCCAGGTAGGCCAGGGTCGTGGCGATCTCCACCCCGGCGCCGAGCACGTCGCCGGTGATGCCGCCGAAGCGGCGTACCAGATGACGCAACAGTCCCGACCACACCAGGATCGTCAGCAATACCACCAGCGGACCCTGCCACGGCCGGCCGGGCAGGGCCGGCACCGCGACCACGGCGACCAGCGCGGTGCCGGCAAGCGTGACCAGCCGGCCCTGGGTGCCGGCGACCAACGCGCCCAGCCCGTCCGGACGGGCCGCCGGTACCCCACGGCGGCAGGCCCAGGTGACGGCCAGCCGGCCGGTGCCGACGGCGGTGGCGACCGTGGCCAGCACAGCCGGCCAGGGCCGGTCGGCCGGTACGGCGGCCAGTGCGCCGGTCTGCAGGAGCAGCACCAGCACCAGCGCGGTCACGCCGAACGGGCCGATGTCCGCCCGCCGCATGATCTCCAGCGCGGCAGCGGGTGGGCGGTGTGCGCCGAGGCCGTCCACGGTGTCGGCCAGCCCGTCCAGGTGCAGCCCTCGGGTCAGTGCCGCCGCGAGCGTGGTCGTCACGGCCGCCGCGACCAGCACCGGTGCGCCAGCGCGGGTCGCGGCGAGCAGTGCCAGGCCCAGCGATCCGCCGAGTCCGATGCCGATCGCCGGCGCGACCGCCATCGCGACCATCGCTGCGGGCCGGTCCACCACGGCCGGGCGCAGCGGCAGCACGGTGAAGGTGGTGACGGCGAGGCGTAGCCCGGCGCGGACCGTTGCGGCGGAGCCGGCCGGTCCGTCGACGGGCCGGCCGGTGGTCACCGGGCCGGGGCGTTGCTGGCTGGTCCCGGCCCGACCGGCTCCGGCTCGACGACGTCGACCGGTTCGTGGTCCACCGGTTCGGCTGCGGCCTGCCCGGTGTCGGGCTCGGCCAGCGCGGGATGCTCGCCGAGGGCGCCGGCGAGGGCGAGGACCGAGCGCAGCAGCGGCAGCGCGGTCAGCGCGGCCGTGCCCTCACCGAGGTCGAGTCGCAGGTCGACGACCGGGGCCAGCCCCAGTACGTCGGCGGCGTGTTTGACGGTCGGCTGGTGACCGTGATCGGGCAGCAGGCACCAGTGCCGTACCTGCCCGGCCAGGTCCCTGGTGACCAGCGCGGCGGCAACGCCGACCGGACCGTCCAGCAACACCGGGATCCGGTTGGCGGCGGCCCCGAGCAGCACGCCGGTGGCGACCGCGATGTCCCCGCCACCGTACTGGCTCAACACCTCGCGGGCGCTGCGGGTGCCGCGGCGGGTGCGGCGCAGCGCGTCACGGACCGCCGCGCAGCGCGACATCCACGCGTTGTCGTCGATGAGCCCGCCCGGGGCGGGTACCCGGCCCAGCAGCCCGGCCGGCTCCGCCCCGGTGGTGGCGGCCAGCACCGCCGCCGCCGCGCCGGCGGCACCGCAGCCGCAGGCCGCCAGCACGATCAACTGGGTGCCGGTCCGGCCGGCCTGCTCCGCCAGCTGCCAGCCGGTGGCGAGTGCGGTCTCGACGCCGGCGTCGTCCAGAGCCGGCCCGTCCTCGATCGCCGCCGCCGCTGGCGCGTCGACCACGGTGACCGCCGCGCCGGCCGCGGCCGCCAGATGAGCCAGCGGCCCCTGTCCGGCCCGGACCTGCGCGGCGCGGCGGGCGGCCTCGGCCGCGCTGTCACCGGCGGCGACGCCACCGGCGTGATCGCCGTGTACGACCATCACCTGCACGGCATCCCACGGCTGTGGGGTCGGGGTGTCCTGGACCGTGGCGGCGAACGCGACCACCCGTTCGAGCGCGCCGAACCCGGCACCGGGCTGATCGAGGCGGCGCAGCCGCTCGCCGCTGGCCTTGCGCGTCCGCTCGACGGGCATCGGCAGCTTCATGCCGGGGGTGATCGGCGGTGGCTGCGTACCAGGCGGTGTCGATGCTGGCTGTCTGCCGTTGCCGGTGGTGGCGGTGGCGGCGGTGGTGGGCACTTCCCCCGAGGGCTCGCCAGCGGCCGAGGGCTCGCGGGCGGCGGCACCGAGGGCAGGTCCGTCCGCCGGCCCGGCCGCATCGTCGGCCGGCTTGAGCCGTAGCGGCTGGCCGGCGAGCACCAGGACGACGGTGTCGCACACCTTGGCCACGGCCTGGTTGGTGGTGCCGAGTGCGTCGGCGAAGGCCCGCCCGACCGGGGTGGTCGCGACCAGTGCCAGCCCGACCTCCGGGCTGACCAGCACCAACCTGGCGGCGCAGGAGCGCACCGCGGTCGCCAGTTCGGCGATGGTGGCCTGGTCGTCGGCCGGTTGTCGGGCCGGGTCGAGCAGCAACGTCACCCAGCCGCCGAGGTCGTCGACGAGCAGCGTCTCGTCTTCACCAGCGGCGGTGAGCAGCTCGACGAGCTGGGCCGGGTGGGTCGCGACCTCGTCCGTGTGCCAGGCCTGCGGCCGGCGTTGCCGGTGCGCCGCGATCCGAGCGGACCAGTGCGGATCGTCCGGATCGGTGGCACCGGTGGCCACGTACCGCACCGCCGTCGCACCGGCGAGCAGGGACTCGGCGTAGCGGGACTTGCCGGACCGGATCCCGCCGAGTACGAGAACGGTCCTCCACCCGTCAACGGACATGCCCGTCACCTTACGCGCGCACGGTACACCGGTCGCGGCTGGTCACCCGCGGCGAATCCGGTGCGGCCGGCGGTCGGTGGGCGCGATTAGGCTTGCGGGGGTTCATCGTCGAGAGGAGCTACGACATGCCATGGAGTTGGCGGTACGAGGACACGGAGGGCCGGCCCGCCGACGGCCCGGCCGAGACGTTCGGCACCCAGGCCGACGCCGAGTCCTGGATCGGCCAGACCTGGCGTGAGCTCGCCGCGACGGGCATCGGCACGGTCGAGTTGCTGGAGGACGACCGGCCGGAGTACCGGATGAGCCTGTTACCAACCGGCGAGTAGTGGAGGCGAAAGAACCGGTCTGGCTGCCGAGTCCGGTCTTTCTGGGCTTGGTCGCGTTGGTGCTCGGCAGCGGCGCGTTGGCCTGGTCGGGCGGCCGGTACGCCCGGGTGGCGGTCTTCGTCCTGGTGGTGACCGGCTGGCTGGTGTCGTTGTGCCTGCACGAGTACGCGCACGCGGTGACCGCGTACCGGTTCGGCGACCGTAGCGTGGCCCATCGCGGGTACCTGACCCTGAATCCGTTCAGGTACAGCCACCCGTTGCTGTCCATCGCCCTGCCGGTGCTGGTGGTGCTGCTCGGCGGGATCGGGCTGCCCGGCGGTGCGGTCTGGGTCGACCGGCACCGCATCCCGGGCCGGCTACGGCACACCCTGGTCAGTCTGGCCGGCCCGGCGGTCAACGTGACCCTCGCCGTACTGCTCGCGGTGCCGTTCGCGACCGGCGTCGACGTGGCGGCGCGTCCACCGTTCTGGGCCGGGATCGCGTTGTTGGGATTTCTGCAGTTGACCGCGAGCGTGCTGAATCTGCTGCCGGTGCCTGGTCTGGACGGCGGCAACACGATCCAGCCGTGGCTACCGCCGAGTTGGCAGCGGGCCTACCAACTGCTCGCGCCGTTCGGTTTCATCGGCCTGTTCGCCCTGCTGTGGGACGACCAGGTGGGCGGGGTGTTCTTCCGGGTCGTCTACGCCCTCGGTGACCTGCTCGGGCTGCCGGCCCCGCTCTACGGCCTCGGCCTGCAGTTGGTCCGGTTCTGGTCGTAGGACCAACTGCAGGAGCCGATTGGCTACGGTCGACTCGCCGGGCTGACCGTCTTGCCCGGATCGCGCTCGACGATCGAGTCCAGAACGTCGTCGATCGCCTTCAGCAGACCGCTGTCCAACTGCACGCCGCTGGCCTTGACGTTGTCGTGGACCTGTTCGGGCCGGGTGGCTCCGATGATCGCCGACGACACGTTCGGGTTCTGCAGCACCCAGGCGAGCGCGAGTTGGGCCATCGACAGCCCGGCCTGCTCGGCCAGCGGCTTGAGCTGCTGCACCGTGCTCAGCGTCTGGTCGTTGAGGAACCGGGAGATGAACATGGCACCGCCGGACTCGTCGGTGGCCCGGGAGCCGGCCGGCGGTGGCTGTCCCGGCAGGTACTTGCCGGTGAGTACGCCCTGGCCCAGTGGCGAGAAGACGATCTGGCCGATGCCGAGCTCCTCGCTGGCCGGCACCACCTCGGCCTCGATCACCCGCCACAGCATGGAGTACTGGGGCTGGTTCGACACCAGCGAGATCTTCAGCTCACGGGCGAGCGCGTGACCCTGCCGGATCTGCGAGGCGTTCCATTCCGATACGCCGATGTAGTGTGCCTTGCCGGAATGCACGATGTCGGCGAACGCTTCCATCGTCTCTTCCAGCGGGGTGGCATGGTCGAACCGGTGCGCCTGGTAGAGATCGACGTAGTCGGTCTGCAACCGGCGGAGCGATCCGTTGATCGACTCCATGATGTGCTTGCGGGACAGGCCCCGGTCGTTCGGGCCGGGGCCGGTCGGCCAGAAGACCTTGGTCAGGATCTCCAGGCTTTCCCGGCGCTCGCCGCGCAGCGCCCGGCCGAGTACCTCCTCGGCCCTGGTTCCGGCGTATGTGTCGGCAGTGTCGAAAGTGGTGATGCCCGCGTCGAGCGCCGCGCGCACGCAGGCCTTGGCGGCTTCCTCCTCCACCTGTGAACCGTGGGTGATCCAGTTTCCGTAGGAGATCTCGCTGACGAGCATGCCGGAGCGGCCTAGGTGTCGGAATTCCATCCCCCAACACTAGTGGCAGGTCGGGCGGCGGGCACCGGCGAAGCCCGGCCGGTCCAGCGGTAAATCGATCTCGCACGGCGACCGACGGACCGGCTGTGCGCAACCACCCGGGGAACCCGTGGGTGGACGACTGTCACAGCACCGGCTTGGTGTCGGCGAGCAGCCGGTCGATCTCGTCCATCACGTCGCCCCGGCTGGGATGCACCGGATCGATGAGCGGCTCGCCACGCCGGTCGAGCGCTCCCCACCGCCCGTCGGGGACGGCGACCAGGAAAGCGACCGGATGGATCGCCATGGCCGGGTGGACCGGTGGTACGAGCATCCGGCCGGACCGGTCGACGACACCCTTGCGCCCACCGGCGTCGACGATCGCCAGTCCCTCGTCGCTGAAGCCGTCGATGTAACGGCCGTCGGTCAGCGCGGTCGGAAAGCCTCCGTACCGGGTCGGCAGCACCACCCGGCCGGTCTTGTCGACCGCACCCCAACCGCCCCGGCGGACCACCGCCACCCCGCGGCGGAACGGCCGCACGTCGTCGTATCCGGTCGGGATCACCACGGTGTTGGTCCGGTCGATCGCGATCCAGGCTCCCGTCCCGTCCCGGGACACCCAGGCCAGCCCGTCGGAGAAGGAGCTGACCCCGAAATAACCGGCGGTAGGGGCGATCCTCGTCTTGCCGGACTCGTCGATCAGCTCCCAACACCGCGCCTCCGGCCTGCGTACCCAGGCGACGCCGTCGTGGAAGGGCTGCACATCGGCGTACGCGGCGGCGATCACCAGTTCGCCGTCCGTGCCGGCGTACCCCCAACGTTGCATGCGGTCGCTGAACGTCGGTCGCGGCGGCCGGTGCAGCTGCAGGATCTCGTCGCGGTCCCGGGGGTACGGCCCCCAGCCGTTCTCGGCGACCTTCGCGAAAACCGCGTCCAGCGCCAACTCGGTCCGGGCGATCAGGTCGGGATCCTCGACCTTGCGCAACTCCAGCGCCCGCTCGAAGTGGTTGCACGCCTCCATGTAGCGACCCTGGTCGTAGCAGGACCGCCCGGCGTGTTCGTGCATCGTGGCGCGCAGCCGATCGGGCAGCTCGGAGGAGTTGGCCTCCTCGAAGAGACGGTCGGCCTCGGCGAAGTCACCACGCCACTGCAGCACGTGCGCCAACCGTGCCTGGGTGATGGCGATACGTCGCAGCTCGCCGGTGGCCTCGGCGTGGGCCACCGCGAGTTTGGCGTCGGCCAGTGCCTTGCCGAGGTCACCGAGGATGCGCGAGACGACCGCCCGCAGGCTCAGCAGGCGGGCCCGACTGGCGTTGTCCGTCGCCGGGCCGACCTTCTCGGTGAGCCGGTCGCGGATGACCCGCAGTTCGTCCGGGTTTTCCACCAGCTCACGCAGTGTCTCGTGGTGGAAGCGCCACTGGTACGACGACAGCACCTGCTCGGGGTCACCGATGACCGGTTCGGCGGCCGGCGGCGGGGAATCCGGCTCGGTGGCGACCGGCTCGCTGGTCGGCTCCGGCTCGTCCGGCCGAACCAGTGGGGCCAGCATGGTCGGGGCGCCGAGTGCGGTGGCCGCCCCGGCCACCGTACCGGTCAGGGGTAGCACGGTGTCCGGGCTCGCGGCCGGCTCAAGATCTGTGCTCGACTCAGGTTTTGAGCTCGACTCAGGTTCCGGGTCCGCGACTGGTTCCGGGTCCGCGACTGGCGCACGACTCGCCGGGTGCTCCGGGGCCGACTCGCCGTCGGCCCGGGAAGTCGCTCGGTGACGCACCTGCCCGCCTTCGTCGGTCTCGTCGTCGAGCGTCGTCGCCGAGCGGTCCGCACCGGTCAGCTCTGCACCGGTCAGCTCTGCACCGGTCAGCTCGGCAGCGGTACGGCCGGCGGCTACCGATCCGATAGCGGCGTCGGTCGGTGTGTCCGGCACCGGGCGGGCGGTGGTGTCCCGCAGGTCTGCCCTGGCACCCTCGTCCGGTGCCGGTTCCGCCCGCCCGGACCGTTGCGGTGGGCCGGGCGAGGTCGGTGCCGTGACCGCCTGCGCCGGCTCGGCGCGGTCCCGGACGATGTACGGAGGTGGCGCGTGACGCGGTTCGGCTTTGGCGCGCACCACGTACGTCGGCTCGTCTGCGTCGGGGTCGCGGCGCACCGGCCGGATCTGCGGATGCTCGCCGGTCGGCGGACTGACCCGAAACTCCGGCGGCGGCCCGGCTGGCGCGGATACCGGGACCGGTAGCTCACCGGTGGAA
Source organism: Solwaraspora sp. WMMB335 (assembly GCF_049179075.1). Lineage (NCBI taxonomy): Bacteria > Bacillati > Actinomycetota > Actinomycetes > Micromonosporales > Micromonosporaceae > Solwaraspora > Solwaraspora sp. WMMB335. The sequence continues at coordinate 6,764,817 of NZ_JBMHMF010000001.1, forward strand.
TCCGACGGCACGGCAGGCTGGCTTGGGGCTACCTGCTCCGGCCGGGCAGCAGGCTCGTCGCGGCTGCCCTGCTCCTGGCGGGGTGGTTGGGCTCCGACCGGAGGCGGCCCGTCCGGATCCGTGCCAGGCGGATCGGATGGTTTGACCCGGTACACCTCGTTGGCGGCGGGCCGACCGGACTCATGGCGTGCCACCGGCGGTTGCTCGGCCTGTCGGTCCGGCCTGCCCTGCCGGGCGGCGTCCCGGTGATCGGGACGTGACGGACGGTCCCAGTCATCGGAGCGATGCTCCTCCGGTGGCCCCGCGCGATGTGGACTGCGTTCGGTGAACCAGCCGTCGGCGGATTGAGCTTGTGGACGTCTCTCCGCCGGGGGCGCGACCTCGTAGCTGTCTTCCGACCGCGCGGTGCCCCGGTAGCCGTCCCGGCGCGGGTGCGGCTGGGACGGGTGCGGCTGGGACACTGACTGCGGGCCGCGCGGGCGGGCCTCGTCCGGTTGCCAGTCGTCGGGCGCACGGTAACGCTCGCCAGGCTGGCGGTAGCGCTGGCCGGGCTCCTGGTAGCGGTCGTCCGGCCTTGGGCGACGGCTGTCGGGCGGCCCCGGGTGGCGAGGGTCGGGCCTGCGCTGTCGGCCTTCGGGCTCGCGCTGTCGGCCTTCGGGCTCGCGGTGCCGGTTGTCGGGCTCGCGCTGTCGGTTGTCGGGCCCGCTGCGGCGTGCGGAGCCGGACTGGTACACGTTCGCTCGTCCCCGAGGTACGCCTGGCCGGGGCTCGGGTTCACGTCGCGGGCGCCGGTCGCCGACGAGATCGCCGGGATAGCGTTGACCTGGCAACGGCACCCACTCGTTCGTGGGATCGGTCACCCAGGCAGGCTCCTGCGGGCGATGGTCCCGCGCTCGACGCATCGCCTCCCAGCGATCGTCGTCGTCCCAACTCCGGTCCGGGAAATCGTCACTCGGACGATCTCCACCGGGACGATCTCCACCGGGACGATCTCCACCGGGACGATCTCCACCGGGACGATCGGCGGCGCCGTCATCCTCCCACCGCCAGGACTGCCAGCGGCGGTCGAAGTAGTCTTCGCTCACATCGACACCTCGCTGCGAGTGTCGATCCGAGCGTTGTGCCGGGCAGGCGGGAACCGGACAAAAGGTTCACGTGGCTCGCTCACGGCGATGTCACCTCGTCGGAAATACTCGCTGAGCAACCGTGGCAACCCGAAAGAGTCCCCGGCCCGGTGCAGCATGGTTGCGGAAGGAGGGTATCCGTGAGGGCTCGGTCGACGCCACCGAACCGCCCGTACTGAATCAAAACAGTGTCCTTCGACGCCGGATCGCCAGCGTCAGGGATGCTCCATGATCAGTACGGCTGAGGTGTCTACTTCCAGCGCCTGGTACACGAGGAGCCGGCGACAATCAGATCTTGTCGCCGATCTCCACCCGCGGCACCGGCGTACGCATCCGCCGGAACGTCATGGCTCGCATGATCGCGTAGAAGTAGAGGCCGCCCATCCGCTGGCCGCTCTTGGGGTACCGGTCCCGTACCAGCTTGCGAATCCGTCGCGAGATCAGCACCGAGTCGACCACCACCAGCACTGCCAGGGTGATCCAGAGCAGGTTCGACGCCAGCTGGATGACCGGTGGCATGGTCGGCCCGGAACCGATCAGCACCAGCAGCGCGCCGCCGAAGAACCAGGTCCCGACCGTGCGCCGGGAGTCGACCACGTCCCGGGCCAGACCCCGCTCCGGTGCGCGGTCACGCGGCCCGCCCTCGCGCCGGAACTCCTCCGACATGGCGGCCCGCCGCGCCCGCCGCTGCTCGCGGGCCTCCTGCTTGGTCAGCGGCTTGGCGTCACCGGCGGCCCGGCGGCCCGCCGTCGGACGCTTGGGCGTGACCACGCCGAGCTCCTTCTTGCTCGGCGTGTGGCCCCTGGGACGGTTGGCGGCAGCCTGCTCAAGCTCGGGGACCTCGTCCTCGGCCTGGTCAGCTTCCGCGACATCGGCGGACTTGCGGCGAAACAGCGACGGCACGCGTGAAGGGTAGCCAACCGGGGCCACCAGCCGCACCTTCGCTCCCGCCGGTCGGCCGGTCGGCCGGGTCAGGCCCGCTCGACGAGCGCGCCGAGATCCGCCAGCTTGGCCTCGAAATCCTCATAGCCCCGGTTGATCAGGTCGACCCCGTACACCCGGGACGTGCCCTCGGCGGCGAGCGCCGCGATCAGGTGGCTGAACCCGGCCCGCAGATCGGGGATGACCAGGTCGGCGGCATGCAGCTTGCTCGGGCCGGCGATCACCGCCGAGTGCTTGAAGTTGCGCCGGCCGAACCGGCAGGGAGTGCCCCCGAGGCATTCCCGGTAGACCTGGATGGTGGCACCCATGGTGTTGAGCGCCTCGGTGTAGCCCAGCCGCTGCTCGTACACGGTCTCGTGAACGATCGACAGGCCACGGGCCTGGGTGAGGGCGACCACCAGGGGCTGCTGCCAGTCGGTCATGAACCCGGGGTGTACGTCGGTCTCCAGCGCGACCGCCCGCAGCTCGTTGCCCGGGTGCCAGAAACGGATGCCGCCTTCCTGACCGGGGCGCCCGGCGCGTGGCGGGCGGGCGTCGGTCACCTCGTATGCGCCACCAACTGACCGGAACACGTTCAGGAAGGTCATCATGTCGGCCTGCTGGGCACCCAGCACGTTGACGTCGCCGCCGGTGGACAGCGCGGCCGCCGCCCAGCTGGCGGCCTCGATACGGTCCGGGATCGGCCGGTGCGAGTAGCCGCTGAGCCGGGCCACGCCGTGGATCTCGATCACCCGGTCGGTCTGCACCTTGATGATCGCGCCCATCTTCTGCATCACGCAGATCAGGTCGATGATCTCGGGCTCGACCGCGGCGTTGCGCAACTCGGTCACGCCGTCGGCGAGCACCGCGGTGAGCAGGACCTGCTCGGTGGCGCCGACACTCGGGTACGGCAGTTCGAACTTGGTGCCGTGCAGCCCGTTCGGCGCGGTCAGGTGCAGGCCCTGCGGGGTCTTCTCGACCATCGCGCCGAACTCGCGCAGCGCCTGCATGTGGAAGTCGATCGGCCGGGGGCCGATGTGGCAGCCACCCAGATCGGGAATGAACGCGTGCCCGAGCCGGTGCAGCAACGGACCGCAGAACAGGATCGGGATCCGACTGGACCCGGCGTGCACGTTGATCTGGTCGAAGGAGGCGCTTTCCACATTCGCCGGATCGAGGACGAGTTCGCCGTCCTCCTCGCCATCGCTGACCTTGACCCCGTGCAGTTCGAGCAGGCCCCGGACGATCTCGACGTCGCGGATCCGCGGTACGTCGTACAGCCGGCTCGGCTCGTCGCCGAGCAGCGCGGCCACCATCGCCTTGCTGACGAGATTCTTTGCGCCCCGGACCCGGATCTGTCCGTGCAGGGGAGTGCCGCCATGCACGGTCAGGACGTCGTCGGTCAACGAAACCTCCAGCGCGTCGATGCTGCCGTCGTATAGGGGGTGGAGCAGCCTGGGGTGTGCAGGGAGAGATATCTCCCGGTCGGCGGTGGGCGAAACCGATCGACCTGCGTCCGGGTTCGGAATCGGTTGGCCTCAACACACGACTGCGGTACGTCGTGTCTGGGCGTCATCGATGATCCGTGTTGCCCGTCCGTCGCCTGAGGCAGCATAGCGCTACGTGATGAAAGTGGAAGCCGCTAACCGCTGCGATTGGCACGAATTCGGGAACGACGGTACGTATTCGTAGGTCATTGATTACGGCGAGTGAGTCCGTGGCGGTCTACGTGTCGCTCAGGGCAGCGCGAGCATCTGGTCGAGTGCCACCCGGGCGTGGTGTGCGGTGGCCGCGTCGACGGTGATCTGGTTCGGCACCCGGCCGGCGGCCAGTTCCTCCAGTGTCCACACCAGATGCGGTAGATCGATGCGGTTCATCGTCGAGCAGTAGCAGACCGTCCGGTCCAGGAACATGATCTGCTTGTCGGGATGGGCCAGGCCCAGCCGCCGGACCAGGTTGAGTTCGGTGCCGACCGCCCACGCCGATCCGGCCGGTGCCGCCTCGATGGTCCGGATGATGTACTCCGTCGAGCCGATCTGGTCGGCCGCGGTGACCACCTCGTAGCGGCACTCCGGGTGGACCAGCACGTTCACCCCCGGCACCCGCATCCGTACCTCGTCGACGCTGCTGCGGGTGAACCGGCCGTGCACCGAACAGTGGCCCCGCCAGAGCACCATCTTCGCCTCACGCAGCTGGGTGGCGGTCAACCCGCCGCCGGGCTTGTGCGGGTCGTAGAGCACACAGTCGTCGGCGTCCAGCCCCATCTCCAGCACCGCCGTGTTGCGGCCCAGGTGCTGATCGGGCAGGAACAGCACTCGCTGTCCGCGCTCGAACGCCCAGGTCAACGCCCGCCTGGCGTTCGAGGAGGTGCAGACCACCCCACCGTTGCGGCCGACGAAGCCCTTGATGTCCGCCGACGAGTTCATGTATGTCACCGGCACCGTCGAACCGGCCACGCCGGCGTCGGCCAGCGTCTCCCAGGCCGTCTCCACCTGGCTCAGCGCCGCCATGTCCGCCATCGAACAGCCGGCCGCCAGGTCCGGCAGGATCACCCGTTGGGTGTCGCTGGTCAGAATGTCCGCGCTCTCGGCCATGAAGTGCACGCCGCAGAACACGATGAACTCCGCCGCGGGCCGGGCCGCCGCCTCGCGGGCCAGCTTGAACGAGTCACCGGTCACGTCGGCGAACTGGATCACCTCGTCGCGCTGATAGTGGTGACCCAGCACGAAGACCCGGTCACCGAGCGCGGCCTTGGCCGCCTGCGCCCGGGCGACCAGGTCCGGGTCGCTCGGCGGCGGCAGTTCGCCCGGGCAGTCGACACCGCGCTCGCTGGCCGGGTCGGCACCCCGGCCGAGCAGCAGCAGGGCGGTGGCGGTGGCGGACGGCTCAACCCACGTCGAAGTCACGTCCCCATGCTCGCACAGCGGTGCCCGGCTGCGACCAGTGCGCGTGTGGCCTGCCACACTGCCAGACCATGCAGGTCCTGATCTGTCCGGACAAGTTCGCCGGCACGCTGTCCGCGCCACAGGTGGCCGCAGCGGTGGTGCAGGGCTGGCGCGAGCGGGCACCCGCCGACGAACTGGTGACGCGACCACTGTCCGACGGCGGTCCCGGATTCGTCGAGGTGCTCGCCGGTCCGACCGGCGGACGGCGGATCCCGGTGTCGACCGTCGACCCGCTGGGCCGTCCGGTGGCGGGGGAGATCCTGCTCGTCGACGGCCCTGGCGGCCCGGTCGGCTACCTGGAAAGCGCCCAGGCCTGTGGCCTGCACCTGCTGGCGCCGGCCGAGCGTGACCCGAAGCACACCACCTCGTACGGCCTGGGGTTGTTGGTGCTCGCCGCCGTCGAACATGGTGCGCGGCGGGTGGTGATCGGGCTCGGCGGCTCGGCCACCAACGACGCCGGTGCCGGGATGCTCGCCGCTCTCGGGGCGACCCCGCTCGACGCCGCCGGCTACGCCGTGCCCTACGGAGGTGCCGCACTCGCCGCCGTCAGCACGCTCGACGGCGTCCCTCGGCTACGCGAGGCCGAGCTGACCGCCGCCACCGACGTCGACAACCCGCTGACCGGCCTGCACGGGGCCAGCAACGTGTACGGGCCGCAGAAGGGGGCCAGCCGTGCGGACGTCCTGCTGCTCGACGCCGCCCTGGACCACTTCGCCAGCGTCCTTGTCGCGCGGTTGCCCGGCTGCCCGGCGGAGCTCGCCGCCCTGCCCGGAGCCGGCGCGGCCGGCGGGCTCGGAGCCGCGGTGCTCGCCCTCGGCGGCCGGTGCGAGTCCGGAATCGATCTGGTCACCAAGCTGATCGGGTTGCCTGCCGCGCTCGACACGGCCGATCTGGTGATCACCGGGGAAGGATCGTTCGACCACCAGTCGCTGCGCGGCAAGGTGGTTGCCGGGGTGGCCGGCGCCGCCCGCGACCGTGGCCTGCCCTGCGTGGTCGTCGCCGGCCAGGTCGCCACCGGCCGGCGGGAGTCCGCCGCGGCCGGGGTCACCGAGGCGTACGCGCTGGTCGACCACTTCGGCGGGGAGACCGGCGGCGGGCTGGAGCAGGCGCTGACCCGGCCGGCCGAGGGGCTGCGCCAGGTCGCCGCCCGGCTGGCCGGCCAGTGGAGCCGGTGACTCCCGCCCGCAGGCTGCGGACCGGTCGGGCGGCAGATCACGTACGGATTGTCGGCACCCGGATTGGGAATCGTGGCCGGGGGAGTTAGCGTTAGCTACTACGGACGAGAACGCACCGTCGCAGGGGAGACCTTCACGTGAGCACATCAGCGCAGTCCGAGACGACCGAGACCACGGCGCCGACCACCGTCATCCTGACCGACGTGGCCGCCGAAAAGGTCAAGGCACTGCTCGACCAGGAGGGCCGCGACGACCTGCGGTTGCGGGTCGCCGTACAGCCCGGCGGCTGCTCCGGCCTGCGGTACCAGCTGTTCTTCGACGAGCGATCCCTGGACGGGGACATCGTCGACGACTTCGACGGGGTCGAGGTCGTGGTGGACCGGATGAGCGCCCCGTACCTCACCGGCGCGAAGATCGACTTCGCGGACCGGATCGACGCCCAGGGGTTCACCATCGACAACCCGAACGCGCAGAACTCCTGCGCCTGCGGCGACTCGTTCCACTGATCCGATCGGTCCGGTTCGGCGCCGTCCGGGGCAGACAACAGTCCGGCCCTGGGCGGCGGTCGATCGGTTGTGCGCTGAACGTGCGTTGTCGAGACAGGTACGGGTTTTGGTGGCTCCCGTCCCGGTAAGCTGGCCCGCGCACGTTTCCTATCCCTGACCTCCGAGGGCCGACATGAAGATCGCCGTCACCGGCTCGATCGCCACCGACCATCTGATGCACTTTCCCGGCCGGTTCGCGGGCCAGCTCATCGCGGACCAGCTGGACAAGGTGTCCCTGTCGTTCCTCGTCGACGACCTCGTCGTACGTCGGGGCGGGGTGGCCGCCAACATCGCCTTCGGGATGGCCCAGCTCGGGCTGCGTCCGCTGCTGCTCGGTGCGGTCGGCGCCGACTTCGGCGACTACCGTTCCTGGCTGGAGCGCCACGGCGTCGATTGCGACTCGGTGCACACCAGCGAGTTGCTGCACACCGCGCGGTTCGTCTGCACCACCGACCAGGACCTGTGCCAGATCGCGTCGTTCTACGCCGGCGCGATGAGCGAGGCCCGCAACATCGAGCTGGCGCCGGTCGCCGCCCGCGTCGGTGGGCTCGACCTGGTGCTGGTCAGTGCCAACGACCCGGAAGCGATGCTGCGCCACTCGGCCGAGTGCCGCGACCGGGGATACCGCTTCGCCGCCGACCCGTCGCAGCAGCTGGCCCGGATGAGCGGCGAGGACGTCCGCCAGCTGATCGACGGTGCCGAGTATCTGCTGACCAACGAGTACGAGCGGTCACTGCTGGAGAGCAAGGTCGGGCTCAGCGGCGACCAGGTGCTCGACCTGGTGACGGTACGGGTGACCACGCTCGGTGCCGACGGGGTGGAGATCACCGGCCGAGGCGTGGAGCGGATCCACGTACCGGTGGCCCGCGACGTGCTCGCCGACGACCCGACCGGCGTCGGCGACGGCTTCCGGGCCGGCTTCTTCGCCGCGCTCGGCTGGGGTCTCGGCCTGCAGCGCGCCGCCCAGGTGGGCTGCCTGCTCGCCGCGCTGGTGCTGGAAACCACCGGACCGCAGGAGTACGAGGTCAAGCCGGACATCTTCCTCAAGCGCCTCGCCGACTCGTACGGTGATGCCGCCGCCGACGACGTCCGCGCCCACCTGCCCGCCTGACCCGCCCGGCTACTCGCCGCACGTCGGCGCAAGATCAATGTGAGCGCCAGAAGCGCGAAGACTGCGGCGTAGGGTTTCTGGCGCTCACATTGATCTTCAAACCGGGAGCGCGTCTACCGAGCCAGCTCAGCCTGTAGGTAGCTGAGCGTTTCGGCCGGCGGGAGCGCGAGCTTGCGGAGATTGTCGGCAACCCACTGATAGGTGCGGACCCGATCGAGGTCGTGTACGAACACGGCGTCGTCGAGAAGCTCCGTGTAGGCCACCGGCCGAATGCCATGGCCGAACTCGAGTAGCGCGAACTGCCCGATGGCGGTGGCCTGATGCGGACCATCGTCGGGCCGCAGCACCTGCATGGTGACTCGCCCGCCGCGAGACACGTCGATCAGATGCTCCAGCTGTGCCTGACGGGTTGACGGGTCGCTCGCCAGGGTGCGGATGGCAGCTTCGCCGATCACCGTGTGGAAGGCCAGTTCCTGCCGGGCGGACAGTCTGGTCGCCCGTGCTTGCCGGAACTCGGCGAACGATTGTGCCTGATCGGGCCGGAAGAAGCCGTTGGCGGCGGTCAGCGCTTGGGCGTAGGCGCCGGTCTGGAGCAGCCCCGGCACTATCATCGGCTCGAACGTGAAGAGTCGTTCGGCCATGCCGATCAACCCGACGTACGTCCGGAGGAAGTCCGGAATCAGATCGGCCCAGCGGCTCAGCCAGGGCTTGGCGTCTGCACGTGCGCCGGCCAGTGCCACCAGCTGCTCGACGGCCTCCGGCGACACCCCGCAAGCCTGCAGAACAACTTGAACGTCGTCTGGCGCTTGGTGGTAGCGGCCGGATTCCATGTGTCCGAGCTTCGGCTTGCCGATCCCGGTCGTCGTGGCGAGTTCGCTGAGGCTGAGCTGTGCCGTTCGCCGATGTCGACTCAGCTCCACGCCGAGCAGCCAACGTAGCGAAAGTGGATCTATCTGACCATCCATCGCCGTCTCCTAGAATTAGTATCTGGACAAGCCTAGCTTAGCGAGTCTGTAGCCGCTAACCTATACGTATCCATACACGTTCTCAGGAGGTTGCTGTGGGGCTCAACGAGGTAGGACATCAGTTGGAGACGCCGACAGGGTTTCGGCAGATGATGACGCATCTGGCACTCGAGCAGGTGCCGGCGCGCTTCGCCATCTGCGCGGAGACCGATGGCAGCGAAGATGGTCGCGTGCTCGGCTGGGGGCTGGCCTTCGATGACGAGGCCGTGGTCGTACCGACCAACGGTGGCCTGCCCAACCCGTGCAGCGGCGTCACAGGAGCACTGCGGCTGTACGGGATGGTCCATGCCGTACGACTGGTGTGGGTCGACCCGCCCGACGGCCGCCAGCTGACCTGACCGGCGGGAGTCAGACCGGTCGCAGCACCGCGACCAGGAAATCGGAGTCGTCGCGGTGCGGGCGCAGATCCCAGGTGGCCAGCAGCAGATCCTCGGCCAGGCCGGCGGCGTGGGCGTCGGTGCGGAACTCGGCCACCTCGTAGCCCCGGCCGGCACCGAAGCCGATCGTGATCCGGCCGTCGGCCCGCAGGTGGGCCCGCATCCGGCGCAGCACCTCCCGCCGGGTGTCGGGAGCGAGGAACGCCATCACGTTGCCGGCGCAGACGATCGCGTCGAACCCGTCGACGATGCCCTGCGCCGGGAGGTCCAGTTCGACCAGATCGCCGACGAGCCACTGCGGGCCGGGATGGTCCTGTCGGGCGGCGTCGATCAGCACCGGGTCGAGGTCGACGCCGACGACGTCGTGACCGGCGGCGGCCAGCGCCGCACCGACCCGACCGGGGCCGCAGCCGGCGTCGAGGACCCGGGCACGGCGCGGCAGCATCGCGTCGACGAACCGCGCCTCGCCGGCCAGGTCCGCTCCCTCGCGGGCCAGGGACCGGAAGCGCTCGACGTACCACTGGGAGTGTCCGGGGTTCGCCTCCACCTGCTTGACCCACCGGTTCTGCGCACTCACGCCCGTCATCCTCGCACGTACGGCGGCACCACCATTCGCGTCAGTGGGTGCGGCGGACGTCGAAGGCGGGGGAGCCGGCGACGGTCGACGCGGCGACGAACTCCTGACCGCGCATCCGGCACCAGGCCGGGATGTCCACGGCCGCCGCCGGGTCGTCGGCCAGCACCCGGATCACCGCCCCGACCGGCAGCTGCGGCAGCCGCCGGGCCAGCGCGATCACCGGCAGCGGGCAACGCCGACCCAGACAGTCGAGAGTCTCCAGCACCGCCTCACCGGACCGCGACATCTCGTCATCGGTCGGCGGCACCGCGTCGTCGCCGGTCACAGCCCGACCACCCCGGCCTCGGCCCGCAGATCGGCGACCACCTGCGGCAACTCGGCCAGGAAACGGTCCACCTCCGCGTCGGTGGTGTCCCGGTGCAGCGACACCCGCACGTTGCCGTGCGACAGCACCCCCATCGCCTCCAGCACGTGCGACGGGCGCAGCGTCGACGAGGTGCACGACGAGCCGGAGGAGACCGCGAAACCGCGCCGGTCCAGCGCGTGCAGCAGCGCCTCGCCGTCGACGTACAGGCAGGAGAAGGTGACCAGGTGCGGCAGCCGGTCGACCGGATCGCCGACCACCTCGACGTCCGGCACCGTCGCGGCGACCGTGGCGCGGATCCGGTCCACCAGCGTCGACAGCCGGGCCGCCTGCGCGTCGGCCTCGGCGGCCACCGCCCGCAGCGCCGCCGCGGCGGCCACCACCGCCGGCAGGTTCACCACTCCGGGCGTACGGCCGGATTCTCGCTCGTCGGCCGGATAGGGCGATTCCCACCGGGTGCCCTTGCGCACCACCAGCACCCCGACCCCGGGCGGCCCGCCCCACTTGTGTGCGCTGGCCGACAACACCGACCAGCCGTCCGGCACCGGTACCCGGCCCACCGACTGGGCGGCGTCGACGTACAGCGGCACCCCGTGCCCGGCGCAGGCCCGCGCCGCCTCGGCGACCGGCTGGACCGTACCCACCTCGTGGCTGGCGCTGATCAGCGCGGCGAGCGCCACGCCCGGTCGGGCGAGCGTCGCCGACCAGGCGGCCAGATCGAGGCGGCCGAGCCGGTCCACCGGCACCGCCACCGCGTCCCCGCCGTCGGCGCGGTGCCGCTGCGCCGCGTGCAGCACGGCCGAGTGCTCGATCGCCGAGTGCACCAGGGTGCGCCCGGCACGCCGCCGGCCGGCGAGTCCGCCGAGCACGGCGGCGTGCGTGGCTGTCGTACCGCTGGGTGTGAAGGAGATCTCGTCCGGGCGGACCCGCAGCACCTCGGCGGTGGCCGCCCGGGCCGCGTCGAGGAGTTGACCGGCACGCCGGGCCGGCGCGTACAGCTTGGTCGGGTCGGCCCAGCCGTCGGCGAGCGCGGCCAGCAGCGCGTCACGGGCGACCGGGTGCAGCGGCGCGGCGGTGGCGGCGTCGAGATAGCTCACGGTTCCCGACGGTACCGGCCGCGACGTCCGACGGTGCCGGCCGCAAACGCGCGTCACCGGCGGTCGTGCCAGGTGACTTCCGTACCCCACGCCTATCCGGAACCGACAGGTCGAGTAATCTGCGACCGTCGGTGACGCCGGTAAGGAGGCATGACCAGGTGGTCGCAAGGGATTCTGGAGCGCGACGTCGGCCAGCGCGGGCCGCTGGCGTCGGTCTCGGTTCAGCGGCGCTGCTCACCCTGCTCACCGGCTGTGACGTCGGCGAGACCTTCCACGGGTTCGGCTGGCCGCGCGGTATCACGCCACAGGCCGAGCAGATGTACGACCTGTGGATCGGCTCGGTCATCGCGGCGCTCGCGGTCGGCGTCTTCGTCTGGGGCCTGATCTTCTGGTGCATCATCCGCTACCGCAAGCGGGGCGACCAGCTGCCGGTGCAGACCCGGTTCAACATGCCGATGGAGTTTCTCTACACCATCGCGCCGATCCTGATCGTCTCGGTGCTGTTCTACTACACCGCGGTGGTGCAGACCGACGTCGACCGGGTCGGCGAGGAACCCGAGGTGATCGTCGAGGTCGTCGCGTTCAAGTGGAACTGGCAGTTCAACTACCGGGACGGCATCGGCGTGGACGCCAACACGGTCGCCTCCACGGTCGGCTCGTCGGACCTCATCCCGGTGCTGGTGGTGCCAACCGAGCGGGTTGTCCGGTTCGAGGAGACCAGCACCGACGTCATCCACTCGTTCTGGGTGCCGGAGCTGCTGTTCAAGCGGGACGTCTTTCCCGGCAGCATCCGCAACTACTTCGAGGTGCGCATCGAGCAGACCGGCGCGTACGTCGGCCGCTGCGCCGAGCTCTGCGGGACGTACCACTCGATGATGAACTTCGAGCTGCGGGTGGTCAGCCCGCAGCAGTACGACCAGTTCATCGCCGCGAAGCAGGCGGGCAACTCGACGCCGGACGCGTTGGCGGCCATCGGGGAAGATCCGTACGCGGTGACCACGTTCCCCTTCGAAACAAAGCGTGACGTGCAGAATTTCGGCAACACGAGCGCCCAGGGCGCGGGAAGCTGAGGGCCGGCCATGAAGACCGAGTGGCGGATCTTCGGTATCGTCGCGGCGTTCCTGGCGGTGGTGTCCGGGCTCTACCCGGCCTGGACGTACGGCCAGCTCGGGCGGGTCGAATGGATCGGTACCGTCGCGCTGATCCTGTCCTGCCTGCTCTGCACGATGTGCGGTGGCTTCTTCTGGTTCGTCTCGCGCCGCATCGACCTGCGTCCGGAGGACCGTCCGGACAGCGAGATCGCCGACGGCGCCGGAGAGGTGGGTTTCTTCAGCCCGGGTAGCTACTGGCCGTTCGGGGTGGCGTTGTCCGCCACGATCGCCGGCCTGGGGCTGGTCTTCTGGCAGTGGTGGCTGATCGTCTTCGGTCTGCTCGCGGTCGTCGCGTCGGCGGCGGCGTTGCTGTTCGAGTACTACACCGGGACCCGACGCACCGCCGAGCACTAGGCGCAGAGCACGACGGGCGACGGGCGTACCGGGGTCAGCGGCGGCGCAGCTTGGCTCCCCAACCGGCGACGGTGACCAGCGCCGTACCGATCGCGAGGGTGATCGCACCGATCAGGCCGAGCGCGGCGGCCGGCGCGCCGGTGACCGGGAGATCCTGGCTAGCGGACATGTTCACCTCCCTCAGACGCTCGTCGTGGCGGTGGCCGGGGTGCCGATGCGTTCCGGTGACGCCCAGACGCAGCGGTCGACGGTGGGTTGGCGGATCGCCTTCACCAGGGCGTGGACGAAGACCACCCGGTAGATCAGGTCGGCGACCGTGATCAGCGGCAGCATGAGCAGCAGTTGCGGGTGGCGCAGCCGCCAGGCCGCCAGCGCGACCCAGACCCCCTGTCCGGCGAGCAGTAGTCCGATGCCGGTCAGCAGGCCGGGACCGGCGGTGGCGAGCAGCCAGATGGTCAGCGGGGCACCGAGCACGTACAGCGTCCAGTGCAGGATCAGCAGCACGTACGCGTAGTCGAAGGTGCTGACCTGGCGACCCACCCGGTGGCCGATGATGCCCTGGAAGGTGCCCCACAGCCAGCGCAGGTTCTGCCGGTACCAGTCCCGCAGCGTGGTCGGGTCCTGCAGCAGCGCCACCGCCCGTGGGGCGTAGACCACCCGGCCCAGCCGCCGACGGTGCGTCTCCAGCACCCAGTAGGTGTCGTCGACGATGTACGGCGGCCGCTGCGGCAGCACCCGGTCGAGCAGTTCCACCCGGTACAGCGAGTTGGAGCCGGAGATGCAGTTCATCACGTTGAAGTGGCTCTGCACGCGGCGCAGGAACACCTGGTAGTTCCAGTAGCTGTAGGCCCGCTTGGCCAGCCACAGGTTCCATCGGCGCTCGCTCGGCCACCAGGTGACGTTGTGGCCGACCGCGATGGCCACGTCGTCGGCCATCGCGGCCAAGGCCGCGGTGACGAAGTCCGGGGCGACGAGCACGTCGTCGTCGAGGATCGCGACGGCCCGGTAGGCCGCGCCGAGGCCGAAGTGGGTGTAGCCGGCGTGCAGGGCGGCCGGCTTGCCGACGTTGTGCGGCAGATCGAGGACGGCGGCACCGGCGCCGGCGGCCCGTGCCGCCGTCTCGTCGGTCGACGCGTCGGAGACGACGAAGACCGGGGCACCGGTACGGCGGGCGGCCGACACCGCGGCGGCGATGGTGCCGGCACCGTTGCGGCAGGCGATCAGGATCGCCACCTGATCGGGGCGTACCGGTCCGTAGCGGGGATGGTGTCCGTCGCGCCGTCGGTCCCGGTGCCGGACGACCCGGTCCGGGCGAGCCAGGCCGTAGCAAAAGGCGATCAGCACGGAGGCGAGGAACAGACCGCTGAGCACGAGCAAAGATGCCAGAAAGATCCGCAGCATCGGACTGGCCCTTCGAGGGGAGGGCGGCCAAGGGGGTGCGATGCGCCGCATCCTTGCGGCCGATGATTACGCTACGTCATCAAGTTGACGGATAAAAGGGGCAAAGCTGGGAATATGGTGTTAAGAGGCTGAGATGAGTGTTACCCGAAACGGCGCCGCCCGTCGGGAATTCCCGACGGGCGGCGCCGTACTGGTACGAACGGTGCGGTGCGGCGTCAGCGGCTGCCGCTGCTGATCTCCTCGCGGCGATCGGCGGGCTGCTCCTGCGCCGGCTCGACCGGCACGTGCGGCGGGGGGGCGACTCGCGCCGGCTTCTCGATCGGGAAGAAGAAGCCCTTCACCGCGGGCCCGAGGGCGCCGAGCCGGTTCATCTTCTTCGGCACCACCCAGCCGACGTACTCCAGCTTGCCGTGGCCGTGGTCGTCGGTCGGGCCGAGCGGCTGGTGCACCTCGACGAACCTGCCGTCGGGCAACCGTCGGATGATGCCGGTCTCCACCCCGTGGGCCAGCACCTCCCGGTCGTGCTGCTGCAGGCCGAGGCAGATCCGGTAGGTGACGTAGTAGGCCAACGGCGGCAGCAGGATCAGGCCGATGCGACCCGCCCAGGTCATCGCGTTCAGGCTGATCGCGAACTTGTCCGCGACCACGTCGTTGCCGCCGGAGATGGTCAGCACGATGAAGAACGCGACCGCCATGGCGCCGACCGCGGTGCGGGCGGGCACGTCACGGGGCCGCTGCAGCAGGTTGTGGCTGGCCTTGTCCTTGGTGAACCGGGCCTCGATGAACGGGTAACCGGCGGAGAGCATCACCATCACGCCGGGCAGCACCACGGTCGGCCAGAACAACGGCGGGATGACGTATCCGTCGCCGATCGGGATGGTCAGCTCCCAGGCGGGCATCAACCGGGTCGAGCCGTCGAGGAACATCACGTACCAGTCGGGCTGGCTGGCCGCGGAGACCACCGCCGCCTCGTACGGGCCGAACAACCAGACCGGGTTGATCTGGAAGATGCCGGCCATCAGGGCGATCACCGCAAAGACGATCATGAAGTAACCGCCCTGCTTGATCGCGTAGCGGGGGAACATCCGCTCGCCGACCACGTTGTGGTTGGTCCGCCCCGGACCGGGCCACTGGGTGTGCTTCTGCTTGAACACCAGCCCGAGGTGCGCACTGATCAGCGCGACCAGCAGTCCGGGGATCAGCAGCACGTGGGCGATGTAGAAGCGGCTGATGATGATCGTTCCCGGGAACTCCCCGCCGAAGATCGACGAGGTCACCCAGGAACCGATGACCGGGATGGAGAGCATGATCGCCGAGGCGATCCGCAGACCGGTGCCGGACAGGCCGTCGTCGGGCAGCGAGTAGCCGCTGAATCCGGCCAGGAAGCCCACCCAGAACAACAGCGAGCCGATGATCCAGTTGGCCTCGCGTGGCTTGCGGAACGCGCCGGTGAAGAAGATCCGCAGCATGTGCACCACGATCGAGGCCATGAACAGCAGCGCCGCCCAGTGGTGCATCTGCCGCATGATCAGGCCACCGCGGACGTCGAACGAGATGTCCAGCGTCGAGGCGTACGCCGCCGACATGTGCATCCCGCGCAGCGGCGTGTAGCTGCCGTCGTAGACGACCTCCTCCATCGACGGGTCGAAGAAGAAGGTCAGGTAGACGCCGGTCAGCAGGATCACCACGAACGAGAACAACGCGATCTCGCCGAGCAGGAACGACCAGTGGTCCGGGAAGACCTTGTTCAGCAGTTTCCGTAACGGCGTCGCCACCTGGAACCGGTCGTCGACCTGCCCGGCGGCGTTGCCGGGCAAAGCCCGGGCATCGAACTTACGGCGTTTCATGGCCGCTCCCAGAAGTCGGGTCCGACGATCTCGGTGTAGTCGGAGGTCGCCACGAAGTAGCCCTCGTCGTCGACGGAGATGGGCAACTGCGGCAGCCGCCGGCTGGCCGGACCGAAGACCGGCTTGGCGTTGTCGGTGATCAGGAACTGTGACTGGTGGCAGGGGCAGAGCAACCGGTTGGTCTGCTGCTCGTACAGGCTCGCCGGGCAGCCGGCGTGCGTGCAGATCTTCGAGTACGCCAGATAGTTGCCCCACATGTACCCGGACTTGCCGACCGCCTCGTTGTTCTCCAGGGCCCGCCGCGCGTCGTCGGCCCGCAGGTGGATCAGCAGGGTCGGCGAGTCGGCGTACCGGTTGGTGTGCCCTTCCGGGATGCCGGGGAAAACGGTCATCTGCCCGCCCGCGCTGACGTCCTCCGGCCGGATCGGCGAGCCGTCCTCACGGGTCAGCCGGACCAGCTCGGCCCCACCACCGGCGGTCTGCACCGGCGTCCACCCGGTGGTCGCCATCTGATTGTCCGCGTGTGGATCCCGGATCAGCCCGCCGATCAGCGGTGCCGCGGCGACCGCGGCCACCGGCGCCAGCCCGGCCAGCAAGGACACCCCGAGCAGCGGGCGTCGCTTGACGCCCAGCTCGTCGGCCATGTACGCGATCGTCGTACCAGTGATCTTGCGGTCCTCGCCGCTGGACGCCCCGTCGTGGCGGTCCTGGATCGCCACCTCGTGCGGCAGCAGCTTCTTACCCCAGGTGAGGATGCCGACGCCGATGGCGAGCAGGGTCAGTCCGAGCGTCACTCCGAGCAGCGGGCTGTAGAGCTTGCTCATCCCGCTGCCGAGCTCGTACTCCCAGGGCCACCAGATGTAGACCACCAGGAACGCCGTCGCGGTCAGCCCGGCCAGCAGGAACAGCCCGCCGACGAAACGTGTCAGCCGGCGTTCGGCCCTCGTCCCGGGCACCGGGAACGGCGGCTCGTAGTGCACGATCTCGATGTCGTCGCGACGGGCACCCTCGCGGACCACGTCGAACGGGGTCAGCCGGGGATCGTCCAGGCTGACGTGCTCCGGCTGGCCGTGGTGCGCGGTGGTGGTCGTCGGCGTCTCGGTGCTCATGACTTCCCCGCAATCCACAGGCTGGCGAAGACCAGCGCGGTAATGCCGACCAGGAAGATCGCCACGCCCTCGGTCACCGGGCCGTACCGGCCCAGGTTCGCCGGCCCGCCCGGATCCGTGTCGGCCTTGAGCGCCTCCTGGACGTACACGATGATGTCGCGCTTCTGCTCCGGAGTGAGCTGGTTGTCGCCGAAGACCGGCATGTTCTGCGGCCCGGTCAGCATCGCGGCGTAGAGCTGCCGGTCGGTCGCCGGCTCCAGGCTCGGTGCGTACTTGCCCGAGGAGAGGGCGCCGCCGCCGCCGCTGAAGGCGTGGCACGACGAGCAGTTGATCCGGTACAGCTGGCCGCCCACGGCGATGTCGCCGCCGGTGCGCAGCATCTCGCCGTCGGGCAGCTGCGGACCGCCACCCAGCTCCTGGATGTACTGGCCGAGCTGGCGGATCTCCTCTTCGGTGAAGACCGGGGGCTTGCGCTCGGCCTGCGCCTCCTGGCGGGCCATCGGCATCCGGCCGGTGCCGACCTGGAACTCGACCGATGCCGACCCGACTCCGATCAGGCTCGGTCCGCGTCCGTCGACACCCTGGGCGTTACGCCCGTGACAGGAGATGCAGCTCTGGTCGAACAGCGCCTTGCCATCCTCCGCGGCCGGCGACAGCTGCGGCGTGTCCTGCGCCTGCAGACCCGGCGCGAAGACGGTGTACACACCGCCGGCCAGGAACAACGCGGTGAGCAGCCGGACCGCGGTACCCAGCCGGCGGCGGCCCCGGCCGCGCGGCGTGGCCCGCCCGCTGCGCAGCCGCGCGAGAAGACCGCGCCCGCGGTCGGCTCGCCGGTCGGCGGGGGTGTCAGATGTCATGGCCTGTGTCCTTAACGGGTTTGCGACCTGTCTGGTAGGTGTGCCGGAGCACCGGGACGGAGCGTGACCGCGAGTCGATCATTGCAGCCAGTAGATCATCAGGTAGAGACCGATCCAGACCACGTCGACGAAGTGCCAGTAGTAGGACACGACGATCGCCGAGGTCGCCTGCGCCGGGGTGAAGCGGCCCATGGTCGAGCGGATCATGTAGATGATGAAGGCCACCAGCCCGCCGGCCACGTGCAGTCCGTGGAAGCCGGTGGTCAGGTAGAAGACCGAGCCGTACCCGTCGCCGTTGATCTTGATGCCGTGGTGGACGAGTTCCCGGTACTCGTTGATCTGCCCGAGCAGGAAGATCAGCCCCATGACGAAGGTGATGGCGAACCACCGGCGCAGCGCGTGCACGTCACCCCGCTCCGCGGCGAACACCCCGGCCTGGCAGGTGACCGAGGAGGCCACCAGGACCGCGGTGAACACCGTCGCGTACGGGATGTTCAGCTCTGGGGTGTGCTCCTCCCACATGCTGTAGTCCGCCGCGCGGATGGAGAAGTACATCGCGAACAGCGCCGCGAAGAACATCAGTTCGCTGGAGAGCCACACGATCGTCCCGACGCTGACCATGTTCGGTCGGGTCAGCGAATGGATCCGGCTCTTGTCAATCGCTGGGGCCGCAGTCACGCGGTCATTATTGCTGCCGGTCAGTGCCCACGATCGCCGGGGTGGCAAACCCGACCCGCAGGTGGGCCGGTTTACGTCGACCGACTCCGCTGGCCTAGCCTCGGTGACGTGGCCGTTGTCGATCCGATCGCCGCGGCGCCACCGCCGTTCACCGGCTCGGCGCTGTTCACCGAGATCCAGCTGGACAACTGGCTGGCGGTGGTGCTCGTGGTGGCCGCCGGCCTCTACCTGTACGGGGTGCACCGGCTGCGGCTGCGGGGGGACCGCTGGCCGGTGTCACGCACCGTGTTCTTCCTCGGCCCCGGCCTCGGCGGCATCGCCGCGGTCACGGTGAGCGGGCTGGGCGCGTACGACACCACCCTTTTGTCGGTGCACATGGTCCAGCACATGGTGCTGTCGATGATCGCGCCGATCTTCCTCGCGCTCGGCGCGCCGGTCACGCTCGCGCTGCGGACCCTGCCGGGCGCGCCACGCCGGCTGGTGCTGGCGGTGCTGCACAGTCGGTACGTCCGGGTGGTGACCTTTCCACTGGTGGCGTTCGCGATCTTCGTGATCAACCCATTTGTACTGTATTTTACGGATTTGTACCGGTTCACCCTTGAAAATGGGTTCGCCCACGAGGTCGTGCACGCCCACTTCATCGCCACCGGCTGTCTGTTCTTCTGGCCGCTGCTCGGCCTGGACCCGCTGCCGAACCGGTGGCCGTACCCGGCCAGGGCGCTGTTGATGCTGCTGTCGGTGCCCTTCCACACGGTGCTCGGGCTGACCGTCATGCAGAGCACCACGCTGTTCGCCGGCGACTGGTACCCGGCGCTCGGGCTGTCCTGGGCCGATCCGTGGACCGACCAGGAGGTCGCCGGCGGGATCCTCTGGGCCGGCGGCGAGTTCGTCAGCGTGACCATGCTCGCCGTGCTCGTGGTGCAGTGGATGCGCCAATCCGAGCGGGAAGCCCGGCGCATCGACCGCGAACTCGACCGGCAGGAGGCGCGAGCGGCCCGGGTCGGCCCCGGACGGTAGGATCGGCCCGCAGCTACGAGGTGGGAGTCAAACGACCGATGACCGAGCGTGTGCACACCGTCTTGCTCTACAGCGACGATCCGCAGGTGCGGGACCGGATGCGGCTGGCCGTCGGCACCCGACCCGCCGGTGACCTCACCGTCGAGTTCCTCGACGCGGCGGACTACGCCGAGTGCGTCCGGTTGGTCGACAAGTACGAGGTCGACCTGTTGCTGCTCGACGGCGAAGCCACCCCCGGCGGTGGGCTCGGCATCGCCCGCCAGATCAAGGACGAGCGCGACGACGCCCCGCCGACCTGCGTGGTGATCGCCCGTGCGGCGGACCGTTGGCTGGCCGCGTTCGCCGAGGTCGACGCGACCCTGATGCATCCGCTGGACCCGGTGACCACCGGACAGACCGTCGCCGGACTGTTGCGCGGACGGTCGGGCAAGCTGCCCGCCGCCTGAGTGACCACAGCTTCACCGCACCGCACCACCCACCCCCACCGCACCTGGGAGGCCCCTATGGGTGACCGGTCCTGGCCAAGCCTGGTGAGCGCGCTGCTCGCCGGCGAGCAGTTGTCCACCGCCGACACCGCGTGGGCGATGGGCGAGATCATGGCGGGGTCGGCGACGCCGGCCCAGATCGCCGGGTTCGTCATCGCGCTGCGGGCCAAGGGCGAGACACCCGCCGAACTCGTCGGACTGGTGGAGGCGATGCTCGCCAACGCCGTACCGGTCAATTTGCCGGACGCGCTGCGAGCCAGCGCGGTCGACGTGGTCGGCACCGGCGGCGACCGGGCGCACACGGTCAACCTGTCCACCATGGCCGCGATCGTGGTGGCGGCGGCCGGCGTGCCGGTGGTCAAGCACGGCAACCGGGCCGCCTCGTCCTCGTGCGGTGCGGCCGACCTGCTGGAACACTTCGGCGTACCGCTCGACCTCGGCCCGGACGGGGTGGTGCGCTGCGTGACCGAGGCCGGCATCGGCTTCTGCTTCGCCGCGCGGTTCCATCCCGGGATGCGTCACGCCGGATCACTACGGCGGGAGCTCGGCGTCCCGACCGCGTTCAACTTCCTCGGTCCGCTGGCCAACCCGGCCCGCCCACGCGCGGGCGCGATCGGCTGCTTCGACGCCCGGATGGCCCCGGTGATGGCGGGCGTGTTCGCCAGCCGGGGGGACACCGCGCTGGTGATGCGAGGCGAGGACGGCCTGGACGAGTTGAGCACCGCCGCACCGACCCGGATCTGGTTCGCCACCGCCGGCACCGTGCGGGAACTCGTCGTCGACGCGGCGACCGATCTCGGCGTACCGCGCAGCGCCCCGGGTGACCTGCGTGGCGGGGACGCCGCGTTCAACGCCGACGTCACCCGTCGGCTGCTCGCCGGCCGGACCGGACCGGTCCGCGACGCGGTCCTGGTCAACGCCGGGGCCGCGCTCGCGGCCCACGCGGCGCAGACCGGTCCGGCCACCGGTGCCGGCGCCGACCTGGTGGCGGCGATCAGGGCCGGTATGGACCGGGCGGCGGTGGCCATCGACAGCGGGTCGGCCGCCGCGGTACTGGAGCGCTGGGTACGGACCGCCCAGTCGGCCGTTGCCGGCGGCAGCTAGGCCGGTGACAGCTAGGCCGGCGGCAGCTAGGCCGGCGGCAGTCAGCTGGACCGGACCGCGTCGGCCGGCCGTCGGTCGTCAGTCCGACGTGCGCGCACCCAGCCCGGCGGCGAAGTCGGCGATCCGTCGGGCCAGCGGCTCGGCGTGCCTGGCCCAGGTGAAGTGGTCCATCCGGTGCCCTGCCTGCGCCGCGGTGTAGTACTCCCGGCTCACCGTGGTGCCGGGCAGCATCTGGCACAGGTGGTCGAGGGTCGTGGCCGGCGTGTAGGTGTCATGTTCGACGCTGACCGCGAGCAGCGGAGTGCGTAGCTGGCGCAGCGCGGGCGCCGGATCGACGCCGTCGATCAGCGGGAATCGCCCGGCCCGGGCGGTGAACGCCCAGTCGGCGATCACACCGCGCGCCTGCCGGCCGCCGAATCCCCAACCCGGCCAGACGCCGAGCACCGCGGTGGTCAGTGCGATGGTCTGGGTCATCGGCAGCACGCCGAACCCGGTGACGCCCGGGTACACCCGCCAGTAGGGCAGTCCTACCGCGATCATCGCCAGCCCATCGACGCCCTCGCCGCCGGCCAGCGCGGTGTGCAGCAGCGCGGCCTGGCCACCGAGGGAGTGCCCGAGCAGCACCCGGGTGCGCCCGTCGAGGCGGGGTTTGAGCGCGTCCAGCACCGCTCCCACGTCGTCGACCAGCTCGGCGTACCGGTATCGGGAGGCGCGGCTGGCCCGGGGTGTGCTCGACCCGGTGCCGCGCAGGTCCGCGACGACAACGGCCAGCCCGGCGTCGCGCAGCGCGGCGGCGAACGACCGGTAGTAGCGGGCGGGCACCCCCATCGCCGGGTGCACGACGATCACCGGCGCGCCGGCCACACCTTCGGGTTCGGGGTAGATCTGTAGGCCGATCCGATCGGTACCCCGGTCGAGGTGATCCTGGACGTATCCGGTCGAATCCGGTGCGGAGGTGGTCACCCGTTCAGGGTACGGACTTTTTGTTACCGATGGGTAGCCTTGATTCGTGCGCCCACGGTGCTCAGTCGGCGTCCGCGAGCCCGATAGCGAACGCCGCCTCCAGGTCGTGCTGCGAGTACGCCCGGAACGCGATGTGCGACTCGGTGCCGAGCACCCCCGCCACCTTGGAGATCCGGCCGGCGATCACCTCGGCGATCTGGTCGAACTCGCGGACCCGGACGATCGCGATCAGGTCGACGTGACCGGCTACCGAATAGACCTCACTGACACCGGGCAACCCGGCCAACGTCTCGGCCACCTCGGGAATCGAGTCGGTGGCGCACTCGATCAGCACGATCGCGGTGATCATCGGAGTCCTCCGTCCTGGGCGGGCCTGGGAGCCCGGCTGCCGTCATGGTGCCAGCCCGACCCGCCGGTCAGGCGGTCGCGGCGAAGACCGTGACGTCCGTCCCGACCCGGATCGCCGTGCTCAGCCGTTCCCCGGCGGCGACCCGCGCGCCGGGCCAGACGACCGACCGGGTCACCGTACCGTCGACGACCGCGTCCCGGCCGATCACCGCCTGGTCGTAGGACCCGGTCACCGTGGCGGTCGGGTCGACGATGCTCCGGCCGGCCGCGGCGTGCAGGTTCGCGGCGAGGTAGTCCGGCGGCGTGCCGGTGTCCAGGTAGGTGCCGTCGAAGCCCACCACCCGCAGTGCGCCGGCTGCTTCGGCTGGGCGCCACACCGTACGCACGAGGTTGCCGAACGTCGGCGGCAGGTGCCGTACGAACCGCCAGGGCAGTAGGGAGAATCCGGCGAAGCGGTGTCCGTCGAAGCCGCTGCGTCCGGCCAGGCCGGGCACCCGCTGGCCGAGTAGCCGTACCGACTCGCCGTCCCAGCCGTCGAGCAGTGCGGCGATGTCCGGCCCGGCGAGTGCCTGTCGGTGCGCCAGGTAGGCGTCGGCGTTGCCGACCAGCACCGCGCGCCCGGCTATCCAGTCCCGCAACCGGCCGATCCCGCCCGAAGTGCCCAGCGGGGCACCGGGCTCGATCGACAGGTGGGCCCGGTCACCGACGTGCGACACCACCTGCCCGCCCAGGTAGCAGGCGTTGACCGCGACCGCGCCCGGCCCGGCGAAGCCGAGCGCGGCGACCCGGGCCAGCGCCCGGTCGAGCAGCGGGACGTTGCCCACCGGGCAGAGCGCCTTGGGCACCTGCTCCGTCAACGGACGCAGCCGCTGGCCCTCGCCGGCGGCGAGAATCACCGCGCAGACCTGTGCCGGCTCGGTCACCGCTGGTCCGGCGGCCGTGCGTCGGACGTCGGCTGGTCGGCGAGCGGACCGATGCCGAAGTAGGCCAGCAGACGGGCGGTGGCCGGGGTGAGCCGGGGCAGCGAGTCGAGCGGATGCCAGGCCGCCTCGAAGACCTCGGCGCCGTCGACGACCAGCGTGGTACGCGAGGCGGGCACCGCCGCCTCGAAGACCACGTCGATCCAGCCCTTGACGTGCACCACGGCGTTCGGTGTGGCCGGGCGCAACTGATGCGGCGCCAACCGGATGCCGGTCTCCTCTGCCAACTCCCGGGCCGCCCCCACGATCGGTGCCTCCCGGTGGCGGAGCAGGCCGGCGGGCAGGGTCCAACCGCGCCCCGGTGGCTGGCGCAGCAGCAGTAGGCGTGCCGGGTCGTGCGGCCCGGTCTCGGAGTCGGTCACCAGGGTCACCGCGCCGACGATGTACTTGGGCACGGCCACCCGCACCAGCAGCCGACGGACCGAATGCGGCAGCCGGTAGAACACGCCGTAGAGCAGAGCGCGTGCGGGCGATCGGCGGGTGATCATATGGTCCAGGCTAGAGGTAGCCGGCGACCGGCGCCGGGCGAGGGCGGCCGGATGGGATCAACCCGGGTCAGCCCGGTTGATCGACCATCGCGATGAGCTGGTCGACCACGGTCTCCGGCTCGATGGTCCGGTCGACCACCGCGACGAGCATGGTGTCCATGTCCGGGTAGTTCAGTGCCTCGGCGAGCCGGCGTAGCGGCTGATCGTTGGACAACGCCCGATCGTGCTTGCGCAGGATCAGGCTGACCGTGGCCCGGCCCAGCCGAACCTTGTCGTTGATGCTGATCCCGGGCTCGGAGTGCTCGGCGAACCACCGGCTGATCTGCATCTGTGCCTGGGGCGACTTGACGAAGCCCAGCCACTCCTTGCGTGGGCCGGCGGGCCGTGTCGTCCCGGTGGGCTGATCCTCGGTCTCGGTGAAGATCTCCACCACGTCACCGTCGGCCAGCTCCGATGACAGCGGCGCGAGCCGGCCGTTGATCCGCGCGGCCAGGCAACGGGCTCCCTTGTCGGAGCCGAGTTCGTAGGCGAGGTCGACCGGGGTGGAGCCGGCGGGCAGCACGATCTGCTTGCCCTCGGCGAACACCTGGATCTGCGCCTCGACCAGGTCGCAGCGCAGCGAATGGACGAACTGGTCGGCGTCGACGGTCCGCTGTGACCAGTCCAACGCCCGGCGCAGCCAGGCGAGTTCCTCCGCGCGCCCGGCTGCGCTGCTGCGGTCCGGCCTCGGGAACCGGTACGCGGCGGCGACGCCGAACTCGGCGGAGCGGTGCATCGAGTCGGTGCGGATCAGCACCTCCACCGGACGGTTGTCCGGCCCGATCACCGTGGTGTGCAGCGACCGGTAGAGGTTGTTCTTCGGCGAGGCGATGAAGTCCTTGAACCTGCCGGGCGTCGGACGCCAACAGCAGTGCACGGCGCCCAGCGCGGCGTAGCAGTCGGTGTCCGGTCCGGTCACCACGATCTCGATCCGAGGCAGGTCGAACGGCGCGGGATGCCCGCCGGTGACCGTGTCCTTCCAGATCGAGTAGTAGTGCCGCGGTCGTGGGGCGACCCTGGCGGTGACCTTCTCCCGACGCAGCGCCGAGCGGGTCTGTGCGCAGACACCGGTGAGGTACTGCGTCCATCCCCGGCGGCTGGCCAGGTGATCCGCGATCCGCTGATAGGCCTCGGGCTCCAGATGGAACAGGACGATGTCGTCCAGTTCGCGCTTGAGCTTCTGGATGCCCAGTCGGTCGGCCAGCGGTACCAGGACGTCCAGGGTGGCCTTGGCGATGCGGGCCCGCGAGGCCGGTGAGCGGGCATCCAGTGTCCGCATGTTGTGCAGCCGGTCGGCGAGCTTGATGACCAGTACCCGGACGTCCTTGCCGGCGGCGACGATCATCTTGCGGATCGTCTCGGCCTCGGCGACCTTGCCGTAGAACGCCTTGTCGAACTTGGTCACCCCGTCGACCAGGTGGGCCACCTCGTCACCGAAGTCGGCGGCCAGGGTCGGCAGGTCGTACGTGGTGTCCTCGACGGTGTCGTGCAGCAGCGCGGCGACCAGCGTGGTGGTGTCCATGCCGAGGTCGGCGCAGATCTCGGCGACCGCCAGCGGGTGGGTGATGTAGGGGTCCCCGCTCTTGCGGTACTGCCCGGCGTGCATGCTGTCGGCGATCTGGTAGCCGCGACGTAGCACGGAGACATCTGCCGAGGAGTGGACCGACCGGTGGATGCGGATCAGTTCGGCGACCGGGTCCGACGCTACGGGATACCAGGACAGCCAGGCCCGCAGCCGGGTGGACAGGGGTGTCGCGGTGGGTAGAAAACGTCCGAGAGCGGCGCCGGGACCGGCGTCGACATCCACGCGGGGACACCTCCTCACCCACCGCCCAGCCGGTGATCGGCCCGGACGCACGCCACGAATCGGGCGTTGGCTGACAGGACTGCACTTCTCTAACAGCCTAAGCGAGCGAGCGTCGTACTATCGGCTACTTGCGGGTGGGCGATCGGTTCAGTCTTTGGTCCACTTCGCCGGCCACCATCGGAACTCGGGTCGCTTGTTCGGCCTTGACCAGCAAATTGTGGAACCGGCCGGCACCGCGCACCGGCGACGCCCAGCCCTCGCTCAGGCTCACCAGGCGGGTCTGGGCCGGCTCCAGCCAGGAGAGGATCCGTTCCGATTCCTCCGCGCTGGCCCTCGGCACCGGACCCGGCCCGGCCGGGACGGTCTCCGCGGCGGCCCGCAACACCTCGATGGTGGCCCGCGGATGCTGCCGCGGTGGCGAGACGCCGGCGGCGGCGAGCCGGCCGTGCCGGACGACGGCCAACTCCCAACCGCCGTGATCGGCCCGCCGCGCCGCGACCAGCTCGGCGATGCGGGCCAGCGCGGTCAGCCGCTGCATCCGCAGCGTGACCCGCAGCAGCGCGGCCAGCCGGCTGCGGACCACCGCGGCCTCCTCGTAGCGTTGCCCGGCGGCCAGCGCGTCGATGCGGGCCAGCAGGTTGTCGACCAACGCCTGCGGATCCGCCTCGATCGCCGTGCGCAACGGCTCGACGGCGAGTCCGGCGTACTCGACGGGGTCGATCCGGTGCTCGCACGGTGCCGGGCAGCGGCCCAGCTCGGCCAGCGCGCAGGACGAGGTGCGGGTCCGGGTGGACAGCCGGTGGGTGCACTGGCGCAGCGGTACGGCGTCGTACACGCCGGCCGCGGCCAGCTCGGCCGCCCGGCGGGACGGGAACGGCCCGAGGTACGTCCCGTCGCCGTCACCGATCGACCGTACGGTGGACAGTCGTGGGAAGGCCTCGTCGGTCAGCCGTAGCCAGAGCATCCGCTCAGGATGTTTTGACCGCCGGTTGTACGGCGGCGCGTGGGCGGCGATCAGCCGCAACTCCCGTACCTCCGCCTCGAGCCGGTGAGCGCACTCGACCGCCTCCACCCGCACCGCGGCGGTGAGCATCTCCGACATCCGGGCCCGCCGCTCGGCCGCGGTGAAGTAGCTGCGGACCCGGGTGGCGATGTCGCCGGAGGTGCCGACGTACAACGGACGGTCGTCGGCGGCCCGGAAGATGTACACCCCGGGGGAGCGGGGCAGGCCGTCGGCCAGGTGTCGGTTGCGGCGCTGCGCCGCGCTGACCGCCCGGGTGAACTCGATCGCGTCGCCGATCGTGGTGACCCCGTGCCCGCCGAGCCGGGCGATCAAGCCGTGCAGCACGTCGACGGTGGCCTGCGCGTCGGCCAGCGCCCGGTGGGTCGGCTGGCGGGGGGTGCGGAAGTAGGCGGCCAGCGTGCCGAGCTTGCGGTTGGGCACCTCGTCGCGGGTGAGCGCCCGGCGGGCCAGCGCCGCCGTGTCCAGCACCCGGGGCGCCGGCCACGGGTAACCGTGCCGGGCGCACGCCGCCTTGAGGAAGCCGACGTCGTACGGCGCGTTGTGGGCCACCAGCACCGCGTCCGAGAGGAACTCCAGCAAACTGGGCAGCACCTGCTCGATCGGCGGAGCGGGCAGCAGCATCGCCTGGGTGATCCCGGTGAGCACGGTCACGAACGGCGGGATCGGCTGTCCCGGGTTGACCAGCGTGGCGAAGACTCCCAGCTCCTCGCCGGCACGGACCTTGACCGCGCCCACCTCGGTGATGCCGCCGCCGTCGGGCGCCCCACCGGTGGTCTCCAGATCCAGCACCACGAAGGTGGTGTCCCGCAGGGACACCGCGCCCGGATCGGCCAGTAGCGCGTCGATGGTGCCTTGGGCGTACCCCCGGGACGTCGGGGGCACCGGGTGCGGAACCGGAATCGGACGGATCACGGGGCACAGGTTAGGACGCTGGTACGACACACCAGTCTCATCAGTACGACCAGTGACGGTCCGATCGACCCAGAGAGATCATTCTTCCTGTCGGGCACAGCACGGCCCACCGGTGGGAGACTGGGGTGCATGGCCGCACCGGATCCGACCGACGATCGTCCCGAGGAGGCGGCGACGCCTGTCGAGGAGCCGCCGGCCGAGCCCGTGCTGCCCGAGGCGGTGCGTTCGCGCATCGTCGTGCTGGCCGCCGCCGCGTTGGCGGACATCCCGGTCGACGAGTTGCCGGCGCAGCTGCGCAAGATCGCCAAGTTCGCGCCCAACCGGCGGGCCCGCTACGGCGGCGTGGCGATAGCCGCCCAGCTGACCAGCGATCCGCTGTTCCGTCAGCGGGTGGCGACCCGCGCCGTCGGCGACGCGGGGGAACTCGGCACGGCGATCAGCGAGGGCGTCACCCCGGGGGCGGCCGATCCGGTCGAGGTCGCCGCGTTGGCCTACCTGATGCGTCCGTGCGGGTGGCGCGACCTGGTCGAGGCGGCCGGCGAGGCGGTGCGGGCGGAAGCGGACAGCGCCGCCGTGGGCGAGCAGATCCGCGCGGCCGAGGCCCGCGCGAACCGGGCGGAGCACGACCGTACGGTGGCCCGGGTCGAAGCGGACAAGCTGCGTGACGAGCTTGCCCGGGTACGCGAGGAACTCGGCCAGCTCCGCGAGGAGTCCCGGCTGCTCGCCCGCTCGCTGCGCGAGCTCCAGGCACAGCACCGGCGGGCCAACGACCTGCTCGCCACCGAGCGGGGCCGGGCCGCCCGGGCGGTCGCCGACCACGACGCCGAGCTTCGGCGGCTGCGTGCCAAGCTCGCCGAGGCCGAGTCGGCGGCCGGTTCGGCGCGCCAGTCGGCCAAGGAGACGCGGGCCGTCGGCGACGCGCGGCTCTGGCTGCTGCTGGAAACCATCGGTCAGGCGGCGCAGGGGCTACGTCGGGAACTCGCGCTGGATCCGGCCGACCGGCTGCCGGCCGACTACGTGGCGGACGCTTTCACCGACCGGCCGGCGACGGCGACCACGACTCGGGCCCGAGACACCGACGACCCGGCCCGGCTCGACGATCTGCTGGCCCTGCCCCGGGCGCACCTGATCGTCGACGGCTACAACGTGACCAAGCGCGGCTTCGGCGAGATGCCACTGGAGCAGCAGCGGAAACGCCTGATCACCGGCCTCGGCGGGATCGCCGCGCAGACCGGCGACGAGGTGACGGTCGTCTTCGACGGCGCGGAGCGGATGCACGGCCTGCCGCCGGCACCGCGTGGGGTACGGGTGCTGTTCTCCCGCAAGGGCGAGACCGCCGACGAGCTCATCCGGCGGCTGGTGCGGGCCGAGCCGCCGGGCCGGGCACTCGTGGTCGTGTCCTCCGACCGGGAGGTCGCCGACGGGGTCCGCCGGCACGGCGCCTACCCGATGGGCGCGGATTCCCTGCTGCGCCGGCTGGCGAGGTCCTGACCCACCGCATCCACCGCGCAGCGGGCGGCGGGCCCACCTCGGCGGTGGACGGGCGGTCGTATCGGCGATGAGGGAGTGCCCGTCCGGGCTTGCCAGGTGGCAATATAGGCATTTGTCGAAACGTTGTTCGTCTCATTTCTGGCACAAGGGCTCGCAAGGTTAATGTCTGGATATCTCAAGACCGAATTCGCGCGCCGATGGACGCTATTGACGATCATGGCCGGCGCGTGTCATTCTCAGGCAATGGGAACGCACAATGGTATGACTGTCGGAGGGGTGCGCCGTGTTTGACGACGAATCCGCTGTCTATGCCGTGGTGATCAACGACGAAGAGCAATATTCGATGTGGCCGGACGACCGGGAGCTGCCTGCTGGTTGGCGCCGCGAAGGCACCGTGGGGACCCGATCCGAGTGCTTGGAGCGGATCGACCGGGTGTGGGTGGACATGCGACCGCGGTCGTTGCGGATGTGGTTGGCGGAACACGCCTCTGCGTGACTGTGGTGGCGCGCTGATCAATTTTCGTTGAATGGCGGCCGGTGTGGCATGTGCTGACCGCCAAATGGATGTCAGCCATTCAAGCGTCGGCCGATTGGTCGACGAGCGTCCGGGCTGCGCGGCAATTGATTGATTTGCTGAGATTTCCGACTACGAAATCAGAGGTTTGCTGTGCAATACGGGGCATCGCCGCTGCAGCGTGGCCTGATCGTGAACAGCCTGCGTGGCCGTGGTGCCGGGGTGGACGTGATCCAGGCCGTGCTGACCTGGCCAGGAGCGGTCGACCGGACGGCGTTCGAGGCGAGTTGGCAGGCAGCCGCACGTCGGCACGAGGTACTGCGTACCGCCTTCCGCTGGCACCCCGACGAGGGCCTCGTGCAGGTCGTGGAGCCGGCGGTCGGCATCGACATCACCTGGTCGACCGGCCCGGCGCGGGGCGGTCGCGAGGCCGACGGCGGTGCCCTGGACGAGGTGCTCCGGACCGACCGGGCCCGGCCGTTCGCACCGGAGCGGGCCCCACTGTTGCGGATCACCGTGCTCGCCGCGACGGTGCCGCAGGTCGTGGTGCTGACCTTCCACCACGCCATCCTCGACGGGCGTTCGCTGGTGTTGCTGCTCGACGAGGTCGTCGGCGAGTACCAGGCCCGGCTTGCCGGCGGACCGCCGCCGGTGCACCCGCGACGCCGGCCGTACCGCGAATTCATCGACTGGTGGGAAGGCCGCGACCTGACCGCGGCGAAAGAGTTCTGGAGCGGCTACCTGGCCGGTGCCGTCGCGCCGCGTCCGTTCGCCGGCTATCTCGGCGAGCCGGCCGGGGCCGACGAGCTGGCCGGGGTCGACGAGCTGGCCGGGGTCGACGAGCTGCCCGCCGGGCGTCCGGTGACCTTGACCGAGGAGCTGACCGACGAACAGTCGGCGCTGGTCCGCGCCGGTGCGGCGGCGGCCGGGGTGACGGTCAACACGATGGTCACCGCCGCGTGGGCGTTCGTGCGGGCCTGCTACGCCGGGCAGCCCGACATCACCTTCGCGATCACCAGGTCGTGTCGCAGCGGCACCGCGGCCGGTGCGACCGACATGATCGGACTGCTCATCAACACCGTGCCGATCCGGCTGCCGGTGCGTACCGGGTCGACCGTCGCCGAGTTGCTGCACGAGACGCACGCCCGGATCCGGCAGGTACGAGAACACCAGCATGCGCCGCTGTCGGCGATCCTGGAATGGTCCGGTCACCCACCGGAAACCGCCCTGACCGACAGCCTCGTCGTGTACGAGCGCCAGTTGGCCGGCACGACCCTGGCCCAGCACAATCCGGCGTTTCGCGACATCGACCTGCGGATCGAGCGGCTGCCCAGCTATCCGGCGACGCTCTACGTCTTCGACGAGCCCCGGATCCAGACCCTGCTCATCCATGACGGATCCCGGCTGCTCACCGCGGCGGCCGAGCGGATGCTGACCCACTTCCGTACCGTCCTGCTGGGTCTGGCCGGTGAACCGGGGACCCTGCCGCTGCGGCAACTGTCCATGGTCGACGCCGCCGAGCGGGCGCTGCTGCGACGCGGCTGGTACGACACCGGTGCCGGCCGCGTGCCACCGGCGACCATCGCGGAGCTGTTCGTCACCGCCCTCACCCGGGCACCGGACGCGGCGGCGGTGCGCGACGACGGGATCGAGCTCAGCTACGCCGCCCTGGCCCAACGCGCGTACCGGCTGGCCTGGTTGCTGCGTGAGTGCGGTGTGCGGTGCGAGACGCGGGTGATGGTGGCACTGCCCCGGGGCGTCGAGCTGATCGTCGCGATCCTCGCGGTCAGCCTGGCCGGCGGCGCGTACGTGCCGGTCGACCCGGCCGATCCGCCGGCCCGGCGACGCCGGGTGCTCGCCGACAGCGGTGCGTCCCTGGTGCTGACCGCCGAGTGGCTGGCCATCCGCAAGACGCGGCTGCGCCGGCCGGTGCCCGGCCCGCCGCCAGTGTCGGCCCACCCGGACAGCATCGCCTACGTCAGCTACACCTCCGGCTCCACCGGCCGGCCCAAGGGCGTCGCGGTGCCGCACCGCGCCGTACACCGCCTGGTCACCGGGGCCACCTTCGCCGACCTCGGCCCGGGGCAGACCCTGCTGCAGCTGGCGCCGGTCGCCTTCGACGCCTCCACCCTGGAGATCTGGGGCGCGCTGCTGACCGGCGGCACCCTCGCGGTCGCGCCGCCCGGACCGGTGGACCTGCCCGCCCTGCGGGCGTTGCTGCGCGACCGGCAGGTGAGCGTGCTCTGGCTCACCGCCGGGCTCTTCCACCAGGTGGTCGAGCTGGATCCGGCGGCGCTGGCCGAGGTCGACCAGGTCCTCGCCGGTGGCGACGTGCTCGCGGCGGACGCGGTCCGGGCGCTGCTACGGGTGCGTGGCGGCCGCCCGGTGGTCAACGGTTACGGTCCCACCGAGAACACCACCTTCACCACCTGCCACCGGATGACCGACGCCGGGCAGGTCGGCGACCGGGTGCCGATCGGCGTACCGATTCAGCAGACCACGGTGTACGTGCTGGACGGTGGTGGTGAGCCGGTCCCGGTGGGCGCGGTCGGCGAGCTCTACACCGGCGGGGACGGACTGGCCCGGGGCTACCTGGGCGGACCGGCGGCGACGGCCGAGCGGTTCGTGCCCGACCCGTTCGGCGAGCGGCCCGGCGGCCGGCTGTACCGCACCGGGGATCTGGCCCGCTGGCGGGCCGACGGGACGCTGGAGTTCGTCGGCCGGACCGATCATCAGGTCAAGATCCGTGGCTACCGGGTCGAACCGGCCGAGGTGGAGGCGGCGCTGCGGGCCCATCCGCAGGTGCGTGACGCCGTGGTCGTGGTGCGCGGCGCGGGCCCGGATCGTCACCTGGTCGGCTATGTCGCGGTCGGTGCCGCCGAGGTGACCGGTCGTGACCTACGGGAGTACGCCGCCCGGCAGTTGCCGGCCCAACTGGTGCCGGCCCGCTTCGCCATCCTCACCGAACTCCCGCTCACCGCCAACGGCAAGGTGGACCGGGCCGCGCTGCCGCAACCGTCGGCACCGGCGGGCACGAGCACGCCACCGGGTACGGACACCGAGCAGCGACTCGCCCGCCTCTGGGCCGAGATCCTGCACGTCGAGCAGGTGGGTCGCGAGGACGACTTCTTCCGCCTCGGCGGCAATTCGCTCGGCGTGACCCGTCTGCTCTTTCGTATCCGCGAGGTGTTCGGGGTGGACGTGCCGTTGCGGCACTTCTACGCCGCGCCCGCGTTGCGCGGCTGCGCGGCCGCGGTCGACGCGAGCGCCGCCGCCACGAGTGCCGCCGCCGAGGCCGCGACGTCGGCCGGCGATCGCGGCGACCTGCGCCGCCGGGACCGCCGCGCCCACCGGGCCGCCGACAGCGCGGCCGGTGGCGCCGCCGTGGCCCTGCCGGTGACCCCGCAGCACGGTGGCACCGGCCCTGCCGGGGCCGGGTCGGGGCACCTGGTGCCGTTGACCGGGGACTGGGCGTTGTGGCGGTCGGTGTGCCTGCGTGGCGCCGGGCTGCCGTTCGAGATGCTCGAGCCGCTCGGCGATCCGGTGCTGGCCAGGTACGCCGACAGCGGCGATACGCAGCGACTGCTCGCCGAATGGCCGGCGGCGACGCGGCGGCTGTCGAGCGCGCTGCACGCCGCCGCCGCCCATCCGCTCGTGCGCGAGGCGGTCGCCTGGCAGAACCGGCACGCCCTGCGGACCGGGTTCGACCCGCTGCTGCGGCACGGCCCGCAGCCGGCGTCGCGCAACACCAAACACCGTCAGCACGAGGCGTTGGTCGCCAGTTACCTGCAGCGCTACTGCGCCAAGAACGACACGATCGGCTTTTTCGGCCCGGTCGGCTGGGCCCGCTTCGCCGACGGGCCACCGGTCACGGTACGGGCCGCGCCGCTCGCCGCCCGGGCCGTCTACCTGGAAGGCTGGGCGGTCACCGCCCTCGTGCAGCCGTACGCCGAGCGGCTGCGCCCGGCCCTGGTGCCGCGCCTGATGCCGTTTCTGGATCTGGCCGGGGACCTGCTGCTGGTGCCGATGGCCGACCCGGTGCCGCTGTCCGCCGAGCAGGCCGAGGTGCTGCGGGCCTGCGACGGGCGGCGTAGCGCCGGGCAGATCGCCGCCGAGCTGGCCGGCGGCACCGGATCGGGCCGGTCGCGGGTCTACCAGATCCTCGACGAGCTGGCCCGCGCCCAGCGCATCGCCTGGCGGCTGGAGGTCTCCCCGGACGACGTACATCCGGAGCGGACGCTGCGGGCGCTGCTGGCCGGCACCGCCGACCCGGCCGGTGCCGGTGCTGCCGCACCCGGCGGGCAGGCCGGCGGGGCCGGAGACGAGGCGGCCCGCCAAGCGGCGCTGGCCGCCCTCGACGAACTGGTCACGGCCCGCGACGCGCTGGCGGCGGCGGCCGGCGACCCCGACCGGGTGGCCGACCGGATGGCCGAGCTGGAACAGGTCTACACCCGGCACACCGGCGCGGCGCCGACCCGGCGGGCCGGGCAGCTGTACGCCGGCCGGACCGTCGCGTACGAGGAGTGCCTGCGCGGCGGCTCGGTCGAGTTCGGCGAGTCAGCGTTGGACGGGATCCGGGACGCGTTCGGCATCGTGCTCGACGCCGCCCAGTGGTTCACGGCCGCGGCGGCGGCGCTGTGGCACCGCACCTTCGTCGAGTTGTTCCAGGCACGGGCCGCCGAGCGGGGCGCGCACAGCGTGCCGTTGGCCGAGTTCTGGTTGCTCGCCGGGGACCTGGTCTTCGACCCACCGCCAGGGCTGGTCAACCCGCTGCGCCGCGCGCTGCGGCAGCGCTGGACCCGGGTGCTGGCTCTGCCGGACGGGCCGGACCAGCCGGATCGCATCGAGTTGTCCAGCGCGTCGCTGCGCGAGCGCGCCCGCCGCGAGTTCGCCACCGTCCGCCCCGGTTGGCTCACCGGCGTGCAGCACAGCCCGGACCTGATGCTCGCCGGCGACCGGTGGGTGCTCGGCGAGTTGCATCCCGGGGTCAACACGATGCGCTACCACACCTGGGTCGCGTTCCACCCGGATCCCGCCGCCCTACGGGCGGCGCAGGCCGCCGACCTGGGCCGGCCGGCGGTCTACCCGGGCCCGACCGGGGAGTCCGGCGGCATTCCGGCCCGGCAGGGCAACAGCCTGATCACCGGCCAGGACCTACGGCTGCTCTTCGCGCACGACACCTGCGCCGCGGCACCGGCCCAACCGCTGCCGGTCGGCCGGTGCGACGTGCTGTTGCGCTCGGGCACGCTGACGGTGCGCAGCCGTGCCGGCGACGTGGAGATGCCACTGCTGGACGTCCTCGGTGACCTGCTCGCGGCCGGCGTGGTGCAGCACTTCCAGGTGGTGCCACGACCGCCGGCCACCGGTGCCGGTGCCGGTGCCGGTGCCGACGTCAGCGCCGACGTCAGCGCCGGTGGGAGCGGCGGTGGGAGCGGCGGTGGCGAGACGGTGGTGCGCACCCCACGGGTCACCGTCGACCGGCTGGTGGTCAGCCGGCAGCGGTGGGAATTCGCCGCGGGTCAGCTCGGCTTCGCCGGTACCGCCGACGAGCCGCGTCGCTACCAGCAGGTGCGGGCCTGGACCGGCCGGCACCGGCTGCCCCGGCACGTCTTCCTGCGCACCGAGGGCGAGGCGAAGCCGGTCTATCTGGACCTGACCAGTCTGGTGTCGGTCGATCTGCTGGCCCGGGCGGTGCGCCGGGCCCAGCGTACCGCCGGGGCGCAGGCCCGGGTTTCGGTGACGGAGATGCTGCCTGGGCCGGACCACTTCTGGCTCACCGACCCGGCCGGTCGGCCGGGACCGGCGGAGCTGCGGGTGGTCGCGGTCCGGCGGCGGGGAGGGGCGAAGTGAGCGAGACCGAACAGGCGAGCGAGACGTACGAGTTCCCGGCGTCGTTCGCGCAGCGGCGGTTGTGGCTGCTCGACCGGTTGGACCCGGGGCTGACCACGTACAACGTGCCGTGGACGGTCGGGCTGTCCGGGCCGTTGGATCCGTCCGCGCTGCAGGCCGCGTTGGCCGCGCTCGTCGCCCGGCACGAGGTGCTGCGCACGGTGTTCCGGGAGGAGGCCGGCCAGCCGGTGCAGGTGGTCGCCCCGGCGGCGGAACTCGACTGGCGGGTGGTCGATCTGACCGGCAGCGCGGATCCGGGCGCAGCGGCGCGGGCCCGGGCGGACGAGCTGGCCCGCACCCAGTTCGACCTGGGCGAAGGTCCGCTCCTGCGGACCGAACTGCTTCGCCTCGCTCCCGACGAGCACGTTCTCGTGCTGGTCTACCACCACATCGTCGCCGACGGCTGGTCCTTCCGGATCCTGATCGGTGAGCTGGCGGACGGCTACGCGGGCCGACCGGTGCCGGAACCACCGATCCAGTACGCGGACTTCGCTCTGTGGCAGCTCGAACAGTCCGACGGCGGGCTCGGCGACGCGCAACGGTACTGGTTGGACGAGCTGGCCGGGGCCGATCTGGTGCTGGACCTGCCGGCCGACCGGGCCCGTCCCGAACAACCGTCGTTCCGCGGTGGTTCGCGGGAGCTGACCGTGCCGTCCGACCTCACCCGCCGGTTGCGTGAGTTCGCCGCGGCCCGGGGCACCACCCTGTTCACCGCGCTGCTGGCCGGCTTCGGCGCCACCGTCGCCCGGCTCACCGGGCGTACCGATCTGCTGGTCGGCGTACCGGTCGCCGGCCGGCAGCGGGCAGAGACCGAGCAGGTCGTCGGGTTGTTCATGAACACCTTGCCGGTACGGCTGCGTCCCAATCCCGGCGACCGGTACGCCGACCTGGTCGGTCAGCTCCACGACACCGTGGCGCGGGCGCTGGCCCACCAGGAGATGCCCTTCGAACGGATCGTCGAGCTGTGCCGGGTGCCACGCGATCCCGCCCGGTCCCCGGTCACCCAGGTGATGTTCCAGATCGAGGAGCTGCCACCGCCGTTCGAGACCGGGGGCCTGCGCTGGCGGCCGGAGATGATCGACAACGGTGGCAGCAAGCTGGACCTCACCCTGTTGCTGGCGGAGCGCGGCGACGAGCTGACCGGCCAGCTGGTGTACGCGGTCGACCTGTTCGACCGGGACTGGGCACGCCAGTTCGGCGAATGCCTGCTGACCGTGCTCGACTCGGCGCTGGCCGATCCCGGCCGGCCGCTGGCCGAGCTGGAACTCGTCGCGCCGGCCCAGTACGCGCGGCTGACCGGTGACTGGGCGACCGGCCCGGCCCTGCCCGTCGGCGCACCGACCGCGATCGAGCTGCTCGCCCGGCGTTGGCCGGACGACGGCCCGGCCCGGATCGCCGGCGCGTTGCGCGCGCTCGGTGTCGGCCCGGAGTCCCGGGTGGGACTCTGCCTGCCGCGCGGTCCGGAGCTGATCCCCGCCGTGCTGGGGATCTGGTGGGCCGGTGCCAGTTACGTACCGCTCGACCCCGGGCATCCGCCGGCCCGGCTGGCGTCGGTGATCACCGACGCCGGGGTCGAGGTGGTGCTCGGCACGAGCGAGGGGTCGGCGCCCTGGTCGACGGCGGTGGTGCCCGACTCGGTCGCCGCGTCCGGTGTGACCGTCCTGGAACTGGCCGCAGCGCTGGCCGCCGATCCGGTGGCCCGTCGGCCGGTGCCGGCACCGGCAGCCGCGTACACCATCTTCACCTCCGGTTCGACCGGCCGGCCGAAGGGGGTGACGGTCAGCCAGGGCAACGTCGCCGCCCTGCTGCGGGCCTTCGCCGAGCTGCTGCCGATCGGGCCGGCCGATCACCTGGTCGCGGTGACCACCCTGGCGTTCGACATCTCGGTGCTGGAACTGCTGCTGCCGCCGCTGATCGGGGCGCGGGTGACGGTCGCCGACGCGCAGACCGCCACCGATGCCGGTGCACTGCGCCGGTTGCTGGCGCGCTGCGGGGCGACCGCGCTGCAGGCCACCCCGGCGACCTGGCGCGCGTTGGTGACCAGCGGCGGGGTGCCCGCCGGCGTGCGGCTGCGGATCAGCGGCGGCGAGCCACTGCCCCGCGATCTCGCCGACGAACTGCTGAGCGACGGCGCGCAGCTGTGGAACGTGTACGGGCCGACCGAGACCACGGTCTGGTCGACCGCCACGCCGGTGCCGCCCGAGGGTCCGGTGCTGATCGGCGCGCCGATCCCCGGCACCCGCTGTTACGTCCTGGACGCCGCGCTGCGGCCGGTGCCCCCGGGTGTGGTCGGCCAGGTCTATCTCGCCGGTGCCGGGGTGGCCCGAGGCTACCTCGGTCAGCCGGCGCTGACCGCGCAACGGTTCGTGCCCGACCCGTTCGACGACGCCGGCGGGCGGCTCTACGTCACCGGCGACCTGGCCCGCTGGCGCCGCGACGGCGGGCTGGAGCTGCTGGGCCGGGTCGACCACCAGGTGAAGATCCGTGGCTTCCGGATCGAGCCGGCGGAGGTCGAGGCCGCGTTGCGGGCCTGTCCCGGGGTGACCGACGCGGTGGTCACCGTGCCGCCGGGCCCGGATCCCCGGCTGGTGGCGTACGTGGTGGGCGGCGACGACCGGCTGCGTGAGCGGCTGGCCGCACAGCTGCCGGGCTACCTGGTGCCGGCACTGGTGGTACCCCTCGCGGCATTGCCCCGCACCGCCAACGGCAAGCTCGACCGGGCCGCGCTGCCGGCGCCGGATTTCACCGCCGCCGCCGGACCTGTGTACCGGGCACCCCGCGACGACCTGGAACGTCGCCTGGTCGGGGTGTGGCAGGACCTGCTCCGCCTGGCCGAACCCCCGGGGATCGACGACAACTTCTTCACCCTGGGCGGGCACTCGTTGACCGCGACCACCCTCATCGCCCGGCTGCGCGCCGAGTTCGGCGTGGATGTGGCGTTGCGGGAGCTGTTCCGTGGCCCGACCGTGGCCGGGCTGGCCCGGGCCGTGTCCGCGACCCAGGCTGCCGGGCCGGTGCCGGGGTCGTTCCAGGCGGTCGGCGCCGATCTCGACGAGTTGGACGACGACCAGCTCGACGACCTGCTACAGGAGCTGATGGGGTGAACACCGACGACCCGGGCGCCGGGGGTGCCCGTCGGGCGGCACTGATCGGTGCCGGGCTGACCGGTTCTCTGCTCGCCATCTACCTGGCCCGGCGTGGCTGGCAGGTGGACGTCTACGAACGACGGGCCGACCCGCGCCGGGTGGCCTCGGCCGGCGGGCGGTCGATCAACCTCGGGCTGTCCGCACGTGGTCTGGCCGCGCTGCGAGAGGTCGGTCTGCTCGACGCGGTACTGCGCCGCTGCGTACCGATGCGTGGCCGGTACGTGCACGCGCCGGACGGCACCCTGGCGTTCCAGCCGTACGGCACCCGCGAGGGCGAGGTACTGCACTCGATCCTGCGCAACGAGCTGGTCCGGCTGCTGCTCGACGAGGCGCAGCGGCATCCGCAGGTGCGGGTGCACTTCGGGCAGAACCTGGTCGGGCTGACACCCGCGCGCGGACAGGCCGAGTTCGCCGGCGGGCAGACGGTCACCGCGGACCTGATCGTCGGTGCCGATGGCGCCTACTCCACCGTCCGTACGGTGCTGGAACGCCACGGCCACGTGCACACCCGGCTGGACGTGCTGGAGTGGGGTTACAAGGAGCTGACCATTCCGGCCGCCGACGACGGTGCCGCCCGTACTCCACTGCACGGCCTGCACGTCTGGCCCGGCGGCGGAGACGGGCTGATGGTGGCCCATCCCAACGTCGAGCAGTCGCTGACCGCGACGATGTTCCTGCCGTTGTCCACACTGGCCCAGTTGGACACCCCGGAGACGGTGGCCGGCTTCCTGGACGCCGGTTTCCCCGACACCGCCACGCTGATGCCCGATCGGGTGGCCGAGTGGCTGGAGCACCCGGTCGGCAGGCTGGTCACCGTCCGTGCCACCCCATGGCGCTACGCCGACCGCGTGGTGCTGGTCGGCGACGCGGCCCACGCCGTGTACCCGTTCTACGGGCAGGGCATGAACTCCTGCTTCGAGGACTGTTCGCTGCTCGCCGGTTGCCTGGACCGGCATCCGGCAG
This sequence comes from Solwaraspora sp. WMMB335, assembly GCF_049179075.1. NCBI lineage: Bacteria > Bacillati > Actinomycetota > Actinomycetes > Micromonosporales > Micromonosporaceae > Solwaraspora > Solwaraspora sp. WMMB335. Next base: position 6,804,645 of record NZ_JBMHMF010000001.1, read on the forward strand.
CCCTGGGTGCGGCCCTGGCCGAGTACCAGCGGTCGCGCAAGTGCCACACCGACGTGCTGGCCGACCTGTCCGAACGCAACTTCGTCGAGTTGCGTGACCGGCTGCGCTCGCCGTGGTTCCGGCTGCGCAAGCGGGCCGACCTGGTGCTGCACCGGGCGTTCGGCCGGGCCTGGCTCCCGCTCTACACGATGATCTCCCACCGCACCATCCCGTACGCCGACGCGTTACGGCGAGCCCGGCGACAGGACGCAGCCCTGCTCACCGCGCTGGTCCTGGTGCTCGGTAGCGCCACCGGACTGCTCACCCTGCTGGTCCGTTGACCACCCACCCCCTCTTCACCAGCAAGGACATCCGATGTTGACCCATCCGGTTGACCCCTCGTACACCTTGATCGAACCGGCGGATCTCGACCGGGATCCGCTGCCGGACCTGGTGCGCGCCCACGAGGCGCCGCTGCGGGCCGTCGTGACCTGGGCCCGGGAGTACCTTTGCCGCCCGCATCCGGAGCTGGGCCGCAGCGGCAACGTCTGCCCGTATGCGGCTACCGCCCTGGACCGGGGCACCTTCCTACTGACCGTGCAGCCCGGCGCCGATCCGGATCGGCCGCAAACCGCCCAGCGGTTGGCCGGCTATCGTGACTGGTTCCGCGACCTGGCCACGCAGGCCGGCAACGCCCGGATCCATCACACCATCCTGATGCTGCTGCCGGACCTGCCACCGGCCGACGCCAGCGCCGTCGTCGACCGTCTGCAGCGCGACCTGAAAAGCGAGTACGTCGCCCAGGGCCTGATGATCGGCGAGTTCCACGCCGGGCCGCCGGACAAGGCCGGGCTGTGGAACCCGCAGTTCCGGCCGCTGCACAGCCCGGTGCCGATACTGGCGATCCGGCACATGGTGCCGACGGACTATCTGTTCCTGCAGTCGGACCCGGAGCACGTGCGGGTCTATCTGCGGCTCTACGGCGACCAGGTGCCGGCGCACCTGCGCGAACGGATCTCCGGGACGGTCTCGTGAACCAGCTCGACCAGCTCACGGCGGCGCAGAAGCGGGCGTTGCTACGTCGTACCCTGCGCGGTGCCCGGCCCGGCCAGCCCGACTCGCCCGGGCTTCCTGACGTGGCCGACCTGGACGCGATTCCCGACGCGGAGATCGACGTGTTGTTGCGGGCCGTGCTCGCCGAGCGCCGGCAGCGCTCAGCGAGCGAACCGGCCCGGCACCCGGTCAGCTTCGGCCAGCGCCAGATGTGGCTGATGGAGCGGTTCGCGCCGGGGGCCGGCCTGTACCACATGGCGGTGACCCTGCGGCTGCGCGGTCGGCTGGACCTGCCGGCGCTGCGGCGGGCGCTGGCCCGGCTGGTCGCCCGCCACGAGGCGCTGCGGACCAGTTTCGAACTGGTCGACGGTGAACCGGTGCAGGTGGTCGCGGCGCAGGTCACGACGTCCGGCGCGGCTGCGGTCGCCGTACCGCTGGACGTCGTGACGGTGACCGGCGACGGTGCCGCCGGCGAGCTGCGGGCAAGCGAGCTGCGGGCCGACGCGATCCGTCGGCCGTTCGTCCTGGACCGGGCACCGCTGCTGCGGTTGCTGGCGCTGCGTCGCGGCCCCGACGACCATCAGCTCACGCTGGTCGCGCACCACGGCATTCTCGACGAGACGTCCTGGGGCATCGCGCTGCGCGACCTGGGGGAGTGCTACCGCGCCGAGGTCGGTGACGGTGTGCCGCGGCTGCCGGCCCTGCCCTACGGCTACGGCAGGTACGCCCGGCGGCAGCGGGATCCGGCGCGGGCCGGGCGGCGGGAGACCGACCTGGCCTACTGGACGCATCGGTTGACCGGCGCGCCGGAGTTGCTGGACCTGCCGACCGACCGGCCCCGACCGGCGAGGCAGACCTTCCGGGGCGCGTCGGTGCCGCTGGCCGTGCCCGCCGCGACCGCCACCGCGCTGCGGGCCCGCTGCCGGGCGGCGGCCCTCACCCCGTTCCATGCGCTGCTCACCGGCTTCGCCGCGGTGCTGGCCCGGTACAGCCAGCAACCGGACCTGGTGCTCGGCACCCCGGTCAGCACCCGGGGCAGCGACGACGCCGATGTGATCGGCATGTTCGTGGCCACCGTGCCGGTGCGCATCGAGCTGGCCGGTGAGTCGACCTTCGACCAGTTGCTGTCCGTCGTACGCGACGAGTGCCTGACCGCCCTGGAGCACACCGACCTCGCCTTGGACGAGCTGGCCGCCCGGCTGCGGCCCCGGCGCAGCCCGAGCTACTCGCCGGTGTTCCAGGTGATGTTCGTCTACAACGAGGTCCTCGACAACCAGCAGGTCGCGCACTGGCCGGGGCTGACGGTCACCGTGCACGCCCCGCCGACCGAGACCGCCCGCTACGACCTGACCCTGCTGGTCTGGCCGCAGGACGGCGGGCTGGCCGGACGGTTCGACTACAACGCCGACCTGTTCGACGCGGCCACCGTCGAGCGGCTGGCCGGACACCTGGTGCGGATGCTCGACGTGCTGGCCACCGACCCGGGCCGGTCGGTCTGGTCGGTCCCACTGCACGAGGTCGCCGTGCGGCCAGCCCATCGCTATCCACCCGGTGGGTTGGTGCCCGAGCTGATCGAGGCGCAGGCGGCCCGGACGCCGGGCCGGCCGGCGGTGATCGACGGGGACACCGAAATCAGCTACGCGCAGCTGCTGGAGCGGGCCCGCCGGCTGGCCAGTTGGCTGCGTGGGCGTGGTGCCGGGCCACAGACGCGGGTCGGGCTGGCACTGCCGGCGGGCGCGGACGCGCTGACCGCGCTGCTCGGCATCCTGCTGTCCGGCGCGGCGTATCTTCCGGTCGATCCGCGCGATCCGCGCCGGCCGGACCTGCTCGCCGACGCCGGCGCGCTGCTGGAGCTGACCGAGCTGCCGCAGCTGTCCGGCGGGCCGGGTTACCGCCCGGTTCCGCTGGATGCGGGCGTCGCCGCCTACGTCATCTACACCTCCGGCTCGACCGGACGCCCGAAGGGGGTGGTGGTGCCGCACGGCGCCGCCCGCAACCTGGCCCTGGCGTTTCGCGACCGGCACGGATTCGGCCCCGGGGACCGGATCCTGATGATCCCGCCGTTGAGCTTCGACGCCTCGGTCGGCGACATGCTGCCGGCCTGGACCAGCGGTGCCGCCCTGGTGCTGCATCCGGAGCCGGCCGCGCTGACCGGGCCCGGCCTGCTGGCCTTCTGCGCGAGGCATCGGATAACCACGGTGGACGCGCCGTCGGCGCTGTGGCAGCGGTGGGCGCAGGAGCTGGCCGCCACGGCCGAACCGGTGCCGGTGCCCGACTGCCTGACCCGGATGATGGTCGGTGGTGAGCCGGTGCCGCTGGGCCGGCTGCGGCAGTGGGCGGCGGCCACCGGCGGACGGACCACCCTCTACAACCACTACGGCCCGACCGAGGCGACCGTCTGCGCCACCACGTACGCGACCGTGGCCGGGACGGAGCTGGCGGCGTCGGTGACCGAGCTGCCGATCGGCGTGCCACTGCCGAACGTGCATGCCTATCTGCTGGACAAGCGCGGGATGCCGGTCCCGCCAGGGGTGCCGGGCGAGCTGTATCTCGGCGGCGCCGGGGTGGCCACCGGCTACCACGGCCGGCCGGCACTGACCGCGGCGGCGTTCGTGCCCGACCCGTTCAGCGGCGCGCCGGGTGCCCGGATGTACCGCACCGGGGATCTCGCCCGGTGGGGGGCCGGCGGCCAGTTGGAGTTCCTCGGCCGGGCCGACCACCAGATCAAGATCCGGGGCCGACGGATCGAACTCGGCGAGGTGGAGGCGGCGCTGGCCGGCTGTCCCGGGGTACGGCAGGTCGCCGTGCTCGCCCCGGTCGACGAGCGGGGTGACCGCTTCCTCGCCGCCTACGTGTCCGGTGCCGGACTCACCGGCGTCAAGTTGCGCGAACTCGCCCGCCAACGGCTGCCGGACTACCTGGTACCCACCTCGTACACCTTTCTCGACGAGCTGCCGCTGACCGGCCATGGCAAGGTCGACCGGGCGCGGCTGCCGGCCCCGGCACCGGCCACCCGGCCCGAGGTGGCGCCACCGGTGAGCCGCACCGAGCAGGCGGTGGCCCGCGTCTGGTCGGCGGCGCTGGGCGTGGACCCGGTCGGCCGGCACGACAGCTTCCTCGATCTCGGCGGGCATTCGCTGCTCGCCGCCGGGGTGCTGGCCGCGATCAGCGTGGAATGCGGCGTGGAGGTGCCGCTGGTCGCGCTGTTCGAGACCGCCACCCTGGCCGAGCTGGCCGACCGGATCGACCGGATGCGGCGTTCGCGGCCGGCCACGGCCGAAGACCCGCCGCCGGCCGCGACAACGGCGGCCGCGACGGTGCCTGCCCAGGCGGTGCCGGACCTGCGGGCCGAGGCGGTCCTGCCGGCCGATGTGCCGGTTCGGCTGGGTACCGGCATCGGCGGCCTGGCCGGGCGTACGCCGCGCCGGGTCCTGCTGACCGGGGCCACCGGCTTCCTCGGTGCCTTCCTGGCCGATGAGCTGCTTCGCCGCAGCGACGCCCGGCTGGTGTGCCTGGTCCGCGCCGGCTCGGCGGCCGAGGGTCTGGCCCGCGTCGAGACCGCCCTGCGCCGCTACCAGCTCTGGCGACCCGGGTACGCCGAGCGCGTCGAACCGCTGCTCGGCGACCTGGCGTCGCCCCGGTTCGGTCTGACCGGCGCGCGCTGGAGCGAACTCGCCGATCAGCTCGACACGGTCGTGCACAACGGTGGCGCGGTCAACTTCCTGCACCCGTACCAGCGGCTGCGCCCGGCCAATGTGGCCGGCACCGTCGAGGTGCTGCGGTTGGCCGCCACCGGTCAAGACACCGCCGTGCACTACGTCTCCACTCTCGGCGTGTTCCTCGGTGAGCGCTACCGGGAGACGACGGTCACCGAATCGGCGGCACCGGCCGACCCGACCGGCCTGACCAGCGGCTACAACCAGAGCAAGTGGGTGGCCGACGCCCTGGTCCGCGCCGCCCGCGACCGCGGGCTGCCGGTGACCGTGCACCGCCCCGCCCGCATCACCGGGCACAGCCGGACCGGGGCGAGCAACCCGGACGACTACTTCAGCGCTCTGCTCAAGGGCTGCCTGGAGGTGGGTGGGGTGCCGGACCTGGCCGATCCGGCGGACATGGCACCGGTGGACTACGTGGCCGCGGCGATCGTCACCCTGGCCGACGAGGGCAGCGACGGGCACTACTACAACAACCAGACGATCGGCTACCCACAGATCGCCGCCGAGTTGGGCCTGCCGCTGCTGCCGTACCCGCACTGGCGGGAGCGCATCCGTGCCGGGGCGGCGGCCGGGACGCTCACCGCGTTCGCGCCGTACGCCGCGGCGTTGCCCCAGCCGGACCGGTCGCTGCGGCAGCCGGTGTTCGACTGCACGGCGACCGAACGGACGGCGGCGGCAGCCGGATCGCGCTGCCCACCGGCCGATCGGGCATTGCTGCGTCGCTACCTGGAGTTCTTTGACCGCACCGGATTTCTTGCCGGTGCCCGCACCGAGGAGGCGCACCGTTGACGGCGTTGCTACGCGGGTTCGGCGTGCTCTGGTTCGGCCAGACCGTCTCCGTCGTCGGGTCGGCGCTGACCGGATTCGTCCTCGGGGTCTGGGTGTACCAGAGCACCGGCTCGGCCACTCAGTTCGCGATCATCTCACTGTCGGCGGTGGTGCCCGGGATCGTGCTCGCGCCGATCGCGGGGGTGCTGGCCGACCGGCGGGACCGACGCGGGTTGATGCTGATCGCGGATGCCGCCGCCGGGGCGGTGACCGCCTGTGTGGCCGTACTGCTGTGGACCGACCAGCTGACGGTCTGGCACATCTACCTGGCCACGGCGGTCACCGCGGCGTGCAACACCGTGCACCTCACCGCCTTCTACGCGATGCTGCCGTTACTGGTGCCGCGCGAGGCGCTGGGTCGGGCCAACGGTCTGATGCAGATGACCCAGGCCGCGCAGATCGCCGCCCCGCTGCTGGCCGGTGCGCTGGTCGGCACGATCGGGCTACGGGGGGTGGTCCTGATCGATCTGTGCACCATGGTGGTCGGGATGACGTTGCTCGTCGCCGCCCGGCTCGACCGTTCGGCGACCGCCGCCCCCGGCGCGGGCAAGCAGGTCACCCTGGGTGAGGATCTCGGGCACGGCTGGCGGTTGTTGCGGGCCCGGCCCGGGCTGTTCCAGCTCGCCGTGCTGTTCGGCGGATTCAATCTCCTGTTCGCGATGGCCGGCGTGCTGGTCCAACCGCTGATCCTGTCCTTCGGGTCAGCGGCCACGCTCGGTGTGCTGATGTTCGCCGGCGGCACCGGGCTGTTCGCCGGCGGTCTGGTGATGAGCGCCTGGGGCGGGCCGAAACGCCGGGTGTCCGGGATCCTCGGCTTCCTGGCGTTCGGTGGTGTCGTGCTGGCGCTGCACGGTCTGCGGCCGTCGGCCTGGCTGATCGCGGTGGTCGCGCCGCTGTTCCTGTTCATTCTGCCGATCGTCAGCGGCAGCACGCTGACCCTGGTGCAGGTGAAGACCCCGGCCGAGTCGTTGGGCCGGGTGGTGGCGACCACCCGCATGATCGGCCAGGCGGCCACGCCGTTTGCGTACCTGGTCGCCGGGCCACTCGCCGACCGGGTCGCGGAGCCGGCGATGGCGCCGGACGGGGCACTGGCCGGCAGCGTCGGCGTCCTGATCGGCACCGGACCCGGACGGGGTATCGCCTTGATCTTCTGGGTGATCGGCGCCGGGATGCTGCTGCTGACCCTGGTGGCCGTCACCCGGCCCCGGCTGCGCCGGCTCGAAACCGAGCTGCCCGACGCCGCCGGGTCGTCCGACGCCGCCGATGAGCCCTCGGAGCCGGCGCGTCAGCCGGAGAAGGAGAGACCACGTAGTGCCTCTCAACCTGCCTGACCGCGAACGTCGCGGCTACCTCGACGGGCGGGCACCCGTCGCGCATCTGGACCTGCTGCACGCGGCGGGCTTCCGGGCCGCCGGCGCGGCCGGGCGGCTGGGGTCTTCCAAGCGCTGGCGCAGGGCCCGTCGACGGCCAAGGAACTCGCCGCCCGGCTCGACTGCGACGAGGCGGCGCTGGAGATCCTGCTACGGGCGCTGGCCGACTTCGGCTACGTCGAGCCGGCCACCGCCGCGACTGCCACCGCCGCGACTGCCGCCGCCGCGACCACGACCCGGGCGGCCGCCGGCCCGTGGCGCAACACCCCGGCGACCGCGGCGTTCCTGTGCGGCGATGCCGCGGACAGCTACGCGGTGGTCTTCTCGTTCTGGCAGCAGGTCCTGTTCGAACACTGGGACCGGTTGGAGGAGACGGTCCGCACCGGGACGCCCGCCGCCGACTTCTACCGCTGGCTGGAGGAACGCCCCGACACGTTGCGCGAGTTCCAGACCATGCTGGACCGGCAGGCCCGGATGCTGGCGCCCGAGGTGGTCGAGCACGTCGCGGTGCCAGCGGGCCCGGCGCGCCTGGTCGACATCGGCGGCGGGCATGCCGGCTACAGCATCGCGTTCTGCCGGCAACACCCCCAGTTGCGGGCCGTCGTACTGGATTTGGCCGGCGCCCTGGCCACCGGAGCCCGGGCGGTCGCCGAGGCCGGATTGGCCGACCGGATCGCCACCGAAGCCTGGGACATCACCGGCGACCAGCCGATCCCCGGGCCACCCGCCGACGTGGTCCTGCTGTTCAACATCGTGCACGGCTACCGGCCGGCGCGGAACCGGGAACTGCTCCGACGGGTGGCCGCGCAGACCGCGGTGGGCGGCACCGTGGCTCTGGTCGAGCCGCTGAACGATCCGGCCTCGTCCGGTTCGGCCAGTGGCGACGCGTTCGTCAAGCTGTTCAGCCTCAACCTGTTGCACGGCCAGGGCGGCCAGGCCTACCCGTACGAGGAGATCGCCGGCTGGTTGCGTGCGGCCGGCTTCGGCGACGTACGAGCGCGTGCCCTGGCCGCCTCGCCGAACGACCACCTGATCCTCGCCACCCGGCAACCAGCCGGCTGAGCGGCCGTGACGGTGGGCGACCCAGTTCTGTCGTACCTGTGTTCTAGCGTCGATGTGACCGACAGTGCCCAGGCTCTACCCAGACGGGTCGAGCCCGTCGATGGTCGACAGCCGGGGCGGTCGGTGGCGGCCGAACAGCGCAACGGGGGTCGGTCGCCGCCGGCCGCACCGGCCCGCACGGTGAGGAGAAACGATGCTGATCGACTGTGACACCTGCGCGGTACGCGGCACGGGGTGCGGCGGTTGCCTGGTCAGCGCCTTGATCGAGACACCTCGTGAGGTGACCGGGCTGGCCGCCGACGAGCGGTACGCGATCGAGGTGTTCGCCCGGGCCGGCTTTGACGTGCAGGTGCTGCCGGAGTCGACCCGCCCGCCCGGACGCAGTCGCCGGGCCCGACCACGCCGCCGCGTCGCCTGAGCCCGCCAGGACCCTGTTGCCTGAGCCCGCCAGGACTTTCGGCCCCTCTACCGGGGCGCTGCTGCTGATGGCCGGCCGCCGGCCGGCGACCACCGCGCATAGGATTGCCGGATGGCTCACCGGCAGGAGCAGCAGTCGTGACCCCACGCGCCGCGGCGCTGTTCTCCCTCGCCGCGCTCCTGGTCGGGCTCGCCGTGACCGCCGCGGTGCTGGTGCCCTGGCGGCAGCCGCCCGCCCCGCGCGCCGATCAGGTGGCCGCGTTGCGCGACCTGCCCGCCGAGCAGGTCCAGCGTGGCCGGGCGTTGCGTTCGGCGCTGCGTCCCGGCCGGCTCACGGCCCTGTTGCTCGGCCTCGCCGTGGCCCTGTTGCTCGGCCTCACCCCGCTGGGCGCCGGGCTGATCGAGGCCGCCGGACGGCCGTTCGGCGGCCACTGGGTCGCGCAGGCCCTGTTCGGCGGGCTACTCGTGGTAGTCGTGGGCGATGTGCTGACGCTGCCGTTCGCGGTGTGGCGGCACCGGGTCCTGAGCGACCACGGGCTGGTCACCCAGGGGTGGGCCGGTTGGGCCACCGACCTGGCCAAGTCGTACGCGATCAGCGCGGTGCTCGGCGCGCTCGCGCTGCTCGCCTTCTACGGCGTGACCCGGCTCGCGCCGCGATGGTGGTGGGCGTTCGCCTCGGCCGGCGTCGCGGTCGGGGTGGTGCTGCTGTCGTTCATCCTGCCGGTGCTGGTCGAGCCGGTGTTCAACAGGTTCACGCCGATGCCGGCCGGCCCGTTGCGCACCGAACTGCTGGCGCTGGCCGAGCGCGACGGCGTTGCCGTGCGTGACGTGCTGGTCGCCGACGCGTCGCGACGGACGAGAGCGGTCAACGCCTACGTGTCCGGGTTCGGGCCGACCCGGCGGATCGTCGTCTACGACACGATGCTGCGCGAGGCGCCACCGGTGGAGGTGGCCGCCGTGGTGGCCCACGAACTCAGCCATGCCAAGCATCGTGACGTCCTCACCGGCACGGTGCTGGCCGCGATCGGCGCGGCAGCCGTGGTCATCGGGATCTATCTGCTCGGTGGCTGGGACGCACCGGTGCGGGCCGCAGGCGTCACCGACATCGCCGACCCGCGCGCGTTCGCGCTGCTGGTGGCGGTCGTCACGGTCGTCGGGCTGGTGGCGACGCCGGCCCAGGCACTGCTGTCACGGCGTATCGAGGTACGGGCCGACGCACACGCGCTCGCCCTGCACGGTGACCCGGCGGCGTTCGAAGCGGTGCACCGCCGGTTGTCCGCGGTGAACCTGTCGGATCCCGATCCACCCCGCTGGGAGCACCTGTACTGGGCCACCCACCCATCCACTGTGGAACGGATCGCGGCGGCCCGCGCCCACGCCCGGGGAGACGGCCGGTGAACCGTACTCTGCTGATCACCAACGATTTCCCGCCGCGGCCGGGTGGCATCCAGTCGTTCGTGCACAACCTGGCGCTGCGGCAGCCGGCCGGCAGCATCGTCGTCTACGCCTCCAGCTATGCCGGCGCCGCGCGATTCGACGCCGAGCAGCCGTTCGAGGTGATCCGTGATCCTGCCGGCATGCTGCTGCCGACACCGGCGGTGGCGCGCGAAACCGCCGCGCTCGCCCGGGTCCGTGGCTGCGGCACCGTCTGGTTCGGGGCGGCGGCACCGCTCGGGCTGCTCGCCGACGGGTTGCGCCGTCGCGGCGGGATCGCCCGCGCGGTGGCCCAGACCCACGGCCACGAGGTGGGCTGGGCGGCGCTGCCCGGTGCCCGTGCGACACTGCGCCGGATAGCCCGGGGCAACGACGTGCTGACGTACCTGGGGGAGTACACCCGGGTACGGCTGGATCGGGCGGTGCACGGGCTGACCGAGTTGTGCCGGCTCGCCCCCGGTGTCGATCCTGACGTGTACCACCCGGGGGTCGACGGCACCGCGGTCCGCCGCAGGCACCGGCTGTCCGACCGACCGGTGGCCGTCTGCGTCTCCCGGCTGGTGCCCCGCAAGGGCCAGGACACGCTGATCCGTGCGTGGCCCCGGGTGCTCCGGCAGGCGCCGGGTGCCGCGCTGCTCATCGTCGGCGGCGGGCCCTACCGCGACCGGCTGCGGCGGCTGGCGCACCGGGTCGGGGTGGCCGACGACGTGGTCTTCACCGGCGCGGTCGCGTCGGCCGAGCTGCCCGCCCACTACGCGGCCGGCGACGTGTACGCGATGCCGTGCCGCACCCGCCGCCGCGGGCTCGATGTGGAGGGCCTCGGCATCGTCTACCTGGAGGCGTCGGCCACCGGGCTGCCGGTGGTGGCCGGTGACTCCGGCGGCGCGCCGGACGCGGTGCGTGACGGCGAGACCGGGTACGTCGTCGACGGTCGGGACCCGATCCGGGTGGCCGACCGGGTGGCGGGGCTGTTGACCGACCGGGAGCTGGCCCGGCGGATGGGGGCGGCCGGACGGGACTGGGTGGACCGGGAGTGGCGGTGGGACGCTCAGGCCCAGCGGATGACGTCGTTGCTCGGCGCCGTCCGGTTCAGGTGAGCCGTCGGGCGATGCCGGCCAGTCCGGGTTCAGGTGAGCCGGTCGGCGATGCCGGCGGCGGGCCCGGGACGACCGAAATGCCAACCCTGTGCGGCGTCGCAGCCGATCGCCTGCAGCCGTTCGGCCTGGCCGGCGGTCTCCACGCCCTCGGCGGTCACCGTCAGGTCCAGGGTGTGCGCCAGGTTCACCAGGGTCGACAGGATGCTCTCGTCGGTGCGGTCGGTGCTCGTCGGCGCGCGGAGCCCTTCGACGAACTTGCCGGCCAGCTTGAGCTCCTGCACCGGCAGGGAACGCAGGTACGACAGGTTCGAGTAGCCGGTGCCGAAGTCGTCGATGGCGATCCGTACCCCGAGGTCGGCGAGCTCGCGCAGGGTACCTACCGGTCCGTCGGCGGTGCTCATCACCGCGCTTTCGGTGATTTCCAGCTGCAGCCGGTCGGCGGGCAGCCGGGTGTCGTCGAGCACCTCGGTCACGTACTGCACCAGGCCGGGGTCGTTGATCTGGCGGACCGCCAGGTTGACGCTGACGAACGGCGCGGCCGGGCTGCGGTCCAGCCAGCGCCGTGCCTCCCGGCACGCCTCGGCCAGCACCCGGGAGCCGAGCCGGACGATCAACCCGGAGTCCTCGGCCAGCGAGATGAACCGGTCCGGCCCGAGGACGCCGAGCGTGGGGTGCCGCCACCGGACCAGCGCCTCCACTCCCAGCAGGGCTCCACCACGCAGCGACACCAGCGGCTGGTAGTCCAGGAAGAACTCGCCCCGGTCGAGCGCGGCGGGCATCGCGGCGCTCAGCGCGTAGCGGGCGATCTGGTGTTCGTTGCGGACCGGATCGAACAGCGCCCACCGGCCCTTGCCGGCGGCCTTCGCCCAGTGCAGGGTGACGTCGGCGGCCTGCATCACCTCGCTCGGGGTGGTTCCGGCGACCTGCCGTTCCACGATTCCGATGCTGGCGGTGACGGTCAGCTCGTGCCCGTCGACGATCGCCGGCTCGCCGATCGCGGCCAGGGCCGCGTCGGCGACCTTGAGCGCGTCGTCGGTGCAGGTCGTGTTCGCCACCAGGATGACGAACTCGTCACCACCGATGCGGGCGACCAGGTGTTCACCGGCGCCGCGACGCAGGCGTTCGGATACCGACACGAGCAGCAGGTCGCCGATGCGGTGCCCGAGGGTGTCGTTGACCACCTTGAACCCGTCGAGGTCGACGAAACAGACCCCGAGCCGGCGTCCGGCCGCGTTCGGCGCGCTGAACACCGCTTCCAGCTGCTGGGTGAACAGGCTGCGGTTGGGTAGGTCGGTCAGCGGGTCGTGGGTGGCTCGGTGCCGGTAGCGGGCTTCGCTCTCCCGTAGCGCGATCTCCGCCTGTTCCCGGGCGACCAGCGCGGCCCTTCGGATGGTCTCCTGCTCGTCGAGGGTGCGGTCGCGCAGGGCGCGGGCGTAGCCGGTGGCCACCCCGCCGAGCAGCCGGGCCATCCGGTCCACCAGCTCGGCGTCGTCGATGTCCAACTCGTGCAGGAGCGGTAGCTCCCGCAGCCGTCCCGGGTCCCGCATCAGCCGCAGGTCGAGCACCTCGATGGTGCGGCCGAGCCCTTCGGCCGAGGCAATGTGCGCGGCGACCAGTTCGGCACCGACCTGGTATCCGGGCCGGACGGTGAACGGCTCGGCACGTAGCGCCGTGACCAGCCGTTGAGTCATCTGGGCGAGGAACTGTTCGAGCTGGGCCTGGGTCATCGGTAGATAGCTGGTCCCGGTCACCGCCTTCGCCCAGGCCCGGGCGACGACGGTGATGCCCGGTGTTCGCTCACCGGGCGGCTCATCCGGGGCACCGGACCGATCAGCCACCGAGCCGGCCTACCCCGCCCATGAAGACGGCGCGCTCGGCGTCGTCGGCGTCGTCCGGGGACTCGGGCCGCCACTGCGGCACCCAGACGACGCCTGGCTCGACGAGCTCGAACCCGTCGAAGAAGGCGGTCAGCGCGGCGCGTGAGCGGATGTTGAGCGGGTTGTCGGTACGCTGGTAGATCTCGTCCGCGTCGCGACGTTCGTCGTCACTGCGTCCGTCGTCGCTGGCCTGCGACAGGACCAGACAGCTGCCCGGCGCGAGGGAGTCGCGCAGGGCGGCCAGGATCGCGGCCGGGTCGTCCGCGTCCGGCACGAAGTGCAGCACGGCGACGATCATCACCGCGACCGGCTGGTCGAAGTCGAGCAGCTTGCGTAGCTGGGGATCGTGCAGGATCCGCTCGGGGTTGCGTAGGTCCTCGTGCAGGATGACGGTCCTGTCGTTGCCGACGAGGATCTCCCGGCTGTGTGCCACTGCGACCGGATCGACGTCGACGTAGGCGACCTTCGATTCGGGCGCGAGGCGCTGGGCTATCTCGTGCACGTTGCCCACAGTGGGAATGCCGGAACCGATGTCGAGGAACTGACGGATACCCGACTCGACGAGAAATTGCACCGCCCGGCGCAGGAACGCCCGGTTGGCCTGTGCCATCAATGGGGCCTCGGGAACAGCGGCGATCATCGCCTGGGCGGCGGCCCGGTCGGCGGCGAAGTTGTGCGAGCCGCCGAGGTAGTAGTCGTACATGCGGGCGACGCTCGGCCGCTCGACGTCGATGCTTTCCGGTGCCCAGTGCGGCCGTTCCATATGCGCCCCTTTGTCCCTGACCTGCCTGTTTCATGCCTCGCTGACAGCGGTAGCTATTGTGCCCGTTCCGTGCCCGGGCATCCAGACCGTCCGTGTCGCGACGACACCTGCGCCGCGCCGGACAGGTGCCCGAGCAGGGCGATCAGGCGGTGTGACGTGGGCCGGCCCACCCGCCGCCGGCACCACGTGACCCCACGTTCAGAACTTCGGTGCGTCCGGGGCCTCCAGCAGCCCCAGCCGCAGCGCGGTCATCAGCGCCTGCGCCCGGTTGGCCGCACCCAGCTTCTCGTACAACTTGGAGATGTGCGTCTTCGCCGTGGACTCGCTGACGAACAACTGCTTGGCGATCCCCGCGACGCTCATGCCGTCGGCGAGCAGCCGCAGCACCTGGCCCTCCCGGGGGGACAGCTGCGGCCCCGACGGGGCGAGCCGACGCTTCATCGCCTCGGCCAGGTCGGCCGCGGTGAACGCGCTCGGCGAGGAGGCCGCATGGCGGGCCGCCGCCACGACCTCGTCGGCCGGTGCGGTCTTCGGTACGAAGGCACTGGCGCCCGCTTCCAGCGCGCCGAACAACTGGTCGTCGCCGGCGTACATGGTGAGCACCACGATGCCCATGGTGGAACTGGACTTGCGCAGGGCCCGGGTCGCTTCGAGGCCGCTGCCGTCCGGCAGCCGCAGGTCCATGATCACGACGTCGGGCTGCAGGGCGCCGGCCTGCCGTACGCCTTCCGCTGCGGTTGCGGCCTCACCGACGACCTCGAACTGCCGGTCCCGCTCAAATGCGTGCCGCAGGCCCTTGCGGATAAGGTCGTGATCATCGACAAGCAGGACCTTGGTCCGGGTAGTCGGTGTGGGGCTGGTGGTCATGCTGTGGCTACTCCCCTTCTGATGCTGTCACGCTATCGCGCACGCTATCGCGCCGGGGCGAGGTTCCGAGCACCACTGCCACGGTCGTTCCGCTCGGGTGTCGTGGCCTGATCTCCAACCGGCCCCGGATACGTTCCGCTCTCTCCGCCATGATCGCAAGACCGTACCTTCCATCTGGACGCTGGTCGGCGATCCCCTGACCGTCATCCGACACTTCTATTTGCGCATACGGCGGGTCGATGTCGCACGTCACCCACAGATTCGCCGCACCGGCGTGCTTACGCGCATTGGTAATCGCCTCCTGGGCGATGCGCAGAAGTTCCGCTTCGGTCGCCGCCGGCAGCCGCGCGCCCGACTCGTCGAGCGACAGGTGCACCCGCAATCGTCCGGACGAGCCGACCGTCCGGGCGTACTCGGCGATTGCCGCCGCCAGGCCACCGTGCCGGTCCACCTCGCTGCGCAGCTCGAACAGGCTCAACCGCAGCTCGGTGATCACCCGGGTGACCTCGCCGCGCAGCGTGCGTAGCTCGTCGCCGGTCTGCTCGGCTGCCTCCGGCAGGGTGGCCAGCGCGTTGTCGATGCCGTACCCGACCATCACCAGCTCCTGGGCGACCCCGTCGTGGATCTCCCGGGCGAGCCGTTGCCGTTCCTCGTTGGTGGCCAGCGAGCGCACCTCGTCGAACAGCAACGCGGCTTCCAACCGCAGCGCGGCCGGTCGGGTCAGCGCGGTGATCCGGGCCACCACCGATGAGGGGTAGGCGTTGGCGCTGTCCGTCTCCAGGATCACCAACCCGACCGTACGTACCCCCGCGACCAACGGCACGACCAGCGCCGACACGTCGCCGCCAGGATGCGAACGGGCCTGTGAGCGGGCCGCGGTCTGCGGCAGTTGGCTGGCCCAGGCGTCCGCGATCGCCGAGTCGGCGTCCAGCGTCGTCTCCCAGTCCACCCGCTCCAGCCCGGCCTGGGCGAGTACCACCAGCCGCCCGCCGCCGCTGCCGGACAGCACGGCCGTGCGTCCGGCGGGCGCGACCGTCCGCAACTCCTCGATCAGATGCTCGGAGATGCTGCCCGGATCGAGGGTGGCGCCGGGCAGTTGCCGGGCGACACTGCGCAGTTGGGTCAGCAGCCGGGTGGCCTCGGCGTACGGGGCGGGTTTGGCGTCGCCCCGGGCCTGCATCATCTGCTGCAGGGTGCCGGCGGCGAGGATGCCCAGACTGGCCAGGATCAACCACTGTACGCAGACCGCGACGTAGCCGGGCTGGGTGAGCTGCGGCTGGCCGTTGACCGCGGTGAACATCCCGCTGGCGGCCAGCGTCACCGCGGTGACCCCGAGCAGCGCCGTCGCCTCCCGGGTGCGTCGCTGCAGCACGGCCACGGTCAGCGGCACCGACAGGTACGGCAGCATCGCCGAGGCGCCGAGTCCGGCACGCAGGTTGGCCGCCGCCGCCACCTCGCTGGTCGCCATGCCCAGGATGATCACCTCGGCGAACCGACCGATCGGTGCGACGACCGGATGGCGGGGCACCAGGACCGCCGGTGCGCCGGCGATCGCCAGTAGCGCGACCCACCGCAGCTGGCCGAGGTCACGCGTGGTGATCAGGGTCAGCACCGCGACGAGCGCGAGCATGACCAGACGCGCCACCGCGGCGAGGGGATGCGGACGGGGCGCCTCGGACATCGATGCGGACACGTGACGGATGGTAGTCAGCCCCCGTAGATATCGGTGATCTCGGCACCGTGGTTGGCGTGCACCACGGTCCGTTTCACCTTCAGTGAGGGGGACAGCTCGCCGGTGGCCTCGGTGAAGTCCCGGCTCAGAATGCGGAACTGGCGAATCGATTCGGCACTGGACACGGTGCGGTTGGCCGCCTCGATCGCCCGCTGGATCTCGGCCCGTAACCCGGGATCCTCGCGTAGCTGCGCCACGGTCCGATCGGCCGGGTGGCCGTTGCGCTCCAGCCAGCCCGGCCAGGCCTCTTCGTCGATGGTGACCAACGCGGCGATGAACGGCTTCCGGTCGCCGATCACCATGCATTGGCTGACCAGGGGATGAGCCCGCAGCAGGTCCTCCAACACGGCCGGTGCCACGTTCTTGCCGCCGGCGGTGACGATCAGTTCCTTCTTGCGACCGGTGATGCTCAGATACCCGTCGCCGTCGAGCTGCCCGAGATCGCCACTGCGGAACCAGCCGTCGTCGGTGAGCGCCTCAGCGGTCTGTTCCGGGTTGTTCCAGTAGCCCTCGAACACGAGGTCGCCCTTGACCAGGATCTCGCCGTCGTCGTCGATCCGGACACTGACGCCGGGCAGCGGCCGGCCGACGGTACCGATGCGGATCGCGTGTTGCAGGTTCACCGACACCGCCGGGGAGGTCTCGGTCAATCCGTACCCCTCGTAGATGGTGACCCCGACGCCCCGGAAGAAATGCGCCAGCCGGGTGCCCAGCGGCGCCCCGCCGGAGATCGCGGTGCGACACCGTCCGCCGAGGGCGGCCCGCAGTCTGCGGTAGACGAGCACGTCGAACGCCGCGTGCTGGACCCGCAGCAGCAGGCCCGGTCCGCCGGGGGAGTCGAGGGCCTCGCTGTACGTCACCGCGACCCGGTCCGCGCGGTCGAAGATCGCGCCCTTGCCCTCGCTGTGGGCGCGTTGTCTGGCCGTGTTGTAGACCTTCTCGAACACCCGTGGTACGGACAGCACGAATGTCGGACGTACCGTGGCCAGGTCGTCGACCAGGTTCCTGGGATCGGCGGCGTGTGTCAGGGCGACTCTGGCCCGTACCGCGCCGATCTGGATCAGCCGGGCGAACGAGTGCGCCAGCGGCAGGAACAACAGGGTGGCCGCTCCCTCGTGGAACAGGTTCGGCAACCCGGGGATCGCGTTGGCCACGTCGGCGTACATGTTGCGGTGGGTGAGCACGCAGCCCTTCGGCCGTCCGGTGGTGCCACTGGTGTAGATGATCGTGGCGAGGCCACCGGCGGTGAGCTCGCGGCGCCGTTGCTCGACCTGGGCCGCGTCGACGGTGTCACCGCGGGCGATGACGTCGTCGACGCCGCCGGTGTCGAGTTGCCAGACGTCGCGTAGCGCGGGTACCTGGTCGCGGATAGCGGCAACGGCCATCGCGTGGCCGTTGGTCTCGACGAAGCAGGCGACCGCGCCGGAGTCGGCCAGGATCCAGGCGATCTGGTCCGGGCTGGAGGTCTCGTAGATCGGCACGGTGACCCCGCCGACCGACCAGATGGCGTAATCGAGCAGGGTCCACTCGTACCGTGTCTTGCTCATCAGCCCGACCCGGTCCCCGACGCGGATACCGGCGCCGATCAGACCGCGACCGACGGCGATCACCTCGTCGCGGAACTGTCGGCAGGTCACCTCGGTGTGGCCGGCCGGTCCGGGCCGGGTGAACTGCACCGCGTCCGGGGTGGTCTCGGCGTTGTCCCAGACCGAGTCGGTCAGGTTGGCGGCGTCGCCGACCGTGACCACCGGTGGTACGGAGAACTCGCGCACCTGCACTCCCTCGCGCTCGCGGGCGGAGCCGGCGGCGTACCCACGGGCGGGGGTACGGGTCCGGCTACCCGAAACCTACCGGGCCGGCGTTGACCAGCGACGTCAGCCCGCCGATGCCGGCCGCTCGCTTGATCTTGCCTCCGCACGGGGTAGCCTGCCCCACATGGCGGAGTCCTCCACCAAGTCGATCGTGATCGCCGCACCCGCGACCCGGGTGACTGCGGTGATCTGCGACTTCGCGCGTTACCCCGAGTGGACCGAAGCGCTCGACCGGGTCGAGATTCGCGAGGAATACGAGGACGGGTACGCCTGCCTGGTTCATTTCGTGCTCGACGCCGGCGTGTTGGTTGACGAGTACGACTTGGTCTACGAGTACGCCGAGGACGTCTCCCGCATCGAGTGGCGGCTGGCCGAGCCGTCGAGGATGCAGCGCCGACAGAACGGGTCGTACGACATCGAGGACAACGGTGACGGTACCACCACCGTGACTTACACGCTGGAGGTGGAGCTCTCCGTCGGGATGCTGGGCATGTTCCGTCGCAAGGCCGAGAAGATGATCATGGATGCCGCCCTCACCCAACTCAAGCGTCGGGTAGAGCAGTCCGGCGCGGAAACCGGGTAGGAGACGGCAGATGGCGGCATCGGATCCCCACTCGGCACGCGCCGAAGCGGAGCGGCTGGTGGCTACCGCCCTGGCCATGGCGCAGTTGGCGGCGCGTGGGCAGCGGCACGGTGCCGCTGGTCTCGGCGTGTTGCGGGACCTGCTCGGTGGCGGCGCTCCGATGGCCACCGGTGAGCAGGTCTGCTGCGTCTGCCCGATCTGCCGGGCGATCACCGCACTGCGCGATCCGAGCCCCGAGCTCGCCGCCCGGCTGGCGACCGGCGCCGGCGACTTCGCCGCCGGTATGGCCAGCCTGCTGCGCGCCCTGGCCCCGCCGCAGCCGGCAGCCCCGCCGCAGCCGGCAGCCCCGCCACCCGCCGGGTCGCCAACTGACGCCGCGGCCGATCCGGCACCCGCGAACGAGCACGATCCCCCGTCCGGCCGGTCGGCCTCGGACGACGAGGTGTGGCGGTGGGCCACCCGAACCAGGGATGATTCGGACTCAGCGGGTGAGCGGGACGTCTGGTCAGCCGCCACGAACGCCCCCGTCGACGATCCGGACCCTGCCCCGGACAGCCCCGGCGGCCCGGCATCAGGATCAGCCTGACCGGGTACCAGGATTCGGGCGGGCGATGGCCGGTGCGGCGACTGTCGGCCGCCGACGGACAGGACCGGGTGGGCACCGGCGCGCGCAGCGCACAGCAGAGGGGAGCGGCAGCGGTGACGCTGACCATCGGAGTCGACATCGGCGGCACCAAGGTCGCCGGTGGGGTCGTCGATCCGGACGGGAAGGTCCTGGCGCAGACCCGGCACGAGACACCGGCCGACGACGTGGCCAAGACCCGCGATGTGATCGTCGAGGTGGTGCTGGAGCTGGCGGCCACGCACCCCGTCACCGCGGTCGGGGTCGGAGCTGCCGGATGGATCGACGCCGGTCGGTCGACAGTGCTGTTCGCCCCGAACATCGCCTGGCGCAACGAGCCGCTACGTGACTACGTCAGTGCCGCGGTCGATCTGCCGGTGACGGTGGAGAACGATGCCAACGTCGCCGCCTGGGCGGAGTTCCGCTTCGGCGCGGGCCGTGACGCCGCCGAGTCCATGGTGATGTTCACCGTCGGCACCGGCATCGGCGGCGGCATCGTGCACGGCGGCGACCTGATCCGTGGCGCGCACGGCATCGCCGCCGAACTCGGCCACATGCTGGCCGTACCGGACGGACACCAGTGCGGCTGCGGACGGCTCGGCTGCATCGAGCAGTACGCCAGCGGCAACGCGCTGGTCCGCTTCGCCCGCGCCGGTGCCCGGCAGGAACCGGCACGGGCGACCAACCTGCTCGCCCTCGCCGGCGGCGACGCCGAGGCGATCACCGGGCCGATGGTCACCGCCGCGGCCCGCTCCGGCGACCCGGTGTCCTGCGAGGCGTTCGCCCAGATCGGCCGCTGGCTCGGCATCGGCCTGGCCGATCTGGCACAGATCCTCGACCCGGAGGTGATGGTGATCGGCGGCGGCGTGGTCGAGGCCGGTGACCTGTTGCTCGGTCCAGCCCAGCGGGCGTACACCGAGGCACTCGCCCAGCGGGTACGGATCCCGGTCGCCGAGGTCCGGCCAGCGGAACTGGGCAACACCGCCGGCCTCGTCGGTGCCGCCGACCTGGCCCGCCGACTCTGAACCGTGAGGAGATGGACTGTGCCAGCGCAACAGCCGACCGCGGCGTCCGCCGCGCCGCGCCGAGGCTCCGCCACGATCGAGGACTCGTCGCCGCCGGGCGTGCGGCTGCGGGTGCTGTCGTACAACATCCACGGCCAGCGTGACGCCCGGCGCGCGCTGGCGGAGGTGGTCCGGGAGATCGCGCCCGACGTGGCGATCCTGCAGGAGGGCCCACGGCGGTTGCGGTGGCGGCACAGGTGCGCCGCGCTGGCCGACGACTTCGGCATGGTGGTCGGCGGTGGCGGGTTGCCGGCGCTGGGCAACCTGCTGCTGACCACGCTGCGGGTCCGGGTGAGACGGACCTGGTCGATCCAGTTCCCGCTGACCCCGGGCCGGCACCTGCGCGGTGCCGCCTTCGCCCGCTGTACCGTCGGGTCGGCAGACTTCGTGATCGCCGGGGCGCACCTGTCGACCGACGCCGCGGAGCGACCTGACCAGGCCCGTCGGCTCCACCAGGCGTGCCAGGGTCTCGATGACCCGCTGATCATGGGCATGGACGTCAACGAGACCGCGACCGCCGGCGGTGCCGCGTGGCCGGTCGTGGCCGGTGGGCTCATCGACACCGCCGCGGTGACCGGTCACGGCCGAACGGCGACCTTCCCCTGCCACGATCCCCGGCAGCGCATCGACGCGATCTTCGTCGACCCGCGACTGGTGGTCACCGCGTACCAGGTGGTCGACACCGCCGCGGCGCGCCGGGCAAGTGACCATCTGCCGATCGTCACCGACCTCGTGCTGCCGGCCGGCGACCCACCGGCCGGCGACCCACCGGCCGGCGACCCACCGGCCGACGCCACGTCCGCGCGGGGACTGGACAAGCGGGGCGGCTAGCCGGCACCATTTCGCAGCCGTACAAAAGGAGATTGCCGGTGCCCACTCCTGCTGACTACGACACCCCCGCCACCGGCGCCACCCTGTGGCGCGGTGACCGTCCGGTCTCCGACCAGGGCGAGAACGTCTGCGTCATCGGCGCCGGGGCGAGTGGGCTGTGTGCCGTGAAGAACCTGCGGGAGCAGGGGTTCGGGGTCGACTGCTACGAGCGGGAGACCGGAGTCGGCGGCGCGTGGAACTGGCGGCACGACCGCAGCCCGGTGTACGCCACCACCCATCTGGTGTCCTCGAAACCGTTCAGCCAGTACCCCGACTTCCCGATGCCGGACAGTTGGCCGGACTATCCGCACCACGGTCAGGTGCTGGCCTACCTGGAACGGTACGCGGACCATTTCGAACTGCGCCGGCACATCTGGTTCGGCACCGAGGTGGTCCGGGTCGAGCCGGCCGACGGCGGCCGGTGGGACGTCACCACCCGCAGCGCCGGCGGCAGCGGTGCCGAACGCACCCAGCGGTACGCGGCCGTGGTCGTCGCCAACGGGCACAACTGGTCGCCCAGGATGCCCGAGTACGAAGGACTGTCCGACTTCACCGGCCAGGTGATCCACGCCTCGGCGTACCACGACGCGACCCAGTTGCGCGGACGTCGGGTACTGGTGGTCGGTGGCGGCAACACGGGATGTGACATCGCCGTCGAGGCGGCGCAGCAGGCGGTCCGCTGCTGGCATTCGACCCGCCGGGGCTACTGGTATCCGCCGAAGTTCCTCTTCGGCCGACCCCTCGACCAGATCCACGCCCGAGCGGTGGCGCTGCGACTGCCGTTGCGGCTGCGCCAATGGATCTTCCACCTGGTGCTCCGGCTCACCGTCGGTGATCTGACCCGGTTCGGCCTGCCCGTGCCCGACCACCGGATGTACGAGACCCACCCGATCGTCAACAGTCAGCTCGTCTACTACGCGGGTCACGGCGCGCTCATCCCGGTGCCGGACGTGGCCCGGTTCCGACGGCACTCGGTCGAGCTCGTCGACGGCCGCGAGATCGATCCCGACCTGGTGGTGCTGGCCACCGGCTACCAGCCGCGGTTCGAGTTCCTCGACGGGCAACTGCTCGATGCCGGTGCCGACGGGCGTCCTCAGCTGTACCTGCACGCGTTCGCCCGCAACCGGCCGACCCTGGCGGTGGTCGGCCTGCTGGAGGCGGACTCCGGTATCTTCCCGCTGGTGCACTGGCAGAGCGTGGCGATCGCCCGCTGGCTGCGGACCCGGCTGGCCGATCCGGCGGCGGCGGCCGTGCTGCAGGCGCGTATCGACAGCGAAGCCGGCGCGAGCTGGCACGAGGCGGATGTCGCCGATTCGCCCCGACACTGGTTCGAGGTCAGCCACCTCACCTACCTGCGGGCGCTGCAATCGACGCTGGACAGTCTGGAGGTACCGGCCCGGTGAGCCAGACCATGCCGACCACCCGCATCATCCGTACCAGGGAATGGACCGACCCCGTCGCGCCGGTGCGCCGCGAAGTGCGTCACGTCGACGTGCTACGCGACGAGGGGAAGCCACCGTTGCTGTTCGTCCCGGGCTTCGGCCACGGCGCGTGGGTGTTCGCCGAGCACTGGCTGGAGCGGGCCGCGGAGCGGGGTTTCCCGGCGTACGCGGTCAGTCCACGTGGTCACGGTGCCAGCACGGCAGCGCCGGGCACCGGGTTGCGCGCGTACGTACACGACGTGGTCCAGACGGCGGCCGGGTTGCCCCGACAGGCGGTGCTGGTGGGTCATGGGGCGGGAGCGCTTCTGGTGACCCACGCGCTCGCCCGCTATCCCGCCCGGGCCGCCGTACTGGCCGCACCGGCGCTCGGCGGCTGGACACTGCTCGGTGCGGCGCTGCGCCGTAACCCGGTGGGCACGCTGCCCGCGGTGTTTGGCAGGCCGCTGCGGCTGCGCGCGAACCAGCTGTTCAGCCGCGAACTGCCCGAAGCGCTCGCCGCGTCCTACGTCGACCGGTTGGGCCGGGCGTCCGCCCGGGCCCAGTGGCAGTTGCTGTTCGCCGGCCGGACCGAGCCTGCGGTCGGCGATCCGCCGGTACTGGTGTTGGGCAGTCCGGACGACCGCGTGGTGCCGGCGGCGGCTCTCGACCGGGCCGCTCGTCGCTACGGCGGTGCCCCGTTGCTGTTCCCGGGTATGGGGCACGACCTGATGCTGGACGCACGCTGGGTGGAGCCGATCGACGCGATCCTGGACTGGCTGGACAAGGGCACCGCCTGACCCGTCGACGCTGCACCGGCAGCGTCGACGGACCTCAGGTGGTCAGCCGGTCGGCGAGGGAGCCGGTCCGGTCCAGCGCGGTCAGGTACTTGTGCACCCAGGCACGGATGTCATGGGTGCGCAGGTGCTGACGCATGGACAGCATCCGGTCGGACTTGTCCGTTGCGGACGCCTCCAGGGCGTGCATCAGGGTCAGCTTGAGCCCGTCGAGGTCGTGCGGGTTGACCAGGTATGCCTGCTGGAATTCGGCGGCGGCACCGGCGAACTCGCTCAGCAGCAACGCACCGTCGTCATTCACCCGGGCGGCGACGTACTCCTTGGCGACGAGGTTCATCCCGTCGCGTAGCGGGGTGACCGCCATGATGTCGGCGACCCGGTACAACGCCGCCAGCTCGGCCCGACTGAACGACTGGTTGAGGTAGTGGATGGCCGGCTCGCCCACCCTACCGAACTCCCCGTTGATCCGGCCCACCTCACGTTCCACCCGGTCGCGCAGGATGCGGTACTGCTCGACCCGTTCCCGGCTGGGCACGGCGACCTGCACCATGACCGTGTCGCGAACCTTGACGTGCCCGTCGGCGATCAGTTCGCTGTACGCCTTGAGCCGCTGCTCGATCCCCTTCGTGTAGTCCATCCGGTCGACGCTGAGGATGACGTGCTGGGGATCGCCCAGATCCGCGCGCAGTTGCCGGGCACGATCCGAGACGTCGGGCCGGGCGGCGAGCGACTCCATCTCGGACATGTCGATCGAGACGGGAAACGCGCCGATGCGGACCACCCGGTCGTCGACCGCGACGCGGCGGTCGGTGGCCGGAACCTTGAGTACCTTGCTGGCCAGTTGGGCGAAATTGTGCGCGGCCTGGGCCCGCTGGAAACCGACCAGATCCGCGCCGAGCATGCCGAGCATCAACTCGGCGCGTCGTGGAAGTTGCATGAACAGCTCCGGCGGCGGAAACGGTACGTGCAGGAAGAATCCGATCAACAGATCGGGCCGCATCGCGCGCAGCATGCCCGGCACCAGTTGCAGGTGATAGTCCTGCACCCAGACCAGCGCGCCGGGCTCGGCCGCCGCCGCCGCGGCCTCGGCGAATCGCTGGTTGACCCGCTGGTATGCCTCCCACCAGCGGCGGTGGTACGCCGGTTGTTCGACCGAGTCGTGATAGAGCGGCCACAGCGTCGCGTTGGCGAACCCTTCATAGTGGTCGCGGATGTCCTCATAGGACAGTGAGACGGTGTGCATCCGGACGCCGTCGATGTCCGGCAGGCTCGGGGCGGGGCCGGTGCCGCCGGCCCAGCCGACCCAGGTGGCCGGCGTGTGCTGCAGGATCGGGTGCAGGGCGCTGACCAGACCACCCGGGCTGCGACGCCATTCGCACGCACCATCACGTGCGACGCTGTCGTCCACCGGGAGCCGGTTGGCCACCACCACGAGGGAACTCTGACGCATGAGGGGACCTCGTTTCGCCGCGGCAGCTGCCGCGCATGGCGATTGATCGCGAACTGGTGAGGGATTGACTACGGGAATTATTCCTACTGAGACCAAGTTACGCGAGCGTTACAGGGTGACCACGGTCGTCAATGAGTTTGTTTTTTCGCCATCCGTTGGCCAGGATCAGACGACTGCGCCGTCGTCCGGATCTTCATCCTCCTCGCGATCCGGTCGCAGGCGCCAGATCAGCGTGACGAACCCACCGACCACGCCGGTGAATCCGAGCAGGATGGCCACCCCCCGATCCACCGGAAGCACGGACGGGAAGACGAACAGGACGAAGCCGGTGACGATGGCGAGGACCCCGAACACCGCCGCCGGCGACAACTGGGGCAGCGGTGGAGGTGGCGGCGGGGTGTAGCCCTCCTCCGGCTCGTCGGGAAGGTGCGCACCGAACGTGTCCAGCCCGTCCAGAAGCGACGGTTCGTCGCCGCGTCGGCCGACCGAGATGTCGGTGAATCCCACCGCCCACGGCAGCGGTGCCGCCGGGCCGGCCTCCGTCGCGTCGGGCTCCGGGGCACCGGGACGCGCGGCCGGACCCGGCCCGTGCCCGGCTTCGGCCGCCGGCCCACCGCCCGCCGGCCCGCTGGCGGAGTGCCGGTGCCCGCTCGCCTTCCCACCGTCCGGGCCGTCCGGGTCGGCCGTCGGATCATCGCCGCCACCGCCACCGCCACCGCCACCGCCACCGCCACCGCCACCGTCGGCCGTGCCGGTGCCGTCCGGACGCGAAGCGGCCAGCGCGGTCCCTGCCGTGGCATCCGGTCCCGGGTTCGTGCCGGCCGCCGGCAGGTTCTCCGCCGCAGGCCAGGGCAGCGCCGTCGGATCGACCGGGTGGTGGTAGGTCGCGATGATGCCGGCCCAGGCGGCATCGACGTCGGCATCCGGGACGCCGTGGGCGGCGGCGTCGGCCGGCCCGGCGTCGGATCCGGAACCACCGGTCCTGGCCGGGCCGGTGGCCGGTGCGTCGCCACCGTGCGGATCCCGGCCGCCGGCCGTCGGGTTGTCCTCGGCGAGCTGCAGCAGGTAGCCGCGGGCGGTATCGAGATGAGCGCGGTCGACGAAGAGCCGGTCGGTCGGCCGGGCCGGTACGGTCGTGGTGCGGGTCACCGGGTTGATGTCGGACGACGGCTGCAGGTAGGCGGCGATTCCCCCGGCGGCCAGCACATCCAACAGATGCTCGCCGACCCGCGGGTCGACATCGCCGGCAACGGCGTACTCGGATGCGTCGAGGCCGTTGTCCCGCCGCCCCCGGCGCGCGCCACCCGCAGACACCGAACCCTCTCCTCACCGGCCGCCCGTCGCGTCCTGTCCCGCCGGCGTGCCCCCGGCCGGGGCGTGCCGTGCCATTGAATCGTGACACGCCGGGCCATGGTTGCGGGAGTGCGTTGTGGCGTGCCGTACCCGCTCCGTAGGCTCAGGCTGCTCACCGCATCGCGCTCGCCGGCCGCGTGGTGGCAGGTGGTGGACGGCACCGGTACCAGGCATCGGGCCAGGCAACGGGCGGACGCCCGGCGCGGCGGAAGGACATCGGTGCTCTACTGGTTACTCAAGTACGTGATCCTCGGTCCCTGGCTCCGGCTGGTCTTTCGCCCGCAGGTCGAGGGCCTGGGACAGGTGCCCCGGACCGGACCCGTGGTCATCGCCGGTAACCACATCTCGTTCTTCGATCCGGTGTTCATGCCGCTGATGGTCCCGCGAAAGGTGATCTTCGTCGCCAAATCAGAGTATTTCACCGGCCGCGGCGTCACCGGATGGCTGGTCCGGTTGTTCTTCGTCGCTGTCGGCACCGTCCCCGTCGACCGCTCCGGTGGCCGGGCCGCCCAGGCGGCGATCGAGACCCAGGTGCGACTGCTCAGCCAGGGCAGGGTCACCGGGATCTACCCGGAAGGCACCCGTTCGCCGGACGGGCGGCTCTACCGTGGCAAGACCGGGGTCGCGAGGATCGCCCTGCGTAGCGGGGCACCGGTGGTCCCGGTCGTGATGCTCGATGCCGATCAGCTGCGTCCGCCGGGCGTACGCCTGATGCGGATGCGTCCGGTGCGGATCCGGTTCGGCCCCGCGTTGGACTTCTCCCGCTACGCCGGACGGGCCGGCGACCCGCGCGCCGAGCGGGCGGTCACCGACGAGATCATGCTGCGGTTGCACCAGCTCTCCGGCCGGGAGTACGTGGACGTCTACGCACACACCGTCAAGTCCGCCCCCCACCTGCGGTGACCCGCGGGCAGCGTCAGGAGGCGAGCGTGGGCGACCAGCCGACACCGCTGGCCGCGACGCTGCCCAGCCGCAGCAGTCCCGGCGCCTTGTTACGCAGCGCGAATCGCTGTACCTCGGTCAGGGTCGTGGTGGCCGGGACCTCCCGCTCACCGGCGTCGCGCAACGCGCCGGCGGCCAGCGCAAGCGCCAGCATCCGGTCGGTGGTGGCGTCGATCGCGGCGAACCCGGCCGCCGCCGCGGTGAAGAATTCCTCGGCCCGGCGCAGGTCGCCGTCGGCCCCGGCTACCGCTGCCGTCACCGTCTGCAACGCGGCCTCTGCCCAGGGCGTCCGGTGCTGCACCCGGTCGAGCATCGAGCGGACCCGGACGGCTGCCTCCCGGCCAATGACCGCCGCGGCGAACGAGGCCGCCGCGATCCATTCGCCGCTGGCCAGCGCCGGCACCGCCGACCAGGACCGGTCCAACTCCTCGAGCAGCGCGGTAGCCTCGGCCGTGCGGCCCTGCAGGGCCCGGCACAACGCGCCCAGGCCGAGGCTGTTCCAGTACGGCCGGCGGAAGCCACTGTCTCGTGCTGCGCGCACCGCCTCGTCGACGTCGTCGACCGCGCCGGTGCCGGCCGCCGGGACCGGCTCGCCACGCAGCACCCGAAGGCACGACCGCAGCCCACGGACCTGGATGTCCCACTGCCCGCTCGGCGTTTCGACGAAGGCATCCGCGGCGGCCAGGAAGGCGGCGAAGTCGCCGGCGAAGTAGGCGCGCATCGCGTCGCCCGAGTAGCCGGTGCTCAGGTTGGAACCGGGTGCCGCCCCGGCCATCAACTGCGCGGCGGCGGACCAGTCGCCCTCCTCGCACAAGGCGTACGACAGGTTCTGCAGCGCCCGGGGCAGCGCCAGCAGCTTCTGCTCCCGGCAGGTCGTCGTCACCGCCCGCAGCTCGTCCAGCCCGGTCCGCTCACCGGACTGGTAGCGGGCCATCGCCTCGGTGATCCGCGCGTTGACCAGGGTCTCGACCAGTCCGAGCCGCTCGGCGATCATCGCGGCGGCACCGGCGGCGGCGATCGCCGGATCGCGTTCCAGGTTGAGCATGTGTAGCCGGCCCAGCTCGGCGTACGCGTCGGCCTTCTCATCGCTGTCGGCCAGCGCGTCGAACAGCTCCACCGCCCGGTCCAGACAGCGCAGCGCCTCGTCCCGGTCGGTGTGCAGCCAGGCCGCCCGACCGAGCAGCGTCCAGGCTCGGGCCGCGTAGCCCTGATCGCCCGCGGTGGACAGCTGACCGGCCAGCGACTGCAGCCGGTCGGTACCGCCGGTGGCGAGGAATCCGCGGCCGTCGAGCAGGAACGCGATCTCCGCGTCGAGCAGCTCCAGCTGCAGCCGGTCGAGCAACTCGTGCGGGCCGTCCGGAGAGATCAGCCCGAGCGCCCGCCGCACGTGCCCGGCCGCGACGTCCAGGGCGTGCAGCGCGTACGCCCGGCGGGCGGCGCGGTGCAGCGCGTCGCGGGCATCGACCGCGTACCGGCCGGTGTCCAGGCTCAGCGTGTGGGCGATCTCGTGGGCCGCCCACCGGTGGTGGGCCAGCACCTCGGCAAGGTCGGTGTCCCGGTCGCCGGCCAGGGTGTCCAGCCAGTCGGCGGTGCGCGCGTGCTGGGCGACCCGCTCGCTGCGCGGCAGCCGCTGGTAGCACACGTCGCGGACGAGTACGTGCTGGAAGCGGAACTCCGGCTGCTGCGCCATGGCCGAACTCGTCTGTTCGTGGACGAAGTCGCGCTGTTCCAGCCGGCGTAGCGACCGGTCGACCAGCTCCACCGGCTGGCCCAGGGCGGCGGCCACCGCCCCGGGCCAGAACTGCACGCCGACCACGGCGGCGGACAGCAGCACCGCGCGGTCGCTCGGATCCAGCAGGTCGACCCGGTTGGCGATCACCGCGTGCACGTTGTCCGGGATCGGCAGCCGGCTGCCGTGGTCGAGGGTCCAGCCGCGTCCGCTGCGGCGCAGCGAGCCCTGCTCGATCAGCATCCGGACGTACTCGTGGGCGTACAGCGGGTTGCCGTCGGCGACCTCGACCAGCGGACCGAGCAGGTCGGCGGAGAATGGCGTGGCGCCGAACATATGGGCGTACAGGGTGGCCACGGCGCTGTCGCGCAGCGGCGGCAGGCTGACGGTCAGCGCGCCGGGCGTGGTGCCGGCCCAGCCCGGGTCGCGGGTGGCCAACTCCGGCCGGGCGGTGCACAGCAGCAGCAGCGGCACCTGCCGGGCGCCGGCACCGAGCAGCTCGACGAAGCGCAGCATCGCCTCGTCCGCCCAGTGCAGATCCTCGAAGACCAGCACGGTGGGCTGGCGGGCCGCCAGCGCGAGAAGGAACCGTCGCCAGGCCGATTCGGTCTCCTCGGCCGGCAGGTTGCGGTGCGGCAACCCGACCAGCGGGCGCAGTGCGGTGATCAGCCGGTCGGCCGTGGCCGGTGCGACCAGGGCACGGACCGCTGTGCCGAGACGCTGCTCGGCGACGGTCGCCAGGTCGGTGTCCAGGATGCCGGCCTCGGCCTTGACGATGTCGGCGAGCGCGGCGAACGTGACGTTCTGGCCGAACGGTGGACACCGGCCGGTGCGCCAGGTGACCGGCTGGTCGATCATCCGCTCGGCGTGCCGGGCCAGTTCGCGTACCAGCCGGCTCTTGCCGATGCCGGCCTGGCCGAGCACGGTCAGCATCTGCGGCCGTTGGTCCCGGATACACCGGTAGAGAGCGTTGACCAGCAACCCGAGCTCATGTTCGCGGTCGATCAGCGGGGTCGCGTCGTCCTGCCGGTCGGTGGCCGGGCGCAGCGGTGCCAGCGCGAGCCACACCTCGGTCGGCGACGACCGCCCACGCAGGGTGACCGCCGGCCGGGCGTCGTAGTCGATCGCCTCTTTGGTCAGCGCGTACGTGTTGCCGCACACCAGCACCCCCTCCGGCGGTGCAACGGACTGCATCCGGGAGGCGGTGTTGACCACGTCGCCGGCCAGGAACGCCTGGCCGCCGTCGCGGGCCGCGCCGGTGTCCACCAACGCCTCGCCGGTGGCGACCCCGATCCGGAACCGCAGCCCTTCACCGGCGTTGCCGGTGAAGTCCGCCAGCGCCCGGCGCAGCTCCAGCCCGGCCCGCACGCAGCGCAGCGCGTCGTTCTCGGTGGCGACCGGGGCGCCGAACAGTGCCATCACCGCGTCGCCGATGTACTTCTCCACCACCCCGCCGTACTGCCCGACGACCCGGCGCACAACGGAAAAGAACGTGGTCTGCATCCGGCGGACCTGCTCCGGATCGACCCGCTCCACGTACGGCGTGAAGTTGATCAGGTCGATGAACAGGACGCTGACCCGGCGCCGGTCCTCCTGGCTCGGCTCCACGCCGCGCCGTGTGCTCTGTGGCTGGCCGCAGGAGGTGCAGAAGCTCGCGTCGGCGGGCAGCGGCCGGTCGCAGTGGACGCAGACAGGTGTCAGCGCCGTACCGCAGCCGCCGCAGAAGCGGTCGTCATCGGCGGCGGTCCGGCCGCACTTGTCACAGGGAGCAGCGATGCCGGGTCTCCTCGCCCGAGAGTCGAGTCGGATCCTCATCTGGGAACCTACTGTCCCATCTGGTCGGCGGTGCCGGCCAGCGGCTTCTGACCGGGCGTGCCAGCGGGTGTGCCTGTCGGCCGGGGTGACCGGACACGCAGGTCACATTGTGCTCGCCGCCGAGTATCGCGGGTCGCGTCAACTGTCCAAAACCGGGCTGTTGGTTAATGGACAGTCCAACTGCTGGTGGTGGCCGGTTACATTCATCCAGCATGAACCGACCGACATCCGGCTGGCGTCGACCGACATCCAGCGGGATCAGACCGAGCAGGGGAGTCTCAGACATGGTGTACGTCAAGTTGGAGCAGGACTGGACCGACGGTTCGGGCACCAGCTACGCCGCCGGCGACATGGTCGACATCGACGCCGGCACGCTGGCCCAGCTGCAGAAGGAGGGCGTGGTGGCCGAGGACTGGATCGGTCCGACCGGGGAGACCGTCGGCACCAACTGGATCGGCCCGACCAGCACCCATCCGTGATCGCAACCGACTGACGACCGGGCCCGGAGCGCGCGGCGGCTGCGCACCGGGCCCGCCGGTCGCCCGACGGAGGCAGCCGGCGATGCGCGTCAGCGATCGGCCATTCCGGCCCGGCGGCGCAGTGCCGCCACGTCGGTCACCACGATCCGCCGGCCCTCCGTACGCAACCAGCCACGACTGCTGAACGACCCGATCGCCTGGTTGACGCTCTGCCGGGAGCCACCGGCCATCTCGGCGAGCTGGCTCTGGTTGAGCTCGATGGTGATCATCGGGGCCTGGCTCTCGCCGGCCAACCTGACCAGCGTCTTGGCCACCCGGCCCGGCAGGTCCAGGAACACGTGATCGGCGTTCTGCTCGGTCAGGCGGCGGATCAGGGCGCCGAGCGAGCGCATGACCGCGTCGAGGATCCGTGGGTTGGAGTGCACCAGGTCCATGAAGGCGCCCCGGGACAGAGCCAACGCGGTGCAGTCCTCGATAGCCTCGGCCGAGGCCGACCGGGTGGAGGCGTCCAGCAGCGACACCTCCCCGAGTACGTCCGGTGGGCGGACCACCGACAGCACGGCCCGCTCGCCGGTCGGTGCGGTGCGGAAGACCGCCACCGCACCCCGCTTGAGCACGATGAGTGATTCGCCGGGATCGTTCTCGACAAAGAGCAACTGCCCCTTACGGTAGGTACGCGGTACCGCGGCGGCGATGACCCGTTGCCGCACCTCCGGTTCGAGGCCGGCGAACATGTCCACGCCGGTGAGCGCGTCACCCGGCTCCGGCAGGCGCATCTCCACGGTCCATTCCCTCCCCACCAAGGGCACCATCCCACCGGGGGCACCATCGTGTCCGGCCTAGGTACGCCACCCGGCGCGGGCAAACATGAAATAGCCACCGTTCGGACAACGGCGTCAACATCAGATCATGGCTCCCGTGTCGCGTGGTGTACACCCCCACAATCATTTCTGTGACAGTCCTGTGCCCGACAAACCAGCAGGCTAGTGGCCAGATCCACCGGCGGGTGGGGGCCGACACGGGGGCCCGGTGGATCCGGCCGTGGGGAATAAGGTGCCGGCTGGTGCCGATAGCGCGTGCGTCGGCCCAGCCGGCACCCCGATGAGCGTCGATGGTCGGGGTCGGCGAGGATGGTGGTAATGATCCACCGCTACTTCTACGACTGCGAGTTCATCGAGGACGGCCACGTCATCGATCTTGTTTCGATCGGCGTCGTCGACGAGCTCGGCCGTGAGTTCTACGCGGTGTCCACCGAGTTCGACGCGTCCCGGGCGGTGCCCTGGGTTCGTCGCCACGTGCTGGACAAGTTGCCCTCGCCGGCCAACCCCGCGTGGCGCTCCCGCGAGCGCATCCGCGACGAACTGTACGAATTCCTCATCGGGCCGGTACGCGCCGGTTCAGCCGACGAACTGGAGCTGTGGGCCTGGTACGCCGCGTACGACCATGTGGCGCTGGCGCAACTGTGGGGAGCGATGCCCGCGCTGCCCCGGGAGATCCCCCGGTTCACCAAGGACCTGCGACAGCGCTGGGACGACGCCGGCCGCCCGCGCCTGCCGTCAGCCGCCGCGGACCGGCACGACGCCTTGGTCGACGCCCGACACAATCTGGCCCGCTGGCGTGTCATCGACCGGGCGTACCCGCGTTGAGCCCAGGGTCGGCGATCCCCGGGGTCTGCTCGCCCGGCCACCGGCCGGGCCGATACAGTGCGCACTGACGGCCCGCCCCGGGCCGGCAATGATGCCGACGGTCTGACCGGACTTCGTTCCTGGGGCTCCAGTGGGCTTACCGCACACTTCTGGAGGATGAGCGGATCATGCGTATC
Organism: Solwaraspora sp. WMMB335; assembly: GCF_049179075.1. NCBI lineage: Bacteria > Bacillati > Actinomycetota > Actinomycetes > Micromonosporales > Micromonosporaceae > Solwaraspora > Solwaraspora sp. WMMB335. The sequence continues at coordinate 6,837,595 of NZ_JBMHMF010000001.1, forward strand.
GGCGTGCTCACCGGTGGGGGCGACTGCCCCGGCCTGAACGCCGTGATCAGGGCGGTGGTGCGCAAAGGCGTCGCCAGCTACGGTCACGAGTTCATCGGCTTCCGCGACGGCTGGCGCGGACCGCTGGAGGGGCTGAGCAAGCCTCTCGGCATCAACGAGGTACGGGGCATCCTGCCTCGGGGGGGCACCATCCTGGGTTCGTCCCGGACCAACCCGTTCAAGATCGACGGCGGCGTCGAGCGGATCAAGGAAAACCTGACCACTCAGGGCGTAGACGCGCTGGTGGCCATCGGCGGCGAGGACACCCTCGGCGTCGCCACCAAGCTGCACGAACTCGGCGTGCAGGTGGTCGGCGTGCCGAAGACCATCGACAACGACCTCGGTGCCACCGACTACACCTTCGGCTTCGACACCGCCGTCAACATCGCGATGGAGGCGATCGACCGGCTGCACACCACTGCCGAGAGCCACCACCGCACCCTGGTCGTCGAGGTGATGGGCCGGCACGCCGGCTGGATCGCGCTGCACGCCGGCCTGGCCGGCGGGGCGAACGTGATCCTGCTGCCCGAGCGCGCGTTCGACGTCGAGCAGGTGGCGACCTATGTCGAGAAGCGCTTCCAGAAGCAGTACGCCCCGATCGTGGTCGTCGCCGAGGGCGCGCACCCGCTGGAGGGCCAGATGGTCCTGCAGAACCAGGAGACCGACTCCTTCGGCCACGTGCGGCTGGGCGGCATCGGCCAGTGGCTGGCCGAGCAGTTGGAGGCCAAGACCGGCAAGGAAGCCCGGACCGTGGTGTTGGGCCACATCCAACGCGGTGGCACGCCCACCGCGTTCGACCGGGTGCTGGCCACCCGGCTCGGTCTGCACGCGATCGACGCTGCCAACGACGGCGACTGGGGCAAGATGGTCGGTATCCGTGGCACCGAGATCGTCCGGGTGCCGCTGATCGAGGCGACCCGCGAGCTCAAGACCGTCCCGTTGGAGCGGTACACCGAGGCCGAGGTGTTCTTCGGTAGTTGATCGTGCATATCGGGCGGGAGCGGGCCGGGACCGGCGGCTCGCGCCCACCGCCCGGTTCTCCCGTACCGCCCCGACCGGAAGAAGGTGACGTACCGATGCCCCCGGGCGCGTACAAGGTAGCGGTGATCGGTGCCGGCAAGATCGGTGAGCTGGTGCTGTCGGGCCTGCTGCGGGCCGGCTGGCCGGCGGCCCAGCTGCTCGCCACCGCCCGTCGGCCGGAGCGGGCCGAGGAGATCGCCGTGCGCTACGGCGTGCCGGTGGTGGACAACCTGGCGGCGGTGGTCGAGGCGGAGGTACTCGCGATCGCGGTCAAGCCGCAGGACGCCGCTACCCTGCTGGACCAGATCGGGCCGAAGGTGCCCACCGACAAGCTCGTCATCTCGCTGTGTGCCGGGCTGCCGACCGAGTTCTTCGCCCGGCGGCTGGCCGAGGGCACACCGGTGATCCGGGTGATGACCAACACTCCGGCCCTGGTCGACCAGGCGATGACCGCGATCTCCGCCGGGCGGCACGCCACCGCCGCGCACCTGGCCCTGGCCGAGGAGATGTTCCAGCCGCTCGGGTCGACGATCCAGGTGCCGGAGACGCAACAGGACGCCGTCACCGCGCTGTCCGGGTCGGGGCCGGCCTACTTCTACCTGCTCGTCGAGGCGATGATCGACGCGGGGATCCTGCTCGGGCTGCCGAGACAGGTGGCGCACGACCTGATCGTGCAGACCGCGATCGGCTCCGCGGTGATGCTGCGCGATTCGGGGGAGCACCCGGTGAAGCTGCGGGAGGCGGTCACCTCGCCGGCCGGGACGACCATCTCCGCCATCCGGGAGCTGGAGAATCACGGCGTCCGGGCGGCCATGCTCGCCGCCCTGGAAGCGGCCCGTGACCGGGCCCGTGAGTTGGCCGCGCACCATAACTGAGGTATTCACTCACGTCCAAGGCTCTTCCGCTTAACGTGTTTGTCTGGCTACTGTTTGCTACATCGGTGGTTGTGGTTGCACCGGCCGGACGGCTGCTGGTCGATGCCCCCGGAACCGCCGTGCGACGTCGCGCCGTACCTTCCCCTGCGGCGGCGTCGAGAGCCGGTCCTGGCTGCCCCCTGCGGCCGGCTGCCCCCGGGCGCGTACCGCCGACGCGCCCAGTGCCGCCGCCGGCGCACGGCGACCGGCGGCGGCCCGGGGCGGATCGTGATGGACCATACTGTCGGACGTGTTCACCCTTGCCCAGGCGCGTCACCTGATGGCCACCCTGCGTCCGCGTGTCGACGAGTTGGTCGTCCTGCGGGCAGACCTGGCCGAACTGCGGGCCGACCTGGCCGGTGGGCTGGACAGCCCGCACGGTGGGCTGGCTGAGGTCAAGGCGCTGGAGGCGCGGATCTACGGGATCCTCGACGAGGTGAACGAGCACGAGATCCAGGTCAAAGGGGTGGCCCCGGTGCTGCTCGACTTCCCGGGCGAGCTCGACGGCCGGCCGGTGCTGTGGTGCTGGCTGGAAGGTGACGGCGAGATCGGCTGGTACCACCGTCTGGAGTGTGGCTTCCCCGGCCGTCGTCGTATCTAGAGATTTCGACATCTTGACGAAGTGGCGAACCTGTGAGTAGCGTCTCAGGCACTTTATGGAAAGTTTCCTAACTAATTGGGAGGCGCTACATGAGAGGACCACTGCGCCGTGCCATGTGGGCCGGCGCGCTGGCCGTGGTGACCGTGGCCGCAGCGGTGCCGGTCACCGCCGCCTTCGGCGCCGGCACCATTTCCGCGACCTTCACCGCGACGTCGGACTGGGGCACCGGGCACGAGGTCAGGGTGACCGTCGCCAACGGCTCCGACGTCGCAGTGAGCACCTGGCGGATCGAGTTCGACCTGCCGGCCGGCACCACGATCAGCAGCTTCTGGGACGCCGACGTCACCCGCAGCGGCAACCACTGGACCGCGGTGAAGAAGAGTTGGGCCGGCAGTCTTGCCCCGGGCGCCTCGTTCAACTGGGGCTACATCGGCGCCGGCGCGTACCGTGCGCCGCAGAACTGCACCATCAACGGGGTGTCCTGCGCCGGCGGCCCGCCGCCGACCACCGCTCCACCCACCACCGCTCCACCCACTACCGCGCCGCCGACCACCGCTCCACCCACCACGCCACCGCCGACCACGCCACCGCCGACCACCCCGCCACCCCCGCCGGGCGGACAGAAGGTGGTCGGGTACTTCACCCAGTGGGGGATCTACGCCCGCAACTACCATGTCCGTAACATCCACACCAGTGGATCAGCGGCGAAGATGACCCACATCCTGTACGCCTTCGGCAACACCACCGGCGGCCGGTGCACCATCGGTGACAGTTACGCCGACTACGAGAAGGCGTACACCGCGGCGGAGAGCGTCGACGGCGTCGCCGACACCTGGGACCAGCCGTTGCGCGGCAACTTCAACCAGTTGCGCAAGCTCAAGCGGATGTACCCGCACCTGAAGGTGATCTGGTCGTTCGGCGGCTGGACCTGGTCCGGCGGGTTCACCCAGGCCGCGCAGAACCCCGCCGCGTTCGCCGACTCCTGCTACAACCTGGTCGAGGATCCACGCTGGGCGGACGTGTTCGACGGCATCGACATCGACTGGGAGTACCCGAACGCCTGCGGCCTGACCTGTGACAGCAGCGGTCCCAACGCGTTCAAGAACGTGATCTCCGCGCTGCGTAGCCGGTTCGGATCCGCCGCCCTGGTCACCGCGGCGATCACCGCCGACGGGAGCAACGGCGGCAAGATCGATGCGGCCGACTACGCCGGGGCCGCCGGCAACCTCAACTGGATCATGCCGATGACCTACGACTACTTCGGCGCGTTCAACGCCCAGGGTCCGACCGCACCGCACTCGCCGCTGACCTCGTATCCGGGCATCCCGCAACAGGGCTTCTGGTCCGACGCGGCCATCCAGAAGCTCAAGAGCAAGGGCATTCCCGCCAGCAAGTTGCTGCTCGGCATCGGCTTCTACGGTCGTGGCTGGTCCGGGGTCACCCAGAGCGCGCCCGGTGGCACCGCGACCGGCCCGGCACCCGGCACCTACGAGCAGGGCATCGAGGACTACAAGGTGCTCAAGAACACCTGCCCGGCCACCGGCACGGTCGGCGGCACCGCCTATGCCAGGTGCGGCAACAACTGGTGGAGTTACGACACGCCGAGCACCATCGGCGGCAAGATGAGCTACGCCCGAGGCCAGGGCCTCGGTGGAGCGTTCTTCTGGGAACTCTCCGGTGACACCGGCAACGGCGAGTTGATCACCGCGATCCGCAACGGCCTCGGCTGATCCGACGCCTCGCCTCGGCTGATCCGTCTGCGGGCGGACCCAGCGCGGTAACCCACCCGACGGTGGTGGGTACGACCGACGGTCGTACCCACCACCGTCAGTTACTTGCGGTTGACGTGCTCCTGGTACGCCTTGACCACCTCGGGGCTGGGGCCGTCCATCCGGATCACGCCGGACTCCAGCCAGATGCTGCGCTCGCAGGTGTCCAGGACCGACTTGTTGTTGTGGCTGACCAGGAAGACCGTACCGGCCTGCTCGCGTAGCTCGCGTACCCGGTCCTCGCTGCGGCGCTGGAACCGCGCGTCACCGGTGGCCAGCGCCTCGTCGATCATCAGTACGTCGTGGGTCTTCGCGGCGGCGATGGAGAACCGCAGCCGGGCCGCCATACCGGAGGAGTACGTGCGCATCGGCAGCGAGGTGAAGTCCTCCCGCTCGTTGATGCCGGAGAACTCCACGATCGAGTCGTACTTCTCCCGGACCTGGGCCGGCGTCATCCCCATCGCCAGGCAGCCGAGCACCACGTTGCGTTCGCCGGTCAGGTCGTTCATCAGCGCCGCGTTGACGCCGAGCAGCGACGGCTGGCCCCGGGTGTAGACCTTGCCCCGACGCGGCGGCAGCAGTCCGGCCACCGCCCGCAGCAGGGTGGACTTGCCCGAACCGTTGCTGCCGACCAGCCCGATCGCCTCGCCCCGGTACGCCACGAAGCTCACTCCACGGATGGCGTGCACCTCGCGGATCGACGGTGCCCGCCTACGGGTGGCTATCCGGCGCAGCGCCGCGACCGGTGAGTTGCGCCCGCCGCCGCCGGTGTGGATCCGGTAGACCACATGGAGGTTGTCGACGATCACGGTAGGCACCCGGCTGTCGGTACCGGTACCGACAGCGGATGCGGCGGCGCCCAGCGGATCAGCCACGGCCGTACTCCTCCTCCGCACGCCAGAAGTAGATGAAGCCCGCGACCCCCATCACCACCGCCCAGCCGAGTGCGGCCGGCCACAGGTAACCGGGCGGGCGGCTGCCCATCGAATCCATCAGCGCGTACCGGACCAGATCGATGTAGACCGCCATCGGATTCAGGTGCAGCACCCCGGCGACCCAACCGGGCAGGTCGGTGGTGAACCGGTCGAGGCTGTAGAACACGCCGGAGGCGTACAGCCAGGTCCGCATGATGAATGGCAGCAACTGGGACAGGTCGCTGGTGCGCGACGCCCACCGGGCCACCGTCATCGCCAGGCCGGTGCTGAACACGGTCTGCAGCGCGAGCGCGGGCAGCAGCAGCAGCCAGCTGAGATCGATGCCCTCGCCGGTGACCAGCATGATCGCCGCCAGCACGGTCATCGACGGGGCGAGCTGCTGCAACTGCACCAGCACCGAGGTCAGCGGCAGGCTGGCCCGAGGGAAGTGCACCGCCCGGATCAGGTTCAGGTTGTCGGAGATCGACCGGGCCGCGGTGGTGACCGTCTGCTGGGTGAAGGTGAAGATGAAGATCCCGGTGCAGAGGTAGCCGATGAAGTTGTCGATGCCGTGGTTGGTGCCCAGCAGCACGCCGAAGACGAGGAAATAGACTCCGGCGTTGGCCAGCGGTGTGATCACCTGCCAGACCTGGCCGAGCCGGGCGTTGGTGTAGGTGGAGATCAACCGCGCGCTGGCGTACGCCCAGATGAAGTGCCGCCGTGACCACAGCTGCCCGAGGTAGGGGAACAGGCCGGGTCGCGCCCCGCTGACCGCCATGCCGTGGCGCGTGGCCAATTCGGCGGCGGTGAGCTCGCGGTCCGGTTCCAGCGTCACGGTCGTGCCGCTGGTCGACTGCTGCATCCGATCCGTCCTTCCGTCAGCCACGGCTGCCGCTCGCGCACACCCGCCACCCCTTTTCCACGGGAATCCGGGAATCCACCCGGATGCTGCCGGCGGCCCGTGGGCATGCGAGCATGCCGGACCGGTAGGCGAGGCACCGCCCCCCGTTGCTCACCTAGCGTGCCCGGTGGCACGGAACGATACCGTTGCGTCCTCACCGAAACGGTAGGGGAGCCAGCGACGATACGCAACCGTATCGTCGTGGCGGTAGACTCGTCCCGATGCAGGTCGACGGCAAGCGCATCCCGGCCGGGGCGGCGGTTCTCCGCGAGGACGTGACCGAGGCGATCAGAGCTGCGGTTTTGCAGGAGCTGGCGGCGGTGGGGTACGGGCGGATGTCGATCGAGGGCGTGGCCCGGCGGGCCGGGGTCGGCAAGACCGCCGTCTACCGGCGGTGGAGCTCGAAACTCGAGATGGTGATCGAGATCATTTCTGCGGTCGCGGTCACCGTCACGGCGTTACCCGACAGCGGCACGCTCCGTGGTGACCTGGAGCTGTACCTGTCGGTCGCCGCCCGGGCGCTGCGTCACCCGCTGGCCGGACAGATCGTGCCGGACCTGCTCGCCGAGGCCGCCCGCAACCCGGCGATCGCGCAGACCCTGCAGAGCGCCCTGCGGGACAACCAGCACGCGATCGGGACCCTGGTGACCGATCGGGCGGTGCGGCGGGGCGAACTGCCCGCCGACACCGATCCCGACTTCGTCGTCGACCTGATGGTCGGTCCGCTCTACTGGCGGCTCGCCGTGGCCCGTACCCCGCTGCCCCGCGGCTACGTGGCCCGGCTGGCCGCCTCGGTCGCCGCCGCCCTGGCCGCCGGGCCGGCGGGTCCGAGCTCCGGGCCGGCGGGTCCGAGCTCCGGGCCGACCGTGGAGCCGGCTACCGGACCGTCAGCTCCCCCCGCCACCGGGTGACGTCCGCGGCGACCCCCACCGGCTCACCATGGCCGACCAGCTGCACCCGCCACGGCAGGGCCGCCCCGGCGACCCGGTCCGCGGTGACGACCGCGCCGTCGCGGCACACCACGAACCGGGCAGCCTCGGTCCCGTCCAGCGCGGGCACCGACACCTGCACCTGTTGTCCGTCGGTGAGCCGGTACACCGCCAGGGTCACGTCGTCGGCGTACGGGTAGTCGGGCCGGTCCGCCTTCGCTCCGAGCGGCAGCACCGTGCCGGGTCGTACCAGCACCGGCACCTGGTCGAAGCCGACCACGCGGCGTACCCAGCCCGATCCGGTGAACTCCTCGCCGGTCTGCAGATGGGTCCAGGTGCCGGCCGGCAGGTAGAACTCCACCTGCCCGTCGGCCTGGAACACCGGCGCGACCAGCAGGGCGTCCCCGAGCAGGTACTGCCGCTCCAGGTGGGTGACCGCCGGGTCGGCCGGGAACTCGGCGACCAACGGGCGCATCACCGGAATCCCCTCCCGGTGGGCGAGGACCGCCTGGCCGAACAGGTACGGCATCAGCCGCGCCTTGAGCCGGGTGAAGATCCGCAGCACGTCGACCGCCTCGGCGTCGAACGTCCACGGCACCCGGTAGGTCTGGCTGCCGTGCAGCCGGCTGTGCGAGGAGAGCAGGCCGAACGGGATCCAGCGCTTGAACACCTCCGGCGCCGGCCGGCCCTCGAACCCGCCGATGTCGTGACTCCAGAAACCGAACCCGGACATGGCCAGTGACAGGCCGCCGCGCAGACTCTCCGCCATCGACTCGAAGGTCGATTCGCAGTCGCCACCCCAGTGCACCGGAAACTGCTGCCCGCCGGCGGTGGCCGACCGGGCGAAGAGCACCGCCTCGCCCTCGCCGCGGTACTCCCGGAGCAGGTCGAACACCGTCCGGTTGTACAGGTGCGTGTAGTAGTTGTGCATCCGTTGCGGATCGGCGCCGTCGTGCCAGATCACGTCGGTCGGGATCCGCTCGCCGAAGTCGGTCTTGAACGCGTCGACGCCCATGTCCAGCAACGCCCGCAACTTGTCGGCGTACCAACGCCGGGCGTCCGGGTTGGTGAAGTCGACCAGGCCCATCCCGGCCTGCCAGAGGTCGCACTGCCAGACGTCACCGTCGGCGGTACGGACCAGGTAACCGCGCGCCATGCCCTCGGCGAACAGCGCCGACCGCTGGGCGATGTACGGGTTGATCCACACGCAGATCTTCAGGTCACGCTTGCGGAGCCGGTCCAGCATCAGCTCGGGTTCGGGGAAGACCCGCGGATCCCACTCGAAGTCCGACCAGTGGAACTCGCGCATCCAGAAACAGTCGAAGTGGAACACCGACAGCGGCAGATCCAGCTCCGCCATGGTGTCGATGAACGAACTGACCGTCTGCTCGTCGTACGAGGTGGTGAACGAGGTGCTCAGCCACAGCCCGAACGACCAGGCCGGCGGCAGTGCCGGGCGGCCGGTCAACGCGGTGTACCTGCGCAGGATCTCGCGCGGCGTCGGACCGTAGATGACCAGGTACTCCAGCTCCTGCCCGGCGACGCTGAACGACACCCGGGAGACGACCTCGGAACCGACCTCGAAGGAGACCAGGCCGGGGTGGTTGACGAACACCCCGTACCCGCCGGTGGTGAGGTAGAACGGGATGTTCTTGTAGGCCTGCTCGCTGCTGGTGCCACCGTCCTCCTGCCAGATGTTGACCACCTGGCCGTTGCGCACCAGCGGACCGAACCGCTCGCCGAGTCCGTACACCGTCTCGCCGACGCCCAGGCTGAGTTGCTCCCGCACGTACGATCCGTCGTCGGTGTCCAGCGCGGCCATGCTCTTGTAGCCACTGCTGGTGAGCACCTGGCCGGCGGCCACGAACTCCAGCCGCCAGCCGTCGCCCCGGGCGAACCGGGCGGTCAGGCCGCCCGAGGTGATGCTGGTGTGCTCGGCGCCGTCGGTCACCTGGACCTCGACGTCCGGCTCGGTGGCCAGCGCGAAGTCCGGACGCCGGGGACGGCGGCCGAGGAAGTGGCCGACCCGCACGGAGATCACGTCAGGAGCGGGGGAGGTGCAGCGCACGGTGAGTAAGGGCTGGTTGAGGGTGTCGCCGCGACCGGTGATCCGCCGGGTCGGGGCGTACACGGTCAGTGCCGCCGGTTCGACCTCGACGTCGTGCACCTGCGCGGGGTAGAGCGGGCGCACGCCGTCGCGCATCCGCCAGTAGCCGTTGCTGAATTTCATCAGGCCCTCTCTCGGGTCAGGTCCTACTTGACCGCGCCGGCCAGCACACCCCGGGTCAGGGTGCGCTGGAAAACGAGGAAGAACAGCACCGCCGGCACGATGCCGAGCAGCGCCGACGCGCTGGTGGTGGTGGCGTCCATCATTCGGTCTCCCTGCAGGACGCCGAGGGCGACCGGCACCGTCTGCTTGTCGTTGGAGATCAGGAAGATCAGCGGCAGGAAGAACTCGTTCCAGGTCCAGATGAAGAAGAAGGTGAACAGCACGGACAGGGTCGGCCAACTGGTCGGCACCACCACCTTCCACAGCACCCGCCATTTGCCCGCCCCGTCGATCGCGGCGGCCTCCAGCAACTGCCGGGGAAAGTCCCGGAAGACCGAGGAGAGCAGGTAGGTGCCGAACGCGGCCTGGATCGCGGTGAAGATGATGATGACGGCGATCCGGCTGTTGTAGAGTCCAACCTGTTTGGACAGGTAGTACAACGGGTAGACCAGCGCCTCCTGCGGTAGCAGGTTGGCCAGCAGGAAGAACATCAGGAAGGCGAGCTGCCCGCGCATCCGGCCGATCCCGATCGCGTACGCGTTGAGCACCGAGATCACCACCGCGCCGACGGCGACCGTGGTGCTGATCAGGAAGCTGTTCCATAGTTTCTCGCCGAAGTCGACCCGGAACCAGAAGTCAATGATGCCCCGCAGATAGAGCTCGCCCGGCACCGACAGTGGACCGTCGGCGGCGTACTCGGCGGGTGACTTGACCGCGTTCAACGCGACGACCAGGAACGGCGCCAGCACCAGCAGGGTGAGCACGGTCAGTGCGGCGAGGACGACCGGTGCGGTGATCGCCCTGGCCAGCCGGCCGGGCACCCAGCCGTGGCCGCGGCGGCGGGTGATCGTGGTGGTGGCCATCTCAGTTCCTCTCCAGGCGCTCGCCGCGGGTCTGGATCCGCAGGAACAGGTAGGTCAGCACGACGATGATGCCGGTCAGTACGGTGGCGATCGCCGATCCGTAGCCAGCGTCGGCCTTTTCGAAGAAGTTCTGGTAGGCGAAGTACGACGGCACCAGGGTGGCGTTGCCGGGACCGCCCCGGGTCAGCACGAAGATCTGCCCGAAGATCTTCAGCGCGGCGATCGTGGTGGTGACCAGCACGACGTAGATCTCCGGCTTGATCTGGTGCACCGCGATACGGGTGAACCGCTGGAACCAGCCGGCCCCGTCCAGATCGGCCGCCTCGTAGAGCTCCGGATCGACCCGCTGCAGGCCGGCCATGAACATGACGATCGGGTAGCCGAGCTGGAACCAGACCATCACCGCCATGACGCTGAGCAGCGCGTACGCCGGATCGCCGAGCCAGTTGCGGGCGAGGGCGTCCAGGCCGACACGATCCAGGACCGAGTTCAACGCACCGTAGCTGGGGTGCAGGATCCAACCCCAGACGATGCCGGTCACCGCGACCGGCAGCACCTGCGGCAGGTACAGCCCGGATCGGAATACGCTCGCCGTACGTGGGCCGATCCGGTTGGCCACGTAGTCGAACAGGACAGCGGCGAGAAACAGCCCGAGCAGCGTCGGGAGCACCGCCATCGCGACGATGATGAAGCCGATGTTGCGGAACGAGACCCAGAAGTTGGCGTCACGCAGCAACCGGTCGTAGTTGTCGAACCCGATCCATTCCGGCGTTCCGACCCCGGACCACCGGGTGAAACTGATCCCGATGTTCATCACCAGCGGTACCACGATCACGGCGAGGAACAGCACGATCCCGGGGAGCAGGAAGATGACGTACCCGCGATCCGGTTTCGGCGGGCGGGGTCGGATGAGCGGCTTTGCCATGGGACCTCCGGGGTCGGACCCCGCGCGCCGGGAACCGCTGTCCCCGGCGCACGGTCGTCGCTCACTTGCCGATGCTGGCCAGGTTGTCGTCGTAGGGTTTGGCGATCTCGTCGAGCACCTCGTCCGGCGTCTTGCTGCCGTTGATCAGCTGCTGGACCCCGGCGACCAGTACGTCGTAGTAGCCCGGCGCCGGCCAGTCCGGGTAGAAGGCCAACCCGTCCGACTCGTTGAGCGTGTTGAAGTTCTCGATCAGCTCCTTGGCCTTCGGGTTGCTGATCGCCGCCGGATCCGCCGCCAGCGGTACCCCGCCGGACTCACCGAGCAGGTTCTGGATGTCCGGCTGCATCGTGATGTCGATGAAGTCGTAGGCGAGGTCCTTGTTCTCGGCGTTGCTCGGCACCACCCAGATGTTGCCGCCGGAGCCGGGGTGCAGGTCGCTGCCGGGGAAGAGGAAGGTGCCCCAGTCGAAGCCGGTGATCTCGTCGCTGAACCGGCCGTACCACCAGCTGCCCGAGATCAGGATCGGAAAGGTGCCCTGGGTGAAGGCGACGCCCATGTCCTCGGCCTTGATGCCGGCGGAGTCGGCGCTCAGGTAGCCCTTGTCGACCCACCCGGCGAAGGTGGTGGCCGCGTAGCTGAATTCCGGGCCGTGGAAGTCGACCGGGGCGGCGTAGAGCTGGAAGTCGTCGACGAAGGACCGGTCCGCCCGGCTCAGCGCCAACTCGTAGAAGATCTGCTGGGCCGGGTATTCGGCGCCGCCGACCGAGATCGGGGTGATCCCGTCGTCGACGAAGGTGTCCAGCACGTTCTCGAACTCGACGAAGGTGGTCGGCACCGGCAGGTCGTACTCGGCAAACATGTCCTTGTTGTAGTAGACCGTCACGAATTCGCCGTAGTTGGGTATGCCGTACCAGGTGTCGCCACCCATCACCCCGCTGGCGTCGTACCTGCAGGTGGTGGCGACGCTCGGGGAGATCATCTCGTCCCAGCCGCGTTCGGCCACCACATCGGTGAGGTCGGTGAGCAGCCCTTGCTTGGACAGCAGGCCGGCGCTCGCGTTGCCCTTGTTGTACTCCAGGATGTCCGGGCCTTGGTCCGAATTGAGGATCATGCCGGCGTTCTGCCGGATCTGTTCGAAGCCCTTCTCCTCGTAGACCACGGTGACACCCGGGTGGCTGGCCTCGAACTGTTCGATGGCCTCGGCCCAGGCGATGCCCATCGCGCTGTTGGCCCCCTCGTAGTGCCACAGGCGCAGGGTGCTGCCGTCGCCGCTGTCGTCGGAGTCGGCGCCGCAGGCCGACAGGGTCAGGGCCGCGGCGGTGAGTGTCGCGGCTATCAGGGTGCGGTTCCTCTTGGGGTGAAGCACTTTCCAGCCTCCTCGCGGGTATGCCGGAGGGACGGCGCGGTGCCGGCGCCGCCACAGGACAGGGGATCGGGGTGAAGTCCGTGAGCTTGTCGAAACGCTTCGACTAAGCGATTCGACAAGCAAGCTACGACTGTGTTGGCAGCGTGTCAATCCCATGACGGAACGGTTTCTGCCTGTTCAAGGCATCGCGGCCCGGCTGCGTCGGCAGCCGGTGCTCCAAGGTCCGGGCCGTACACTGCGCGGATGCGGATCAGTGCGCCACCTGGTGCGGTCTCGCGCATCGGCACCCTGGCCGTCCTGGCCGTCCTGGGTCTGGCCGCCGCCGGATGTACCGCCGGTCCGGCGCCGGCGCCGATATCGGCGCCGAGCGCCACGGTTCCGCCGGCGGGCAGCGTGGAGTCCCACGAGCTGGTGCAGAACTACCTCGACGCGATGCGGGCGAAGGACGTCGACCAGGGACGCGCCCAACTGTGCGCCGCCACCCAGGAGATCTTCGACGCCAGCGCCACCGGGCCCAACGGCGACTTCGCCGAGTCGTTCTCGGTGTCGCGGGCCGAGGTGACCGGATCCCGGCGGGTAGCGGTCGGACACGAGGTGACCGCGACCGTCGCGATCACCTCAGGCGCCGGGAGCACCGCGGTGGACCTCGTATTCACCGTCACGCCAGCGGATTTCGATGCCGGGGACTGGTGCATCCACGACGAGACGGCCGCGCCGGCCGGCGGACCCAGCGCGACACCACCGGTCTAGGCTTTGGGCCATGGGCCAAGAATGGCATCAGTTGAGCCACCCGTCGGTCGGGCATCCGAGCCTGCAGACCAGTCGTCCCGCCGCCAACTCGGTCGAGGACGAGGCGTTCGGGTTGGACCGGTGGCGCAACCTGCCCCGGGCGCAGACGCCGCCCTGGCCGGACCCGACCGTGGTCGACGAGGTCTGCCAGGTGCTGGACAACGTGCCGTCGGTGGTCGCCCCGTACGAGGTCGACCAGTTGCGGGAGCGACTCGCCCTGGTCTGCGACGGCAAGGCCTTCCTGCTACAGGGCGGTGACTGCGCCGAGACCTTCACCGACAACACCGAGAGCCACCTGCTGGCCAACGCCCGCACCATCCTGCAGATGGCGGTGGTCCTGACCTACGGCGCCTCGTTGCCGGTGGTCAAGGTCGCCCGGCTCGCCGGCCAGTACACCAAGCCTCGCTCGTCACCGACCGACGCCCTCGGTCTGCCGGCCTACCGCGGCGACATGATCAACTCGCTGGACACGACGCCGCAGGCGCGGGTCGCCGACCCGCAGCGGATGATCCGGGCGTACGCCAACAGCGCCGCCGCGATGAACATGCTCCGCGCGTACCTGGCCGGCGGGCTGGCCGACCTGCACGCCGTGCACGACTGGAACAAGGGCTTCGTCAAGCGGTCCCCGGCCGGCGAGCGGTACGAAGCGATCGCCCGGGAGATCGACCGGGCCCTCGCCTTCATCCGGGCCTGCGGGCTGACCGACGACGACGCGTTGCGCACCGTCACGCTCTACTGCTCGCACGAGGCCCTCGCGTTGGAGTACGACCGGGCGCTGACCCGGATCTCCGGCGACCGCCCGTACGGGTTGTCCGGCCACTTCCTCTGGGTCGGCGAGCGCACCCGACAGATCGACGGGGCGCACATCGACTTCGTCTCCCGCATCGCCAACCCGGTCGGCGTCAAGCTCGGCCCCGGCACCACCCCCGAGCAGGCACTCGAACTGTGCGAGAAGCTCAACCCCGACAACGTGCCGGGCCGGCTCACCCTGATCGCCCGGATGGGCAACCACAAGGTCCGCGACGCGCTGCCGCCGATCGTGGAGAAGGTCACCGCCGCCGGTGCCCGGGTGGTCTGGCAGTGCGATCCGATGCACGGCAACACCCACGAGTCGTCCAACGGCTACAAGACCCGCCACTTCGACCGGATCGTCGACGAGGTGCTCGGCTACTTCGAGGTGCACCGCGGGCTGGCGACCCACCCCGGTGGCCTGCACGTCGAGCTCACCGGCGAGGACGTCACCGAATGCCTCGGCGGAGCGCAGGCGATCGAGGACATCCACCTGCCGGACCGTTACGAGACCGCCTGCGACCCGAGGCTGAACACCCAGCAGTCGCTCGAACTGGCCTTCCTGGTCGCGGAGATGCTCCGTGGCTGACCCGGTCGTCGCGGTGGACCTGCGCTCGGACACCGTCACCCGGCCGGGTCCGGCGATGCGGGCGGCGATGGCCGCTGCCGAGGTCGGCGACGACGTGTACGGCGAGGACCCCAGCGTGAACGCGCTGGAGGCGCAGGTCGCCGCGCTGTTCGGGCACGAGGCCGCGCTGTTCGCGCCGACCGGGTCGATGGCCAACCAGATCGCCCTGCAGGCGCTGGTTCCGCCCGGCGGCGAACTGCTCTGCGACGCCGACGCGCACGTGGTCACCTACGAGGTCGGGGCCGCTGCGGCGTACGGCGGGATCTCCTCGCGGACCTGGCCGGCCGCCGGCGGCGACCTCGACCCCGATCAGGTCGCGACGATGATCCGCGTCGACGGTTACGGTGCGGTACCGACCCGCGCGGTCGCGGTGGAGCAGACCCACAACCGCTCCGGCGGGCAGACCATCGGGCTGGACACGCTGCGGCGACTGCGGGCCGCCACCGCCGCCGTCGGCGTGGCCCTGCACTGCGACGGCGCCCGGATCTGGCACGCCCACGTGGCCGAGGGGGTCCCGCTGGCCGACTACGGGACGCTGTTCGACACCCTGTCGGTGTGCCTGTCCAAGGGGCTCGGCGCCCCGGCCGGCTCGCTGGTGGTCGGCACCGCCGACCGGATCGGCCGGGCCCGCCGGATCCGCAAACGAATGGGCGGCGGGATGCGCCAGGCCGGAGTGCTCGCCGCCGCCGGCCGCTACGCGCTGGCACACCACGTCGAGCGGCTCGCCGCCGATCACGTCCGGGCCGCCCGGCTGGCGCACGCACTGGCCCCGTACGGCGTCGCCGACCCGGCCCGGGTTCGCACCAACATCGTCGCGCTGGACCTGGCCAAGGCGGCGCTGGACGCGCCCGCGCTGGCCGCCGAGGTCCGGGCCGGCGGGGTGCTGATCTCGGTGGTCGGCCCACACACCGCCCGGTTGGTCACCCACCTCGACGTCGACGACACCGCCGTGGACCGGGCGGTCGAGGTGCTCACCGGCGCCCTTGACCGGGCGGTCCGCTAACCGCCGGTCGCGTCGGCCAGTCGACGCAGGGTGGCGATGTCGGCGGCGTGGCCCAGATGCCGCTGGGTGGGGGTCTCGACCAGCACCGGTACGCCGGCCGTGGCCGGATGGCGCATCAACCGCGCGAACGGTGCCTCGCCGATGGTGCCCGCGCCGATCGTCTCGTGCCGGTCCCGGGTCGACCCGCACGGGTCCCGGGAGTCGTTGGCGTGCACCAGCCGTAGCCGGTCCGCACCGACCGCGGCCACCAGCGCGTCGATGGTCGCGGCCATTCCGGCCGGGCTGGCCAGGTCGTGCCCGGCCGCCCAGGCGTGGCAGGTGTCGAAACACACCCCCATCCGGGGGTGCCAGTCCACCGCGTCAAGGTACGGCTCCAGGTGCTCGACCCGCGACGCCAACGACCGGCCGCCGCCAGCGCTCGGCTCGACCAGCAGCATCGGCCCGTCCGCCGCGTCGGTGGCGTCGAGCAGCGGCAGCAGCGTCTGCCGTACCTGGCGCATCGCGGTGTCGGCGTACCCGTCGTCGACCGCGCTGCCGGCGTGGAAGACCACCGCCGTGGCGCCGATCTCCCGTCCCCGGCGCAGCGCGTGCGCCAGTGTGTCCGCCGAGTGTCGCACCGTCGCGGCGGTGGGCGACCCCAGGTTCACCAGCAGCGACGCGTGCACGTACGCCTGCAGCCCGCGCTCGCCGCAGCCGTCGCGGAACGCCACGTCCTGAACGGGGTCGCCGGCCGGCAGTGCCCAGCCGCGTGAGTTGCCGACGTACACCTGCACCACCTGCGAACCGGCGGCCTCGGCGTAGGGCAGCGCCGTCCTGGCCAGCCCGCCGGCTGTCGGGGTGTGCGAACCGACCGGCCGTTGGCCGGTCCCGGACGTCGCGGCCACCTCAGAAGCAGCCGATCACGATCTCGGTGCCGGGCGGGACCTGGGAGTTCTCGCCGGGGTTCTGGTAGCGGACGGAGCCGTTGGGGTTGAAGTCGATGCGGACCCCGAAACCCTGGCTCTGCAGCTGGGTCGCCGCTTCCTGGCAGGGCAGGTCGATCACCCGGGGCACCACGACCTCCGGCGGTCCTTCGCTCACCTTGAGCTTGATCTCCGCGCCCTGCTCCACACCCGCGCCGTCCGGCGGGTCCTGGTCGATCACCTGGTCCTTGGGCTTGTCCGACTCCTCGTTGGCGACCAGCGGCTCCAGGCCGAGATCCTGCAGGACGCGCCGGGCCTCCTCGACGTTGAGGCCGACCACGCTCGGTACGGTGATCGGTGCCCGGCCCTTGCTGACCGTCACCGTCACCACGTCGCCGGGCTTGACCTCGCTACCGACCGGTGGCTCGACCGCGACCACCACTCCGGCCGGCAGGTTGTCGTCGTAGCGGTCGGGTGCCTGCTCCAAGACGAGCTGCGCCTTGTCCAGGTCGATCTGGGCCAGGTCGAGCGTCTTGCCGACCACGTCGGGCACCTGGTAGCGCTCCGGCCCGAGGGAGAGGGTCAGCACGATCTCGCCACCGCGCACGATCCGGCCGTTCGCCGGGGGATCCTGCGCCAACACGACGTCGCGGGCGACCTCCTCGTCGTGCCGTGGCTGCGCGAACCGCACCGTGAAGCCGTCCTGGGCGGCCAGCGACTGCGCGTCGGCACCGGTGAGACTGACCAGGCCCGGGGCGATCGTGTAGCGGCCGGCGCCGAACCACCAGCCGCCGATCGTCAGCAGCAGGAGCAGCACCAGGCCGCCGGCGAGCACCGCGGTACGGGTCCGCGGGTCCCCGGCCAGCCGCTCCCGCAGCCCGGCGGTGCCGGCACCGGCCGGGCGTGACCTGTTCGTCGCGCTGCGCCGCCGGCCCGGCCCACGCTCGCCGTCGGTGCCCGCGCCGCCGTACACCACGGCGGGTCCGCCGGCCGCGGCGGACCGCACCACGGTGCTCGACGCCGGTCGACGTCGCGGTGCCGACCGGTCCCGACGGTCCTTCGGCTCGGGCAGCCGCGCCCAGGACGGGCGTTCGGCCGCGGACACCGCAGACACCTGCATGGTCGGCTGGGCGACCTGCCGCAGGACGGCCGTGTTGGCGCTGGCGTTACCGAGGTCGTCGCGCACCCCTTGCACGTCGGTCAGCAACGCGCCGGCGTCGGTCGGCCGCTGCGTCGGGTCCCGCCGGGTAGCCCGGACGACCAGGTCGTCGACCATCGCGGGAATGCCCGGCACCGAGGCCGACGGTGGTGGTACGTCCTGGTCGACGTGCTGCCAGGCCACCTCGGCCGGCTGGTCGCCGTCGTAGGGCACCCGACCGGTGAGCATCTCGAACAGCACGATGCCGGCCGCGTAGACATCGGTGCGCGGGTCGGCCCGCCCCTCGGTGACCAGCTCGGGCGCCACGTACGCGACGGTGGCCATCAGCTGACCGGCCTGGTCCGCACTGGCCGCCACGGCCTGGGCCAGGCCGAAGTCGGCGACCTTGACCACGCTGTCGATCAGGTTTCCGGCCCCGCCGCTGGGGGCCTCGGCGACCAGCACGTTCTCCGGCTTGACGTCACGGTGCACCAGGCCGGCCCGGTGCGCGGCGCCGATGGCCGCCAGCATCTGCTCCAGGATCGCCAGCGCCTCGCCCGGGTTGAGCCGACGCCGGTCGTCCATGACCTCGCGCAGCGTCCGGCCCCGGACGTATTCCATCACCAGGTACGGCAGCCCGTCGTGGATGCCCTGGTCGTAGACGGCGACCACGTTCGGGTGGGTGAGCCGGGCGATGGTCTTGGCCTCGTCGGCGAAACGGCCGAGGAAATCCGCCGGACCGCCGCCGGCCTCGCGGGCCTGCCCCGGATGGATGATCTTCAGAGCGACGGTACGTTCGAGCCGTTCGTCGGTCGCGGTGTACACGGTCGCCATGCCACCCCGTGCCACCCGGGCACGGATCCGGTACCGCCCGTCAATCAACGAGCCCAGCAGCGAGTCGGCGACCTGTGTGTCCATCGGCAGGCAGTCTATGCGTCCGGGGGGTGAGGGTAGAACACCGATCATCCCGGGTCCACCGAACCGGACCAAACCGTTACCTGCGCCGGTCACCCCTGGTGACCGCCGCGAGCGGGCTGGGTGGGTCCGTGGTTGGGCAGGTCCGTGGTTGGGCGCGGCCGGTGCGTGGCAGGGTGGTGAGGTGACCGATTCTGCTTCCGCCACGCCGACCGCACCGAGCGCGTCAGCCGTACCGACCGCGCTGGACGCCGCCGCTGCCGCCGGCGAACCGGCGCACTGGCTCACCCTGCCGGAGGTCGCCGAGCGGCTCGACGTGACGATCAGCAAGGTCCACCAGATGGTCCGCGACCGCGAACTGCTCGCCCTGCGTCGTGACGGGGTCCGCCGGGTGCCGGCCGAGCTGATCGCCAACCGCACCGTCCGCAGGCACCTGCCCGGCATCCTCACCCTGCTGCACGACGCCGGCTTCTCCGACGAGGAGACCCTGCGCTGGCTGTACCGCGCCGACGACACGCTGCCCGGTACGCCGGCGGCGGCACTCGGCGGTGACCGCGCCCGGGAAGTCAAGCGGCGAGCCCAGGCCGAGGGGTTCTGACGCCGGTGGGGCGGCTGACCTATTTGGCGGTACTGACCGGCTGTCTGCTGGCGGCGATCTGGCTGGAACCGGTGCTGCGGGTCAACGTCCTGCGGCGCTGGCGGCGGCTGCTGCTCACGCTGGTGCCGGTGGTGGTCGTCTTCGCCGCCTGGGACGCCGCGGCGATCGCCGCCGGGCACTGGGACTTCGATCCGGCGCAGACCACCGGGATCCTGCTGCCGGGCCGGCTGCCCCTGGACGAACTGCTGTTCTTCGTGGTGGTGCCGATCTGCACCGTGTTGGGCTTCGAAGCGGTCCGCGCGGTCCGTACCCCGCCCGGGCAGCCGCGACGGCCGGACGGCCGCTGGTCCGCCGGCGACGAGCCGGCCGGGGGCGTGCCGGCCCCGGTCCGGGACGCCCGGTGAGCTACACCCTCGCGGCGGTGCTCGGCGTGGCCGCCGCCGTCCTGGTCGACCTGCTGGTCCTGCGGACCCGGCTGGTCGGCCGGGCGGTCTTCTGGGCCACGTATCCGATCATCGTGACCTTCCAACTGCTGTCCAACGGCATCCTGACCGGGCGTGACATCGTCCGCTACGACCCGGCTGCGATCGTCGGGCTGCGGATCGCCCACGCGCCGGCCGAGGACCTGCTGTTCGGGTTCGCGTTGGTGCTGTCCACCCTGTCCATCTGGGTGTGGCTCGGTCGCCGTGGCGTGCAGCCGACCCCGGCCGCCGGCACCGGGGACCGGCTGCTCACCCGGCTGCGTCGGGGATCCCGGCCCGACGGCGGCGGCCCGCGAAAGACAAAATCCAATAAGCCCTGATTCATTTAAAACAGCCAAAGTATATGCTCTTCTGATCATTGATTTCGGTGACCCGGTCGCATAATGTTCGAGGCACGGTCGCGCGAACCTACCTGACCCCGTCTTGTCTTGCCTGAGGGAGAACCATCTGCCATGGGAAAGGCTCACCAGGTTCGCGCCGGGCGGCTCGCCGCGATCGGCACGGCCATAGCGACACTGCTCGCATTCACCACGATCTCCGCATCACCCGCGCAGGCCGCGGGAGAGATCCTGGGCACGGGTAACCCGACCGCCATCAAGGACAGCTACATCGTCGTCTTCGCGGACCGCGACGCGTCCGCCCGACGGGTCGACGACCTCACCAGCACATTGGCCGCCCGGTACGGCGCCCGGGTCGAGCACACCTACCGGCACGCGCTGCGTGGCTTCGCCGGCCGGTTCAGCGAGCGGATCGCCCGCCGCCTGGCCGCGCACCCGGACGTCGCGTACGTCGAGCAGAACGCCGAGGTGCGGACCACCGCCACCCAGACCAACCCGCCGTCCTGGGGGCTGAACCGGATCGACCAGCGGAACCTGCCGCTGGACAACGCCTACACCTATCCGAACGCGGCGCCGAACGTCACCGCGTACATCATCGACACCGGCATCCGCACCTCGCACAACGACTTCGGCGGCCGTGCGGTGTGGGGGACCAACACCGTGGGCGGCAGCAACTCGGACTGCAACGGGCACGGCACGCACGTCGCCGGCACCGTCGGCGGCACCTCGTACGGGGTCGCCAAGTCGGTCCGGCTGATCGCGGTGAAGGTGCTCGACTGTGCGGGCAGCGGCTCGTTCGCCGCGGTGGCGGCCGGGGTCGACTGGGTGACCAGCCACCACACCTCCGGCCCGGCCGTGGCCAACATGAGCCTGGGCGGCTCGGGCAGCAACAGCTCCCTGGAGAGCGCGGTGCGCCGGTCGATCGCCGACGGCGTCGTCTACGCGATCGCCTCCGGCAACTCCAGCTCCAACGCGTGCAACTTCACCCCGGCCCGGGTCGCCGAGGCGATCACCGTCAACGCCAGCGGCAGCAACGACGCGCGTGCGTCCTTCTCCAACTACGGCAGCTGCACCGACATCTTCGCCCCGGGTGTCAGCATCACCTCGGCCTGGAGCACCAGCAACACCGCCACGAACACCATCAGCGGCACCTCGATGGCGGCGCCGCACGTCGCCGGGGGAGCGGCGTTGATCCTGGGCGCCAACCCCGGCCTGACCCCGGCCCAGGTGGCGAGCACCATGGTCAGCAACGCCACCCCGAACAAGATCACCAGTCCGGGGAGCGGCTCGCCGAACAGGCTGCTGTTCGTCAACACCGGCGGCGGCACGCCCGGCACCCCGTACGTGAACAATCCCGGCAGCCAGAGCACCTCGCGGGGGACCGCGACCAGCCTGCAGATGACCGCCTCGGGTGGCACCGCGCCGTACACCTGGTCGGCCACCGGCCTGCCGGCCGGCCTGTCGATCAACGCCTCGACCGGGCTCATCTCCGGCGCACCGAGCACCGTCAACACCTACTCCGTGACGGTGACCGCCCGGGACGCCGCCAGCCGCACCGCCACGGCCTCGTTCAGCTGGACGGTCACCCAGAACCTGGACGGCACGTACGCCTGCTCGGTGCCGGCCGGGTACACCTACGACCAGGTGGTCCGGCAGCTCAACGTCTGCAGCCCCGGCAATTTCGCCAACAGCTACCGGCTGCGGCTGCCGCAGGACAACATCTACACCTGTACGGTTCCGTCCGGGTTCACCTACGATCAGGTGTCCAATCAGCTGAACGTGTGTAGCCCGAGCAATTTCGCGAACAGTTATCGCATTCGTGCGCCACGGGACAACATCTACACCTGTACGGTTCCGTCCGGGTTCACCTACGATCAGGTGTCGAACCAGCTGAACGTGTGTAGCCCGAGCAATTTCGCGAACAGTTACCGGATCCGGGTGCCGGTGGTCGGGCTCTGGGCCTGTACGGTGCCGTCCGGCTTTAGCTACGACCAGGTACGCAACCAGCTCAACGTCTGCAGCCCGAGCAATTTCGCGAACAGCTATCGGCTGAGCTGACCCGGTCGGCGAGATGGTGCCCGTCCGCCGGCGTACTCACGGGCGGCGGGCGGGCACCATCATCGGCCACGGTCAGCGGCGGTACGGCGTCGGCGACGGGTCAGCCGGCCCGGGTCGTCGCGGCCACCGCCAGGTCCCGCAGCACCTGCCGGGCCTCGGGCTCGATGTCCACCGGTACCAGCGCGGCCAGTGCCCGCTCGGTCAGGTCGGCGATCCTGGCCTCGGTGGCGGCCAGCGCGCCGCTGGCCACGATGACCTCCCGCACCTGGTCAATTCCGGTCTCATCCAGCGTCGGGTCACCGAGCCGGGCGTCGAGCAGCGCCCGCCCGGTGTCGCCGGTCGCCCGGTACGCCGACGCCACCAGGTAGGTGCGCTTGCCCTCCCGCAGGTCGTCGCCGGCCGGTTTGCCGGTGCGCGCCGGGTCGCCGAACACCCCGAGTACGTCGTCGCGCAGTTGGAACGCCTCGCCCAGCGCCAGCCCGTACCCGGAATAGCCGACGGAGATCGACTGCGGCGCGCCGGCCAGCGCGGCACCGAGCAGCAGCGGACGCTCGACGGTGTACTTCGCCGACTTGTACCGGGCCACCTGGCTGGCCCGCTCGACCGAGGTGTCCCCGGCGTACTGGGCGTGCACGTCCAGGAACTGCCCGACGGTCACCTCGGTGCGCATCTCGTCGAACACCGGCCGGGCCCGGCGCAGCGCCCCGGCGTCCAGCCCGGCATCGTGCAGCAACTCGTCCGACCAGACCAGGCACAGGTCACCGAGCAGCACCGCGGCGGCGGCGCCGAAGCCGTCCGGCGCACCGCGCCACCCGTTGCGCCGGTGCTGGCCGGCGAATCGGCGGTGGATGGACGGCTCACCCCGGCGGGTGTCCGAGCCGTCCATCAGGTCGTCGTGGATCAGGGCGCTGGCCTGCACCAGCTCCAGCGCGGCGAGCGCCGACACCACGGCCGGCGAGTCGGCGCCGCCGCCGCCGCGGTATCCCCAGTAGCCGAAGGCCGGGCGCAACCGCTTGCCGCCGCCGAGCACGAACGCCTCCAGCGCGGCGGCGACCGGGCGCAGCGCCTCGTCGTCGACCGCCAGCAGCCAGCGCCGCCGCTGCCGGAGGAAACCGGCCAGCACCTGATCGATCCGACGCCGCAGGTCGGCCCGGTCGGTCGGCGGTACGGCCGGGGGCACGGCGATGCTTTCTGCCACCCCTAGACGCTATCGGCTCGCCCGCTGCGACCGTGCGACCCCACCCGGTACAGTCGACGACGTGGCTCTCGGTCTTCCGTCCGTCCTTCCCGGTTCACAGCCGTCGATCGGCGAGCTGATCCGCGACGGCGCGCCGACCTTCTCGTTCGAGTTCTTCCCGCCGAAGACGCCGGCCGGGGACCGGCTGCTGTGGCAGGCGATCCGCGAGCTGGAGCCGCTGCGACCGTCGTTCGTGTCGATCACCTATGGCGCGGGCGGCACCACCCGCGACACCACCGTCGACGTCACCGAACGGATCGCCACCGAGACCACCCTGCTGCCGATGGCGCACCTCACCGCGGTCAACCACTCGGTCGCCGAACTGCGCAACGTCATCGGCCGGCTGGCCGGCGCGGGGGTGCGCAACGTGCTCGCGGTGCGCGGCGACCCGCCCGGCGACCCGACCGGGGAATGGATCGCGCACCCCCACGGAGTCCGGTACGCCGAGGACCTCGTCCGGCTGATCCGCACGGCCGGCGACTTCAGTGTCGGGGTCGCCGCCTTCCCGTACAAGCATCCGCGATCGCCGGACATCGCCAGCGACACCGAGTACTTCATCCGCAAATGCCGGGCCGGAGCCGACTTCGCGATCACCCAGATGGTCTTCGACGCCGAGGACTACCTGCGGCTGCGGGACCGGGTCGCCGCCGCCGGTGGCGACACCCCGATCCTGCCCGGGGTGATGCCGGTGACGAAGCTGGCCACCATCGAACGTTCCGAGCAGCTCTCCGGCGCGCCGTTCCCGTCGGCGCTGGCCGCCCAGTTCGCCCGGGTCGCCGACGACGAGGCGGCGGTCCGTCAGCTCGGCATCGAGCAGGCCAACCAGCTCTGCACCCGGCTGCTCGACGAGGGCGTGCCCGGCATCCACTTCATCACCATGAACCGCTCGACCGCCACCCGCGAGGTGTGGCTCAACGTCGGCACCCGGGTGTGAACCGCCCGCGTTCAGACGGCACGGTTGAGCATTCCGTGGAGACCCGGCTCAACTGGCAGGACTACGCCGTCACCTGGGCACGGCTGCACGGCGGCTTCGATCCGCGTACCGCGACCCCGGTGGTGCGTTACTGGCTGCGGACCGCCCATTGGCTCGCCGACCTGCTGGGCCGGGCCCGGGTCGGCCCGAACACGGTCACCGTCGCCGGCGTGCTGATCTGCCTCGGCGTGCCGGTGGCCGCCACCCGTGGCGGGCACGGGCTGCTGGTCGGTGCGCTGCTGGTGCTGCTGGCCGCGGTCGCCGACACCGTCGACGGCGCGCTCGCGGTGGTCACCGGCCGGACCAGCCGACTCGGCTACGTGTACGACTCGGTCGCCGACCGCGCCGGAGAGGCGTTCTGGCTGGCCGGGTTCTGGCTGGCCGGCGCACCCGGCCCGCTGGTCGCCACCGCCGGCGCGCTGTCCTGGCTGCACGAGTACATCCGGGCCCGGGCGGCGGCGGCCGGCATGCGGGAGATCGGTGCGGTGACCCTGGGGGAGCGACCCACCCGGGTCAGCGCCGCCCTGGTCGGGCTGCTGCTGGCCGGGGCCGCCGGGCTGATCCAACCGGACCTGGCCGCCGGGGTGCTCACCGTGGTCACCGCCGGTTGGGTGCTGCTCGGCCTGTTCGGCCTGAGCCAACTGCTGACTGCGGTCCGCAGGACCCTCGACTGACCAGGTGTCCGCAGGACCTTCGGCTGACCAGGTCCGCAGGACCTTCGGCTGACCAGGTCCGCAGGACCTTCGGCTGACCGGTCGCCGCGCGACCCGGCTCAGCTGTCGGCACGGCCGATCCGCTCGGCGACGACCTGCGCGGACAGGGCCACCATCGGCAACCCGCCGCCGGGATGCACCGAGCCGCCGACCAGGAACAACCCGGCCGCCGGACCCTGGTTGGCCGGCCGCAGCAGCCGGCCCGCCGTACCGTGGATCGCCCCGCCGGGGGCACCGGTCGCGGCGGCCAGGTCGGCCGGGGTGCGCACCTCGCGCAACAGCACCCGGTCCCGCACGTCCACTCCGCGCCGGGCCAGCACCTGCAGTACGTGATCGGCGTACGCGTCGGCCAACCCGGGCCGGCGCCAGTCCACCCCGGCCAGCGACCGGTCCTGCCGGGCCGCGTTGACCAGCACGAACCACGCCTCGTGGCCGTCCGGGCGCACCGCCGGGTCGTCGGCGACGGTGACGAAGACCGTCGGGTCGCTCGCCGGGCGGGCCGGCCGACCTCGGCCCGGGTCGCCGAACACGGCATCGAACTCGGCGTCGTAGTCGGCGGGGAAGAAGACCGTGTGGTGCGCCAGTTGCGCAGTGGTGCCGCGTACGCCGAGCAGCAGCACGAACCCACCGAGGCTGCGGTCGGCGAGCCGGGCCAGCCGGCGGGCGTCGGGCAACAGCTCCCGGTAGACGCGCGCCGCGTCCACGTTGGCGACCACCACGTCGGCCGGCACCGGCCGGGTCTCCCCGGCGACCCGTACCCCGTGCACCCGACCGCCGGCCGCGTCGATCGCGGTCGCCGTCGAACTGGTGCGCACCACCACCCCGAGGTCGAGGCAACGCGACAGCAGGGCGTCGGCGAGCGCGCCCAGCCCGCCGCGCACGTACCAGCCGCCGAAGGCCAGCTCGGCGTACGGCACGGCCAGCAACGCGGCCGGCGCGCGGCGTGGGTCGGCGCCGGTGTAGGTGGCGTAGCGCTCCAGCAGGGTCCGCAGCCGCCGGTCACGCACCTCGCGGCGCAGCACCCCGCGCAGGGTCCGACCGGGAGCGACCGCCGCCAGGTCGCCGACCCGGTACGCCAGCCTGGCCATCGCCAGCGGCGAGCCGGCCTCTTGGCGCAGCACGTCGCGCCAGGACGCGTGCCAGATGCGCTCCGCCCGCCGCCACACCCGCCGCCAGTCCTCGGCGGCACCGGTGCCGAACGCGGTGGCGATCCGGTCGGTGAACAACGACTGGTCGGCGCAGGAGTCCAGCCGGATCGTCGCGCCGCCGGGCGCCGGGAAAACGTGCCGCACCACCGGATCCAGCCGCACCAGATCGAGCACCTTCTCCAGCGGCTCGCCGGTGGCGTCGAACAGGTCGGCGAACACCTGCGGCAGGGTCAGCAGACTCGGCCCGGTGTCGAAGGTGAATTCGCCGGCGTCGGTCTGCCGGGTCCAGCGGGCCAGCTTGCCGCCGACCGTGTCGGCGCGTTCGACGACGGTGACGTCGTGCCCGCCGGCCGCCAGGCGGATCGCCGCCGCCAGTCCGCCCACTCCGGCGCCGATCACCACGACCCGGCTCATCGGCATTCCTCCTCGCTGGGCGCACGCACGCTCGCTGGGCGCAGGACTGCGGGTGGGACCGGTCTCAGGGCGCGGCCACCGGGCGACCGCGCCAGGCCAGGCGCCGCCGCTTGCGCAGATAGTAAGACCGGATCACGAGCCAGCCGAGCAGCGTGACCGACACCGGGTGTGCCAATCCGTCCGGCCAGGCCCGGCCGCCGGTCACCCGGGCACTGACCACCCGGCCCGACACGCCGAGGAGATAACCGGCGAATCCACCGGCGGCCAGCGCCGCGCCCGGTCCGACCGGTGCCACAGCCGGTGCCACAGCCGCTGCCACACCGGTGGCCGACCCGGCCAACGCGACCAGCCCGGTGGTGGCGAGCAGCGGCGGCAGCACGTACAGCGCCAGCAGACCGCCGATCACGGCGCCCGCACCGGCCGGCGACGGCAACGACGCCCACAGCGACTTCGTGTAGCCGGCGGACAGCTCCCGCCACGAGCCGTACATCCGGCAGTCGGCGAGCCGGGACCCGTCGGCCAGCGCGATCCGCCCGCCGGACCGCTTGACCGCGCGGGCCAGCGCCACGTCCTCCAGCACCTGGTCACGGACTCCGGCGTGGCCACCGGCCCGCCGGTACGCCGCCCGGTCGACCAGCAGGAACTGCCCGCCCGCAGCGGCCAGCGAGGTACGCGGTGAGCGTTCCATCGCCCGTAGCGGCAGGAACGTCAGCCAGGTCCACTGCAGCAGCGGCTGCACCAACCGTTCGGCGGCCGACCCGGTGACGATCCGCGGGTACGGGGTGAGCAGCTGTGCCGGCACCGACCGCAGGGTGTGCACGGCGGCGGCGACCGCGTCCGGGGTGAGGACCACGTCGGCGTCGACGAACACGAGTACGCCCGACGGGTCGGCGCGGGCACCGGCGCTGCCGCCCGCACCGGCGGCGGCGTCGGCG
Organism: Solwaraspora sp. WMMB335; assembly: GCF_049179075.1. Classification (NCBI taxonomy): domain Bacteria; kingdom Bacillati; phylum Actinomycetota; class Actinomycetes; order Micromonosporales; family Micromonosporaceae; genus Solwaraspora; species Solwaraspora sp. WMMB335. Next base: position 6,865,165 of record NZ_JBMHMF010000001.1, read on the forward strand.
AGTTGCTGGCAGGCGTGTGGCTTGCCGAGCCAGCCGGCCGGCAGCGACGCCCCGGTGAGCAGCCGCACCCGTGGATCGCCGTCGGCGGTCGCGCGGACCACGGCGGCGGTGTCGTCGGTCGACCCGTCGTCGAGTACGACGATCTCCCAGTCGACCAGCAGCCGCTGGGCGCGTAGCGCCCGCAGGCAGGGCGCCACCCGGGTGGCTTCGTCACGCAGCGGCAGCAGGATCGCCACCCGCTCGGCGACCGGGCCCGGCGGCACCGGCCGGCGTAGCCAGCGGGTGGCGTTGACCAGCGTCAACCCGGTCAGCCCGGCGAGCGCGGCGACGATCGCCCATGCGACGCCGGCGGCCACCACCCACCCACTCATCCAGCCTCCCGACCGTGTCGCGGTCCTGGCTGCCGCCCGCGACGGTGCCCGCGCAGCAGTGTGACCGTCAGCGGGACCGCGACCAGCCCCATACCGAGCGCACCCCAGCCGGCCGAGGCACCCAACCCGAGAAACACTCCGTGCACGAGCACACTCGCCAGGTACGTCCACAGGTACAGCGCGTACATCGGGGCGTCGTCCGGGCCCGGGCCACGTGCCGATCGGTGCACGGGTCGGCGGATCGCCGGACCGGCGGCCAACTGCAGTGTCGCCATCATCACCACCGCCACACCCAGCCAGCCCAGGTAGTTGCCGACCGGGACGCCGGGCACCCCGGGCAGCACCGGGACGGTGTCCTGCCAGATCCAGTGCCCGTCGGCGACCATCTGCGGATCGAGGAACAGATCCCAGCACGCCAGCGCCAGCCCGGCGAGAAGGACCCGGGCCGCGATCCGGACGCCGCTCGGGACCGCGCCGGTCAACCGGACCGCGACCAGCCACGCCGGCCACGCCATCCACGTCCAGGCCAGCGGGATCACCAGCGGCACGCCAAGCAGCTTCGGCCCGAGGGTGCCGGCGTAGTCGTACCCGCCGAACGGGAACCCGGTCGCCACCCCGCACGCCTCGACGGCCAGCCCACCGCCGGTGGTCACCGCGACGAGCACGGCGGCCGGCCGCTGCCCCCGGCTGAGCAGCGCGTGGGTCACCGACAGGACGAAGCCGACCGCGACGGTGGCCATGGTCAGCCCGGCGCGCACGGAGCCCGTCGTCAGCGGGTAGCCGATCTGGGCCAGCACCAGCAGCACCAGCAACGCCCACGGCAGGCGGCGTCGCATGGACCGGTGGGCCGGCCGGTCGGTCACGGCTGGGCGGCCGCGTCCGCAGGCGGCAACGGCAGGGTACGACCGAGAATGGCGAACGCCCGATCGTCACCGGGAAAGTGAAACTCCCGCAGCACGTCGACGAAGCCGAACCGCCGGTACAGTCGCCACGCCCGGGACTGCTGCTCGTCGGCCTCCGGAGTGGACAGCAGGGTGGTCGCTCCGTCGGCCATGCCGAGCAGGGATCGTAGTTGGTGCGCGCCGATCCCGTGGCCCTGCGCCTGCGGGCGGACGTGCAGTTCGACGACCTCGAAGCAGTCGGTGAGCCAGGTCTGGCGGGCAGGCCGACTGAGCGCGTTGCGTACCTGGTCGTGCCACCACTGCCCGGGCGCGGACCGGTAGCCGTAGCCGAAGCCGGCGACCTGTCCGTTGGTGGTGAGGGTGGCGACCGCCCGGAACCCGGGGCGGCGGACGTGGGTGGCGATGTAGCCGCGCCGGATCTCCAGCAGCTCGGCCCGGTAGTTCATCGCCTCGCCGTACACGGCCACCACGTCGTCCAGCCGTCGGAGCAGATCGTCCGGCAGCCACGGCACCAGCCTCATCGGCGTCCGTCCTTCATCCCCCGCCACCGTCCGATGCCCTGCCACCACCGTCTGCTCCGCCACCGCATGTTCCGTCGTCCTTCCCAACCCATCCCAGCACCTGCCGATCCCCGACGATGTCGAGCACCTCGAACCGGGCGAACAACTCCTCGGCGTACCACCGTTGAACCGGAGTCCGGGTGATTGCCGCCCGGTGCTCCGGGTGACGGTACGCGAAGCGGCTGAGGTCCGTGGCGCTGCGCCACACGCTCACCGTGCCCTGCCAGCCGAGCGGTGCCTCACCGACACCGAACCGGCAGCAGAGTCCGGGCGCTTCGGCCAGCGCGGCGGCGACCGGCGGGACCGCCCGCCAGAACGTGATCGCCCGCGTCGCGCGCAGCCGGGCCCGGGTCAGCGCGAGCACCGGCCGGTCGCCGCCCGTCGGCCCACCGGCACCGGTCCGGTCTACTGCCGGGTCGCCGAACGGGGCGACGCCCGACCAGCGGCCCCGGCTGCGCAGCGGACACAGGTCGACGCGGACCTGGCTGGTGGCGATCCGCCGCCAGGCCCGGCCGACCGGTGTCGCGTCGAAGCCGGTCGCGGCTGCCGGGTCGGCCCACACCACCACCGCCGCCCAGCGGGTCGGGTCGGCGTCGGTCGGGCCGAACCCGGTGCCGGTCCCGGTGCCGAGCAGCTTGGCGAACCGCACCCCGGGTGTACGGCGCAGCCGTCGCGGGTCGGACGCCATCCGACCGAGCGCACGCGGCAGCCGCCTGCGGGGCACCCGCCAGACGTGCAGGGTGACCAGATCGGGACCGTTCACGCCACCTCGGCGGCGGTGCCGGCGGTGATCCGTAGCAGCTCGGCGTACGTGGTGGGGAACACCGCACGGGGCACCCCGCCGGCTGCCCAGATCTGCGGGTACTGCTCCAAGGCCACATCGACCAGGGTGCGGACCGGCTTGGGATGGCCGAGCGGCGCGACCCCACCGATCGGCTGGCCGGTGTTCTCCCGGACGAATTCCGGGGTGGCCCGGCGCAGCGCGGTGATTCCGATGTCGGCGGCGACCTTGGCGGTGTCCACCCGGTGCGCGCCCGAGGTGAGCACCAGCAGCGGTTCGCCGTCCGCGTCGAAGATCAGCGAGTTGGCGATCTGTCCCACCTCGATGCCGAGCGCGGTCGCCGCCGCGACGGCGGTGTGCACCGCTTCCGGCAGCAACTGCACCTGGCAGGGGCCGCCGGAGCCGTCGCGGGCACCGGCGGCGTCCAGCGCGTCCTGCACCACCTGCACGTTCGGATGTGTCTGCATAGCCTCTATCTTGGCTGTGGCCCGGATCGCGTCGCCGGGCGGCCGCCCACGTGGTCTGAGCCGCCGTCCGACGTATTCCGCCATTTCTGACACTTATGCTAGTTCTGTCGGTTCCGATCCGGGGGTGATCATGACTGCCTACCGCCTGCGGGTGGCCGCCTACGCGGTCTGTGCTGATCAGGGGCGGCTGCTGCTCGCCCGGTACGTCTCACCCGGCGGCACCCGGCGGCACTGGACGTTGCCGGGCGGCAAGGTCGAGCACGCCGAGGATCCGGTGGACGCGGTGGTGCGCGAGGTGGCCGAGGAGACCGGATACCAGGTCGAGGTGCAGTGCCTGCTCGGGGTGGACTCCCGTACGGTGCCGACGCAGCGGCGGCTGCCCGGTCGAGTGGAGCGGCACAACCTGGGCGTCTTCTACCGGGTCCGGGTCACCGGCGGCGAGCTGCGACCGGAGGCCATCGGTTCCACCGACCTGGCGCAGTGGGTGCCGATGGCGCAGGTGCCGCAGCTGACCCGGGCGGTGATCGTCGACGTCGGTCTGGAACTCGACCGCACCCGCCCGCCGAGCGGCCACGTCACCCCGGTCCCGGTACGCGGCCTGCTCCGCCACTGAACCCGGCCGTTCACCCGCCGCCCCCGCCCCGCGCACCGGCTTACCCGCCCCGCTTCGGCCTGCCCGCTCGCTGTGCTCCGTCCCCAGGCCTGCCCGCTCCGGCACGAGCCGAACGTCAGATATGAGCCACCCCCGAGCCGATGAAGGTGACGATCCGTCCGCTGCACGCAACACCATTGCCTGACAGGGTCGGGGTTGCGACTAGCCTGGGCCGGTGACGGCGGAGGGGCGGCTCATCGATCTCGACCGGCCGACCGGTGCGACAGCGCCCGGGGCACCGGCTGGCGACGCGGCGCGCCGACGCTTTCGCGGACCGGGCCGGCTGGTCGGTGTACTGCTGGCCGGCGTGGCCGTGGGCGGCCTCGGCGGCTGGCTGCTCAACGACTACCAGCACCAGCGGGCTGCGGCGGCCACCGCCGGATCGGTGGTGGCGTTCGCCGGCGAGGTATGGGGCGCAACCGATGGGCAACTGAACGCCAAGGTGACCGTGGTCAACACCGGAACGCAGCAGATCACCGTACGGGTCCTCGACACGGAGTCCCCCGGCCTGGCGGTGGCCGACACAGGCGGGCAGACCCGCGTACGGCCTGGGGGAGTGGGCTCCATCGACGTGCTGGTCACCTTCGACTGCGACACGATCATGCACCGGTTGGCGGCGCCACTGCCGATGCGGTTCTCGGCGACCATCGACGCCGGCCGTACCGTGGAGGTCACCTATCCGGTGGCGGTCACCGGACGCTGGCTGCAGGGCACCGGCTTCTCCTGCCAGGAGGGGCTGGTCGGCGGCGGCCGTACGGTGATCCTCCTGCCCGGCCGGTGACCGGGCTCGGTGACCTCGCCGCACCTGCCGGCGCTACAGTGCCGCCATGGCGGAGTTGACCACGCAGCGGCTGGTGCTGCGGCACTGGCGCGGGTCCGACCTGGAGCCGTGGGCGGTGATGAACGCCGACCCGCAGGTGCGGGAGTTCTTCCCGGGCCTGGCGACTCGCGAGCAGAGCGCCGCCACGATGGCCCGCTGCCAGGCCGGCCTTGATCAGCGGGGCTGGGGCTGGTGGGCGGTCGAGGTGATCGCGAGTGGTGAGTTCATCGGCATGACCGGCCTGAGCCCGGTGGAGGCCAACATGCCGTTCGACGGGGTCGAGGTCGGCTGGCGGCTGTGTCGCGGTGCCTGGGGGAACGGGTACGCGACCGAGGTAGCCCGCGTCTGCCTGGCGTACGGCTTCGACACCCTCGGCCTGCCGGAGATCGTCGCGTTGACCGCCGTAGGCAACCTGCGCTCGCAGGCGGTCATGCGGCGGATCGGAATGACCCGCGACCCGGACGGCGACTTCGACCACCCGAACGTGCCCGACAGCCCGGTGCGCCGCCACGCGCTCTTCCGGATCCAGGCCCCGCCGCGCGCGCACTGACCACGACGGGCGCACCTCGGTCGGTTCGACAGGGTGCTATTCCGAGAGCTCCACAGAGTATTGATTCGATCATTTTTTTCCTGATCGGATCGGCTGGTGGATGTCGACATGTGGATCAAGGCCTTCAAAGCGGCCAGGGCAGCGGCGGATGTCTCGCAGGATCAGCTTGCTCCGAAAATCAACTACAGCGCCTCCACCATCGCGGCGGTGGAGACGGGGCGGCGCCGGCCGACGATGACTTTGGCTGCGGGTGCTGACGAAGCCTTGGATACCGGCGGTCTTCTCGCCGAGATGCTGGATCTGATCAACAAGAAGCAATCGCCGAGCTGGTTCGCGTCATGGCGAGCGGTCGAGGACCGCGCGGTCAAACTGCGGACGTACGAGCCGTTGCTGGTGCCGGGACTGCTGCAGACGGAGGAATACGCGCGCGCGGTCTTCACCGGCACCGGCCTGTACACCGCAGACGGGGTCGAGGATCAGGTGGCCATGCGGTTGGATCGCCAACGGCTGTTCGCTAGGGAAAAGCCACCGGTGTTTGTCGCCGTGGTCGACGAAGGGGCGCTGCGCCGAATCGTCGGCGACACCGTTGTACAGCGCGAGCAGCTCAACTATCTGCTTGCGCTGATGAACGAGCGGCGGATCAAGCTGTACGTGGTGCCGTTCAGCGCTGGGGCGTACGCTGGGATGTCCGGCGGGTTCGTCATCGGTACGCTGCCCGAGGGCGACGACGTGGTGCATGTGGACGGGGTCTTCGGACATCCCGTGGACCATCCGAGCGGTGTGGAGCAGGTGGTGCGGATCTGGGACAGCCTGCTGACCGAGGCGCTTCCCGAGCGAGTATCACGTGAACTGATCGAAGGTTTGGTGAAGGAACTATGAGCGGTACGAGTGTGGCACCACGGTGGCGTACCTCGACCCGATCCGGCAACGGGGGCAACACCTGTGTCGAGGTCGCCGACAACGTCTCTGGCCGGGTACTGGTCCGCGACAGCAAGGACGTCACCGGCCCAGTGCTCGCCTTCGGCCCGGCCGCCTGGTCGGCCTTCGTGACCGGGCTGACCGTCACCCGCTGAGCCCGTCAGCCCGCTAGCCCGTCAGGCCGTCTCCCTCAGACGGAGTCAGGCCGGTACGCAGACGGTGATCGCGGCGGGGACCACCCGTACCGTCATCTTCTTCGCCCGACCCCGGGCGCCGCCGTCCAACTCGTACGTCATCGGCTCGGTCAGCCGGATGCCGATCCGCCGGGCCCGGGTCATCCGGACGAACGGGGAGTGCTCGGAGCGCCCGACCGCCATCCGGCCCAGCGTGCGGGCCCACTGCACCGCCCCCTGCGCGGTGGCCACCCCGACCTCCAGCCAGCCGTCGTCGGGCTGGGCGTCGTCGAAGGCGTGGACTCCGCCGGTGATCTTGCCGACGTTGCCGACCAGGACACAGCTCGCCGGTTCGTCGAACCAGGTCGTCCCGTCGACGGTGATCCGCACCCGGGGTGCGGCACCGCGCACGTGGCGCAGGCCGGTCCACACGTACGCCAGTTTGCCGGCCCGGTCCTTGAGATCGCGGTCGGCGTCACGGATCAGCCGTCCGTCGAAGCCCGCGCCGGCCATCACCGCGAAGTGTTCGCCGTTGAGCCTGCCCAGGTCGAGCCGGCGACGTTCGCCCTCGAAGCCGATCCGCACCGCCTCGCCGAGATCGTCGGGGATGCCGAGGTTGCCGGCGAGCAGGTTCGCCGTGCCGGCCGGGACGATGGCCACCGTGGCACCACGGCCGGCCAGCGCGTCCAGGCAGCGCTGCACCATGCCGTCGCCACCCCAGACGAAGACCAGTTCGGCGCCCTGCTGGACGGCCCTGCGAGCCTTCTTCGGCGCCTTGCGGCTCTTCGGCACCTCGTACCAGATGAGGTCCTCGGCGCCGTGCGCGGCGATCGCCGCCCGCAGTTCGTCCAGGCCGCCGCCGAGAGTCTTCTTACGGTGGGCGACGACAGCGACACGCTTCGGCGCGGGGGCAGTCATGGGACGACTGTTACCCGGTTGTCGTTCCCGCTACGCCCACCGGCTCCGGATCCGGTCGCGGTGCCGGCGGGGCCGGGGAGCCGGCGCGGGCGGTCTCGGCGAGAATCACCCCGGCCAGCACCAACGCGCCGCCGGCGAGCTGGGCCGGGGACAGCGCCTCGGACGCGCCCAGCACCACCCAGGCGACCGTCGCCGCGATCACCGGCTCGGACATCGCGATGATGCCGACACTGGTGGCCGGCAGGTGGCGCAGGGCGGCGGTGGTCATCAGGTACGGCACGATCGAGCCGAGCAGCACCACGTACCCGCAGAGCAACGCGACCGGCACCCCCGACGCGGTACGGGTCAGCACCGGTCCCCAGCCGCCGAGGTCGGCGGCGAGTCCTCGGGTGAGCAGCCCGGCGACCGCCGACGCGCCGAACGCCCAGGTGGTCAGCGACAGGGCGTCGCGGCCCCGCACGCCGCGCGCACCGATCAGGTAGTACGCGGCCAGCAGCACGGCGGCGCCGAGCCCGGCGGCCAGCCCGAGCGCGTCCAGGGTCAGCCCGTCCCACACCTGCGCCACCCCGGCCAGCCCGGTGAGGCTCAACGCCAGGCCGGCCCAGATCCGGGAGCGCACCCGCTGGCGCTGCACCAGCCAGACCCACAGCGCCACCATCAGCGGCCCGGTGTACTCGAACAGCAGCGCGATGCCCACCGGCAGCCGGGCGATGGCCACGAAGTAGAGCATCGGCACCAGGAAGAATCCGGTCAGGCCGTAGCCGGCCAGCAGCGGCAGTTCGCGCGCACGCAACCGCAGCCGGCGTACGCCGGGCCGCAGCACCACGCTGATCACGAGCAGGCCGGCGAACGCGCCGGTGGCGCGCAGCAGGGTCAGCCGGGGTGCGTCCAGCCCGGCCTGGAGCACCAGCTTGGCGGCGGTGCCGTTGACGGCGAACAGCACACTGGCACCGACCACCAGGGCCAGCCCGAGGGCCGGGCGGCGCTGGTCGGACCGCTGCTCCGGCCGCTGGTCAGACCACCGGGCCGGGGTCGTAGCGGGTGTTGCCGTGGGCGTGGTCACGACGGTGAGGCTACCCGCGCCGGGCCGGCGAACAGCTGACCCGCGACCTGTCCGGTACGCGTGCCGACCGCGCTTGCCTGTACGCGCGTACAGGACATAACTTGCCGCCATGGCGACAACGAACGACGCGGCGCCGGTGACCGACGAGGTGCTCGCCCTGCCCGGTGATCCCGGCTACGCGCAGCTTTCGGCCCGCGAGAAACTACGCAACGTCGCGCTCAGCCACTTCGCCGAGCTGGGCATGGACGGTACGACGGTGCGTGGCGTCGCCCGCGCGGCGGGCGTGTCACCGAGCCTGCTGCAGTATCACTTCGTCACCAAGGACGGGCTGCGGTCGGCGTGCGACCAGTACGTGGTCGCCCAACTGCGCCGCACCGTCGAGCTGGCCGCCGAATCGAACCGGGCTGGCGCCCCGGGCCGGGCCGGGGCGCCGGGGCGGATCGCCGACCCGGACGTGCTCGCCGTGCTCTATCACACCACCCCGCCCGTGGTGCAGTACCTGGCCCGGGCACTCACCGACGGCTCACCGGCCGCCGCCAAGCTCTTCGACCACGTCGTCGCGGCGGTGACGGAGGTGATGACCGACGCCGGTGCCCGGCCCGGAACCGGCAGCCTGGCGGACGTCCGTGCCGCAGCGGCGGTCTACGCCTGCATGAAGCTCGGCGTCTTCGTGTTCCACCAGCAGCTGACCCGCCTGCTCGGCGTCGATGTGCTGACACCCGACAACCTCAACGCCGTACGGGCGATCATGCTCGACATGTTTTCCGGCGAATCGGGCCGGAGCGCCCTGGCGAGCGATGCCCGCCGGGGCATCGAGCGGTTCGGCGACGCCGCACCGCCGACGCAGTGACCCACCCCCGCACATGACCCACCCCCGCACATGACCCACCCCCGCACGTGACCCACCCGACGTAGCGACCCGACATCCGGAGTGACCTCATGCCCACGAGTTACCGCAGTCTCGCCTTCGACGACCCGTCCTTCGAGTTCTCCCTGCACCGGGTGCTGGGCTACGCACCGTTCGGCGCCGCCGCCGTCGGTGAGTGTCTGCAGGCCGCGGCGGCGATCGAGGACGGGAGCCTGGCCAGTTGGTCGGCGGCGTGGGACGCAGCCGCCGACGCGGTCCGTACCCGGGCCGACGCGGCACTCGCCGCCGGGCACCGGGCCACCGCCCGGCATGCCTACCTGCGCGCCCACAACTACGCCCGGGCCGCCGCCGTGTCGCGGGTCCACGACGACCCCGCCCACCTGCGTTCGTGGCGGCATGCCGTCGACAGCTTCGCCCAGGCCGGTGCGCTGCGCAGCCCGCAGGTACAGCCGCTGGAGATTCCGTACGGACGGACCGCACTGCCCGGCTGGTTCTTCCCGGCCGCCGACGACGGCCGGGCACGGCCGACCCTGGTGGCGATGGGCGGTGGTGACGCCTCCGGCGAGGAATCGTGGTTCCACTGCGGAGCCGACGACGCGGCCCGCCGGGGCTACAACGTGGTCACCTTCCACGGGCCGGGCCAGCGCGGCGCCCTGCACCGCGACGCCGCCCTGGTGTGGCGCCCGGACTACGAGGTCGTCCTGTCGGCCGTGGTGGACGCGATCGTCGAGCGGCCCGATGTGGACCCCGACCGGGTGGCGATCTACGGGGTCAGCCTGGGTGGCTGGGCCGTGCTGCGGGCGGCGGCCACCGACCACCGGCTCGCCGCCGTCGTCGCCAACTCGCCGGTGCTCGACTTCCACGCCGTGACCAGCGCGCCACCACCCACGCCGCCGTCGGGCGGCCAGCCCGCGCCGTCGGCCGAGAAACTCGCGTACCACCTCGACCTGCTGCGCTGGACGTACGGCAACGGGGTCGAGAACCGGCAACAGTGGCTCGACCTGATCCGCGACTTCCGGGCCGATCACCTGGTCGCGGACATCAAGTGCCCGGTGCTGGCGCTGTCCTCCGACGGCGAACCGCCGAGCGTGCACCCGCAGGTCGAGCGGTTCGTCGAGACCTGTCCGGCACCGGTGACGGCGATCCGGTTCACCGCGGCCGACGGTGCCGACGCCCATGTCCAGTTCAACAACGTCCAGTTGGTGACCGACACCGTCTACGACTGGCTGGACGACACCCTGGGCACCGCACCGGCACGGGCCAGCTGACCCGGTGCCGGTGGGAAATCGGTAGGCTTTCGGGAGCCGCTGCGCGACCATCCCTCGCATGGCCTTCATCGAAGCTGATGGGTTGACCAAGTGGTTCCGCCGGCCGGTGAAGGATCCGGGCCTGCGCGGCGCGCTCAAACACCTGGTGGTCCGCCGGTTCACCGACCACGCCGCCGTCGACGGCATCGATCTGCGGGTGGAGGCCGGCGAGGCGGTGGCGTACGTCGGCCCGAACGGTGCCGGCAAGTCGACCACGGTGAAACTGCTCACCGGCATCCTGGTGCCCACCGCCGGCGAGGTGCGGGTCGGCGGGATCGTGCCGCACCGGCAGCGGGTGGCCAACGCCCGGCAGATCGGGGTGCTGTTCGGCCAGCGTACGCAGCTGTGGTGGGACCTGCCGGTGCGCGAGTCCCTCGCGCTGCTGCGCGACATCTACGACCTCGACGCCCGTACCTACCGGGAGCAGTTGGAGCGCTTCGACGACGTACTCGGTCTCGGTGACCTGCTGCCGGTGGTGGCCCGAAAGCTCTCCCTCGGCCAGCGGATGCGTGCCGACCTGGCCGCCGCCCTGCTGCACCGACCCCGGGTGGTCTACCTCGACGAACCGACCATCGGCCTGGACATCGCGGTCAAGGACCGGGTGCGGGCGTTCCTGCGCGGGCTGCGTGCCGACGGCACCACGCTGATCCTCACCACCCACGACCTCGGCGACATCGAGGACGTCTGTCAGCGGATCGTCATCATCGACCAGGGCAGGATCATCTACGACGGACCGCTGGCCGGGGTGAAACGGCAGTTCGCCCGGCACCGGTCGATGCACCTGCACCTGGCCGACCCGCTGCCACTGGCTGCGGTGGCGGCCAGTCTGCCGGACCTGGAGGTCACCGCCGGGGCGGCGGCCGGGGAGTTCACCGTCCGGTTCGACCCGGCCACGGTCACCGCCGGTCGGGTCATCTCCGCCGTGTCGGCCCTGTCCGACCTGCGGGACCTGCGCATCGACGAGCCGGCCATCGAGGATGTGATCCGCAAGGTGTACGCCGGCGAACTGCGCCTGGCCCGATGACGCCGACCCGGAGCCCGACTCCGACTCCGACACCGACCCGGCCGGCACCGGTACGGGCGGGTGCGGCCGCCGCGATCCGCCCGTACCGGGCGCTGGCCCGGGTCGCCGCCCGCAACGTGCTCGCCTACCGGCTCAACTTCGTGCTCGGCATGGCCGGAGTGCTGCTGCAACTGCTGGCCATGCTGTCCATCTGGGCGGTGCTGCTCGACTCCGGTGCCAGTGTCGGCGGCTTCAGCTGGCCACAGATGAAGGCCTACCTGCTGGTCGCGTACGTGACCGGGACACTGATGAGCTTCAGCGACTGGGAGATGGCCGGGCGGATCCGTGACGGCCTGGTCGCCGTCGACCTGACCCGGCCGGTCGACTACCAGCGGGCCCGGTTCGCCGAGATCGCCGGCGTGGTCGCGGTCGAGCTGTGCTTCTCGCTGACGGTCTGTGCCGCCGTGCTGGCGATCACCGGCCCGGTCCCGGTGCCACCGCCCGGGCAGCTGGCGCTGTTCGTCGCCAGCCTGCTGCTGGTGGTGCCGCTGAAGTTCACCACCGTCTACCTGACGGCGTTGCTGTGCTTCTGGACGCAGAACATCTTCGGGGTGGCGTTGGCCCGGGGCGCGATCACGAATTTGTTCTCCGGCGCGCTGGTGCCGTTGACCCTGCTGCCCGGCTGGCTGCAGGCGATCGCGGCGGTCCTGCCGTTCGCGCAGCTGACCTTCACCCCGGCGCTGATCTACCTCGGCGAGGCGACCGGTGCCGACGCCTGGCGGCTGATCGGCATGCAGCTGGGGTGGACGGCGGTGCTGTGGTGGGGTGCGAGGTTGGCCTGGCGTCGGGCGGTACGCCAGTTGACCGTACACGGAGGCTGACCCATGCGACCACGGACCGGCCTGCGCCGGGGGGTACGGATCTACCGGCGCAGCCTCGGCGCGCACCTGCGCGCCACGTTGGAGTACGAGGCCGACTTCTGGATCCTGGTCGCTGGCTCGGCGTTGACCCAGGTCGTCGGCCTGGCGTTCCTCGGCGCGGTCTTCTCCCGGGTGCCGCAGATCAACGGCTGGAGCTTCGCCGAGGTGGTGCTGATCTACTCGATGGTGGTGCTGTCCGACGCGATCGGCCCGCTGCTGTGCGAGGGCATGTGGCGGCTGCCGTGGCTGATCAACCGGGGTGAGCTGGACTACCGGCTGGTCCGGCCGTACCCGGTGCTGCTGCAGGTGCTCAGCCACGACCTCGGCATCAACGGGCTGGGCAACCTGGTCACCGGCGGGGCGATGTTCGGCTGGGCACTGTGGCGGGTCGACGTCGACTGGACGCCGTCGTTGGTGGCCGGCGGGCTGCTGCTGTTCGCCAGCGGCATGCTGATCAAGCTGGCGATCAGCCTGGCCAGCAACGCGACGTCGTTCTGGCTGGGCAGCGGAGAATCGATCTTCGCGTACGCCGTGCACCAGATCGGTGACCTGGCCCGCTATCCCGTCTCGGTGTACGCCGTCGGCGTACGCCTGGTGCTGATCGTCGGGGTGCCGTTCGCCTTCGTCAGCTTCTTCCCGGCCAGCGCCGTCCTCGGCGGCGACGCCGGGCGAGGCGGGGTCGGTCCGTCCTGGCTGGGCTGGCTCACCCCGCTGGTCGCCGCCTATTGCGTGACGGTCGCCGTGCTGGTGTTCCGGGCCGGGCTGCGCCGCTACGACAGCGCCGGCAACTGAGCTGGTTCCGGCGACTGGTGGACCAGATGGGCGATCCGGGGTCGGTCAGCGGGCGATGCCGACGTACTTCGTCTCCAGGAACTCGCCGATGCCTTCCCGACCGCCTTCGCGACCCAGACCGGACAGCTTGATTCCGCCGAACGGGGCAGCCGCGTTGGACACGACGCCCTGGTTCAGCCCCACCATGCCGGCCTCCAACTGCTCCACCACCCGCAGTGAACGACGCAGGTCGGCGGTGTACACGTAGGCCAGCAGCCCGAACTCGGTGTCGTTTGCGGCCGCGACGGCCTGGTCCTCGTCGCGGAAGGTCAGCACCGGCGCGACCGGACCGAAGATCTCCTCCCGGAGCAGGCGGGCATCCGGGGCGACGCCGGTGAGCACGGTCGGGGCGAAGAAGAAGCCTGGTCCGGGTAGCGGACCGCCGTCGAGCACGGCGGTGGCGCCGCCTGCGCGCGCGTCGTCGACCAGCCCGGCGACCTTGTCCCGACCGGCGGCGTCGATCAGCGGCCCGACCTGCGAACGGGGGTCGCTGCCGGGGCCGATGGCCAGGGTCGCCATCCGTTCGGCGAGCATCCGGGTGAACGGCTCGGCGATCGACTCGGCCACGAAGAACCGGTTCGCCGCCGTGCACGCCTCCCCGATGTTGCGCATCTTCGCCGCCATCGCCCCGTCGACCGCGGCGGACAGGTCGGCGTCGTCGAAGACGATGAACGGCGCGTTGCCGCCCAACTCCAGCGACACCCGCAGCACCCGGTCGGCGGCGCCGCGCAGCAGGTGCGAGCCGACCGGAGTGGAGCCGGTGAACGACACCTTCCGCAGCCGGGGGTCCGTCAGCAGCGCCGCGCCGACCGGCTCCGGGTCCGCCGTGGTGAGCACGTTGAGTACGCCCGGTGGCAGCCCGGCCTCGGTGAGGATCTGGGCGATCGCCAGCGCGCTCAGTGGGGTCTGCTCGGCGGGCTTGAGTACGGCGGTGCAGCCGGCCGCCAGCGCGGGTGCGATCTTGCGGGTCGGCATCGCCAGCGGGAAGTTCCATGGAGTGATCAGCAGGCTCGGGCCGACCGGCTGGCGCATCACCAGGATGTGGTGGGTCCCTTCGGGGGTCGGCCGGAACCCGCCGTCGACGCGGGGCGCCTCCTCGGAGAACCAACGGAAGAACTCGGCGGCGTAGGCCACCTCCGCCCGCGACTCGGCCAGCGGCTTGCCCATTTCCAAGGTGGCCAGCAGGGCGAGCGCCTCGGCCCGGTCATGCATCAGTGCGAAGGCACGGCGGAGGACCTCCGCTCGTTGCCGGGCCGGGGTGGCCGCCCAGCCCCGCTGCGCGGCGGCGGCGGCGTCCAGCGCCGCCAGGGCGTCCTCGGCGGTGGCGTCGGCGACGGCGCGCAGTGGTTCGCCGGTGGCCGGGTCGATGACGTCGAACGCGCCACCGCGCCCGTCGCGCCACTGCCCGCCGATCAGCAGTTGCCCGGGTAGCGATTCCAGCACGCCGGCCGGGGTGGTAGTCGATGTGGACACGAGTCAGCCTTCCGTTGTGGCCGGTGCGCCAGCAGTAGCCGCGGCACCGGCTTCGGTACGGGCCGCGCCGAAACGCAGCAGTTGCCGGATCGCCCGGCCGTCGGCCAGGTCGTCCAATGCCTGGTTGATGTCGTCGAGGGTGAGCGTGGCGGTGTGCAGCGCCTCGACCGGCAGCCGACCGGCCCGCCACAGCGCCACGAAGCGAGGGATGTCCCGCTGCGGTACACAGTCACCCAGATAGGAGCCGAGCAGTTGTTTGCCTTCCCCGGCGAAGGCGAGCGCCGACGTGCCGAGCCGGCTGTCCGGGTGGGGCAGCCCGACGGCGACCGCCCGCCCACCGCGTACCAGCGCGGCCAGGCAGGCATCGATCACCCCGGCGCTGCCGACGGTCTCGACCGCCACGTCCACCCCGCCGCCGGCCGACCCGCCGGTCAGCCCGGTGATCAGAGCCGGTGCCTCGTCCGGGGCGACCGCGACGGTGGCACCGACCCGCAGCGCCACCTCCCGCTTGGCCGGCACCGGATCGACCGCGACGATCGGATGCGCACCGGCGAGCCCGGCACCCATCACCGCGGCCAGGCCGACGCCGCCGAGTCCGTACACCGCCACCGACTCACCGGGGCGGACGCCGGCGGTGTGCAGTACCGCGCCGGCACCGGTGAGCACCGCGCAGCCGAACATGGCGGCCACCTCGAACGGCACGTCCGGGTCGATCACCACGGCGGACTCCCGGGCCACCACCACGTGGTCGGCGAACGCGGAGACGCCGAGCTGGTGGCGGACCGGGGCACCGGTCGCGTCGGTGAGCAGCGGCGGGCCGTGCAGCAGCGCGCCGGCGGCGTTGGCCGCCGCGCCCCGGGCGCACAGCGCGACCCGCCCGGTGGCGCACTGCCGGCAGCGCCCGCAGCTCGGCACGAACACCAGCACCACGTGGTCACCGGGGCGTACGTCGGTGACGCCGGGGCCGACCCGTTCGACGACGCCGACCGCCTCGTGGCCGAGCGCCATCGGCAGCGGCCGCACCCGGTTGCCGTCCACGACCGACAGATCGGAGTGGCACAACCCGGCCGCCCGTACGGCGACCAGCAGCTCTCCGGCGCGCGGCGCACCCAGGGTCAGCTCCTCGACGCGCACCGGCGAGCTGTCGCGGTACGGCCGCCGGTCGGTGACCTGCCGCAGTACGGCGGAGCGGATCCGCATGGTTTCCTCCAGTCGACCGGTAGGTCAGCCCTTGACCGCGCCGAAGCTCAGGCCACGGGCCATCTGCTTCTGCACGAAGATCGAGAAGATCAGGGCAGGGATCATGATCACGGTGCCGGCGGCGGCCATCCCGCCCCAGTCGGTGCCCTGCTCGCCGAGGAACGCGGTCATCGACAGCGGCAACGTGCTCGCCTCCCGGCTGGTCAGCATCAGCGCGTAGAGGAACTCGTTCCAGGCGAACATGCCGACCAGCACGCTGGTCGCGGCCAGCCCGCCGGACGACATCGGCAGCACCACCCGCCACAGCGCGGCCAGCCGCGAGCAACCGTCCACCCAGGCGGCCTCCTCCACCTCCACCGGCAGGTCCTGGAAGAAGCCGTGCATCATCCACACCGCGTACGGAATGTTCATCGCCGAATAGATGACGATCATGCTGAACCGGGTGTCGAACAGTTCCAGCGACTTCAGCCCGAGAAACAGCGGCACCACCGTGCTGATCGGCGGCACGAACCGGGTGGACAGGAAGAAGAAGCTGATCGTCCGGCTGCCCGACGGTCGCAACCGGGCCAGCCCGTACGCGGCCAGCACCCCGAGCACCATGGTGATCAGCGTCGACGCGCCGGTGATCAGCAGGCTGTTGGTCAGGAACTCCACCACCCGCGACTGATTGAAGTAGGTCGCGTAGTTGCTCCAGTCCGGTGCCACGAAGATCCGCGGCGGGATCTCGTACGCCTCGGTCCGGCTCTTGAACGAGGTCATCAGGATCCAGTAGATCGGCACCAGGTAGCCGATCGCGAGCAGCGTGACCAGCGCGTACTTGATGGTCGTGGTGGCCCCCCGGCGGTGGTCGGGCCGCCGGGTGCCGGCCGGTGGCGCCGGCCGGGGCGCCGGCCTGTCCTGCACGGTCGTGGTGGTCATCGGCTCAACCCCGATCCGTCCGGGTGCCGCGCATCAGCCCGACGGCGATAGCGCTCATCAGCACGAACATGAGCATGGCGATGGCCGAGCTCTGGCCGAAGTCGAGATTGACGAAGGCCCGCCGCCACACCGCCAGCGACAGCAGCTCGGTGGCTCCGCCCGGGCCGCCCTGGGTCATCGTGTAGACGTGGTCGAACCCGCGGAACGCCCAGGTGAAGCGGAACAGCAGGGCGATGACGATCAACGGCATGATCGCCGGCAGGGTCACGTTGCGGAAGATCTGCCAGGCGTTGGCCCCGTCGATGCGGGCCGCCTCCACCGGGTCCTGCGGTGCCGCCTCCAGCCCGGCGAGCAGCAGCATGAACACGAACGGCGTCCACTGCCACACGTCGACCACGATGATCGCGACCATGGCCAGCGTCGGATCGCCGAGCCAGCTGCCGTCGTACCCGAGCGCGTCGCTGACCAGGGTGACCAGCCCGACCTGGTCGTTGAACAGGAACCGCCACATCACCCCGACCACCGCCGGCGCCATCAGCATCGGCAGGAAGAACGCCGTGCGGAAGATCCGCCGCCCCCAGCCGATCTGGTTGACCAGCAACGCCAGCAGCAGCCCGAACAGCAGCGACAACAGCACCGTGCTGGCCGTGTAGACGGTGGTGTTGATCGCCGCCGAGCGCACCGCCGGGTCGGCGAGCACCGCCCGGTAGTTCTCCCAGCCGGCGAAGTCGCGATTCTGGCTGGTCAGCTTGTGGTTACGGGTGCTCAGCCAGAGCGTGTACACCAGCGGGAAGAGGCTCACCACGGCGACCACCAGGAACGCCGGCAGGACGTACAGGTGGCCGGTGGAGAAACGGAACCGGCGTCGGCCGGGCCGCCGCCGCGCTCCGGCCCCGGTGGGGGCCGAAGCGGCGGCGGCAGCACGCGGCGTACGGCGCGCGAGCGCGGCGGGCATCGTTACGAACCCAGTTCCCGGTCCACGGCGGTGGCCGCCGCGTCCAGGCCGGCTTGGGCGTCACTGCCCTCGGCGAGGACGCGCTGCAGTTCGGTGGCGATCAGGTTCTCGATCGACGAGATGTTCGGCAGCTTCGGGTACGACCAGGCGGTCTGCGCCGCCTGCTCGGCGGTGGCGAACGACGGGTACTGCTCCTGCAGGCTGGTCAGCAGCGCGGAGCGGGCCGGCACGATCGCGCCCTCGGCGCTGGTGGTCATCCACTCCACCAGGTCCGGCGACATCAGGTACTGCGCCAGCAGGTAGGCCGCCTCCGGGTTCGCGCTGCCGGCGGTGACCGCCAGCGCCCAGGTGTTCAGCTTGCCGGTGCTCTGCCCGCCGGCGGACGCCGGTGGCAGCGTGGCGTAGCCGATGTCGCCGGCCACCTGCGAGTCCTCGCCCTCCACCACGCTCGCCTGGAACGGCACCAGCAGGTCGGTGGCGGTGGCGCCCTGGGCCATCAGCGCCGCGTTGTCGTCGTACGTGCGGTTGAGGTAGCCCTGCGGCGACACCCCGGTCAGCTCGCGCAGGAACTCCAGCGCCTCGACCCCTTCCGGCGAGTTGAACGCCGCCGCGCTGTTGTCGTCGGTGAAGACCTGGCCGCCGTTGAGCACCACCAGGTCCATGAAGACCTCGGTGAACGACGCCGGGGCCAGGCTCAGCCCGACACCGGACACCCCGTCGCCGCTGGCCGCCTCGGCCGCGGCCAGCCAACCGTCCCAGTCCGCCGGGGGCTGCTCGATCAGGTCGCTGCGGTAGAACATGATCAACGTGTTGAACTTCCACGGCAGCGCGAGCAGTTGCCCGTCGACCCGGTTGGCCTCCAGCAGCGGCTCCGGGATGCCGTCGATGTCGAAGTCGGGGTCGTACAGCTCGTCGTCGGCGAGGTAGTCGTCCAGCGGCGCCAGCCAGCCGGCGGCCTGGTACTCGCCGAGCCAGAAGTCCGGCACCGCGGTCACGTCGTACGATCCGCCACCGGACAGCTCCAGTACCTGCTTGTTGTGCAGGTCCGAGTAGGGCACCGTGTCCATCTCGACCTCGATGCCGGTCTCGGCGGTGAAATCGGCCAGCCGCTCCTGCATCAGGTCGGCGTCGTAGCCGGCGTGGCGCAGGAACCGCAGGGTCACCCCTTCGTACGGGTTGTCCGAGTCGGACGCGGTGTCGCCGCTACCGCAGGCGGTGCTCGCCAGCGTGACCGCGGCCAGCGCCGCGGTCAGCCGCACCGCGCGTGCGCTGTTCCAAGTCATGGCTATCTCCTTTCGCGGATTCCGAAGCGGCCCGGTATGCGTTCAGAGACGGAAAACGCGACGGGCGTTTCCGGAGAAGATCTTCTGCTTCACGGAATCGGATACGGACGAGTGATTGATGATGTCGATGTCGATGGAGTGGTCGAAATAGGGGTTGTCGCTGCCGAACAGCAGCCGGTCGGCGCCGATACCGGCGACCGCCTTCTCGATCGGCCAGAGGTGGTGGTGCGAGATACAGGTGTCGAAGACCATGTTCGGCGCCCGCGAGGCGAGATCGATGCTCGCCGACAGGTGAGTGGTGTCCATCATCGGGTGCGCGTTGACGAACGTGACCGACGGGAACGCGGCGGCCAGCTTGCCCAACTGGAACGGCGCCTCCAGGATGGAGTGCTGTGCGGTGTGCGCCTGGACCACCCGGTCGTCGAAGCGGGCCAGCCGTTCCAGGATGGCGAACATCGAGGGATGGTCGATCGGCAGGCCGGCGAAGTCGTTGTGGAACATCAGCCCGTGCAGGCCGAGCCCGTCGGCGACCCGGTCCACCTCGCCCAGCGCGGGGGCGCCGTGACGTGGCTCCACCACTCCCAGACCACGCGGGAACCGGTCCGGCCACTTGCGTACCGCCTCGGCGATGTTGTCGTTCTGGACCGCCGAATCGGCGATTCCGTTCGGATCCTCGTACCCGGGAATGGGGGAGATGACGGCCTGCGAGATGCCGTTGTCGTCCATTTTCCGCAGCACGTCCTCGGCGCTGCCGGCGACCGCGAGAGTGGAACTGATGCCGATGTGTGCGTGGACGTCGATGATGTCGTGGGACATGGCGGTGCCCTCCGGCCCTTTCACGAACTGGGTGAATTACTTGTCGAGCTGCAAGACGGCGGTGCCGTCGTGGTGGCGGAGCGACACCACGTGCAGGTCGTCCACCGGCTCGGTACGGAACCGGTCACCGTTCCACGAGCCGCTGGTCGGCCGGTCGAACGCCAACTCCACCGTCGCCAACCGGTCACCGCGGGCGGTGAAGGCCGTCCGTTCGGTGTTCCTCGGGGTCAGCTCGGTCGTCGCGTACACCATCCGGGTGTAGCCGAGATCCAGGTCGAGCCAGAACTGGTAGACGCTCTTCGGGTCGACGGCCAGCTCGCCGACCCGGGGGAAGGTCACCGGCGGCTCGCCGTCGAGGGCGATGGTGACCCGGCCGGTGCCGTCGCCGCCGGCGACGTTGGCGACGGTGACGAGCCGGGCCGGCGAGTCGGGCCGGTGCCGCAGCACGGCGTGCAACCGCTCCCCGGTGGTGCTCACCCGCCGCCGCACGCCTGCGGCGTCCAGCAGCACGGTGCGGAAGAAGTCCTGGCTGTCGCGGGTCAGATAGGACGGGTAGATCCCCATCACCAGCACCTGGCCCCGGCCGGCCGGCCGGCGGAAGATCACCGGCCGGCCGTCGTGGGTGGCCAGTACCTCGGCGTCGTCGCCGATCCCGGCGAAGGTGCGCAACCCCCGGTCGACGGCCACCTCCGGCATCCCGGCGTCGCCGTCGCCGGTGCCGTCGATGGTGAGAAACCGGGTGCGCCCCGGCTCCATCCCCGGGATCGGCACCTCGGTCCCGGTGACCCGGTCCAACCCGGCGAAGCGCAGGAACTCGGTCGCCGGCTCGCCGTCGGAGTCCATCGTCGGCAGCGTCGGGAAGAACACCACGGTCTGCCCGGCGTCCAGCTGCCGGCGCAGCAGGTCGAACCCCTGACGGGGCAGCCGACCGCTGGTCGGCACGATGACCGGCCGGTCCTTGAGCGGCAGTCGCGGCGGGTGGTACGGGTTGACGAAGGTGAAGTGCGCGTTGTACTCGGTCATGATCCGGATCACGCCGTCCACCCCGTCGTAGGCGTCGTGGCTGGCCTTGGTCGCCACCGTCGCGTACCCGAAGGTGTCCTCGCTGCCCGGGCTGAGCACGGTGACCTCGTCGGTCCACCGCGCCTGGTAGGCCAGGTCGGTGGAGAGCGCCAGGTAGAAGTCGAACTCCTTCTCGGTGTCGACGAGCTCCGGCTGCCAGCCGTCGATCCAGGCGCCGGTGCGGGCCAGCCGGTCGAAGGTCGGGTGCCGCGAGCCGTCGGGCAGCACCGGCGCGTTCCAGTGGTAGTCACGGCCGTAGTTGTTGGAGCCGGGCGGGTTGTAGCCGCCGGAGAACATGTAGATGTTGTAGCCGTCCAGGCCGTGACCGAGGGCCAGGCGGGTGAGCAGATCGAAGTTGTAGTGCGCCCGGTTGCGGGTCAGGTCCACCCAACCCGAGGCGAGCTCGGCCACGAAGGTCGGCCCGGCCAGGTCCATCAGCTTGACCAGTTCGAGCCGGTACAACGTGGTCGGCACGCCGATCAGGTCCTGCTCGCCACCGGTGAGGTACAGGTGCCCGGTGGTGAAGTACCGGCCCTGCTCGTGCCGGAAGAACGCCGACGCCGCCGCGTGGTCGCCACCCTTGAACATCATGTTGACCGGCTCGTTCATGGTGACCGGCACGTCCAGCCCGAGGGTCCGGAACCGATCGATGAGGTGGCTGGCGAAGGTGAAGATGTACCAGGTCTTGTAGTCCAGCCAGTCGGCGATGCGCCGTCGGCCCGCCGGGTCGGCCGCGGGACGGCGCGGCGGGGCCAACCCGGCGGGCCCGGTCGCCGGCACCCCGTGCCGCCGGGCGACCGCCTCGACCGAGCCGTAGCGCTCCAGTAGCCAGCGCTGCCACAGCCCGGTGGTGTCCTCGTCGCCGATGGAGTGCTCGTCGTAGAGGGAGTGCCCCAGGCCGTACGTGAAGCACAGGTTCATCTCGTTGTCCGGCTGGCTGAGCGTGATCGGCCCGCCGTTGCCGATCGTGTAGCGGGCCAGCAGCGGGACGACCCGCTCGTACCAGCTGTCCACCAGGGACAGGAAGTCCGGGTGCAGTTGAGCCGGGATCGGCACGCCGTGACCGCGCCACAGCGCCGGCTTGCCGTCGGCGTCGCGACTCCACACCTGCGGGTGGTTGTCGAACACCCACGGCGGGTGCCCGCCGTAGCGGAACTCGGAGTTGATGAACGGTCCCGGCCGGATCATCAGATGCAGCCCGCTGTCGGCGACCAGGTCGAGGAACCGCACCAGGTCGCGCTGCGGGTGGGTGGCACCGTCCAGGTCCAGCGCGCCTTCGGCCGGCTCGTGCCAGTCCCAGGGGACGTAGGTGGCGACGCAGTTGAGGTTGGCGTTGCGTGCCTCGTCGAGGCGGTGCCGCCAGCTCGCCGGGTCGGTGCGGTAGTAGGGGAGCTCGCCGGAACGGACGTATACCGGCTCGCCGTCGATGAGGATGCTCTTGCGGGCGACTCGGACGCGGCTCATGCGGTCTCTCCTCCTGCGCCGGCTCGGACGGCGGGTTCGCTGTGGTGGTTGCCGGTGCTGCGGCGCAGCCGGTCGGTGATCGACTGCACGGTGCGGGCCATCAGGTCGCGCAACTCGTGCACGGAGTCGTCGGGAAAGCGGAAAACCGGTGCGGACATGCTCAGGGCGGCGACGACCTGGCCCTCGCGGTCACGGATCGGGCCGGCGATGCAGCGCACCGCCGGGTCGAGCTCGCCCAGGTTGACCGCGTAGCCGCGGTCGCGGGTCTCGGTGAGGAGCCGGTCCAGCTCCGTACGGTCGGTCACCGTCGCCGTGGTGTACGCCGGCAGCGTCGCGTCGAGCAGTCCGTCGACGTCGCCGGGCGTCCGCCAGGCGAGCAGGATCTTGCCGGCGGCACTGGCGTGCAGCGGCATCCGCTTGCCGACCGACGAGGTGAACCGCACCGACTGACTGCTCTCGATGAACAGGATGTCGGTGGCTTCCCGGCCGACCAGCACGCTCAGGTGCAGGGTCTCGTCGACCTCGTCGCGGAAGCGTTCGATCCACGGCAGGGCCACCGAGGTCAGCTCCTGGTGCACGACGCCGATCGTGTCGGCCAGGGCGAGTAGGCGCGGCCCGACCGTGTACGGCCCC
Organism: Solwaraspora sp. WMMB335; assembly: GCF_049179075.1. NCBI lineage: Bacteria > Bacillati > Actinomycetota > Actinomycetes > Micromonosporales > Micromonosporaceae > Solwaraspora > Solwaraspora sp. WMMB335. The sequence goes on from NZ_JBMHMF010000001.1 coordinate 6,888,073, forward strand.
CGGCTGCGTCCCTGGGCGAGATATCCCTCGTGTACCAGAGTGGCCAGGAAATTGTGCACCGTCGTCACGTTGGCGCCTACCTCCCGGGCGATGGCCTGCAGCGTCAGTCCGCGCGGATTGGCCGCGACGGTGTCGAGGATGCGCAACGTCCGCGACACGGACTGAATGCTGGCCACCATTCCTCCTCGATTTCAACCAAGTTGAATTCCAAGAATGTTGAATATGAGTTCAGGTAAGCCAAGTATTGCCACGGTGAAATCTCATCGTCAAGGTCCGTAACCTCACCGATATATCGGATTCCATCGCTTCCATTTCAAGCGAAACCGCTGGTACAGGAGGAGTCCATCGGGGCGGTTGTGGCTCGTTCGCGACCGGATGTGAGTGCTGCCGAATCGAGTCGAAGTGGCGAATGTCGGCCCGCTGACGACCGATCGCTGGCCGGGGTCCCGTGCGCGGGACCCCGGCCAGCGATGTGCGTATCCGCGGCGTCAGGAGGGGGCGCCACCGGGCGCCGCGCCGCTCGGCGGGGTCCCGCCCGGTCCGCCCGGTCCACCGGGGGCGCCCGGCGAACCGGGCGCGCCCGACGGCGCGCCGTCACCGGACAGTTGGCCACCGGTCGGTGTGGTGTCGGTGTCCACCCCGGCGGTCAGCGACACGGCGTACCCGCTGGTGACGTCGCCGGTGACGGTCGCCATCTGCAGGGCGGCCCGGTCGTCGCCGAACACGTTGTCGGTGTCCAGGCTCAGCTGCGACAGGTTGTTGACCGACTGCTCGTAACCCGGCTGGGCGTACACCGTGTCGCAGACGTCCTTCGGTAGCGCGACCTGCGAGGTGGCGATCGCGTTCGCGGCGTCGGTGATGCTCGCCTGGTCCGGGTAGACCTCGAAATGCACGTGCGGCCAGCGGCCGGCGTAGCAGGCCGGGAAGATACTGGTGAAGCGGACCTTTCCCGAATCGTCGGCGATCTGTACACCACGCAGGTAGTTCTGGTCGGTGATTCCCTCGGAGTACATCGAATAGCGGCCTTCGCGGTCACAGTGCCAGACGTAGACGGCCGTTCCAGCGAACGGCTCGCCGTTGTTCGCCAAATCGGTGATGGTCAGCTCAAGCGTCATCGGCACCCCCTCGGCCGTACCACTGGATTCGCCGAAGCTGGACCTGATGTCGCTGCGTACCACGCCGCTTTCTTCCAGCACGTCCGGGCCGTTCGAGCCGTCACCCGGATAGGGGCCGGCGGTCTCGTCGGGAATCTCGGTCGAGGCCGCGCCCGCCGAGGCTGACTCCGCCGTCGACGACGAGGTGACCGAGGTACGGCCACAGGCCGCCAGGCCGAGCGTGGCGGCACCGAGCCCGAGTGCCCGCAGCACCTGCCGGCGACCGAACAAGGTGCCGAGGTCGAAGGCCAGGCCCTGGTCGACGAGTTCCTCGTCCGGCTTGGCCAGGGGCCGCCCTTCGTAGCTGCCGGCGGTGTCCCGCCGCTGGTTGCCCTGCATCCAATTCTCCGTTCGTGACTCACGAGCTGCCTGGTGTGACCAAAACTCTCCAGCCCTCTCCGATGGGATCGCTGTGCGGCATCTGTGCGGGTGCTGTGCGGTGGGCGTCTCGACGCTAGACGCCCGACCGGCGGCGGGTGGCCGGTTCCGGTCGGCGTCCGGCGATCGGTGGACCTGCGGCGGGCCGGCGTAGTTGACCGCCGGACCTACCCTGAGCGCACCTTGTTGATTGGAAGGTGCCGATGGGTGGGGCGTTACCTGAGCCGATTCTCGACCGCGACTCGATCGACGCGATTCTGAACCGGCTCCGCCTCGGGCAGGTCAAGGTTTCCGCCGGACTCGTCGAGTTGGATCGCCATCCGGTGGTGCAATTGCTGCGTGACAGCCCGCTGCAGGCGAAGACCCGGCAACGATGGGTGACCGCCGAAGCGCAACTCGCTGACCTGTGGGTTTCCTACCGGACCTGCCGCGACGGATTATCACGGGTGGAACAGCTGCGCGGCCGGCGGAACCGGCCCGGTCGCACCGATCTGCTAAAATCACCCGACTGTTGACCGAACTCGATCTCGATCGAGTGGCGCGCCGGATGCAGACGGTACTGGGTGAGATCACCGACATCGTCACCGAGGTCGATGCGGTCTGGGCGCAACTCGACCGGCTGGCTGAGACAGAGGTCGAGATCACACCGTCCCGACCGGCGCCCGGCGCCGTCGCGACCAGCACCCGGCAGCGCCGTACCGTGATTGCCGCCTGCCTGAGCGGCACGGCGCTGGAGTGGTACGACTTCTTCCTCTACGGCACCGCCGCCGCCCTGGTGTTCGGGCGGTTGTTCTTTCCGGCGGCCGAGCCGGCCACCGGCACGCTGCTGGCGTTCGCCACCTACGGCGTAGGGTTCGTCGCCCGCCCGGTCGGCGCGGTCGTCTTCGGCCACTTCGGCGACCGGGTCGGACGACGCAACGTACTCGCCGTCACCCTGCTGCTGATAGGCATGGGCACCTTCCTGATCGGGCTGCTGCCCAGCTACGCCAGCATCGGCCTGCTGGCCCCGGCGTTGCTGGTGCTGCTGCGCTTCGTGCAGGGGCTGAGCCTGGGCGGTGAGTGGGGTGGCGCGGTGCCGCTGTCGATGGAGCACAGCGACCCGGCCCGGCGCGGGCTCGCCACCAGCTGCGTGCAGGTCGGGTGCCGGCCGGCAACCTGCTGGCGGCCGGCATCCTCGGGCTGGCCAACCTGGTCCTGCCCGAGCAGGAGTTCCTCCCTGACCGGCGCGGTCGCCGCCGCCGGGTGGGTCTTCGTGTTCTTTCCGCTGCTCGACGTCGGCTCGTTCCCGGCGATCCTGCTGGCGGTCGGGGTGGCGTTGCTGATCCACGCCGCCATGTACGGCCCGCAGACCGTGTTCATCGCCGAGCTGTTCAGCACCCGGCTGCGCTACAGCGGCACCTCGCTGGGCTACCAGCTCGCCGGCGTGCCGGGCGGGGCACTCGCCCCGGTGCTCGCGATCCTGCTGTACGACCAGTTCGGCTCCACCGTGGCGGTGTCGCTCTACGTCCTCGCCGCGCTCGGCGTCACCGTCGCCGGTGTGCTGTCCGCCCCGCCGGTGCGGCAGCGTGCCGGATGATGGACGGATGACAGCGGAGTCGGTGCGCGACCGGATCGAGACGGTGCTGCTGGCCTGGGACGGCTACGAGCGGCGGCGCGGCACGGCCCCGGTCGTCGACTACGACTGCCGCCCGGCGAGCGGCGGTGACCCCGCACCCGCTGGCGGATCCGCGAGCGGTGGCCACCAGCCGCCGGGGCCCGCGGCGAGCCGGTACGCCGTACTCGACGAACTCACCGCGCTCGCCGCGGACCCGGGGTGCGCCGACGATGTTCGGCTGCGGGCCCGGGTCGACGCCGACGCGACGTACCTGCGCGCGATGCTCGGCGAGCGGCTGCCGCTGGCCGACTACGTACGCCGGACCCAGGGCTGCGGCACCGCCGGCTGGCCGGACGACCACGTCGCCGAGGTGGGTGCCCGGGCCCGGGCCAGCCTGGCCGATCTCGGCGTCGGCTGGGGCGAGCGGACGCTGACCGACCTGGCAGCCGGCGAAGGGGTGCTGCGCCGCCAGGACGCGCCGGACGCCATCCGGCAGGCGGTGACCGACCTCGAACCCCTGGTACGCGTGGCGACCGGCACCGACGCCCCGTACGAGTTGACCATCGAGGACGTCGCGGTGGACGCCTACTGGTCGTACTGGCTCGACGGGGCGGGACCGCGGGCACGGTTGCGGCTCAACCTGCGCGCCGCCGAGTTCACCGAGGTGCAGGCGCGGGTGTTCGCCCTGCACGAGGTGCTCGGCCACGCCCTGCAGTCAGCCAGCTGGCATGCCCGCTGGTCGAGTGCCGACGACGGTGCGGTGCGCCTGCTGGCGGTGCACACCGACGCGCAGGTGCTGCTCGAAGGGCTGGCGCAGGCGCTGCCGTTGTTCGTGATCGGCGACGACGCCGAGGCGGTGGCGCGGGTCCGGCTGGCGCACTACACCCAGCTGGTGCGGGCCGGGCTGCATGTGGCGATCAACGACGGCGTCCCGGTGGCCGACTGCGTGGCGTGGGCACGTGCCCGGGTGCCGATCTGGACCGGCGAGGACATCGGCAACGCGTTGACCGACCGCGGCGTCGACCCGCACCTGCGGTCGTACCTGTGGGCGTACCCGGCGGGGATCGACTGGTTCGTCGCGCTCGCCGACACCGGTGGGCCCGACGCCGTCGCGCGGGTGCTGCGGGCCGCGTACCGGGGACCGCTGTCGCCGGACGACCTGGCCGCGTGCTGGCCCGCCGGTCCGCGGATCGGCGGCACGCACATCGGCGACCCTGAACGATGATCAATTAATCGGGCCTGTTGTCAATCAGACACTTCTGGTTGAGCATTCGTCACTCCTCAATCTAGCGTTGGCATTGAAACTGTTGATAATATGAATCATATTGCTGACGCGACGGGCGGGAGGTCGCCGGTGGCAGACGATGTTTCCGTGATCGTGGATCATGTGTTACGGGCGGCGCGTCGGGCGGGCGAAGCCGCTGATCTGGCTAGCGCTGTTCCGCTCCCGTCAAGCGTCGAGCCGGCCACGCGCGGGATGCCTGGCTCAAGCACGGTGTCACGGGTGACGGCACTCCGGCAGATATGGCGGGACCGGCTCGTCGCTTGGTGCTCCGATGTCGACGGTTATACGGCTCTCCTGACTGAAATCGGCGAAGACTATCTGGCGACCGACGGTCGGACGGCCGCCGATTTCCAGGCAGTCGGCGGGTGATCGGCCCGAGAGGTGACGACGTACGGCGAGATCCGCGTTTGGCGGGCGGGGCTGCTCGACGAGACAGCCACCGGGCTCGCCCGCCGGCGCGACGAGTTGGTGGAGCTCAGCGACGAACTCGCCGCCGCACGCCCGCCGAAGACCTGGTCCGGGGAGGTGGCCCAGGCGGCCCGGCGGTCGGCCGCCCGGCTAATCGACCGGCTGGAACACCTGGTCGCCGAGGTGGCGGCGGTCCGTAGCGCGACCGCGGACGCGGCACAGAGCGTCCGGGCGTTGCAGGGACTGGTCAATGAGGCTGATCACCTCGCCTGGTCCCACCATTTTTCGATCAACGACGACGGGTCGGTCACCGACCACGCGGGCGAGTTCGGCAGCGCCGGTCCCGGCCCGCTCGGGCTCCCGGAGCGCCTTGCGGCGCTGTCCCGGATCGGGGAACTGGTCGGGATCATCACTGCCCGTGCGGCGGAAATCGACCATTTGTTCGTCGCGGTGCTTGATCGTGCTATCCGTGGCGAAATTGGAGACGGTGGCGCCACAAGTCTCGCCGACGCCGCGAAACACGGCGACCAGTTCGGTGACCGTGGACTGCATGACGAACTTCTGCGGCGGTATCGGGTCTCGGTCGATCCGGACGGCATGGTGGAATTTCCAACCGGCGTGTTGGGATGGTCGTTGGAACGTCTGGGGCATTCCCGGCAGGAGGTGACCGCCGGCGAGGCGCGGTTGCTCGAAGACATCGGCCTGTTCGGAATCAAGGACGCGTACGACATTTACAAGACCGCACTCAACAGCGCGGAGAACGTCTTTGCTGGGCAAGGACTGACCGACGGCCATTCGGACGCGTTCCGGCACGCCTACTGGAACGCCATGCTGACCAACCGTTTCGGCGAGGGGTGGACCGAGCAGTACACCACGGCGCACGAGCGGGGCGGCACCAACACCGCCACCGCGGAGGCGATGGACCTGCACAACAACGAGATCGGCCGCCGGATCGCCGCCGCGCACCCGGACGCCGGGCCGGACGAACTCGCCCAACTGATCGAACAGGCTGTCCAAGACGGCGACCTGGTCGTTGTAGGTCCGGACGGACAACTCGTTCGCAGCAACGAAATCGCGATCGGCGACAACGGCATGGCGACGGGTCCGCCCAGCGAAGGCGGAGCCGATCCGCCAGCGCCTGACCCGTACCAGGACAACACTTCGGGTGGTTACAACCCAGGCAGTGATGGGGACAACTATGGCACCTACGACAACTGACCCGTACCGAGCCAGTGTCAGAGTCAGACCCGGCCCGCTGGTAGCGCTGGCCAACGCGAGGTTGACGCTGGTCGGACTGGCGCTGCTGCTGGCGGCGGTCACCGGGCTGGCCGGGTCGGCCGGTTGCGCGCAGGCAGGGGAGGGCGATCAGGTGACGCTGCGCAAGGACCCGCAGTTGTCGGAGCAACTTCAACAGGTGCAACAGGGCGGCGAGCCCAGGCTGCTGCGGGACATGACCGGCGGTGACTGGGACCGGGTGCACATCTTCCCCGAACCGGTCAGCCGCGAGTACGTCGAGCGCGCCGTCGGCACCTCGATCGAGATGGGTTCGTTCTTCTCCACCCGGGGACACATCCTGGTCTTCATGAAGGACGGGCAGGTGCAGCGCGCCATCTACACCACCCCGAACAACCTGATCCCCGGTGAGTACGGTCCCCGGGTGAGCATCCGCTCCCGTCCGGAACCCGGTTCGGCCAAACTCGACGTTGTCGACAACGCGACCTGACGCCCGGCACGATCCGCCGCCGACGGTAGGGTGCGACCGTGACGAAGCGCAAGCGTAACCGGGTTGGCCAGGACAGCCAGAACGGCCGGACCACCTGGACCACCCGGACCGTCCTGCTGGTCGGCGGCACCGGGCTGGCCGCCGTCGCGGTCGTCGGGGCGATCGTGGCGGCGCTGTGGCCGGAGGCACCGGACGAGCCGCGGGCGCGTGAGTACCGCGACGTCACAGCCTGTCTGCTGACGGCGGACTCCGGCCTCACCGACCCGGCCGCCGAGCCGGTCTGGGCCGGCATGCAGGAGGCGTCCCTGCAGACCCGGGGCAGGGTGCAGTTCCTGGAGGTGAACGGGCCGCAGACGGTCGACAACGCCGCCGGCTACCTCGGCAGTCTGGTCGGCAGCCAGTGCCAACTGATCCTCGCCGTGGGCGAGGCACCGGGCGCGGCACTGCTGCGTGACGCCCCGCGTCACGCCGACGCCACCTTCGTCCTGATCGGCGACGTCGACGCTGCTGCCAACGCCGACGCCGACGCCGACGCCGGCTCCGGTGCGGATGCCGGCCCGCCGGATGTCGCCGGCAACGTGACCGTGATCGCCGAGGCCGACCCGACGGCGGTGCAGCAACGGGTACGCGACCTGGTCACCGAGGCGTTCGGCGATACCGACGCGGATTGACCGCCCGCCTTCGATATCGCATCAGATCGATCAGAGTCAACCCTCCGTACGGATGCTTGTGCGCTGCGCGACGGGCGTCGGAGACTGCTCTGGTCAAGACCGTCGATGTCAGACGGTCTCCATACACGGGGGAGGACGGCCATGCGCCGTGCCATCGGTCGTGCGTCCCGCCGGATCGCGATCCTGACCCTGCTGCTGTTCGGGCTCACCGTGGCGGTGCCACCAGGTGCCCTACCCGCTGACACCTGGCCGACCTCCTGGCTGTATTCCTGGGCGATGCGGCGTCCGTTGTGGTCGGCGGCGGTCGCCGCCCTCGGTGCCCCCGCGATGGCCGGTCCGGCGCCGTTCGGCGGCGAGCACCATGTGGCGGCCGCCGCCACCGACGCCCACGCCGGCGCCGGTCGTGGGGTCACCCAGGCCGCCGACACGCTGCCGCCGTACCAGCCGCACGAGCCGGCACTGCCGCAGGACACCCCGACCGGGTTCGCCGACCCCGGCTTCGACCCGCAGACCAGCCGTCGCGACGCCCGCGAGGCCACCGCCCGCTCCGACGTCTACGACAACGCCGACGGCTCCACGACGGTGCGCAGCTACAGCCGCCCGGTCAACTACCGGGCCGCCGACGGCAGCTGGCGACCGATCGACACCACGCTCGTCGAGCGGGCCGACGGGCGGCTGCACATGCGCGCCAACAGCGTCGGCGTCAGCGTCGCGGCCGACACCGGCGGCACCGATCTCGGCGGCACCGATCTCGGCGGCACCGATCTCGGCGGCACCGATACCGGCGGCACCGATACCGGAGCGACCGATACCGGAGTGACCGATCTCGGCGTGCTGGAGCTGCCCGGCGGCCAGCGGATCGCGTACGAGCTCACCGGCGCCGCAGACGTCGAAGCCGACGTCGACGGCAACACCGCGACCTACCGGGGCATCCTGCCGGACACCGACCTGGAGCTGGCCACCTTCGACGCCGGTCTCAAGGAGACCCTCGTCCTGCACTCCGCACAGGCGCCGTCGACCTGGATCTTCCCGCTGCACCTGACCGGGCTGACGCCCCGGCTGACCGCCGAAGGCTGGGTGGAACTGCTCGACTCCGAGGGCACCGCCCGCGCCTGGTTCCCGCGCGGCTTCATGGCGGACTCCAACGTCGATCCGCGCTCCGGGGCACCCGCCCAGTCACCCGACGTCGACTTCGCGCTCGTCGACCAGCCCGGCGGCGGCCAGGCGCTCCAGGTGAGCGCCGACCGGGCCTGGCTGGACGACCCGGCCCGGGTGTACCCGGTGCGGGTCGACCCGACCGCCACCACCAGCACCACCGGCGACGTGTACGTCGACAACGACACCCTGACGACCAACCACAACGGCGACAACCTGCCGGTGGGCACCTACGACGGCGGCGGGGTCAAGGCCCGCTCGTTCATCGCCATGGAAAACTTCGACGACGACGGTTTCGTCGGCAAGCGGATCACCGCCGCGAAACTCAAGCTCTACATGAGCTGGGCCTACAGCTGCACCGAACACCGGGCGTTCGCCGTACACCGGGTCAACCAGGCGTGGACGGTGGCGAATCTGTCCACCGCCAGTCACCCCGGGCCGAACATCTCCGCTTCGATCGGCTCGCTCACCGTCACCGACAACTATCCGTCCTGTCAGAACACCGCCGGTGACCGCAGTGTCGGCAAGTGGGTGACCGTCCCGCTCGACGTCGCCACCTTCACCGACTGGTCCACCGGCGGCGCCAACCACGGTCTCGCGCTGACCGCCTCGGAAACCGACTCGAACGCCTGGAAGCGGTTCACCTCGGCCAACTACGGCGGCGGGGCCTACCGTCCGTACCTGGAGCTGACCTACACCAACAACGTCGCACCGCAGGTCAACGTCCGCTACCCGGCCAACAACGTGGTCACCCAGACCCTTACCCCGGAGTTGCTGGTCCGGGCCAAGGACCCGGACAGCTGGCCCAACCAGGGGCTGAGCTACCAGTACGTCGTGTACGACGCCACCGGCACCACCGTCGTGGCCAACTCCGGCTGGCTGAGCGGCCCGTCGTGGCCGGTGCCGGCCGGCCTCCTGGCCTGGAACAAGACCTACCTCTACACGGTGCGCGTGCACGACCAGGTCAGCTACAGCGCTACCTATCCGGCGTACGCGTTCACCACCGGGGTGCCGCAACCCACCCTGGCCGCCAACCTCAGCCAGAACGCCGGCAAGGGCTACGACCCGGGCATCGGCAACTACACCACCTCGGCGACCGACGCCACCGTGGCCACGGTCGGCCCGTCGCTGACCATCACCCGCAACTACAACAGCCTGGACACCCGACGCGACTCGGCGTTCGGCACCGGCTGGTCGAGCCTGCTCGACGTCCGCGCCACCGCCGTGCCCGACGCTACCGGCAGCGTCCAGTCGGTGCTGGTCACCTACCCGAGCGGGCAGGACGTCGCGTTCGGGCGCAACGCCGATGGCACCTTCACCGCGCCGTCCGGCCGGTTCGCCAGCTTCGTCGAGACGCGCAGCGGCAGCACGCTGACCGGCTACCGGCTGACCGACAAGGACGCCTCGGTCTACGCCTTCGGCCAGGACGCCGGCGGCGGGGTGTTCCGGCTGACCGGTGTCACCGACGCCAACGGCCGCACCCTCACCGTCCACTACACCAACGGGCTGGCCAGCCAGCTCACCAGCGCCTCCGGCAGATCCCTCTGGATCACCTGGGACACCCCGGCCGGATCGGCCCACTCGCACGTCACCGGCGTCGCCACCGACCCGGCGCAGCCCGGCGTGCCGACCAGCGCGCAGACCTGGCAGTACGGCTACGGTGCCGACGACACGCTGGTGCAGGTCTGCCCACCGACCGGCCCGAGCGCCTGCCACGGCTACAGCTACACCAACCTCTCCGCGTACGCCAACACGGTGCTGGACACCGGGCCGGCTTCGTACTGGCCGCTGACGGAAGAGTTCAGAACATTTGGCGCGCGCAGCGCGGTGCTGGCGAACGCCGGTGTCGACAACGCCTGGTACAACTCGGTCGGCTCGGGCCAGCTGGACCCCCGGCCCGGCTTCGCCGCCTCTGTCCCACTGTTCAACGGCAGCTCGTCGTACCTGCGGTTGCCCGGCAACCTGGTCGCCGACGGCCAGTACCAGTCGATCAGCATGTGGTTCCGCACCTCAGAGGTCAACGGCGTGCTGTTCGGCTACAGCGCCGCGCCGATCAGCGCCGGCACCACCGCCACCACCTACATCCCTGCGCTGTACGTGGGCAGCGACGGCAAGCTGCGCGGCGAGTTCTGGCAGGGCAACGCGGCTGCCGCGATCACCACCGCCGCGCCGGTCAACGACAACACCTGGCACCACGTCGTGCTGGCCGGTGCCGGCAACACCCAGACGCTCTACCTCGACGGTGTCGCCCAGGGCACCCTCAGCGGCACCATCATGCAGCTGCCCAACAACGCCGACAACGTCCACGTCGGCGCCGGCTTCATCGGCGGCAACTGGCCCGGCCACCAGCACAGCGGCGTCAGCCCGGCACCGGCGGACTACTTCCAGGGCGCCATCTCCGACATCGCGTTCCACAACCAGGCGCTGCCGGCGGCCACCGTCGCCGCCCTGCACACCGCCGGCAGCCGCACCCATCCGGTGCTGACCCAGGTCACCCGCCCGTCCGGCGGTGTCACCGCGCAGATCACCTACCGGGCCACCACCGGCCGGGTGGCGACCGTCACCGACGAGAACGGCGGCGTCTGGACGATGGGCGCCCCGACCGTGGCCGGCAGCGCCGACGTGTACGCCGCCGCCGTGCTGGGCGCCAAACCGGTCGACTACTGGCGGATGGGCGAGGTGGCCGTCACCGAGGCGGTCAACCAGGTCACCGGCAACACCGCCAGCTACAACCAGGTGACCCTCGGCGTGCCCGGCCCGTTCGCCAGCGCCACGGCCGCGTCGTTCAACGGCACCAACTCGTACGTCGAATTGCCGCCGGAACGGGTCGGCGGCACCGATCCCGCCTCCGTCGAGATGTGGTTCACGATGCCGACCGGCAGCACCGCCGGCGGTGTCCTCTACAGCTTCCAGACCAACTCGATCACCAGCGGCCTGGTCGCCAACGAGCGGATACCCGCTCTGTACGTGGGTGTCGACGGCAAACTGCGCGGCAAGTGGTGCTGGTGCGCCAACACGCACCCGCCGATCACCACCGCCGGAACGGTCACCGACGGCCAGTGGCACCACGTCGCGCTCACCCTGTCCGCCAGCAGCCAGCGCCTCTACCTCGACGGCGACCTGGTCGGCACCCTCAACTACGGTGGTGAGACCACCCCGGCCGCGTACGCCTACCTCGGTGCCGGCTTCACCCCGGGCACCTGGCCGTCGACCTCCGGGGACATCACCTACTTTCCCGGCAAGCTCGCCGAGGCGGCGTTCTTCAGCACCGAACTCAGCCCGGAGCAGGTGTCGGCGCACTACGCCGCGTCGCAGCAGACCGTCCCGGTGGCCGTCACGATGGTCTCCGGGACGGCCACCCCCATCGCGATGCCGGTGTCGCGGATCGCCGTCACCACCCCGACCGGCGAGACCATCTCCTACAGCTACGACCTGGTCAACGGCAGCCGGCCGGTGGCGCAGACCGACGCGCTGGGCAACGTCACCAAGTTCGGCTACGACGTCGGCGGCTACGGCAACCTCGTCTACGACCCGCGCGGCGTGTGGAGTCAGACCTTCCAGGACGTGCGCGGCAACACCAAGCAGAGCGTCAGCTGCCAGGACCAGTCGGCGAACAGGTGCTCGTCGGTGTACCACACGTACTACCCGGACGCGACGACCACCACGCTGACCCCGGACGCCCGCAACGATCTGCTGCTCACCGTCCGCGACGGGCGGTCGGCGTCGGAGACCGACGACACCTACCGCACCTTGTACGGCTACGACGCCCAGGGCAACCAGACCACGATCACCGACCCGCTCGGCCGGGTCACCGCCACCAGCTACTCCGACGGCACCAGCACCGCCGCGTACGGCGGCGGGCTCGCCCCACCGGGCCTGCCGGTGCGCATCACCACGCCCGGCGGGGCCACCCAGACTGTCGACTACTACCCCGACGGCGACGTCGCCCAGGTCACCGACCCCGGTGGCAAGATCACCCGGTTCACGTACGACGGGTTGGGTCGCACCCTGACCGAGACGGAGCTCAGCGACACCTTCCCGGCCGGGCTGACCACGACCTACACCTACGACGCCGCCGGCCGGGTGGCCACCGAGACCGAGCCGGCGGTCACCAACCGGGTCACCGGCGCCGTGCACACCGCCCGCACCACGTACGGCTACGACGACGACGGCAACGTGCTCACCGAAACCGTCGCCGACATCACCGGCGGCGACGCGCCGCGCACCGAGCAGCACACCTACAACCAGTACGGCCAGCAGGCCACCTCCACCACCCCGGGCGGCACGGTCACCACCCTCGGCTACGACGCGTACGGGCGGGTCATCACCGAGACCGACCACGACGGCGGCGTCACCACCAACACGTACGACGCCGAAGGCAACCTGCTGACCACGACGGTGGTCGGCTTCACCGGCGACCCGGACGACCCGCAGCCCGCCACCGACGTGCTGATCTCGGCGAAGTCGTACGACCCGGCCGGACGGCTGGCCGCCGAGACCGACCCGATGGGCTGGACCACCGCCTACACCTACACCGACAACGGGCTGATCGCGCAAGTCACCCGCACCGACGGCAGCTCGTCGTTCGTCGTGGAGTCCAACGAGTACGACGCGGCCGGCAACCTGATCCGCGAGGTCACCGACGACGGCGCCACCGTCGTCACGCACGCGTTCGACGCCGCCGGCCGGCAGACGTCGACGACGGTGGACCCGGGCGGGCTGCACCGCACCACCCATTACGGCTACGACGCCGACGACAACGTGGTGACCGAACGCCAGGCCGATGCCGGCGGCACCACGGCCAGTCTCACCGAGACCCTGTACGACCCGGCAGGGGAGGTGCTCGCCGAAACCGAGTACCCGGCCATCGTCGGGTTCCCCCCGGTGCTGCGCTGGCGGCTCGACGAGACCGCCGGCAGCCGGGCCGCCGACTCGGCCGGCAACAGCCCCGGCACCGCCGCACCCGGCATGTGGTGGACCACCGGTAACGGCGGCGCCGCCGGGTTCAACGGCATCAGCTCGGTCATCGAAAGCGACGGCCCGGTGATCGACACCGGCCGCAGTTTCACCGTGGCCGCCTGGGTGTACCTGACCGACGACGGCGACCTGCGCAAGGCGGTCGCCGCCAACGGCGAGCAGCAGACCCCGTTCGACCTCGCCTACGACAAGGACACCGACCGCTGGCGGCTGCGGACCAGCACCCTCGACGCGCCGGACGTGACGCAACCGGTCACCGTCGTGTCCACCAGCACTCCGGCGCTGAACACCTGGACCCACCTGGCCGGAACGTACGACGCGGCCACCGGGACCATCAGGATCTACGTCAACGGCACCCTGGAAGGCAGCCAGGGCGGCGCGAAACCGTTCACCGCCCGCGGCACGTTCGTCGTCGGCGCCGGCATGTGGAACGGATCCCGGGGCAACTTCTGGCCCGGCGAGATCAGCGACGTGCAGGCGTACCAGAAGGCGCTCAGCCCGACCGAGGTCGCCGCCGTGCACGGCGGCACCGCACCGGCAGCCGACGCCCACGTGGTGCGGGAGAGCTACCAGGTCGACGACAACGGCGAGGTCGTCGCGGCCACCGACGCCAACGGCGACACCACGTACATCACGTACGACGAGGACGGCAACGCGGTCAAGACCACCGCGCCGGCCGGGTACGCGCAGACCGTCGACAGCCCGTCACCGGTGCTGGCCAACGCTGCCTCCTGGGTCGGCTACAACACGTTCGACGAGGTCACCGACACCCTCGACCCGTCCGGCAACTGGTCGGTGACCAGCTACGACGCCGACGGCCGGGTGGTCGGCGAGCAACTACCGGCGTACACCCCGCCGGGGTCGGCCACCCCGATCACCCCGGAGATCACCCACAGCTACGACGCGTCCGGGCAGCTGGCCTCGGTCACCGACCCGTTCGACGAGACCACCGACTACACCTACGACCAGCTGGGCCGGCTGACCAAGGTGGTCACGCCGAACGGCGGCACCACCCGCTACGCGTACAACCTGGCTGGTGACCTGCTGGCCACCACCGACCCGACCGGCGCGGTCGCCAGCTCCACCTACGACTACCTGGGCCGGCAGCTGACCAGCACCGACGTGGTCCGGCAGACCGGCACCAACCACACCACCACGTACAGCTACGGCCCGGGTGGCTGGCTCGCCCAGGTGACCAGCCCGACCGGGGTGACCACCTCGACCACGTACAACGCCGCCGGGCAGCCGATCACCGTCACCGACGGGGCCGGCAACACCACCGAGTACACCTACGACGCGGCCGGCCGGATGACCCGGACCACCCTGCCCGACGACACCTACACCAACACCCACCACGACCTGACCGGCCGGGTCCTCGCCACCGCCAGCTACGACGCGGCCGGCGTGCAGCTGGTGCGCGAAACGACCGCGTACGACCGGGCCGGCAACGTGGTCGCCGCCACCGACGCACGCGGCACCACCGCCACCTTCGGCTACGACGCCACCGGCGCGCTCACCACGCACACCCAGCCGATCTCCGGCTCCGACGACATCGTCACCACGTTCGGCTACGACCTGTCCGGCAACCGGACCCGGTTCACCGACGGGCGCGGCAACGTGTTCTGGACCGGATACAACCCGTGGCACCTGCCGGAGAAGCAGATCGAGCCGTCGACCACCGCGCATCCGGCGGCGGCCGACCGGACGTTCAGCGTCGCCTACGACGCCGCCGGCCGACCGGTGACCCAGTCGCTGCCCGGCGGCGTGACCATCAGCAGCGAGTACGACGAGATGGGCCAGCTGCTGCGCCAGGAGGGCTCCGGCGCGGAGACGACCACCGTGGACCGGGTCTTCGACTACGACCTCGGTGGCCGGATGACCGAGTTCTCCGGCGGCGGTGGCACCAACACGATCAGCTACGACGACCGGGACCTGCCGCTGTCGATCAGCGGCCCGGTCGGCGCCTCGACGTTCGCGTACAACGGCAGCGGGCAGCTGGCCAGCCGGCAGGACGCGGCCGGCACCACCAGCTACGGCTACGACACCGCCGGACGGCTGGCCAGCCTGACCAACCCGACCGCCGGCGTGACCATGGGCTACACGTACAACGTCCTGTCCCAGGTCTCGCAGATCACCTACGGTGGCACCGGCAACAGCCGGCACTTCACCTTCGACGACCTGCACCGGCTCACCGGCGACACGCTGAAAACCCCCGGCGGTACGCAGATCGCGGCGATCGGCTACGGCTGGGACGCCAACAACAACCTGACCTCGAAGACGACCACCGGCTTCGGTGGCGCCGCCGTCAGCAACACCTACAGCTACGACCTGGCCGACCGGCTGACCTCGTGGAACAACGGCTCGGCGACGGTCGTGTACGCATACGACAAGTCCGGCAACCGGGTGCAGAACGGCGCCAAGCTGTTCACCTACGACCAGCGCAACCGGCTGCTGACCGCAGACGGGACGGCGTACACGTACACCGCCCGCGGCACCCTCGCCGCCGCGGGCACCGTCACCACGACCACCGACGCGTTCGGCCAGGTGCACAGCCAGCAGGTCAGCGGCGGCGGACCGGCCCGCACCTACGACTACGACGCGCTCGGTCGGGCGGTGCGGCCCGGGTTCGCGTACACGGGGGTCGGTAACGACCTGGCCGCCGACGATTCGGCGACGTATGCGCGGGGGCCGTCGGGTGAGGTGGTGGCCGAGACCGCCGGCGGGACGCAGCGGCTGGCCTGGACCGATCTGCACACCGACGTGGTGGGCCAGTTCACCGCGACCGGGACGACCCTGGCCGGGTCGACGACGTACGACCCGCTCGGCAAGGTCCTGGCCAGTACGGGGGTGGTCGGCAACCTGGGCTACCAGTCGGAGTGGACCGACGCGTCGACGGCTCGGGTGAACATGCACGCCCGCTGGTACAACACCGAGACCGGGCAGTTCGACACGCGGGATTCGGCGAGTAACAGCCCGGTGCCGGACTCGATCGCGGCGAACCGCTACCAGTACGGCGACGGCACGCCGTTGACCACGATCGACCCGACGGGGCACTGGGGCAACCCGTTCAAGGCGGCGGCGAGGGCGGTGTCGAAGGCGACGTCGAAGGTGTCCAGCGCCACCCGCCGGGCGGTGTCCAGTGTGTCGAGTTACAGCAGCGCCGCCTACCAGAAGGCGAAGAAGGCCACGAAGGCGGCGACGAAGAAGGCGACCAGGGCGGTCAAGAAGACGGTCAACGACGTCAGGGCCAAGGCCGCCAAGGTCAAGAACAAGGTGAAGAAGACGTACGCCAAGGCGAAGAAGGCGGTCAAGAAGAAGGTCAACCAGGCGAAGAAGTACGTGGCGCAAAAGGTCGCCAAGGCGAAACAGAAGGTCAAACAGAAGGTCGCGCAGGTCAAGCAGGCGGCGAAGAAGGTCGCGGCGAAGGCGACGCGGGTGGTGAAGAAGACCGTCAGCGTGGTGAAGGACGCGGCGAACGCCACCAAGAAGTGGGTGGTGGAGCACAAGGACACCATCCTGGAGGTCGCGGCGATCGCGGGTGCGGTGGTGGCCGGTCTGGCGTGTACGGCGGTGACCGCTGGTGCGGGTGCGGTTGCGTGCATGGTGGGTGCGGGTGCGTTGATCAATCTGGCGAAGGATGTGGCGCAGGGCGACATCCATTCGGTGGGTGATGCGTTGGGGTCGCTCGGTACGGGTGCGGTGATGGGTCTGGCCGGCGGTGCCGGTGGTGCGATCGCGGCGCGGGTGGGTACGGCGGTGGCGGCGAAGACGGGTTCGGGGGTGACGGCGCGGCTGGCCGGGGACGCGGTGGAGAACGGCATCTCCGATGTGATTTCGCAGGCCGCGACGACGGGTCGGGTGGATGTGAAGTCCGCGGCGTTGGGGATGGTGCCGGGGCTGAATCTGATCGGCCGTAAGGGTGGTGGGGCTGGTCCGGCACGGGCCCCACCCGGACGCGGTGGCAGCACCGCCGGCCCGTCCGGCGGTGGGACGGGTGTGGGTTGCCGTTCGACGGGTCGTACGCACAGCTTCGCCCCCGACACCCGGGTCCTGATGGCCGACGGCACCACCCGCCCCATCGTCGATGTCAACGTCGGCGACCAGGTGATAGCGACCGACCCGGTGTCCGGCACATCGTCGCCCAAACCGGTCACCCAACTGCACCGCAACACCGACCGCGAGTTGACCGATGTCCGGGTTCGCACCAGCGACGGCACCTCCACCGTGGTGGAGACGACACCGAACCATCCGTTCTGGGACGAAGGCCGGCAGGCATGGGTCGACGCCGGCGACCTCAAGCCGGGTGCCCGGTTGCGGGTGGCGGGTCGTGGTGAGGTCACCGTCGTGTCGGTCCAGACACGCCGCGACGAGCGGGAGATGCGCGACCTGACAGTCGCCCACACCCACACGTACTATGTACTCGCCGGCGACACGCCAGTACTCGTACACAACTGCGGCGAGGCAGAGGTGCACTGGGATCCAGATATGGAGCATGCGCAGATCACCGTTACGCCATCCGGTGGAAGCGCCATGACTACTGAGCAGCTCGTGATTGGTTACGGCCCCAACGGGGGTGTCGTGGGTGGCCCTACAACCGGCGCTATTGCAACGCCCATGGGGCCAAATACGGTCTCGATGAGGATTCCGCTTCCTGACGGGGCGGGGGCGCGTGCGCGTCAGCTCGCTGGATTGGATGCAGACCTTGGGCCCTATTCCACAAGAAGTAATAGCTGCGTCACCTACTGCGTTGATATTCTTAGAGACGGCGGGGTGGACATGCCCGAGGGGGCGCGGGGGGCAATATGGCTGAAACGGCGGATGAATAATGGTGGATGACGGTGATAAGCGGCAGCTTGACGTGCTTGCGGAAATAATTGCAAGCAAGCGGGTAGGGCGGGATCATGTACGTCTTGCCGCTGAGATTGTTATTGCTGATGATGATCTCACGGGGGCAGTGCTGGCGTGCGGAGAGCCCGCTACGGAGAGATGGTTCGATGCGAACGAGGAAATTCAAGATCGTGTCGAGGAATATCAAGAAGCCTGGGTGATTCTCAACTCGGTTCGCTCGGTGATGGTGGGCGGAAGGCTTACTTCTGAAGCGGCTGTAGGCCTTGACCGGCTTGCGTTGACGATGCGAGCCGCCATTGATCAATACAAAGCGACTGTTGCTAGACTTAATGAGCTGGGTAATAGTGACGGTCTGGGAGCGAATGACTTTTAGCTGCCGTATATGGTTGAGGCTCGAGTTTGCCTCGAAGGCCTCTGGGTTTCACTCCTATTGGCGGCTCTTCGAAGTTAAGCGGGGTTGAGGTGGCTGCGGCTTTTTCGGGTGGGGTGACCGTGATCAAAACAGCCAGCCCAGCCGTGGTCGTCCCGCGACGCCGCACCGCCCAGGAGTCCACGCCAAACCCGCAGGTCACGCTCAAGATTAACTTAAGCTACGTGGCATTGCGACAAGAGCTGTATAACGGGCGACCGTTACGTACGGTTCTGCGAGGGCCCGGGGGTGAGATCCCCCCAGGCTACTCGGCACTATAGGCTCATCCTTGCCATAGAAACCGCATACCAGATAAATACGCTTGCGGCAAGTGACGCCAAGCCAACCGTGCCGACCACTGGCCAGGCGACTGGTAGCCTGCGGGTGCGAATCGCATAACCAGCGGAGACGACGCCCAGAACGATTTGAGTAAGAGCGGGAACCAGCTTGGAGAGGTCAAACGAGTTCAGTGGCCCGTGGTAAATCGACTGCACGTTGATCAGGGTGAAGACGCCCTCACCTACGAGCAGGGCGAAGCTCAGACCGAGCACGGCGGACCCTAGCCGCACGGGTGAATGACGAATGGACCAGCCGAGCCAACCCATCAGTCCGCCGCCGATTAGTCCGACGACGGTCCAAAAGACAATCGATCGACCAACCGACAATAGGCCTGCCGAGGAGGTTGCGTCCGTTTCAATGTCCGACGGGCGGACGAGCCAGCGTTGGCCGACAAGAAGTATCAGAACGTAGTACGTGATGGCTGCGGTGGCAAGTGTGCCCCCCGCGGCGAGCACCGATGATTTCGGCCGGCTGGCCAAGAATCCGGTGAGCAGCCCTGCCGACCCCCAAGAAAAGCCTGAACTAAAAAAGGGGTTCATATAGGCGGCCACCGCGTCATCAAAGATGTCTGGGACAAAGCCTGCCAGGCCTAATCCAATTCCGAAGATCGCTGGCGCGACTGATTTCCATCGGAAATGCCATGTAAATGGTGGTCTCGGCTTAGCTGGTGAGGTCGTCATGTGACGCCCGTCGGACAGTCTAGGTCTATAATCTGCTTGAACTTCCTGATATCGCCCGAGCTGACCTCGTTGAAAATTTCATCCCTTCGGTGACGTCGGGGCCGCCGAAGGTGTAGAGCAGCCGGTTGAAGTCGGCGGCGAAGGTAGAGAGGCCGCCGCGTACGAGCTGGCTGATGGTGTAGCCGGTTCGTACGCGTGGTGGCGGCGACTGCGGGTAGGCCGGTCGCAGGTTGCGGTCAGAGCTGGCGGAACTCGCCCTTTTCTGCGCCGTCGAGGAAACAGTCCCACTCCTCGGGGGTGAAGACGAGGACCGGACCGTCCGGGTTCTTGGAGTCGCGTAGGGCGTACGCATGACCCAGGTTGGCGACCTCGACGCAGCCACCGTTCGTGGATGACTTCCTGCTCTTGCGCCAGACGGCAGTGCTGAGGTCGAGGTCGGGGGTCACGTGCTGCTCCTCGTCGGTCAACCCGTGGCGCGGGTCAGGGCGGTGATCAGCTTGGCGCTCTCGGGTGGGCTGAGCGCGGCGGCTGTGATGTGGTTGTACGCCAGGTTACACCGGCGTAGGTCTGCTTCGCGTTCGAGATAGAGGCCGCCAGCCTGGCCTTCCACGTAGACGACGGGGGAGTGGTTGTCCTCCTCGAAGTCGAAGAGGCTTATTCAGCAGGCCTCCGACTCGCTACAGTAGACCCCCAACAAAAAGGACGATCCGCTCTTCCGTAGGATGGAGTTACCACACCACATCTCAAAGAAAAGCGGACCGCCGGACATGTATCATACCACTGGCTTCACCACGGACCAGATCCGCGACCTCTGCGTGCTGGTCCGAACGGAATGCCAGGATCTGAATATGGAGCCCTGGCCCCCGGTCCTTGGTCTCTACCGCGCTGTCGTCGTCGCGTTGACCTACATGCGTCGTAACCGCGTCCAAGCGGAGATCGCTGAAGCGCACGGCGTCTCCCAGTCGACGATCTCGCGAGCGGTCACCGGCATCACCCCGGTCCTCGATCGCGTGCTGACGGAGTTCGTGCCGACAGCCGACGACCTCAGCCCGACCACCCAGTACATCGTCGACGGCACGCTGCTTCCCTGCTGGTCATGGCGCACGCACCGCTGTCTGTACTCCGGCAAGCACAAGACCACGGGCATGAGCGTTCAGGTCGCCTGCACCCTCGACGGTGCGCTCGCCTGGATCTCCGATCCCGTCACCGGCAACCACCACGACTCGTACGCGATCAACGACACCGAGGTCCTCGTCACCCTGAATCCCGGAGACTGGATCGGTGACAAGGGCTACGTCGGCAACGGCATGATCACCCCGTACAAGAAGCCCAAGGGCGGCGAGCTCGCGGAATGGCAGAAGGAATACAACAGGCAGGTCAACAAGATCCGCTGGGTTGTGGAACAGGTCATCGCGAACCTGAAGACATGGCGAATCCTGCACACCGACTACCGCAGACCGCTTGCGACCTTCACAGAAACGATCTCCTGCGTCATCGGGTTGCACTTCTATAGGATCGCCTGTGAATAGACCTCGAAGATTGTGAACGAACCGAGCTCACCCGGGGCGCCCCCGTGAACGATCGAGGCTAGGAAAGCAAGGTTATCCGACTTCGGTTTTTAGTCGGCGGCCGGGTTCATAGGGTTGGGCGGGGCGTTGGAAGCAGGCTCCGCTGACGCGGGTAAAGATGGTGCGGACGTGTCGGAATCCCTGTCGCCGGTAGTAGCTGTGTAGTCGTGGGTTTGTGGTCCATGCGTCGAGGCGTAGCCAGGTGAGGCCGGCGTCGTAGGCTCTGCCGGCGGCCCAATCGAGCAGTTCGGTGCCGATGCCGTCGCCGGCGCGTTCAAGCGGGAGCATCATCTTCGCGGCGTAGAGCGCGTCTGCTGGGTCGTCCTCGGTGTACCAGAGGGCTTCGGGGTCGCAGTCCGGTTTCCAGAGCCCGTCGACGTCGACGTAGGCGGTGAGGGTGATGGTGGCGGCCGGGGTTTCACCGTCGAAGACCATCCAGGTCTGCCCGGCGGAGACGGTCGCGGCGACGGCAGACCGGGGTAGTGGGATTGACCACTGGTCTTCTCCCCGGGCTGCGAGCCATGCCTCTCGTTCGCGTCGCCAGCTCATGATGACGTCGACGTCGCTGAGCTGTGCGGGACGGATGATCATTGGCGACGCTGACGCGTACAGGCTGGCCGGTGGTGCAGCCGGCTCGCCGGCACGGTGTCTGCCACTGCGGGTAGTTCGTCCGCAGGTTGCGGTCAGAGCTGGCGGAACTCGCCCTTTTCTGCGCCGTCGAGGAAACAGTCCCACTCCTCGGGGGTGAAGACGAGGACCGGACCGTCCGGGTTCTTGGAGTCGCGTAGGGCGTACGCATGACCCAGGTTGGCGACCTCGACGCAGCCACCGTTCGCGGATGACTTCCTGCTCTTGCGCCAGACGGCAGTGCTGAGGTCGAGGTCGGGGGTCACGTGCTGCTCCTCGTCGGTCAACCCGTGGCGCGGGTCAGGGCGGTGATCAGCTTGGCGCTCTCGGGTGGGCTGAGCGCGGCGGCGGTGATGTGGTTGTACGCCAGGTTACACCGGCGCAGGTCCGCGTCACGTTCGAGATAGAGGCCGCCAGCCTGGCCTTCCACGTAGACGACGGGGGAGTGGATGTCCTCCTCGAAGTCGAAGATCGTGAAGGCGCCGAGCTCGCCGGGGTAGCTGCCGTGGCTGTACGGGACGACCTGGAGGGTGAGCCACGGAGCGTCCTTGACAGTGTCGAGGATGTGGGTGAGCTGGGCGCGCATGACGTCGGTGCCGCCGACCCGGCGGTGCAGGACCGCTTCGTCGAGGATGATCCAGGTCTGCGGCGGGTCCGCGAAGAGCCGCTCCTGGCGGGCGCGGCGGATCTGCACCTGCCGTTCGACCTCTTCGACGGGCGCGTTCGGCAGATGCGTCGAGACGATCGCGCGAGTGTAGTCCTCGGTCTGCAGGAGCCCGTGGACCATCAGCGGCTCGAAGACGCGGATGCTGGTCGCCGAGGACTCCAGGCTGAGGAAGGTCGCGAACTGCTGGGGCACCATGCCGAACTTGGACCACCAGCCGCGCTCCTTGCCGCGCTTCTGAAGCTCGATCATGTCGTTGCGGGCGGCCTCGTCGGTGACGCCGTACATATCGAGCATGACCAGCAGTTCGGCGCGGTTGGTGCCGACGTAGCCGGCCTCGACCTTCTTGATCTTCGACTCGGAGCAGCCGAGTTTGTCGGCGACGTCTGCCTCGGTGAGGTTGGCGGCGCGGCGTAGGCGGGTGAGCTCCTCGCCGAGCTGCCAGCGCGGGATGGTTGGACCGACGACCTTGGGCACGTCTGCCTCCACAGTGGGTGAGGTGGATTCCGCCATCTTGGACCATCCATGGCTGTCGGCGCAACCAGGCTAGCGCGATCCATCTTGATCATTAAGGCCGACCGATCGAGATGGTCTCAAGATTTTTCCATGGAAGAATTGACGGACCAGATTCGGCGTGCCACTGTCGATCCAAGCGAGTTACTGGATCGCGACGATCTGTGATCTTCAGTCCTCTGTGCCGGTGGCACCCGTTCCGTCGCCGGTCGACCTCGTGCACCCGTAGGAGTCCTTCGATGCCTTCGCTGCGCTCTGACCTGCCCGAAGACGGCCAACCGGTCGGGGAACCCGAGCGTGGCGAGACGTCCGACCGGTGGCCGCTGCGTGGGGTCCTGGTGTGCGCGGCGTGTGGGCGACGGATGCAGCCGTTGCGGACCGCTGACGGTGGTCGGGCGTACCGGGGGCCATGTGGCTGCCGGCTGAGCCCGGTCGACGCGGGTCGGATCGAGCGGCTCGTCGGCCTGTCCATCGCCCGCCGCCGCCCCGACCTGGCCGCCGCGTCGCCGCCGCGCACCGACGCCGAGGTGATCGGCGAGGCCATCGAACAGGTGTACGTCGGTGCCGACGCCGACGACCTGCTGATCGTCTGGCGTACCTGAGCCGCCGCCCGTCGCCGCTGCCGGGGTGGGCGTGGCGGCGGGCGGCGTTCCACACCCCTTGTCTGCGCACGTTGCCGAGGAGTCTGCCGAATGTCCACGTACCCGCTGGCTGACGACCTGTTCCGGATGGCCCACCATCGGCTGCACGGCCGACCGCTGCTGCACCCCCGGGCGCTCGGCCACGGCCTGGCCGCCGCGTTGCTGGCCGAACTGCTCTACCCGCAACGGATCGCGGTGCGGCACGGACTGGTCGTCGTCGGCGCGACCGTCGCCCCGCCCGACGACCTGGTGCACGGCATCCTCGCCCAGATCAGCGCCGCGCCGACCCCGCAACCGGTGAAGACCTGGGTGGGTCTGCTCAGCGAGACCGCTGCCCGGCAGGTCGCCACCCGGCTGGCCCGTGCCGGCCACGTACGCCGGGAAGTGACCCGGCGTCGTCTCGTCGGCTCCGGTGAACGGTGGGTGCCGACCGACATGAACACCGCCGGCTGGCCCGCCGCCCGGCTGGCCAGCGCGCTGCGCGCCCGCCGCCGTCTCGACTTCACCGATCAGGGGTTGGCCGCGTTGACCTGGGCCTGCGGCCTCGACCGGCACATCCTCAACGGTGCACCGCCGCACGCCTACGACGACCTGCGCACCCTCGCCGACCACGGCTGGCCGCCGATCGTCGACCTGGCCCGGCAGAGCCGCGCGGCACTGGGTCGCACCGTCGCCGCCCACCGTGGCTGATCCGGCGGCGGCTCCGGTGACGACCGACCGGCTCGACCCGACCTGCTACCCGCTCGCCGGCCTGATCCGGTGCGCCGACTGCCGCACCCCGATGGATCCGGCCGTCCGTGCCCGGACCCGCGTCTACCGCTGCGCCGGCGCCTGCCGCAACGAGATCGACGCCCTGCACGCCGAAACCCTGATGTGGGACCGGGTCGCTGTCCGGCACCCGCATCTGGCCCGGCCCCACCTGCCGGTCGAGCGGCGGCGTGAGGTCTTCGCGGCCGTGCTGACCATCGTGTCCGCCCGAGGCCCCTCCGGCTGGCTGTCCCTGCGTACCACCTGGACCGACCCGACCCCCACCCGTGACGCCCGGCCGGCGCCCACGGCCCACAAGCCCCGAGTCCGGACGCCGCCCCCTATTGAGCTGGGGTCGGGCCGGTGGCGGCAACCACCGGTCCGACCCCGTCCGCACCCTGACGAGTGAAGGGCAGACGATCATGGACATCTGCGCGTTGACCAGCGCCGCGTTGCTCGGGTTCCTGGCGGGGCTGTTCTCGTTCCGGGTCAAGAGCCGCTGGTGCCCCAGATGCGGCGAGCTGACCACCGCTCCACCGCCACCGCCACCGCCGCCGTGCGACCCCGGCGCGGGCGGGCACAGGTGACGAGGCCGTGCGGCCCGACGCCGGGGCGGCACGCCACCGCGTCCACGCGTGGCGCGGACTACGCTGCGAGAGCTCCGCGACGGTGGCGGAGCCGGCGAGTCTGGACAACGGCATCGGACGGAGGAGGCGACGACGTGCTGCTACGGGACGTACGGCTGGATGACGTCGACGCGTACCGGCGGATGCGCTGCGACCCGGTGATGATGGCCGAGCTCGGCGGCCCGCTGCCGGTCGACGGCATCGCGGCCAAGGTCGAGCGGGACGTCCGCGCGGTGGCGGCCGACGTCCACTGGATCAAGATGATCGTCCCTGACCCGGCCGATCCCGGCACGGTTGCCGGGTCCGTGGCTTTGTGGCCCAACGACGTCGACGGCACCCTGGAATCCGAGATCGGGTGGATGGTGCTACCCGAGTTCCAACGGCGCGGGCTGGCCAAACAGGCCACCCGTACGATGCTGGAGCTGGCCCGCGACGACGGCCGCTGGGGCAGGGTGCACGCGCACCCGGCGGTGACCAACGCGGCGTCCAACGCGGTCTGCCGGGCCCTCGGGTTCACCCTGCTCGGCGAGACCAGTGTGACGTTCGCCGACCGCGTCCTGCGCTCGAACCGTTGGATGATCGACACCGCTCGGCGACCGACTCAGGCGGAACCGGCTGGCGCCGGGTTCGAGTCCGGAGGCGCGCCTGAAGACGTGTCCGGAAAGTTACCCGGATCCGGGTGAAACCGGGTGCCGGGCCCGGACGTCATGGGTACGTCGATGAAAAGCGACGGCGGCCGGGCGGGCCCGATGTCCTCCCACGTCGAGGCAGCCGCCGACGCGGTGAGGGGTGATCATGATGGTGACGCGTCGATGGCTGGCCGCAGGTGCCGGACTGGCCCTGCTGGCCGGCGGCATCGCGGGGTGCGGCACCGGCACACCGTCCGACGACGGCGGCATCCTGACGGCCGGGCCGGGATCCGCGTCGGCGACCGCGACGAGTGCCGCGACCACGGACCCGACCGGCTCCCCGCCGCCGGAGTCGACGGTGCCCGGCGACTTCCCGGAGGTGTTGTCCGGCTCGCGCCAGGTCACCATCGTGCGGACCGCCGCGTTCGAGTCGGGCCTGTCGCTGACCGACGACGGGGAGCTGGTCGAGGTCGACGGCGACGAGGGCCGGCAACTGTTCGTGCCGATCCCGCTGGACGGGCGGCTGTTCCTGATCGAGGCGTACTACAGCGACAGTGACACCGCCGGTGACCCGGCCTGCTGGCGGGTGCGCAACCCGGGCAACGGCCAGTCGCTGTCGGTCGAGGCCGCCGCCTGCGACGCCGGCGACCCCCGCCAGCGGTTCGACATCCGCGTGCCGGTGACTGGCGGCACGGACCCTGCCGGCGCGGACTCCGACGGCACCGCCGCCGGCAGCGACGCCGACACGTTCGTGATCAGCAACAGCTGGGCCTACCTGCGGCATTCGTCGCGGTCCGGGCTGATCCTGGAGGAGCAGGGCGACGGCTCGCCGCCGCCGGACACCTTCCGGTTCACCGACAACGGGCCGGCCCCGACGCGGTAGCCGCGGGCAGCCCGACGAGATGGTCGAAGTCCCGACGAGACGATCGAGACCGGATGCGTGACGCCGACGAGTTCGACGCCTTCTACGCGGCGTCGGCCCAGCGGGTGCTGGGACATCTGTACGTGGTGATCGGCAGCAGCGCCGAGGCCGAGGACGCGGTCGCGGAGGCGTACGCCCGCGCCTGGGACCGCTGGTCGTCGGTGCGCGAGTGCGACAGTCCGGAAGCCTGGGTACGGACGGTGGCGTACCGGATCGCGGTCAGCGCCTGGCGCAAGGCGGTGAACCGGCTGCGGGCCCACCGCCGCGACGCCGTCGCGCAGCAGGTAGACGCGGTGTCGGTCGACCACGTGGCGCTCGTCGACGCGCTGCGCCGGATCGGCGTCAACCAGCGCCGGGTGATCGTGCTGCACCATCTGGTCGGGCTCAGCGTGGCCGAGATCGCCGCCGAGACCGGCACCAGCGCCAACACCGTCAAGACCTGGCTCGCCAGGGGCCGCAAGGCGCTGGCAGCGCACCTGAGCGACGGGGCCGGCAGCGACCGGCAGGGCACGGACGACGGCGATCGGCAGGCCACGACCGGCGGCGGGGGGCAGAACTATGCGGTCTGACCAGCATCTCGACGCGGCGCTGCAGGACATGGCCGAGTACGCCGAGCGGTCCGGGCGGCTCGCCCCGGTCGCCGACATCCGCCGTCGGGGGGAGGCGTTGCGCCGCCGTCGGCACGTCGCCGCCGCCGCGCTGGGGGTCGTGCTGGTCGGTGCGGTCGGCGTCGGGATCGCCGCGATCCAGTACACCCGGGCGGCGCCGCCGCTGCCGGCGGGCCCGGCCACCCCGACCCCGGCCCCGACCCCGAGCCCGTCGGCCGGTCCGCCGACCTCCGCGCCGACCTCCGCGCCGACGTCCGCGCCGACCTCCGCGCCGACGTCCGGGCCGACGTCCGGGCCGACGTCCGGGGCTACCTCCGCGCCGGCCGGTGGCGATCCGCTGCTGGCCGGCGACCGCCAGGTCGCGATCATCCGTACCGACGCGTTCGAGTCGGCGGTGTCGCTGCTCGACGACGGCCGGCTCGGCGAGGTCGACGGGGTCGAGGGCCGCCGGCTGTTCGTGATCGAGCCGCATGGCCAGGACACCTACCGGGTACGGGCGGCCGAGCCGAACCCCGACGGGTCCGACGCCTGCTGGGAGGTCAGGTCGTCGGGCAGCGATCCGCTGACCGTCGTGGCGGCGGTCTGCTCGGCCACCGAGGGGCGCCAGCGGTTCTCGATCGTCGCGGCCGGGGACTCCGACGGCGAGCCGCGGTACGCGATCAGCAGCGCCGGAGCCTTCCTGCAACACTCCAGCAGCCGTGGCCTGATCCTCGAAGAATTGGGGGACGCGACGCTGACGACGTACTTCCGGTTCGTCGACAACGGCCCGGCGCCGAGGTGACGCCGCTCGCGTCGCGCCTGCCCGACCCTGCCCTGGTTGATTGCTGTCATTATGCGCTTTCGTGCGGACGTCGGGTTCAGTGCATGATCGAATTGCCGTCGTGTTTCCCGTGGGACGGGCCGAATAGTCGATCTTGACTGGCTGTGGGCGAGTCAAATATCGGGGTCAGCGGCCGTATCCGGGTCCATCGGTCGTTTCAGAAGATCGTTTTTCGTTGTCGGAGGACGAACCGGTCCGGCGGGGTTGGTAACCTGCGTGAAAAAGTGTCATGTACGCGACATTTATTGGATCAAGAGGTGATGTCTAACGTGGATCGGTGATCGGGACCAGTGCCTCGGCGCAGACCAGGCTTCCTTCCTTGACCGGGCTTCGATTCGTCGCGGCATTCGTGGTCTTCGGCTTCCATCTCGGCGCGGCCGGCATCGCTGACCAGGGCGTTCTCGGAACGGTGACAAATCTGATCTTCTCTCAGGGCGCGACCGGTGTATCGTTCTTCTTCATTCTGAGTGGATTCGTGCTCACCTGGTCAGCTCGATCGAGCGACACGAGACAACGTTTCTGGCGTCGTCGGTACGCCAAGATCTATCCGAACCACGTGGTGACCTGGGCTGCGGCGTTCCTCATGGCGATAGCGGCAGGCAAGAGCGTCAGCGCGGCCGAGGCGGTACCGAACCTGCTGTTGCTTCAGGCGTGGGCGTCTGACGAGCGCGTCTACTACTCGATGAACGTCGTCAGCTGGTCGCTGGCCTGTGAAGCTTTCTTCTACCTGCTCTTTCCCTGGCTATACCGGGCACTGACCGGGATCGCCGGGCGCATGCTCTGGCCGGCTGTCGCAGCCACGTTCGCCGCCATCTGGGCGGTCCCGGCGGCGGTGCAGCTCCTGCCGGCCGAACAGCACTACTGGACGATCTGGGTCTTTCCGGTGGCCCGGTTGCCCGAGTTCGTGGCCGGCATGCTCCTCGCCCGCATAGTGCGTGACGGCCGCTTCCCGTCGATCGGGATCTGGCCGCCCGTCGTGCTCGTGGTGGTGACGTACATTTGCTGCCGGTGGCTGCCGGAGGACATCCGGATCGTGGCCGCGACCGCGATCCCGTTCGCGATTCTCATCGCGGCGGTCGGCGCGGCCGACGCCGCCGGCCGCCCGACGCCGTGGCGGGCCCGCTGGCTGGTCTGGCTCGGCGAGGTGTCGTTCGCCTTCTACCTGGTGCACTATCTCGCGCTACGCTTCGTCGGCTGGCTCGTCGGCAAGGACAACCCGGTACCGGTCGAGGCTGTGCTGGCGGTGGCCACGCTCGGCCTGGCCATCGTCGCGAGCTGGCTGCTCTACCGCCTGGTGGAACGACCTGCCATGC
This sequence comes from Solwaraspora sp. WMMB335, assembly GCF_049179075.1. NCBI lineage: Bacteria > Bacillati > Actinomycetota > Actinomycetes > Micromonosporales > Micromonosporaceae > Solwaraspora > Solwaraspora sp. WMMB335. The sequence continues at coordinate 6,917,372 of NZ_JBMHMF010000001.1, forward strand.
GGCTGCTCGGCGGGGCACCTCGGCTACGGGCCGCACCGTCGTCCGCACTGGGAATGCCCTCCGGCTCCCGGTGGTTGTATCCGAGACATCAGCGAGACCATCCCGAGCGTCAGGAACACCATCCCGCCTGAGCTTATCGGCCGGCTTGGTCGGCCTGGGTGGGAATGTCATGGGGGAACAGTTATGTCCCCGTTCACGGAGTCCGGCACCTGACGGTAGCGGTGTCCGGATCCCCGTACCCCTCGGAACGGAGATTGCCTGTATGACCACGATCATCCGAAAATCCGCACTGTCCGTCACCGGCCTGCTGGTTGCCGGTGGCGTAGTGGTCGGCGGCGTGCTGGCCGGCTCGGCCGGTGCCGCCCGCGCGGCGTCCGAGACGCCGGACACCGCCGGCCGGGTGCTGGACACCCAGTACGAGCGGCAGCCGAACTTCTACTACTGCGGGCCGGCCGCGACCCGGATCGCGTTGACCGCGCAGGGGCACATCCTGTCGCAGGACGAGGTGGCCAGCAAGCTGGGCACGACCGAGGCCGGGACCGATTCGGCCGAGGACACCACCCGGGTGCTCAACGAGCTCACCGGGGACGACGCGTACCAGACCACGGCGATCGAGGCGCCCATGGCCGACCCTACGCAAATCGACCGGCTGCGCGACGACGTGCGCGTGGCCGTCGACGACGAACGGGCCGTGGTGGCCAACATCATCGGTACGGCGACCGACGTCGACGGCCGGGTCCACTCGTACCCGGGTGGGCACTACGTGACCGTCGTCGGTTACGGCGAGGACGGCGACGCGGTGAAGATCGCCGACCCGGCGTACCCGGCAGCGGAGTACTGGACGTCCACCGAGACGCTGGCGCACTGGATCGCCACCCGCGGCTACTCCCACTGAGACAGCTGGGGCTGAGGCGAGCCACCGTCCCACCGAGACGACGGACCGTCCTGCTGGCCGGGGTTCGCGCGTACGCGCGAACCCCGGCCAGCGCCGTTTCCACCAGGGAAGTGCAGCCGCGCCTCCGGTCAGCCGTCGACGGTGAGGTTCGCGGCGGAGAACAGTGACTCCTCCACGTTGTCCAGGGCCAGCCGTACGCCGCCGAGCGCGACGGCGGTGTCACCCAGCTCGGAGATCTGCAGCCGGGGAACGACGAGGGTACGTGGTCGCAGGTGCCGTTCGACCGCCGCCAGCAGCACCGGGCCGCCCCGGGAGACGCCCCCGCCGATGATGACCAGATCCGGATCGAGCAGGAGGAACAGCGGAGCGAGGCCACGGGCGAACCGGGCCGCGACGGTGTCCACGACCGACAGCGCGGTCTCGTCGCCGTCGGCGGCGCACCGGAAGATCGGCGACACGTCCAGCGGGTCGGTCCGGGCGGCCAGCAGCTCGCGTAGCGGTGTCCGGCGGCGGCGCGCCGCCGCCTCGGCTAAGGCCGCGATGGCGGTGGCCCCGACGGCCGACTCCATCGGCCCCATCCGGTCGGTGGACAGCCGCGTCGGCTTCTCGTCGAGATCGAAGAAGCCGATCTCGCCGGCTGAGAAGGCGTTGCCCCGGTGCAGCCGTCCGCCGATCATCAGGCCCGCGCCGAGCCTGGTTCCCCAGTGTACGAAGGCCAGCGTCCCGTCCGGATGACCGGTACGGCGCCAGTGCTCGGCCAGCACCGCGAGGTTGACGTCGTTGTCGATCAGCACCGGGCAGGCGAAGCGGTCCGCGAGGTCGGCGCCGAGCCGGTTCCCGGCCCAACCGGGGATGCTGGGCGCGATCAGCACCTCGCCGTTGGCTACCAGGCCGGGAGTGCCGACGCCGATGGCCACCACCGACCTGGCCGGCACGCCGGCCTGGGCGAGGGCGGCCTCGGTCACCGCGAGCACGTCGGTGGCCAGCTGGTCGCCCTGGTGGTCGCCGTCGATCTCGTGTCGTGCCTGGGCGAGGACCGTTCCGGCGAGGTCGGCGACGATCGCCATCGTCTTGTGCGGCCCGACGTCCACACCCACCAGATGGCCGGCCTCGGCCCGGAACCGCACCTGTTGCGCCGGCCGGCCGATGCGTCGGGCGCCCGGTCGGGCCTCGTTGCGCGCGATCTCGATCCACCCGGCGCGGTCCAGCGACGCGACGGCCTGAGTGACGGTCGGCCGGGTGAGGCCGGTCGCGTCCACAAGGTCCGTCAGCGTCGCCTGACCGGCGGCGCGTACAGCGGCGAGCACCGTGGCGGCGTTGAGGCGTCGCAGCACGTGTGGGCCGCTACCGCTTGACGTGTCCTCCATGGCACGGCATAGTACCGCATTAATAAAGCAAGCTCCTTTAGTAAATCTCTTCTTCTTCCCTCCGGCTTCCGCCAACCCACCCTCCATCGAGGAGACCGATGAAGAGGCGAACCTTCTCGTTGCTCGCCGCCGCGTGCGCGGCGGCGCTCACCCTCACCGCATGCGGCAGCGGCGCCGACGCCGACGCCGATGGCGAGGTCACGTCGATCAAGCTCGTGGCCGCCGAGTACTCCAAGTCCAACACCGCGGCGTTCTGGTCCCAGTTCGCCGACAAGTACGAGGCGAAGACCGGCATCCAGCTGGACGTGCAGGTGGTCAGCTGGAACGACATCGACCAGCAGTCCAGCACGATGATCCAGAACGGCAGCCCGCCGGACATCCTCAACCTCAACGCCTACGCCAGCTACGCCGCCGACGACCTGCTGTACCACGCGGACGAGGTGCTGTCCCCGGCGGTGCGCGAGGACCTGCTGGACGCCTTCGTCGACAGCGGCACGTACGACGGCAAGCTCTACGGCATGCCCGACCTGGCCTCGGCGCGGGCCCTGTTCTACAACAAGACCCTGTTCGCGCAGGCCGGCATCGCCGAACCGCCGACCACCTGGCCGGAGTTCGCCGAGGCGGCCAGGAAGCTCACCGCCCTCGGCGACGGGGTCGTCGGCTACGCCCAGCCACTGGGCCCGGAGGAGGCGCAGGCGGAGTTCTCGATCTGGCTGTTCAACAACGGCGGCGAATGGAAGTCCGACGGCACCTGGGTGATCAACTCACCGGCCAACGTCGAGACGCTGCGCTTCCTGCGCCAACTGGCCGTCGAGGACAAGGTCACCCAGAACAATCCGGCCCGAACCAACCGCACCGACGGCGCGTTCGCGCTGTTCCGCTCCGGCAAGGCCGGCATGGTCGTCGGCTTCTCGCCGCTGGCCGCCGACCTCGACCAGGACGGCACCGTCGAGTACGGCGTCGCGCCGATGCCGACGAACACCGGCGGCGAACCCCAGACCTACGGCGTCACCGACTACCTGATGGCCTTCAAACGCCCCGGCAACCAGGACGCCGTCACCGCGTTCTACGACCTCTACTACTCGCCGGAGGAGGTCAACACGTTCATCCGGGACGAAGGCTTCCTGCCGGTCACCGAGTCCGGCCTGGCGGAGTTCGGCGACGACCCGGCGCTGGCGGTGTACCTCGACACGCTGCCCAACGTGCGCCTGACCCCCACCGACGACCCGCACTGGGACAAGGTCAAACTCGCGGTCCAGCAGAACCTGGGCAAGGCCGTCACCCCGGACGGCGACCCGCAGCAGGTCCTTGACGAACTGCAGAAGTTCGCCGAGTCGGGCGCCTGAGTTGGCAGTGGACAACATGGCCGGCACCGCGGTGACCCATCGGGGTGCCGGACCACTCCCACCCGTACCGACCCGACGCCCGACCCGACGCCCGACGCGACGCCCGGCACGGCGGGCGCGCCGCGGACGCGACCCGCGCTGGGCCACCCTGGCCTGGCTCGGCCCCGCCGTACTGCTGATCCTCGGGGTCGTCGTCTACCCGGTCATCGCCCTGGTGCGCGCGTCGTTCGAACGCTACTCGCTCACCGGGCTGAGCAAGGGACCGGCGGGCACCGGCAACTACCAGGCCGTGCTGGGCCATCCGGCACTCGGCGGGGTGCTGACCAACACCGCCGTGTGGGTGCTGACGGTCGTCGCGTCCACCCTGCTGGTCGGTCTCGCGGTCGCGCAGCTGCTGTCGAAGGAGTTCGCCGGCCGCCGCCTCGTCCGCTGGGCGCTGATCGTGCCCTGGGCCGCGTCACTGGTGATCACGGCCCAACTGTTCACCCTGCTCTACGACTACTACCACGGCATCGTCAACACGGTGCTGCTGCGGCTCGGCGTCGTCGACACCCCCGTCGACTTCCTCGGTGACGACCGGTGGGCGATGCCGTCCATGATCCTGGTCGGGGTCTTCGTGTCGGTGCCGTTCACCGTCTACGTCCTGCTCGCCGGCCTGAACTCGATCCCGGGCGAGGTCTACGAGGCGGCCCGGATGGACGGTGCCGGTGCCTGGCGGACCTACCGGGCGATCACCCTGCCGCTGCTGCGACCGGCTGTCCTGGTGGCCACGCTGCTCAACGTCATCTACGTCTTCAACTCGTTCCCGATCGTCTACACACTCACCAACCGCAGCCCCGGCTTCGTCCACGACACCAGCATCACCTTCATGTACAAGCTGGCCTTTCGCAGCGCCGAACGCGACGTGGGCATGTCGGCCGCCGCCGGAGTCTGCAACGTACTGCTCATCCTCGTCGTCGTCGCCATCTATCTGCGCCTGGTCAAGTGGGGAGAAGAGCAGCCGTCATGACCACGCTCACCCTGCGCCGGCCCACTCTCGGCCGACTGCTGCTGCCACTGTGCGGCGTCGCGGTCGCCGTCGTGTCCCTCGGCCCGTTCGCCGTCATGGCTCTCGACGCGGTACGGCCCAACGAGGAGATCCTCGCCTCGCCGGCGACCTTCCTGCCCGACCGGTGGCAGTGGTCCACCTTCCCGAGGGTGCTGTCCGACGAGCGGTTCCTGAACTGGTTCAAGACCTCGGTGCTGGTCGCCGTCGCGTCCACCGCCATCGTGCTGCTCATCGCCGTTCCCGCCGCGTACTACACCGCGCGGGCCCGGTTCGTCGGCCGAAAGTCGTTCCTGCTGCTGGTGCTCGTCACGCAGATGTTCTCGCCGACCTCGCTGGTGGTCGGGATCTACCGGGAGTTCTTCGAACTCGGGCTGGTGAACACCTACCTGGCGATCATCCTGACCAACGCCGCGTTCAACCTCGCCTTCGCGATCTGGATCCTGCACGGCTTCTTCGCCGCGATCCCGACCGAGGTGGAGGAAGCGGCCCAGCTCGACGGTGCCGGCCGGGCCGGCACCCTGTGGCGCATCATGCTGCCCCTGGTCCGCCCGGCACTGGTCACCGCGACCGTCTTCACGTTCATCGCCGCGTGGAACGAGTACGTGGTCGCGCTGACCCTGATGCGCGACGACGCCAGGAAACCCCTGACGGTCGGCATCAGCTCCTTCGTCACCGGCTACGAGCAGCAGTGGAACAGCCTGCTGGCGGCCTCGGTGATCGCGATCGTACCGGTCGTACTGCTGTTCATATCGGTCGAGAAACACCTGGCCGGCGGCATGCTGGCCGGCTCGGTCAAATAGCCGGGCCAACTCGATGGGAGGAAAGCTGATGCTGAGACGGCGTAGGTGGTGGAGCGCGCCCCTGGCGGTGCTCGCCGCGCTGGCACTGATCGGGCCGGACGCGGCCGCCGCGACCGGTTGGCGGCCGGGAGGGCTGCCGCTCGGTCCCCGGGACCTGCCCGAACAGCGGGCCGTCACGAGACTGGCCCCTGGACTGACCCTGACCACCGTCACCCGGGGCCGACCGGATCCGGCCACCCAGTTCTGGACGATCGCGGTCAACATGCCGCTGGGCGAGGTACCGCCCGACCCCGATCCCGACGCCGACCAGGGCGCCCTCGGCACCCTGGCCAAGGCGCAGGAGGTCGCCGCGCAGATCAGCGCGCACCCAGCGGTGGCCGCCGCCCTGGCGGCCCGGGGCTGGCAGCCGCGCGTCGAGCCGGTCGACTACGTCGAACCGCTCGTCGACTACCCCGGCGGGCTGATCGGATACACCCTGCGCATCGGACAGTTCACCACCAGACCCACCACCGCCGACCCGGTGTACGCGGCACTGGTCGCCGCGAACTTCAAGGTGTTCGCGGTGCACACCGGTCAGGACGGCCGGCCGGACAGCACCGGCCCGTGGGTCGTGCGGTACCTGACCGTCGACCCCTGGACCTTCCGCGGAACGATCAGGACCTCGGTGGGAGAGTACGTCTCCGGCCGGGAGACGACGAGCGACATCGCCCGCGCCGCCGGCGCCCTCTACGCCGTCAACGGCGGCTTCTTCACCATCAACCCCGCCGACGGTACGCCCGGTGTGCCCGCCGGGCTGACCGTGCTCGACGGCGAACCGGTCACCGCGGCCACCAACGGCCGCGTCGCGCTGATCCTCGGCGACAACGGCCGGGACACCCGGGTGGCGCAGCTGTCCAGCAGGTACCAGATCCGGTTCCGGCCGCGGCCGGGCGGCTGGCCCGCCGGTCACGGCCACCGGCCCGCCCTTCAGGGCCACCAGCCCGCCTTTCACGGTCCCCAGGCCGGCCGGTGGTTCACCGTCGACGGACTCAACCGGCCGCCGGGCGTGATCCGCAACTGCGGCGGCGTCGGCGGCGACCACCCGACCCAGCGGCCCGCGATGGACTTCACCTGCACCGACCCCGACGAGCTCGTCGTGCTCACCCCGCGGTTCGGCGCCGAGTCGCCGACCGGCGCGGGAGTCGAAGCGGTCGTCGACGCGGCCGGTCGGGTGCTCACCATCCGGCCGCGTACCGGTCAGCCGGTGCCGGCCGGGGCCAGCGTCGTGCAGGCGACCGGCACCGCCGCCAGCTGGCTCGCGGCCACCGCCGTACCCGGCTCGACCATGTCGGTCGAGACGACCACGGTGGACAGCTACGGCCGCGCCGTGCGCCTGGGCCGGGGAGACTCCGTCGTCAACGGCGGCCCGCAGCTGCTGTCGCACGGGCGGCTCGCGGTCGACCCGGAGCAGGACGGGCTGCTGCACGAGAGCCCCGCGTTGGGGCTGCCCGACTCCGCCCTCGGTGCCTCGTTCGGCTACAACTGGTTCGTCCGCAACCATCCCCGTACCGGGGTGGGTGTCGACCGCCACGGCCGGTTGCTCATCGTGCAGGCCGACGGCCGGCAGGAGCGGCACAGTCAGGGGCTGACCATCGCCGAGTTCGCCACGGTGATGCACGCGCTCGGCGCCGTCGACGCGATCAACCTCGACGGCGGCGGCTCCTCGGCCACCGTCGTCGACGGCACGCTGATCAGCTCGCCGTCCGACACCGACGGCCAGGGCCAGCCCGTTGAACGGCCGGTGGGCGACGCGTTGCTCATCACCCGGTAGGACGCTCCGCCGCCACCGCCGGCCCGTCCGTCGGCAGCCGCGAACACCGCCGACGGACGGGCCGGGCCAGGCCGGCGACCGCATCGCCGGTCGCCACGACCTTCCTGGGACGACCCGAGGACGGAGCACGACATGCTCGACCAGCTTCGCCACCGACCAGCCGACGAGCTCCGTCACCGACCAGCCGACCAGCTTCGGCAGAGACCAGCCGACCAGCTTCGGCGCGGGCCAGCCGAGCGGCTGCCCCCGGCGACCAGCGCGCGCCGTGGCCGGGTCGGACATCGCCAACTGCTCGACGCCATCGCCGCCTCGGTCCCGTCCGACCGACTGCCCGAGGTGGAGACCGCGACCGTCACCCGGCTGCTGCGGGCCGTGCCGTGGTACGAACGCAGCGACCTGGTCAGCCTGGTCGCCACCTACTATCCGGCGCTGGCGATGCGGACCGCGCGGGTCATCAGCCAGCGGACCCCCGACATCCGGGTGGTCAACCGGGCCCGCCGGCCGGGCCGCGACACCCGGACGTGCTTCGAGCTGCTCCTGCCCGCCGCCACCCTGACCGAGCTCACGGTCTGGCTCCGCGAGCAGTGGGAGCTCGTCGGGCGCCGGGTCGGGCCGTACGCGCGGCACGACCGGCGGGTGGCGGCGGCGCGCACCATGTGGCGGGCCGCCCTGCTGGTGTCCAGCAGCGACCGGCGTCGCTCCCAGCTGCGCGTGCGGGTCCCGGAACCGATGGTGATGCGGACCCTCGGCAACGCCGCCGCCGCGCTGGGCGTCCAGGTCACCGAGAACCGCTGCCGGAGCACGTACCACTTCGTCACCGTCGACGACCCGGCGCACTCGGTCCGGCTGCTGCGCGCGGTCGGGGCCGGCACGCACGCCGAGGCCTGGGTCGCCACCCGGTTGTAGGCCGCAGGCGTACATCCCCGAGAGCTACCGCGCGGTCGGCCGGCTGACCTGTGCCTGCCGCGGCGGGTCACCGTCGCGGTGGTGGGTCGGGCTGGGCCGGACGTGACCCATGCCCATCGCGGTCCGGTCCCCGAACCCGGCGTACGTGGCGAACGCCGCCAGGGCGTCGATCGCCCGCCGCGCGTCGCCGGGCACGGCCGCCGCCTCGGCCAACTGGTACGTCACCGAGCCGACCGTGCCCCGGCGGAACCGGTGCTCCGGGTTGCGCTGATGCGGCTCCACCAGGTGCGTCACCATCCGCAACCGGGCGTCGACCACCTCCAGATGGTCGGCGACCGCTGTCGTCGCCGACGACGGCAACGCCACCTCACCGGCGAACGCGTCCCAGCGGTGGGTCAGGTTGCCGAACACCCGTTCCGCGTCCGGCCAGGGGCGCTGGCGGCGGGCACCGTCCCCGCGCCCGGTGGCGAACCCGACCGGTGTCAACAGGTCGTACGCCCAGGTGGTGGCGGTCGGGTCGGCGCCGGTGGCCAACTCGGCGTACGACACCGCGTGCACCGAGAGGTCGACGGTGCGGTAGCGGGTCTGCGCGATCTGATGCCCGGCGGCGGCGTGCAGCGCGGCGAGCACCGGGGCGGCGTACGCGTCGACCAGCAGGCCGACCACGATCCGGGCCGGCTGCCCCGGCGCCGACGGTGCCCGGCCCTGCTCGTCGAGGACCGGGCTGAGGGTGAACGGCTTGTACCGGGGACTGTCGTGCAACGTCCTGGCGAGGGCCGGGTCGACGGCGTCGACCGCCTTGAGGAACGCGGCGTTGACCGCCGGGCCGGTGTGCGGTGGCGGGATCGCCGTGGCGGCGGTCGGCACCAGGGAGACGACGATTCGGGTCGGCATCGGGCCGGCGTACCCCTTCGGTCTGGTGTGGTCGGTGGTCGCGCCCCACTCAACCAGACCGGCGCCAGCGGGCCGGGGAGTCCGCTAGAGTCGTCTGCTGACTGGACATTCGCATGGATCGCCGGTGTGGGGCTTCTGCCGAATCGGCCCTGCTGGCAGACTGTTGGCCTGACGCAAACCTGTTCGCTGATCACGTCAGCCGGCTGATCATGGAAGGTCGTCGCTTGCCATGAAGGTTCATCAGTTTGCCCAAAAGGCGTTCATTTTTCGCGGCGATCACGTATTGGTGGCTCAGAAGACCGTCGATGATCCGAACAATCCAGAGTGCTGGGAGGTCCCCGGCGGCCGGATGATCTTCGGAGAGGATGTCGACGCGCACATTCGTCGCGAGGTGCGCGAAGAAACCGGCTTGGACGTCGTCCCGGGAGAACCGTTCTACATCTGGCAGTGGATCATGAATGGTGATGTCTCCGATGATCAGGTACAGGTGGTCGCGGTCGCCCGTGAGTGTCAGGCGACAGTCGGACAGCTTACGATCGCTGGGCAGACACACGACGACCACCTGGGCGACCTGCGTTGGATCCCGATAGACGAACTGCTCGATCTCAACCTGATTCCGTCGCTGCGTCCCGCCGCCTGCGTTTTCGTCGCCCGCCGTGCCGCCTCCCGTTAAGACTTTCACATTGAAATCCGATCAGCTGGCCGTGCGGGTGCGCCACGGTCGGCCCGAAATGATCCCCTTGACATTCGAAGCCGAATACCGCCTGAACGAATGGACCAGCCAACATCTGTTCGGTCCGGGCAGCCAGCGCCGCGAGAAGATCAACGATCCGATCCTGCGACTGATCGACCAGTCGTCCCGTGTGGTCATCGGTGTAGAGGAAGACGTCATGGCAACCGGACATCGGGTATCGCCATTGGTTGAAGAATCCACCAATGGAAATTTGCTAGGGAGGAGCAGCACGTCGTAGCCGGCCGCCGGAACCTCGGCCGCTGGAGGGCAGAACGGGCAGCCCTGGGCGCGTCGGATCCGGTCAGCGAGGTCGACCTGAGCCCTACTGCCCGACCTGCTGGGCACCTGAATGGTCCACTCTTCCTCCACGGGGTTCCACCAACCGGACGGCTGGTCTGCCGGCCCGCCGTCGCCGTCACGGAGGCCGTACGCACTCGACGCGAAATATCGCTCGTCGACCATACGGTTCAGCGTGTCATTCGGCGTCAACGGCACCAGATCCGGCAGCGATTCACCGCTGATCGAGTCGCGGTCGCGGACGGCGGGCAGGAGGTCTTCTGCGTGGGCCCCGTCAGGCCCACGCAGAAGACCGTGTCAGGGTCCGGTCAGGACGCGGTGCAGCTCAGGTCGGTCGGCGTCGAGCTGGGCCCGGAGCCGACGAACCCGAACGTGGTCGCGGCGTCCGGTGCCAGCGTCCCGTTGTACGGCTCGTTGCGTACCGTGTTGACGCCGCCGGACGTGGTCAGCCGCCCGTTCCACAGTGACGCGATCGACGCGCCGCTCGGGTTGGTCCAGGTGACCGTCCAGCCGGTGATCGCCGAGGCGCCGGTGTTGCGCAGCTGGACGCTGCCCTGGAAGCCACCCTGCCAGCTGCTGGTCACCGTGTACGTCGCGGTGCAGCCGTCGTCGCCGGTGCCGCCGTCGTCCGCCGCGGTGGTGACCGTGCGCGACGCCGACGCCGCCGAGACGTTGCCTGCGGCGTCACGGGCCCGGACGCTGAACGTGTAGGTCGTCTCGGCAGCCAGGCCGGAGACCGTGTACGTGGTGCCGGAGACCGTGGCGACCGGGGTGGCCGGGGCGCCGCCGGTCGAGCGCAGCACCTGGTACGAGGTGACGCCGACGTTGTCGGTCGACGCCGCCCAGGTCAACGTCACCGAGTCGGCGGTGACGTCGCTGGCGGCCGGTTGGCCGGGAGTGGTCGGCGCGGTGACGTCGTCGTCCCCGCCGCCGTCGCCGTAGCGTTCGGCGAGGTTCATGCCGGTGGTCGAGTCGACCCCGCCCAGGCGGACCTGGTGGTCCAGGCCGACGAACCTGCCGTCGTGCTGCCACAGCGCCGGCTTGAGTACCTCGGTGTACTTGACCTCGTCCCAGCTGGTCCAGTCGTCGAGCAGCAGGCCGCCGGTGTCGCCCGAGTTGGGGTTGAGGCACCAGAAGGTGTGGTGGATCCCGTAGTCGACCATCATGTCGCGGATCGCGTGCAGCCACTTGTCCTGCCGGGCGTCCTGGCCGTACCGGCCGCCCCACTCGCCGATCAGCAGCGGTGCGGTGTCATCCTCGTGGATGTAGAGCCAGTTGGGCCGCCACACGTCGTTGATCAGCGAGTTCTTGTCGAACTCGCCCTGGAACCACGGCTGCTCGTAGACCAGCGGGCCGTAGTCGTGCGGGGAGTAGACCAGCTGGTCCTGGTGGGCACCCAGGTCGACCGGGTGCGCGGCGACACCGCGCAGGTTTCCGCCCCACCAGTTGTAGAAGTAGTTCGGGCTGCGGTCCGGGTTGAGGTTGGGGGAGTCCCAGGTGGCGTGCGGGCGCGGGTAGACCTCGATGCCCTCGCAGAGGATCAGCAGGTTGGGGTTGATCGCCAGAATGCGCCGGCCGGCCGTCTCGCAGGCGTACTTGAAGTTGTCCTGGTCGGTCGACGAGTCCCACTTGGCCCGTTGCTGGTCGTTCGGGGTGCCGTGCGGCTCGTTCTCGATGTCCATCGCGACGATAGTGTCGTTGTCGCGGTAGCGTTCGGTGATCCACTCCCAGCCCTGGTAGAACAGCTCCGGGGTGATGGTGCCCTTGAACCACATCGGGTACGTGTGCCCGGAGTTGTCTGCCTCGGCGCTGTGCACGTCCAGCAGCACCTTCAACCCGTACTCCTCGCACAGGTCGAGCCAGTGGTCGAAGATCTGCAGGTTGTTCAGCCCGTCCAGCTCGGGGTTGACGTACGTGTTGACGTTGGGCCGGGCCAGCGGCTGGCCGGCCTTCCACTCCAGTAGCAGCTGGGTCGAGATCGGCACCCGGACGATGTTGATGCCGCGCTGCGCCATCGAGCGGGTGATCGTCTCGATGTTGGCCGACCACAGGCCGTGGAAGACCCGCTCGGAGGCGTTGTAGCCGAACCAGTTGGCCCCGGTGAGCCACACCTGGTTGCCGGCCTCGTCGACGATCGTGTTCCCGTCGGTGTGCAGCCAGTCGTTCGCCGGCACGGCCTGGGCGCCGATCGGCGCGTCGGCCTGGGTGGTTATCGATGCGTCAGCTGATGTCGGGGCAGCGGCAGCCGGTGGGGCGGCGGCGGCTGCTGCGGCGGTGGTCGGGACGGTGGCGACCGCCCCGAGGAGCAGGCAGGCCGCCGCTGTGGCGGCCCACCGTGTCCGTATCGACGGCATGTAGGTGCTCTCCTGTCGTGGGGTGTGCTGGTTCTGCTGGTTCTGCGGTTTCCGGGTTCGCTGGACCGTCATGGGAGCGCTTCCATCGACAGGTTACGACGTATCAAGGTCGTCATGGAAGGCTGCGGCCGTACGGTGCCAGTGTGGCAGCGTTTCGACTACGCCAACGGCACCCTGCGGATCACCGGCCCGAAGTCGCCCGCCTTCGACTTCTCCCGCCGGACCCGATCGGCCGAGGTGTCGATCCAGCTGCCCAGCGGTTCCCAGGTCTCCGCCGAACTGCAGCTGGGCGACGTCCGCTGTACCGGCCGGCTCGGGCAGTGCCGGGTCACGACCGCCGCCGGCAACGCCTGGCTCGGACTGACCGGCCCGCTGCGGGTGGACACCGCGGCCGGCCACGTCACCGTCGACGGCGTCACCGGCGACGTACGGGTGCGCGCGGCCAACGGTGACATCCGCGTCGAGCGGGCCGGTGCCGGCGTCGACGCGAAGACGTCCAACGGCAGCATTCGCCTCGGCGAGGTGGCGCGCGGCTCGGTCGTGCTCGGCACCGCCACGGGCAACCTGGACGTCGGCATCGCCGCCGGCATCGCCGCCTGGCTGGAAGTGAAGACCGACTTCGGGAAGGTCCACAACCTGCTGGAGACCGCCACCCGACCCGACGACGCCGACGAGACCGTCGAGGTACGCGGCCGCGTCTCCTACGGCGACATCACCATCCACCGCTCGTAGATGGCGTGGTTGACTTTTGTTATGCGCCTAACGTAACCTCGTCGCTGAGAACGGTTTTCGTTGCCGCCGAAGGCGCATCCGCTGGATGTTGGACGGCGAACACCCATGGACAGGAGTGGTGGTATGCCGTCACGCAGCGACCGGGAGTCGTCGCCGCAGGCCAGGTCGACTCCGATGGCGACACTGTTGAGGCCGGTTCGGGGTCGCTTGATCGTGGTGATCGTCGTGCAGGCAGTCGCGTCTGCGCTGATGTTGTCGCCGCTGGTGACGGGAGCGATGATCGCGGAGCGCCTGATCGCGGATGCCGGTGATCCCGGGATCTGGCCGGTGCTGGTAGCCGGCCTGGTGTTGCTGGGCCTGGGGCTGATGTTGAAGGCGTCGGCGGATCTGATCGCGCATCTGGCGGACAACGATCTGACGTTGATTCTGCGGCGGAAGCTGGCGGCGAGGCTGCGGGGCGCGCCGCTGGGGTGGTTCACCGACACCAGCGCGGGCCGGGTCAAGCAGGGCATGCAGGATGACGTCACGGCACTGCACCATCTGGTGGCGCATTCCTACGCCGAGCTCGCCGGCGCGGTCGCCACCCCGATCGCCGCCTACGCCTACTTGTTCTTCATCGACTGGCGGCTGGCGCTGGTGCTGCTGGTTCCGTTGCCGGTGTTCGTGGTGATCTACGGGCGGATGCTGGCGGGCATGGGCAAGGACATGGACGAGTACGGCCGGGTGCTCGAAGGCGTCAACAGCGCGGTAGTGGAGTTCGTCGACGGCATCCCCGTGGTGAAGACGTTCGGCCAGACGGGGCGGGCGAGCGCAGCCTATCGAGCGGCGTCGGACCGGTTCACCACGTTCTTCATCGGGTGGGCCCGGCCGATGATCGCACCGGAGACGATCGCGAACCTGGCCGTCGCGCCCACGGCGCTGCTGCTGCTCACACTCGTGTTCGGCAGCTGGTTCGTCTCGCTCGGCTGGATGCAGCCGGTGCAGGTGATCCCCTTCGCCCTCGTCGGCCTCGGTATCGGCGGACCGATCTCGGTGCTGACATCGAACGTGATGGCACTGCAAATGGCGAATGGCGCCGCCGCACGCCTGAACGACCTTCTGGACACCGAGCAGCTGCCCGAGACACCCGTGCCATCCGTCCCCACCGGGACGAGGATCGAGCTGGACCGGGTGAGTTTCGGCTATGACGCCGACCGGATGGTGCTGCGTGATGTCAGCGTCGCCTTCGAGCCCGGGACGGTCACCGCGATCGTGGGCGCATCGGGCTCGGGCAAGACGACCCTGGCCCGGCTCCTGCTGCGCTACGCCGACCCCGCGACCGGCCAGGTGCTTCTCGGCGGCGTACCCCTTCCCGATGTCGCGTCGGATGAGCTGTTCCGCACGGTCGGGGCGGTGTTCCAGGACGTGCGCCTGCTGCGGATGAGTGTCGCGGAGAACATCGCCCTGGCCCGCCCAGACGCCTCACGCGCAGAAGTCGAGCAGGCCGCCAGGTCCGCGAGCATTCACGACCGCATCCTTGAGCTGCCGCAGGGCTACGACTCCGTCATCGGCGAGGACGCGCGACTTTCCGGCGGGGAGGCGCAACGGATCTCCATCGCCCGTGCACTGCTACTCGACCCCGAGGTCCTGGTGCTCGACGAGGCGACCTCCGCCGCCGACGCCGAAAACGCCCGAGCCATCCAGACCGGGCTATCGGCCCTGGTCTCCAAGCGGTCCCGGACCATCATCGTCATCGCCCACCGACTCGATTTGGTCGCGGGGGCGGATCGCATCCTCGTCCTCGACGAGGGCCGCGTCGTCGAGGACGGCACCCATCGGGAGCTGATCGAACAGCACGGCGCATATCACCGACTGTGGCACGCACAGCACCCGGCCGATCCCCCACGGACTCCGGCGATTCAGACTGCCACGGCAGGGCGCCCGCGATGATCCGTCGACTCTCCCGCTACCTCGGCCCCGAGCACGCCCACCTGCTGCGCAGCCAGCTGCGATGGGTGATCGCCGCAACCTTCCTGCAGGGCATCACGCTGGCGTTCACGATCCCGATCCTGCGGGCGCTGCTGATCGGTGCTCACGCGGAACTGGTCTGGTGGGTGGGCGGCTTCGCGCTCTCGGCCGTCGTGGCGTGGCTCGTCGACTACCGGGCCACGGTCAAAGGCTTCGACGTCGGCAGCACCACCCTGGACCAATTGCGCTACCGGCTCGGCGACCACGTCGCGACGCTGCCACTGGGCTGGTTCACCCCGGGACACACCAGCACGTTGGGAGTGACGTTGAGCAAGGGCGTCATGGACATCCTCGCCCTGCCGGTCCGTCAGTTCGCGGCCCTGCTGCGGTCGGTGCTGGTCCCGCTCGTCCTCATCGTCACCCTGATCGTCGTCGACTGGCGCATCGGGCTGGTGGCGCTCGCCGCCGTTCCGTCCGTGCTGCTGGTGTTCTGGTGGGCTGGACGACTCGGCAGGCGAGCCGACGCCGCCGTCAACGAGGCCACCGCCGCAGCGAGCGATCGAATGGTGGAGTTCGCGCAATCCCAGCCGGTGCTGCGCACCTTCGGACGGCAGGGCACCGCGGCTGAGCAGTTCGACCGTTCACTGCAAGAACAGGCCCGCACAGAACGCCGACAGTTGTGGCTCGTGCTCCCGCCGCTCATCGTGAACGGGTTCATCGCCCGTCTCGTGCTCCTCGCACTGCTGTCGCTGGTCATCGCTGTCGCCGCGGGGATCACCGATCCGGTCGCGCTGGCAACGCTACTGGCGACACTACCGGTCATCAATCTGATCGTCACACCCCTCGGGGATGTCGCCGCGAATGCCACCGTCATCCGCATCTGTTCCGCGCAGATGGACGCCGCCGATGCCGTCCTGGACACCCGTCCGCTACCGGAACCGGCCACGTCCACATCCCCGGCAGATGGGACGCTCGCCTTCGATCACGTCTTCTTCGCCTACGACGACGACCCGGTCCTGCACGACATCTCCTTCACCGTGGCACCGGGCACGACGACCGCGATCGTCGGCCCGTCCGGGGGCGGCAAGTCCACGATCATCCGGCTCGCCGCCCGGTTCTTCGACCCCCAGCACGGACAGATCCGCCTCGGCGGCGTCCCCCTTTCCGGGCTCGGCGCCGAGAATCTGCATCAGGCGATCTCCCCGGTCTTCCAGGACAGCTACCTGTTCTCCGGTACGTTGGCCGACAACGTCCGGCTCGCCCGTGCCGACGCCACCGACGCCGAGCTTGCGGACGTGGCCGCACGCTCCGGTCTCACCGAGGTGATCGCCGCACTCCCCGAAGGCTGGGACAGTCAGGTCGGCGAAGGCGGGGTACGGCTCTCGGGCGGGGAGAAGCAGCGGGTCGCGCTCGCCCGCGCCTTCCTCAAGAACGCCCCGGTGCTGCTCCTGGACGAAGCGACTGCCTCCCTGGACGCCGAGAACGGGAACCTGGTCACCGCCGCCGTTCACGAACTGGCGCGCGATCGCACCGTCATCGTCATCGCCCACCAGCTGACGACGATCATCGAGGCCGACCAGATCCTCTTCATCGAGGACGGACGAATCACCGAGCGTGGCACCCACGACCAACTTCTCGCACACGACGGCGGCTACGCCGCGCACTGGCACACGCTGACGGCGGCAACGGCATGGAGGCTGATCGCACGATGAACGCCGCCCGCACAGGCCGGCCGCGCAAGCTCACCGAAGCCGACATCGCCGAGGCGGTCCTCGCCGAAGGTTTCGCCGGATTGACCGTTCCCGCCGTCGCACAGCGGCTCGGCGTGTCCACCATGACGCTCTACCGCTACACGCCGACCCGCGCCGGGCTGCTCGCCTTGACCTGGGACCACGTCCTCGACAAGACGACCTGGCCGCCGGTCACCGGCCACTGGCGGGAGATCCTGCATCGGCACGCCACCACCCTGTGGGACCTGCTCGCCACCCACCCCGGGGCCGTGACCGAGCTCTCCGGCGCGGTCGTACCACCGCGGATGATGGGACTGTACGACGACTTGGCCCTGGCACTGACCGAGCAGGGATTCACCGCCGACCAGGCCGTTCTCGCCGTCGACACCACCATCGACCTCACCATCGACCACCGTCGAGGCGTCGAAGACCTCTCCCGACGAGAGGACGCAGCCAGTGCCGACACCCGCGAGCAGCTCGAAGCACTGTGGACACCCCGACCGGAGGATCCGCCGGGTCGTGCTGGGGTGCGCGCAGCCATGCGGGAGGCGATAGCCACCCTCCCTCGTGACTGGTTCACCCGAAAGCTCGAACTCGTGCTCGACGGCCTCACCACACGCCGCATCGCTGCGGCAGATCCGCGCCAGGGCACTTCCGAGGGAGAAGACACCCCGTGACACCGACTGCTGAGGCCGTACCTGCTCCTTCTACGGCCGTACCCGCTCCGCAGATCAAGGTTCTGCTGACCGCCGTATTCTTGGCCTACCTCGCCCAGATGACGCTCAATCCGATCATCGCTCCGCTGTCCCGGGAGGTCGGTCTCGCCGAGTGGCAGGTCGGAGTGACCATCAGTTCCGCCGCGATCATGATGGTGCTTGTCAGCGGCGCGTGGGGACGACGCTCCCAGTCGTGGGGACGCAAGCCCGTGCTGGTGCTCGCCCTCGCGCTGGGGGTCGTCACCACGAGCGTCTTCGCGGTCATCGCGCAACTCGGAATGGCCGGCTTGATCACCGGCACCACGTTGTTCGTCCTGTTCGTGGTATTCCGCGGCATCGGGTTCGGCCTCTCGATCTCAGCGATTCCACCCACCGCACAGGCATACATCGCCGACATCACCCCGGACGAGCAGACACGCGTCGCAGGGATGGCTCGGGTTGGTGCGGTGCAGGGTGTCGCCCAGATCGCGGGAGCCGTCATCGGCGGGCTCCTCGCATGGTTCGGGCTGTTGACACCACTGATCGCCGTGCCGCTCCTGTTCACGTTCGGACTCCTGCTCGTCCTGGGTCGCCTGCGCCGTGAGCCACGCACCACACTGATCGAGAAGCCCACGCGAGTGCGCCCGACCGACCCACGCATCTGGCCTTTCCTGCTCGCCGGGTTCGGCCTGTTCACCGCGCTCGGGTTCGTGCAGATCGTCACCGGGTTCATCGTCCAAGACCGGCTCCACCTCGACGCCAACACCGCAGGAGTCCTCACCGGCGCGGCCCTTCTCGCCGCCGGACTGGGCATGGTCCTCGCCCAAGGCCTCATCGTGCCGCGCACCAGCTGGACACCGGCCACCCTGCTGCGCGTCGGCGGAGCCGTCGTGCTGGCCGGGTTCCTGCTCCTCGTCCCCGACGCCGGACCCATCCTGCTGTTCGGCTCCATCGCCGTCGTGGGCATCGGATTCGGTATCGCCATGCCCGGCTTCACCGCCGGACCCACGCTACTCGTCACCCGTGAGGAACAGGGCGGCCTTGCCGGACTCGTCGCCGCCACCATGGGGCTCACCTTCGTCGTCGCCCCCACCGCAGGCACCGCGCTCTACAGCGCCTGGCCGCCCCTACCCGTCATGGTCGGCGCAGCAATCATGGCGATCCTCACGACCTTCGTCCTCACCTATCCGCGATTCCGACAACTCCCACCTGCGACTCCTGCCGATTCACGCGCAGGACAGGCATCCCGAGGCGATCACTGATCCGTCTGTCCGTCGCGCTCGGCGACCCTGAACCCCTGGGACGGCCGCTCAGGCCGGGCGTGTCGTCGCGTCATGCGGTGCGAGCAGCCGCCGGACCTGTGCGGCCTCGGAGCGCATTCCGAGGCTCAGAAACAGGCCCAGCGCCTCCTGCCAGTCGTGCCGGGCAGCGGCGAACTGGCCGAGCAGATGCAGGATCAGGCCGGATTCGCGGAGGCTTTCAGCCAGGCTCTGCCGCCGGCCCAGGTCGCGCAGGACAGCGGCTGCGGTGTGCTGGTCGGCCAGTGCCTCCTGGTAACGCTGCTGGAGCCGGCGCACGATGCCCCGCTCCAGGTGGGCCTCAGCCTGGCCGAAGCGATCGCCGACGCTGCGGTACGTCTCCAGACACTCCTGCAGGACGATGACCGCCGCGTCGTAGCGTTCGGTGTCGCGGTAGAGGCTGGCCAGGTTGGTGAGTCCGATGGCCTGCCCGTAGCGGTCGCCGAGCTCCCGGAAGAGGTTCATGCCCCGCTCGTGGGCGCGCTGGGCCTCGTCGTAGCGGCCCAGCAGGCGCCACACCAGGCCCATGTTGCCCAGGTTCATGGCCTGGCCACGCAGGTCGCCCAGCTCTTCGTTGACGGCCAGGCATGCCTGATAGCACATCAGAGCCTCCTGATTGCGTCCCTCGGCCTGGTGGACGTTGCCCATCAGCGCCAGCGCCTGGGCGTGGCCGTGCCGGTCGCCGATCGCGCGGTGCCGGGCGATCGCGGCCCGTAGGTGCTCGGCGGCCTCGTCGAACCGTTCCAGCTGGCACAGCGCCGCGCCCATGTCGGTGTGGGCGACGGCCAGTGCGCAACCGTCGTCGCTGCGTGCGGCCACCTCGAGCACCAAGTTGTTGATGGCCGACACGTCGCCCCAGGAGTTGCGGACCCGGTGGAAGGCGTAGAGGCCCTGGCCGAGCTGAATCACCAGCCCGGCCGGCACAGCCGGATTCGCTGCGGCCTGGCGCAGCGCGACCAGGTGGTTGCCGCGCTCGTCGTCGAGCCATCGCAGGGCCGAGTCGGGGTCCGGGAACGCGGTGGCGTCGCCTGTCCACCGGTCTCCCACGGTCTCCGGGCGGCGGTCTCCGGGGCGCAGCAGGGAATATGTCCCCCAGACCGTACCGACGTACCAGCCGATGGCCCGGGTGAGCGCGGCGGCCCGCTCGGCGCCACGCAAGGAGACGGTGGCCTGCTCACGGCCGTACAAGCGAACGAGGTCGTGGTGGTGGTAGCGGCCGGGTACCTCGCTGTCGAGCAGGCTCGCGTCGACGAGTCGTTCCAGTGCCCGGGCGGCCGCGGTCGGGGGCCGGTCCATCAGCCGGGCGGCGAACAGGTCGCTGACGTCAGGTCCGTCCCAGATGCTCAGTGTCGCGATGGCGGTCGCGGCGTCCCGGTCGATGGTGTCGGCGCTGGCGCGCAGCTCCCGGTGGGACAGTGCGATGCTCGCGCGGACGCTGAGATCGGCCACCTCCAGCTCGTCGAGACGGCGCTGCTCGTCGGCGAGTCGCACGGCGAGGTCGCGCACCGTCCATCCGGAGTGGGTCGCCAGCCGCGCGCCCGCGATGCGCAGCGCCAGCGGGAACCGGCCACACCAGCGGACCAGCTCACGCGCGGCCTCCGGATCGGTGGCGATGCGCTCTTCGCCGATGGTCCGGGTCAGCTGGGCGAGGCCTTCCTGCTCGGTGAGGGGTTCCAGCTGGATGTGGTGCGCGCCGTCGAGGGTGCTCAGCATCCGGCGACTGGTCACGATCACGCCGCATCCGCCGCCGCCGGGTAGCAGGGGCGTGACCTGGGCGGCGTCGCGTGCGTTGTCGAGCAGGACAAGCAGGCGCAGGTCGGCGACCGCCGAGCGGAACATCGCCGCGGCCTCGTCGACGTCCATCGGCAGGCGGACCGGTGCGGCGTCGAGTGCCCGCAGGAACCGGTGCAGGGCGTCGAGCGGGCTGACCGGGGCGAGACCGGCGGTAGCGCCGCGTAGATCGGCGTAGAGGACGCCATCGGGAAACCGGTCGGCGAACCGGTGGGCGGCGTGGATGGCCAGGGCAGACTTGCCGATGCCGCCCACCCCTTGCACGGCGACCACCGCCACGGGTCCGGTCGCGCCGGTGCCGAACAGCCGCCGTATCGTGGCCAGCTCCTTGTGGCGGCCGGTGAAGGTGGGCACGTCGCGCGGCTGCTGGCGTGGTGCCGGGTGTGGCGCGACGGCGGTCGATGCCGGCGCGTCCCGCAGGGCGGCCTGATGTAACGCCTGCAGCGCGGCGCTCGGCTCGATGCCGAGCTCGGCGACGAGGCGTTCGCGGAGCTCCCGGTAGGCGTCCAGGGCCTCGGCTCGCCGGCCGGCATGGGTCAGTGCGGTGATCAGCAGTCCGGCGAACCGCTCCCGGAACGGGTGCTCGGCGACCAGCCGGCGCAGCTCCGGGACGAGCCGATCGGCCTCGCCACGGGCCAGCTCGTGCTCGATGCAGTCGGCGTGTACGCAGAGGCGCCGCTCGTCGAGTCCGGCCGCCTCCGCTTCGAGGAACCCGCCCCGCAGGCCGGCGAGCGCGGGGCCTCGCCACAGCGCGAGCGCCTGCCGGTACATCGAGACGGCGGTCGCGTCGTCGGGTGCCGCGGCGGCCTGCCGGACGAGGCTGTCGAACGCGAGGGCGTCGACCTGCTCCGGCGCGGCCCGCAACAGGTAGCCGGCGGTGCGGGTGTCGACGGTGCCACCGGCGCGGGTGAGCGTGGCCCGAAGGCCGGCGATGCGGTTGAGGACCTGCCGGCGGGCGGTCCTTGGCGGACGAGCGTCCCAGGTGGCCGCGATCAGCGTGTCAACCGAGACCGGCCGGTTGGCGTTGAGCAACATCGCGGCCAGCAGCCGCTGCGACCGCGGCCCGCCCACCGGAACGTCTCCATGATCGGCGCATACCTGAAGCGCGCCAAGGATCCGGTACTCCACTTGGCATCCCCCCGAAGCGCCAAAGTGGCGACACGGTATCCGTCCTCTGTAAACAAGTCAATACTTTTGCCTGTGACATGGCAGTGCAATGTCGATGTTACCGCCGTCGATGCTGAAACGGTCCTGCACGGAGGATCGACGGCCGCGGTGCGGCTTCGGTGTCTCCGTGTCCAGATCCGAGCCCACGGAGGGCCGATGAGCCGCCTTGTCGACGTACCGTTCACGACCGATCTGCACCTGCGCCTGCTGCTGAGCGTCGATCGCGGTCACAACGTGCAGCGCGCGGTGCGGGCGGCGACCCGCACCGGCGACCGCGTTCTCGACGCCGGAACCGGTAGTGGCCTGCTGTCGTTCGTCGCCCTGCGGGCCGGGGCGGTCAGCG
The DNA here is from genome assembly GCF_049179075.1 of Solwaraspora sp. WMMB335. NCBI lineage: Bacteria > Bacillati > Actinomycetota > Actinomycetes > Micromonosporales > Micromonosporaceae > Solwaraspora > Solwaraspora sp. WMMB335. The sequence continues at coordinate 6,939,525 of NZ_JBMHMF010000001.1, forward strand.
CGGTGGGAGTCGACCGGCAGCACCTGGAGCTGGCCCAGGCGGTGGCGGAGAAGAACGGTTTGGCTGACCGGATGACGTTCCTGCAGGCAGACCTGATGGATCTGGACCTGCCGCCGGCCGTCCTCGATGCCCGGTTCGACCTGCTGCTCGCCTTCATCTACACCAACCACCCGCTGATCGACGAGGCCCGCTCCCGCATGGTTTTCGAGCTGCGGGACCGCTTCTGCGTGCCCGATGCCCGCATCGTGCCGGGGGCGGTGCGCTACAGCGTCGCCGCCTGCGAGCGGCTGGACTGGGACCTGTTCACCGAGCGGGCCGACCTGGACGCCTCCGCCGACGTGCTCCGCAGCGTGTACGGGTTGGACTTCCAGCCGTTGATCGACAGCACCAAGCAGGAGCTGCCGATCAAGCGGAGCCGGCCCACCGACCCGGCCGCGACGGCCTGGCGGCCACCCACCTCGATGGCGTCGGTCCGCTTCGACCGGCGTCACGTGCGACTGCTCAGCGACACCGACACCTTCCACATGATCGACTACGCGGCGCCGTCGTTCACCGGCTTCCCCGGCGAGGCACGGCTGCGGGCCGCGGTACCGGGGCGGGTCACGGGTCTGCTATGGACGCAGGAGCTGCTCTACGACGGGCAGCCGGTCTGGACCACGGAGACGTACAGCCCCCTGGCGGCACCGCTGGCGGTCTCGACCGGCGACACCATCGTGGCGCGCACCGGTGAGCAGTGGCGGGCCACCAACACCGTACCGGCCCAGGTCGAGCGCGGATGAGCGTCGCCGTCCCACGCGCCGACATCGCCGCGACGGCCGACCTCAGCCACCACACCGGCTGCCCCACGGAGTGTGTGCTCGGCGCTGTCGCCGCCATCGCGGTCCGCGCCGAGCAGGGCACCGAGACGACCACGGTCGAGGCGACCGTCACCACCGGTGGCCTGACCCACCAGCACCGCTACCGGTTGACCGGCGCGCCCTCGCCGCGGGCGCTGCTGGCACAGCGCGGCACGCGTATCGCCGCCGACGACGGCGCGGTGCCGATCGTCGTCGAGGTGCAGGACGACGGCGACCTGCTGTACGCCACCGCCGGCACGAGCGGGCCGGTGCCGGGCTGGCTGTCGCGGCTGCCGGTGCTGATGCGCGGCTGCGCGACGAGCCCCGACGCCCCGATCGACTCGCTGGGTCTGCTCGACGACGACGAACGCGCGCTCGTCGAGGACAGGTGGAACGACACGGCGCGGTCGTACCCGAGCGGCACCACGGCATCGCACCTGATCGCGGCGCAGGCGCGGCGCACACCGGCCTCCGTCGCGTTGATCTGCGGCGACGAGACGCTGACCTACCGGCAGCTCGACGCCGCCGCCCACCGACTCGCGGCCCGGCTGCGCCGTACCGGCGCGGGACCCGGCGACATCGTCGGCGTACACCTGCAACGGGGGATGCTGCAGGTGGTGGCCATGCTGGCGGTCTGGAGGGCCGGCGCGGCCTGGCTGCCCCTCGACCCCGCCTATCCCCACCGGCGGCTGGAGTTCATGCTCGCGGACAGCGGCGCCGTGATCGTGCTCACCGACGCCGAAGCCACCATCCCGCCCGCCGGGCGCAACGCCGGCCGGGTGCTGCTGCCTCTCGACCAGGAGCTGCTGCACAGTGACCCGGACGGCGACCCGGTGCCGGGCCACGACAGTGACGCCGCCCCGGACGCCACCGCCTACCTGATCTACACCTCCGGGTCGACGGGCACGCCGAAGGGCGTCGACGTGCCGCACTCGGCGCTGCTCAACCTGCTGTACGGGGCCGCCGACCTGATCGGCCTCGGCCCGGCCGACGCGCTGCTGTCGGTGACCTCGCTGTCCTTCGACATCGCCACGCTCGAACTGCTGACGCCTCTGCTGACCGGCGGACGGGTGGTCATCGCCGGACCGGACGACGTGCGCGACGGCGCCCGGCTCGGGCAGCTGCTGCGCCGCAGCGGGGCCGGCGTGCTGCAGGCCACCCCGACGAACTGGCAGATGCTGCTGGCCGCGACCCCCGACCTGCCGCCGCTGATCGCGCTCTGCGGCGGCGAGCCCATGCCGCCGGCGTTGGCCCGTCGGCTGGTGGCGCGGTCGCGCGCGGTGTGGAACATGTACGGTCCGACAGAGACGACGGTCTGGTCGACGGCGGCGCGTATCGGGACCCAGGACGCCGACCGCCCGACGATCGGCCGCCCGCTGCCGAACCAGAGCGTCTACGTCACCGACGCCCACCTCCGGTCGGTCCCGGTCGGCTGGGTCGGTGAGCTGTGCATCGGCGGTGCCGGGCTCGCCCGCGGGTACTGGAACCGCCCCGAGCTGACCGCGCAGCGGTTCCGCGTCGATGCGGCCGGCCGCCGGCTCTACCGCACCGGTGACCTGGCCCGCCACCTGCCGGACGGCCGACTGGAGATCCTCGGCCGGGACGACCAGCAGATCAAGATCGCTGGATTTCGGGTAGAGCCCGGGGAGGTGGAAGCGGCGCTCGCCGGGCTGTCCGGCGTCGAACGCGCCGTGGTCGCCGCCGTGGACGGGCCGGACGGCGCGAAGGAGCTGGCCGCCTGGGTCGTGCCCGCCGACGGCACCGTCACGGTCGCCGACATCCGGGTTCGGCTGGCGCGGGTCCTGCCGCCGTACCTGGTGCCGTCCCGCCTGGTGCTCAGCGCGGGCCTGCCGCTGCTGCCCAACGGCAAGATCGACCGTCCGGCACTGCGCCGTACGCCGGTGGCCACCGCGCCCCCGGCGCAGGCCGAGAGCCCGGCGGAGCACCTCGCCGCGCGATCCGATGCCCGCTCCCACGACGAGGCTCTGCGCACCGCGATGGCCGCGATCTGGGCCGACGTGCTGGCCGTCGACACGGTCGACGCGGACGACGACTTCTTCGGCATCGGCGGATCGTCCCTGCGCGCGGGCGAGCTGATCAACCGTCTCCAGCGGATGAACCCCGCCGGCGACGTGCTCTACGTCCGCGCCCTGTTCGACGCTCCGACCCTGCGCGCCTTCTGCACCTACCTGGCCGCGCAGTACCCGGCGCTGGCGACCCACCTCGCCGGTGCGCCGCGGACCGCCACCAGCCGCCGCCCCGACACGGCGATCACCGGTGCCGCTCTGCGACGGTTCCGCGCCATCGTCACGGGCGCCGAGCCGGCGCCGGCAGCCGGTCCGAAGCTGCCCCGCGCGGCCTTCATCCTGTCCGCCCCACGGTCCGGGTCCACCCTGCTGCGCGTACTGCTGGCCGGCAGCAGCCGGCTCTTCGCCCCGCCGGAGCTGGAGCTGCTCGGCTTCGACACGATGGCCCAGCGCACGGCCGCGCTCGGCGGCAGCCACCGGTACGCCACCGAGGGTCTGCTGCGCGCCGCCATGGACCTCGACGGCGGCACCGCCGCCCAGGCGGCCGAACGCCTCGCCGAGCTGGCCGACCGGCCGGTCCGGGACACCTACGACTACCTGCAGTCCAGCGCGCGGGGCAGGCTGCTGGTCGACAAGACGTCCACCTACGCCGTGGACGCCGCAGCGATCCACCGCGCCGAGACGCTCTTCGACCAGCCGTACTACATCCACCTCGTCCGGCATCCGGGCGGCATGATCGACTCGTTCCTGCGGGCCCGGATGGAGCAGGTGTTCCGCCACCCACACGCGTTCACCCCGCGTGAGCTGGCCGAGCTGACCTGGCTGACCGCCAACGACACCGTCACCGCCGCACTCGCCGACGTGCCGGCCGACCGCCGCATCCTCATCCGCTACGAGGACCTCGTCGCCGACCCGCGGCAGGTGCTGACCCGGCTCGCCGGCCTCCTCGGCGTACCCCTCGAACCGGCCATGCTGGACCCGGCCGTCGGCGCCGACGGCCGGATGACCAGTGGCCTGCACCCGCAGTCGCGCATGCATGGCGACCCGACGTTCGACCCGGACCGCGGCGTCGACGCCACCGCCGCCGAGCGCTGGCGGCACGTGTTCGACCCCGCGACGCTGTCGCCGGCCACGACGGCACTGGCCCGTGCCCTGGGGTACCGGCGCGAGGACCGGCCCGCCGAGTCGCGGACCGCGCCGCTGAGCACCCACCAGCGCGGCATCTACCTGCACGAACAGATCAGTGGTGTGCGTACGCTCTACAACATCTGCAAGGCGTGGCGACTCGCCGGCGACCTCGACCCGGCCATGCTGCGCGCCGCCGTGCAGCGCGTCGTCGACCGGCACGAGGCGCTGCGCACCGCCGTGACCGAGGTGGACGGCACGCCGACGCAGCGGGTGCGCACCGACGTGGCGGCGGCGTTCACCCAGCGGCGGCTGCCGGCCGCTGCCGGACCCGACGGCCTGCGGGCCGCGCTGGAGGAGTTCGCCGCGCAGACCCTCGACCTCGAAACCGGGCTGGTGCTGCGCGCGGTGCTCATCGGGCTCGGCCCGGGCGAGTGGGCGTTCGGGCTGCTCGTGCACCACGCGATGGTCGACGGTTCGTCGCTGGCCGCCGTGCTGCGCGACATCTCCGCCGAGTACGCCGGAGTCCTGGCCGCCCGCGCGCCCACCCCGGCACCGCCGGCACACTTCATCGACGTGCTGCCGGACCCGGCCGGACCCGGCCCCGACCCGGCGGACGTCGCCTACTGGCGCCGTACGCTCGACGGTGCGCCGGCGCTGCTGCCGCTGCCCACCGAACGGCCCCGGCCGGCCCGCAAGGCGTACCGCGGCCGCCGGGTGCCGGTGTCGTTCGACGGCCCGGAATGGCAGCAGGTCGGCGAGTTCGCCCGCCGCCACGGCGCGACGCCGTTCATCGTCCTGCTGGCGGTCTTCAAGACGCTGCTGCTGCGCTACGTCAACAGCGCCGACTCGCCGGGGATCGGCGTGGGCACCGCCTTCGTGCAGCGCCCCGAGGACGAGGACAGAGGCAGCCAGGTCGTCGGCATGTTCACCGGCAACCTGCCGCTCTACACCCGGCTCGCCGGTGACCCCACGTTCGCCGACTTCCTCGCCACGGTGCGGGAGACCTGCCTGGAGGCGTTCGAGCACCACCGGATGTCGTTCGAGGACATCGTGCGGGAGCTCGGCGTGCCACGCGATCCCGGATACTCGCCGCTGGTGCAGGTGCTGTTCACCTCGGAGCCGCCGGAGGCACAGCAGCTGCGGCTCGCCGGGGTGCAGGTTGAACGCCTGGACGTGCAGTGGCGTACCGCGAAGTACGACCTGACGGTCAGCCTGATCACCGCCGACGAGGCGCTCGGCGGCTGGTGGGAGTACGACGCGGACCTGTGGGACGAGGCCCAGGTCCAGGGCATGGCCCGGCACTTCGTACGGCTGCTGCGCCAGGTCGTGCGCGACCCCGGCCGCCCGCTCGGCGACTACCGGCTGCTCGACGACGCGCAGACCGCCGAGCTGCTACGCGCCGGGGCCGGCCCGGCACAGCCGCGGCGCCTCCTGCCCGTCGAAGCCGCCGTGCGCCGGCACGCCCAGGAGCGCCCGGACGCCGTCGCCGTCGCGGGTGGCGACGGCAAAGGCGACGGTGACGGTGACACGACGCTCACCTACGCCGACCTCGACGCGCTGTCCGACCGTTGGGCCGGCCAGCTCATCGAGCAGGGCATCGGCGCGGAAACGATCGTCGCCGTGCTGACCGGCCGCAATCCGACCTTCGTGACCGCCTGCCTGGCGGTGATGAAGACCGGCGCGGCGTACCTGCCGATCGACGCCGGCACCCCGCCGGAGCGCATCCGGTTCATGCTCCGCGACAGCGGCACCGCCGCGGCGCTGGTCACCACGGCAACGGCCGACCTGGTACCGGACGACGTCGCCACCCTGGTCATCGACGGACCGCGGACACCCGGGGAAACCGAGGCGCCGGCCCGAAAGCGGGACATCGAGCCGGCCGACCTCGCCTACGTCATCTACACGTCCGGCTCGACCGGGCAGCCCAAGGGCGTGCTGGTCGAGCACGCCGCGCTCGACAACTTCGTGGCCTGGTTCACCGAGGCGTACGGACTCGGGCCGCAGGACCAGTGCACGCAGACGGTCAACGCCGGCTTCGACGCCTGCGTGATGGAGCTGTGGCCGTGCCTCGCCGCCGGCGCGACGCTGCACTTCGCCCCCGCCGCTGTCCTGACCGACCCGGCCGGCATGTGGAACTGGCTGCGGGACATCGCCGCGACCGTGAGCTTCCTGGTCACCCCGCTGGTCGAGACGATGCTGGCCGAGCCGGTGCCCGACGGCCTGGCCCTGCGCACCGTCATCACCGGCGGGGACCGGCTGCATCGGCAGCCCGCGCTGGGCGGGTGCGGCTTCACACTGATCAACGGGTACGGCCCGACGGAGAACACGATCCTGTCGACGGTCGCCGTCGTGCGGCCGGACGACCCGTACGACCGGCAGCCGCCGATCGGGCGACCGGTGCCGGGCACCACCGCGTACATCCTGGACGACCGGCACCGGCCGGTGCCGCCCGGCGTCGAGGGCGAGCTCTACGTCGGCGGAGTACAGGTCGCCCGCGGCTACCTGAACCAGGACGAGCTGACCCGCGACCGTTTCCTGCCCGACCCGTTCGGCCCGCCCGGCGGGCGGCTCTACCGGACCGGTGACCGCGTACGCCAGCGCGCCGACGGGCAGATCGACTTCGTCGGCCGGGTCGACGACCAGGTCAAGATCCGTGGATTCCGCATCGAACTCGGCGAGATCGAGGCGGCACTGCGGCAGATCCCCGCAGTCGCCGACGCGGCCGTGGTCGTCACCGGCACCGGCACCGGCCGCCGGCTGACCGCCTTCGTCACCGGTGCCATCGGGTCCGCCAGCACCGTCGGCGAGCACCTGCGCCGCACCCTGCCCGGCTACATGGTGCCCAGCGTGACCACCGTGCTGGACAGCCTGCCGTTGACCCACAACGGCAAGGTCGACCGCCGGCGGCTGCGGGCGCAGGCGGACGACGGACCCGCCCACACCGTCACCGAGCCGGCCACGTCACTGGAAGCTGAGCTGCTGCCGCTGTGGCGACGGGTGCTGGGCACCGAGCAGATCGGCGTCACCGACTCGTTCTTCGAACACGGCGGCCACTCGCTCAACGCCATGCGTCTGGCGTCAGTGATCCGCCGCGAGACCGGCCACCACATCCGGCTGCCGCTGCTGTTCCAGGCCCCGACCGTCCGCGACACCGCCCGGGCGCTCACCGCCGAGCAGGACACCCGCCGGCATCTGATCCAGCTGCAGGCCGGCGGCGGTCGTACGCCGCTGATCTGCGTACACACCTCGGACGGCACGGTACTGCCGTACGCGCCGCTGACCGGCTTCTGCGGGCCGGACCGGCCGGTCTGGGGCGTACAGGCCGAGCCTGTGCCGCCGGGCGGGCACCGGTCGCTGACCGAGATGGCGGCTGCGTACCTCGACGAACTGCGCACCGCGGGTGTGTCGGGCCCCGTCGACCTGCTGGGCTGGTCGTTCGGCGGGCTGCTGGCGTACGAGATGGCGCGACAGGCCGTCGCGGCCGGCACGCCGGTGCGTCGGGTCGTGCTGCTCGACGCCGAGCCGCTGACCGGCGACGTGATCACCGACGAGGAGGCCATGCTGCGGGAGTTCACGCTGCAGCTGCGCCGCCGGGCCGGCGCGGTCGATACCGGTGAACCGCCGGGCAGCTGGCCCGAGCTGGTGAGCGCCGCCCGACGGCTCGGATGGATCGATGCGGAGGTCGCCGAGCAGGAACTGCGGGCCACCTACGACACGTTCCGCGCCCACGTCCGGCTCGGCCAGGCGTACCGGCCGGAACCCGCCGACCTGCCGCTGCTGCTGGTCACCGCCACCGACCGCGCCCCGGACGTACGACGCGCGCAGGTCCGGGCCTGGCGGCAACTCACCGGACGGGACGTCGAAGTGGTCGAGATCCCCGGCGACCACTTCGACATGGTCGGCGACGCAGCGCTGCGCCGCGTCGCCCAACTGCTGAACATCGAGGAGAGGCTGGCCCCGTGACCACCGCAGAGACCGGGTCGACCGCCCAGCAACAGACATCGACACGCGCCTGGCTGGGCCTCGCCGTGCTGCTGACCGGCACGTTCGTGGCCCAGGTGGACTTCTTCATCGTCAACGTCGCGATCCCGAGCGTGCAGGCCGACCTCGGCGCGACCCTGTCGCAGGTGCAGCTGATCGCGGTCAGCTACGGCGCCGCCTACGCCGTCGCGGTCATCACCGGCGGCCGGCTCGGCGACCTGTACGGACGCAGGCGCATCTTCATGATCGGCGTCACCGGCTTCGCCGTCGCATCCCTGCTGTGCGGCACCGCCACCGACGCCTGGGTGCTCATCGGCGCCCGGGTCGTCCAGGGAGCGGCGGCCGCGCTGCTGATGCCACAGGCGATCGGATCGCTGCACGCGATGTTCGCCGGCCAGGCCCGGGAGCGCGCGTTCGCCGTCTTCGGCGTCTCCATGGGAATGGCCTGGGTCAGCGGCATCGTGCTCGGCGGCCTGCTGCTCAGCGCCGACATCGCCGGGCTCGGCTGGCGCGCGATCTTCCTGATCAACGTGCCGCTCGCCGCCGTCGCCCTCACCGGCGCCGCGCTGACGCTCACCGAGTCACGCCGCCCCGCCGCCCCACGGCCGGACCTGCTCGGCATGGCGACCCTGGCCGTGCTCCTCGGCCTGCTCATCGTCCCGCTGATCCTCGGCCGTCAGGCCGGCTGGCCGGCCTGGAGCATCGCCGGGTTCGCCCTCTCCGCGGTGGCCACCGTGGTCTTCGTGGCCGTGGAACGGCGCGTCCTGCGCCGCGGCGACGATCCGGTCCTCTCGCCGGACCTGTTCCGCGACCGCACCTTCCGGCTGGGCCTGACCGTCATCGTGGTGTTCTTCCTCGGCCCGCCCGGCTTCTTCCTGCTCACCACGCTCTACCTGCAGGTCGTCGCAGGATTCACCGCGTTGCAGGCCAGCCTGAGCCTGCTGCCGTTCGGCGTCACCTTCGTCCTGACCTCGCAGTTCATCAACCCGATCAAACGCCGCCTCGGCGATTGGACGATCGTCCTCGGCTGCGGTGTGATGGCCGTCGCCCTCGCCGGACTCGCCACCGTCGTGCACACGACCGGGGAACAGATCACGTTGGCCGCCCTCGTCCTGCCGGTGCTGCTGCTCGGCACCGGCCAGGCTCTGGTCACCACGCCGCTGTACGAGATGCTGCTGCGCAACGTCCGCCGAGAGATCGCCTCGACGGCGTCAGCCGTGTTCACCACCGTGCAGCTGGTCGCCCAGTCGTTGAGCGTCGTGATCGTCACGATCATCTTCGCGGCGTTGGCGCAGGCCAGGCTGGATCAGGCGTTGCCCGCCGACGGCGACGGCACCACGCGGCCGGCGGTCGCCGCCTGCGCTAACGAGGGCCTGACCGACTTCACCGCCGGCACCCGCGTCAGCTGCCCCGACGCGCCGCCGACGACACGGGCGGCGGTCGAGGCCGAGGCTCGTACGGTGACCGCCGTGGCCGCCCGGCAGGCGTACGTCGGCACGTTCGCCTTCAATCTGCTGGTGCTGGTGGTGAGCGGTGTCGTCGTCGCCCGCCGTGCCCGACGTGCCAGCGATTGAGGCCGATCAGCGTCGCGACGGGGGTACGGGGTGCTGTCCCGGGTCGCCGGTCTTCGCCCCCTCGGTGACGTTGCGCTTTTTCCTATGGGTGCAGTGTCACCTCATCGGGTCGGGATCGCTGATCGAGCTTGATGCCTCAGGTGCATCAAGATGCACCTGAGGCATCAAGCCATGGAAGCATCATGGGTTTCCTGGCTCAGGTACGGGCAGCTCGCTCACGGGCGGCCGCCGGCGTTCGCGTCGGTGGCGCAGCGGCGACGAGGACCGCGGTGACGGTGAGCAGCCCGGCCAGCCACGCCATCGGGCGCAGGCCGACCATCGTGAAGCCGAGCCACGGCGGCGCCCACGGGTCGCCGCCGGTGATCGCTGCATGGCTGGTGGCCAGCCCACCCACCGCCAGAGCGGGCAGGCTCAAGACGGCGGCAGCTCCGAGCAAGGAGATGGTGACGACCCGGACCCGGGCACGTCCCCTGGTCTGCGCATCGAGCTGCCGGAGGGCAAACAACGTGGTGATCAGGGCGACGAGGAATCCGGTGACCGCCAGCGGCCAGACCCACGACGGCTGCGCGCGGCCAACGTCGATCACGAAGCGCGTGGCGTCCCGCGCAGACAGACGCACGGCGACACCGTCCCGGGTCGCCGTGAAAGCGTCGTAGTCGCCGCTGGCGCGGAATCGCTCGGCATCCCAACCGGCAGCCGTGAGCCGGTCGACCGCCTCGCCGACCATACGGCCATCGGAGGTCGACGCCGGACCGAACGGCAACGGCACCGTGACGGTCCCGGCGACGTAGCCGTCACCTCCGACGAGCAGGGTCCATACACCGTCGACAGCTGGCGGAAACCCGTGCCGGTCACCGCTTCGGGTCGGCTCACCCACCTCGACGCCGGGAAACGCGACAGCGGCCACCTGTCGGGCTGCCGCCGTGTCGGTGGTCGGCCCTGCCGCCTGCCAGCCCAGCCACGAACCGAATACGGCGCCGACAAGACCGGTCGACGTCGCAAGAATCAAATAAGCGATCTTCACCTTGTGTCCAGCAGGTAGAGGCGCATGTCAATTGACATCTGGTGACCAGGTTCAGTCCGGTGCGATTTCGATTGTCCGGGGACAGGACGACAAGGGTGAAGAGATCGAGGGCCCCGGGTTTCAATCCGGCGTGGTTTTCGTGTGCTCGGGGACCCGGGGGCACTGGCAACATACTGAGAGGTGCTTCAAGGATGTTTCAATCCGGCGCGGTTTTCGTGTGCTCGGGGACCGTCCAGATCGCTTTCGCGTTGATGACGCTGCTGGCGTTTCAATCCGGCGCGGTTTTCGTGTGCTCGGGGACGCGAAGCCCAAGGAGAACAAGTAGTCGCCGTTGAACGAGTTTCAATCCGGCGCGGTTTTCGTGTGCTCGGGGACGTGTGCTGGGGACAGCGCGGATGGAGATGGCCGCGTTTCAATCCGGCGCGGTTTTCGTGTGCTCGGGGACCCTGCCACTCCCGGCTGCCTGAAAAGGCAGAGAGGTTTCAATCCGGCGCGGTTTTCGTGTGCTCGGGGACTGGGACAAGGTGGTGGACGAGGAGCACAACTTCGAGGTTTCAATCCGGCGCGGTTTTCGTGTGCTCGGGGACGAAGACTTGACCAAGCTCACGGATGAGGAACTTCGAGTTTCAATCCGGCGCGGTTTTCGTGTGCTCGGGGACTCGGCTGGAGTGTCTCAGGGTGCAATGTGTCTGGCGGTTTCAATCCGGCGCGGTTTTCGTGTGCTCGGGGACAACCTAACGCTGAACCCTCTCCGTACGGGTTCGGTGTTTCAATCCGGCGCGGTTTTCGTGTGCTCGGGGACTAGCAGGCAGCCCTCTACCGGGAGCTGCTTCGGAAGTTTCAATCCGGCGCGGTTTTCGTGTGCTCGGGGACACTATAGGAGGGAGGTGAGAGCTATGTGCAGCACGTTTCAATCCGGCGCGGTTTTCGTGTGCTCGGGGACCGTAATATTGTCGCCTGATCAAAAATTGTCCGGCTTGTTTCAATCCGGCGCGGTTTTCGTGTGCTCGGGGACCAGTATGGCAGCGCAAGCTGCAGCGAAAGCCACCGAGTTTCAATCCGGCGCGGTTTTCGTGTGCTCGGGGACGAGCCGGAACCGTTCTGGAACAACTCGCGCTTCTCCGAAAGTTTCAATCCGGCGCGGTTTTCGTGTGCTCGGGGACCGTGTCCGAAATGTCGGGCGGTCTGACCTGCGGAAACAGGGGTCCCTGAGGGCAACCTCCTGTTGATCATGATCTTGGGAAGCTGCTAGATGATCTCTGGTGGCCATGTTTTCGCAGCTCATGTTCACTTTGGGATCTTTCCGCCAACCTACCCCGGATCCCGGGCGTGTCGGGGGTTGTCGCAACGGGCATTCCGGACCAATCGCCTCCCTGGGTGGCTCCGGTGGGCCTCCCGGGATACCCGGACTATCCGGGCGGTTCCGAAAGGAGATCGTCCAGCCACTCGACACCGGCACCGGCGACGAGGACCGCGAGGATTTCCAGTCGCCGACGGGCGATGCCGGCCGGCAGCCGCAATCGTCGTGCGCAGGACTTCTCCAGGTCGACGGCGGACCGTTCGAGCGCGACATCGCACATCTCGGCGAGCAGTTTCGGCAGCCCGCTGCGGCGTACGGCCGGGTTGGCCAGCAGCCGCAGCAGCACCTGGCGGCGACGACGCCGCTGGGGTGTGTCGCCGGGGTCGGCGTACCGCTCGGCCGGGTCGCCCGGGGCGGTGCCGTGGATCGGCCGGGCACCCGGCAGGTCGTCGCACGGGTCGAGTCGGTCGGCGCGGCGGTGCAGTGCGGCGGCGACGTTCGCTTCGTAGAAGGCCGGGTTGATCCGCCGGAGCAGGTCGACGGCCGCCGTCAGACGCAGGCGTACCTGCTGGTCGGTGAGTCCGTGCTTGGCCGCCGCGTGCGGGATCCGCCACGGGTCGGTGACCTGGTCGCGCAGCCCGATCACGAAGCTGATCAGCAGGTCCAGGCCGACCGGGTCGGCGGCCAGCGGCGCTGCCCAGCGGGCGGTGGTCAGGTCGCGTTCGGGGCGGGCATGCATGCCGCGCGCCGTCGCCGACCGGCGGCGCAGTTCGGCGATGGCCTGGCGTTGGTCCTGGTGCACGAACTGCCAGTAGACGGCGCGTAGCCAGGGTGCGATGTCGGCGTTGGCCCGGTCCGGGTGGTGCGCGTAGCGGAGCAGGTCCGCACCGGCGGCGTCCGGGTCGACCGTCGACGCTTGTGGCCCGTAGAGGAAGGACACCACCTGGTTGATCTCCTCGATCCGGGTCGGGCCGCCGACGGCGGCGCTGCCGGAGCCGGTGCCGGCGTTGCCGCTGGCGGTGCCGTGGTTGGTGGCGTTGCGCCGCAGCCGGTCGAACTGGCGGCGGATGTGCTCGTCGCGTACGTCGGCGCAGTTGGCGCACAGGTGCAGCCACCGGTTGGCGGCGCGCGGACTGTCGACGCAGTGGCTGGTGCCGTGCACGGTGCGGGCGATGACCATCCCCAGGTGGTGGGTCATGGCGCGGACGACGGCGAGGAAGAAGAAGGCGTACGTGTCTTGCGGGTCTTCCGGTGAACGCAGTGCGGTGTCCATCGAGGTGCCTCCCGTTGCGACGCAGGAGAACAGCGGGGTGGATGAGCGGGCGGGCTGGGTGCCCGCCGGACGACACCGGTGTCGTGGTGTGGTGGGGAGCGACCGTCCAGGGCGCCGGCCCGAGGGCCGTGGACGATGGTCGCGGCAGCCAGTGAGATTAACCCCTGGTGTTCGTGCAACTACTATACGTGTGGTTACTCGATGGTAGCAACTGGAGGTCGGCCCGAGGCTGGTGACCGTCCACACACGTCCAGCTGGTGGACTGCGCTGCCACTTCGTCCATCTGTTCCAGGTAGGAGCAACCCCGGCAATCGGAGGACGACATGGGCAAGACGATCAGGATCAACGGGGTCGACGTACCGGTGATCGACGATATGCTGTCCGGCCGCGACATCAAGCGGGCGGCCGGCCTGCCGCAGGAGCGGGTCCTTGTCCGCCAGGACGACGACCGCAACGTCATCGTCCCCGACGACCAGCGGATCCGCGTCGCCGATCAGCAGCAGTTCACCCACCACGCCCGGCACTCCAAGGCGATGAACACGCTCGACCCGAGGCGGCTGCGCATCCGCCACGAAGCCGCCCAGCTCGCGTACGCGTACCCGGGGCTGACCGTCGCCGACGACGAATCCTGGCTGCACATCCCCGAGTTCCGGCTCCCGCCGCACTGGGAGCCGGACCGCACCACCGTGCTGATCGTGCCGCCGGCCACCTACCCGGAGACCGCACCGGACGGCTTCTTCCTCGGCGACCACCTGCGCCGCCGCGACGGCCGCGCGCTCGTGCAACCCGCCCACTACTTCTCGGCCTACAAGAACCGCTACGCCGAGCTGGGCTACCGCTGGTACTGCCTGGAAGACCCGGAACGCAACTGGGATCCGCGCTTCGACTCGCTGGTCAGCTACGTCGAGGCGATCCGCACCTACCTCGGCACGGTCGACTGATGACCTGCGTGCTGCGGATCAGTCACGACACCTGGGACACCGTACGGCGGCATCTGCGCGACAGCGACGACGAACGCGGCGCCTACCTGCTGGCCCGCGCCGGCCGGTGGACCGACCCGTGGGGCACCGGGGCCGTCACCGACCTGCTGGTCACCCGGGCCATCCCGATCCCGGACGACGCGCTGTCGGTGCAGAACGGCGTACGGATCGAAGTCGCCGCCTGGCTGACCCGGGAGGTGCTGATCGCCTGCTTCGAGACCGGCCTGTCCCTTGTCGACGTGCACAGCCACCCGTTCGCCGACGACACGGTCAGGTTCTCCGGCCTGGACGTGGAGAACATGCGCCAGACGCACACCGAGTTCCTCGACCGGATGCCGGCCGCGCCGCCGGTCGGGGTGGCGTCGCTGGTGCTCGGGCAGGCGTCGGTGGCCGGCGCGTACACCGACCCGGACGACGGGACGCTGCGGATGCTCGACCGGTTGGTGCTGCTCGGCGACGACGACCTGACCGAGGTGAAACTGTGCCGATTCTGACCACACCGGTCCTGACCGCACCGGCCGGCGAGCCGGACCCGCAGGCCGGCGCCACCGGGCCGACCCCGGCGGACCGCTACGACCGGCAGGTGCGGGCGTTCGGCCCGCACACGCAGCGCCGGCTCGCCGAGCTGACCGTCGCCGTGGTCGGTCTCGGCGGCGTCGGCAGCCAGGTCGTCCAGTCACTGGCCCACCTGGGGGTGGGCGGCCTGCTGCTGGTCGACCCGGACACGGTCACCGCCACCAACCTGAACCGTCTGGTCGGCGCCAAGCCGGCCGACGTGGCTCGGGCGGCGACCAAGGTCACCGTCGCGGCCCGCACGGTCCGGACCATCAATCCGCAGGTACGGGTACGCGGCATCGCCGGCAGCATCCTCGACCCGGTCGTCTGGCAGCAGGTGCGCCCGGCCGAGGTGATCGTCGGCGCGGTCGACGGGCACGCGCCACGCTGGGCGTTGAACCGGCTGGCCGTGCAGTACGCCCGCTGCTATCTCGACGTCGGGGTCGAGCTGGGACCGGCACCCCGCCCGGAGCCGCCCGACGACCACAACCAAGAAGCCAATTCCCGGGTACGGCTGGAAGCCGGCGGGCATCTGGCGGTGGTCCGCCCCGGTGGCCCGTGCCTGCTCTGCCTGTCCGGCTACGACCCGCGTCTGGTGGATGCCGAGCTTGATCCCGGGTTGGCCGCTGCGCGCCGGGCGGCCGGCTACCGGGTCGACGATCCGGCCGAGCCGACGCCCAGCGTGGTTTTCCTCAACCAGATCATCGCCGGGTACGCCGTCGGCGAGCTGCTGAACTATGTCTCGCCGTGGCGGTCACCGGTGCGGTATCTGCTGGTGGACGCGACGGCGAACGAAACGACGGTGCTGGACGCCGACCGCGACCCGGAGTGCCTGGCCTGCGGGCCGGACTCGCCACGCGGACTCAGCGACGCCGCTGGCCCACCGTCCGTGGCCCGGACGACCGCGCCTCCAGCGGCCCACGACGCTGCCGGAGCACCGCAGAGCCCGAACACTCAGCCATCCCGATATCCGTCACCCGGCGAGCCAGGCCCCCGCAACGAGTCCCGCCACCACGACACCTGATCCCAGCCCGCCTGACGCCGGCTCTCGGTAGACCCGATGCGATTTCGCGTGATCCCGTCACGGGATTTTGATCCCCTGGCGGGATCACGCGCTGCGGTGCATCAGTGATCAATGCTGCACCGTCGTGATATGCCACTCGCGGACACCACGACGGGCATTTTGCTTGCCCAAATCCGGCGCGGTTTTCGTGTGTCCGGGGACAAACCTCCGCCGCGCGTGGGGGAAGGGTTGGACGCGCGCGTTTCAATCCGGTGCGGTTTTCGTGTGTCCGGGGACTTGCCGCTCCTGGCACTCGGCGCTGCGCTTGCGCACGCCGGTTTCAATCCGGTGCGGTTTTCGTGTGTCCGGGGACCCGACGAGAAGCCCAAGAAGACGGGCGGCATCAGGTTTCAATCCGGTGCGGTTTTCGTGTGTCCGGGGACTCGATGTGATGTAGAGAGGAGGCTTTTTGCCCACCCCTGTTTCAATCCGGTGCGGTTTTCGTGTGTCCGGGGACAAACTTGAGCTGAAAGGAGAAAGCTGGCGCCGCCTTGGTTTCAATCCGGTGCGGTTTTCGTGTGTCCGGGGACCAACGGATGTGGCGTGATCTGGTCCTCTAGCGAGGGCAAGTTTCAATCCGGTGCGGTTTTCGTGTGTCCGGGGACGGTCATGCTATACAGCTACCTGCAATTCAAGCGTTTCGTTTCAATCCGGTGCGGTTTTCGTGTGTCCGGGGACCCGGGGGAATCCGACGAGCCAGAGAGCTTGGCGGACCTCAGTTTCAATCCGGTGCGGTTTTCGTGTGTCCGGGGACCCGGGTCCGGGTTTCGACGGCCGCCGCCGCCAACTGGGTTTCAATCCGGTGCGGTTTTCGTGTGTCCGGGGACGAGTCGATGGCAACATGCGCTCACGGCGTAGACCTTAGTTTCAATCCGGTGCGGTTTTCGTGTGTCCGGGGACCGAGGCTGAGGGACGCGGCGTGTGGCTCAAGCTTCGGGTTTCAATCCGGTGCGGTTTTCGTGTGTCCGGGGACCTCTGCGGAATCTGCGGGAAGTGCGGTGAGCACTGTCCGGGGTTTCAATCCGGTGCGGTTTTCGTGTGTCCGGGGACTGACCCATCGCTCCAGCTGCTGGTTCCCCTCTGGTTTCAATCCGGTGCGGTTTTCGTGTGTCCGGGGACCGTGTCCGAAATGCCGGGCGGTCTGAGCTGGGCAAACATGGTGCTCCGGGGGCAACCTCTTGTTGATCATGATCTTGGGGGAGCCTCAAATGATCTCCGTGGGGCGGGTTTTCGCAGCTCAGGTGCACTTTGGGATCTTTCCGCCAACCTACCCGGGATCCCGGGCGTGTCGGGGGTTGTCGCAAGGGGCATTTCCGGACATAAGCTCCTGTTGATCTCGGCGGTGACGTCGATGCCACCGATTCTATCGGAGTTCGTCCGTCCGATCTCGGCATGAATACCTCTCCTTCCCGGCTGTTGAGTCGGATGTCTGACCAGCCGACGTTGTGGGCCGCGTGGTCGCGGGTCGCCGCCGGCACCGCACTCGCCGGAGCGGACGGCGTGACCGTCGCCGAGTTCGCCCACCACCTCGGCCCACGACTGGAGTCGCTGTCCGCGCTGCTGCGCAGCGGCGAATACATCCCGCAACCCCTTCGACTGATGACCGTCACCCGTGGTGGCGAGCGCCGCGACCGGGGCATTCCGACCGTCGCCGACCGGGTCGCCCAGCGCGCTTTCCTGCACGTCGCCGGCGACCGGTGGGAGACCCGCCGCGCCGAGGTCAGTTTCGCGTACCAGCGGGGTCGTTCCTGGGTGGACGCGCTGACGATGGCTCTCGCGTACCGGGACAAGGGGTTGCGCTATGTGGTCCGCGCGGACATCGCGGATTTCTTCGCCAGCGTCGACCACCAGCTCCTGCACGAGATGGTCAGCGGCAGTCTCGCCGACCCGGCGGTCAGCCGGATCGTACGCGGCTGGTTCACCACGCCGATGCTGACCGCCGCCGGCCTGCGTACCCGGGGTCGGGGTGTTCCCGAAGGCGGTTTATGCGCAGCTGCGCATAAGCCACCCTATGAACAGTGCTGGGTTATGCGCAGCGTCGGCCTGTTTGGCCTGGTGGGGACGGTTCCGGGGGTTGTGCGCTGCGCATAAGCGGGTGTGTCGGGTCAGAGGGTGGTGAGCCAGTCGAGTAGTCCGGGGTCTTGGTTCCATTCGGGTAGGTCGTCGGTGGCGATGACGTCGGTGTAGGCGGCTTCGAGGGCTTTTCGTTTGGCCTCGGTTGAGGCTCGGGTGTAGATCTCGGTGGTGGACAGGTCGACGTGTCCGAGGATGTCGCGGATGTAGGGCAGCGGGACGCCTGCCTCGTAGAGGTGCATGGCTTTGCTGTGGCGCAGGGTGTGCGGGCTGACGTTGGCGGCAGCGAGCCGCGGGGTGTTTGTGCCGGCCAGGTATTTGCGGATGATCCAGGCGATGCCGCCGCGGCTGAGTTTGGTCCGGTGTTGGTTGAAGAACATCGGGTGGTCGTCGTGGCCGGGCTTGTCCAGGCGATGTTCGGCCAGGTAGTCGGCCAGGATCGCGGTCGTGTTGACCATGAGGGGGACGTGGCGTGTCTTGTCGCCTTTGCCGGTCAGGGCCGCCATGGCGGGGTGTTCGAGGCGGAGGTCGCGGACGGTGAGGTCGGCGAGTTCCTGGACGCGGGCGGCGGTGTCGTAGAGGGTGGCGAGCAAGGTCGCGTCGCGGCGTCCGCGACGGGTGGACCGGTCGGGTTGGGCGAGCAGGAGGCGGGTCTGCTCGACGGTCAGGTGGTTGACGCAGGGGCGGGGCTGTTTCTTGGCGGGGATGGCGAGGATGTCCTGGTAGCGGGCCATCCGGGTGGGGTCCTCGGTTTGCATCCAGGTGCAGAACGAGTTGATCGCGGCCAGCCGCTGGTTGCGGGTCGACACGCTGTTGCGGCGGCCGGCTTCGAGCCAGTTGAGGAACCCGGTGATCGCGGCGGCGTCGATGTGGTCGAGGGTGAGTTTCTGTGGTGGGACGGCTTGGTCGTCGCGGAGATAGACGATCAGGAGCTTGAACGTGTCGCGGTAGGACGCGATGGTGTTGGGTGAGTAGCCGCGTAGTCCGGCCAGGTGCGTGGTGAGGAAACGGCGCAGGAAGACCGCGAAGTCAGTCGCCATGGCGCGGCCGGGCGGCGGTGGGCGGGACGATCTCGCCGATGGTGTGCTGGACGTGGGCGGTGATGTGGGGATAGGACTCGGCGGTCAGCCGCAGGTAGTAGGCGGTGTCGGCGATCGAGGAATGGCCCAGGTAGGTCTGCAGGACCGGCAGCAACGCGCCGACGTCCTCGCCGTGGGCGAACCACGAACGCAGGTTGTTGACCACGAACGTATGGCGCAGATCGTGCACGCGGGGGCCGCGGCCTCGACCACCGTGGGAGATGCGGGCCTGCCAGAGGAATCGGCGGAAGTTCTTGTCGATGTTCCCGAGCGTCAGCGGTTTTCCGGCCGTGCCGGGGAAGAACCAGATGCTGCCCGAGCGGCCGATGAGCTGAGCGTGGTAGTCGGTGAGCATGACGCGCAACGACGCGCTGACGGGCACCTGCCGGTCTTTGCCGCCCTTCGCGTCGCGGATCTGCAGCACGCCGGCGTCGAGGTCGACGTCGCCGACCTGGAGCAGGCGGGCTTCGCAAGCCCGTAGCCCGCAGGCGTAGATCGTGCGGAACAGGACCGGCATGACCAGGTGCCGTAACGGAACCTGGGGGCAGTAGCGGCAGCGATCGGTCTGGGCGAACAGGGCCGCCAGTTCCTTGTCGGTGTAGATGTGCGGGACGTAGCGGGCGGGTCTGGGCAGCGCGCCTTTGGGCAAGACGTAGGCCGGCGTGCCCCGGCGGCCCAGCCAACGGGCCAGTTCCCGGACCGGCGCGGCCAGCGTCTGCAGGGTCGCCGGGGTGACTTTCCGCCGCCGCGCGGCCGCAAGCCACGCCTCGACCGAGGCCTGATCGGGCGCGTTCAGCCCAGGGAACTCGCTGCGGCAGAACGTCTCGAACCGGGCCAGCACCCGCGCCTCGGCGGCGTACTTGTAGCCGACGGCGCGTTTCTGCTCGACCAGCGCGATGATCGCATCGGCCATCGTGATGCCGGCGCTCATCGCGACGCCTCCGACCCGGGCGCGTCGGGGTCCAGCGCGCAGCGGGCCAGCAGACCCAGCGACGACTTCAAATACACGCCGGTCGATCGCACCGACTGGTGGCCGAGGACGTCGGCGATCTGCTCGATCGGTGTGCCGTCCTCCATCAACCGGGTGGCCAGGGTGTGTCGCAGCGAGTGCATGCCGTGGCGGCGTTTCTCGCTGATCGGGTACGTGCGCCACCCGGGCGTGTTTGACCAGGATCTGATGCAGATGATCCTGGTCGGAGAACGGGCCGATCGGAGCGAGGTGTCGCAGGAACACCTGCGGGCAGTCGCAGACCGGCCGGCCATGGCGGATGTAGTCGATCACCGCCCAGCCGACCTCTTTCAACAACGGCAACTGCACCCGGTCGCCGGTCTTGGCCTGCGCCACACTGAGCCGGTTTCCGGGCCAGTCGAAGTCGGCGAACTCCAACCGTTTGACGTCAACGCCCCGCAGTCCGAGCCTGGCGACCAGCAAAATGATCGCGTAGTCCCGCTTCCCGCACGGGTTACCCCGATCGACAGCCTCCAGGATCCGGGCAACCTCTGCGGGATCCCACACCGACGGGATCCTGGCCTGCCGGCTGGAGCGCACCGCTGGGACCGCGTCCAGCACGGCGGCGTCGACCAGCCCGTCGGCGCAGGCGAACCGCAGGAACGACCGCACCGCGCACATCTTCTGCTCGATGGTCTTGGCCTGGTATCCGGCCAGTGTTGCCACGAACGCCCCGAGCACCCCGGCGTCACACCGGGCCAGCCCTCCCCGGGTGGCCATGAACGCCACGAACTCCGCGGCCACCGTCGTGTAGACCCGCACGGTCGACACCGCGAGGTCAGCGGCCCGCAACCAGTCCTGGAACCGGACGACCGCGTCGGCGTCCTCCCCGGCCAGCTTGTTCACCGACCGCGAGTAGCGGCGCAGCACCGCCCCGTGGGCCGCGTACTCGCCCAGCATCTGCGCGACTCTGAACAAGTAGACATCAGTGGGTTTGAGCGTGCCCGCCCGTTCCTTGTCGAAGAACCCGTCGCACGCCTCGTCGACCCACGACATCGCCATGTCCAGGGAAAAATCCTCGACGCCACGAGCAACGAAGAACCTCGACATACGACGCCAGCAGCCCCGATACCAGACCAACGTCGATTCCTTGTAGCCCAGACGCCTCAGCTCGGCGTCCAGACCCGACACCAACGCAGACAACATCACCATCGCAACCGACCTCCGATCACGTGGGCCCGGCACCACGCCGTGCCCTGATCGGAATCGTCGCCACGTTATGCGCAGCGCTGGATACTCCCTGTCCGTCTCTCCAGGCCCAACGGACAGACCCTGCGCATAACCCAGCACTGCTCATAGGGCGCGCCGATCAGCCCGACCCTGGCCAATCTCTACCTGCGCGAGTTCGACGCCCGGGTCGACGGCCGGCACGGCCGGCTGGTGCGCTACGCCGACGACCTGGCGCTGTTCTGCCTCGACCTCGACGCGGCGATCAGCGGCGCCCGGCAGATCGGCGCCGAGCTGGCCGCGCTCAACCTGCGGCTGCACCCGGGCAAGACGCAGATCACCACGTTCGACGCCGGGTTCAGCATGCTCGGCTGGGTGTTCGACGGCGAACACGGCCGGCCCGAGCAGCCCAACGCGGACTGGACCCACCCGCTGCTCAACACTCCGCAGCGGGGCAAGCTGCCGGCCAGCAACGGGAGCCGGCGATGATCGGCAAGGCGTTCCACGTGATCGGCCCGGACTGTGTCCTCGGCCGGCGCGACGGTCGGCTCGTCGTGCACCGTGACGGTGTGCTGCGTGCCTCCGCG
The DNA here is from genome assembly GCF_049179075.1 of Solwaraspora sp. WMMB335. Taxonomy (NCBI): domain Bacteria; kingdom Bacillati; phylum Actinomycetota; class Actinomycetes; order Micromonosporales; family Micromonosporaceae; genus Solwaraspora; species Solwaraspora sp. WMMB335. The sequence goes on from NZ_JBMHMF010000001.1 coordinate 6,961,181, forward strand.
CCGCTGACCATGGTCGGCGAGGTCGTCACCACCGGCCGGGTGACCGTCACCCCGCACGCGATGCACAGCATGCTCGCCCACGACATCCCGCTGATCCTGCTCAGCCGCACCGGCCGCCCGCTCGGCCGGCTCGAACCACCCACCGCCGGGCACATCGCCGCCCGGCTGCGTCAACTCGACCGGCACCGCGACCCGGCCGCCCGGCTCGACCTGGCCCGCGCTGTCATCCCCGCCAAGATCGCCAACCAGGCGACGCTGCTGCGCCGCCGCGCCAAACGCAGCGGCGACCCGGCGACGGTGTGGGCGGCGGTCACCCGACTCGCCGAGTTCGAGCAGGCCGCCAGCGCCGCCACCGACCTGGCGCAACTGATCGGCATCGAAGGCGCGGCGGCCGGCGCGTACTTCCGCGCCATCCGGGTGATGACCCCGGCCGAGTACGGCTTCGCCGCTCGCGACCGCAGCCGCCGCGACGTGACCAACGCGCTGATCAACTACTGCTCGGCGCTGCTGCGGGAAACCGTGCACGGGGCGATCCTCGCCGCCGGGCTCGACCCGTACCTGTCGTTTCTGCACACCCCGAGCCGGGGCCGGCCCACGCTCGCCTTCGACCTGATGGAGGAGTGGCGGCCGGCGCTGCTGGAAAGCACCGTACTGGCGATACTCGGTCTGCGTACCGTGACCGACGCCGACTTCGACGGCACCCACCTGACACCCGGCGCGACGTCCGCGCTGATCTCGCGGTTTCAGGCCCGGCTGGCCATGCCGGCCCGCGAATGGCCGGCCCCCGCCGACCAGCCGACCTACCACCAACTGGTACGCCGCCAGGCGCTGCGGCTGCGCGGCTGGCTGCTCGACGAGCAGGCGCAGTACCGGCCGTTCCGCTGGAGGTGACCGGCATGCAGCCCAGCTGGTGGACCGTCACCTTCGACCTGCCCGACGACCGCGACCGGCGGCAGCTGACGACGCTGCTGCGCCGCCACGGCGTACGGGTGCTGTACAGCGTCTTCACCATCCACATCGGTGACACGCACCTGGACCGGCTGCTCGCCGCCAGCGCCGAACGGTTCACCGGCGGCGGGCACCTGCTGGCCCTGCCGTCCTGCCCGGACTGCGAAACCGCCGGGTACGGCGTACCGCTGGAAGTCCTCCCCGAGCAGGGCTGGGCCGGCTGGTGAACCGGCCGGTGCTCGTCGTCTACGACATCGTGAACGACCGCCGCCGCGCCGAGGTACGTGCCCGGCTCGGCCCGATCGCCGACCGCTTCCAGTACAGCGGGTGGCTGGTGCCACCGGAGGTCAACCTGACCGCGGCCCGGGTCGTCGCCGACCTGGCCGCGGTCGCCGGCCCGGCGGACCGGATCCACGGCCACGCCCCGTGCCCCGACTGCGCCCGCCGGGCCAAGTGGCTGCCGGTCCGCCAGCCACACCGCCTCACCCGCCAACCCGGCTGGACCGCCCACTGAACGTGGCCGCCGATCTACTGGGGTCGCCAACGTGGCTGGCAAAGCACCGCGCGGTACGGTGCCCGTGTGGAGCGGATCACGCTGCAAGACCTCCGCGATGACGCGGGCAGGGCGCTGGAGTCGGTCGGGCGCACCGGTGAGCCGGTCATCATCACCACGCACGAGCGGCCGGTGGCCGTACTGGTCGGGATCGACGAGTGGGAAGAGCTCGAAGCGTTCCGGGACAGCAAGGACGCTGCGGTGATCGCCCGCTCCCGTGCCGAGGGACAGTTCGTGCCGCTGTCGGCGGCGCTGGAGTCGCTCGGGGTCGAACCTCGTGAAGTTCAAGCTGCAGCTGGGGCGGGTCGGTGAGGAGAATCGAGGTCATGAGCAGCTTTCCAGCCGCAGGTTGGCGCAAGTCCACGCGGTCGGGCGGCGACGACAACTGCGTCGAGGTGAACGTGACGGGTGATCGGGTGGGCGTGCGGGACAGTAAGGCCGGCCCGGCGGGTCCGATTCTCGACTTCAGCCGTACATCGTTCGCCTCGTTGCTCCACAGCCTGCCCGCCAGACAGGGGTACCCCGAACGGACGTGATCCCCGTTTCCGGTTGCTGACCGCGCGTGGGGTGGCGGCGGCACCTGATGGTGATCCGCAGGGGACGCCCTTGGACGCGGTGGCGGCGGCGATGCGGAACCGGCCGGACGCGGATGCGCTGGCCCAGGCGCGGGAGACCCTCGCGGGACATGCCGAGTCGGTTGGCGGAGTGTCGGGCGTGTGACCTGCCGGCGCGCGCCGCCGACAGGTGACGACGTACATGGAAGGACGTAGATCAGTACCTCGCCCGAGCCGGCCGGGTCCGCGCTGCCGACTCGGAGGGCGGAGAAGGCTACTCGTCGTCGTCCGGGCGCGGCGGCCGGTTGTGCTTCGCCCACTCGGTGATCTCGGCGGCGAGGTACACCTTCATGCCGCGTAGCTCCTGGTAGGGCTTCGGAAAGCCGGGTCGGCGAGCGATCTGTTGGAACCGCTGCCGAGACACGCCGAGGTACTCGGCGATCTCGTACGGACCCATCAACTCGCCCGGTCCTCCGGTCATGAGCCGAACGGTAGGCATGTTCGGGTCTACCCAATCGGGCCTACCCTATTGACTACTCCTGCAAGTGTGGCTCATGATTCGCGTGTGCCAGCAGGGATCGGGAGACGCGGGATCGGGGTTGCGCAGTGTTCGAGGGCGTGGGGCATCAGGTCGAACCGCACCAGGTCAGGGCGGTCCGGTTCGGGTCGCGGTGGCGTGGGCTGGACCCCGACGAGGTGTACGTCTATCTGGGGCTTCTCGCCGACGAGCTGGATCGGCTGGTCCGACAGAGCGATGCCGCTCGGACCGAGTCCGAACGGCTCCGGGAAGGACTGCGGCAGTGGCGGCAACGGCACATCGGCTGCCGGTTCGACGACCCGCCGCCGGCATCGGGTGATCCGGAGCCCGGTCGGCAAGCCCGGAACAGGGGTCGGTGGTGAGCGGCGGAGCTCGCTGGACGATCCACGTACCCACCCCTGGCCAGACGAGGCGGCCCCGAGCGGCGCGGACACGCCAACCCGGGGCCTTGATCGGACACGGGAGGTCCGACCCGATGAATAGTTTCCCCGCCCCACCGGACGAACTCGCACCCGCCCGGCTGATGGCGCTCTACCCGCCCGGCAAGAGCCCTGTCATCGACCGGGTGGAGAACGCGCTCCGGGCGTTCGAGGCCACCGACCGGCCCAGCGCCGAACGTCTGCTGTCCATGTGGGCACACACTCCGGAGCTGTCTCGCCGGGAGCGGGCCGCCGTGCTCGCCCGGTTCGATCCCACCGGTTCGAGCGGAGGGCGTACGTCGTGACGATCCTGGTGATCGGCCCGCGTGAGCTGCCGAAGACGGACACGGTGGAGGTGTGGTGTGACGCGGGTTCCGGCGGGACGGGGCAGCGCATCATGGTCTCCGTGAAGCTGCTGACCCTCTCCGGGCGCGACCGTGGGGAGGGCCGGGCGGCGCTGTACGAGTACGAGTCGTACTACTGCCGGGAGTGACCAAACCCGGCCAAGTTTCTGGCCGGGCGTTCCGTCGTCCGTGTGGGTCAGGTGGACGGAACTGGTTCGGGCGGTTACGTCGTACGGTGCCCCGGCTTCATGGCCGGTCACTAGTGCCCAACGCCTAGGCCAACGGGCATCGTACGGCCGCGCGCGCTCCGGTCCTTCCGTCCCGCTTGGGCTACCCGGCGGACCTTCGGGGGTCGGGCCGGTGGCAGCAACCACCGGCCCGGCCCTACCACCCTCATTCGTAGGGAAGGCAGAGGATCATGGACATCTGCGCGCTGACGAGCGCCGCGTTGCTCGGCTTCCTGGCCGGCCTGTTCTCGCTCCGAGTCAAGGGCCGCTGGTGCCCCAAATGCAGCGAACTGACCACCACCCCACCGCCCCCGAACTGATCTGATTCGAGGTTCTCCATCCGGACTGAGGCTCCTGGGTAAAAGCTGCGAGAGGCTGCCGACCGAGTGTTGGATCATGAAGGCCGGAGCGGCCCTGGCTGCAACTAGCGAGGTGACGCTGACGCACCCTAAATCGCGAGAATAACGTGCGTCAGCGTCACCTCACGAACATTCCAAGCCGGCTACGGAGCCGACGTGGCGGTGATGTTTTACCGCTATCCGGTCTCGGTCATGTGTGCTCGGGTGCTGCCGACTAAAACGGGAGTTGTTGTGGTGGAAAATCGGTTTCAATCCGGCGCGGTTTTCGTGTGTCCGGGGACACGAATGAGGTGACGGTCACTACCCACGAGTGAGACAAAGGTTTCAATCCGGCACGGTTTTCGTGTGTCCGGGGACTGTACCACTCGAGCCGTCGCGACTGTTCTACGAAAAGTTTCAATCCGACGCGGTTTTCGTGTGTTCGGGGACAGGGTACATCGAGGGCCTCCACGGCATCACCCCCGTTTCAATCCGGCGCGGTTTTCGTGTGTCCGGGGACGAGTTCCCAAGCTCATGCGTGGACGCATTCTACCAATGTTTCAATCCGGCGCGGTTTTCGTGTGTTCGGGGACACGGGATTCCGATCCCTCTGTTGGTCGGAGCCAGTTTCAATCCGACGCGGTTTTCGTGTGTTCGGGGACGCTGGTACATCGACGACCTGAACAGGGGGACTCAAGTTTCAATCCGGCGCGGTTTTCGTGTGTTCGGGGACATTTGTCCGCTTATGCGTAAAGAGAAGGAGGGAGTTTCAATCCGACGCGGTTTTCGTGTGTTCGGGGACCATCGCCAGCACCAAGGCACGCAACGCGGCGTGTTTCAATCCGACGCGGTTTTCGTGTGTTCGGGGACCCTGGAAAGGTTCTACTCTCAGGGCCTCGGGTTTCAATCCGGCGCGGTTTTCGTGTGTTCGGGGACCCGATTCTACGAAAGGTGTAAAGTGACTCAGAGGTTTCAATCCGACGCGGTTTTCGTGTGTTCGGGGACCGGACACTGCTACGTGCCGCACGGCGTGAGCATCCAGGTGTTTCAATCCGACGCGGTTTTCGTGTGTTCGGGGACGTGAAAAAATGGCCAGAAAGGGGAATGACGGAGGTTTCAATCCGACGCGGTTTTCGTGTGTTCGGGGACAGACACTAACTCCTCTCTACGCTTGTGCGAACATGTTTCAATCCGACGCGGTTTTCGTGTGTTCGGGGACACGAGGAGACCAACCGCGTCCGCATCAACCTCAAGTTTCAATCCGACGCGGTTTTCGTGTGTTCGGGGACTTGGTATCACTCAAGATTTTCTTGAGCGACACTAAAGTTTCAATCCGACGCGGTTTTCGTGTGTTCGGGGACTCTGCAAGAAGTCCGCCTGCCACACGGACGGCATTGTTTCAATCCGACGCGGTTTTCGTGTGTTCGGGGACTACGAAACTTGCGGCCGGAGGGGTGTGCTCCAGCTGGTTTCAATCCGACGCGGTTTTCGTGTGTTCGGGGACCCACGGCGTGCGGTGCTTCAAGGATCCTTTGGACTAAGTTTCAATCCGACGCGGTTTTCGTGTGTTCGGGGACCCTTGGCGTTTGCAAGGGAGGTGGCCCTCGTGCTGGGTTTCAATCCGACGCGGTTTTCGTGTGTTCGGGGACCCCCCTCATCGGGAGGGGGTGGAAAGGTTGTACCTCGGTTTCAATCCGACGCGGTTTTCGTGTGTTCGGGGACCCATGCACAAGGGGAAGTGCTGGAAGGTGTCGCGAAAAGCAAGTTTCAATCCGACGCGGTTTTCGTGTGTTCGGGGACCACGAATTGAGGACCCTCCTGTGTGAATGGGCGCGAGGTTTCAATCCGACGCGGTTTTCGTGTGTTCGGGGACCCGTTGACCCGCTTTGGGTACAACGACTTGGCAAGGTTTCAATCCGACGCGGTTTTCGTGTGTTCGGGGACCTTTATGTCTGGGAAGAACGCTCAATCACCATCACAATGTTTCAATCCGACGCGGTTTTCGTGTGTTCGGGGACCCTGACAAGTGCCCAGTCTGCTCTCTCCGCAGCAAGTTTCAATCCGACGCGGTTTTCGTGTGTTCGGGGACCTTTCGTCCAATCGACGTATGCGTCACAGTACCGAGTTTCAATCCGACGCGGTTTTCGTGTGTTCGGGGACCTATATTTACGTCATGAAAGATATGAGCAAAACCTAGTTTCAATCCGACGCGGTTTTCGTGTGTTCGGGGACCCGTGTCCGAAATGTCGGGCGGTCTGAGCTGGGCAAACAGGTGACTCGGAGGGCAACCTCATGATCATCATGATCTTGGTGACGGCTTAGATGATCTCTGTGAGGTGGGTTTTCGCAGCTCGGGCGTACTTTGGGATCTTTCCGCCAACCTCCCCCGGATCCCGGGCGTGTCGGAGGTTGTCGCAATCGACATTTCGCCGCAACTCCGGCACATAATCTTGCGTACATCGATGTGTCGTCCGTCCTCGATGGAGGCCGCTGGGCCCGGCGTGGCTGTCTCACCTCCCGTCCGGTAGTCGCCGACAGGCCGATGTGGAAATTGTCGCTCACCGGGTCGGCTCCGGCAAGGGAAACGGTTGGTACGAGTGGGTGTCCCGGTCGAACGAAAAGACCGTCCACCGCCCCGGATCCGGTGCCGCCAGGCGGGCACCCAACGCCAGCGAGATAGCCACCGAGCCGCTGAGGAACACCGCGTACCGGCCGGTGCGGGCGGCACTCGGCAACGCGGCGGCCAGCCACTCCCGGCGGGCCTGCTCCACCACACCGGTATAAGTGACCGCGTCCTCGGTCAGCAATGAGCCCGCGCTGCGCAGCACCAGCAGGTGACCGATGCCGTGTTGTCGGCAGGTCTCCCGTACCGGATCGGCGAACTGGCGCCCGAAACCCTGCAGATCCAGCGCGAGCGCCGCCCGCGACGGATCCCCGCCCGCCACGACCTCCAGACTCGCCGACAATGGAGCCGCCGCCGACTCGGTGGCCCGCAACGCCGTCGCCGCGAAATACGGGGGAGACCCGTCGGCCTGGCGGACGGCGTGGACCCGCACCTCACGCGAATGGGTGTGACCCAGCCGGGCCCCGAACCAGAACGCCAGATGCAGCGGCATCGTCGGGATCAGATTGACCCGGGTCGCCTCCGGCGTCAGCCGCTGCGCCAGCATCAACGCGTTGAACGTCTCATCCGCCAACTCCTCGACCCGAGACTTGTCCACCGCCGGATCGCCGGACAAGGTGACCGCCGTCGCCACCGTCACCGCACACGTCGACCGGCTGAACTCCTCGGCCTGCTGCTCGTACTGCCGGGCCCTGGCCAGCCCGCGCCCGACGTCGCGTGCGGTCACCACGATCCCCACCTGCACCTGCCGGTGCGCCCGCTCCCGCAGCCCGAACCCGGCCACCAGCAGCGCCACCCCGGCCAGGCAGCCCACCACGAACCACCACCGGCCGGCCGCGTCACCGACCATCACCGACTTGGCCGCCTCGACACCGAACCCGCCGGCCAGTGCACCGCCGACCGCCACCGCCGCCGTCCCGTCCGACAACGCCGCCCGCAGCCCGCCCGCCCAGCCGCCCCGGTCACCGCCAGACCCGCTGCCGACCCGGCCCGCCCGGCCCGCCCGGCCACCACCACCGGCGGCCGAGCCGAACACCGTCAACCCCGGGCCGTCCCAGCGATCGTCCGTCACCGTGCCATCATCGACGCCGACCGCGCCACTGTGGAACCCGTTGCCGGGGCAAGGTCGCCATCGGATACCCGACACCGCCGGCTCCGCGACAGATCCACTGAGTAACGTTGATCGGCTCGGCACCATCCCCCGCGACCACCCCCTCGATTGGACGGGCCGTGTCCCCTCGCGTTTCCTTCGTGCTGCACGCCGTCGGGCACGCCGACCTCGGCGTACCCCCACCCGACAGCGCCGGCGCCACCGACCTGCTGCGGCTGCTCGACGAGCGGCCCGACGACGATGACCAGACCCGGCGGATCCTGCGGCTCCGCACCCCGACGCAGACCACCGGCGACACCGCGCCGCTGGCCGCCGCCCTCGCCGCCCTGCACGCCGACCCCGACACCGCCGGCACCGCCGTACACCTGATCCTCGCGACCACCGCCCGGGTCGCCGCCATCGCCGCCGCGATCGACCGCGCCGTCCGCCGCCTGCCCGACCTGTACGGCGGCACCATCGCCGCTGTCACCGTCATGCACGGCGACAGCCTCGACGAGACCGACATCGCCGCCGGCGTCACCCGCACCCTCGACACCCACGCCGACTTAGGCACCGACCGGGCGTACGTCGTCTGGGGTAGCGGCTCCACCCAGACCGTCCTCGGCGCGCTCGACGCGGTGATCACGTCCGGGTTGCCGTGGTCGTTGATCCGGATCGGGCCGACCGTGGCGCCCCGGCATGCCGTCTACGACCCGACGGCCGGGTTGCCGGTCGACCCGGTGGTGCCGTTGCTGCGTCGCTGGCGTTACCACGATCTGCTGCGGGCTCTCGCCGATGCGGGTCAGCTGAGTCTGACGGTTGAGCAGCGGCGGGTCGTCGACGCGGAGGCTGATCACTTCGGGCAGGCGTACGTCGTGCCGAACGCCGACCGGATGCGGGCCGTGATGGCCGCCGCGTTGATGCGCGGCGACGGCAGCAGCGGCTTCGCCGTCCGCGCCTACGTCGCCCAGCGCTACCACGAACTGCGCGCCGCCGACGGCTCCCCGCTGGACCTGCTCACCTGGGCCGAACAGCACGCCAAACGATCCCCGGTCACCCTCGGGGCGATGCTGCGGGTCATCCGCGAGCAACGCGCCGGGCACGCAGACCCGGCGGTACGGGCGGCGAAAGCCGCGCCCAGCGGCCGGTGGCTCGCCTCGCAGATCGTGCACCAGCTCAACGAGATGGGCAAAGCCAGCGCCCACGAACTCAAACCACCGGACCCGCCGATGCTCGACGCGCTGCGCCGACACCTGCGCCAACACGACAGATCCCCGGCCGCTGCCACCGCCGGTGGCGTTCCGACAGCCGGTGACAACGCACCGGCCGGGCTCGGACCGCTGCCCCTGGTGCCCGGCGACACCGTCTGGTACCTCAGCGTCGTCGGCAACCCGTCGCGCGACGGCAGACCGTACATCGTCGAACAGATCGTCCAGGCCGCCGCCGACCCCGACCGGCGTGACGACCTCGACCCGGCGGTCCGCACCTACCTCGGGGTGCCGGCCGGCCAGCCGGTGCCGGTCAAGGCGTTGATCCTCGGCACCGCCGCCGGCACCTACCCGCACGCCCGCCAGGCCGCCGACCGGCTGCGGGCCGCCGGGCACACCGCCGTCGCCGCCCCGATCGCCGACCTCGGCGTCGCCGCAGACGACCCGGCCGCGTTCACCGAGCCGGCCGCCGTCGAGCTGCTGCGCCAGCACGTCGGCCCGGACACCGGGGCGATCGTGCTGATCCCGACCGGGCCGAAGGAGCATGTGCTGACCCTGCTCGCCGCCGGGCAGCAGGCTGCCGCCGTACGGGGAATTCCGCTGTTCCTACGGCAGCTCGTCACCCGCGACCGGAGCGTGCTCGACGCCGGCACCCACCGGCTGCCGCTGCGCTTCGGCACCGACCTGGCCATCCTCGCCGCCGCCAGCCACGCCCTCGACGTCGCCGAACTCGACACCGCCGCCCGCCTGCTCGGCACCCTCGCCACCGGACAGCCGCTGAGCGCCCGCGCGGTCAGCCTGTCCGACGCGCTGCGCTGCGCCACCCGGCGGCTGCGCCGCTGGCCGGTGCCGGTGCAGGCCGGCGTCACCACCACCGAGGACTGCACCTTCCGGATGATCGGCGAACGGATCGACGTGTGGGCCGCGCTGCCCGACGTCGACCGAGACGCCGCCACCGGCATGCGCGCCATCATCGGCGCCTGCGCCAGCACCGAACACTCCATCGACGCCAACCGGCTCAAGGAAGCCACCCGGCGGCAGGTGCTGCGACCGCTGTACGAGATCCGCAACCGGCTGCCGATCACCCACGGCCACGGCCGCGCCGACGGCGACACCCCGGAGCCGCTCAACCCGGAGCCGCTCAACCTGGAACCGCTGATCGTGGAGCGCACCGGGGGAGCGCAGCACACCGTCAGCGGGCTGCTCACCGCGATGGCCGCCGCCGCCCGCACCACCTTCGGCGACCGCCCCGGCGCAGGCCCCCGGCTGGCCGACCTGCTCGCCGAGCTGCGCGCCGACGTACGCCGGCTGCGCGACACCGAACACACCGAGCTGGCCTGGCGCGCCGAACGGGCCGGCCAGGCGGGTCGACCCGGACTGCCCGGCCTGGGCGGCCTGGGCGACAACAGGCTCGGCACCATCATCGACACCCGACCCGAATAGGACGTACGTGACCCGACACGTCACCTACCTGCTCCACGCCGTCGGAAACTCCGACCTCGGCGCACCGGCGGGCCGCGCCCGCCTTTCGGCCGGGCAGGCCGACGCCGGTGAGCTCCTCGCCCGGCTCGAACAGCGGCCCGACGACGACCCCCAAACCCGGCAGATCCTGCTGCTACGCACCCCCGAGCAGACAACCGGCCAGGTCGCGCCGCTCGCCGCCGCACTCAGCGCCCTGCCGACCGATACCGGCGCCACCACCATCCACCTGGTGCTCCTGTGCACCCCGGTCGTCGCGCCGATCGCCGACGTCATCGCGCACGCCCTCAACCGCCAACCCGACCTGTACGGCGTACCGGTCACCGCCGTCACCATCGTCCGCAGCGACAACATCATCGAACGCGAGATCGCCTGCGGTGTCACCCGCTTCCTGCGCAGCCGCGCCGACTCCACTGCGGGGCGGGTCTACACGGTATGGGGCAGCGGCTCCACCCAGGTCATCCTCGGCGCGCTTGACGCGGTGATCACGTCCGGGTTGCCGTGGTCGTTGATCCGGATCGGGCCGACCGTGGCGCCCCGGCACGCCGTCTACGACCCGACGGCCGGGTTGCCGGTCGACCCGGTGGTGCCGTTGCTGCGTCGCTGGCGTTACCACGATCTGCTGCGGGCTCTCGCCGATGCGGGTCAGCTGAGTCTGACGGCTGAGCAGCGGCGGGTCGTGGACGCGGAGGCTGACCACTTCGGGCAGGCGTACGTCGTGCCGAACGCCGACCGGATGCGGGCCGTGATGGCCGCCGCGTTGATGCGCGGCGACGGCAGCAGCGGCTTCGCCGTCCGCGCCTACATCGTCCACCGCTACCAGGAGCTGCGGGAACACGACGGCAGCACGCTCGACCTGCTCCACTGGGCGCAGCAGCGCAACGGGCGACGGATCGCCACCCTCGGCAAGCTGATAGGCACGATCGACCGGGAGCGTCAGGACTCCGCCGTGCTCGACGCGAAGCGCACCGCCAGCGGCGAGTGGCTCCTCTCGCCGATCGTGCGACAGCTCAACGAGATGGGCAAGGACAGCTCCCACGAGCTTGCGCCGCCGCAGCCGGCGATGCTCGACGCCCTGCGCCGGCACCTCGCCGAACACGACACCGCCCCGGCGGCCGACCTGCCCGCCCCGTCCGGACTCGGGCCGCTGCCCCTGGTGCCCGGCGACACCGTCTGCTACCTCGCCATCCTCGGCTGGCCGGACCGCGACGGCGGTGACTACGCCATCAAACAGATCGCCGATGCTGTCGGACAGAACCGGTGGCGGCGGATCGAGAAAGACGTCCAGACCTACCTCGGCGGTCCGGTCGAGGTGCCGGTGAAACTGATCATCCTCGGCACCGCCTCCGGGACGTTCACCCACGCGCAGCGGGTCGGCGAGCAGCTGCGCGCCGCTGGACACACCGTCGTCACCGCTTCGGTCGCTGCCGTCGGGCTCGACTCCGACCATCCGGCCGCGTTCACCGAGCAGGCCGCGGTCGAGCTGCTGGGCCAGCACGTCGGCCCGGACACCGGGGCGATCGTGCTGATCCCGACCGGGCCGAAGGAGCATGTGTTGACCCTGCTCGCCGCCGGGCAGCAGACCGCCGCCGAGCGGGACATCCCGCTGTTCCTGCGCCAACTCGTCAACCGGGACCAGAATGTGCTCGACGCCGGCACCCACCGGCTGCCGCTGCGCTTCGGCACCGACCTGGCCGTCCTCACCGCCGCCAGCCATGCCCTGGACGTCGCCGAACTCGACACCGCCGCCCGGCTGCTCGGCACCCTCGCCACCGGCAAACAGTTGAGTGACAGGGCGCTGCGTCTGTCCGACGCGTTGCGCCATGCCGGCGAGCCAAAGGGCTGGCCGGTGACCACCGTGGACGCCGAGGACCCCGCCGTCCGGATGGTCGCCGAACGGATCGAGGTGTGGGCCACGCTGCCCGGCATCGACAAGGACCCGGCAACCGGGATGCGGGCGATCATCGGCGCATGCGCCTGCGCCGAACGCTCAGCGGACAACCACGCACAGACCAAGACGAAGATCCGCAACGAGCTGACTTCGATGTTCGACACCCGCAACCAGTTGCCGGTCACCCATGGGCACGGGCCGTTCGACACCCGCGCCCTCGGCGACCTGATCCTGGAGCACACCGGGGGAGCGCAGCACACCGTCAGCGGGCTGCTCACCGCAATGGCCAACGCCGCCCGTGCCGCGTTCGGCGACCGACTCGGCAGCGGCCCCCGGCTGGCCGATGTGCTCGCCGAGCTACGCGACGACGTACGCCGACTGCGCGACACCTGACCCGTCCGCCTGGCCGGCGCCGGGCTCCGGTAGCGGGACCTCCACCGGAGCCCGACAGCCTGTTCACCTGCGGCTACGTCGTCGGGTCGTACGGCAGCGGCATCGACTCCGGCTTGGACAGTTTGCCCAGCGGTAGCCGTCGGCCACGACCGCCGTTTTGCTGATTGTTGATCTTGTCGTTGGCGACCCACCAGTCGTAGGTGGTGGCGCGCGGAGCGGTCCGCGTCGCCTGATCTCCGTCCCCGTTGACGGCGGCATATCGCGGGTAGTGCACCGGGAGACCGACGAACCCGTACGCCGCGTTGAGGAATGCGTCCCGCACGTCGGACATCCGCTGCCGCAACATGCTGTCGTAGGCGGTGACCAGCCGCTGGGGTGCATCGGCGTCGTCCGGCGCCGGTGACAGCGACAGCGTGCGGTAGCGGTCCAACAGCCGGTCGCCGGTGAACAGCCGGGTGCGATCCCAGTCGATCTCGACCCGCACCGCGCCGAAGCCCAGCGGTTTGCCCAGCCCCAGTTTGAGACAGGCCCCATCGGGCAGCGACAGCAGCCACAACAGCGCGGCCAGCTCCATCCGGCTGAGGTTGTCGACCTGCAGGGTTAGCCGGAACGTGCTGCCCGGCTTCACCCACTGCGACACCACCGTGCTCACGTCGGGTTTCGCGCCGGCCGGCGCGGCGTACTCCCGGTAGCGGGGCCGTCCACCGACCCGTGGCCGCTGCGGCGGATCGGTGGGCTCCGCCGCTGGCGTCCAGTACTTCTGCGCGCCGTCCGCGTCGTCGAGCACCTCGGCGTGCGTCAGGTACGTCTTGCGGCCCCTCAGCTGCCGAACGTCCTCCGCTGCTGGGAACCCCTCGGCTGGATGCCGGCGCGGGCTGCGCAGCGGCGCGCCGTCGCGGTCGCCCAGATAGAACAGGAACTGGGACGGCTTCGGCGAGTTGAGTGTGACCAGGGTCAGCGGGCGCGGGAGCCGGTGGACCGAGCCGGCCCCGGGTGCGTCGTCCCCGTCGGGCGGCAGCACCCGCAGATGCCCCCGGTGGGCCACCCCGTCGTCGTCGCGACCCTGCCGGACCCAGCCGAACACCCGGTCGGCGGGGGAGAGCAGCGTACGGTCGGTCGCCGGCCGGTGTGACGCCGGCAGGCTGGTCACCGGCGCTCCGGGGAACGGCTTGCGGCCGATCATCGCCGGATACAGCCCGGTCGGCTCACCCTTGCGGTCGAACTCGACGTAGAGGGTGTCCCAGACCTGCAGGGTCCGCCACCGTTTCGCGTCCCACACGTAGCCGCCATAGTTGCCTTTAAGGTCGCGCTCCGTGTCGTGGGCACGCTGGTAGGAGTCGATTACCGCCGCCCAGCCCTTGAGCAATGGCTCGCCAACGTCGATGTATTCGTACTTCAGGTCGGCAGCACCGCTGTTGTCGAGGACTTCGGTGACGAACAGCCGCTCATCGTGCTTGCCTCGGCCGCCGGCCGGGAAGGTGCTGCCGGTCCAGTGCACCACGCCGCGCACGTGTACCAGCGGCTGACCCGCGATGTGCTGGGCGTCCCCGCTGCGGGTCTGCTCCGCCCGGGTGCGGGTCCGCTCGGCCCAGGCGTGGGCCTGCTTCGCGCGGTCCTGGTCGACCTGCTCGCGAACCTCGGCGTACGTGGCGACCCGCCAGAACAGGAACTTGCGGCGGTGGTGTCGGGCCAGGTAGATCCATGCGTCGACTTCCCGGCCGCGTTCCTCGCTGCACTCCGGCGGGTTCGGACCGTTGTTGTGCCCGACCGGGCTCCGGCACCCGCCGGGCCGGTGACAGGCCAGCCGCCGGGGCAGCCACGCCGCTGGGTGGACCTGCTCGTCGGAGTGGCTGGCCGGCCGCAGCGATCGGATCACCTGCAGCCGGACGGTGCCGTCGCCGATCTCGTCGACCACGGCCGGCCGTAGTTGCAATGCCGACTTGTCGGCGGTGGCCCGGATCGCCAACTGTTGGTCGTGGCCGGTGAACACGCCGAACCGGGAGTTGGTGATCGCCTCGTAGGCCGACCGCAGCGCACCCTTGACCGCCGAGCCGGCCAGCACCGGTCGGCCGGCGTGGTCGACCCGTACCAGCAGCGGCGCGTCGGCGCCGTCGGCCGCGCGCCGCCCATGGTCCGGGATCAACATCGGGGTACGGGTGGTGATCTCCACCGCGATCGTCCCGCTCCACCGCGTGGCGTCGTACCGATCGTGGCCGGCCGGCGGCCCGTCGCGCAGCGGCTCGGGCAGGCCGTCACGGTCCGGGATCGGGATGAAGCCGTACGGGTTGAGGAAGCTCCGCTCAGCCGGGGTCAGCTCTTTCGGGCCGGCGGCGTCGTTGCTCGGGCGCTGGTCACTCATCGGGCTTCTCCTCGGCTTCGACCTTCTTGTCCTTGTCTTTGTCCTCGGACGCGGCGGGCTGAGGGCGGTGCACCAGCCCGGTCAGCCGTTCGTCGATCACGGCGACGTTGCCGTGCCGGTCCTCTTCGAGGTACTCGACGACCTGCAGCCATACGAGGTGGCCGTGGGTGGGTTTCGAGCCGCCGACCGGGACGTCGAGCACACCGATACGGGCGTCGTGCAGCGCGACCCAGCCTGTTGCGGGCTGCGGATCGACCGCCACTCCCCACAGCAGCCGCTCGTGCCGCAGCCGCTGGCCGGTAGCGCCGTCGCTGACCTGCACCGCCGTGCCGGTTCCGGCCGAGGTGTTCCGCCAGCGCAACTCGGTGTCGGTGGTGAACGCCCGCATCTCGAACACCCCGGTCAGATCGAGTGCGGTTCCGTCGGGGCCGGTGGGCGCCCCGTCGGCGTCGAACCGGAACCAGCGGACGTCGGCCGGCCGGTAGCAGAACCCGATCCCCGGCCCGGCGTCGTGAGCGAAGCTCTGCAGTGCCTGACCCACCGGCCCTTGGCCCTGGACCTTTTGATGGCGCGCGACGGTACTCACGCTTGCCCTCCTGTCGTTGCCGCCAGCCACGCCGTCATCAGTGGCTTGGTCACCTCGTCGTCGGCCAGCACCTCGGCGAGGGAGCGGCCGTCGAGTCTCCGACACCAGCCGGAGCGGGCGTCGGCCTGGAACCGCACCCTTTTCGGGTCGACCCGCACCCCGCCAGCGCCGCGCGTGGTGCCGTGGCCGAAGCCGAGCCAGCCGTCGCACAGGTCCCGCAGAACCAGCAGCAGCAACGCCAGCGCTGCCCGTCGGTCGTCGTCGGCGCGTGCGCTGGTCGTCGTCGGATCCTGGTCGAGTTGGTCCACCGCCAGGTCGAGCGTGATCGGCTGCCACGCGTCCACCGTGGTGGCATGCGGCTCCAACGTCGCGAACAGCAGCGCGTCGGCGGCCCCGCCGGTCCAGCGGTCCACTGCCACGTGATGGGCGATGGTGAACTGGATTCCGTCGACCGTAGCGTTCAGTTCGTCGACCGCGCGCTGCAGTGTGCCCAGCGCGGCTCGTACCTGATCGGTCGTGCGCTCCGGTGGGTTGCCGCCGTCGGGGGCGTGCGCGTTCTGGTGCACGGTCTCGTCGAGGCGTCGCTGCAGCAGGCGTACCGCGTCCCATTGGGCTGTCGGCAGGGCGGCGTTGCTGACGCAGGTGGCTACCTGCAGGGCACCCCGCCGCCCGGCCGGCAGGTCACGGTCCTTGCTGTCACGGGCGGCGGCGGTGCCGAACAGCGCCGCCACCGGCCCGAGCCCGTCGGCCCGCATCTGGTCCAGGAACTTCTTCGGAGCGGTGGCGCCGGTCACCGTACGGGTAATCCGCTCAGCGTGACTGCGCAACACTCCCTTGATCGAGCTGCCAGGCAGCTCCAGATGGGTGCGGTCACCGTTGCGTCCGGTCAGCGGAAACGCACTGACCACATCCCCGTCGGCGCTGACCTGCACGGCGAGTGGACCGTGCGGGCGCCAGGGCACGCTGATCCGCAACGTCCCAGGCGGCACCGCCCCGGGATCGGCCTCCGCCAGATCGACCTTCTGACCCCCGCTGCACAGCGCGGCGAGCATGCCGGCCCGGGTGGCCAGATCCGACACCCGCAGTACGGCGTCCTCCAGCCGGACCAGGCCGAGCCCTCGGGTGGTGGCCGCCCCGACACTGATCCCCGGCCCACACAGCCGGGCCGCGACGGTGCGGGCAAGTTTCTCCGCCTTGCTGGTGGAGTCGTCGGTCGGGGCATCGACGACCATCCGGAACTCGAACCGGGTGCCGGCGGGCAGCACCTCCCGGCTGAACAGGTGCCCCCTGGCCGCCACCCCGTGCACCCGGTCGATCGACACGTGGTCGCGTAGCTCGACCTGCGGCTCGTCGATGGCGGGGGCGTCATCGATCCGCACCCGGGAAGCCGCCCCGCCGGTGCCGTCGGGTTTCGGCGCCAACCCCCACAACAGGTAGTCAGGCGCGCCTGCGGCCCGCAGCGTCGAACGGATCACCCCGGCCAGCGCGGTGCCGGGCAGCAGCGGCCGGCCCGCTCCGTCGCGGGCCTGGACCAGCTGTGCCGGCCCGGCGTCGAGACCACCGATGTGCACCGGCGCCTGAGCGACGAGGGTGCCGGTCAGTTCCCATCTACTGGTTACCAGGCGGCTCATGCCGGCGCCTCCTCGTCGTTGTTGACCTCCGGACTGTCCGCTGGTCGGTTGCGGCGCTGCTCGACTTCGGCCCGCACCACTTCGGCGAGCAGCCAGCCGACTGCCTGCCGGTGCAGTTCGTCGGGGATCCCGCTGGGCGGCCGGACCCCCAGGTACGACCAGAGCGCCTCCGCACCGGACACGAGCTTTGTCAGCCGGTCGAGCCGGTCGCCACCCCAGATCTCCTTGCGTGACCGGTTGCGGCGGGTCGCCGCGACCCAGCCTCGGATCTGCTCCAGGCCGCCGTCCTCGGCGACCCGGTCGGCGAGGGTCCGCAGCGTGCCGAGCTGCGCCGCGGTTGCCCGTGGCGGCACGAATTCCTTGCGTACCTCGGCACTGGCTGCCCGGACCGCCGCGGCGCGATGCAGCTCCCGGCGCCAGCCACGGTGCAACAACTCGCCGGCTACGTCGCGGCTGTTGCCGGCTTTGACCACCTTGACCAGCGCCTGGTCGAGCAGTTGTGGCTGCAGCGCCAACCGGCCGTAGCCCTCGGCGGTCCGCTCGCCGATCCCGGCCGCCTCGACCCGGCACAACGCTGACTCGTCGGGCACTCCGGTCATGTCGAACCGGAAGACGCTGCCGCCGGCCAGGCCGGTCAGCGACGGTCGGGGCATCGACCAGCGCTGCTGCCACGACTCGACCCGTCTGACGGTGGCCAGCTCCGCCGGTGGCTGCCCGGGAGCCGGATCGGGCAGTCCCAACTCGACACCCAGCTCCTCGCTCAGGGCGGCCGCCAGCGCGGTCGCGTCAGCCAGTGGTTCGCCGGCCGGACCGCGTAGCAGCAGGTCCGACAACAACCAGACGACGAGCTGCTGGTCGGTACGGATCTCGCCCCGGGCAGCCAGTCGTGGTGTGCCCGGGTCGAGTACGTCGACCTTGACGTGGCCGTAGTCGTCCTTGCGGGACCGGCCGATCCCGTGCTCGCCGTCCAGCCAGTCGATATCCAGCGCCGCGTCGGCCGGAAGCCACAGCTCACAGCGCAGCACGGTGCCGGCGGCGATCGCCTGGTAGACGAACAACCCTCCGGAGTCCTCGGTGGGCCGTTGCGTGCCGTCGTCGACAACGGCGTGGGCCTGCGTCACCAGGTCGACCTGCGCGAGGTGGATGCCTCCGGCGCCGGCGCGGACACAGAAGTCGTCATCCGTGCGTAGGCGTCGGCCGTCGTCGTCACGTGGTTGGAAAATGTTGACCAGTGTCTGTGAGCCGTCGGGCCGGTCCGGTTGGGCGTCCTTGTCGTGGTGCAGGGCGCGAGGTCGAGGCAGTGCCCGTTCGCCGTTGACCTCGATGGTGGCGTTGGTGACCACCACCTGGCCGCCGGTGATCAGCCCGGTGGCGCGCCTGCCGAGCGCCTTCGCCACCATCGGCAGCAGCGACGTGCCCGGCACGTACTTGTCGGTCAGCACCATGTTGCCGATCACCCCACGGGCGACCAGCAGCGGAGTGAGCGCGGTGATCCGCAGATCGTGGCGGTGTCTGAGCTGCTCGGTCGCCCGGGCACCGAGCGTGGTGCCGGCCGGGTCAGCGCTGGTGCCTGCCAGGATCGCCGCGCTCGGCTCCTTCGCCTGGTCCACCTGGTCGAGCAGGGCGGCCAGGTGGGGACCGGCGCGGCCGTCAACGCTGGCCCTGTCCCCGGCGACGGTGACCCGGCAGCGCCCGGCGCCCCGGCGCCGCTTGCCGCCGACCGCGTCGACGAGGCGGGCGGCGGCCCGCAGCAGCAGCTCCGCCTCCCACGGCACCGGATCGTCGGCGGCGAGACCGGGGAAGACCAGCTGCCAGTTGGCGGTGACGGTCAGCCCCACTGCCGCCCGCTCCTCGATGCGGAACGTGTCGTCGGCAGCGGTGTGCCGGTCGGTGTCGATCGCTACCCCGGGGCGCAGCAGTACGGCCGCCTCCCGGGCCAGCGCCTGGTTGCGCTCGTCGAGCGCCGCGATCGCCTCCCGTACCGGTGCGGCGAGACGCAACGGCCGGGCCTGCAGCGTCGCCGGCACCGGCATTGTGCGAGGCTGCGGACCGGCGTCGAGCTGTTGCCGGGACGACGCGCCCGGCTGGCTGCCGAAGATCACCTCGACCCAGGCGTGCCAGGTGCCGGTGGTGCCCTCATCCAGTCCGGCCGCGACCGTTTCCGCCGTGTCGCGAAGCATCGCCGCGAGTGCCTTGCCTCGCAGCATCGGCAGCCCATCGGCGTCCCGCTGCACTTCGCGGTCGACCGCGCCGTGCCGCCCGGTGCCGGTGCCGCAGGCCCAGTCGCTGAGAAACTCCACCTCGACGGTGAACGGCTGCTCGTTGCGCAGCCCGGTGCTACCCGTCAGCTGATCGATGTCGGCCATCAGAGCACCGCCTCCTGTCGTGGCGGCTGCCCGCCGGTACGGCCGGCCTCGCGGTCGGCGTGCGGCGCGGTGCCGGTGGCCATGTCGATTAGGTCGACCGCGCCGAGGAGCCTGCTGAACCGCACCTGCTGTCGCTCGCCGTCCGGCGAGGACTCCTCGGCCGGCTCCTGCACCAACAGATGCGCATCGAGGAACGGTCGCGCCGTCGCCGGGTCGGGTGCCCAGACGGCGACCTGGTCGCGTGCCCGCTCGACTTCGGCGCGTCCTGTGAGCAGCGCCTGCCGCAGCCGGTGCAGGGCGCTGCGGGGCAGCACCGGCGGATCGTCCTCGCTGGCCTTGCTCAACTCGTCGACGGCGCTCCGTAGTAGGGCGACATCGTGGGCCGCCGCCCAACTGCCGGCCTGTGGCGTACCGATCACGACCGGGCCTGGCCACAACCGCGACAAGGCACGAGCACCATCCGGCACGGTCAGCGGCGTGCGGATCTGCTCCAGACGCTGCCCGACGGAGTCATGCAGGACATGGAAGTCCAGCGCGCCGCAGCGATCGTCGATCCGTTTGATCTGCTTGGCTGAGGTGCACAGATCCTCGGCCAACTTGTAGGCCTGGCTGAACGGGTAGTGCGGCTTGACGTACGCGATCCCGGCGCAGGCGGTCAGACCCGGATGCTCGGTGCCGGCCAGGACCTTTCGGACGACCGGATGGCCAGCGGCGATCTTCGCGAATTGTTCGATGAAGGTCGCGGTCACGTCGAACGCCGGCCGGGCGTCCATCACCACGGTCACGTCGTCCCCGCCGACCACCAGGGGCAGTAGCCAGTTGTCGCGACCCCGCTGGGCGGCGACCGCCTGCTTCAGCGCTTCCAGCGTCACCTCGTCGAGGGCTGCGCTGAAGGCCCGCAGGTTGTCAAGGAACTCCGGACCGGGTTCTTGGGCCAGCTTCTGGAAAATGGCGCCGATTCCGTTACCGTCGGCGTGCATCACCGCGACCCAGCCGGCGTTGCTGACGCCGTCCGCCAGTTGACTGGCGCTGACCACCGCTTCCTCGCCGAGCCGACTCGCCATCCGCTGACGGCCCGCGTCGCGCTGCTGCCACGCGGCGTCAACCCTGGCTGATCTCGAGTACGGCCTGGTGCCTTCGTAACCGAAAGCGGTCGACGGCTGACCTGAGTAGTGGCAGGGCCGGGTGAACGGCAACGTCGGGTGCCGCAGCAGTGGCGACGGACGCCGGCTGCGCCACGCCGCCTGCAACTGGTACGCCCGGAGGAGTCCTTTCCCCAGCTTGTCTTCGGTGACCGACGTCGGATCCACGGTCCCCCAGATTTCCAGGCCCGGTGCCTCGTCGAGGGCACGGCGGGTCACCGCCCGGATGACCGCCCTGCCGGCGTCCTCGTCGTCGGCAAGCAGCAGCGCTTTGCCGGAGGCGGCCACCACGATCTCGACGACGGGTTCCGGGTGCTCTTCGTTGACCTTGTCGACGGCGGTCTTCACCCACTCGGTGCCGCTCCGGAAGATCAATTCGCTGGCCCCGACGTTCACTGCTTGTTTGTTGCTGGCGAACACGTACGCCTGATTGGCGCCGGTCTCTATCACCACCCAGTGCCGGCTTTTGCCGCTCGCTGGAGACTGGCTGCTCATCCGTTCCCCTCTGTCGTTCCGGTGTCTCAACAAGACACGGACGGACAGGTGAACCTCGAAGGACGGTCCACCGCTGCGTCGAGGGCAGCCGGCAAACATATCCGATGCGACTGTCCAACCGCACCGGACCGGTAGACGGATTTCAGACAGCCACCCGGTGACACCGAAATTCCAACCGGGTGATCGTCAGGAGAGAACGCCGCCGGCCGCCCCGGCGATCAGCCGGATCATCAGCCAGCCACCGACCGCTGGCGGCGCCAGCAGCAGCATCACGATGACGACGCCGTACAGCACCCGGACCGGTCGGCGGGCCACCGGCCGAACCTCCGCAGCCGCCTGGTCCGCTTCCTCCACTGTGCTCCGCCACCTGCGGATCCCGGCAACCGTGGCGGTGAGCCCGGTGGCCAGCAGCCCGGCGGCGCAGCCGAGCACGATCGCCCACGACGCCCCGAACATCGTGGTCACCATCACGCTCCGCCCGACCGCCGGCAGGCATTCGGCCGACCCCTCGGTGCCGCAGACACCCACGAAGATCGGCGCCGGTGACAGGAGGACCCCGCCGGCGGCGGTCACCGTCGCGGCCAGCAGCGCCAGCGGGAACCGCCCGGCCGGTCCGACCAGCAGACCGGCGACCAGTGCCGCCACCGCCGCGACTCCGGCAAGCAGATAGCTGTTGGCCAGCAGCAGGTAGATGCCCGCGCCGACGATGTTGTCGCCGCCCGCCAGGCCGTCGCACGTCCGGACCAGCAGGGCCAGCAGCGTCGCGGTCACCAGGAACGCCGTCGCGCCGGCGACGCCGGTCCACACCGCCCGGCCGAGCCGCAGCCGGGCGGGTCGCGGCGGCTGTGCCCCCGACGCGGCCAGCCCGGCGGCCTGCCACCACCGCGGCGGCGCGACCGGCGGGCGCAGCAACGCGATGACGGCGACCGCCACGCTCGGCAGTGCCAGCAGCAGCGCCGAGCCGGGCAGCGCGGCGACCGCCACCATCGGCAGGTAGGCCCGCATAACCAGGGCCTGCGCCGGTGGCGACCACTCGGCAGTCCAGGCCAGCCCCGGGGTGACCAGGTCGAAGTCGAAGACGGTCGTCATCAGCAGGCTGTCGTGCATGGCGGACCACGACACGTGGTACGGGTAGAGCACGAGCGCCGCGACCAACGTCGTCACCAGCACGCCCACCCTCGGCGTCCAGTCGACGACGCCGGTAAACACGTGTGCGGTCTGCCGCATCCAGACCACGAGGACCAGCATCATGCCGGCCAGCGCGCCGGCCGCGACCCATCGTGCCAGTCCGGTGGCGCCATCGGCGTCGAACAGCCCCCAGCTGCCCACGCTGCCGTGGTAGAGCGCGAACGGCTCGCCGACCAGGATCCCGGCGGTCATGGCCGCGGCCAGCGCCGGCGGCGTCAGCCACGGCCGCCGTACGCCGGGCAGCAGCCGTTGGCGCAGCACCGCGTGCCAGCCGATCACGGCGGCGAAACCGGCCAGCAGCACCGCCCCGGTGAGGTGGGTGAGCACACTCATCGCCGGGTAGGCCAGGAGGAACGTACCCGGATCGCTGACGAACCCGAGGACGAGCTGCACTAGACGAGTAGTTCCGAAACCGGGATGCTCCTATCGATGTCAAGCGGCCAGTTCAAGATCATTTGATGTGATGATCTAATAGAGCTCACGGGCGACGTAGCGCTTGAGACACCGGATGATCTCTTTCTTGGACAGGCCGTCCTTGGTACGCCGGTCGGCGTAGGCGCGGGTGCGGGGGTCCCAGCGCAGCCGGCAGAGCACGACCCGCCAGAGGGCGGCGTTGGCGTACCGGTCGCCGCCGCGGTTGAGACGGTGGCGGGTGGTCTTGCCTGATGAGGCGGGGATCGGGGCGACGCCGCAGAGCATGGCGAACGCCGCTTCGGAGGCCAGCCGGTCGTGGTTCTCGCCCGTGGTGACCAGCAGTTGCCCGGCGACCTCGGTGCCCACACCGTTGGCGGCGACCAGGGCGGGGTTGATCGCGGCGACCAGCGGCTCCAGCAGTTCGTCGAGATCGGCGATCTCGACCGACAGTTGCTGGTGGCGGCGCGCGAGGGATTGCAGGGCGATGCTGGTGGCGGTAGCTGGGCTGGCGACGTCGGCCCGGTCGGGTCGCAGGTTGGCGCAGGCGGCGATCAGCTCCTTGACGGCCAGGCCGCGCAGGCTGGCCCGCAGCTGGTCGGGGGCGGTGACGATCAGGGCCTTGATCTGGCGCTGGACGTCGGCGCGCTGGTCGACGGCGCTGCGACGGGCCACGCGTAGGTTACGCAGTGCCTCGACGCGGCCGTCGCGGTGCTTGGGGGTGCCGGTCCGTTCACCGGCCAGGGCCGTCTTGGCGGCCTGGATGGCGTCGATCGGGTCGGACTTGCCCTGAAACCGGCGGGTCTTGCGGTTGGGGCGGTCGACCTCGATGACGTCGACGCCTTCCTCGCGCAACAGGTGGGTCAGGCCCGCGCCGTAGGCGCCGGTGCCCTCGATTCCGACTCGCAGCAGCTGTCCGAACCCGCGCATCCAGGCCAGCAGGGCGGCGTAGCCGGTGGCCGTGGCGGGGAACTGCTGGGTACCCAGCACCCGTCCGACCAGGTCGATCACGGCCGCGGTGTGGGTGTCCTGATGGGTGTCCACCCCGCCGGCGACGTCGAAGATCGCGGCGTGGTCAGGTGTAATGGAGGGCATCGTCGTCCTGTCGTTCGTGACTGGGGCAGGGCGGCGCGCACCAGCTGGGCGACGCGGACAAGACAGAGATGGGGCCTCTGGCCAGGCTCCTATGAGGTCACAACGCCACGTCCGGTGCGTGCGCGAGCACCTCCCGACCGAGGTCGACAGATCCCGTTGAGGACCCGAGGTCAGTCAGTGGTTGGGTCAGACCTCGGCGGGAGGTGCTCTTCTCCATCATCTCTGTCAGTGGTCGTAGGCGATCAGTGACCGGGTGACGGATGCGCCGGTCTTGTTGTTGTGCCAGATCGCGGCGGCCATCGCGAGGAGGCGTTGAGCGACGCGTACGGCGACACCGGTGAAGGTCCGTCCGCCGTGTTGTTCCAGGTCGAGTTGGCCTTTGAGGGTGTCGTTGACCGACTCGATCAGCTGGCGGACCTTGTTGAGCAGCGGTTCGCCGTGGCGGGTCTTCTCCTTCTTGCGGGACGGGCGTAGCAGGGTGATGCCCTGGTCGGCGAGGTTCCGCTCGAAGGGTCCGGACGCGAAGCCCTTGTCGCTGATCAGCAGGATGCCGTCGTGTTCGGCGACGACACCGGCCTCGACCTCCAGCATCGCGGTGAGGACCTCCCGCTCGCCGAGCTTCGGGTTGGCCAGAGCCCACAGGATCGGCATTCCGGTCGGGGTGCAGACCAGGTACAGGCGCAGTCCCCAGAAGAACCGGGAGTGGGAGGCGCAGTAGCCGTATCCGGCCCAGCCGGCCAGGTCCGAGCGTTGCACGGTGGGGCGGGACATGCCGCACGGCACCGGGGTGGAGTCGACGATCCAGTGGTTGTCGAACCAGAAGTCACTGTCGCGGGCCAGGGCCCGGATCGTCTTCTTGATCAGTGGTAGCGCGGCGCGGAGCCGTTTGTTGTAGCCG
Source organism: Solwaraspora sp. WMMB335 (assembly GCF_049179075.1). Lineage (NCBI taxonomy): Bacteria > Bacillati > Actinomycetota > Actinomycetes > Micromonosporales > Micromonosporaceae > Solwaraspora > Solwaraspora sp. WMMB335. The sequence continues at coordinate 6,985,957 of NZ_JBMHMF010000001.1, forward strand.
GGTCGTTGTGGCAGGTAGGGAAACCAGGGGCGTAGGTGGATGCGGGCGTAGCGGATCCAGTGGGCTTCCGAGCGGGCGCCGAGCAGGACCTGCGCCACGGCCAGGCACACCAGCTCCGAGTCGGTCAGCAGCGGTGGTCTGCCGCGCCACCGGGGCGTGCGGATGGTGTCGTCGATCTTGACGTACAGTGCGGTCAGGAGGGTGTCCAGGTCTTGCGTCACAACACGATCTTGGACACCCTCTCTTCACGCCCGGACATCGACCCCTGACATCGGAACTACTCGTCTAGCAGCCCGTTGGCGCTGGACTGCAGCAGCGCGACGGCGAAACCGGCCCCGCCGGCCACGACCAGACCGGTGGCCGGCAGCCGGGCCGGGTCACGCAGCAGCCGGACCCGGTGCCGGACGGGCGGATGGGTGCCCAGCCACCATGGCAGCGACCGCCACCGGGACTGCGGCTGCTGCCTGTCCTCCAGCTCCCGCGACAGCTGGTCCGGGTCGCCGATCGCGGCCGAGGTGACGTCGGCGTACGTCTCCCGTACCCGCAGGATCGACTGACGGGTGAGCAGCACCACCACGGTCAGCACCCCGATGGACAGGAACGCCTGACGCTGTGCGGTGTCCGGGTGCATCGGCGCCGGCCACCATCCGTCGGTGTCGCCGAACGCGAGCGGCAGCAGCCGGAACACCAGGTACGGCACGACCGCGAGCAGCAGGAACGACCACCAGGTGGCCTGGGTGAGGTAGGTGTACCGGATGTCGCGGTTGCGGATGTGCGCCAACTCGTGCAGCACCACGGCGTCGAGCCTGCCCCGCTCGCCCACGTCGGCGAAGGTCCGCACGACGCCCGGATGCAGCGGTACGTGACAGTGCCGCTGGGTGCCGAACGCGTGTGCCTGGTCCGAGGCGTGCGGGTCGAGCCAGAAGGTGGGCCGGCGGGTCAGGCCGGCCCGGGCCACCAGCGTGTCGAGGCGGGCGACGAGCTCCGCCGGCACGTTGGGTTCGAGGGGGAGCAGGCGGCGGCGCCGGATGCGCCACCAGGGCAGGAGAAGATAACCGGTGACGGCGGCGACCGCGACGACGACGATCCCGACGCTCGCCCAGCTCGACGCGGCCAGGGCGTCGTCGCGCAGGCACGCACCGAGCCGCTGCATGGCCGCTCGGGGCTGCGGCAACGGTGCGGCGAGCTGCCAGGCGTTGCCGACACGCGTCAGCTGGGCCGCGCAACCCTGGTAGAGGCTGTCCGGGCCGAGCCGGTCCAGCCACAGTCTGGTGTAGATGACGCTGGTGGTGGCGAAGACCATGCCGACCAGGACGGCGTAGCGGACCGACGTGTCCGAGGGCAGCAGCGCGGCGCCGCTGAGCGCGGCCCGCCGCAGCCGCCGCTGGCTCGGACCGCCGTCGTCCGGCCGGGCCTGCGGCGGTGCGTCGGTGGTGCTCACCCGCCGGTCACCTTGCGGTACGCGGTCTCGGTGACGGTGCCGGTCAGCTCCGCGTCGGCCGTGCCCAGCGGTACGGCGTGGAACACCATGATGATCAGGTCGCCGGAGCGGACCGCGTACTGGTACTGCTCGACGAGCGGCTGGCCGAGGGACACGGTGATCCGCAGGCCCACCCGCTCGTCGCCGACCGGCGGCGGATCGTCGGCGGCGGTGACGGTGACCTGCATCGCGACGCCGGCGAGTTCGGGCTTTCCGGCGAGTTCGGCCGAGAAGGTGCCGCAGGCCTCCGGTACGCCGGCCAGCTCGGCCATCACGGCCCGCGCGTCGTCCACCGTGGCCATCCGCTGCAGCGATTCGCCGAGAGTGGCGCCGGCCTGGGTGATGAACGCGATCCGGGCCTGCGCGGCGGGCTCGCTGGAGCCGTCCAACGCCGGGCAGTTGGCGAGCAGGTCGACGCCGGTGCCGTCGAGTTCGGTCGTCGGGCTGTAGCCGCCGCCCGACAGTTCGGCGGCACTGAGCAGCAGTGACCGCAGGTGCGGATCGTCGACCTCGGCGGCCGGGGCGGTGGTGGCCGGTTCCGTGTCGGGTCCGGTCGATGGGGCTTCGGCGGTCGCCGGGCTCTGGGTGCCCGTCGGCGTCGGCGTGCCGTCCTGGCCGGCGGTGCAGCCCGCCGTCAACACGAACGAGCCGGCGGTCGCGGCGGCGACGAGAACTGCGGTGAGCCGGCTGCTGCCGGCGGTACGGGCGGTCACAGCTGCTGCTCCTGCGGGTCGTCGGTCGGCAGAGGGATGGTGAGCAGGGCGACGACCGTCGCGTCGGCGACCTGCTCGGCCCGGTCGGGGTCGACGTCGATCTGCCGGAGCTTGTCCAGCACGATCTGCCGGGCCTGGCCGGCGTCCACCTGGCGCAGTGCGAACACGACGTCCCGGGTCGAGCGGGTCGCGTCCGACGACGTTTCGGCCTGCCCACGGCCGCGCCGGAACAGTCGTCGCAGCCACTGGCGGAACCGGTCGAACATCGTGTCGGTCGCCCGGCCGATCAGCGCACTGAGCACCTCCTCGGCCAGCCAGATCGCGATGCCGATGAGCATCGCGTCGTCGACCGGTGGGATACCGGAACCGAGTTTGTTGCTCCGGAACCACCTTTTGGACACCACCCGTCGCGGATCCGACAGATAGACGTCGGCCAGCGCAGGAAACATCTGCGACTGCTCCGGTGCGACCTCGGCGACCGTGCGTTCGGCGAGGCGGCGGACCAGTTCGGGGTGGGCGCTGCGGCGTCGTCGGGCCTGCCGACGGACCACCAGTATCGTGATGATCACGGCAACCGTGGCGGCGGCCAGCCCGACCGACCACCACGGCGGGATTTTCGATGCGTCGATGACGCTATCTCTCATGTTCGAAATAGTAGGCATTCGACGCCAAGAGTCCGACATGAGAGTCTTTCATGGAATTTCCACGTTGGCCGATGGTCTTTCTCATACAATGATCATCTGCCGCGCGCCAATTGTCGTTGGTTGATGTTGTCGAGGTGGGTCGTCACCCCGTTCTGATCCCGCGGCGTAACCGATCTTGCCGGCGGCTGCGACGATCACCGGGTGTCGCGTACCACGAAGAACCTGCTCGCCAGCCTGACGCCGCTGACCCACCAGGCCCGGATGACCGCCCTGGCCGGGCACACCCGCCGGCTGTCCGCCGCCGGACAGCTGCCCACCGTGCTGGCCGAGCTGGCGGACGGGGACGCCTATCAGCGGTTCCTCGGGCTCACCATGGCGGTTATCGTCGGCGACCGGGCGTCGGTGCGGGCCGCGCTCGCCGACCCGGACCGGCGGCTGCGCGCGGTCGCGCTCAAGGCGTACCTGCGTCGTGGCTGGGTGGGCATCGACGAGGCGGCGCACCTGCTGCACGACGCCCCGGCCGACCTGCGGCACCTGGCGTACCGGACGCTGCGGGGCACCCGGGGCCGCGCCAGCGCGCTCGCCGACGCGCTGATCGACCCGGTACGGGCCCGCTACGGCGACACCGAGGCCGCGATCCTGCTGCCCGCCTGCGGGCCGGACACCGTACGCCGGCTGCTGCCGGCACTGTCCCACGCGGTCGGCACCGGCGTCGGGCTGGCCGCCCGGCACGGCACCGCGCTGCTCGACTTCGCGCAGACGCGGCTCGGCGAGCTGTCCGACACGGCCGACCGAGGCTCCCCGGCCGCCCGCGACGCCTGGTGGCACCGGTGGGACGACGCCGTCCTGCGCGCCGGCCAGGACGCCCCGCTGCGGGTGCTGGACCTGCTGGAACGGTACGCCCCGACGACCCGGCTGCCCGGCCACCTGCCGGCGTACGGGGCACTCGCCACCGCCGCGCCGGTGCGGACCCTGCGGCTGTTCACCGCTCCCGCCCGCGCCGGCTGGCTGCGCGGGCAGCGGCTGCCGGCCGCCCTGCTGCGCCGCTTGCGCGCCGCCGATCCGGCAGACTCCGCCGATCCGGGCGACTCCGCCGATCCGGCAGACTCCGCCGATCCGGCAGACTCCGGCGGGCCGGGCGAGTTGACCGTGCTCGGCCGGCGGCTGCGCGGCACCAGCCGGGCCTGGGCCGGGCTGCTCGCCGCCCAGGCACCCGCCCGCCGGGGCCCGCTGTACGACGCCGTGCTGTCCGACGTGGACCACGGCGACCTGGTGCCGATGGTCGAGGTGCTGGACGTGCTGCCGCGCCGCTGGCAGCACCGGGAAGCCGCCCGGGCGCTCACCGTCGACCGGATCCGGGCCAGCGAGAGCCTGACGGTGACGTACACCGCGTACCTGCCCTGGACCGAGGCGGAACCGGCGCTGGTCGCGGCGACCCGCCGCGCCGCCGCCGACGACCGGGCCGCCGGCTACCAGTCGCTGCTGGCCGCCGCCCGGCGCAGCGGCGACCCGGTGGCGGTCGCGGCCGCCGTCGAACAACTGCGCCGACTGCGCAACGAGCAGGACCCGGTACGCGTCCGCGCGCTCACCGCCCTGGTCGACGTCGCCGGCCTGCTCGGCCCGGCCACCGTGCCGGCGCTGAGCGGGATCGTCGCCGAGACCGTCGCCGTCCGTGACGCCTCGTCGGCCAGCCTGGCCGCGCTCGGCCGGCTGGCCGGGCAGGTGCTGCGTCGGCACGTGGCCGACCCGGTGATGATCGGCTGGGCGATGCGCACCGTCGACAACCTGTACGACGGGCAGCAGGTGCCCGCGCTCGGCCAGCTCGACCGGGTGCTGCGCCGAGGCCAGGAACATGACCTGCTCACCGTGATCGGCCCGTGGATCGAGGGCGCGGCGGCCCGGGACCGGTTCGAGCCGCTGTTCGCCGTCACCGCCTCGCTCGGCCGGCGGGCCTGGCGGCTGCCGCGGCTGCAGGCCATGCTGCGCCGGGCGATCCACCCCGGGGTGGTGTCGGCGGTGTTCCGCCGGGCGGTGACGCTGTGGCTGGCCGATCCGGCCACCCGGGCCGACCGGGTCGCCGAGGTCCTCGCCACCGATCCGTCCACGGTGGAGATCGACGGGGTGTGGCGGGCGATCTGCACCCGCCGCGGCGACCTGCTCGACGCGGTGCTGACGGCGCCGGCCCGCCGCCGCGCCGGCAAGTTCCGCTCCGCCCGCGAGCGCTGGGTGCCCGGCCCGGCGTACGGCGTCGACCGGTGGCTGCCCCACCAGCGGCAGGCGTACGTCGACCTGCAGGCCGCGGTCGCCGCCGACCCCGGCGCGGGCAAACACCATCGGGTACGGGCGATCAGCGCGGCGGCCCGGGTGCCCGGCGCCGGCTGGGCGGTGGCGCGACGCTACGTCGACGCGGCCGACACCGTCCTGGCCGAGGCTGCCCTCGGCGCGCTGGCCTGGACCGACCGGCCGGATGAGGCGCTGCCGATCCTGCTCGGTCACGCCGACGACGACCGGGCCCGGGTGGCCGTCTACGCGGCGGGCCGCACCGCCCGGCTCGTCGCACCGTCCCGGCTGGTCGACATGCTGACCGGACCGGCGCTCGGCGACGGCAAGGTCACCAGCCGCAAACAGGCGCTGCGGCTGCTCGCCCGGTACGGCCCACCGGCGGCGCTCGACCTGGTCGCCCAGGCGTACCGGCGGGTCGACCAGCACCGCGACGTCCGCGCGGCGGCGGTGTCCGCCGCCCGGCTGCGGCTGGACCTGCCGGTGAGCTGGGACATCCTGGCCGCTGCCGCCGGGGCCGACGCACACCGGTCCCCGGACCGCGCGCAGGTCGCCGCGCTGCTCGACACCGGGCCGGCTCTCGTCGCCGAACGGGACCGCTCCCGGTACGCCGCCCTGGTGGTGGCCGCCTGCGGCACCGCCGACCCGGAGGCTGCCCGGGCCGCCTGGGCGGCGGTGCCGGCCTGGGCCCGGTGGACGGATGACCTGACCGGCCTGACCGTGGCCACGCTGACCGAGCTGGACGAGCCGTACCGCTGGCAGTCGGCGTTGCTGGTGGTGATCCGGCTGCTCGACCACCCGGCCGCCGCTGGCGGCACCGGTACGGCGGGCGGCTCGGTGGACAGCGCGGCGGGCGGCGCGGTGGGCGGTGCGGTGGACAGCGCGGCGGGCAACGGGGCGAGCGTGCCGCTGGTGGCCGCGCTGGCCGCGTTGGCCCGCCTCGACCAGGCCGATCCGCATCCGGGCGACCCGGCCCGGGACCGGCCGGCCCGCCGCCGCCTCGACCGGCTCGTCGACGCGGCCGTCGGCTGGTGCCGGCAGGCCGGCCCGGACACCGACCGGACGGCGGTGCGCGACGCCGCGCGTACCCTCGCCGGGTTTGCCGATTTCGAGCCGCAGGCGGCCCGGTTGCGCGCCGCCGCGACGACCCTGGCCGCCACGCCGGCGCATACCGTCGTGGCCGAGCTGTCCGGGTTGGCCGACCTGGTCGCCGACCGTCCGGTGCTGGCCGGGCGACTCGCCGAGACCCTGACCGACTCCGCCCGGCGCGCCGAAGGCGGGTGGGAGCCGGCGACCCTGATCGCCGCCGCCGACGCGCTCGCCGCCCGGGGCGACCTGGCCGGCGGGCTGTTCGCGGTCGCGCTGGCCCGGGTGGGGGACCGGTACCGCTGGACGCCGCCGTGGCGGGAACTGCTGCACCGGCTGCGCGCCCATCCGGCACCCGATGTGCGGGCCGCCGGCTACGACATCAGCCTGACGCCTGAGCGGTAGCCCGCCGAAGCGCCCTGGTCAGACCTTGCCCGGCAGGCTCACCATGATCGTGAAGGGCACCGGGCGGGGCACCGGGCGGAGCGGCGGAGAGGTGACGGCGTGGACGGACGATCGAGCGGGGCACACCCGGTGGGACGGCTGCGCGGGCCCGGTCGCAGGCGGCGGTCGCGGCCGGTGCGGGTGCTGGCCGCCGCCCTGTCCGGCCTGGCCGCCCTGCTGACGGTCGCCGGATGCGGCGACGACGAGCGGATGGCCGCCTTCGAGGAGGCGATCATGCCGATCGTCATCGAGGTGGCCAAGGAGGTGGCGGTGACGCTCCCGCCACCGTACGACGTCATCGCGCAGGTCGGCATCTACGCCACCGAGGAGGTGGCGCGTGAACAGGCGGCGGACCGGGACGCCACCTACCTGCTGATCGAGCAGACGATCGAGGGCGAGCAGCAGGTGAGCGTGTTCCGGATCGACACTACCCGCAAGCTGCGGATCGACATGGACGGGCGGTTCGTCGCCGAGATCGAACAGAATCTGATCACGATCACGGCGGACCCGGCGGTCGACTCCACGATCGTGATCACCGATGCGCTCGACGGTGAGCCGGTCTTCATCGGTGGGCGGTTCGTCCTCGACGCCGACCACCTGTACTACGACCTCGACACCGCCCGGTTCGGTGATCCGGATCAGGATCCGGAGTTCGCCGCCGCGGTGGACCTGGTGGAACCCGAGTTCGCCGGCGTCCGCAACATGTTCACCGGGGGCCGCGCCGCGCTGCGCAACGGCGCACTGGCCGCCGACTGGGACGAGGGGACCCCGACCCGCGGTGGCTGCTCGGCGCTGCCGGAGTCGGCCTGGAACGACGAGAAGGTCGTCGAGGGCATGTTCAGCGGCAACCGTTGGCAGCGGGTCGTCCCGGTGTTCTGCATCCGGACCAGTGACGGCCGGTACGGGACACTGGCCCACCGGCTGCCCACCGATGACGAACCGGAGGGCACCCTGCAGATGGAGTACGTGCTGTGGAAGGAGCCCGGCGACTGATCCGGTGACCGGGCGCGTCAGGTGACGCATGGGACTCAGGTGCCACGCGGAGCCCACGGGTCACCTGCGGGGTCCGGTGCCTACGGGGGCCCGGTGACCTGCCGGGACTCGGGGCTCGGCCCGGGCGGTGGACGTCGCCCCGGCGGAACATCCGCCGGCCGGCCGGCGTTGGATCCCGGCGTCGGACCGAGTAGGCGAGCGCGCCCATGCTCGCCCGTCCCCGTCCCCGCGCCCGCGCCCGCGCCGGGTGGAATGCCGGCGGGTGGCCGGTGGTTGTATCCGGTGCGCCGGTGAGACCGCCCCGACCAGCCAGGCGGGATGTCGCCCAGGTCCGCTGGTGTCTTTTCTGATTTCGTGTCTTGTCTGTCCCGTTCGCGGGTCCGTCGCCGTCCTCGGGTCGGTGCGGCGGATCCCGTACCCCTCGGAACGGAGATTCTGCTATGAACACGATTTTCCGTAAGTCTGTTCTGTCCGCCGCAGGTCTGCTGGCCGCCGGTGGTGCGGTGGCCGGTCCCGCGGTCGCGGCGCAGGCCGCCGAGCCGGGCCGCGCCGACGGCGCACGTGAGCTGCGAGTGCAGTACGAGGCACAGCCGAACTTCTACTACTGCGGGCCGGCGGCGACGCGGATCGCGTTGACCGCGCAGGGCCACACCCCGTCGCAGGACGAGGTGGCCGACAAGCTGGGTACCACCGAGGCCGGCACCGACTCGGCCGAGGAGACCACCCGGGTGCTCAACGAGGTGACCGGGGAGTCGGAGTACGAGACCGTCTCGATCGGCGAGAACGCGGCCAAGCCGGAGCACGTGGCGAAGCTGAAGGCCGATGTGCGTGAGGCCGTGGATGACAAGCGGGCCGTGGTGGCCAACATCATGGGTACGGCGACCGACGTCGACGGGGCGGCGCACTCGTACGAGGGTGGGCACTACCTGACGGTGGTCGGTTACCGCGACGGCGGTGACACGGTGAAGATCGCCGACCCGTTCTACGAGGGCCAGGAGTACTGGATGGACCTCGACACCCTGGCCGACTGGGTGGCCGCGCGCGGCTACTCCGCCTGAGTCGACCGGTCCGCTGGCCGGGTCCCGTCCGCCGGGACCCGGCCAGCGGCGTTCGGCGTGCCTGACGTTGCATTTTTGTCGGTGGCAGGGTGTACTGTGAAGTAGAGGTTAGAACGGATGTTCGATAACGGATAGCTCTGCTGGTTGGGTCCGCCGGTCAGCAACGGCACCGGAGCCGACACCCGTCCTGACCGCCGGGAGGAGCGATTCGCGGCGCGAGTCCCGGCAGTGCGGCACCGCGGGCCGCGCACCCGGGCACTGGACATTCGCGGGTCCAGACCCACAGGCAGGACCGTTGTCCGCCGCCCTCGACCCCCGGGCGGCGGGCAACGGACCCCGCCAGCATCGCCGGTGCGGATGCGGTGTGGGGAAGCATCCGCATCCGCACCGGTGACGTCCCGCCCGACGCCTTCCTCCGTGGGCGGGTCATCGATCCAGACGCTGGCGGCGATGAAACGCGCGGAGGAGAAGACCATGGCGACGAGCCCGGCCCCGGCACCGACCGTGCCGGCACACCTGCTGCCGAACCGCACCCCGGCCCAGCTGCTCGCCCTCGCCCGGCACGGGCTGACCGAAGCGGCTGCCACCCGCCCCGACGGGCTGCGGTACGCGGCGGCCCACCTGGCCGCGCTGCGCGCCGCCGCCGCGATGCTCGCCGCCCGCGCCCGGCCGGAGCCCACCCGGCGAAACCGGGTGACCAGCGCCTGGACCCTGCTGATGATGGTCGCCCCCGAGCTGACCGAGTGGGCCACCTTCTTCGCCGCCGCGGCGGGCAAGCGGGCCGCCGCCGAAGCCGGCATACCCCGGGTGGTCACCGCCCGGGAAGCCGACGATCTGCTGCGCGCCGCCGGGCAGTTCGTCTCCCTGATCGAGCGCACCCTCGGGCTGGCCCCGCAACCGACCCTCGACGGTCTGGCCGCCTGACGACGGCGTCCGCGTACGGGATCCCGCTCCCCGTCCGGCGGGTGACGCCGACGACGGCCCCTGCCCGTGTTCAAGACCGGCCAGGGTCACATCAGGGTCACTCCGGGACGGGGAGCGGCGCGGACGTCGTCGACGCCGGACGGCACCGACAACGGCACGGCTGACGAAACGTATCGGGGGAGAGGCAGATGGCGGGGCGGATGGTGGCTGGGGCGACCGCGCTGGCCGCCGTCGCCGCCGGTCTGGTGGAGCCGGCGAGCGCACCGGAGCTGGCCGGTGTCGACCGGGTGCTGCCGGTGCCGGGCGAGCTGACCGGGTTGCTGCCCGGCCGTGGCCTGCGCCGGGGCTCCACCGTCAACGTCCTGCCCAGCCGATCCGCCCGGCTCGGCGCCACCTCCCTGCTGCTCGCCCTGCTCGCCGGAGCCTCCCGCTCCGGCCTGTGGTGCGCCGTGGTCGGGGTGCCGGCGCTGGGCACGGCCGCCGCCGCCGAACTCGGCATCGCCCTGGACCGGCTCGCGCTGGTGCCCAACCCCGGGCCGGACTGGCCGGCGGTGGTGGCCGCGCTGATCGACGGCGTCGACGTCGTGGTCGTCGCCGCACCCGCCGCCGTCGCGCCGCAGGTGACCGGTCGGCTCGCCGCGCGGGCCCGGCAGCGCGGCTGCGTGCTCGTGCCCTGCGGTCGGTGGGACGCCGCCGACGTCACCCTGCAGGTGGTGCGGGGCCGATGGGAAGGGCTCGGCCAGGGGCGGGGACGGCTACGCCGCCGGGAGATGGTCGTCTCCGCCCGAGGCCGGGGGGCGCTGGCCCGACCCCGGGAGATCCGGGTCTGGCTGCCCGGCGGCCCGCCACCGGCCGCTGTCCAACCGGCCGCTGTCCAACCGGCCGCTGTCCAACCGGCAGCCGGGCAGCCGTCAGATGTCCAGCCGGCGACCGGCGGCGGCAGCCAGCGCCGGGCCCGCCGTGCCGAGCTGACCTTGGTGCGGCGCGGATGACCGCGACCACTCCGGCCGGTCGGCCCGGCCTGCCCCGCCCGCCCACCCGGGCGCTGGTCGTCTGGTGCCCCGACTGGCCGGTGGTCGCCGCCGAGATCGTCGACGGGGTGGCGGCGACCGGGCCGGTGGCCGTCCTGCACGCCAACCGGGTGGTCGCCTGTTCCGAAGCCGCTCGCGCCGACGGCGTACACCCAGGGTTGCGCCGGCGGGAGGCACAGAGCCGCTGCCCCGGACTGACCGTGGTCGACCACGACCTGTCCCGGGACGCCCGGGCCTTCGAGCCGGTCGTCGCCGCGGTCGAACAGATCGTCGCCGGGGTCGAAGTGCTCCGGCCCGGGGTGTGCGCCGTCGCCGCCCGTGGCCCGGCCCGCTACTTCGGCGGTGAGGAAACCGCCGCCGAACAGATCGTCGAACACGTCGCGCAGGCCTGCGAGGTCGAATGCCAGATCGGCGTCGCGGACGGGTGCTACGCCGCCGGGCTGGCCGCCCGTACCGGCCGGATCGTCCCGCCCGGTGCCAGCCCGGCCTTCCTCGCCGACCTGCCGGTGCGGGTGCTGGGCCGGCCCGACCTGGCCGACCTGCTGCGCCGGCTCGGCCTGCGTACCCTCGGCGACTTCGCCGGGCTGCCCGCCCGCGACGTGCTCGCCCGGTTCGGCCCCGACGCGGCGCTGGCGCACCGGCTGGCCGCCGGACGCGACGAGCATCCGTTCACCCCCCGCCAGCCACCCCCCGAACTGGCCGTCACCGCCGACTACGACGAGCCGATCGACCGGGTCGACGTGGCCGCGTTCGCCGCCCGTGCCCTCGCCGAACAGCTGCACGACCGGCTCGGCGGGTACGGCCTGGCCTGCACCCGGGTCGGCATCGAAGCGGTCACCGCGCACGGCCAGGAACTGCACCGCACCTGGCGGCACGACGGCATCCTCACCGCCGCCGCGATCGCCGACCGGCTGCGCTGGCAGCTCGACGGCTGGCTCACCGGCGCCGCCGCCCGGCGACCGGGCGCCGGCGGTACGGTCCCGCCGGCCGCCCCCACCGCCGGGATCATCCGGCTGCGGCTCGTCCCCGACGGGGTGCTCGCCCAGGCCGCCCTGCAACCCGGCCTGTGGGGGGAGACCGGTGAGGAGGGTGCCCGCGCCCGCCGGGCACTGACCCGGGTGCAGGGACTGCTCGGCCCGGACGCGGTGGTCACCGCCGTGCTCGGCGGCGGCCGGTCCCCGGTCGACCAGATCCGGCTGGTGCCGTGGGGCGACGAACGGGCACCGGCCCGGCCCAGCCTGCCGCCGTGGCCCGGCCAGCTGCCCCCGCCGGCACCGGCGATCGTGCTGCCCGCCCCGCTGCCGGCCGAGGTCTACGACGCCACCGGCCAGCCGGTCACCGTCAGCGCGCGACTGGTGCTCAGCGCCGCCCCGGCCCGGCTCGCCGTCGGCACCGCCGCCCCGGTCGACGTCACCGGCTGGGCCGGCCCGTGGCCGATCGACGAACGCTGGTGGGCCCCGGCCGAGGCCCGACGGCGGGCCCGGTTCCAGGTCGCGCTCGCCGACGGCAGCGCCCTGCTGGTCGCCCGCGCCGACGGGCGTTGGGTGGTGGAGGCCATCTATGACTAGCGGTCGGCCGGCCATGACCAGCGGACGATCCGGGGGACGGCGGTGAGCTTCCACAACCCGGACATGCCCTGGTCCGAGCTGGAACGCACGCTGTCCGGCCGGTCGGACCGGCCGCAGCGGCCCGCTCCGCGGGCCGACCGACCGGTGGTGGTCGACCCGTTGGCCGTGGACGGCGACGGCGGCGACGCGCCGGGCTGGACCCGCAAGCGGGCACCGTACACGCCACCGCCGGTCACCGCCGGGGGCGGGCCGGTCACGCCGTACGCCGAACTGCACTGTCACAGCAACTTCAGCTTCCTCGACGGGGCCAGCCACCCGGAGGAGCTCGTCGAGGAGGCGGTCCGGCTGGGGCTGGACGCGCTGGCCGTCACCGACCACGACGGCTTCTACGGGGTGGTCCGCTTCGCCGAGGCGGCCGCCGCGTACGGGCTGCCGACCGTGTTCGGCGCCGAGCTGACCCTCGGCGCCGAACTGTCCCTCGGTGCCGAACTGCCCCTCGGCGCCGTGGACGCGGCAGGTGGGCGGGCGGTGCCGCGCACCGGGGAGCCGGATCCGGCCGGACGGCATCTGCTGGCGCTGGCCCGTGGCCCGGCCGGGTACGCCCGGCTGGCCCGCACCATCTCGCGTGCGCAGCTGCGCGGCGGCGAGAAGGGCCGACCCGACTACGGCACCCTGGAGCAGGTCGCCGCCGAGCTGCGCGACCACGTACTCGTGCTGACCGGCTGCCGCAAGGGGACCGTGCCGGCGGCACTGCGGACCGGCGGGGTGGCCGCCGCCGACGCGCAGCTGGACCGGCTGGTGGCGCTGTTCGGCGCGGACGGCGTGGCGGTCGAGCTGACCGACCACGGGCATCCGGACGACGGCGACCGCAACGACGCCCTCGACGCGCTGGCCCGCACCCGGCGGCTGCCGACCGTGGCCAGCGGCAACGTGCACTACGCCGCACCGGCGCGGCACCGGCTGGCCACCATCGTGGCCGCGGTCCGGGCCCGGCGCGGCCTGGACGACGTCGACGGCTGGCTGCCCGCCGCCGGCACCGCCCACCTGCGCTCCGGCGCCGAGATGGCGGCCCGGTTCGCCGGCTACCCGGGCGCGGTGGCCCGGGCCGCCGGCTACGGCGCCGAGCTCGCCTTCGACCTGCACCTGGTCGCGCCCCGGCTGCCGGACCACCCGGTGCCGGCCGGGCACACCGAGATGAGCTGGCTGCGGGAGCTGACCTGGCGGGGGGCGCTGGAGCGGTACGGCCCGCGCGAGGCCCACCCGGAGGCGTACCGGCAGCTCGACCACGAGCTCGACATGATCGAAAAGCTCGACTTCCCCGGCTACTTCCTGGTCGTGCACGACATCGTGGCATTCTGCCGCGAAGCCGACATCTACTGCCAGGGCCGGGGGTCGGCGGCCAACTCGGCGGTCTGCTACGCGCTGCGGATCACCAACGTCGACGCGGTCCGCCACCAGCTGCTGTTCGAACGCTTCCTCGCCCCGGAACGCGACGGCCCGCCCGACATCGACGTCGACATCGAGTCCGGCCGCCGCGAGGAGGTCATCCAGTACGTCTACCGCCGCTACGGCCGGGAACACACCGCCCAGGTGGCCAACGTGATCTCGTACCGGCCCCGGTCGGCGGTGCGCGACGTGGCCCGCGCGTTCGGGTTCTCACCCGGCCAGCAGGACGCCTGGAGCAAGCAGATCGACCACTACGGCGCGGTCGCGGCGGCCGGCGAGGACATCCCGGCGCACGTGGTGGCGTACGCCGACGAGCTGCAGACCTTCCCCCGGCACCTGGGCATCCACTCCGGCGGGATGGTGATCTGCGACCGGCCGGTGATCGAGGTCTGCCCGGTGGAGTGGGCCCGGATGCCGGGGCGCACCGTGCTGCAGTGGGACAAGGACGACTGCGCCAGCGTCGGCCTGGTCAAGTTCGACCTGCTCGGGCTGGGCATGCTGACCGCGCTGCACGACGCGCACGACCTGATCGGCTCCGAGCTCGACCTGAGCGCCATGTCGTTGGACGACCCCGAGGTGTACGCGATGCTGTGCCGGGCCGACTCGGTCGGGGTGTTCCAGGTGGAGAGCCGGGCGCAGATGGCCACCCTGCCCCGGCTGAAACCGACCTGCTTCTACGACCTGGTGGTCGAGGTGGCGTTGATCCGGCCCGGCCCGATCCAGGGCGGCTCGGTGCACCCGTACATCCGCCGTCGCAACGGGCAGGACCCGGTGACCTATCCGCATCCGCTGATGCGCAACGCGCTGGAGAAGACCCTCGGCGTACCGCTGTTCCAGGAGCAGCTGATGCAGCTGGCGATCGACCTGGCCGGCTTCGACGCCGCCGGCGCCGACCAGCTGCGCCGGGCGATGGGGTCGAAACGGTCGGCGTCTCGGATGGCCGCGATCCGCGACCGGCTGTACGCCGGGATGGCGCACCGGGGCATCACCGGTGAGCTGGCCGACGACATCTACCTGAAGCTGTCCGCGTTCGCCAGCTTCGGCTTCCCGGAGAGCCACGCGATGAGCTTCGCCTACCTGGTGTACGCCAGCGCCTGGCTCAAGCGCTACCACCCGGCGCCGTTGCTGGCCGCGCTGCTCAATGCCCAGCCGATGGGGTTCTACTCGCCGCAGACCCTGGTCGACGACGCCCGCCGGCACGGGGTACGGGTGCACCGGCCGGACGTCAACGCCAGCGGCGCGGCGGCGACCCTGGTCGTCGACGCCCGCACCCGGTGGGGCGGCGCACCGGGGGAGCCGCCGCACCGCTGGGGGATCGGTGGCCCGCAGGTGCGACTCGGCCTGTCGGCGGTGCGCGGCATCGGTGACGACCTGGCGCAGCGGATCGAGGCCGAGCGGGCCGCGCACGGGCCGTACCGGGACCTGCCGGACCTGGCCCGCCGGGTCGGGTTGACCGCCGCCCAGCTGGAGGGGCTGGCCACCGCCGACGCGTTCGCCTGTTTCGGGCTGACCCGCCGGCAGGCGCTGTGGGCGGCCGGCGCCGCCGCCCAGGAACGCCCCGACCGGCTGCCCGGGGTCGCGTCGACCGCCGGGGTCGCCGCGCCGACCCTGCCCGGCCTGGACGAGGTCGACGCGCTGATGGCCGACGTGTGGGCCACCGGGCTGTCGCCGGACACCCACCCGGTGCGCTTCGTCCGGGACCGGCTGGCCGCCGCCGGGGCGGTGCCGATCGTCGAGCTGGGTCGGATCGACGCCGGCACCCGGATCCGGGTCGGCGGCATCGTCACCCACCGGCAGCGTCCGGCGACCGCCGGCGGGGTGACCTTCGTGAACCTGGAGGACGAGACCGGGATGCTCAACGTCACCTGCTCACCCGGGTTGTGGCAGCGCTACCGGACGGTGGCCCGGTCCAGCGCCGCGCTGCTGGTGCGGGGCCGGCTGGAGAAGGCCGAAGGGGTGCTCAACCTGGTCGCCGACCGGCTGGACGCGGTGACCACCCCGGTCAGCCCGACGTCCCGGGACTTCCGCTGACCGGCCGCCGCGGGAGCCCTAGCTCGGTGCCGGAGTCGGGGTCAGCGGGGTCAGCGGTACGTCGCTCGGCACGATGACCGCCCCTGGCGCGGTCGGATCGGGCGCCGCGCTGGCGTCGGAACCCGGGCTGGCGCTGGCGCTGCCAGGTAGCCGGAACGGCGCTCGGTCCGGGCAGAACGGATAGACGTACTGCGGACTGGGCTCGAAGACATCGATGACGCCGTTCTCGTCGCACCAGTGCGGGTAGCCGAGCCAGATCGGCTGGCCGTGCTCATCGAACAGCCGGGCGCCCTCGACGAGCCGGCCCTGGCTGTCGTAGACGTATATGTCCTGGATGGTGGAGTACGGGTTGTGGTCGAAGTAGACCGGCCCTGGGACGCTCCGCCGTGCTCGGCCATCAAGGTCGGTCGCGGCGACCAGGCCGAAGATCACCATCAGGGCTGTCGCCGTGGCGAGCGTCCGCCGTGGCCAGCGACTCAGCTGGGCCTGGCGGCGGCCGAGCCAGATGGAGCCGACGACTGCCGTGCCGAGCACCAGCAGCCCGATCGGCGGGCTGCCGCCGGGGCGGGGGAACAATCCGGGCGGGCCGCCGGTGGTGAGGTATGTGAAGACCATCGCCGCCAGGTAACCGCGCAGTACCCACCAGGCGGGTCGCAACGACCGCAGGAACTCGCTGGCGGTGCCGTAGCCGATGACCGGCCCGACTCGGCGGTCGACCCGGCCCAGCCGGGCGCGGGTGGCCTGCCAGGCGACAGCGGCGCGGTGGCCGACACCCGGTGCCACCGCCGGGGCGTCCGGCGCCGCGCTGGAGCGCAGCTCGGCGGCGTACGCGGCCGGCTGGCCGAGCCGCTCGACGAGCGTGCCCTCGCCCTCGGCGAGCACCTCGGCGAGGTGCTCGGGCAGGTCTTCGAGCAGTTCGTCGCGGACCGTCTCCGGCAGGTCGGCCAGGGCGGCCCGTACCTGCTCGACGTAGCGCGTGATCTCCGTGCGCGTCGCGGCGTTCACGCCGCCACCCCCCGATCGTCGAGCAGGTTGTCCATGGTGGCCGCGAAGCTGCGCCAGAGCTTGCCGGAGCGGGTCAGCTGGTCGCGCCCGGCGGCGTTGAGCGAGTAGTACTTGCGGTGCGGGCCTTCCTCGGAGGGGACCACGTAGGTGGTCAGCAGCCCGGCCTGGAACAGCCGCCGCAGGGTGCCGTAGACCGAGGCGTCACCGACCTCGTCCAGCCCGGCGGCGCGCAACCGGCGCAGGATGTCGTACCCGTAGCCGTCCTCGCGTTGCAGCACCGCGAGGACGGCTAGGTCGAGCACTCCTTTGAGAAGCTGGGTGGTGTCCACGGACAGCAGACTACTGCGCAATCCGAGCTACCGTCAATCGCGTAATACGCCTACTGCTCCACCACCGCGATCTCGTTGATCTTCGCCTGTACGGTGATCGTCTGCTGCGTGCTGGCGCCGTGCTCGGTCGCCGTCAGCAGATAGGTGTGCTTCTGGTAGGTCCCCGGGGCACCGTCGCAGGGAAAGGCCAGGGTTTCGCTGCCCTGCGGACCCTGGTAGCTCTGGTAGACCCCGGGCCCGTCGACGGAGAGGGTGACGGTCGGCTGCCCGTTCACCTGCCAGGCCAGGGTGACCGGCGTGCCGTCGATCGGCGCGATGGTCGTGCCGGCCGGGCAGGACGGCTGACCGGTGACCGTGAACGAGACGATCCGTGGGCCCGCGGGCTGACCGCCGGTGGCCCCGCCGTGGTCGCTGCTGTCGCCACCGCTGCTGTTGCCACCGCTGCTGTTGCCACCGTCGCTGTCGCCGGTGCCGCCGGGCGCGCCCGACCCCGCGCCGGAGTCGCCGTCCGGCCCGGAGCCACCGGTCGTGGTGTCGTCCGCATCCGGCCGGGTCGGGGCGCTGCCCAGGCCGCCGATGCCACTCGGACCGGCTGACGTGCCGCCCGCCCCGCCCTCGGGCTCCCCGCCCGCGCCGCAGCCGGCCAGGCCGATCGCGGTGACCGCGTAGACGCTGGTCAGAACGATTCGTACGCCGAGCGTTCGCATGATGTCTCCTCCGGAGCACCCGGTGTCTTCGGCCGGGAACCGCCCGGCTGGCGGCGCCGGGTGCCGCTGTCACGGTAAGAAGACGGTCACACCCGGCGAATCCCGTTTTCGTGCCGCCCAGCCAGAGGCAGCCGCACCTGGCCCGGCTGTGGCCGCACCTGACCGGACCCGGCCGGACCGGGCCGATAGGCTCGCGCGAGTGGAGCGAACACACATCCCCAGCGGCCCGACGGCCGGGCCGCGAACCGCCGCCGTCTGGTCGGTGCTGCGCCACGAATTGGACCGGCACCGCGACCACCGGTTGACCGTCGTCGACGTCGGGGGCGGCACCGGCGGGTTCGCGGTGCCGCTGGCCGAGGCCGGGCACCAGGTGACCGTGGTCGACGCCAGCCCCGACGCGCTGGCCGCGTTGACCCGCCGGGCGGCCGAGGCAGGTGTCGCCGAGCGTATCGACGCGGTGCAGGGCGACGGTGACGCGCTCGCCGACCTGGTCGCCCCGGCCAGCGCCGACCTGGTGCTCTGCCACGCGGTGCTGGAGGTCGTCGACGACCCCGCACAGGTGGTCCGGGCGCTGGCCACGGTGCTGCGCCCCGGTGGGGCGGCCAGCGTCCTGGTCGCCGGTCGGGCCGCCGCGGTCCTCGCCCGGGCGATCAACGGGCATCTGGACCTCGCCGCCGCGCTGCTGGCCGACCCGCACGGCACGGCGGGCAGTCGGGACACGCTGCGCCGCCGCTATGACGCGGACAGTGCCGTCGACCTGCTCACCGCCGCCGGGCTGCAGGTCGAGCAGATCCACGGGGTACGGGTGCTGGCCGACCTGCTGCCGGCGGCGGTCGCCGAGGCCGACCCGCAGGCCGTCCTCGACCTGGAGCTGTCCGCCGCCGCCCACCCGCCGTACCGGGATCTGGCCACCCAACTGCACCTGTTCGCCCGGCGTGCGCGGTCATGAGGCAGCTGTGCGGCGGGGCTGTCGCGAGCGCGAGGCCGTCATGAACGGCAATGACGACCGTGACCTGCCGGGTGGACGCCCGGCGGAGCCGAGGAAGCTGCCGGCGGACATTCCGGTGGTGCCGGCGGACCCGGAGCTGCTGCGCACCGCTTGGCCGGAGTACGGCTCCGCCAGCCTGGCCGACGTGCTACCCGGCGCGCTCGCGGTGCTGGGCGTGCCCGGCGCGGTCGACGTGCTCGGGCTGCGTGCGGCGTTGCCCGGGGTACGCCGGGTCGTGGTGCTGCTGGTCGATGGGCTCGGTTGGCACCAGTTGCCCGCCGCCGGGGCACACGCCCCGACCCTGGCGCGGTTGGCGGCCCAGCCGTCGGCCCGGCGGCTGACCACCGGTTTCCCGTCCACCACCCCGACCAGCGTGGTCAGCCTGGGCACCGGCGCGGCGCCCGGGGCGCACGGCGTGCTCGGCTTCCGGGTCGCCGTACCCGGCACCGACCGGGTGCTCAACCACATCGACTGGTACGGCGACCCGGACCCGCTGCGCTGGCAACCGCTGCCCACCCAGTTGGAGCGGGCCACCGCCGCCGGGGTGACGGTGACCGTGGTCAGCCGGCCCGAGTTCGCCGGCACCGGGTTGACCCTCGCCGCCTACCGAGGTGGTGCCTACCGGGGTGCCTCCGATGCGGACCAGCTTGCCGCCGAACTGCTCGCCGCGCTCACCGCTGCCGACGGACCGGTCCTGGTATCGGGGTACTTCGCCGATCTGGACCGGCAGGGTCACCAGTGCGGGGTGGAATCGCCGCCCTGGCAGGAGACGGCCGCGCGGTTGGACCGGCTGCTCGGTCAGGTGGTGACCGGGCTGCCGGCCGACGCCGCGTTGCTGGTCACCGCCGACCATGGCCAGTTGAACGTGCCGGCCGGCCCGGAGTACCGGTTCGACCTGGACGCCGACCCCCGCCTGCGGGCCGGCGTACGGCTGGTCGCCGGCGAGCCACGGGTCCGCTACCTGCACACCGTCCCCGGTGCGGTCACCGACGTCATCGCCGCCTGGCAGGCGGTTCTCGGCCCGGCGGCCTGGGTGGTGGAGCGTGCCGAGCTGATCGAATCGGGCCTGTTCGGCCCGGTGCCGGCCGGGCACCGGGAGCGGATCGGTGACGTGGTGGCGGTGTGCCGCGACCGGTTCGTCGTGGTGGCGTCGCAGACCGATCCGATCGGATCGACGCTTGTCGGCTACCACGGCGGAATCACCGAGGTGGAACTGGCCATCCCGTTGCTGCTCGCCACCGCGGCCTAGTTTCGGCCCGGCGGCGTGGCAGGCGGGACTTTGTCTGATATGCCCGGTGACGGCCGCGAGATCACGGGGATCTTGAAGGGGGCGGCTATTCTGGTTACCAGGTGGTGACGTCCGCTGGGCCGAAAATCAACCTGGGCGGACGGTCGTCCGGCTTTCCGACCCGCGACCCCCCTCGTAGACTTGCGGGTAAGCAGCCGGTTGGCTGCCACGGTCTGTCGGTCCGACCGGGCCGACCAACGTGACCGGGGAGGAGTGCCGTGCCGCTCTCGGAGCACGAGCAGCGGCTGTTCGAGCAGATCGAGCGGTCGCTTGCCGAGGACCCCAAATTCGCCTCGGCCGTGCGCGCCAGCGACCCGCGTTTCCACGCGCGGCGTCGCCTGCTCGTCGCTGCCGGTGTGATCATCGTTGGCCTTGCCCTGGTCGTTTACGGCACAGTGAGCAAAGTGCCGCTGCTCGGCGTGGCCGGTTTCGTGGTCATGCTCGGTGCCGCGGCGTTCGCCATGCAGTCCCAGCGCAAGTCGAACTCGCCCGATCTGCGGGCGGTCGGCGGTACCGCGCGCCGGAGGACCCGCAGCGGACGACGGTCATCATTGATCGACCGGCTGGAGGAGCGCTGGCGCCAGCGCCCGGAAGGGCACCGCTGACCTAGCCAGCGGGCCTCAACCGCCTGGTGAACGCAGCCGGGCGGCTGCACCGTGCCCGGCTGCGCGACCCCGTTCCCAGATGCGTCGTCAGATGCCGATCGACCGTTTCGCACGTGGGCGATTATGCCCGCCCCGCTGTGTGTCGCGCCGGGCTTTCGCCAATCCGGTGCTGTTCGGTTTCCCGCTGCCGGCCCGGGGTTCCAGATTCCGGCCGATGCCTCTGGTCAACGGCCGAGCCGGCTGGCCAGCAGCCGGCGTGGGCTGAACCGCACCACGCCGTCGCGCCAGCGCCCGACGACGGCGAACACCTGGCCGTACGCCTCCACGACCTGGCCACGCCAGCGCAGTAGTACCGATGGCGGCAGCAGCCGCGCCATCAACCGGGTCCGGCGGGTCGCCCCGGCGGCCAGCGCATTCCGGGTGCGGCGCAGCGCCTCGACCAGCGGTCCGCCCTCGACTGGCTGACGGGCGTAGCGGGCCCGCTCCTCCGCCTGGCCGAGCAGCCGGACCGCGTCGGCCGCGGTGTCGCGCACCGAATCGACGGCGGCGAGCCGCTGTGCGGTCGCCCGTGGCGTCTCCGAACGGTCGACCGGCACCCGCAGGTCGACCATCGTGTCGATCAACTCGCTCCACGCGGCGTGGGCATGTGCCCGGGCCGCGTCGGCGTCGGCCCCGGTGACCACGACCACGGGGGAGGCGCCGGCAGCCGGTTCCTCCGCGTCGCCGTCACCGGTGCGGTCCGTAGCCGTAGCCGTAGTCGCCAGTGTCCTGGCCAGCCGGCGCCGCCGCACCGTGGCCCGGCGCGCCGCCGGCAGCGCCAGCAGCACCGCCAGCACCGCGGCCGCGACCAGCACCCACAACGGCCATCGAGGACCGCTCGGGGCGCCGGCCGTCCCGTCGAGTCCCAGGTCACCCTCGTCGAGGTTGCCGGGCAACGACTCCGGCAACGGCCCGGCCGAGGGAGCCGCGCCGGGTGCCGCCGACGGCCCGGCCGTCGGCGCGGTCTGCTGCGGCGCGTCCACGTCCGGTGCCCACTCGGACCGGACCGATCCGGGCACGCTCGCCGCCGGGGTCGCGTCGAACGGCACCCAGCCCAGCCCGTCGAAGTAGACCTCGGTCCAGGCGTGCAGGTTCAGGTTGGTCAGCACGTACCGGCCCTCGGCCCGGCGGGACCCGTTGGTGAATCCGAACGCGACCCGGGCGGGGACGTCCGCGGCGCGCACCAGCCACGCCATCGCCGCCGCGTACTGCTGGCAGAAACCGACCTTGTTCTCCAGGAAGTTGACGATGTCCTGGCCCGCCGTGCCGCCCTCGGTGGACAGGCTGTAGGTGAAGCCGTTGTCCCGGGAGAAGTAGTCGTAGACCGCGCGGACCCGGTCGTAGTCGGTGCGTGCTCCCGCGATCAGCTCGGCGACCAGCGCGTCGACCTGCGCAACCTGCGGGACCGGGGTGAACCGTTGACGGATCTCGTCGTCGGGTGCCAGCGGCTGGGCCCGGCGCAGCGCCCCGACCGTGTACGAGGAACGCACGTACTCGAAACCGTAGGCCAGGCCACCAGCCCGGGACCGGCCGGAGAAGACGATCTGGGCGGTGGCGTCGTACGCCCACGAACCGTCGATGTCACGCATCTGCACCGGTACGGCGTACGTCGGCAGCAACGCCATGTTGAAGTCGTCGCTGATCTCGACGGTGGCCTGGAACGCCTGATGGGTGACCCCGGTACGGCGGATGTCGGGATCCTCGCGCGGATCGGGCAGCGACCGCGCCGACGCCGGCCGTCCCCGCGGTGGTCGGCTGTCGAACCCGCTCTCGCTGACCTCGTCGGCGGTGCCGATGCGCAGGTACGCCGGTGTCGGGTCGTCCGTGGCGACCCGCACCATCTCGGTCACCTCGCTCTGGGTGAGCTGCCCGCTGAGCGCGGCGAACAGGTTCACCTGGCCCGGCCCGGTGCCCAGCCCGTTGCCGCCGACCCCACTGCCGCTCAGATTGGTCAGCAGACCGGACGTCATGCCGGGGATCGCCACCGGGACCAGCACCGCCACCACCACGCCGGCCACCGCGAGTCGGCGGCCGGCGGCGGCCAGCGGTGACGGCTCCCACACGTCCACGTCGCGACCGTCGCCGGTGAACCGGCGACCGAAGCGGCGGACCCGGTCCACGTTGTCGGCCATCAACAGCCACAGGTAGCCGGCCGCGCCCACGACGAACGGCACCGCCGGGACACTGTCGATGTAGATCGCCACCGGGATCGAGTAGATCGCCAGCATCGGCAGGCCGGCCAGGGCCGGCCTGCGCAGCGTCACCGTCAGCACGTCGACGACGATGGCGACCGCCCCGATGCCCAGCACGGTGATGAACAGCAGCGGGTCGCCGTCGGGCACCGGCACGCCGTACGCGTGCACGTCCCGCGCCGACTGGGCCAGCAGCCCGCCGAAGTGGCTGATCGTGGCTGGCGAGGGCAGCACCGCGAACAGTTCGTTCCCACTGGGGAACAACCAGGTCAGGGCGAGCACCAGCGCGGCGGTCATGGCCACCGGGTGCAGCCAGCCGGGCGCGCGCAGAGTGCGGACCAGCGTCCCGACGCCACCGATCAGCACGACCGTGATCGCGCACTGCACCAGCCAGGTCCAGCTGTCGAAGATGGTGGCCATCGGTGCCGCCGCCATCAGCGTCGCGGCGGCCGCGACGAATCCCAGGTGCCTGCGGGCGCTCATTTCACTCCTCCGGCCACCGTCTCCGCCAGCGCGGCCCGCCAGGCGAAGCCCTGCGAGCCCCGGGCCATCTGCGGCCACAGCGACGGCAGTTGGTCACCGTGGTTGACGCCGATCACCCGCCAGCCGCTCTGCAGCAGCGACAGCGCGGCGGCGCCGTGCGCGTGATCGGCCTCGGCCCGCTCCGTCTGGCTGAGATTCATCCAGGTGGAGGTGTCGATCAGCAGTCCGACACAGGTCGACCGGTTGCCGCGCAGTCCGGCCAGCAACTCGGCCTCCGACCCGGTCAACGCGCCGAGCAGGGCGACCACCAGGGAACTGTCCGAGCGGCGGCGCACCTGCTCGACCAGGGTGGCGATGTCGCTGCGCTGGCTGGCGGTGACATCGGCGAGGCGGTCCAGCAGCAGCCCGGCGCCGTCGGCCTCGGTGGCGTCGATGTCGATGCCGGTGTCGGTGACCAGCCGCACCCGGTAGCCGTTGGCGCGAAAGTGCATCGCGGTGCTCGCCGCGGCCGACACCGCCCACTCGAAGCTGGCCGTCGGACCGTCACCGCGGTGGGCGTACGCCCGGGTGTCGAGCACCACCGTGGCCCGGCTCTCCCACGGCTGCTCCTCGCGGCGCACCATCAGCTCGCCGGTGCGGGCGGTCGACTTCCAGTGCACCCGGCGCAGGTCGTCGCCGCGGCGGTACTCGCGGGTCGCCGAGTCGTCCTCGCCGTGCACCGCGACCGAGCGGGCCCGACTGTCGCCGGAGCCGGCGTACTCACCGGCCAGCCGTACCGTCGGCAGCGCGGCGACCTGCGGGATCACCGTGAGCTGGTCGACGCTGGGGAACGCCCTGGTCAGCTCGCACAGCCCGAACGGGTCGGTCAGTCGCACCACCAGCGGACCCACCTCGTAACGCCCGCGCACGTCCGCGCGCACCGTGTACGCCACCGAGCTGGCCTGCTGCGCGCCGAGTTTCTCCAGCACCACCCGGGGGCGGCTGCCCAGCGCGTACGGCAACCGGTCCTCCAGCAGCAACGTGCCGGTCGGCAACCGGGACATGTTCTGCAGCCGCAGCACCACCCGGGCGTTCGCGCCGACCGGCACCCGGTGCGGCTCCAGTGACCGGGTGCCGGCGAGCTTGTACCGGCTGCGTCCGACGTAGAGGGCGGCCAGCAGCGGCAGCACGGCCAGCAGGATGGCGACCCGCAGGAGATCCTTCTCGCCGAGGACCAGCGCCGAGACCACCGCCGCCAGACCCGCGGCCAGGAACGACCGGCCGCGCGTGGTCAGGCCGCGTAGCGCCTCGCGCATCGGCTCAGCGTCCCCGTGGGTCGAACGGGACCGCTGCCATGGCGTCCGGGCGCAGCTGCCGGCCGTCGTACGTCGGCGCGGCCGGGCGTTGCCGCTCGTGCGGCAGGGGCAGCCGGTGCACCAGCTCGGCGATGATCGCGTCCGTGGTACGTCGGGCCAGCTGCGCGTCCGCGGTCGTGATGAGCCGGTGGGCCAGCACCGGCACCGCGAGCACCTGCAGGTCGTCCGGAAGCACGTAGTCGCGTCCCTCCAGCGCGGCGACCGCGCGGGCGGTGCGCAGCAACTGCAGAGTGGACCGGGGACTGGCGCCGAGGCGCAGCTCCGGGGCCTCCCGGGTGGCGGTCACCAGGTCCACCGCGTACTGCTTGACCGGATCGGCGACGTGGACCTCGCGCACGGTGGCGATCAGCTGCCGGACGCCGGCCGCGTCGGAGACCGGTCGCAACTGGTGGATCGGGTCCACCGCGCCGTGCCCGTCGAGCATCGCCAACTCGGCCCCGGGGTCCGGATAACCCATCGCGATCCGGGCGGTGAACCGGTCCCGCTGCGCCTCCGGCAGCGGGTAGGTGCCCTCCATCTCGATCGGGTTCTGCGTGGCGATCACCATGAACGGGGTGCGCAGCTCATAGGTGGTGCCGTCGACGGTGACCTGCCGTTCCTCCATGCACTCCAGCAGCGCGGCCTGGGTCTTCGGCGAGGCGCGGTTGATCTCGTCGCCGACGACCAGGTTGGCGAAGACCGCGCCCGGTTTGAACTCGAAGTCGTGGTTGTCCTGGTTGTAGACGCTGACTCCGGTCACGTCGCTGGGCAGCAGGTCGGGCGTGAACTGGATCCGGCGTACGGAGCAGTCGATCGATCTGGCCAGGGACTTGGCGAGTTTGGTCTTGCCGACGCCGGGAACGTCCTCGATCAGCAGGTGTCCCTCGGCGAGCAGGACCGCCAGCGCCAGCCGCACGGTGGCGGTCTTGCCCGCGATGACCTGCTCGATGTTGGCCACGATCGCATCGGTGACGGCACGGAACTCGTCAGGGGTCAGCGGGGCACCCAGATCGTCCCAGGTGTCTTCGGTCACGACCCTCCTCCTCGTCGTACGGCGTTGGTGTGCCGGCCCGTCCGGCCACCCGCCGTCAGTCGCATGGGAACCTTCGCCACCGCCGCAGAGTCCCCCATACGTCCTCTCAGGCTAACCATCTTTCTCTCCGAGGACGACCTGCGGTCGCCGTGGCTTTCCCACGGCCGACGCCGTGCCGACGTCGTGGCTTCTCCCGTTGGACGCGCTCGCGGCCCGCCCGGCTCCGCCCCAGTCGGGATACGTACGGCCGGGCGCGACGGTTCAACCGGCCGGCCGGCCGGTATCGGCGGGTGCGGCCGGCATCGGCGTGCGGTGCCGGACACCACGGTGGTGGATCTCGGCCCGGCATGACCGGCCGATCTGTGGGTAACCGGCCTGACCTGCGGTGGGAAGGAGCTGGATGTCCACGGCTGGCTACGTTGCGGTCGTCGTCGTGGCCCGGGCACTGTCCGGGGCCAGCGCGGTAGCGGTGTTCATCCACCGCCGGTGTCGCGGCCGGGACGGGCCCCGGGCGCTGGTCGGGCTGGACAGCTCCGCCGACGTGCTGCTCGGCAGCGTCGCGGACGAGGCGGTACACGCCGCCACCCGGCCGGTACTGCTGGCTCCCACGAACCCCGCTCCGGACGGTGCCCGTTGACGCTGGTCGCGGTCCTGGTCCTACTCACGGCGCTGGCCGCGGCCGTACCGGTGCTGACCCGCCTGCTCGGACGCGCCGCCGGGTATCCGCTCGCCGCCGGTTACCTCGCCGGCTGCGCCCTGCTCGCCACCCGGCTGCCGGTGGTGCTCGACGACCGGGTGGTCGCCGTGTCCTTTCCCTGGCTGCCGTCGCTGGACATCGCGTTCGCGCTGCGGATGGACGGCCTGTCGATGGTGTTCGGCCTGCTCGTTCTCGGTGTCGGCGCGTTGATCATGATGTACTGCCCCCGCTACCTGAGCGCCGACCGGCCGTACGCCGGCCTCTATACGCTGCTGACGCTGTTCACCGTGGCGATGCTGGGGGTGGTCCTCGCCGCAGACCTGCTCCTGTTGTTCGTGTTCTGGGAGCTGACCACGGTCTGCTCGTTCTTCCTGATCGGGTTGGCCGGTCCGGCGGCGGCCCGGCCCGCCACCCGGGCCCTGCTGGTGACGGCGTTCGGCGGGTTGGCCCTGCTCGCCGCGGTGGTGGTGCTCATCGTGACCCTGGACACGGCCGACCTGACCACGATTCTCGCGTACCCGGACCGGCTGCTCGCCACGCCGGGGGCGGCCTGGACGGTCGGCGGTTTGCTGGTGGTCGCCGCCTTCACCAAGTCCGCGCAGTTCCCGTTCCACTTCTGGCTGCCCAGCGCGATGGTCGCGATCACCCCGGTCAGCGCCTACCTGCACGCGGCCACCATGGTCAAAGCCGGGATATACCTGCTGATCCGGTTCTCACCGATCTACGCCGCGCAGGCGGCGTGGACCATCGCGCTGGTCCTCGTCGGGTTGGGCACCGCGCTGCTCGGTGCCTTCCTGGCGCTGCGCCAGCACGACCTCAAGGCGATGCTGGCCTACTCCACGGTCAGTCAACTCGGTCTGCTGGTCGGAGTGATCGGGGTCGGCACGCCGGCCGCGCTGGCCGCCGCCATCCTGCACACGGTGGCGCACGCGCTGTTCAAGGCAACCCTGTTCATGCTGGTCGGCATCATCGACCGGGAGGCCGGCAGCCGGGACATCCGTCAACTGTCCGGCCTGCGCCGGGTCATGCCGGTGACCGCCACGTTGACCGGCCTGGCCGCGATGTCGATGGCGGGGCTGCCGCCGCTGCTCGGCTTCGTCAGCAAGGAGGCGATCTTCGAGGCACTGATCAAGACCGGGGTGGGTCCGTGGCTGAGCCCCGCCGCCGAGATACTCGCCGTCTCCGCGTCGGTGCTCACCTTCGTGTACGGCGCCCGGATCGTGCACGAGACCTTCGCCGGGGAGATCCGTCAGCCCGACCTGTACGAGCCGGCGTGGCCGTTCCTGGCCCCGGCGGCGGTCGCCGCGGTGCTGAGCCTGGTGCTCGGGCCGGCGGTGGCGGTGCTCGGCCCGCTGATCGACCGGGCCACCCACGACGCCTCGCCCGGCGGCCATTCGCCGGACGTGGCCTTCTGGCACGGCTTCACCCCGGCCCTCGGGCTGTCGACGCTCACCGTGCTGGTCGGGCTGGCGTTGTTCGCCGCGCGGGCCCGACTGGGCCGACTGGTGCAGGCGGTACGACTGCCGCCGCCGGGCGCGGTCGCGTTCGACCACGGCCACGCGGCGCTGCTGCGGCTCGGCCATCTGGTCGGGCAGCCGGCCCGGTACAACTCGCCGGCGGCCCATCTGTTCCGGCCGGTGCTGATGCTGGTGGTGCTCGGCGCGGGCGCGGCGTACGCCCTGCGGGGTCTGCCGCCCTGGCCGGGCGCGCCGGCCGGCCGCGCCGACTGGCCGGTGCTGGTGCTGGTGGCTGCGGCGCTCGCCGGCATCGTGCTGGCCCGCTCGGCGCTGGCCGCGATCGCCCTGCTGGGGTTGACCGGCCTGGTGATGGCGACCTGGTTCCTGCTGGCCGGAGCACCGGACGTGGCCTTGACCCTGCTGCTGGTGGAGGTGCTGACGGCGGTCGTCGCGATGCTGGTGCTGCGCCGACTGCCGGCCCGGTTGCCGGCCGCCGGGCGCCAGCCGGCCAGCGTCTTCACCGCTGGTCTCGCGGTCGCCGCAGGGCTGGTCGCGGTGGCGGCGACCGCCGGGCTCACCGGCCGCCGGGATCTGTCCCCTCTGGACGGATACTTCGTGGGCAACGCGGAACCGGTGACCGGAGGCAGCAACGTGGTCAACGTGATCCTGGTCGAGTTCCGGGCCTTCGACACCCTCGGCGAGGCGACGGTGCTGGTGGCCGTGGCGCTCGGACTGATCGGCCTGTTCCGCGCCGGTGCTCGGCCGCGCCCGGGAGAGCCTGGTCCGGCGCGTCCGGTCGCGCCCGATCCGGTGCTCCGGTTCGCGTACCGGCTGCTTGCCCCGGTGATGCTGGCGCTCTCGGCGTACCTGTTCCTGCGCGGGCACGACGAACCCGGTGGTGGGTTCGCCGCGGCACTGGTGGCGGGCGTCGCGCTGGGCCTCGGGCAATTGGCGTACGCCGGCCGCCGGCCGCCGCTGCTCGGCCGACTGCGCCCCCGGCCGCTGCTGGCCACCGGGCTGTTGCTCTGCCTCGCCGTCGGGTCGTCCGCGCTCGCGCTCGGTGAACCGTTCCTGACCCCGTGGCACACGCCGTCGGTGTCGCTGCTCGGGTTCTCGCTGTCGCCGGTCACCGCGTTCGACGCCGGCATCTACCTGATGGTCCTCGGCCTGATCTCGGCGGCGGTGGACCGGCTCGGTGAGCCCGTACCACGGCCGGCGGCGCCCGGCCCGGTGCCGCAGTCGGAAACCGGGGCGGAGGTACCGGCCGGATGACCGCCGCGTTGCTGGTCGGACTGCTCACCGCGGCCGGCGTCTACCTGATTCTGCAGCGTGGGCTGTTGCGGGTGGTGATCGGATTCGTGCTGCTCGGTCACGCGGTCAATGTCCTGCTGCTGGCCACCGGCGGTCTGTGGCGGCGACGACCACCACTCGGCGCGGGCGATCCGGCGTCCACCGCGGACCCGCTGCCGCAGGCGTTCGCCCTCACCGCGATCGTGATCACCTTCGGTATCACCATCTATCTGTTCGCACTCGCGGTCGCCGACCAGGTGGACGCGCGCCGCGCCGATCCCGAACTCGGTGACGGCGATCCGACCGGGCGGATCGACCCGACCCGGCCGGGTGAGCCGGCCGGACCGGCTCCGGCTCGACCGGCCGGACCGGAGCCGGTGCTGACCGAACCGCGTTCGATCGACGGCTCCTCCGACGGCTCCTCCGACGGCTCCTCGCCACTGGCTTCGGGGCCGGCGGATCCGGAGCGGGCGGATCCGGGAACGCCGAACCTGCCGCCGGGCGGCGACGGGCGGCGTACCGGATGAGGGTGCTGCTGGTACTGCCGATCGTGTTGCCGCTGGCAGTGGCCGGCATGCTGCTGGCCTGGCCGGGCCGGGCGGCGCTGCACCGGCCCGCCGGACTGGCCACCAACGCCGCCGTGCTGGCCGTCGGCGGAGTGCTGCTGGCGAACACCGGCGGAGGCGACGTCATCGCCACGCGGATCGGTGACTGGCCACCGGGGATAGCGATCAGCCTGGCCGCTGACGCGCTCAGCGCCTTGCTGGTCACCACCGCCGCGGCCGTCGGGCTGGCGTGCGGGGTGTTCGCGGCCGGTGCCGGCGACGACCGCCGACCGTACCTGGTGCCGCTGGTGCTGATGATGAGCGCCGGCGCCAACGGCGCCTTCCTCGCGGCCGACCTGTTCAACCTGTTCGTGCTGGTCGAGGTCATGCTGGTGCCGTCGTACGTGCTGCTGACCACCGGCGGCGGTCGGGAACGGGTCACCGCCGGACGGATCTACGTGACGGTGAACCTGCTCGCCTCCACGATCTTCCTGGCCGGCGTCGGTCTGGTCTATGCCGTCGCCGGCACGGTCGACCTCGCCGAGTTGGCCGGTGCCGCAGCCGGATCCACCGCGCTCGCGATCGCCGGTGCCGTGGTGCTGCTCGCCCTCGCGGTCAAGGCCGCGGTGGTGCCGCTGCACGGCTGGCTGCCCCGCAGCTACCCGTACGCGCCGCCGGTGGTCACCGCGTTGTTCTCCGGCATCCTCACCAAGGTCGGGGTGTACGCGATCCTGCGGATCGTCGCGATGCTCTACGACGGCGCGCCCGCCCAGCGGTGGGTGATCGGGTGTGCGGCGGTGGTGACCATGGTGGTGGGAGTGCTCGGCGCACTCGGTGAGACCGCGATGCGGGCCGTGCTGTCGTTCCACATGGTCAGTCAGATCGGCTACATCCTGCTCGGCCTGGCCCTGTTCAGCCCGGCCGGCCTCACCGCGGCGATCTTCTTCCTGGTGCAGTACATCGTGGTCAAGGCCGCGTTGCTGCTGGTCGCCGGCGCGACGGTGGTCGGTTACGGCACGGACGCGCTGGACCGGCTGGGCGGGCTCGCGGCGAACCACCGGCTGCTCGCGCTGGCCTTCATCGGCGCCGCGCTGTCGCTGGCCGGCATGCCGCCGTTCTCCGGATTCGTCGGCAAGTTCCTGATCCTGCAGGCGGCGGCCCAGCAGGCCGCCTATCCGCTGCTGGCGGTCGCCGTGATGGTGAGCCTCGGCACGCTGGTATCGATGATCAAGATCTGGGACGCGGCCTTCTGGGGCGAACCGCCGGTAGCGGCTCGATCAGCGGCGCCGGACCAGATCCGGACGCCGGACCAGATCCGGACGCCCGACCCGGTCCGACCCCGGATCGGGTTCCAGCTGGCCGCGCCCGCGGTGACGCTGGCCGCCGTCACCCTGCTGCTCGGTCCGGCCGCGCAGCCGTTGCTCGACCTGGCCGCGGTGGCCGCCGCCGGCCTGCTGGATCCGAGCGCCTACGTGACGGCGGTGACGGGTCGATGAGCAGCCTCTTCCGTGCCCTCCGCCGCACCGCCCGGGTGCTGCGCTTCCTCGGATACTTCACGGTCCGTCTGGTGATCGCCAACCTGGTCGTCGCGCGTGAGATCGTGACCCCGGGCAGCGGGCTGTCGCCGGGCATCGTCGAATTCCGACTGCGTACCCGGACCCGTACCGAGATCGTCTCGATGGCGCTCGCCGTCGGGCTCACCCCGGGCACACTCACCGTCGCCATCCGCCAGCATCCGCCGGCTCTGTTCGTGCACGGCATGCACGCCGAGGACCCGGCGAAGTTCCGCGCCCAGCTCAGCCGACTGCAGGATCACCTGCTACCGGCCCTGCGCCCGGTCGCCGCCGGACCCACCGAGCCGATCCGGTCTGCCGGCGGTGACTCGCGGTGACCGGACTCGACCTGATCCTCGCCGTACTGGCGGCGGCGATGCTGGCAGCGATCGCCCGGCTGGTGGCCGGTCCGACCGACGCCGACCGGGCCGCCGCGCTCGATTTCGGGTTCTTCGTCTTCATCGGTGGGGTCGCGGTGCTCGCCGCCCGACTACGCACGCCGGTCCTGCTGGACATCGTGCTGACCGCGACCCTCGTCGGGTTCCTGGCCACGGTCGCCCTGGCCCGGCTGGTGGAGCGGCGGAGCCGATGACCGGATGGGGCCTGCTGGCCGGGGTGCTGCTCGGGACGGGCACCCTGCTGATCGGAATCACCGCGCTCGGCATGCTGCGGCTGCCGGACGTCTACAACCGGATGAACGCGGTGGCCAAGGCCGCCAGCCTCGGGCTGATCCTGATCCTGCTCGGCGTGCTGGTGCTGCTGCCCGGCCCGCGTACCGCCGTGGTGGTCCTGCTCGCCATCGGCCTGCAACTGCTCACCGCCCCGGTGGGCGGCTACACGCTGGCCCGGGCCGCGTATCGGGCCGGGACCCCGCTCGCCGCGCAGAGCCGGTTCGACGACCTCGCCGCCGACAGAGACGGTGCGGCCGCCGCCGGGGTGCCGGCGGACCACCCGCGACGGCCCGCACCCGACAGCCGGACCGCAACACCCGACAGCCGAAGTGAAACCTGACTTGCCCACCGGGGTACACTGCCGGTATGGCCGGCGCCTTTCCGCTCCTCCTTCTCCAGCCGTGCTGACCCACTAGGCGACAGCACGGCGGCCCCTCCTGCGTGAGGGGTTTTTTCATGCCCAGGACATGCCCATGAATGTGATCCCACGGCTGGACACAGCCGACGACCGATACCGAGGTGGCGACCGACGATGAGCGAGGCAGTCGAGACGGTGGCGGACACCCCTGCGTTCCGGTACACCGCCGCGCTGGCGGGTGAGATCGAGCGGCGGTGGCAGCAGCGCTGGGAACGCGACGGCACCTTCCACGCTCCGAACCCGGTCGGTGAGCTGGCCGATCCAGCGCACCCCCGGTCCGGCGCCGACAAGCTCTTCCTGCTGGACATGTTCCCGTATCCGTCCGGCGCCGGCCTGCACGTCGGCCACCCGCTGGGCTTCATCGGCACCGACTGCTACGGCCGCTACCAGCGGATGGCCGGGCGTAACGTGCTGCACGCGATGGGCTTCGACGCCTTCGGCCTGCCGGCCGAGCAGTACGCCGTGCAGACCGGTGCCCATCCGCGGATCACCACCGAGGCCAACATCGAGCGCTACCGCGCGCAACTGCGCATGCTGGGGCTGGCGCACGACCCGCGCCGTTCGGTGGCCACCACCGACGTCGAGTTCTACCGCTGGACCCAGTGGATCTTCCTGCAGGTCTTCAACTCCTGGTACGACACGCAGACCGACCGGGCCCGCCCGATCAGCGAGCTGATCGACGCGTACGCCTCGGGTGAGCGTCCCGTCCCGACGGCCCAGCCGTGGCAGGGCCGGCCCTGGGCCGAGCTGGACTCCCGGCAGCGCCGGGAGCTGGTGGACAGCCACCGGCTGGCGTACATCTCCGAGGCGCCGGTCAACTGGTGTCCCGGCCTGGGGACCGTGCTGGCCAACGAGGAGATCACCGCCGACGGGCGCTCGGAGCGGGGCAACTTCCCGGTCTTCAAACGCAACCTGCGGCAGTGGATGATGCGCATCACCGCGTACG
The DNA here is from genome assembly GCF_049179075.1 of Solwaraspora sp. WMMB335. Taxonomy (NCBI): domain Bacteria; kingdom Bacillati; phylum Actinomycetota; class Actinomycetes; order Micromonosporales; family Micromonosporaceae; genus Solwaraspora; species Solwaraspora sp. WMMB335. The sequence goes on from NZ_JBMHMF010000001.1 coordinate 7,019,235, forward strand.
CCGACCGGCTGCTGGACGACCTGGAGCTGCTGGACTGGCCGGAGCCGATCAAGCTGATGCAGCGCAACTGGATCGGTCGCTCGACCGGGGCGCACATCTCGTTCCCGACCGCCGCCGCGCCGATCGAGGTCTTCACCACCCGCCCGGACACCGTGTTCGGCGCGACCTACATGGTGCTGGCCCCGGAGCACGCCCTGGTCGACGACCTGGTGCCGGCGACCTGGCCGCAGGGCACCCGACCGGGATGGACCGGCGGCCACGCCACCCCGCGCGAGGCGGTGGAGGCGTACCGCAAGCAGGCGGCCGGCCGTACCGAGGCCGAGCGGCAGACCGAGGGCCGGGAGAAGACCGGTGTCTTCGTCGGCGCGTACGCCACCAACCCGGTCAACGGCGTCAAGCTGCCGGTGTTCGTCGCCGACTACGTGCTGGCCGGCTACGGCACCGGAGCGATCATGGCGGTGCCCGGCCAGGACGACCGGGACTGGGACTTCGCCGAGGTGTTCGACCTGCCGATCGCCCGGACCGTCGCGCCACCGGCCGACTTCACCGGCAGGGCCTACACCGGCGACGGTCCGGCGATCAACAGCGGCTTCCTGGACGGGCTGACCGTCGCGGCCGCCAAGGAGCGGATCATCGCCTGGCTGGAGGCGAACGGACACGGTCGCGGCGCGGTCACCTACCGGCTGCGCGACTGGCTGTTCAGCCGCCAGCGCTACTGGGGGGAGCCGTTCCCGATCGTCTACGACTCCACCGGGCTGCCGATCGCGCTGCCGGCGGAGATGCTGCCGCTGGAACTGCCGGAGGTCGCCGACTTCTCCCCGCGCACCTTCGACCCGGGCGACGAGCACAGCGACCCGGAGACGCCGCTGTCGCGGGCCACCGAGTGGGTCGAGGTGGAGCTGGACCTGACCGGGGTGCCGGGGGCGCCGGCCGGGCGACACCGCTACCGCCGGGAAACCAACACGATGCCGCAGTGGGCCGGTTCCTGCTGGTACGAGCTGCGTTACGCCGACCCGACCAACGACGCGGCGCTGGTCGACCCGGCCAACGAGCGGTACTGGATGGGCCCGACCGCGGCGGACGACTGCGGCGGTGTCGACCTGTACGTCGGCGGGGTGGAGCACGCCGTGCTGCACCTGCTGTACGCCCGGTTCTGGCACAAGGTGCTGTTCGACCTGGGGCACGTGTCCAGCGTCGAGCCGTTCCGCCGGCTGTTCAACCAGGGATACATCCAGGCGTACGCCTACACCGACGCCCGGGGCGCGTACGTCGACGCCGCGACGGTGACCGAGCGCGACGGCCGCTGGTTCCACGGCGAGACCGAGGTCGACCGTGAGTACGGAAAAATGGGCAAGAGCCTGCGTAACGTGGTCACCCCGGACGAGATGTGCGAGGCGTACGGCGCCGACACGTTCCGGGTGTACGAGATGTCGATGGGGCCGCTGGAGGTGTCCCGCCCGTGGGAGACCCGGGCGGTGGTCGGGTCGTACCGGTTCCTGCAGCGGGTGTGGCGGGCGCTGGTCGACGAGACCACCGGTGTCTGCCGGGTGACCGACGATCCGGCCGCCGAGGAGCTGCGCCGGCTGACCCACCGGGTGATCGCCGGGGTCCGCGCCGACATGGACGGACTGCGGTTCAACACCGCCATCGCCAAGCTGATCGAGCTGACCAACGCGCTGACCCGGCTGCCGGGCACGCCGCGTGCGGTGGCCGAGCCGCTGGTGCTGATGCTGGCACCGTTCGCCCCGCACGTCGCCGAGGAGCTGTGGCAGCGGCTGGGACACACCGGTTCGCTGGCCTACGCCGACTTCCCGGTGGCCGATCCGGAGCTGCTGCGGGCCGCGTCGGTGACCTATCCGGTGCAGGTGGCCGGCAAGGTGCGGGCCCGGGTCGAGGTGCCGGCGGAGGCGGCCGAGGACGAGGTACGGGCCACCGCGCTGGCCGCCGTCGCCGAGCACCTGGCCGGCCGGGAACCGCGCAAGGTGATCGTGGTGCCCGGCCGGATGGTCAGCGTCGTCCCGTAGCCAGCTAGCCAGCCGACCCTCCCTCCGACGATCTTGGACTTATCGATCGACGATTCGGGACAAAAGTTCTCGACCAGTCCAAGATCGTCGGGGGAGGAGACGCAGCAGCAGGGCGAGGGTGGCCAGCGCGCCCAGCCCGGCGGGCGCGGCGGCCAACCAGTTCACCTCGCCCCCGGTGACCACCGCCGAGCCGAGCACGGCGTAACCGACCGCGGTGGGCGCCGCGGCGAGCACACTGCCGACCAGGAACGGTGCCAGCCGCGCCCCGGTGGTGCCGTAGCCGTAGCTGACCATCCCGAACCCGCTGACCGGCAGCAGCCGTACCGTCATCACGCCCAGCACACTGTGCGTACTGAACCAGCCGTCCAACCGGGCCAGCCGTTCGCGTACCCGCCCGCCCGGTGCCCGCCCGGCGCCGAGCTGGCCGGTCACGAACTCGCGACCCAACCATCGGCCGACGGCGAATCCGATCAGCGCGGCGAGCGCGGCGGCGGCCAGGCTGTAGCCGGCACCGGCTACCGGGCCGAACAACGCGCCCCAGGTCAGGGTGATGAACGTCCGGGGCACCAGCGCCACCAGCAGCACCGCTCCGGCCAGGATGGCGACGACCGGGGCCGCCGGGCCGAGCCCGTCGGTCAGCCGCCCCACGGCGGCCGGATCGGGGCGGGGGAGCAGCAGTACCAGCAGGCTGCCGAGGCCGATCCCGGCGACGAGTACGGCGAACCGGGCGGTCCTCGGCCGGCGCAGCGCCCGGCCAAGCCGGCGGATTCGCGATCCCCGGTCGAGCGGATCCGGTGCCGATCCCGGTGTCATGCCCGCAGCGCGGCCATCCGCTCGGCGCGCAGCCGGTCGGTCCAGATGTCGTTGAGCGGAGGCAGGCTGGCCGCGCCGATCGCCCAGCGCAGCAGCAGATCCGCCAGCGCGGGGTTGCGGGCCAGGGCGGGACCGTGGGCGTACGTACCGAGGATGTTGCCGCGCCACGCTCCCTCGCTGGCACCGTCGTTGCCGACCCCGGCGGTGACCCGGGCCAGCGGTGACACCCCGTTGCCGAGATGGGTACGCCCGCCGTGGTTTTCGAACCCGCTGAGCGCGGGCAGCCCGAGCCGGGGATCGATGTCGCCGGCCAACTCGCCGACCGCCCGGCTGGGGCCGCGGTCGGAGTGCAGGTCGAGCAGCTCCAGCCCGGCGCACCTGGCGCCCTTGGCGAAAAACGACGAGCCGAGCAGTTGGTAGCCGGCACAGACCGCGAAGATCACCGAACCCTGGCCGACGGCCCGGTGCAGGCCGCCGTCGGCGCGCAGCCGTTGGGCGGCGAGCGCCTGCGGGCCGTCCTCGCCGCCGCCGAGCAGATAGATGTCGGCCGCCTGGGGAACCGGCTGGTCGGAACGGATCTCGGTCAGCTCGACCGGGATGCCGCGCTGCTGCGCCCGGCGGGCCAGGATCAGCAGGTTTCCCCGGTCGCCGTAGGTGGACAGCAGGTCCGGGTAGAGCCAGACCAGGCGCAGCACACTGGGGCCGCCGCCGAAGGACGGGCCGATGGCCGGGAACGACTCAGTTGACACGGTCCAGCTCCGCTCGGATGTCCTGGAATGCGGTGTAGTTGGCGATGACCTCCAGTCGCCCCGGCGGTACCGAGGCGATCGCCGCGTTCAGCGACGGCACGTGCATGAACGGTACGTCGTTGATCTCCAGCCGGACCGCCAGGTCGAACGCCCGGTCCCCGGTGATCAGCACCTGACGTCCGCGCAGCGGGGCGAAGTCGACGTCGAACAGCCAGGAGGTGTCCAGCCCGTCGGGGTCGCGGGCGTTGATGGACAGCAGCGTGGGTGCCTGCTCGGCCATGTCGAACGCCTCCAGCCAGCTGGCCGGGTTCTTCGCCAGCAGCAGCCGGATGGTGCGTCCGTTGCGGACGACCTGCGCGTATCGGCCGGCGACCGAGGTCACCACGGCCAACCGGGAGACCGCGTCCACCGGGCGTACGCCGAATTCGGCGGCGACGGCCAGTGCGGTGGCCGCGTTGCCGATGTTGACCTGGCCGGGCAGCTGCAGCACGACCTTGTGCCAGGCGCCGGTCGGGTCGATCACGCCGTCCTCGTCGACGACCCACTGCGGTTGCGGCCGGCGCAGCGGGCAGCCGGCGCACCACCACTGGTCGGCCGAGCGCTCGATCGCCGAGCCGCATTCGGGGCAGACCCACGAGTCGTCGTGCCAGCGCTGCCCGGCACTGAACCAGACGACCCCGCCGGCGGCGGTGGCCGCCGCCCACACCACCATCGGGTCGTCGGCGTTGGCGACCACCCGGACCTCGGGGTGCTCGGCCAGCGCCTCCCGCCACAGCTGGGCCATCATCGCCACTTCCTTGGCCCGGTCGAGCTGGTCGCGGGAGAGGTTGAGCAGGGCGACCACCCGGGGCGTGGTGGCCTCGAGCACCTGGGCGAGGTAGTGCTCGTCGACTTCGAGCACCGCGTACGGGGTGGCGCCGGCCTTGGCCAGCGCGGAGGTGTGCCCGGTCGGCATGTTGGCGCCGTAGGAGTTGGTGGCGACCCGACCGAGGACACCGACGGCGGCGGCGGCGAGCCGGGTGGTGGTGGTCTTGCCGTTGGTGCCGGAGACCAGTGCGATGGCCCGGCCGGCGGCGAGATGGGCCAGCAGTTCCGGGTCGATCTTCAGGCCGATCCAACCGCCGATCACCGATCCGTCGCCCCGTCCGGCGGCCCGCGACAGCGCCGCGGCGGTGCGGGACACCGAGCTTGCCACCTTTGCCCGCAGGGGCATCTTCGCGTCCGTCACGCGAGCGAGGTTACCGGACCTCATCGAGGCCGGATCGGTCCTGTCAGATGTCGCCCGCCCGCTCCGCCACTTCGTCCCTCCACTTCCCTCCACCATCTCCACTTCGCTCCACCATCGCGACCGCCGGCGGCTGACGGTGTGGGTGTCAATTCGGGTGTAGCGCTACGAACCGGCCGTGGCTGGCATCCGCTGGTGCCGATTCCCTACCGCTTGTCGGAAAGCGGACCCGCCGTGGCCGGCTCCGCCCCTCCACTCGGCACCACCCCGGTTGACGTGCGGTTTTGCTGAGAAGGCGGGCGTGTCCGTGCCGCGATTCTGGTTGCAGGTGGAGGGAAGTGGAGTAGAGTGGGGCGCAATGGCGGGGCCGGGAGGGCCCGCCGGCCCGGGGGATGCGGCACCGCGAATGCCGCGAAGGGCAAGGGGGGTTGGGCCGTGTTTCTCGGCACCCATACTCCGCGCCTTGACGACAAGGGCCGGTTGATCCTTCCAGCCAAGTTCCGGGACGAGCTGGCGGGAGGTGTCGTGATCACCAAAGGGCAGGAGCGTTGTCTCTACGTGTTCCCGACGCCCGAGTTCCAACGGATCGCGGAGCAGCTCAAGGCACAACCGATGACGCACAAGGCGGCGCGGGCCTACAGCCGGGTCTTCTTCGCCAGTGCGCATGACGAGGTGCCGGACAAGCAGGGCCGGGTCACCATCCCCGGGCACCTGCGGGAGTACGCCGGACTCGGCCGGGACCTCGTGGTGATCGGGGCCAGCAGCCGGGTGGAAATCTGGGACAGGCAGGCGTGGGAGACCTACCTCTCCGAAAGCGAGGACGACTTCGCGGACATCGAAGAGGGGGTGCTGCCCGGCGGACTGTAGGGCAACGGACGGCCGAACGGCCCGGCCGGGCAGCCGGGCGTCGGTGACTGCCGCGACAGTCGCCGGTCGGCACCGGTCGCCCGACGTACCGCGAGATCTCCAGCCGCTCCCGCACCTGGCGCCACTTCCCCGGCGCCAGGCGTGTGTTTCCGGCGTCGGCTCCGGCCGGCGGGAGCAGAGCGGATGGGGATCTGGCGGTACGACGAGGCGACGTACGCAGCAACCGGGCACAAGACGGCAGGCGGGCCACTGGGGGTCGACATGGGGGAGCTACGCGGTACCCACGTACCGGTGTTGCTTGAGCGGTGTCTCGAGCTGCTCGCCCCCGCGCTCGACCGCGGCGACCGGCCGGCGGTCCACGTCGACGCGACGCTCGGTCTCGGCGGGCACGCCGAGGCGGTGCTGGCCGCGCATCCGGCGGTCACCCTCGTCGGGCTGGACCGTGACCGCGAGGCGCTGGCACACGCGCGGGCCCGGCTGGCCGCGTACGCGGACCGGATCCACCTGGTCCACGCGGTCTACGACGAGCTGCCCGAGGTGCTCGACCAGCTCGAACTGTCGGTGGTGGACAGCGTGTTGTTCGATCTGGGGGTGTCCTCGCTGCAGCTCGACGCGCCCGACCGCGGGTTCTCCTACGCCCGGGACGTCGCGCTGGACATGCGGATGGACCAGCAGGCCGGGGTCACCGCCGAGGATGTCGTCAACGGCTATCCGCCTCGCGAGTTGATCCGGGTGCTGCGTGAGTACGGCGAAGAGCGTTTCGCCAGCCGCATCGTGGCGGCGATCGTGAGGGAACGGCAACGGCGCCGGATCACCTCGTCGGCCCGGCTCGCCGAGCTGGTCGAATCGTCCATCCCGGCAGCTACCCGGCGCACAGGAGGAAACCCCGCGAAGAGAACGTTTCAGGCTTTGCGGATCGAAGTGAACGAGGAACTGGCGGTGCTGCGCAGGGCGCTGCCAGCCGCGCTGGACGCGCTGCGGGTCGGCGGCCGCCTGGTTGTCCTGGCCTACCACTCGTTGGAGGACCGGATCGCCAAGCAGACGCTGGCCGGCCGCGCGCGCAGCAGCGCTCCACCGGACCTGCCGGTCGAACCGCCCGGCACCGGTCCGACGCTGCGGCTGCTCAGCCGGGGTGCCGAGCCGGCCAGCCCGGCGGAGATCGCGGCCAACCCGCGCGCGGCGTCGGTGCGGCTGCGTGCGGCGGAACACATTGCACAGGTGGCGGTGCCCGGCACCGCCACCCCGGACACCGGCGGGGCCGCCCGCGAACGGCCCCGCCCGGTGACGGCGCTACACCAGCCCGGCGCGGCGGCGTCCGGGCGATCACGACCGGAGGGATCCGGCCGGCCGCGGCAACCGCGACGGGGCCGCGACCCGGGAGAACAGGGGGAGGGGAGATGAACGTAGCCAAGCGCGGCCGCTCGGGGCAGATCGGCCAGCGCAGCGCCGGGGCAGGCGCACCGCGGTCGGGGGGCCGGACCGCGGCGCGTCGGACCAGCCCGGTAGGGGATCGGGTCGACCCGGTGGGCGGGTACATGACCCAGGGCAGCGCGGCGTTGCAGGATCCGATCGGGATTCCTGACGAGGTTCCGCGGTCGGCCCGGCTGCGGGTGGCGCCGCCGGTGCCGGTGGCGGTGCCCCGGGCACCGTTCATCGCGATGATCCTGGTGGTCGTCGTGGGTGGGGTGCTCGGCGTGCTGCTGGTGAATACCAAGATCAACGAGAACGCCATCCGGATCGGCAACCTGGAACAGCAGCAGTCCAACCTGGACATCCAGGAACAGCAGCTGGAGAAGGAGATCGCCCAGCACGAGTCGCCGGGCAACCTGGCCGCCCAGGCCCGCAAGCTCGGGCTGGTCGAGTCCGGGCCACCGGCATTCATCCGGCTGCCGGACGGTCGGGTGATCGGCGTGCCGCAGCCGGCCACCGGCGAGCCGGCGATCACCAGCCAGGGGGCAGGGGAGTAGGCCACGGTGGCGCAACGCTCCGATCCGCCGCGCCGGGACCCGCAGGGGTCCCGGCGCGGCGCGTCCGGTACGCCGGGCAGCGCCGGACGGCGTGGTTCCGGCGGCACCACCGCAGACCAGCCCGGGCTCAGCGGGATCGCCGACGCCCGCGCCTACACCCCACGCGGGCGCACCGTGCGCGAGTCGGCCGAGCAGCGGCGGGCCGGCAGGGCCGGCAGGGCCGACCGCAGCCGTGATCCGTTCCGGCCCGTGCTCCAGGTGCTCGACGGCGGTCAGTCCCGGGAGGCCACCAAGCGGCAGCCGCGCTCCACCGACGGCCAGTCGCGTTCCGGTGGCCAGTCGCGTTCCGGCGGGGGGTCGCGCGCCGGCGCGGCGGAGTCCCGTGCCGCCGGTACCACCGGGCGGACCGCTGGTGGACGTACCGCCGGTGGCCGGACCGGCCGGGACGCGGCGCCCGCGCGGTCGCGGCGCGCGGTGCCCACGCGCACCCGGGCGATGCGACCCGCGCGCCGGGTCCTGCCCCGGCTGGCCGACCCGCGCCGGCGGCTACGGCTGGGGACGTTCCTCACCCTGAGCATGTTCGTGGTGATCGGCATCCGGCTGATCGTGCTGCAGGTCGTCGACGCACCCGCCTACGCCGACGGCGGTGTCCGCGACCGGGTGACCGCCCCGGTCGTCGTACCCGCCCCGCGGGGCAGCATCTACGACCGTACCGGCGCCGTGCTGGTGCACAGCGTCGCCGCCCGCTTCGTCTACGCCGATCCCACCCAGGTGGCGGATCCGCAGGCCGCCGCCGACGCGCTGTCGCCGCTGCTGGGGGTGCCACGCTCGCAGCTGGTGGAGCGACTCGTCCCACAGGACCGGCTCGACGGCCAGCCGTCCAGCTTCGAGTGGCTCGCCCGGGGCGTGGACATCGAGGTCGCCGAGCAGGTGCTGGCGCTGGAGCTGGCGGGCATCGGCGTCGACTACGACGAACGCCGCGAGGTGCCCGGCAACGACCTGGCCGCCAATCTGCTCGGCTTCGTCGGTGACGACATGATCGGCCTGGAAGGGCTGGAAGCGCGCTACGACGACGTGCTGCGCGGCGTCAACGGCCAGCGCATCGTGGAGAAGGGCAACCGAGAGCTGCGGGTCGCCGAGATTCCCGGCGGCTACCGACAGGAGACCGAGGCCAAGCCGGGCAGCTCGATCGTGCTGACCATCGACCGTGACCTGCAGTACGAGGTGCAACGGATCCTGGGCACCATGATGGAACAGCGCGGTGGCAGCGGCGGTGTCGCCGCCGCGGTGGTGCTCGACGCGCGCACCTTCGAGGTGCTGGCCCAGGCGAGCCACCCCTCGTACAACGCCGCGAACTGGTGGGACAGCGATCCTGCCGACCGGCAGGACATCGCCACCGCGTTCACCGTCGAACCCGGCTCGGTGCACAAACCGCTGGTGTTCGGCGCGGCGCTGGAGGAGGGCCTGATCGAGCCGGACAGCACGGTCGACCTCGCCCCGGCGATCCGCAAGGGCGACACCACCTTCCGGGACACCCATCCGGTGGCTGCGGGCACCGCCACCACCCTGGCCGGGATGATGGCCTACTCCTCCAACGTCGGTACGATCAAGATCGCCGACCTGCTCGGCCCACAGCGGCTGCACGACTACCAGGAAGCGTTCGGCCTCGGCCGGGCGACCGGGGTCGGACTGCCGGGCGAGGCCGGCGGGCGGGTGCTCCCGGTCGACGAGTGGAGCGACTCGTCGTACGGCTCGGTGCCGCTGGGGCACAGCGTCGACGTCACCCCGCTGCAGTTGGCGGCGGCGTACGCGACGATCGCCAACGACGGCGTCTACCGGCAGCCCCGCCTGGTCCGCGAGACGATCGACGAGCACGGCGTCCGGACCCCGGCCGAGGCACCGACCACCCGCCGGGTACTCAGCGCCGACAACGCCGCCGCGTTGCGGACCGTCATGGAGGCCGTCACCACGATCCCGGACGCCACCGGCACGGCCGCCGCGATCGCGGGCTACCGGGTGGCCGGCAAGACCGGCACCGGCCGGCGGGTCGTCGACGGCGCACCGGTGCCCGGCGAGGTCGCCTCGTTCATCGGCATGGCCCCGGCCGACGACCCGCGGTACGTGATCGCGGTGGTCGCGCACACCCCGGGCGGTGGCGGCGGGGACGTGTCCGCACCCGCGTTCCGCGACATGATGCGGTTCACCCTGCTGCACTACCGGGTGCCGCCGACCGGTGCCGAGGCGCCCAGCTTCGTGGTACATCCGTGAGCGCCGGCTCGTCGGGCGTACCGGCCGGGACCCGCCCGTACGGCGGGACTCACCCGTACGGACGAAACGCCCGGCGATGCGGCGCGAGCGGTACGCCGCTGCGCGGACCCGGCACGCGGACCGGGTAGGGTCTAGCGCCGTGCCCGGCAATCCACGACCCCGCACCAACCGTCCCGTCTCGCTCGCCGAACTCGCCGTGACGCTGGCGATCCCCCCACCAGGCGGCGACGATCCGCTGGTCAGCGGGATCACCCATGCCAGCGGCGAGGTCCGACCGGGTGACCTGTACGCCGCCCTGCCCGGTGCCCGCCGCCACGGTGGCGAGTTCGTGGCCGCCGCCGCCGCCCGGGGGGCGGTCGCGGTACTCACCGATCCGGCCGGCGCTGACGCCGCCACCGCAGCCGGCCTGCCGGCGCTGGTGGTAGACGATCCCCGGGCGGCGCTCGGGCCGGTCGCCGCGACCGTCTACGGCGAGCCGAGCAAGCGGCTGGCCATGGTCGGCCTGACCGGGACCGCCGGCAAGACCTCCACCGCGTACCTGATCGAGTCGGGTCTGCGGGCCGCCGGCCGCACCACCGGCCTGATCGGTACCGTCGAGACCCGCCTCGGTGACCTCGTGGTGTCCAGCGCGCGGACCACCCCGGAAGCCACCGACCTGCACGCGATGCTCGCGGTAGCGGGCGAGCGCGGCGTGGAGGCCGTGGTGATGGAGGTGTCCAGTCACGCGCTGGCGCTGGACCGGGTGGGTGGGGTGCGCTTCGCGGTCGGCGGGTACACCAACTTCGGCTCCGACCATCTGGACTTCCACGCCGACGCCGCCGACTACTTCGCGGCCAAGGCCCGGCTCTTCGACGGTCGGTGCGCGGTCGAGGTGCTCAACTTCGACGACCCGGCGCTGGTGCCGCTGCGCAAGCCGCACACCGTCACCTACTCCGCGGCCGGCGACGCGGCGGCCACCTGGCGGGCCGCCGCCGTCAGCGACGACGGCTACCGGCAGCATTTCATCGCCGTCGGTCCGGCCGGCGTCTGTCTGGAGGCCGGCGTCGGCCTGCCCGGGCGGCACAACGTGGCCAACGCGTTGCTGGCGATCGCGACCCTGGTGGCGCTCGGGGTCGATCCGGCCACCGCCGCCGCCGGTGTGGCGGCCTGTCCCGGGGTGCCCGGCCGGCTGGAGCGGGTCACCGCCCCCGGTCCGGTGCTCGGGATCGTCGACTACGCGCACAAACCGGACGCGATCGTCGCCGCGCTCGCCGCGCTGCGTGGGCTCAGCGACGGCCGTCACGGCCGGCTCATCTGTGTGATCGGCGCCGGCGGTGACCGGGACCGCGGCAAGCGGTCGACCATGGGCGCCGCCGCCGCCAGGGGTGCCGACCTGGTCATCGTCACCGACGACAACCCGCGCACCGAGGACCCGGCGGCGATCCGTGCCGAGGTACGCCGCGGTGCCGACACCGAGCCCGACGCCGCTGTGGTGGAGATCGCCGGGCGGCGGGCCGCGATCGACGAAGCGGTCCGGCTGGCCGGGCCCGCCGACGTGATCGCCCTGCTCGGCAAGGGACACGAGCAGGGACAGGAGATCGACGGAGAGATTCAGCCGTTCGACGACCGGATCGAGTTGGCCGCCGCCCTGACCACGCGGTTCGCGGCGCTGGTGGGACAGTCGTGATCCCGCTGACGCTGGCCGAGGCGGCCGACGCCGTCGGTGGGCACCTGCGCGACGCCGATCCGACGGCCCGGATCACCGGTCAGGTGGAGTTTGATTCGCGCAAGATCGGGCCTGGTGGCCTGTTCGTCGCTTTCCCCGGGGAGCAGGTCGACGGCCATGAATTCGCGGCCGCGGCGGTGGCGGCCGGGGCCGTCGCGGTGCTCGGCACCCGGCCGGTCACCGGCGCCGGGACAGCGGACGGACGAACCGCCGGTGCGGTGCCCATGGTGCTGGTCGACGACGCGCTCGTGGCAATGGCCCGGTTGGCCCGCGCGGTGCTGGACCGGCTGCCCCGGTTGACCGTGATCGGCCTCACCGGTTCCTCGGGCAAGACCACCACCAAGGACCTGATCGCCCAGCTCGCCGCCCGCCTCGGCGAAACCGTCGCGCCGGCCGGCTCGTTCAACAACGAGCTCGGCCATCCGTACACGGTGCTGCGGGCCGGCCCGGACACCCGGTTCCTCGTGCTGGAGATGGGCGCCCGTGGGATCGGGCACATCCGCCATCTCTGTGCGGTCGCGCCGCCCAGAATCGGTCTGGTGATCAACGTCGGCGTGGCGCACATCGGCGAGTTCGGCTCGGTCGACGCCATCGCCACCGCAAAGGGCGAACTGGTCGAGGCCCTGCCGCCGGACGGGGTCGCGGTGCTCAACGCCGACGATCCACGGGTGCGTCAGATGGCCGCCCGCACCCGGGCCAGGGTCGTGCTCGCCGGCGAACACCCCGAGGCGACGGTCCGGGCCGAGCAGGTGACGCTGGACCAGCGGGGACGCGCCGCGTACCGGCTGGTCACCCCGGCCGGTACGGCGCCGGTGCGGCTCGCGGTGACCGGCCGGCACCAGGTCGGCAACAGTCTGCTCGCCGCGGCCGTCGCGGGCGAGCTCGGGTTGACCGACCCGGCGGCGCTCGCGGCGGCGTTGGGTGAGCTCAAGCTGGTGTCCACCCGGCGGATGGATGTCTTCGACCGACCGGATGGCATCACCGTGATCGACGATTCCTACAATGCCAATCCGGCTTCCACCGCGGCGGCGCTGCGGTCGTTGGCCGACCTCGGCGCCGGCCGGCGCACCTTCGCGGTGCTCGGCTACCTCGCCGAGTTGGGTGACTACGAACAGCAGGGCCACGCCGAGGTGGGGCGGCTCGCGGCGGAACTCGGCGTACACCGCTTGCTGGTGGTGGGCGAGCCTGCCGCGCCGATCCACCGGGCGGCGGCTGCGGTAGCGACGTGGGAAGGGGAATCGGTGCTGGTCGCCGATCAGCAGTCAGCCATCGAGCTGCTCCGCCGGGAGTTGGCCGACGGTGACGTGGTGCTGGTGAAAGGGTCGCGGTACCGCACCTGGGACGTGGCCGACGCGCTGCGCGGGGACGGTGCGCTGCGCGGGGACGGCGCCGGGGAGGCGACGGCGTGAGGGCGGTCATCGTCGCAGCGGCCGTGGCGTTCCTGGTGTCGCTGTTCGGCACCCCGGTCGCCATCAAGGTCTTCACCCGGCTCAAGGCCGGTCAGCCGATCCGGGCCGAGGGCCCGGCGATGCACCAGGGCAAGAAGGGCACGCCCACGATGGGCGGCGTGGTCTTCATCGTGGCCACCGTGATCGCCTACGTCGCGGGTCACCTCGCCCTGACCACCCTGCCGGAGCAGCAGATCGCCCAGATCGGGCCGACCATCACCGCGTTGGTCCTGCTCGGCCTGCTGGTCTTCTCCGGCGCGGTCGGCTTCCTCGACGACTTCCTCAAGGTCCGCAAACGCAACAGCGCCGGTCTGAACAAGCGCGGCAAGCTGCTGGGCCAGATCCTGGTCGGGGCGGTGTTCGGTATCATCGCGCTCTATTTCCCGAGCACCATGGTGGACGCCACCGGCGGGCCGACCAACACCGAGACCGTCGGCAGCACCACCATCTCGTTCATCCGCGACGTCGACGCCCTCGACGTCGGCAAGGCCATCTCGGTGATCATCTTCATCCTGGTGGTGATGGCGACGACCAACGGGGTCAACCTCACCGACGGACTCGACGGGTTGGCGACCGGCGCCTCGGTGATGGTGCTCGCCGCGTACGCGCTGATCGCCTTCTGGCAGTACCGGCACTGGTGCGCCGATCCCAACTACACCGCCCGGTACTGCTACGAGGTCCGCGATCCGTTGGAGATCGCACTCATCGCCGGCGCCGCGGCCGGTGCCTGCGTCGGATTTCTCTGGTGGAATACCTCCCCGGCGCGGATCTTCATGGGTGACACCGGGGCGCTCGGTCTGGGCGGCCTGATCGCCGGCATGGCGATGGCCACCCGTACGATGCTGTTGCTGCTGATCATCGGCGGGTTGTTCGTCATCATCACCATGTCGGTGGTGATCCAGATCATCTCGTTCCGGACCACCGGCAAGCGGGTTTTCCGGATGTCACCGCTGCAGCACCACTTCGAACTCGCCGGCTGGAGCGAGGTCAACATCGTGGTCCGGTTCTGGATCATCGCCGGTATCGGGGTGGCGATCGGACTGGGCCTGTTCTACAGCGAATTCCTCGCGGTGATGGGTTAGCGCGGGTAGCGCGGGTTACGGACGCGGTAGCGACGGTCGCGACACGCGGAAGGACCGTCGTTTCCCGGCCGGGTGGCCCGCAGCGCCGATGATGGGCCGATGGGGAGGACCAGAGGCCGCCCGGATGGGCGCTGACTCGGCCCGGCCGGCCACCGCAGGCGGCGCGGCCGGCGGTGGGGCCACCGGCGGTGACGCCACCGTGGGCGTCGCCGCCGGTGCAGCGACCGGTGGTCCCGCGACCGGTGGTCCCGCGACCGCTGGCGGCGTGGCGGCGAAGGACGCCACCGCGGCGGCGGTGCTCGCGCCGGCGGCGGCGTCCGGCTCCGTCGTGTCTGGTCGGCCCGGCGGCTCGCCGCAGTTCGATCTGGTCGGCGGCTTCGCCGCGCTGCGCGGCCTGCTGGCCCGCCCGCTCGCCTCGTACTATCTGCTGATCTTCAGCAGCGGCTTGCTGCTGATGATCGGGTTGACGATGGTCTTCTCGGCGACCAGCGTGAAGGCCTACATCACCGATGGCAGTGCGTTCAGCGTGCTGAGCCGGCAGGCGACGTTCGCGGTGATCGGCCTGGTCGCGTTCTGGATCTGCCAGCGGCTTCCGGTGCGTACCTTCCGGGCCACCGGCATCCTCGTGCTCGGCGCTTCGGTCGCGCTGCTGCTGGTGCTCAACGGACTGCTGCTGCTCGCCACGGTGGCCGGCTGGGAGACGGCCCGGGTCGGGCCGATCGAAGCCGAACTGCTCTGGCTCTACTTCGGGTCGTTCCAGCTGCAACCGTCCGAGCTGGCCAAGCTCGGCCTGGTGTTGTGGGGCGCCGACGTGGTCGCCCGCAAGGGCGCCGACGTCGGCCAGTGGCGGGAGCTGGCCATTCCGCTGTTCCCGGTGATCGGGCTGCTGTTCCTGCTGGTGGGTTACAACGACCTGGGCACCATGCTGTGCGTCCTCGCCCTGGTGGTCGGGTTGCTCTGGGCCGCCGGCGTGCCCATGCGGATATTCGCCACGCTCGGTGGCGCCGGACTGGTCGGCATCGGGTTGTTGGTCGCAGCGGCCTGGCAGGGCGCCGGCTCGGGCGCGCTCGGCGCGGACAACTACCGACTGGCCCGGCTCACCTCGTTCTTCACACCACCGGACCAGTGCGTCGACGACTGCTACCAGGCGCTGCAGGCCAGGTACGCGATCGCCAACGGCGGCTGGTTCGGCGAAGGACTCGGCTCCAGCCGGCTCAAGTGGGGCTACCTGCCACAGGCCGAGGACGACTTCATCTTCGCCATCGTCGCCGAGGAACTCGGTGTGGTCGGCTGCTTCGTGGTACTGGCGCTGTTCGCGGTGCTGGCGTACACCGGGTTGCGAATCGCCCGGCGGGTCGACGACCCGTTCCGCCGGCTCGCCGCGGCCGCGGCGGCCACCTGGCTGATCAGCCAGGCGGTGATCAACATCGGCGGGGTGGTCGGCCTGCTGCCGATCACCGGCATCCCGTTGCCGTTCATCTCCGCCGGTGGCAGCGCGTTGGTGGTGACCCTGGCCGCCGTCGGCATGCTGGCCTCGTTCGCCCGCGCCGAGCCCGACGCGGCCCGGGCGCTCAACGCCCGCCCGCCGGCACCGTGGGTACGGCTAGTCTGGGCTCCGTTGCCACCGCTGCCACGCCGGCGGCACCCGGCCAAGCCGAGGATGGCGCCGGCGCCGACACGGTCCTCGCCGGCCGCCGGTCGTCCCGGCGGGGCGGGCGCTTCCGGCGGTTCGGTGCCGCCCCGCGCACCGACCCGGCGCGGCAGGGGCTAACCTACCCGGCGCGGGCGCGCCCCGGCCGGTGGTGCGCGCAGCCGCTGTCGAACGCACCGGCCCGCGCCCCCGCCACGCCCGTGGTCCGCCGAGTCGAGCGAGAGGAGATGCTGATGGGTCCGCTGCGGTCGGTGGTGCTGGCAGGTGGAGGGACCGGCGGGCACATCTACCCGCTGCTCGCTTTCGCCGACTGCCTGCGCCGGCACGACCCGAGCGTCCGGATCACCTGCCTCGGCACCCCGAAGGGCCTGGAGAACGAGCTGATCCCACCTCATGGTTACGATCTGCGGCTGATCCCCGCACACCAGCTGCCTCGGTCGGTCAACATGAACCTCGTGCGAACCCCGGACCGGATGTTCAAGGCCGCCCGCGCCGCCGGCAAGGTCATCGACGAGGTGCGGGCCGATGTCGTGGTGGGCTTCGGCGGGTACGTCTCGGTGCCGGCCTACCTGGCCGCGTGGCGCCGGGAGATGCCGATCGTGGTGCACGAGGTGAACGTGCCACCGGGGGTGGCCAACCGGATGGGGATGAAATTCACCAAGCACGTGGCGGTCGGCTTTCCGCACCAGCCGATCCAGGCGGAGTCGCTGCGTAGCGCCCGGGTGGTCGGGGTGCCGCTGCGCCGGTCGATCACGGCGCTGGACCGGCCGGCCAGCCGGGAGGAGGCCCGTACCCACTTCGGGTTGCGTCCGGACCTGCCGACGATCTTCGTCTCCGGGGGTTCGCAGGGGGCCCGGTCGATCAACCTCGCGGTTTCCGGGGCGGCGAAGGAACTCGCCCGCCACGGCGTCCAGGTGCTGCACGCCATCGGCGCGCGCAACGAGCCGGTCTCGGTACCCAACGATCTACCGGCGCCGTACGTGACCCTGCCGTACCTGTCGCAGATGGAGCTGGGATACGCCGCCGCTGACCTGATGGTGTGCCGTGGCGGCGCGATGACCTGCGCCGAGGTGGCCGCCATCGGCCTGCCGGCCGTCTACGTGCCGTACCCGCACAGCAACCAGGAGCAGAAACGCAACGCGCTGCCGGTGGTCGAGGCCGGTGGCGGCCTGCTCGTGGACGACGCCGAGTTGACCCCGGCCTGGATCGAGCAGGTCGTCGTCCCGCTGGCGCGGGACCCGCAGCGACTCGCCACGATGGGTGCCGCGGCTGCCGCGTACGGCCGCCGCGACGGCGACGAGGCGCTGCTCGACTTCGTCTACGAGGCGGTGTCCCGATGACCCGCTACGGAGGTGACATGTGAACACCACCGAGTTCGCGCCGGCCGGCACGCTCACCGCAGAGGACCTGGGCACCGTCCATCTGATCGGCATCGGCGGGGTCGGCATGAGCGGGCTGGCCCGGCTGCTGCTCACCCGCGGCATCCCGGTGACCGGTAGCGAGCTGCATGACTGGCCGTCCTTGGCCGGGCTGCGGGCCCTCGGCGGCACCATCCACGCCAGCCATCAGGCGGCCAACCTGGACGGGGTGGACACGGTCGTCTACTCGACCGCGATTCCCGCCGACCATGTGGAGCTGGCCACCGCCCGCGAGCGTGGGCTGCGGGTGCTGCACCGCTCCGAGGCGCTGGCCGCCGCGATGACCGGCCGGCGGACGATCGCCGTCGCCGGTACGCACGGCAAGACCACGACGACATCCATGGTCACCCTGACCTTGCAGCAGGCCGGGCAGGATCCGTCCTTCGTCATCGGCGGGGAGATCTCCGAGGTCGGCTTCAGCGCCCAGCACGGTACGGGCGACTACTTCGTCGCCGAGGCCGATGAGAGCGACCGGTCGTTCCTGCTCTACCGTCCACACGTGTCGATCGTCACGAACATCGACGCCGATCACCTGAACACGTACGGTGACCTCGCCGGGCTCGCCGCCGGGTTCGCCGAGTTCGCCCGGCTGACCGACCCGGACGGATTCGTGGTGACCTGCGCCGACGACGCCGGCACCCGACAACTGACCGAGTCGCTGCGCGACGAGGGACGCACGGTCCACACCTACGGCGAGTCCGCCGATGCCGACCTGCGGCTGTCGGCGATCTCCTCGGACGCCCGGGGGGTGCGCTATCTGGCCACCCTGGACGGCGAACCGCTGGGCGAGATCCGGCTGCCGGTGCCCGGGCGCCACCTCGGACTCAACAGTGCCGCGGCGGTGCTCACCGCGGTGCGGCTCGGTCTGCCCTACGGCGCGGCGGTGACCGCGCTCGGCGCGTTTCCCGGGGTGCGCCGTCGGTTCGAGCGCAAGGGTACGGCCGCCGGAGTCACCGTCTACGACGAGTACGCGTACCACCCGACGTCGATGACCGCCGCGCTGCGGACCATGCGGGAGGTGGCCGGCGACGGCCGCCTGGTGGTGGTCTTCCAGCCGTACCGGGTCTACCGGACCCGCGATCTGCAGGCCGAGCTCGCCGCCGCACTGGCGATCGCGGACGAGGTCGTCGTCATGGAGGTGTTCGGCCCCGGCGAGTTGCGCGAGCCGGGCCAGGGCGGGGTGGCGCTGACCGCGGCGGTGCCGTTGCCGGACGAGCGGAAGGTCTTCGTCCCGTCCTGGCCGGACGTATCGGCGGAGGTGGTGCGCCGGGCGCGGCCGGGAGACCTGGTGGTGACGATGGGCGCGCCACCGATCTCGTTGCTCGGCGACGAGTTGCTGGCCGCGTTGGATACTGCGGCGCCCGGGGCGGCGTGACGCCGCCGTCCGGTCCGGGCGCGACAGCCCGGACCCGGCGGTGGCGGCTGGTGCGGGCCGGCCGTGACGCGGTACCCGCCTCGGCGCGACGCTTCATGCGCCGGGCCCGCCAGCGGCGGCTGCGTGCCGCCCTGCCATGGGCACTCGTGGCCGGGCTCGTCGTGGTGACCGTGCTCGGCTGGTGGGTGGTGTCGGCCACGTCGCTGTTCGGAGTGCGCCAGGTGCGGGTCACCGGCACGGCCGTGGCCAGCGAGCAAGAGGTACGCCAGGTGGCGGACGTGCCGCTGGGCGTACCGCTGGCCAGGGTGGATCCGGCGGAGGTGGCCGGCCGGGTCGCCGGCCTGCCCGCGGTGGAGCGGGTGGTGGTCAGCCGTGACTGGCCGCGTACACTCGTGATCACCGTGGTGGAACGGGTACCGGCCGCGGTGGTGCCGCGGTCGGACAGCTTCGTCGTGGTCGACGCCGCCGGTGTGGCGTTCCAGGAGGTGGCCGTGCGGCCGGCGGAGTTGCCGCTGATCCAGCTGGCCACGCCCGAGGTCGATCAGGCGTTGGTGCGCGATGCCGTCGCGGTACTCGACGCGCTGACCGCCAAGCTGCGCGAGGCGCTGGTCGCGCTGGAGGTCGCCGGTCCGTCCGCGATCGAGTTGCGGCTGACCGACGACCGGCGGGTGATCTGGGGCGACGCCACGGAGAACCCGGTGAAGGCGCAGGTGGCGGACGCGCTGCTGGACCAGGAGGGGAACGTCATCGACGTGAGCGCCCCGGACGTGGTGACGATCCGCTGACCCGCGGGGCATCCGCGTGATTTCAGGACGGGTCGGCCCAGAAGGTACATTACGGTGTGCCGCAGTCGGCTCAGTCCGGCCCTGCGGGCGACACGCCGTCGTGGTCCTTGGATCGCGCCGTACGTGCGCATACGTTGCCCCGAGAGGTTCAGTGGTTGACATAACCCTAAGCCTCTAGTAGAGGGTGAGGGTTCCGCCCTCGCTCTCGTGCACCTAGGGTCTGTCCTCCGTGGTCCCACTCGGGTCAGGTCAGGCCGGCGCCCGCCGATCTCGAAGGGAAGGCACCCCGATGACACCTCCGCACAACTACCTGGCGGTCATCAAGGTCGTCGGCATTGGCGGCGGCGGCGTCAACGCCGTCAACCGGATGATCGAGGTCGGCCTCAAGGGCGTGGAGTTCATCGCGATCAACACCGACGCCCAGGCGTTGCTGATGAGCGATGCCGACGTCAAGCTCGACGTCGGCCGGGAGCTGACCCGAGGGCTCGGTGCCGGTGCCAATCCGGACGTCGGCAAGAACGCCGCCGAGGACCACCGCGACGAGATCGAAGAGGTTCTCAAGGGCGCGGACATGGTCTTCGTGACCTGCGGCGAGGGTGGCGGCACCGGCACCGGCGGGGCACCGGTGGTCGCCAACATCGCCCGCAAGCTCGGTGCGCTGACCATCGGCGTGGTCACCCGGCCGTTCTCCTTCGAGGGCAAGCGGCGGCAGGTCCAGGCCGAGGCCGGGATCGAGGAGCTGCGTAACCAGTGCGACACCCTGATCGTCATCCCCAACGACCGGCTGCTCGCGCTCGGCGACCGGGGGATCAGCATGATGGACGCGTTCCGTCAGGCGGACCAGGTGCTGCTCTCCGGTGTGCAGGGGATCACCGATCTGATCACCACGCCAGGTCTGATCAACCTGGACTTCGCCGACGTCAAGAGCGTGATGAGCGGTGCGGGCAGCGCGTTGATGGGTATCGGCAGCGCCCGTGGCGAGAACCGGGCGGTCGAGGCGGCCGAGGCGGCCATCTCCAGCCCGCTGCTGGAACAGAGCATGGACGGTGCCCGTGGCGTGCTGCTGTCCATCGCCGGTGGCTCCGACCTCGGGCTGTTCGAGATCAACGACGCGGCTCAGCTGGTCACCGACGCGGCCCATGCCGACGCCAACATCATCTTCGGGGCGGTGATCGACGACGCGCTGGGCGACGAGGTACGGGTGACCGTCATCGCCGCCGGGTTCGACGGCGGGGCTCCGGCGTACAAGCCGGCCGAGTCGCGCAATCCGGTCTCGCCGGCGGCGCCTACCGGCCCGGCCGTACCGCCGGCGCAGCCGGCACCCACACCGCCCACCCCGCCATCGCGGCGGGTGCTCTTCGACGACGTCGACGTGCCGGATTTCCTGAAGAACGGCTCCTGACCGGATGACCGACCGGCGGGCGGAGCTCGCGGACAACCTGACCCGGGTCCGCGCCCGGCTGGCCTCGGCGGCAGCCACCGCCGGCCGCGATCCGGCGGGCATCACGCTGATCGCGGTGACCAAGACCTACCCGGCGACAGACGTGCGGCTGCTGGCCGAGCTCGGCGTCACCGACATCGGGGAGAACCGTGACCAGGAGGCCGCGCCGAAAGCGGCCGAGCTGCGTACGGACTCCGCCATGCCGCCGCTGCGCTGGCACTTCATCGGCCAGCTGCAGCGCAACAAGTGCCGGTCGGTGGCCGGCTACGCCGATGTGGTGCAGTCGGTGGACCGGGTCTCGCTGGCCCGGGCGCTCGGCACGGCGGCCGGTCGGCTGCGGGATCGCCCGCTCGCAGTCCTGATCCAGGTCAGTCTGGACGGGGCGACCGGCCGGGGCGGGGCGCTGCCCTCCTCGGCGGATCCCGAGCACGGCTTCTGGCCGGTGGTCGAGGCGGTTCTGGCCGAGTCCGGATTGCGACTCGACGGAGTGATGGCGGTGGCCCCGAGTGAGCAGCCGGCCGGGCCGGCGTTCGCCCGATTGGCTCAGGTGTCCGCGCAGCTCACCGCGCAGGTGTCCGGGGCGTGCGCGATCTCTGCCGGGATGAGTGGCGACCTGGCGGAGGCGATCGCGAACGGCGCGACACAGGTGCGGATCGGCAGTGCCTTGCTCGGAAACCGACCAAGGCTACGGTAGCCTGGCGGCGGACACCAAACTACATCAGTGTTGTTCGGGCCCTCCCCTGTCGTCGGGGGTCGACGCCTGGGGCCCATGTGCCGCAGGCCAGGAGAGGTGTTCCGGACCGGTGGGCACTGCAGTGTTCACGCGCGACAGCGGCACGCACGGGGGCGCGTGCCGCACGGCGGACGGAGGGGCGCGGCATGGGTGCACTGCGCAAAGCGGGGGTCTGGCTGGGCCTGGTCGAGGAGGACGACGACCGGGGCTACGACGACGATGCGTACGACAAGGGCGGATATCGTGAGTCGCGGTATCGCGACAGCAGGTACGTCGACGAGTTCGCCGACGACGAGGAACCGGACGAGCCGCCACCACGCGCCCGTACCGTGGAACGGCTACGTCCGTCGGACCGGTTGCACGCACGGGTCGCTGAACGTGAGCGACGACTCGCGGAACGCGAAACCGAATCGGCCGACGGCGATCGGGTCGAGCGGTCCAGTGTGCGTTCCATCACCCGAACCGGCAACGACGCCGCGCCGGCCGCCGCCTTCCCGACCCGGGACAACCTGGCGTTGGCACCGCAACCGGTGGTCCGGGAGCGGGTGGTGGTCGCCGAGGAAGAGCAGCGGTACCAGATCACCACACTGCACCCGACGACCTACCGGGAGGCCCGCACGATCGGTGAGCACTTCCGCGACGGCACTCCGGTGATCATCAACCTCACCGAGATGGACGAGGCGGATGCCCGCCGTCTGGTTGATTTCGCTGCCGGTCTGGCGTTCGGTCTGCGCGGTACCATCGAGCGGGTGACCAACCGCGTGTTCCTACTCTCGCCGGCCAACGTCCAGGTCACCGCGGAGGACAAGGCCAAGATTGCCGAGGGTGGGTTTTTTAGCTTGAGCTAGCCCTGACCGAGGACCTTGTCTGCCGTGTTGTCGATCTTGTTCCAAGTCCTGTATCTGCTTCTGTACGTCTTTCTGCTCACCCTGTTGGCGAGGTTCGTCCTGAGCGCGGTGCTGCAGTACGGGCGGCGCTGGCAGCCGGGGCGCGGCGCCGCCGCAGGAATGGAATCGGTGTGGAGCGTCACTGATCCCCCCCTTAAGGCGTTGAGGCGGGTGATCCCACCACTGCGAATTGGTACCGTGAGCTTCGACCTGGCCTCCCTTGTGCTCCTGGTTATCCTGTTCGTGCTGATCACGTTCGTGGTGGAGCCGCTGATCAGGGCAACCAACTGACCGGCGCGCTACGCGGCCGCAACTGACCCGAGGAGTTTCGATGCCGCTAACCCCGGCCGACGTCCACAACGTCGCCTTCAAGAAGCCCCCGATAGGCAAGCGGGGGTATGACGAGGAGGAGGTCGACGCCTTCCTGGACGAGGTCGAGCGTGAGCTCGCCCGTCTGATCGAGGAGAACAACGAGCTGCGCGCCCAGGTGGAGCGCGGCGGTCGGGGTGGACCGCCCGGACCAGGTGCCGATCCACGGATGGCCGCCGAGCTCAACGACCTCAAGGCGCAGCTCGACCGCATCCAGCGGGACAAGGCCGCCGCTGAGCAGGCGGCACGCGCGATGCAGGCCGAGCTCGAGCAGGTCAGGTCGACCGGGGGCCCGCCGGGCGTCGGCGGCGTCGGCGGCGACGGTGAGCAGCAGGCGTTGCGGGTGCTGATGATGGCCCAGCGCACCGCCGACGACCACCTCTCCGACGCCCGGCGCGAGGCGGACAAGCTGCTCTCCGACGCGCGCACCAAGGCCGAGGAGGTCACCCGTGAGGCCCGGGCCAAGGCTGACGCCCTCGAGCGTGATGCCCGCCAGCGTCACCAGGAGGCGATGGGTGGTCTGGACGCGAAGCGCACCGCACTGCAGAAGCACATCGAGGAGCTCAAGCAGTTCGAGCGTGAGTACCGCACCCGGCTCAAGGCCTACCTGGAGAGCCAGTTGCGTGACCTGGACGGCCGCGGCCAGGGACTGGAGGCCGAGATGGGTCGGGGAGGCGAGGGCGGTCGTTCCGCCAGCGGTTCCGGCGGTCTGGCCGCTGCCGGTCTGGCCGGTTCCTACGGCGGTGGCCGGTCCAGCGCACTCGAGGCGGGACGCTGAAGCCCTGCCTGTACGGGGGGCCGACCAGCAACGATGCGGCGGGGGTGAGCCGTGATAGTCGCAAGCCTGTTGCTCATCCTCGTCGCTGTCACGCTGCTCGTACTCGGCCTGGTCGGCGGATCCAGCGCGTTGCTGGTCGGCTCGATCGTGGCCAGTCTGCTGGCGGCGGTCGCGTTGGTGGTGGGTGCCCGGCAGGCGGCGACGGCGCGATCAGCCGGTGCCGAGCCCGGCACGACCGCCGGCGGCTGGCGCGAGCGTGACACCACCGTGGCAGCGACGGAGTCGGACCGATCCGCGTGGTACGGGTCCGATCAGCTGCCGCCGACGGCCGATGAACCGGTCGACGCCGGTCGACGCGTCGCGCTCGACGATCCGCCCGCCAGCGTCGACACCGCCAGCGTCGACACCGCCGGAGCCGACACCGCCGACGAGGATCCACCGGACGAGCCCGCCGCCGAGGAGACCAGCGAGGTGGACGCCGCCCTGGTAGCACGCATCGACGCCGAGGTGGTCGTGGTGGACGGCCGTCCCAGGTACCACCGGGCGGTCTGTGTACATCTGCTCGCCCGGCAGGGTGAAGCGCTGCCGGTACGCGAGGCGATCGAACTGGGGTTCACTCCGTGCAGCCTGTGCGAGCCGAACAGCGTGCTGCTCGCCGAGTCCGGTCGGGTCTGACCGGGCACCCGTGTCACCCTCCGAGTCCCGCCGCCCGGCCCGCCCGGATGCCCGCCGCCCGGCCCGCCCGAACACGGGCGAGGTCGCGGTCGATCTGGTGATCGCGGTCCGGGTGAAACCAGCCGCCGCACGTGGCCGAGTCGGTGGGAGCCACCCCGGCGTACACGGCCCGGCGCTGGTCGTCGCCGTGACGGCGCCGCCGGTGGACGGCCGGGCCACCGAGGCCGCCCGCCGCGCGCTGGCCGCGGCACTGGACGTAGCCCCTCGGCGGGTGTCGCTGCGGACCGGAGCCGGTAGCCGCGACAAACTGTTCGTCGTCGCGGTGGACCCGGGTGACCCGGCGGGGACACGGCGACTCTCCGACCGGCTCGACCAACTGCGCGCTGGCTGAGCGCTGGCTGAGCGCTCCAATATATTTCATTATATCGGGGTTTATCTGTCCTATTGGGTCTCGGTGGGACAATCGTGGTATTCGGCGTGCTGTGGTGCGCCGTTGTTGTCGGATGTCTTCACGTTCCGTATCCTTGCGGTTCTCCGGAGTGTGCAACGGATCTGTTGTACACCCGTTTTGTGCTTTGGGAGCAGCATGGCCACGGTGACGGAAGCAGCGAACAGGTCGTACCGGGAACACCCGGGTGCGGCCGGTCGCCGCGACCCGTTCCAGCTGCCAGCGCCGCAGGGATCCCAGACAGGCACCGCCGACCGCCGCGCTGCTGGGCGCGGCTGAGGGAGCGACGATGGCGAAGTCAGCTGAGACGAAGACCGCCGCCCGCCGGCCGGCCGGACGGACGGCGCGTAGTGCCGCCGAGACTGCCAAGATCCAGTCCGCGCTGCAGGCCCGCTGGGACGAGTTGCGTACCGAGTATGATCAGACGTTGAGCGAGATCACCGAGCTGCAACGGGAACGGCTGACCGACTCGGCGGGCGACGACCAGGCCGACACCGGCACCAAGACGTTCGAGCGGGAACAGGAGATCTCCCTCGCCAAGAGCATCCTGGAGCGCATCAACCAGGTGGAGCGGGCGCTGGAGCGGTTGCGGGAGGGCAACTACGGCTGGTGCGAGCGGTGCGGCACGGACATCCCGGTCGAACGGCTCGCGGCCTTTCCCTCGGCGACTCTCTGCGTGGCCTGCAAGCAGATTGAGGAGCGACGTTAGCGTTGCGGCGCCGACGTGCACGGTCGCTCCCGTGACGGAAGGGAGAGGCCGCTGTCCGCGGATCGGGAGGTGGACCGGAAGCCGGGCGTGCCGGCACCTGACGCCGGCACCGCCGACCCGGCGGCGCGGCCGGCCGGTCGGCACGCGTCGCGGGTCCTGGCGGTGGTCGCCGTCCTGGTGCTGCTCGTCGACCTCGGCACCAAACAGGTGGCGCTGAGCCTGCTGGCCGATCGCGAGCCGGTCCGGCTGCTCGGCGGTGCGCTGTACCTCACCCTGATCCGCAACAGCGGCGCCGCGTTCAACCTCGGTTCCGGCTACACCTGGATTTTCCCGCTGGTCACCGTCGTGGTCGTGGGGTGGATCGGGTGGCTGGCCAGAGGGCTGCGCTCGGTTCCGTGGGCGGTCGCTCTCGGTCTCATCCTCGGCGGTGCGCTCGGCAACTTGCTGGACCGTGTGTTCCGGGCGCCCGGCCCGTTTCTCGGACACGTGGTGGACATGTTCAGCGTGTTCCACCCGCGCGGGCAGGTCTTTCCCATTTTCAATGCCGCCGACAGCGCGTTGGTCGTCGGGGTCGCGCTCGCCGTACTGCTGGAACTGACCGGTCGCCAGCGCGATGGCCGGCGGCTGACCGCAGGAGGCCAGTGATGAGTCAGCCCACCGGACTCGGCACCGTCGGCGGCCGGCGGGCCTTGCCGATCCCTGACGGCCTCGACGGCCACCGGCTCGACCAGGCCGTCTCCCGGCTGTTCGGACTCTCCCGTACGGCGGCCGCGGCCCTGGTCGAGGCCGGTGACGCCGCGGTCGACGGGGTGCCACGGGGCAAGTCCGACCGGGTCAG
Source organism: Solwaraspora sp. WMMB335 (assembly GCF_049179075.1). Lineage (NCBI taxonomy): Bacteria > Bacillati > Actinomycetota > Actinomycetes > Micromonosporales > Micromonosporaceae > Solwaraspora > Solwaraspora sp. WMMB335. Next base: position 7,045,490 of record NZ_JBMHMF010000001.1, read on the forward strand.
CGCCGGTGCGTGGCTGGAGGTGGTGCTGCCCGCGCCGGCGCCGCCGCCGGCCGGAATCGTCGCCCAGCCGGTGGACGGCCTGCGGGTGGTCCACGCCGACGAGGACATCGTGGTGGTCGACAAACCGGTCGGGGTCGCCGCCCACCCCAGCCCCGGGTGGACCGGTCCGACGGTGCTCAGCGGTCTGGCCGCCGCCGGTCACACCGTCGCCACCAGCGGCGCCGCCGAACGCCAGGGCATCGTGCACCGGCTCGATGTCGGCACCAGCGGCCTGATGGTGGTGGCCAAGAGTGAGCGGGCGTACTCGACGTTGAAACGGGCGTTCAAGTACCGCGAGGTCGACAAGCGTTACCACGCGGTGGTGCAGGGGCATCTCGATCCGTTACGCGGGACCGTCGACGCGCCGATCGACCGCCACCCCACGCATGACTACCGGTGGGCGGTGGTGTCCGGGGGCAAGCCGAGCATCACCCACTACGAGACCATCGAGGCGTTTCCCGCGGCCAGCCTGGTCGATGTCCGCCTGGAGACCGGCCGGACACACCAGATCCGGGTGCACTTCTCAGCGCTGCGCCACCCCTGTGTGGGTGACCTGACGTACGGTGCCGATCCGACACTCGCCGCCCGGCTCGGTCTGACCCGGCAGTGGTTGCATGCCCGTGCGCTCAGTTTCCTACACCCCCGTACGGCGGAAGAAGTTCGCTTCCACAGCGACTACCCTGACGATCTGAGGCGGGCCTTGGCCGTGCTCGGCGAGTGAGCTCGCGGCCTGCCGCGGGAAAGGGGAGTCGACCGTGCGTGCCGGCGACCTGCTGCGGCAGATCGACAGGAGGCTGCTGCCGTTGCTGGCCGACGCCGTGGCCCGGTTCGCCCAGCGACCGGTGCGGCCACAGCTACTTGGTGCGGTCGTGCTGCTGTCGGTCAGCGCGGTGCTGGTCACCGCGGTGTGGGCAGCCGATCATGGACGGGTCACCGGGGTGCGGACAATGGACGACGTGGTCCGGGTCGGCGTCGCCGAGGGCGAGTCCATCCCCGACTACCTGCAGGCCGTCCGGAGCGAGCTCGCCGCGATGTCCAATGACGATACGTCGTCCGGTCCGGTCACCGGCACCTACGCGTTGGTCACGCTCACCGACTACCTGCCACCGCAACGGCTCGCCGCGGTCCTGTCCGGAGTATCGGTCGTGGAGGTCTACACCCGGGTGCCGTTGCGGCGGACCCCGACCCAGGTGGTCCGGATGCCGGCCTTCGGGCTGCCGGCGGACGTGCTGACAGGGATGGACCAGGTAGCCGAACGCAAGAGCCGGGAAGCCCGCGACTACCGTCGGCGGGCGGCGGAGCTCGGCCGGGCGGCTGAACTGGACCTCTGGACGGCGTACGACGCCGCGGCCCGGGTGGCCACCGCCGAGGCCGAAGCGTACCGGGCACATTGCGCCTGCGTGTACGCGGCGGTGGTGCAGGGCTCGCCGGCGGCTCTGCGGACGCTCGCCGGGCAGGTCGAGATCCGGGCGGTCGACCCCGCACCCGAGGTACGCCGGCTGGACCGCGCGGTCTTCCTGCCGCCGCTGCCCGAGTACGACCAGGTGGTGCCGACCGGGGCGGCGGCGTTGACCAGTGCCGGGCTGCCGCCGGGCATGTCGGACGCACCGGCGGCCGGGCCGGGATCAACCGGACGGCCACCTGTTCCGTACGCTACCCCGGGTGCCGTCGAGACCAGCACCGGGTGACTTTCCGGGTGCTGGGCGGCGGGCACCGGCGCAGATGTTGCGTCTGGGCATTCAATAGCCTTGCCCTGTGGCCTGAACAGGTTTTGCTTCGTAGCCTGTCAGGCGGGGACCGATAGCGCTGGGAGGGTGAGCCGTGGACGGCACCGAGACCGGCTGGGGCCGGCCGGCGGAACCAGCGCCGCGCTGGCGGGCGCTGCTCGACCGTGCGCGACTCGGTGGTCGTACCGGCGAGCAGCCTGAGGTCGCGCAGCGCAACGGCGTCGGTCCGGGGCCGCGCGACGGAGCCCGTGGCGGACCGGACGCTGCCCGGGGGACGGCATCGACGGCGAACGGATCGGCGCCGGTTCCCGGCTACCGGCCGGACCAGGGCTATCCACCCGACCAGGGTTATCCACCCGACCAGGGCTACTACGACCAGGGCTACCCGCCGGAGCCAGGCTACCGGGCTGGGCCGGGCTATCCATCCGACCAGGGCTATCCACCCGGCGCGGGCGATCCGGGCTATCCGCCCGAGCCACGGTCACCGTTGCCGCCGCCGAGTCCGGCGGCCGGCCGCTACTCCGCCCTGGCCCCCGCGCCGACGGCTCCGGGCGGATACGCACCGAGCTATCCGGTGATGCCAGGTCCGGGGCCCGACCGGGGAAGCTACCCGGCACCGGCACCGCCGCAGTCCGAGCCGACATACCCGCCGCAGTCCGAGCCGCCGTACCCGCCGCAGTCCGAGCCGCCGTACCCGCCGCAGTCCGAGCCGCCGTACCCGGCGCAACCCGGCGGGTACCCGGGCGCACCTGACCCGCCCTACCCCGGCGGACCTGGACCCGGACCTGAGCCAACCTACCGCACGGCAGGCGCCGAGTCCGGCGGCTATCCGGCCCGGATCGAGTGGCGCGAAAGCCGGCCGGACGCGGATGTCGATCGGGCGGCCGGCGTGCTTCGGCGTAACCTCGGGATCCCTCGGGTGCTGGCCTTCGCCAACCCCAAGGGCGGCGTGCACAAGACAACCGCCACCGTGCTGGCCGCCGCGACCATCGGTAGCGTCCGTGGCCGTGGGGTGCTGGCCTGGGACGACAACGAACTGCGCGGCACGTTGGGGTTGCGCGCCGGTAGCGCCCGGCACGCCCGTACCATCCGTCATCTCGTCTCCGACCTGGTGGGGATCGAGGCGGCGCACGGGTACGAGCTGACCGACCGGCTCGACGATTACCTGCGGCACGCCTCCGACGGCTCGTACGACGTGTTGGCCGGCGAGGAGAGCCCACGGTTCGCCCAGCGACTCGATCCACAGACCGTCCGGCGGGTGCTGGAGCTGCTGCGTCGCACCCACGATGTCATCTGCGTGGATACCGGCAACAACGTGGAGAGCGCCAACTGGCAGACCGTGCTGCAGGCGGCCGATCAGCTGGTGGTGACCTGCGTGCCGCGCGAGGACGCGGCGTTCACCGCCGACTGGATGCTCGACCTGCTCGACGACGTCGGCATGGGGGACCTGGTGGAGAACGCGGTCACCCTGCTGTCCTGCCCGAGCCCCGGGCCGGCACCGCTGCTGGAGGACCTGCGCCAGCACTTCGCGACCCGGACCCGCGCGGTCGCGGTGGTGCCGTACGACCCGGCGCTGGAGACCGGTTCGTCGATCGAGTATGTGCAGTTGCAGCCGGAGACCCGTCAGGCCTGGCTGCAGGCGGCGTCGGTCATGCTGGAGCCGTTCGTCCGCTAGCCGACGCGGTCAATCGGCGGGTGGGCTGCTGGTGGCCGGCGGGTCGGTGGCCGGCTGGCAGCCGTGTCGCGCACCCCACCGCGAGCAGCGTCCGTCCGGGTACGGCTGCAGGTGCGCCACCCAGGCGAAGTAGCCGGTGTGGTCGGTACGCCCGTCCGGCAGGTACCGGTCGACGGTGGCCGAGCCGGCCGAGGCGAGTACGAACAGCAACGGGATGAGCAGCAGGCCCACCGGTGCGATACGAGGGCGCTGCGCGGCCGTCGGCCCGGCCCGCTGCCCGGCCCGGACGGCGAGCAGGATCCCGAAGCCGGCGAGCACCAGCAGACAGTAGAGCACCACGGCGGTGGTGCGCGGGTAGAGCCGTACGGTCTGGGTCTGCCACTGTTCGCTGGCCAGCCACATCCGCAGGAACCAGGCGCTGGCCGCGCAGGCGCCCACGGCGACGACGATGGTGCGTCGCCAACCCAGCGCGATCGCCACACCGAGCCCGGCGGCGAGCAGCAGGGTGAACACGCCGACCCCGCCGAGTTCCCCGAGCGGCGGCCAGACCTCACCCACGTCGGCCGGGCGGTCGTTGCGCCACATCGCGATGTACGTCGGCTCGGTGTCGGTGTCGAAGTAGAAGTAGTCGTCTGAGGTGCCACCGGTGGGCGCGAGCAGCCCGCGCAGATGAACCCAGGCGACCAGCACGAAGGTGACCATCGTCGCGCCGCCGTAGGCCGCCAGCTGTCGCCAGCCGCGTCGCCAGGGAGCCAGCAGGGCGATCGTCAGCAACACTCCGCCGGCACACCACACGAACCAACCCGAGTAGAGCAGGAACAGCATGCCCAGCCCGGCACCGGCGAGTGCGCCGTAGCCCACCGCACGGGGCAACCGGAGTCGGTCGACGTGCCGGGCGGTGTCCAGATACCGGACCAGTACCGGGACCAGTATCACCAGGGTGAGCTGCGGGTACGGCTTGACGGGTTCGATCAGCGGGAGCATCGCGACCACGCCGATGGCCAGTGCCGACACTGGGCGCAGCACCAGACGCCACGCCAGGTAGGCCGCTGGGCCGAACAGCGCGGTGCCGGCCAGTTGGAGATCCTTGAGTGCGAAGATCAACGGTTCGTCGGTCAGCCGGGCCCAGCCGCCGATCAGCCAGAAGACGACCGGCGGGTAATGGTCGGAGATGTCCTCGCCCCGCCACAGCCGGGCGGTCCAGTCGAGGATCCACTGGTAGTCGCCGCCACCGGCCCACAGCGACAGCCGGGTGCCGCGCAGCGCCACGTCGATGCCGCCGGCGATCAGGCCGGACGCGAGGCCGGCGACGGCGGCACAGCCGGCCCGTACGGCGTACGCCTGCGTCGTCGCACCGAGTAGTCGGTGCGCCACGACCAGTGCCACGACCAGCGCCGCCGCCACCATCGTGAACCGCAACTGCAGCGCCGCCAAACCACTGACCTGACCCTTGCGGTCGAGGGGGTCGACGTCGATGGTGCGGCTCCAGGCCAGGAACCCGGCCGCGACACCCAGACTCACCAGACCTTCGATGGCGATCCCGAGCACCCGGGGGTGTCGCCCGACGGTGATCCCGGATCGCCGGAAGCGGCGGTTGCGCGGTCCGTTTCCCTCGGTCACACAGCGACCGTAAACCTTACGTAGTGACAATGCTGCATTCTGTCGTGATCCGCCGGACCGGCGGTGCGACGATGGGGTGAGTTGGGTGGATTGCCGCCTGGTGACGAGTTGGCCCCGCGCGCCGCCGGCGGCCAACCGAGGCGACCGGGATAGGGTCGTTTGGTCGTAGCCGGGACGGAGAAGGGGGCGGCCGGTGTCCGATTCGTTCGTGCACCTCCATGTGCACACGGAGTATTCGATGCTCGACGGTGCGGCCCGGCTGAAGGAGTTGTTCGCCGAGGCGAACCGGCTGGACATGCCGGCGCTGGCGATGACCGACCACGGCAATCTGTTCGGTGCGTACGATTTTTTCAAGCAGGCGACGGGTGCCGGTGTCAAGCCGATCATCGGTTTGGAGGCGTATCTCACGCCGGGTACGGATCGACGGGACCGGACCCGGGTGCGGTGGGCCGACGGTGGGGAGAACGACGTCTCCGGTGGTGGGGCCTATACCCACATGACGATGCTGGCGGCGGATGCGGACGGGCTGCGTAACCTGTTCCGGTTGGGGTCGCGGTCCAGCCTGGAGGGCTACTTCTACAAGCCGCGGGCGGACCGTGAGCTGCTGCAGTCCTACGGTAAGGGGATCATCGCGACGACCGGGTGCCCGTCGGGCGAGGTGCAGACGTGGTTGCGGATCGGCGATTTCGACAAGGCGTGCGCGTCGGCGGCGGAGTTCCGGGACATCTTCGGGCCGGACAATTTTTATCTGGAGTTGATGGACCACGGTCTGGACATCGAAAATCGAGTCAGGGCCGATCTGATCCGGCTCGGCAAAAGGTTGAATCTGAAGCCGATCGCGACGAATGATCTGCATTACACGCATGAGCGGGACGCGGAAGCGCACGAGGTGTTGCTGTGCGTACAGTCGGGCTCGACGATGGCGGATCCGAAGCGGTTCAAGTTCGACGCCCGGGACTTCTATCTGAAGTCACCGGAGGAGATGCGAAAACTGTGGGATTCGGAGGTGCCGGGGGCGTGTGACAACACCCTCGAGATCGCCGAGCGGATCGGCGACTATTCCGCGTTGTTCGGCTCGCGGGACCTGATGCCGCAGTTCCCGGTGCCGGCCGGGGAGACCGAGGAGTCGTTCCTGCGCGCCGAGGTGATGCGCGGGCTGGAGCACCGCTTTCCCGGCGGTGCCCCGGAGGGGCACCGCCGGCAGGCCGAGTACGAACTCGACGTGATCATCAAGATGGGCTTCCCGGGGTACTTCCTGGTGACCGCGGACCTGGTGGCGTACGCGAAACGGGAAGGGATCCGGGTCGGCCCGGGCCGTGGCTCGGCGGCCGGCGCGCTGATCGCGTACGCCTTGGGCATCACCGAGTTGGACCCGATCCCGCACGGCCTGCTGTTCGAGCGGTTCCTGAACCCGGACCGGGTGTCGATGCCGGATATCGACATGGACTTCGACGAGCGTCGTCGCGGTGACATGATCCGGTACGCGACCGAGCGGTACGGCGAGGAACGGGTCGCACAGATCATCACCTACGGCACGATCAAGGCGAAAGCGGCGATCAAGGACGCGGCCCGGGTGCTGGGCTATCCGTTCGCGATGGGTGACCGGATCACCAAGGCGATGCCGCCGCCGGTGATGGGCAAGGACATCCCGCTGACCGGCATCTTCGACGCCAAGCACCCCCGCTACCCCGAAGCGGTGGAGTTCCGCCAGCTGTACGAGTCCGACGGCGAGGTCCGCAAGATCGTCGACACGGCCAAGGGCCTGGAGGGGTTGAAGCGGCAGTGGGGGGTGCACGCCGCCGGGGTGATCCTGTCCCGCGACCCGCTGGTCGACGTGCTGCCGATCCAGAAGCGGGAGCAGGACGGCGCGATCATCACCCAGTGGGACATGGGCGCCTGTGAGTCCATCGGCCTGCTGAAGATGGACTTCCTCGGCCTGCGCAACCTCACCGTGATGGACGACTGCCTGGCCGGCATCAAGGGCAACCGGAGCCTCGACCTGGTGCTGGAGGACCTGCCGCTGGACGACAAGCGCGCCTACGAGTTGCTGGCCCGTGGTGACACGCTCGGGGTGTTCCAGCTCGACGGCGGGCCGATGCGCTCGCTGCTGCGCTCGATGGTGCCGGACAACTTCGAGGACATCTCCGCGGTTCTGGCCCTGTACCGGCCGGGTCCGATGGGTGCGAACGCGCACAACGAGTACGCCGACCGCAAGAACAACCGCAAGCCGGTGGTGCCGATCCACCCCGAGCTCGCCGAACCGTTGGCCGACATCCTGGGTGACACCTACGGCCTGATCGTCTACCAGGAACAGGTCATGGCGATCGCCCAGCAGTTGGCCGGCTACACCCTCGGCGCCGCGGACCTGCTGCGTCGGGCGATGGGCAAGAAGAAGAAGGAGATCCTGGACAAGGAGTACGTGCCGTTCTCGCAGGGCATGCGGGACAACGGCTACTCCGACGAGGCGATCAAGACGCTGTGGGACATCCTGGTCCCGTTCTCCGACTACGCGTTCAACAAGGCGCACACCGCCGGCTACGGACTCGTGTCGTACTGGACCGCCTACCTGAAGGCGAACTATCCGGCCGAGTACATGGCCGCGCTGCTGACCAGCGTCGGTGACGACAAGGACAAGGCCGCGGTCTATCTGGCCGAGTGCCGCCGGATGAAGATCAAGGTGCTGCCGCCGGACGTCAACGCCTCCGGCGCCCGGTTCACCGCCGTCGGTGAGGACATCCGGTTCGGCCTCGCCGCGGTGCGTAACGTCGGCACCAACGTGGTCGACGCGATCGCCCGGGCCCGCCGGGACAAGGACGCCTACACCGACTTCTACGACTTCCTGCGCAAGGTCGAAGCGGTCGCCTGCAACAAGCGCACCATCGAATCGCTGATCAAGGCCGGTGCCTTCGACTCCCTCGGGCACACCCGCAAAGGGCTGCTGACCGTGCACGCCGACGCGATCGACTCGTTCATGGACCTCAAACGCAACGAGGCGGTCGGCCAGTACGACCTGTTCGGCGACGCGTTCGGCGCCGCCGACCCGGCCGGTGGCGGGCAAGCGATGGTGGTCACCCCGCCGATCCCCGACGGCGAGTGGGACAAGACCGACCTGCTCACCTTCGAGCGCGAGATGCTCGGCCTGTACGTCTCCGACCATCCCTTGTTCGGCGTCGAGCACGTCCTCGCCGCTGCGGCGGACATGTCCATCGCCTCCCTGGCCGAGGAGGGCGCGGTCGCCGACGGCACCGTGGTCAACCTCGCCGGCATCCTGTCCGGGGTGCAGCGGCGGATCACCAAACAGGGTCGGGCGTGGGCGTCGGCCACCCTGGAAGACCTCGGCGGCGCGGTCGAGGTGTTGTTCTTCCCCAACACCTACGAGTTGGTCGGCCAGTACATCGCCGAGGACGCCATAGTCGTGGTGAAGGGCCGGGTCGACCGCCGCGACGACCAACCCCGGCTGATGGCGATGGACCTGTCCGTACCGGAGATCACCGCCGTCGACGAGATCAAACCCATCGTGATCACCCTGCCTCCGGCCCGGTGCACCCCACCCCTGGTCGACAGCCTCCGTGACGTGCTCACCAGCCACCCCGGCTCCGCCGAGGTGCACGTCAAACTCGTCAACGGCACCCGCGCCACCCTGCTGCGCCTCGGCCCGCACCGGGTCGCCCCCACGACCGCGCTGATGGCCGACCTCAAGGCGCTCCTCGGCCCCGCCGCCGTGGCCGGCTGAGCCGACGTGGGACCTGAGAGGATCACCGGGTGAGTTCACCCACCGACACCGGCCCGGCTGACGACGCAGGCGCGGACCGGGGTGCGGAGCCGGGCGGGTCGGTGCCGGCCGCGGCTCGCCCCGCCCGTCCGCGTGCCCGGCTGTCACGTCCGGCGGTGCTGACCGTCGTGGCGATGACCGCGGGCGGGGCACCGTTAGGGGTGCTCTGGTCGATGTTGGCACCGTGGGTTCCGGTGGTGAAGACCGAGCAGGGCGCCGCGGTACGCGGCGGCGACCCGGAGTACTTCGTCGCCGCCGACGGCTGGTTCACCTTTCTCGGCCTCGGCCTGGGGATCGCGGCCGGAATAGCCATCTGGTTGCTGCTGCCCCGGCTGCGTGGTCCGGTCGGGCTGTTCGCCGTGGGCCTGGGTGGGCTCGGCGCGGCGGCGGTGGCGTGGGTGCTCGGCCGCCAGATCGGCCTGGCCGACTACCGGCGTACGTTCGACGCCGCGGAACTGGGTGCGCAGCTGCAGCGACCACCGGACCTGCAGGCCGGCGCCTTCGACCTGTGGCTCGGGGTGGTGCCCGCGTGGACCGGTGCGGTGCTCGCCCCGGCCTTCGGTGCCGTCCTGGCGTACACCATGCTGGCCGGCTGGTCGCGCTATCCGAGCCTGCGACCCGAGCCCGAACCGGTCGAGCCCGAACCGGCCGGTGGTCCGGCGGACCCACCGCCGGCGGTGCCCGGGCCCGGTGCCGGGCCGGTCAGTTCGAACTCGCCGGCACCGCGAGCTCCGGCAGCGGAACCGGCACCGCCCGCACCCGGCGTAACAGGGACACCTCCCGATTGAGCATCCGTAACTCGGTACGCAGCCGCCGTGCCGTGTCCGGCTCCGCCAGCAGCGCCTGCCGCTCGGTGATGGTCAGCGCGGTGGTCGCCGCCACCAGGTGCGACAGCACGGTCGGCTGCTCCGGCAGCTGTTCGGTGATGTCCGCCGAGTCGGTGCGCACCAACTCCAGATACTGCCGGAACACCGCGAGCACCTGCGGTGCCAGCCGATCGGCCAGCTCCTCCTGGCCAACCGGCTCCGGCAGCCACTCCACCGCGGCGCTCAGGTACGGCGTCGGCTCGTCGACCAGGTCGGTGATCCGGAACCGGCGCCGGCCGACGGTGACGATGTCGAACCTGCCGTTGGGCAACTCGGTGACCTGGCGCAGCTCCGCGGTACAGCCGACCTCGTGCAGGCTCACCGCGGTAGGTGCCGGCGCCGTCGGCGGACCGGCGCTCGGTAACACCTCCCAGCCGCGCCGGATGGCCACCACACCGAACTCGCGGGTGACCCCTTCGGGCAGGCTGGTCAGGTGTCGGACCAGCTCCCGGTAACGGTCCTCGAAGATGTGCAGGGGCAACACCAGCCCGGGAAAGAGCACCGTCCCGAGCGGAAAGACCGGTAGCCGCTGACCCACCGGTCGAGCCTAGCGTGGCGACGCTCACCGTCCCGCCGGCTGGACGGCCCGAGTCCGCTGCGTGGGAGCCGCCTAGACTCGCAAGGGTGTTGAACCGGATCGACCTGCGAGGCGGGTCGCGCGACCCGCGCGGTCTGCTGCCCCGCGCCCAGCTCGACGTCTCGGCGGCGGTCGAGCGGATCCGCCCGCTGGTCGAGGCGGTACGCGAGCATGGCTACCCGGCGATCCGGGACGCGGCGCAACGGTTCGACGGGATCAGCCCGCACCAGCTGCGGGTGCCGGCCGACGCGATCGCCGCCGCCGAGCGTGACCTCGATCCGGACGTACGGGCCGCGCTGACCGAGTGCATCGTGCGTACCCGCCGGGTGCACGCCGACCAGCGACGGGCCGACGTGACCACCCAGGTGGTGCCCGGTGGCACCGTCACCGAACGGTTCGTGCCGGTCGGCCGGGTCGGGCTGTACGTGCCCGGCGGGCTGGCCATGTACCCGTCGACCGTGGTGATGAACGTCGTCCCGGCCCAGGTCGCCGGGGTGGGGTCGCTGGTCGTCACCAGCCCGCCGCAGCGGGACAACGACGGTCTGCCCGACGCCCGGGTGCTGGCCGCCTGCGCCCTGCTCGGGGTCGACGAGGTGTACGCGGTCGGCGGTGCCCAGGCGGTGGCGATGCTCGGCTACGGCGCCGCCACCGGCCCGGACGGCGACCAGCGGTGCGAGCCCGTGGACGTGATCACCGGACCGGGCAACATCTGGGTCACCGCCGCCAAGCGGCTGTTGCGCGGAGTCGTCGGCATCGACGCCGAGGCCGGCCCGACCGAGATCGCCATCCTCGCCGACGACACCGCCGATCCGGTGCACGTCGCCGCCGACCTGATCAGCCAGGCCGAGCACGACCCGCTGGCGGCCAGCGTGTTGGTCACCCCGTCGACCGCGCTCGCCGACGCGGTCGACGCCGAACTCGTCCGCCAGGTGCCGGCGACCAAACACGCCGAGCGGATCACCACCGCCCTGGGCGGCGACCAGTCCGGCACCGTGCTCGTCGACGACCTGGCCGCCGGCCTGGCCGTGGTCGACGCGTACGCCGCCGAACACCTGGAGATCCAGACCCGCGACGCCCGGCAGTGGGCGTTGCGGGTACGCAACGCCGGTGCGGTCTTCGTCGGCGCCCACTCGCCGGTGTCGCTGGGTGACTACTGCGCCGGCTCCAACCACGTGCTGCCCACCGGCGGGTGCGCGCGGCACTCCGCCGGCCTGTCGGTGCAGTCCTTCCTGCGTGGCATCCACCTGGTGGAGTACGACGCCACCGCGTTGCGCGACGTCGCCGCGCACGTGGTCACCCTGGCCACCGCGGAAAACCTGCCGGCACACGGCCAGGCGGTCCGCGCCCGGTTCACCGACCCGGCCGTCCCGCAGGTGCCGGCGTGAACGCCCCGATCACCCTGGACGACCTGCCGATCCGCGAGGAGCTGCGCGGTCGCAGCCCGTACGGCGCTCCGCAGCTGGACGTGCCGGTGCGGTTGAACACCAACGAGAACTCGTACCCGTTGCCGGACGAGGTGGTCGAGGCGATCGCCGCGGCGGTCACCGCGCAGCTGCGTCAGCTCAACCGCTATCCGGACCGGGACGCGGTGGCGCTGCGCACCGACCTGGCCGGCTATCTCGGCCACCAGCTCACCGCCGACGAGGTGTGGGCCGCCAACGGTTCCAACGAGATCCAGCAGCAGCTGCTGCAGGCGTTCGCCGGGCCGGGCCGGGTGGCGTTGGGCTTCACCCCGGCGTACTCGATGCACCCGCTGCTGTCGGTGGGCACCGGCACCGGCTGGATCGACGGCCACCGTGGCCCGGACTTCGGCCTGACCGCCGCGCACGCCGTCGCCCAGATCCGCGAGCACCAGCCGGACCTGGTGTTCCTCTGCTCGCCGAACAACCCGACCGGCACGGCGCTGGACCCGCAGGTGGTGGACGCGGTGCTCGCCGCCGCGCCGGGCATGGTGGTGGTCGACGAGGCGTACGCGGAATTCGCCCGACCCGGCACGCCGACGGCGCTGGCGTTGCTGCCCGGACACCCGCGGCTGGTGGTCACCCGGACGATGAGCAAGGCGTTCGGTTTCGCCGGCGGCCGGTTGGGCTATCTGGCCGCCCACCCCGCGGTGGTCGACGCGGTCCAGTTGGTTCGGTTGCCGTACCATCTGTCCGCGCTGACCCAGGCGGCGGCCCGGGCCGCGCTGGCGCACCGCGACACCCTGCTCGGCACGGTACGTACGATCATGGTCGAGCGGGACCGGATCGTGACCGGTCTGCGCCGGCTCGGGTTGTCGGTGGCCGACAGCGACGCCAATTTCGTGTTGTTCGCCGTCGATGCCGGCCCGTCCGGCACCGACGGGCCCGGTGGCGACCAGCGTCGGGTCTGGCAGGCGTTGCTGGATCGCGGGGTGCTGGTCCGCGACGTCGGGCTGCCCGGCTGGCTGCGGGTCACCGCCGGCACCCCCGAGGAGACCGAAGCGTTCCTCACCGCGATGACCGACCTGACGGCGGAGGCGAACCTGACGGCGGAGGCGAATGTGACGGCGACAGCGAACGGAGTGACGAGATGAGCCGCACGGCGCGGGTCGAACGGACCACCGCCGAGACCAAGGTGCTGATCGAGCTGGATCTCGACGGCACCGGCCAGGGCGACATCAGCACCGGTGTCGGCTTCTACGACCACATGCTGAACCAGATCGCCCGGCACGGCGGGTTCGACCTCACCGTGCAGACCATCGGTGACCTGGAAATCGACGCCCATCACACGATGGAGGACACGGCCATCGCGTTGGGCGCCGCGTTGCGCGAGGCGCTGGGGGACAAGGCCGGCATCCGGCGCTACGGATCGGCCACCATCCCGATGGACGAGGTGCTGGTCCGGGCTGCTGTCGACCTGTCCGGCCGGCCGTACGTGGTGCATGACGAACCGTCCCTGGCGCCGTACATCGGTCCGGTCTACCCGACCAGCATGACCCGGCACATCTGGGAGTCCTTCGGCCACTCGGCGCTGGTCACGCTGCACGTGACGGTGCTGCGGGCGGCCCGCGACGGCGGCCACCCGGACGCCCACCACGTGGTGGAGGCCCAGTTCAAGGCGGTGTCCCGGGCGCTGCGCGAGGCGGTGGCGATCGACCCACGGTCCGCCGGCGCGGTGCCCAGCACCAAGGGCGCGCTGTAGCGTGGGTACCTTCCTGCCGGTGGCGCTGTTCGCGCTTGCCGGAGCGCTGGTCGGCGGTGCCCGGTCGCTGCACCGCCAGGGCGCCGGTCGTGGCGCGGTCGGCCTGACCGTCGTACTCGCGGTGCTCGCCGTCGCCGGTGGGGTGCTGTGGCTGCTTCCCGGAGGTGACCGATGACCGTCCCACCGCCACCGCCACCGCCACCGCCACTGGCCGTGCCGCCCGCGTCGCCGCCGCGGGTCGTGGTGCTCGACTACGGATCCGGCAACCTGCGCTCGGCCGAGCGGGCGTTGGCCCGCGCCGGGGCCGCCGTCACGGTCACCGCCGACCTGGCCGCAGCGGCTGCCGCCGACGGCCTGGTGGTGCCCGGTGTCGGGGCGTACGCGGCCTGCATGGCCGGTGTCGACGAGCTTGGCGCCGGCCCGGTGATCGCGCACCGGGTGGCCGCCGGGCGGCCGGTGCTCGGCATCTGCGTCGGCATGCAGATCCTGTTCGAGTACGGCGAGGAGCACGGCGTAATCACCAAGGGTCTGGGCCTGCTGCCCGGCGGGGTGCGGCGGCTGCCCGCCGAGCGGGTGCCGCACATGGGCTGGAACACCGTCGACGTGCCTGCCGGCAGCACGCTGTTCGCCGGGCTGCCCGGTGACGCCCGCTTCTACTTCGTGCACTCCTACGCCGCGCTCGACGCCGAGCCGTTGATCGCAGCCGGCACACTGGTCACCACCAGCGACCACGCGGGCAGGTTCGTCGCGGCCGCTGAGCGCGGGCCGCTGAGCGCGACCCAGTTCCATCCGGAGAAGTCCGCGCAGACCGGGGCGACGCTGCTCGGTAACTGGCTCGCGACCGTGGCCGGTGCCGGTGGGCACCGGTGAGCAAGGAACGTGCCCGTCGCCGGGCCGCCCGCCTCGCGCAGGCCGAGCGCGAACGGTCCGCCCGGGCCCGGGCCGCCGCCCGGCGGGAGCGCCGTCGCGCCATGCTGCGCCGGGTCACCCCACCGCGCCGGGCCGGGCGTACCGGCCGGCTGTTCATCCGGCGTAGCCCGGCGCAGCGGGCCGGGATCGCGGCGCTGACCGTGGCGGTGCTGGCCGTCGTCTGGCTCGCCGTACCGGATCTGGCCCTGCGCCTGCTGCTGACCACCGTGCTGCTGCTCGCCGCGCCTGCGGTCGTGGTGATCGCCCTGGGCCGGCGGACCTGACCGGGAGCCGACACCATCCCCGAGCCGACACCGTCCACCATCGAGGAGACGTCCCGTGACCCTGACCCTGCTTCCCGCTGTCGACGTCGTCGACGGCCAGGCCGTGCGCCTGGTGCAAGGTGCCGCCGGCAGCGAAACCTCCTACGGTGACCCGTTGGAGGCGGCGTTGGCCTGGCAGCGTGACGGGGCCGAGTGGATCCACCTGGTCGACCTCGACGCCGCGTTCGGTCGGGGGAGCAACGCCGACCTGCTCGCCGAGGTGGTGCGTCAGCTGGACGTGGCGGTGGAACTGTCCGGCGGAATCCGCGACGACGAGTCGCTGGCCGCCGCGCTCGGCACCGGCGCCGCCCGGGTCAACATCGGTACCGCCGCGCTGGAGGACCCGCTCTGGTGCGACCGGGTGGTCGGTGAGTACGGCGACCGGGTCGCGATCGGGCTGGACGTGCGTGGCCGTACCCTGGCCGCACGCGGCTGGACCCGCGACGGTGGTGACCTGTTCGAGGTGCTGGAGCGGCTCGACAAGGCCGGTGCGGCCCGGTACGTGGTCACCGACATCACCAAGGACGGCACGATGCGTGGGCCGAACCTGGAGCTGCTGCGCGAGGTGTGTGGGCGCACCGGTGCCCCGGTGATCGCCTCCGGCGGTGTGTCCACCCTGGATGATCTGCGGGCGCTGGCCACCCTCGAACAGATCGGGGTGGCGGGTGTGATCGCCGGCAAGGCCCTCTACGCGGGAGCGTTCACCGTCGCCGAGGCACTCGCCGCGCTGCGCGCCGCCGGCGCGACCGGTGGTGTCGACCCGGCTGGTGGTGCTGCGGCGGGTGGACGGCCATGAGCGTCGCGGTGCGGGTGATCCCCTGCCTCGACGTGGACGCCGGCCGGGTCGTCAAGGGGGTCAACTTCGTCGATCTGCGCGATGCCGGTGACCCGGTGGCGCTGGCCGCCGCGTACGACGCGGCCGGTGCCGACGAGCTGACCTTTCTCGACGTGACCGCTTCGTCGGACGACCGGGGCACCATGCTCGACGTGGTCCGGCGCACCGCCGAGTCGGTGTTCATCCCACTGACCGTCGGCGGTGGTGTGCGCTCGGTCGCCAACGTGGACACGCTGCTGCGCGCCGGCGCGGACAAGGTCGGGGTGAACACCGCGGCGATCGCCCGCCCCGAGCTCATCGCCGAGATCGCGCAGCGGTTCGGCCGGCAGGTCCTGGTGCTGTCGTTGGACGTACGCCGGGCCGCCGCGCGGACCGTGGCCGCTGGCGACATCCCGAGCGGGTTCGAGGTGACCACGCACGGCGGCCGGCGTGGCACCGCCCTGGACGCGGTGTGGTGGGCCCGGCGCGGTGCCGAACTCGGTGCCGGGGAGATCCTGCTGAACTCGATGGACGCCGACGGGACCAAGGCCGGCTTCGACGTGGAGCTCATCGCGGCGGTCCGGGCCGCGGTCGACATCCCGGTGATCGCCAGTGGCGGGGCCGGGGCAACCGCGCACTTCCCGCCGGCCGTGGCCGCCGGTGCCGACGCGGTCCTCGCCGCCAGCGTGTTCCACTTCGGCGAGTTGACCATCGGCGCGGTCAAGCGGGAGTTGCGTGCCGCCGGTCACCCGGTGCGTTGACGGTCGCCGCCCGGCCGGTTCAGGACGGCGAGCGGTTGGCGGTGGTGTTCTCCACCGACCGCCGTGGCGCGGGCGGGCGGAACCGGCCGCTGTGCTCGAGTATCGCCGCGGTGTGCTCCTGGTCGTCCAGCTGCCACTCGCCGTCCTGGGCCGGGTAGCGACGGCCGAGTACGCCGTGCACGCTGTCCACCGTCGTGGTCAGCCCGCTGCGCGGGCGGTCGCGCCAGAGCTGCTCGCCGGCGCCGGTGAGCTGGAACCAGCCGTCGGCGACCGAGATCAGATCGGCGGCGAGGAGCCGACGGACGCCGGTCTCGATCTCCTGCCGTACGGGGACGGCATGGTTGAGATGCTCGGCGGTGGACAGCACGTCGGCCAGGCGGACTCCCTCCGGCCGCCGGCTCAGCGGTGACCGCCGGTGCCGGCCGACCTTTCCCGCGATGGCCACCGATACGAAGATCCACGCGTCCGACCAAGCCCACCCCTCGTCCGTCATCCGCCCATGATGCCGCGCCGTGCCCGTCGACGGAACTCCTGTGCTTGGCTGTTGTCATGCTTTTGCCGCGTCCTACCCGGCTGATCCGTGAGGCCGGACATTTCGCCCTCGGGCCGGCGACCGGGGTACACGCCCCCGACGAGATAGCTGACCTGCTGCGGGAGCTGATCACTCCGGCTACCGGGCTGCCGCTGCCACCGGCGACCGGCCCCGCGACGGGAGTGATCAGCCTGCGGCTGGCCGCCGACGACGCGGAGCTGGGCGCGGAGGGCTACCGGCTGGCGGTGGAGCCGACCGGGGTACGGGTGGTGGCCGCCACCGAGGCCGGCCTGCGCTGGGCGGTGCAGACCCTGCGTCAGTTGCTGCCCGAGCAGGTGTACGCCACCGGGCCGGTGCGCGCAGTCGCGTGGTGGCTGCCCTGCGTCGAGATCGTCGACGTCCCGACGTACGCGTGGCGTGGCTCCTTGCTGGACGTCGCCCGCTGGTGCCACCCGCTGCCGTTCCTCTACCGCTACGTGGACCTGCTGGCCCTGCACAAGCTGAACACGCTGCACCTGCATCTCACCGACGACCAGGGCTGGCGTTTCGAGGTGCGCCGTTTTCCCCGGCTGACCGAGATCGGCGGTTTCCGGGCCGCGTCCCCGGCCGGGCACGCCCGTGACGGCCGCACCGATGCGGTGCCGCACGGCGGTTGGTACCGCCAGTCGGACCTGCGTGACCTGGTGACGTACGCGGCGCGGCGCGGGGTGCGGATCATGCCGGAGATCGATCTGCCCGGCCACGCGCAGGCGGCGATCGCCGCGTACCCCGAGTTCGGCAACGACCCGCACCGGCGACTGACGGTCGGCACGACCTGGGGGATCTCCACCCACGTGCTGAACCTGGAGCCGGCCACCTTCGCCGCGGTCTGCGACATCATGGACGAGGTCGCCGACGTGTTTCCGTTCGAGTACCTGCACGTCGGCGGGGACGAGGTGCCGACCGCCGAGTGGGCGGCCAGCCCGGCGGCGGGCGCCCGCGCCGCCGAACTCGGCCTGTCCCGGGTGGCCGACCTGCAGGGCTGGTGGACCGGACAGCTCGCCACGCACCTGGCCGGCCGGGGTCGGCGGATCGGCGTCTGGGACGAACTGCTCGACCGGGCGGTGCCCGCCGGAGCGACCGTGTTCGCCTGGCGGGGCACCGACCGCGTCGACGCGGCCCGGGCGGCCGGGCTGCCGGTGGTCGCCGCGCCCTACACCCACACCTACTTCGACTGGGCCGAGGCCGACGGCCCGGACGAACCGTTGGCCATCGCCGGGGTGCTGCCGCTGGAGCAGGTGTACGGGTACCAGCCCGGTGCCGTACTCGGGGTGCAGGGGCAGTTGTGGAGTGAGTACCTGCCGACCCCGCAGTTGGTGCAGTGGCGGGCGTTTCCCCGGTTGGCGGCGCTGGCCGAGGTCGGCTGGAGCGGCCCGGTCGACCTGGACGGCCAGGGCGAGGTGCCGCCCGGCACGCTGACCGAGTTCCGGACCCGGCTCGGCCGGCACCTGCGCCGGCTCGACCAGCTCGGCGTCGGCTACCGGCCGCTCACCTGAACGGCCGGAACCGGTGCCGGGGCGCAGGGCACCGTACACGGCGATTCCGATGACCACGACGTTGCTGATCGTGCCGAGACCGGGACGCTGCCGCAGCGGGATCCACAGCAGCAACACGACGGCGCCCACCAGCGCAGCCACGGTGCCGAAGCTCATGCTCGCGCCGTACAGCACGAGGCCGAGGTAGAGCTGGCCGAGCCGGTGGGGAAGTCGGCCGCTGAGGTCATTGCCAATCTTCTTCACGCATGCCACTCTGGTGGCCAATATTTCGGGTGGGTATGGCCAATTGGGGGTAGGTGGCTGTGGCGGTCGTGGTCCGAGGCAGCCAATTGGCTCGGTTGCTCGGGCAGTGGCATGCCCTTCCGGGGCGGCGACGCAGTCCGGACTACGCGGCGCTCGCCGCCGCCGTCCGTGGGCTGCTCGCCGATGGCCGGCTGCCGCTGGGGGTACGGCTGCCGGCCGAACGCGAACTCGCCGAAGCGCTGCGGGTCAGCCGGACCACCGTCACGGCGGCGTACCGCAGCCTGCGTGAGAGCGGTCACCTGACCAGCCGGCGCGGGGCGGGCAGCTGGACCACCCTGCCCAGCGGCCACCAGGTGGCCAGTTCCGGGCTGTGGACCGCGACCACCGATCTGGACATGATCGACCTCGGATACGCCGCGCTGGCCGCCCCACCCGAGCTGGTTCCGGCGGCCCGGGCGGCTACCGAGGATCTGCCCCGATACCTGCAGCACGTCGGCTACTTCCCGACCGGGCTCGACGAGCTGCGGGCGGCGGTCGCGCAGGGCTACACCCGGCGTGGCCTGGCCACCAGCGCCGAGCAGATCATGGTGACCAGCGGCACCCAGCACGCCCTCGACCTGGTGTTGCGGCTGTTGCTGCCGCCGGGCGCGCCGGTGCTCGTCGAGTCACCGACCTATCCCAACGCCCTGGCGGCACTGGCCGCCCGTCGCGCCCGGATCAGCACCCACGGCCTGGGCACCGAGGGCGGCAGCGGGGGCTGGGACGCCGAGCTGCTGCTCGCCGCGATCCGGCAGGACCGGCCACGGCTGGCGTACCTGATCCCGGAGTTCCAGAACCCGACCGGGCACCTGATGTCGACGCAGTTGCGGGAGCGGATCGTCGCCGCCGCCCATGCCAGCGGAACCGATCTGGTCATCGACGAATCGTTCGTGGACCTGCCACTGGACGGCACGGTGGTACCGCCGCCGACGGCCGTCTTCGACCGCCACTCCCGGGTGATCTCGATCGGCGGGATGAGCAAACCGTACTGGGGTGGGCTGCGTATCGGCTGGGTCCGCGCCTCGGCCCCGCTGGTGCAGCGCCTCGCCGCCCTGCGGGTGGGGGTCGACATGGCCGGACCGGTGCTCGACCAGTTGGTCGGGGTGCATCTGCTGGCCGCCGCGCAGACCATCGTGCCGGCCCGGATCGCGCAGTTGACCGCCCAGCGGGACGCGCTGCTGGCCGCGCTGGCCGAGGACCTGCCCGAGTGGCGGGTGAGCGTCCCGCACGGCGGGGTGACCCTGTGGGCGGAGCTCGACGGCCCGATCTCCAGCGCGCTGGCCCGCGCCGCCGAGGAAGCCGGGGTACGCCTGGCACCCGGCCCACGGTTCGGCATCGACGGCACCTTGGAGCGGTTTCTCCGGTTGCCGTTCACGCTGCCGGTGCCGGAGCTGATCGACGCGGTGCGCCGGATCGCCGCGGTCCGCTACGACCTGGACCGCACCAGCCGCCGCCAGTGGCGGGAACCCGCCATGATCGCCTGACGGCGGCTGGTGCGCCGACCCCACGGTCAGATCTCGGCCAGCTGCCCGGCGTACATCCGATCGATCTCGGCGGCGAAGTTGTCCTCCACGACCCGCCGCTTGATTTTGAGCGATGGCGTCATCTCGCCGTCCTCGATGGTGAGGTCACGGGTGAGGATGGTGAACTTCTTGATCGTCTCCCAGCGGTTGAGTTTGCCGTTGAGCTCGTCGACGTAGCCCTCGACCAGGTCGTGCAGCTCGGCGGAGGCGACCACGTCGGCGTACGGCTTGTCAGCCAGCGACCCGCCGGCCGCCCAGCCGGCGATCGCGTCCGGATCGATGGTGATCAGCATCGTACAGTAGTTGCGGGCCTGTCCGATCACCACCGCCTGGGAGGTGTACGGGCAGGTCGCCTTGAACAGCCCTTCGATGTGCGAGGGCGCGATGTACTTGCCGCCGGAGGTCTTGACCAGGTCCTTCTTGCGGTCGGTCACGGTCAGGTAGCCGTCGTCGTCGACCATGCCGATGTCGCCGGTGCGGAAGAACCCGTCGTCGGTGAACACCTCGGCGGTCTCCGCCGGCAGGTTGTGGTAGCCGCGCATCACCGGTACGCCGCGCAGCAGGATCTCGCCGTCGGCGTCGATACGGCACTCCAGGTCGCCGAGGGCCTGCCCGACCGTACCGATCTTGATGCGACCCGGCCGGTTGACGAAGTTGGCCGCGCTGGCCTCGGTCAGCCCGTACCCCTCGCAGATCGGCAGGTTCGCCGCGGCGAAGAACTCGGCGATGTCCTTGCTCAGCGGCGCCGACCCGGAGACCAGCACCCGGATGTGCCCGCCGAGGCGGGCCTGCAGCTTGCTGAAGACCAGCTTCTCGGCGATCGCGTACCTCAGTTTGAGGCCGCCCGGCACCGGGTCGCCGGCCTGCTCCAGCGCTACCTTCCGCTTGCCGACATCGACGGCCCAGCCGAAGATCTTGGCCTTCGCGCCGGCACCGTCGCGGGCGGTGGTGACGGCCTTGTTGTAGACCTTCTCGAAGATCCTGGGTGCCGCGCACATCAGGGTCGGCCGGACCAGACTCAGCATGTCGACCAGCCTGTCCACCCGGCCGTCCACAAAGGTCGGTAGCCCTACGTGGATGATGCCGCAGAGCAGTGTCTTGCCGAACGAGTGCGACAACGGTAGCCAGAGATACTGCAGATCGTCCGGATTCATGATGTTGAGGTCGGCCTGGGCGACCGCTTCCCAGCACCAGCCCCGGTGCAGCAGCTCGACCCCCTTGGGCCGCCCGGTGGTGCCCGAGGTGTAGATCAGGGTGGCGAGGTGCTCCGGTTCGATGCTGGTGGCGATCCGCTCGACCAGACCGGGCTCGGCGGCGAGCACCTCGGCCCCGCGGGCCTCCAGATCGGCGAGGGTGAGTTGCGGTACGGCCGCTGCCGGGTCTGGTACGCCGTCGATGAGCACCACGTGGGTGAGCGTGAGCGACTCGGTGCCGGTGATCTTGCCAGCCTGGTCGGGATTCTCCGCGATGAGAACCTTGGAACCCGAGTCGCCGACGATGTACGTCGCGCCCTCGGGTTCGGTCGTCGGATAAACCGTCGTCGTCGCGCCGCCCGCACACATGACGCCGAGGTCGGCAAGCACCCATTCGATCCGGGTGCCGGAAAGGATCGTGACCCGGTCCTCGTTGCCGATCCCGAGGCTGTACAGGCCGGCCGCGATCGCCTTGGTGCGCTGGGCGACCTGGCTCCAACTCAGCCAGGTCATGCCGGAATCGTCTGGAGTGGGGTGGGCGAAGGCGTTCTTGTCCGGCGTCGCGGCTACCCGCTGGAGGAACATATCGGGAATCGACCTGTATGGGACGTCGAGAGCCATCTGGTGCGTCGCCTCCGGTATGTGATCGTGAGCGCCGTCACGTTAATTCGGTGTTACCGAACAGTAGTGCCAATGTCGCCTTCCGGGCTAGTCCCAAGCCTGCCTGGGCGACGCGAGTGCGTCCAGAACCGGGCGGCTCATGGTTCGTCTCGGCCGGACGAAACGCGCGCGGCACACCGGCGCCGGTCGGGTGCGCGCGGTACCGCCGGACCCGCGTCGCGGCGCCATCGCCGGTGTAGTGGATCACACGTCGACAGTATGGCCATATCGATATATAAATCTGCCGACGTCTCCCGCATACGATCCCATCGATCGATATCCCGATCGTCCACCCGCGAGTGAACGGCCAAAAGCCGTCGCGGGTGTCCGGCATCTTGAAGGGACAGGGGATGACAAGTCTCCGCACACACAGCCGACGGCTGCTGCTCGTCGGCTGTGCCGCCGCGGTCGCGACCGCACTGGTCAGCAACCCGGCTGCCGCCGCCCCAGCTGGTGAGATCCAGCAGGCCGGTGGCACCACCGCCGTCGCCGGCAGCTACATCGTGGTGCTCAAGGACACCATGGTGGCCGGCAAGGCGGGCTCGGCCCGCGCCGCCGCGATCACCGACCGCGCCGACAGCCTCGCCGGCCAGTACGGCGGTGCGGTCAACCGGGTCTTCGCAACCGCGGTGAACGGCTTCGAGGCGACGCTGTCCGCGGCTGCGGCCCGGCGGCTGGCCGCGCACTCGTCGGTCGCGTACGTCGAGCAGAACCACACGGTCTCCCTCGCCGCCACGCAGACCAACCCGCCGTCCTGGGGTCTGGACCGGATCGACCAGCGCAACCTGCCGTTGAGCCGCAGCTACACCTACCCCACCACGGCCACCAACGTCACCGCCTACATCATCGACACCGGCATCCGTACCACCCACAACGACTTCGGCGGCCGGGCCCGCGCCGGCTTCGACGCGTTCGGCGGCACCTCGGCCGACTGCAACGGGCACGGCACGCATGTCGCCGGCACGGTGGGCGGCGCCGCGTACGGTGTGGCCAAGGGCGTGCGGTTGGTCGCCGTGCGGGTACTCAACTGCTCGGGTAGCGGCACCATCGCCGGGGTCGTCGCCGGCGTCGACTACGTCACCGCGAACGCGGTCAAGCCGGCGGTGGCCAACATGAGCCTCGGCGGCGGGGCCAGCAGCACCCTGGACGCCGCGGTGACCCGGTCGATCTCCTCCGGCGTCAGCTACGCGGTGGCGGCGGGCAACTCCAACGCCAACGCCTGCAACTACTCGCCGGCCCGGGTTCCCACCGCGATCACCGTCGGCGCGACCACCAGCACCGACGCGCGGGCGTCGTACTCGAACATCGGCAGCTGCCTCGACCTGTTCGCACCGGGATCGTCGATCACCTCCGCCTGGTACACCAGCAACACCGCGACCAACACCATCAGCGGCACCTCGATGGCGTCCCCGCACGTCGCCGGCGCCGCCGCCCTGGTGCTGGGCCGGTTCCCGTCCTACACGCCGGCGCAGGTCGCCAGCTACCTGGTCACCAACGCCACCACCGGCGTGGTGACCGGCGCTGGTAGCGGCTCGCCGAACCGCCTGCTCTACGTCGTCAACTGAGCTGGCGGTTGGGCCGATCGACTCGATCGGTCGACCCGGTGAACTGAGTGGATCACGCGGCCCCCGGGAACTCCCAGCGTCCGGGGGCCGCACCAATACCGGATACGCGTTGTCGTGAGTCCCGGAACGAGCGATGTGCACTGATCGCTAGATCAGGGCAATGTGTAGCTGAATAGATACTGTGAGTTAGATGAGGGAATCGGTATAAGGGTTCGTCGACCAGAACCGGCCTAGGATCGGTCCGATCGGCATCGCCGATCGTCCATGTGTCCGAAGTGGTTACCTCCGCGCCACCGGACACGTAGACCGACGGAAGGACGGAGATGACACCCCTGCGCACGTACGTCCGGCGCGCCCTGGTGCTCACCGCGACGGCGACCGTGGCCACCGCGATGGTCGCTCCCGCGGCCGCCGCGGCCCCGACCGGCGAGATCCGCCAGGCCGGTGGCGCCACTGCGGTAGCGAACAGCTACCTCGTCGCCCTGCACGACAGCGCCGTGAGCGGCGCCAACGAGACCCGCATCGCCCGGATCGCCTCCCGGGCCGCCAACCTGGCCGGCGCCTACGGCGGTGTGGTCAACCGGCTGTACGGTTCCGCGTTCACCGGCTTCGAGGTGAAGCTGTCCGCCGTGGCCGCCCGACGGCTGGCGGCGAACTCCGCCGTCGCCTACGTGGAGCAGAACCACACCGTCTCGCTGGCCGGCACCCAGCCCAACCCACCGTCCTGGGGTCTGGACCGGATCGATCAGCGTTACCTGCCGCTGGACCTGTCCTACACCTACCCGAACACGGCGCCCAGGGTCACCGCGTACATCATCGACACCGGGATCCGGTTCGACCACACCGACCTCTACCCGCGAGCCACGCCCGGATTCGACGCCTTCGGTGGCACCGCCGCTGACTGCAACGGGCACGGCACCCACGTGGCCGGCACGGTCGGTGGCACCAGGTTCGGGGTCGCCAAGGAGGTGCAGCTGGTAGCCGTACGGGTGCTGAACTGCTCGGGCAGCGGCACCCTCGCCAGCGTGATCGCCGGTGTCGACTGGGTCACCGCCAACGCCCGCAAACCGGCGGTGGCGAACATGAGCCTCGGCGGCGGGGCGAGCGCCACGCTGGACAGCGCGGTGAGCAACTCGATCGCCTCCGGGATCACCTACGCGGTGGCGGCGGGCAACTCGAACGCCGACGCCTGCGGCTTCTCGCCCGCCAGGGTACCGACGGCGATCACCGTCGGCGCCACCGACCGCAACGACAACCGCGCACCGTACTCCAACTGGGGTCGTTGCCTGGACCTGTTCGCCCCGGGCTCGGCGATCACCTCCGCGTGGCACACCAGCCCGACGGCCACCAACACGATCAACGGCACCTCGATGGCGTCCCCGCACGTCGCCGGTGCCGCCGCCATGGTGCTCTACGCCTATCCCAGTTACACCCCGGCCCAGGTGACCGCCTTCCTCCTACGGATCGCCACCCCCGATGTGGTGATCAACCCCGGTACCGGATCGCCCAACCTGCTGCTCTACGTACGGTTCCGGACCGTGGTCCCGACGGTGATCCCGACGCTGACGGTGCGGCCGACGGTCATCCCGACAGCGACGGTGCGGCCGACGGTGATCCCGACGCTGACGGTGCGGCCGACGGTGGTCCCGACGGTCATCCCGACGTTCCCGACCCTGTCGCCACGGCCGACGCTCCCACCGCTGACGCCGGTGCCGCTGGACTGACGGGCCGAGTAACGACGATCGCCGGGGCGGGTCCGCCACGCCCCGGCGATTCGCCGTCAGCGGTCGCGGCCGGCCAGGTCACTGGTATCGGCTGGAGTTCATGGACCAGTCGTAGGTGCCCCGGATCCAGTGGCGGCGGGCGGCGACGAGACGGACCACCGGCGGCGGTGCGTCGGCCAGCACCTCCGCCTGGAGCCGTAGATACAGCGCCAGGCCGTCGTTGAAGGCCGTCACCGCGTCGGCGAGCGCGTTCACCGGATCCTGTCCGGTCTGGTGGGCGATGACCGCGGCCAGGTTGTGATTGTCCTGGTCGCGTTCCTTGTCGTACGAGAACAGATCGTTGCACCAACAGACGAGATCCGCGGCGACAGTGTTCAGCCTCGCGAGCTTCGGGTCAACCCGGTGACGGGAATGCGGCAGTCCGCCTCCGGCGAGGTCGGTGAGCGCGAAACTGGGCAGTACCGCGCCGGTGTGCCGGCGCATCTGTACGTACTCGGCGACTGTCGGCACCCGTCCCTGCTCGCGGTTGCCGGCCTCCCAGACCAGCGCGAAGAGGTAGTGGTGCAGCGAGGCGGCGAAGCGCAACAGGGCTCCGGGCCGCCCCTGCCGCCGGATGCGGCCACAGATGTCGGCCAGCGCCGTGGCCAGTGGCGGCCGGTCCGTCGCCGGTGCCCCGGCTGGCTCGCCGAGCTGGTCGAGAACCTGCATCAGCACGCTGACCAGCGGCGAGATCCGGCCAGGATCGGCGCCGATGCCGTCTTCGTCACAGACGTCGTCGAGCGCGAACAGCCAGGTGATGAGATCGCTCAGCAGCTGCAGCCCGGTCGGGTTGGCGTCCGGTGCGGCCCGGGCGGCCAACTCCGCGGCGTTGGCCCGGCGCAGCCGCTGCGCGGCGTCCGGGTCGGCGGCCAGGCCGTGGCGGGCGGCCCATCGCACGGACGCACGGGCCAGCACCGGTTCGTACGGGCTCGCCCGTGGGTGGAAGGGCGGAGCGACGACGGCAGTGGGCGCGAACGTGCGCATTGGTCCTCCCACCGGGCGCCCGGCGGAGGGATGGCGCACCGTGGTGATCATCATCGCGGCCGGCAGGGGCAGCGGCGAGTATCACCACTAGAAGCCGAAGGCGGCGTTACGCAATCGTTCTTCGAACACGGACGGGCAGTCGATCTCGACTCGGGAGACCCGCTGCCGCCCGGTCAGGAACATCACCAGCTCGCCCGGCGGGGCACTGATCAGTACCGGGTCGTCACCGACGCCGACGGCGAACTCCCCGTAACCGTCGGCGAGCACCCGTACCCTGCCCGGGAAGCGACGCAGGTGCAGCTTGCCCAGTGCCACGACACGCTTCCACAACGCTGCCTGCTCACCGGGCGGTACGTCCCGAGGCTGCCAATCGGGCTGGGCACGGCGTACGTCCTCGTGGTGGATGAAGAACTCCATCAGGTTGGCGACCTCGTCGGTGACCGGGTTGCTCATCGGGCTCCACGCCGGTGGTCGGCGGACCAGCTGGACCAGCTCCGGGAAGGGCCGCGCGGCCAGGCCCGTGCGCACCCGCTCGCTGTGTCGGCGCAGCAGCGGCAGCCAGATCCCCGGCATCGCGTCCGGGCGGCGTTCCCGCACGACGAGATGCGCGGCCAGGTCCCGGGTGGTCCATCCGTCGTTCACCGTCGGGGCATCCGGACCGACCGCGAGGAACAGGTCGGCCAGGGACTGACGTTCCATCTGTGCGAACCGCGCCATGTGTCGATCCTAAGGGCGAGTACGGCGACATGCCGGGGCAAGCCCCGCATCGGGTGGGCCGGACCGGACACGAGATGTGGCGGTGGACACAGTCACCGCGGCGTGACGGGGCGGCACTGGTAAGGATGGGTTTGGATGTTTGTCACTTACAACCGGGGGACGTGTGAGCAGTCGGACAAGCCGTGACGTGCTGGTACGTGGGCTGTGGGTGCTGGGCCAGGGGATCCGCGAGCAGTCTGGACTGTTCACCATCGGGGTGGTCGGCAGTGTGCTGTTCGGATTGCTCACCATCGCCAGCGCGTACGTGGTCGGGGCGATCGTGGGCGAGGTGATGGTCCCGTCGATCGAAGCCGGACAGGTGGAGACGGGCCTGCTCGCCGCCGGCGCCGCCGCGCTGGTCGGGGTGAGCGCCATCAAGGTGGTGGGGATCTTCGGCCGCCGGCTGGGCGCCGGGTTCATGCAGTACCGGTTACAGGCCTCCTACCGCCGCCGGGTAACCCGGCGCTACCTTGACCTGCCGATGTCCTGGCACCAGCGCCACCCGACCGGCACGCTGCTGTCCAACGCCAACTCCGACGTCGAGGCGACCTGGTTCCCGATCGCGCCCCTGCCGTTCGCCGTCGGCACCGTGGTGATGCTGGTCGCCGCGATCGGCGCGCTGTTCGCCACGGACTGGGTGCTGGCCCTCGTCGGCTTGGCGGTCTTCCCCGCGCTGTTCGTCCTCAACGTGGTCTACTCCCGCCGGATGGCACCACGACAGGTCCGGGCGCAGCGGCTGCGTGCCGAGGTGAGCGCGATCGCGCACGAGAGCTTCGACGGCGCGTTGGTGGTCAAGACCATGGGCCGGGAGGCGCAGGAAACCGTCCGGTTCTCCGACCGGGCCGCGCAACTGCGCGACGCCTTGATCTCCGTCGGCCGGCTGCGAGGGTTGTTCGACCCGTTGCTGGACACCCTGCCGAGCCTCGGCACCCTCGCCGTGCTGCTGGTCGGCGCGCTACGCCTGCGCGAGGGCGCGATCAGCGTGGCCGATCTGGTCAGCGTCGCGTTCCTGTTCACCGTGCTGGCCTTTCCGGTGCGGGCCATCGGCTGGGTGCTGGCCGAGTTGCCGCGCAGCGTGGCCGGCTGGGACCGGGTGCGGCACGTGCTCACCGCCACCGGCGAGATGCCGTACGGCGACACTGTTCTGCCCGGCGACACCCTCGCGCCCGGTGGCGCCACGGTCCCGGCGAGCCTGGTCTTCGACCGGGTCTGGTTCAGTTACCGGCCGCCGGCGGTGGAACCGGCGACGCCGCAGGCCGCGGTCTCGGCGGTGGACCCGTCGGTGGACCCGACGGCGGTGCCGGACCAACCGGCCGTCCTGCCACCGGTCCTGCGTGAGGTGTCCTTCACGGTGCCGGCCGGACGGACCGTCGCCCTGGTCGGCCCGACCGGATCGGGCAAGTCGACGATCGCCGCGCTCGCCGCCCGCCTGGTCGACCCGACATCGGGTCAGGTCGGCGTCGATGGCGTGGACCTGCGCGAGCTGACCGCGGATTCGCTGGCCGGCACCGTGTCCCTGGTCGCCCAGGTGCCCTTCGTCTTCGACGACACGGTCCGGGCCAACGTCACCCTCGACCGGGCCGGGCTGACCGACGAGACGGCGTGGTCGGCGCTGCGGCTGGCCGAGGCGGACGGGTTCGTGGCCGCGCTCGACGACGGGCTGGACACCATGGTCGGGGAACGCGGCACCACCCTGTCCGGGGGCCAGCGGCAGCGGCTCACCCTGGCCCGGGCGCTGGCCGGCCGCCCGCGTCTGCTGGTCCTCGACGACGCCACCAGCGCGGTCGATCCCCGGGTCGAGGCGGCGATCCTGGCCGCGTTGCGGGCCAGCGAGGTGGCGACCTCGATCCTGGTCGTCGCGTACCGACGGGCCACCATCGCGCTGGCCGACGAGGTGATCTACCTGGACCAGGGGCGGGTGGTGGATCACGGCACCCACCGCGAGCTGCTGGCCCGCTGCCCCGGCTACGCCGACCTGGTCACCGCGTACGAGCAGGCCGAAGCCGAGCGGGAACGGACGCGGGCCGACGGGACGCACAGCGCTGGTCCGGGTGGCGTCAGCGCGGGCGGCACGGGCCCGCAGGAAGCCGGCTCCCGGGCGGCGGAGGTGATCGGGTGAGCACCCCGCTGCGACGGCGGTCGGAACGCGTTGAGTCGGCCCGGGTGGAACCGGCCGAGTCGACGTGGCGGACGCTGCGTCGCGGGTTGGCGCTGTCCCCGGAGCTGCGTACCGGGCTGGCCGGCACGCTGGCGCTGGCACTGGTGTCGATGATCGGACGGGCCGCTGTCCCGGTCGCCGTGCAGCAGGCCATCGACAACGGGCTGCGTGCGCCGGGCGGCCCCGATCTGACCGTGGTCGCCGTGATCGTCGCGCTGACCGGGGCGGTCCTGGTATGCACCACGACCGCCGGCTACTTCATGATGCGGCGGCTGTTCACGGTCAGCGAGACGGCGCTCGCCGCGGTGCGGACCAGGGCCTTCCGGCATGTGCACGACCTGTCCATGCTGCACCAGCAGGCCGAGCGACGCGGTTCGCTGGTCAGCCGGGTCACCAGCGACGTGGACCAGATCACCCAGTTCCTGCAGTGGGGCGGCGTGATCCTGCTGATCAGCATCGGCCAGGTGGCGGTCACCGCCGTCGTCATGTCGGTCTACTCGTGGCAGCTCACCTTGGTGGTCCTGGCCGCGTTCGTCCCCGCGTTGCTGATCATCCGGGCGTTCCAGCGCCGGCTCGCCGCCGCCTACGGCGTGGTCCGTCAACGGACCGGCACGCTGCTGGCCGCGATCGCCGAGAGCGTGGTCGGTGCGGCGGTCATCCGGGCGTACGGAGTGTCCCGGCGTACCGCCCGGCGGCTCGACGAGGCCATCGAGGGCCAGCGTCGGGCCCAGCAGCACGCCCTGCGGACCAGCGTGATCAGCTTTTCCACCGGTGAGATCGCGGCCGGTCTGGCCCTGGCCGGCGTCGTGGTGATCGGCATGCGGATGGTGGTGGCCGGCAGCCTGACCATCGGGCAGCTGACCGCCTTCCTGTTCCTGGTGACCCTGTTCATCCAGCCGGTGCAGATCGCCACCGAGGTGCTCAACGAGGCACAGAACGCCATCGCCGGCTGGCGGCGGGTGCTGGATGTGCTCGATGTCGCCCCGGACGTGGCCGATCCCGGCCGCGACGGGGTGGACCTGCCGCGTGGGCCGCTCGACGTACGGTTCGAACAGGTCTGCTTCGCCTATCCGGGTGGCCCGCAGGTGCTCTCCGACGTCGACCTGGAGATCCCGGCGAAGACGCGGGTGGCGGTGGTGGGGGAGACCGGCAGTGGCAAGACGACCTTCGCCAAGCTGCTGACCCGCCTGATGGATCCGGTCGTCGGCCGGGTGCTGCTGTCCGGCGTGTCACTGGACCGGATTCGTTTCGAGTCGCTGCGTTCACGGGTGGTGATGGTGCCGCAGGACGGGTTCCTGTTCGACGCGACGGTCGCGCAGAACGTCCGCTTCGCCCGGCCGGAGCTCACCGACGACCAGTTGGCCGCCGCCTTCACCGACCTGGGGCTGGCTGACTGGGTGGCCGGTCTTCCGCAGGGTATGCACACCCCGGTGGGGGAGCGTGGTGAGGCGTTGAGCGTGGGCGAACGCCAGCTGGTCGCACTGGTCCGGGCGTACGTGGCCGACCCGGATCTCCTGGTGCTCGACGAGGCGACCAGCGCGGTCGACCCGGCGACCGAGGTACGCCTGCAACGCACCCTGGAAGCGGTGACCCGTGGACGGACCACGGTGGCGATCGCACACCGGCTGTCCACCGCGCAGGCGGCCGACGAGGTCATCGTCGTCGACCGTGGCCGGGTGGTGCAACGTGGCCGGCACGAGGAACTGGTCGCCGAGTCGGACTCGGTGTACGGCCGGCTCTTCGCCTCCTGGCTGGAACAGACGCGCTGACCCGAGAGGTGCCGGACCGGGCCTGCCCAGGCGCCGGACCGGTACCTCAGCGGGAGCGGCAGACGCTCAGCGGGAGCGGCAGACGCTCAGCGGAAGGGGAATCAGCGGGAGTAGAACTCGACGACGAGCTGCTCGTCGCAGATCACCGGAACCTCCCGGCGGGCGGGCTCACGAACCAGGGTGGCGGTCAGGTCGGTGAGGCTGACCGACAGGTACGGCGCGGTCGGGCCGTCACCGGCGTGTGCCCCGGCGGCGGCGATCTGGAACGGTGGCTTGGTTCGGCTACGCTCGCGTACCTGCACGACCTGGCCTGGCCGCAGCCGGTACGACGGACGGTCCACTTTGCCGCCGTCGACCGCGAAGTGCCCATGGCTGACCAGCTGGCGTGCCTGGTAGATGGTGCGGGCCAACCCGGCCCGGTGCACGACCGCGTCGAGGCGCCGCTCCAGCAGGCTGACCAGTTCCTCGCCGGTCTTGCCGGCGCCGCGGACCGCGTCGTCGAAGGCGCGGCGCAGCTGGGTCTCGCTGATGTTGTACTGGTGGCGCAACCGCTGCTTCTCCAGCAGCCGCACCTGGTAGTCGGAGGGCTTGCGGCGTTGCCGGCCGTGCACGCCGGGCGGGAAGGGCCGCCGTTCGAAGTAGCGGGTGCACTTGCGGGTCAGCGGGATGCCGAGGGCGCGGGAAATCCGCGCTTTGGGTCTTGGGTGGTTCACGTGGACGTCTCCGGTCAAGTAGGTTAGCCTGCCCTCACTAAGGTGAGCCTAACTGATCTCGGAGGTCCGTGTCATGCAGCCCAGCCCCGCGGAGATCGCCCGGACCCTGGTCGCCGGCCGACTGCCCGGCACGGCGCACGTCGCCTGCCGACCCGGCCCGCACGCCGTACGGCACGCCACCGACCCGATGGGCCAGATTCTGCTGCTGACCGGGGAGACCGACCCGATGGGTGCGGCGCTGCGGCCGACCGACGGCGCCGCAGACACGGCCGTGGTCCTCGACGTGACCGACACCCCGCCGGTGGCCGGCGCGCCGTCGCGCGGACGGGTGTGGGTTTCCGGATGGGTGAGTCCACTCGACGGCGCACCCGCCCGGCTGGCCGCGTTGGACTTCGCCGACGTGCACGCCACCGGCGACCTGCTCGACGTCGGCCGGGGCGCCAGCATCTACCGGATGGAGGTGGCCGAGATCAGACTGGACCAGAGCGGGGTGACCACCGACGTGGACCCCGACGAGTACGCCGCCGCGGAGCCAGATCCGCTGGACGGGATCGAGACGGAACTGCTCACCGACCTCGCCGACCACCACCAGCCGGAAATGTCCGCGTTCATCCGTCGCCAGCTACGCGACGTCGGGCACCGCAGGTTCGCCGGCGAACCACAGGTGGTCCGGCTGGACCGGTACGGCTTCGTGGTGTCGCTGGGTACCGGCGGACCCCGCGCCCGGCTGGCGTTCCCGGCCCCGGTGCGCGACCGCGCCGAGCTGGCCCGGCTGCTGCATCCGGTGCTCTGCCGCCGCTGCGCCTCGCCGGCCACCGCCGGCCGACACACCTCGGCCGACCCGGCCGGCAGCTGAGGCTGACTGGCCGCCGGCTGGCAACCGGTCGACGTGCTATCGGTCGACGGGCTATCGGTCGGTCGGCTTGTCACCGGCCGGCAGTGGCACCGCTGCCAGGTCTCCGGTCAGGTAACGCTGGACCGTCGGGCCGACCATGGCGGCGGCCACTGCCGGATCGGCCCCGGCGAGCGGCTCCAGCCGCAGGATGTAGCGCATCACGAGCAGCCCGGCCAGCTGCGAGGCGACCAGCGCCGTACGCATCGGTATCTGCGCCGGATCCACGTCCAGTTGCCCGATCACCCGGCGCAGGATCTGACTGGTGACGAACTCGCGCAGCATCCGGGCGGTCCAGTCGTTGCTCAGCGCCGAGCGCAACAGGGCCAGCGCGGCGGTGCCGGCGGGGGAGTCCCACACCCCGAGCACCAGCCGGACCAGCCGTTCGCCGATCTCGTCCGGCCCGCCCGCGAACGCCTGCGGCAGCAACTCGCCCGGGTCGATCGGCGCGTTCATCGCGGCCAGGAACAGCTTGTCCTTGGTCCCGAAGTAGTGGTGCACCAGCGCCGGATCCACCTCGGCGGCGGCGGCGATCGCCCGTACCGAGGCCTGGTCGAAACCACGATCGGCGAAAACCCGCCGGGCGGCGGTGAGGATCCCCTCGCGGGTGTCGGGATTGCCCGGCCGTCGCCCGGTCCGTCGTGCCATCGGTCGTAGTCACTCCTTTTCGCGCCAGCCGCGCTGCGACGGTCAGCCGGTGCGCCGCCGTAGCGTGGCGGCGGCCAGGACCAGGGCGGCGACCACCGCACCGGCGACCACGGCGAGATCGCGCCAGAGCGTGGCCGTCGGCTCCGCGTTGGCACCCACCTCGGTCAACGCCGACACGGCGTAGGACAGCGGCATGACGTTGCTGATCGCCTCCAGCCAACCCGCCATCTCGTCGCGGGCGACGAACAGGCCGCAGAGCAGCAGTTGCGGGATCACCACAACCGGCATGAACTGTACGGCCTGGAACTCGGTGCGGGCGAACGCGCTGCACAGCAGGCCGAGGGCCACGCCGAGCAGTGCGTTGACCACCGCGATCAGGATGACCAGCGCGGGACTGCCGGCCGTGCTCAGATCGAACAACCAGTACGCGGCGGCGCTGGCCAGACTCGCCTGCACGGCCGCGGCCAGACCGAACGCGATGCCGTAGCCGAACAGCAGGTCGAGCTTGCCCAGCGGGGTGGTCAGCAGTCGTTCCAAGGTGCCGGTGGTGCGTTCGCGCAACATCGCGATGCTGGTCACCAGGAACATGATCACAAACGGGAAGACGCCGAGCATGACCAGTGCGATCCGGTCGAACATCTGCGGTTGTCCAGGCGGGGCGGGCTGGTCGCCGTACATGTAGTACAGCAAGGTCAGCAGCAGGGCCGGCACCACCACCAACAGCGCGACGGTACGCCGGTCGTGACGCAGTTGACGCAGGATACGCCCGGTGGTCGCGGCGAGGAGACGGCCGTTCATCGGATCCCCCCGGTGGTGGCGGTCTCGGCACTCTGGCGGTCGCGGATCAGGCGCAGGAACGCCTCGTCCAGGTCGTCGGTGCCGGCGGTGGCGCGTACCGCCTGCGGGGTGTCGTCGGCGATCAGCCGGCCGTCGCGGATCAGCAGCAGCCGGTCGCAGCGGCTCGCCTCGTCCATCACGTGGCTGGAGACCAGCAGCGTCGTGCCGGCCGCGGCCATGGCGTGAAACCGGGCCCAGAGGTCGGCGCGCAGCACCGGATCCTGCCCGACGGTAGGCTCGTCGAGCACGACCAGTTGAGGACGGCCGAGCAGGGCACAGGCCAGCGAGGCGCGGCTGCGCTGCCCGCCGGAGAGGGTGGCGACGAGTTGCCCTGCGGCGTCGCCGAGCCCGACGTCCGACACGGCCCGCTCGGCCTCGGTCACCGGCAGGCCGTACAACGCGGCGAAGTACCGTGCGTTCTCCCTGACCGTGAGGTCGGCGTAGACGCTGGGGGCCTGCGTGAGATACCCGACGGTACGTCGTAACGCGGCGGTGCCGGCAGGCTGGCCAAGGACCCGTACCTGTCCGGACCGGATCTTCTGGACTCCGACGATGGCCCGCATCAGCGTCGTCTTACCGCTGCCGCTCGGCCCGAGCAGGCCGGTCACGCTACCCCTGGCGATCGTGCAGGAGACGCCGTGCAACACCTGGCGTCGGCCGCGTTCGACCACGAGGTCGTCGATCTCGACGACGGTCTCCATCGTGCCCTCCGAATAATTCATCGAGTGTTGAAATCAACGATAGATGAATTACTCCGCCGGGCGCATTCGCGCAACCCGTCGGATCCAGTGGCCTACGTCACCCGCCACGCGCCGCCGGCGGGTGACCGACCACGGCGACGGGATGTCCGGTACGAGGCCAGACAGGGCGTGGGCCGTAGCGGTCGGATACCGCTACGGCCCACGCCACCGTCGGTTGCGGGCTGTTGGCAGGTTCAGATCGCCAGCAGCCGGTCCAGGAACTCGCGGTACTGGCGCAGCGCCACCCGCATCGACTCCGTGTCCGGCGCCTCGTCGTCGCGGCGCGGGTCGAGCTCCAGCTGTTCGGTCGACAGCCGGTCGGCCAGCGTCCGCACGGCGTGTGCGACCAACGACTGCGCTTGGGCCAGCGCGACATCCGGCTCGTCCACGAACCGGGCCTTGATCTCGTGCCACTCGTCGCGAAGCTCGTCGGCGGCTTCTTCGGTCCAGATCGTGATCGGCGGCAGGGACACCTCGCCCGGCCGCTTCGGTGCGGCCACCGGCTCCGCCTCCGGCGCGGCTGCCCGGTCGGCCTGTTCGTCCACTGCGGTCAGCACAGCATCCAGCTCCTCGTCCTCGTCCTCGTCGTCTTCCTGGTCGTAGTCGTCGTCGTAGAACAGGTCGCCGGCATCGCCGTGCGCGCTGAGGGCATCAGCGTCGTCGTCGCCGGTCTCGACGGCGTCGTCGGCCTCGGCGACCCCGACCGGCTCGTCATCGTCGTCCGGCTCCGCCCGTTGCGTTGACGCCGCCGGCTCCGCGGCGGATCCCTCGGCCTCCGGGGTCGACTGGCCCGGCGCTGCCGAATCCGCCGGCCCGGACGTCACCGCTGACTCCGATTCGGGCTGTTGGTCTGTTTGCGCATCCAGCGCCGTGTCGGCCGTACCTGCCGTCTCGACCGATCCGGCCCCGACCGCAGCCGGTCCCTCCTCCGGATCCTGATCCGCTGGCTCGCCGTCGGCCGCCGCTGGCTCGCCGTCGGCCGCCACTGGCTCGCCGACGGCCGTCGTCGGCTCCGTACCTGCCGTCGGCTCCGTTCCCGGCTCCGGCTCGGGCGCCGTCTCCGCTCCGGAAGGGTCCACCTGCTCCGCCTGGTCAGCTTGATCGGCTCGCTGGGTCTGGTCGTCCGGGTCCGTTCGGTCGTCCGGGTCCGGCCGATCCGCCGGCTGGGCCGGTGTCGGCGTGGCGACCACCAGCGGTGGGGTGTCCGTTCCACCGAGTAGCGCGGTCGCGATCGGCGGCAGCGGGTTCGGCGTCTGCTGCGCCGGCTCCTTCGGCACGATCAGCGGGATCTCGGTGGTCGCTTCGTTGATGACATTGCCGTCGACCACGGGCCGGGGCGCCGGCACCGGAGTGCCATGTGCCGGAGCGTCGCCGGCCCCGGCATTCTCCTCCAGCTCCGCCGGCCCTGGATGTTGAGGGATGGGCATGGGCTGCATCAGTGATCCTCCGTCCGCTCTGGTGGGTATCCGATCGGGGGTACGACCGGACGATGCCCGTGCGCGTGTGGCTGGGGTGGTACGCGGACTCGCCGCGCCGACCCGATCGGGTCGGCGCCCGCGACGCCCGTCATCAGCCCGCGACCAGGTCCCGAACAGGGGTGCGACCGACGGGATGCCGGAACCGGTGGGGTGCTGGGGCGCGCCGGCTGAACCTGGACCGTGGCGGCGCACCGACAAAGTACTCCGGATGCCGCACGGGCACAGCCCCCGAACCGTCGAATCCATCCGCCTGGTGTCGGTCACCTGACACCGCGTGCGGGAGGCGCTGCGACAGCCGTCCGGCCGTACGGAACAATCGGGCACTGTGTCCGTACCAGATGAGTCGCCAGCCGGCGCCCTGACCAGCGGCCCGCCCGCCGCGTCGCCCGACCCACCACGGCCGGCCGCCCTCGACCCGTCGATCGCGGCCCGGCTGCGTCGCAATTCCGACGGTCTGGTCGCCGCGGTCGTACAGCGGCACGGCACCGGTGAGGTACTGATGATGGCCTGGATGGACGACGAGGCGCTGCACCGCACCCTCACCACCGGTCGGGCGACGTACTGGTCGCGTAGCCGGCAGGAGTACTGGGTCAAGGGGGCGACCTCCGGTCACCACCAGTACGTTCGCTCGGTCCGGCTCGACTGCGACGGCGACGCCGTGCTGGTCGGCGTCGAACAGGTCGGACCGGCCTGCCACACCGGCGCGGCCACCTGCTTTTTCGACGAGTTGCCGATCACCGGCACGATCGCCCGGCCCGAGGAGACCCGATGATCACTGGTGCCGTCAGTCCGGACGAGTCGACCTTCCGCGAGCTGGCCCGGGACCGCCGGGTGGTGCCGGTCGTGCGCCGGCTGCTCGCCGACGGCGAGACCCCGGTCGGGGTGTACCGCAAGCTGGCCGGCGGTCCCGGCACCTTCCTGCTGGAATCGGCCGAGCAGGGCGTCGGCTCGGCGGGCACCGCCTGGTCACGTTACTCGTTCGTCGGGGTACGCAGCGCGGCCACGCTGACCGAATCCGACGGACGGGCCTGCTGGCTGGGTGATCCGCCGGCCGGGCTGCCCGCCGACGGGGACCCGGTCGACGTCCTGCGTGCCACGGTCGCCGCGCTGACCGGGCCGCCACCGGCTCCGGTCGCTGGCGCGACGTTGCCGCCGCTGACCGGTGGGCTGGTCGGTTACCTCAGTTACGACTTCGTCCGCCGGCTGGAACGGCTTCCCGAACTGACCGAGAACGATCTGCGGCTGCCCGAGTTCGGCCTGCTGCTGGCTACCGATCTGGTGGTGCTCGACCATTTCGACGGTTCGGCCATCCTGGTGGCCAACGCGGTGCTGCCGGCCGTGGACACCATACCGGCGGCCGGTGCCGAAACGGACACGATGCCGGCGGCCGGTGCCGAAACGGACACGATCGGCGCGGCGTACCACCATGCGATCGGCCGACTCGACGCGATGACCACCGCCCTGTCCCGGCCCAACCCGCCGATGGTGTCCACGGTGGATACGCCGGCGGTCGGCGCGGCACGCAGCCGGACCGCTGCCGGTGCCTATCCGAAGGCTGTCGAGGAGGCCAAGGAGGCCATCCGGGCCGGTGAGTGCTTCCAGATCGTGCTCGCGCAGCGGTTCGAGCGGCAGACCCACGCCGATCCGCTGGACGTCTACCGTGTGCTGCGCACGACGAACCCGAGCCCGTACATGTACCTGCTGCGCTTCGACGACTTCGACGTGGTCGGCTCGTCACCGGAGGCACACCTGAAGGTGACCGTCGTCGACGGGGGCACCCGGCGGGCGCTGCTGCACCCGATCGCCGGCACCCGCCGACGTGGGGTGACTCCGGAGGAGGACGCCGCCCTGGCCGCCGAGCTCATCACCGATCCGAAGGAACGCGCCGAGCATGTCATGCTGGTCGACCTGGGTCGCAACGATCTCGGCCGGGTGTGCCGGGCGGGCAGCGTCGAAGTCCCCGAGTTCGCCACCGTGGAGCGCTACAGCCACGTCATGCACATCGTCTCGACGGTGGTCGGTGAGCTGCGGGCGGACCAGAGCGCCTTCGACGCGCTGGCGGCGACGTTTCCCGCCGGGACGCTCTCCGGCGCTCCGAAGGTCCGCGCGATGGAGATCATCGAGGAGCTGGAGCCGACCCGTCGCGGGCTGTACGGCGGCACGGTGGGCTATTTCGGCTTCGGCGGTGACCTGGACATGGCGATCGCGATCCGGACCGCGCTGATCCGGGCCGGCCGGGCGTACGTGCAGGCCGGCGCCGGGATCGTGGCGGACTCCGATCCGCAAGCGGAGGAACGGGAGACCCAGAGCAAGGCCGCCGCGGTGCTGGCCGCCATCGCCGCCGCCGAAACCCTGCGTCCGGCACGGTGACCACCTCGCCCGGCAGTCGGCGCCAGACGGTGGGCGCCGCGCGCGTCGGCCGGCGCGGGTTGGTCGTGTCGGTCGCCGTCTGCCTGGCCGGTTCCGGCCTGGCGCTGTACGCCGCCGGCCGGGGCTGGGCGGTGGTGAACACCGAGCGCCCAACGCCGCTGCCCGACGTGGTGACCGTGCGTACCGGGGCGCAGCTGTTGCCATGGCTACCGGCGGTCGCGCTGGTGGGACTGGCCGGGGCCGGCGCGGTACTGGCCACCCGGGGCTGGCCCCGCCGGCTCGTCGGGGTACTGCTCGCTGGCGCCGGTGCGGTGCTGGCCGCCGGCTCGTCGGCGTTCATCGCCGGCATGGTCGCCGTCGACGACAGCGCCGCAGGGACGGTGCGCACCGTCGTGAGCTGGCCGGTCGCGGCGGCCGGTGGTGCGGTGCTGCTGGTCGCCGGTGGTCTGTCGACCATTCTGCGCAGCGGTCCCTGGCCGGCGATGGGTGCCCGCTACGAACGGTCAGCCGGACGACGTCGGCCCGACCGTCCCGCCGGGCCGGCAGGCTCGACGTCGCACACCCGGGCAGGCTCGACGCTGGACGCCTGGAACGCCCTCGACCGGGGCGAGGACCCGACGGACTAGCCGGCCACGGTAGCCGCGGTAGCCGCCGCCGGTGCTGCCAGCCCGTCCGGAAGGGGCTGACCGGCGACATCCCGCGCGGGCTGATCCGTCCGGGCCGCGGTCAGCGCGGCCACCAGCCGGCGGATCTCGTCCCGCTGGTGGGCGCGGGCCCGGTCGGCACAGATCGCCTCCCAGGCGTTGCCGGCCGCGGTGCGTACCCGGTCACCGCCGACCACGGCGCGTTCCATGGTCTGGACGACCTCTGCGGCCAACGAGACGACGGCCCGGGGGATGGCGATCAGGTCGACGCCCGCGTCGCGGTCGCGTGGTGCGGTGTTCATGGCCTCCCCCAGACGATCTGCGCAACCGACGGCTACCGCCGCTCAGTCTGCCCGAACGCAATGCTCGCCGGGGGCTGTTTCGTAGCGGTGACCCGTACGTCAACTATCGCCGTCGGGCGCGCCGAACGCCCGTCCGGCCAGCATTGATCTGCACCACACCGCGATTGATCTGCACCACACCGCGCGGATCCGATACCGCACCGTGGGCCGGGTCCGGCTGACACGATACGATTTTTGTCGATGGAGCGCCGATGGAGCGTCAAGGGGGTTCGGGATTGCTCCGCATCGTGCGTTCCGGGGGTCGCGCGTTGGCACGTTGGGTGATGGCTCTCTCACCGGAGGTTCGGCATTATGCCGCAGGCCGTTTCGTGAGGCGCGCCATACCCCCGACTCTGGCTACCCTGCGCCGCCCCATAGCATCGGGCGCATGACACCCGGAGGGAGTCCGTTGGTGACTGCTGACCAGGACGATAGCGCCGGACCGGCCGTGCCGGCGCTCAGCGTGCTCGATGAGATCCTCGCTGGCGTACGAGCCGACGTCGAGCGGCGCGAGCAGACGGTTCCGCTGAGCCGCATCCGTGAACTCGCCGCCGCCGCGCCGCCGCCGATCGACGCCTGCGCGGCACTGCGTCGGCCGGGCGTCGGGGTGATCGCCGAGGTCAAGCGCTCCTCGCCGTCGAAGGGTGCGTTGGCCGACATCCCGGATCCGGCCGAGTTGGCGAGCGAGTACGCCGCCGGTGGTGCCCGCTGCATCAGCGTGCTCACCGAGGGCCGCTGGTTCGGCGGCTCGCTGGACGACCTCACCGTGGTCCGGGCCGCGGTCGACGTGCCCGTGCTGCGCAAGGACTTCATCGTCTCCAGCTACCAGGTGCACGAGGCCCGCGCCTACGGCGCCGACCTGGTGCTGCTGATGGTCGTCGCCCTTGAGCAGAACGTGCTGGTCGGTCTGCTGGAGCGGATCGAGTCTCTGGGCATGACCGCGCTGGTCGAGGTGCACACCGAGGAGGAGGCCGACCGGGCGTTGGAGGCCGGCGCCCAGGTGATCGGGGTCAACGCCCGCGACCTGCGGAGCCTGGAAGTGGACCGGTCGGTGTTCGAGCGGATCGCCCCGGGGCTGCCCAACAACGTCGTCAAGATCGCCGAATCCGGCGTGCGTGGCCCGCACGACCTGATCCGGTACGCGTCGGCCGGTGCCGACGCCGTCCTGGTCGGGGAGGGCCTGGTGACCCAGAAGAGCCCACGCGCGGCAGTCGCCGAGCTGGTCAACGCGGGTAACCACCCGGCGACCCCGAGGCCGGCCCGATGAGCGCCCCGGCCGGCACCTCGGCCGGCTCGCGAGCCGGCGGTCCGCGAGCCGACGGTCCTCAGGTCGATGGTCCGCAGGCCGACAGCCAGCTGCCGGACGGCACCGGGCACTTCGGCCGCTACGGCGGGCGGTTCGTGCCCGAAGCGCTGGTCGCCGCCCTCGACGAACTCGACGTCGCGTACCGGCAGGCGATGGCCGACGACGGCTTCCGGGCGGAGTTCGATCGGCTGCTGCGCGACTACGCCGGCACCCCGTCGATGCTCTACCCGGCGCACCGGCTGTCCGCCCAGGTCGGCGCCCGGGTGCTGCTCAAGCGGGAGGACCTCAACCACACCGGGGCGCACAAGGTGCGCAACGTCCTCGGTCAGGCCCTGCTGACCCGGCGGATGGGCAAGCCGCGGATCATCGCCGAGACCGGCGCCGGTCAGCACGGTGTGGCCAGCGCCACCGCCGCCGCCCTGCTGGACCTCGAATGCGTGGTCTACATGGGTGAGGTGGACACCGAGCGACAGGCGCTGAACGTGGCCCGGATGCGGATGCTCGGCGCCACGGTCGTCCCGGTCACCACCGGTTCACGCACCCTCAAGGATGCCCTCAACGAGGCGCTGCGCGACTGGGTGGCCAGCGTCGACCACACCCACTACCTGATCGGCACGGCCGCCGGGCCGCACCCGTTCCCGGCGATGGTCCGCGATTTCGTCCGCGGCATCGGCGACGAGGCCCGCCAGCAGTGCCTGGACGGCTACGGCGGGCTGCCGGACGCGATCGCCGCCTGTGTCGGCGGCGGGTCCAACGCCATCGGCATCTTCCACGCCTTCGTCGGCGACGAGCAGGTGCGGCTGTACGGCTTCGAGGCCGGCGGGGACGGGGTGACCACCGGCCGGCACGCGGCCAGCATCACCGGCGGTGCCGCCGGAGTGCTGCACGGTGCCCGCACGTACCTGCTGCAGGACGCCGACGGACAGACCCTGGACTCGCACTCGATCTCGGCCGGGTTGGACTACCCGGCGGTCGGGCCGGAGCACGCCTGGCTGCACGACACCGGCCGGGCCCGCTACCGCCCGGTCACCGACGCCGAGGCGATGGAGGCGTTCCAGCTGCTGTGCCGCACCGAAGGGATCATCCCGGCGATCGAGAGCGCACACGCCCTCGCCGGCGCGGTGAAGATCATCCCGGAGCTCACCGCCGAACTGGGCCGCGAGCCGACCGTCGTGATCAACCTCTCCGGCCGGGGCGACAAGGACGTGCACACCGCCGGCAGCTACTTCGGCATCCTCGACGGGCAGGACTGATGAGCATCACGGTCGCGTTCGACAAAGCCCGCGCGGAGGGCCGGGCGGTCCTGGTCGGCTGCATGCCGGCCGGCTTCCCGACGGTCGACGGCAGCATCGCCGCGATGCGGGCGATGGTCGACGCCGGAGTCGACGTCATCGAGGTCGAGCTGCCGTACTCCGATCCGGTGATGGACGGTCCGGTGATCCAGCGGGCCAGCGACATCGCCCTCGCCGGTGGGGTCCGCACCGCCGACGCGCTGCGGATCATCGAAGCGGTCGCCGCCACCGGCGCCCCGGTGGTCACCATGACCTACTGGAACCCGATCGAGCGGTACGGGGTCGACGCCTTCGCCCGCGACCTCGCGGCGGCCGGCGGCACCGGCCTGATCACCCCCGACCTCATTCCCGACGAGGCCGGCGAGTGGCTGGCCGCCTCCGACGCGTACGGCCTGGACCGGACCTTCCTCGTCTCCCCGTCGTCCACCGACGCCCGGCTGGCGATGACCGTGCGGCACTGCCGGGGCTTCGTCTACGCGACCGCGCTGATGGGCGTCACCGGTGCCCGGGAGCAGACCTCCAGCGCCGCGCCGACCCTGGTCCGGCGGCTGCGCGAGGTCACCGACCTGCCGGTGGGCGTCGGCCTCGGGGTCGGCAACGGCGCCCAGACGGCCGAGGTCGGTTCGTTCGCCGACGGGGTGATCGTCGGCAGTGCGCTCGTCCGCTGCCTGCTCGACGCGCCGGACCAGGCCGCCGGGCTGTCCACGCTGCGCCAGCTCAGCGCGGACCTGGCCGCCGGGGTCCGGGCGGTGCGACGCTAAAACGCGACATCACGGCGCTAGACACGCGATGTCAACCGGGACCGGGGTGCCCGGTTCGCGGTCCGCGACGGTAGCGTGTGCACCCGTGACACTCGCCGCGATCCCCAGCCCGGCCACCGCGGTCTGGCAGCTCGGTCCGATACCCATCAGGGCGTACGCGCTCTGCATCGTCGCAGGCATCGTCGTGGCCTGCGCGGTCACCGAATACCGGCTGCGCCAGCGCGGTGCCCGGCCGTGGGCGGTGCTCGACATCGCCATCTGGGCGGTGCCGTTCGGCATCCTCGGTGCCCGGCTCTACCACGTGATCAGCTCGCCGCAGGGGTACTTCGGTGCCAACGGCAACCCGATCGAAGCCTTCTACATCTGGCAGGGCGGCCTCGGTATCTGGGGCGCGGTCGCCGGCGGCGCGGTCGGTGCCTGGCTGGCCGCCCGTCAGCTCGGCATCCCGCTCACCGTGGTCGCCGACGCGCTGGCTCCCGGTCTCCCGCTCGCCCAGGCGGTCGGCCGGTTCGGCAACTGGTTCAACAACGAGCTGTACGGCGGCCCGACCACCCTGCCGTGGGGGCTGCAGGTGCACCAGATGGATCCCGTCAACCCCGGCCAGGCGTTGCGCGGCCCGGACGGCGAACCGGTGCTGGAGCCGGGGCTCTACCATCCGACGTTCCTTTACGAGGCGGTGTGGAACGTCGGGGTCGCCGCTGTGGTGATCTGGGCGGAGCGCCGGTGGAAGCTCGGTGTCGGGCGGGCGTTCGCGCTGTACGTGATGGCGTACACCGCCGGTCGATTCTGGATCGAGATGATGCGCACCGATCCGGCGACCGAGTTCGTCGGCATCCGGGTCAACGTGTTCACCTCGGTGCTGGTCTTCCTCGGCGCGCTGGTCTACCTGCTGCGGGTGCACGGTCCGCAGCAGTTCCTCATCCCGGTCGATGCCGCCGGGCAGCCGTTGCCACCGGCCGAAGCACCGACGGCGACGGGAGCACCGGCGCCAGCCGAAGCACCGACGGCGACGGGAGCACCGGCGCCAGCCGAAGCACCGACGGCGACGGGAGCACCGGCGCCAGCCGAAGCACCGACGCCGGCCGCCGACGGCCAGGCCCAGCCGGCGCCGGCCGCCGACGCCGAGCCGGCGGGCGGGGTCTCGCAGGTCGACGTTTCCGGCAAGCCGGCGCCGAGCAGCGAACCCGCCGGCTACCGGCCGGTCACCGAGCAACAGTTCCGTGAGTACGAGCGAACCGGCGCGCTGCCCGCAGCGGTTACCGGCGATGACGCGGCCGACCCGGAACCCGTGTCCGCCGCG
The DNA here is from genome assembly GCF_049179075.1 of Solwaraspora sp. WMMB335. Classification (NCBI taxonomy): domain Bacteria; kingdom Bacillati; phylum Actinomycetota; class Actinomycetes; order Micromonosporales; family Micromonosporaceae; genus Solwaraspora; species Solwaraspora sp. WMMB335. The sequence goes on from NZ_JBMHMF010000001.1 coordinate 7,089,777, forward strand.
GCCGATGCCGTCCCTGAGGCCGATGCCGCCACCGACTCGGGCACGGCCGCCGATCCGGTCGCCGTCGCCGACACCGATCACAAGACCGACCGATGAGTGCCGGCAGCTAGCCATCCAGGGGGCGGGCGGATGCGGACAGCCGTCGTGGTGGGGGCCGGGATCGGTGGTCTCGCGGCCGCAGGTGCGCTGGCGCGTACGGGTTGGCGGGTCACGCTGCTGGAACGCGCGGACCGGATCCGGTCCGATGGCACGGCACTCGTGTTGTGGCCCAACGGGGTGCGTGCGCTGACGGCGCTTGGCCTCGGCGCCGGCCTCGACGCTGTCGCGACCCCGCTGACCGAGACCGGGGTACGTCGCCCGAACGGGCAGTGGCTGGTGCAGCCCCGGTCCGCGCCACCGGAGCGGACTCCGGTGGTGGTGCACCGTGAGGACCTGTACGACGCGCTGATGGCCGGGCTCGGCGAGCAGGTGGAGATCCGTACCGGGGTCTGCGCCCGTGGGCTGCGGCCGACGTCGGCGGACCAGTCGGCGGACCGGCCGGCGGTCGTCACCGACCGCGGCGCGGTCGACGGTGACCTGGTGATCGCTGCCGACGGGGTACGCAGCACGCTGCGTCCGGCGCTGGCTCCGGCGAGTGCGGTGATCAGCTCCGGCTGCGCCGCGTGGCGCGCGGTCATTCCCTGGTACCGGGCACCGCAGCTGCCGGCGGACCGGCCCGTGTCGGGCGACGTTCTCGGCGCCGGCTACCGGTTCGTCTCGGCGTCGCTCGGGGAGCGCGGCTCGGCGGGGGCGTCCAGCCGGGGCGGGATCTACTGGGTGGCCACCGCGGCCGGCGCCTCGCGTCCGGAGCCGCCCACCACCCAGTTGACGCTGCTGCGCCGCTGGTTCGCCGACTGGCCGAGTCCGGTCGGTGAACTGCTCGCCGCCACCGAGCCGGACGATCTGGTGCAGCAGGAGGTCCGCGAGTTGCGGCCGTTGCCGCAGGCGTACGGCTTCGTGGCCGGACCGGGCGGCGTGGCGTTGCTCGGCGACGCGGCGCACGCCATGCCACACCATCTGGGGCAGGGTGCCTGCCTGGCCTTCGAGGACGCGGCGACGCTGTGCGCCCTGGTCCGGGACGCGGTGCCGGGTCGGCAGCTCAACGCGGCGATCGAGGAGTACGGCCGGCTGCGTCACCCCCGGACGGTGGCCGTGGTGCGGCAGACCCGTCGGATGGCCGCGGTGCTGCAGGCACGGGGCCGGCTGATGCTGCGGGCCCGGGACGCCCTGCTCGACACCCTCAGCCCACGCCTGATGGGCAGCGTCGCCGACACCGCCGCCCAGTGGCAGCCACCCGCACCGCGCTGATCCACCCCGTCACCCCTCACGCGCGATCCTGGACTTGTCAAGCGACAAAGCCGACAAAAGCGCGCGACCAGTCCAAAATCGTCGGGGACGTGGCGGGGCGTTAGGGGTCAAGGATCAGGGGTGGGTGCTGGGGGCGGCGATGCAGGAGGTGCCCACGCGGCGGAAGCCGAGGCGGTGGTAGAGCACCGCCACGTCGTCGTCGTTGGCGGCAAGGAAGATCAGCTCGACGCCATCGGCCAGGGCGTGGCCGGCCAGCGTGAGGGTGACGGCCGAGGCGAGCCCGCGCCGACGGGCCGCAGGCAAGGTGCCCACGCCGGCGATCTCGGCGACGTCGCCGACCCGATGTAGCGAGCCTGCCGCGGTGGCCCGTACGTCGCCGGGCAGGCGGGCCAGGGCGATGGCCCGGGCACCGGAGCGGATCGCGAGCCGTTCGGCCGTGACCAGCCCGGCGACTCCGGCAGCAGCCGGATCCGCCACCGCCGCCAAGCCGTCGGCGCTGTCAGCGGCGCTGCCGACGGCACTGTCAGCGGCACCGGCACCGTTCGCGTCGGCCTGAACCGTGCCCGAATGACCATCATCGACAGTGGGAAATGTCACTGTAACAATCTCCGGGCTCTCCGACGCGACTGACGGCAGCGCGGTGGGGCCGTCGGCGTGCGATCCGAAGGCGGCCTGGGTGACCGCGTACCAGGTGGCCAGTTCGGCGGCGAAAGTAGGCGAATCCGGGTCGAGCAGCCGCACGGACAGGTCGGCGAACCGGTCCGTCGGCGCCAGCGCGGCCGGGTCGAGGACCATCAACGGTGCCTGCTGTACGCCGAGACCGGCCGAGCGCGCCACGGCCAGCAGGTCCGGGTTTCGTTCATGGATCCATTCAAAGGACTCGGGCAGGCCCAGTTCTCTTTGTCGAGCGCGTACCGTGGTGATGTCGGCGGCGGCCGGCCGTGCGGTTACGCCTACCCGGGGGCGGGCGTAGAAGGGCCAACCCGCCGCCCCATCCCGCACGAAAAGTACATAATCGCCCAGCTCTTCGAAATGGGCGGCGGCACGCGGCACGGCATCGCAGAACCGGTCCAGCCGGGCGAGGAGTCCGTTCTCCTGGTTGGCCACCTTGTGAGACTACACGTCCCAGATCGTGGACCTGTGATCAATTCGCACTGGTGGTGTCCGGTGGCCCCTCACGTAGACTCTATAAACTCTCCAGGGCCGACGTCGTCCCGATTTCTGTACGACCGCGAGTGACGACAGGAGGCCCGGTGGTTCTTCCGTACCCGCAGGGACCGCACAGTTCCCTGCCGCAGGCGCAGGGTCTCTACGACCCGGCCCAGGAGCACGACGCCTGCGGTGTGGCCTTCGTGGCCGATCTCAACGGCCGTCGCTCGCACGACGTGGTCGCCAAGGGGCTCGGCGCGCTCTGCCGGCTGGACCACCGCGGCGCCCGGGGCGCGGAACAGAACACCGGCGACGGCGCCGGCATCATGATCCAGGTGCCGGACGGTTTCCTGCGCGCGGTGGTCGACTTCGAGTTGCCACCCGCCGGCCAGTACGCCACCGGTCTGGCCTTCCTGCCGACCGACGACGCCGACGAGGCCCGCGCCCGCCGGATCATCGAGAAGTACGCCCTCGTCGAAGGTGCCGAGGTGCTGGGCTGGCGGGACGTGCCGATCGAGCCGGACGACCTCGGCGAGAGCGCCGACGCCGCCCGCCCCCGGATCCGGCAGCTGTTCCTGGCCGCCGAGCGGCTCACCGACTCGCCGTCCGGGGCGGCCGGCACCCCGTTGACCGGCCTCGACCTGGACCGGGTCGCGTTCTGCGTCCGCAAACAGGCCGAGCGGGAGAGCGCCGAGCGCGGGATCACCGCCTACTTCCCGTCACTGTCCGGGCGCACCATGGTCTACAAGGGCATGCTCACCCCCGACCAGTTGCCGCAGTTCTACCCCGACCTGCGTGACGAGCGGGTGGCCAGCGCGATCGCCCTGGTGCACTCCCGGTTCTCCACCAACACGTTCCCGTCCTGGCCGCTGGCCCACCCGTACCGGTTCATCGCGCACAACGGCGAGATCAACACGATCCGGGGCAACAAGAACTGGATGAACGCCCGCGAGGCGCTGCTCGCCACCGCCGACATCGCCGGCAACATCCGCCGGCTGTTCCCGATCTGCACCCCGCAGGCCTCCGACTCGGCCAACTTCGACGAGGTCCTCGAACTGCTGCACCTGGCCGGGCGGAGCCTGCCGCACGCCGTACTGATGATGATCCCCGAGGCGTGGGAGAACGACCCCGGGATGGACCCGGCGAAGCGGGCCTTCTACCGCTTCCACGCCAGCCTGATGGAGCCGTGGGACGGCCCGGCCTCGGTCGCCTTCACCGACGGTGAGCTCGTCGGTGCCGTGCTGGACCGCAACGGCCTGCGGCCCGGCCGCTGGTGGCGCACCAGCGACGGCCTCGTCGTGCTCGGCAGCGAGGCCGGTGTGCTCGACCTGGACCCGGCGACCGTGGTCGCCAAGGGCCGGCTGCGTCCCGGCCGGATGTTCCTGGTCGACACCGTGGCCGGCCGGATCGTCACCGACGAGGAGATCAAGGCCGAGCTGGCCGCCGCCCAGCCGTACGCCGAGTGGCTGCACGCCGGCCTGATCGAGCTGCGGGACCTGCCCGAACGCGACCACATCGTCTACGCCCACGACTCGGTGCAGCGCCGCCAGCAGACCTTCGGCTACACCGAGGAGGAGCTGAAGATCCTGATCGCGCCGATGGCCCGCAGGGGCGTCGAGCCGATCGGGTCGATGGGCACCGACACCCCGATCGCTCCGCTGTCCACCCGGCCGCGGCTGCTGTTCGACTACTTCCATCAGCTGTTCGCCCAGGTCACCAACCCGCCGCTGGACGCCATCCGGGAGGAGATGGTGACCAGCCTGCAGTCCACCATCGGCCCGGAGGGCAACCTGCTCGCCCCGGGCGCGGCCAGCTGCCGGCAGATCGTGCTGCCGTACCCGATCGTCGACAACGACGAGCTGGCCAAGATCCTGTCCGTGGACGAGGACGGCGACCTGCCCGGCTTCAAGGCGGTGCGGGTCTCCGGGCTCTACCCGCTGCGCGACGGCGCGGCCGGCATCAAGGCCCGGCTGACCGAGATCTGCCGGCACGTCTCCGAGGCGATCGAGGACGGCGTCCGCATCTTCGTGCTGTCCGACCGCGACTCCACCCCCGACCTGGCGCCGATCCCGTCGCTGCTGCTCACCGCCGCCGTGCACCAGCACCTGGTCCGCGAGCAGACCCGCACCCAGGTGGCGCTGCTGGTCGAGTCCGGCGACTGCCGCGAGGTGCACCACGCCGCCGTGCTGATCGGCTACGGTGCCGCCGCGGTCAACCCGTACCTGGCCTTCGAGTCGGTCGAGGACCTGATCGCCACCGGCGCGCTGCCCGGCATCAGCTCGACCGAGGCGGTGCGCAACTACGTCAAGGCGCTCGGCAAGGGCGTGTTGAAGATCATGTCGAAGATGGGCATCTCGACGGTCTCCTCGTACTGCGGGGCGCAGGTCTTCGAAGCCGTCGGCCTGGACCCGCGACTGGTCGAGCGCTACTTCGCCGGCACCCCGGGCACCGTCGGCGGGGTCGGCCTGGCCGGCATCCACGCCGAGATCGCCGTCCGGCACGCCCGCGCCTACCCGGCGAACAGCGCCGAACGCGCCCACCGCCGCCTCGACGTCGGCGGCGAGTACCAGTGGCGGCGCGAGGGCGAACTGCACCTGTTCAACCCGGAGACGGTGTTCCTGCTGCAGCACGCCACCCGCTCCGGGCAGTACGACGTGTTCCGCCGCTACACCCGTACCGTCGACGACCTGGCCGCCCGGGCCGGCTCGCTGCGCGGGCTGTTCACGCTGCGCGCCGGGGTCCGCGAGCCGGTGCCGATCGACGAGGTCGAACCGGTCGGCGAGATCGTCAAGCGGTTCGCCACCGGGGCGATGAGCTACGGCTCGATCTCCGCCGAGGCGCACGAGACCCTGGCGATCGCGATGAACCGGCTCGGCGGGCGGTCCAACACCGGCGAGGGCGGCGAGGACGTCGATCGGCTCTACGACCCGGCGCGGCGTTCGGCGGTCAAGCAGATCGCCTCCGGCCGGTTCGGCGTCACCAGCGAGTACCTGGTCAACGCCGACGACATCCAGATCAAGATGGCGCAGGGCGCCAAGCCGGGCGAGGGCGGGCAGCTGCCCGGCAACAAGGTGTGGCCGTGGATCGCCAGGACCCGCCACGCCACCCCCGGCGTCGGGCTGATCTCCCCGCCGCCGCACCACGACATCTACTCCATCGAGGACCTCGCCCAGCTGGTGCACGACCTCAAGTGCGTCAACCCGGTCGCCCGGGTGCACGTCAAGCTGGTCAGCGAGATCGGCGTCGGCACCATCGCGGCCGGGGTGGCCAAGCTCAAGGCCGACGTCATCCTGATCTCCGGCCACGACGGCGGCACCGGCGCGTCGCCGTTGAACTCGCTCAAGCACGCCGGCACCCCGTGGGAGCTGGGCCTGGCCGAGACGCAGCAGACGCTGCTGCTCAACAAGCTGCGCGACCGGGTCACCGTCCAGGTCGACGGCCAGCTCAAGACCGGCCGTGACGTGCTGATCGCGGCGCTGCTCGGCGCCGAGGAGTACGGCTTCGCCACCGCCCCGCTGATCGTCGAGGGCTGCGTGATGATGCGGGTCTGCCACCTGGACACCTGCCCGGTCGGCATCGCCACCCAGAACCCGGTGCTGCGGGAACGCTTCACCGGCCGACCGGAGTTCGTCGAGAACTTCTTCCTGTTCCTCGCCGAGGAGGTCCGTGGCTACCTGGCCGAGCTCGGCTTGCGCAGCCTCGACGAGGCGATCGGCCGGGCCGACCTGCTGGACACCGCACCGGCGGTGGACCACTGGAAGGCCCGGGGCCTGGACCTGTCCCGGGTGCTGCACGTGCCGGCGCTGCCGGCCGGGGCGGCGCTGCGCGGCGTCCGTGCCCAGGACCACGGGCTCGACAAGGCACTCGACAACACGCTCATCGCCCTCGCCGCGCCGGCGCTGACCGAGCGCGCCAAGGTCCGGGCGGCGGTGGCGGTGCGCAACGAGCACCGCAGCGTCGGCGCGATGCTCGGCGGCGAGGTGACCAGGGTGGCCGGCGGCGCCGGACTGCCCGACGACACCGTCGAGTTCACCCTGACCGGCACCGCCGGGCAGTCGTTCGGCGCGTTCCTGCCGCGCGGGGTGACGCTGCGGCTGGTCGGCGACGCCAACGACTACGTCGGCAAGGGCCTGTCCGGTGGCCGGCTGATCGTGCGGCCGGACCCGGCTGCCCCGTTCGCCGCGCCCGGTGGCGCCGGCGCCGAGGAGCAGATCATCGCCGGCAACACCATCCTGTACGGGGCCACCGCCGGTGAGCTGTTCCTGCGCGGGCGGGTCGGGGAGCGGTTCGCGGTGCGCAACTCGGGCGCGGTCACCGTCGTCGAAGGCGTCGGCGACCACGGCTGCGAGTACATGACCGGCGGTACGGTCGTGGTGCTCGGCACGACCGGGCGTAACTTCGCCGCCGGCATGTCCGGCGGTACGGCGTACCTGTGGCGGTTGGACCCGGACCGGGTCAACCGGGAGCTGGTCGAGCTGGAGTCGGTGTCGCCCGAGGCCGAGGTGCTGCTGCGCGAGCTGGTGGAGCGGCATTTCGCCGAAACCGACTCGGCGGTTGCCGAGTCGCTGCTCAAGCGCTGGCCGGAGGCGGTGGAGGAGTTCACCGCCGTGGTGCCACGGGACTACAAGCGAGTGCTGGACGCGATGCGGGCCGCCGAAGCCGCCGGCCGTGACGTGGATGAGGCCGTCATGGAGGTGGCTCGTGCCTGACCCGACCGGTTTCCTACGGATCGGGCGGCGGCTGCCGGCACGCCGCCCGGTGCCGGTGCGGATCTCCGACTGGCGGGAGGTCTATCCGCCGGCCACCGACGAGCTGATCCGCGAGCAGGCCACCCGCTGCATGGACTGCGGCATCCCGTTCTGCCACGACGGCTGCCCGTTGGGCAACCGGATCCCGGACTGGAACGACCTGGTGCGCACCGGTGGCTGGGCGGCGGCGATCGAGTCGCTGCACGCCACCAACAACTTCCCGGAGTTCACCGGCCGGCTGTGCCCGGCGCCGTGCGAGGCGGCCTGCGTGCTCAGCATCGCCGGTGGCGCGCCGGTGACCATCAAGCAGGTCGAGGTGGAGATCATCAACCGGGCGTTCGGCGCAGGCCTGGTCACTCCGCAGGTGGTGCCGGCACCGTCGGGTAAGCGGGTGGCGGTGGTCGGCTCCGGCCCGGCCGGTCTGGCCGCCGCCCAGCAGCTGGCCCGCGCCGGGCACGCGGTGACCGTGTACGAGCGCGACGACGCGATCGGCGGCCTGATGCGTTACGGCATCCCCGACTTCAAGCTGGAGAAGGAGCACATCGACCGGCGGCTGGTCCAGCTGGAGGCCGAGGGCGTGCAGCTGCGTACCGGGGTGAACGTCGGGGTGGACGTGACCGCCGAGCAGCTGCGGGCCGACCACGACGCGGTGCTGCTGGCCTGCGGCGCGCTGGCCGGCCGGGACACGCCGGCCACTCCGGGTCGGACGCTGCGCGGGGTGCACCTGGCGATGGAGCACCTGGTCGAGTCGAACCGGGTGGTGGCCGTCGCGGCGGCGCGGGCCCGCTCGGCCGAGGCCGCCGGCGTGGTCGCCGTCGAGCCGCCCGCCGGCGATGATTCGTCGCATGTGGACGGCGTACCGGTGGGGCGGCCGGCGATCGACGCGGCCGGCAAGCATGTGGTGATCATCGGCGGTGGTGACACCGCCGCCGACTGTCTCGGGGTGGCGCACCGGCAGGGCGCGGCCGGGGTCTACCAGCTCGACCTCTACCCGGAGCCGCCGAGCGCCCGCGACGAGGCCCGGGACCCGTGGCCGACCTGGCCGTGGGTGCTGCGCGAGTACCCGGCGCACGAGGAGGGCGGCGAGCGGGTCTTCGCCGTCGCGGTGCAGGAGTTCGTCGACGACGGTTCCGGCGCGGTGCGGGCGGTGCGCATCGCCGAGGTGACGGTGACCAAGCGCGACGGCGAGCGGATCCTGACCGTCGTCCCGGGCACCGAGCGGGAGCTGCCGGCGGACCTGGTGCTGCTGGCCATCGGCTTCGAGGGCACCGAGCGGCAGCCGCTGCTGGAGCAGCTCGCGCTGGTGCGTAACCGGCGGGGCGCGATCGACTCCGACGGCACCTGGCAGACCGCCACCAAGGGGGTCTTCGTCGCCGGCGACATGCACCGGGGCGCGTCGCTGATCGTGTGGGCGATCGCCGAGGGGCGGGCGGCGGCCGCGGCCATCCACTCGTACCTCGGCGGGGTGGGGGAGCTGCCGGCGCCGGTGGAGCCCTCCGCCCAGCCGCTCGCCGCCCGCTGACCGCCCTCACCGCCCGCCACCCTCGCCCGCCACCCTCGTCCGGCTCCCGCCGCCCCGGCGATCTCGGACTTATCGAGAGCTTTTGTGCCTTTTGTCCATCGATAAGTCCAGGATCGTGAGGGTGGATGGCTTCCGGGTATGTCGATGTTTCGATAGCATTACCGACTAGTAACAACAGTTACTTCCCACGGCCACGCGCGCGGCCACGAGGATCCCCCCATCCTTCGTGGAGGTCCGTCAATGACCCTGCGTCCCCTGGTCCGCGCCGCTGTCGCGCTGGCCGTCACCCTCGGCGCCGTGCTCGTCGTCGCCCCTGCCCAGGCCGCCCCCACCCAGGCCGTGCACTACGTCGCCCTCGGCGACTCGTTCTCCTCCGGCGTCGGTGCCGGCTCGTACGAGACGAGCTGCCTGCGCAGCGACCGCGCGTACGCGCCACTGTGGGCGGCGGCCAACTCGCCGGCCAGCTTCCGCTTCCCCGCCTGCACCGGAGCGGTCACCTCGGACGTCATCAACAACCAGGTGTCCGCGCTGGACGCCGGCACCACGATGGTCACCATCACCATCGGCGGCAACGACGCCGGGTTCGTCGACGTGGTGCTCAGCTGCCGGCTGGGCAGTGAGTCGTCGTGCGCCAGCGCGGTCGACCGGGCCGAACGGTTCGCCACCGACCAACTGCCGGGCCGGCTGGACGCCACGTACGCCGCCATCAGGCAGCGGGCGGCGAACGCCCAGTTGATCGTCCTCGGCTATCCGCGGCTGTTCGAGGAGTCGCGCTACTGCGGACTGCTCAGCATGAGCCTGTCCCGACGCGCCATGATCAACGATGCGGCGGACCTGCTCGCGCAGATCATCGAGGGTCGCGCCACGGCCGCCGGGGCGACCTTCGTGGACACCCGGGGGCAGTTCGCCGGGCACGGGGTCTGCGGCGCGAGCCCGTGGATCAACGACTTCTCGGCGTTGGTCGCCGCGTACCACCCGAACGCCGCCGGATACCGCGAGGGCTACCTGACCGCGCTGCGCACGGTCACCGGCTGAGTCCGGCTCCGGCGCTACGCCGGGCCGGCGATCGGGCCGGGCGGTCCGGTCCCCGACCGCACCACGGGGACCGGGCCGCCACACCCCGGGCGGTCCGGGTGGGAACCTCACCAGCTCCAGGCCTTGGGCGAACGGATCCTGGGCGACCATCCGTTGCCCGGTGATCGTGGTGAGCGTGACGTCATGCAGCGCCTGAATCTCAGCACCGGGACGGCCAGGAAGATCAGCTGCCATCAGTTGCGCCGCCGGAAGCGGCCGGGGTGGTGGCGGGCCAGCCAGGCGCGCAGCGAGAACTCGGCGACGACGACCGCCCACAACACCCAGCTCGCCACGACCAACACGGCCGACGTCGTCGGGTGGGTGCTGACGAACTGCCCGATCACCAGGAGCAGGAACAGGACACCGAGGACACCGAGCGGCTTGTCGAGCCGATCGACGAGCCGGCGCAACTTTCGACAGTTGTGGTCCTGCGCAGATTACGAATAGTAGGTGCATTTCGGGTACCTTGACGTCATCACCAGCCGCTCCGGAGTGTCGGGCAGACTGTCGGTCCAGGCGACCGGGCGGTCCGGTGGCCGGCTTAACAGGGCGTGGCCGATTCGGATAGTGTTCCCGTGGCTACCCGAGTGCACGGTGGGGGTGCGGGTGAACGGTCTGCGCAGGGCACCGTCCCGGGCGGGCGCGGTGCCGTCCCGGGCGGGCAGGGCACTGCCGGGGGCGATACCGCAGAAGACGACACCGCAGGGCACGGCGCGATCGGGGACGGCGTGATGAGCTTCGGTGCCGCGTACCGTCGGGCGGTGGCCGCCCACCGGCAGGCAGCGGCCCACCTGGCCACCGCGCGATCGGCCATAGCGGACAGTCCCGCACCGGCACCACCGGACCTCGGCGACGTCACCGATCAACTGCGTGCCGTCGGCGAGACCCTGACCACCGGCGCCACCGGGTCCGTGCAGGACCTGGCCGCCGGGCCGGCCCCGGTACGGGTCGGCATGGCCCGCCCCGGCACGCTCGGCAGCGCTGTGTCCGGCCGCCCCGGCGGCGGTGCCGTCGAGTTCCCCGCGCTGGTGCCGCTCGGCGCCGGTGCGCACCTGGCGATCGACGCCGACGCCCGCCAGCCGCGCATCGCCGCGCTGCTGCGCAGCCTCGTCGTCCGGCTGCTCGCCGCCGCGCCGGCCGGCACCGTGCGGGTGCTCGCCCTGGACACCACCTCGATGGGCGCCACGTTCCTGCCGCTGCGTCCGCTCGTGCAGGCCGGGGTGATGGGGCCGCCGGCCGCCACCGACGCCGAGGCCAAGGCGCTGCTCGACGACGCCGACCAGCATGTCCGCGCCGCCCAGTCACGCACCGGCGCGACCGGCGAGCTGCTGGTCGTGGTCGCCGGAGCGCTGCCGGACAACCGGGGCGACCTGATGCGGCTGGCCGCGTTCACCCACGCCGGCACCGCCGCCCGGGTCTGCGTGGTGGTCGCCGGCTACCCGCCGCAGGGCACCGGGGTGCAGCCACCGGCGCTGGGCGCCGCCACCCAGCTCAGGTTGGACGGCAACCGGGGCTGGCTGGGTGATCCGCCCGGACACCCGTTCAGCTCCGACGGCACCGGCCTGGCCGCCCCGGTCGCCCTGGACGGCGACCCGCCCGCACGGGTGGTGGAGGCGATCGCCGACCGCCTCGGCGAACTGCACCGGCGCGGCACCGCCCTGGAATTCGCCGACCTGCTGCCGCCGCAGACCTGGACCGAGAGCTCCGACACCGGCCTGCACACCGTGGTCGGCCGGGCCGGCAGGGAGCCGGCGATCCTCGCCTTCGACGACGCCACCCCACACTGGCTGGTCGGCGGGCGCACCGGTGCCGGCAAGACCGTCTTCCTGCTGGACCTGCTCTACGGCCTGGCCGCCCGCTACCCACCCGACGAGCTGGCGCTGTACCTGCTCGATTTCAAGGAGGGCGTCAGTTTCACCGAGTTCGTGCCGACCGGGCGGGACCCGTCGTGGATTCCGCACGCCCGCGCCGTCGGCATCGAATCCGACCGCGAGTACGGCGTGGCGGTGCTGCGCGAGCTGCGCCGGGAGCTGAACCGGCGGGCGTCGGCGATGAAGCGCCACGGCGTGACCAAGCTGGCCGACCTGCCCCGCGACGGCAACCCGGTGCCGCGCACCGTCGCCGTGATCGACGAGTTCCACGTGTTGTTCGAGGGCAACGACTCGGTCGCCCGGGAGGCCGCCGCGCTGCTGGAGGAGCTGGCCCGCAAGGGCCGCTCGTACGGCGTACACCTGGTGTTGGCCAGCCAGAGCATGTCCGGCATCGAGGCCCTGTACGGCAAGACCGACTCGATCTTCGGCCAGTTCCCGTTGCGGGTGGCGCTGCCCGGCGGTGGCGGGGTGCTCGACGTGCTCAACGACGCGGCCGGCGCGCTGTCCATCGGCCAGGCGATCGTCAACGCGTCCGCCGGCATCGCCGGTGCCAACACGGTCATCCGCTTCCCGGACGCGCACGGCGGCGCCCGCCGGGTCGCCGCGCTGCGCCACGAGCTGTGGCAGGCGCGGGCGTCCGGCTCCCGGCCCCCGGCGATCTTCAAGGGGTACGAGGCGGCGCACCTGGACGACGACCCGACGTACCGCTCGTTGGCCCCCGGCGGGCGTCGCCCGCTCGCCCTGGTCGGCCGGCAGGTCGACGTGGACCGCACGTCGGCGCTGTTCGCCCTGGACGCCTCCCCGGGCCGGCACGTCGCGGTGGTCGGCACCACCGGGCACGCCGCCGACGTGCTGCACGCCGCAGTGGTCAGCCTGGCCAGGCAGGAGCCGGCCGGGCAGGCCCGGTTCCTGCTCGCCCCGCTGGTCGCCAGCGCCGACGAGGTCGCCGAGACCACCGCCGACGTGCTGCACGCGCTCGGGCACCCGATCACCCGGCTGGGCGCCGCAGACCTGCGCGAGGAGCTGCGTCAGCTGGCCGAACCGGACGCCACCCCGCCGGCCGGTGCCGGCCGCACCGACCAGGGGCCGGCCGGTGCCGGCCGTACCTATCTGGTGGTGTTCGGGATGGACGCCGCCGCCGGGGTGCTCGGCGCCAAGGACGACATGTTCAGATCTGGGCTGGACGACCTGCAGGTGGTGCTGCGCCAGGGGCCGGGTCACGGCGTACACCTGTTGGGCTGGTGGCGCGGGCTGCGCCGGCTCGCCGACGACCTCGGCGGCTCGCACAACCGCGACGACCTGGCCTGCCTGGTGGCGTTGAACGTGCCCGGCGGTGAGCTCGGCTCCTACCTGGGCACCCACGACGTGGCGTACCGGCCGCGACCCAACCGGGCGCTGCTGATCGACCGGCACGACCAGCGGACCCGGTTGATCGTGCCGTTCGCGCTGCCCGGCCGCGAGCTGGACGAGGAAGGCTGAGCGTGGTGAGCGACTTCGACGAGTACGCCGCACTGGCCCGCCACCTGCACGACCTGCACCGTACCGGGCAGGCCGGTGCCGCCCACCACGTGACGAGCCGGCAGCGGCTCACCGCGCACGCCGACCAGCTCGGCCAGCGGCTCTACGCCCAGCGGCAGCGGCTGGCGGCGATCGGGCAGGCCGCGGGGGAGCAGGTGCCGGCCGCACCGCCGCCGGTCGCGGTCACCCCGGCCGCCGCCGACCCCGCCGGCCCCGCCGGGGGCCAGCCACGATCCGGTGGGTACGCCGTACCGCCGCCACCGCGCCGTCCCGAGGTCGCGCCCGGCCCGCCGCAGCGGATCCCGTTGCCGTCCGGTGGCCCGCCGGTATTCGGTGGCCCGGCGACGCCCGGTGGGTTGCCGGTGCCCGGTGCGCCGAGCTCGGCCGCCCCGGCGGCCGGTGATCCGGTGCCGGGTGGCCCGGCGGCGGCCGGATCCGCCGCGACCGTCGACGGCGCCGGCCCGACCGACCCCGAGCAGGAGCTGGCGGCGGCCCGCCAGCGGCTCGACGAGGCCGACGCGGCGGCGTACGAGGCGGAGCAGGCCGCCGGCCGACCGCCGCTGCTGCCCGGCTGGTCACCGCTGGGCCGGGCGGTCGCCGTCTATCTAGGGTTCGCCGTTGCCGTCGCCGTCCTGCAGTTCACGTTCTTCCTGAACCCGTTGACTCTGACCGTCGACTACAGCACCAAGTGGATCTGGTCCTGCTCCGGCTTTCCGGCGGTGGGGTTCTTCGCCGCGTACTTCGTGATCAGCAAGTGGGGGCGGTCGCGATGGGAAACCGACGGCGGCCCGCGCTTTCCGAAGCTCGGGTTCCTGATCAGCTTCGGCGGTGCCGCCGCCTCGATGGTCCTGCTGCTGGTGTTCCTCAAGATCGGCCCGCTCTGATACGGTCGGCCAACTGCTGGCGGTGCTGCCGCGAGACGGGGTGCGGGTGACGACCGCGACCCTGCCGACCGGGGAATCCTTGCCCGATCCTGACTGCTGGGTGCGTCGGGCCGGCGCTGATCCGGTGGGGACCGTGGCTGCACGGCTGTCGGTCTGGGATGCCGCCGATGTGCTGCTCGCGGTCGAGGCCGCCGACGAGACGACGATCCAGGACCTCAACGTCAAGACCAGGCTCTACGGCCAGGCGGGCTACCCGGTCTACTGGGTGGTCACCCAGCGGGCGATCTACGAGCACACCGGGCCGATCCCGACGGGATACCGGACGCGGGTCGAGTACCTGCATGGGGAGCGCATTCCGGTGCCGTACACCGCGTCGGAGCTTGCCGTCGACGACCTGATCGCGGCGCACTCGGGCTGAGCGCGGCGCTGCGGGCGGCCGAGTGGTCGCCCACAGCGCCGGGGCTGGTCGGGGCGGTCGGCGGCGGCACTTTACGGTTCTTCCTCTGAGCAAATCGAAGCGTTGCGGACGCCTGTGCCGTAGCGGAGTAAAATATGTCCTCGTCATGAAGATGTCATTTTCGGGACAGTAGATTGACTAACGTGCAATATTGAGCGTATATAGACTTTGACTTCCATGAGTGTCATGATTGTCCATATCATCGATACGCACACGGGGGCAATGCGATGGTTAATCGTTGTTTGTTCCCGTGCAGAGCTACGGGAGGCGCAGATGGTTTCGAATTCGCGGATCCGCCGCTTTATCAGGCGAGTCGGGGTGGTAGGAGCGGCTTTCGCGCTGATCTCCGCAGTGGCAGTAGCACCATCCGCAATGGCAGCCCCGCCAGCATCCGGCGCCGCGGTCGTGGTCCCGAATGACTGGAATGGGTACTGCCAGACGGACAAGTACAGCACGAGCGCCTGGGGCTGGTGCGATGGCACTGGCCCGCAGCGCTACCGAATCTGGGTTATTTGCAGCAATAGCGTGGCGTACGGGAGCTCTAGCACCCCCTGGTTCGGTGACCGGAATGGCGCAACTGCCTACTGCCCGAGCGGAACCACAGCGGTTTCTGCTTTTGGTACACGGGCCTGAGATCTGCCTCCAATAGGGGTCGGAACGGCCCGGAGCTTCACGCTCCGGGCCGTTCCTCGCTAATCCGTTTATCCTGACATGGCTTAGCTACTCGACATGGCTTAGCTACTCGGGAAGTAAATGTGGTAGCCGGGTACGTTCACGACGGTAGGTACGGATTGACTCGTTGAAAGGAGTTGAATAACTAGCGGGTTGGCGGGCGAATCGACAGGAAGAACATATGCTGGATCGTTTGAATCCTGCACGGCTTCCAGATATGGCAAGTATCTGTTTAGGCCCGGAGTCAGGTCGCCCTCGTCAATGACAGCGCACGCGATGCGCTCGTTTGTCGCGAACGTGATGTTATTGCATGTCCAGTACTCGCTATATACATGGGTTACACCTAGCTGATCGAGCCGTGCAGTCATGTTATCCCGTTGTCGCGCAAGATCTTTCATGTCGGGGGCAATCATTGCGACGCCAACGGTGGCAACAAAAGCTGATGCTGCGGTGGCGGTAAGAACGGTGGCTGATACCATCCACCAAAATACCGTGCGACGTTGCGGTGATTGCCAAAGTGGCCACAACACGGCTGGCATGGAAATTAGTAGGCACGAGAGGTACCTGGCACTTTCTACTGGGGTGTCTGCTGCGGCGCTGCTCCGGACATATGCGAGAACCGTCAATACTGCGCTGAGTAACAAACCTAGGTGGGCTACCGAGCGAAATTTCTGACTTCCCACCTGGTGTCGAATCGAAGCTAGCGCAGCTATTGCTGCAACCAGGAGAAGCAGCGGAAAGGCGAGTCCCCACCAGAGTTGCCACGGTGCACACTTACTCGGCGCGCAGAATCCCATCCCCATTGGGATGCCAAATATCACGCCGCCATACAGGTGATCCAACCATGGCGACGCCTCACCGCCCCCGCTCAAATTAAGCAGAACGGAAATTGGATTGGTGCGGTAGCCGATTGAGTGCGCGATGAGGGGTGCTGCGCCCACCAGGGTGCCCCCAGCAAGAAGGGCGCCGGACCTCCCGATGATCTCCTTCCTTGTGAAGATAACTAGGACCGCACCTGCGCAAAGAATATATGGCAGGACAAGTGGGTCAACCCATATCATCAATCCTGCGATGAGTCCCCATGTCGCGAAGGCGACGCCGCGAAGGTGAAACCGGTTCGTCGCGAGCCCAACTGCGAGCAACATCAACCCGGCGCCCGCCGGATTCATTTCGGGATAGCCGCCACCGGCAATCATTTGATTTTTCAGCAACCGGTCCGAGCCGAGTGCCAGAATTCCGACTACCAGTAGAGTAAACCAACGGCTGCCGTAGAGCTGGTCGACGAGCCGCCACATTATGACGAGAAAAGCGCCAAAGAGGAACAGGTTCGGGATTCGCAGCGAAATTACCGATGGGCCGAATAGTGCAAATATCGGTGCGGCCAGATAGGCTTCGAGTGTTCCCATGTAGTTTTGCCCATAGAAAAATGTTGGGAAACTCTCGGCCTTCGATATGTGGATCGCGGCCAGTCCCATAGTCGCTTCATCGCTGTTGGTAGGTGGCACACTCCACAACAGTGCAAGGAATCTGTATAGGACGCCAAGTGTGACAAATAAAGCGGTCAGAATCGTTGCCGGGTGAAGTCTACCGGCGACTCGCAATCGAATGTCGTCCGACCGAGCACTGTCCACGGTGAGCGCTGCCATGCTCAGATGATGTCATACGCCCTCAGACCGCAAGTAATCCCAGGTCTCGTGGGCATACTGACGGTCGGCGTGGCCGGGTGCGGCGGCGCCGTGGTGGTGGGGTGCGGGTGCCAGCCGGTCGGGGCCCCGGGTGTGCAAGCCGGCGGAGAGGAATTGTCACGTACCCGCCGTCGCGATCACCCGATGACAATCCTGGCTGCCAGCAGGCTCCGGATTCGGGCTAACGCAGTGGTGAACATCGATCATCCTCGTGGGCTGAAGGTGGCGAACCTGGCAAAGTCCAGCACCGGATCCCGGAGGTTGGCGGCTCTTCGAAGTTAAGCGGGGTTGAGGTGGCCGCGGCTTTTTCGGGTGGTCGCGCAGCGGGTTCGTAGGCGTTGGTTGATCGGGTTGCGGAAGCCGTAGGCGTCGCGGGCGACGGTCTTGATGACCCGGTTGGTGCCTTCGGAGCCGGCGTTGGTGATACCGGTGTGCAGGAACGCGAGGATCTGGGGCCACCAGATCTCGATCGTGGTCGCGAGGCGGGCAAGCTCGGGTAGAGCGCTGTCGGCGCAGCGTTGGTAGAAGCGGTGCAGCAGCCGGGCGACGTGTTCCCGGTCCGGGTGGGTGCGGGCCAGGGCCAGCAGGTCGAGGAGGTCTTCCTTGGCGTTCCACGCGGCGAGGACCGGCACGCTGATCCCGGCGGGTAGCCCGGCGATCTCGTCGCAGAGCGTGTCGACGCGGTCAGCGCGCATCCGCCTCGCGGAGCGGGTCAGCCGGTTACGCAGGTCCCATTCGCGGTCACCGGCGCGACCCCGGCGGCCCCGGACCTGCACGGTGACCCGACGGCGGACCTCGTTGAGCGCCTGGTGGGCGAGGCGCACGACGTGGAAGTGATCGACGACGAGGACGGCGTGCGGCAACGCCTCACGGACCGCGGACTTGAAGATCGCGTACGTGTCGATCGCGACGTACCGGACCTGGTCGCGCCACGCCTGGCCGCGTTGGCCGAGCCAGTCGACGACCACCTGGGCGGTGCGGCCCTCGACCTGGCCCAGGAGTCCCTGACCGCCGGACAGGTCACACATCCCGACGTGTCACCGGTCCACACTGCTCTGCCACGCCTGGCTGGCCTGGTCGAAGACCCACTTCGGCCGGCCCCGGCGGGTCTCGTCGATCCCGAGGACCTCCACCGGTTCCGGTTCGTCGGGCAGCACCACGCCCGCGTGGGCGGTGAACGCCGCCGCGACCACCGGCCAGGACAGGTCATGATCGCGGGCCGACTGCACGATCGTGCGGGCGCCGTCGGCGACCGCCGCCCCGGCGGCCTGCCGCAACCGGGCGGTCACCCGGTGCCGGGCTGGGATCTGCGCCACCTGCTCGGTGAACGTCCGGCGTCGGCATCCGCCCTGGTCGCAGTGCCAGCGGCGTTTGCGCCACCGTAGCCGCGTCGCCCGGCCCGCGACGGGCAGGTCCCGGGGCCGGGTCGTCACCCGGTCCTTGACCCGCCGGGCCCGCGTGCCGCAGTCCGGGCAGCATCGTGCCTGCTCATCGGCGGTAGACAGAGCGACCACCGGGACACCGTCGGGGTCCAACCTGACCCGGTCCACCACCAGGCCGTCCAGGCCCAGCAGCCGGGTCGTATCGTTGACCATGCTCGCAGCTCTCCGCTTGTGACCATCCGATCTAGACACTCAGATGGTCACCGAAGGGCTGCGAGCCCTCTACGCCAGGGTCGCCGTCAACCGCGAACCCCGCTCAACTTCGAAGAGCCAGGTTGGCGTGAGTACTGTTGCGTGGCGTTCAAATTGGTGTGGCGGCTACTCACCCGGCGCTCGGCCTGGGACAGTCGCTGCCGACCCGTCCCGTTTCTTGATCGGGGAGTACCTGGCCGACCTGGCCGACCGGGCCGGGCGCTGACCGAGCTGAAGCTGTACCTGGCCGCAGCCCGCAGCCCCGAGCTGCGGCCACTGGCCCGCGCCTGGCGGGACCGTCTCTGCGAGACCCTGACGCCGCTGACCGGCGACCGCGCGGCGTACGCGGTCGCTGTCTTCGTCGACGGTGTCCTGCTGCAACACTTCGCCATCGGTGAGCCGCTGGACGCCGCCGTCGAGTCGTCGATCGCCGCCCTGATCAGGTCGGATCAGCCGCGGGTGCGGTTCGGTAACTCCGTTGAAAACTACGGCCGGGACCATGGGCGGATGGTCGACGAGGCGGTGCGAGTGGAGATCCGGACGCTGGGCGGGTGCCTGTTCGACTCGCCGCTGGCCCGGCTGCTGCTCGGGCGCAACACCAGTTGGCACTACGTCGACGAGTCCGACCGGGTGCTGCTCGACGACACCGTCGGGATGCTCGCCGGCCGGGGTGAGCCCGTTGACGAGTTGCCCAGCCTGGAGCCGGGCGGACCCCGGCAGAAGATCTTCTTCGAGCCCGCCCGGACCCAGGTCGGGATCGTGACCTGTGGCGGGCTCTGCCCTGGTCTGAACAACGTCATCCGGGCGCTGGTGTTGGAGTTGACCACCGGCTACGGGGTGCGTCAGATCGTCCGTTTCCGTAACGGCTACCAGGGGCTGGTCGCCCGGTACGGCCATCCGGTGGTGCCGTTGACCCCGGCGGTCGTCGACCGGATCGACGAATACGGCGGCACGATCCTCGGTACGGCGCGGGGCGACCAGGATCCGAGGAGATCGCCGACGCCCTCGACCAGCTCGGTATCGACATCCTGTTCGTGATCGGTGGCGACGAATCGATGCGTGGCGCGTCGCGGATCAGCAAGGTGCTCGCCCGGCTGGTGGTGGGTCGGTGGCGGGGCAGGTTCGTCCACCTGCCAATGCCGCTGGTGGTGCGTGCCCGCAACCAGGTCGACTCGTACGGCGACCTGTGGCTGTCGGCCCTGGAGGCCACCGGCCAGCCGCCACCGATCGCCTGATCGAGCGGTCGAGTCGGCCGTCGACGACCTGATCGCGCCGTACGCGAGCTGAGCGAGGCGCGCGTCTGAACAAGGTGTAGTGGGCGGCCGGTTGGCCGCCCACTACACCGAGGATGCTCACCAGCAGCGGCTCACCACCACTGGCGTACGGTCACGGTCGCGGCTCCGCTGTTGTCGCTGAGGTTGTTGTCGTTGATCGTGACCTGGAACCTTCCGCCGGCCAGCCCGGCGGACTCGTACAGCAGGCACGGCGAGGTCGACGGCGTGCCGGTGTCCCTGGTGCCGACGATCGGGAACCAGCTGCCGGCCTCGTACCATCCGCGTCCGCTGACGAACGTCGCGCCGGCCGTCACCGAGCCGATCAGGGAGTAGGGAGGCTCGCCGGGTGCCGGGTAGCCGGGTACGGCGTGCTCCCAGGAGTATCCGTGCACCGGCTTGACGCTGCCCCAGAAGTCGGTCCTGATCTCGCCGGTCGCGTCGACGCGCAGGGCGTCGCCGTTCTCCAGGCCCATCCGTGCCGACCAGGTGCTCACGTGGTTGCCGGGGGCAGACCAGGGGTCGGACGTGTGGTTGGGCGTGGTCGTGGGCGGTTGGCATCTCTGCAGGGTCGACGACTCCGGGGGCAGCAGGTAGCCGGTCTCGCGGCGGTACAGGCCCCAACCGGCGGCGGGCGAGCTGTAACCCGTGACACGGTTCCACGTCGCCAGGGCGGCGTTGTCCTCGGTGGCCGGGTTCCAGTAACTGTAGAGGGCCATGCCGCCGCCGACTGGCAGCGCGATCGGCACGTAGCCTTCGATCCGGAACAGCGTGTACTCGTGGCCGGATGTCTTGCGGTCGCCGATGTTGCCGGCCCAGCCGGGGTCGGTGGTGAGGAAGTTGTCCGCGCGATCGGGGCTCCACCAGTGGTAGAGCGGGGTGGTGCCGGCCGGCTGGGGGTTGTCGGGGTTGAAGACGTGCCCCTGGATGCCGACGCTGTGGTAGAGCGGGTCGGGCGCGCAGCCCGCGAGGCGGAAGTATTTGCAGGTCCACGCCGACTGGCTGGTGGTGAAGTGGTCACCCCGGGCGGGGCTGTAGAAGGTGACGAGCGGGACCAGGGTGGGACCGCCGGCAGCGGCCGGGGGTGCCGCGAACGTCACCGCACCCGCCGTCGCGATCGTCCCGGCGATGATCCCGGCTGCCAGCAGACTCTTCATCCGGGCTGACGCTGTGGTGAACATCGATCCTCCTCGTGGGCAGAAGGTGGCGAAGCAGGCACAGTCCAGCACCGCATCCCGGTTGTTGGCGTGAGTACCGGGTCGCTCAAGTTCTCGCGGCGGATACTCACCCGGGCCGCCGGCGATGAGTAGTCGGACGGAACCCGGACGCCGACATCTCGTGTACGTTAGTACATGTACGTATGTACAAGAACGGAGACCGGCCATGGCCTACCTGCTCCTCGCCGCCGCGATCACCGCCGAGGTGATCGGGACGAGCCTGCTCAAGTCGACCCACGGCTTCACCCGGCTGTGGCCGACGCTGGCCCTGATCGCGGCGTATGTCACCGCGTTCGCCTGCCTCGCCCAGGCGGTGAAGACGATCCCGGTCGGTGTCGCGTACGCGCTCTGGGCCGGGCTCGGCACGGCGGCCATCGCCGCGGTCGGCGCGGCATTCCTGGGCGAGCCGTTGACCCTGGCGAAGGTGACCGGGATCGGGCTGGTCATCGCCGGTGTGGTGGTGCTCAACCTGGGCGGTGCCCATTGACCGCCAACCCGCGCGGCGCGGCCGGTCGCCCGGCCGGCAGCCCGGACCGCCGCCCGGTGCGGCCCCGGGACCCGGAGGGCCGGCGCCGGGCGCTGACCGCCGCCACCCTGGACGTGGTCGCCGAGGTCGGCATCGGCCGCACCACGCACCGGGCGGTCGCCGCCCGCGCCGGTGTCCCGCTCGGAGCGACCACCTACTATTTTCCGACCCTGGCCGATCTGATCGTCGCCGGGCTGCGGCAGGCACAGGCGGACGTCGAGGCCGAGCTGCACCGCTGGGCGGACCAGCTCGGCGACGGCACCGACCTGCCGGCCCGACTCACCAGCCTGATCGGCGGATATCTAGCCGATCAGGGCCGCGCGCTGACCGAGCTGGAGCTGTACCTCGCCGCCGCCCGCAGCCCCGAGCTGCGGCCGCTCGCCCGGTGCTGGCGCGATCGCCTCTTTGAGATCCTGGCTCCGCTGACCGGCGACCGGGCGGCGCACGCGGTCGCCGTCTTCGTCGACGGGGTCTTGCTGCAACACTTCGCCATCGGTGAGCCACTGGACACCGGCGCTGTCGAGTCGGCGATCGCGGCCCTGGTCCGGTCGGACCCGCCGAGCCCCACCGCGCCAGTGCCGACCGGCAGCCGCCGTCACCGCCGTCAGTGACGACACAGCCGTCAGTGACGACACAGCCGTCAGTGACGACACAGCCGTCAGTGACGACACAGCCGTCAGTGATGACACCCGACCTGACGGCGGGGGTGGTCGACGGCCGGTGTGGACGTCGCCGGGCCCTGCGGTCCGGCGATCCGTCACACGATCCGGCCGGTCGCCCCGTAACCGAGCTGTCGTGACGGCGTCTGGGCATCCACGTCCTGGCCGGGGGTCGGACGCCAGTCGGCCATCAGCGTCACCCCCGGCTCCACCAGTTGCATCCCGTCGAACCAGGAGGTGAAGGTGGCCTTGTCCCGCGTGTACAGGTTGGCGTTGACCCCGGCGCGGTAGGCGGCGATCATCCGGTCGACCTGCTCGCAGGTCTGGGCATCGGCGGTGTCGACGCTGAGATGTGAAATCGCGATGAAACTGCCAGACACCAGCGCGTCCCGATACGCCGCGACCACCCCGGCCGGGTCCTCGTGGTCCTGGACGAAGACCAACAGCCCGCCCATGACCACCCCGATCGGCTGGTCGCGGTCGATCAGCTCCTGGACCGCCGGGTGTGCCCACACCTGCCTGGCGTCCTTGCCGTCGACACCCGCCATGGCGGCGAAGGGCTCACCGGCGAGAATGTCGTTGCCGTGACGCACCGCCGTCGGCTCGTTGTCCACGTAGACCACCCGGGCTCGCGGGTCGATGGCGTGCGCCACCTCGTGGGTGTTGCCGGCCGTCGGCAGCCCAGAGGCGAGGTCGATGAACTGCCGAATCCCCTCGCCCATCAGGTACCGCACGGAACGGCGGAGCCAGTCCCGGTTGGCGCGGGCCAACAGATCGACGCTGGGAAGCATCGACTTGATGCGTTCCGCCTTTTCCCGGTCGATGGCGAAGTTGTAGAGGCCGCCCAGATAATAGTCGTATATCCGGGCGATGTTGGCATCCTGCACCTCGGCATCGGGGTGCAGCGGATAGTCGGCGGTCGTCGTCATCAAAGCCACCTCTCCTGTGCCGGGCCCGTCCGACGGCGTACCCGAACCCGAGGACAATGCGATCACTATAGACACTCGACGAGGAATCACCGTGCCTGCGAACAGCTTTCGCAGGTGGTGGCCGCGAGCCGCAGCCACCACCGGGTACGAGCGATCACCTGGGTGAAAACGATTGCCCGACGGATTCGAGACACCCCACCCGCTGATGCCCGCAACGATGCCTCGAATCGGCACGGTGGGTGGTCAGGCCGGAGTCAGGTCGGATCTGTCGGCTGGTGGTCGGCCGGCTGCCCGTCCGGGGTGACGGCGGCCGGCTGGTCCGGCTCGGCGGCGAGCATCGTGGTGGTGTCGTCGATCAGGTCGGCCAGTCCGGCCGGGCTGAGTCCTTCGTCGGTGACCAGAGCGACGACGAGTAGCGTCTGCGCGGTGATGGTTTCGGCGGTGGCGGGCAGGGTGTCGTGCTGGCCGAGGGCGGCGTGCATCAGGGTTTCGGCCACGGTCGGGTCGATGGCGGTGCCGGCGGGGTCGAAGCGTTCCCGGACGCTGGCGACGAAGCGGATCACCGCGGCCGGTTCGCCGGGCCGGAAGCGTCGGTCCACGGTGAGCACGAACAGCCCGCTGAGCAGGTCAAGATACTCCTGCCACTGGTCGTCGTCGAAGCGGGCGAGTTGGCGTTCGTGTGCGCCGGTCTGCCCGGCGACCAGGTAGGTCAAGGCGGCGGTGGGTGCGCTGGTCACCGGCTCCTCCAGGTGTGGAAGGCGTCTTGCCAGATGTGGTGGCGGACGAGCTGCCAGAAGGTGCGGAACCTGACGTGGTGGCGGCCGGTGGCGACCAGCGACGCGGCGGTACGGGCGGCGAGTCCGCGTACCTCGGTCGGTGGCTGCCGTGCGGCGGAGTCGGCACCGTCGCCGGGCGGATTGCCGTCGGCGTCGGTGGCGGTGGCGGGTGGGGTGCTGGTGAGCGGGCGTCGTGCGGCCAGCCGGCGCAGCCGCTGCTGCGGCGGGTCGTCGCCGTTGGCGAGGGCGTTGAAGTAGCGGTCGAGGGCGCCGGTGCCGACGCCGAGGCTGCCGCCGAGCTGGTCGAGGCGGGCCAGGGCGGAGCGTAGCCGAGCGGCGGCGGCCTGGGCGTACGGGTCGTCGCTGCGGGCCAGGCGGTCGGCGGCGGCCAGCACCCGGGGCCGGGCGTCGCCGGTGGTGCCGGCGGCGTGGCCGGCATGCTCACGGGCGATCCGCAGGCCGCGCATGATGGTGGTGACGCCGACCGGGCGGCTGCCCGGCAGCTGCGGCCGGGCGACGGTGACGGCATCGAAGACTTCGCCGTACGCCTCCCACGCCTGGTGCAGGGCTTCCTCGTAGCGGTCGACGGTGAGCCGGGCGTCCGGGGCGAGCGTGTGGGCGTCGCCGAGCTGCTCGGTGACGTGGGTGACGGCGGTCTCCAGGGCCAGGCAGACCGCCCGCAGCGCGCCGATCGTGTCGGCGGCGACCTGCAGGGCAGCGGCGTCGGCGGCGTACTCCCGGGTACTCATGCCGACCTGCTCAGCCAGGAGAAGCGCGGGCGGTCGGGGGTGTCGGCGACCCGGCTGGGGTCGAGCAGGGTCGCGCAGGGCCGGCGGAACGGCAGCCGGTGGTAGCGGTGCATCGTCGCTTCGGCTTCGGTCAGGTCCGCGCACGGTCCGGGCCGTCCACAGCCGAGACAACAGCCGGTGTACGCCGAGGTGGTGTGACTGTCGATGGTGCGTTGCGCCTCGACGACGCGGCTACGGGCGTACCGGGTGTAGTAGGTCGCGGAACGCTGGTCGCCGGCCGGGCGCTGCCGGGTGGGTGGTGGTGGGACGGTCGGGGTGGGGCGGGGGTCGGGTGTCACCGGACGTTGCCTCCCGTACGCGTGGAGATGGCACCCACCGCTGATACGACTGTTGTCGCAGGTGGCGGGCAGGTTGACGCACCCGGCCGACCGACAGGCGGCGCCGGCCGACCGGGCTTCTTGCGGGGCAACCACTCCGGTTTGCAGACCAGGGAGCGGCGCGAGGACAGCTTTACATATGCGCACATGCCAAGCAACCCATGAGCGCCAATTTTTTGCCATACAAAGCTGGCGCGTGATCAAATGGGTGCGCAGATCAGGGAGCCGCCCATGCCCGCCAAGCCCAAGTGGGAGAAGATCGCCGACCACCTCCGGAGCCAGATCGTCTCCGGTGAGCTGGCACCAGGCGACAAGCTTCCGTCCACCGCACAGCTGTGCAAGGAGCACGACGTGTCGGCGATCGTCGTGCGCCAAGCCATCTTCAAGCTGCGGACCGAAGGGCTGATCGAGGGCGTGCAGGGCGTCGGCGTGTTCGTCGTCGACCCGAACGACCAGCAGGGCTGAACCCCTGCTGGTCGGCAGGGTAGACGTTCAGACGCCCTGGTGGCCTGGCGGACATTGACGGTGACCTGGCGAGTCAGCCGCTACCGGCCGAGTGGCGACAACGTTGATCAGGGGAGGGCTGGCGTGCCACCGAGTGCCAAGTGGGTGGAACTCGCCGCCCACATCCGCAAGCAGATCGCGACCGGCGAGCTGTCGCCCGGCGCGAAGTTGCCGTCCACGTCGCAGCTCTGCGCCGAGCACAACGTGTCGGCGATTGTCGTCCGCAACGCGATGATCGCGCTCAAGGCCGAAGGCCTGGTCGTCGGGGTGCCCGGTGTCGGCGTCTTCGTCGTCGACACCAACGAGGCCACCGGTGGATTGTAGCTGGAAGCCCGCGTTTGTATCTGCGAACGGCTTGACTGGCCGTGGTTTGGCTACGCTGGGTTCGTTGCCCATCTACTCGGGTGCTTGGAGTGGTGACCTCGGATCATGCCTTACGCCGTGCCCCTTTGGAAATCGATCCGTGATGACCTCCGTGCGCAGGTCAAAGCAGGGCTGTTGAAGCCGGGCGACCGGATTCCGACCACCCGGAAGCTGATGGAGCAACACTCGACGACCTCGGCAACCGTGCGCCGTGCCGTCGACTCGATGATCGAGTGCGGCGAACTCGTCGGCAGGCAGAGCCTCGGCGTGTTCGTCGCCGATCGATCGGACAACGTCTGATCTTTGGCCTGCTACAGAGCTGCGGCGTCCGCTCCTGCCGAATTGAGGACGCTGGCACGCCGCGAACAGACTCTGCACAGCGACGTCGCGCTGGATGTCATGCCTCAACGTTCAGAGATCGAACCGGGGGACCGGACTGGCGCGGCCTGCTGTCGCTATCGCGGTCCGCTTCGGTGACGTGGAGCCGACGGAGACGGTCGTGACGGCCGGGGTCGGGGATGTGACTGCCGGCGGAAGGTTGAGCATGTCCCGATACATTCCGTAAAACTTCGATGGCGGCCCCGTGATCGCTAGAGTTAGCGAGACTTTGTACGCTCGTGCGATGTTGTCCGACGCGGAGCAGCCGACCCGCTACAAAACTGTGCTCATCGTTCTTGCCCTTGCGCTCACCTGCTCGGCGGCGATGTTGTCCTACAAGATTGCGTCCGAGCAGTTCGCGGAGGCGCCGCGAATTGGAAGCCCCGGAACCATCGGCATCGCGGCTGAGACGCCTTCAGCGAAGCAGCCACCGCTCGACATTCAGATGTACTTCGACGCCGACGAGGATCCGGGGCGGACATCGGTGGAAGTCTCGATTACGCAGATCGTGGCAGACTCGTCGCTAGACGAGTTGCGTGTCCGGATCTTTCTATGTGGCGCGGCCTCCTCGGATCCAAGGTTTACCGACAATGTAGGACGTCAACTGACCTGGCTTCCGTTCCCGGCGAAGGAGGGGGTCACCATCTTCGCCCAGCCTCTAGGGTATCTCGAGCAATGCGTCTATACATCACTTCCCGTTAACGCATCATCAGGCTCTAGTGGGTTCCGGCAAGCACTAATGATCGGGACCAACGGAAAGCGGCCGAGTGAGACATCCGGTGTGCGGACCACATACGCGATTCCCGGCATAGCGCAGCTACCGGCACTTCCCAAGGAGATGGATTTCCGATATACTCAACTGCCGGCTAGGTCGTCGGTAACAATATCGTTGCACGATCTTCCTGGCGATCTCGAGAGCGTGAGTACAAGCCCGCAGGTAGCCGACGCCGGACGCCTAGAATGGAAGTACTCGCTCGATCCCGCTACAAGGCCGGTAAGCAACATCCGGCTCACGGGGCAGCGCGCCAACCTCCAGGCGGCCCGCGATCGGAACATCTTCATCGCCGGTGGCCTCGTCGGCGTCGCAGGTAGCGGACTCGTCTGGTTCCTCGAGCTGTCGGCCGCAGAGATTAGCTCACGAATGTCACGCAGGCGCAAGGAACAAGTCGACCCCGATGCAGGGGAGCCCTCCCTCGACACGCCCGACGGCATTGAACAGGCGCAATCATTGAGCAAGGTCGAGGAGGTAGTGCACCCTCGTGTTAGGAAGCCTTCATGGCAGAGTCGGCTGCCATGGGTCCTGGCCGCGATATTTGTCGCTGTAGGCCTGGTCGCCGCCGCCCGCCGAGCCCTTCACTCAAACAATCCCCGCTATTCCGACCGTCGCGATCCTAGGCAACCTCGATAGGCCAGGCGATGCTGTCGTGCAGGCACCATCTAGCGGTCCGCCACGCGGGCCGACCCGGCGCGATCTGATGACACTGTGTGAAGAGAACGGCCTCAATTGACCGCGTCCGGCTCGTCCTCATCGCTGTCAGCTCGGGAGAGGGCTTGAGGATGCCCCGCCAGGGTGAGCTGTCCCCTCGGACTCGGCCCGGCCCGACTTGGCTCACGGTTGGCTGATTTCGGGGTCTGCGGGGCTGTGACCTGGGGTGTTGTGTCGGGAGGCACGCACTAAACGGCCGGGTTCTAGGGTGTCGGCGTGGCGTACGTGCGGACGGTGAAGACCGCGTCGGGGGCGCGCGCGGTGCAGATCGTGCACTCGCAGCGGCGGGGATCGCGGGACATCGAGCACATCGGATCCGCGCACACCGACGCGGACCTGGAACTACTCAAGGCGGTAGCCCGGCAGCGACTCGCCGCCGGGCAGGGCGAGCTGGACCTGCGTCTGCCGGACCAACCGGCCAACGGCGGCGCCCCGCTGCCGATCACGTCATCGCGGGCCGGGCACCTGCTCGACGCGTTGGGCCGCGGCTACGAGACGCTGGGATTCGCTCGGGCCACCGGCCGCGATGAGGTGTTCAAGGCGTTGGTGCTGGCCAGGATCATCGAGCCGACCAGCAAACTCGATTCGGTGCGGGTCCTCGACGAGGCCGGCGCGTGGGCGCCGTCGTACGCGACGATCAAACGGCGGCTGCGGGTCTACGCCGGCGGTGACAGCGCCTCCGACCCCGCAGCGCCGGCCGGCGCCGAGACCCCAGCGGATGCGGCGGGTGGCCCGTGGCGGGCACGGCTGGCGCGCGCCTGCGCCGAGCACGTGCGGCTGGGTCCGGCGACCCTGCTGCTCTACGACGTCACCACGCTGTACTTCGAGGCCGACGAAGGTGACGGGTTCCGTGAGCCCGGCTTCTCCAAGGAACGGCGTCTGGAGCCGCAGATCACCGTCGGTCTGCTCACCGACGGGGCCGGGTTCCCGTTGATGGTGCACGCGTTCGAGGGAAACCGGGCCGAGACCACCACCATGCTGCCGGTCCTGCGAGCGTTCCTGGAGGCGCACCGGCTGTCCGACGTCACCGTGGTCGC
This sequence comes from Solwaraspora sp. WMMB335, assembly GCF_049179075.1. Classification (NCBI taxonomy): domain Bacteria; kingdom Bacillati; phylum Actinomycetota; class Actinomycetes; order Micromonosporales; family Micromonosporaceae; genus Solwaraspora; species Solwaraspora sp. WMMB335. The sequence continues at coordinate 7,118,610 of NZ_JBMHMF010000001.1, forward strand.
CGACGCCGGGATGGTGTCCGAGGCGAACAAACGCGCCATCGAGGCCGCCGGTCTGTCGTTCATCCTCGGCGCCCGTGTCCCCGACGTGCCCTACACCGTCCAGCAGTGGCGCGACGCCCACCCCGAGGCGGAGATCCCCGACGGGCACGTGTTCGTCCAGCCCTGGCCCGCCGGCCGTGGCGACAACCGCCGTGACCACACGTTCTTCTACCAGTACCGCGCCGACCGGGCCCGCCGCACGTTGAAGGGGATCGACACCCAGATCACCAAGGCCGTCAACGCCGTCGCCGGCCGGACCCCGGTCAAACGCAACCGGTACGTACGCCTGACCGGCGCGACCAAGACCGTCAACCGCGCCCTCGAAGCGAAAAACCGCGCCCTGGCCGGGATCAAGGGCTACGTCACCAACCTGCCGAACCCCGACCCCGACCAGGTCATCAGCGCCTACAGCCGACTCCTGCAGGTCGAGAAGTCCTTCCGCATGTCCAAGACCGACCTGGCCGCCCGGCCGGTGTTCCACCACACCCGCGAATCGATCGAGGCCCACCTGACCATCGTGTTCGCCGCCCTGGCCGTGTCCCGCTGGATCGAGAACACCACCGGCTGGAGCATCAGACGCTTCGTCACCACCGCCCGCCGCTACCGCACCGTCACGATCCAGGCCGGCGACCACACCATCACCGCAGCCGACCCCATCCCCGACGACCTCCACACCGCACTCAACGCCATCCACCGCACGCACTAAATGAGCCAAGTCGGGTTGACCGCGTCCGGCTCGTCCTCATCGCTGTCAGCTCGGGAGAGGGCTTGAGGATGCCCCGCCAGGGTGAGCTGTCCCCTCGGACTCGGCCCGGCTCGAATGGGGCTACCGCCTCCTGATCGGGGGCGGGGTCATCCGGAGTTATCGCGCGTTGGGCGAGGATGGAAACGCGTTTAGCAGTCAGCCGCAACCAACGGACATGCCGCTGACCGAGCGTCACGGTGAGTGATGGATGCGCGGTGGCGCTCGACGCGCGGTCGTTGCCACAAACCGGTCGTCACCGTGGGTCACGGTGGTGCCGATCGCCGCCTTCCTGGCGTGCTGATGAGAGCTCACCCGATCATCAAACCGACGGCGTAGGCATCGCGTAGGGATTAAGGACTCTGGTTCCATACCTTGGGCGAGGGATGGACGTCCTTCGTGCTCTTATGGGTCAGTCCCGCGGCGGTGGTCCGGCGAAGCGTCTCGTCCGGGACGGCGATGCCGATGACGTCGTGGGCGAACGCCGCCGGAGCGTTGGCATATTCGGCGAACCTGTTCAGCGGGGTGATCAGTGCCGTGGCAGACCTCCATTGCGGGGCTTGGTCGCGGGGCGGCTGCATGGTCGAATGATCACTCCCGGGGCCAGATTCACCTGATTGATGACGATGCGAGATACCCTGCTTTGATCCGCGTATGGCCAAGAAGAAGCACCGCAAGCTGCTGCGCAAGCGGGAGAATCTGGATCTCGCTTGTTCGTACTCCACGATGCCAACCCGTGAGCGATTCCGCTGCTGGCGCGGAATCGCGAGTGGCTTTGCGGAGACGGACGGGGTCGCGTCGGACACCGGCATGGGTCGGACCGTTGCTTTCAGGACGCAGTCACCGTGGATCAAAATTGAGGATGAACCAGTCCGTCAACGTCCTGGAATGTTCCAAAAGACTCAGAGCTTTGCGGGAACCGATACCCTCGCTCTCGCCGTGGGCAATGGCGTTTCGCTTATCGATCAGAAGCGAGATCTCTCGTTTCAGTTCGAAGTCATTCGCTTCAAATAGCGCTCGTAGATCACTCTGAAGGCCCGGGTCGAATCGGCCAACTAGCTCAAGGAGGCGTTCTGGTTCCGGGTTATTCATTCTGGCGAGCCAGGAATGTGAAAACAGTTTTATCCGCCCAAAAGATTTGTTCTCAACATATGCCCGAAGGCACTCTTGGACCGTCTTCTCCAAGTGGCCGCAGGTCCGAATAATCAAGAATCTGGCCAACGCCCGCGTCACGTCATCTGGCTCATTTGGGCTAGGGCGCTCCACCAACGAAGCAACGCGACTCAGGCCGCGATCGAGGTTTTGAATTGTCAATGACGGCCATGCGATGACAGTCGGCATTGTTACATTCTCGCAAACCGCTTAGTTGCTATTTCGAGGCGCGTCTTGACTGCCTCTTCGTCGGCCGTTGATCTACTAATGGCGTCATTGAGCCTCGGATCCTGTCGAATGTCGCTGATTGCGCTCGCAACAGCGTTTACGGCCACATCTCCATCGAAGTTGAGCCGACGCATCAGTCCGACGAATAGGGCCTCGGCGAGGGCCACATTCACCTGGCTGCTCTGAAAGCGCACCGCCCGACGACCGGCGGCGTTTGCTATCAATCTGCTCGCGCGTTCGAAGAGTCCACTAAGTCCGTCGTGGTCGAGCCTTTGAAGATGCCGGTGTTCGGCGGCGAAAGAGTTCAAGAATGTCTTGAGGGGGCGTCTGTACGTCGGGGCTACCGCATAAAGGGCGAGAATTCGCAGAATGAGCTCCTGGTCCCGCAGTCGCGGAGACACCTTACCGTATACCGAGCGCCAAGTATCAATCCTGTTAAGTCGCTCTAGGAAGTCGATAAATGGGCCGGCATACAGGGCAACCCGTATTTCATGCGCCGTTAGCTGCGTTCCACCTGAGTTGAGCCTTTCGAAGATTTGATATACTGCTTCCAAAGACTCCCGCGAGCCGTCAGTATCCACAACGGTGGCCTGAAAGAATGTATTGTCAAGCAATCTGCGCTGATTTTCGGGTAGTGTTCTGTAGGTAAGCCCATGAGAAGCCTCGCCCACATTGCGGAGGGAAAACTCCTTGCCGCCCACCGCTCCGCCATAGAAGTGCTGCAACGTTCTCAATCGCTGTTGCCCATCGAGAACGAGATAGCGCCGATCCGCTTGGCGAACCAGGAAGATGCCGGGTATCGGGTAGCCAAGTAGCAGGGATTCAATAAACCGATCCATCTGGGGTCGGGTCCACACGAAACCGCGCTGAAATCCTGCAGACGTGATCCGTGCGTCGTCATGGCCAAACGTAGGTACTAAAATGTCGCCTTTGTCCAACCGGCGGACCAAGCCCTCAACGTCAAAGTCTTGTCCCGAGTAAGTGACCGGCTGTGGTGTGGGTTCCGGCTCCAAGAGATCAAGTTCTTCAGCCTCGACCAGCCCGCTGGGCTCGTCGACTTCTTCCTCAACTTGCCCAGAAGCGCTCTCGTTGGTCACGTCGAAGAAGACTACACACCATCCCGCACCGAAGTGACCCCCCGGGCTGTCAGAGAAGGTTGGGGATGCCAGATGGTGACTGACGGATCGGTCCTCTCATGCGACTCATGCGACGCGGCGGACTCGGGCGGTGTGGAGTTGAAGGGTGAGCCCGGCACTGCCGCGCCGCAATGGCAGGCGGTGTTGCGGGAGCAGGTGGGCTCTTCGCCGACCTGTCCAGGCGGTTGGCGTCCGCCCAGATCCTCGGGCGGCAGTAGGTTGAGCAGCCACCGCCGGCCGGCCACGCAAAACATGGCCAGCAGTGCCCTACCGCCTCACTCATTTGCCGCGATCCGGGCGCAACTCGTCCCGAGCTACAGGTTGGACAGATATCCCTTCAGGCTCTCCTTGGCCTGGTGGGTGAGGACGGCAGCGTCTTCGATGTTGGCGCGGGACAGCTCGGCCCAGGTGTAGATCTCCTGCGTACGGTCCTGCCGGCCGCCTGCGAGCAGCTGCGCCAAGCCGAGCTGGCTGGCCCGCATCGCGTTCGCAACGTTTGCCAGCTTGGCCTGCTGGGTCTCGATCTCGTCGAGGATTTGCCGGAGTCGCCCGAGGTATCCGGCGGCCGGCCCTACCTCCGACCCGGCCCGGGGCTGAGTCAGCCGACGCGGCCGGTGTGGTGGTGCGCGTCGCGGCTCCCGTCTCGCCGGGTCGATCGCACGAAGGACCTGCTTTGGCTCACCCGTACCCGGGATCGCTGTTTGCGGCTTGCCGCCCGATGTCTCTTGCTTGCCCTCGTCGGCCTTCCGGCTCATCAGGCGGTCCACGGCTGTACCGGCGGCTGACTTGCCCAGGATCCCGAGCATCGCGCCCGCGATCGCGCCACCGGTCGCGGCTGTCGACGGCGGCACGGGAAGACCGGCCTTCGTCGAGGCCAGCCCCAGCAGCATGCCGACGGCGGCACCGCCCAGCTCGGCCAACTTGCCGAGTGACTCCTTCGACAACTCCCGGCGGAACTGCTGACCGTAGGTCTCGGCCTGCTGCTGGCCCTTGCGCTGCTTCCGGCCGTACCTCATGTCCCGACGACCGGATCAAAGAAGGCGCATCCGGTGACGACCATCATCGGGAGGTTGATCGCTACGTCGCGGGCTACCCCCGCTGCCGTCAGGTCCATCAGCTTCTCGCCGGCAGCTTCCTCCTCCGACTGGTCGGCGTAGAAGGCGCACGCGTCCCACAAGTTGGCGTGCAGGAAGGCGTACGACCATTGGGTGTAGACCTGGATGGGCACCGCGACCGCCGCCTTGTCGCCGACGCCGATGCGGTGCAGGTCGGGTTCCTCGGGCGTTGTGCCGAGGCCCTGGGCGAGGGGGAGCAGCTTGTGGCGGCTGAAGACTGGTTGCAGGTCGCCGTCGGGGTCGAACTCGACCAGCAGGCCACGGGCGATCAGGTCGTCGACGTAGCGTGCGGCGTGCGGCTCCGGCTTCGGCGCGGTCTCCAACATGCGTACCAGGGAATCGCGGTTGACCGTGAGCTTCGCGTGCTGGTCCGGGTAGAGGAAGGCGGCGGCCCAGACGGCGGCCTCGATTTCGGTCAGCTCCACCAGGTCGTCACCGAGATGCACCTCGTAGCACTCCGGGGTCGGGTCCGGCGGGCGGACGTACCGGTAGCGGGGACCCATGCTCAGCCCGGCGGGCACGATCACAGTCGACATCAGGTGATCCTCCCAGCCGGTCAGAAGCTCGCCGCGTAGCCACGGCTGGACTCGATCGCGCTCTGCGTCAGCGCCGCAGCCTCGGCCAGCTTCTGCTTTGCCTGCTCGACCTTGGCGATCGTGTCGGACACCTGCGAGTGGCTGGACCCGCTGGTGATGCCGCGCAGCGCGGCCGTGCTGCGGTCGAGGGCTTCCGCGCTGGCCCGGATCGCGCCCACTTGCTGGCCGACCTCGTCACCGAACCGGGCGACGCCCGCCTTGACCTCTTCAACCGAACTCACGCCGACATCCTCCCCATCGGACCGTCTTGGCTACCCTGACCGTACAGCGAGTGAACAACGGGAGCCATGACCTCCGGTAGGCACCCGGTGCACGGATCATGGGACAGACTGCCGGGTGGGCTGCAGTGTCAGCGCTTGAAGACTGTGTCGGTGTGCCATTCGAGCAGGTCGTGGTCGGGGCGGCGGGCCTTCTGCTCGGGCACGGCGATCTGGGTGCCGGCGCGGGCGTAGAACTGCTCGCCGTTGCCGAAGTCGTCGCGCAGGCGTCGGCTGACGAGCAGCCGGTACTTCGGGTCGACGCCCAGGTAGCCCTGGTCGAAGAGGATGTGCACGTCGGCCCGTAGCAGCATGCCATTGTCGATGCGGTGCTCGCCGCCAGCGGCCACCGGGCGGATGTGCGCGGCCTGCAGCGCCGGCCGCAGCTTGCTGTCGGTGATCGCGCAGCGTCGGGAGTACGTGTCCAGGACAACCGCCTTGAACGACTGCTGGCCCAGGCGCTGCGGCCGGATCCGGGGGTCGCCGAACACCGGCCCCGGCCGGTGCCAGGAGCCTTCCGGGTCGACCCGCACCTCCCCACCGAGCAGCAGTTTCGTCAGGTGCTCGAAGTACTCGAAGTGCGTGCCTGACGACAGGCCGTACGTCTTGCCCCGGGTGAGGTTCGGCGAGAATTCCGGCGGCGGCTCCGGCTGCCGACCCTCGGGGAAGAAAACTGTGTCGCGGATGAAGATGCAGCCGATGACCGGGTCCTCGCCGGGGCCGATCGGGTCCTTGCGGTACTTGCCGATGTCGCGGGCCATGTCGGCGAGGGAGCCCGCGCCGTTGGCCTCGCCGAACAGTCCCCAGGCTTCCGAGAGCCGCAGCTTCGCGAAGCCGCTGAAGAAGCCGCCGCCGACAATCCGGTTGTGCGGGTAGCGGCTCTTGAAGAAGAACGGCTCGCCGGGGGTGAGGGTCTTGAAGCTGCCGCCGCCGGGCCGCCAGAAGTTGACCTCGTTGATCTGCGGCCGGGCGGCGAGGAAGCTGCGCCACTCGCCGTCGGTGACCCCCACGAACGCCTTCACCCGGCCACATTGCTCGGCAGGCGGCACAGCCCGGAATGGGCCGACCGGCTGACAGTCGAGAGTGCACCGCCGCGACGGGTGATTCGAGAACTCGCCGTAGGTGAGGCGGCAGGCGCGGGCGGTTGACGGCGGTGGTTAGCGTCGGGCGCATGATCAGTGGGCTTCTCCGACGAATCGCGACCGTCCTTGGTGCCGCGGCGGTCGGCGCTGCCGCCACCGTCACGGCGGCTGTACCGGCTGCGGCGGACGTCACCCCGGCCGTCACCAGCTACGTGTGGGCCAGCAACCCCACCGCCGCCAGTTACACGGTGCCGACGTGGACCTCCGGCGGCCACACCTACTACTCGTACGCGAAGAATCCCGGCGGCGGGCCAATCACCGTCACCAGGTCCGGTGCCGGCGCCTACCAGGTGCGTTTCGGTGGGCTCGGGTCGCTGGTGACCAGCGGCGGGGGAGTGGTGCACGCCCAGGCGTACGGCGCGGCGGCCCGGTTCTGCACAGTCGGCTCCTGGTATCCGTCCGGCACCGATCTGCTGGTCAACGTCTACTGCTTTGGGTCCAGCGGCGCCCGGCAGGACGCGTACTTCGTGGCGAACTTCGTCGAGGCCAGCGGCTCCACGCTCGCCGCCGACGGCGTGTCGTACCTCTGGTCCAACAATCCGACCTCGCCGATGTACACCCCGAGCGCGTGGTACCGCTACGACGCCGGCGGCGGCACACCGTGGGTGGCGCGGGACGCGCCCGGCTCGTACGCGGTGGAGCTGCCCGCCTCGGCCGCCCAGACGCAGACCACGTTCTACCAGATCACCGCCTACACGTCGGCGGCCGTGAAGTGCAAGGTGGACTCGTACCTCGCCGACGGGATCGCCCGGGTACGGTGCCGGGACGCCTCCGGAGCCTTCGTCGACTCCCGGTTCACCATCACCTGGACGATCCACAACCTGCTGCAGCAGATCGCTCCGACGGCGTTGGCGACGGTCGACGACACGTACCCGTCAGGTGGGCCGGCACCGGCGATCACCTGGACCAACGACAGCTCGGTGAGCGGCGACTACGCCGTCACCCGGACCGGCACCGGACGGTACGAGATGTTCTTCCCGCAGATCATCGACTACTCCGGCCACGCCGTGGCCCACGCGTTGGGCTATCAGGACGCGCACTGCCACGTGCAGTACTGGCACCCGGTCGGCACCACAGACATGAAGGTCGGCGTGACCTGCCTGAACAGCGCCGGCAGCCCGGTCAACACCCCGTTCATGGTCGGCTTCACCTGGTAGGGCAAGGCGCGCAGACAACCGGCGGGCGTCAGGATTTCCGGAGTTGGCTCAGCCACTCGATGCCGAGCCGGTGGCCGTCGGGGAACTGGTCGTCGCGATCCCAGCGCCAGGTGGTGATCATCGCCAGCACGAGGGTCCGGCAATCTCGGAGCAGGTGGTGATCGACGCCCGGGTACCGGTCTGCGACCTCGTCGGGTGCGTGGGCCAGGTCGAACTCGACCGGTCCCCGGCAGCACGTCTCGAAGTCGACGAAGAGCAGGCCGACCGGGGTCGAGAGCAGGTTGCCCGGGTGGGGTTCGCCGTGCAGGAGCTGTTCGGGCCGGCCACTGTCGCTGACCACCCGGCGCAGCCGGTCCAGCGTGCCCGCCAGGAAGATCCGGTCCGTGTCGGCCAGCCTCGGGGTCCGGTCGCGGTCCGCCACGAGCGTTTGAGCCTCGGAAACCCGGTCGGTGAAGTGCGGGGTGGGCAGGTCGACCCGGCGCATTCCGGCGTGCAGACGTCCGAGCGCTTCGGCGTAGCCCGCAGGTGGGATCGCTCGATTCAGCGGTTCGTAGTAGGTCCACAGAGTGACCACGTAGTCGTCCCGGGCGAAGACCTCGGGAGCTTCCAGCGCGGCCACCGGGCTGCCGACCTCGAACAGTCGCTGAGCGATGTCCACTTCACGCTGGGCGTACTGGTGCGCCGCCGGTGCCATCTGCGCCAGCACGTCGCAGGGCCGCAGCCGCAAGGTGAGCTTGTTCGAGTTGTGCAGGACGACGGAGTCGTAGACGGTCAAGCCGAGCGATGAGGCGATCGACACGGCGGCCTGCGTCGCCTGCTGGGCCGCCTCCACCTGCATCGGATCACCGTAACGTCAGCTAGGTTTCACGGCCATGAGCCACGATTGTCAGGTGGGCAGGGTGCGGCTGGTCGCCGAGGTCGTCACCGCGACCCCACGGTGCGTGGTCCCGGCGCTGCGCCACGGCGACGGCGAGCCGGATGTCGCGCTTCTGCAGGTGCTGAGCCGACACAACCGTCTGCGCCTGGCGGCTGTCGGTGTTCTGCCGTGTGCCGGGGTATACGCCCGGCCGCTGGAGTTCGGCGTCATTCACTGCGGTGACCCGGTCGAGTTCTGCTGACCGTACCCGTACCCGGTGACTCAGCGCGCGCGGCGGTAATGCATGGCCACCGCGCCGTTGCGCAGCGGCTGCGCCGAGAGCAGTTCGAGCTGGCGCGTGCCGGGCAGCCCGCCCTGGTACAGCGTCGGGCCGTGGCCGGCGATCCTGGGATGGACGAGCAGTTGGTACTCGTCGATCAGGCCCAGCCGGTCGAGCTCGGTCGCGAGCGTGCCGCTGCCGAGGAGGACCCCGGCCGGGGTCGCGTCCTTGAGCCTCTGCACGCCCTCGCGCAGATCACCGGCGATGTGGTGGCTGTTGGTCCACGGGAAGTCGGTGCGCGTCGACGACACCACGTACTTGGGTTTGGCCTCCAGCTTCACCGCCCACTCGCGGATGGCCGGCGGCGCCTCCTGGTCGCCGCGGGCGACGGCCGGCCAGTAGCGTTCCATCATCTCGTAGGTGACCCGGCCCCACAGCATCGCCCCGCTCTCGTCCATGAGCCGGGTGAACAGGGCGTGCGTCTCATCGTCAGCGATCCCCTCCTGGTGGTCGACGCAACCGTCCAGGGTGAGGTTGAGGCTGAAGGTGAGCAGACCCATGGCCGGCGAGTCTAACGCCACTACAGCGTCCTGGCAGGCCCGCTGGACGTAGGTGCGGTTGCCGGGCGCGGTGACGTCGATGTCGCCCAACGGTCACCCTGGTCCCGCCCGATCAGCGCTTGGCCAGGTACGTCTCGAGGCTTTCCGCATCCTGACGGGTGAGATAGCGTCTTTATGATCTTGATTTGACGTTGTCGGGATGTCGATAGAGCAGCGCCATGCTGTTGAAACCAGAAATGATCGATAATTGACGATCTGGCCTGATGGTTGGCGGGCAGTATCTCAAAGCGCGCATGATCGAGACCGAAGTGGCTCGAACCGAGTCGTAATATCTTGGTACCTTCGGCCAGGCCGGTCCTCCCGTGTGGACGACAACTGCGGCTGATCTCTTGATCCTGGGGTGTCGCGTCCGGCTCTAATCTGGCCGTCCTTCGTGTAGTCACCGACCTTGGGACGCTTTCATGATCGATAGTACGGAGATCGATGAAACGAAGCCGGGAGAGCAGCCCGTCCCGTTCTTCTACACGCCACCGCCGCCGCAGCCTCCGCCCACGTTCAGCACGATTACCCGGATGCTGTGCAGCGCGGCCTATCTCAACAACGACTTCGCCCGTACGGTGATCGACGAGGTGGTCGGAGACGAGCAACGCGCCGTCGCGAACTCCGTCGACTTCGACCTCGATCCAGTGGTCCGGCACTCTTTCCAGGCCCGGAAGATGCTGGTCATCAGGGATTCCGTCCTGACCGGGCTGCTGCTGGTCGGCCTCATCACTTTCCCGTTCGTGACGCTCGCCTGGATTTTGGTGGCGGCGGGGCTGCTCCACCGGAGTAAGTACCGCGGAGCCCCCAAGTACACGAGGGGACCTCGTGGTGCGGCGTACTTCGTCGCAGCGGCCATCGTCTTCTGCTGCCTCGGCATCTACTCGCCGCTCCTGCTCCTGTTCGCCAGTTTGGCGCCAGAAAACAGCGATCCGACAGGGCTGGCCGGCGATGACCCGTTGAGTGGTGCCCTGCCGGTGATCGACGCGTTCTTCACGTTCGCGCTGGCCCTGCCGCTGGCCCTCGCGGTCGGCACCCTGGCGGCCCTCGCCGTGCACCGGATGATGGCCTTCCGGACGATTCTGCAGGCGTTCGGCGCGGATGTGCCGGGCACCGCTCCGCAGTTGCCCAACGAGCGGATCGCGCAGCGGCTGCACTGGGTACGCGGGACCCAGAACGGCAACGTCACCGTGCATGCCCGTAACCCGCTCCTCGGAGCGGGCGCCTCGGTCGGCAACGCCTCGTGGACGATGGCCCTGAGCCTGCGGTCCGACCCGACCCTGCTGCCCCCCACGGATTCGACGCCCCAGCCGCGCGTCAGCGTCCACGACTCGGTCGATCCGTACGAGATCCACGTCGCGATCCGCAAGCGGGTCTGGGCGCTCACCGACTCCGCGCTGCCCGAGCACCAGCGGGTGCCCGGCGTACGGGTAGCGGACCACATCGTCGCCGACGGCGAGCGCCGCGAGGGCGACCCGCTCCTGGACCCGGCCCACCGGCCGCACTCGGTGGCCTCACCCGAAGCCATCGCCGCGATCATCCGCCACCCGCAGGGCGGACTGCGCTACTACCAGCGCATCACCATCGGCGTCGAGGGCAAACCGGTCGTCACCGGCGACGGACGCCTGGTGCTGCCGGCGCAGAACCAGGAAGTCGTCATATCCGCCTTCGTGCATGTGGCGGTCGAAGGCGGCCGGCTGTACGCCGAATTCCTCGGCATGATGTTGCCGCCGATCGTCGAGGAGTACCACGTCGCCGACCGGCTGCGGAAGTCGGCGGCACTGCGGCTCGGTGAGGCGGTGTCGAGCGCGCTGAAACTGTGGCCGGAAACGATCAAGGCTCCACTGCACGCGGCGCGGTCACTCTGGCAGATCATGACGCTGTCGAACCGGATGGACCGGGCACGCGACGACAGCCAGCAGAACCTCATCCACGACTACGGTGCGCGGATCAGCGTGCGGGAACTGGCGAGCGAGGAGACCCCACAGAAGTTCCTCCAGTCCCTGGACGCCGAGAAGTACCTGAAGCTCGTCGAAAAGGCGGTGTCCGAGGCCCTGATCGACTACCTCGAGGAACACCACGTCGACACCTCCGAGTATCGGACCCGGATGACCTACATCCAGAACAACAGTACGACGATCTCGGAGAGCACGTTTGTCAACAGCGCGGTGGCCGTCGGCTCTCAATCGTCGGCAAGCAACTGAGAGGTGTGGCCGAACAATGGGCGGTGACAACTTCAACATCAGCAATATGAACGTCGATGAGTCGGCGGTGGCCATCGGCAATAACGCGAAGGCCGAAAAAAGCGCCGCGAAAGCCGAAAGGAGCGCGCCGTCCGGCGCCGGCCAGGCGCCGGTCGCCAGGGTCGACGCGGCGCCCACGACCGGTGTCCCACAGGCGGCCGGGTCGCTGCGAATCCTGTACCTGACCGCTGCCCCCCACGGCGACCTGCGGGTGGACCAGGACCTCCGGATCGTCCGGGAAGCGGTGCGGGCAGCCACGTACCGGGAGATGGTCGCCGTAGAACCGATGACCGCCGCCACCGGTACCGATCTGCTGGACGGCCTGGCGCGCTGTCGCCCGCACGTCGTCCACTTCTCCGGACATGGCAGCGGATCCATGCTGGATTTCGACAGCGGCAGCGGTCCGCTCGCCTCCGGGTCGGCGATGAGCGCCCGGACGTTCGTGAACGCGTTGAACGCCGTCGACCGGCCGCCCCGCCTGGTGGTGCTGAACTCGTGCCACTCGGCGGCACAACTGGAGGTGCTGACGACGGTGGTCTCCGCCGCCGTCGGGATGAGTGATCGGATCAGCGACAAAGCGGCGATCGCGTTCGCCGCCCGCTTCTACGCCGCCCTGGCCGAGGGTCAGTCGGTCGCCAGCGCTCTGGCGTTGTCCAGGGTCGGTCTTGAGATGAGCGGGTTTCCCGACGCGGAGCTGCTGACTCTCCGCACCGCACCCGGCGTCGACCCGGCGAGCCTGTTCCTGGTCGACGCAGGTCGATAACCTAGGCTGAAAGGTTTGACCAGGCGGGACCCGCGCAGGTCCCGTCTGGTCAGAGATTCGAGGCCACCGTCCCGGCGAGGTACTGGATCCGCCACGGCGTCATCGCGTATGCGGCGAGACCGGCCACGCACAGCCCGACCGCCAGCAGCAGGCTCGGCAGATGGCCGGCCGGCTGGACGGTGAATCCCACCAGCGGTAGGGCGGACGGCACCGCGAACGCGCCGCCGAGCACCCAGCCGCGCAGCCGGTGGTACGCCGCCCCGCCAGCGGCTTCCAGGGCGTGCATCGGGCTGGCCAGGGTGAGTACGGGCAGCGTGCCCGGCCGCCTCGCCCAGCGGCTCGACCCCACAGACGTCGCCGTCACCGTCGTCAACGCCGAACCCGACTTCGTCGAACGCGTACGGATGCACCAGCTGGCGACCGGCCAGGACCTCAAGCCCCGGCCACTGCGCGACATGTTCGCCGGCACCGGAGTCGACCTGCGGATTGCCACGGTCACCGGCGTGCTCGGCTACGACACGCTCGTCTACGCCCTCGGCAGCAGCTGGAACCCCGGAGCCGTCCCCGGGCGTCGCCGAGTACGCCGCCGAGATCGCCGGCCGACCGGGGCGCTGCGGCTGCGGGACCGCCTGACCCGCCTCGCCGCCGGCCGATCCGTCGTCGTGGTCGGCGGCGGACTGACCGGCCTGGAAGCCGCGACCGAGATCGCCGAGGCCCGCCCCGACCTCGACGTCGCCCTCGCCGACGGCGGCACCATCCCGGCCGCGGTCACCGTCTGGACCGCCGGCTTCGCCGTACCGACGATCACCCGTACGACCGCACTGACGCTCGCCGCCACCGGCCAGGTAGCAAACCGCTGCGGATGTCGTGCGCCTCGGGCGTGCCGACCGCGTGGCAGGTCGCCGACGCGGTCGCCGCCCGACTGACCCGCGGGAAGCTGCCGAACGTCCCGATCCGCTACGTCAACCAGTGCATGTCGCTGGGCCGCCGCCAGGGCCTGATCCAGTACGTCACCGCCGACGACCGGGCCAGGCCGGCGGTGCTGACCGGGCGGACCGCCGCCGTCTACAAGGAGCTCGTCTACAAGGAGCTCGTCTGCAAGGGCGCAGCCTGGGGCGTCGTCAACCCGACGCTCGGGCTGCCGAGCCGTCGTCGTCGCGTCACGCGGCCGGATGTCGCCGCCGGTTCGACGGTCGACAGCCGGGCGCTCTAGCCGACGCCCAACGCCTGACGCAACGCCTGCTCGCGTTCGGCTATGACGGCCTCGGTCCTGGGCTGCAGTTCGTCGAGCGTGGACTCCAGCGGAGCTTTCGAGAAGAATCCGGCGGCGTTCACCATGAGGATCCTGCCTGCCTCGATCGCGTTCGCCAGCTGCGTCGCGGCCTGCTCGGCTTCCGCGGGGAACTCGATGGCGGCCAACGCCTCACCGTAGGCGACGAACAGGTCCGCCAGGGCCCGGGCGTCCTGCTGGGCGGCTGACAGCCCAGGGTCGAGCAGCCCGTCGCCGGCCCGGTTCAGGTTGGCCGCGAGTTGCTCCGCCAACGGCTCGTACTGGCTGTGGAACCGCTCGGCGGCCTCGTCGAACTCGTCGGCGGGGCCGCCACGGGTCAGCAACGACACCACCACGACCGCGGCCACGGCCAGCACCACGACCAGCGCGCCAGCTACCGCGATGACGGCGACGGGGGAGCGACGGCGCTCATCCATGGTGGTCATCAGGAATCCACGCCCGCCTGGGCCCTGCTGCAGGCGGTGTCGGCCTGGCGGAGCGCGGCGTCCAACTTGGCTTCGTCTCCGGCGCGGGCCGCGTCGAACATCTCCTGCGCCCGCCGCATGCACGGCAGCAGGACGTCGCGTTCCTCGGTGACGCCGGACAGGTTCTCCTTGGTGCTGTCCAGCTCCTCGGTCAGCTCGCCGACCCGTACCTCGGTTTCAGCGATCTTCTCGTCCCGTTCCGTCACGATGTCGCGCTGCTCCTGCAGTTGGGTGCTGAGGTCTGATCTGGTCTCGCGCAGCTCGCCGCGCTCGTTGAGGTACAGGCCGAAGCCGACGGCTCCGAGAGCGAGCAGCAGCACCGACAGGACCGCCAGAACCACGGTGGCGCGTCCTCTCGGCGCGGGCGGCGGCGCCTGCGCGTACGGTGCCTGCGCGTACGGTGCCTGCGCGTACGGCGGCGGCCCGTACTGCGGTGGCGGGGATGTCGGCGGGACCGACGTCGGCGGGGCGGAGATGGGCGGCGGTGCCGCCGGTGGGAAGGCGTTGGCCGGGTGGGTCGGTGCAGGAGCCGCCGGGGCGCGGTACTGACGGTCCTCCGGCCCGTACGACGGGTACGACATCAGTTTCCTCCGATGTTTTTCGATCAGCAGACGTGGAAGGTCTCGCAGGCGGTCTGGATCGGAACGGCGAGCCCGATGCCCTCGGCGTCCCGTGCCTTCGCGTTGGCGATCCCCACGACCTCCTTACGGGTGTTGATGACAGGGCCACCGGAGTTGCCGGGATTGACGGACGCATCGAACTGGATCACCGATCCGGGCCCGTCCGTGCGCTCACGCACCGCGCTGACCACGCCGGTCGTGATCGTCTGGGTGAGACCGAGTGGCGCGCCGACGACCAGGACGCTCTCGCCGGCACCGGGGGGATCGGCGGCGGCGGGCAGGCCGGCGAACACGGTGTCGACCCTCAGCAGGGCGATGTCCTGCGACTGGTCCACATCCGTGATCACCGCCGTGTACCGCTTGCCGTCCCGCTCGAGCCGCACCGATCTGCCGTTGCCCGACCAGACCGCCTCGATCACGTGAAAGGCGGTCAGGACGTTGGTGCGGCCGGTGCCGCCGGACGCGGTCCCGCTGGACGACCCGACGGCGAACGCGCTGCCGGTGACGTCGTCCGCGATCACCTGGAAGACGCTGGGCAGGACGGCGGCCGCGACCGCCGGCGGGTCGAAGTCCTGCTGGTTCTGATCCTCGACCGCGGCCAGCCGACCGTCCAGACTGTCCAGCCGCTGGTCGGTCCCGGCCGCGGCCTCCTGCGCGCTCTGTCGTGCCCCGGCCACATCGTCCCGCAGCTGGTCGATCTGCGCCGCCTGGATGGCGACGGTCACCGCGAGCGCGATCAGGACGGCGGTGACCCCCACCGCCGCGACCCGGCGCAGCGCCCCCGCCCACCGTCGCCCGCCGACCGGACGAAACGGCGCGGGCGGCCGGGGCGGAACCTGAGCGCTCCAGTACGGCCCTCCGCCTGCCATGGCACCCCCCGTCCAGCCCCCACGGCATCGCCTGCGTCATCGCAGCGTATCGATTCCGGTGGGTCACCAGTGGTGGTCGTTCGACCCCCATCGGCAGGCCGGGGAGGTGGCCCGACGGCGATACCATCAGCCGCGTGCCGGGTGCGGTGGAACAGCGGCTTCTCCGTCAGGGGCTGATCTACGCTCTCGGTCTCCGTTGCGTCGTCATCAGCCTGTCCAGTGTGGTCTCCTTGGCGCTCGCCCCGATGCCCGACCGGGCGGTGGCGGTGGCGGTGGTGGCGGCGTTCAACGGCTGGAGTCTGTGCTACGCCGTCGCGCTGGTGCGGGGCTCCCGGCCCACCCGTCGCTGGCTGCCGCCGGTCGACGTCGCGGTGGTGTGCGCGGCCTGCCTGACGCAGCCCTGGACCGTCACCTCGGACCCGCGCGGGGGAGCGACCTGGATTCTCATCGTCGTGAACCTGGTCGTCGTCACCTACCCCTGGCAGGTCGACTGGCCGGTGCTCACCGGGGCCACCGTCGCGATCGTGACCGCGTACTTCGTCGGCGCGACCCTGGCGGATCCGGGTGGCTGGCTCGGCGACCCGGCGATCGCACCGTGGACGGCGGCGCAGGCGGCACTGTCCTGGGGACTGTACCGGTTCGTCCGGCGCGGTGCCCGCGCCGCGGACCGCGCCGTCGACCGCGCCGCGCAGCTGCGGCGCGCGGCGGTGATCGCGGCGGCCCGGCGGCGCGACGAACGGGAATACCTCGCGGCGCTGCATGACACCGCCGCCGCGACCCTGCTGATGATCGGCAACGGCGTGGTGGCCCGCACCGAGCCGTGGCTCGCCGAGCAGGCCCGCCGCGACCTGCGGGAACTGCGCCGTTCCGAGGAGGCCGCCCAGGGCGAGGCGGATCTGGTCCCGCTGCTGCGTGACGTCGCCGGCACCGTCGCGTTGCGCATCGCCTGGCGGACCCCCGGCTGTCTGCCGTTGCCGGCGGCGGACGCCGTGTCACTCAGCCGCGGCGTACGCGAGGCGTTGACCAACGTGGTCCGGCACGCGGGGACCGGCCAGGCCGGGATCCGGGTGGACCACGACGCCGAGCAGGTCACGGTGACGATCACCGACCAGGGCGTCGGGTTCGACCCCGCACACGTCGCCAGCCACCGGTACGGGGTGGCCCGGTCGCTCGTGGAGCGGATGATCCAGATCGGCGGGCAGGCCCGGATCGACAGCCGCCCCGGCCATGGCACCACCGTCACCCTGACCTGTCCCCGCGCCGTTCCCGACGTCGGCCGCAGTGACCGGGGTGTCATCGCGTCCTCGTTCCAGCGAGGGCTGCGCTGGGCCGTCGTCGTGATGAGCCTGGCGATCCTGGTCTTCCTCGACCTGCCCCGGCTGCTGGCCAGCCGGGAGGCGTACACCGTTCTCTGGCCGCAGTTCGTCACCTGGTCCGGCCTGCTGGCGGTGACGGTCACCGTGGCCGTCGCCACCTGGCGTGACCGCCCCCTCGGCCGGTGGCGTGCGCCACTGGTCGTGCTGGTCTTCGTGCTGTCCGCGTTGGCGACCTCGTCGGTGCGGCCGGAATACCTGCTCGGCCCCGCGCACTGGTCCGAGGGTGACGCCGGCTGGCAGGTGGTGCTGCTGATGATGGACGGCCGGATCGCCGCCTTCGCGGCCGTCCTGGCCGCCCAGTATCTGATGACGTTCGGGCAGGCCGTCCTCGTCGGCGAGGCGGCGTTGAGCGTCGCCGGCGCGGTGAGCGCCACCTGGGCGGTGCTCGCCTTCCAGTTCGCGATCGCGATGATCGCCGCCGTGCTGCAGGGGATGGCGACCTCGTCGGCCCGGGCGATGGGCGCCGCCGAGCGGGTGCGCACCGCTGAGGCGGTCGCCCGGCACCTGCACACCGACCGGGCCGACCGGATGTCGGCGCTGGCGGCCACCACCGTACCGTTGCTGGAGGGCCTGGCCAGCGGAAAGCTGGACCCGGGCGACGGGTCGGTGCGCGGCTCGTGCATGGCCGAGGCGGCCCGGATGCGGCGGCTGATCGCCGAGGACGCCGCCACCGCCGATTCCCTGTCGCACGAGCTGCGGGCCTGCATCGAGCTGGCCGAGCGCAACGGCGTCACGGTCTCCTTCGCCGAGCGTGGCACCCGCCCCGAGTTGTCACCGCCGGTGCGCCGGCGGCTCATCGAGCCGGCGATCGCCGCCCTCGCCACGGCCAGCGGCAAGGCCCGGCTGACGGTCGCCAGCACCCACGAGTCGGTGACCGTCAGCGTCGTCGCCGCGTGCCCGCCTCTGCCGCCGATGCCCGACGGCGACGGGGTCCGGCAGTCCAGCGTGGTCTCCGGTGGCCGGCTGTGGGTCCAGGCGACCTGGCAGGGGGAGCGATGATCACTGCGGTAGTCGTGGACGACCATCCTGTCGTCGTCGCCGGGGTGCGCACCTGGTGCGCCCTGGCCGACCCGCCGATCGAGGTCGTCGCCGCCGGCCCGACCGTCGCCGCCGCCTGGCTCGAACCCGGCGACAGGGCCGACGTCGTCGTCCTCGACCTGCAGCTCGACGTCACCGGCCCCGCCTACGGCGACCTCAAGCGGCTCGTCGATGCGGGCCGCCAGGTCGTCGTCTACAGCATGCGCGACGACCGGGACAGCGCCCTCACCGCTCTCGACATCGGCGCCTCCACCTATCTGACCAAGGCCGAGGGCGAGGAGCACCTGGTGGCCGCGATCACCGCCGCAGCGGCCGGTACGCCGTACACCCCGCCGGCGCTCGCCGGCGCGTTCGGCACCGACGAGCGTTCCCAACGCCCTCGGCTGTCCCCGCGCGAGCAGCAGGTCCTGATCGAGTGGTTCCACTGCGAGTCGAAGGAGATGGTCGCCCACCGGCTGCGTGTCACCGTCCGCCGGGTCAACTCCTGCCTGGAACGGGTGCGCGTCAAGTACGCCAACGTCGGCCGGGAGGCGCCCACCAAGGCCGCCCTGGTGGCGCGCGCCCTGCAGGACGGCCTCATCACCACCGACGAACTCTGACGCGCTTTCGACGATGAGTTCTGTGGTCATCAGGCGGGGTCCTTCCCGCGTGGCCGACCCGGACCTCCGCTTGGCCTGCGGCAGGCTCCGCAGCCCAACAGGGTCGGGCCTGCCTGCCCAGGGCCGTGCAGTGGGTAAAATGCCGCGATGGGTTCGTCAATCTACCGCTTCGGACCATTCGAACTGGACCCGACCGGTGGTCAGCTCTGCCGCAACGGACAGCCGGTCCGCCTCGGATCTCGGACCCTCGCCCTGCTCTGCCACCTTGTCGAGCACCGCGACCGGCCGGTGTCCAGTAAGGAACTTCTGCGCGCCGTCTGGGGCGACGAGTCGGTCACCGGGGCCGCCGTCACCACCGGGCTGTACGCCCTCCGGTCGGCGATCGGCGACACCGGCCGCCAGCAGCGGTTCATCCGCACCTTTCCCGGACGCGGCTACCGGTTCATCGCCTCGACCTGGGCGTTGCCGGCCGGGTCCCGCGACATCATCCAGTTCTGCCGGACGGCGGACGGCACCCGCATCGCCTGGGCCGCCACCAGCAGCGGGCCGCCGCTGGTCAAGACCGCCAACTGGATGAGCCGGATCGACCTGGAACGTACGACGTCGCTGTTCACGCACTGGTTCGAGGGCCTGGCCCGTGGCCGACGATACATCCGGTACGACGAGCGTGGCTGCGGACTGTCCGACCAGACGTCGGGCTTCACCCTCGACGAGTGGATCGAGGATCTCGACGCGGTGGTCGACGCGGCGGGCCTCGACCGGTTTCCGCTGCTCGGCGTCTCGCACGGCGGTGCCCTGGCCGTCGCGTACGCCGCGCACCGGCCCCACCGGGTCAGCCGGCTGGTCCTGAACGCGGCGGTCGCCCGTGGCCGGCTGGCCAGGGCAGACGAGGACGCCGACACGGACGCGGCGGACCTCGACCTCAAGATTTCCCTGACCGGATGGGACACCCACGACCGCAGCTACCAGCGGTTCCTGAGCACCCAGTTCTTTGCTGGGAGCCCGCCCGAGCAGGGGGACGAGTTCATCAGCTTCCTGCGACGCTCGGTGTCAGCCGACAACGGCGCGCGGTTCCTGGAGGCGTTCTCCCGGATCGACGTGGCGGACCTCGCCCGTCAGGTCCGCTGCCCGACGCTGGTCACGCATTCCCGCGATGATCCACGCAATCCCGTCTCGCAGGCGATGGAACTGGCCGAGCTCATCCCCGACAGCCGGCTGGTCCTGTTCGACGGCCGCAACCATCTGCTGACCGCCGGCGAACCAGCCTGGCCGGCGTTCCTGGCCGAACTGGACGCTTTCCTGGCCGAGGAGCCCGGCAGCGGCTGAGCGGGCGTTCCTGCCGGCCGCGGCGACGGCCGGTCCCCGCAACCGGGTGACCGGCCGTCGCCGCCGCGTACCTCCCGTCACCGGCCGGTCAGAAGGTCAGCCTCCAGCTGTCGATGTACGCCGGCCCGGACACCCCCCAGTAGTGGTCCTCGACCCGTAGCTTCCAGGTGCCGTTCGCGGGTTGCCCGGACGGGTTGACGACGAAGGTCCGGAACATGTTCGGCAGACCCATGCCGTTCACGCCCTGCAGGGTGAACACCTGCCCGTTCGGCGCGACGAGCTGGTAGCTGAGATCCCGGGACCACGGGTGCACCACGCGTACGTCCACCCAGGCGCTGCGGCCCGGGGCGCGGTCGCACCCGGTCACCGCGATCGGGCTCTCGGCGACCTCATGGTCAGCGATCGGCACGTCGGCGGTCGCCACACCGCCGCACACCGGCACGGGCAGGTCGGCCCCGGCGAGGTTCAGCGCCCAGGAGTCGAAGAATCCGGTGCCCTGCGGGCCGGCGTCGCGCACCTGCAGACGCCACGTCCCGTTGGCCAGCTTGTCCGACAGGTCGTAGGTGAACGTGTGGTCGACGTCGGGGCCGGCCCCGTTGCCGGTGCGGGCCAGCAGGAAGTAGCGGGTGCCGTCCGGCGCGAACAGCTCCACCTGCAGATCGAAGATGGCGGTGTGCTCGATGCGCACCTCGACGGTGCTGTTGGCGGCGGCGTTGCCCGCACAACCGGTGATGTGGATGGGAATGTCGACGGCTCCGCTGAACGGCAGCGGCGTGTCGGTGTCGTTGACGGCGGCACAGCCCGGCAGCGCCTCGACGGTGAGGGTGAACCTGGTCGTCCGGGTGGCGTCCGTGCCGGTGCCGACGATCAACAGCGGGTACGTGCCGGCACCGGTGAGCGCTCCGGTGGTGATGGTCAACGTGGTGCTGCCGGCGGAGCCGATCGAGGCCGGGGCGAAGGTGGCAGTCGCGCCCCGCGGCAGCCCGATCGCACCGAGGCTGACGGGCTGCGTCGCGCCGGCGGTGACCGTCGCCGTGACAGTGGTGCTGACGGTGCCGCCGGCCGGCGTGGTGGCGCTCGCCGGGCTGGCGGTCAGGGTGAAGTCGTCGTCGGCGGTGACGTCGTCGACGTAGAGCAGCCGGTTGGGTGAGCCGGCGCCGGGATCGGTCACCACACCCGGCGTGGCCTCGGCGAGCAGCTCGGCGGTGACCTGGGCCGGGGTGTAGTCGGGATGGTCGGCGAGGATCAGCGCGGCGGCACCGGTGACGTGCGGCGCGGCCATCGAGGTGCCGCTGGCCGGCCCGGCGGCGGTGTCGCTGTCGAGGTACGCCGAGACGATGTCGACGCCGGGGGCGAAGATGTCGACACAACCGCCCACGTTGGAAAACGGGGCACGGGCGTCGTCGGGTCCGGTGGCGGCGACGGTGATCGCCTCCGGCACCCGGGCGGGAGAGCCGGCGCACGCGTCGGCGCCGTCGTTGCCGGCCGCGACCACGTAGGTGATGCCGTCAGCGATGGATCGGGCCACGGCCTGGTCCATCGGGGTGTACGCGAGCCCGCCGAGGCTCATGTTGGCCACTGCCGGCTCGCCCGGATCGTGGTCGGCGGTGACCCAGTCGATGCCGCCGATCACGGTGGCGACGTTGCCCTGACCGTCGCAGTTGAGCACCCGTACGGCGACCAGCTCCACGTTCTTGGCCACCCCGTAGGTGGTGCCGCCGACCGTACCGGCGACGTGCGTGCCGTGCCCGCGACAGTCAGTCGCGTCGTCGTCGCCGTCGATGGTGTCGCGTCCGGAACGCACCCGTCCGGCGAACTCGTCGTGGGTCAGCCGCATCCCGGTGTCGATGATGTAGGCCCGCACGATCGGCGCGACGTCCGGATAGGCGTACGTGTCGTCGACCGGCCGGGTCCGCTGGTCGATTCGGTCGAGACCCCAGGACGGCACCGGGGTCTGGATGTCCGACGCGGTCACGGTGTGGTTCTGCGTCACCGACGCCACCCGGGGGTCGGCGGCCAGCCGGCGAGCCTGGCGCGGCGAGAGCCGGACCTCGAAACCGCGCAGCGCGTGCCGGTAGACCTGGGCGACCGCACCCCGGTAGCGCTCGGCGAGCGAGTACGCGGCGCGCGCGACCGCGTCGCCCTCACCGGCACCGGCGGTCGCCGCGTCGGCGAGGACGACGACGTACGAGTCAGCCACGGCGGTCGGGCCGCCGACGGCGTGCACCGTCGCCTCGGGCGGTGCGGCCACCGCCGGCGTGGTCGGGACCAGGGCCAGCAGCGCCGCCGCCACCAGCACCTGTGTTCTTGCCGATACCATCGCTCGTTCCTCCCAACGCGTCGAAAGCGGCGTTTCCATGGAGCTGCGCCAATATGATGCGTTGGGAAATTCAGAGCCTTCTGAGAGCCGGTGTCAGCGGGCCAAGGTCAGCACCAGCTCAGCGACGAGTTGACCCGGGTGACGTTGCGGATGACGTTGTTCGCTCCGCCGCAGGGGTTCTGCACGATGTTGGTGTTGGTGACGGTCAGGTTCTGGAAGGTGATCCCGGACGAGATCGGGAACTCGCTGCGGGCCGCGATGCGCACCTCACCGCCGCCGGTCACCGTGCCGGATACCCCGGCGATGGTGACGTTGTAGCAGTTCTCGATCAGGATCGAGTTGTTGCCGGTGTTGGCGATGGTGACCCGGTCGATGACCGCGCCGCCGCTTTCGGACACGCAGAAGATGCCACGTCCGCCGCCGCTGGCGATGACGTTGCCGACCCGGATGTTGGTCGGGTAGCTGCTGCCGACCCGGCCGTTGCGGTTGGCCATCCGGAACGCGGCGTAGCCGGTGCCGGTGCCGGCACCCTGGGCGTCGACCGTGCCGACGGTGGCGTTGATGGTGTCGTTGAGCAGCAGGCCGGAGTAGCCGGTGTTGCGTGCGGTGACGGTGCCGATGGTGACGCCGTCGACGCCGTACGTCTCCACGCCGTGCGCGCTGGTGCCGGAGACGTACACGTTGTCGATCCGCACGTTGCGCACCTTCACCGCGCGGTCGCCGCCGTGGTTGTCGATCCGGACGCCGAGCCCGCCCGACAACCGCATGTCGATCTGGCCGAGAGTGAGGTTGTTGACGTTGCGCATGAAGATGCCGTACAGCGGCGAACCGGTCAGCCGCAGGTTCTGCACCTCGACGTCGGTGGTGCCACGGGAGTACACCGGGGCCATGTCACCGGAGCCGGAGCCGGTCACGTTGATGGTCCCGCACACGTCCAGCACGGTGTAGCTGGGTAGCGAGAGCCGGGAACTGGCCGGCACGTTGCCGGAGCCCCGGACGACGACCCGCTGCTTGCTGGTCCGGCCGGCGCTGAGACCGTTCACTGCGGCCTGCATGGCCGCGAGCATGTCGCCACCGGTGTAGCGGACCGTGCTGCCGTTGCGGGCGGTCCAGGTGCTGCCGCTGACGGTGACCTCGCCGTGGAACGTCCCGCTGCCACAGCCGCTGGGCGGCGGGGTGCTGCCGCCGTCGATCCGGACCAACTGCCACTGCTGGTTGGCGCCGTCGAGATCGTCCCACTGCGAGATCCGCCCGCCGTCGGCGGTGGACCACTCGAAGACCTCCAGGGCCATGTTGCTGTTGCGGTTGATCAGTCGGACGTATCCGTCGGCCGAGTCGACGAGTCGGAACTGCTGGTTGGCGCCGTCGGTGTCGGTCCACTGGACGACCTCGGCGCCACCGGCGGTGGACCATCCGTAGATGTCCAGGACCTTGCCGCTGTGCCGGGACCGCAGCCGGTAGTAGCCGCCGCCGGAGTCGACGAACTGCCACTGCTGCTGGTTGCCGTCGTTGCGGGCCCACTGCACGATGGGCGCGCCGTCGCTCGTGTCGAAGTTGTAGAGGTCGAGTGCCTTGCCGCTGTGCCGGTTGACCAGCACGTAGTACGCGGACGTGTCGACGGTGGCGGCGGCGGCCGGCTGGACGGCGATGGCCGTGCCGGCGACCGCGAGGCCGGCGGTGACGGCCAGGGCGAGCGCGGCACGCCACCGGCGCCCGGGTCTGGCCTGGCTGGTACGTAGTCGCATGGGGTCTCCAGGTGGTGTGGACGGTTCGCCGGACGGAGTGGCAGTCTGCCCGGCGTCGAAGCAGGTGCGGAGCTACCGATGTTGGCGCTAACATCGATATTCGTCAAGACCTGAGTGGGTCGACGATGAAGGTGAAACCGCGCTCGACGTGGCTCCGGGCCGAGGAGGGTGCTGATGGCCACCGGTGGAGCTGGTCGACGCCTGAGTGCCCACCTCGTCGGCGGTGCCGACGCTGACGGGCTGCGCGAGCGCGCCGAGGCACTCGCCGCCGATCGCGGTCGCCGGTCCGCCGGTCCACACGAAGCCACGGACACCACCGGCATGGTCGGCGTGACGGTCGACGACCGTGCCCGGGTCCTCGATGTCGCCGTCGCCCGCCGCTGGCGGGAGCGCCTGCCGCCGTCCGGCTTCGCAGAGGCGCTGCACGAGGCGTACGTCGGGGCGGTGCGGGCGTCGTTCGAGTCCGCCGCGCTCGCCGCCGAGGCAGGCGACCATTCGCGGCTGCCGGATGGCTCGTGGCCGCGCGCGGTGCGTAACGGCTAGCCGCCGGCGGCCAGGTGGACCGAGCGGTGACCAGGTGGACTGAGCGGTGACCAGGCCAGCCGGACGGCGCCCAGATCACTGCCGATGCGGCAGCTGTCACGCGTACGGCACCAGGGCGAGCGTCGCCTCGGCGATCGTTCTCGTCGGGGTCGCGAGTTGTTCGCCCGGGACGAACTCGTTCCCGCCGACGGCCAGCCAGACCAGGACCATCAGATTGGCGAGCTGAACGTGGATCATGTATTCGGCGTACTTGAAGCCTGGCTCCGTCCGCCGGGAGAACGCCGCAGCCTGGTCACCGAGGCCCGGCACACCGCCCTCCGGCAGCATGACGGTGAACTCACCCCGGTCGTGGTACAGCTTCTCGGCCTCCTCCACCGTCGCCGGCGTCGACGTCTCCACCCGCAGGTTGGCGAGGTGCCCACTGCGGGTGACGAGCTTGAACAGGCACGCCGCGCCGGGCGCCGACTGCGGCGGCGTGGCATCGGTGGACTCCACGGTCAGGGCGAGAGCCGCCAGCGGATCGAGGTCGACCAGCCCGCACAGGTCGAGGCCGGTGGCGCCGTACCGGGCACCGGCGGGCGTCGGCTCCGACTCGACCGTCGCTGTCGACGATGCCGATGCCGATGCTGGGAGCGTCAGCTCCGGTAGGGACGACCCATCGCCGCATCCACCCACGAGCACGACGACGGCGAGCGCCACCGCTGCCCGCCACCAGGGACCGTCCGATCCAGCCATCGCTGCTGACGGTAGCCGTTGATGCTGGTGGTAGCTACCCGGTTACTCAGTCATGTCGATTCTTGTCATCGCGGATCCGGACCGGGCGGCAGTGCGGCGGTGATCCGTTCGGCGTACCGCTGGGCCTCGGTGTCGTCGGCGTAGCGGGTGCGTGGCCAGAAGAAGCCGCGCAGCCCGTCCCCCTTGGTGCGCGGCACCACGTGGGTGTGCAGATGCGGCACCGACTGCGACACCCGGTTGTTGACCGCCACGAAGGTGCCGCCCGCGCCGAGCCCCGCCTCCACCGCCGCCGCGACCCGCTGCACCAGCGCGAAGTAGCCCGCCACCATGGTCGGTGGCAGGTCCGTCAGTGTCACCAGGTGCGGGCGCGGGCAGACCAGCACATGTCCCCGGAACACCGGCCGGGTGTCCAGGAAGGCGACCCCGGCCGGCTCGTCCGCCACCCGCCAGGCCGGCGCGTCGGCCGTGACGATGGTGCAGAACACGCATCCGCTCACCGCCGCAGCCTAGTCTCCGGTTGGTCCGGCGGATGTTTCGACGAGCAGGTTCCAGCGCACCTCCGGGCCGGTCTCGACGCGGATGGTGACCGGCCCGCCCGGGTGGTCCTGGTCGAGGTCGCGGGTTCGGGTCACCGTGTCCCCGGCGCACTGGAACTCGACCCGGATCCGCGGCTCGACGACCACCACGAGATCGCCGGGGCCGCTACCGGCCCGGACACAGTCGACGCTGACCCACAGCCGGCCGGCAGCCGTTTCCACCGTGCCGACCCACGCCGGCCCGCTGGTGGCGGTCACCGCGGCGACTCTCCCGGTGCCGGGCACCGCGTCGGGCAGCGGTGCGATCGTCGGGCCGGGGACGACCGGCGGGGTCCGCCGGGGTGTCCGCTCGACGGTCGGGGAGACAGTCTCGGCGGCTGCGTCGGCGGGCGTGCCCGGCGGCGTGGCGGTGCAGGCCACGATGGTGACCCCGACGATCGCGACGAGGACGGCGACCACGCCGGCCCTGGCGCTGCTCACTCGTACCGCTGCAGAATCTGCTTCATCTGGTCGATCTCCTCCTGCTGCGACTCGACGATCTGCCCGCACAGTTCAATGATCTCCGGGTCGGTGATGTCCGACCGCTCGCACACCAGGATCGCCCGGGAGTGGTGGGGGATCATGGACTTGAGGAACTGCTCGTTGCCGATGAAACTCTCCTGCCGGCCGAGAAAGAACGCGACGCCGAACAGCGCGACGAAGCCCAGCATCAGGACGATGTTGAGGGTACGGTTCCTGAACATCAGCCACATCACCGCGAGCATGATCACGCCCATCGGCGCGACCATCATCAGCGCCATGTAGGTGTTGCTCAGGTTCAGGTAGAAGTCGTCGATGGTCCAGATCATCGAGTACGTCAGCAGCAGCATCACCACGAAACTCAGCACGAGCGCGACACCGAGCCGCAGGTAGCTCCGGTTCATCGTGGTTCCTTCCGCACGGGACAGCCCGGTCGCGGCGGCTCACCCGACCGGACGGACCGCCGTGACCTTCGCATACCCCTTCTATCGGCGCGGAAACGTCCAGAACACGGCGCGGACACGGTTACGCGACGCGACGTCACCCCGCCGCGGCGGCAGCTGTCCTGGTTACCGCTGACCAGATAGAGGGTCTGGACGGTCGGTGCGGCGTCGCCGATCGGATCGGCCGAGATCTCCACGGCCGTGGCAAGCATCGCCCATCGCCACGCTTGCCATGATCGCGACCGAGTTGACGAACCCGAACGCGCCGATGCTGCCGGCGGCCACCGCGTCGGCGGTGCGGAAGAGGCGGTAGAACCAGACGGCGGCGAGCGCCTGGGTGACGACGACGCCCAGTTCGAGCGCGACACCGTTGCGCCAGCCGTCTACCCTGGAGCCCGTCGACGCGACGGGAGGTGCGATGTCCCTGGTGGAACACCTGCCGACGATCCTCGCGGTGGTCGTGGGCGGGGTGCTCACCTACGTCGGCACCGGCATCACCGAGCGCAACCGGTGGCGCCGTGAACAGTCCGTCCGCTGGGACGAGCGGCGGCTCGCCGGATACGTCGAATTCGCCGCCACCGCCAAGCAGATCGCCCTGCTCACCTCCCGGGTGATGGCCAGCCGCGGTCTGGTCACCGCGATCAGCCCGATCGGCCGTGCCGAAGGGCTGGCCCTGCTCGGGCAGGCCGAGTCGGACCGGTCCGTACGGTTCGAGTCGATCCTGCTGCTCGCCGACGGGCCGACCATCGCCGCCGCGCAGTCGCTCACCGAGACGCTGTGGCGGCTGGAGGGGTTCGCCACCGGTGACGAGCCGGTCGACGAGCAGATCTGGCGTGACGGGTTCGCCGACTACCGTCGCGCCCGGGCGCAGTTCTACCAGCGGGCCCGGCTCGACATGGGGGTGCGCGCGGCGCAGATCCCGATGAACGCGATCGCCTCCCGCGACGCCCGCCCGCCGGGGTCGCTCGCCGCCACCGGCACGGACTGACCGCTCGGCCGGCTCCGCCGAGGCAGGGGCACGGCCGGCCGGTTGACCGCCGACGGCAGACTGTCCCCTGTGACCGAGCGTGGACCCAGCGTCAGTTTTCGTGTCGACCGCCGCGAGTTGCTCGCCCAGGGCCGGTACGCCGAAGCGCTGGCCGCGGTCGCGGCGGTCGCGCCGTCCGCCGTCGACTATCCGGCGGCCCGGCTGCTCGGCCTGCGTACCCTGCTCGAACAGGCGCGATTCGCGGACCTCGCCGACTGGCTCGCGGCGACGGAGGCACGGGCATACACCGCCACCGGAGCGGGCGCGGAACTCGCCTGCTGGCGGGCGTACGTACAACTGCTCACCCTGACCGGCGACGATCCGACCGGCACGGCCGAGCGACTGCTCGTCCCGCTCCAGGCCGACCGTCCCGATCGCGTCTACCAGCCCGATCGCGTCGACCGTCCTGACCTCGCCGACCGCGCTGACGGCAGCGCCGACGGCGCAGACGGCCCGCCATCGGCCCAGCAGGTGGTCGCCGCCGACCTCGCCACGCGGGCGATCCGGCTCCAGGTGGTCTACGCCGAACGACCGGTCTCGGCGCTACCCGCCGCCGCCGACGCCTTCGCCGAGGTCGCGCACGCCTATCGACGCCTCGGTCGGCACCTCGACTCGTGGCAGGCGACGTTGTCGCGGGCCGCGACGCTGCGGGCGGTGCCGTACCAACCGGACCGGCCGGTGCTGCACCTGCTGGACGACCTGGTCAGCCGCACCCGCTCGGCCGGCGATCCGCTCGCCGAGGCGCAGGCGCGAATCGCCCGCCTGGAGGTGACCGCCACCGCCCGATTGTCCACTCCCGGAGCGGCCGACCTGACGATGGAGATCGCCGAGACCGCGGCGATCGAGGAACTGCTCACCGACGGTGGTCACGCCTTTCCCGCCGCCCGTGCCGGCTGGCCACTCACCGCCGTGCTGCTGCGCCACGGTGCCGAACCCGCCGTCGACCTCGCCCGCCAGTGCGCCGAGCAGTTCCACGCGGCCGGCGCCGATCACCTGGCGCACGAGGTGTGGCGGGCCCTGCACCAGTGGCACGCCTGGCGGGGCGAGACCATCGAGCAGCA
Organism: Solwaraspora sp. WMMB335; assembly: GCF_049179075.1. Classification (NCBI taxonomy): domain Bacteria; kingdom Bacillati; phylum Actinomycetota; class Actinomycetes; order Micromonosporales; family Micromonosporaceae; genus Solwaraspora; species Solwaraspora sp. WMMB335. The sequence continues at coordinate 7,147,427 of NZ_JBMHMF010000001.1, forward strand.
GGCCGCCGCAGAGCAGGCCGGGCGGACCGGAGCCGGCCAGGGCTGGCAGATGTACGACCTGATCGACGCGGTCGGCACCGCCGACGGGCTGTTCCGCGCCGGGCAGGTTGGCCGGGCCCGCGCACTCGTCGCCGAGGCACTGACCCGGGCACCGCACCGCGCCGCCCGGGTGTCGCTGCGGGTGATGCTGGCCGCCAACCTGTCCGCCGTCGGCCGGGACGTCGACGCCCGCGCCACCCTCGACGCCGCCCGTGACGACCTGGCGCAGGTCGGCCCGACCCCGCTCACCGCTCAGGTGCTGGGCCAGCTCGCCGCCCTGTCAGTCGCCAGCGACCCGGCGGCGGCGCTGCGCCTGACCGGTGACGCCGCCGACGCGGCCCGCGCGCTGGCCGACCATGCCGAAGCCGGCCGTTTCCTGGCGCAACGGCTGCTGCTGCGGGCCCAGATCCGACACCGGCAGGGGAGTCGGCCGGTGGTCGACACCGCCGGCGCGGACGACTTCGCCGCCGCGCTCACCGAGGTCGAACCACTGACCACGATGGAAGGCCGTCGGGCGCTCGCCACCGCGCACCAGATCCGTGGCCAGGCCGCGTTCCTCGACGACGATCCGCAGACCTGGTCCCGGCACTTCGCCCTCGCCAAGGAGATCGCCCGCGCCTGTCAGTTGCGTCCCGAGCTCGGTTTCACCCTGGCGTACGAGGCGATGGCCGGCCTGTCGCTCGCCCGGCGGCGTGCCGACCCGGCCGCGTTCGACGCGGTCACCGCCGTCTTCCACGACGCGCACCGGGCGTTTCGCGAAGCCGACCTGAACGCGGTGGCCTGGCGGGCCCGCTGGCTCGCCGCCGACGCGCAGATGGAGGCGGCCGCGCGCGACCCGGACCCGGACGGCGTGACGCGGCGGCTGGCCGAGGCAGCGGCCGGATTCGAAGAGACGGTCTGGGAGATCGACGTGCTGCGGGGCGCGGCGGCCGGTCCCGACGCCGCCGACCCGGTGGAGGACCAGCTCACCCGGATCGGGTTCGGCGTCGACAAGCAGCAGGTCTACCGGGCCGGTTTCACACTCGCCGTGGACCATCTCGGCGACGTGGCGCTGGCCTCGCGGTGGCTGGAACGTATGAAGGGACGCGCTCTGCTCGACGCGCTGGCCGCGGCGACCCTGCCGCAGCAGGCGGTCGCCGGGCATCAGTTGCTCGTCGCCGAGCGTGAGCTGCGCGCTGCGGCGCGCCGCGCCACCCGGTACGCCCAGCTGGCCGACCTGCACCGGCGGCTCGACCAGCTCTTCGAGCGGATGGCCGCCGATGCCACGACCGCCGGTTACGCCGCGCTGCGCCAGGCACGGCCGCCACAGTGGTCGCAGGTACGGGCCGCGCTGGTCGCCGAGGCGGACCAGCCGCAGGGGCGTCGCCTGGTCGTCGCGCAGTACCACTGCCCGCCCGAGGGGCCGCCCATGCTGATCGCCTCGGCACCCGACTGGGACGCCCCCCGGCTGGTCCGCCTCGACGTCGACCTGCCGACGCTGGCCGACTTCGCCGCCGCCACCTTCCGCACCTCCGGCGGGGTACGCATGCTGATGCAGGACAGCCCCGACGGCGGGTACGCCGACTGGGCCGGCTTCGCCGGGCTGGTCGCCCCGCTGGCCGGCTGGGCGGGCGCGGACGACGTGGTCTATCTGGTGCCGCACGGGATCCTGCACGACCTGCCGTTGCACACGCTGCCCGTCGATGGCCGTCCCGACGGCGTGCCGCTGGGCCGGCGCAACCCGGTCTGCTACGCGCCGAGCCTGTCGGTGCTGCTGCACACGCTGGGCCGGCCGCGGCCGCCGGCGGTGGCCGCCCGTCCGGCGGTGTTCGCCGATCCGTCCGGTGACCTGCCCTGGGCGCGGGCCGAGGCGGCGACGATAGCGGCCACGCTGCGGGCCGGCGAGGTCGTCTCGGGTGCCGCGATGACCCGCGACGCCGTGCTCACCGCGCTGCGCGACGCCACCACGGTGCACATCGCCGGACACGCCCGCGCCTCGGCCACCGACGGGCTCGTCTCCGGTGTCGACCTGGCCGGCGGCGACCTGCTCACCGCGGCCGACGTGCTCGTCAACCCGGTCGGTGCCGATCTGGTGGTGCTCAGCGGCTGCGAGACCGGAGTCAGCCAGCGGCGGCCCGGCGACGAGTTGCTGGGGCTGCCCCGGGCCCTGCTGCACGGTGGGGCCCGAGCCGCCCTGACCACCCAGTGGCGGGTCGACGACCGGTCGGCTCAACTGCTGCTGACCGCGTTCCACCGAGGTGACCGGACCCTGTCGCGTGCGGACGCCCTGCGACAGGCGATGCGCGACACCGCGACCCAGCCGGGTCGGGCGCACTTCTACCATTGGGCCGGCTTCGTGCTGACCGGCGACTGGAGGTGACCACAGTGGATCAGTGGCTGGCTGTCGACCTCGACGTAGACGACGCCGCCCTCACTGAACGTGCGGTGTGGGCGGACCCGACACATCCGGACCCGAGCCGGTCCATCCTGCCGGGCTCGATCGTGCTCGACGAACCGGTGCGGGCGCTGCTGCGGGAGAACCGGCTGTCGTTGTGGCGGGCCGCGCCGGTCCCGGTCACCGGCACCGACGGAGCCTCAGGCCTGGACCTGGCCCTGCGGGTCGTCGCGCACGCGCACCCGGACTGCCGGTTCCGCTGGGTACGCTGCCGCGTCGACTTCACCGCCCCCGGCGCCCGGGTGTGCGATCTCAGCCCCCGCGACGAGATCGCCACCGAGCCGGTCAAGGTGACGACCACCCGTGGTGTCGGGTTGACCTTCGAGATCGCGACCGTCCCGCTCGGCCCGCAGGCGGCCCTGTCGCGGGTACGTGAGCAGGATGTCTTCCTGCCCAAGGTGACCGCGTCCGGAGTGCGGTTCCGCCACGCGCTGTGGGACTTCACCGCCGTCGGTGAGCAGCCGCTGCACGTCGACCGGGGCCTGCGGGTGCTGCTCGCCGTGCCCGCCGCGACCGACGCGCTGCCGGTCAGCTTCACCTTGCGCGCCTCGGTCGCCGTCGCCGGCCTGCCCGGTGTGGTTCCGCTGCTCGGCCGGCGCAGCGCCGAGTTCCGGGTGCACCAGCACCTGCTGTGAGCCGTACCCGACCGGCGGCCAGCGGTGACCACCGGCCGGGTGGCCCGCACGGGGCCACCCGGCCGGTGCCGATCAGCAGCGCAGGTCGAGCCAGACGAGCCGGTGGTCCGAGGTCGGGAACCCGCCCGGCAGCGCCGGGTCGTAGTCGCCGACCAGCCGGAACAGCGGATCCTCGGGCACCGGCCAGAACACCCCGCCGCCCGCCGTGCGCAGGCCCCGGCTGGGCAGCACGTAGTCCACCCGCAGGTTGCCCGGAGTGCCGTCGGCGAAGTCGGCGGTGTCGTAGCGCGGATCGCCCTGGTGGGTCAGGTTCGCCCCGCCCTGGCGTTCGGTGGCGGCCGGTCCGCCCGCGCTGGTCGGTGCACGGCGGTCGTCGACCAGCGGGTGCCCGGTCAACTGCTGGGCCGCGCCGGGGATGCTGTCGCCGTCGTACGGATCGGAGTTGAGGTCGCCGGCGATCACGAACTGCGCTCCTGGGCGCAGCCCGCCCCGGCGGCCCCGGTCGTCGTAGATGTAGCCGGACCGCCACGGCGAGACGTAGTCGGCCCAGAACCGGATCTCGTCGTGGTTGCGCCGACCGTTGCGGTCCTCCGGGCCGTCGAACACCGGCGGGGTGGGGTGGCTGGCCAGCAGGTGGACGGTCTGCCGGCCGATCCGGACCGGCACGTCCCAGTGGCTCTTGGACGACAGCCGCACGTCGGCCAGCGCCTCGGGGGAGTACCAGTCGGCCGGTTCGGGGGTGTCCGGGTCGTCGGGCAGCAGCGCGTTGGGCATGTCCCGCCACCGGAACGTCTGGAAGGTCCGCAGCGACCGCCGGTCGATCGGGTGGCGTGAGTAGACCGCCATGCCGTACTGGCCCGGGAACAGTCCGAAGCCGTACGCGTCGTCGGGGCCGCCGATCGTGCCATCACGGTTGAGGTCGTGTCCGGACGCGACGCCGGTGTTCGACGGCGCGCTGAACCGGTACGGGTAGTGGATCGGCTTCGCCCCGCCCTGACCCCGGGACAGGTAGTTGCGCTGGAACAACTCGACGGCCAGTCCGTCGGGGTCGTAGTCGAACTCGTTGATCAGCAGCACGTCCGGTCGTACCCGCTGGATCACCTCGGCGACGTTGGCCGCCTGCGTGTTGCCCGTGGTCGACAGGTCGGCCACCAACGCACCTTCGGTCGCCCGGTTCAACGACGCGTTGAACGTCGCGAACCGGGCCCCGCCCGTCTGGCCCGGTCCGCCGTGTCCGCTGCTGGCGGCGGCCGGCCCCGCTGCCAGGCCGGCGCCGAGCAGCGCGACCAGTCCGACGGCGAGCCCGGCCGAGCGCCCAACCCGTTGCCCGCGTCGCGTACCCGTTAGTTGATCGTGCTGTTCCACCTGCACCTGACCTCCCCGGCCATGCCGGCCGTCACCTGTCCGTCGTCGTAGCCGCACCGGCGCGACCAGCGTCGATCGCGGCGTGAGTGACCAGTTAACCGGGCCGATGTGACGGCGTGGCAAATGATCGCGAAACGATGTGGCCGTACCGTCGGGACCCGCCCGCACGGTACGCTGGCAGGCGCGGTCGTCGATGCCCGCTGGTCCACCACCGCTGTAGCGCCCGCCAGTACGATGTCCTGCGGATGTGGTGTGCCACGGCGCAGGCGGGCCGTTGGCGGGCACGTCCGTTGGACATCCGTCGGGTCGGCCAGCGAGCCGATCAAGGGGAGAGACTAGCCTGATGGCCGTGACACGCCGCGCGAAAATCGTCTGCACGCTTGGCCCTGCGACATCGTCTCTGGAACGCATCCGGGGGCTGGTGGAAGCGGGCATGGATGTGGCCCGGCTGAACTTCAGCCACGGCAGCCACGCCGATCACGAGCAGGTCTACCGCCTCGTCCGCGAGGCGGCCAAGGCATCAGGGCGGGCCGTGACGGTCCTCGCCGACCTGCAGGGTCCCAAGATCCGCCTGGGCCGGTTCGCCGACGGGCCGCACGAGTGGCGTACCGGTGACTCGGTCGTCATCACCAGCGACGACATCCTCGGCACCCGGGACCGGGTGTCCTGCACCTACCGCCGGCTGCCGCAGGAGGTGCGCCCCGGTGACCGGCTGCTGATCGACGACGGCAAGGTCGCCGTCGAGGTCAGCGCTGTCGACGGCAACGACATCCGGGTGCTGGTCGTCGAGGGCGGGCCGGTCTCCAACAACAAGGGGGTCTCGCTGCCGAACGTCGCGGTCAGCGTGCCCGCGTTGTCGGACAAGGACGCGGCGGACCTGCGGTTCGCGCTCGGACTCAGCGCCGACTTCATCGCACTGTCGTTCGTCCGATCGCCTGAGGACATCAAGCTCGTCCACGCGATCATGGACGAGGAGGGGGTGCGCCGTCCGGTTCTGGCCAAGGTCGAGAAGCCGGAGGCGGTCACCCATCTGGAAGCGATCATCGACGCGTTCGACGGGGTGATGGTCGCCCGGGGCGATCTCGGTGTCGAGATGCCACTCGACGAGGTGCCGCTGGTGCAGAAGCGGGCCGTGCAACTGTGCCGGGAGAACGCCAAACCGGTCATCGTGGCCACTCAGATGCTCGACTCGATGATCGAGAATTCACGGCCGACCCGGGCGGAGGCCTCCGACGTCGCCAACGCGGTGCTCGACGGCAGCGACGCGGTGATGCTCTCCGGAGAGACCAGCGTCGGCAAGTACCCGGTGCTCACCGTCAGCACGATGGCGAAGATCGTCACGACCACCGAGCACGGCTCGATCATGGTGCCCCGGCTGCAGCACGATCCCCGTACCCACGGTGGCGCGCTGACCTCGGCCGCGTCGAACATCGCGCGGGCCATCAACGCCCGGGCGCTGGTGGCTTTCACCCAGACGGGTGACACCGTGCGCCGGCTCTCCCGGCTGCACTGCGAGCTGCCGTTGCTCGCCTTCACCCCGGTCGCCGAAGTGCGTGACCAGCTCGCGCTGTCCTGGGGGGTGGAGACCTTCCTGATGCCGTTCGTGCAGCACACCGACGACATGTTCCGCCAGGTCGACCAGGCGCTGCTCGGGCTCGGCCGGGCCCACCCGGGCGAGTACGTGGTGATCGTCGCCGGCAGCCCGGTCGGCACCCCCGGATCCACCAACACGCTGCGGGTGCACCAGTTGGGTAGCCTCGTCGACGCGGCGGCGGCCCGGGCGTTGCAGTGAGCGACGAACCGGCGCAATCCGATCCGATCAGCGGCCAGGCCGCGGTCGATCATCTGCTGGAGGTCCTCGACCTGGCCCCGACCGGCCCGGCCGCTTTCCGGGGCATCAGCCCGAAGGTCGGGCCGCAGCGGCTCTTCGGCGGGCAGGTCGCCGGCCAGGCGCTGGTCGCCGCCGGTCGCACGGTCGACCGGGAACGGCTGGTGCACTCGCTGCACGGCTACTTCGTCCGGCCCGGTGACAGCACCGAGCCGATCGACTACGAGGTGGAGAACATCCGCGACGGTCGGTCGTTCTCGGTCCGCCGGTCCGTGGCGTACCAGCACGGCAAGCCGATCTTCTTCATGTCGGCGTCGTTCCACCGTCATGAGGAAGGGCTGGAACACCAGGCGCCGCAGCCGCCGGACGTGCCGGCCCCGGAGACCGTGCCGACGATGCGGGAGCGGCTGGCCCGCTATCCGGAGCGGCTCGGCGTGTGGGCGGTCGTACCGCGGCCGATGGAGGTCCGGTACGTGGGCGAGCCGGGTTACGTCGCCCCGGGCGCGCGACCCGCCGACCCGTACCAGCGGGTGTGGATCCGCGCCGACGGCAAGCTGCCCGACGATCCGCTGCTGCATGCCTGCGTGCTCACCTACGCGTCGGATCTGACGTTGCTGGACTCGGTGCTGTCGGTGCACGGCGAGGTGTGGGGACCGGGCGGCGTGGTCGGGGCGAGCCTGGATCACGCGCTGTGGTTCCACCGGCCGTTCCGTGCCGACGAGTGGTTCCTCTACGACTGCTGGAGCCCGTCCGCCGCCGGCGCGCGAGGGTTGGCCACCGGCCGGTTGTTCACCCGCGACGGCCGGCACATCGCCAGCGCTGTCCAGGAGGGACTCGTCCGCCGGGTCGGTGGGTGATCGTCGCGGACGGTGTGCGGACGTTGCTCTGTCCGTCAGTGGAAACCGTGCCGTAACCTGACTGGTATGCGCCTCTCCGCTCGGGTGGACTACGCGTTGCGGGCCGCCGCCGAGTTGGCCCTGGCCGCCGCCGCACCGGTACGCACCCTGCTCACCGCCGAGCAGGTCGCCCGGGCACAGGGCATCCCGCCGAAGTTCCTGGAGAGCATCCTGCTGCAGCTGCGTCGGGCCGGTGTCGTGCAGGCACAGCGTGGTCCCGACGGCGGCTACTGGCTGGCCCGGCCGGCCGAGCAGATCAGTCTCGCGGAGCTCATCCGGGTGATCGACGGCCCGCTCGCCCACGTGCGCGGGCACCGGCCGGAGGAACTCGGATACCAGGGCGCCGCGGCCGCACTGCAGGAAGTCTGGATCGCGCTGCGGGCCAGCGAGCGGGAGATCCTGGAGGCTGTCTCCGTGGCCGACGTCGCCACTGGAAAGCTGCCCGAGCGGGTCCGCGATCTCACCGCCGACCCGAACGCCTGGAGCTAGCGCCGGTCGCGGGCGAGCAGCGCGGTGGCGGCGTCGGCGAGCAACCGCCAGGCGTCGGCGACGTGCCGCCGCTCGGTACGCGGCGCGCCCACCGCCAGTCGTAGGGTGAACCGACCAGCCACCCGGGTGTGCGTCAGGAACGCGTGGCCGCTGGCGTTGACGCTGGCCAGCAAGGCCGAGTTGATCTCGTCGGACTGCTCGCGCAACCGGAAGCAGACCAGCGAGAACGGTGCCGGAGCGACGAGTTCGAACCGGTCGTCGGCGCGGACCTGATCGGCGAACCAGGCCGCGTGGGCCACCGCCGAGCGGATGTGTGCCTGCAGCCCCTGCGCGCCGTAGTGACGCAGCACGAACCACAGTTTCAATGCCCGGAACCGCCGCCCCAGCGGCACCTGCCAGTCGCGGTAGTCGATCACCGCGCCGGCGTCGGTCACCGCGTTGCGCAGGTACTCCGGCATCACCGTCAACGCCTCGACGAGCCCGGCCCGGTCGGCGACCCAGAAGGCGTCGCAGTCGAATCCGGTCAACAACCACTTGTGCGGATCGAAACAGTAGGAATCGGCCCATTCCAGGCCGGCATGCGTCCATCGCAGCTCAGGGCAGACCGCTGCGGCGCCGGCGTATGCGGCGTCCACGTGCAGCCAGACGCCGTACTCGGCGCAGATCCGGCCGATCTGCTCGACGGGGTCGATCGCCGTGGTGGAGGTGGTGCCGATGGTCGCGACCACGATGGCCGGGCGCCGTCCGGCCGCCCGGTCGGCGGCCAACGCCGCCCGCAACGCCTCCGGCCGCATCGCCAGGCTGTCCGGGTCGGCCTCGACCAGCCGTACGCCGTCGTCACCGAGCCCGGCGATCCGGGCTGCCTTTTCGATCGAGGAGTGTCCCTGCGATGAGGTGTAGACGACGTACTCGCCGTCGACGCCGGTGCCGCGCCAGCGGCCCTCGCTGACCCGGTGCAGGGCGGCCAGGGTGGCCACCAGGGTGGCCGAGGACGCGGAATCCTGGATCACCCCACCGCCGGGCGAACCGGAGCGGAACCGCTTCGGCAGGTCCAGCAGCTGCGCCAGCCAGTCCAGCATCACCGTCTCGACCTCGGTGCACGCCGGGCTGGTCGCCCAGAGCATGCCCTGGACACCGAGTCCGGCGCTGACCAGGTCGCCCAGCACGCTCGGCCCGGAGATGTTGGCCGGGAAGTAGCCGAAGAAGCCGGGGTGCTGCCAGTGGGTCAACGCCGGGGCCACCACCCGGTCCAGATCGGCGAGGATCGCCTCGAACGGCTCGCCGGTGCCCGGCGGTGCGCTCGGCAACGCTGCGGCTACCGCTCCGGGATCGACGGCCGGCGCGACCTGGCGCCCGTCCAGCGATCGCCAGTAGTCGGCGATCCAGTCGACGACGGCGTACCCGTGGCGGCGGAACTCGTCGGCGTCCCAGTGCCCGCCGGCCGCCGACGCCGGGGCGGTGGGAAGGTGGTCGTCGGTCACCCACTGACCGTACGCGCGGCTGGCAGCGTCGCGTCGCCGGCCTCACCCCGGCGGCCGGTCCCGCCGGCCACGTCGGTGTCCCCCCGGTCGCCGCCCGGCGGCGGCACGGTGCTGGCCCGTACGGTCAGTCGCGGGTCGAGCAGCGTGGCGGCCGGCACGCTCTCGCCCTCCACCTTGCGCATCAGCAGGCTGACCGCCTGCCGGCCGACCTCTTCGGCGGGGATCAGCACCGAGGTCAACGCCGGCCCGGCCCGCTCGGCCACCTCGTCGGGACAGATCGCCACCACCGAGATGTCCCGCGGGACCTGCCGGCCCAGCGTCGGCAGGGCGGCCAGGACGTGCCCGACCGCGGCCTCGTTGTGCACCACCAGTCCGGTCAGGCCGGGACGGCCGTGCAGCAGGCTGGCCAGTTCCCTGCGGATCGCGGTGTAGTTCTCCTCGCCCGGTGCCGCCACGGCGGCCAGCCCGTGCCGGGCGGCGGTCTCGGTGAAGCCGGCCCTGGTCCGGTGGGCGAAGCCGGTGTCCCGTTCGTACACCACGGCCGGTGCCCCGAGCAGCGCGATCTCGGTGTGTCCGAGGGCCGCCAGGTGCTCGACGCATGCCTGGCCGGCCCGGTAGAAGTCGAGGTCGACGCAGGTCAGGCCGGCCGCCTCGGCGGGGAAGCCGATCAGCACGCTGGGGCGTTCGAGCTCGCGCAGCAGCGGCACCCGGGGGTCGCGCATCTCGACGTCCATCACCACGATGCCGTCGACCATCGCGCTGGCCGCGATCCGGCGCAGCCCGGCCGGGCCCTCGTCGGCGGTGACCAGCAGGACGTCGTGGTCGAACTGCCGGGCGGTGGTGACCACGCTGGTGGCGAACTGCATCAGCACCGGCAGGTGCATGCCGGAGCGCAACGGCAGCACCAGGGCGATGACGTTCGCCCGTCGGCTGGCCAACGCCCGGGCACCGGCGTGCGGGTGGTACCCGAGGACGTGGATGCTGGCCAGAACCCGTTCCCGGGTGGTCGCCGAGATCGCCCGCTTGCCGCTGAGGACGTACGACACCGTGCTCACCGCGACGCCGGCGTGGCGGGCGACGTCCGCGATGGTGACCATGTCGGCCCGCTTGCCGCCGGCGCGGGCCGGTTCGGCGGCGGGCATCCCGGCCGGGCCGGCTGCTGGCGGCTGGGTCGGGGTGGACACTAGGCGCCTCCCTCCTTGTTCCCGGCCGACCCGTTGTCTGTCGAGCCGGCGAAACTCAGGTAGCTCACCGTAGCGCCTGCGGTACTGAACAATAGATACAGGTCCCGCACTCCGGACGCGCCGTGCAATTCGCCCCGTACCTCCGCCCAGTCGTGCGGCCCGCCGGTGGCCGGTACCGGCAGGGTACCCGCCACCGGTCCGGCCAGCGGATCGTCCAGCCGCAGGGTGAGGACCGCCGGGCCGGCGGCCGGGTGTGGTCGCCGCTGGGCCACCCGGGCGGTGACCATGGTCGATCCGGCACCGAAATCGACCGCGCTGAACGCGATCCAGCCGCCGGCCTCGGCCGCGCCGATCGCCGCGTCGCGGTCGTCGACCGGTGCCGTCCCCGCGTAGTCGTCGTTGTCCGCCGCCCGCAGCGGCCCGGCCAACGGATCGCGCGGGCCGATGCGCTCGCCGCGGACGGTCAGCGTCGCGGTCACCAGCACGTCGGTGCAGGAACGCCCGACCGACACCGTGTGCCGAGCGGACTCCACCACCGGCCGGCCCTGGGTGACGTCCCAGCTGGCCAGATCGGCGGCGGCCAGTCGGAACCGGACCGTGGCACGCTCACCCGGTGGCAGGTCGAGCTTGTGGAAGCCGCGCAGCCGGCGCAGCGGCTGCTTCACCCGCGAGTGCCGTTGCCTGGTGTAGAGCTGCACCACCTCGGTGCCGGCACGGTTGCCGGTGTTGCGTACCGTCACGGTGATCTCGACCGTGCCGTCCGTGTCCACCGTGCTGCTCGACAGCCGCAGATCGGTGTACTCGAACGTGGTGTAGCTCAGTCCGTGGCCAAAGGGGTAGCGCGGCTCGCCGCGGAAGTAGAGGTAGGTGGCGTCCGAGGCGATGATGTCGTAGTCGAGCAGGTCGGGCAGGTCGGCGGTGTGCCGGTACCAGGTCTGGGTGAGCCGCCCGCCCGGATCGGCGTCGCCGCAGAGCACCTCGGCCAGCCCGGTGCCGTACTCCTGGCCGCCGTGCGCGGACCAGACGATCGCCGGGACGTGCCGGTCGGCCCATTCCACGGCGTACGGGTAGCTGCTCGTCACCACCAGCACGGTGCGCGGGTTGGCGGCGTGCACCGCGCGCAGCAGCGCCTCCTGCGCCCCGGGCAGGTCCAGACCGGTACGGTCCTGGGTCTCCCGTCCGCACACCATCGGATGGTTGCCGAGCACCACGACCGCCACGTCCGCGTCCCGGGCCAGCGCCGCGGCCTCTCGGGCACCGTCGCTGACCAGCTCGACGGTGAACGTGCTGGCCGCGTCGACGCTGGTGGCCTCGGCCCGCAACACGCCGTCCGGGTCGATGATCACGTACCGGTCACGGGCCAGGTGATGCAGCGCGAGCCGGCCGTCGGCGGTGCGTACCAACCGGAAGGTCTCGCGGACCACCCAGCCGCCCGGGCCGGTGCGGTCGTTGACCAGCACTCCGTCGTCGTCGGCGGCGAGGTAGCGCCCGTTGGCGACACTGCGTAGCGCGATCACGCCATCGCCCCAGTTGAACACGTCGAACCAGCTCTCCGGCACCGCCTCGGGGGCGGTGGCGCGCAATGGGCCGCCGTCGCTGGAAGCGCCGGCCCGCAGGTACGCCGCTGCGGCCCCGGCCCGCAGGTAACCCGCCCCACCGCCGACCCGCAGCGCGATCCGGTCGACGCCCTCGTGGTGCACCACCGTGGCGTCGGCCAACCGGCCGGCCAACCCGGCCCGTGGGGTGACCGCGTACGGCAGGGTGCCGCTGTACCAGTCCTCCAGCACCGTGTCGGCCAGCGGGCCGACGACCGCGACCCGCCGGGTGCCGGCCGCGTCCAGCGGCAGCAGCGGTGGCCGCCCGGCGGCGACCGGCGCGTTGCGCAGCAGCACCACCCCCTGCCGGACCGCGTCGCGGGCGAGCTCCTGATGCGCCGGACAGTTGATCACTTCGGTGCCGGTTCCGGCGTACGGGTTGTCCTCGGCCGGGTCCAGGTCGCCCAGTCGGATCCGGACGGCCAGGATGCGCCCGGCCGCCCGGTCGATGTCGGCCTCGGTGAGCAGCCCCTGGGCTAGGGCCTGGGTGACCCGCTCGATGGTGGGCGTCGGGTCGGCGTCGTCCTCGGTGAAGCTGTCGACGCCGGCGCGCAGCGCCGCCGCGAATCCGGTGACGTGGTCGGGGCAGTAGCCCTGGGAACCGGCCAGGTTGCTGGCCGCGCCCGCGTCGCCGACCACCAGGATGTCGTCCTGGCTCCACCGGCGCAGCTCGCTGTCGATCAGCGGACTGAGGTGCGCCGGCCGGCCGTTGACCAGGTTGTACGAGGCCATCACGGCGACCGCGGCGCCGGCGGCGATCGGGGCCCGGAAGGCGGGGAGTTCGTATTCGTGCAGTACCCGGGGTGGCAGGTTGCTCGATGTACGGTCTCGGTCGGTCTCGTTGTTGTAGCCGAGGAAGTGTTTCAGCGTCGGGGCGGTACGCAGGTACGTCGGGTGGTCGCCGCGCAGTCCACGGGCGTAGGCGGTGGCGAGTTCACCGGTCAGCCAGGGGTCCTCGGCGTACCCCTCCTCGTTGCGTCCCCACCGTGGGTCCCGCAGCGGGTTGACCACCGGCGCCCACACGTTGAGGCCGGCACCGGCCGGATCCTTGTGGTGCAGGGCACGTACCTCGGTCCCGACGGCCTCGCCGACCGAGCGCAGCAACTGCGGGTTCCAGCTGGCGCCGAGCCCGATCGCCTGTGGGAAGACGGTGGCCGGGCCGAGCCAGGCGACGCCGTGCAGCACCTCGGTGCCGGTGCGGAAGCCGGTCAGCCCGAGCCGTGGCACCGGCGGCTGGTGCTGGTGCAGCAGCGCGACTTTCTCGTCGAGGGTGAGCTGGCGGAGCAGGTCGGTGACCCGGGCGCCGACGGGCTGGTCGGTGTCGCGGAACGTGCTGTCGCTCATCGGTTGATCGCCTTCCGGGATCTGCGAGGCGCCCGCGCACCGGTCGCCGCGGTGCCCTACCGCTGCGACCGCCGTGCGGCAGGCAGGCGGCGGTGCGATGTGGACCCGGTGGCCGCCAGCCCGGGAAGCGCCGAGCTCGAAGCGCTTCGACGACCGTCCGAAAAATACTCCACCGTCGACACCATTTCGCACGTGTTAACCGCGGAGCCCTTTGAGGTTGACATCCACCCATGGCAACGGTCAAGAGCCCGTACGCCACGAATTGATGTCAGTCAGCCACCGGCGTCGTGTCCGCAGGTCAGCCGGCGGGCTTGGCGAGCGGGGTGGGCATCCGGCCGCTGTCGATCGCGGCGATCGCCCGGGCCGCGCCGCCGGTCGCCGCCGCGCCACCGGACAAGGTGGACGCGGCCAGTCGCGCGCCGCCGGCCGCCGGCGCCACCGTGCGGGCGGTGAGCTCGTCCTGCGCGGCCGGCAGCAGCCACGGCGCCAGCGGCACGAAGTAGCCGCCGAGCAGCACGACCTCCGGGTTGACCAGGTTGGCCAGGATCGACACCCCGGTGCCCAGGTGCCGGCCGATCTCGGCGAGCGCGGCCAGCGCGGGCGCGTCGCCGGCCCGGGCCAGCGCCCGTACCCGGTCGATCTCCGGCGCGAAATCGGTGACCGGGCCGTCGATTTCGGCGTCGGGCAGCACCCGGCGGATCAGCGCCGGGATCCCGGCGAGCGCCTCCAGGCAGCCGTTGGCCCCGCAGCGGCAGGCCGGCCCGCCCGGGTCGAGCTGGACGTGCCCGATCTCCCCGGTGAATCCCCGCGCACCGTGCAGCAGCCGGCCGTCGATCACCAGGCCCGCACCGATGCCCGCGCCACCGGTGAGATGTACCAGGTTGGCGGTGCCGGCGTACGGACCGTGCCGGTGCTCGGCCAGGGCGGCGAGCTGGGCGTCGTTGTCCACCACCACCTCGTACCCCGGTGCGCGCAGTGCCCGGATCAGGTCGGCGCGCAGGTCCACGTCGCGCCAGCCCAGCTCGGGGGAGAGACAGACCCGGCCCTCGTGGTCGACCAGCCCGGGCACCCCGACCGTCAGCCCCAGCACCTGGCGACCGGCGCGCAGCACCCGACCGACCGCCCGGCCGGCCAGCGCGGCCACCGTGCTCGCGGCCCTGCCCGGGGTGGCGGCCAGTCCGGTGAACGCGCGCCGCCAGGAGAGCACCTCGCCGCCGGCCAGGTCCAGCGCCACCGCGGTGAGGTGGTCGGCGCTGATCTCGATGCCGATGGCGGCGTACGCGTCACCGTCGATCACCAGCATCGTGGCCGGCCGGCCGATGCGGTGCTCGGTGAGCCCGGTCTCGCGGACCAGCCGCCGGTCAATCAGGTCGGCGACCAGGCTGGAGACGGTGGCCTTGTTGAGACCGGTGGCGGCGGCGATGTCGGCCCGCGAACACGGCGCGTGGGCGCGTACGTAGCGCAGTACGACCGCGAGATTGGTGGCGCGTACGTCGGTGAGGTCCGCCGGCTGCGGGCCGCTCTGCATGGTGATCACGTTACGCCCCGGCCGGCGGGCAGTTCCGGCAGCGCACCGGGTGCCGGAGCGGGGCCGTCGGGTGGGCGCGACAGGTCGTCGGAGGAGGCCCGCTGCTGGTCGGTCGCGTCATGTCGGCCTCCCTCGTGGTACCCGCCTTGTGGCACCTGTCACCGTCGGCTACTTTGTTTAGTCATCAGACGAACTAACTCTAGCGTGCAAACCGTACCCCCACATCCCCATTGCGAACCGGGTCCCACCCCACGCCCACGCGCCGGGACACCCGCTCGCCGATACGAAGGGAGCGCGCCGTGGATCCATCCCTCGCGGGCGCGGCCACCAACCGACGTCGATTCCTGGGCCTGGTCGGCCTGGGCGCCACCGCGATGGCCGGTGGCGGATTGCTCGCCGGCTGCAGCCGGCAGGCCGGGACCGAGGGCGCGGCGACCAACGTCGACGCGATCAGCGCGGTCCTGCCCAAGTACCAGCCGGTCGATCTCGTCACGCCGGACATCACCGGGGTCCGCCCGATCGCCGACGGCTACCTCAACTACCCGAGCGAACTGGTCAAGGCGGTCACCGACACGCCCGGCGGCAGCGGTGAGACGATCACCGCGATGACCCCGTGGTGGGGGCCGACCCCGCCGGGCATCGACCGCAACACCTACCTGCAGGCGGTCAACGCCGAACTCGGCGTGCCGGTCGACTTCAGCGTCCAGGACGGCAACACGTACGCCGACAAGCTCAGCGCCGCTCTCGGTGCCCGCGACGTGCCGGATCTGCTCTGCGCGCCGAACTGGGAGATCGACAAGATCCCGAGGTTCTCCGACGCGGTGTCGGCGCTGTTCGAGGACCTCACCGACTATTTGGCCGGCGACGCCGCGCTGGCCTACCCGCATCTGGCCAGCTTCCCGACCGGTGCCTGGCAGTACGCGGTCTGGGGCGGGCGGCTGGCCGCCGTCCCGTGGCCGACCGACGGCCCGTTCCCGTACGCGCTGTTCTACCGCAAGGATCTGACCGACGCCGCCGGCGTGCAGGCTCCGAAGAACATCGAGGAGCTGTACGAGTTCGGCAAGGCGATGACCGATCCGGGCAACGGGGTCTGGGCGTTCGGCTCGGTGTTCCACATGGTGCAGATGTTCTACGGTGTGCCCGGCTCGCAGGGCGGCTGGCGGCAGACCGACGGCGGTGGTCTGGAGTTCAAGTACGAGACCGAGGAGTACCGCGCGGCCCTGGAGTTCACCACCAAGCTGTTCGCCGAGGGTCTGGTGCATCCGGACGTGGTGGAGAGCAAGGGCTCCGATACCAAGCAACTGTTCAACAGCGGCCGGCTGATCTGCTACGAGGACGGTGTCGGCGCCTGGCGGGGGATGTACTCCGAGCAGCGGCAGATCACCCCGACGTTCGACATGCAGCCGGTGCCGATCTTCTCCGCCACCGGCGACGGCGACCCGATCGCCTGGGGCGAGGAAAAGCCGGTCTTCTACACCTTCATCAAGAAGGGACTCGGCGCCGAGCGCACCGAGGAACTGCTGCGGGTGCTCAACTGGTGTGCCGCCCCGTTCGGCTCGCAGGAGTACCACCTGCGTCAGTACGGCGTGGCGGGCGAGCACCACACGATCGGTGACGACGGCAGTCCGGTGATGACCGAACTCGGCCGCCAGGAGATCGCCGACCAGTACACCTTCATCGTCGGACGGTACCCGGCGATCGTGCAGACCGCCGATGTGCCCGGCTTCGTCGAGGATCTGCTGGCCTACTCCAACGAGACGGTGAAGTACCTGGAGTCCAATCCCTGGGCCGGAATCAAGCTGGAGTTCCCGGCGAACTACTCCCGGGTGCTGCAGCCGACCGAGGACAAGATTCTCGACGTGTTGCGTGGCCGGCGTCCGACCAGCGACCTCGACCAGATCATCAGCGAGTGGCGCAGCGCCGGCGGTGACGAGGGCCGCGACTTCTTCGCCAAGGCTCTCGAAGACAACGGTCGATGACGTCCACCGACACCGGCGTGATCGCTGGCTCCGGCGACCACCGGAGCCAGCGGTCTGCCGGCCACGAAGCCGACCGACTCACCGACCCGCTCACCGGTCGACGATCCGCCCGCCGGCCCGCCCGCCCGCGCCTGCCGTCGGTGTTGGGCCGGGGTCGCGGTCGGGCCACCGGCAAGCCGCCGCTGCGCGCACGGCTACGCCGCGACTGGCCGCTGCTGCTGATGGCCGCGCCGGCCGCGCTGCTGCTGCTGGTCTTCCACTACCTGCCCACGCTGGGCAACGTGATCGCCTTCCAGGACTACAACCCCTGGGTCGGTGACAACGCGTTCGAGGCGTTCGTCTACAGCGAGTGGATCGGCTTCGGTAACTTCGAGACCCTGTTCCGTGACCCGGCGTTCTGGGACGCGGTGGTCAACACCCTGACCATCACCGCGTTCCAGCTGGTGTTCTTCTTTCCGCTGCCGATCCTGCTGGCGGTCCTGCTGCACAGCGTCCTGTCGACCCGGGTGCGCGGGTTCATCCAGAGTGTCGTCTACCTGCCGCACTTCTTCAGCTGGGTGCTGGTGGTCACGTTCTTCATGCAGATGCTCGGTGGGGCCGGCCTGCTCGCCCAGCGGATGCGCGACGCCGGCCTCGAACCGCCCAACGTCATGGGCAACCCGGACACCTTCATCGTGCTGGTCACCGCCGAGGCGGTGTGGAAGGACGTGGGCTGGGGCGCGATCATCTTCCTCGCCGCGCTCAGTGCCATCGACCAGAATCTGTACGAGGCGGCGGCGGCCGACGGCGCCGGCCGGTGGCGCCGGCTGTGGCACATCACCCTGCCCGGCCTGCGTCCGGTGATCATCCTGCTGTTGATTTTGCGCCTGGGCGACGCGCTCACCGTCGGCTTCGAGCAGTTCATCCTGCAGCGTGAGGCGGTCGGCCGGCAGGCCGCGGAAGTGCTCGACACGTACGTCTACTACCAGGCGATCATTCCGCAGCAGTGGGGGATGGGTGCCGCCGCGGGCCTGTTCAAGGGCGTCATCGGGCTGGTGCTGATCATCGCTGCCAACAAGTTCGCCCACCGGCTCGGTGAACAGGGGGTGTATTCCAGGTGAGCATCGCGAACCAGCCGATCCAGGACCGACGCGGCCGGGACCGACGCGGCCGGGACGGTGGCGGCCAGGCCCGGCGCGGGCCGTCGCGTCCGGTGTGGGAGGAGCCGCCGAGCCCGGCCGGCCAGGGCCTCAAGGGACTCGTCCTGACGGCGATGGTGCTCGCCGTCCTCTTCCCGATGTGGTCGGTGCTGGTGACCAGCCTGTCCTCCCGGGAGACGATCAACGCGGCCGGCGGCATGGTGGTGGTCCCACGGGAGCTCGACCTCTCGGCGTACGTGAACATCTTCTCCGGTGGTCAGGTCAGCCGGGCGGTGTGGGTGAGCACCATGGTCACCGTCGTCGGCACCCTGTTCAGCCTGGTGCTGACCGTGCTGGCCGCGTACGGGCTGTCCCGCAAGGACTCGGTGGCCCACCGCCCGCTGCTGTTCCTGTTCCTGCTCACCTTCCTGATCTATCCGGGCATGGTGCCCAGCTACCTGGTGGTCACCGGACTCGGGCTGAAGAACAGCCTGTGGGCGCTGATCCTGCCGACCGCGATCAGCGTGTTCAACCTGGTCGTCATCCGGGCCTTCTTCATGAACGTGCCGGCCGAACTGATCGACGCGGCCCGCATCGACGGCGCCGGAGAGATCCGGATCCTGTGGCGGATCATGCTGCCGCTGTCCAGGGCGGTGATCGCGGTCGTCGGTCTGTTCTACGCGGTCGGCTACTGGAACGCGTACTTCAACGCGGTGCTCTACATCGACGACAACGACAAGTGGCCGATCCAGCGGGTGCTGCAGAGCTACATCCTGGCCGGCCAGTCCCCGTCGGTGACCGGCGCTCCGGTGAACATCCCGGGCGTCACCGCGTACCCACCGACCCTGGCGGTCAAGATGGCCGTGGTGGTGATCACCGTACTGCCGGCGATCGTGATCTTCCCGTTCGTACAGCGGCACTTCACCAAGGGCGTGATCACCGGCGCCGTCAAGGGCTGACGCTGACGGCCCGCCACCCCTGCCCCGGCGATCGTGGGCTTGTCGACGGACAAAGCCGACGAAAGCTCTCGACCAGCCCACGATCGCGGCGGAGCGGGAGCGGTCAGGTGGGGATGCCGTTGACCGACACCGTGGTCGGTGGCTCGGTGCCGGCCACCGGGGCGCACCGTACCCGGCGGACCGGCAGCGGACCGTCGACGGTGACCCGCAGGGTGTCACCGTCGCGGACCGCCCGTACGGTGGTGTCGCCGTCTGAGTCGCAGACCACCGTCTCGGCGTCGACGCCACCCCAGCTCACCACCGTCACGTCGGAGAACGGGCCGTCGCCGACGGTGTCGCGTACCTCGGTGGTCGGGATCAGCGCGCCGTACCGGACGAACAGCGGCACCTGCTCCAGCGGCGCCCGCACCCGCAGGTAGCGGCCGCCGGCGTGCACCTCACCGGTCCAGTAGTCGATCCACCGCCCGGCCGGCAGGTACACCTGGCGCCGGCCGTCCGGGTTGATCATCGGAGCGACCAGCAGGTCGGTGCCGAGCCGGTACTCCAACTCCGCGCCCCAGGCCGCCGGGTCGGCCGGCGAGTCGACCAGCAGCGCCCGCAGCATCGGCGCACCGGTACGGGCGGCGGTCACCGCCGCCGAGTAGATGTAGGGCATCAGCCGGTAGCGCAGTCGGATCGCCTCGACCGCGTGCCCGGCGGCCTCGTCGGGAAAGTCCCACGGCAGCCGGCTGGTGGTGCCGTGGAAACGCACCAACGGCGACAGCGCACCGAACTGCGCCCAGCGTACGTACAGGTCAGGGGTCGGGGTGCCGTGGAAGCCGCCAGCGTCGTGACTCCAGAACGGCACGCCGGACAACCCGTGCGACAGGCCGCCGCGCAGGGTGCTGGCCATCCCCGGGTAGGTGGCGTTGACGTCGCCGCTCCACTGTGCCGCGTGCCGCTGCCCGCCGAGGAACGACGAGCGGGCCCACACCATGGCGTGCCCGGCGACCTCGCGGGTCACCGCCGCGACCGCGTCGTTGAACAGCAGGGTGTAGACGTTGTGCAACTCGACGCCGGTCATCCCGTTGTGCGCCACCGCGTCGGCCGGCACCCCTTCGGCGAAGTCGGTCTTGAACACCATGACACCCTGGCGCAACAGGTCGCGCAGCAGGCCGGTGAACCAAGCGGTGGCCGCCGGGTTGGTGAAATCGACGATGCCGCACACCGGATAGGAGCCGTGCCACACGTCGGCGATGTAGGTGGAGCCGTCCGCGCGGCGCAGGAAGTATCCGGCCGCGTCGGCCTCGGCGAACACCGGGCTACCGGTCATGACGTACGGGTTCATCCAGAGGCTGACCTTGAAGCCCTGCTCGGCGAGGGTGGCCAGCATGCCGGCCGGGTCGGGAAAGGTGCTCGTGTCCCAGGCCAGATCCGACCAGGCGCCGTCGACCTGCCAGTAGCAGTCCAGGTGCAGCACGTCGCACGGGATGCCACCGGCGCGGATTCGCCGGGCCCGCTCCAGCACCTTCTCCTGGGTGTCCACGAAGAAGCCCGAGGAGATCCAGGTGCCGAACGCCCACTTGGGCGGCAGCACCGGCCGGCCGGTGAGCCCGTCGTAGCGGTCCAGGATCTCGGCGGGGGTGGGACCGGCGATGACGTAGTAGTCGATCAGGTCGTCCGGCACCAGGATCTGTACGCAGCTGTGCGTGGACGAGCAGATGTCGAACTCGACCGGCATCCCGCTGTCGACCAGCACCCCGTAGCCCCGGTCGGACAGGTACAGCGGGATGCTCTTGTGCGAGCGGTCCGACTCGCTGCCGAAGGCGTCGAAGTTCCACATCAGCGCCCGCTGGCCGCGCTTGTCCAGCCGGGTGAACTTCTCGCCGAGCCCGACGAAGCGTTCGTCGCCGGGGGCGTCGAAGCATTCGTGGTACGCGGCGACCGAGCCGTCCACCAGGGACCGGCCGAACGGGAGGGTGCGCAGCCGGCCGCTGATGTCGCGCTCGCCCCGGTTCTGGGCGATGAGCACCCGGCCGTCGGGGCCGAGGAAACGCAGGTGCCACGGGTCGAGACGGATTTCCGCGACGACCCCTCCGGCGTCGACCCGTACCAGGTCGCCGGCCACGGTGATCCGGGCCGGGTACGGCTGAGGTCGGGGCTGGGGGTCGACCAGGGACAGCGCCCGGGCGGACCGGCTGCGCGCGTCCGGCGTGGCGCTCAGCCGCACCCGGATCACGCCCTCCCCGGCGGCGCTGACCACGACCGCCAGCGACTCACCGTCGGCGGTGGTGCCCTTGCAGGTCACTCCGGTGCCGTCGGTGCCGGAGACCTCGGCGCGCACCAGCGCGGAGAGACCCTCCTCGCCGGGCCGGCGTACCGGCAGGTCGGGCGGATCGGCCACGAACGTCTCATGGGGCACCAACGGCGGACGGTACGGCATGCGGTCTCCTCGTCGGAACCGGCGTTCCGCACCTGTCGGGACGGCCGGCATCGGGATCGACTAATTTAGTTTCTTTGCCAACCCAACAAACTGTCAACGGCGGGAGGGGTCGGCGATGCGCTGGCCGAGAGGGCTCGACGGGCTCTGCTACGGCGGGGACTACAACCCCGAACAGTGGCCGGAACAGGTCTGGACCACCGACCTGGCGTTGATGCGCCAGGCCCGGGTCAACCTGGTCACCGTTGGCGTGTTCGCCTGGTCACGGCTGGAACCGCAACCGGGGCGCTACACCGTCGACTGGCTCGACCGGGTGCTCGACCTGCTGCACCAGGGCGGGATCAAGGTCGTACTGGCCACCCCGACCGCGTCACCCCCGCCGTGGTTCTCCCTGGCCCACCCGGACGCGCTGCCGGTCACCGCCGACGGGGTACGGCTGCACCACGGCAGCCGCGACACGTACTGCGCGGCGGCTCCGGCGTACCGCGACGCGGCCCGGCGGATCGCCACCATGCTCGCCCGGCGCTACCGCGACCACCCGGCGCTGGCCATGTGGCACGTGCACAACGAGTACGGCACCACCTGTCACTGCGGGCACGTGGCCGAGGCGTTCCGGCGCTGGCTGCGGGACCGCTACGGTGAGCTGGGCAGGCTCAACGAGGCGTGGACCGGGTCGTTCTGGAGCCAGTGCTACTCGGACTGGGCCCAGGTGACCACCCCGCGCGCCACCCAGTACCTGGCCAACCCCACCCAGGTGCTGGACTTTCGTCGGTTCTGGTCCGACGAGCTGCTCGCCGCGTACGTGGAACAGCGCGACATCCTGCGCCGGCTCACCCCGGACGTGCCGGTGACCACCAACTACGTCTTCGGTGACTGGGTGCCGGTGGACCACGCCCGGTGGGCGCGGGAGGTCGATCTGGTCGCCATCGACCACTATCCGAGCGAGACCGACGGGCGGGCCGAACAGCAGACCGCTCTCGCCGCCGATCTGGCCCGCTCCTGGTCGCGACCGGCACCGGCACCGGCACCGGCACCGGCACCGGCGGCGGCGGCACACGGCGGATCCGGGGTGCCGGCGCGGCCGTGGCTGCTGATGGAAAGCGCTCCCGGCCAGATCCACCAGCACGCCGACGGCGTGTCGTACGCCAAGGAACCCGGCCGGATGCTGCGGCACAGCCTGGCCCATGTGGCCCGGGGCTCCCGGGGCGCGATGTTCTTCCAGTGGCGGGCGTCGCGCGGCGGCGCCGAGCTGTACCACTCGGCGCTGGTGCCGCACGCCGGTGCCGACAGCCGGGCCTTCCGTGAGACGGTGACGTTGGGGGAGATCCTGGCCCGGCTGGGCGACATCGACGCCGGTGCGGTGACCGCCCGCGCGGCGATCGGCTGGGACGCGGCCAGCGGCTGGGCGTTGCAGCACCCCGGCCTGCCGTCGCGGCACATCTCGTACGCCGACGAGGTGGCCGCCGCGCACCGGGCCCTGTGGCACTGTGGCATCGTCACCGATTTCGCCTGCCCGGCGGCGGTGCCCCCGGGTGCGGAGCTGGACCTGTCCGGCTACCGGATGCTGGTGCTGCCGGCGCTGTACCTGATGAGTGACGACCTGGCCGCCAGCCTCGGTCGGTGGGTGCACGACGGCGGACACCTGGTGGTCAGCTACCTCAGCGGGGTCGCCGACCCGTCCGCCCGGGTGCGCCTCGGCGGCTACCCGGGCGCGCTGCGCGACCTGCTCGGCGTACGCAGCGAGGAGTTCCTGCCGCTCGGGCCGGCGGGTACGGTCGCGCTGACCGGCGGCCGGACCGGTCGGCGATGGCGGGAAGCGGTCGAGTTGCTCGGCGCCGAAGCGGTGTACGACTACGTCGACGGGGTGCTGGCCGGCCGCCCGGCGGTGACCCGACGACCGGTCGGGGCCGGCGCGGCCTGGTACGTGTCGACCCGGCTCGACGAGCCCGGCTACCAGGAACTGCTCGCCGTCGTGGCGGCCGAGGCCGGGGTGGCGCCGGTGCTGCCGACGGCGCCGGCCGGGGTCGAGGCGGTGCGCAGGGTCGCGGGGGAATCGAGCTGGCTGTTCCTGTTCAACCACGGCTCGGCGCAGGTCACGGTCCGGGCCTCCGGCCATGATCTGCTGACCGGGATGACGGCCAGCGGCCGGGTGCGGCTGGCGCCGGGTGGGTTCGTCGTACTGCGGCAGCGGTGACCCGAGGACAGTGGCGACCCGAGTTGAATCCTTCAAATCGTGGCCTGTCGATGTTGAACTGAGGAAAGCGATTGCCCTAGCATGAGCGCCACGGGAGCCGACCCCGCGCGCCGCCGTCGCCACAGCCGACCTGATCGCGCACCGACCGCTGGCGACGCACCGACCCTGGCCTGGGCAGCCAGGACGCCCTCGGCCATGCGGTGCGAAGCTGTCGCCGCCTTCCCCGGAGTCAACCATGCGGAAATCCCGCCCCCCGTCCGTCCTCCGCTCCCTGCCCGTCCTCCGCCCGTCGTCCGGAAAGCTCCGGACGACCAGGTTGGCCGCGTTGACCGCGGTCGCCACGGTCGCCGGCGCCGGCGTCCTCACCACGATCGTCGCCACGTCCGCCGCCGCGGCCGCCGGCTGCGCGGTCGACTACCGCGTCACCAACCAGTGGCCCGGTGGATTCGGCGCCAGCGTGACCATCACCAACCTTGGTGATCCGCTCAACTCCTGGCGGCTGACCTGGGCCTTCGGCGCCGGTCAGACGATCACACAGGCGTGGAACGCCACCGTGACGCAAAACGGTGCCCAGGTGAGCGCCGACAACGTCAGTTACAACGGCAACCTGGGCACCAACGCCAGCACCTCGTTCGGTTTCAACGGATCCTGGAACAACAGCAGCAACCCGGTGCCGGACAGCTTCGCGCTCAACGGCGTCACCTGCACCGGCGGGGTGGCGCCCACCACCACCCCACCCCCGACGACGGCACCGCCGACCACCCCACCCCCGACGACGGCACCCCCGACCACCCCGCCGCCGACCACGGCACCCCCGACGACGCCACCACCCACCCCGGGACCGGGCGCCAAGCAGATGGAAGATCTCGACCGAGGTGTGATCAGTGTCCGGTCCGGCTCCGGCAACCTGGTTTCCTGGCGCCTGCTCGGCACCGAGGCGGCCAGCACCGGGTTCCACGTCTACCGCGGGTCGACCCGGCTCACCTCGACGACGATCACCAATTCGACCAACTACTACGACTCCGGCGCCGCGGCCAGCGCCAGTTACACGGTCCGGGCCGTGGCCGGCGGTGTCGAGCAGCCCGCCTCGCCGCCGTCGTTGACCTTCGCCAACGGCTACCTCGACGTACCGCTGCAGGTGCCGGCGGGTGGCAGCACGCCGTCGGGGGAGGCCTACACCTACTCGGCCAACGACGCCAGCGTCGGTGACCTCGACGGCGACGGCCAGTACGAGATCGTGCTCAAGTGGGACCCGTCGAACGCCAAGGACAACTCGCAGTCCGGCTACACCGGCAACGTCTACGTCGACGCGTACGAGTTGACCGGCTCCCGCCTGTGGCGTATCGACCTGGGACGCAACATCCGGGCCGGCGCCCACTACACCCAGTTCCAGGTGTACGACTACGACGGCGACGGCCGGGCCGAGGTGGCGATGAAGACCGCCGACGGCACCCGCGACGCCCGCGGTACGGTGATCGGCAGCGCCAGCGCCGACCACCGCAACTCCTCAGGCTACGTCCTCGCCGGGCCGGAGTACCTGACCATGTTCGACGGCCAGAGCGGCGCCGCCGTGTCGACCGTCAGCTACGTGCCGGCCCGGGGCAACGTGTCGTCGTGGGGCGACTCGTACGGCAACCGGGTGGACCGCTTCCTCGCCGGCACCGCCTATCTCGACGGGCAGCGTCCGTCGCTGATCATGTCGCGTGGCTACTACACCCGAACGGTCATCGTCGCCTGGGACTTCCGTAACGGCAGCCTGACCCAGCGCTGGGTGTTCGACTCCAACAGCTCCGGCAACGGCAGCTACGCCGGGCAGGGCAACCACTCGTTGTCCATCGCCGACGTCGACGCCGACGGCCGGGACGAGATCGTCTTCGGCGGCGCGACCATCGACGACAACGGCCGGGGCCTGTGGAACACCAGCCTGAACCACGGTGACGCCGGCCACGTCGGCGATCTCGATCCCGGCCGCGCCGGACTGGAGTACTTCAAGGTGCAGGAGGACGGGGCGAAGCCGTCCTCGGCGCTGGTCGACGCCCGGACCGGGCAGATCATCTGGCAGACCCCGACCGGCGGCGACAACGGCCGAGGCGTGTCGGCCGATATCTGGGCCGGCAGCGCCGGAGCCGAGTCCTGGTCGGCCTCGGTCAGTGAGCTGCGGTCACCATCCGGGTCCACCGTCGGGCGCAAGCCGTCGTCGATCAACTTCGTGATCTGGTGGGACGGTGACCCGGTGCGGGAACTGCTGGATCAGACCCGCATCGACAAGTACGGCACGTCCGGCGACAGCCGGCTGCTGACCGGATCCGACGTGGCGTCGAACAACGGCACCAAGGCCACCCCGGCGTTGTCGGCGGACCTGTTCGGCGACTGGCGCGAGGAGGTGATCTGGCGGACGAGCGACTCGCGCGCGTTGCGCATCTACGCCACCGGGCACACCACGGACCGGCGGATCCACACCCTGATGCACGACGCGCAGTACCGGGTGGCCATCGCCTGGCAGAACACGGCCTACAACCAGCCGCCACATCCGTCGTTCTTCATCGGCGACAACATGCCCACCCCGCCACAGCCCAACGTCTACCTGCGCTGAGCTGGCCCGACGGCTGAACAAGACGTTGGCGGGGGACCGGAACCCGGCCCCCCGCCAACGGACGCGACGACATCCACCCCACGCGTGATCTCGTGCGTCGAACCATCACCTGGCACAAACCTTAGCCAGCCGATGGTCGCGTGGCGGTGACCAGCTGATGAAGCTCCTGTTTCGCGATCGGCGGGTCCGTGTCGACGGTCACCCGACCCAGGTCAGGTCGGCACGAGCTCGAACGAGTCACGTCAGCACGAGCTCGAACGAGCGCACCCGGTCCTCGATGTCGTACACCATCGTGGTCAGCATCAACTCGTCGGCGCCGGTGCGTTCGCGCAGGTCGGCGAGTGCCCGTCGGACGGTCTGCGGCGATCCGATCGCCTGGCCCGCCAGCCGCTGGCGCACGAAGTCGCGCTCCAGATCGGTGTACGGGTAGGCGGCCGCGTCCTGCGGGCTGGCCATCGGTTCCGGTCGTCCGGTGCGCAACCGCAGGAACGACAGGCCGGCCGGGCCGGACAGCCACTCGGCCCGCTCGTCGGTCTCGGCGCAGACCACGTTGACCGCGACCATCGCGTACGGCCGGTCCAGCCACTGCGAGGCGCGGAAATGCTGCCGGTACAGCGCCAGCGCCGGCAGCGTGTTCGCCGCGCTGAAATGATGCGCGAACGAGAACGGCAGCCCCAGCGCACCCGCCAGCTGGGCGCTGAATCCGCTCGAACCGAGCAGCCAGATCGCCGGCATCTGCCCGGCCCCCGGCGTCGCGGTGATCGCGCCCGGGTCGCCGCGGAAGTAGCTGATCAACGCCGCCAGCTCCTGCGGGAACGACTCCGCCGTCAACCCGGCCATCGTGCGGCGCAGCGCCAGCGCGGTCGCCTGGTCGGTGCCGGGCGCGCGGCCGATGCCCAGGTCGATCCGGCCGGGGTGCAGCGCCTCCAGGGTGCCGAACTGTTCGGCGACCACCAGCGGTGGATGGTTGGGCAGCATCACCCCGCCGGAACCGACCCGGATCGTGGCGGTGGCCGCGGCCAGATGGGCGAGCAGCACGGCCGGGGCGGCGCTGGCGATCGCCGGCATGTTGTGGTGCTCGGCCACCCAGAACCGGTGGTAGCCGAGCTGCTCCACCCGGCGGGCCAGTTCGGTGGTGTGCCGCAGCGCCGCGCCGGTGGTTGCGCCGGCGGCGACTGGGGCGAGGTCGAGGACGGAAAGCGGTACGTCGGTCACACCGCAGCCCAACCACGCGGCCAGCGGCGATCTTCCCGGCGGTGGTCCGGCGGGCCCGGTGACGTCACCGGGCCCGCCAGGTGTCGGGTTAGCCTCTGCGGCGGACCGGTGGCGCAGCGCCGCCGGGCGATGCGAGGAGCTGGCTGATGCGGATCGTGGACGCCCGGGTGATCGTGACCTGCCCGGGGCGAAACTTCGTCACCTTGAAGATCGTCACCGCCGACGGGGTGACCGGCGTCGGTGACGCCACGCTCAACGGCCGGGAACTCGCCGTCGCCAGCTACCTGCGCGATCATGTGGTGCCGACGCTGATCGGGCGGGACGCGACCCGGATCGAGGACACCTGGCAGTATCTGTACCGGGGCGCGTACTGGCGGCGGGGCCCGGTGACGATGAGTGCCATCGCGGCGGTGGATACCGCGTTATGGGACATCAAGGGCAAAACCGCCGGATTGCCGGTCTACCAACTGCTCGGCGGCCGGTGCCGCGACGGAGTGACCGTCTACGGCCACGCCAACGGGGAGACCGTCACCGAGGTGCTCGCCGAGGTGGCCCGCTACGTCGATCTGGGCTACCAGGCGGTCCGCGTCCAGTCCGGTGTACCCGGGCTGACGACGACCTACGGCGTCGGCAAGGACCGGATGTTCTACGAGCCGGCCGACGCTGCGGTCCCCACCGAGGCCACCTGGTCGACCGAGCGCTACCTGGTGCACGTGCCGCAGGTGTTCGCCTCGGTGCGTGACGAGTTCGGCCCCCACCTGCGGTTGCTGCACGACGCCCACCACCGGCTCACCCCGATCGAGGCGGCCCGGCTGGGCAAGGACCTGGAACCGTACCGGCTGACCTGGTTGGAGGATCCGGTGCCGGCCGAGCTGCAGGAGGGTTTCCGGCTGATCCGCCAGCACACCACGACTCCGATCGCGGTGGGCGAGGTCTTCAACACCATCTTCGACTGCCAGCAGCTCATCCGGGAACAGCTGATCGACTACGTCCGTACCACCGTGGTGCGCGCCGGTGGCATCAGCCACCTGCGGCGCATCTTCGACTACGCCGCGCTGCACCACGTACGCAGCGGGTCGCACGGCGCCACCGACCTGTCGCCGGTGTGCATGGCCGCCGCCCTGCACGTCGACCTGAGTATCCCCAACTTCGGGCTACAGGAGTACATGCGGCACACGGAGGACACCGACGCGGTGTTTGCCCACTCGTACCACTTCGCCGACGGCTACCTGCATCCGGGCGAGGAGCCCGGCCTCGGGGTCGACATCGACGAGTCCGCGGCGGCCCGCTACCCGTACCGGCCGGCGTCGTTGCCGGTCAACCGGCTGGCCGACGGCACCATGCACAACTGGTGACGCGGGCGCGGTGCGGCGACCGCGGTAGCCACCCGGCTCGCAGCTCAGCCCTGGTCCCGGTCGTCGGTCGTGGTCCGGTCGTCGGTCGCGCCGCTGAGCACGGCCACGATCCGACGGGTCACGGCCTCGGCCCTGGCCGGGGCGAGGCCGGCGCGTCGGGCCAGCCACCGGCAGTGCCGACCGATTCGCTCGGCTTCCGTCGACGACAGCACCGGGACGAGGCTGTACTCCCCGGCGGGAGCTCGGCGCCGGTACAGCCGCCAGGCCAGTCGCCAGCGTGACCACCGGTCGGTGCCGGGCACGTCGAACGCGCCGCTGGTGACTCCGTCGAGGATGACGAGGACGAGCTGTGGCGTGAGTGGATTGCGTGCCGCGTTCATCGCGGTGGCGCTGCGCCCGCGCGACCAGCCGAGCACCGCCCGGACGATGCGTCGGCGTGTCGCGGGAACCGTATGGTACGAGTGAGTGGCGACCGACAGCACCGCCCGGTCCACCGCGTCCTCCGGATCGAACAACACCGGTGCCAACCGGTAGATCGGGCGTGGCGGACACCCGCGTTCGGCACCGGCACCGGCACCGGCACCGGCGGAGTCGGAGTCGGGGCCGGGCCACCCGGGTGCCGCCATCAACAGCTCACCGTCAGCGTCACCCGGCGGTTCAACTGGTCGGACCGGGGGTCCGGCGGGGCGTCCGGGGTCGGGTACGGCCCCCAACCGGCACCGGTGGCGCGAATCCGTCCCGCGGCAACGCCGAGGTCGACGAGAATCGCCTTGACCCGGTCGGCGCGCTGCTGGGACAGGCCGGTGCCGGTCGCGCTCCGGCTGCCGTAGTGGGCCACCGTGCCGACCAGCTCGACCGTCGCGCTCGGATGTTCGGTGAATCGCGCGGCGACCTGCGCCAACGTCGAGCGGGCGGCGGCGAGGTCGGCGAGCTCGGCGCTTTCCGGCGCGAACCCGACGGCCCCGTCGTCCCACAGGATGAGGTCCAGGTCACAGGTGGGCGGCAGGGTCGCCACCGCGCCGACGTCCACCGAGGCGACAGCCGGCTCCTCGGTCGCCGCGACCTTCGTGTTCGCCTCCTCGGCGACGGTGACCTCGACGGCCCCGCTCGCCTCGGCGATCTGCGTCCACAGGGCGACCAGCCGCCGACGCCGGGCGTCGTCCAGATCGGGCTGAGGTGCCGCCGTGTAGCCGATCCCGGCCAGGACCACCCGCCGGTCGGTCAGGTCGGGCAGCAGGTCACGCTGCCGCAGGTCCGCCACGACGGCGCCCGGATCCGCGTCGAGCAGCGCCGGGTTCTCCGCGAAGTTCAGCGGTGCGACGGTCTGCAGGCCCGAGTCGACGAGCAGCACGGTGCCGCCCGGAGGCCCCACGGTCGCCGCGTAGCTGAGCGCCCGCAGCGGGTCCGCCTCGGGCTGCACCGACCGCACGTCCGCCAGCGCCGCGTGCACGAAAGCCTGGTACGCCCGCCGCTCCGCCGCCTTGCCGTTGGTGCTCTGCGCTTCCTGGTTGAAACGCATCCCGCAGGCGATGGTGGGATCGCCGTCGACCCGGATCGCGGTGAAGCCCTGTTCGGCGTCCATCACCTGGTCCAGTGCCTCGTCGAGGGAGGAGGGCAGCACCGGAGCCGGGCTGTTGGCCCGGGCCCCGATCGCCACGGCCAGGCCGGCCACGGCGGTGTCCGGGCAGCCCGATCGCTCCGACGCCCCGCAGCCGGCGAGCAGGCCGGCCAGGACGACGAGCGCGGCGGTGCCCGCGAGACTGCGGTCAGGTCTGGTTGACATCTCTAGCTCCTGTTCGGGTGGTGGGGCGGTGTGGGATCGGCGGGCGGCGCCTCAGCCGGGGCCGTCGCCGGTTCCGGCGGAGCCGGCCGCGATGCGGGGGCGTTCCACCTGCCGGTGCCGCGTCGGCCGTTGCTCGGCCAGGCCGAGTTGGTGTTGCGTGTGTCGGGGCCGGTCGGCTCCGCCGGGCCGGCCGGTGCCGTGCGGCCGGCGTCGCGCGTCGGACCGTGCTGGCGTAGCGGTCGCCAGTCCGGCTGGGTCATGCCGTCGGTCGCCGACGGGTTGTTCAGGTGAGCGGCGATCAGGATCTCCGAGTAGCGCTTCAGCTCCTCGGTGAAGGCGAGCCGGCGGTCACGTTCCGCCGCGTAGCAGGCGTCGTCGCGGACCACACTGAGCCGGTGCATCTCGTAGACGTGCTTGGCCCGCTCGACGGGCGGGTGCAAAGAGCGCAGCTTCCTGACCGCCCGCCGGTGACCGCGCAGCGCGCGGCGGTAGCCGGACCGTAGTGGGTTGTGGCTGAAGAACTCGCCGAGCGCCGCGACCAGACCGGACGCCAGATAGAGCGCACCGAACAGCAGCGCCCCGGCCACCTGTTCCTGCCGGCCGCCGCCGGAGTCGAAGTCGGTCGCGCCACCACCGGTGTCGACGGTGGCCAGCAGGCGTACGGCGACGGCGGCGGCCCCGAGCACCGCCCATGGGACGACGCACAGCGCGAGTCCCCAGCGGTTCGCGCCACCGTAGCCGGCCAGCATGTCGCGGGCGATCCGGCCGGCGAAGTGGGCCAGCATCACCGCCGCGACGGTCAGGCCGGCGACCAGCATGAGGTGGAGCCGGTCCGCCAGGTCGGCGAAGAGCAGCGTGACGACCTGGTAGAACGCCACGACGTCGGCACCGGCGGCGATCATCAGCGGGACGAGGTAGAACAGCTCCGCCACGGAGCGGCCGGACACCTCCGCCGGGCCCTGGTACGAAAAGCGCGGCTCGGGGCGGGCATCGGCCAGGGCTGCCGCGCGGCCCGTGTCTTCGTCAGCAGCGGTCATCGGTCACTCCATCTCGTCCGTACGCTGATCCGTACGCTGATCCGTACGCCGACCCGCAGGCCGACCCGCACGGCCGTTCGCGCGGCCGATCCCACCGTTGACGTCCGGACCGTGCAGACCCAGGTCGATGGGGCCGATCGCGGAGCGCCGTGCCTCGGCGCTGAACGGGTTCGGTTGCGCATCGACCCGGTCGGCGGGGCTGTGGCCGGTCAGCTCCTCGAAGGCGAGCGCCAGCGCGGTCTCGGCGTGGCTGGCCCGTACGGCGGCGGACTTGAGCCGCTCCCAGCGTCGGACCAACTCCTCGGCCGCCATGCCGAGCAACACCCGACCGACGGCGCGACGCTCGTCACGCGCCACGTCGAGCTCGGCGAGGCTCTGCTCGCCGAGCTCGTTGATGAGATTGGCGAGCACCTGGCGGGAGCCGGCGTCCAGGGCGCCCTGCTGCAACGATCCGATCAGCTCCCGTACCCGGGCCCGGTCGGCGTCGAGCTGGTGTTCGGGGCGCTCGTACGCCGGCGGCACGAGCAGGTCGAGCGGCGTGCCACCGCGACTGGCGAAGGCCGGGCGGCGAACCGCCCGCGCAGTGTCGCGGCGACGCCGCGGCCACGCGACGATCGGCATCTCAGGACACCGCCGCACGGGTGTGCCACGCCGGGGCGTCGGCGGGTGGCGCCGTGGTCGCCGGCTGATGGTCGGCGCGCAGCCACCGCGGTGGCTGCGGCCAGGTCGGGCGCAGCAGAGTGTTGAGCCGGGCACCCTGCGGGTGCCGCCGGACCAGCCGGGTCAGGTACGCCGCCTCCCGGCGCCGCACGTACGCCTCGATCATCGCGGCGCGTCGCTG
Source organism: Solwaraspora sp. WMMB335 (assembly GCF_049179075.1). Taxonomy (NCBI): domain Bacteria; kingdom Bacillati; phylum Actinomycetota; class Actinomycetes; order Micromonosporales; family Micromonosporaceae; genus Solwaraspora; species Solwaraspora sp. WMMB335. Next base: position 7,179,738 of record NZ_JBMHMF010000001.1, read on the forward strand.
GGTGACCCGTAGCCTGATCGCGATCTGCTCGTCGAGGTACGCGATTCGGGTCTGGGTCGCGTGCAGCGCCTCGACGAGCCGACCGACCTCGGCGGCGACGCGCTCCCGGCGGTCGGCCTGCTCACGGCGTCGGCGTTGGGCCACGATCGCCGCGTCGGTGTGCTGCTCCCCGGCGAGTCGGACGGTGGTGTCGGGCGGCTGGTCGGCTTGGCGTAGCCGGTCGCGGGCCGGCGCCAGCTGCTCGACGAACGCGTCCCGCTGTGCCTCGGCGTTACGCCGTCCGGCTGTCAGATCGGCGACTTCGGCCTGGTAGACGATCCACTCCTTCTCCCATCGGCCGGCCCCGAGCTGGCCGAGGAACATCATCCGGGGGGTGTTCAGGTGGGGTTCCGTGTCGGCGGGCGTCGACCCGGCCCGGGCGTCCTCCGGCGGCAGCTGAGGGATCCCTTTCCGGGCGTCCCGAGTGGCGCACCACCAGTCGGTGAGACGGGCGAACGGCCCGTACGGGATGGCCCGTTCCGATCGCTTGGTCCATCGGCGGCTTCGCCGACGTGCATCTCTTCTGCTCATCGATGCTCCAAAGTGGTCGACATCAGTCCGGCGCCGGGCCGGCCGCAGGGCGAGGGCGCAGGGCGAGGGCGCAGGCGGGAAAGGGTCGTCACGAAACGGCGGTCGTCGTCGCGACCCGGGTGCGCCGTTGGCCGGTGACGCCGCCGAGGACCTCGCCGTGGACGACGACGGAGTCGAGCAGGCCACGGTGCTGCCAGCCGATCGCCCCGGTCGGTACGACGGCGTACGTCCGGGTGTGGTCGGCCCGCCTCAGCGCGGCGTCGAGCGTCGCCGGGTCGTCCAAGAGAACCGTGGACGGCAGGTCACGATCGCCGAGTCCGCGCCGGGCGAAGCCGAGCGGCTTGCGTTCGGCCTGCTCTCGCTGCGTGGTGTGGGTCGTCATCGAGCCGGGGACGTCCACCGCCTCGTCGAGGTAGACCGGGCCGGTCACCCGCCGTGGTCCGGCCAGCACCGAGGTCGCCAGACTCCGCGGCTTGTCGTGCTCCGCGCAGGCGATCAGGGCGGCGAGCGACGCGATCGGGGCGAGCGGCGCCAGTAGCAGCCGCAGCCGCAGCGACCACCGGGACATCCGTCGACCTGGTGGCGGCTGACGGGGCGCGTGGGACAACGGGGATCGGGTGAAGACGTCGTGTCGGATGGACCAGGCGGGGTGGGTCATGTGGTTCGGCTCCTGGGGCGGCCGTGGACCTGACGCATCCGAGTGTTGCCACGGCCCGCCCCGCTGCCATCACGTGAACGCGTGCACTTCGCGTGGTGCCGTGTCGCGCAGCAGGTCGCCCAGCGCCTTGACGCTGCGCGACGGTGCGGTCTGTCCGGCCCGGATCACCACCAGATCCTCGGCGGCACACGCGGGCGGCGCGGCGTCGAGCGTCGCGGCCAGCCGAGGATACCGGTGCGCCCAGTCGCGTACCTCGTCGACCAGCGCGGCTTCCACGTCGGACCCGGACATCGGCCGGGCGGCGAGCCTGGCGAGCAGCCGCTCCCGGTGCGGCCAGTACGACCACACCTTCGTCTCGTCGAGCAGTTGACTGATCGCGTCGGACCGGTGGTAGCACAGGGCGAGCTGGATCGAGTCGCAGGCCCCGTCCTGGATGAGGTCCCGGATCAGCGGGTGCCGTGCCTGCCCGCCGGTGACCTCGTAGAACGTGCTGCGGTTGCCCAGCGGCGCGGCGGCGTCCACCACGCTGCGCCAGGTGAGGGTGTGCTCCGGTTGTCGGGCCACCAGGTCGGCCACCGACCGGAAGTAGATTGTCTTGGTCCGCCAGTGACTCCGCCTGCCGGACTGGTTGCTCGTCAGCCGGCGGTGCCACCGGCTGACGACCGTGTTCCGCAGCAGGTCCGGGGTGATTTCGCTCATCGTGCCCGCTCTTCTCGACGGCCGTGGACGCCTATGAGCCTGGCGAAGGTGGCCGTCGGGGCACCATCACGTGTTTACGTGGTCTGGTGACCGGTGACCCGGTCGAGCACGGCCGGCCAGTTGTCCGGCACGGTGGCGGACCGCCAGGCGATGTGCTGGTCCGGGCGGACCAGCACCAGTGGACGGTCCCAGCAGGACCGTACGGCCACGTCCTCGGTCGACAGGTGCGCCATCGGCACGCCCTGGCTGCGCGCCGCGTCGACGAGTCGGCCACCTGCCGCGTCCGGAGTCAGGTCGACCAGGGTGAACTCCGGGCCGAACCGGTCGAACATCGCGGAGCCGTCGAGCAGCCGTACGGTCGGAGCCCTGCTACCCGGCCAGGTCGCCGACCTCGATCCACGGACGCCGTCCAGCGGCTCGGGCTCCGGCCAGATCACGGCCGAGTGGCCGTACTGATGACCGGAGTGCAGGTCGAGATCGCCGATCTGCGGCAATTCCTGACGCATCAACCGCACCAGGAACTCACTGGTCGCGCCTGCGGCGTGCAGGCGGCGGTACCTGCGCAGGGTTTCCTGCGCCCGGGCGAGAATCTCCCGGTCGATGAGCGCCCCCGAACGGCGCTCCATCTCGTAGCTGGCCAGCAGCGCCGGTCCACCCCACCCGTTGATCATGGCGGCCAGTTTCCAGCCGAGGTTGACGGCGTCGCCGATGCTGGTGTCCACCCGGTCGGTCACCGGGTGGAACGGGTGGGCGGCCTCGCCGGCGAGATAGACCGGCCCCCGGCCGTACCTGGTGGCGACCGAGAGCGCGGCGTCCCATTCCGTGACACCGAGCACCTCGGGTCGGTCGAGCTGGATTCCGAGCCGCCGCCGTAGCGTGTCCACCGGATCCGTGGCCGGTCCACTCCCGGCCACCGGTAGGTGCCCGATCCAGGTGCCGTCGCCGGTGGGGGAGAGCAGCACCATGTCTCCGATGACCAGGGTGCGCTGTGCGTGGCTGCGCGGCCGCAGTCGTGGGTCGTGACTGCGGAAGTGCACCGAACAGTACCGCTGGGACGGCCCGAGCCGGTCCAGCGTGATGTCCAGGCAGCTACGCACGGTACTGCGCGCGCCGTCGCAGCCGACGACGTACGTCGCCGTCACGGCGTGGCGGTGCCCGGAGTGACCGGCGAGGACGCTACCCACCGCGCCGTCGCCGTCGACCCGTAGCCCGGTGAAGGTCCAGCCCTCCCGCAGGTCGATGAGCCGGTCCCGGCGCATCGCGTCGCGCAGCTCAGTGGCCAGCGCCGTCGCGGACACCTGGGCGTACGGTTCCAGCGTGGTCCGGCCGTCAGCGGTGAACGCGTGTCGCCGATTGGGCGGGCGACGGGTCAGGTAGACCGGGGGATGATCGAGATCCTCGGTCCACTCCACCCGGCAGGGACGGCTCGGATCGACCTCGCGTTGGCGGATCCGGTCGGCCAGCCCCAGCCGGCGGAGCAGTTCCATGCTGCGGCTGCCGAGGACTTCCAGCGTCGGCGTCCGGAGTCCGCGAACGGCGCGTTCGACGACCATGCACGGGATCTTGTGATGGGCCAGTTCCAGCGCGAGCGTCGCGCCGACCACGCCGGCGCCGACGACGAGCACCCGGGTGCGCAGCGGTGACATCGCCATGAGTCCAATCTCCAGTCGCGCAGAGTGATGTGGTCTCTCCACTCCGCTATGCTTGGGGTTCGGGCCGTCCGGCGCATCACGTACTTCCGGGATTGTCCCGCAGGTCCTCGGCGATCAACCTGGCCAGCTCCGCCCGTCGCCGTACCCCGAGCTTGATGAAGATCTTCCGCAGGTGGCTGTCGACGGTGTGGCGCGACAGGTACAACTTCTTGGCGGCGTCCCGGTTCGTGGTGCCTTTGCCGATTTCGAGGGCGACCACCCGCTCGGCCGAGGTCAGCTTGTCCAGTCGGGAACCGACACGTCCGCCGTCAAGCCCACGGCCACCGCGGAATCGACCGGCCAGCCGGGCGACGATCCGATGCGCGCCGATGTCGGTGGCGATGCGTGCCGCCTCCTCGGCGAGATCTTCGCGGTCGGGGTCGTCCGGTCCGGTCAGCGCCGCGTCGGCCAGGGCGCCGGCCAGCGCCGTCCGTCGCGGAGTCCGTCGGAACTCGTCGACCGCGGTGCGCAACGCCCGCGGATCGGATCGCAGCACCCCGTCAGCCTGTGCGGCCGCCGCGACGAGCGAGCGCACCTGTGGATTGCGGCCGGCCAGGCCACGGGCGGCGGTGACGACCAACCGTGCGCGACGCTGGTCGTCGGCCCGGGTCGCGATCCGCACCAGCGTCGCGGCCGCCGCCGGCTCCTGGCTGATCAGCACCGGACGGTCCGGCAGCGTGTCGTACAACCCGGCCAGCACCGCCATCGCCGCGTCCGCCCCGTCGGTGGCGTCGAGCAGCATCCCCTCGGCCCAGACCACATCTTCGGCGGCGGCGGTGACGCCGGTGGCCATCCGCCGGCGCATGTCGGCGCGATGACCGTGGGCCTGCTCAAGGTCGTCGCGCAGCACCGAGATCCGGATCAGCATGCCGAGCAGCGGCACGGCGAGCTGAACAGCGGTCGATCCGTCCGCGATCGACACGCCGGTCGTGGCCTCGGCGTGGGCGTCGTCCAACTGACCCCGGGCGATCAGCGCCGACGTGTTGTAGTAGTGCCACAACGGCGTCGACCAGGCGGTGCCCAACCGTTCGGACTCCGCGCGCCCCCGCCCCAGCGCCGACTCCGCTTCGTCGAACCGGTCCGCCGCCAGCAGGGCGTTGCTCAACCAGATGCGCGGGTGCCGGTGCGCGGCTTCGCCCTTGACCCGGTCGGCGATGTCGGTGGCCTGCTGTGCGTACGCCAGCGAGTCGGCCAACCGTCCCTGGGCCTGCGCGACGAGGCTGCGCGCCGCCAGGCCGAACACCGCCGCCGCGCCCACCTCGGTCGCCGCCTGCGCGTCGTGGGCCGCCGCCGCGGAGGAGTCGGCACCGGCGAGATCGCCCATGTAGAACTGGGCGTGGGCGCGGATCGCCAGGAGCCTGCCCCGGGTCGCGTCGGGCAGATTCGCGAGGCGTATGGCCCGGTCGGCGTACTCGACGGCGGTGCGGTTCTGTCCGGCGTGTTTGAAGGCCTCGGCGAGACCGAGAAGCAACGTCGCCTCGGTCGGCGGGTCGAGGCCGGCGTGTAGGGCCGCCTCGCCGAGGCGGTGCGCCGCGTCGAGCCGGCTCGACGCGGCGAGTAGGCCCACCGCGTCGGCGATCAACCGAGGCCGCAGCGGATCGGACTCGGCCAGCACGTCCAGCGCGGACAGGATCAGATCCGCCGCGGTGCTCGGTGCCGCGTCGCGGACCTGGCGGGCGGCCTCGCGCAGCATGCCCACTGCTTCGTTGGTGGACCTGCCGCCCTTGATCAGGTGCTCGGCCACCTCGACCGGGGACCGCCCCTCGTCGTGGGCCACCTTCGCCGCCTCGCGGTGGTGCACGGTGCGCGCCGCCGGTCCCATCGCGTCGTAGATGGCCAGACGTACCTCCTGATGGTTGAAGGTGAGCCCGTCGGCGCTGTCGACCAGCAGGTCGGCCCGGGTGGCCTCGGCGATCTGTGGCAGCAGCGCGGTGGGCCGCACGCCGAGCAGCCGGGCGAGCGCGTCCACGCTGAACGGCCGACCGAGCACCGACGCCGCCCGGACCATGCGCTGGGTATCCACCGTCAGTCCGCCGACCATCTGGTCGATGACGGTCACGAAACTGGACGGCAGCTCCCCACCCACCACTGTGGCCACGCCGTCGCTGACGATCAGCTGGCCGGTCATCCGCAGGCTGCGCATCAGCTGCACGATCAGCAGTGGGACACCGTTGCACCCGCTGGCCAGGGCGAGGACGGTGTGGTCGACCTCGGCGCCGGCCAGTTGGGCACACAGGCGCGCCACCGCGTCCTCGTCGAGGCGGCGCAGCTCGATCTGCGCGGTGTCCTGCCGGGCCAGCGCGTCGACCAGGCGACCGCCCGGAGTGTCGGCCGGTACCGGTCGGCGGGCCATCAGCCACCGCACCGGCGCGGCGGTCAGACCGGTGATCAGCCTTGCGACGGCCAGGGCGCTCAGCTCGTCGATCCACTGGGCGTCGTCGATGGCCACCACGAGGGGACACGCGGCGGTGTATTCCTCGAACGCCTCGACCAGCCGCTCGACCCTGCGGTACGGGTCGATCTGATCCTGTCGCAGCCAGTCGAACGACTGCGTCTCGGGCTCGATCCGACGCAGTGTGGAGGCGAGGGTGATCAGCGGGGCCGCGCGGTCCAACTCGGTCGCCGCGAAGTGGACACGCGCCACACCGAGCTCGGCGGCGTACTCGATCGCGGTTCTCAGCAGATGTGACTTGCCGATTCCCGCCGGGCCGGTAACCACCGTGCAACCACCGACCCCGTCCGCGGCATCGGTAATAGCGCTATGCAGCGTTCCCAGTTCCCACTGGCGGCCGAAGATGGTCAGGTCGATCACCCCGAAGTGTCGTGCGTGAATAGTGCAGGTGATTGTCGACTGTTTCGATGATCGACATGATTGCCCATTCGGGCGAGTCGATCATCGCCGTCAGGTGTCGTTCGCCGGCTGTCGGTCCGGGTCAGCCGGCTCAACGTGGACCGAACAGCCGAGGGGAGGCGTCACTGCCGGTCCCTCGGTCACACCAACCGTCGTTCTCGCCGACACGCCTCGTCGGCTGGCTTCAGCGTAGCCGCGTGCCGCCATCGGCCGTCCCGGCGGACTACCGTCGGGAATTGTCTCGGCGCGTCCCGGTGGTCGGTCGGTGCGCCGGCCGGGATTCCACCGGCACGACTACTCGAACGAGTAGTCCGTGGTCGGCTGCTCGTCCGAGTAGTGGAGTCCGGCGCCGGCGGATGGTTAGCGTTTCCTGCACGTCATCGACAAATGTCGGCGGTTGAGGAGGCGCGACGTTGGCAACCACGGTGAGTTTTGGCCGGCGGCTTCGTCTGCAGAGCCTGTACCGGCACGACCCGGCCGGGCTGCTCGTCGTGCCGTTGGACCACCCGGTCACCGCGGGACCGATCGTGCACGGCACCGGGATGGACCGGTTGGTGGGGCAACTGGCCGAAAACGGGGCGGACGCTGTGGTCCTTCACAAAGGAGTGCTGCACCGGCTCCAGTCCCGGTGGTTCCGGTCGTTGGCGCTGATCGTGCAGCTGAGCGCCGGAACCCGCATCGCGCCCGACCCGGACGCCAAGTACCTGGTGGCCTCGGTGGAGGAGGCGCTGCGCGCCGGGGCGGACGGGGTCAGCGTGCACGTCAACCTGGGCTCGTCGACCGAAGGGCGGCAGATCGCCGACCTCGCCGCCGTCGCCGAGGCGTGCGACCGCTGGGGCGTACCGCTGCTGGCGATGGTCTACGCCCGAGGTGCCCGACTCGCCGAACATCGCGCGGCGGATCTGCTGGCGCACGGCGCGGCCGTCGCCGCCGACCTCGGGGCCGATCTGGTCAAGTCGGCGATGCCGGCGGATCCGGTGATGATGGCCGAGGTGGCGCGGGCCTGTCCGATTCCGATGCTGGCCGCCGGAGGTGCCGTCGACGCGGACCCGGCGGCGGCGCTGCGTCGGTTGGCCGGCGCGCTACGGGCCGGCGCCGGTGGCATCGCGGCCGGCCGGCTGGTCTTCACCGCGGACGATCCGGGTCTGATGGTCCGTCGGCTTGCGGCCCTGGTCCATGACCGGGTCCCGGTGTCGACGCGATGAGCGGCGCCACCGTGCACCAGCGGCACGACGCCGCCCCTGCCCCGGCGGGCCTTCCCCCTGCCCCGGCGGGCGCTCCTGCCGTGGCGGGCGCTCCTGCCGGGCGCCGACAGGCCTGGCTCGATGTCCGGTCGGCGGGTGCGGACCTGTCGGCGCTGTGCCAGGCCGCGATCCACCACGGCTTCGACGCCATCGTTTCGGCCGATCCGGCCGACCTCGAGCCGTTGCCGCCGACCATCCGTCGGGTCCTGCTGGTCGGTCAGGCCGACCCACCGCAGGACGTCGGCGTGGCCGACGTCGTGCTGGTCGACGTGACGGCACACCCCGACCCGGACCGGCTGACCCGCAGGTATCCAGAACGGGCGACCGGGCGCTTTGTCGAGGTCAGCGACGCACGGACACTCGCCACCGCGTGCGACAGCGCGCGCCGCTGCGGCTGGACCGTGCTCCAGTTCCGCGACCCCACGAACATCCCGCTGGAGATCGTGCTCGCGGCGGCCGCCGACGCGGCCGGAACGGTCGTGTCGGTCGTGGAGCGTGCCGCCGACGCGCCGGTCCACCTGGGGGTGCTCGAGCACGGCCCGGACGGAATCATGATCGGGGCCACCTCGCCCGCCGAGGTCGGGCGGCTCGCGGCGGCCGTGCGCGCCGCATCACCAGAGGTGGCACTGGCCACTCTCACCGTCGACGCCGTGCGACGCGTCGGCATGGGTGACCGGGCGTGCGTGGACACCTGCACCTACCTGCGGCCGGACGAAGGGCTCCTGGTGGGTTCCTGGGCCAGCGGGCTGGTGCTCTGCGTCAGCGAGACGCATCCGCTGCCCTACATGCCGACCCGTCCGTTCCGGGTCAACGCCGGCGCGATCATGTCGTACACGTTGGCCGATCACACCCACACCCGGTACCTGAGCGAGCTGCGTGCGGGTGACAGCGTGCTCGCGGTCGGCGCCGACGGGCGCACCCGGGCGGTGACGGTCGGCCGGATCAAGATCGAGCGGCGTCCGCTGCTGTCGGTCACCGCGGTGGCCGGCGACGGACAGCGGGTCAACGTGATCGTCCAGGACGACTGGCACGTGCGCATCCTCGGCCCCGCTGCGGCCGTACTCAACTCGACCGAGTTGACGTCGGGGGACCGGATCCTCGGAATGCTCCCGGGACGGGCACGCCACGTCGGGCATCCCATCGACGAAATGTGTCTCGAACAGTGATCTTCGATTTCCACGCCCGGCTGACGGCCGCGCCGGACGCGGTGCCCGCCATGCTGGCCACCATGGCGGGCACCGGCATCGCCCGGGCCGCGGTGTCCGCCGGCGGCGTGGTGGACCTCGACCGGTTGTCCGACCTGATCGTCGAGGGCGGGCGCGCCGACGTCGCCGTCGACAACGAACGGGTACGCCGCGACTGTGCCCGCTCCGGCGGGCTGCTGCTGCCCTTCTACTTCGCCGACCCGTACCGTGACGTGGCCGACTACCGGCGGGTCGCGCCGTCGTACCGGGGTCTGGAGATCTCACCGGCGGTGCACGGCTTCCGCCTCGACGATCCGCCGGTCAGCGAGCTCGTCGCGGTGGCCGGGGACGTCGGCCATCCGGTCTACCTGGTGTGCCTCGGCCGTCCCGGTGCCCGGACCACCGACCTGGTGGCACTCGCCCGCCGGTTTCCCGGCGTGACCTTCGTGTCCGGCCACTGCGGGCACACCGGCCTGGACGCGGCCGGTCTGGCCCTGATCGCCCCGCTGCCCAACGTCGTGGTGGAGACCTCCGGATGCTTCACGGCCGTCGCCCGACTCGCGGTGCACCGCCTCGGTGCCGACCGGGTGCTGTTCGGCACCGAGTACCCACTGCAGCACCCCGAGGTCGAACTGGCCAAGCTCACCGCCCTGGACCTGACCGCGACCGAACTGCACCAGGTGACGAGCGGCAACGCCGCGCGTCTGTTGGGAGAGGAGAGTCCTGTTGACTGATCCGTGCCGACCGGACGACGCCGACCAGCGGCCACGTATCGGCGACTGGAAAGGGTACGGCGACCTCGCCGACCTGCAGGACGCCCGGCTCGCGGCGACGGTGGCCGCGGCGGCACGCTCGCCGTTCTACCAGCGGCGCGACGGCGGACGGCTCCCTGCCGACCGGGCCGGCCTGCACGCCTTGGCGCTGACCACGAAACAGCACCTGCGCCAGGCGTACCCGTTCGGGATGCTCGCCGTCGACCGGTCGCGGCTGGCCACGTACCACGAGTCGAGCGGCAGCGGTGGCACCCCGACCGCGTCGTACTACACCGAGACGGACTGGGCGGACCTCGCCGAGCGGTACGCCCGCAAGTGGGTGGGCATCTACCCGTCCGACACGTTCCTGGTCCGCACCCCGTACGCGTTGATGATCACGGGCCACCTGGCGCAGGCGGCGGCCCGGCTGCACGGCGCCACGGTGGTGCCCGGCGACAACCGGACGCTCGCCATGCCGTACTCGCGGGTGGTCCGGGTGCTGCGTGACCTGGCGGTGACACTGACCTGGTCGCTGCCGACGGACACGTTGCTGTGGGCCGCCGCCGCCGAGGCCGCCGGACATCGTCCCGACCAGGACTTTCCCGCCCTGCGTGCCCTGTTCGTCGGCGGTGAGCCGCTCAGCGCCGCCCGGCGGGACCGGATCGCCCGGATCTGGAACGCGCGGGTCGTCGAGGAGTACGGGGCGACCGAGACCGGCAGCCTCGCCGGGGAGTGCCCCTACGGGCGGCTGCACCTGTGGGCCGACCGCAACATCTTCGAGGTGCACGACCCGCGGTCGGGTCGTACGACCGGACACGGCCGCGGCCAGCTGGTGGTGACCCCGCTCTACCGCGAGGCGATGCCCCTGCTGCGCTACAACATCGAAGACGACGTCGAGGTCGCCTACGAGCCGTGCGAGTGCGACTGGTGGCTGCCGACGGTGCGGGTGCTGGGCCGCAGCGGCTTCGTCTGCCGCACCGGTGCCGTCGAGATCACCCAGCTGGGCGTCGAGGAACTGGTCTTCGGCCTGCCGGCCGGCTACGGCGTCATGTTCTGGCGCGCCCGACTGGTCGGTGAGCTGCTGCGGATCGAGATCGAGGCGCGCGAGCGCTACCGCGAGGCCGCCGCCGACGAACTGGTGGCCGCGGTCCGCCGCCGCTACGGCCTCGACGCCGAGGTGTCGGCCCGGGCACCGGGCGAGCTGGTCCCGCACGCGTTGCTGACCGCCGGCGGCGACGTGCTCAAGCCGCGTGGGCTGTACGGCCCGGACGAGGACTGGGACAAGGCACTGCAGTACTACTGATCCGGATCCGTGATGAATGATCCGAACTTATGGGGGAAGGGGGCGTCTGGTGCCCGATCGCATCCTGGTGGTGGGTGCCGGCGTCGGCGGACTGACGGTGGCCGTCGCGCTGGCCCGGCGGGGTCTACCCGCGACCGTGGTGGAACAGCAGCCGTCGGTGTCGACAGCCGGATGCGGGATCCAGATTCCACCGAACTGCGCCCGGATTTTGCACCGGCTCGGCCTGGCGTCGGTGTTGGCCGCACGGGCGGTGCGGCCCGTCGCGCTGGAGCTACGCCGGTGGCTGGACAACCGCCTGATCAGCCGGGTCGAGCTCGGCGCGGCGGCGGCGCGCCACGGCGCGCCGTACTACACGATGCGCCGTGCCGAACTGACGGCGGCCCTGCTGGCCATGGTCAGGGCGGTACACGGGGACGAGGCGGTCCGGTTCGGCCGGCGGGTCACGACAGTGGGCGCGTCGGCGCGGCGCGCCCGGCTGCGGCTCGACGATGGCACGTCCGTCCCGGCACGGCTGGTGGTCGGCGCCGACGGCCTGCACTCCCTGGTCCGGCGGCAGCTGATCACGGACGTGCCACGCTACACCGGACACACGGCGTACCGGACGGTCCTGCCGCCCGAGCGGGTGCCGCCCTGGCTCGGCGGCGACGCGCGGGTGACGGTCTGGCTGGGTCCGGGCCGGCACTGCGTCTGCTACCCCGTCGATCCCGGCGGCACCCTGAACGTCGTGGCGACCGTGCCCGAGCCGGCCCCACCGGTCATCGCCGACAGTGCGGGGTTGCGACTCGCCCCGGCGTACCGTGGCTGGCACCCGGCGGTGACCACGCTGCTCGGCGCGGCCGACGAGTTCCTGCACCACGGCCTGTACGACCGGCCCGTGCCCGACCGGTGGCACCGCGACCGGATGGTGCTGCTGGGCGACGCCGCGCATCCGATGTTGCCGTTTCTCGCCCAGGGCGCGGCCCAGGCCGTGGAGGACGCCGCCGTCCTCGCCGCGGTCTTGCCCGGCCGCGGCGGCCTGACCAGGTACGAAACCATTCGCCGCCGCCGCGTCGGCGAGGTAGGGGCGGCGGTACGGGCCGGTGCCCGTGACCACCACCTGCCCGACGGCCCGCGCCAACGGGCCCGCGACCGTCGCCTGGCCGGCGGCGGGCTGGCCACGATGGACTGGCTCTACGGGTGGCGCGAACCCGACGAGGAGACCAAGACGCGGGCCGCTGCGGCGGAGTCGCGGACCAGCGCGGCCAGCGCGGCCAGCGCGGCCAGCTCGACCCGCGAGGTGAGGTTGAGTTTGCGGAAGATCTGACGGAGGTGGTAGTTGACCGTGTGCGGGGAACGGCCGATGCGGTGGGCGATCTGCTGGTTGGTCATCGCCCGTCCGACCAGGTGGGCTATCTGTCGCTCCTGCTCGTTGAGCGTGTCCAGGTCGGCAGCGGTGCCTCCGGGTGTGGCCAACCGATCCCGCCGCAGCGCGACCGCCACCGGACGAGGCAGCGACGCCTCGACGATCCGTCGTACCTCGTCGTGGCTGAACGCGAGGTGCTCACCGACGCCGACGACGAGACCGGACGCCATCGCCTCGTCGATCGCCGGCAGCAGCGTCGCGGCACCGCGGCGCATGGCGTCGGCCACGTCGAGCAGCCCGAAGGTCGATCCACCCGTCGACGCGACCTGGAGCAGGTGCCGGGCGGGTGCGGAGAGCGTGGCGAGGCTGCCGGCGATCCGGGCTCGGGTTCGCGCCGGCAACCGGCAGGTCCGCAACCGTGCCTTTCCGCCGTGGACGATCACGAGCTGTTCCTCACGCAGCCCGGTGACGAACTCGACCAGCGCGCCCGGGTTGCCGGCGGCGACCGCGGCCAAGGCCAGCAGATCAGTGTCGGGCAGGGCACCCAGCAGCCTGGTCACCAGCTCCGACACGGCCTCGTCGGTCAGTGGGGCGAGCGCGATACGGGTCATCCCGGTGGGCCCGAGCAGCCGGGTTCCCGGCCAGCTGACCTCGGGCGGTCTGGTCAGGACCGCCAGGACCGGCGCGGTGGCCGCCATGGCGGCCACCGCCGCCCAGGTACGCGGCTCGATCGGATCCGGATACTCGGCGACGACCAGCTGGGCCGGCGTACCCGCCGCGCGGCGGGTCCGGTCCCGCCCCGCCCAGCACGCGAGCGGGGTCACCGGGTGTCCCGCCCGGCGGGCCGCGTCGGTGAACTCCTCGATCAGGTGGGACTTGCCGCTGCCGGGCGGCCCGACGACGACAGCGACCGTGAGACGGCCGGGTACGGCTCGGTCGAGGGCCTCGGTGAGCTGGCGTGTCTCGTGGGCCCTGCCGACGGTCGTCGGGGCGCAACGGCGGCCGGGTGACGTCCCGGGTGACCGGGGTGGCCAGGATACCCGGGACGTGACCGGTTCAATCTCGGCGTCGACCTGCATCACCTGCTCCTCGTGTCGATGCGGTGATCCGATGATGGCGTCGACGCCGACGGTGAATACCGGAGAATGAGGTGGTTGGGAGAAATCCCGACCGGTGCGAAGGTCAGTACGCCGATGGCGGTAGCGGGCTGTGCAGCAGCAGGCAGATCGTTCGCAGCAACTCCACCTCCGGCACGGTCATCACCCCGTCATGGCCGATCACCGTGACGGCGGCGGCGATCAGCTGGGCCTTCTGCTCAGGCTGCAACGTGTCCAGCTGCGGCCAGACCGCTTCCAGGTCGAGCACCCCGTCCCCGGTCGGCGTCAGTCGCGCCGGACCAGGTCGTCGCGGTGCGGGCAGCTGCCGGACACCGGCGGCGAACGCACGGGCGGCGGCGTCCGGGTCGGGCTGCCCGGCCCGCGCCAGCACGCTCAGCAGGGTGGTCACGGCCGGCCAGGTGTCGCGTAGTCGGCGCCGTCCCGTCCCGGCCCGGGGCGCGGGCCGCAACGAGTCCCGCAGCTCGCCGATGAGCAACCGGGACAGACAGTACTCCGAGACGCTGATCCGTCCGTCCGCGTGCACCAGGGTGGCGACCGTGTCGATGACCGCCGTGCGCTGCGCGGGCGGGCGGTGCCGCAGCGCTGGCAGTGCCACCTCGGCCAGCGGCAGCCGCAGCAGCGGGTGCAGCGCGGCGGTCGCGTGACCGGCCCGCAAGGCGGCGTCGGCGAGGACCTTGCCGTGCCGGTCGAACAGCTGGGCGTGCTGCCGGGTGCGTACCTCGTCGTCGGCTGAGAACAGCAGGCCGAGCACCAGCGGCACCACCGCGTCAGCCTGCCGGGCCTGGGCCAGCAGGTCCGGCGGCAGCTGACGGAGCAGCGCGGCGGCCTGCGGATGGGCTTCGGGCGGGGCCGTGCCGATCTGGTCGACGACGCCTTTCGGGTCGGCCGGCACCCGATGGCCGACATCGGGCAGCGCTTCGGCGGCCCCGGCCATGCCAGCGGGCCCGGATGCCGGGCCGGCGGCCCCGGACGCCTGCTCCCCGGTCAGGCCGAGGGCGCGGTCCTCGGCCTGACCCGACGGGAGAGTCGTGGCCCACCGACGGGACAGGCCCGCCACTTCGGCCGGGTCGAAGCGGGGATCGAGCGCGGCGATCCGGTCCAGGACCGGCGGGTGGGTGGCGAACAGCGCCGAGACCCGCGACAGCGCCGGGTGCCGGATACCGGAGCCGAAGAGCATGTGGCCGACCTCTTCGGCCCGCGGGCTGGCCAGCGCCGAGCCGGCCGGCAGCCCGGCGATCTTCTTCAACGCGCCGGCCAATCCGGTGGTCTGCCGGGTGAACTGGACCGCCGAGGCGTCCGCGAGGTACTCCCGCTGCCGGGAGACCGACGCTTTGATCAGCCGGCCGACCAACACCCCGATGTAGCCGGCGGCCACCATGACCAGCCCGACCAGGGGCAGCGGGTTGCCGCCCCGGTTGTCGCCGCGCGCCCGGCCGGTGGCGTACCCGGTGCGCAACAGCCCTCGCCCGATCACCGCGAGGAACAGGATGCCGAACAGCAGGCCCATCAGCCGGATATTGAGCCGCATGTCGCCGTTGACCACGTGACTGAACTCGTGGGCGATGACTCCCTGCAGCTCGTCGCGGTTGAGCCGGTCCAGTGCGCCGCGGGTGACCGCGATCGCCGCGTCGGAGGTGGACCAGCCGGCGGCAAAGGCGTTGATCCCCTGCTCGTCCGGCAGCAAGTACACCTCGGGCACCGGCACGCCGGAGGCGATGGCGATCTCCTCGATCACGTTGCGCAGCCGGCGCAGGTGCCAGTCGGTGGTGTCCGGGGGTACGAGGACACCACCGAGCTCCCGGGCCACCCGGCCACCACCACCGCGGAGCGTGACCGTCCGGATCAGCGCGGCCAGGCCGATCACCGCGACCGTGGCCAGGCTGGTCACCACGAGCAGCGCCGCCAGCTGCGCGGCGGGTAGCGCGGCACCGTTGAAGCCGATCAACACCGCCAGGTCGACCACCGCGACGATGCCGAGTACGGCGACCACGAACAACGCGACCAACCGGACGGAGACCCGCCGGACCTGCCGCTGGCGTTCGAAGAAGTTCATGCCGTCAGAACGTCACCCGGGGGGCTTGGCGCTGCTGCGGATCCTCCGCCTCGAACGGCGCCGCCGGGCCGAACGAGAACATGCTCGCCACCACGCTGCCCGGGAAGCGTTCCCGCTTGTTGTTGTACGCGGTCACCGCGTCGTTGTACGCCTGACGGGCGAACGCGACCCGGTTCTCCGTGGAGGTCAGCTCCTCGGTCAACTGCATCATGTTCTGGTTGGCCTTGAGATCCGGGTAGGCCTCGGCGAGCGCGAAGAGCCGACCCAGGCGTTGGGTCAGGACGTTCTCCGCGCCGGCGAGTTGTCGCATCGCCGCCGGATCTCCGGGCCGGCCGGTGGCGGCGGCCTGGGCGTCGACCGCGCCGCCCCGGGCGGCGATCACCGATTCCAGCGTCTCCCGCTCGTGTTTGAGGTAGCCCTTGGCGACCTCGACGAGGTTGGGCACGAGGTCGTGTCGGCGGGTCAGTTGCACGTCGATCTGCGCGAAGGCGTTGCGGTAGCCGTTGCGCCCGGTGACCAGGCCGTTGTAAACGGCGACGCCGTAGCCGGCGAAGGCCAGCGCAACCACCGCTATCAGGCAAAAGAGGGCAATGACGAGTTCCATCGGCTCCCGGATACCTCCTTCTGCGCTGGCCATGGCCGGGCCGCTACCCGCGGTGATGCCCGTACGAGCGTACGCCACCTGCTGGAACGCGGCCGGCAACCGCGACCGGACGCCGACCCACCCCTGGCTCCCGGTCGGGCACGGCTCCCGGTCGGGCACGGCGACCGACCCGAGTCGGCACGGCGACCCGGGTCGGTGGGCATGCGGCCGGCCGCGCGCTGCGGCCGGCGTTGTCAGCTGGGGAAGTACGAGTTGGTGGTGGCGCTGCTGTACGGGGAGTAACTCCAGTAGTGGTACATCAGCGGCAACTGGCCCCACTTGGAGCGGACGTAGTCGCCGGTGCCCACCCTGATACCCGAGTGGTCGTCACTGGAGTAGGAGATCTTCATGTTGGCGAACCAGATGTACGGCACCTGCCAGCGGGTGTAGCTGCCGTCCAGCCAGTACTTGTCGTCACCGGGGGTGTTCATCCACCGGTCGTTCGACGACGAGGTGCTGTACCACGCGTACGAGTGGCAGTTGTACTTGCGGGAGGCGTTGCGTTCCCGTGTCGCCGACGGGTAGTTGCTCGCCACGTAGCTGTTGTAGCTGGTGATCTGGGCGCTGGTCAGCTCGCTGGTCATGGTGATCACCGACACCGGGGTGCCGTAGGGCGTGTAGACGGTGCTGGCGTAGTCCAGCGTGCCGAAGCCGTCGTGCAGCTCGTGGGTGACCTCGGGGTCGGCCAGGTGCTGGCGGACCGCGGTGACGGTGGCGCTGACCGCGCCAGGGTGCACGGCGACGCCTTCGCGCAGCAGGTGCGACTGCGACCAGTTCCAGCCTTCGCGCAGCGCGAGGGCCCGGCCCAGCAGCACCGCGGTCGGCTCCAGGCCGGCCTCGCCGTAGGTGGCGGCGTCGGCCCGCTTGGCCCGGTGCTTCGCCAGCCCGAGGCGCAGCAGGGCGGTGGACTCCTGGTGGTCGAGCGTGGCCAGCACCGTCGGCTGGGCCAGGATGCTTTCCAGCTTCCAGGCGGCGAGCGCGCGGTCGCCGGCCTGCGCGAGAGTCTCGTCCGCCGGCACCGCAACGTCCAGGTCGCGGTAACGCTGCAGCAGGACCTGCCCGGCGTCCGGGCGGGTGAGCAGTTCACCGAGGCCGCTGAAACGCCGCGCGACGACGTCGAGGCCCTGCTGGACGCTGTTGAACGCCAGCGCGTCGGGCAGCAGCGGGTAGGCCAGCACCGCGTCGACGAGTTGTGTGGTGCGCAACCGTTGCGCGAGCGCCGGCGGCATCTGCACCGCGTCCACCATCTCCTGATGGCTGCCGAACGCCCGCCACTGCGCGGTGCCCGGCCGGATCTGGTACTCGAACCGCTGATCCGCCGCGTTGGCGGGTGTGCCCGGCGCCAGCGTGGCGACGACGGCGGCGGTGACCGCGACGACGATGCCACGCCGGGTGAGACGAGCAGGACTGATCATGCTCGATCCTCTCGTGAGAACGGCCGGTCGCCTGAGGTTGTCGATCGATGACCGGCGATGACCTGATCGAGTCGAACGTATCAGTGACTGTGGATGTGGGAGTAGTTCGAGTGGGGGTCAGGATTCATGTGTTGTCAGCAACGCGCCATGACGCCGGTAGGAAGAGGGCCGACTCGCCCGATGACCGGGGTCGCCTCATCCGTTCAGTTGGGAAGACTCAACCCGTAACATGAAGCGCCGACTTCGCGGGAAGAATAGGGACATCCACGAGCCGGGACAGGAGCGTGATGAGAACGAGCAGGAGCAGCGCGGGCTGGAAGAGCGCCCTGATCGCGGTCGGCAGCGCGGCCGCCGGCGCTGGGGTCGGCGTTGCGCTCGTCAAGCGAGCCATCGATAGATACGTCGATCCCTGGAAGGGGAGAGTTGCCGCGGCCGGACTCGTCGTGAAGTCGGCTCAGGTCGGCGAGGTCGGGCTCAGCTATGCGGAAGGGCCGGATAACGGGCCGCCCCTGGTGCTGCTGCATGCCCAGCATATGGACTGGTTCAGCTACAGCCGCGTCCTGCCGGGCCTGTCCGAGCGGTTCCACGTCTTCGACATCGACTACCCGGGTCATGGTGCCACCACCGTGCCCGCGGACTACCCCATGTCCGCGAACCGGATCGGCGCCGACCTCGCCGCGTTCATCGAGACCACCGTCGGGGGTCCGGCCTTCGTGACCGGCAACTCCTCCGGCGGGCTCCTCGCCGTCTGGCTTGCCGCGAACCGGCCCGAGCTCGTGAAAGGCGTCGTGCTGGAGGATCCACCGCTGTTCTCCGCTGAGTACCCGCGGATCGCGACCACGATCGCCGACCGGTCCTTCGCTACCTGCGCCGAAGCCGTCCGCGCTGGGATCACCGCCGACGACGACTTTCTGCTGTACTGGATCGCCAGCAACAAGAAGTTCTTCACGAACAACGTCGCCCCCGGCACCGCATCCCTGCTCACCGCCGCGATCAAGACGTATCGGCGCGCTCACCCAGGTGAGCCGGTCGATGTGGGGCTGCTCCCCAACGACACGGTGCGATTGCTCCTGCGCGGCATGGACCGGTTCGATCCTCGGTTCGGCGCCGCCTTCCACGACGGCACATGGAACAAGGGCTTCGACCACGCCGACGCCCTCGCGGACGTCAGCTGCCCGGCACTTCTGCTCCAGGCCGACTTCTCGATCCTCGCCGACGGCACCCTCAATGGCGCCATGAGTCAGGAGGACGCCGACCGGGCCGTCTCGCTCCTCCGCACGGGCAGCTATCGCAAGATCGACGCCACCCACGTCATCCACCTCGCCCAGCCCGAGTTCTTCGCGCGCACCCTGGAAGAGTTCTTCCTCGACCACGAGGCATGATCCCCGGGCGTGCCTGGCCAGTCCGGCGGTCCTTTTCATTCAGGGCCCGGACGTTCCCCTGGGCCTCGGGTCTCTCACCGACGCGGGGGCAGGATCCCGGTCATCGCCTCGTCGAGTTCGGCTCCGCTGAAGGCGCGCCCCGGCAGCGGGACTGCATCCCTGGGACGGATCCCTTCGAGCAGGACCGGGAGGAACCGGCGCCAGGGGTCGATCGGGCCGGATCGTGGTGAGGCGGGGAGGGCGAAGAGCATCATCTGCACGAGCACCACATCGGTCGTCTCGACACCGGGCCGTAGCACACCGGCGCTCTTCGCCCGCTCCACGACCTCATCGAGCCGCGGGCGCAGCCGGCCCTGCGCCTCGTCGTCCAGCCGCCGGGCGCGAGGCGAGGTGAGGAAGATCTCCTTCAGACCCCGGTCGCCGGCATGCAGAGCGAGCCAGTCCTCGAGATAGCCGACGATCGCCCGCCACGGATCGGGCTCGGCCAGCGCACGGTCCAGGATCGCACCGACGCCCGCGATCCTCTCCTCCGACAGGGCGACGATCAACTCGTCCTTGTTGACGAAATGCCGGTAGGCCGTGCCCACGCCGACCTGGGCGCGCTCGGCCACATCGTCCATGGTGACCCCGAAGCCGCGCTCCGCGAACAGCTCCCGTGCGGCGTCGAGCAGCCGACGCCGGTTCCTTTCGGCATCACGGCGACGCGGACGCGACGGCGCCCGAGCGCCACCGTCCGCTGCTGATCCCGAAATCTGTGCCATCGCGAGGAGTCTAGCAAAACGATAGTTGCGCCTCCGATTCTGCTAGCATGGACGAAGCGGAGGTTTACCTCTCACTTCAACCGGGCTTCGGCCCATGGAAGGACCACCACCATGCGCTACACCAAGTTCGGCTCGACCGGGATGGACGTCTCGGCGATCTGCCTCGGCGGCATGTCGTTCGGCGACCCCGCGCTCCCCGAACACGACTGGACACTGCGCGAGCCCCAGACCCGCGAGATCGTCAAGCAGGCCCTCGATGCCGGCATCAACTTCTTCGACACCGCCAACATCTACTCCGGCGGCACCAGTGAGAAGTACGTGGGACGGGCGCTGGCCGACATGGCCAACCGCGACGAGGTCGTCATCGCGACCAAGGTCGCCGGCCCGACCCGCCGCGGCCCCAACGGCTACGGCCTGTCCCGCAAGGCGATCCTCGCCGAGATCGACAACAGCCTGCGACGCCTGGGAACCGACTACGTCGACCTGTACATCATCCACCGCTGGGACCACAGCACCCCGATCGAGGAGACCATCGAGGCACTCAACGACGTCGTCCGCTCCGGCAAGGCCCGCTACATCGGAGCCTCCGCGATGTACGCGTGGCAGCTCGCCACCGCGCTGGCCACCAGCGAACAGCACGGCTGGGCACGCTTCGTCTCGATGCAGGACGCCTACAACCTGCTCTACCGCGAGGAGGAACGCGAGATGCACCCGCTCTGCGCCGACCGCGGACTCGCGGTCACCCCCTTCAGCCCCCTCGCCCGCGGCAAGCTCACCCGCCCGTGGAGCGCCCAAACCGAACGCGAGAAGAAGGACGCGCAGACCGCGAAGCAGTACGGTGCGACGCTCTACCAGCCCGAGGACGAGCAGATCGTCACCCGTACCCTCGAGGTCGCCAACCGTCTCCGCCTACCGCCCGCACAGGTCGCGCTCGCCTGGCTGCTCTCCAAGCCCGTCGTCACCGCACCGATCATCGGCGCCAGCAAACCTCACCACCTCACCGACGCCATCGCCGCCCTCGACCTCCAGCTCTCCGACGACGACATCGCCGCCCTCGAAGAGCCCTACCGGCCCCACCCGATCGAACACAACCGCTGAGCAGACCCCGGAACGCGCGCTGCACGCCTCCACGCCGCCACTTCAGTTCCTCAGAAACCCCATGTGGCGCGGCCCCATCCGTTGCCCCGTCGCGGAACGAGGTCGAGTGAGGTCAGAGTTCGAGACTCACTCTGCCGGGTTGAGGCAGCGCACAAGGCTCGAACTGTGGTGCCCCCGGTGGGATTCGAACCCACACTGTCGGAGGTTTGAGCTCCGCCTCTCTACCGGTTGGAGTACGGGGACTTTGTCGGGTCTGGGGCCTGGCTCCGCTAAGCCTACCTACTACGCTGATGGCTGCGACACCCAACCCGGTGGGTGTCGGTTGGCAAGCGTTGGGGGTAGGGGTACGTGGCCGAGACGCAGGCGGGTACCGAGCGCAGGCGGGTGTTGATCGCCGAAGATGAGGCGTTGATCCGGCTCGATCTGGCGGAGATGCTCGTCGAGGAGGGCTACGACGTGGTCGGCGAGGCCGGCGACGGCGAAACCGCCGTCCGGCTCGCCGAGGACCTCAAGCCCGATCTGGTGATCCTCGACATCAAGATGCCGATCATGGACGGGCTCGCCGCCGCCGAGCGGATCGCCGACGGACGGATCGCACCGGTGGTGATCCTCACCGCGTTCAGCCAGCGCGAGCTGGTCGAGCGGGCCCGGGCGGCGGGCGCGATGGCGTACCTGGTCAAGCCCTTCCAGAAGAGCGACCTGGTGCCGGCGATCGAGATCGCGCTGTCCCGCTACGCCGAGTTGGCCGCGCTGGAGTCCGAGGTCGCCGGGCTGACCGACCGGTTGGAGACCCGCAAGTTCGTGGAGCGGGCCAAGGGCATGCTGATGACCTCGTACGGGATGACCGAGCCACAGGCCTTCAAATGGATCCAGCGGATGGCGATGGACCATCGGATGACCATGCGTGACGTCGCGGAGCGCATCCTCGCCGAGACCCCGGGGGACACCCCCGGCCAGTAGGGCGGCGACCGCCGGCCTCCCCGGGTAGGGACCGGCCTCCCTGGGCAGGTATTTCGATGGCAGCCCGGGCCTGGTGTTACAGCCAGGCGGGCGATCAGGCCACGCTACGTAACGTTTTTGTCAACGGCCCTTCCTGGACCTTACGGCGTGCCCGGCAGGTGGGATAACGTCCCGCCCCAAGGCCGGGATAGCGGCTGGGTGCGTGCTTCCCGCAAGAGCCAATCGGCAGTGGGTGGCTCGGACCAATTGGATCGAGGAGGGTTTCGAGCCTTGAAGCGTAGTCTTGTACGCGTGCTCGGCGGCGTCGCCATGATGGCGCTCGTCGCGGGCGGTGCCGCCTGTAGCAGCAGCGACGGCGAGAGCACGGAAGCTGGCGGCGATGCGTGCGGTTACAAGATCGCCTTTTTTGGGGCGCTGACCGGTCCTTCGGCGGCGCTCGGCATCAACGAGAACAACGGAGCGGCCCTCGCGGTCGAGCAGTACAACGAGGAGAACTCGGACTGCACCGTCGAGCTGGTCGGCCTGGACTCGCAGGGCAGCCCGGACCAGGCGCCCGGCCTGGCCCAGCGGGCCATCGACGACGAGAAGCTACTCGGCATCGTCGGTCCGGCGTACTCCGGTGAGTCCGAGGCGGCGGGTCCGCTGTTCGCCGAGGCCGGACTGCCCACCATCACCCCGTCGGCGACCCGGCCGAGCCTGGCCGACCAGGGCTGGCCGACCTTCTTCCGGGGCGTGGGCAACGACCTGAGCCAGGGCCCGGCGGCGGGTGTCTACATCCGTGACGTGCTCGGTGCCGAGCGGGTCTTCGTCATCGACGACCAGTCGGCGTACGGCGCGGGCCTGGCCGACGAGGTCAAGAACGTCCTCGGCGACCTGGTGGTCGACTCGGACAAGGTGCAGAGCGAGGGCAAGCAGGTCGACTTCTCCGCCACCGTGACCAAGGTGCGTTCGGCCAACGCGGACGCGGTCTTCTTCGGCGGCTACTACCAGGAAGCCGGGCTGATCCGTAAGCAGCTCACCGACGCCGGTATCACCGCGATCATGGTCGCCGGCGACGGCGTGAACGACCCGGCCTTCGTCACCTCCGCCGGCGCAGCGGCGGCCGAGGGCACCATCCTCACCTGCCCCTGCCAGCCGGCCACCGAGGCCCGGGGCAGCTTCGCGGAGGACTACGAGGCGCTGCACGGCACCCCGCCGGGCACCTACAGCGACACCGCCTACGACGCGGCGAACATCTTCCTGCAGGGCATCGGGGAGGGCAACACCACCCGTGAGGCGATGCTCGAGTGGGTGCGTGGCTACGAGGGCGAGGGCGTCGCGGCCAACTACAAGTTCGACGACAAGGGCGAGTTGGACGCCTCGCAGGTGGTCGTCTGGGCGTTCAAGGTCGAAAACGGCGAGGTCGTGCCGGACCAGGAGATCCCCAAGGCCTGACCCGCCGCCCGATCGGCAGGTCAGCTGTTAACGGGTGCGGCCGGGAGCACGCTCCCGGCCGCACCCGACTCTTTTCCCAGCCCTTGATGGAGCACCCTCCTTGGACGTCAACGGACTGCTCTCGAACTTCGGAGAGCTCACCACGACCGGCTTGACACAGGGCGCCATCTATGCCCTGGTCGCTCTGGGTTACACGCTGGTATACGGCGTACTGCGACTCATCAACTTCGCCCACTCCGAGGTCTTCATCGCCGGCGCGTTCGCCGCGTTGTGGACGTGGTCGGCTCTTGGACTCACCCAGAACTCGGTGGTCTCCGGAGTCGGTCTGATCATCTTCTACTTCCTGATCGCCATGGTCGCCGCGGCGCTGGCCTCGGCGGCGACCGCTACCCTGGTCGAGCGGGTGGCGTACCGGCCGTTGCGCCGGCGCAACGCGCCGCCGCTGGCCTTCCTGATCACCGCTATCGGCGCGTCCATCGTGATGTCCGAGGCGTTCGGCGTCTACACCCGCCGGCTGCCGCAGGGCCTGCCGACCATCGTCAGCAACGAGCCGTGGTTCCACGTCGCCGGGGTGCCGATCAGCATCGTGCAGGTGCTGACCGTCGTCGCCGCGCTGGCCATGATGATCGGCCTCGACTTCTTCATCAACCGCAGCCGGGTCGGCCGTGGTGTGCGTGCGGTCGCGCAGGACCCGAACACCGCCGCACTGATGGGGGTCAACAAGGACCGGATCATCATGATCATCTTCGTACTGGGTGGTCTGATGGCCGGTGTCGCCGGCCTTCTCTACAACGTCCGCATCGGAGTGCTGACCTACAGCGTCGGCTTCCTGCTCGGACTCAAGGCGTTCACCGCGGCGGTGCTCGGCGGGATCGGCAACCTGCGGGGTGCGTTGCTCGGCGGTTTCCTGCTCGGCGTGGTGGAGAACTACGCCTCCGGCCTGTTCGGCACGCAGTGGAAGGACTTCGTGGCCTTCGCCGTCCTGGTCGTCCTGCTGATGTTCCGCCCGACCGGACTGCTCGGCGAGTCACTGGGGAGGGCACGGGCATGACAGACCTGCGGGCCAAGCTGCACGACGCACGCGGCAAGTTCGCCGACCGGTGGCACGACATGCCCAAGTGGGTGCGTTGGGCGCTGATCGCCGCCGTGGTGGTGTTCTTCTACGCGTTGCCCAACGAGGGCTTCTACCAGTACCTCGGACCGATCCCGACGACCGAGTCCAACTTCGCGCAGGTGCTGTTCACCGTCTCCATCTACGTGCTGCTGGCGGTCGGCCTGAACATCGTGGTCGGCTTCGCCGGCCTGCTGGACCTCGGCTACTTCGGCTTCTTCGCCGTCGGGGCGTACACGGTCGCGGTGCTCACCTCGCCCAGCAGCGACCTCAAGACCGAGTGGCAGTGGCTGGCGGCGCTGCCACTCGCCATCGGTATCACCATGATCTCCGGGCTGCTGCTCGGCACGCCGACCCTGCGACTGCGCGGCGACTACCTGGCGATCGTCACCCTCGGCTTCGCCGAGATGATCCGGATCGCCGCGGTCAGCTCCGAGTTCCTCAAGGGCCAGCGTGGGCTCAACCAGATCCCGCACCCGCCCGGCGAGTACGCCGACGGAAAGCCGGTCTTCGGCGTGCTGGACGCCCGGCCGTACTACTGGCTGGTGTTGACCCTGATCATCGTGGTGGTGATCGGAGTCCACAACCTCAGCAACAGCCGGGTCGGCCGGGCCTGGATCTCCATCCGGGAGGACGAGGACGCCGCCCAGCTGATGGGCGTGCCGACCTTCAAGTTCAAGCTGTGGGCGTTCGCCATGGGTGCGGCGATCGGCGGCCTGGCCGGCGCGTTGTTCGCCGGCAAGCAGAACTTCGTCAGCTCGCAGAACTTCGAACTGCTCAACTCGATCATCATCCTGGCCGCGGTGATCCTCGGCGGCTCCGGCAACATCGTCGGGGCGATCGTCGGCGGCGGCCTGGTCGCGTACCTGATCGAGCGGTTCCGCGGCATCGAGCTGTTCGGCATCGAGCTGTACGAGTACCGGTTCCTGGTCTTCGGGCTCACCCTGGTGGTCATGATGATCTTCCGGCCGCAGGGTCTGATCGCCAGCCGCCGGCGTTCGGCGGAGTTCAAGGACCGGCGTAAGGAGGTGGCAGTCGGTGGCTGAGAACGAGAACGGCGCACGTGAACCGCTGTTGGAGGTCGACCACGTCACGCTGCGCTTCGGCGGCGTCGTCGCCCTCGACGACGTGGACTTCACCCTCTACAAGGGGGAGATCCTCGGCCTGATCGGCCCCAACGGTGCCGGCAAGACCACCTGCTTCAACGCGATGACCGGCATCTATCGCCCCACCGAGGGCGAGATCCGGTTCCGCGGCCAGCGGATCACCGGCAAGAAGCGTCACCACATCACCAGGATGGGCATGGCGCGTACCTTTCAGAACATCCGCCTGTTTCCCGAGATGACCGCCCTGGAGAACGTCCAGGTCGGCGCCGACGCCCACCACAAGACCAGCGTGATCTCGGCGATGCTACGCCTGCCACGGCACTGGCGTGAGGAACGTGACGGCCGTGCCAAAGCCCGCGACCTGCTGGACTTCGTCGGCATCGGGCACCGCATCGACGAGATGTCGCGCAACCTGTCGTACGGCGAGCAGCGTCGCCTGGAGATCGCCCGGGCGCTCGCCACCGACCCGGTGCTGCTCTGCCTCGACGAACCGGCGGCCGGCTTCAACCCGGCGGAGAAGGAGGACCTGCTCCAGTTGATCCGCCAGATCCGCGACCGGGGCGTCACCGTGCTGCTGATCGAGCACGACATGCGCCTGGTCATGGGGGTCACCGACCGGATCGTGGTGCTGGAGTTCGGAAAGAAGATCGCCGAGGGCCTGCCCGCCGAGGTACGGGAGGACCACCGGGTGATCGCCGCCTACCTGGGAGTGCCGGACGATGCTGCTTGAGATCGAGGACGTCAGCCTGCTGTACGGGCGGATCCAGGCGCTGCACGGCATCAGCCTGACCGTGGACGAGGGCGAGATCGTCGCGCTGATCGGTGCCAACGGTGCCGGCAAGTCCACCACGATGCGGGCGATCTCCGGGATCCGCGCGATCGCCTCCGGGCGGATCCGCTTCGCCGGTGAGGACATCAGCAAGCTCCGGGCCGACCTGCGGGTCCGTCGCGGGCTCTGCCAGGCGCCGGAGGGCCGGGGAATTTTCCCCGGCATGTCGGTCCTGGAGAATCTGGACATGGGGGCGTACACCCGGCACGACCGGGCCGGCATCGCCGCCGACCTGGACCGGGTGCTCACCCTGTTCCCCCGGCTCGCCGAGCGGCGCAGGCAACCCGGCGGCACCCTCTCCGGTGGCGAGCAGCAGATGCTCGCGGTCGGCCGGGCGCTGATGAGCCGGCCGAAGCTGCTGCTGCTCGACGAGCCGTCGATGGGGCTCGCACCCATGCTGATCCAGCAGATCTTCGACATCATCGTGGAGATCAACCAGCAGGGCACCACCGTCCTGCTGGTCGAGCAGAACGCCCAGCAGGCACTGTCCCGGGCACACCGGGCGTACGTGTTGGAAACCGGTCGGATCGTCAAGTCCGGCACCGGTGCGGACCTGCTGCACGACCCCGCTGTCAAGGAGGCGTACCTGGGTGTCGCCTGACCCGGCACCGGTACGACCCGACCCCCTCTGGAGAGACATCGTGACAACCGCATACCACCGGACCCGGCGCGCCGCCGCCGGGATCGCCGGTGCCCTCGCCCTGGTCTTCACCCTGGCCGCCTGCGGTGAGCAGGAGGCCGTCGAGCAGCCCGGCGCCGGCGCGCCGAGTGCCGAGGCCGACGACGATCTGGCCGCGCTGGTGCCCGACGAGATCGTGGCCGACGGCAAGATCCTGGTCGGCATCGACGCCACCTACGCCCCGGCCGAGTTCCTCGACACCGACGGCAGCACCGTCATCGGCTTCGACGTCGACCTGTTCAACGCCGTCGCCGGCAAGCTCGGCCTGACCACCGAGTACGTGCCCAGCCAGTTCGACGACATCATCCCCGGGGTGATGTCCGGCAAGTACGAGATCGGGGTGTCGTCGTTCACCATCAACGACGAGCGCAAGGCCCAGGTCGACATGGTCTCCTACTTCGCCGCCGGCACCCAGTGGGCGGCACGGGCCGGCGAGACCGTCGACCCGGACGACGCCTGCGGCAAGCGGGTGGCGGTCCAGGCCGCCACGGTGCAGGTGGAGGATCTCGAAGCCCGCTCCGCCGACTGCGTCGCCGCCGGCAAGCCGGAGATCACCATCGAGCAGTTCCAGGGCCAGGACCAGGCGACCGCGTCGGTCGTCACCGGCAAGAACGACGCCATGCTCGCCGACTCGCCGGTGTGCGCGTACGCGGTACAGCAGACCGACGGCGAGCTGGAACTGGCCGGTGACATCTACGACTCGGCCCCGTACGGCTACGTGGTGGCCCAGGAGCAGACCGAGTTCGCCGAGGCGCTCGCCGAGGCACTCACCGCGGTCATCGACGACGGCGCCTACGAGCAGGCGTTGAGCAACTGGGGTGTCGAGGCCGGCGGGATACCCGACCCGGCCGTCAACCCCTGATCGGCGTACCTGTCCGATGTCGGTGAAGTCCCCATCCGCTGCGGACGGCCCGGCGCCGTCCGCAGCGGGGCGGGCGCGCCCCGAACCGATCAAGGCGGTTCCGGTACGTCACCCGGGTCGCTGGGTCGCCGTCGGTGTGCTCGCCGTACTCACCACGATGTTCGTCCACCTGCTGGTCACCAACCGCCGGTTCCAGTGGGCATTCATGATCGACAACATGTTCCGGCCGCCGATCGTCGAAGGTGTCCGGACCACCATCACGATGACGCTGATCGCGATGGTGCTGGGCGTCGGCCTCGGCGTACTGGTCGCGGTGATGCGGTTGTCCGGCAACCCGATCCTCGCCGCGGTCGCCTGGCTCTACACCTGGTTCTTCCGGGCGGTCCCCCGGGTGGTGCTGCTGGTCCTCTTCGGCAACCTCGGCATCCTGTGGGAGCGGCTGGAGTTCGGCCTGCCGTTCGACCGGCAACTCGGCGCGTTGTTCGGCGTCGCCGACTTCGAGGCCCGTATCTGGGGATTCGACGCCCGCACGGCGCTCAGCGGCTTCGTCGCCGGGCTGCTCGGACTGGCGTTGTCCGAGGCCGCCTACATGGCGGAGATCGTCCGCGCCGGCATCCAGTCGGTCGATCCGGGCCAGGCCGAGGCGTGCGCCGCGCTCGGCATGAGCCAGGGGCTGACCCTGCGCCGGGTGGTCTTGCCGCAGGCGATGCGGGTGATCGTGCCGCCGACCGGCAACGAGACGATCGCCATGCTCAAGGACACCTCGCTGCTGGCCTTCGTACCGGTCACCAATGAGCTGTTCTTCCAGCTGTCCGCCGTCGGCGCCCGTACCTTCCAGGTCTTTCCGATGCTGGTCGCGGCCTGCCTGTGGTACCTGGCGCTGACCAGTGTGCTGATGGTCGGCCAGTACTTCGTCGAACGGTGGTTCTCCCGGGGATTCGGCAGCACCGGTCGGCGGCCCAGGCCACGGGCCGGTGCCGGGCCCGACCCGTCGGCCGGGCCCGGGCCCGACGAGGTGACCGCCGGCCGGCCGGCCGGGCCTGACCGGGAGGGGTCGTGATGAACACGACGGACGCCGGCGACGCCGGACCGGCCGGCACGATGGTGTACGCGGAGAACGTGCACAAGTCGTTCGGCCAGCTCGACGTCCTCAACGGGGTGGACCTGACGGTGCGCCCGGGGGAGGTGTGCTGCGTGATCGGGCCCTCGGGCTCCGGCAAGTCGACCTTCCTGCGCTGCGTCAACCACCTGGAGAAGATCAACGGCGGGCGGATCTGGGTGGATGGCGCGCTGGTCGGTTACCGCGAACACGGCGGCAAGCTGCACGAGTTGCCGGCCCGGGAGGTGGCCGCCCAGCGTCGCTCGATCGGCATGGTGTTCCAGCGGTTCAATCTGTTCCCGCACATGACCGCGCTGGCCAACGTGACCGAGGCCCCGCTGCGGGTACGCCGTCAGCCCAGGACCGACGTCCGCGAACGCGCCCTCGCCCTGCTGGAACGGGTCGGCCTGGCGGGCAAGGCGGACGCCTATCCCGGCCAGCTCTCCGGCGGCCAGCAACAGCGGGTCGCGATCGCCCGCGCCCTGGCCATGCAACCCAAGCTGATGCTGTTCGACGAGCCGACCAGCGCGTTGGATCCGGAGCTGGTCGGCGAGGTCCTGGACGTGATGCGCGACCTGGCCCGGGACGGGATGACCATGATCGTGGTGACCCACGAGATCGGGTTTGCCCGTGAGGTCGGCGACTCGCTGATCTTCATGGACGGCGGCGTGGTGGTCGAGGCCGGGGCGCCCCGGCAGGTGCTGGCCGATCCGCGGCACGAGCGCACCCGGTCGTTCCTCAGCAAAGTGCTGTGACCACGTGAGCCGCCCGGCGTGGTGTCGTATCCGGCGACTAGAGTCGCGGCGTGACCGACGACGCACCCCGCCTGCTGTTGCTGGACGGCCACTCGTTGGCCTACCGGGCGTTCTTCGCCCTGCCGGTGGAGAATTTCTCCACCAGCACCGGGCAGGCCACCAACGCGGTCTACGGCTTCACCTCGATGCTGATCAACGTGCTGCGCGACGAACGGCCGACCCACATCGTGGTCGCCTTCGACGTCTCCCGTCGTTCCTTCCGCACCGAGCGCTACGCCGACTACAAGGCCGGCCGGGCGGAGAGCCCGGCGGATTTCGCCGGTCAGGTCAGCCTGGTCCAGGAGGTTCTCGCCGCGTTGCGGATCCCGGTGGTGAGCAAGGAGAACTACGAGGCCGACGACGTCATCGCGACCCTGGCCCACCAGGCGCGTGACGCTGGCATGCAGGTGCTGATCTGCACCGGCGACCGGGACGCGTTCCAGCTGGTCGACGACCGGACCACGGTGCTCTACCCGCGCAAGGGCGTCTCCGACCTGGCCCGGATGGACCCGGCGGCGGTCACCGCCCGGTACGGTGTCGGCCCCCAGCAGTACCGTGACCTCGCCGCGCTGGTCGGCGAGTCCAGCGACAACCTGCCGGGCGTGCCCGGCGTCGGCCCGAAGACCGCGGCCAAGTGGATCAGCCAGTACGGCGACCTCGACGGCGTGATCGCCCAGGCCGACAAGATCAAGGGCAAGGCGGGGGAGAGCCTCCGGGAGCGACTCGCCGACGTGATCCGCAACCACGAGATCAACTGCCTGGTGGCCGACCTGGAGCTGCCGCTGACCCCGGCGCAGGCGAAGTGGACCGGCTGGGACCGTGAAGCCGTCCACCAGGTCTTCGACACGTTGCAGTTCCGGATCCTGCGGGATCGGCTCTACCAGTATCTCGACGCCGTCGAGCCGGAGGCCGAGGCCGGATTCGACCTGGCCGGTCAGGTTCTCGCCGCCGGGGCGGTGACGCCCTGGCTCGCCGCGCATACCCCGGCGGGTGCCGCCGTGGGCATCGCGGTCGCCGGCGCCTTCGGCCGTGGCACCGGCTCGCTCACCGCGGTGGCGGTCGCCACCGTCGACGGCGCTGCCGCCTGGTTCGACCCGGCGACGCTCGACGCGGCCGACGAAGCCGCCGTCGCCGCCTGGCTGGCCGATCCGCAGCGGCGCAAGGTGCTGCACGACAGCAAGCCGGCCCGGTTGGCCTTCGCCGCCCACGGCTGGGCGTTGGACGGCATCGAGCGCGACACCGCGCTCGCCGCCTACCTCGCCCGACCGGACCAACGGTCCTACGACCTGGTCGACCTGGCGCTGCGCTACCTGCACCGGGAGCTGCGTGTCGACGTCCCGGACAACGGCCAGTTGATGCTCGACGGGCTCGGCCCGCAGGGCGAGATCGAGCAGAACCTGATGCTGCGTGCCCGGGCGACGCTCGACCTGGCCACCGCCATCGACGCCGAACTGGCCCGCGACGGCGACGCCGCCACCCGGCTGCTCGCCGACGTCGAGTTGCCGCTGGTCGAGGTCCTCGCCGGCATGGAACAGGCCGGCATCGCCGCCGACACCGACTACCTGACCGACCTGGAGACGCTGTTCGCCGCCGAGGTCAAGGCGGCCGCCCAGGCGGCGTACGAGGTGATCGGCCGAGAGTTCAACCTGGGCTCGCCCAAGCAGCTGCAGGAGATCCTCTTCGGCGAGCTGGGCCTGCCCAAGACCAAACGGATCAAGACCGGCTACACCACCGACGCCGACGCGCTGCAGTGGCTGTTCGCCCAGACCGAGCACCCGCTGCTGGCCCATCTGCTGCGCCACCGCGACGTCGCCCGGCTCAAGTCGACGGTCGACGGACTGCTCAAGTCGGTCTCCGACGACGGCCGCATCCACACCACGTTCAACCAGACCGTCGCGGCCACCGGTCGGCTCTCCTCCACCGACCCGAACCTGCAGAACATCCCGATCCGCACCGAGGAGGGCCGCCGGATCCGTCGCGCGTTCGTCGTCGGCGTCGGGTACGAGTCGCTGCTGACGGCCGACTACAGCCAGATCGAGATGCGCATCATGGCGCACCTGTCCGCCGACGCGGCGTTGATCGAGGCGTTCAACTCCGGCGCGGACTTCCACGCGGCGACCGCCTCGTCGGTGTTCCAGATGCCACTGGAGTCGGTCAGCGCCGAGCAGCGCCGCCGGATCAAGGCGATGAACTACGGCCTGGCGTACGGGTTGAGCGCTTTCGGCCTGTCCCAGCAGCTCGGCATCGCCACCGACGAGGCCCGCGCGCTGATGGAGGAGTACTTCAGCCGCTTCGGCGGGGTGCGCGACTACCTGCAGGCGATCGTCGCCCAGGCCCGCACCGACGGCTACACCTCGACCGTGCTGGGCCGCCGCCGCTACCTGCCCGACCTGGTCAGCGACAACCGTCAGCGACGGGAGATGGCCGAGCGGATGGCGCTCAACGCCCCCATCCAGGGATCCGCCGCCGATCTGATCAAGGTGGCGATGCTGCACATCGCCGCCGCGCTGCGGGCCTCGACGCTGCGGTCCCGGATGCTGCTGCAGGTGCACGACGAGCTGGTCTTCGAAGTCGCCCCCGGGGAGCGGGCCGAGTTGGAGACGCTGGTCCGCCGCGAGATGGGATCGGCGTACCCGCTGTCGGTGCCGCTGGAGGTCTCGGTCGGTGTCGGCACCGACTGGCACAGCGCCGAGCACTGATCGGCACCGACTGGCACAGCGCCGAGCACTGAATCCGGCCCAGCCGGCCGCCCGAGGCCGATCGATCAGTGGCCGAGTCCCAGTTGACCGGCGAGGCTGCCGTGGATCCGGGCACTCGGCTGATTCAGTTCGACGATCTCGGCGGTCTTGCCGCGCGCGGCGTACTTGGTGGTGATGGCGTCGAGCGCGGCGACCGACGAGGCGTCCCAGACATGCGCGTGGGTCATGTCGATGATGACGTGGTCGGGGTCGCCCAGGTAGTCGAACTGGTAGACGAGATCGTTGCTGGAGGCGAAGAAGAGTTCGCCGTGCACCGAATAGATCCGGGTGCCGCCGTCGGGGTCGAGCACGCTGGTGACTGCCACCATGTGCGCCACCCGGCGGGCGAAGATCACCATCGCGACCAGGACGCCGACGACGACCCCGATGGCGAGGTTGTGGGTGGCCAGCACCGCCGCGACGGTGGTGACCATGACCAGTGTCTCGCCCCACGGCATCCGCCGCAGGGTGGCTGGGGCGACACTGTGCCAGTCGAACGTCGACACGGCCACCACGATCATGACCGCGACCAGTGCGGCCATCGGGATCGTTGCCACGACGTCGCCGAGCGACACCACCAGGACGAGGAGGAAGACCCCGGACAGGAAGGTCGACAGCCGGGTGCGGGCGCCGGCGGCCTTCACATTGATCATCGTCTGGCCGATCATCGCGCAGCCGCCCATGCCGCCGAACAAGCCGGTGACGACGTTGGCGACGCCCTGGCCCCACGACTCCCGCGTCTTGTTGGAGTGGGTGTCGGTGATGTCGTCGACCAGCTTCGCGGTCATCAGCGACTCCATCAGCCCGACCAGCGCGATGCCGAGCGCGTACGGGGCGATCACCTGCAGCGTCGCCCAGGTGTACGGCACCTGCGGGAGACCGGGTACGGGCAGGCTGTCCGGCAGGGCACCCTGGTCGCCCACGGTCGGCACGGCCAGGTTGGCCGCGACGGTGACCACGGTCAGCACCACGATGGCGACCAGTGGTGCCGGAACCGTCCTGGTGAGTCGGGGGAGCCCCACCATGATCACCAGCGCGGCGCCGACCAGAGGATAGACCAGCCACGGCACCCCGATGAGGTACGGCACCTGAGCGGCGAAGATCAGAATCGCGAGCGCGTTGACGAAGCCGACCATCACGCTGCGCGGAATGAACCGCATCAGCCGCGCGACACCGAGCACGGCGAGGACCACTTGGACGATGCCGCCGAGGATCACCGCGGCCACCAGGTGACCGAGCCCGTGATCACGGGCCAGCGGCGCTACGACCAGCGCCACCGCGCCCGTCGCGGCGGAGATCATCGCCGGCCGGCCGCCGCAGATCGCGATGGTGACCGCCATGGTGAACGAGGCGAACAACCCGACCCGTGGATCGACCCCGGCGAGGATCGAGAACGAGATCGCCTCCGGGATCAGCGCGAGCGCGACCACCAGCCCGGCCAGGACCTCGGTTCGCAGCACCCGTGGCGACAGCCACGAGGGACGGGACAGGCGCGGTCGAAGCACCGCAGGCAGCAACGCAGACATACCGTCGTTTCCGGATCAGGCGCGCATCGGCGCGCGACGTTTCTTCGGGCCCGCCGCCGCTCGCGCGAAGCGCACGGCGTAACCCGGCGGCGAAGGGCGCCTCGACGCACTCCGACAGGTGATCTCCCCCCACCCTGCCGGTCGGACGTGACCGCCCTGTTTCCATCCGCCGTCGCCTCGGCTACCAGCGCCATCGGCTATCGGAACGGCCGTCGTCCGGCGGGCCCGAGCGACCTTATCCACCTGGCCGATCCGATCGCAGTCAGCGGTGACGATCGTCACGGGCGTACCGTGGACCGGCGCGCCCAACAGTTCGCGGTGCGCGATACCCGGCCCGGGAGAGGTGTCGATGCCGGCGCGCTTGCAGGAACTCGACTGGCGGAACACCCCGATGGGGGAGATCAGCCTGCGACGCCGGTGGGATCCGGTCGTCGGCCAGGACGTGTACGAGGTCAAGCTCGGCGACGAGTACCTCATGTCGAGCCTGTTCACCGTCGCCGAGGTGGAGATGGCCCGGCTGGCTCTCGCCGCCGTACCGGCCGGGAGCACCGAGGTGGACGTGGTCGTCGGCGGGCTCGGTCTCGGCTACACCGCGTCCGCCGCCCTGGACGCCGCCGTCGTCCGGTCGCTGATCGTGGTCGAAGCGGCCGACGCGGTCATCGACTGGCACCGCCGGGCGCTGGTGCCGGCCGGCCGCCGGCTGACCGCCGACCCACGGTGCACCCTGTCGCAGGCCGACTTCTTCGCTCTGGCCGCCGGCGCCGCCGGATTCGATCCGCGCTCACCCGGGCGGCGGTTCCACGCCGTCGTCGTCGACATCGACCATTCGCCCCGGCACCTGCTGCACCCCGGGCACGCCGAGTTCTACCGCCCGGCGGGGCTGCGCCGGCTCACCCGCCACCTGCACCCGGGCGGAGTGTTCGCACTGTGGTCCGACGACCCACCCGACGAGGAGTTCCAGGCCGTGCTGACGGAGGTTTTCGTCACCGCCCGAGCCGAGGTGGTCACCTTCGCCAATCCGCTGACCGGAGGAACCTCGGCCAACACCGTCTACCTGGCGACCTGCCGCTGAGCGCGGTTTCTGCCGGTCAGGACCGCAGCGGATCGTGGCCCCAGTTCATCAGCGAGTACCGCCACCGGGTCTCGGTGACGTCACCGGACGGGCGCTGGGCGAGGTGGCGGTGCACGTACCCGACGACCTTGCGCATGTGCGCGTAGTCGTCGTCGGACAGTGCCTCCCGCTTGGTCCGCAGCAGCTCCACGATGCGCCGGCCCGACGCATGCCCGACGGACTCGCCGCCGTCCTTGTGCTGACCGGCCTCCTGGGACTGCGAGCTGCGCAGCCACTTCTCCAGGTCGCCGGGACTCATGTTGACCGCCTCGACGAACGAGCGGTACGCCTGCGCGCCGTCACCGTTCATGGCGCAACGCCTCCGGCCGGTGCACCGCGTCCCGCCCCGACTTGTCGCTGCGGACCCGGTACTGCGGATGCTCGGGGTCGGCGGCCACGGTCCGGCCGGCGGCCCGTCGGCGGGAGGTGATCTCCTCCTCGACCGTGCCGGGCACGGTCACTCCGTGGCTACGCCAGTTGACCCGGTCCCCGGGGCGCGGGTGTCGTACGGGCTCGCCGGGACGCTGCTCGGGGCGGTCGCCCTCGCGGGGTCGCTTGTTCCTCGCCATGCCGACCGTCTACCCACCGTGTCGGCCGCGAACCGCGTCGGCCGGCCGGCTACGGGGTGATCTCGTCGATCGGCAGCTTCACCGGGAACGGGTGGTCGAGCTCCAGCAGGTCGGCGCTCTCGGCGACGAGGGCGTACTCCCGCTCGCCGCTGGCGCCGGGCCGGTCACCGGCCCGGTACGCGTAGATCCGCACCGGGTCCTGTTCGACCCGCCAGTAGTGGGCGATGCCGGCCGCCGCGTACCCGGCGGGCTTGTCGAACCGGTCCCGCCGCCGGGTCGCCGGGGAGACCACCTCGACGACCAGCAGCACCTGGTCCGGGGTGAGGTAGTGCCGGTCGCCGCTGCCTTCGGCGCGGTACACCAGCACGTCGGGCTCGTAGGTGTTGCGGGGGCCGACCGCGATGCCGACCGCCTGGGTGGCGCGGTACCCGTCCGGCGCGTGCCGCCGCAGCCACAGCCACAGCAGGCTGGCGATGTTCTGGTGGTCAAGAGTGGGGGAGGGAACCACGGTGAGGACTCCGTCGAGGAGCTCGACGCGGGGGGCGTCCGCGGGCAGGGCGAGGACGTCTTCCAGGCTGTAGTCGGCCAGTCGCTGCCGGATCGGGTCCGGCTGCCAGGGCGCTGGCTGCCAGGGCGCTCCGGCCCCAGCCGCGCCGCGCTGCGGCCCGGCAGGAAGCATCGGCTCGGCGCTCACCTTTGTCACCCTACCCGTGACGGGCCCCCGACGGGCGGCACCCGGCCGGCTTGTCCGCGACGAAGACCGCGGTGCCGGGAAACAGCCGTCCGCGCAGCGGACTCCACTGCCCCCAGAGTTGGTCGTGCCCGTCCGGCCACTCCGGCTCGACCAGGTCACGCAGCCGGAAGCCGGCGCCGACGAGTTCGCGGATCCGGTCACCGAGGGTGCGGTGCTGTTCGACGTAGCTGGGCACTCCGTCGGCATCGGTCTCCACGTAGGGGCGCCGGTCGAAGTAGGAGTGCACCGCGGTCAGGCCGGCCTCGCCGGGGTCGTCGAGGAAGACCCAACGCATCGGGTGGGTGATGGAGAAGATCCAGCTGCCGCCGGGACGCAGCACCCGGTACGCCTCGCGCATCACCGCCGCCGAGTCGGCGACGAACGGCACCGCGCCGAACGCCGTCCACACGGCGTCGAACGCGCCGTCGACGAACGGCAGCGCGAGGGCGTCGGCCTGCACCAGCGGTACCCGTACGCCGGTGCGTCGGGCGCCCAGCGTGGCCTGGCGCAGCATCCCGCCGGACAGGTCGAGCGCCACGGCGTGCGCCCTGCGACCGGCGAGCCAGCGGCTACCGGCCGCCGCGCCGCAGCCCAGTTCGAGGACACGTCGGCCGGCGACGTCGCCGAGCAGCCCCACGTCGGCCTCGCGCAGTCCTTCCGGGCACCAGCGCAGGTCGGCGTCGCCGAGGAAGTCGCCGTGTTCGGCCTGGTAGTCGTCAGCGTCGCCGTCCCACCAGCGGCGGTTGGCCCGCTGGGCCTCCATGTCGGTCACCGGCCGCCGGTCGACCCGGGGCCGGTCGACCACCGGGGCGGTCGGCGCCTGGT
The DNA here is from genome assembly GCF_049179075.1 of Solwaraspora sp. WMMB335. Taxonomy (NCBI): domain Bacteria; kingdom Bacillati; phylum Actinomycetota; class Actinomycetes; order Micromonosporales; family Micromonosporaceae; genus Solwaraspora; species Solwaraspora sp. WMMB335. Next base: position 7,216,878 of record NZ_JBMHMF010000001.1, read on the forward strand.
CGACCGACGCCTGCCCGACCGGTGCCTGGTCGCCGGTCACTGCGGGTAGGCCTACGGGTTGTCGGCCGTCGGTCCGAGCCGGTGCGGTGTCCACGGACCTGACGGTACGACCCGGGCGTCATGGGAGCGCGCCCGGCCGGTCGTGCTAGGGTTGACTCTCACTTCATGCTGTGTGATCTCGGTCACATCTTTCCTGAAAAGCGGCCTGGAACCTCGCCGGTGAGCCCGATTTTTCCCAACCCTCGCACACCTCGGCCGGATAGCTCCCGGAAGGGCTTGCACGCTGTGGTAATGCAACCGGTAGGCTAGTCGATGCGCTCGCGGATCGTGTGCCTCGGCAGGGAGCAGGTTCGCGGTCGGCGGTTACATCCCGATGATGGCAGCGGCGGTCGATGATCCTCCGGTCACGTTCGGTGACGAAGACGTCATCGTCGCGATGTGTCCGCCGGCGGATCCGTGAGCCACGCCAGGTCACCGCAATGACAAACCAGCTGTGACAACCATCCGATCCGGAGCAACCGCCCACATGACGAGCAGCATCGAGGCCACCTCGAGCGCACCCAAGGTCACCGTCGACGACCTCGGCACCGAGGAAGCGTTCCTCGCGGCCATCGACGAGACCATCAAGTACTTCAACGACGGCGACATCGTGGAAGGCACCGTCGTCAAGGTCGACCGGGACGAGGTCCTGCTCGACATCGGCTACAAGACCGAGGGCGTCATCCCCTCACGCGAGCTGTCGATCAAGCACGACGTGGACCCTGCCGAGGTGGTCTCGGTCGGCGACCACATCGAAGCACTTGTCCTGCAGAAGGAGGACAAGGAAGGTCGGCTGATCCTGTCGAAGAAGCGTGCGCAGTACGAGCGCGCGTGGGGCACCATCGAGAAGATCAAGGACGAGGACGGGGTCGTCCGCGGCTCGGTCATCGAGGTGGTCAAGGGCGGTCTGATCCTGGACATCGGGCTGCGCGGCTTCCTGCCCGCCTCGCTGGTCGAGATGCGGCGGGTGCGTGACCTGCAGCCGTACGTCGGCCGGGAACTCGAGGCCAAGATCATCGAGCTGGACAAGAACCGCAACAACGTGGTCCTGTCCCGCCGGGCATGGCTGGAGCAGACGCAGTCCGAGGTGCGCACCGAGTTCCTCAACAAGCTGCAGAAGGGCCAGGTCCGCAAGGGCGTGGTGTCCTCGATCGTCAACTTCGGCGCCTTCGTCGACCTCGGCGGCGTGGACGGCCTGGTGCACGTCTCCGAGCTGTCCTGGAAGCACATCGACCACCCCTCCGAGGTGGTCGAGGTCGGCCAGGAGGTCGAGGTCGAGGTGCTCGACGTCGACCTGGATCGCGAGCGGGTCTCGCTGTCGCTCAAGGCGACGCAGGAGGACCCCTGGCGCCAGTTCGCCCGGACCCACGCCATCCAGCAGATCGTGCCCGGCAAGGTCACCAAGCTGGTGCCGTTCGGGGCCTTCGTCCGCGTCGACGACGGCATCGAGGGCCTGGTGCACATCTCCGAGCTGGCCGAGCGGCACGTGGAGATCCCCGAACAGGTCGTCCAGGTCGGCTCGGACGTGATGGTCAAGGTCATCGACATCGACCTGGAGCGCCGGCGGATCTCGCTGTCGCTCAAGCAGGCCAACGAGGGATTCGTCGAGGGCGAGGAGCACTTCGACCCCACCCTGTACGGCATGGCCGCGACGTACGACAACGAGGGCAACTACATCTACCCCGAAGGCTTCGACCCGGAGACCGGGGAGTGGCTGGAAGGCTTCGACAAGCAGCGGGAGACCTGGGAGCAGCAGTACGCCGAGGCCCGTACCCGTTGGGAGGCGCACACCCGGCAGGTCCAGACCGCCCGCGCGGCCGACGCGGACGCGGCCGCCAACCCGGCGCCGCCCGCTGCCGCCGCCAGCGGTGGTGGCAGCGGCGGTGGTGGTGGCGCGGCTGCCAGCGCGGCCCCGTCGCGGGCCAGCGAGGAGCCGTCCGGCACCCTCGCCACCGACGAGGCACTCGCCGCGCTGCGGGAGAAGCTGGCCGGCGGTAAGAGCTGACCCGTACCGCCTGAAACACCACGACGGTCCTGCCGGGCATCCCGCCCGGCAGGACCGTCGTTGTCGTCCGGCCGGCTCGTCGTCCGGCCGGCTCGTCGTCGGGCGGGCGACCGTCGGCAGCCACCCCGATCGTGGGTGTGGCAGGGCGGATCAGGTTCACTTGACAGCATGCTGAGGGTGGGACTCACCGGTGGGATCGCGGCCGGCAAGAGCGCGGTCGCTGCCCGGCTGGTCGAGCACGGTGCCACGCTGATCGATGCCGACCGGCTGGCCCGGGAGGTGGTCGCGCCCGGCACCGACGGGCTGGACGAGATCGTCGCGGCCTTCGGCGCAGCGGTCCTCGACGCCGATGGCGCGCTGGACCGGCCGGCGTTGGGCGCCCGGGTGTTCACCGACCAGAGGGCCCGGGGCAGACTGGAGAGCATCGTGCACCCACGGGTGCGGTCCCGGACCGCCGAGCTGACCGCAGCCGCGCCGCCGGACGCGATCGTCGTCAACGACGTACCGTTGCTGGTCGAAACCGGGCTCGGGGCCACGTACCATCTGGTGGTCGTGGTGGCCGCGGCGGCGCAGCTGCGGATCGAGCGGATGGTCCGTGACCGGGGGATGAGCCGCGACGACGCCCAGGCCCGGATCCAGGCACAGGCCAGCGACGCGCGGCGGGCCGCCGCCGCCGACGTGCTGGTGCGCAACGACGGCACCCACGAGGACCTGCACACGGCGGTGGACCTGCTCTGGCGTGACCGGCTGGTGCCGTTCGAGGCGAATCTGCGGCTCGGGCGCCCGGCGGCCCGCCCGCCGCTGGCCAGCCTCGCCGCGCCGGACCCGACGTGGCCGGCCCAGTACGACCGGATCGCGGCCCGGATCCGGCACGCGGTCGGGGCCGACCGGCGGGTCGACCATGTCGGCTCCACGTCCGTGCCCGGACTGGCGGCCAAGGACGTCATCGACGTCCAGCTGACCGTCGCGTCGCTCGCCGACGCCGACGCCTGCGCCGGCGCGCTCGCCGACGCCGGGTTCCCGCGCATGCCGGGCGAGTGGTGGGACGTGGCCCGGGCGGACCCGACCACGGACCGGTGGCCGAAGCGGCTGCACGCGAACGCCGACCCCGGCCGGGCGGTCAATCTGCATGTCCGGGTCGCCGACTCGCCAGGCTGGCGGTTCGCCCTGCTGTTCCGCGACCAGTTGCGCGCCGACGGGCAGGAACGGGCCGACTACCTGGCTCTGAAACAGCAACTGGCGGCGCTTGGCATACCGACCCGGGAGTACGCCGAGGCCAAGGAGCCGTGGTTCGACCAGGCCTGGCACCGGGGGCAGCAGTGGGCTCGCGACACCGGCTGGCGACCCTAGCGGGAAAGTGGGGCGCTCGCGGCGGGCGGGTCACGCGTCGCGTGACGACTCCGGGTGCGCTCGCCGGCTGGTGCCGGGGCAGCTACCCGAACATCCGGACCCGGCGCGCCCGGTGTGGGGCGCTGCCGCCGATCCGCGCGGCCGCCGCGAGCGGCCTACGGCGTAACGGTAGCGCGGGTGAGGTTACCCACACAACGACAATATCGAAGCTGATCGGCAGCGCTGCGTACACCGCCGGCAGGTTGTCGGATCCGGGGCGTACGTTTGTGCCATGGCGCTCGACATCCCGCGACTGGACGGCCGCTTCCAGGTCGTCAGCGACTACTCGCCGGCCGGCGACCAACCGGCCGCCATCGATGATCTTGAGCGTCGAGTGCGTCGCGGCGATCGGCACACCGTGCTGCTCGGGGCGACCGGCACCGGCAAGAGCGCGACCACCGCCTGGCTGGTGGAGCGGCTGCAGCGGCCCACCCTGGTGATGGCCCCCAACAAGACCCTCTGCGCCCAGCTGGCCAAGGAGTTCCGCGAGCTGATGCCGCACAACGCGGTGGAGTACTTCGTCTCCTACTACGACTACTACCAGCCCGAGGCGTACATCCCGCAGACCGACACCTACATCGAGAAGGACTCCTCGATCAACGAGGAGGTGGAGCGGCTGCGGCACTCGGCGACGATGTCGCTGCTCACCCGCCGCGACGTGATCGTGGTGGCCACCGTGTCGGCCATCTACGGCCTGGGCACCCCGCAGGAGTACCTCGACCGCGCGGTCCGGGTCGCCGTCGGTGACGAGCAGGACCGCGATTCGTTGCTGCGCCGCCTGGTCGACATCCAGTACGCCCGCAACGACCTGGCCTTCAACCGGGGCACCTTCCGGGTCCGTGGCGACACGCTGGAGATCATCCCGGCGTACGAGGAGCTGGCGGTCCGGATCGAGTTCTTCGGTGACGAGATCGAGCGCCTCTACTACCTGCACCCGTTGACCGGTGACGTGGTCCGCGAGGTCGACCAGCTGCTGATCTTCCCGGCCACCCACTATGCCGCCGGACCCGAGCGGATGGAGCGGGCGATCCGTGACATCGAGGCCGAGCTGGCCGACCGGCTCGCCGAGCTGGACCGCCAGGGCAAGCTCCTGGAAGCGCAGCGGCTGCGGATGCGTACCACCTACGACATCGAGATGATGCGTCAGGTCGGCTTCTGCTCCGGCATCGAGAACTACTCGATGCACATCGACGGCCGCAGCTACGGCAGCCCGCCGCACACCCTGCTGGACTACTTCCCGGACGACTTCCTCACCGTCGTCGACGAGTCACACGTGTCGATCCCGCAGATCGGCGGCATGTTCGAGGGCGACGCCTCCCGCAAGCGGATGCTGATCGACCACGGGTTCCGGCTGCCCAGTGCCGCCGACAACCGGCCGCTGCGGTTCGACGAGTTCCTGGAGCGGGTCGGCCAGATGGTGTTCCTGTCCGCCACCCCCGGGCCGTGGGAGCTGGAGCAGTCCGCCGGCGAGGTCGTCGAGCAGGTGATCCGCCCGACCGGCCTGGTCGACCCGCAGGTCGAAGTCAAGCCGACCAAGGGCCAGATCGACGACCTGATGCACGAGATCCGGCTGCGCACCGACCGCGACGAGCGGGTGCTGGTCACCACGCTGACCAAGAAGATGGCCGAGGACCTCACCGACTACCTGCTGGAGCACGGCATCCGGGTGCGCTACCTGCACTCCGAGGTCGACACGCTGCGCCGGGTCGAGTTGCTGCGCGAGCTGCGTAAGGGCGACTACGACGTGCTGGTCGGCATCAACCTGCTCCGTGAGGGCCTGGACCTGCCGGAGGTGTCGCTGGTGGCGATCCTCGACGCCGACAAGGAGGGCTTCCTACGCAGCGGCCGGTCGCTGATCCAGACCATCGGCCGGGCGGCCCGTAACGTCTCCGGCGAGGTCCACATGTACGCCGACAAGATGACCCCATCGATGGCGGACGCGATCGACGAGACCAACCGGCGCCGGGCCAAGCAGGTGGCGTACAACGAGGCCAACGGCATCTCACCGGAGCCGCTGCGCAAGAAGATCCACGACATCCTCGACGACATCTACCGGGAGGCCGACGACACCGACGGCGCGCTCGCCGGTCGGTCGGTCGGCGGCTCCGGCCGGCAGATGTCGCGCGGCAAGGGCCCGGTGCCGGAGACCCGCAGCAAGGGCCGGGGCACCGCCACCCCGTCCAGCGCCGGGATGGCCCGCGCCGACCTGGCCCAGCTGATCCAGGAGCTCAACGACCAGATGCTGAATGCCGCACGCGAGCTGCAGTTCGAGCTGGCCGCCCGGATCCGCGACGAGATCTCCGATTTGAAGAAGGAGCTACGGGCGATGGACGTCGCCGGCGTCAGCTGAGCCGCTGCCCGGGGCGGTACAGCTGGGCCAGCTCGGCGCCGGGGCGCTGACTGGCCCGCCACAGCAGCCCCCACGTGTCGTCGAAAACCGCCTCGTCGTCGTCTCGCTGGTCGGCGGGGTCGTTGTCGGGGGCCGCCTGCCCGAGCGGTGGTGTCGCCTGGGCAGGTGGGGCGGGCCAGCCCGGCTCGCCGGGGCGGATCAGCTCCAGCTCACCCCATTGCAGGTAGAAATCCCAGGCGTCCTCGACGGTACGGAATACGCCGACCTCACGGATCTCCCGCTGCGGGTGCCGGAAGTAGACCAACGCCTCGTCGGTGTACTCCAGACCCCACCCGACGGCCGGAAACTCAGGTGCTCCGTCCGCCGGGTCGACCGGCTCGATCAGCAGGAACTGCACCGGAACCGAGGTGTCGCTCACTGTTCCTCCAAGTTGTGTTTCATGGGATTCCCATGTTTCTGGAGGTATGCCAGACATTCAAGCCTTGAAGTTTGGCGATGCTCCGCTTACCCTCTGTCGCGGATGGAGGTGGACAGAAGTGGCGATGCCTGCAAGTCCCACGATCAGACGCCAGCGGCTCGGCGGTGAGCTGCGGCGGCTCCGCCGCGCGGCCACAATGACGCTGGAGCAGGTCTGCGACCAGCTCGGCTGGGCGTCGACGTCGAAGCTGTCCCGGCTCGAACTAGGCCAGAGCAGACCCGATCTGGCCGACATCCTGGACCTGCTCGACGTCTACCACGTCGTGCCGGCCGAGCGGGAGAAGCTGGTCATCATCGCCCGCGACGCCGCCGCCACCCGTGGCTGGTGGAAGGCGCTCGGGTCGATGGGTCAACGCCAGCGTGGCTACACCGAGCTCGAAGCCAGTGCTGCCACGATCTTCGAGTACCAGCAACTGCTGGTGCCTGGGCTGCTGCAGACCCCGGAGTACGCCCGGCTGAGGGTCCGCTCCGGTCGCGACGTCTACGGTGACCTCGACATCAACGCTGACACCTTGGCGCGTACCGCCCGACAGGAAGTGCTGCGTCGCGAACATCCGCCGCACTACGAGGCGGTCATCGACGAGAGCGCACTGCTGCGGGCCAGCGTGCCACCCGAGACCCGGCGCGGCCAGCTGCGCCACCTGACCGCGCTCAGCGAGCTGGACAACGTCACCATCCAGGTGCTGCCGCTCGAAGCGGTCGTGCACGATTCGTTCATGCCGCACACCAGCTTCTCGCTCTACTCGTTCCCCGACCCGGCTGATCCCCGCACCGTGGTGCTGGAGACGTTGACCAGCGACATCCACCTCACCGACGACGAGGACGTGGTCCTCTACGCCCGGATCGGCCGCTGGTTGCAGCAGGCGGCGCTGCCGGTCGATGACAGCCGGGATCTGCTGGCTAAGCTGGTGGCAGAGAGTTGATTGAATCGCCTGCCGAAAGGGGGTGCGGCATGGAGTCGACCCCAACCGAGTGGCTGCGTTGGCGTAAGAGCAGCCGCAGCAACGCCAACGGTAACTGCGTCGAGGTCGCCCCGGCCGGCGGGGTGGTGGCGGTCCGCGACTCCACCGACCCGACCGGTCCACGGCTGGCCTTCCCCGCCACCGCCTGGCGCTCCTTCGTGGACGGCCTGCGCGGCTGACCAACTGCTTCGGTGCCTTGCGAACGTCAGTGTCGAAGCTTTGATCAGCACGCGTTGAGGGACATGGTTCACCAGGCAGATGAGGAGCTACTCCCAGATGTATGACCTGACCGGAGCGGTGTGGCGCAAGTCCAGCCGCAGCAACAACAGCAACAACTGCGTCGAGGTCGCGACCGGCGTACCTAGCTGCGACGGGGTTGTCGCCGTACGTGACAGCAAGGAGCAGAACGGTCCGGCGCTGATCTTCGGCCGTGACGAGTGGAGGGCGTTCCTCGTCGGCGCTCACGCGGGCCACTTCGACCTCAAGCCGTGACATGACTCGCCTACCGACAGCTTCCGTACCAGCTATCTCTGGTTCATCGGCAGGTGACCCCACCGAGCCGCTGTGGTGGCGCAAGAGCAGCCGCAGTAACGCCAACGGTGACTGTGTCGAGGTCGCCCCGGCCGGCGGGGTGGTGGCGGTCCGCGACTCCACCGACCCGACCGGTCCACGATTGGCCTTCCCAGCCGCCGCCTGGCGCTCCTTCGTGGACGGCCTGCGCGGCTAAGGCCCTGTGGGTGAACCAGAGCTGCCGGGAGCTACGACTGGCAACCGGTCTGGTGTCCGGTCACGACTCCTGGGTGCCGCCGAGCCCTTCGAGTAGCCGCACGATCTGTGCCACCCCGGCTTTGATCTCCGCTGCGTCTGCCTTGTGCTCGGCGTAGTGGTCGAGCTGTGTCTCCCGCAAGGCCGACAGCACCCGCGTGTGCCCGCGCAACTCCGCCCGGTACTCGGCGACATCGCGGTCCGCGCCGGCCGCCAGTGCCCGCGCGGCGGCGGCTTCCTGCCGCACGACCGCGAGCTCGGCCTCCATCGCCGAGATCCGCCGCTCCAAGTCCTCCAGACTCATGACGGCGATTCTCCCAGATCCGAAGAGCCTCAGACCACAGACCACCGCCCCATCGAGGTCGGCGCCAGTCTGGCCCGGCCCGGCGCGCGTTGCACGGGAAGCCCGCGCTCCTTCTGTCTGCGTGTCTGCGATGGGCGGCCTGACAGTCGGACCGGGTCCCCAGCACTGGACGAGACTGTGTGCCGCACAGTACTGTGTGCTGCATGGTTGGCGACAGGCTGGAGCTTGAGCTGCGCCGGGGCGTTGTCGTCCTGGCGGTGCTGTCACAGCTGGGCGAGTTCCGCTACGGCTACGAGCTGCGCCAGTCGCTGTCCGACAACGGCCTCCCGATCGAGGAGGGCACGCTCTATCCGCTGCTGCGGCGGCTGGAGAGTCAGGGCGTCCTGGTCAGCGAGTGGCGGACCGAAGGGCAGCCACGCCGCTACTACCGCCGCAGCCCCGCCGGCGAAGAGCTGTACGACCGGCTCCGGGACTCGTGGTACGGGATGAACGAGGCCATGGGCCAGCTGCTGAAGGGTGACAGGTAGATGCTGACCACCGAGGAACTGATCGACGCGTACGTGGCCGACGTGGCGCGGTTGCTGCCGCGCCGGCAGCGTAGGGACGTGGCCCTCGAACTGACGACGCTGCTGCGCGACGAACTGGCCGACAGCGACGATCCGGTGGCCCGGCTGCGGGCCTTCGGCCGCCCCGCCGAGGTGGCCGCCCGGTACGGGCAGCCGCCGATCGCCGTCGACCCGGCCGACACCCGCCGCTTCGTCCGGCTCGGCGTCGCCGGTGTGCTGGTGATCTGGCTGCTCGGCGTGGCCGCCGCGTCCGACGTCGTCGACTGGTACCGGACGTACGGCCTGCCGGCGTTCTGGTGGCCCGGATTCCTCGTCGTGGCGTTCGGCCTCGGCGGCTGGGCACGGCGTCGGTGGCCGGACCGCTTCGCCTGGCGGCCCCGCAGATCAGCCGCCGGCCGGATCGTCCGGTCCGGTCGGATCGCCGCCTTCGCGTTCTACGTCGCCGGTACGGTCGTCCTGGTCAACGCCGCCTGGCTGCTGGATCAGCTCGGGGCCGCGCCGCAGGCCGTGCAGGCACTCACCTTCACCCGTGAGTTCGCCCAGTTCCGCGGCCCACTCGTACTCGCCCTGCTGACCGCCACGCTGGTGCACCATCTCGTGGTCACCATCCACGGCCGGTGGCGGCCGGTCACCCGTACCGTCGGGATGCTCCTCGGACTGGCCATCTGCGCCGTGCTGACCTGGGTGCTGTTCGCCGGACCGGTCTACCTGAGCGCGGATGCCGACCGTACCGCCAAGTTCTGGGTCGCCGTCATCGTCGCGGTGAGCCTCGTCGACCTGCTGATCGAGGTCGGGCGGCTGGTGCGGCAGCGGGCCGCCGGGCCGATGGCGCCCCCGCTGGGCGCGATCTGAGCTGACGAACCCACGGCACGACAGCGCGGGTACGGGCAGCGGGGCGTCGTACCGGATTGTTATCGTGCCGGGTCCGCAGCCCCACGCCCTCCCCGGAGCGCCGCCGATGACGATCAACGAGCACATCACCACCTTCGCCGGCCTGCCGGTGGTCACCTTCGATCCGAGCACGCCGCCGACCGACCCGGCTGCGCCGGCCGCCTGGCGGCTCAGCGTGACCGAGGACGAAGGCGGGGACGCCTTCGCGGAGCTGGCCGCCGCCTGGCTGGACGTCGTCGACCCGACCAGCGTGCAGGCACTGGTCATCGGCGACTGGGGCGAAGCCTGGGACCGGGCGTTTCCGGTGCGGGTGCTGGTCGACGCCGCGCCCCGGCTGACCAAACTGCGGGCGGTCTTTCTCGGCGAGATGACCTTCGAGGAATGCGAGATCTCCTGGATCCTGCAGCCGGACGTCACGCCCCTGCTGGCCGCGTACCCGCACCTGGAAGTGCTGCGGGTGCGCGGCACGTCGTCGCTGGAACTCACCCCGGTGCGGCACGCCGGGCTGCGGGAGTTCGCCATCGAGTCCGGCGGGCTGCCGGTCACCGTCACCCGTGCCCTCGCCGACAGCGAGCTGCCCGCCTGCACCCACCTGGAGCTGTGGCTGGGCACCGGCGACTACGGCCGGGACACCACCGTGGACGAGCTTGGGCCGATCCTCGACGGATCGCGGCTGCCCGCCCTGCGTACCCTCGGGTTGCGCAACGCCGAAAACGCCGACGAGGTCGCCGCGGCCCTGGCCACGGCGGCGGTGGTGCCCCGGTTGGACACTCTCGACCTGTCGCTCGGCACGCTGACCGACACCGGGGCGGCCGCGTTGCTGGCCGGGCAGCCGCTGACCCACCTGCGCCGGCTCGACCTGCACCGGCACTACCTCAGCGCGGAGATGACCGCCCGGCTACCGGCCGTCCTGACCGGAGTCGAGGTGGACGTCACCGACCGGCTCGAAGCCGACGAGTACATGGGCCGGTACGTGGCCGTCGGCGAATGACCGGTTGTTAACCTCGCCGGATGAACCACAACCCGCCGCTGGTCGTGGTCGGCAACCCGGACAACCGGCGGGTCGGATCGTTCCGGGCCGCCGCGCACGCCGCTGGCCTGCGGGTTCGGGTGCTGCCCTGGCGGTGGCTCGCCGGCGGGGAGGCCAGCCTGCCGCAGCGGGCGCTGGTGCGCGTCGACTCGCCCGGCGAGGACGCCGAGGTCGACCGGTTGCTGCGCGGCGCCGACCGGCCGCTCGCCCTCGGTGAGATCGGCGGCGCCGCCGCCTGGTACGTCGGCCTGCTCGCCGCCCTGGACCGACTCGTCGGTGCGGCTCACCAGGCCGGGGCGACGCTGCTCAACGACCCGGCGGACATCGCGGTGCTGTTCGACAAGCGTGCCTGCCAGCGGCGGCTGGCGGCGGCCGGGGTGCCGCAACCGGCCACGCTGGACGCCGCGCCCGTTGGGTGGGCGCAGCTGCGCTCGGCGCTGGCCGAGGCCGGTTGGGCCCGGGTGTTCGTCAAGCCGGTGCACGGCTCGTCCGCCTCCGGCATGCTGGCCCTGCACGTCACCGCCCGCCGGGTGCAGGCGGTCACCTCGGTGGAAGTCGTCGGCGACCGGTTGTTCAACTCACTGCGGGTCCGGGCATACCGTAGTGAGCGGGAGGTGGCGACCATCGTGGACCAGTTGGCGCCGGACGGGTTGCTGGTGCAGCGCTGGTTCCCGAAGGCCGGCCTGCACGGGCGGGTCGTCGACCTACGGGTGCTGGTGATCGCCGGCGAGCCGGGCCACGTGGTGGTACGCGGCAGCGACGGCCCGCTGACCAACCTGCACCTGGGCAACCGGCGCGGTGACCCGGCGGCGGTGCGGGCGGCGTTCGGCCCGCGCCGGTGGGCGGCGGCGCTGACCGACTGCGTGCGCGCGGCCCGTTGCTTCACCGGCAGCCTGCACGTCGGAGTGGACCTGATGATCGGAAGTGACTGGCGGCGGCACGCCGTGGCGGAGGTGAACGCCTTCGGCGATCTGCTTCCCGGGGTGTACGACGCCGCCGGGCGGGACAGCTACGCTGCCCAACTGCACGCCATGCGTACCGGCCGGTCCGCCAGCTGGCGGGGCACGGCCCGGATGGAGAGGTCGGCATGAAGGACCTGATCGGCAGCCACGACCTGCTGTTCGTCACGCTCGACACGCTGCGCTACGACGTCGCGGCCGAGCTGCTCGCCGCGGGACGCACACCCCAGCTGGGCCGCGCCCTGCCCGGTGGGCAGTGGCAGCGCCGGCACAGCCCGGCCAGCTTCACCTACGCCGCGCACCAGGCCTTCTTCGCCGGGTTTCTGCCGACACCGGCCGAGCCGGGCAGCCACCCTCGGCTGTACGCCGCGAAGTTTCCCGGTGCCGCCACCACCGACGAGCGGACCTGGGTGTTCGACGCCCCCGATCTGGTCACCGCGCTGCGCAAGGAGGGCTATCACACGGTCTGCGTCGGCGGGGTCGGGTTCTTCAACCGGTCGTCACCGCTCGGGGCCACCCTGCCCGGACTGTTCGCCGAGGCGCACTGGGAGTCGTCGTTCGGGGTGAGCGCGCCCGGCTGCTTCGAGGCGCAGCTGGATCGGATCGCCGAGGTCGTCCCCGGCGTGCCGGGCGACCAGCCGCTGTTCCTGTTCGTCAACGTCGCCGCCATGCACCAGCCCAACCGGCACTATCTGCCGGGCACCGAGCGGGACAACCGGGACTCGCACGCCGCCGCGCTGGAGTACGTCGACCGGCACATCGGTCGGCTGTTCGCCCTGGCCTCGTCACGTGACCGGCCGTGCATGGTGATCATCTGCGCCGACCACGGCACCGCGTACGGCGAGGACGGCCACAGTGGCCACCGGGTCGGTCACGAGGTGGTGTGGACGGTGCCGTACGCCGACTTCGTGCTCGCCCCGGGTGAGTGGGCCGACGCCACAGACACCCCGTGACCGCGGTCCATCCTGGTACGGCGTACCTCGACGGCTCGCCGTACCAGGGATATCTGTACGGCTACCCGCACAAGACCGCGTACCGGCCGCTGCGCCCCCGCCCGGCGCTGCGCGACGTCTGGTCCGCCCAGCGCGACGGCCCACGCTCGCTCTACCTGCATCTGCCGTTCTGTGAGATGCGTTGCGGTTTCTGCAACCTGTTCACCCGGGCCAACCCGCCGGCCGGGCAGGTCCGGGCCTACCTCGACCAGCTGCGCCGGCAGGCTGCCCGGGTGTCCGTCGCGCTCGACGGGCTTGGCCGGACAGCCCGGGTCACGATCGGTGGCGGCACTCCGACCTACCTCGACGCGGCGGAACTCGCCGAGCTGTTCGACATCGTCGACCTGTTCCTGCCTGCCGGTGGAGCTGGCACCGTGCCGATCGCGGTCGAGACGTCGCCGGCGACCGCGACCCCCGACCGACTCGCCGTGCTCGTCCGGCGCGGCACCACCCGGGTCAGCATCGGCGTGCAGAGCTTCCTCGACAGCGAGGCCCACACCGCCGGCCGGCCGCAGCGGCGCGCCGAGGTGGATCGGGCGTTGGACGCCATCCGGGCCCACCCCGGCCTCGAACTCAACATCGACCTGATCTACGGCATCCCCGGGCAGACCGCCACCACCTGGGAATATTCCCTGACCGCCGCACTGGACCGAACGCCGGAGGAGGTGTACCTCTATCCGCTGTACGTACGCCCGCTCACCGGGCTGGCCCGGCGCACGTCGGCCGGCAGCCCGGACCGGAACCCGGACTCGGACCCGAACTCGGACTGGGACCGGGACTGGGACGCTCAGCGGCAGGCGCTGTACCACCAGGGTGCCGACCGGTTGCGGGCGGCTGGCTACCAGCAACTGTCCATGCGCCACTTCCGCCGCCGCGACCTGCCCGCCGACCCGGCCGGTGCCGACTACTCGTGCCAGGCCGACGGCCTGGTCGGACTCGGTTGTGGCGCCCGGTCGTACACCACGACGTTGCACTACTCGTTCGACTACGCGGTCGGCGTCAGCCAGGTCCGGGCGATCGTCGACGACTATCTGCGCCGCCCGGCGTCCGACTTCGACCACGCCGAAATCGGGTTCCGGCTCGGCCCGGACGAACAGCGGCGACGCTGGCTGATCACCTCGCTGCTGCGCGCGGACGGCTTGGACGTCGCCGGTCACGTCGCCCGGTTCGGTCGTCCACCGATCGACGACTTTCCGCAGTTGTCCACCCTGGCCGACCGGGGCTGGCTGGCCGTTACCGGGGACCGGTTGGTCCTGACCAGCGCCGGGCTGGCCCGGTCCGACCTGATCGGCCCGTGGCTGGTCTCCGCACCGGTACGGGCGGCGATGACCGCGCGGGCGGTCCGGTGAGCGCGCCCGGCAGCCGACGACGGCGTGGGTGACCGGGTGGACCTGAGCATCCTCTACCGAGGTCCGCTGGCCAGCTGCAACTACGACTGCGCGTACTGCCCGTTCGCCAAGCGTCGCGACGACCCGGCGGCGCTGCGGGTGGACCGGGCGGCGTTGGAACGGTTCGTCGACTGGGTGGCCCGCAACCCGGACGGCGACCGGATCTCCGTGCTGTTCACCCCCTGGGGCGAGGCGCTGACCCGGTCCTGGTATCGCCGGGCACTGCTGCGGCTGGCCGGGCTCGCGCAGGTGCGGCGGGTGGCCATCCAGACCAATCTGGCCGCCCGGCTCGACTTCCTCGCCACCGCGACCGCCGGACAGGTGGCGCGGCTGGCGTTCTGGGCGACCTACCATCCCGGTCAGGTGAGCCGGGGAGCCTTCCTGCACCGGTGCGCGATACTGCGTACCCACGGGGTGCGCTTCTCGGTCGGGATCGTCGGCCTGCCGGCGCACCTGGCCGAGGCCCGATTGTTGCGGGCGGCGCTGCCACCCGAGGTCTATCTGTGGGTGAACGCGGCGGACGGGCACCGCTACAGCGCGGCGGAGGAGTTGGCGTGGACGGCCATCGACCCGCTGTTCGGGTTCAACGTCCGCCCGCACCCGTCGCTCGGCCGGTTCTGCCGCACCGGGGAGTCGGTGATCTCGGTCTCCGGTGACGGTACGGTGCGCCGCTGCCACTTCGTCGCCGAGCCGCTGGGCAACCTGTACGACGGTTCGTACCGGCCGGCGTTGCGGCCCCGGCCGTGCCCGTTGGCGTCCTGCGACTGCCACATCGGCTACGTCCACCTGCGGGCGCTGCCGCTGTACGAGGTGTTCGCCGGCGGCATCCTGGAACGCATCCCCGCCCACGACCCCCGCGATCTTGGACCTGTCGACTGACGAAACGGACAAAAGTTCTCGACGAGTCCAAGATCGTGCGGGGTGGTCAGGGCGGGAGGCGGCCAGGCGCGGAGTGGTCAGGGCGGGAGGTCGGCCAGGGCACGGCGGACCGCCGTGGTGCCGTCCTCGGCGGCGATCCGGGTGGCGATCCGCCGCGCGTTGGCGGCGATCTCCGGCCGGTGTACCGCGTCGCGGATGGCGGCGGCCAGCCGGCCGGCGCCCGACCTGCCCGTGCCTGACCTGCCCGTGCCCGAGCCGTCGACGGTGAGCAGGCGGACCGGCACGGGACGGGTACCGGCACCGAGCCGGGCCAGCCGGCTGGCCCAGAACGGTTGATCCGCCAGCACCGGCACCGGCACCGCCGGGACCCCGGCCCGCAACCCGGCCGCGGTGGTGCCGGCCCCGGCGTGGTGCACCACTGCGGCGACCCGGGGCAGCAGCCAGTCGTGCGGCACCTCGCCGACGGTGAGCAGATCGTCACCGTCGACCCGCAGATCGGACCAGCCGGCCTGGACGATCCCGCGTACCCCGGCCTGGCGTAACGCCTGCGCGACGACCCGCGCGGTGGTCGCGCCCAACCCGGCCATGCTGCCGAAGCTCACCAGCACCGGTGCCGGCCCGGCGGCCAAGAAGTCGACCAGGTCGGCC
Source organism: Solwaraspora sp. WMMB335 (assembly GCF_049179075.1). NCBI lineage: Bacteria > Bacillati > Actinomycetota > Actinomycetes > Micromonosporales > Micromonosporaceae > Solwaraspora > Solwaraspora sp. WMMB335. Next base: position 7,232,522 of record NZ_JBMHMF010000001.1, read on the forward strand.
GGCGGCTCGACGTGCGGCTGCGCCGGTGGCCACCAGTAGCCGACCATCTCCAGGCCGGGACGCCAGTCGGCCGGGCGGGGCAGCACGGCGGGGCTGATCCCGTGCAGCACACGCCAGCGTTGCCGCTCGGCGCGCCGGTTCAGTTCCGGCAGGTCCACCGAGGGCAGGCCGAGGCGGGCGCGCAGCCGCCGGGACACCTCGGCGTAGGCGCGGGCACTGACCGCGCCGCCCGCCCGGCCGAGTGCCCGGTTGCCCCATCGCCCCCAGGACCGGCGGCCGAGTACGACCGGCGGGAAGTCTCCGGTCGGGGCGGCCGGTTGCAAAAACACCCCGAGGCTGGGAATGCCACGTCGCTCGGCGACCGAGTAACCCAGTGGCGCGGCGGCGGTGGCGAGCAGCAGGACGTCCGCGTCGGCACCGGCGTCGAGCAGACCGGTGCCGAGTTCGTCGAGGAAACGCCGGCCGAGCCGGAGGAACTCGACCGCGCCGCGCAGACCGCCGCCGTGGCGGTGCAGCCGGGCGCCGGCAGGGGAGCGCTGGGCGGCGAGCGGGTCGCCGGGCAGTGGGCGAAACGCCAGCCCGGCCCCGGTGACCAGGCCGTCGAAGATAGCGTGGGTGGTCACCGTGACCTGGTGTCCGGCGGCGTGCAGCGCCTGTCCCAGGCCGGCGTAGGGCGCGACGTCGCCGCGGGTGCCGGCGGTCACGATCTCTACCCGCATCGGTACGGGGCCGGTCGGCCGGTCAGCCGGGCACGTCGACGTAGTGTTCGACCTGCGGTGGCGTGGCGAAGTACGGCCCGATCAGCGCCCGCCACCGGTCGAACCGGTCGCTGGCCCGGAAGTTGTCCTCGTGCGCGGCGAGCGAGTCCCATTCGACCAGCAGCACGAACCGGGTCGGAGTCTCCACGCCCCGCGTCATCCGCACCGAGCGGCAGCCCGGCGTGGTCGCGAGCAGTTCCTGCCCGATGGCGTACGCCCGGGTGAAGTCTGGTTCCTGGCCGGGCTGGACGTCGATGAGGGCGATCTCTAGCACCATGGCGGGAAGCCTCGCACACCGTGTCACGGCGCAGGACGGGTGACCGCCATTTCCAAAATCCAGCTAGCCTCCTAGGACACCTAGGAAAGGTGCAAGTCGTCACTCAGCGCCGGCCTGGTGTGTTCTTTCCACCTCCGGTGCGCCACAATGGCGGGAAAGGGAGGGGAGTATTCCCTCGCGCTGGTGTCGTCAGCACGGTTGGCCCGGTTCGCCGGACCGGCCCGGCACAGCGGTCACCGCCTGCCGACTGGCGACTCAGTGGGACAGCGGTGGCGGAAGAGACCTCCGTCAGTCACTGCTGTGTGCATCTCCACAGGTCGGGCCGTTTCGCGATCCGACCATGTTCGGCGGTGCCATGTGTCTGCCGGAGGTCCGAGTTGAATATCCCCGCCTGGGTGTGGCTGGCGACTCTGGTCGTGCTCACGGCCGTACTCATCGCCGATTTACTGATCATCGTCCGTCGCCCGCACGAGCCGAGCATGCGGGAATCGGCGGCCTGGACCGTGCTCTACGTCGGGCTGGCGATCATCTTCGGGTTCGGCGTGTGGGCGGCCTCGGGCGGCCGGTACGCAGGCGAGTTTTTCGCCGGATACGTCACGGAGAAGAGTCTGTCCGTCGACAATCTGTTCGTCTTCGTGATCATCATGAGCCGGTTCGTGGTACCCCGCAAGTACCAGCAGAAGGTGCTGCTGGTCGGGGTCGTCCTGGCGTTGATCCTGCGGGGTGGCTTCATCGCCGCCGGTGCGGCGTTGATCACCCAGTTCTCGTGGGTGTTCTACATCTTCGGGGCGTTTCTCATCTACACTGCGGTCGGACTGGTGCGCAACGGCGAGCCGGCGCCGGACGAGTACTCGGAGAACGCGCTGATCCGCTGGAGCCGCCGGGTACTGCCGGTCTCCGGTTCCTACGACGGGGGCCGGCTGACCACACTCACCGACGCCGGTCGGCGGATGTTCACCCCGATGCTGATCGTGATGATCGCGATCGGCACCACCGATGTGATCTTCGCGCTCGACTCCATCCCGGCGATCTTCGGCATCACCCAGGAGCCGTACCTGGTCTTCACCGCGAACGTGTTCGCGTTGATGGGGCTGCGGCAGCTGTACTTCCTGCTCGGCGGCCTGCTGGACCGCCTCGCCTATCTCAGCTACGGGTTGGCGATCGTGCTCGGCTTCATCGGCGTCAAGCTGGTGCTGGAGGCCTTGGCCGACAACACGCTGTTCTTCCTCAACGGTGGTGAGCCGATCGGCTGGGCGCCGCACATTCCGATCTGGCTCTCACTCAGCTTCATCTTCGTCACGCTGACCGTGACCACGGTGATCAGCCTGGTCAAGTCTTCCCGGGACCGCAAACGGGAGCTCGTCGACATCATGACGTGAGCGACATGACGTGAGCGGCGGCGACCGGCTCGCCGCGGCGGCGACGGTTCAGTTCTGGTGTTTGCGCCGGGCCGCGGCGCGGGCCCGGACCGTCTGGTCGAGCACGACCTTGCGCAGCCGGACGGCCTCCGGGGTGACCTCCACGCATTCGTCCTCGCGGCAGAACTCCAGCGCCTGTTCCAGGGACAGCCGCCGCGGCGGCACGAGCCGTTCCAACTCGTCGGCGGTGGAGGAGCGCATGTTGGTCAGCTTCTTCTCCTTGGTGATGTTGACGTCCATGTCGTCGGCCCGCGAGTTCTCCCCGACCAGCATGCCCTCGTAGACCGGCGTGCCCGGCTCGACGAACAGCGAGCCGCGTTCCTGCAGGTTGAACATGGCGAAGCTGGTCGCCACCCCGGTCCGGTCGGCGACCAGGGAGCCGGTCGGGCGGGTCCGCAGCTCACCGAACCAGGGCTCGTAGGACTCGAAGACGTGGTGCAGGATGCCGGTGCCGCGGGTCTCGGTGAGGAACTCGGTCCGGAAGCCGATCAGGCCGCGCGCCGGGACCAGCCACTCCATCCGGATCCAGCCGGTGCCGTGGTTGACGAGTTGTTCCATCCGGCCCTTGCGGGTGGCCAGCAGTTGGGTGATGGCGCCCAGGTACTCGTCCGGTGCGTCGATGGTGAGCCGCTCGACCGGCTCGCAGGTGCGTCCGTCGATCTCCCGGGTCACCACCTGCGGCTTGCCGACCGTCAGCTCGTACTGCTCGCGGCGCATCTGCTCGACCAGGATGGCGAGCGCGAGTTCGCCGCGGCCCTGCACCTCCCACGCGTCGGGACGTTCGGTCGGCAGCACCCGCAGCGACACGTTGCCGATCAGTTCGCGGTCCAGCCGGTCCTTGACCAGCCGGGCGGTCACCTTGGCACCCTTGACCTTGCCGGCCAGCGGCGAGGTGTTGGTGCCGATGGTCATCGAGATCGCCGGCTCGTCCACGGTGATCAGCGGTAGCGGCCGCGGATCGTCGGCGTCGGCCAGCGTCTCGCCGATCATGATCTCGGGAATGCCGGCGACCGCGATGATGTCGCCGGGGCCGGCGGAGTCGGCGGACTTGCGTTCCAGACCTTCGGTCATCAGCAGTTCCGAGATGCGGACCTTCTGCACGCTGCCGTCGGTGCGGCACCAGGCGACGGTCTGGCCCTTGCGGATGTCGCCCTGCCGGATCCGGCACAGCGCGAGCCGGCCGAGGAACGGAGAGGCGTCGAGGTTGGTCACGTGTGCCTGCAGCGGAGCCTGTGGGTCGTACGCGGGCGCGGGGATCGTCTCCAGCAGGCTGCGGAACAACGGCTCCAGGTTGTCGCTGTCGTCGGGCACCGAGCCGTCGGCGGGCTGGGTGAGCGAGGCGATGCCGTCGCGGGCGCAGGCGTAGACGATCGGAAAGTCGATTTGTTCCTCGTCGGCGTCGAGGTCGAGGAACAGTTCGTACGTGTCGTCGACGACCTCCTTGATTCGGGCGTCCGGTCGGTCCACCTTGTTGATCACCAGGATGATCGGCAACCGGGCTCGCAGCGCCTTGCGCAGCACGAACCGGGTCTGCGGCAGCGGGCCCTCGCTCGCGTCGACGAGTAGCAACACGCCGTCGACCATGGTGAGCCCACGTTCGACCTCGCCGCCGAAGTCGGCGTGCCCCGGAGTGTCGATGATGTTGATGGTGACCGGGTCGCCCTGGTCGGGCAGGTAGCTGATCGCGGTGTTCTTGGCCAGGATGGTGATGCCCTTTTCCCGCTCCAGGTCCATCGAGTCCAACGCCCGGTCGGGCAGCTCGGCGCGGGCGTGCAGTTGGCCGCCCTGGCGCAGCATCGCGTCCACCAGGGTCGTCTTGCCGTGGTCGACATGCGCGATGATGGCCACGTTGCGGAGATCGGAGCGGGTCTGCATACGCCTATCCTCCCGGTCTCCGGTCCTCGGCCGTGCAGCGGGGCCACCGACTGGCCGGGTCGTGACCGGGACCCCGCCGTACGCCGTCGGCCACGACGCTCGACCGACGGCGGTACCTGTCCGGGGCCGTAGACCACCATGGGAGGCCGAGATGCCGGTACGGCGTGCTGGTGCGTTGCCGGCACCGACCGGGTGCGTACCGAGCCGGTCCGGTCCCCGAACGCCCGTTACGTGGAGAACGTGCGGGCGCTGATGACCGGCTGCGAGTGCTTGTCGTTCTGAACGGCGTCGTGCGGTGGGTCCGGCTGGCGGGCGAGCGGGCTGGGCCACCAGAATCGGCGGCCGGTCACCATCGCGATCGCGGGCACCAGCAGGGTCCGTACCAGCAGGGTGTCCAGTAGCACCCCGAAGCCGACGATGACACCGATCTCGGTGAGGGTGACCAGCGGCAGTACGCCGAGGACCGCGAACACCGCGGCGAGCAGGACGCCGGCGCTGGTGATGACGCCGCCGGTGACGGCGAGCGCGGTCCGCATGCCGTGCCGGGTGCCGACCGACGGTGCCTCCTCGCGGGCCCGGGTGGCGAGGAAGATGTTGTAGTCCACGCCGAGCGCGACCAGGAAGAGGAAGGCCAGCAGCGGCACGCTGGTGGCCAGCGCCGGGTAGCCGAGGACCCTGGTGAACAGCACGGTGGCGGCACCGAGCGCGGCGAAGTAGGTCGCCACCACGGTGCCCACCAGGACCAGCGGGGCGACCAGGGACCGTAGCAGCACGACCAGCACCAGCAGAACCATGACCAAGACCAGTGGTACGACGACCCGCAGATCGCGCAGGGCCGCGTCGCGGGTGTCGAGGTTGGCCGCGACGGTGCCACCGACCAGCGCCTGCGCGTCGGCAACGGCGCCGACCGCCGCGCGCAGGTCGCGGACGGCCTGGTAGCTGGCGGCGCTGTCGGGTTCGGCGCGCAGGACGACTTCGACGACCGTCAGGTCGGCGTCGCCGCCGCCCGGGTGGACACTGGCCACGCCGTCGACCGAGCCGGCGGCGACGAGCACCTGCTGCTGATGGTCGGCGTCGGCGACGACGATCACCGGGTCGGCGGTGCCGGGTGGGAAGGATCGGGACAGGGTGGCCAGCCCGTCGATCGATTCGGCGCTGACCCGGAACTGTTCGGTCTTGCTGAGCCCGAGCCGGGTGTCGACCAGGCCGGTGGCGAGGACGGCGAGCAGCAGCAGCGAGCCGGCCAGGACGGTCCGGGGGCGACGGCTGACCAGGTCGCCGGCTCTGGCCCAGAGTCCGGTGCGGGTGGGATCGGGCTGGCCGGGCCGGGGCACGAAGGGCCAGAACAGGCCGCGGCCGCAGACCGACAGCCCGGCGGGAAGCACGACCAGGGCGTACAGGGCGGCGGTGGTGATGCCGACGGCGCCGGCGAGGCCGATCGCACGGTCGTTGGCCAGTATCGCGGCGAGCAGGGTGAGCAGGCTGAGGACGACGGTGAGGGCGCTGGCGGCGACGGCCGGGCCGGCGGAGCCGAGGGCCCGGCGCAGTGCGTGGCGGCGGTCGGGTTCGCGGCGTAGTTCCTCGCGGTAGCGCGCGATGAGCAGCAGGGCGTAGTTGGTGCCGGCACCGAAGATGAGGACGTCGACGATGCCGGTGGTGGAGGGGTCGATCTGTAGATCGACGGCGCGGCTGACGATGGCGATGAGTCCGTTACTGACCACGTCGGCGGTGCCCACCACGGCCAGCGGTACGAGCCAGAGCCATGGGCTGCGGTAGGTGATCAGCAGCAGGGTGGCGACGACCGCGACGGTGACGACCAGCAGGGTGATGTTGGCACCGTCGAAGGCGGCGGCGACGTCGGCGGTGAATCCGGCGCCGCCGGTGAGTTCGGCGGTGGTTCCCGCGGGCAGGCCGCTGCTGGCCTGGGCGCGTAGCCGGCCCACCACGGTGTCGAGTTCCTCGATGCCGATCTCGGCGGGCAGCGGTACGGCGACCAGGGCGGCGGTGCGGTCGGGGGCGAAGACGGGTGGGCCGACCTCGCCGCCGACGGCCGCCTCGGTGAAGGCCTCGCGGTCGGCGGCGATGGCCGCTTCGTCGGCGGCGGTGAGTGGCCGGCCACCGCGTGCGTACACGATCAGCGCCGGGTTGATCTGGCCGCCGGGCAGTTGCCGGCGTAGCTCGGCGACCTGGACGGATTCGGCGGTGTCGGGCAGGGCACCGGTCGGGTCGTCACCGGTGCGGGGGTCGCCGGCCAGGGCGACGACCAGGGCGGAGGCCGCTGCGGCGGTGAGCAGGACGAGCCAGGCGCTCCATTTTCCGCAGATGATGCTCGCCAGTCGTGTTCCGGCGCTGGTTGTCATAGGTGACCTCGTTTCGGATCCACGCCGATCGCGCACAACCGGTCCATCTGCGGCAGTCAGCCGGCGGTGGCAAGATATTGCGACCGCCGAGTATCTCGACCATCGAGGCTACAGCGTGGCTGGGATAGTGTGGCGACCGGACGAGCCGCGGAGGGTGGATTGGGCACGGACGGATACGGATCAGGCACCGGCGTATGGGGGCGCCGGCCGGGTGGCCGGCAGGCTGTGGTGGCCGAGATCATCCGCCGGCTGCGTAGCTACACGGTCGACGCCGGGCAGGTCGGCCACGCGTTCGCTGCGGCGCACAGCCTGCACACCACCGATCTGCAGGCGCTGATCGTCGTGATGGACGCCGAGCAGGCCGGTACGCCGATCACGTCGGGTGAGCTCGGTGCCCAACTGAATCTCACCTCCAGTTCGGTCACCGCCTTGGTGGACCGGCTGGAGCGAGGCGGGCACCTGCGTCGCGACCGCGATGCGAGCGACCGGCGCAAGGTGCGGCTGCGGTACGCCGCTGCCGGCGCCGCGCTGGCCCGCGAGTTCTTTGCGCCGCTTGGTCGACGTACCGACGTGGTGATGGCCGAGTTCAGCGACGCCGAACTCGACACGATCCGCCGTTTCCTGGCGGCGATGCAGGCCTCGACCCGCGCGCACCGGGACGAGGTCAGAGCCGCCGCGCACGACCGGCCCGGGTAGCGCGGCGCGGCGGCGCCACGGGCGAGTCCGACCGGTCGACCAACCACAGGGGATGGCTATGCCTCTGTGTATCGGTTTGCATACTCTGAGTTATTTCCCCTGGTCAGAAGCTTGCTGGTCGCGCTATTCTTGAGGCAAGGCACTGCCGGAGGGGCCTTTCGTCCACTAGTGATGGCGGCACTGGACGATCGGCCGGGCGCGTGGGCGCCGTTGGCGGCGCAGCGGCCGAAGCGAGCCACCGGGGCGACCGTCCGGGGCTCGCACTGGACATTCAGCGGTGGGTGGCGCCCGCCCGGCCGCTGGCGCCCCGCGCCGGACCGGTCCACCGGCCGGGTCCGGCCGCACCCGTACAGCTTGGTCGAACAGGTTTCCCACACCACGCAGCGCGGCGACCGACTGGGAAAGCGACCGGCTGGGAAAGGAGGCAACCCCTCATGGGAATCTGGACCGACCTCGCCACCTGGCGGGGTCCGACCGTCAACAGCGGCAACGGTACCGGCGGGCTGAACGAGCCGGAGGACCGCCTCGACGCACACCACGGCATCGTGGTGCACATCGCCGCCGGCTACTTCGAGGGCACGATCGCCTGGCAACGCAATCCCGCGTCCCGGGTCTCCTCACACTTCGTGGTCGCCAAGGACGGACGGATCGCCCAGATGGTGGACACCGAGATCCGGGCGTGGACGCAGCGGGCGGGCAACCGCGCCTGGCTCAGCATCGAAAACGAGGGGTTCCTGCCGGACCGGCTGACCCCGCAGCAGGTGGAGGCCAACGCGCAGCTGCTGGCCCGGTCGCACCAGGAACATGGCATCCCGGTCCGCAACGCCAGCAGCCCGAACGAGCGCGGTCTCGGCCACCACAGCATGGGCGCCGAACACGGCTTCGACTGGGGCCACAGCCAGTGCCCGGGGCCGGCGATCGTCGCCCAGAAGCCGACGATCGTGGCCAGGGCGCAACAGATCATCACGCCGAAACCGCCGCCACCGCCGCCGCAACCACCGGCTCCACGATGGATCATCGACGACCTCGACGACGCGGGAGACCCTGCCATGTACCTCGTACAGTGCACCACCCAGACCCCGAACCCGATCTTCGTCGTGCACGACAGCGGTAAGGTCCGGCACATCGGACCGGCCGAACTCGGCTACCTACGCAGCCTCACCGGCGACGACGTGGTGCCCACCATCGTCGAGGCCGAGCCCGGCGCCTGTGCCCGGCTGTTGGCCGAGGCCCGGGTGTCCCAGGGTTTCCTGCAGACCTGACCGGCGGCGACCGGGACGCACGGCACCGCGCTCAGCGCCCGGGTCAGGTCCTCCCACCGCACGCCGGGGGTGGTTCGAGCAGCAGAACCGCCCGGTGTCAGGCACTGCCCGCCCAGCCCGGGCCGTCGGCCCCGGCAGCAGATGCCGGTGCGGGGTGGAGGGCCCCGAGCCGCCGATGGTACGGAGCGCAGCGTCCACGGGGCGAACGGGTGGGCAGGGTTATGGGTGCGCTGATGGGCCTGCTCCTGCTGGGCGTCGCGGTGGGGTCTGCGGTGTCCTTGACGGCGAGGCTGGACGGCGATGCCGGGTTCGGGCCGGGTTTCGTACTCGGTGTCGGGCTGGCAGTGCTAGCGCATCTCTTCGATCTCGTGGTCATGGACTGGATCAGGTCCTGGTGCCACGACCGCTTCCCTGGCCGCTGCTTCTGGTGCCTGCCTACGGTGTGCTCGTCGGCACCGCCACCGTGGTGGTGGGGGCGCTGTCCTGAACATCGGTCGTCGACTGACCGTGCTCTCCGTGTTGCGGCTGCGTCGCGGCGACCTGGTCGTGGTGGCCCATCGTCCCGGCACGATGATCGGAAACCGGGCGGAAGCCGGGAGCGGTACCATGCGGCCGAACAGGTGGCCGGCCGACGGATCGAACCGGTGGATTTCGCCGGTGTGACCTGCGCCGGTGTGACCCGTTGACACAGTGGGTGGATGACGCAGGGCGGACCTCGCCAGGCTGCGCTCGCGCGGCGGCTCCTGGTGGCCCGCACGCAGGCGGCCGGCGGCGATGTGAGCTGGATGGAGCTCTTCATCGACCTGTTCTTCGTGTACGCCTTCCTCAGCGTCACCACCCTGGCGGCCAACCGGCTGGGGTGGCTCGGGCTGGCCGAAGGTCTGCTGCTGGCGTTGCTGCTGTGGCAGTGCTGGACGCCGTGCGCCTGGCTGGGCAACATCGTGCAGCTGGACCGGGGCGCCATGCCGCTGGTCGTGTTCGTCATCGCGATCACTCTGCTGGTGATGGGGGTGGCGATCCCACGGGTGTTCGACCCCACCGGCGTGGCGCTCGGGCCCGCCGTCGTCGCCGGTGGCTACCTGGCGATTCGGTGCATCGTGCTGGGGATCATGACCTACCTGTGGTGGCCGGACGGCCCCTCGGCGCGTCGCCCGGTCCGGCTCGCCTGGCTGACCGTACTCGCCGGTGGGCTGGCGCTGGCCGGTGCCGTCGTGGTGCCGCCGTACCTCCCACCGACGGTGGACGAGGAGTACGCGCGGTTCGCACTGTTCGCGATCGCCGTCGTCGTCGATTTCGGCATCGTGCGCGCGGTCGGGCGGGGTCGCTGGCGGGTGGTGTCGATCCGGCACATCGGTGAGCGGCACGGCCTGGTCGTCCTGGTCGCCCTCGGGGAGACTCTCATCGCGGTCGGCACCAGCCAGGGCTTCGGCGGGGATCAGCCGATCACCGGGCCGCTGCTGGCCGGTGCGGTGTTGAGCATCGCCGTCGTCGCGGTGCTGTGGTGGGTCTATTTCGACGTCGCGAAGGCGGTCACCGAACGGGCGATCGAGCAGGCCGGCAAGGACACCCGCTCACAGGCGGTGCGCGACGCGTACAGTGGGTTGCACCTGCCGATGATCGTCGGTCTGCTGCTGCTGGCGCTGGAACTCAAGCAGGCGGTGCGGGCCGCGGCGGGCGGAGGCGGGCACCCGTGGCACGCGCCGAGCGCGGTGCTGCTGTTCGTCGGGGCCGGGATCTACCTGGTCGGCCTGGTCGGCTTTCACCGGCGTGCCACCGGCCAGCTGGGACGCAGCCCGCTTGTCGGCATCGGGCTGCTGGTGGTGCTGGCCCCGGTCGCCGCCGGATCGCCACCGCTGGGCTCGTTGGGGTTGCTCGCCGGCGCGGTCGGCGCGATGGTGGTCGCCGACCGTACGGTGTTCCGGCGCCGCCATCGCGAACTGCACCAGGTGGCCGACCCGGAGATCGCGCACATCGACCGGGTGACGTCCAAGGAGCTTTTCGTCGATCTGGTCTTCGTGTTCGCGTTTCTCCAGGTGACGGTCCTGATGGCCCGGCAGGAGTCGGCGGTCGGGATCCTGCAGGGGATGATCCTGCTCGCGTTGCTGTGGTGGGGCTGGTCCAGCGTGTCGTGGGTGACCAACGCGGTGCGTGCCGAGGACGCGACGCTGCGGGTGGCGATGGTCGTGGTCGTCGCGGCGACGTTGGTGTTCGGCATCGCGTTGCCGCAGATCTTCGAACCCGATCCGGCCGCGATACCCGGGCTGGCGGTGATCGCGGCCGCTTACGGCGTCGCACGGCTGGCCCAACTGCTGTTGGCCAGACAGGTGGGCCGACAGGTGGCGCAGCTGCGCCGGATCGTCCGGCACGCGGCCGTCGGGGCCACCGTGTCGTTCCTGCTGCTGAGCGCCAGCGCATTGGCCGAGTTGGTGGGAATCCGCACCGCGGCCGACGACGCTGTCGTCACGGTCGTGCTGGGTGTCGTCGTCGTGATCGAGTTTTTCGGGCGTTACCGCACCGGACTGCGGCCGTGGCAGATCCGATCGGCGCGGCACTGGGCCGACCGGTTCGCGTTGATCATGTTGGTGGCGTTCGGGGAGGTGGTCATCTCCACCGGTGTCCCCGGCACCGATCGGGGAGTCACGACCCTCACCCTGGCCGTCCTCGGCTGTGCCGCGGCGGTGCTCTGCGCACTGTGGTGGTCGTACTTCGACGCCGACGGACACCTCGCCCAGCACACGCTGGCAATGGCCCACGGCGACGAGCGGGCCAGGCTCGCCCGCGACGCGTACACCTACCTGCATCTGCCGATGGTGGCCGGGCTGATGCTGTTCGCCTTCGGGTTGCGCGACATGCTGGCGCTGCACGGCGACCGCCCGCAGGCGGTGCCGCACCTGCTGGGCCAGGTCGCGCTCTACGGCGGGGTGGTGGGCTATCTGACGGCCAACCAGATCTTCTGGTGGCGGGTGTGGCACCGGCTCAGCGGCTTCCGGATCGGCTGCGCCGCCACCCTGGCGGTGTTGGCCCCGGTGGCCGCGTCCTGGCCGACGGTGTGGAGTCTTGCCCTGCTCGCCGTCGTGGTGATCGGCTTCGTAACGGTCGAGACGCTTTCGTCCGGGGAACGGCGTGCGGTGCACCGCACGCCGGTGCGCTGAGAAGGGTCCCGGCCACCGGTGACCGTATTCCCTCTGTTGCGACGCCGCGAGCCGGGCGAGCGGGTCAGCTCGGTCAGTCGCGAAGCGGCAGTCGATCGGTGAACGACAGCGGGTAGCCGGCGAAGCTGTCCGAACCGGTCCACCGGCCGTGCCAGGTCTCCGCTTTGGCGTCGGTGCCGTAGAGGTAGAAGAAGAGCGGGTCTTCGCCACCACCGGTGTTCGCGCTCCGTAGTGGTACGGGAACGGGCCGGGCACGTCCCGCCACTTCCCGCGCGCCAACGTCACCAACTGTGAGCCGATCTTCGGCTTCATGAGATGATTCACATTGCGTTTCTTTGAAAGCCTCTTCCAGAGCTGGGGGGAGTTTGTTGCCGTACTGCTCGTCGAGCGCTCTGAGCGCGTCGATCGTCTCATTCGCAAGACGGTTGGGGGCTCCGATCAACAGATCCTTGATCTGATCGGGGGTTGCCTTCGTCGCCTTGTAACCAAAGTCCGCCAGTTCGTACGCGACCTCGTCGACGACCGCGGACAGGGTGTCGAACCAGCGCTTGACAAAATCGTGGTCCTGGTAGCCGAGAACGTGTCTCGACATCTGCTCGCAGTCCTGCGAGGTGCGCAGGGCGAGGCCGCTGGGAGGTGGGGTCACGGGCTGGACCGGGGCCGAGGAGTTTTCGTCGTACAGCGCCGCGACCTGCGCCTGGACGACCTTCTGCGGCTCGACCTGGTACAGCCGCTTCGTTACCCCTGCCCGACGTCGACGGTGAGATGCCGGGTCGTCCTGACGAACCGTACCTGTCCGTTGAGTCTGCTCAACGTGTTGTTCGACTCCGTTATCCGGGCCTCGGTGGCGTAGAACACCTTCGCCTCGACCCCGGCCTGAACGGCGAGGTCGAAGTCGTCGGAGAAACGGATGACCGGGTTGTCGGCCCATTCCAGGTTGATCCGCAGCTCCTGGTGGTTCAGTTTGTCGGGGTCGAAGACGCTGCCGTTGGCGAACCAGCTTCCCCGCTCCTCGACCTACGTGTCGTCGTCGAGCGTCACATCGACGTACCCCGAGTTGGGTCACGTTGAAGATCATTTTCTGATCTCGGCGCTGTGACCTGCCGTGTTGCTCGCGACCGTGTCGAAATCTGCGCACTAACCGACACCCTGACCTCGGCACGATGTTCCATCTTGGCGACTTCCCTACGCCCCGGAAGAGACGCGAGCATCTGATGTGGATGATCAAGCCTAGCCGCCACGCCGCCATCCAGAGCGAAGGTGCTCCTCCGGTCGGGGCGCTCAACGGGCGGCACCGCTGCCACCAGCGGAAACGCCGCACCGATCGTCGTACGCACCACATGACCCCAGTCGGGTCACTCACGGTGACCAGGGAGCTGGAGCCGGCCCGGGTAACACGGGATCTCCATCGCGAGTGGACTCTGGCACACCTCAAAAGCCAAGGATTACGTCAGTCTGGCTCCACTCGCCGCGGACATGACGATGGCTGGACGGAGGCAGCACGACGCAGTGCCCGAAATGGGCAGGAGGTGACATCACATTCGTGACCGTGCGTGATTACGCCGGCTCATCCACCGACGGTCAGCCGCCGTCCAGCCGGACACAACGGGCTCAGCGGCGGCAGGCAACGGGTAAGCCGGCAGCCGAGCACGGGCGGCGGCATGGTGAACCCCGACCCGGGCCACGATCACCTTCCGGTCTCGGCGCGGCGACCTGCCGTGAAGTATCCGTCAAGCCGACGCGCCGCCATCCAGTGCGAAGGTGCTCCTTCAGCGGAAACGCCGCACCGATCGTCGTACGCCTACATGACCCAAGTCAGGTTCGAAGTCGTCGGAGAAACGGATGACCGGGTTGTCGGCCCATTCCAGGTTGATCCGCAGCTCCTGGTGGTTCAGTTTGTCGGGGTCGAAGACGCTGCCGTTGGCGAACCAGCTTCCCCGCTCCTCGACCTACGTGTCGTCGTCGAGCGTCGCATCGACGTACCGCTACGGTGGCCGCCGCGTGAACGCCCCTCGAACCCAACGCGTCGTTGAGTCGATCGGCCTCGGCGTCGACGTGCAACCGCACCGGGCCAAGATGAGCCCCGGTCGCCTGCTCCATCCGGTCCCGTACCCGTCGTGGCACCGTCCGCCCGCCACCACGCGCCCGTGCCACGGCCCGCTCCACCGCCGGATCGGCTGCGGCACCCACGCCGCCCCCGGCGTCCGCCACCGAGCCGACCGGCTCGGGTTCCCGCGACGCCGGTCGCCCCATCGCCCGCTACGCGACCCGGTCCGCCGCCCGCTCGAACCGATCGGCCGCCGGACCGACCGTCAGCTTCGCCTGAATGATCTCCCGCGCCCGCCGGTTGCCGTGCCGGCGCTGCAACCCCAGCAGCGGGTGCTGCGGATGGACAGCTCCGCCAACAGGCGTGTGATCCGCCCCGGCGACCGGCGACCGGCGACCGGCGACCGGCGACCGGCGACCTGCGCCCGGCCACCCGGGCGCAACCCGGCACCTCGCCCATCTCACCCCGAACCGAGCGCATCGCGGGCCTCCTTCTGACCAGTCAGGACACCGGGCGGCCTAGCGTGGCGATCACCAGCCACGAGCGCGCCACTGTGGTACGGACGGGCGTTCGGCCCCGAGGGTGGAGTCCTTTCCGTGACCGGGGTAGAACCAGGTCTCGTCAGGCAACCGGTCGAACAGCTTGTGCTCGACGTCGTCGATGAGCGAGGCGAAGTCGTCCTTGTCGCCGCGGGTGTTGCCGACCCCGCCGGGAAACAGCGAGTCGCCGGTGAACAGGTGGGCGATCCCGGCGGGGTCCCGGTAGAGCAGGGCCACCGAGCCGGGCGTGTGGCCGACCAGGTGGATCACCTCCAGCCGGCAGTCGCCGACCGGGACCAGGTCGCCCTCGTCGACGGTGCCGGTGACCACCGGCAGTTCGGCGGCGTCCGCCGGGTGCGCCAGCGACGCCGCGCCGGTGGTCGCCACCACCTCCTCCAGTGCCACCCAGTGGTCCATGTGCCGGTGCGTGGTGACCACCGCAGCCAGCCCGGCCGGGCCGATCAACTCCAGCAGGCGGGGTGCCTCGTTGGCCGCGTCGATCAGCACCTGGGTGCCGGTGGCCCGGCAGCGCAGCAGATAGGCGTTGTTGTCCATCGGACCGACCGCGATCTTCGTGATGACCAGTGCGGCCAGCTCGCGCACCTCCGGCGCGCCGCCGACCGTGACGTCTCCCTGGTAGGGCACTGGTTCCTCCTGCTGGTCGTGGTGGGACGGAATTGGGTTTCCCGCAGTGCCGGATGAAGGTTACCGTTGCCCGGACGCGTCAGGCAGCGCTCGAACGGAAGGAGGTGGTGGCGACCGTGACTGTCTCCTGCGGTCTGCCCGCCGACCCTTCCACCCGGCGTCATCCGGCCCGCCCGGCCGGTGCGCGCCCCTGGACCTGACGAGGTTTCTTCGATGACGTTCGACCTCGCGTCCCTCGGTTGGGACGCCTCCTTCGACCGTGCCCTGCCTGCCGCCGGCGGTGACCGGCGACCCGGTCGGGTCACCCGGGTGGACCGGGGCGTGTGCACCGTGCTTGTCGCCGACGGCCCGGTGCGGGCGAGTATCGCCGGGGCGGCCCTGGCCGCCGCCGCCAACGACCCGGTCGCTCTGCCGTGTGCCGGTGACTGGGTGACGGTGCGGACCTGGCCCGACGACCGGATCACCGTCGAGCAGGTGTTGCCCCGGCGCACGGTGCTGGTGCGCCGTACCGCCGACAAGGACGCCTCCGGCCAGGTGCTGGCCGCCAACGTCGACGCCGCTGCGGTCGTCGAGCCGATGCATCCGGCCCCCGACCTGGGGCGGATCGAGCGGTTCCTGGCACTGGCCTGGGAATCCGGTGCCGAGCCGATCGTGGTGCTGACCAAGTGCGACGCGGTCGCCGATCCGGCCGCCGTGCTCGCCCAGGTCGCCACGGTCGCTCCGGGCGTCCAGGTGCTCGCGGTCAGCGCGCAGCGGGGCGACGGACTGGACCACCTGCGGCCGTACGTCGTCGCGGGGCGCACACTCGGGCTGCTCGGGCCGTCCGGGGCCGGCAAGTCGACGCTGGTCAACGCACTGGCGCAGGCCGAGGTGATGACCACCCAGCAGATCCGGCGGGTGGACGGCAAGGGCCGGCACACCACGACGTACCGGGCGCTGATCCCCATCCCGGGCGGCGGCGCGGTGCTGGACACCCCCGGGGTGCGGGCGGTGGGCCTGTTGGACGCCTCGTCCGGACTGGACGAGGCGTTCGCCGACGTGGCCGAGCTTGTCGCGGCCTGCCGGTTCGCCGACTGCGGTCACGGCAACGAGCCGGGCTGCGCCGTGCGGGCCGCCCTGGAGTCCGGTGACCTGACCGGGCGCCGGTGGGAGAACTGGCAGCGGCTGCAGCGCGAGGTGGCGTACGAGATGCGCCGCCGTGACGTGCGGCTGGCCGCGGCCGAGCGGGCCAAGTGGAAGCGGATCACCAAGGAGAACCGGGCGCGCTACCGACAGCAGCGCTGACCGTCGCGCGGGCCCCGCCGTCAGCCGGCGGCGGCGGGGTTCTCGCGTAACCACTCGTCGAGGGTGTCCGCGCGGACCGCCTCGTACAGGCCGGCGGCGGTCTGCTCGTCGGGAAAGACCACACTCTGTCCCTGCTGCTGCCCGGTGCCGGACGACGGCGAGGTGAGCATCGTCATGTCACCGCTGCGCAGCTGCCGTAGCGCCCACACGGTGTCGAAGACCGAGGTGCTCTCGTCCACGGTGACCGCGTCGGCGGTCGCCCGCAGGAAGCCGTTGAGCCGGCCGGGATCGGTGAGCAGGCCGCTGCTGCCCGCCTGGTCGATGACGGCGGCGATGATCTCCTGCTGGTGGCGCATGCGGGTGAAGTCCCCGTCGGCGAACTGCTTGCGTTGCCGGGCGTAGTCCAGCGCGGTCTGTCCGTCCATGTGCTGGATGCCGGCGGTGAACTGCCGAAACGGCGGGTGGACCGAGGTGAAGGTCTCGTTGACGGCCAGGTCGATCCCGCCGACCGCGTCGACGATCTCGGCGAACCCGCCGAAGTCGATGAGCACGACATGATCGATACGCACCCCGGTGAAGGCCTCGACGGTCTGCACCAGCAACGGCGTGCCGCCGCGGGCGTACGCGGAATTGATCTTGTCTTTCGGCCCCTCGCCGCCGTCGCCGTCCGGGACGGTCACCCAGGTGTCGCGCGGAATGGAGATCATCTGCACGCTCTGCCGGTCCGCCGGCAGGTGCGCGAGGATGATGGTGTCGGTGCGGGAGCCGGACGACGTGTCCGGATCCCGGGAGTCGCTGCCGACGAGCAGGAAGTTGGTCGCCTGCTCGACCGCCTTGACCGGGCGCTGGGCCTCCGGGACGGCCGGGAAGACCGCCACCTTGTCGACCTGTGACTCGACCGATCGGGCGTACAGCCAGCCGGCGGTGGCCACTCCGCCGACCACCAGCAGCAGTGACAGGCCGAAGATCAGCAGCGTGAGCCGTAACCAACGCCAGCCGCGGCGTCGGCCCGGCGCCGTCTTGGTGCCGGCGTCGGCACCGTGGGCGTCGGCACCGTGGGCGATGGCGCCGTCGGCCGGGCGCGGGTCGGTGTCGGGGGCGGCTACCGGTTCGGGCATGGAATCACACAGTACGGCCTGATGGGCGGGGCTGACACCACCGGCTCGGATGATCCCCGGCGGACGACTCGGCGAGGCCGCCAGCCAGCAGGTCTACGCCACAGCGGGGGCCGACCCGTCCCACCCCCCGATCGGACGGGCCGGCCCGCTGACGCGTGGAGGAACCCCGAAGCTCCACGCGAGACCAGTGGGTGACTTGACCAATATGAGGAGTATGGCGTAGTTGGTGGGTCCGCGAGGATGGTTTCCGGGCACCGGCCGTCCGATGCCCCGATCGGGGGACGCGGTGCGTCCGCCGAACTTGTCGGAGCCCGGGGCTAGAGTTGCCGGGGCATCCGACGTGCCCGCCCTGATCCCGATCCGTTGGCCGGTCCGCACCTGCCAGCCGGGCCGGAGAAGCGTCGCCGGGCGGGACGCGGATCGCCGCGCTGAAAATTCACATCTCGTACACCCCAGCCTTTACGGGAGCAGGCGGACCGTGGCCGACCGATTGACCATCCGTGGCGCGCGTGAGCACAATCTCCGCGACGTCAGCCTCGACCTGCCGCGCGACGCGCTGATCGTGTTCACCGGCCTGTCCGGTTCCGGCAAGTCGAGCCTCGCCTTCGACACGATCTTCGCGGAGGGCCAGCGTCGGTACGTGGAGTCGCTCTCGTCGTACGCCCGGCAGTTTCTCGGTCAAATGGACAAGCCGGACGTCGACTTCATCGAAGGTCTGTCGCCAGCGGTCTCCATCGACCAGAAATCGACCTCGCGCAACCCTCGCTCCACCGTCGGTACCATCACCGAGGTCTACGACTATCTGCGGTTGCTGTTCGCCCGGGTCGGTGAGCCGCACTGCCCGGTCTGCGGCGAGCGGATCTCCCGACAGACGCCGCAGCAGATCGTCGACCGGGTGCTGGCCATGCCGGAGGGCACCCGGTTCATGGTGCTCGCCCCGGTGGTGCGCGGGCGCAAGGGCGAGTATGTCGACCTGTTCACCGACCTGCAGGCCAAGGGGTACGCCCGGGCCCGCGTCGACGGGGTGGTGCACCCGCTCACCGAGCCGCCGAAGCTGAAGAAGCAGGAGAAACACACCATCGAGGTGGTGGTCGACCGGCTCGCCGTCAAACCCGGCGCGCGGCGGCGGCTGACCGACTCGGTCGAATCCGCGCTCGGCCTGGCCGGCGGGATCGTGCTGCTCGACTTCGTCGACCTCGCCGAGGACGACCCGGCCCGGGAACGGCGCTACTCCGAGCACCTGGCCTGCCCCAACGACCACCCGCTGGCCATCGAGGACCTGGAACCGCGGGTGTTCTCCTTCAACGCCCCGTACGGCGCCTGCCCGGAGTGCGTCGGCCTGGGCACCAAGAAGGAGGTCGACGCCGAGCTGGTGGTGCCGGACGTCGAGCGCAGTCTGCGCGACGGCGCGATCCAGCCGTGGGCGGGCGGGCAGACCCAGGAGTACTTCCTGCGGCTGCTGGCCGCGCTCGGCGACGCCGAGCACTTCGACCTGGACACGCCGTGGCGCAAGCTGCCCAGCCGGGCGCAGAAGACCATCCTGTACGGCGCCGACGACCAGGTGCACGTGCGCTACCGCAACAAGTACGGCCGGGAGCGGTCCTACTACACCGGCTTCGAGGGCGTGGTGCAGTGGATCGAGCGGCGGCACACCGACACCGAGTCCGACTGGTCCCGGGACAAGTACGAGGGCTACATGCGCGACGTGCCGTGCGGTTCGTGCGGCGGAGCGCGGCTCAAGCCCGAGGTCCTGGCCGTCACCGTCGCCGGGCGCAACATCGCCGAGGTGACCGCGCTGTCCGTGGGCGAGTGCGCCGACCTGCTCGCCGGGCTGGTGCTCACCGACCGGCAGAAGTTGATCGCCGAGCGGGTGCTCAAGGAGATCAACGCCCGGCTGCGTTTCCTGGTCGACGTCGGGCTGGACTACCTGTCGCTGGACCGGCCGGCCGGCACCCTCTCCGGCGGCGAGGCGCAGCGGATCCGGCTGGCCACGCAGATCGGCTCCGGCCTGGTCGGGGTGCTCTACGTGCTCGACGAGCCGTCCATCGGGCTGCACCAGCGGGACAACCACCGGCTGATCGAGACCCTGGTCCGGTTGCGCGGGCTGGGTAACACGCTGATCGTGGTCGAGCACGACGAGGACACCATTCGCACCGCCGACTGGATCGTCGACATCGGCCCCGGCGCGGGCGAGCACGGCGGTGGGATCGTGTACAGCGGCCCGGTGGCCGGCCTGCTGGTCAGCGACGAGTCGCTGACCGGTGCGTACCTGTCCGGGCGGCGGGCCATCGCGGTGCCGGCCAACCGCCGGCCGGTGAGCGCCGGCCGGGAGCTGGTGGTGCACGGCGCGCGGGAGCACAATCTGCGCAACCTGACCGTGGCTTTCCCCCTCGGCCAGCTCATCGCCGTCACCGGGGTGAGCGGGTCCGGCAAGTCGACCCTGGTCAACGACATCCTCTACACGGTGCTGGCCAACCAGATCAACAACGCCCGGCTGGTGCCCGGTCGACACACCCGGATCAGCGGCCTGGAACACGTGGACAAGGTCGTCGGGGTCGACCAGTCGCCGATCGGGCGCACCCCCCGGTCGAACCCGGCGACGTACACCGGCGTGTTCGACCACGTCCGCCGGCTGTTCGCCGAGACCACCGAGGCGAAGGTCCGCGGCTACGGCCCGGGCCGGTTCTCGTTCAACGTCAAGGGCGGCCGGTGCGAGGCGTGCTCCGGCGACGGCACGATCAGGATCGAGATGAATTTCCTGCCGGACGTGTATGTGCCGTGCGAGGTCTGCAAGGGGGCCCGGTACAACCGGGAGACCCTCGAGGTCCACTACAAGGGCCGCACCATCGCCGAGGTGCTGCAGATGCCGATCGAGGAGGCCGCCGAGTTCTTCGGCGCGATCCCGGCGATCCACCGGCACCTGCGGACCCTGGTCGACGTCGGTCTGGGCTACGTGCGGCTGGGGCAGCCCGCGCCGACGCTGTCCGGCGGCGAGGCGCAGCGGGTCAAGCTCGCCGCCGAGCTGCAGAAGCGCTCGACCGGGCGGACCGTGTACGTGCTCGACGAGCCGACCACCGGGCTGCACTTCGAAGACATCCGCAAACTGCTGACCGTGCTGGCCGGGCTGGTCGACAAGGGCAACACCGTCATCGTCATCGAGCACAACCTCGACGTGATCAAGACCGCGGACTGGCTGATCGACATGGGTCCGGAGGGCGGCCACCGGGGTGGCACCGTGGTGGCCACCGGCACGCCGGAGGAGATCGCCGAGGTGCCGCAGAGCCACACCGGGGCGTTCCTGCGTCCGGTCCTCGGATTGACCGGCGACGCCGGCGGAGCAGCCGCCGCGTCCGCCCGGGCGGCCAAGGCCAACGGCGGGTCCGGCCGGCCAGCCGGCGCGTCGACCAGAGCGAAGCGTGGTTCCGGCCCGCGGCGGGCGGCCGAGCCGGTCGCACAGCATTGACACAGCGACCGCACAGCGGCGTCCACGACTTCGGATCAATCATGGTCATGCCGTCATAACGGGATGAACCGTTTGCGACGCGCAGCCGTAGCTACGGGCGTGGTCACGGACGACCAGCCGTGGCAACCGAATGAGGAAGGGCTACCACATATGAGTGAGCACCGTACAACGGCCGACGCCAACGCCACCAACCGCCGGATCGTGCTGCTCGGGGCGGGCGGGATCGGGGCGAGTGTGGCGCTGGCCGCGTGTGGCACGGGGAACGACGACGAACTGGGCAGCGGTGCCGCGACCGAGCCGATCGACTCCGGTGCGACCGGTGACGGTGACACTGGTGGCGACGACGCCGCCGGAGACGGCCTCACCACCAGCCAGGTGCCGGTCGGCGGTGGGATCATCCTCGCCGCGCAGGGCATCGTGGTGACCCAGCCCACCGAGGGCGAGTTCAAGGCGTTCAGCAACGTCTGTACCCACCAAAGGTGCCCGGTCGCCAACCTCGACGGCGGGACGATCAACTGCACCTGCCACTTCAGCAGCTTTTCCATCGTGGACGGTTCGGTACTGTCCGGCCCGGCACCCGATGCGCTGGAGGAGAAGACGGTGACCGTCGACGGCGAGAACATCGCCGTCGCCTGACATCCGGCACTGTCACCGCGCTGCACTAGGCTGGCCGCGATGGCAGATCCGTCCAGCTACCGCCCCGCGTCCGGGACGATCCCGGACGCGCCCGGGGTGTACCGGTTCCGTGACCCGACCGGCCGGGTGATCTACGTCGGCAAGGCCAAGAGCCTGCGCAGCCGGCTCAACTCCTACTTCGGTGACCTGTGGCAGTTGCACCAACGCACCCAGCAGATGGTCACCACCGCGGCCTCGGTGGACTGGGTCACGGTGAGCAGCGAGGTCGAGGCGCTGCAACTGGAGTACCTGTGGATCAAGGAATACGACCCACGGTTCAACGTCCGCTACCGCGACGACAAGTCCTACCCCTACCTGGCGGTCACCCTCGACGAGGAGTTTCCCCGACTGCAGGTGATGCGGGGCGCCAAACGCAAAGGGGTGCGCTACTTCGGGCCGTACTCGCACGCCTGGGCGATCCGCGAGACCCTCGACCTGCTGCTGCGGGTCTTCCCGGCCCGCACCTGCTCCGCCGGGGTGTTCAAGCAGTCGGCGCACGTCGGCCGACCGTGCCTGCTCGGTGACATCGGCAAGTGCTCCGCGCCCTGTGTGGGCCGCATCGACGAGAGCGGGCACCGGGCGATCGTCGAGGAGTTCTGCGACTTCATGGCCGGACGCACCGACACCATGGTCCGCCGGCTGGATCGCGAGATGCACGCCGCCGCCGAGGCTCTGGAGTTCGAACGGGCCGCCCGGCTGCGCGACGACGTCGCGGCGCTGCGCCGGGCGATGGAGAAACAGACGGTGGTGCTCGGCGACGGCACGGACGCCGACGTGGTGGCGTTCGCCGAGGATCCGCTCGAAGCGGCCGTCCAGGTGTTCCACGTCCGGGGCGGGCGGGTCCGTGGCCAGCGGGGCTGGGTGGTGGAGAAGGTCGAGGAGCTGACCACCGGCGACCTGGTGCACCACTTCTGCACCCAGGTGTACGGCCCCGAACAGGGCGAGACCGACGTACCCCGGGAGCTGCTCGTGCCCGAGCTGCCGCCGGACGCCGCCGCGCTGGCCGACTGGCTCAGCACCCGACGCGGCAGCCGGGTGACACTGCGGGTGCCGCAGCGCGGCGACAAGCGGGCGCTGCTGGAGACGGTCGCCCGCAACGCCGGCGAGGCGTTGACCCGGCACAAGCTGCGCCGCGCCAGTGACCTCACCACCCGCAGCCAGGCGCTGGAGGAGATCGCCGAAGCACTCGGGCTGTCCACCGCGCCGCTGCGCGTCGAGTGCGTCGACGTGTCACAGATCCAGGGCACCGACGTGGTGGCCAGCCTCGTGGTGTTCGAGGACGGCCTGCCGCGCAAGAGCGAGTACCGCCGGTTCGCGGTGCGGGGAGCCACCGACGACCTGTCGGCCGTCGCGGAGGTGTTCCGCCGCCGTTTCGCCCGTGGCCGGTCGGCGACAACCGACCCGGTCCCGGGCGCTGATCCGGTCCCGGGCGCTGATCCGGTCTCGGGCGCCGGCCCGGCGCCGGTCGACGCGATCGATCCGCAGACCGGGCGTCCGCGCAGGTTCGCGTACCCGCCGCAGTTGATCGTGGTTGACGGCGGCGCGCCGCAGGTGCGGGCCGCCGCCGGGGTGCTCGCGGAGCTCGGCATCGACGATGTCGCGCTCTGCGGCCTGGCGAAACGACTGGAAGAGGTGTGGCTGCCCGGTGACGACTATCCGGTCGTCCTGCCCCGTACCTCGGAAGGGCTGTACCTGCTGCAGCGCATCCGGGACGAGGCGCACCGGTTCGCGATCACCTATCACCGGCAGCGCCGGTCGAAACGGATGGTCGTTTCCGGGCTGGACCAGGTGCCCGGCCTCGGTGAAGTCCGGCGCAAGGCGCTGCTGCGGCACTTCGGTTCGGTCCGTCGACTGGCCACGGCCTCCGTCGAGGAGATCGTCGCGGTGCCGGGCATCGGCCGGCGTACCGCGGAGACGATCGTCGCTGCGCTGGCCGGGTCGCCGCAAAGCACCGCAGATCGCACCTAGAATCCATCTGTGGTGCCGGCCGGCGCGCATCGGGCGCGCGTGGCCCACCCTTGGGCGGGAGGACCGTGAGGCAGAACAGCCTGAGCCCGGGAGACGACGTCACCCGGGACGTCACGTACGACGACGTCACGTACGAACAGGTTCCGGCGGGGCCCGAGGGTCAGCCGGCACCGGCCGGTGACGACCTGGCCGGCAGCGCGGTACACGACGGCAAGCCGGCCGGGATCTCGACCGAACCGACCGAGGCCCAGCTGGTGGTGGTGACCGGGGTGTCCGGCGGCGGCCGTAGCACGGTGGCCCGTGCCCTGGAGAACGTCGGCTACTACGTGGTGGACAACCTGCCGCAGGCACTGCTGCTGGACATGGCCGAGTTGGCGATGCGCGCTGGCGGCGCGGCCCGCCGTACCGCCATGGTTCTCGACGTGCGCAGCCGGGCCTTCTCCACCGACCTGGCCGGGGCGATCCGGGCGCTGAAGGACCGCGGCTACCAGCCCCGGGTGGTCTTCGTCGACGCGGCGGCCGACGTGCTGATCCGGCGGTTCGAAAGCGTCCGGCGTTCGCACCCGCTGCAGGGCGACGGTCGGCTGGCCGATGGGATCGCCGCCGAGCGGGAGCTGCTGGCCGAGGCGCGTGAGCAGGCCGACGTGATCATCGACACCAGCCACCTGAACGAAAACCAGCTCCGCCGCCGGGTGGAGGAGCTGTTCGGCGGTGAGGACGCCCGCCGGCTGCGGGTCACCGTGCTGTCGTTCGGTTTCAAGTACGGGCTGCCGCCCGACGCGGACTTCGTGATCGACGCCCGGTTCCTGCCCAACCCGTACTGGGTGCCGGAACTGCGCGAATACTCCGGCCGGGAAGCCTCGGTCAGCGGGTACGTGCTCAGTCAGGCCGGTGCCGACGAGTTCGTCCGCAGCTACGCCGAATTGATCAACGCCACCACCGCCGGATTCGAGCGGGAAGGCAAGCGCTACCTGACCGTGGCGGTCGGCTGCACCGGTGGCAAGCACCGCAGCGTCGCCATCGCCGAGGAACTCGCCGTACGGCTGCGGCAGGCCCGGCTGTCGGTCAACGCCCAGCACCGTGACCTGGGGCGCGAGTGAGTGCTCTGCGGGTGGTGGCCTTCGGCGGTGGGCACGGGTTGGCGGCCTCGCTGCGCGGTCTGCGCCACGCGGCGGCCCGGCTCGACCTGGACGTCACCGCCGTGGTCACCGTCGGCGACGACGGCGGGTCCAGCGGACGGCTGCGCGCCGACCGGGGCGCACTGCCCCCCGGCGACCTGCGCCAGGCGCTCGCCGCACTGGCCGGGCCGGAACCGGCCGCCCAGCTGACCGCCCGGCTGCTCCAGCACCGGTTCGGGCCGGTGCCGGGCGAGGCGCCGCCCGGCGACCAGCCCGATCCGCTCACCGGACACGCCGTCGGCAACCTGGTGCTCTGCGGGCTGATGGAGCTGCTCGGCGATCCGGTCGCCGCGCTCGACCACCTCGGTGGGCTGCTCGGCGCGACCGGCCGGGTGCTGCCGATGTCCTGCGAACCGGTGTCGATCGACGCGGACGTGCTGGGCGGGGATCCGCGCCGCCCCACCGAGGTGGTGACCATCAGCGGCCAGCACGCGGTCGCCGTCACCCGGGGCCGGGTCGAGTCGGTGCGGCTGCTGCCCAAGGCGCCGGCCGCCTGCCGACCGGCGGTCGCGGCGGTCCAGGCCGCCGACTGGCTGATCTTCGGTCCGGGCAGCTGGTACACCAGCGTCATCCCGCACCTGCTGGTGCCCGAGCTGGCGGCGGCGATCGTGGCCAGTCCGGCCCGCCGGCTGGTCAACCTCAACCTGGCGGCCGAGAAGGAGACCCTCGGGCTGTCGGTCGCCGACCACCTCGCCGCGCTGGCCTGGTACCTGCCGCAGCTGCAGGTCGACACGGTGCTCGCCGACGGGACGGCGGTCGGCGATCCCGAACCGGCCACCCGTGCGGCAGAATCGCTGGGTGCACGCTTGACGCTCGCCCCCCTGGCGGTCGCCGACGGCAGCCCCCGGCACGATCCCGTCGCGCTGGGTGCCGCTCTGGTGCCTGTCCTGGGTTCCGCTCGTTAAGCACGTACGTACGTGTACCGGCGCCCGCCCGTACGCACCGGCACCCGCCGCCAACGGCCCGCGTGAGGTGAATGACTATGGCGATGACCGCTGCCGTCAAGGACGAGCTGAGCCGGGTCGACGTACCCAAGCCCTGTTGCCGCCGCGCCGAGATGGCCGCGCTGCTGCGGTTCTCCGGCGGGCTGCACATCGTCGCCGGGCGGGTCGTCGTCGAGGCGGAGCTCGACACCAACGCGGTGGCCCGCCGGCTGCGCCGCGAGGTGGCCGACGTGTACGGCTACGCGAGCGAGATCCACGTCCTGAGCCCCAGCGGGCTGCGCAAGGGCAACCACTACATCATCCGGGTGGTCACCGACGGTGAGGCGCTGGCCCGCCAGACCGGGCTGCTGGACGTGCGCGGGCGCCCGGTGCGGGGCCTGCCGCCACATCTGGTGTCGGCCAACGTCTGCTGCGCGGTCGCGGCGTGGCGCGGGGCGTTCATGTCGCACGGCTCGCTGACCGAGCCGGGCCGCTCCAGCGCCCTGGAGATCACCTGCCCGGGGCCGGAATCGGCCCTCGCGCTGGTCGGCGCGGCCCGCCGGATCGGCATCACCGCCAAGGCCCGCGAGGTGCGCGGCGTCGACCGGGTGGTGGTCAAGGACGGTGACGCGATCGCCGCGCTGCTCACCCGCGTCGGCGCCCACTCCAGCGTGCTGACCTGGGAGGAGCGCCGGGTACGCCGCGAGGTGCGGGCGACCGCGAACCGGCTGGCCAACTTCGACGACGCCAACCTGCGCCGCTCGGCCCGCGCCGCGGTGGCCGCCGCGGCCCGGGTGACCCGGGCGCTGGAGATCCTCGCCGACGACGCGCCGAACCATCTGACCTCGGCCGGGCGGCTGCGTCTGGAGCACCGTCAGGCGTCGTTGGAGGAGCTCGGGGCGCTGGCCGATCCGCCGCTGACCAAGGACGCGATCGCCGGGCGGATCCGGCGGCTGCTGGCGCTGGCCGACAAGCGGGCCCGGGATCTCGGCATTCCGGACACCGAGGACGCGGTGACCACGGAGATGCTCGTCGGGTGACACCGCTCACGGCCCGGGGATCGGCCGCCCCGGCGCAACGCGGCACGGGCTTCTCGGATAGGGTCGCAGGTGTACGGCGACGGGGCCGGCACCCGGCTCTCCCCGCCGCGACCACCGCCTCGGGTGTTCCGCCCGAGCCGCAGGCTGCGACGTGGGCGGCCGAGTTCAACTCATCGGCGCCCGGCCCGCCAAGCGGTCGGCGCACACCACATCCGCCCGGCAACCCCAGCGTCCGGGCGGGCGAGAAGCGAGGAGATGGGACCTGTGACCATCCGGGTTGGCATCAACGGCTTCGGCCGGATCGGCCGTAACTTCACGCGGGCGGTGCTCGCCTCCGGCGCGGACATCCAGATTGTCGCCTTCAACGACCTGGGCGACACCGCGACCACCGCGCACCTGCTGAAGTACGACAGCATCCTGGGCCGGCTGCCGCAGGAGGTGAAGGCCAGCGGCGACGAGATCACCGTCGGCGGCCACACCATCAAGGCGCT
Organism: Solwaraspora sp. WMMB335; assembly: GCF_049179075.1. Lineage (NCBI taxonomy): Bacteria > Bacillati > Actinomycetota > Actinomycetes > Micromonosporales > Micromonosporaceae > Solwaraspora > Solwaraspora sp. WMMB335. Next base: position 7,259,691 of record NZ_JBMHMF010000001.1, read on the forward strand.
CGCCGAGCGGGACCCGGCCAAGCTGCCCTGGGGCGACCTCGGCGCCGACGTGGTGATCGAGTCGACCGGCTTCTTCACCGACGCGACCAAGGCCAAGGCGCACGTCGACGGCGGCGCCAAGAAGGTGATCATCTCGGCGCCGGCCAAGAACGAGGACTTCACCGTCGTGCTCGGCGTCAACGACGACAAGTACGACCCGGCCACGCACACCATCATCTCGAACGCCTCCTGCACCACCAACTGCCTGGCCCCGATGGCCAAGGTGCTGCAGGACACGTTCGGCATCGAGCGCGGTCTGATGACCACCATCCACGCGTACACCCAGGACCAGAACCTGCAGGACGGCCCGCACAAGGACCTGCGCCGGGCCCGCGCCGCCGCGCTGAACATCGTGCCGACCTCGACCGGTGCCGCCAAGGCCATCGGGCTGGTGCTGCCGGAGCTCAAGGGCAAGCTGGACGGCTACGCGCTGCGGGTGCCGATCCCGACCGGCTCGGCCACCGACCTGACCGTCACGGTCGGCCGGGAGACCTCGGTGGAGGAGGTCAACGCCGCGGTGAAGGCCGCCGCGCAGGGCCCGCTCGCCGGCGTCCTCACCTACACCGAGGACCCGATCGTGTCGGCCGACATCGTCACCGACCCGGCGTCCTGCATCTTCGACGCCGGGCTGACCAAGGTCATCGGTGACCAGGTCAAGGTGGTCGGCTGGTACGACAACGAGTGGGGCTACTCCAACCGCCTGGTCGACCTGGTCAAGTTGGTGGGCGCGTCGCTGTGAGCCCGGTAGCCACTCTCGACGACCTGCTCGCCGAGGGTGTGTCAGGTCGGCGCGTGCTGCTGCGCGCCGACCTGAACGTGCCCTTCGCGAAGGACCGGCCGGGAGTCATCAGCGACGACGGCCGGATCCGGGCCGTGCTGCCCACCCTGACCGCGCTGCGCGACGCCGGCGCGGCGGTGGTGGTCTGCTCGCACCTGGGCCGGCCCAAGGGCGCCCCGGACCCGAAGTACACCCTGGCGCCGGTCGCGGCCCGCCTCGGCGAGCTGCTCGGCGCCCCGGTCGCCTTCGCCACCGACACCGTCGGTGAGTCCGCCGGCGCGGTCGTGGCCGGGCTCGGCGCCGGCGAGGTCGCACTGCTGGAGAACCTGCGGTTCAACCCGGGGGAGACCAGCAAGGACGCCGACGAGCGGGGAGCCTTCGCCGACCAGCTGGCGGCGTTCGCCGACGCGTACGTCGACGACGCGTTCGGCGCCGTGCACCGCAAGCACGCCAGCGTGTACGACGTACCGGCCCGGCTGCCGCACGTCGCCGGCAAGCTGGTGCACCGCGAGGTCGAGGTGCTGGCCAGGCTGACCGGCGAGCCGGAGCGGCCGTACGTGGTGGTGCTCGGCGGGTCGAAGGTCTCCGACAAGCTCGCCGTGATCGAGGCGCTGCTGCCCACCGTCGACAAGCTGCTGGTCGGCGGCGGCATGTGCTTCACCTTCCTCAAGGCCCAGGGCCACGAGGTCGGCACCTCGTTGCTGGAGACCGACATGGTCGACACCTGCGCCGAGCTGCTCCAGCGCGGCGCCGGAAAGATCGTGCTGCCGGTTGACGTGGTGGCCGCCACCGCGTTCGCCCCGGACGCCGCCCACGACGTGGTCGACGCCACGGCGATTCCGGCCGACCGGCTCGGCCTGGACATCGGGCCACGCACCGTGGCCGTGTTCAGCGAGGCCCTGTCCGGGGCGCGGACCGTGTTCTGGAACGGGCCGATGGGCGTGTTCGAGATGGCCGCGTTCGCCGCCGGCACCCGTGGCGTCGCCGAGGCGATCACCAAGGTCGACGGGTTCACCGTGGTCGGCGGGGGCGACTCGGCCGCCGCGGTGCGGGCGCTCGGCCTCGACGAGTCCGCGTTCGGGCACATCTCGACCGGCGGGGGCGCCTCGCTGGAGTACCTGGAGGGCAAGACCCTCCCCGGCATCGCCGCCCTGGAGAAGTGAGACCAGTGCCAGACATCGCTGTCCGCCGGCCCTTGATGGCCGGCAACTGGAAGATGAACCTCAACCACCTGGAGGCCATCGCGCTGGTCCAGAAGCTGGCGTTCAGCCTGAACGAGCAGCAGCTGACCGATGTCGAGGTGGTGGTGCTGCCGCCGTTCACCGCGCTGCGCAGCGTGCAGACCCTCATCGACGGGGACAAGCTGGCCATCGGGTACGGTGCCCAGGACCTGTCGCCGCACGCCTCCGGGGCCTACACCGGCGACATCGCCGGGGCCATGCTGGCCAAGCTCGGCTGCCAGTACGTGACGGTCGGCCACTCGGAGCGGCGCGCGTACCACAACGAGGACGACGCGGTGGTCAAGGCCAAGGTGGCCGCCGCGCTGGCCAACGGGATCACCCCGATCCTGTGCGTCGGCGAGGGCCTGGACGTGCGGGAGACCGGCGGTCACGTCGCGCACTGCCGCGACCAGGTCGACGCCGCCCTGGCCGGGCTGACCGCCGAGCAGGTGGTCAAGGTCGTCATCGCGTACGAGCCGGTGTGGGCGATCGGCACCGGCAAGACCGCCACCCCGGCCGACGCGCAGGAGGTGTGCGGGGCGATCCGGACCCGGTTGGCCGAGTCGTACGACCAGGCCACCGCCGACCAGACCCGGATCCTGTACGGCGGCTCGGTCAAGGCGGCGAACATCGCCGCGATCATGGCCGAGGTCGACGTCGACGGTGCCCTGATCGGCGGGGCCAGCCTGGACGCCGACGAGTTCGCGCAGATCGCCCGCTTCCCGGAGCACGTCAAGCGCTGACCTGTCGGCACCGGCCACCATATCGTCGCAAGCTCTGATGCCGCAGAGGCATGATCATGCCTCTGCGGCATCGTGCCGCTACCGGCGGCCAACTCTCGGTCTACGGTTTCATGTTTGAGTCCTATGTGGCGTAATTCACGATCAAACCAGGCGTCCTGTGAGCAGGGCCTTTGCAGCTGAACTCAGCTGAGGTTGTCGTGGCCAAAGCTGTCAGGGCATCAAGGCGCGCGCAGTGTTCCAGGAGCTCGTGGTCGGCTTCGGCGAGGTGTCCGTATTCGTCGAGGAAGCTGGCGCTGAGGTCTGGGCGCTGGGGCCAGATGCGGGTGGCGAGGCGTACGAGGTCGCGGGCGTGCAGGTCGTAGCGGCTGTGTTCGAAGTCGATCAGGCGGACGATGTCGTCGTGACCGTAGATCATGTTGCGGGGCATGAAGTCGAGATGGCAGGGGACGGTCGGTAGCGGGGCGAGGTCTTGGAGTGCCCGCATGTGGGCGCGTACATCGGCGCGGTAGCTGAGGGTGGTCCGGTCTCCGGCTTGGTGGATCCAGTATTCGGCGCGGTCGGCGAGCCAGGCTGTCCAATCGGGCTCCAGCCGTGGTGGTCCGGCGGCGTGGAGCGTCTTGAGTAGCTGTCCTGCCTGCCGGTATGCGTGCTGCTCGGCCTTGAGGGCGAGTGTTCGTTGGCTGAGCGGGATCCCTGGCACGGCGGTGATGACGATCGTGGGCGGTTCGTCGGCTGTCGCGAGTAGGCGGGGTGCCCGGTCGGGGAGGGCCGCTGTGACCCAGGTTCGGTAGGCGTGAACCTCCTGCGTGTGCCGTTCCTGGCTGCGGTGTGGCTTGACCATGACTTCCCCGTGGTTGGCGGTCGAGGCGCGGAGCACCTGGGTTCCGGCGTGGCCCGAGTGCCAGGCCAGGGGGACGGCGTCGGTGTCGAGCAGGCGCCGGCAGAGTTGAAGGAGGTCGGTGCTGTTCATCGCGTGGGTTTCAGGTGGCGGGTGTCGTTGTGCGCGACGAGCTGCCAGATGGTGCGGCCGAACCGGTTGGTCGGCCGCTGCCATCGGGTGACGGAGGCGTGGTCGGTGACGAAGCCGAGCCGTAGGCAGGCGTTCCGAGGGAGCGCGAGGAGCAGGTTGTTGGCGGCCTCGATGGTTTCTCCATGGGCGGCGATGAGGATGCGCTCGCCGTTGTGCCGGGCGAGGATTTTCTGGAGGGCTTTGGTGGCGCGGTCGAGGTACTCGTTCCATGTCTCGGAGCCGTGGGCGTACGGGAGGTCGGGGGCGTGTTGGGGCGGACCCTGAAAGGTGGTCTTGATGTCTGCCCACGGGCGGCCGTCGGCCTCGCCGTGGTCGGGTCCGCGAAGCTGCGGCTCGGCGGTGGGCAGTAGGCGGAGGGCCTGGGTGATGATCTCGGCGGTTTGGACCACCCGGAGTCGGGGCGTGGAGTAGAAGACCGCGTACGGGCGGGCTGCGTGTTCGGCGGCAAGCCGGGCGGCGAGCTGGGCGACTTGGCGGCGGCCTTGGTCGGTCAGGCCGGTGCAGCCGTGTTCGCCGCCCACGATCCCGGCGACGTTGCAGGCGGCCTCGCCGTGACGGGCGATGACGAGTTCGGTGGCCTGGTCCATTGGCGGGACTCCTCCGGGGGATGGTCAGGTTGACGCGAACGGGTCGGGCCATGGCCGCACGGTGGGCCACGGGTGTCGGTAGCCGTTGACGCCGAGGTAGCGCAGCGTCAGGAGGTGGTGAAGTTCGGCATACTGCCGCAGCTCGTCCATGTCGCAACGGATCGGCGAGATCGCGTCCCGGTAGGCGTCGACGCAGTCCGTGAGGATCCACTGGTCGAGGCTGCTGTACGTCATGGAAGCGGTGACGAGAAGGCCGGCCAGGTCGTAGCCGAAGGGGGCGAGGGTGAGGTCGTCGAAGTCGACGACCGCGACGTCCTCGCCCTCGACGAGATAGTTGCGGACGTTCGGGTCCTTGTAGAAGGCCGCCGGCCGGTCAACCCGGCCGAGGACCGCGTCGAGCGCGGCCAGGTCGATGCCCGTGATGCGGGCGGCGCGGTGCAGCGCTTTGCGGCGCGGGCTGGCGAAGTCGGGGAGCGCCAGTCCGATCGACGTGCTGTGAAATTGGTCGAGGCGTGCGGAGCACAGTTCTCTCCGTGCGCCGCGTCGTGCAGTTGGCCGAGTGTTGCCGCGACTCGGGGCAGGTCCGCTACCTGGGGTGTCCGGCCTGGCAGGCGTTCGAAGACCAGGTGGCGAGGTGCCCGGGTGACCAGGCGTGGAAGGCGGACTCCCGACTTCAGCCCGGCGAGCCAGTCGTGGTGGGCCGCCGCTGCCGAGCAGCGCTGCGGGTCGTCGTACGGCTTGATGAAGAGGTTGTTGGTCATGACCGGGCCGCCAGGGCGTAGCTGACGGTGGATCGGGTCAGATACGGCGGCGCTGGTAGCCGCTCCTGGAGGACTGCGGCGAGGCCGGCCGGTCCACGGTCTGGGCGGATCTGGTACTTCGGGGTTGTGGCCAGGTATCGGGCGAGGTGAGTGGCATCGGTGAACTCGAAGACATGTTCCTCGTGCAGGACGTCGAGCACGGTGAGGTGCACGGCGGCGATGTCGAGCAGGTTGCCGCTGTGAAAGCTCTCGTAGAGGCTCGGCCGGCGGATGGCGTCGGGGTCCAGGTGGGCGGCGTGGACGAGTTGATCGAGTTCGGTGTAGCTGTCCAGCGACTTGGTCACCAGGACGGCGACACCTCCGGGACGGAGGCAGCGGGCGATTTCCGCGATGGCGGCGGCCGGGGTGGCCGAGTGGTAGAGGCAGAAGGCGGCTACGGCTGCGTCGGCCATTGCATCGGGCAGCGGCAGGTGGTGGAAGTTGGCGCAGACCGTCGAGCCGACCTCGTCGGCCTCGCGCAGCCGTGTCCGGACGGTGTCCAGCAGTGCGATCGAGGCGTCAACCGCGATGAGGCGTCGAGGGCGGAGACGGGCGGCGATGCGAAGCGTGCTGGTGCCCCGTCCGCAGCCGAGGTCGAGCACCACGGCACCTGGTGTGGTCCGCCTGGCGAGCAGGCCGGCGATGACTTCGGCGGCGTCCCGCCCGGCGATTTTAGCTTCGCGAAGCGCACGGGTGCGGTCCGCGAGCCGATCGTTGGCCCGGTAGAGGTCGCCGTGGACCAGAGCGGGATCGAGGAACGGGTTAGCCGACATCGGTCCCCGCCCGTCCGGTCCGGGTCAGGTCATCGGTTGGGCTTGTCGTCGGAGCCGCTCGACCAGTTGGTTGGCTTGCCGGCGGCTGGTGAGTGAGATCAGCCGGACGTGTGGCCCGTGTTGGCGGATGAGGTTCTGGATCCGGGGCCGCATGGCGCGTCGGTAGCCGAGGATGTAGCGGATGAAGTTCCAGGTGATCCGGTCGTACACGCCGTCGGTCTGATGCTGCCCGCCCCGGTAGCGGCGGCGTCGCTGGGCGATGCCCCAGAGACAGGTGGCGGCGGGAAGGTCGAGGAAGATCACGGTGTCGGCGGCGGCCAGCCGGATCGGCAGGGTGCCGGCGTAGTTGCCTTCGATGATCCAGCGTTCGCCGGTGACGAATTTTTCCTGCTGGGCGGCGAACTCGTGTTGCGGGAGCGGGTTCCACTGTTCGTCGTAGTAGATCGCGTCGAGGTGGGTCAGCGGCGCGTCGAGGACTTGGGCGAGTTGCCGGGCGATCGTCGACTTGCCGCTGCCGCCGCAGCCGATGATGGCGATCCTGCCCATGGTCCTCCAGGGTAGGGGCGGTGCGCGGTGAGGCCGGGCGGACACGGCCGGTCATGACGGCACCGGATCCGGATGGGGTAGGAGACGATCGAGCACGCCGAGCTGGGCGGAGAGCCGAAACGGGGCGAGGCGGCGCAGACAGTCGGCGATCAGGTTGGCGTGGTCGTTGGTGCCGGCGATCTCGGCGAGCCAGCCGGCCCGGTGCCGTACGTCGGTGGCGTGCCTGACGTGCAGGCTTGGCGGTACGAGTGCGGCGGTGCCGCGGACAGTGCCGGGCAGGAGCGGGACGCAGCCGAGGTACTCCGCCGGTTCCGGGTGACTGGGCCGGTCTCGGAGGCGCCCTTCCAGATCAACATCTCGTGGATCCATCCGCGCGTCGCCGACGTCGTCGCCGATGTCGACGCGAACCCTATCGCTGGCGAGTGGCTGTGCCGCATTGAGAAGGCTGGCCACTGGCCGATCAACTGGATGGAGATCCATCGAGCTCGGATGCCAAGCAAGCAGGAAGCTGCCCTGCTGGAAATTCCGACCAACCTGCCGGTGCTCGAGATCGTGCGGGTAGGCACGTCCGGGGCGGACAACCAACCAATCGAAGTTACCGAGTACGTGGTGGCGAGCGACCGGGTGGAGACCGTCCATGTTCTGCACCGGGACGAGAAGGCCCAGGAGCCGTGGCCGAACGACACCGCGACGGCGGGTGACTCGTGACAGTGCCGATCCGGCTCGACGCGGCAAGCCGAACACATGTCGGCTTCGTCCGCAGACGCAACGAGGACAGCCTCTATCAAGGCAAGTGGCTGTACGCCGTCGCCGACGGACTAGGCGGCCACGTGGCCGGCGACATCGCCAGCGCCACAGCGATCAACGCGCTGAGAGCGTACGACCAGCTTGTGGAACCGGAGGATCTCGCCCATGCCATGGGTGAAGCGATCAACGCCGCCAGCGGTGCGTTACGCCGGAAGATCCGCGCGGAGCATGAGCTGAGCGGGATGGGAACCACCGTCGTCGCAATGCTCCGGGCAGAGACGACGGCGGTCGTCGGCAACGTCGGGGACTCCCGTGCGTACCTGATGCGCGACGTAGCCTCGCCCCGGAGCACCTTGCTCCGGTTGACCGAGGATCACATCTATCAGCACCTGGTGGCCGGGGCCCGCACGGTGCCGGACCTGCCGGAGAAGCTGACTCGGTTTCTTGACGGCCGCCCAGATGGCAGATCCCCCGACCTGACTCCGGTGCATCTCGCGCCGGGCGACCGAGTCCTGCTCTGCTCGGACGGGCTTAGCTCGTACGTGCCGCAGCAGTCGGTGCAGGCGGCCTTGAACTCCGGCGGTAGCGCCGACAGCGTCGCCGATCAACTCGTCTCGCTAGCCCTTGAACAGGGCGGGCAAGACAACATCACCGTGATTGTTGTCGATGTACATCTCGTCAACGGTGCTGGTCGGTGAGGAGTTTGTGCATTTGTCCGATTTCTGTCCTGCTGTTGCGCTGCCGCAGCACCGTGTGCTGGTCATAGAGCCGGTCGGCGGGCCACGGTCCGGCCCGCTATCCTTGGTGAGCCCGCGTGCCGGCCCGCGCGGACTCGTCCGGTGATCGATCCGCAGACGCCGCGACGACTGCCATGAGAGGACTGAGCACTGCCATGCCGATCGAGTTCGCCTATGTGTTGATCGTGTTGCTGGTGATCACGAGCGTGATGCTCACCATGCTGATCCTGCTGCACAAGGGTAAGGGTGGCGGCATGTCCAGCATGTTCGGCGGCGGGGTGAGCACGAGCCTGGCCGGTTCGTCGGTGGCCGAGAAGAACCTCGACCGCTACACCGTGCTGACCGGCATCGTCTGGTTCGCCTGCATCGTCGGCCTGGGTCTCTGGCTCAAGTTGGCAATGAACTCGGGTGTGTGATTCGTCGCTGTCCGTCGTAAGATTTCGCGCGGCCCGTTCGAACGGGCCGCGCTTTCTTTTGCGCTTCAGCGGCGTCGCGCCACCCCTCGGGCGGTGGTGACACCCCCCTCGACGACAGGAGCGACCATCATGGCGAGTACCAGCACCATCCGGGGCACCAGGGTCGGCGCCACCCAGGCCCGGCCGACCGAACGCGCGGAGCCGGCCCCCCGCCGCGAGGCGACCTACTGGTGCGCCAACGAGCACAGCGTGCAGATCAGTTTGGCGGCTGAGGCCCCTACTCCGGCGACCTGGGAGTGCCCGCGCTGCGGGCTGCCCGCCGGACAGGACCAGCACAATCCGCCGGACCGTCCGCGTACCGAGCCGTACAAGTCGCATCTGGCGTACGTGAAGGAGCGGCGCAGTGAGGCCGAGGCCGAGGCGATCCTCGCCGAGGCACTCGCGGCCGTGCGCGCCCGGCGCGGCGAGCGCTGACCGGCCGCCTACCCCCACTCTCGACGCACCGGAGGCGGACCCGGCTCATCGTGCCTGGGATCGGCATCGACCGTGCCGAACATGTCCTCCGGTGCCACCCGGGCCGGTAACTCGCCGAACCTGGCACGCCGCAGCCGATCGAATTCGTCGTCCGCCGACGGCGCCGTCCGTTCCCGATCCTCACCCATGGCCGGTCCCTTCGTCGGACTCCATTCTCCCGCTGCCACTGCTCACGCGGAAGGTGGCGTCGTCCCCTGCGGCGTGGGATCACCCTGGGCGGGCACCAGCACGGTGGTGCCGGACCAGCTGATGTGCTCGTTGCGGATGTGGTGCCACGGTTCGCCGTTTTCGTCGAGGCCGGTCAGTTCGGCGAGGTAGTGGCCGAAGCCGTACCCGCCGGCCCGTAGGGTGGCGACTGCCCACGGGTGGAGCTGGTCGGCGACGCGCTCCGGGTGGCGCTGGTCGTACGGGACCTCGATGACGCCGAGCAGGTCGTAGCGTTCGTCGGTGCCACCGGGGTCGACCACCCGGCACAGCGAGAATCCGTACCGTTCGCGCTGCTCACCGTCCACCCACGCCAGTTGTCCGGCCACTGTGTCCTCCATGATCATTGTCTGGATGCTGCGGTGAACGAAGCATCGCGCTAAAACGCGCTTATATCAACCCCTTGTGTTGTTCATGATCACCTGGTGTGATGTCGTGGTCACCATCCAATCGTGAGAGAGGCCACTGATGGCACGTGCACCGAGGACCCGCAAGGCACCCGCCAACCCCGCCATGTCGCCGACCGTGCAGGCCATGGAGCTCGGCATCCGGCTACGCGAGCGCCGCGAGGAGCTCGGCATGACCGCCGTCGGCGTCGGCCGCAGCAGCGGCATCACCCAGGCGTACGTCTCCGGAGTGGAGATCGGCAAGGTCAAACTCCCCGCCGACCGGCTCGCCCAACTCGTCAAGATCTACGAGATCGACGACCAGGAGGCCGCCGAGCTGGAAGCGTTGCGGATCGGCGCGATGGCCCGCGCCTGGTGGCACACGTACAAGCAGCTCTTCCCGGCCGAGTTCCTGCGCTTCCTCGGCTACGAGGCCGGAGCCGACCATGTCCGCACCTACCAAAACGAGATCGTCCACGGACTGTTGCAGACCGAGGCGTACGCCCGCGCCGTCCTACGTGGCGGCAACACCTACGTCCGGCTCACCGAGACCGAGCAGCGCATTGAGGTACGGATGGCCCGGCAGCGCCGGCTCGCCGAGGACCCGCCGCTGCGGGTCACCGCGATCTTCGGCGAGAGCACCATTCGCCAGCAGGTCGGCGGCCCCGAAGTGATGCGCGCCCAACTCGATCACCTGGCCGACCTGATGACCCGCCATCCGGAGCAGATCCGGGTGCACATCATCCCGTTCTCGGCCGGTGCGTACCCGGCGCTCGGTGGGCCGTTCCAGATCCTGACATTTCCGTCGCCACGGGTGCCGGATCTGGTCTGGCAGGAGGTGCTGACCTCCAGCGACATCATCGACCAGTCGAGCCGGGTCGCCGACTACATGATCACCTTCGGGGAGACCCTGGAGCGGGCGTTAAGCTTCGAGGAGTCCCTCGCCCTGATCCGCCAGGTCGCACAGGAGATGACATGACGGAACACACCCCTGCACGCGGCTGGTTCACGTCCTCCCGCAGCTCGGAGAACGCCGCCTGCGTCGAGGTCCGCCTCAGTGCCGACACCGTCGGCGTACGCGACTCCAAGGACCGCAGCGGCCCGGCGCTCGCCTTCGACCCGGCCGCCTGGACCGACTTCCTCACCACCCTCAAGGCCACCGGGCCGGGCTCGTAGCCTTCGGGGCTATCGCCAGAACGTCAACCGCCGCCTGCGCCACGGAGTCGCGGCGTAGGCGGCCAGCCCGACAGCCAACAGCGCGGCGCTGAGCACGAGGCTGGGCACATCGTCGTACGGCCGTGCGCTGAACTCCCACCACCGGTACTGTTGGTTTCCGCCATACCCCCAGTACCACAGGACGACGGCTACCACCGAGGGCAGCGTCCAGGCCAGCCGCCAGCCGAGGACCGCTCCGGCGAGCAGAGCCAGACCGAACCAGTCCACCCACCCCCGTGCCATGATCGCAATCACGGACGGCGGCATCACGAACGCGGAGATGCCCAGAAAGATCACTGCGGAGCCGATACCCAAACCGGCGAGGTAGCGCCGTTGCATGGACCGGAGCCGTCGGGTCGCCATCAGCTCCAGGCCGGCAAGCGGGCTGGTCAGCCCGATGACCGGTAGGACGGCGGCGCCCATGGCGAGCAGACGCCACAACGGAATGATCGCGCTGTCCTGCCCGGCTGCCTGTGGTAGCGGTGTCCTGACCATGCCGAACCAGGCGGCCAGTGCACCCAGGAGCACGACTCCGGCGAGGATGGCACCCGCTGGCCGGACCGAGAGAAACAGCCTGACCGAAACAGCGCCGGTGGGCATCTCAACGTCTTGGCTCACAGTAGCGCCCATGAAGATCGTTCACCTCCTCGTCGGCCCATTGGAACTGATCGGAAAGGGGGTCCCCGCCGGCGATTTCGCGTCCCCGCGACCATGCTTGTTGCATCTCCGCAGGTGCGTTGGTGTGGTAGTCAGGGCTGCCCTGGCCGACCAGGTACGCCTCCAGCCAGGAGCCGATTACCCAGAACCGTTCCCGATCGGACGAGCTGAGATCGGTCCAGTCGCAGGCATCGAAATCGAAGGTTGATGAGGTGATCGCGGTGCCGATGGCACCCGCGTAGGACCACGGACTTCCCTCAAGGATGGTGAAAATCGGCGGACCGGTCTCGTAGCCGAGGCGCCACTGCCCGTCAGGCCAGAGAAACCAGGTCTTTTTGATTCCGACTTCGTTGATGAGTGGCGGGCGGACGAAGCTCTCTGGCAGTAGGTCGACCCGTGCGCTGACATCCCGCAGTGGGGGCAGATACTTCTCGTGCTCCGGCCAGATGCACAGGGCGGTCGATCCTTCGACGCAGATCACGTTGTCTCCGGGTTGTTCTCGGTCGGTTACCGCGCTCGTGACGGTCAGGACCACGGCGAGCGGTATGGCCGCAGGAACCAGCAACAGCGTCCTCCGCCGCCGCAGCGCATGGGAGGCGGGCAGCCAGAGCATGACCAGCAGCAGGACCAGGACCGACGCCAGGAGCAGCGCCAGCGGCCCCGGATCGACTGTCCGCTCCGGCGGGCCTGATACCACGACGAATCCGGACATGTCGAGCAGTGTGATCAGGAACAGGAACCCCATTGCCGCCGTCAGTGCCGCGAAGACAGATCCGAGCAGCTTGCCACACGCCCAACCTAGGGTGATCGAGAGCAGCACCACGAAGATTCCGCGTAGCGCGTAACCCAGCCAGAGGTGCACACCCGGAGGGAACGTGCGAGCCGTGGCGGCGAAGGCCACCGCCTGACCGATGAGATACGGGATCAGCAGGACGACGACGGTGGCGCCGAGCCGGTTCGCTTCCAGCCGGGCCGGGTGGACGCGCGCGGCTGTCAATTGCTCTGTGACTCTGTGCCGTTTCGGCGCGCTCGCCACCCAGGCGGCGGCGCCGGCACCGACCACGCCGAGCAGGTAGGCGGGTACCTGTGCGGCGGCGCCGGTCTCCGGCCAGACACCGATCCAGTGGCGGTTGCGTAGGAACAGCACCGCGACGTCGATGGCGATGAACACCGGCAGCGCCCACCGGATCGGAGAGTTGCGGATGTGTAGCCACAGTCCGTTCACAGTCGCTGCTCGCCCTCCGGCAATAGGTGCATGTACGCCCGCTCCAACGCGGAGTGGCCGGGGAGGCCGTCCTGGTCCAGAGCCGCCAGCTCGGTCACTGAGCCGTCGAACCTGGCTGCTCCACCGTGCATCACGATCACCCGGTCACAAACGGCCCCGACGTCGTCGATGAGGTGGGTGCTGAGCACCACGACCGTGCCGTCGAGTCCTGCGACGATCTTGCGGAACTGGAGCCGCTGGCGTGGGTCCAGGCCGACGGTGGGCTCGTCGAGCAGCACCACGCGAGGTCGTCCCACGACTGCCCAGGCGATGCCGGCGCGCTGGCGCATGCCGCCGGAGAGACTGCGCATCCTCGACCGCCGCCGGTCGGTCAGGTCGACCATCTCCAGCGTTTCGTCGATCGATCGCCGCCACTGGCTTGCCGGCACCCCGCGCATCCAGGCCGCATAGGTCACGAAGTCGACGAGCTTCATCTGCGGGTCGAACCCGAAATCCTGCGGAAGATAACCGATCTGGTCTCTGATCCTGCGGGCAGACCGCTCGCCGTCGATGTCGACGTCATCGATGCGGATCCGACCGTTACGCGGCGGCATGATGGTCGCCAGGGTTCGTAGCAAGGTTGTTTTGCCGGCACCGTTGGGGCCCAACAGCGCAGTGATTCCCGGATGCAGCGTGACGCTGAGGTTTTCGATGATGGTTGTGGTCCCGTAACCCTGGGCCAGCGCATCCAGCACGACACTCATATGGCGACTCTCATTCACGAACACGCGGCAACGGCGGTCCTACCAAGGAGGGCCGATCGTACTGATTGCTCCCTACCCGTGCAAGCAGGGCACATTCGATCTTGACCGCGTCGAGGTATTTCTGAATGGGAGCCAAGGTGGCGTCTACGCAGGTGAGATTAGGTGCCTGTAGACGCGATGCGATCGAATTCTTGGCGGGTGCAAAGAGGTGCGCACTAGCAGACGTCGCACATGTGCAGTCGCAGCGGTCCTGCTGGGTCGGGGCCATCAGCTTTGGGCGTTCCCGGTGACAGGCGGCCTGATCAGGACGATCTGAGCACCGGCCGGCCGCGCGGGGCCTCGCCGTAAAGGAACGTCTGCCGGAGGGAGGCGGCGTCCGACGCAATCGTCCAGGCGCGCGCGGTGCAGGGAGTCATCACCTGGCTACGCGAGGACGAACGTCACGGTCGATCGTATCTCCCTCAGGTTTCCTCAGATCTTCCCCAAGTGTCGGCGTCCAGCGATGTCGGAGTATGTGGGGCGGCCCGGGCCAGCGCATCACTTCATCCATGGAAGGCCGCCACAGATGAGATTGAGCCGTTCTCCCCACCTCCGGCGTCGAACAGGTGATCCGCGAGGGTCGGCATGGCGGCGTCGGGGTGCGCTTGTCATCGCGGTGGCGGTCCTGCTGTCGCTGGGGATCCCGCCGGGCGCGGTCCCGGCCGACGGCGGATTCCCGCTGGGCTGGCTGACCTCGCGGTTGGCGCAGTCGCCCGGGTGGGCCTGGGGTGCAAAGCCGTTGCCGTTGCCGTCGTCGCCGACGGGCGACGGCGCGGGGCGCGGCGGGTACGCCGATGCGGCGCGGACGAGGGCCTCGGGTGGCGCGGGGGAGACGCAGCGGCTCGTCGACGGACTGCCGGGGCTGACCGGGCGAGCGGTGGTGCAGCGGACGACGACCCCGGTCACGGTCGGCCGGTTCGACCCGGAGACCAGCGAGCGGGACCCGGCCGCGTCGCGGTCGCGCACGACCGTGTACGTGAACGAGGACGGCTCGCGTACGAGCGAGCTGACCACGGTGCCGACCAACTACCGGGCGGATGACGGGTCGTGGCGGCCGATCGACCCGACGTTGGTGCGCCGCGACGGCCGGTGGGTGGCGAAGGAGAGCCCACTGGGGGTGTCGCTGGCGACGGATTCGTCAGCGGCGCGGGCGTCGGTGGCAGCCGACCCGTTGGTGGCACTGTCGTTGCCCGACGGTAACTCGGTGCGGTGGGGTCTGGCCGGCGCGGCGGCGGTCGACGCGGTGGTGGACGGTACGACGGCGACCTATCCGGCAGTGTTGCCGGGGACCGACCTGGAGGTGGTGGCGCGCCCGGACGGCGTGAAGGAGACGCTGGTGTTGGCGTCGCCCGCGGCCGGGTCGGAATGGGTGTTTCCGCTGGCGCTGCACAAATTGTCGGCGCGGTCCGGCGCAGACGGTGCGATCGAGCTGGTCGATCGGGCAGGGGCGGTGGCGGCCGCGATTCCACCGGCGTTCATGCGGGACTCGTCTGTGGACGCGGCCACCGGGCGGGCGGCGCAATCGTCGGCGGTGACGATGGAGCTGGTCCAGCTCGACGATGGGCCGGCGATCAAAATGGTCGCCGATCGGGCATGGCTGACGGATCCGGCGCGGGTGTTCCCGGTGCGGGTGGACCCGACCGTGACGGCCGGCCCGGACGACGACGTGTTCGTCGACAGCGACCCCGACACCGACGCGACCGTGCAGAACGGCGACCACCTGCAGGTGGGCGTCGACGAGGACGGGGTCACGTCCCGTACCTTCCTCAACTTCGACATCTCGTCGGCACTGACCGACCCGACGCCGACGATCGACGCGGCTCGCGTGAAGCTGTTCCTGCTGCACCAGCCGTCGTGCGACACCGGGGCGACCCTGAGCGTCAGTGCGGTCGAGCAGCGGTGGACGGCCAGCGAGCTGGCGACCGTCTCCTACCCGGGCCCGGACATCGACGCGGGTACGTACACCCAGTCCTACGACGTGCCCGCCAGCGTGTGCGCGAACACCGGTGCCGATCCGGCCAACGGCCACTGGGTGACGTTCACGGCGTACTCCCTGGTCGAGGGGTGGGCGCTCGGCGGACAGAACTTCGGTCTGGCGTTGACGACCGACGAGGACGACCCGGCCCAGCGGGCGGTGTTCGCCTCGGCCGACTACGGTTCGGGCCAGTACGCGCCGCAGCTGGTGCTCGATCTGACCGCCGACGTGCCACCGCAGGTGGACGTGCGCTATCCCGGGCCGGGGGCGGTGGTGTCCACGTTGACCCCGGAACTGCTGGTGGTCGGGCACGATCCGGACGTGGTCGGGCTGCTCGGCTTCGCGATCTGGGTGTACGACGCCGACGGGAAGGTCGTCTACGACAGGGCGAGCAGCGAGTCGTTCACGTCCAGGTCGACCGCGTCCTTCCCGATCCCGTCCGGGATGCTGGAGTGGAACAGGACGTACTCGTGGTCGGTGGTCCCCTTCGGCGGGAACATCTTCGGCGCGCGATATCCGAAGTACCCGTTCCACACCCGGGTGCCGCAGCCGGCGCTGGGCTCCCGGTTGGTGCAGAACCCGGGGGTCGGCTACAACCCGGAGATCGGCAACTACACGACCAGCGTGACGGACGCGCAGGTGGCCGGGGTGGGTCCGGCGTTGGAGATCACGCGTTCGTACAACAGCCTGGACACCCGGCGCTCCGGCGCGTTCGGCGCCGGCTGGTCGAGCCTGCTGGACGCGCGGGTGACCTCGCTGGTCGACGCCTCCGATGAGTGGATGGGTGCCTCCGTGCGGTACCCGGACGGATCGGTGGCGGCGTTCGGTCTCGACGCCGACGAGTCGTTCACCGCGCCGCCGGGCCGGGACGAGGTCCTCGCCGGGATCGTCGGGGACGGCCTGTTCTTCGGCTACGAGCTGCGGAACAAGCAGGGTACGACGTACACCTTCGACCGGCGCGAGAGCGGTGGTGTGTTCCGGCTGACGTCGGTCACCGACGCCAACGGGCAGCGGTTGACGTTGACCTACGACGCCGACGGTCGGGTGGCGAAGCTGACCAACGCCTCCGGACGGTCGATGACGGTGACCTGGCAGGCCACGGCGAGCCCGTCGGCCGGCGCGCACGTGACCAGTGTGACCACCGACGCGCCGACGGCCGGCGGCAGCGGTCACACGTGGACGTACACCTACGCCAGCGACGACCGGTTGACCGGGATGTGTCCACCGACCCCGTCGTGCCGGTACTACCAGTGGGACAACTCGGCCAACCAGGGCGCGAACGCGGTGCTCAACCAGGCGCCGTCGTCGTACTGGCGGTTGAACGAACCGTCCGGTTCGACGTGGGCGGCCAGCAGCGTGCTGGACAACGGGGGCACCGACGTCGCCTTCTACGAGGACACCACGACCGGCGGGTCGCTGTCGTCGGCCTGGCCCGGGTCGGCGTCGACGGCCACGTCGTTCAACGGCACCTCGTCGCGGGTGCGGCTGCCCAGCGAGGTGGCCGCCGACGGGGCGTACCAGTCGATCAGCCTGTGGTTCTCGACGACGGCCACCGACGGGGTGCTGTTCTCGTACCAGAGCGATCCGATCACCGCCGGCTCCACGACCGGCAAGTACACCCCGGTGATGTACGTCGACACCGACGGCAGGCTGCGTGCGAAGTTCCGCGCCGAGCCGGGTGCCGCGACCATGGTGACGTCGGAGGCGGTCGACGACGGCGACTGGCATCACGTGGTGCTGGCCGGTGCCGGTGACAGCCAGGCGCTCTATCTCGACGGTGCGCGGGTGGCCGGCAGCGACGGCGTGATCAACATGTACGCCTACGGCGGGGCGGCGTACCGGTACGTCGGCGCCGGCTTCATCGGCGGTGACTGGCCGGGGCAACCGGACGGCACCGGCGGCGGCGACCCCGCTCAGGCGAGCTTCTTCGACGGCCAGGTCGCCGACGTGGCCGTCTTCGACCGCCCGTTGACCGCGTCCGACGTCGGCGACATGTACCGCACGGCGGTGGGCACCAGCCGTCAGCTGTCCCGGGTGACCAGCGCGTACGGGCGTCAGCTGACGGAACTGTCGATGAACGCGGTCACCGGCCGGCTGTCGTCGATGGTCGACGGCAACGGCGGGACGTGGACGATGGGCACCCCACGGGTGTCCGGTTCCAGCGCGCTGTACGCCGCCTCGGTGCTGGGTTCGGTGCCGAGCGACTACTGGCGGCTGCGCGACGCCGCCGGAGTCGACGCGGTCAACGAGGCGTGGGGTGGCACTGCCACCTACAGCGCGGTGACGTTGGGGGTGGCCGGCCCGTTCGCCGACGGCAGCGCGGCGTCGTTCGACGGCTCGTCGTCGGTGGTGTCGGTGCCCGGCGCGCGGGTCGCTCCGACCGGCGCCAGCACGCAGGAACTGTGGTTCAGGACCACCGGAACCGGCCAGGTGCTGATGGGCACGCAGAACGCGGCACTGGACGCGGCGCCGTCGACCGGGCTGCCGGTGCTCTGGATCGACGACCGGGGGCGGTTGCGCGCGGCGTCGCCGTCGACGACGCCGACCGCCCCGCTGACCTCCGGGATCGCCGGCAAGTGCGCGGAGATCAAGGACGGTGCCTCGGCCGACGACACGCCGGTGGTGATCGGCACCTGCGACGGCACGCCGAAGCAGAGCTGGCGGTACTTCCCCGACCAGCAACAGCTGCGGCAGTTCGGCAAGTGCCTGGACGTGTACGACACGGGCACGACCAACGGCACGGTAGTGCAGCTGTACTCCTGCCACTCCGGACCCGCCCAGAAGTGGGTGCCGCACCACGGTGGCTGGCGCAACCCGCACTCGGGCAAGTGTCTCGACGACCCGAACTCGTCCACCTCGGACGGCACCCAGCTGGTCATCTGGACCTGCCGTACCCACCAGCTCAACCAGCAGTGGACGTTGTCGCTGGGGTCGGCGCAGGCGGTGAACGACGGCAGGTGGCACCACGCGGTGCTGACCACCAACGGCCTGTCCGGCGACAACATCACCACCCAGACGTTGTACCTGGACGGGGAGCAGGTCCAGTCCAGCACCGGCCAGCCGTTGACGCCGGGCCCGCAGCCGCACGGGTATCTGGGCGCCGGGCACACGGGCACCGGATGGTCGACGCTGCCCGCCGGCTCGATGGCGTACTACACCGGATCGTTGGCCGAGGTGGCGGTCTACGGCCGGCAGCTGAGCGCCGCCGAGGTGGCGCTGCACCACGACTCGGTGGGTGGCACGGCTCCGCTGGTGGTGACGGCGTCCGGCGGGGGGTCGGCGTCCGGCGGGGCGTCGGCGTTGCCGCTGGCGCAGACGGCGGCGGGTTCGCTGCCGGCGCAGGCCCTGGCGCCGGGTACGGCCGCGGTCGACGCGGCGGGCCTGGCCGAGGGGACGACGACGGTCTCCAACCCGGTCAAGATCGTGTCGGTGACCGATCCGGGTGGCAACCAGGTGTCCTACTCCTACGATCTGATGACCGGGCGCAAGTCCGCGCAGACCGACGCGGTGGGCCACACGACGCTGTACGGCTACGACACCGGCGGGTTCACCAGCCTGGTGTACGACCCGAACGGGATCGTCACCCGCACGGTGCAGGACGAGCGGGGCAACACGATCCAGCAGGTGACCTGTCAGGACCAGGCCGCCGAGAAGTGTTCCAGCAGCTACTACAGCTACTACTGGAACGACGGGGACGTGACCGATCCGCGCAACGGCCGGATGCTCGCCTCCCGGGGGCCCGGGTCGGACAGCGCCACGGACGACACCTACCTGACGTCCTACACGTACGACGCGGCCGGCAACCTGTTGTCGACCACCGACCCGGTGGGCCGTACGACGACGATCAGCTACACCGATGGGACGAGCGTGGCCGCGGTCGACGACGGGCTCGCGCCGGCGGGCCTGCCCTGGAAGGTGCTGGACCCGTCCGGCGGGTTGCGCACGATCCGGTACACCGCCGCCGGTGACGTGGCCGAGTCGGTGGACGCGGCCGGCGCGGTGACCACCTTCGGCTACGACCGGCTGGGCCGGGAGACCAGCCGGACCGTGGTGACCGCGTCGTTCCCCGAGGGGCGGACCACGTCGACCACGTACGACCCGGTCGACCGGGTGGTGACGGTCACCGAGCCGCCGGTGACGAACCGGGTCACCGGCGCGGTGCACACCCGGCAGACCTGGAACGGCTACGGGATGGACGGGTTCCTGGTCCGGCAGGAGGTGCGGGACCTGACCGGCGGTGACGCCACCCGCGCCACGGCCGCGACGTTCGGGCCGTACGGCAAGCGGGTCGAGCAGGTGGATCCGCAGGGCAACGCCACCGCCTACGGGTACGACAGCTACGGGCACCTGGTGAGCCAGACCGACCCGGACGGGGTGGTGTCGGTCTACGACGTCGACCCGAACGGCAACCTGCTGTCCCGGACGGTGGTCGACTACCGGGGCGACCCGAACGATCCGCAGGACCCGGTCGACCTGGTCGTGGAGTCGAACACCTACGACCCGGGCGGCCGGCTGGCCTCCACCACCGACGCGATGGGCTACATCACGTCGTACACCTACACCGACGACGGTCGGACCGCGTCGGTGACCCGCTCGGACGGCACCGCCTCGTTCGTGTTGGAGTCCAACAGCTACGACGCGGCCGGCAACCTGATCGAGCAGCGCCGCGACAACGGGCTGACGACCACGGCCTACCGGTACGACGCGGCCGGCCGGCAGGACCGCAGCACGCTGGACCCGGGCGGTCTGAACCGGATCACCGACCTGACCCTGTCGCCGGGCGACCAGGTGCTGTCCAGCCAGTCCCGCCGGGGCTCCGGCGGTGCACTGGAGATCACCGACTACGCCTACGACGTGCAGGGCCGGCAGGTGTCCCAGACCCGGTTCCGCTCGGACCGGGTGACGACGCCGGTGGCCCGGTGGCCGCTGGACGAGACCGACGGCACCGTGGCCGCCGACGCGGCCGGCAACAGCCCCGGCACGACCACCGGGGTGACCTGGGAGCCCGACGCCGAGCGTGGTCAGGTGGCCGTCTTCGACGGCGAGTCCGCGCGGATCACGACGGCCGCGTCGGTGGTGGACACCACCCGGCCGTACACGGTGGCCGCGTGGCTGCGGGTGGACGACACCGGCGGCGACGGCACGGTGCTGGAGGTGCCCGGCTCGGCGGGCGACCAGCCCGCGTTCCGCCTGTACTACGACGCCGCCGTCGGTGGCTGGCGGGCGAGGGTGGCCGAGCGTACCGCCGACGGCTCCGTCGCCACCTATTCCCGGGCCTTCGGCGTCGGTGGGGTGCAGGCCGGCGCGTGGCAGCACGTGGCGGTCGGGGTGAACCCGGCGGCCGGGCTGTGGACGATCTTCCTCGACGGCGTCAAGATCAGCAGCTACGGCGGCGCCGGGCACCACAGTGTCGCCTCCGGTGGACTGTCGATCGGTGGCTCCGCGCAGGGGATGTTCCACGGCGCGATCTCCGACCTGCGGGTCTACCAGCAGGTGTCCTACGACGAGGACTGGGCGGCCGGGGTCGCCGACGGCACCGTCCCGGCCGACGGCGCCGGCGTGTCGCGCACGTCGTACGTGCTCGACGACGGCGGTCTGGCCGTCGAGGTGGTGGATCCGCGCGGGAACAGCACCTATGTGGACCACGACGCGGCGGACCGGCCGGTGCTCACGGCCGGTCCGCCGGTGCGGGCCGAGGTCGGTGACGGCTCGGCGGCGGTGACCGCCCGGCCGGTGGCGAAGATCGGCTACAACACGTTCGGCGAGGTCGTGGAGGAGTCCGACGAGAACGGCGCGGTGACCACGTACCGGGTGGACGCCAACGGCCGACCGGAAGAGGTCGTCCTGCCCACATACACGCCGCCGGGGGGTGCCGACCCGGTCGCGCCGGCGGAGTCGGTGGTCTACGACAGCCTGGGCCAGGTGCTCTCGCGCACCGACGCGCTGGGCCGCGTCACGACCGTCACCTACGACCAGCTGGGCCGGCCGGTCCGGCAGGTCATGCCGGACGGCGCGACGACGACGGCCGGCTACGACCTGGCCGGCAACCTGTTGTCGGTGATCGATCCGACCGGTGCGCAGACCGGCAGCACCTACGACATGCTGGGCCGGGTCACCAGTGTCAGTGCGACGGTGCGCCAGACCGGGCAGGTGCACACCAGCACCCTCGCCTACGACCCGGCGGGCCGGGTGGCCAGCGAGACCTCGGCGGACGGGGTGAGCACCCACTACGGCTACAACGCCGCCGGCCAGGTGAACAGCGTCGTCGACGGGGCCGGGCAGACCACGCGCACCGAGTACGACGGGCTGGGCCGGCCGGTCAAGCAGATCAACCCGGACGGCACCTACAGCGTCACCTCGTACGACATGCTGTCCCAGCCGGTGACCACGGCGGAGTATTCCGCCGCAGGCGGCCCCGCGCTGGCGACGTCGACCTGGACGTACGACGCGGCGGGCGCCACGGTGTCGGCCACCGACGCGCGCGGGTCGACGGTCCGGTTCAGCTACGACGCCACCGGCCTGCTGCGCTCCCAGTCGCAGCCGGTGGACGCGGACGTCAGCATCGACACGTCGTTCGGGTACGACCTGGCCGGCAACCAGACCCGGTTCACCGACGGTCGCGGCAACGCGTTCGGCACCACCTACAACCCGTGGGGTCTGCCGCAGTCGCAGATCGAACCGGCCACCGCCGCCTACCCGGACGCGGCGGACCGCACCTACACGATGGTGTACGACGCGGCCGGTCAGCTGGTCGGGCAGCACCTGCCGGGCGGGGTGACCCGGTCGTTCGCCTACGACCAGGCGGGCCGGTTGACCGGGCAGTCGGGGTCGGGCGCGCAGGCCGACACCGCCGAGCGCAGCTTCGGCTACGACGCGGCCGGGCGGATGACCTCGTTCACGGGTGTCGGCGGGACGAACACCATCGGGTACGACGACCGGGGCCTGCCGCTGGAGGTGGCCGGCCCGTCCGGCGACTCCGAGTTCACCTACACCGGTGACGGGCTGCTCGCCTCGCGCAGCGACCCGGCCGGTCTCACCGCGTACGGCTACGACGGTGCGGGCCGGTTGGCGTCGCTGTCGAACGCCGACGCGGGAATCGCGGTCGGCTACACCTACGACGCGATGTCGGCGGTGTCGTCGATGGCCTACGGCGGCAGCGGCAACCGGCGGGTGTTCGCCTACGACGAGCGGCACCGGTTGATCAGCGACACCCTGGTGTCGGCCGGTGGCGCCGAGGTGGCGTCGGTCGGGTACGGCTGGGACGCCAACGGCAACGAGACCAGCAAGACCGTCACCCGTGCCGGCAGCACGGTGACCAACACGTACACCTATGACCGGGCCGACCGGTTGACCTCGTGGGACGACGGCACCACCGCGGTCGGGTACCGCTACGACGCCGCCGGCAACCGGATCGGCGTCGGGGACGTGGACTACGTCTACGACCAGCGCAACAGGCTGGTTTCCGACAGCGCCGGTGCCACGTACCAGTACACGGCCCGGGGCGGCCGTTCCAGTGTCACCACCGGCGGCAGCACGGTCACCACGGTGACCGACGCGTTCGACCAGGTCGTCAGCCGACAGCCGGCCGGCGGCGGGGTGCAGACCTACGCCTACGACGGCCTCGGCCGGCTGGCCCGGGACGGGTTCGCCTACGCCGGGCTGGACAACGACCTGGCCGTCGACGACACCGCGGCCTACGTACGGGACCCGGACGGCGTGCTGGCCGGGGTCCGGGCGGGCACCGGCGCGGGCCGGTTGGTCTGGACCGACCTGCACGACGACGTCATCGCCCAGCTCGACGACACCGGCGCCACCGTCACCGGGACCAGCACCTACACCCCGCTCGGCGAGGTCGTCACCACGACCGGCGTGGTGGGCAACCTGGGGTACCAGTCGGAGTGGACGGACCCGGCCACCGGGCACGTGAACATGCACGCCCGCTGGTACGACCCGGCCACCGGCCAGTTCGACACCCGCGACAGCGTCACCGTCAGCCCGGTGCCGGACCCGGTGCGGGCCAACCGCTACCAGTACGGTGACGCCAACCCGCTGACCGTCACCGACCCCACCGGCCACTTCGGCAAGCGGTTCCGCAAGGCCTTCAACAAGGTCACCAAGACGGTGACGAAGACCTGGAACAAGGCCACCTCCGCAGTGAAGAACACCTGGAACACGGTGACGGAGGGGATCAACAACCTGGTCGACCAGGCCGTGAACGGGATCCACGATCTGGCGAACCGGGCGGCCGAGGCGGTGCAGCAGGCGCGAGATCAGCTGGCCGAGAAGGTGAACGATCTCAAGCAGTCGATGTCCCAGGCGTTCAAACAACTCGAGCAGGCCGGACAGATGATCAAGTCCGCCGCGCAACGCGCCGCGGACCGGGTGGGCCAGTGGGCGATGGCGGCCCGCGACTGGGTGGTCGAGCACCAGGCCGACATCGTCGGCGCGCTGGTCGGCATGGTGGTCGAGGCGGCCTGCATGGTCGCGGTCGGCTGGACCGGGGTCGGCGCCGTCGCCTGCGGTGTCGCCGCCGGTGCCATCGGCGGCGTGGTCACCGGCGCGATGCAGGGGCACCGTGGTCTCGATCTGCTGCAGGACGCCGCGATCGGCGGCCTCGCCGGCGGTATCGGTGCCGCGATGCCGATGATGGGCTCGGCGGCGTCCAGGGCCCTCGGGAAGGCGGCCGGCGGGATCGGCAAGACCGCCGCCGGCAAGGCCGCCGGTCGGGCCGGCGCCGCGGTGCGGTCGCTGGGCAAGCCGGCCGGCAAGGCCACCAGCCGCGGCACCAGCCGGGGCAGCCGGGAGGTCGCCGAGCACGTCGACGACGCTGCCCGCGCCGGGGGCGGCCGGGCCGACGACGTGGCCGACGCGGCACGCGGCTGCACCCGGCACAGCTTCGCTCCCGACACCCGGGTGCGGATGGCCGACGGCACCAGCACATCGATCTCCGAGGTGGAACTGGACGACGAGGTCCTGGCCACCGACCCGGTGACCGGGACGACCACGGCCCGGCCGGTGCGGGTGCTGTACCGCAACGACGACCGTGACCTGGTCGACGTCACGGTGACCGACACCGTCACCGGGGACAGCACGGTGGTGCACACCACCGCGCACCACCCCTTCTGGAACGCCGACAGCGACCGGTGGACCGACGCCGCCGACCTCCGCCCCGGTGACCGTCTGTACGACGTCGACGGCGCCGGCACCCAGCAGGTGTCCGACGTCGAGGTCTACGTCGGACAGGCACTGATGAACGACCTGACCGTCGCCGGTGTGCACACCTACTACGTCCTCGCCGAGGACACCCCGGTGCTGGTGCACAACTGCGGCGGTCAGAACCCGGCCCACCCCGCCGCCTGCAGCTGCGGCCGCGACGCAGCCAACAACATCGTCTGGCCGCCGAACAAGGGCTTCCAGGGTGGCAGCCGGTCCACCATCCTGAAGAAGGGGACCCGGATCAACCGGTACGGCAGCGAGGACGGCAGGTACGTGTCGCCGGTGGATGTGCTGTTCGAGCAGCGAGCGTTGCCCATCGAGAAGAGGTTTGGCGTGTTCCACGAGTACGTGGTGCTCCGGGACACCATCGTCGAAGCGGGAACCGCCGCCCCGTGGTTCGGCCAGGCCGGTGGTGGCACCCAGTACTTCCTGAGCCGGAAAGCCCACGACCTGGTTCGTCTGGGAGTGCTGGAGGAAGTGACGGCGGACGCTGTGGCGATGAACAGGCGCAAAGCTGCCAGCGAGCTCTATGCGCTGATTTCATAGCTGCCGGTCGGCCCAGTTCCGCCCGGGAAACGGCCCGGCGGGTGTGCCCGGAGGACTCATCTCCGGGCACACCCGCCGGGTTCGCGCGATCTGCCGGTCAGAACGGGCTGAGCACGACTCCGGCGGAGCGGGGGTCGCCGTCGTGCACGAGCGACTCGAACGCGCCGACGTCGTCGAAGGCGAACGCGTACGCCTTTCCGTCGCGCATGTTGGCGTGGATGATCCGGGCGTACTGGTTGGTCGGGGTGTTGCGGTAGAACTCGGCGGCGTTGGTGCTGGGCTGGGTGTGGATGGTGCCCAGGGTGCCCCGGTTCAGCGCGGCGCACAACGTCCGGGAGATCGGGCCGACCACCTGGTCGTTGGGGGCGGGCAGGTCACCGTCGCAGCCCCATACGCTCGCCGACGAGGGCCGGTTGAACGAGGCGACGACCTGGCCGGCACCGTTGGTGAAGGTCATCACCCGGCCGGAGGTCCGGCCGTAGTAGCGGATGTCGGGGCGGTCGCCGAACGGTACGACGGTCAGCGTCCGGCTGGTGTACGTGTTCCACGCCGAGGTGATGTAGGAGTCCAGGTAGGTGGGGCTGAACAGGCCGGCGCCGGTCGCCTTGCCGGGTGCGAGCACCCGCAGCACGGTGCCGTCGCCCCGGGTCTGGACCGTGTTGGCCCAGCCGGACTGGGACCGGATCCCGTTGATGATCGCGTTGCGGCCGCCCGCGACGACGTCACCGGTGCGCTTGGTGACGCCGCCCGCGCCGGTCACGGTGACCGCGTGCGGCACCGCGAACATGTCCACCTGGGAGCTGTTGAGCCACAGTCCGGCGTCGTTGTAGGTGAACTCGCTCCAGTCGAACAGGATGTCGCGGTTGGGGTCGCCGCCGGCCCAGGGGGCGGGCTGGACCAGGCCGGTCGGGGTGAGGAAGAACTTCAGCTTCTCGCCGAGGGAGAAGTAGACCCGGCCGGAGAAGCCGCGCGGGAAGCGGACCGTCGTGCTGCCACCGTTGGTCGGCCCGGGGATCGACGCGTCGGGTGCGGGCGACGGCGGGATCTGCCCGCCGGACCAGGGGATGAACGTGCCGCCCTGGTTGACGTAGCCGAGGCGGCCGGAGGAGAGCTGTACGCCGATGACGTACAGGTGGACGGGGCCGGCCCGGCCGGTGCTGTTGGTGACGGTGACCGGAAGCAGTGCCGGTCCGACGGCCTGGGCGGGTGCGGCGGCAACAAGGGCGGTGGTCGGGACGGCGGTGATCAGAGCGGCTGCTGCGGCCAGCAGCCTTCTTCGGACAACCATGAGGAGCCCTTCCGGTCGATAATCGGACGGTGAGAGAGCGCTCTCACAGGTTCTGACTGTTAACAAGGTTTGTCAATAGATATGTGGCGATGTCACCCGGAGTGGGTGCGGTCACGGGCGCGGTTAACCGGTTGTCGGCCACGTCGGCGTCACCGACGATGACGGTCATGGCCACCAGCGCAGGGCCGCCGGACGCCGCCCGTCGGCGGGAACTCGCCCGGCTGGCGCTCGACGGCTACCTCAGCGGTCCCGGAGCTCCGGTCCGGGCGACGGCCCGTGCCCTGGCCAAGATCGATCACGCCGTGGCGGTGGTGCTGGTCGAGGGCATCAGCGACCAGATCGCGGTGGAGACCGCAGCAGCGGGTCGTGGCCGCGATCTCGACGCGGAACGGGTGGTGGTCGTGCCGATCGGCGGCGCACACGCGATCGGCCGGTTCCTGACCAGACTCGGCCCGCTACATCGGCGGGTGCGGCTGGCCGGTCTGTGCGACCTGCCCGAGCTGGAGATCGTTCGGCGGGGACTGGCCGACGCCGGGGTCGGCGCCGTGCGTACCCGGGCCGACCTGGCGGATCTCGGCTTCTTCGGCTGCGTCGACGACCTGGAGGACGAACTGATCCGGGCCGTCGGCGTCGGCGGGGTCGAGGCCGTCCTCGCGGCGCAGGGCGATCTCGGATCGTTGCGCACCCTGCAGGGTCAGCCGGCCTGGCGTCACCGGCGGCCCGAAGCACAGCTGCGGCGGTTCATGGGCAGCGGTTCGCGGCGCAAGTCGCGCTACGCCCGACTGCTCGTCGAGGCGGCCGTCGCTCGGGGCACCCTGCCGCCGCCGCTCGACGCCCTGCTCACCGCCGTCGACGAGCGCTGACCCGCCGGTCAGCTGGCCGACACGGCTGCCAGCTCGGCGGCGGCGGCCCTGTCGAGCAGCCAGCGGGTGTGCCGCACACCCCGTACGCCCGACGCCGGCACCGCGACCGGGTCGGTGCCACCGTACGCACGCCCGACCGCCGCGGCCTTGTCCGCTCCGGCGGCGACCAGCCACACCTCGTCGGCCGTGTCGATGGTGGGCAGCGTCAGGGTGATCCGGGTCGGCGGTGGTTTCGGGCTGTCCCGGACCGCGGCGACCGGCCGGGTCTCGCCGGTCACCGGATGTCGCGGGAAGACCGACGCGACATGCCCGTCCTCGCCGACGCCGAGCATCAGCACGTCGAAGTGCGGCAGCGGCGCGGTGCCCGACCCGGCGACCCGGTCCAGGGTGGCCGCGTACCGGGCGGCGGCGGCTTCCGGGTCGTCGCCGTCCGGCCCGTCGCTGGCCGGCATCGGGTGCACCCGGTCCGGATCGAGCGGCAGGACGTCGAGCAACGCCGCGCGCGCCTGGGTCTCGTTGCGCTCCGGATCACCGGACGGCAGGAACCGTTCGTCGCCCCACCACACGTCGACCCGGGACCAGTCGACCGCGTCGCGGGCCGGCGAGCCGGCGACCGACCGCAGCACCGCCGCCGCCACCCGGCCACCGGTCAGCACCATCGACGCGGCGCCCCGCTCGGCCTGCGCGTCGATCAGCCGCACGACGAGCCGGGCGGCGACCGAGTGGGCCAGCACGGTGGCGTCCGGGTGCACGATCAGGCTGGTGCCACTCATGTGCCGCTCCGGACCGGTTCGGCCGCAGCAGCGTCCGCGTCCGCGGCCGGGATGGCCGGGTCCTTCCAGATGTGCACCCGCTTGCCGGGCCGGGCGGGCAGCTCCGGCAGCCCGGCCAGGGTGCCCAGCGCCTCCGAGTAGACCTGGTCGGCGTCGAGCCGGCGCAACTCCTCGGCGAGTTCCTCGCCGAGCGGCCGGCGGACCAGCGGCATCTGGCGGTCCGGCTGGCCGGTACGGGTGAACATCGCCGACCCGTCCTCCCGGACGATCCGCAGCCCGTCACCGTTGGCGCAGCTCAGCTCGACCGCCCGCAGCTGGGAGAACTCGGTGGTCTCCGCCCAGCGCGGGGTGATGCCGAGCCGGGCGGCCAGCCAGCTGATCATCAGCGCGGCGGTGGGCTCGGCCCGTGGGGCGGTCACCGTCGCCCCGGTGATCTGGGCCTCGGTGGTGTCGAACGCCCCGGCCACCAGGGTGCGCCACGGCGTGATCCGGGTCCAGGCGAGGTCGGTGTCGCCGGGTGCGTAGTCCACCGCCCGTTGCAGCAGCGCCTGCACCGGGTTCGGCGCCTGCGCCGAGTCGGTGATCCGCCGGTCGGCGACCACCCCGAGGTAGTCGTTCGCGATCTGCTCCGGCGGCTCGCCGTGCCACCAGGTGACCACCGGCACGTCCGGCACCAGCAGCGGCATCACCACCGACTCGGCGTGCAGCGACAGCCGGCCGGCGGTGCGCATCACCACCGCCTCGCAGGGACCGAGCCGGCCCCCGACGACCACCTCGGCGTCGAGCCGGCTGACCTTGCGGTCGACGTCGGAGCGGACCACCACGAGCAGCCGGCACGGGTGGGCGGCGGCGGCGATGGTGGCCGCCGCCTCCGCCTCGCGTACCCGTTTCTCGTCGACCACCACGATCAGGCTCAGCGCCATGCCGCTGGCCACGCCGCCGGCGCTGCGTCGCTCCGCGGCGAGGGCCTTGACCACTTCGTTGCCAGTGGTGTCCCACAGGCTGATCATGCTCTCCTCCAGGATCGGCCCTCGCGGGCCAGCATCTCGTCGGCGGCCCGCGGGCCCCACTCGCCGGCCCGGTACGACTCCGGCCGCACGCCCTGCCAGGCTTCTTCGAGGGGGTCGATGACCCGCCAGCTCTGCTCCACCTCGGCCGCGTCGGGAAACAGCGTGCGGTCGCCGATCAGCACGTCGAGCACGAGCCGCTCGTACGCCTCCGGGCTGGCCTCGGTGAACGCCTCGCCGTACTGGAAGTCCATGGCGATGTCGCGTACCTCCATGGTGGTGCCGGGCACCTTGGCGCCGAACTTGAGCACCACGCCCTCGTCCGGCTGCACCCGGATGACCAGCTGGTTGCTGCTGAGCATCTCCACGTCGGTGCGGTTGAACGGCAGGTGCGGCGCGGTCTTGAACATCACCGCGACCTCGGTCACCCGCCGGGGCAGGCGCTTGCCGGCGCGCAGGTAGAAGGGAACCCCCGCCCAGCGGCGGTTCTGGATGCCGAGCCGGATCGCCACGTACGTCTCGGTGGTGGAGTCCTCCGGAACGTTCGGTTCCTCCAGGTAGCCGACCGCCCGCTGCCCGGCCACCCAGCCCCGCAGGTACTGCCCCCGCACGGTGCCGGCGGCCACGTCGGTGGGCAGGCTGATCGCCCGCAGCACCTTCAGCTTCTCCGCCCGGATCTCGGCGGCGTCGAAGCTGGTCGGCTCCTCCATGGTGACCAGGGCCAGCAGTTGCAGCAGGTGGTTCTGCACCACGTCACGGGCCGCCCCGGTCGCGTCGTAGAAGCCGGCCCGGGTGCCGATCCCGACGTCCTCGGCCATGGTGATCTGCGCCGAGTCGACGTACTTGGAGTTCCACAGCGGCTCGAACAGGTTGTTGGCGAACCGCAGCGCCATGATGTTCTGGACCGTCTCCTTGCCCAGGTAGTGGTCGATGCGGAACACGTCGTCGCGGGTGAAGACGTCGTCGACCAGGTCGTTGAGCGCCTTCGCCGACGGCAGGTCGTAGCCGAACGGCTTCTCCACCACGACCCGGCGCCAGCCGCCGCACCGCTCGTTGTCCGCCATCCCGGTGCGCGCCAGCTGCTTGAGCACCTGCGGGAACGCCGACGGCGGGATGGAGAAGTAGAACGCCGCGTTGCCGTGGATGCCGTGTGAGTGGCGCAGGTCGTCCAGGCAGGTGGAAAGTCGGTCGAAGGCCGCGTCGTCGTCGAACGACCCGCCGACGAACTTGATGTTGCCGGCCAGCCGGGCCCACACCTCCTCCCGCCACGGGGTGCGCGCGTAGTCCTTGGCGGAATCGTGGGCCAGTGCCTCGAAGTCGCCGTCGGTCCAGTCGCGCCGGGCGAAGCCGAGCACCACGAAACCGGGCGGCAGCAGCCCTCGGTTGGCCAGGTCGTAGATGCCCGGGAGCAGTTTCTTGCGGGCCAGATCGCCGGTGACGCCGAAAATCACCAGAGCGCAGGGCTCCGGGATGCGCGGCAGCCGCCGGTCCTGCGGGTCGCGCAGGGGGTTCACGTCGCCTCCTCGGTCCGTCGATCCGGACCTATTGTCAGCCGGGCAGGTTTCGAATCGTGTCCAGGAGTTGGGCGACGCCGGCGGTCCGATCGGTCAGGTGCAGCCGCAGCAGTGGCCGGCCCCGCCCGGCGAGTGCTTCGCGGTCCCCGGCGGCCTGTGCCGCCTGGAGCTCACCGAAGGTGTACGGCCGGCCGGGCACCGGCAGGTCGTCGGTGACCGCGCCGGTGATCTGCAGGAACGCGCCGACCTGCGGCCCGCCCTTGTGGTACTGCCCGGTGGAGTGCAGGAAACGGGGACCCCAGCCGAAGGTCACCGGCCGGCCGGCGGCCGTGGCCAGCAGCGGGCGTACCGCCGCCGCGTCGGCGTCGCCGAACCGGTCCAGGTATGCCATCACGGCCAGGTAACCGTCGGCGTCGACCCGGTCGATCAGCCAGCGCAGCGCACCGGCCAGCCCACCGGGGACACCGTCGGGTCCGTACACCTCGATGGCTGCCTCGGCGAACGCCGGTGACTCCGACGGCGGCCCGGCCGCCAGAATCCGCTTGGTGTTCTCCTTCGACTCGGTCACGTTGGGCTGGTTGAACGGGTCGATGTCCAGCACCCGGCCGGCGATCGCGGTGGCGTACTCCCAGACCAGGAACTGGGCTCCGAGCGGGCCGTTGACCGCCAGGTCGGGACGGACCCCGCCGCCCGGCACCGTGCCCGGTTCGCTGGCTCCGCCGACGGTGACGGTGAGCACGTCCGGACCGTCGACCCCGGGAGAGTCCGGCGCCTCGACCACCACCGGCAGGATGCCGACGCCGTCCTTGCCGGTCGACTCGGCGATCAACTGCTCGATCCAGTCGCCGAGGCCCTCGATGCCGGTGCCGTCGGAGACCAGCGCCACCTTGTCCCGCCCGGTGGTGGCGGCGGCGCCGAGCGCGGCGCCGAGCGCCAGCCCGGGATTGTCCTTGTCCCCACCCAGCGCCGGGGACAGCGCCTCGGCCTGGTCGAGCAGCTCCGCCACGTCGACCCCGGCCAGCGCCGACGGGACCAGCCCGAAGGCGGTCAGCGCCGAATAGCGCCCGCCGACCTGCGGGTCGGCGAGCACGACGAAGGCACCCATCTCCTCGGCCGTGGTGGCCAGCGGCGAACCCGGATCGGTGACGACGACGAACCGCCGGCCGGCCTCCGCCTCGCTCAGCCCGGCGTCGAGGAACGCCTGCCAGTACGCCCGGCGGTGGCTGTCGGTCTCCACCGTCCCGCCGGACTTGCTGGCCACCACCACGACGGTGCGGTCCAGCCGGTCGCCCAGCGCCGCGCTGACCTGGCCCGGGTCGGTGGTGTCCAGCACCGTCACCGGTTTGCCCATGGTCCGCGAGATCACCTCGGGAGCCAGCGACGAGCCGCCCATGCCGGCCAGCACCACGTGGTCCAGGTCACCCAGCTCGGCGCGCAACTCGGCCAGCTGCGGCAGCAGCTCCCGGCTGCGCCGGAAGGTGTCCAGCCAGCCCAGCCGGATCTTGGCCTCGGCCTCGGCGTCCGGACCCCACAGGGTCGGATCCTTCTGGGCCAGCAGGCCCGGTACGCCGGCACCGACCAGGGCCGCCCGGGTGGAGGCGGCGGCACTGGCGTCGACCGTCTGGGCGCCGTAGACGGCCAGTCCGGCGGCGGCTTCGACACCGCCGTCGAAGAAGTCGCTCATGCGTTTCCCCCGGCCTGTGCGGCCGCCGCGGCGTGCCCACCGGCGGCCGTGTTCGGTTCGGCGGCACCGGCGGCGGCCGCCTCCAGCGAGGAACGCACCCCGTCGAGCAATTCCAACCAGCTCGCCTCGAACTTCTGCACGCCCTCGGTCTCCAGGGTGGCCACCACGTCGTCGAGGTCGATGCCGACGCCGACCAGGTCGTCGAGCACCTTGCGGGCGCTCGGGTAGGCGCCGGTGACGGTGTCGCCCCGGGTCTCGCCGTGGTCGGCGTAGGCGTGTACCACCGACTCCGGCATGGTGTTCACGGTCCCGGGCGCGATCAGTTCCTCGACGTAGATGACGTCCCGGTAGGCCGGGTTCTTGGTCGAGGTGGAGGCCCACAGCGGACGCTGCGGGTGGGCGCCGGCGTCGGCCAGGGCCTGCCAGCGGGCCGAGGAGAAGATCTCCGCGTAGCGCTCGTACGCCAGCTGCGCGTTGGCCACCGCGGCCTTGCCCTTGAGGGCCTTGGCCGCGTCGCTGCCGATCTTGTCCAGCCGCTTGTCGATCTCGGTGTCCACCCGGGAGACGAAGAACGAGGCGACCGACCCGATGGTGGTCAGGTCGTGCCCGTTCGCCTTGGCCTGCTCCAGGCCGTCCAGGAACGCCTCCATCACCTCGACGTAGCGTTCCAGCGAGAAGATCAACGTGACGTTGACGCTGATCCCTTCGGCCAGGGTGGCGGTGATCGCCGGCAGGCCGGCCTCGGTCGCCGGGATCTTGATGAACAGGTTCGGCCGGTCGACCAGCCACCACAGCGCCTTGGCCTCGGCGACGGTCTCCGCGGTGCGGTACGCCAGCCGGGGATCCACCTCGATCGACACCCGGCCGTCGACGCCGCCGCTGGCCTCGTACGCCGGGCGCATCACGTCGCAGCCCCAGCGCACGTCGTACGTGGTGAGCATGCGGACCGCCTCGTCCACGCCCACCCCCCGGCTGGCCAGCTCACGCAGCTGCCAGTTGTACTCGTCGGCGTTGGCCAGCGCCCCGGCGAAGATGGTCGGGTTGGTGGTGACGCCGACGACGTGCTTCTCCCGGCGCAGCTGGTCCAGGTTGCCGGTGCTGAGCCGCTGGCGGGACAGGTCGTCGAGCCAGACCGCCACGCCGGCGGCGCTGAGCTCGCCCAATCGGTCGGTCATCTGGAAGCCTCCTCAGTTTCCGGTGGTGGAGCCGGTGATGGAGCCGACGCGGGTCAGCGACGCGTGCGCCGCCGCGACCACCGCGTCGGCGGTGAACCCGAACTGCTCGAACAGCACCTGGTACGGCGCGCTGGCCCCGTAGTGTTCAATGCTGACCGATTCGCCACAGTCGCCGACCAGGTCCCGCCACGACATGGCGATACCGGCCTCGACGCTGACCCGCGCCTTGACTCCCCGGGGCAGCACCGACTCGCGGTACGCCTCCTCCTGCGCCCGGAACCACTCCTGGCAGGGCATCGAGACCACCCGGGTGGCCACCCCTTCGGTTTCGAGGCGCTCGCGGGCGGTGAGCAGCAGCTGCACCTCCGAGCCGCTGCCCATCAGGATCACCTGTGGTTGGGCGTTGCCCGCTTCGGCGAGCACGTAACCACCGCGGCGCACGCCGTCGGCTGGCGCGTACGTCTCGCGGTCGATCACCGGCACCGCCTGGCGGGTCAGCGCCAGCGCGGTGGGCCGGTCGGTGTGCTCCAGCGCCACCCGCCAGGCCCAGGCGGTCTCGTTGGCGTCGGCCGGGCGGACCACGTCCAGTCCGGGGATGGCGCGCAGCGCGGACAACTGCTCGATCGGCTGGTGGGTGGGGCCGTCCTCGCCGAGACCGATCGAGTCGTGCGTCCACACGTAGACGACCGGCAGCTTCATCAGTGCGGCCAACCGGACCGCCGGGCGCATGTAGTCGCTGAAGACCAGGAACGTGCCGCCGTACGGGCGGGTACCGCCGTGCAGTGCGATGCCGTTGAGGATCGCGCCCATCGCGTGCTCACGGATGCCGAAGTGCAGGGTGCGGCCGTACTCGTGGCCGGGGAACTCCTTGGTGGCGTACGCGGCCGGGACGAACGACGGCTCGCCCTTCATCGTGGTGTTGTTGCTCTCCGCCAGGTCGGCCGAGCCGCCCCACAGCTCGGGCAGCACCGGGGCGAGGGCGCTGAGCACCTTGCCGGAGGCGGCCCGGGTGGCGACCCCCTTGGCGTCCGCCGGCCAGTCCGGCAGCGCCTCGGTCCAGCCGGCCGGCAGGGTACGGGTGACCAACCGGTCGTACAGCGCCTTGCGCTGCGGGTCGGCCTGCGCCCACGCCTCGAACCGCTCCGACCAGGCGGCGTGTGCCCGCCGACCCCGGTCGAGCACCTCGCGGGCATGGGCGAGGATCTTGTCGTCGACGGTGAACTGTCCGGCCGGGTCGAAGCCGAGGATCTCCTTGGTGGCGGCCACCTCGTCGGCGCCCAGCGCCGAACCGTGGATCTTGCCGGTGTTCTGCTTGTTCGGCGCCGGCCAGCCGATGATCGTGCGCAGCGCGATGAACGACGGGCGGTCGGTCTCGGCGCGGGCCGCGGCCAGCGCCGCGTACAGCGCCTCGGCGTCCTCGTGGTACTCGCCGTCACCGGCCGAGCCGGCCCGCCAGTCGACGGTCTGCACGTGCCAACCGTACGCGGCGTAGCGGGCGGCGACGTCTTCGCTGAGCGCGATGCGGGTGTCGTCCTCGATGGAGATCTGGTTGTCGTCGTAGACGACGCAGAGGTTGCCCAGCTGCTGGTGTCCGGCGAGCGCGCTGGCCTCGTGGGTGATGCCCTCCTCGATGTCGCCGTCGGAGGCGATGACCCACACGTTGTGGTCGAAGACCGACTCACCGGGGGCGGCGTCCGGGTCGAGCAGGCCGCGTTCGCGGCGGGCGGCCATCGCCATGCCGACCGCGTTGCCCAGGCCCTGGCCGAGTGGACCGGTGGTGGTCTCGACACCCCGGGTGTGGCCGTGTTCCGGGTGGCCCGGGGTCAGCGAGCCCCACTGCCGCAACGCTTTGAGATCGTCCAGGCTCAGTCCGTAGCCGGACAGATAGAGCTGGATGTACAGGGTCAGGCTGGAGTGGCCGGCCGACAGCACGAAGCGGTCCCGGCCGGCCCAGTCCGGATCGCTCGGATCGTGCCGCATCACCCGGTTGAACAGCAGGTACGCCGCGGGGGCGAGGCTCATCGCGGTGCCGGGGTGGCCGTTGCCGGATTTTTCCACGGCGTCCATCGCCAGCACGCGTACGGTGTCGACCGCGCGGCGGTCGAGGTCGGACCAGTTCAGGGGGGCGTCGGTTGGTGTCGCAGCCACGGTGGATGTGCTCCTCGTCCAGCAGGTTTGGCGGAACCCTCGGCTCGACCCTATCGAGCAGGGTTGAACGCGCGCCCGCCGATCTCGACAACCGGATGGCCGGTGCCCGGCTGGCCGCCGCGATCGGACCCCCGCGCGCGGTGCCGACCGACCCGCTGGGCAGCGCCTCGGCGGTGGCCCGGATGTGATCGCCGGCACCTGGCAAGGGTCGGCCGGGCAGGGGAAATACCTGCGCGTAGGCTGTCGAGCGAGCGCCGGCCGGCAGGTCGCCGCCTGCCGAGAGGTCACCCGCGCCGACGCCGGAAGGTGCAGTCCGTGAGCATGGTCACCGAGCGTCCCGCCTCTGATCGGGCGAGGATGACGTCCACCGCCGCCGAGTTGAGCCGGGCCGGCGATCCGGACGCGGTGGCGGACGCGGTGACCGACCTGGACGCGGCGGGTGGCCTGGACGTGGTGACCGGGCAGCGGTATCCGGCCTCCGGCGGAGCGGACCTGCTGGCCGTGGTGCGGGCGTACGTGTCGTTGACCAAGCCACGCATCGTCGAACTGCTGCTGATCACCACGGTGCCGACGATGATGCTGGCCGCCGGCGGTCTGCCGCCGCTGGGCCTGGCCGCGGTGGTGCTCGTCGGCGGTGCGTTGGCGGCCGGTGCGGCCAACGCCCTGAACTGCTTCATCGACCGCGACATCGATCAGTTGATGCGCCGGACCAAGCGGCGGCCGCTGCCCACGCACGTGGTGGCACCCCGGCACGCGCTGATCTTCGGTCTGGTGCTGGCCGTGGTGTCGGTCACGTTGATGGCCGCCTTCACCAACTGGCTGGCCGCCGGGCTGACGTTGGCGGCGATCGGTTACTACGACCTGGTCTACACCCTGTGGCTCAAGCGCAGCACGTCGCAGAACACCTTCTGGGGCGGGATCTGCGGGGCGGCCCCGGTGCTCATCGGGTGGGCCGCGGTGACCGGCAGCCTGTCCGGGCTGGCCTGGTCCCTGTTCGCGGTCGTCTTCTGCTGGCAGATGCCGCACTTCTACGCGCTGGCCATCAAGTACAAGGCCGACTACGCCCGAGCCGGCATCCCGATGCTGCCGGTGGTCGCCTCGGCCCGCCGGGTCGACACGGAGATCGTGCTGTTCGCCTGGCTCACCGTCGCGGCGTCGGTGTCGGCGTGGCCACTGGGCCTGTCGATGGTCTACGGCGTGCCGGCGGTCGTGCTGGGCGTGGTCTTCCTGGCCGAGGCACACCGGCTGCCGGCCCGCTCCCGCCGTGGTCTGCCGCCGCAGCCGATGCGGCTGTTCCACTGGTCGACCACCTACCTGACGGTGCTGTTCGTCGCTGTCGCGGTGGATGCGCTGCTCTGATTCGACGGTCTGCCGGATATCGCCTGATGTGTACGTGATGCCACTGTTACCCGACCCGGCCTTG
Source organism: Solwaraspora sp. WMMB335 (assembly GCF_049179075.1). Taxonomy (NCBI): domain Bacteria; kingdom Bacillati; phylum Actinomycetota; class Actinomycetes; order Micromonosporales; family Micromonosporaceae; genus Solwaraspora; species Solwaraspora sp. WMMB335. Next base: position 7,296,722 of record NZ_JBMHMF010000001.1, read on the forward strand.
GGCAACGGTTGTGCAACGTCCGTTATGTCGTCCTTTGCGATAGACATTCGTCCTGTTTAGGGGCGCAAATCACCATCAATCATCTGTGGGCTTTCTTAATCCCGCGGGTAATTGGAGTCACAAAAAGCCGACATCTGATCGGCGAAACGTGGTCGGTCTGCTTACGCTTCGGCCATGGCAGATGGTTCCGATACGACGCTGACGACCGAATCCGTGACCGCGGATGCGCCCTCCGGGCTGGTCGCCGGCATCCGGTCCTTCGCCGCTGGCCACGGCGGCGCGAAGGCGGTCATCGAATACGTCGGCAAGCGTGGCGCGCGAATCGTCCTGGTGGGGCAGGACGGCGCCTGGGGTGACCAGTTCGCCGACGGTACCGACGTGGCCCGCGCGGCCTGCCTCAAGGCAGGTGTCGAGGTCGAGAACGAGTGGGAGCGGGAGCTGATGGACCAGATGCGCCCCAGCAACGACCTCTGGCGGTCGATGTCGCGGCGCAGCCTCGCCCGCTGACGGCCGGCCCGACCGTCGTACGATCTCCACCGTGTACAACGACCGACGACCAGTCCTGTGACTGGAGGAAACGAGCCGAGCGCGACCCGGGCAGCAGCTGCCCGGGTCGCGCTCGTCACCTGTGCTGACCTGCCCGACCTCGACCCGGACGATCGACTGCTGATCGCGCCACTGGCCGAGCACGGCATCCGGGCCGAGGCGACGAGCTGGGACGCCCGGCTCGACTGGGACGCCTATCTCCTCGCCGTCCTGCGTTCACCCTGGGACTACGTGCCCCGGCACGGTGAGTTCCTCGCCTGGACCCGCCAGGTGCCCCGGCTGGCCAACCCGGCCGACGTCGTCGCCTGGAACACCGACAAGCGGTACCTGGCCGAGCTGACCGCGACCGGCGTGCCCACCGTGCCCACCCACTGGCTGGCTCCCGGTCAACGGTGGGCACCCGCCTCGCCGGGAGAGTACGTGATCAAACCGGCGGTCGGCGCCGGCAGCGTCGACGCCGGACGGTACCGCTGTGCCGGCGCCCAGCAGCCCGGGGGCCAGGACGACCTGGCCCGGGCGCACGTCGACCGGCTGCATGCCGCCGGTCGTACGGTGCTGGTCCAGCCGTACCTGCCGGCGGTGGCGAGCCACGGCGAGACCGCGCTGATCTTCTTCGGCGGACCGGAAGGGCTCGCCTACAGCCACGCCATCCGCAAGGGCCCGCTGCTCGCCGGACCGGACGAGGGCACCGCCGGCCTGTTCCGGGCCGAGCAGATCGAGCCGCGGCAGCCGTCCGCCGCCGAGCTGCGGGTGGCCGGCCAGGTGCTCGCCGCGGTGCCGTCCGCCGGCGACCTGCTCTACGCCCGGGTGGACCTCATTCCCGGGCCGGACGGCGAACCGCTGCTGGTGGAGCTGGAACTCACCGAGCCGTCGTTGTTCCTCGCCCACGCGCCGGGTGCCGCCGCGCGGTTCGCCGACGCCATCGCCCACCACACCGGGCGTCGCGGCCTGGCCGGCACGCTCGGCAGCTGAGCACGTCTGCGGTGTCGGGTATGCCGGCGGCGCCGGGGAGCCACTACACCCGGGTCGACAGCCGTACCGGTGGCGATGGCGCGGCCTGCGGCGCGGTCGCGCTGTCCGCACCCCAGCCGATCGCGCCGAACGTGGCCGGCCGGCTGGCGCGCAGCCACAGCGCCCAACCCACCCCGGCCAGCGCGGCCAGCGCGTAGCCCGTCGGGAACCACCAGCGCAGCGGGGACGCGTCCGGCAATCCCAACAGGTCGCCGAAGCTGGTCACGGTGCCGATCAGGATTCCGCCGAGGGCGGTCGTGGCCATCCCCGGCGCGATCCAGCGACGCCAGGCTGACTCGACACGCCGGTGCCGGGCGAAGTAGCCGATCACGGCCAGCGAGGTGGCGGTCATCAGGATCAGTACCCCGAGGCCACCGGTGACGGTCAGCCAGAAGAACAGATGCGTGATGGGATCCAGCCCGGCGGCGGGGTAGGCGACGATCACCGCGACGGCCAGCGTGCTCTGGGTGAGGGAACCGAGTTTCGGTGCGCCGGTGCGCCGGTTGGTCCGGCCGAGCGCGGCGGGCAGCACTCCTTCGCGGCCGAGCGCGAACAGGTACCGCGCCACCGTGTTGTGAAACGCCAGCAGCGCCGCGAACAGGCTGGTGAGGAACAACAGTCGCCCGGCGTCCACGACAGACTGCCCTAGATGCGGGCTGACCAGTGCGAACATGAGTTCGGTGCCGTGCTGGCGGGCCTGTTCCACCACCTTGTCGGTGCCGGCGGCGACTGACATCGCCCACGCCGATCCGGCATAGCAGGTGCCGGTGATCGCGACGGCCAGGTAGGTGGCCCGGGCCACGGTCCGGCGCGGATCGCGGGTCTCCTCGGCGAAGACCGTGGTGGCCTCGACCCCGACGAATCCGGCGATTCCGCCGACCAACATCGCCGCGACTCCCGGGGTGAGCAGCTGGCCCGGATCCAGTGCCCGGCCGTCGACCGTACCCCCGGCCGGGTGGGCGAGCATGACCACGGCATATCCGACGATCACCGCGAGTTCCGCCAGCAGCAGTCCGGCCAGTACCCGACCGTTGAGGTCGACCCGGGCCAGCCCCAGGGCGGCGACCAGCGCCCAGCCGACCAGCGCGCAGACCCACCACGGCGCGGTGTACCCGCCGGCGGCGAGGACCTCGGCGGCGACCACGCCGAAGGCGCCGTACAGTCCGATCTGCATCGCGTTGTAGGCGACCAACGCGACGAACGCGGCGGCGATCCCCGGCACCCGGCCGAGCCCGTGCGCGACGTAGCTGTACATCGCACCGGCGTTGACGACATGCCGGCTCATCGCCACGTAGCCGACCGCGAAGATCGCCATCACCACGGCGATGAGCAGGTACGCCATCGGCACCGCTGTGGTCCCGGTGACCGCGAATCCGGTGCTGGCGCCGCCCGCGACCACGGTCAGGGGCGCTGCGGCGGCGAGGACGAAGAACAGGACGTGTGGCACCCCGAGGCGGGACCGGGCCAGCGTCGCGGCGACGGTTCCGCTGCGGGAGGAACGAAAAGTGGACACGGGAGACTCCGCAGGTGTTCGTTCAGCGTGATCAGTCGGACCCGGGCAGGTGGATCGGCCCTGCGGCGGGCAAGCTACGTCGGCCGCGCATCGGGATCAAAACCGCCGTTCGGATCCCTGGTCCAGGACAGGAAGCGGTCGAACAGGTCAGCGGCGGAGATGTCAGGCAGGTCATGGGCCGCCTGCGCCATCAGTTCCGCGGCGTACACGCCGAGGGCGACCTGGTCCAGATCGGCGGTGAGCCGGTGCCGGGCCGGCGGGCAGGGCCACGGTGCGCCGCAGATGGTGCATGCCCAGGACGGGCGGACCGGCAGGTGTGGGTCCTCCTGCGGCACGCCGCCCCCTCGCGGACCAGGGGTGCGGCAGCCGTGGCACGGGGAACCGCGACTGCCGCACCCGGATCATCTGTGCCGTGGGGGTCTGCCCCGGCACAGGCGTAGCCTCACCAATACGCTGCGCGATCGGGAGAGGTCGGCGGTCTTCAGCCGTCTTCAAAGGTCCGCCGCCGACGACCTGCAAAGGTCCAGCTGACGACCGCAAAGGTCCAGCTGGCGACCTGCGCGGTCGGCCTGCCGACGACCGGGGTCAGTTGGCGGGCACCAACAGCCGTTCGTCGGCCGTACCGGCGCTGTCGGTCACGGCGGCCGATTCCACGGGTGGCCCGTCCACGCCGACCGTCGCCGGCCGCCGGATCGACCAGAGCACGGCCAGTGTCGCCAGCCACACCAGGCAGGCGCCGAGCATGTGCGCGCTGACCAGCGCCACCGGCAGATCGGTGAGGTACTGGACCACACCGATCAGCCCCTGGGCCAGTTCGACACCGACCAACACGGCGGCCGCCCGGGTCACGGGCCGGGCCGCGCCGACCGCGCGTAGCGCGAACCACCAGGCCAGAGAGAGCCCGATCAGCAGTGCCACCGAGTCGGCGTGCAACTGGGACATCACCTGCGGATCGAGTCCGGTCCGGCCGGCGTCCGGGTCGCCGGCGTGCGGTCCGCTGCCGGTGACCACGGTGCCGAGCACCAGCACCACGAAGCTGACCGCGGTGATCACGAAGGCGAGGTGCCGCAGTGGCCGGGCCACGGTGTCGGTGGTGGCCGGCCCGTCCGCGCCGGTGCGTCGCCACAGCGCGTACGCGACCGCGAGCGCCACCATCGACAGCATGAAGTGCAGTGCCACCACCCAGGGGTTGAGCTGCACCCGGACGCTGATCCCGCCGATGACACCCTGCAGGACGATCAGGCCCAGTACGCCGACGGCCAGTCCGCGCAGGTCCCCGCGACGCGCGCGCAGCACGGCCACGACGGTCGCCAGGGCGATCAGCCCGACCAGGATGCCCAGCACCCGGTTGCCGAACTCGATCACCCCGAGGATGCCCATCTCGGGGGTGGTGACGTAGGAGTCCTCGGTGCAGCGGGGCCAGGTGGGGCAGCCGAGACCGGAACCGGTGAGCCGCACGCCGCCGCCGGTCACCACGATCGCGACGTTCGCCACGAGCGAGGCGAGGCTGAGTCGTCGCAGCGTGGCGGGGGACACGGAGAACCGGCCGGAACTGGTCACGGCCGCCATCGTACGCATGCCGGATCCCACATCGTGGCCTGGTGCCGGGCCGGTGCGACGGATCACCGCCGGAAGCGTTTGCGAGCGCCCACGGAAATACGTAACGTTGGCGTAGTGAAAAACAGGGCGGGCCTCCCGGGCGGCGGGCCGGCGACCCGGGAGGTCGTCGGCGGCCAGGACTTGCGTACCCGGGACCGGCTGGTCGTCCTGCTGTTGGAGCGGGGCGCGGCCACCGCCGCGCAGCTCGGCGCCGAGCTCGGTCTGAGCCCGGCGGCGATCCGCCGGCACCTCGACGCGATGCTCGCCGACGGCGACGTCGTCGCCCGGGACGCGGCCGTGCGGGGGCACCGCCGGCGGGGCCGCCCGGCCAAGGTCTTCCGGCTCACCGACGAGGCCCGGTCCCGGCACGGCCGGTACCGCTACGACAGCATCGCCGCCGCCGCGCTGCGCTGGATCGCCAACTACGGCGGTGACACGGCACTCGAGGAGTTCGCCGCGACCCAGGTGGAAGGACTCGAAACCCGATGCCGGGCCGCGCTGGCCGGTGCCGGCGACGACCCACTCGCGCGGGCGGAAGCCCTCGCCGCGGCACTGAGCGCCGAAGGTTACGCTGCCAACGCGTCCGCGATCGCGTCCGGGGGGCAGTTGTGCCAGCACCACTGCCCCGTGGCGCATGTGGCCGCCGAGTTTCCGCAGCTGTGCGAGGCTGAGACCGCGGTGATCTCACGCCTGGTCGGCACCCACGTGCAGCGCCTGGCCACCATCGCCCATGGCGACGGGGTGTGCACCACACACATTCCCGATCCGCGCCGGGCGGAGGCCGCTCCGACCGGTGCCGCCGCGTCCAGCGGGGCACCCGAACGTTCAACCGACCACGTCACCAGCACTGTGAGGACAGATAGATGACCGAGCAGACCGTCGCGCCCATCTCCCAGGAGGAGCACCTCGCGGCCCTTGGCCGGTACGAGTACGGCTGGGCTGACCGCGACGTGGCCGGGGCCGCCGCCCAGCGCGGCCTCAACGAGGCAGTCGTGCGCGACATCTCCGCGAAGAAGGGCGAGCCCGACTGGATGCTCGACCTGCGGCTCAAGGGCCTGCGACTGTTCGGCCGCAAGCCGATGCCCGCCTGGGGCGCCGACCTGACCGGGATCGACTTCGACAACATCAAGTACTTCGTGCGTTCCACCGAGAAGCAGGCCGCCAGCTGGGACGAGCTGCCTGAGGAGATCAAGAACACCTACGACAAGCTGGGCATCCCGGAGGCGGAGAAGCAGCGCCTGATCGCCGGGGTCGCCGCCCAGTACGAGTCGGAGGTCGTCTACCACAAGATCCGTGAGGACCTGGAGGAGCAGGGTGTGGTGTTCCTGGACACCGACACCGCGCTCAAGGAGCACGAGGACCTGTTCAAGGAGTACTTCGGCACGGTGATCCCGGTCGGCGACAACAAGTTCGCCGCGTTGAACACGGCCGTCTGGTCCGGCGGGTCGTTCATCTACGTGCCGAAGGGCGTGCACGTGGAGATCCCGCTGCAGGCCTACTTCCGGATCAACACGGAGAACATGGGCCAGTTCGAGCGGACGCTGATCATCGTCGACGAGGGCGCGTACGTGCACTACGTCGAGGGCTGCACCGCGCCGATCTACTCGTCCGATTCGTTGCACTCGGCGGTGGTCGAGATCGTGGTGAAGCCGAACGCCCGCTGCCGCTACACGACCATCCAGAACTGGTCGAACAACGTCTACAACCTGGTCACCAAGCGGGCCGTGTGCCACCAGGGCGCCACCATGGAGTGGATCGACGGCAACATCGGTTCCAAGGTCACCATGAAGTACCCGGCCGTGTTCATGACCGGCGAGCACGCCAAGGGCGAGGTGCTCTCGGTGGCGATGGCCGGTGAGGGACAGCACCAGGACGCCGGTGCCAAGATGGTGCACGCGGCGCCGAACACCTCCTCGACGATCGTGTCCAAGTCGATCGCCCGGGGTGGCGGCCGTACCTCGTACCGGGGCCTGGTGCAGGTGCTGGAGGGTTCGCACCACAGCCGGTCCACGGTCAAGTGCGACGCTCTGCTGGTCGACACGATCTCGCGGTCGGACACCTACCCGTACGTGGACATCCGCGAGGACGACGTGGCCATGGGACACGAGGCCACCGTCTCCAAGGTCAGTGAGGACCAGCTGTTCTACCTGATGAGCCGCGGTCTGAGCGAGGACGAGGCGATGGCGATGATCGTGCGCGGGTTCATCGAGCCGATCGCCAAGGAACTGCCCATGGAGTACGCACTGGAGCTGAACCGCCTCATCGAACTGCAGATGGAGGGCGCGGTCGGCTGACCGCCGGTACCGCACCACCTACCGCCGCGACCACGTCGCCCGCCCAGCGTTCGCCCATCCAGAGTTCGCCCGCCCAGAACAGGAAGAGATGACTATTCAGGCCTCCGCGCCGCCGAAGACCAAGTCGCAGGCGCTGCGTTCGTACGACGTCGCCGACTTCCCGGCCCTGACCGGCCTGGAGGAGGAGTGGCGCTTCACCCCGCTCAAGCGGTTGCGCGGGCTGGCCGCCGGGACGCCGGCGGCCACCGGCGCGGTCCGGTACGAGTACGCCGAGCTGCCGGCCGGGGTCACGGCCGAGGCGGTCGACCGGAGCGATGCCCGGTTCGGCACTGTGCTGACCCCGTTCGACCGGATCAGCGCACTGGCGTACGGCCAGGCCACCGACGCGTTACTGGTGCAGGTGGCGCCGGAGGCCGTGCCGGCGCGGCCGGCCACCGTCCGGGTGGTGGGCACCGGGGCGGACGGCGTCACGTACGGCCACACCCTGATCGATGTCGGTCGGTTCGCCGAGGCCACCCTGGTGCTGGAATACACCGGGTCGGCCACCCTCGCCGACAACGTCGAGGTGATCGTGCGTGACGGGGCCGCGTTGACCCTGGTCACCGTCACCGACTGGGCGTCCGACGCGGTGCAGGCCGAGCACCTGAAGTTCCGGCTCGGCCGGGACGCCCGGGTCACCCACGTACAGGTGACCCTCGGCGGGGACCTGGTCCGCCAGTTCACCACCGTCGAGTACACCGGTCGCGGCGGCGACGCCGACCTGTTCGGCCTCTACTTCGCCGACGCCGGCCAGCACCTGGAGCACCGGCAGCTGGTGGACCACACGGTGCCGGACTGTCGCAGCAACGTCGCCTACCGGGGCGCGTTGCAGGGCGACGGCGCACACACCGTCTGGGTCGGCGACGTGCTGATCCGCGCCGAGGCGACCGGCACCGACACGTACGAGATCAACCGGAACCTGGTGCTCACCGACGGGGCCCGGGCCGACTCGGTGCCCAACCTGGAAATCGAGACCGGTGAGGTGGCCGGGGCGGGCCACGCCAGTGCCACCGGGCGGTTCGACGACGAGCAGCTGTTCTACCTGATGGCCCGGGGCATCCCGGAGGCCGAGGCGCGCAAGCTGGTGGTCCGCGGATTCTTCGCCGAGATGATCAACAAGATCCCGGTGGAGCAACTGCGGGACCGCCTCGGCGCGGCGATCGAACAGCGGCTGCGTAAGACCGAGGCAGCGCAGACCGAGGCGGCGCAGGCCGAGGCGGCGCACGCGGTGGGCGCCGGGTCAGGGCCGGTGGTGCCCGGGCAGCCGGGCGCGGTCGTACAGGGACAGCGCTGAGCATGTCCGACCTGATCAGGGTCTGCGCCACCGCCGACGTCCCGAAGGGCACCGCGGTCAGCGCCGACATCGACGGTACGCAGGTCGCCGTCGTGCACACCGACGAGGACTCCTTCCACGCGGTGTACGACGAGTGCTCGCACGCCGCGGTGGCGCTGTCCGAGGGCGAGGTGGACGGCTGCACGCTGGAATGCTGGCTGCACGGGTCCCGCTTCGACCTGCGCACCGGTGAGCCGACCGGGCTGCCCGCCACCGAACCCGTACCCATCTTCCCCGTCGAGATCCGCGACGGCGACATCTACGTCAGTCTCACGCCGAGCAATGGAGTAACCGCACCATGAGCGTTCTGGACATCCGTGACCTGCAGGTGTCGGTCAAGCTGCCGGAAGGCGAGCTGAAGCCGATCCTCGCCGGGGTGACGCTGACCGTCCGGTCCGGTGAGACCCACGCCATCATGGGTCCGAACGGCTCCGGCAAGTCCACCCTGGCGTACTCGATCGCCGGTCACCCGAAATACGAGATCACCGGCGGCGAGGTGCTGCTCGACGGCGAGGACGTGCTCGCCATGGCGGTCGACGAGCGGGCCCGCGCCGGGCTGTTCCTGGCCATGCAGTACCCGGTCGAGGTGCCCGGAGTGTCGGTGGCCAACTTCCTGCGTACCGCCAAGACCGCGGTCGACGGTAGCGCGCCGAAGCTGCGTACCTGGGCCGGCGAGCTGCGCGGCGCGATGGAGCGGCTGCACATGGACCCGTCGTTCGCCCAGCGCAACGTCAACGAGGGCTTCTCCGGCGGTGAGAAGAAGCGGCACGAGATCGTGCAGCTCGAACTGCTCAGGCCGAAGATGGCGATCCTCGACGAAACCGACTCCGGGCTCGACATCGACGCGCTGCGGGTGGTCAGCGAGGGGGTCAACCGGGTTCGCGAGACCGGCGCGACCGGCCTGCTGCTGATCACCCACTACACCCGGATCCTGCGCTACATCAAGCCGGACTTCGTGCACGTCTTCGTCGGTGGTCGCATCGTCGAGGAGGGCGGCCCGGAGCTGGCCGACAAGCTGGAAGCCGAAGGCTACGAGCGGTACGTCGCGGGTGCCGGCACGGCGGCGGTCTGATGGGCACTGTCGCCATCCCCCGGGACACTCCGGTTCAGGAGAGCCCGACCGCCCTGGACGTCGACGCGGTCCGCGCCGACTTCCCGATCCTCGGTCGGGAGGTCAACGGGCATCCGCTGGTCTATCTGGACAGCGCCAACACCTCGCAGAAGCCACGGCAGGTGCTGGACGCGCTGACCGACTACTACCAGCGGCACAACGCCAACGTCGCCCGGTCGGTGCACACCCTGGGCACCGAGTCCACCGAGGCGTACGAGGGCGCCCGGGCGAAGGTAGCCACGTTCGTCAACGCGGCCAGCCCCGACGAGGTGGTGTTCACCAAGAACTCGACCGAGGCGATCAACCTGGTCGCGTACGCCTTCTCCAACGCTTCCGGTGCTGCGGTCGGGGCTGACCCGCGGCTGCGTCTGGGCCCCGGCGACGAGGTGGTGATCTCCGAGATGGAGCACCACTCCAACATCGTGCCGTGGCAGTTGCTCTGTCAGCGCACCGGTGCCACGCTGCGCTGGTTCGGGCTGACCGAGGACGGTCGGCTGGACGAGTCGGACCTGGCGCAGGTGATCACCGAGCGGACCAGGCTGGTCTCGCTGGTGCACATGTCGAACATCCTCGGCACGGTCAACGATCTCGCCGCGATCACCCGCCGGGTCCGCGAGGTCGGCGCGCTGCTGCTACTGGACTGCTCCCAGTCGGTGCCGCACCGGCCGGTGGACGTGGCCGCCCTGGACGCCGACTTCATCGCGTTCACCGGGCACAAGATGTGCGGGCCGACCGGCATCGGCGTGCTGTGGGGCCGGGCGGCGCTGCTGGCCGCGATGCCACCGGTGCTCGGCGGCGGATCGATGATCGAGACGGTGGCGATGAGCGGATCCACGTTCGCCCCGCCGCCGGCCCGGTTCGAAGCAGGCACCCCGCCGATCGCCCAGGCGGTCGGGCTCGGTGCCGCGGTCGACTACCTCACCACGCTGGGCATGCCGGCGGTCGCCGCCCACGAACAGCGGATCACCGGGTACGCGCTGGAGGCCCTCGCCACCGTGCCCGGCCTGCGGATCGTCGGCCCGCCGCAGCCGCAGGGCCGCGGTGGCACGATCTCGTTCGCGCTGGACGGCATCCACCCGCACGACGTCGGGCAGGTCCTCGACGCCCGGGGCGTGCAGGTGCGGGTCGGCCACCACTGCGCCCGGCCGGTCTGCGTCCGCTACGGTGTGCCGGCCACCACCCGCGCGTCGTTCTACCTCTACACCACCACGGGTGAGGTGGACGCGCTGGTGCGTGGGCTGGAACAGGTGCGGAAGGTCTTCGACTGATGGAGCTCGACCAGCTGTACCAGGAGATCATCCTGGACCATTACAAGCACCCGCAGGGGCGCGGGCTGCGGGAGCCGTACGCGGGGGAGGCTCACCACGTCAACCCCACCTGTGGGGACGAGGTGACGGTCCGGGTCAGTGTGGACGGCGGCGACCGGCTCGGGGTCTCGCACGAAGGTCAGGGCTGCTCGATCAGTCAGGCCTCGGCGAGTGTGCTGTACGAACTGGTCGACGGCCGACCGGTGGACGAGGCGTTGACGGTGCACGGCGCCTTCGTCGAGCTGGTGTCCGGGCGCGGCCAGATCGAACCGGACGAGGACGTGCTGGGCGACGGGGTGGCGTTCGCGGGTGTCGCGCGCTATCCGGCCCGGGTGAAGTGTGCGCTGCTGCCGTGGATGGCCTTCAAGGACGCCGCGGTGCGCGCCGGTGTGGGTGTGAGCCCGGAGGTGAAGTGATGAGTTCCGACGAGACCGCGACCGTACCGGCCACCTCGCCGGCCGACAAGGCCGCCCTGGCCGATGTCGAAGAGGCGATGAAGGACGTCGTCGACCCGGAGCTGGGCATCAACGTGGTCGACCTCGGCCTGGTGTACGGCGTGCATGTCGACGACGACAACGTCGCCACCCTGGACATGACGCTGACCAGCGCGGCCTGCCCGTTGACGGACGTGATCGAGGATCAGACCCGGCAGGCGTTGACCACCGGGCCCGGCGGCGGCCTGGTCGCCGATTTCCGGATCAACTGGGTCTGGTTGCCGCCGTGGGGCCCGGACAAGATCACCGACGAAGGTCGCGACCAGCTCCGGGCCCTCGGCTTCAACGTCTGACCGCTGCCGGCGTACCCGGGCCGGGCCGGCGGCTGGGCGCCGCCGACCGCGTCCCGGTCACTGGCCGTACACCTCGAACTCGTGCAGGGAGTAGCCGTACTCGGTCGCCCGGGTCACGCCCACCATCCGTACGTAGCGGGCGGTGGTGGCGGGGAACACGGCGACGTCGGTCCCGCCGTCACTGGCCTCGGTCGACCAGACGGTTCGCCAGCTGACGCCGTTGTCGGACACCTCGATCCGGTACGCCCGGGCGTGTGCCGACTCCCAGTACAGCACGGCCCGTCCGACCGGGCGTACCGTGCCCAGGTCGACCCGTAGCCACTGGGCGTCCGACCAGTTGCTGGCCCACCGGGTGGCGTGGTCGCCATCCACCGCACGGGCCGCCGTGCGACCGATCTGGTTGCTGCTCGCGCTCACCGGACGACCGGCGGCCAGGTTGGCCACGTCGTCGCCGCGGCTCGCCGGGAAGGACACCGCCTGCTGGTACGTGGGACGGTTCTGCCAGGCGATGATCTCCTGGGTGATGCCGCCAAGCGGGGAGTGCACGATCGAGTCGGCACACCACTGGTCGCCGGCCGCGCAGTAGCTGTCACCCGGGTAGGTGGTGGTCGCCGGCTCGGCGACCGCCGCCCGTAGGGTGTCCAGCAGCACCTGACGGCACGCCGACAGCACCCCGCCGCCACAGTAGGTCAGCCCAGGCCCGCCGGCCACCGGCTCGCCGAGCACCCCGCGCAGGTCCTTGTCGACGTAGCCCCACCAGCCGTGCTGGAACGCCGAGCCCTCGTGGCTCTGCGTCGAGTTCACCGACCCCGGCAGCCCTGACTCATCGCCCGACTGCCCGCCGGAGGGCGACTCGTTGATCGACAACGTGTCGACCAGCGCGCCGTAGAGGTCGTCGCCGAGACCGGGCCGGAACTGTGCCCGGACCAGCAGCGGCCACCAGGCGTCGAGCACCTTGATCGCGTCGGCGTGCCGGTAGACGCGGCTACCCGCCGAGGTCTCCACCCGCAGCGCCGCGTCGGCCCGCCAGGCCCGTAACGCGTCGACGGTGGCGGCGAGCGCCGGATCGGTGACCGGGGCGCTGTCGATCACCCGGAGCATGCTGTCCAGCACCTGCGCGCCGCGCAGGTCGGTCAGCCCGGCGGCCTGTACCAGCTGGATCACCTCGGTGCGGTCCAGCTTGCGTCCGGCGTCGACGGCCGCACGAAACGGCACGTCGAGCAGGTCGCCGCGGTGCACCGAGCCGAAGCTGAAGTTGCCGTCCGCGGCGCTGAAGTCCGCCGCCTGCTTGTTGTTCCAGCTGATGTAGTAGTCCTGGTCGATCGAATGCGGGTGCTCGGCGGCCGGAGCGTACCGGGCGGTGTTCGCGACCGGGTCGTAGTCGCGCCACTCGTACGCCGGATCGGCCCGCATCGGCAGGTTGGGGTCGGCGCCGTCGGCCCGTACCGGGTTGAGCCCCGAGGTGAACGTGGCGGCCTCGCTGGAATTGACGTAGAACCAGTTGAACGCGAAGTCCACATTGTTGGCGGAGTCGAGGAAGTCGGTGGCGGTGCCCATGACGGTGGGGTCGTTGAACATCTGGAACCCGATCGCCGAGTCGGCCTCGTGCCGGTAGGTGGACCGCAGTTGGGTGAAGGCGTGCGGTCGCCCGTCGACCATCGCCCGCCAGCGGACCAGACCGAGATCGGTGCGCCAGACGACCAGCCGGTACGACCCGACGGGCGTCGGGTCGGCCACCGTCGGCGACCAGCTGTTGACATGCGACAGTTCCGTCATCGCCCGGCACTGCCCACGGAAGAGGTAGTGGTTGCTGTCCAGGGTCGGGGCGCTACCGTCGGTGGTGCACAGCGGCACCGCGTACGCGTCGGTGATGTCGTGGGCGGACGAGGTCGCGCTCCACGCGTAGTCGGCGCCCCGGCCGAGCAGCACGTAGAGGTTGAGCCCGGCGAACGCGACCCCGCGGGCGCTGATGCCCGGACCCTGCAACTCCTGCGCCATGAGAAGTTGCGGGGCGAAGTAGCCCGTCTGTGGACCGAACACGGCGATCGGGTGCCCGGTGGTCGAATGCGCGCCGGAGACCACCACCGCGTTCGACATGCCCCGGTGCGCCGGTCCGATGGTCAGCCCGGCGAGGGCGGCGGCGATGTCACTGCGGTCGCCGACGCCGATCGTCGGGCCGGCCGTCGTCGCCGTGCTGGCGCCGGCGGATCCGGTCTTGTCGGTGACGATCGGCTCCGACCGGGCGGTGCCGGCGTCCGGCAGCACCACGCTGGGCGCGTCCGCCGCTGCCTGTCCGTACGGGAAGCTCTGACCGTCGTGCAGGGTCAACACCGCCTCAGGGTCGTTCTGCGACCGGAATCCGGCCCACACCCGGTCACCCTCGACCGGACCGTAGCGGGCCCGGGCGGCGATGCGGACCAGCGCGGAGCGCATCTCGGCACCGCCCCCGTCGCCGAACAGCCCGCCGATCACCCCGGCGATGGAGATCAGGTCCGTCATCAGGAACGGCTCCGGTCCGCCCTCGTTGGTGATCGCGTCGAGATGTCCGGCGAGGACGTACTCACCCGGACAGTTGCGCCCGGCCATGCAATCGCCGATGTAGGCGTTCACCCCGGCGATGTAGGCACTGACGTCGTCGTAGAGCAACTCACCCCGGGGTCCCTGCTGGCGCAGCGCCTCGACCTGGGCGGCCAGCTCGGCCTCGGTGTACGGCGCGGTACGCCACAGGCTCTGCTCCAGGCCGCGGTTGCCCGACGCACCGCCGGCGAACGGGGTCAGCCTGCCCCGCCCGACATGACGCAGCAGATCCATGGTGAACAGTCGGTCCTCGGCGCCGGCGTAACCGGCGCCGAACATGGTGCCTTCGCGGGTGGTGCCGGTGATGTGCGGGACTCCGGTGGCCCGGTCCCGGACGATGGTCACATCGGAGCGCGGCTGGTAGGTCCGCTCGGCCCGGCCGGGCGGTACGCCGAACGACGCGTCGTTGAAGAAGGAGTCGATCTGCTCCTCGGCCAGTCCGGCGTAGCCGTAGACCAGGTTGGCATAGCGGTCGATCTGGTCGCGGGAGTGGGCGGGGGAGGTGCCGAGCAGTTGGTGACTGAGGATCTCGACCAGCGTGGCGTTGCCGTTCTGCCCGGGCGGCAGGATGTCGGCGCACTCGCCGAGGCAGTAGTCGACCACGGTCGACTGAGTTTCGACGTCGGCGCTGGGATCCGGCGCGGCCGCGGCGGAAGCCGCAGGAGCGGTGCTGGCGATCGCGGTGCCGGCAACCAGGGTCACCGCCGCGACGGCGGCGGCGCGAAAGCGGGGCGGGGTGGGTCGCGGATGCATGACGCCTCCATCGGCGAGCGGGGGTGGACCGATGGTCGGATGCGAAAGAAGCTCTGGTTACTGGATAGTAGTCATCCGTCGGCGCGCTGGGAAAGATTCAGTTCGTTCGATTTTCGTCGCCGTCTCTACTGAACCAGACCGACCAGTGCTCGTTTGAGGTAGCCGTCGTGCCGGTTGTCGGTCCAACTGACCGCGCTGATCGGCCGCCCCTGGCGACGCGCCTCGTCGCAGTAGTCCAGCACGTCCGTCGCCGGTTGGTAGTCGGTGACGGCCAGCGCCGCGTTGGCCCGCAGCCGGTACGCCGCGTCCTCCGCGTCGCGTACCGCGATCCGTCCGTCATCGTCACGGCGGGCGGCGACGGTGATCCGCCAGCCGAAGATCTGCACCAGCACGATGCCGGCCGGGGCGTCCGCCGGGATGCTCACCTCGGCGTTGGCCCGGGTGAGCGCCTCGGCCACCTCGCGTTGGTAGGTCCCGGCCCAGGCCGCCTGCGCCTGCTGGGGCCGCATCACCGAGAGGAGCTCGGCCTGCCGGTCGGTGGGGAGCGCGCCGAGCAGAGCCGCGGCGGTCGGCTGCGGGAGCCGGTTCGCGACCGCCTGGACCTGACCGGTCGGCAGCCTGGCGAGGATCTCGACCGCGTCGGCGACCGGCATGGCGCGGGCCAGGTCGGCGAGCTGATCGGCGGTGAGCAGGGCCAGCATCCGGGTACGCAGGTCGTTGCCGGCGGCCGGCAGCAACCGGATCAGATCCGCCGGCTGCAACTCGGCGACGACGACCGGAAGCCGATCGGCGGGCATCGCCGCCAGTAGCCCGACAGCCTGTCGCGGTGGGGTGCTGCGCACCATCGCGATCAGCTGGGTAACGGGCATCATCCCACCGGGCAGCATGAGTTTCTTCTCCAGGAGTCAAGTGATCGTTACGCGCCTGATGTGCCTAACACCCCAGGTAGTCGCGATACATCAACCCGTTGGTGGACTTGTGCCCCGTTCGGCCAGCGTCACCAGTATCTCTGGCTGGTCAGGCGGGTGCGGGCCGGGCCGGCGTCGCCGTGGTGACGAGCCTGGCTCGGTTACCCTCCGGCCTATGGAACCCCTTGTGCGACGCCCGTCCGGTCGGTCCGGGGCGCGCCCGGCGAGCTTCCTCGGTCGGTCCGGGGCGCGTCCGGCGCGCTCCCTCGGTCGGTTCGCCGCGCGGCTGACCGGCCCGGTCGGGCGGCAGGTCGGGGTGGTCGTCGCAGTGTTCGTGCTGCTCGCCGCGGTGACAGCGCTGATCGGTGGAACCTTCCTGGGAATCCGGCAGCCGGCCGAGGAGGCGGCCCGTACCGCCGCCGCGACCTTCCTGCGCCGACTGGCGGCCGGCCCGCCGGACGCCGCGTACGAGTTGCTGTGCCGGCCGGTGCGCGAGGGCGTGGACAGGTCGGCGTTCGTCCTGTGGGCAGGGCGGCACCCTGTGGCCGACTACTGGGTCGGTGCCGCGTACCCCGCCCCCCGGCCGACCGACGATGCCGTGGCCGGGCCGGTGGTGGCCGTGGCCGGTCCGGTGGTGGCGGTCGCCGCCCGGCTGACCGGTCCGGACGGGGGTGCCCGGGTGGTGGAGTTCCACGTGGTCGACGAGCGGGGCAGTTGGCGGGTGTGCACCGGTCCGTGGCTCGACTGAGCCGTTGGCCCTGATCTTGACGAATCAATCCGCTGGGAGCCGCTACCCGCCCGGCGGTACGATGGAACGCGTGCTGCTCTGCGAAGGCTGAACCGCCCCACGCCGACGGAAGGTTCTCCCGTCGGCGCCTTGTCACGTCCGCGAGTCAGCCCTCGACGTCAGGAGCGAGTCACCGATGATCAGCGCCACCGGCCTCGAACTGCGTGCCGGATCCCGGATTCTTCTTTCCGACACCACCTTGCGCGTGCAGCCAGGGGACCGCATCGGACTGGTCGGCCGTAACGGTGCCGGCAAGACCACCACGCTCAAGGTGCTCGCGGGTGAAGGACTGCCGTACGCGGGGCAGATCGAACGGCGAAACGAGGTCGGCTATCTGCCCCAGGATCCCCGTACCGGCGATCTGGAGGTCTGCGCCCGGGACCGGGTCCTCTCCGCCCGTGGCCTGGACACCCTGCTGACCCAGATGGCCGACCTGGAAGCGAAGCTCGCTTCGGGCGACACCGACGAGCGGCTGGTCCGGCGGTACGGTGCGTTGGAGGACCAGTTCGCCTCGCTCGGCGGGTACGCCGCCGAGGCCGAGGCAGCCCGCATCTGCGCCAACCTCGGCCTGCCCGACCGGGTCCTCGGCCAGCCGATCGGTACCCTTTCCGGCGGGCAGCGGCGGCGGATCGAGTTGGCCCGGATCCTGTTCCGCGACGCGGCGGACAACGGCGGCGGCATCCTGCTGCTCGACGAGCCCACCAACCACCTCGACGCCGATTCGATCACCTGGCTGCGGGGCTTCCTCGCCGGGCACAAGGGTGGGTTGGTGGTGATCAGCCACGATGTCGCGTTGCTGGACGCGGTCGTGAACAAGGTGTGGTTTCTCGACGCGACTCGCTCGGTCGTCGACGTCTACAACGTCGGCTGGTCGGTGTACCAGCAGCAGCGGGAGACCGACGAGCGGCGGCGCCGTCGGGAACGGGCCAACGCGGAGAAGAAAGCCGGTGCGTTGTTGGCCCAGGCGGACAAGATGCGGGCAAAGGCGACCAAGACGGTGGCCGCGCAGAACATGGCTCGCCGCGCGGAGAAGCTGCTCGCCGGTCTGGACGACGAACGGGTCGCCGACAAGGTGGCCAAGGTCCGCTTCCCGAGCCCGGCGCCATGCGGCAAGACCCCGTTGACAGCGTCCGGGCTGTCGAAGTCGTACGGCTCGTTGGAGATTTTTTCCGGCGTCGATGTCGCCGTCGACCGGGGCTCGCGGGTGGCAATTCTCGGCCTGAACGGCGCCGGCAAGACGACCCTGCTGCGTATCCTCGGTGGTCTGCTGGCACCGGATTCCGGCGGCGTGCAGTCCGGGCATGGACTGCGGATCGGGTACTACGCCCAGGAGCATGAGACGCTCGACGTCGAGCGGTCGGTGCTGGACCACATGCGCAGTGCCGCCCTTGAGCAGTCCGATACCGACCTGCGAAAGATTCTCGGCGCGTTCCTGTTCAGCGGGGAGGACGTCAACAAGCCGGCCGGAGTGCTGTCCGGCGGAGAGAAGACCCGGCTCGCCTTGGCCACGCTGGTCTGTTCCGGGGCGAACGTTTTGCTGCTCGACGAGCCGACGAACAACTTGGATCCGGTCAGCCGTGAACAGGTTCTCGATGCCATCGCTCGGTATCCGGGTGCCATCGTGCTGGTGACCCATGATCCCGGCGCGGTACTCGCACTCAAACCCGACCGGGCGATTCTGCTTCCCGACGGCGATGAGGACGCTTGGAGCGACGACCTGCTCGAACTCGTGGAACTTGCATGAACCTGCAGCCGCGCCAGGCTGGCCGCCGGCTGTTTGCGGTATCGGTGAACGTCATTTTCGGATAGCGTGAATTGCATGAACATCGCTCGGCGGCCAGGATGGGACGGTGCGCTGGGATGCGGGACGGATTCGGTAGCGGACCCGTATCGGGGAACTGACGCGGGTGTGCGTGTCGGTTGGCGCACGTTTGATATCTAGCGCATGATCGTTGGAGGCGGTCTAATAGGTGGGACCGCATCGAACCGCACAGTCTGGGACGTGAGGAATCAACATGGCAGCCACCGGCACAGCCGCCAGCACCGAGAAGGGTCGCCGGATCGTCGGAGCCGAGCGTCAGACCCTGGCCAAGGACCTAGTCAAGCGGTACTCCTCCGGCGAGAGCATCCGTGCCCTCGCGGCCTCGACCGGCCGCTCCTACGGGTTCGTCCACCGGGTGCTGACCGAATCCGGCGTGCAACTGCGCCAGCGCGGCGGCGCCCGGCGCCGCAAGAAGGGATGAACGCCCAGGCCCTTGTCGTGTCTCGCCATCGCGACCGGAACCCCCGCTGACCGTGTCCGGCGACGTACGACTCGACTACGCCGGGCCGGTCGCGACGGTGACGTTGGACCGGCCCGACGTGCTCAACGCACAAACCCCGGACATGTGGCGGGCACTGCGCGCGATCGACCGCGAGTTGCGTGGCGACGTGCGCGTCGTGGTCGTGCGAGGCGCTGGCCGGGCGTTCTCCTCTGGCCTCGACCGCCAGGTCGCCGCGGCACTGCTCGACCCGGCTGCCGGTCCCGAGCAGCAACCGTTGGCGGCCCTGCCACCGGACGAGTGCGCCGCCCGGATCGCTCAGTTCCAGGAGGCCTTCACCTGGCTGGCGCGCCCCGATCTGATCACTGTCGCCGCGGTACACGGCGTCGCCGTGGGCGCCGGATTTCAGCTTGCCTTGGCCTGCGATCTGCGTATTCTCACCGACGACGCGCGGCTGTGCATGGCCGAGGTGACTCTCGGCCTGGTGCCAGATCTCGGCGGCACCGGGCGCCTGGTCGATCTTGTCGGGTACAGTCGGGCGCTGGAGATCTGCGTCACCGGCCGCTGGCTCGACGCGGCCGAAGCCGAGCGGCTCGGTCTGACGAACCTGGTGGTCCCGGCCGGCCAGCTCGATCCGGCCATCGATGATCTCACCGCGGCGGTGCTGGCCGGTCATCGCGACGCCGTGATCGAGATCAAGGCCCTGCTCGTCGACGCGGCCCGGCGTACCCGTACCGAGCAGTTGCGTGCCGAGCGTGAGGCCCAGACCCGCCGGATCCGCGACCTGGCCGGCCTCGGCGAGTGACCCACCGGTCCTGCCACCGCCGCCACCGCGACCATCACCCGCTGGTGTCGGTACCTGGACTGTAATGGGCGATCGGGAAGAGACCAGTTACCGGTGCTGTTGTCGCTGACGTTGGGCCGGTCCGGTCCGGACCGGCCCGGGCTGGTCCGGGAGACTGGTAGCCGGTGCGTACATCGGCGGGCGGTGGAGCTGGGAGGCGGGGGGTGGCGAGTCCGATGGCCGGAGGCGGCGGGAGCATGGGCGGCATGGCCGGGCTGGGGGGCGGCATGGGTGGCATGGGCGGTGGCTGGGGGATGCTGCGCTCGATGCGTGACCGGGACCAGGTGACCACGCACCGGGTCAATCGCGGAACCGCCCGGCGGATCGTGGCGTTCGCCGGTCCGTACCGGCGGGACATCGTGGTCTTTCTGGTGACCGTGGTCCTGGCGGCCGGCATCGGCGTCGCGACGCCGGTACTGGCCGGTGACGTGGTCAACGCGATCACGGCCGGCGGGGCCGACGCCGGCGGCACCGTGGTACGGCTGGCGCTGTTGATCGCCGCGCTCGCCGTCGTCGACGCCCTGCTGTCCCTGGCTCAGCGCTGGTACTCGGCTCGCATCGGCGAGGGCATCATCCTCGACCTGCGTACCCGCGTCTACGACCATGTCCAGCGGATGCCGCTGCAGTTCTTCACCCGTACCCAGACCGGAGCGTTGGTCAGCCGGCTCAACAACGACGTCCTCGGCGCGCAGCGTGCCTTCACCTCGACCCTTTCCGGCGTCGTGAGCAACGTCATCCAACTGGTGCTCACCGCCGTGGTGATGTTCACCCTCTCCTGGCAGATCACCGCGCTGTCACTGGTCCTGCTGCCGATCTTCATCGTGCCGGCCCGGCGGGTCGGACGGCGGCTCGCCGAGATCACCCGCGAGTCGTACGACCTCGACGCCAAGATGAACGCCACCATGACCGAACGGTTCGGTGTGGCCGGTGCGTTGCTGGTCAAGCTCTTCGGCCAGCCCGAGGCCGAGGCCCGCCGGTTCGGCGAGCGGGCCGACCGGGTCCGCGAGATCGGCATCCAGTCGGCGATGTACTCCCGCACCTTTTTCGTGGCGATGCTGTTGGTCGCTTCCCTCGCCCAGGCACTGACCTACGGGCTCGGCGGGTGGCTGGCGGTGACCGGCGCCGTCAGCGCCGGGACCGTGGTCACCCTGGCGTTGCTGCTGACCCGCCTATACGGGCCACTGACCGCGCTGAGCAACGTCCGGGTCGACGTGATGAGCGCGCTGGTCTCCTTCGACCGTGTGTTCGAGGTGCTCGACCTGGTCCCGGCGATCGCGCAACGGCCGGACGCGGTCCCGGTGCCGGCCGGCACCGGGCGGCTGGAGTTCCGGGACGTCCGGTTCCGCTATCCCACCGCCGCCGAAGTCTCCCTGGCCTCGCTGGAGGACGTGGCGACCCTGGACCGACGGGCTACCGAACCGGTCCTGCGGGGGGTGTCGTTCACCGTCGAGCCGGGCCAACTGGTCGCGCTGGTGGGTCCGTCCGGCGCGGGCAAGAGCACCACCGCGATGCTGATCTCGCGGGTGTACGACGTCACCGACGGCTCGATCCGCCTCGGCGGGGTGGACGTGCGCGATGCCACCTTCGATTCGTTGCGCGACACCGTCGGAGTCGTCACCCAGGACTCCCACCTGTTCCACGAGACGATCGCCGAGAACCTGCGGTACGCGAAGCCGGATGCCACCGACGAGCAATTGTGGACCGCGCTGCGCGGGGCACAGGTCGCCGAGCTCGTCCAGGCCCTCCCCGATGGCCTGGACACCGTCGTCGGGGAGCGTGGCTACCGTTTCTCCGGCGGCGAGAAACAGCGCATCGCGATCGCCCGGCTGCTACTGAAGGCACCGTCGATCGTCATCCTCGACGAAGCCACCGCCCATCTCGATTCGGAGTCCGAGGCGGCGGTCCAGCGGGCCCTGTCGGTCGCGTTGGCCGGGCGGACCGCGCTGGTCATCGCGCACCGGCTGTCCACCGTCCGCGACGCCGACCAGATCCTCGTCCTCGACGAGGGCCGGATCGTCGAACGCGGTCGTCACGACGAGCTCATCGGGACCGGTGGCCTGTACGCCGAGCTGTATCGCACCCAGTTCGCGGTGGCCGACTCACCCGCTCCCTACCGTGACGACTCCGGGCCCGATCCGGTGGCGGCCGGATCGGGTCGTACCTTCCCCATCGACGGCAACCTGCACCCGCCGGCCGGCAGCCCGACCGTCTAGGCTCAGGCGGTGCGCCTGGAAGACTCCCTCGCATCCGTGCTGCGCGACTTCGCGCGGCGGCTGGCGGTCCTCGATCCGCCGACGGCCGGTCCGGGTGCCGTGACGGTGCGCGTCGGGGACGCCGAGCCCGTCGTACTCACCGCCTCGGCGGCAGCCGCGTTCAGCTCGATAAGTCCAAGATCGTCGGGGAGGCGGGGCGGAGAGGCGGGGGCGGAGGTGTCGGATGGTCAGGGGTAGGGGAGGGCGCCGCCGTCGACGGGCAGTGTGATGCCGGTCAGATAGCTCGCGGCCGGAGACAGGACGAAGGCCGCCACCCTGCCGAACTCCTCCGGCTGGCCCAACCGACCGAGCGGAATCGCAGCCTCCGCCTCGGCGCGGGCCCGCGCCGGATCGTCCGCGGCGGCGAAGAGCTCCACGTTGCGGTCGGTCATGATCCGGCCGGGCAGCAGGCTCACCACGCGGACGCCCCGTCCGGCGTACCCGTCGGCGAGCTCCTTCGCGACCGCGGCGAGTCCGGGCCGCAGGCCGTTCGAGATGCCCAGTCCGGGCAGCGGCATCCGCACCGATGTGGACAGCACCACGGCCACCGCCCCGCCGGCGGGCAGCGCGTCGGCGAACGTTCGCAGCGCCCGTACGGTGCCGAGGAACACCGTGTCGAACGCTTCCCGCCACTGGGCATCGCCAGCGGCCTGCGCCGGGCCGGGTTTCGGCCCGCCGACCGAGATCAACGCCCCGTCCAGGCGGCCGAACCGCTCGTGTGCGGCGGCCACCAGTCGCGGTGCGGCATCCGGTGCGCCGAGATCGGCGCTGACCGCGGTTGCATGGCGCGGGCCGCCGAGCCGCTGCACGGCGGCTGCCAGCCCGGTGGCATCGCGGGCGGCGAGCACCACCCGCGCCCCGTCGGCGACCAGACAGGCCGCGGTGGCGAAGCCGAGCCCACGGGACGCGCCGGTGAGTACGTAGACCCGTTCGTCGAGGCCGAGATCCATCCGTCGATCCTGCTACAGGCCGGTACGGCACCGCACCGCAGCCCTACCGGGTCATGCCGAATCACGCCGGGTCACCCCGGGTGGCGGCGAAGCAGGCGAATCCGGCCGGCGAACTGGATCGCCCACCCGTCCGGCAACCGGCGAGCCGCCGGGCGGCGGCGCCGGCGGGGAGCGGACGCCCCGTCGTAGCGCCAGCCGACCTCCCGACCAGCCAACTCGGCCGCCGCCAGGCGTGGCAGAGCGTCGGTGACGGCCAGCGTCCGGGCGAAGTCCCAGCCGTCGCGCAGCCCGCCCGCCGGCGGACGACCAGCCACCCACGAAACGAAGGCGGCCGGCCAGCCGTCGCCCAGTGCGGCGGCCAGCAGCGGCCAATGCCGGGCCACTTCACCGGCACGCTTGCGGAGCAGCGCGGCCCGCGCGACCGACAGCCGCTGTGGATCGAAGCCCGGTGGCGGGGCAGCGCCCTCGACCAGGGCCGCGACCAGTGCCCGCTGCGTGGCCGCGAGCCCGCCGGGTGCCGCGCGGCTGCTTGCGCTCTCGCCACCCGGTTGCCGCTCGCTCACGTGATCCGCTCCAGACCGGCGGCCACGGCGATCGCGTCGAGTTCGGCCCGCAGCGTGGCGGCCGGCGGGTAGTGGCCGTCGCGCTCCAGCAGCAGCGCGGGTGGGCGGTGCCGGGCGCACAGGTAGGTGACCAGTTCCAGCACCGGCGTCGGTACGGCGTCGGTGTGCGTGTCGTGGTAGATCCCGTCCTGGTCGGCGCAGCCGCCGGCGACGTGCACGTACGCGATCCGCTCAAGCGGCAGCCGGTCGAGTAGCGCGACCGGGTCGTCGCCCCGGTTGCGGGCATTGGCGTAGACGTTCGCGACGTCCAGCAGCAACAGGGCACCGGAACGCTCGATGATCTCACTGATGAAATCGGCCTCGCCGAGTTCGTCGTCGGGCCAGTCGAACAGCGCGGCGATCGGTTCGAGCGCGATCGGCACGGGCAGCTCGGCGGCGACCCGCTTGACGTTGGCGACCATCGCGTCGACCGCCGCCCAGGTGCGCGGTATCGGCAGCAGGTGACCGGCCTCGACGCCGCCGGCGCGGACGAACGCGATGTGCTCACTGGCCAACGGAGCGCCGAGTAGTTCCGCAGCGCCGATGAACCGGGCGACCCGGTCCGAATCGACCGGTTCGGCACCGCCCAGGGAGAGCCGTACCCCGTGCGGGATGACGGTCACCCCACGCTCGCGCAGACGGCGCAACCCGTCGTCGAGCGGGCGGTCTGGATCGACCGACTCGGCGATCACCTCGGAAAACCGCAGGCCGGGCAGCTCGTCGAGGAACCCGGCGATCTCCGGCCGCCAGCCGATGCCCACGCCGAGTCCGGCACCGGAACCGGGATCGGCACCGGCACCGGAATTGGCGAGCGTGGCCCAGGCGATCGAGGGTGCCGTGCTCACCCGCCGCACCCCCCACATCCGCCGCCACCACATCCGCCGCTGCCGCCGCTGCCGCCGTGGCTACCGCTGTCACCTCCGCTGGTCCCGCCGTACCCCGTACTCGTGGCGCTCACCCGGTGGATGTCCGCGGTTCCCGCGAAACCAGGGTCCATCGCCCACAGCGACGCCACCCCGAACAGTCCGACGCCCATGGCGGCACCGGTGGCGCCGTACATGCCGAGTGCCGGTCGGCTGGCCGGGGAGAGGTATCCGTACCGGCGACGCAGGTCGGCGAGGGCCCGCCGCGCCGCACGGGTCCGGCGGGGCACCGAGAAGACCAGCACCAGACCGACCGGGACGGTGATCGCCAGCAGCAGTAACAGGTAGCCGATCGGCCGGCTGTTGGCGGCACCGGCGAACACGCGCAGCACGCCCACGGCCGCGAGCGCCGGGACCGTCGCGGCGAGCAACCGCGCCGCCTGGCGCTGGGCCGGTGCGGGGGCCAGGCCGGCGGAGGTCAACCCCTCCTGCACCTGACGCAGTGCGTCACCGACCCATTGATCGGTGACCAGGTCACGGACCCGTACCTGGCGCTGCGCCGCGTGGTAGACCGCTTGGTCGAGCTGACCGGCGCCGGCCGGCAGGGGACCGTCGGCGCGTAACGAACCGAGGACGTCGACATCGATGCTCCGGGCCGAGCGCAACCCGGCCAGGCTGGCGTAGACAGCCAGGCGGGCACCGCCGTTGAGGTACGCGACCTCGGCGCCGTCCGGTGCGCCGGGGCGGCCGTCATGTCCGGCGAAGGCAATCAGCCGGTAGGCGACGTTGGCCAAAACCAGGACCACTGCCGCCACGCCGAAGACGGCGAGGAAGGTGGGGCCGGAAATGCCCCACGTTTCACCAGGCGTCATCACGCCTCCTGCTGCTCGTCGAGCGCCGGCTGCTGCTGCCTCGCGCTCCGGTGCGGACTGTGGGCTCATTGTGGGACGGCCGTGCCACCCCCAGCGGTTCGCGTACCGGCCCGGAAGGTGCGCGGGGTCAGCCGGGTCGGCCCGGTGTGGTCCGTCGTACGGCTTCCTCGACCAGATCGAGGACGGCGCCGAGATCGCTTCCTGGTCGCCCCATCGCCAGGTGCAGCACCAGTCCGTCGTAGGCCAGCTCCAGAAACCGGGCCAGGACGTCGATCGGTACGTCGTCGCGGAGCACCCCGGCGTCGCGCTGACGACCCAGCCGCTCCCGGGTGGCGTCGGCGATGGCGTCGGAGCGGGCGGTCCAGCGCCGGGCGAAGTCCGGATCGGTGCGCAGCCGTCGGGACACCTCGAGCTGGCTGCCCAGCCAACCGGCGGTGTCCGGGGAATGCGCCCGGGTCAGCAGATCACGCATCACCTGGACCAACCCGTTGCGGGCCACGGTCTCGACCATGGCGGCGGCGTCGTCCTCGGCGACCGCCAGGAAAAGCGAGTCCTTGTCCCGGAAGTGGTGGAAGATCGCGCCACGGGACAGTCCCGTCGCCTCCTCGAGCCGGCGCACCGTGGCACCTTCGTAGCCATGCCGGGCGAAGCAGACCCGGGCGGCGGCGAGGATTTCCTGGCGGCGTGCGTCGAGCTGGACCTGGCTCACCCGGGGCATGATGTGATCGTGTCAGGTGGGCAGACCGCATGCAATCCGTACGTACGGCTTGTTACCTGGATCAGTTAACATCGCGGGGCTGTTCCCGGGCACCTACCGTCGCGTAAGGTGCGGCCGTGCCACTCCTGCTCCTGGATCTGGACAACACCCTGCTCGACCGGGCCGGTGCGTTTCGCGTGTGGGGGCAGGAGTTTCTCGCGTCGATCGAAGCGCCTCCCGACGACATCGACTGGTTGGTCTCCGTCGACGCCGACGGGCTGACCGACCGGTGGGATCTGGCTGATGCGATTCGTGGCCGGTACCAGCTGCGGGTGTCGTCGATCGACCTGGTGGAGGCGCTGCACGACGGGGTGGTGGAACACACCCGGCTCGATCCACTGGTTGCCTGCACCCTGCGGATCGCCCGCGACGCCGGCTGGGTGCCGGTCGTGGTCAGCAACGGCACCGTACGTCAGCAGGAGGCGAAGATCCGCCGTACCGGCCTGGACCGCTACGTCGCCGACTGGGTCATCTCCGAAGCCGCCGGGGTCAGCAAACCCAATCCGCGGATCTTCGCGCTCGCCGCGCAGAGCGTACGGATGCGGCTGCGTGGCGCGTGGATGATCGGGGACAGCCCGGAAGCGGACATCGGCGGCGCCGCGGCGGTCGGCCTGCCCAGCGTCTGGCTCCACCGTGGGCGCAGCTGGCTGGACAACCGCTACGCCCCGACCCGGGAGGCCGCCGGAGTGATCCCGGCGGTGGCCGCGGTCCTGGCGGGTTGACGCCTGGTCACGCGCCGAGCGCGATCACTGCAGGTAACTTTCCACCTCGCCGGTCGGACGGGGCTGTACGGATTCCGGGTCGCCACCGCCGTCCCGCGCCGCCCGACGGCGCCGTAACAGGTCCCAGCACTGGTCGAGTGCCTCCTCGACCGCGCCCAACCGAGCGTGTTCGGCGTCGGCGGACAGCTCGCCCGCGGTGAACCGGGCCCGCAGTTCGTGCTCCTCGTCGACCAACTCGTGGATCCGGGCCAGTACCGTCCTGTCGTCCATCCCACGAGCTTGGCACACGAGCGCGGCGGGTGGTGACCGGACCGGTCACCACCCGCCGCCATCTCGGTCGTCGTCCTCAGCTGTCGAGCATCTTGCGCAGCACGAACTGCAGGATGCCACCGTGCCGGTAGTAGTCCGCCTCACCCGGGGTGTCGATGCGGACCACGGCCTCGAATTCGACTCCGGTGTCGGTGCGCACCGTGACGGTGCGCGGCGTGGTGCCCTCGTTCAGGCCGGTCACCCCGACGACGTCGATCGTCTCGGTGCCGGTCAGCCCCAGCGACGCGGCGTCCTGACCGGGCGGGTACTGCAGCGGCAGCACCCCCATGCCGATCAGGTTGGACCGGTGGATCCGTTCGTACGACTCGGCGATCACCACCCGCACGCCGAGCAGCATGGTTCCCTTGGCCGCCCAGTCCCGCGACGAGCCGGAACCGTACTCCTTGCCGGCCAGCACCACCAACGGCACGCCGGCCTGCGTGTACGCCACCGAGGCGTCGTAGATCGTGGTCTGCTCGCCGGTGAGGTGGTTGACCGTGAAGCCACCCTCCACGCCGGGCACCAGCTGGTTGCGCAGCCGGATGTTGGCGAAGGTGCCCCGGATCATCACCTCGTGGTTGCCGCGCCGCGAGCCGTACGAGTTGAACTCGTGCCGGGGTACGCCGTGCTCGGTGAGGTAACGCCCGGCCGGGGAGTCGGGCTTGATCGCCCCGGCCGGGGAGATGTGGTCGGTGGTCACCGAGTCACCCAGCTTGGCCAGCACCCGCGCCCCACTGATGTCGCCGACCGGCGGCGGGGTGGGGGCCATCCCCTCGAAGTACGGCGGCTTGCGCACGTACGTCGACTCGTCCGCCCAGGTGAAGGTGTCCCCGGTCGGGGTGGGCAGCGACTGCCAGCGCTCGTCGCCGGCGAACACGTCGGCGTACGCCGAGCCGAAGCCGGCCGCGCCGATCGCGCTGGCCCGTACCTGCTCGATCTCGGCCGCACTGGGCCAGATGTCGCGCAGGAACACCGGCTCGCCGTCCGACCCGGTGCCGAGCGGTTCGTTGGCCAGGTCGATGTCCATCGTGCCGGTGAGCGCGTAGGCCACCACCAGCGGCGGGGAGGCCAGGTAGTTCATCTTGACGTCGGGGTTGATCCGGCCCTCGAAGTTGCGGTTGCCGGAGAGCACCGACACCACGGTGAGGTCGTGCTCGTTGACCGCGGCGGAAATCTCCTCCGGTAGCGGGCCGGAGTTGCCGATGCACGTGGTGCAGCCGTAGCCCACCAGGTGGAAGCCCAGCTTCTCCAGGTACGGGGTGAGCCCGGCCCGTTCGTAGTAGTCCATGACCACCTTGGAACCAGGGGCGAGGGTCGTCTTCACCCACGGCTTGCGGGCCAGGCCCCGGTCGACCGCGTTGCGGGCCAGCAGCGCCGCACCGAGCATCACCTGCGGGTTGGAGGTGTTGGTACAGGAGGTGATCGCCGCGATCACCACGGCTCCGTGGTCGAGTTCGAACTCGGTGCCGTCGGCCCCGGTGACCCGCACCGGCTTGCTGGCCCGCCCACCGGAGCCGAGCGAGGCGCTGATCAGCTCGCGGGGCTTGTCCGCCGGGTCGTCGGCCCCGTCGGCGGCCGGTGGGTCGCTGGCCGGGAAGGATTCCGAGCTGGCTTCGTCGGCGCGACCGATGAGACCACCGGTGTCCTGCCGCGCGCCGTCGCGCGGTGCGTCGGCGTCGTCGGGAGCGACGTAGTCGGTCAGCGCGCCGCGGAACAGCGTCTTGGCGCTGCCCAACGGGACCCGGTCCTGTGGCCGCTTCGGGCCGGCCAGCGACGGCTCGATGCTGGACAGGTCGAGCTCCAGCCGCTCCGAGTAGTGCGGTTCGGTGTCCGGATCGTGCCACAGGCCCTGCGTCTTGGCGTACGCCTCGACCAGCGCGACCTGGCGCGCGTCGCGGCCGGTCAGCCGCAGGTAGTTGATGGTCTCGGCATCGATCGGGAAGATCGCCACGGTCGAGCCGTACTCGGGGGACATGTTGCCGATGGTGGCCCGGTTGGCCAGCGGCACCGCGCTCACGCCGGGGCCGTAGAACTCGACGAACTTGCCGACCACGCCGTGCTTGCGCAGCATCTCGGTGATGGTCAGCACCAGGTCGGTGGCGGTGGTGCCGGCCGGTGCCTCGCCGGAGAGTTTGAACCCGACGACCCGGGGGATGAGCATGCTGACCGGCTGGCCGAGCATGGCGGCCTCGGCCTCGATGCCGCCGACGCCCCAACCGAGCACCCCGAGACCGTTGACCATGGTGGTGTGCGAGTCGGTGCCGACCACGGTGTCCGGGTAGGCCTGGCCGCCGCGCTCCATCACCGTGCGGGCGAGGTACTCGATGTTGACCTGGTGCACGATGCCGGTGCCCGGCGGGACCACCTTGAATTCGTTGAACGCCGTCTGGCCCCAGCGCAGGAACTGGTAGCGCTCCTTGTTGCGGCCGTACTCCAGCTCGACGTTGCGGGCGAAGGCGTCCTCCCGACCGAACAGATCGGCGATGACCGAGTGGTCGATCACGAGTTCGGCGGGGGCGAGTGGGTTGACCTTGGTCGGGTCGCCGCCGAGATCGCGGACCGCCTCGCGCATGGTGGCCAGGTCGACCACGCAGGGCACGCCGGTGAAGTCCTGCATCAGTACGCGGGCCGGGGTGAACTGGATCTCGACGCTGGGTTCGGCGTCGGGATCCCAGGAACCGAGTGCGCGGATCTGCTCGGCGGTGACGTTGGCCCCGTCCTCGGTGCGGAGCAGATTCTCCAGCAGGATCTTCAGGCTGTACGGCAGACGTTCCTGCCCGGCCACTGTGTTGATGGTGAAAATCTCGTAGCTCGCGTCGGCGACGCGCAACTGGCTCTTGGCACCGAAGGTGTCGAGGCTCGCCACGTCGGACTCCTTGTCGCTTCGTCCCTGGTCGTCCTGGCAGTCTTTCGTACGGATTACCGCGTGGTCGGGGTTAGGTGACACTTACCCCGACGATGGCACTCCACTCAATAAAACCGTACGTCCGTCTTGCTATCTCGGCAACCCCGGGCCGGTCGGGGCGGGTTTGCCCGTCGGACGAATCGGGCACCAGATGCCACGTGGACACCTCGACCGACCTGGACGCGCTGATCGACTTCTTCGACCGGTACGGCGCCGCGGTGACCGCCGGTGATCTGCCCGGGGTGGCGGCCTGCTTCGCCCTGCCGGCGATGGTGGTCGCCGACGGCTACAGCTTCTCGTTCGCTACGCCGGCGGCCGTGGCGTTGTCGTTCGTCGGCGCCGCGCCGGACTACCGCGAACGGCGGATCGTCGCCTCCCATGCCCGGTTCCACGAGGTGCGACCGGTGAGCGCGGCGTTGGTGGCGGTCGAGGTCGAATGGGAGTACCTGGACAGCGACGGGCACTGCGTTTCCGGCCACCATTTCTACTATCTGTTACGACTCGGTCGCGATGGGGTACGTATTTGTACTGTCACCCCACTCGACTGACTCTAGGCAGTAACCGGCCCTTTTGTGCTCCGGCTGCGGATCGCTACTCTCCTGCGGGACGCTGTCGCGCAAAAGGGGGCCATCGTGGACGGCAGGCACGCCGCTCGTAACGTGTGGACCCCGACTCACGTGATCGCCATGGCACCCTGGGTGGTCGTTCTCAGTGGACTTGGCGTGATGATCGTCATCTTCCTGGTGGCCACCGGTTGCGTGTCCGTGCAGTCACGGGCCATCGGGGAACTGCCCCGGCAGCCCGCGACGGCCACCCCGGCACCCGGGCCCCGACCGGCGGCGTCTGCGCCGCCGGTCAACACGGGCGGGCAACTCGTCGCCGCGGCACCGCCGCCGTCCGGTGAGGCGATCCTCGCCCCCGCGCCGCCGTCGCCGTCGCCGTCCACAATGCCGCCGGCCCCGCCGACCACCGTCCCGCCGGCCACCAGCACCGCCCCACCGCCGGCAGAGCCCGAGCCGGACTGGAAGGTGCTCGGCCAGTACCGGGTGATGGACCAGTATCACGACGCGTTCATTGCCGAAGTGCTGGTGATGAACACGTCCCGGCGCGATCGGGACTGGACTGTCACGCTGCGTTTTCCCAGCAACGTCGGACGGTTGTACGCCGCCTGGGTCGACGGTGCCCCGCAGGCCAACCTGCGGCGTTCGGGTGCGGACTACGTGTTCACCAGCGGGGTCCCGGTCGACGGACACTCCGCGGTGCCGCTGCGGTTCCACTTCGAGCGCCACGGCCGGGGTGCCGAACCGCTGCACTGCGTGGTCAACGGCGCTCCCTGCGTCATCCGCTGAGTCGGTCGCGCACGGCGGACGCCACCGTGTGCAGGTCGACGGGCGACGTCTCGGGGTGTCCTGCAAGATATTGCAGAACCTTGCAGCAAGGGCTAGCGTGCGGGCATCCTCCACAGGAAGGCCGTCGATGGAAGCCGCACCCTCCCGTCCGCGTACCTGGCACCTGTTCCTGTTCGCACTCGCCGCCGTCCTGGCGACCACCCTGATCGGCGTTCCAGCGGCCGTGAGCCGGCCTTCGTCCCACCCCGCCGGCCACAACGCACACCGTAACGAGCAGTTCTACTTCCTGCTGCCCGACCGGTTCGCCAACGGCGATCCGACCAACGACCGGGGCGGACTGCCCGGCGGCCGGCTGGAAACCGGCTACGACCCCACCGACAAGGGCTTCTACCAGGGCGGCGACCTCGCCGGCGTGATCGACAACCTGGACTACATCCACGGGCTCGGCACCACCGCCATCTGGCTCGCCCCGGTCTTCGCCAACCGTCCGGTGCAGGGCAGCGGCGACGACATCTCGGCGGGCTACCACGGCTACTGGATCACCGACTTCACCCGCATCGACCCGCACTTCGGCACGATGGCCGAGCTCAAACGGCTGGTCACACTCGCCCACCAGCGGGACATCAAGATCTACCTGGACGTCATCGTCAACCACACCGCCGACGTCATCTCCTACGCCGAAGGCGAGTACGGCTACGTCGACAAGGCCACCACGCCGTACCGCGACGCCGCCGGCCGCCCGTTCGAGGACCGTAACTACGCCGACGGCAGCCGGGACTTCCCCGACGTCGGTGCCGGCTCGTTCCCGCGAACCCCGGTCGTGATCGACCCCGACGACGCCGACGTCAAGGTCCCGGCCTGGCTCAACGACCCGACCATGTACCACAACCGGGGCGACAGCACCTTCACCGGCGAGAACAGCGAGTACGGCGACTTCTTCGGTCTCGACGACCTGTGGACCGAGCGGCCCGAGGTCGTCCAGGGCATGACGGAGATCTTCGCCGACTGGGTCCGGGACACCGGTGTCGACGGCTACCGCCTCGACACCGTCAAGCACGTCAACCTCGACTTCTGGCCGCAGTTCAGCCGGGGCATCGACGACGCCGCCCGCCGCGCCGACAAGCGCGACTTCTTCATGTTCGGCGAGGTGTACTCCGCCGACGCGGAGATCGCCTCGACCTATGTCCGCCGGGGTGGGCTACCCGCCACCCTCGACTTCGGCTTCCAGGAGGCGGCCCGCGACTACGTCGCCGCCGGCGGCACCGCCACCACCCTCGCCGACCTGTACGCTGACGACCCGCTCTACACCGCTCGCGACACCGACGCCGGCCGGCTGCCCACCTTCCTCGGCAACCACGACATGGGCCGCATCGGCACCTTCGTCGCTGGCGGTGGCACCGACCCGGCCAGCCACCTGCGTCGCGACCTGCTCGCCCACGAGCTGATGTTCCTCACCCGGGGCCAGCCGGTCGTCTACTCCGGCGACGAGCAGGGCTTCACCGGCGCCGGCGGCGACAAGGACGCCCGGCAGACCGTCTTCGCCTCCCGGGTGCCCGACTATCTCGACGACGACCTGCTCGGCACCGACCGCACCCACGCCCAGGACAACTTCGACCCGGCGCACCCGATCTACCGGGGCATCGCCGAACTGGGTGCGCTGCGCGCCGCCCACCCCGCACTGCGCGACGGCATCCAGGTCACCCGGTACGCCGCCGACGGGCCCGGCGTGTTCGCCTTCTCCCGCGTCGACTCCGGCGCCGATCCGGCCGAGCGGGTCGAGTACGTCGCCGCGGTCAACAACGCCACCACCGCCCAGCAGGTCACCGTCGACACCTGGTCGCCGCAGACCACCTTCCGGGGCGTCTACGGCCAGACCGGCCCGGCCCGCACCGGCGCCGACGGTCAGCTGACCGTGACCGTGCCGGCGCTGTCCGCCGTGCTCTACCGCGCCGACGCGCCGGTCCCGGCACCCACCGCCCGGCCGAGCATCACCATCACCGCGCCGGGTGCCGGTGCCGCCGTGGCCACCCGGGCCACCGTCACCGCCGAGGTGACCGGCGACCCGCTCGCCGAGGTCACCGTCTCCGCCCGCGTCGGCGACGGCCGGTGGACCAAGCTCGGCCGGGCCGCCCACGCCCCGTACCAGGTGCACCACGACCTCGTCGGGCTGGCGGCCGGCACCCGCATCGAGTACAAGGCGCAGGTGCGCGACAGCAGACGCCGAACCGCCACCGCGACGTCCACCGTCGTCGTCGCCACCCCGCCGGCGGCTGACGCCCGCGACTGGCTGGTCGTGCACTACCAGCGCCCGGACGGTGACTACGCCGACTGGGGCCTCTACAGCTGGGGTGACATCGACCCCGACTGGCAGAGCACCTGGCCGGACGGGCAACCGTTCGCTGGCGAGGACAGCTACGGCCGGTTCGCCTGGGTCAAGCTCGCCCCCGGCGCCACATCGGTCGGATTCCTGGTCGTCGACGCCGACGGCACCAAGGACGTCGAGAACGATCGGACGGTCGACGTGAGCACCACCGGCGAGGTCTGGGTCAAGCAGGGCGATCCGGCGCTGTATCCGACCCGCCGCGACGCCACCGGCGAACCCGACCCACCGGTCGACGACGGGGTGGCGCTGCTGCACTACCGCCGCGCCGACGGCGACTACACCGGCTGGGGGCTGCACGTCTGGGACGGTGCCGCCGACCCGACCGACTGGGCGCAGCCGCTGCCGCCGGCCGAGCAGGACAGTTACGGCGTCACCTTCCGGGTGCCGCTGGCCGCCGGCGCCACCGGGCTCAGCTACATCATCCACCGGGGCGACGACAAGGACCTGCCGGCCGACCAGCGGCTCGACTTCACCACCGCCGGCCGGGAGGTCTGGCTGCTCGCCGGCGATTCGCGACGGCTGCTGCCGCCGGCCGCCACCGCCGGTCGTGACCTCGACCTGACCACGCAACGGGCGCACTTCATCGACCGGTCCACGATCGCCTGGGCCACCGGGCCGACCGACGGCAGACGCTACGACCTCGTCTGGGCCCCGGACGGCGGGCTGGCGGTCGACGGCGACGAACTGACCGGGACGTACTCCTCGATCCGGCTGGCCGCGCAGCGCAACGGGCTCACCGAGGCGCAGCGGGTCGCGTTCCCGCACCTGTGGGCGTACCGGGCCTTCACCGTCGACAGGCGGGACCGGGCGAGGATCCCGGGCGCGCTGCGCGGCCAGCTCGCCGTCACCGAACGCGACCACACCGGCAAGCTGCTCGCGGTCACCGGGGTGCAGCTGCCCGGCGTGCTCGACGACCTGTACGCGGCCGCCACCACCGCCCCGCTCGGCGTCACCTTCGCCGGCCGCCGGCCCACCCTGTCGGTGTGGGCACCCACCGCCCGTACCGTGGCGGTGCAGCTGTTCGACACCCCGGACGCCGAGCCCCGCACCATTGCCATGCGCCGCGACGACCGGACCGGTGTCTGGTCGGTGCGCGGTGAACCCGGCTGGTCCGGTCGCTACTACCGCTACCAGGTCGACGCCTGGCAGCCGGCCGCGCAGCGGATGGTCACCGCCTCGGTCACCGACCCGTACGCGGTGGCTCTGGCCGCCGACTCCACCCACAGCCTGATCGTCGACCTCGCCGATCCGGCGCTCGCGCCGGCCGGCTGGACGCGGCTGCGCAAGCCGGACGCGGTCCCGGCCGGCCGCACCCACATCCAGGAGGTCTCGATCCGGGACTTCTCGATGGCCGACACCAGCGTGCCGGCCGAGCGGCGCGGCACCTACCTGGCCTTCACCGATCCGGACAGCACCGGAATGCGGCACCTGACGTCACTGGCCGACGCCGGGGTCACCCACCTGCACCTGCTGCCCGCGTTCGACTTCGCCACCATCCCCGAACGCCGCGCCGCGCAGGCGGTGCCCGACTGCGACCTGGCCGCCCTGCCACCGGACTCGCCCGGCCAGCAGGAATGCGTCGCCGCCGTGGCCGACTCCGACGGCTACAACTGGGGCTACGACCCGCTGCACTACACGGTGCCGGAGGGCGGCTACGCCACCGACCCGGACGGTGCCGCCCGGACCGCCGAGTTCCGCGAGATGGTCGCCGGGGTCAACGAGGCCGGGCTGCGGGTGGTGCTCGACGTGGTCTACAACCACACCTCGGCGGCCGGGGTGGACCGGCACTCGATGCTCGACCAGATCGTGCCCGGCTACTACCACCGGCTGCTCGACGACGGATCGGTGGCCACCTCGACCTGCTGCGCCAACACCGCACCCGAGCACGCCATGATGGGCCGGCTCGTCGTCGACTCGGTGGTCACCTGGGCCAAGGCGTACAAGGTGGACGGCTTCCGGTTCGACCTGATGGGCCACCACCCGAAGGCGAACATCCTGGCGGTGCGGGCCGCGCTCGACGAGCTGACGCTACGGCGGGACGGCGTCGACGGCCGGGCGATCCTGCTGTACGGCGAGGGCTGGGACTTCGGCGAGGTGGCCGGTGACGCCCGGTTCGTCCAGGCCACCCAGCGCAACCTGGCCGGCACCGGCATCGGTACGTTCACCGACCGGCTGCGCGACGCGGTCCGCGGCGGCGGCCCGTTCGACGCCAACCCGCGCGTGCAGGGCTTCGCCTCCGGGCTGTTCACCGACCCCAACGGTGACCCGGTCAACGGCAGCCACGCCGAGCAGGAGACCCGGCTGCGCCACCAGCAGGACATCATCAAGGTCGGGTTGACCGGCAACCTGGCCGGCTACCGGTTCACCAGCGCCAGCGGCGACCCGGCCACCGGCGCCGACATCGACTACAACGGCTCACCGGCCGGCTACACCGCCGCGCCCGGTGAGGCGGTCACCTACGTCGACGCGCACGACAACGAGATCCTGTACGACGCGCTGGCGTACAAGCTGCCGGCCGGCACCCCACCCGCCGACCGGGCCCGCGCCCAACTGCTGGCCCTGTCCACGGTGGTCTTCGCCCAGGGCACCGGGTTCGTGACCGCCGGCAGTGAGCGGCTGCGGTCCAAGTCGCTGGACCGCAACTCGTACAACTCGGGGGACTGGTTCAACCAGATCCGCTGGGACTGCGGTGCCGGCAACGGCTTCGGCGCCGGGCTGCCGCCGGCGGCGGACAACGAGGACAAGTGGCCGTACGCGCGGCCGCTGCTCGCCGATCCGGCGCTGGTGCCCGACTGCGCGACGATCGGAGCGAGCGCCGCCCGCTACGCCGAACTGCTGCGCATCCGGGCCTCGTCACCGGTGTTCGCCCTGGACACCGCCCACGAGGTGCAGCAGCGGGTGAGTTTCCCGCTGGCCGGGCCGGCGGAGACGCCGGGCGTGATCACCATGCGGCTGCGCTCGGCCGGGCTGGACCGGCGCTGGCGGTCGGTCACCGTGATCTTCAACGCGACGCCGGCGCCGGTGACCCAGCGGTTGCCGGAACTGCGTGGCGCCGGCATCGAGCTGCACCCGGAGCTGCGTGGCTCGGTCGACCCGGTGGTCCGGACAGCGGCGTTCGACCGGGCCACCGGCACCTTCACGGTGCCGGCCCGCACGACCGCGGTCTTCGTCCAACCCAGCTGACCCCACCCCGCCGCCCCGGTCAGGGGAGGCGGGGGCCGGCGTCGCGCTGGACGGCGAGCCACCACTCCACCTCGTCGGCCTGCCGGGGCAGGCCGGCCGACAGGTTGACCGCGCCGGCGGCGGTGACCAGCACGTCGTCCTCGATCCGGATGCCGATGCCACGCAACTCCTGCGGCACCAGGTCGTCCTCGGGCTGGAAGTACAGCCCCGGTTCGACGGTCAGCACGTACCCTTCGGCCAGCTCGCCGTCGCGGTAGCGCTCCTTGCGGGCCCGCGAGCAGTCGTGCACGTCGATGCCGAGCATGTGCCCGAAGCCGTGCAGCGTCCACCGACGGTAGACGGTGGACTCCTTGTCGAGCGCCTCGTCCACGCTCACCGGCAGCACGCCCAGCTCGGCCAGGCCCTCGGCGAGCACCCGCATGCAGGTCTCGTGTACGTCGGTGAACTTCACCCCCGGCTTGATAAAGTCCATCCCGGCCTGCTGCGCGGCGTACACGATGTCGTAGACCTGCCGCTGCAACGGGGTGAACCGACCGGACACCGGCAGGGTCCGCGTCACGTCGGCGGTGTAGAGGTGGTGGCCCTCCACACCCATGTCCATCAGCAGCAGCTCGCCCGGACGAGTGCTGCCGTCGTTGCGTACCCAGTGCAGGATGGTGGCGTGCGCGCCGGCGCCGACGATGGAGCCGTAACCGACGTCGTTGCCGTCGTGGCGCGCCCGCAGCGCGAACACCCCCTCCAGCAACCGCTCGGAGACCGGCCGGTCCGCCGGCAGCACCCGCGCCACGTCCTCGAACCCGCGTACGGTGGCGTCGACCGCGGCCCGCAGTTGGGCGATCTCCCACTCGTCCTTGACCAGCTTCAGCTCCGAGATGGCGGTGGCCAGCTCCCGGTCGCGGGCACCGGCGTCGTCCCCGCTGTCGTACGGCAGCACGGCGGCGTCCACCCGGTCGTCGAAGCCGCGTAGCATCCGGGTGCGGGCCGGCGCGCATCCGGCCAGCGTCTCCGGCAACGCGCTCAGCGGCGCCGTCGGCAGGCCCAGCTCGGTCGACTTCTCCGCCAGGGTGCGCCGCCGGCCCACCCACAACTCGCCGTCGCGGCTGCGGAAGAACTCGTCGTTGTCCCGCGACGAGCGCTGCCGGGTGTACAGCACGGCGTCGTGACCGCCACCGGTCGGGCGCAGCACCAGCACGCTGTCCGGGTCGTAGTCACCGGTGAGGTACGCGAAGTCGCTGCCCGGCCGGAACGGGTAGTCGGTGTCGTTGGCCCGCACCTTCTCGGTGCCGGTCGGGATGACGATCGTCTCGCCGGGGAACGCGGCGGACAGCGCCGCCCGACGCCGGGCGTGGTCGGCGGCCTGTGGGCGGGGATCGAGCCGCAGCGTGTCGTCGCGCCAACCGGTACGCATGAACTGCAGCAGCTTCTCCGGGAAGTCCGGATCGTGCGACTCGGTGCGCGGCTGTTCGGCCACCACCTCGGCGGCCATCTCGGTCGCCGGACCCTCGGTCTGATCGTCGGTCATGTCGGTCCCCTTCCACCGTTGCGCGTACTCGACGGTACCGCGCGGACGGCGCGTGGAAAGATGTCTGCCATGTGCGGACTCCTGGCCTTTTTCAGCGCCCGCGGCGACGCTGGCGCGCACCGCGACGCTATTGCCTACGCCCTGGAAAGCCTGCATCACCGTGGCCCGGACGAGACCGGGGTCGAAGTGGTCGGGGACCCGTCGGGGCGGTGGGCGGACGCGGTGTTCGCGCACAAGCGTCTGGCCATCATCGATGTGGCGTCCAGCCAGGAGCCGTTGGCCTACGCCGACGGCCGCTACCTGCTCACCTTCAACGGCGAGATC
Organism: Solwaraspora sp. WMMB335; assembly: GCF_049179075.1. Lineage (NCBI taxonomy): Bacteria > Bacillati > Actinomycetota > Actinomycetes > Micromonosporales > Micromonosporaceae > Solwaraspora > Solwaraspora sp. WMMB335. The sequence goes on from NZ_JBMHMF010000001.1 coordinate 7,335,385, forward strand.
TACAACTACATCGAGCTGCGGGAGCAGCTGATCCGCGAGTTCGGGGCGCAGTTCGCCACCGCCGGTGACGGCGAGGTGATCGTCGCCGGCTACCACTACTGGGGCGAGAAGGTGCTGCACAAGCTGCGCGGCATGTTCGCCTTCGTGATCTGGGACCGCCAGCAGCGCCGGGCGTTCGGTGCCCGCGACTACTTCGGCATCAAACCGCTGCACTATCTGCACACTCCGGACGGCATCTACCTGGCCTCGGAGAAGAAGGCGCTGCTGCCGTTCTCCGCGGCCGCCGCGGCCGGTGACGCCGGCGTCGACACCGCGAACCTGTCGCACTACCTGACCCTGCAGTACGTGCCCGAGCCGCGCACCCTGCACACCGGCATCAGCCGGATCGGCTCGGGGGAGTGCCTGACCTGGTCGGCGCCGCCGTTTGACCCGGCCGGCGCGCCGCCCGGTCCGGCCGGCGGGGTGCAGGTGCGCCGCTGGTACCAGCCGATCTTCCGGCCGGCTCCGGTGCCGGATCCGCAGCGGCTCTACGACGAGATCCGCGAGACGCTGCGGGAAAGCGTCCGGATGCACATGCGCGCCGACGTGCCGGTCGGCGCCTTCCTGTCCAGCGGTATCGACTCCACCGCGGTGGTCGCCCTGTCCCGTGAGTTCAACCCCAACATCCTCACCTTCACCGTCGGGTACGACGTGCCGGGCTACTCGGAGATCGAGGTGGCCCAGGAGTCGGCCCGGCACCTGAACGTGACCACCATCCCGACGAAGATCGGGCCGCAGGACATGATGGAGGCGCTGCCGCGCATCGTCTGGCACCTCGACGATCCGGTGGCCGACCCGGCACTCGTGCCGCTGTACTTCGTGGCGAAGAAGGCGGCCGAACACGTCACCGTGGTGCTGTCCGGCGAGGGGGCCGACGAGTTCTTCGGCGGCTACACCATCTATCGGGAGCCGCTGTCGCTCGGCGCGGTGCACGGACTGCCGGACCCGATGCAGAAAGGTCTGCGCGCCGTTTCCAAGGTCATCCCGCAGGGAGTGAAGGGCAAGAGCTTCCTGGAGCGAGGCACCACCCCGATCGAGTCGCGCTACTACGGCAACGCGCGGATGTTCACCGAGGAGGAGAAGCAGCACCTGCTGCGCCGCTACGACCCGTCGGTGCGCTACACCGACGTCACCGCGCCGATCTACGCCGAGTGCACCGAGCTCGACGACGTCACCAAGATGCAGTACGTCGACCTCTACACCTGGCTGCGCGGCGACATCCTGGTCAAGGCCGACCGGATCTCGATGGCGCACTCGCTCGAGGTCCGGGTGCCGTTTCTCGACAAGGAGGTCTTCGACGTGGCCGCGAAGATTCCGGTCGAGCTGCGGTTGCCGCCGCGTTCGGACGCCACCAAGTACGCGATGCGCCAGGCGCTGCAGGGAGTCGTCCCGCCGGCCATCGTCAACCGGCGCAAGCTGGGCTTCCCGACGCCGACGCGGGTGTGGCTGCGCGGCGAGATGTACGAGTGGGCGCGGCACGTCCTGGCCACCTCCGGCGCGGGCGACCTGCTCGACCTGCCGTACGCGATGCGTCTGCTCGACGAGCACAAGCGGGAGGAGGCTGACCACTCCCGCAAGGTGTGGACGGTGCTGGTCTTCTGCATCTGGCACGCGATCTTCGTCGAGCGTTCGCTCGACCCGGGCATCCAGCGCAACCAGTCGGCGCTACTGACCAAGCCGGTGGTCGGCTCGATGGTCGCCTGACCGGCGACGGTACGCCGCGCCGCGGCCCAGGCCGCCCGATGGTCGGACCGCCCGATGGTTGGGGCCCGGCAGCGTCGGTGCTGCCGGGCCCCGTCAGGTGATGATCCGTCGCGCGTCGGTCCGGCGCCGGGTGGGTGGATCAGGTGGGGTGGTTCAGCTTGCGGTGGTTCAGCTTGCGGAGCAGGCCGTCGACGGTGTGCCGGGGCTGCCGTTGGCGACGAAACCGAACGTCGTCGATCCGCTCGGGGCGAGTGAGCCGTTCCACGCGGCGTTGCGGACCGTGACACTGGATCCGCTCACCGTGTGGGTGCCGCTCCACAGGCTGTTGATGGTGACGCCACTGCCGAAGTTCAGGGTCGTGGTCCAGCCACCGATGCTGGCCGAGCTGTTGTTGGTGACCGTCACCTCACCCTGGAATCCACCGGACCAGGAACTCGTGGTGCGGTACGCGGCCGAGCAGCCGCCGGTCGGCGGGTTGGTGGTCGGCGGCGCGGTCGTCGGGGGAGCGGTCGTCGGGGGCGCCGTGGTGGGCGGCGGTGCGGTGGTGGGCGGTGGCGCCGTGGTCGGCGGCGGAGTCGGGTTGGTGCCGCCACCGATGCCGGTGACCTCACCGTTACCGCCGTCGAACGTCACATCCGAGCAGCCGAAGAAGTTCTCCTGGCTGTCGGAGCGCACCCAGTGGGAGTAGATGAGGTGCCGGCCGCTCTTGTTGCTCGGCAGGTTGCCGTTGAAGTAGTAGTGACCGTCGTTGGTGCCGACCGCACCGCGCTGCGGCGGGTTGGTCACCGTCAGGAACGGTGTGGCTTCCAGGTCGCTCCAGGCCAGTGCCCGGGTCGGGCTCCAGCTGTCCTTGGTCACGTAGAAGTAGAACGTGCCCGGGTGGTGGGCCCAGTTGCTGTACTTGAACTCCATCTGGGCACCGGCGGTCAGATGCGTCAGCGGCCAGTCGTTGCGAGCCAGGTTGTATCCGGAGAATCCGGAGTTGCCGCCGCCGCACAGCTGGCCGTCGGGGATGAACCCGGTGGTGCGACCGCCCGCGTCGGAGCGCAGCACGCTGAACCAGTTGTACAACGAGTTGGCACCGCTCTGCGCGACGGCGGCGGAACAGGCCGGGTTCTGCGGGATGATCTGGCCCGTTTGCGACAGGCCGTCCACCCAGCACAGGTAGGTGCGGCTACCTGGCATCATGGCGGCACCGTGCGCGGATGCCGCGTTGGGGGTCACCACCGTGAGTAGGCCGGCGGTGAGCGCGGAGGCGGCGGCGACTACCGCCACTCTGCGTAGAGCTTTCACCGAGAACTCCTTTGAAAACCAGTTCACAGGACGACGTGAGTGCCGTGCGACCTGCGGACGGGGTGATGGGGTCCGACAATGTGTGGACGCCCGAACAGGTGAGGAGGATCGGCGGTCGGCTGCCCGCCCGCGCATGGCGCGGCGGGGCGACCTGCCGTCCGATGGGACGTGTGCGCGCTCGCGTAGCTCCCGGCTAGACCGATGTACGGCGCGTCAGCCCCCACGCCGTGTCGGTAATCGATATCCCATCACACATCGACCAGAAACACAATAGTCGCGTCTCGATGTATGTATCAGTGGGTCAGCGGAGCCGACCGCGACTGGGGGCCGGCCGCGACTGGCACACTGCGTACGGCGACCGGGTCGGCGGGAGGAGAACCATGCGGTACGCGGTGGTGCTCGGTGAGGCACTGATCGACCTGCTCGACGGTGAGTGCGACGGCGTCCCCGTCTACCGCCAGGTGATCGGCGGCGCACCGCTGAACGTGGCGGTGGGGGCGGCCCGGCTCGGCGCGACGGTCGAGTTCGCCGGCTCGCTCGGCGATGACGCGCTCGCCGAGCGCATCCGGGCCTTCCTCCGTGCCGCCGGGGTCGGCGACCTGGCGCTGGCCACCGTGCCCGCACCGACCACGCTGGCCGTGGCCACCTTCACCGGGGCCGAGCCGGACTTCCGGTTCTACGGCACGCCGCCGTCGTACGGGCTGCTCGACGCGGCCGCCCTCGATGACGAGCTGATCGCCGACGCGGCCGTCCTGTACTGCGGCTCCATCGCGCTGCTGTGTGAACCGACCCTGGCCGCGGCGCGGCTGGCCTGGACGGGCACCGCCGGGTTGCGGGTGTTCGACCCCAACGTACGGCCGCGGCTGCTGCCCGACCAGGCTGCCCTGGCGGCGTACCGGCAGGTCGTGGCCGGCTTCGCGGCGACCGCCGATCTGGTCAAGCTCAGCGCCGCCGACGCCGAGGTGCTCTACGACGGGGCCGGTCCGGTGGCCACCGCCGCGCTGCTGCACGACCTGGGCGCCGGCGCCGTGGTGGTCACCCGGGGCGCTGCCGGGGCGTTGGTCAGCGCCGGCGGTGAGGTGCTGACCGTGGCGGCGGCGCAGGTGGCAGCGATCGACGCCACCGGCGCCGGTGACTCGGTGATGGCGGCGCTGATCGCCGAGCTGCTCGACTCGGGGTTGCCGGCCGACGCCGCGGGCTGGGCGCAGCGGGTCGGATTCGCCCTGCGGGTGGCCGGCCTGGTCTGCGAGTCACCGGGCGGCGCGGTCGCCATGCCCACCCGGGCCGCCGTGGCCGCCCGCTTCGGCTGACCGGATCGGGCCGGCACCCGGATCGGGCCGGCCACTGGCTTCGGCCCGGGTCAGGCCCCGGGTCAGGCGCGGTTGCCGAGTTCGGCGTACCCTCGGGCGATCGCCACGGCCGCGACCTGCGGCCCGAACGGCGCCTCCGCCGCCACCCGGTCGACCGGGGCGCCATCGGCATGACCTTGGCGGATCAGCCAGTCCAGGGCGACCAGGTCGGTGTGCTGCGCCTGGACGAACGCGGCGTCGACGCACGCCCCGTGCCCGGGCACGACCACGCTCGCCGGACCGAGCCGGCGCAGCATCTCGGCCACGGTGTCCGGCCACTCCAGCGGGTACGCGTCGTCGAACGTCGGCGGCGCGCCCTGCTCGACCAGGTCACCGGCGATCAGCACGTCGGCGTCGGGCACGTGCACCACCAGGTCGCCGATGGTGTGTCCGCGCCCGGGATGCCACAGCTGCGCCGTCCGTCCGCCCAGGTCGACGGTTGCGGTGCGGGTCACCGTACGGTCCGGCGGGTGCACCGCCGCCTGGTTGAGCCGTTCGGCCAGTCGCGGGTGGCTCGCCGCCATCTCCTGGTACGCCTCGGCCCGGATCACCTCGACCGGCCGGCGGAGCAGCCGGGCGGCCTCCTGGTGCGCCCAGACCTCGGCGGGTGGGTCGCCGGCGACGGTCCGGTTGCCGAAGCAGTGGTCGAAGTGGTGATGCGTGTTCACCACCGACCACGGCCGGCCGGTCAGCCGGCGGGCCGCCGCGACCAGCTCGGTGGCGTCGGCCGCCGTAGCGCCGGTGTCGACGACCAGGGCGGCCGTGTCGCCGACGATCAGCGTCGAGTTGACGTCGAGCAGGTGCCGGCGTAGCACGTACACCCGGTCGGCGACTTCGACGAACGTGGCGCTCATCCCGACGAGGCACGATCGGGTGCTGCCCCGGCACCGTCCGCTGCCCCGGCGCCCTCGGCGGCGTCCCGGGGTGCCGGCGGCCCGGCGAAGGCCCGCTCGACGAAGCGGTGCCGGTCGACCAGCACCCGTTCGACCCGGCCACCGGCGATCGTGGCGCCGCCGTCGGTCACCACGATGTCGAACACCAGCCGTCGCCCGTCGACCTCGGCGAGCCTGGCCATCGCGGCCACCGTACGCCCCACCGGGGTGGCGGCCCGGTGATCCAGCTCGATCCGGCTGCCGACGGTGGTCATGCCCGCCGGCAGCCGTGTGGCGGTGGCGGCGACCGTCGCCGCCTCGGCCAGCGCGAGCACCCGTGGGGTGCCGAGGACCGGTACGTCGCCGGAGCCGACCGCCTGGGCCGTGTCGGAATCGGTGACGGTCAGCTCCACCCGAGCCGTCAGCCCGGGCTCGAAACTGTTCTCCGGCGTCTGTCCCATGAGCCATCAGCCTAGGTCCTCGGCTGGTGTCCGACCACGAAGGCCGGTGCGCGCGTCGGCCGGCCGGGGACTGCGGACCGCCAGCGGCGGCGAATGATCCACTCCGCCACGGCCGCGTTGATCAGCCAGGCGACCGCCATGGTGCCGGTCCGGCTCGACACGGTGACCGGGCCGACCGCGACGAGCCAGGCCACCTGGGTGAAGAACTGGGTGCCCGCGCCCATGCCGATCGCGTAACCACGGATCATCCACGCCCGGTGCCGGGCGAAGTCACGCTGCCGGATCGCCACGAAACCGAGGACCAGCGAGATGGTCATGAACCCGACCACCGCGACGCGGACAGCCGCCAGGACGGTGCTGTCCACGGCCGCAGGCGGTAGGAACAGGGTCAGCCACAGCCCGCTCAGCGCGGCGACCAGGCCGGATGGGACGAGGATCCGGCCCGCGACCCGGTGCCATCCGCGGTGCCGGCGGCGGAAAGCCGGCGCGAACTGGAAGGCGCCGAGCACGCTGAACACGGTGACGCTGACGATGTGCAGCGCCAGCGGCACGGGTGCCGACATGACCCGTTCGCTGTCCGGCAGCACCGCCGCGCCGCCGGCGAACTCGGTCAGGCGCAGGCCGCCGGCCAATGCCGGGACGGCGCTGAGGATGAGCAGACCGGCGGGGATGAGCCAGTTCGATCTGGGGGAGGGCGTCACGGCCGTCTTCCTTCCGTACCTCGGTCCTTGCCTGTCGCCTTGATGGTGGCGAGGGGCCGGGCAGGACTCATCGGAGCGGGAGCCGGAACCGTCCCGGTCGATGGTGGGAGACGCCGGCCGTACTTTGGGCCAATCCGGCCGGCGGGCCGGCTGCGTACGATCGGTGACGTGCGCGAACTGTTCCGCTCCGGGTGGGCCGAGCCGCGGGCCGCCGACCCGCCGGCGCGCCTGCGCCGGGACTGGGCGCTCGTGGCCGTGGTCGCACCGCTGGTGCTGATCGAAGGGCTGCTACGGCCCGAGCTGCCGGCGCGCGTCTTCTCGGTGGTCATCTTGCTGGCGCTGGTGCCCACGCTGCTGTGGCGGCGGACCAGGCCGTTGCTGATGGTCGCGATCGCGTTCACCGTCACCGGCCTGGCCCCGCTGGTGATCGGTCACGAGCCGGAGCTGGTCGCGTCGGGATACCTGCTGATCCTGCCGTACGCGCTGTTCCGCTGGGGTTCCGGTCGGGAGATGGTGGCCGGTGCGGCGCTCATCCTCACCAAGGTGGGCCTGTCCGGGATGCTCGGCTATCTCAGCTTCGCGGACGCGCTCGCCGGGTTCGTGGTGATGTTCGCGGCGTTCGCGCTGGCCACCGCGTCGCGCTACCGGGCCAGCCTGTGGGCTCGCAACCTCGACCAGGCCAAGCTGCTCGAACGGGAGCGGCTCGCCCGCGACCTGCACGACACCGTCGCCCACCACGTCTCGGCGATGGCGATCCGCGCCCAGGCCGGCATCGCGGTGGCGCCGCACCGGCCGGACGCCGCCGTCGACGCGCTGCGGGTGATCGAGGCCGAGGCGACGAGCGCCCTCGGCGAGATGCGTACGATGGTCCGCGACCTGCGCCACAGCAGCCAGGCGGCGGCCGATCTGGCACCGAATCCGGGCATCCCGGAGATCGCCGGGCTGACCGACCGGTCACCACCCGGTCCGGAGGTCGACGTGCAGCTACTCGGCGATTTCGACGGCGTCCCGGCGACCGTGGGGACGGCGATCTACCGGCTCGCGCAGGAAGCGGTGACGAACGCGCGGCGGCACGCCCGGCACGCCACCCGTATAGAGGTACGCGTCGAGGCCGACGCCGACTCCGTGTGTCTGCGGGTCAGTGACGACGGCGACACCAGCCAGATCCGTCCCGCTACCGCCGGCGGGTCGACCGGAGCCACCGGATCGGTCGGGCCGGATCGGCCGGGCCGGCCGGTCGGGTTCGGTCTTGTCGGGTTCGGTCTGGTCGGCATGGCTGAGCGGGCGGGCCTGCTCGGCGGCACCTGCCTGGCAGGTCCCAGTCCCGACCGGCGGGGCTGGACCGTCGCCGTGACGCTGCCCCGGTCGGTGAGTGCCGGATAATCGCGGGCATGGCCATTCGCGTGGTCGTCGCCGACGACCAGGAGATCGTCCGCACCGGGCTGACCATGATCCTCGACGTCCAGCCGGACATCGAGGTCGTCGGCGAAGCCGCTGACGGGCGCCGAGCGGTCGAGCTCGCCCGGCGACTGCGCCCGGACGTGTGCCTGTTCGACATCCGGATGCCCGGCATGGACGGCATCGAAGCCACCCGCCGTCTTGCCGGTCCCGAGGTCGTCGATCCCCTCGCCGTGGTCGTCATCACCACCTTCGACCTCGACGAGTACGTTTACGCCGCGCTGCGGGCGGGGGCGCGCGGCTTCCTGCTCAAGGACGCCGGTACGGCGCTGCTGACGCAGGCGGTGCACGCCGCCGCCAGCGGCGATGCGCTCATCGCGCCGAGCGTCACCACCCGGCTGCTCGCGGCGTTCGCCGACGCCGGACCCGCCGCGCCTGCCCGGCAGCCGGTCGACCCGCTCACCGACCGGGAGGAGGAAGTGCTGGTCGCCGTGGCGCGTGGGCGCACCAACACTGAGATCGCCGACGAGCTCTACATCAGTCTCAGCACCGTGAAGACCCACATCGCAAGCCTGATGGCCAAGATCGGCGTGCGTAACCGGGTGGAGATCGCCATCTGGGCGTACGAGACGGACCGCGTCCGTAATGGCCTCGGCCGCCCGCGACGATAGCTGGTCCACATCGCGGGACGTCGCACAGCCGGTGCGACGGGTGCTGTCGTGGCTTGGACGGGCTGTTTGATTGAGGCAGACTGTGGGGATGAAAATCCCTCATGAGTGCGTATGGTGATGGATTCGATGCTTCAAAATAGCTTGACATTGAGAAAGTCACATTCTTTAAAGTTCTTCTGGCGTCTATGCGTAACCTATCCGTCTCGCTGTCGTTGTCGTATCGTCGGCGATCGAACGATCGGAGAGGTTTTGGCATCGACGTACGCGTTTCCGAATCATCCCGAGGCTGAGATCCGGAAGGTGCTGGAGGAGCTGCACTGTCGTGGGTTTACGGGTCGCGTAGATCGCCCGGAGGGTCGGATCTTCTGCGGTTGCGGCAATCACTCGAAGAGTTTGAAGTGGAGCCCGAAAGATGTCATGAGGTATGCGGATCGCCTCATGAACTGGGCAAACTCGCTCAATTGCAGAAGGCGTCCAATTGGCGGGCGGCAAAAGCGGGATCGGAGGCTGGAACCGTTTAAGGAGCTGAGAAAAGAATGGAGGCCAGAATCGTCTTACGAGTCGTGCCCCGAGGGTGGGGATCCGGCTTGCGACCAATGGCGGCCGAGCTGCACGCTGATGCGGACCGCTTCTTGGCGGAAATCCTCGCGGTTGAGGACTCGGCCACGGTCACAGATGTTTCGACCTCCAGTGACGCTGTCGAGGGTGTCATCGAAGTCGAGGCCTTCATCGAGGCCGAGAAGGAGGGCGCTGCAGTCGATTGGCTCGTGACTGCCTTCGCTGCTGCGGCGGATGCCATCGAGCGTCGTCGGCCGGACGGTCAGCGTCCGATCGGGTACCGCATACACCTGCTCTATATCGAATACTTCGATGATGAGTTGCCACGCGGTGACGTTGGTGACCGTGAGCTGCCGCGTGGTGCCGTTGACGGTCCTGACGCGCCACGCGGAAACGTCGTCGGTGGACAGGATGGCGGTGGTTGGGACGTTACCTGGCCGGACGCTGAGTCCGTCGCACGAAGGCTGCCATCGCATGATCGCAAACGGTTCCTGGGAGCTGTAGAAAATCGTATGGTAGCCGCACTGTACCGAGTGATTCCCCGTTGGGGGTGGCATCCCTGGCCGGTGCGGCCACCGGGTATGTGACGCTGTTCCGGTGACGAGTCCAGGCAACACCTGACGAGCTCCCGGTCACCGGCAAGGTGACCGGGAGCTCGTGTGAGTTGCCCTTACTGACCCGAGTTGGGTCACGTTGAAGATCATTTTCTGATCTCGGCGCTGTGACCTGCCGTGTTGCTCGCGACCGTGTCGAAATCTGCGCACCAACCGACACCCTGACCTCGGCACAATGTTCCATCTTGGCGACTTCCCTACGCCCAGGAAGAGACGCGGGCATCCGATGTGGATGACCAAGCCTACCGGAAGAGCCGCAAGGCCGCCGACCACGACGTGCCCACCAGGACCCACGCCGACGGATGCCAGGTATCCGCCACGCCGACACGCCGCCATCCAGTGCGAAGGTGCTCCTCCAGTCGGGGCGCTCAACGGGCGGCACCGCTGCCACCAGCGGAAACGCCGCACCGATCGTCGTACGCACCACATGACCCCAGTCGGGTCACTCACGGTGACCAGGGAGTTGGAGCCGGCCCGGGTAACACGGGATCTCCATCGCGACTGGACTCTGGCACACCTCAAAAGCCAAGGATTACGTCAGTCTGGCTCCACTCGCCGCGGACATGACGATGGCTGGACGGAGGCAGCACGACGCAGTGCCCGAAATGGGCAGGAGGTGACATCACATTCGTGACCGTGCGTGATTACGCCGGCTCATCCACCGACGGTCAGCCGCCGTCCAGCCGGACACAACGGGCTCAGCGGCGGCAGGCAACGGGTAAGCCGGCAGCTGAGCACGGCGGCGGCATGGTGAATCCCGACCCGGGCCACGTTGACGATCACCTTCCGAACGGATCACGAGTGGTACGCAATCTCGTGGCGGCCCCGGCCGGCGTCCCCGGTGTCCGCGCGAGCCGTCGAATTGATCAACAAACACATGCCGGCACGGATCACGCTGGACTGCCGCACGTGCGGCACGGCCGCCTTCTGCCAGAAGTTCCGGCGGGCGTTCGCCGTACTCCATCGGGTCGACGCCGCCAGGGCGCGGCGCGTGCGCGCCGTCCTGGAGTACGCCGGGCTGTGGCCGGTCGGGGCAGCCGAACCTCCTACGACGGAGTACGCGCCCGTGCGGGTGCGCCCCGGCGACGTGGTCGACGTCCGGGCCGCCGACCACCTGGACGGCGTACGGCCGGTGAAGCTGCAGGTCGGTGACGTCGGTCCGGACGTGCCGTGGCAGTCCTGGATCATCCTGATGGGCAAGGAGATCACCGACGACCCGGAGCGCTCGGGCGAACTGGTTCTGGTGCGGCCATACAAGGGCGCGCTGGCCCGGCCGGGCGTCGTCGTCCGGCGGCCCCGTCGTTGAGACATCTGGCGGGCCGGCCGGCACCCACGAGGCACGGCCCGACGGTGGGCCGAGGCGGTGGCGCGGGCTACCGTCGGCGAATGAGCGGTGTACGCGACGAGATCGACATCCGACAGGTCACCGGTTGGGTCGCCGACGCCAGCGGGATAGTGGCGTTGACCGGAGCTGGGATTTCCACCGACTCCGGCATACCCGACTTCCGGGGACCCAACGGAGTCTGGACCCGCGACCCGGAAGCGGCGAAGCTCTTCACCCTCGACGCGTACGTCGCCGATCCGGCCATCCGCCGACGGGCCTGGCAGGGACGCCGTGACCATGCCGCCTGGACGGCCGAGCCCAACGCCGGCCACGCCGCGCTGGTCGAATTGGCGCACGCCGGCAAGCTGACCGCCATCATTACTCAGAACATCGACGGCCTGCACCAGCGAGCCGGCAACTCGCCGGACACCGTGATCGAGATCCACGGCACGTTGTACGAGGTCGAGTGCCTTGGCTGCGCCGACCGTACCGGCATCCACGAGGTCCTCGACCGGGTGGCCGCCGGCGAAGACGATCCGGCCTGCCGGCACTGCGCCGGCATCCTCAAGACGGCGACCATCTCGTTCGGCCAGTCGCTGCACGGACCCACGCTGCGTCGGGCGGTGCGGGCCGCCACCGAATGCGACCTGATGCTCGTCATCGGCACCTCGTTGACGGTGCAGCCGGCCGCTGGGCTGGTGGAGATCGCCGCCGAGTCCGGCGCCCGCGTGGTGATCATCAATGCCGCACCGACGCCGTACGACGCGATCGCCGACGCGGTGGTGCGCCAACCGATCGGTACGGTCCTGCCCGCTCTCGTCCACCGGCCGATCTAGAAAGATCCCGCCGGTATCTCGACCACAATCTTCCAGGTCTATACCGGCCGATCCGGGCCAGCCGGCACAGCGCGGGCGGCGCGGGACCGGGCGGTCAGCTCGGCCGCCAGCCACCAGGCCTCGGCCAGGTCACGGTCCTGTGCGCTGGCGCTCGGCCCGCCGGCGATGTCGGCGTGCACCGTGGCGAGCCCGAGTAGCCGCTGCAACGGCCCCCGGACGACCCGCACGCTCTGCATCCGGGCGTACGGCACGGCCATCAACTGTCGGGTGAGTAGTCCACCACGGACGGCGAACACCTGATCGGTCAACCCGGCGCCGAGTTTCGGCTGGACCAGTGGATTGAGCCAGCGGGCCCGCCGGGGCGGCGGCGTCGTCGCCACCGCGTCCAACGCCAATCCCGGCATCACGTCGGCGAGGATCCGGTCGGCGGCGTCCTGGCCACCGACCGGCAGCAGCTGATCGGCCTGCGACGTACTCTGTGGATCGACGCTGTAGCCGGCCACGTGCAGTCGCATCCGCAGCCACCTCTTCGCCCGCCACAGCAGCGGCCAGGTCACCGCGACCGCCTGCACCCGGTGCAGCGGCACGGTCTGCGAGCGGGTCTCGGTGAGCCCGTGCCGGATCCGCAGCCCCACCTCGTCGCGGGCGAGCCGGAAGTTCCAGTCGCTGAGGACCCGCCGGATCGGCTGCATGAGCACTCCGACGATCGCGGTCAGGGTGCTGGCCACAGCAACGAACGACCAGGTTGCCTCCATCGCGAACTGGGCCGCGACGAACGCGACCCCGAACGGCAGGAACATCGCCTGCGGGGTGAGCAGTTGGCTGATCAGCAGATCCCGGTTGACCACCGTGTGCAGCATCCGGCCCGGTGGGGGCGCGGCCGGATCCGGCAACCCTGCTGGCATGGTGCCGACCGCACCGCTGCCGTCACCGCCGCCTGGTGCACCGGCCACGCCCGGTAGCCGCGGCGCGCCGGCGACGGCCGGGCCGGCCAGTGCGAGCAGCCGGGCCCGCAGGGCCGCCGCGTCCGCGACCGTGAGGTAGGCCAGCGGCGCCTCGGTCTTGCTTCCCCCGACCACTTCCAACCGCAGCTCGGCGAGCCCGGTCAGCTGGGCGAGCAGCGGTCGCACCACCTCGACGGCCTGCAACCGTTCCAGCGGGATCGCCCGGGTGCGCCGGGAGACGAGGCCTTCATGGATGCGTAGCTCACGGCCGACCACGTGGTATCCGGTGTAGTACCAGCTGACCACGGCGATCGCGAGATAGCCGAGCAGGCACAGCAGCACCAGCAGGGCGAACCGCCCGAAGCCCACCCGTCCGAGGGTCTGCCAGGACAACCCGGCGATGATCACCACGAGCGCCTTGCTGCCCTTGAGCACCGGACTCAACGGGTGCAACCGCTGCCGGGGATCTTCCGGCGGCACCGGCGGTGGATAGAGCTGGCCGGGCAGCGGATAGGGCGGCGAACCGGAGGGCTGCGGCGGCGGCCCGTACGACCGCGACGGCTGCCGGTCGTACGGCTGCGGCTGGGGCTGGGGCGGCTGGGCCGGTGGCTGGCTCACAGCCCCTCCGCGCGGTCCTCGCCGAGGGCGGTCAGCCGGTCGCGCAACCGGGACGCCTCCGCCGGACGCAGCCCCGGGACCCGTGCGTCGCTGGCCGCCGCCGCGGTGTGCAACTGCACGGTGGCCAGATCGAAGGCGCGTTCCAGCGGACCGGCCGAGACGTCGACGAACTGCATCCGGGCGTACGGCACGATCGACAGCCGGCGGACCAGCAGCCCGTGCCGCACCAGCAGGTCGTTGTCGCGTTCGGCGTACCCCCAGGCGAAGACGGCCCGGATCGTCGCGACCGTGCGCAGGACGGTCAGCAGCACCGCTGCGGCGAAGCCGACGCCGACCAGCCAGAAGCCGGTGATCGCCCAGCCGACGCCTAACGCGAGCAGCAGCAACCCCATCCCGATGGCCAGCCGGATCAACTCCACCCAGACCAGGTCACGGGAGACGGGCTGCCACTGGACCGTGCCCGGCCAGGGTTCCAACGGGCTGATCGGTTCTGCCGGCGCGGCGGAGGCTTCGCTCACCCTTACGAGCGTAGGCGATCAGCCGAGCGGTGCCACCTCGCGGAGGAATCCACGTACCCGCAGGAAGTCGCCGAGATACTCGCGGTGCTGGGTGCACGCCAGCCAGGTCTTGCGCCGTCGTGGGTCGTGGATCCGGGGATTGTTCCAGCGTAGCGCCCAGACAGCGGCTGCCCGGCAGCCGCGGGCCGAACAGTCCAATGGCGGATCGGGGGCGGTGCTGCCGGCAGGCACGACGACGTCGGACACGAAGCGAGTCTATAGAGCAGTCGGATGAAGCACGCCTATGCGCAGATCGGATCCGGACGGATCACGCATCACAGGGCGGCACCCGGAGGGTTAAGCGCCGGGCGACCACGGGGGAAGCCGCCCGGCGACGGCTGAATCGTACACACCCCGATCCCCCCTGTGTCTACCCACCTGACGGTGCTTTCTCGGCCCCTGCCCACGTGTTCGGCCCGACGTGCGAGGCTTAGTGCGGCACGACCCATTGCGTACGACCCCGATGCGACCGACATCGCCTGACCGATGCTGTGGAGGACCGGTGGCCCAGCCGACCACGCCCGAATCTTCGACACCGACCGACGCCGCGCCGCCGCCCGCTGCGACACCGGCCGAGGACGCCACCCTGCTTGAGCGGGCGATGTTCGAGGTCAAGCGGGTGATCGTCGGTCAGGACAGAATGGTCGAGCGGATGTTCGTGGCCTTGCTGGCGCGCGGGCACTGTCTGCTCGAAGGGGTCCCCGGAGTGGCGAAGACCCTCGCGGTGGAGACGCTCGCCACGGTGGTCGGTGGCTCGTTCGCCCGGGTGCAGTTCACTCCGGACCTGGTGCCCGCCGATCTGGTCGGCACCCGCATCTACCGGCAGTCGAGTGAGAAGTTCGATGTCGAACTCGGTCCGGTCTTCGTCAACTTCCTGCTCGCCGACGAAATCAACCGGGCACCGGCCAAGGTGCAGTCGGCGTTGCTGGAGGTGATGAGCGAACGGCAGGTCTCCCTCGGCGGCCAGACCCACCAGGTGCCGGACCCGTTCCTCGTGATGGCCACGCAGAATCCGATCGAGCAGGAGGGCGTCTACCCGCTGCCCGAGGCACAGCGGGACCGTTTCCTGATGAAGATCGTCGTTGGTTATCCAACCGATGCCGAGGAGCGCGAGATCGTCTACCGGATGGGCGTCGAGGCACCGCGACCCACCGTCGTCTTCCGCCCCTCCGACCTGGTCGACCTGCAACGCAAAGCCGATCAGGTGTTCGTGCACAACGCGCTGGTCGACTACACCGTCCGGCTGGTACTGGCCACTCGGACCCCCGCCGAGCACGGCATGCCGGACGTGGCGCAACTCATCCAGTACGGGGCCAGCCCACGTGCCTCGCTCGGCATCGTTCGGGCGACCCGTGCCCTGGCGCTGCTGCGTGGGCGCGACTACGCACTGCCGCAGGATGTGCAGGACATCGCGCCGGACATCCTGCGGCATCGCCTGGTGCTCAGCTACGACGCGCTCGCCGACGACGTACCGGCGGATCACATCGTCGCGCGGATCATGGCGATCGTGCCGTTGCCGTCGGTCGCGCCCCGGCAGAACGCTGCGCCGGTGGGCGGCCCGATGGCCGGCCCGATGGCCGGCCCGATGGGTGGGCCCGCCGCCGGCCCGCCGCCGGGCACGCCGTACCCGAGCGCCGTTGCCGGCGGCCCGCACGTTGCGCCGGGCGCCGGAGTCGGTACCTGGCCCGGGCAGCGGCCGTGACGGGTCCGGGTTCGGGCCGCGCGGAGGCCGTGCTGTCCCGGCTCTACCTGACCGTCACCCGCAAGCTCGACGGCCTGCTGCAGGGCGACTACGTCGGGCTGCTGCCCGGTCCCGGCAGCGAAGCGGGTGAGTCCACCGAGTATCGCCCCGGCGACGACGTCCGCCGGATGGACTGGCCGGTCACCGCCCGCACCACCGTGCCGCACGTCCGCCGCTCGGTCGCCGACCGGGAACTGGAAACCTGGATCGCGGTCGACCTGTCGGCCAGCCTGGACTTCGGCACCGCCCGGTGCCTCAAGCGCGACCTGGCGATCTCCGCCGCGGCGGCGATGATCCATCTCACCGCGCGGGGCGGCAACCGGGTCGGCGCCGTGATCGGCACCGGCGATCCGGTCTCCGGCGGTGCGATCACGCGGCTACCGGCCCGCACCGGTCGCAAGGAGGCCCACGGTCTGCTGCGGGCGATCGCGCTCACCGAGTCGCGACCCGGCCGCAGCGACCTCGGCGCCCTGATCGACCGGCTCAACCGGCCGCCCCGTCGGCGTGGGGTGGCGGTGGTCATCTCCGACTTCATGGCGCCGCCCGCGCAGTGGGGACGACCGCTGCGCAAGCTCGCCGTGCGTCACGACGTGCTTGCCGTGGAGGTGGTCGATCCGCGTGAACTGGAACTGCCCGACGTCGGCGTGTTGACCGTGGCCGATCCGGAGACCGGCGCACTGCACGAGGTGCAGACCTCCGACCTGCGGCTGCGCCGCCGCTACGCCGAGGCGGCCGCCGCCGGGCGTGCCGCGATCGCGCACACCGTACGCGGTGCCGGCGCTGCCCAGCTGCGGCTACGTACCGACTCGGACTGGCTGTTGGACATGGTCCGGTTCGTCGCCGGGCAGCGCCACGCCCGTACCCGCGGCGTCGCCCGCCCCGCCCCCGCCCCGCGCCCGGAAAGCGAAGCCCGATGATCCGTTTCCTGCAGCCCTGGTGGCTGCTCGCCGCGCTGCCGGTGCTCGTCATCGCCGGCGTCTACGTATGGCGGCAGTTCCGCCGCAAGGCGTACGCGGTGCGGTTCACCAACGTGGACCTGCTCAAGACGCTCGCGCCGCGTGGCCTGGGTTGGCGTCGTCACCTGGCCGCTGCCGCGTTCCTGCTCAGCCTGCTGGTGCTCGCCTCGGCGATGGCCCGCCCGTCGATCGACACCGAGGAATCGCTGGAACGGGCCACCATCATGCTGGCCATCGACGTGTCGCTGTCGATGGAAGCCGACGACGTGGCACCCAGCCGGATCGAGGCGGCGCAGCAGGCGGCCAAGGAATTCGTCGCCGAACTGCCCGAAGGCTACAACGTCGGGCTGGTCGCGTTCGCCAAGGCGGCCAACGTGCTGGTCGCGCCGACCAAGGACCGCCCGGCCGTGACCCAGGCCATCGACGGCCTGGTGCTGGCCGAGGCGACCGCCACCGGTGAGGCGGTGTTCACCTCCCTGGAGGCGATCCGGATGGTGCCGACCGACGGTGCGCAGGGCCCGCCGCCGGCCCGGATCGTGCTGCTGTCCGACGGTTACCGCACCTCTGGCCGCTCGGTCGAGGAAGCGGCCGCCGCCGCCGCGGCGGCCAACGTGCCGGTGTCGACGATCGCGTTCGGCACCGACGACGGCGAGGTCGAGATCGGCGGCCAGGTGCAGCGGGTCCCGGTGGACCGGTTCGCCCTCGCCGAGCTCGCCGAGTCCACCGACGGCTACTTCTACGAAGCGGCCTCGGTGACCGAGCTCAACCAGGTGTACGAGGACATGGGCAGCTCGATCGGGCGTCGGACGGTGCCGAAGGAGATCACCCAGTGGTACGCCGGGATCGCCCTGCTGCTGGCGCTGGGCGCGGCGGTGCTGAGTCTGCTCTGGACGTCACGGTTGCCGTGACCGGCGAACGGCCGGCCGGCGGCAGCCGTGACCGCCGGCCGGCGGCACCTGGTCAGTGAGTGCCGCTGGCCAGCACGAAGATGACGGCGATCCAGACTGCGGCCAGGGTGAATCCCAGTGGGGCGACGTAGCGGTTCATTGGACTGGCTCCGGCGACGAGCAGACCGTCCCGGCACGACGGCGGGCGGCCTGGCAAGCGGATTGACGGGCGACACGGGCGAATCGCGCGGGCGCACCGGAGTCACGCCAGGATCAGCGTGGCCGGTCGGTGGCCCGGCGACGACTGGGAGGATCGCTATCTCGCACAGCGATCACCTCCGTAGGCCGTCCGGACTCAGAACCGGGCAAGAGCGTACACCCGGGCCGCCGCGCCGGCACAATCCGCACCAACGCCGGCCGCCTGGACCGACACCAACGCCGGCCGCCTACCCGACCGGCCGGCACGCCACCGTGGTCGTAGTACCCCCGGGTTATGGCTTACCCAGCGGTAGCGCCTAGTCTCCATGCCGGATCATCGAGCGTTGAGGGGGGAACGTGGCCCGCACCGTACTGGTCACCGGCGGTAACCGGGGTATCGGCCTGGCCGTCGCGCAGGCGTTCGCCAAGCAGGGCGACCGGGTGGCGATCACCTACCGCTCCAGCTTCGACGAGCAGGCCGGGCTGTTCGGCGTACGGTGCGACGTGACCGACAGCGAGTCGGTCGACCAGGCGTTCAGCGCGGTCGAGGCCGAGTTCGGCCCGGTCGAGGTGTTGGTGGCCAACGCCGGGATCACCGACGACACCCTGCTGCTGCGGATGTCCGAGGACCAGTTCACCTCGGTGCTCGACACCAATCTCACCGGTGCGTACCGGTGTGCCAAGCGCGCCTCGGCCAAGATGCTCCGGGCCCGCTGGGGACGGCTGATCTTCATCTCCTCGGTGGTCGCCCTCTACGGCTCGCCCGGTCAGGTGAACTACGCGGCGAGCAAGGCCGGCCTGGTCGGCATGGCCCGGTCCATCACCCGAGAGCTGGCCGGGCGCAACATCACCGCGAACGTCGTCGCGCCCGGCTACGTCGAGACGGACATGACCGCCGCGCTGCCCGAGGAGCGCAAGGCCGAGTATCGCAAGATCATTCCGGCGGGGCGGTTCGCCAGCGTGGACGAGGTGTCGGCGGCGGTCACCTGGCTGGCTGCGGACGCCGCCAGCTACATCTCGGGCGCGGTGATCCCCGTCGACGGCGGCCTCGGCATGGGTCACTGAGCCTCGGCACGGGTCACTGAACACAACGAGTCACCGAACGGAGAAATTTGTGTCCGCACTGCTGGCCGGTAAGCGGCTGCTCGTCACCGGGGTCATCACCGACCAGTCGATCGCCTTCTCGGTGGCCAGGCTCGCCCAGGAACACGGTGCCACCGTCGTGCTCACCGGTTTCGGCCGCATGTCGCTGGTGGAGCGGGTCGCCAAGCGGCTGCCCACCGAGGCACCGGTGCTCGAACTCGACGTCACCAACCCCGAGCACCTGGCCACCCTCGCCGACCGGGTACGCGAGCACGTCGACGGACTGGACGGGGTGATGCACTCGATCGCCTTCGCACCGCAGAGCTGCCTCGGCGGCGGCTACCTCGACGCGCCGTGGGAGGACGTGGCCACCGCGCTGCACGTGTCCACGTACTCGTACAAGTCGCTGGCGATGGCGGCGTTGCCGCTGATGAGCCCGGGCGGGGCGGTGGTCGGCCTCACCTTCGACGCGACCCTGGCCTGGCCGGTCTACGACTGGATGGGGGTGGCCAAGGCCGGCCTGGAGGCCGCCTCGCGCTACCTCGCCCTGCACCTGGGCCCCAAGGGCATCCGCAGCAACCTGGTCAGCGCCGGGCCGTTGCGGACCATGGCCGCCAAGTCGATTCCCGGCTTCGAGGCGTTCGAGCACGCCTGGACCGAGCGGGCCCCGTTGGGCTGGGAGCTGACCGACCAGGAGCCGGCCGCCCGCGCCTGCCTGGCGCTGCTGTCCGACTGGTTCCCGGCCACCACCGGCGAGATCGTGCACGTCGACGGCGGTTTCCACGCCATCGGGGCCTGATCCGACCGGCGCCCGATCCGACGGCGGTGCCCGGCCGTTCAGCGGGACCAGGAACAATGGCGACCATGGCGTACGATGCACTGCTGCTGCTCTCGTTCGGCGGCCCGGAAGGCCCCGAGGACGTGCTGCCCTTCCTGGAAAACGTCACCCGCGGGCGTAATGTCCCGCCCGAGCGCCTTGCCGAGGTCGCCGAGCACTACCGGCACTTCGGCGGGGTGTCCCCGATCAACCAGCAGTGTCGGGAACTGCTCGCCGCGATCCGGGCCGACTTCGCCGCCAACGGCATCGACCTGCCGGTCTACTGGGGCAACCGGAACTGGCATCCGATGCTCGCCGACACGGTGGCGACCATGCGCGACGACGGGGTCCGGCACGCCCTCGCCTTCGCCACCAGCGCGTTCGGCGGGTACTCGTCCTGCCGGCAGTACCAGGAGGACATCGCCGCGGCACGGGCCGCCGTCGGCCCGGACGCGCCGGTGATCGACAAGCTGCGTCAGTTCCACGACCATCCCGGGTTCGTCGGCCCGCACACCGAGGCGGTCCGCGCCGCGCTGGACACCCTCGACCCGGCGCTGCGCGAGCGGACCCGGCTGGTTTTCACCGCCCACTCGATTCCGACCCGGATGGCTGCGGCGGCCGGCCCCGAGGGCGGGCGCTACCAGGCACAACTGGCCGAGACCGCTCGGCTGGTGGCCGAGCGGGCGGCCCCTGGGCTGCCGTACGACCTGGTCTGGCAGAGCCGTTCCGGCCCGCCCCAGGTGCCCTGGCTGGAGCCGGACGTCAACGACCACCTGACGGCCCTCGCCGAGCAGGAAGGGGCCGCCGCCGTGGTGGTCAGCCCGATCGGCTTCGTCTCCGACCATCTCGAAGTCGTCTGGGACCTGGACACCGAGGCGGCGGCGACCGCGAAGGAGCTCGGGCTGGCGTACGTGCGGGCCGCCACCCCCGGGACGCATCCCCGGTTCGTGGCCATGGTGCGCGAACTGGTCGTCGAGCGGATCGAGCGGCCGGGGACCGCGCCGCGACAGCGGCTCGGTACGCTCCCGATCTGGGACACCTGCCCGCGCGACTGCTGCTCCACCACCCCTGCCGCCACCCCCGGAGTTGCCCGTGACCGATCGTAAGCCCGTGGAGAGCTGGCTCACCGACATGGACGGCGTGCTGGTGCACGAAGGCCAGCCGGTGCCCGGTGCGCCGGAGTTCGTCAACCGGCTGCGTGCCTCCGGCAAGCCGTTCCTGGTGTTGACCAACAACTCGATCTACACACCCCGCGACCTGCAGGCCCGGCTCACCCGGATGGGCTTCGACGTGCCGGAGCAGGCGATCTGGACGGCGGCGCTGGCCACCGCCCAGTTCCTGGCCGACCAGCGGCCGGGTGGCACCGCGTACGTGATCGGGGAGGCCGGGCTGACCACGGCGATGCACGCGGTCGGCTACATCCTCACCGACTACGCGCCCGACTACGTGGTGCTCGGGGAGACCCGGACGTACAGTTTCGAGGCGATCACCAAGGCGGTCCGGCTGATCAACGACGGGGCCCGGTTCATCTGCACCAACCCCGATCCGACCGGCCCATCCATCGAGGGCGCGCTGCCGGCGGCCGGCTCGGTGGCGGCGATGATCTCGAAAGCCACCGGGGTGGAGCCGTACTTCGTCGGCAAACCCAACCCGATGATGATGCGCTCGGCGCTGAACACCATCCAGGCGCATTCGGAGAGCACCGCGATGATCGGCGACCGGATGGACACCGACATCCTGTGCGGCCTGGAAGCAGGGCTGGAGACGGTGCTGGTACTGACCGGGATCAGCAGTCGGACCGACATCGACCGCTACCCCTACCGGCCGTCACGGATCGTCGCCTCGGTGGCCGACCTGATCGACGAAATCTGACCGGTCCTGACCGGCGGGCCCGGTCCTGACCGGCGGGGCGGCCTCGCCCGCGCGACGGGAGGGCCGGGTATCTCAGAAGCGCAGCGGGGCGTTGCAGGACGCCACCAGGGCACGGCGGCAGGCCACGGTGAGCGGGCGCAGCGCCGCGTCCCGTTGCTGTGCCTCATGACCGTTGACCGCTCCACCCGGTGCCACGTGCTCGGCCAGCGCCAGCACCTGGTCCAGCACGCTCGCCCGGGCGAACAGCCGCCGGGCCCGCGGGTCGAAGCCGGGCGGCAGGTCCATCCCCGCGTCCGGCCGGCGTAGCGCCGCGAGCGCCCCGGCCAGCTCCGGCCGCCAGTGCGCCACGTCCAGCCGGGTCAGCGCCGCGGTTGCTTCCGCCAGCGCGGTGGACAGCTCGGCCTCGGCTTCGGCCGCACCCGGCTCACCGTGCCCGGTGGGCAGTTCCTGCGGCAGCGGGTAGATCCGCCACAGCACCGTCTCGAACGTCATCCCCGATCCGGACGTGTGCGTACGGACTTCGGGAATGGCTCCCAGCCCACGGGCCACCACCGCCTCGCCGGCCAGCAGCGCGGCACCGGTGAACTCGCCGGGACCGGGCAGCCCGCGTGGATCGCCGGGGGCCGGCAGCACCAGCCGGATCTCGTCCGCAGCGAGCTTGGCGAAGCAGGACAGGGCGGCCCGCAGTGGCAGGTCGGTCCAGGCGCCCGGGGCGTCGGCGACCATGTGTTCCTCGTCGCCGGCGATCTCGTCGGCGATCTCGTCGTACGGCACCAGGCCGGCACGCCATGCGCGTACCCAGGCCACGAACCGGCTGGAGCGGCGCGTAGCGAGGGTCGCCGCGCCTGCTGCGGGGGACATGCACGCTAGGGTACGTGCCGATCACCCGGTTGTCTCGGCACCCCGGGTTGTCTCGGCACCTAAGGCGGTCGGGGTCCGGCCAACGTCGCGGTGCGGCCAACGTCGCGGTCCCGGCCGTCGCGGCCGTCGCGGCAGCTGTCGCCGTCGGCGCGTCGGCGTCGACCACCGGCCGGTCCCGGCTAGCCTGCCGGCTGTGGGTGGTGGCGATCGCCGGTACGGCGAGGACGTGTTGGCGGGCAACTGGCGCCGGCGCCGCACGGTGCCCGAGGTGGACGCCGTACCGGACCTGGTGGTCGAGGACGTCGATTCCGGTTTCTGCGGCGCGGTCGTCGGGTTCGAATCCGGCGCGGTGACCCTTGAGGACCGACACGGACGGCGCCGCCACTTCCCGCTCGCCCCGGCGGCGTTCCTGCTCGACGGCCAGCCGGTAACGCTGCGGCGGCCGGCCACCTCCCCGGCCGCCCCGCGCCAGCGCCGACGCACCGCGTCGGGGTCGGTCGCGGTGGCCCACCAACCGGCCCGCGTCGCCCGGGCGAGTCGGATCTGGGTGGAGGGGGTGCATGACGCCGCCCTGGTGGAGCGGATCTGGGGCGACGACCTGCGGATCGAAGGGGTGGTGGTCGAGCCGCTCGACGGCATCGACGACCTCGCCGCACGGGCCGCGACGTTCGACCCCGGGCCGCGCCGACGGCTGGGCGTCCTGGTCGACCACCTGGTCCCCGGCTCCAAGGAGAGCCGGATCGTGGCCGCGCTCACCTCGCCGTACGTGCTCGTCACCGGCCACCCGTACGTGGACGTGTGGCAGGCGGTGAAACCGGAACGGATCGGGCTGCGGCAGTGGCCTCGGGTGCCGCCCGGCCAGCCCTGGAAGGAGGGCGTCTGCGCGGCGGTCGGTGCGGCCGGGCCCGCCGAGCTGTGGCGACGCATCCTGTCCCAAGTGGACAGTTACCAGCACGTGGAGACCCCGCTGATCAACGCGATGGAGCGGTTGATCGACTTCGTCACCGTACCGCCGTCGTCGCCGTGAGCATGGGGTCAGCCGAGCTGGTCCGGATCGCGGGTGAACACGAAGGTCGCGATGTCGAGCGCGACCGGCGTGCCGGTCGAATCCCGCAGGACGGTGAGGATCTCCCCATCCTGCGGGCCGGATCGTCCCCGCCAACGGTCCGGGCCGTCGGCAGCGAACCGGGACCGCGCCCGAACGGCCGCGCCGAGCTGAGTGAGCACCAGCTCGCCCTCGCGGCGGTCGCCGTCGTGGTCCCGACCGGGCCTGGCCGCCACCCAGTCGACCTGGTGCTCTCGGCCCATCCACCACCACCGGCCGCACAGCGGCGCGATCTCGGCAGGTGGGGGCGTCGCGGGCCGCCAGGGCGGTACGGGTGCCGCCGGCTCCCGGTCGAGCACGTCGTTGAGCACGCCCAGCCCGAGTTCCCGGATGCTGCCGTGGCGCAAGCCGTACGAGTTGGCGAAGGCGACCACGCCGGTGCCGGTCGACCGGTGTACGGCGAGCAACGCCAGGTAGCCTGGCATGGAACCGCCGTGACCGACGAAGACGCGGTCACCGACCCGGTAGAGCTCCGGACCCAGACCGTGCCCGCCGGCCCAGGTCTGCGGGTCGTTGATGGCTACCGGCCGGCACATCTGGGCGAGCGTGGTGGCCGACAGCACGGCCGGATCGGGCGCGGCGAGAAACGCCGCCCACCGGCTCAGGTCGGCGACCGTCGACCAGAGCTGCCCGGCCGGCGCCATGGCCCCGGCGTCGGTGCGCGGCTCCTCGTGCAGCGTGTCGCGAATCGGGTGGACGACGTAGCCGGGGGCGAACGGCGCCGTCGGGTGGTAGGTGGTGCGGGACATGCCGAGCGGTTCGAGGATGCGGCCGGTCACCAGCTCCGCCCAGCAGGTCCCGGTGATCCGCTGCAGCACCGCACCGAGCAGGCCGTAGGCCAGGTTCGAGTAGTGGTAGGTCTGGTACGGCTCGAAAGCGATCTTTCCTGGATGGACGGTGGCGAGCAGCCCGGCCAGGTCGCTGCCGGTGATCCGTTCCCACCAGCCGTCGCTGTCCGGCTCGCGTTGCAGCCCGGCGGCGTGCCCGAGCAACTGTCGCAGGGTGATCCGGTCGAGCGGGACGTCCGGCAGGTGGGCGCGCAGCGGGTCGTCGAGGTGCAGCGCCCCGGCGTCGCGTAGCTGCATCACGAGGGTGGCGGTGAACGTCTTGGAAATCGAACCGATCCGGTACTGCAGGTCCGGATGCGGCACCGGCTGGTCGCCGGCCGCGGCGACGTGGGCGAGCCGCCCGCGGCGCAGCACGCCGAGGATGAGCGAGGGGACGTGCCCGCTGGCCTGGGTCTGTGCGACCGCGGTGTCGATCATCCGGGTGGTGCTGGTTGGGGGTGCGGACACTATCGAAACTCCTGTAAGTATGACCGTTTTGTCAAGATCGCGGTAGCTGTGACGTGCGAGCGCGTGTCACGATTGCTACGTGGAACCCGTCCTGTGGATCGTATTGGGCGTCGTCCTGGCGGTCGCGGAATTGTTCACCGCGACGCTGTTCCTCATCATGTTCGCCGCCGGGGCGTTCGCCGCGGCGGTCGTCGCCGCGCTCGGCGCGCCGGTCGCCGTCCAGGCTCTGGTCTTCGCCGTGGTGTCCGCACTGACCGTGGTCGCCGTCCGGCCGGTCATCCAGCGACACCGGCGGCCGGCGCTGGAAACCGGTGAGGAACCGTTCGGCGTGGAGGCGATCGAGGGCACCGAGGCGCTGGTGCTGGAACAGGTCGACGCCGACGGCGGCCGGGTGAAGATCGACGGGGAGTCGTGGAGCGCGCGGTCGTACGACGGCCTGCAGGTCTTCGCGCCCGGTGAGCGGGTACGAGTGATCCAGGTCAAAGGCGTCACCGCCCTGGTGTGGCGGGACGAGATCACCGGCGGCGACGTGCCGTAGCCCATCGGATGCCCGATACATGAGCCATCCCATATCCCGAAAAGGTGAGCGGTAATGGACCTAGTGATCGCAGTCCTGGTCGGGGCGGTCGCCCTGATCACGGTGATAACCCTGATCCGGGCGGTGCGGATCGTGCCGCAGCAGCGGATGGACGTGGTGGAGCGGCTCGGCCGCTACCAGCGCACCCTGACCCCCGGCCTCAACCTGCTCGTTCCCTTCGTCGACACGGTGCGGGCAAAGGTCGACATGCGCGAGCAGGTCGTCAGCTTCCCGCCGCAGCCGGTCATCACCTCCGACAACCTGGTCGTCTCGATCGACACGGTGCTCTACTTCAAGGTGGTCGAACCGCGTGCGGCCACCTACGAGATCGCCAACTTCCTCCAGGCGATCGAGCAGCTCACCGTCACCACCCTGCGTAACGTGATCGGCTCGCTGGACCTGGAGCGGGCGCTCACCAGCCGGGAGGAGATCAACCGCCACCTGTCCGGGGTGCTCGACGAGACCACCGGCCGATGGGGTATCAAGGTCACCCGGGTGGAGATCAAGGCGATCGAGCCGCCGCCGAGCATCCGCGACTCGATGGAGAAGCAGATGCGCGCCGAGCGGGACCGCCGGGCTGCCATCCTCACCGCCGAAGGCCACAAGCAGTCGCAGATCCTCAGCGCCGAGGGTGAGAAGCAGGCCGCGGTGCTGCGCGCCGACGGTGACCGGCAGGCGCGAATCCTGCAGGCCGAGGGGCAGGCCAAGGCGATCCGTACCGTGTTCGACGCGATCCACCAGGCCAACCCGAGCCAGAAGGTGCTCGCCTACCAGTACCTGCAGGCGTTGCCGCAGATCGCCAACGGCCAGTCCAACAAGATGTGGATCGTTCCGGCCGAGCTGACCAAGGCTCTCGAGGGCCTCGGCGGCGCGCTCGGCGGGCTCGGCCAGATGGTCGGTGACACTCCGTCGCAGCACGTCGACTCGGGCGCCGTCGAGCGGGAGGCGGCCGAGGCGGCCGAGGCGGCGGCTGCCGAGGCACAGCGGGTCAACGACGAGGTACGTGCGGCCGAGCAGATCACCCGGGGCGGCAACGCCCGTCCGGCCGGACTGCCCGCACCCGAACCGGTGCCCGCCACGGAGTTGTTGAACGAGTTGCCTCCCGAGCGGCAACGCTCGGCCGAACACGGCTGAGCGGGTAGCCGGACCAGGGGACCTGACCGGGCCAGATCCGAAGAACCCACATGTAACGACCCCGGTGCCTGCCAGGATCAGACGGTCAGTGACGACCACAGGCACCGGGGACCGGCAGCCCCGGCCGCGCGGAAGGGCAGCCGATGACGCGCGCCGTGCGCAACACCCGACCACGTACCACCGCGTCCGGCGCCGCGCGATCCGGCCCGATGCGAGTCGTCTCCCGCAGCGACGCCGGGGTGGCCGTGGTCGCGGTCGCCGCCCCCGAACAGGCGGCGACCGGGCCGGCCACGAACGCCGCGTGGGCCTGGTCGGTACGCCGGTTCACCCGTGTCGCCATCTGGACGCTACCGCTGTACGCGGTCGCCTACGCGGTGAGCAGCCTCAGCGGCCTGCGCGGTGGTACGGCCGCCCCGGACCTGGTCAGCGGCGGACCGGTGTATCTGAGCGGCTGGGTCGTGGCCAGCTGGCTGGGTCTGGTCGCGCTGGTCGCGATCGCCGGCATCCACGCCGCCGGCCGCAGCCGTGGCACCGCGGTAGCGGCGCTGCTCGCCGGCCTGGCCGGGGCGGCGCTGATGCTGCCGTTCACCGGCCTGCCCGCCGGCACCGACGTGTACGGCACCGGCGCTCGGACGCTGGCCCTGTCCGGTGCCGCCCTCTACAGCTTCGGCTGGCTGCTCGCCGGTGCCGCTGTCCTGCGGTCGGAACTGTTCAACCGACTCGACGGCTGGCTGCTGATCGCCGCGTCACCGTTGCTCGGCATCGTCGGCCTGCTCTCCGGCCCGCTGCAGACCGTCGGCGCGGTGTTCGCGCTGACCGCAGGGATCGGTCTGGCCTGGTCGGCGGGGCGGATGGTACCCGCCGTCCACGCGCCGGCCGGCGGCTAGGCCCGCCCAGCCTGCCCGGCTCACCCAGCCCGGGGCTGTCAGCATCCGTCGGCGCGGGACAGCTCCCAGAAGGCCACCGCCGCCGCGGTCGCCACGTTCAACGAGTCGACTCCCCGGCGCATCGGGATCGCCACCCGGGCGTCGGCGGCTGCCAGCGCGGCCGTGGTCAACCCGGGGCCCTCGGCACCGAGCAGCAGCGCCGGCCGGGACCGCAGATCCGCGCCGAGACGCTGGAGCGGGATCGCGTCCGGCGCCGGTGTCATCGCCAGCAGGCTGAATCCGGCGGTACGGATGGTGGCCAGCGCCGCCGGCCACGCCGCCGCCCAGGCGTACGGGACCGCGAACACCTCGCCCATGCTGACCCGTACCGCCCGCCGATAGAGCGGATCCGCACAGGTGGGGGAGAGGACCACGGCGTCCATGCCGAGCGCGGCGGCACTGCGGAACAGCGCGCCGAGGTTGGTGTGCGTGTTCAGCCCTTCGCAGACGACCAGCCGCCGGGCGTGGCGCAGCACCTCGTCGAGGTCGGGCAGCGCCCGCCGGTGGAACGAGGCGAGTACACCACGGTGCACGTGGAAACCGGTGATCGACTCCAGCACCGCCGGGCTGCCGGCGTAGCACGGCGCCTCCGGCGGCAAGCCGCTGAGCTGGTCGACCCGCTTGGCGTCCACCAACGCCGACCGCAGCCGGTAGCCGGCCCGCAGGGCTCGGCCGATGACCCGTTCGCCCTCGGCGATGAACAGCCCGTTCGGTGGTTCCCAGCGGCTGCGCAGTTCGACGTCGGTCAGCGCCCGGTAATCGGCGATCCGCTCGTCCTCCGGGTTGGTGATCTCCACTACTGGCACACCGGGCATTCTGCCTGCCGTACGGGTAGCGTCTTGCGCGTGTTCCCGACCGTCCGCGAGGTGCTGGCGCTGGATCCGGTGCGGCACGGCGGACCTCGGGTGGTCGCCGCCGACGGTGCTCTGGACCGGCCGGTGCGCTGGGTGCACGTCAGCGAGGTGCCGGACATCGCCGGGCTGCTGCGTGGCGGGGAACTGGTGCTCACCACCGGAATCGGGCTACCCGGCGACGATGCCGGGCTGCGCGCGTTCATCGCCGATCTGGCCGAGGTGGGAGTCGCCGGGCTGGTGGTCGAGCTGGGCCGTCGGTACGTCAGCGGGGTGCCCCGGGTGATGGCGGCGGCGGCCCGACGGCACGGCCTGCCCCTGGTGGAGCTGCGCCGGGAGACCCCGTTCGTCCTGATCACCGAGGCGGTGCACGCGCTGATCGTCGATGCCCAGCTGGCCGAGTTGCGGGCCACCGAGGAGATCCACCAGCGGTTCACCGAGCTGTCGGTCGAGGGCGCGGAGGCAGCCGAGGTGGTCCGCCAGGCGGCCGAGCTGGCCGGGGCGCCGGTGGTGCTGGAGAACCTGTCCCGCCGGGTGCTGGCGTACCACAGCGCCGGCGAGAACGCCCGGTTGCTGCTCGACGGCTGGGAACAGCACTCGCGGCGGATCCAGCCGGCCGGGCGGACCGCCTACCACGCCGATACCGGTTGGCTGGTGACCATGGTCGGGGCCCGGGGACAGGACTGGGGGCGGCTGCTGCTGCGTTGCCCAGCGTCGGGACTGACCAGCAGCGGCGGCCCGCCGGTGCGGCTGTCGATCCTGCTGGAGCGGGCAGCGTCCACGCTGGCGCTGGGCCGGCTGATCCGCCGGGACGCCGAAGGGCTGGAGCGGCAGATCCACCGGACGTTGCTGACCGCGCTGCTGGACGGGTCGCAGCCGGTCGACGAGGTGGCGATGCGGGCCCGGGCGCTCGGCGTCGGCCTGGACCGTCGGCACCTGGTAGGCGTGGTCGTGCGGCTGGGCGCCCAGGACGGGCGCGGGTCGGAGGACGGGCACGGACCGGCCGAGTCCCCGTCGCCCGCGGCCGAGGGCGCCGAGGCCGCGCAGGAACGGTTGCGGGACCTCGCCGAGGCGGTCGGGCTGGCCCTGCGGGAGGCCGGGTTGGCCGGGCTGGCCAGTTCCCTGGACGACCAGGCGGTCGGGGTGCTGCTGGCGGTCCGTGACGCCGCCATGGCCGACCCGGCGCTGGACGCCTTCCACGCCGCGCTGCGTCGGATCCGCCGGTCCGAGACGTCCCCGGTGGTGGTGGCCGCCGGAACCGGGGTGGACGGTATCCGCGAGGCGCGACGCTCGCTGATCGAGGCCCGGCAGGTGGCCGAGGCGGGGCGGCGGGACCGGCGCGGCGACCGGGTACTCAGGCTGCCGGACGTCGGCCTGGCCGGGCTGCTGCACCTGTTGCGCGAGGAACCCCGACTGCAGGTGTTCGTTGAGCGTGAGCTGGGGCCGTTGCTCGCGTACGAGGCGCGCCATCCCCGGGACCAGCTGCTGACCACCCTACGGGCCTATCTGGACCACGGCCGTAACAAGTCGGCGGCGGCCGCGGCCGTGCACCTGTCCCGCCCGGCGTTCTACGAGCGGCTGGCCCGGCTGGCCCGGATCCTCGACGCCGACCTCGACTCGGTGCCGGACTGCCTGTCGCTGCACGTGGCGCTGCTGGCCCTGGACGCGGTCCGCGACCGCCCACCCGGCTGAGCCACAGCTCAGCCGGGGCAGGCGTGGCCGGCGCGGTCAGGCCAGTCCACGCAGCATGCCGTGCCAGTACAGCCAGGGCAGCCCGTACCGCTTGAGCAGCCACATGTCGTACCGTTCCCGGGCCGTGTCGATCAGCGGGATGGTCGGTGTCGGCTCGTTGGTGTAGTCGAACTCGGCGAGCAGCATCCGGTTGCGGGCGGTCACCAGCGGGCAGGAGGTGTAGCCGTCGTACCGGCGGTCGCTGGTGCGGCCGGCGCGGTCGGCGAGGAGGTGGTCGACCAGCACCGGCGCCTGGTGGCGCACGGCCGCGCCGGTCTTGGACGTGGGCAGGTTGGCCACGTCGCCGAGGGCGAAGATCTCCGGGTACGTCGGATGGCGAAGTGTGTGTGGATCGACCCGGACGCAGCCGGCCGGATCGTCCGGGTCGGCGAGCGGGCCGGAGCGGATCCAGTCCGGGGCGTGCTGCGGTGGGGTGACATGCATCATGTCGTACGCCAGGGTCTCGGCGTTTCCGGTCGCCAGGTCGGCCACGACGGCCTCCCGGGACGCCGAGTCGATCTTGATCAGTTCGCTGCTCAGCCGTACCTCGATGCCGTACCGGTCGGCCACCTTCCGCAGCACCTGCGCGTACCGGTCGACCTTGAACATGGTGGGGGTGGGCAGGACGAGGACCACCCGGATCTGGTCCAGGACTGCCTGCCGGCGCCAGTGGTCGGCGGCCAGGTAGGCGATCTTCTGTGGGGCGCCGCCGCACTTGACCGGCCCGGTGGGCATGGTGAACAGCGCGGTGCCCGACCGCAGGCCGCGGATGAACTCCCAGGTCTTCGGCGCCAGGTGGTACGCGTAGTTGGTGGACACCCCGTCGTGGCCGAGGGTGTCGGTCAACCCGGGCACCGCCTCGTAGTCCAGCCGCAGGCCGGTCGCGACGACGAGGTGCTGGTAGCCGACCAGGCCGGTGCGGGCCAGTTCGACGTGCCGTCGGTCGGGGTCGATGGCCTGAGCCGCTTCCGGATACCACCGCACCCCGCGCGGGATCACCCGGTGTTGCGGCCGGGCGGTTTCGGCGGCGCTGGCCCGGCCGCCGCCGACCAACGTCCACAGCGGTTGGTAATAGTGCGTGGTCGAGGGCTCGATCAGTGCGATGTCGGTCACACCGGTGCGGCGCAGCCGGGCCGCGACGGTGATACCGGCGGTCCCGCCGCCCAGTACCACGACCTGATGCCGGTTCATGCCTGAGTCACCTGCCTCTTGAGCGGATGTGCTCCTGTACGTACATTTATCACGGTACGGGCCGCCGTCGGTCGGCGGCAAGGGATCGACCGGCTCGGTTGTCTGGTGGGTCACCGGGTCGAAGGTCCCGAATGTTCGGGACCTTGAGCTACCGTGTTGATATACCCCCCGGGGTAGGTTGGACTCACATCCACCAAGCGCACCACCGCCGAAGGAGGTCCCGGGCATGTTCTTCGCCCAGTACTACCTGGACTGCCTGTCCCAGGCGTCCTACCTGATCGCCGACGAGACCACGAAGCGCGCCATCGTGGTCGACCCGCGCCGTGACGTCAGCGAATACCTGGCCGACGCGCAGGCGCACGGCCTCACCATCGAAGGCGTCGTCAACACCCACTTCCACGCCGACTTCATCGCCGGCCACCTGGAACTGGCTGCCCGCACCGGCGCCTGGATCGGCTACGGCCAGCGGGCCGAGGCCGACTACCCGATCCGCAAGCTGGTCGACGGCGAGCGGATCAGCCTCGGCGACGTGACCCTGGAGATCATGGAGACACCGGGACACACCCCGGAGTCGATCAGCATCCTGGTCTACGAGCGCGCCACCGATCCGGTCGCGTACGGTGTCCTCACCGGCGACGCGCTGTTCATCGGCGACGTCGGCCGGCCCGACCTGCTCGCCTCGCTCGGCGTGAGCGCCGACGAACTCGGCCGGATGCTCTACGACAGCGTGCAGCACAAGTTGATGGCACTGCCCGACCCGGTCCGGGTCTTCCCGGCCCACGGCGCCGGTAGCGCCTGCGGCAAGAACCTGTCCACCGAGCGGTCCTCCACGATCGGCGAGCAGCGCGCGACCAACTACGCCTGCGTCCCGATGGACCAGGAGAAGTTCCTGGCCATCGTCACCGCCGGGCAGCCGGCCGCGCCGGCGTACTTCGGCTACGACGCGGTGCTCAACCGCCGCGAGCACGCCCTGTTCGACGCCGCGGACGCGCCCCGGCCACTCACCGTGGACGAGTTCCTCGCCCGCCGGGGTGCCGGCGCGCTCGTCCTGGACGCCCGTGACCCGCAGGAGTTCGCGCTCGGACACGTGCGGGGTTCGCTCAACGTCCCGGCTGACGGCCGGTTCGCCGAGACCGCCGGCAGCGTGCTCACCCCCGGCAAGGAGGTGCTGGTGGTGGCGCCGCAGGACCGCGAGGAGGAGATCGTGATCCGGCTGGCCCGCATCGGCTTCGACACCGTCGGCGGCTACCTGCGCGAGCCGGAACAGGCGTTCCTGCAGATGATCGACCAGCTGGCCAAGGCGAGCCGACTGACCGCGACGCAGTTCGCCGCCGCGCTCGACGGGGACGATCCGCCGGTGGTGCTCGACGTACGCAACACCGGCGAGCGGGCCGGCGGTGCCATCACCGGTTCGCTGCACATCCCACTGGCCGAGCTGCCCCGTCGGGTCGCCGAACTGCCGGCCGCCCGTCCGGTCGTCGTGCACTGCGCCGGCGGATACCGCTCGTCGGTGGCGGCCAGCCTGCTACGCGCGAGCGGCCACCAGGACGTGTCCGACCTGATCGGCGGCTACCAGGCCTGGCAGGCGACCCGGGTGCCGGCCGCCACCGCCTGAGTACCACCGTTGTCACCACCCCTTGGAAGGGAGTTTCCGATGACCACGCCCACCATCGACGCCGCGTCGGTGCCGAACCTGCCGCTGATCGGTGACCGCGCCCCGGACTTCGTCGCCGACAGCACGCACGGGCCGGTCCGGCTGGCCGACTACGCCGGCCGCTGGCTGGTGCTGTTCAGCCACCCGGCGGACTTCACCCCGGTGTGCACCACCGAGTTCGTCGCCTTCGCCGAGTTGGCCGACGAGTTCGCCGCCCGTGACGTGGCGTTGCTGGGCAACTCGGTGGACTCGGTCTTCAGCCACCTGGCCTGGACCCGGTCCATCCATGACAAGCTCGGTGTCCGCATCCCGTTCCCGATCATCGCCGACCTGGACATGGCGGTGTCGCACGCCTACGGCATGTTGCACCCCAACACCTCGGGTACGGCGGCGGTACGGGCGGTCTTCGTCATCGACGCCGAGCAGATCGTCCGGGCGGTGCTGTACTACCCGATGAACGCCGGCCGGATGATCCCGGAGATCCTGCGGCTGATCGACGCGCTGCAGACCGCCGACCGGGACGGGGTGTCCTGCCCGGCGAACTGGCGCCCCGGTGACGACGTGGTGCTCGGTGCGCCACGTACCGAGGCCGAGATGGATACCCGGCTCGCCGACGGTGAGGTCAAGCTGACCGACTGGTACCTCGCCACCCGGCCGGCAAAGAGCTGAGCCGAGCAAACCCGGCGATCCGCGACAGGCGGATCGCCGGGTTGCGGCTGCGACCCGATGCGCTGCGACCCGATGCGCTCAGGCCAGGGGACGCTCAGGCCAGGGGACGCTCAGGCCAGGGACAGGAACAGCTTCTCCATCTGTTCCAGATTGGCCTTGCGGTCCGCGTCGCCGGACTCGGCGTTGACGCACTGCTCCAGCCCGCTGGCGATGATCTTGAATCCGGCCCGGTCCAGGGCCCGGGAGACCGCCGCGAGCTGGGTCACCACGTCGGCGCAGTCCCGACCGGACTCCAGCATGGCGATCACGCCCCGAATCTGTCCCTCGGCCCGCCGTAGGCGCTTGATCACGTCTGCCGTGGCGTTCTCCTCGACCTGCATCGCGAGTTCCTCCTGGGTCCCGGGTCTCCCGCTGGTCCGGGTCTTTCCCGCGCCGGTCTGGGTCTGCCCGTTCGGGTTTACAGGATACACCGGGGGGTATCACTTGCAGCTGTACGTTCATTCGAACATACTGGGTCTGGTAGATACCCCCAGGGGTATAACCGAGAGCGGAGGAACACCGTGGAACTCATCTCATTCCGTACCCCCGGCCTGGGTGACCAGTCCTACCTGCTGGTCCACGAGGGCAAAGGAGTCCTGGTCGACCCGCAACGCGACATCGACCGGTTCCTCGACGCGGCCGACGAACGCGCGGTCGATGTCCGGTTCGTTCTTGAAACCCACCTGCACAACGACTACGTCTCCGGCGGGCCGGAAGTGGCCCGCCGGACCGGTGCCGAACTGGTCCTGCCGGCCGGCGCCGCACCGGTCTACCGGCACACCCCCGCCTTCCACCTCGAAGAGATCAAGGCGGACGACCTCACCCTGCGGCCTATCCACACCCCTGGCCACACCCCGGAACACACCAGCTACCTGGTGCTGATCGATGGCGAACCGGTCGCCGTCTTCTCCGGTGGCAGCCTGCTGGTCGCCTCCGCCGGGCGGCCCGACCTGCTCGGCCCCGAACGGGCCCGCAGCCTGGCCCGGTTGCAGTACGGCTCACTGCACCGCCTCGCCGGCCTGCCCCGGGCGGTCGGGCTCTACCCGACCCACGGCGAAGGCTCGTTCTGCACCACCACCGGTGCCGGCCGGTTCACCTCCACCATCGGCGACGAGGTCGACGGCAACCCGCTGCTGGGCATCGGCGACCCGGAGGGCTTCGCCGACCGGCTGCTCGCCGAGCCCATGCCGATCCCGGCGTTCTACCAGTACATGGGCCCGGCCAACATCCGCGGTGGCGAGCCCATGCCGGCCGTCGGCATCGCGGAGATCAGCGCCGCTGAGCTGCCGGCCGCCGCCGCTGCCGGGCCGCCCGCCGGTGCCGACGGTGACGACGGCGCCCGTGCCCGGTTGGTCGACATCCGACCGCGGACGGTGCAGGCCGCCGGCCTGGTGCCCGGATCCGTCGGCATTGAGCTCACCGACGACTTCGGCAGCTGGGCCGGCTGGTTGCTGCCCTACGGTGCGCCGATCGTCCTGGTCGCCGAAGCCGGTCAGGATGTGACCGAGGCCGTCGTCCAGTTGGCCCGCATCGGCGTGGACAGCGTCCAGGCCGTGTACCGGCCGGCGGGTGGCGATCAGCTCGGCCCCGGCTACGAGCTGCTCGACCTGGACGGATTCCGGCAGCGTCTGGGGCAGCCCGACGTCCAGCTGCTGGACGTACGGATGCCGAACGAGTGGGCGCAGGTCGGCTGGCCCGGAGCGGTGCAACGGTTCGTGGCCGATCTGGCCAGTGAGGGCATCCCGGACGAACTCGACCGGCGACGGCCCGTCCTCGTGGCCTGCGGCAGCGGCCGGCGGGCAGCCATCGCCGCCAGCCTGCTGGTCCGCGCCGGCTACCAGGCCGTCGTCCTCAGCGGTGCCGGCGTCGCCGAGCTGACCTGAGCGCCCACATCCGTATCCACCGCTCACCCGACCCGACCCGGCTACGACCACGACCTTTGGAGACAACCGTGCCACCCACCACCAATCCGAGCATCGAGGTACCCGCCGCCCGGGCGCTGCTGGCCAACAACCCCGACACCCTGGTCGTCGACGTGCGTACCCCGGCCGAGTTCGAGACGGCCCACATCGACGGGGCGATCAACCTGCCGTTGGACCAGGTCGACGTCCACCTCAACCGGATCGTCAGCGACGCCGGCGGGCGTATCCTGCTGATCTGCCAGTCCGGCAACCGGGCCAACCAGGCCTGCGCGAAACTCGCCGGTGCCGGCCTGGACGGCGCGACCGTACTCGACGGCGGAATGAACGCCTGGATCTCCGCCGGTGGCCCGGTGAACCGGGGCCGCCAGCGCTGGGGCCTGGAACGCCAGGTGCGCCTGGTCGCCGGCGCGATCGTGCTGGTCTCGGTGCTGGCCAGCATCTGGTTCCCGCCGGCGCGCTACCTGGCCGGTCTGATCGGGGCCGGGCTGACCTTCGCGGCGCTGACCAACACCTGCGCCATGGGCATGCTGCTGGCCCGCCTGCCGTACAACCAGGGTGCCGGGTGCGACGTCGACGCCTCGCTCACCCGGATCAGCCGGGCGGGCGCGACGAAATGACCACCACCGCGTACCCGCGCCAGGACCGCACCGGCCTGGCGCGGGCCCTGCCCATCCTCGGCTGGCGGCGCGGGTACGACCGGCACACCCTGCGGCACGACCTGATCGCCGGGCTCACCGTCGCGGTGATGCTGGTGCCGCAGAGCATGGCGTACGCCGCCCTCGCCGGCATGCCGCCGGTCGCCGGCCTGTACGCCGCCACCGTGCCGGTTCTGGTGTACGCCCTGCTCGGCACGTCCGGCTCGCTCGCGGTCGGCCCGGTCGCCATCACCGCGCTGATGACCAGCACCGCGCTCGCCCCGCTGGCGCACGGCGACCTCGGCCGCTACGCCGCCCTCGCCGGCCTGCTGGCTCTGCTGGTCGGGACCATCCAGATCCTGATGGGCGTGCTGCGCCTCGGCGCGCTGGTGAACTTCCTGTCCCACTCGGTGCTGTCCGGGTTCACCTCGGCCGCCGCGCTCGTCATCGCCGCCAGCCAGCTCAAGGACCTGTTCGGGATGCGTGTCGAGCGGGCCGAGAACCTGCCCGGCATCCTGGCCAGCCTGTGGCACGGCGCCGCCACCATCCACCCGCTGACCGTGGTGGTCGCCGCGGCCAGCATCGCCGGGCTGGTCCTGCTACGCCGGTACGCCCCGAAGGTGCCGGCGGCGCTGCTGGTCGTCGCCGCCGTCACCGCGGTCAGCGCCGCGTTGGCGTTCGGCAACCGGGGCGTACCCATCCTGCGGGACGTGCCGAGCGGGTTGCCCACCCCGGACCTGCCGGCGATCGCCCTCGCCGATGTGCGGGCCCTGCTACCGGCCGCGATCGCGATCGCCCTGGTCGGCTACATGGAGGGCATCGCGGTGGCCAAGTCGCTGGCCGCCCGGTCCCGCCAGCACGTCGAACCAAACGCCGAACTGGTCGCCGTCGGTGCGGCGAACGCCGCCGCCGGTGCCTTCCACGCCTTCCCGGTGGCCGGCGGGTTCTCCCGCAGCGCGGTCAACTTCTCCGCCGGAGCCCGTACCCCGATCGCCTCCCTGGTCACCGCCGCCGTGGTGGCGGTGACCGCGCTGCTGCTCACTCCGGCGTTCTACCACCTGCCCAAGGCGGTGCTCGGCGCGATCGTCGTGGTCGCCGTACTCGGCCTGGTCGACTACCGGGGTGCCAGGACGGCCTGGCGAATCCGCCGGGCCGACGGGCTGACCCTGGTGCTGACCTTCGTGGTCACCCTGGTCGCCGGGGTGGAGCCGGGCCTGGCCGCCGGGGTCGTGTTCAGCCTCGCGGTCTTCCTGCGCCGCTCCGCCCGTCCACACACCGCCGAACTGGGCCGGGTGCCGGGCACCGCGACCTTCCGCAACGTGGCCCGCTACCAGGGGCTGGTCACCGACGAACAGGTGGCGGTACTGCGCATCGACGGATCGCTGTACTTCGCCAACGCGCAGTACCTCGCCGACCAGCTGCTGGCGTTGGCCGAGACCCGCGAGTCGCTGCGCGCGGTGGTGGTGGACGCCAGCGCGATCGGCGATGCCGACGCCGACGGCGCGCACGCCCTGGCCCAGGCACGGGACCGGCTGGCCAGCCGAGGCGTCGCGCTGCACCTGGCCACCGTCCGAGGACCGGTGCGCGATCTGCTCACCCGCTCCGGTCTCTGGCCGCTGATGCGGGAAGCCGGCCAACTGCACCCGGAGGTGGCCGGCGCGGTCGACGCGGTCGGTGGGGACGGCTCCACCGGTGGCGACGGGGCCACCGGCTCCGGCCGGACGTCACGCCTGCCGCAGGAGGTGTACTGACATGCCGGACCGGTTCGCCACCGTGGTGACCTGTATCGACGGCCGGATCCACGAGCCGCTCGGCGACTGGCTGCGGGACCGGCTCGGGGTGGACTACCTCGACATGATCACCGAACCCGGGCCGGACCGGCTGCTCGCCGCAGCCCGTCCGGCCGAGTTGGATCGGCTGCTCACCGCGATCGGGGTGTCCGAGCGGGCGCACGGCAGCGACACGCTGGTACTGGCCGGGCACGCCGACTGCGCCGGCAACCCGGTCGACGACGGCGAACACCATACCCAGCTGCGCCGCGCCGCCGCCCGGCTCGCCGTCCTGCTGCCCGGCACCCGGATCCTCGCGGTGCACACCGGCAGCTGCGGCACCGGCTGCTGGCGGCCGTACCTGGTCGACGAGCGCCCGCCGGCCGGCGCCGTGAAGTCGCAGTCGGACACCGCACCGTGGGATAGGAAGGAAAGTTCGCGGTCATCAGTGGCCGGCAAGACGTGACAAAGCATCACATCCGCCGATGGGACGTTGGGCCCGGGGAATCCGGGCCGGTCGGCCTGTCGCGTCGGCCCGGCCGGGAGCACGCTGGGATCGGCAGCCGGTGCCGGGCCGGTGGCCGATGGCCGGTGCACACATCGCGGCCGGCCGGTCCGGTCGGTACGGTACGCATGACCGGAGGTGCGCCGTGTCCAGAGTGTCGACCGATCGGGATCGCGCGACCGCCCTGGTCTGGCGGGAGTTGGCCAGGGCCTCGTTCGCGGTGCTCAGCCACGTCACGCCCGGCCGGGGAACCGCGCTGCAGCGGGGTCCTAGCGACGATCAGCTTTCCCGCGGTAGCGGTGGCGCACCCGACCGGGCCGCTGCCGGCCGGTCCACTCGCGCAGCGGCTCGGCCCGCTGCTGCCACCCGAACGGCAGGCCACGGCCCGGTTGGTGGAGATCCGGCCGTACGGCCACTTCGTGACCTACGGCATCGGCGTGTCGCTGATGGACATGTGGGTTCCAGCGACGGCCCGAGCGCGGGTGCCTGTCGCCGCGTCGACGTCTGACGAGGAGCGATGAGATGGACAAGAAGGAGCGCAGGCCCCGTCGTGACAGCCGGGGCGGTGGCGGCCCAGGCGCCGCCGTGTACGGACTCGGGCTGATCGGCGCCTTGGTCTACTACATCCAGCAGGCGGACGGTGGTTTCTGGGCCGTCGTGCTGGGCATCCTGCAGGCGCTGGTGTGGCCGGTGTTTCTCGTCTACCACGCGCTGAAGGCCCTGGCCGCGTGACGAGTGCCGCCCGCCCGGCGACTGTCCGGACGGGCGGCGGCGAGGGCGCCTACCAACAGTAGGTCTCTCGCCAGGTGTAGTACGACGTCCGCTGGCCCCATACCTCGTCGTAGTAGGTCCCGTCACACGTGCCGTAGAGCCAGCGGCCGACCTCGGTGGTGTGACTGGAGTTCGTCCAGAAGGTGACGTCAATCATCGAACCGACCGGTGGGGCGGGAAAGTAAGCCTGGGCCGGTGCGGCGGCGACGAGACTGGTGGAGATGGCCAGCACCGTGACGACAACAGCGTTCCGGAGGAACTTGATCATGTCCAGATCCCTTCTGGAGCAATGGCCGACTGCTGCCGAGAATAGGCAAGGAAGGTGACGGTCGGCAGCCGTTCGCAAGATGCGACATTGCCTCATGTTCTGGTTGCGGGCCTGCTGGACGTCCTGGTGTCGCCGCAGACCGGGCCTCAGCCCAACGCGGTGAGGACCTTCGCGTACGCCGACGGCACGAAGTGCGGCCCGCCGGGCAGCAGCACGTCGGAGGCGTCGACCGCCGGCCAGGCCTGCGCCGGGACGGCGTCCATCAGCTCGCGCACCAGCGGGGCGTCGTGCCACTGCGGCGACTCGGCGAGCATCCGCAACGCCACGAGGGACTCCTCGACCTCGCCGACGCACTCGAACGGCTTGTGCCCGTCGACGCCGAGCAACTCGCGGTAGCCGGGCAGCTGGGCCGGGTCGGCGAGCAGGTCGACGCCGAAGATGCCGACCAGCCGCTCCCGCGTCATGAACGGGGCGAACGCCAGGAACACGAACCGGCACTTCGGACAGTCGCCGCACCAGCGCTCGCTGGCGTCGCGCAGCTTGAAAGCCGCGTTGCAGCTGGTCACCACCGCGTCGTAGCCGGTCGAGCGGGCGTACAGCTTGGCGATGTGCAGCTCGGACAGGGTTCGCAGCAGCGAGAAGTACGGCTCGCTCAGCCCGGCGTGGCCCCGTAGGGCGTCGCGCAGCAGCCCTTCGGCCGCGACGCCCTTGGACCACTGGTGGTTGATCTCGTGTCCGTTCCAAATCAGGTTCGGGTCCGAGGCCGAGCGTTCGTTGGACATCACCACCGGACCGAGGCCGTGCAGCACCGCGGTGGCGACCGCGATCAGCGAGTTGATCGCGGTGACCGGGATGTGCCCGTTGTACGCCCCGGCCGCGTTGAGCTCGAACAGCCGCGGGTCCAGCGTCCGGCGGGCGGCCAGGGCAGGCAGCCCGGACGCGGCGTTGACCGCCACGATGACCGGATTGGGGTTGACCGAGAACGGCACCGGGTCGAAACCGGCCCGGCGCAGCGCCTCCAGGCTGACGATCGAGTCCTTGCCGCCGCCGACGGCCGACAGCGGACGCCGGTCGGCGGTGTCGACCGGCTCCGGCGGCTGCGGCGTGCCGTCGGGCAGTCGCGGGGCGAGGTCGAGTACGTGCGGCAGGTCGTTGCGGTACGCGTACTCGGCCAGGCCCTTGGTGTAGACGGCGGTGACCAGCGCGACCGCCTCGGGCCCCAGCGGCGCCGGCGCCACCAGCTCCGGCGGGGCCGCCGCCTTGTAGTAGCTGACCCCGGCGACCAGGTGCAGCAGCTCCAGGACCCGGCGGAACGTCGACCCCGGCCCGCTCGGCGGCGGGGTGGCGCCCTCCGGCATCGGGAAGGTGATCCGCTCGACGAAGGTCAGCTCAGCGGCGTCGCCGGTGAGCGCGTAGCCCAGCTCGGCCACCCCGGTCGCCGGGTCGAACTCCAGCGACGGGAAGGTGAACGCGGTGCAGCGTGACAGGTCGTCGCGGGTCACCCATGCCTCCTTCACCGATCACCGACCAGACATACTAGTCCCGGTTCGCGCCCATGATCCGGCGCCCGATGACATGCTGGCCGTTGGAGGAGATGACCGGTGCGCCTGGCTGACCTGCGTGGCCGATCCGTCGCGGTGTGGGGCACCGGCCGCGAGGGACGGGCCGCGGTGACCGCGATCGCCGCCCACTCCCCGGCCTCGTTGGTCGCCGTCGACGACAGCGCGATCGCCGCCCCGCCGGACTGGGCTGTCGACCTGGCACCGCTGCACACCGGTGCGGACGGCTTCGCCCGGCTGGCCGCCGCCGACGTGGTGGTCCGCTCGCCCGGCGTGCCGCAGACCCATCCGTGGGTGGTCGAGTTGCGCGCGCGCGGCGTGCCGATCACCGGCGGCACCGCGCTGTGGATGGCCGACCACGCCTCGCGCACCGTCGGGGTCACCGGCAGCAAGGGCAAGTCGACCACCTCCAGCCTGATCAGCCACCTGTTGACCGCGCTGGGGCGGCCCAACGCGTTCGGCGGCAACATCGGGGTGCCACTGCTGGCCATGCCCGAGGCCGAGCTGTACGTGCTGGAGCTGTCCTCGTACCAGTGCAGCGATCTGACCGACTCACCCCGGATCGCCGCGCTGACCTCGCTGTTTCCGGAGCACCTGGACTCGCACGGCAGCGAGGAACGCTACTACGCCGACAAGCTCAACCTGATCGCCCACGGTCCGGAAACGGTCATCTACAACGGTACGGATCCCCGGCTGGCACGGCGGCTGTTCGACGAGGTCGCGATCGCCGCCGGACGGCCGGACAACTTCCACGTCGCGCCCGGCCCGCACGGGCGGCCGTACCTGTACCGGCGTGCCGAGCCGCTGTTCGCCCGAGCGGTGCTGCCGCTGGTCGGCCGGCACAACGAGGGCAACCTCTGCGTCGCGCTCGCCGTGCTCGACGTCCTCGGCGTGGACTGCGTCGCCGACCGCGACATCCTGGCCGAGGCGGTCGCCGGGTTCGCCGGCCTGCCGCACCGGCTGGCCGAGATCGCCGACCCGTCCGGGCTCACCTTCGTCGACGACAGCATCTCCACCAGCCCGTACTCGGCGATGCACGCCATCGACGCCTACCCGGACCGGCCGCTGACGGTCATCGTCGGCGGCACCGACCGGGGCCTGGACTACACCCCGCTGCGCGATCACCTGGTCGACCGCGAGCTCACCGTGATCGGGGTGCCCGACAGCGGCCCCCGGATCATCGGCACCCTCGCCGACCTGCCCGGCGTGCGTACCACCCGCGCCGACGACCTGCCGGCCGCGGTGCGGTTGGCCCGCGAACTGACCCCGGCCGGCGGGGTGGTGCTGCTGTCGCCGGCGGCACCCAGCTACGGCCATTTCCGCAACTTCGAGCACCGCTCCGAGGTGTTCGCCGCCGCGATCCGCGAGAGCGTCCAGGTCACCGCTGACGGACCGACTGGCTAGCCGGGCGGGCGCGAGGTGACGCCGGCGTATCGGGCCCGCATGGTCTCGGACGCGGCCGGACCTGCCGCGAAGACGAAGTTCTCCGGGTCGAGCGGGCGTCCGCTGGCCCGGTCGACGACGACGGGCTCGACCTCCGCGCCGGTTTCCCGGTCGATGAGGATCATGCTCCGCTGCTCCGGACGCAGCTGGGAGTTGCCCCAGGCGGCGAGGGCGACGACGACCGGCCGCAGGCTGCGTCCCCGGTCGGTCAGCAGATACTCGTAGCGGTCGGGTTGGGACTGGTAGCGGCGGCGTTCGAGCAGGCCGTTGGCGGTGAGCGTCTTGAGCCGGCTGGTGAGGATGCTCGACGAGATCCGCAGGTTCTCCTGGAACTGGTCGAACCGCGTGTACCCGTCGAACGCGTCATGCAAGATCAACAGGGTCCACCATTCGCCGACCACCCCGAGCGCCGCCGACAACGGGCACTCACGGTCCTCCAGGCGGATCTTGCCGGCCATCTCGCCTCCCGGATAGTTAGTGCTAGAGTCGAAGCAACTCACTTCTAGTTCAGAAGCTATGGTACGCCACCAGGGCAGTGGCGCCATCATGCTGCCCGAGAGGAGTCCTCAGTGGCGGACCGGACGAGCGACCGGGATTCGTTGCACGGCCGGCGGGCCCTGGTCACCGGCGGAACGAAGGGTACGGGGTCGGCGGTCGCCGCCCGGCTGCGCGAAGCCGGGGCCCAGGTCTGGGTGCACGTCGTCGGAGGTTCGCGTGCCCCGGCAGGCGGCTTCGCGGCGCTGAACGAGGGAATCTGGCAGGACGAACTCAACCTCAACCTGCTCGGCGCGGTCCGGCTGGACCGTCGGCTGGCGCCAGCGATGACGGCGGCCGGGCGGGGTTCGATCGTGCACGTCAGCGGGTCAACAGCGCGGCGCCCGTCTGAATCACTGATCGCTACACGATGGAGGGTCAACCGTGACCACTGACACACCGGACATCATCCGTCGCTACTTCCAGCTGGCCGCGCTGCCCGACCGGGACGCCTACTTTGGGCTGTTCGCCGTCGACGCGGTGGTCGAGGACGAAGGGCGCGAACATCGGGGCATCGCGGCGATCCGCGCCTGGCGGGCCGGCACGCCGCTGGTCTCGTACGAGATCACCGAGGTCCGCGACACTCCGGACGGCATGGTAGTGACCGCCACCATCAGCGGCGACTTCCCGGGCAGTCCGTTCGCCGGCCTGCGCTTCCGGTTCATCGACTACGACGAGCGACAGATCCGCCGGCTGCGCATCGGACCCTGACCGCTTCGCCTGTCCTGGCCGCCCTGACCGCGCTCACCGATGCGCCGCGTTGACGCCGGGGTCTGCTCCTGGCAGCATTCCACTAGGCAACTAGTGGAATGGTGAAACAGTGATCGAGTTCCGGTTGGACCGCCGATCCGGCGTCACCCCGTACCTGCAGCTGGTCCATCAGGTGCGCCAGGCGATCCGGCTCGGCCGCCTGCGTCCCGGCGACCAGCTGCCCACCGCCCGGGAGGTGGTCGAGCAGGTGGCGATCAACCCGAACACGGTGCACAAGGCGTACCGGGAACTGGAGCGTGACGGCCTGGTCGAGGCCCGACCGGGCGTCGGCACCTTCGTGCTCGCCTCGCTCGCCGCCCGCCGGCCGGCCCGGGACCCGGCCGTGCGTGCCCGGCTGGCCGACTGGGTGGCCGCCGCCCGCGACAGTGGGCTCGACCGCGACGACCTGCGGGCGGTCTTCGACACCGTGCTCGGCGAGGCCTTCGCGGACGATGCCCCGCCCAGCCGGACCGGGGGTGTGGCGTGACGGATACCGCGCTGGAGACCACCGGCCTCGGCCGCCGCTACGGGCGCAGCTGGGCATTGCGTGACTGCACCCTCGCCGTGCCGGCCGGCCGGGTGGCCGCGCTGGTAGGACCCAACGGGGCCGGCAAGACCACCCTGCTGCACCTGGCCGTCGGACTGCTGCGCCCGAGCCAGGGCCAGGTCCGGGTGCACGGTCGGCCGCTGGGACCAGGCGGGCGGGACCTGGCCCGGGTCGCCTTCGTCGCCCAGGACAAGCCGCTGTTCGGCTCGTTCACGGTCGCCGAGATGTTGCGCTTCGGCGCGGCGACCAACCCGCGCTTCGACCGCGACCTGGCCGCCGAACGGGTTCGCGCCTACCACCTGCCGCCCGACCGAACGGTACGGCGGCTCTCCGGCGGGCAGCGCACCCTGCTCGCGCTCGCCCTGGCTCTCGGCAAGCGG
Organism: Solwaraspora sp. WMMB335; assembly: GCF_049179075.1. Taxonomy (NCBI): domain Bacteria; kingdom Bacillati; phylum Actinomycetota; class Actinomycetes; order Micromonosporales; family Micromonosporaceae; genus Solwaraspora; species Solwaraspora sp. WMMB335. The sequence continues at coordinate 7,379,994 of NZ_JBMHMF010000001.1, forward strand.
GCCGAGCTGCTGCTGCTCGACGAGCCGCTCGCCGACCTCGACCCGCTGGCCCGGCACGAGGTGCTGGCCGCGTTGATGTCCGCCGTCGCGCAGACCGGCGCGACCGTGGTGCTGTCGTCACACGTACTCGCCGACCTGACCGACACCTGCGACTACCTGATCCTGCTCGCTCGGGGCCGGTTGCAGGTCAGCGGCGACTTCGACGACCTGACCGGGGCCCACCGGGTGCTGACCGGTCCGGCCGACCTGGCCGACCGCCTCACCGGCGCCGTTTATGTCAGCAGGACCGCCCGGCAGTGCACCGCCGTGATCCGGGGCATGGTCGCGGAACCGGCCGTGAGCTCGCGGAAGCCGACCCTGGAGGAACTGGTGCTGGCGTACATGCACAATCCCGACGCGACCGCGCTGCCGCCGCCCGCGCTCGTGCCGGTGGACGGGGGAGCGGCGTGATCTGGTTCGCCTGGCGGCAGCAGCGTTTCCAGTTCGTCGCGGCGACCGGGCTGCTCACGGTCTACACCGCACTGGCGTTCGCCGCCCGGGTCGACGTCGAGTTCGCCACCATCACGCAGCTGTTCGCCGGATACCTCACCGTCGCGGTGTGCATGTTCTGGGGTGCACCGTTGATCGCCCGCGATTTCGAGACCGGCACGCACCGGCTGGCCTGGACCCAGAGCGTCCCACGTGGACGCTGGCTGGCCGGCAAACTCGGGGTCGCGGCGGCCGGGACCTTGGCCGCCGCAGGGCTGCTCACCGCGTTGGTCACCTGGGTCCTTCCGGCCGGTGCCAGCGACCCGGGCAGTTGGTACCACTACGAGTCGCACGGCGTCGTCCCGCTCGCCCGGGTGCTGTTCGCACTCACCCTCGGTGCCGCGCTCGGGGCACTCACCCGGCACACGCACATCGCAATGGCGGTGTCCGTGCCGTTGACCGGCTTCGTGCAACTCGGCGGTGCGCGCAGTCTCCGCGAGCAGGTCGACCTGGACTACTGGGCGCTGCAATGCGCCGAAGCGGGCGTCTATCTCGCCGTCGCGGTCGCCCTGACGGCGGTCACCTACCTGGTCGTCCGTCGTCGGTCCTGACGGTCGTCAGCCACCGCCGGTCCTGACGGTCGTCAGCCAGGCCGCCGGGTCGGCGGCGCGCAGCAGGTCGGTGCCGCTGACCACCCAGGTGGCGCCGGCGCCGGCCAGTTCGGCGGCGCGGGTCGCGGTGACCGCGCCGTCCACCCCGAGCAGCGCCCGGCCACGCTGGTCGCGTACCCGCTCGCCCGAGCGGGGCCGAAAGGCGCCGCCGGCGTTGCCCGGCTCGACGCACATCACCAGTACGCCGACCCGCGCCGGCAGAGCGTCGACCGTGGACATCGCGGTGCCCGGTGACACGGCCACGGCGGGCGTACGGCCCCGTCGCACGATGCGGTCGACGGCGGCCTGCCAGCCGGTCGCCTCGACGTGCACGGTCACGACATCGCAGAATTCGGTCCAGGCGTCGACATGGCGCAGCGGCTGGCGCACCATCAGGTGCGCCTCGGCGAGCACACCCGTCGACACGGTCAACGCACCGGCCAACGCCGGCTCGAACCCGCCGGTCACGGCGAAATCCCCGTCGGTGACGTCCCAGTGCACGTGCCGTAGGCCGGCGGCGGCCAGCCGGGCGGCCTCCTCGCCGACCCGGGCCCGGTCGGCCGACCAGAGCGAGCCGGCCACCCGGAGCTCTCCCGTCGTCGGCAGCTCGCCCGTTGCCTCGGTCACGCCCGGACTTCCTTCGTCGGCTGGGCCGGCACGGTCGGCGTGACGGCCTCGGTGGCGAGCACCGCCTCGGCCAACGCCCGCTCGGTGACCAGACCGGTGATCAGCCCGGCGCGGGCCACCGCGGTCACCGCGCCCGCCTTGTCGGCGCCGCCGGCCACCGCGATGACCCGGGGGAAGCGCCGCATCTGCTCGGGGGTGACCGAGATGCAGCGGGCGGCGAAGTCGGAGGTGACGATCGTGCCGTCCTCGGTCACCAGGATCGAGGCGATGTCGGCGCGGACGCCCTGGGCCCGCAGGCTGGCCACCTCCTCGGCGGAGATCGCCGGGATGAGCTGGGTGTTCGGCGGGTCCCAGGAGCCGACCGAGACGACCGCGGTGGTGACGTCGTCGAACATGCGCAGCGCGCGGGCGACGTCGGGTTGGCGGCGCAGCACCGTGGCGGCGACGGGGTCGTCGACGACCAGCGGGGCGAAGATCGGGTGGGCCGAGCCGCCGGAGCTGACCGCCACCTTGCGGACGATCTCCACCGGTGACTCGTCGAGGTTGCTGCCGATGGCGCCGGTCAGCTGCACCACGGACACCGGCGGCAGGGTCGGCAGGGACTGGGTCATCGCGCTCAGTGTGCGGCCCCAGGCCAGGCCGAGCACCTCGCCGGCACCGATGCTGTCGCTGAGCAGGTCGGCCGCTGTCAGGCCGACCTGCTTGCGGACCTCGGCCTCGCCGCCGGCGGCCTCGACGACGAGCGCCTCACGTAGCCCGAGGTGCTCGGCGAGACGGGCGGACAGGGTGGGGTCGACAGTGCCGTTGTCGTGCAGGGTGATGGTCACGACGCCGGTGGCCAGGGCCTGTTCCAGCAGCCGGGCTACCTTGAAACGGGACAGGCCCAGCTCCTTCGCGATCTCCACCTTGCTGCGGTCCTCAAGGTAGAAGCGACGGGCGACCGTCACGAGGAGCCACCGGTCGGTGGGCGGCAGATCCTCGGCGCTCGTTTGAGCATCGCCAACGCTCATTTTGTTTCTTCCCCTTGTCGATCGCTCATCATGTGACCTAGTGTTCACGTATGAGCGCAGTCTAGTGCTCGTATGAGCAGAATTGCCAATCCACCCCACGCAGTGTTTGCAAGGAGGCCCGCCGTGAAACGGCGCATACCTGACGAAGCCGGCATTATGGCTGTGGTGGTGCTGGTCGGGCTCGCCTTCAGCGTGCTCTCGCCGACATTTCGGACATTCGACAACGCGCAACTGTTGCTGCTCAACGGTGCCGTCATCGCCTTCCTCGCCATGGGCCAGGCCTTCGTCCTGCTGACCGGTGGCATCGACCTGTCCACCGGCTCCAACGTGGCGTTGACCGGGATGACCGCCGCGCTGCTGATGAGCGACGGGTTTCCCTGGTGGCTCGCCGCCCTGGCCGCGATCGCGGTCGGCGCGCTGGTCGGCGTGTTCAACGGCGCCTGCGTGCACTTTCTCCACCTGCCGCCGTTCATCGTGACCTTCGCCACCTTCGGCGTCGCGGCCAGCATCCCGCTCATCCTCACCGGCGCCAGCTCCGTCTCGGTCAAGGATCCGCTGTTCGCCATCGTCGGCCGGGGCGGGTTGTTCGGCGTACCGATGCCGGTCGTGCTGGTCGCCGTCGCCGCTGTGCTGTTCACCGCCCTGCTGCGGCTCACCGCGACCGGCGTGCACGTCTACGCCGTCGGCGGCAACGCCGCCACCAGCCGGCTCGCCGGCGTGCGGATCGGCCGGGTGACGATCTTCGTGTACGCGATCAGCGGCGTCTGCGCCGCCATGGGCGGGCTCATCACCACCAGCCGACTGATGGTCGGCTACCCCAGCGCCGGATCCGGCAACGAACTGTTCTACTCGATCGCCGCGGCCGTCGTCGGCGGGGTCAGCCTGTTCGGCGGCATCGGCAGCATGCCCGGTGCCCTGCTCGGCGCGGTCCTGATCGCCACCGTGTCCAACGGCATGAACGTCGTCGGCGTGCAGAGCTACTGGCAGCCCCTGGTCATCGGGCTGATCATCCTGGCCGGTGTCACCCTCGACACCTATCGGCGGAACACCTCGCTGGGCGAACTGATCCGCCGCGGCCTGCTGCGACGCGGCAACGCCCCCGAGGCACCCGATCCGGGCGGTGGCGCGCCGGTAGCCAAGCGTTCGGCAGCGGCGCGGTCCGTCACCACCTGAGACCTCACCCGCACCCGTCCCGGCGCGGCGACCAGCATGACGAGTCCACGCCGCCGCACCGGCCACCCATCACCGATGAGAGGAAAGTTTCATGCACCGCAAGATGATGCTGTCCGTCGGTGCCCTCGGCACCGCTCTGGCGCTGTCCGCCTGCGGCGGCGCCGTGGACACCGGCACCGGCCAGCCGGCCGACCAAGCCGACGGCGACACCCGTCCGGCCGCCTGCGACGAGGAGAACCCGTACCTGGCCGTCGCGCTGCCGAACCTGACCAACCCGTACTACGTGGCGATGAAGCGCGGCTTCGAGGAGGAAGGCGAGGCACAGGGCTTCGACGTCGAGGTGCAGGTCGCCAACGACGACGACGCCGCCCAGCTCGCGCAGGTCCAGGCCATGCTGCAGAAGGACCCGTGCGCGCTGGCGCTCAACGCGGTGAAGTCCGAGCCGGCGGCGGCGATCGTCAAGGCCGCCAACGACGCCGGGGTGCCGGTGTTCACCGTCAACGTCACCGTCTCCGACGAAGCCCTCACCGACCAGGGCGCGAGCGTCGTCCAGTACCTCGGCGCCGACAACGTCGCCGGTGGCACCCAGATCGCCGAGCAGGTCCTGGCGGACTTCGGCGCGGACGCCGAGCTGACGATCGGCTTCGTCACCGAGCCCGACGAGGTGCCGACCCTGCTGCGCGACGAGGGCTTCGAGGAAGCGATCGCGGCCGACCCCAACGCCGAGGTCGTGGCGAAGGTCGACGGCAACGTCAAGCCCGACGACAGCCTCAAGGCCGCCACCGAGATGCTCTCCGGCAACCCGGACCTCGACGTGATCTACGCCAACACCGGTCCGGCCGCGTACGGCGCGCTGCAGGCCGTGCAGGGCAAGGAGGTCACGGTGTACGGCTTCTGCGCCGCCGAGGAACCGCTGACCGAGCAGTACGCCGCCTGCGTCGCCCAGGAACCCGAGGACTACGGCCGCCGCGTCGTGCAGCAGGTCCGTGACTGGGTCGACGGCGGCACCCCGGAGGCGGAGATCCTGCGTCCGCTGAAGATGTTCACCACCGGCGAGACCCCGGCACCGGGCGAGGTCGGCTGAGATGACCACGCCGACGACGGCGGTGACCCCGGCACCAGGCATCGAGGCACGGGGCATCGTCAAGCGATTCGCCAACGTGCCCGTGCTGCACGGGGTCACCGTCGCCGTACGGCCCGGTGACGTGGTCGGGCTGGTCGGGCACAACGGCGCCGGGAAATCGACGCTGCTGCGCACCATCGCCGGGGCGATCCGCCCGGACGGCGGCGCCGTCCGGGTCGACGGGCGGGTGCAGCACTTCGGCTCCCCGGCCGACGCCCGCCGGGCCGGGGTGGCCGCCGTCTACCAGGAGCTCTCCCTGCTGCCCAACCTCACCGTCACGCAGAACGCGTTCCTCGGCGACGAACGGGCGACGGCCGGGCTGCTGCGGCGCGCGGCCATGCGCCAGGAGGCCCGGGACCTGGTCGACCGGTTCGGGCTGGCGGTCGACGTGGACCGTCGGCTCGGCGACTACCCGGTCGCCACCCGGCAGCTGTTGGAGATCGCCATCGCGATCCACCGCGACGTCAGCTATTTGCTGCTCGACGAGCCGACCACCAGCCTGGAAGGCGGGCAGGTCGAGAAGTTCCTCGACACGGTCCGCAACCTGGTCCGCGACCAGCGGGTCGGGGTGCTGCTCGTCGACCACAAGCTGGAGGAGCTGTACGCCGTCGCCAACCGGGTGGTCGCCCTGGTCGACGGCCGGGTCCGCATCGACGGCGCGGTGGACGAGATCCCGCGTGACGAGGTGGTGCAGGCCATCGCCGGTACGGAAGCCGGTGGCGACACCGGCGCCGGCCGGCCGACACCGGCGTCCCGGTCCGGGCCCGCGTCTGGGCCTGCTCGGCCCGGGCCGGGACGCCAGCCACGGGACGGGGCGCATGACGACGACATCGCGATCGCGGTACGCGACCTGCGGACCCCGGTGCTCGACGGTGTGACCCTGCGGGCCGGCAGGGGCCGGGTGCTCGGCATCTACGGCCTGGTCGGATCCGGACGTACCGAACTGCTGCGCACCCTGGTCGGGCTGGACCCAATCCGGGCCGGCACCATCACCCTGCACGGGCGGCGCTACCGGCCGCGCGGCCCGGGAGCGGCGCAGCGGGCCGGCGTGGTGTACGTGACCGAGGAACGCAAGAGCGACGGGATCGTTCCGGAGCTCGACTCGGTGATGAACGTCGCCCTGCCGGTGCTGTCCCGCTACCGCCGGTTCGGGCTGCTCGACCACCAGCGGATGCGCCGCGACGCCACCGCCCTGCTGGAGAAGCTGCACGTACGGGGGGACCGGTCCGCGCCGGTGGTGCGGCTGTCCGGCGGCAACCAGCAGAAGGTGTTGCTCGCCCGCGCGCTGGCGCAACGCCCGCAGGTGCTGCTGCTCGACGAGCCCACCAAGGGCGTCGACCTGGGCGTCAAGGCGGAGATCCACCGCATGGTGCGCGACCTCGCGCACCGTGACGGGCTCACCGTGGTCGTGGTGTCCAGCGAGGAGGACGAGATCTGCGAGATCGCCGACGACGTGGCGGTGATCGTCCACGGCCGGTCCACCGGCGAACTGCTGCCGGCCCGGGATCTCACACCACGGGCACTGCGCCAGGCGGCGTGGGAGGCCGCCTGATGAATCGCCAGAACGAGAAGATGAGGACGACGATGACAGTCGACGCACCGGTTGAGGCGCTGCTGGCCGGCCAGGCCGCCATCCGGCGGGAGGCGGCGGGGGTGCTCGCCGTCGCCGACCAGCTCGGTGAGACGTTCCTGCGCGCGGTGGATCTGCTGGCCGACTGCACCGGCAAGGTGTTTGTCTCCGGATCGGGCACCTCGGGTTCGGTGGCCCGCCGGATGGCCCACCTGCTGTCGGTCTGCGGCACTCCGGCGCTGTACATGTCGCCGATGGACGCCCTGCACGGCTCGATGGGGGCGATCGTCGCCGGCGACGTACTGATCGCGATCTCGCACGGCGGCGAGACCGCCGAGCTGAGCGACCTGGCCGAGCGGGTACGCCGCCGCGACGTGCCGATCGTCGTACTGACCTCCGCGCCGGAGTCCACCCTGGGCCGGCTCGCCGACCTGGCCGTGGTGCTGGCCGACGACGAGCGGGTCGACCCGGGCGGGGTGATCGCGATGGGCAGCACCCTGGCGGTGTCGGTATGGGGTGACGCCCTGGCGTACGTGCTGATGCGCCGCCGTGGCTACGGCTGGGACCAGGTGCTGGAGACCCATCCGGCCGGCGCGGTCGGCAAGATCACCGAACTGCCGGCCGCCCTGCCCGGCCTCGTCGCCAGCGATGACGCCAGCGATGACGCCAGCGATGACGCCAGCGATGACGCCAGCGATGACGCCAGCGATGACGCCGACGTCGCAGGGAGCTGACATGCCGGTCGTCGTCGCCGGGGTGGACAGCTCCACCCAGTCGTGCACCGTCGAACTGCGCGATGCCGCCGACGGCACGCTGCTGGGCAGCGGCCGGGCCCCGCACCCGCCCACCTACCCGCCGGTGTCCGAGCAACCGGCGACCACCTGGTGGACGGCGTTCAGCACGGCGCTGCCCGCCGCGCTCGCCGCCACGGCGGCGCGCGGCACCGCAGTGGCGCCGGAGTCGATCGGCGCGATCAGCGTGGCCGGGCAGTGCCACGGACTGGTCATGCTCGACGCCGCCGGGCAGGTGCTGCGCGACGTCAAACTATGGAACGACACCACCTCGGCGCCGCAGGCGACGGCGCTGGTGGCCAAGCTGGGCGCGGCCGGCTGGGCCGAAGCGGTGGGCTCGGTGCCGACGGCCGCGTTCACCATCACCAAACTGGCCTGGGTCGCCGAGCACGAACCGCAGCTGCTACGCCGACTGGCCACCGTACTGCTGCCGCACGACTACCTGACCTACCGGCTCACCGGCCGAGCGGTGACCGACCGGTCGGAGGCCGCCGGCACCGCCTACTACGCCGCGCACGAGCAGCGGTGGCGGACCGACCTGCTGGACCTGTTCGTCGATGCGGACCTCGACTGGGCCACCATGCTGCCCACCGTGCTCGGCCCCGCCGAACCGGCCGGCACCCTGATGCCGAACGTGGCGCGCGAGCTCGGGCTGCGGCCGGACGTGGTCGTCGGGCCGGGTGCCGGTGACCAGCACGCCGGCGCTCTCGGCCTGGGCATCCGCGGCGGCGAAGTGGTCTACAGCCTCGGCACCTCCGGAGTGGTGCTGACCACCACCGACGACCCGGTGCACGACGCCAGCGGCTGGGTCAACGGTGTCGCCGACGCGGCCGGCGGCTACCTGCCGCTGGTGTCGGTGCTCAACTGCGCCAAGGTGACCGACACCTTCGCCCGGCTGCTCGGCGTCGACCACGACGAACTGGCCCGGCTCGCCCTGGCCGCGCCGGCGGGCCCGGACCGGCCGGTGCTCGCCGCGTTCCTCGACGGCGAACGCTCCCCGGACCGGCCCCGGGCGCGCGGCACGCTCGCCGGGCTGACCACCGCCACCACCCGCGAGGACCTGGCGTTGGCCGCCGTCGAGGGCGTGCTGCTGGCCCTGGTACGCGGGCACGAGCGGCTGCGCCGGGCCGGTGCGCCGGCCGACGGCGACGTGCTGGTCACCGGCGGTGCCGCCCGGTCGGCGGCGTACCGGCAGGTCCTCGCCGACCTGCTGCAGACGCCGGTGCGCACCTGCGACGCGCCGGAGGCGACCGCCCGGGGCGCTTGCCTGCAGGCGTCGGCGGTGCTGGCCGGTGCCGACGTACGCCAGGTCCGCGACGCCTGGCGACCGGCCACGCTGACCGTCACCGAGCCACGGACCCCTGCCCGGCCGGACGTCCGCGACCGGTACGCGCGGCTGGCCGACTGGGACGGCCTCGACTCCGTCGCCCCACCCGCCGAAAACTCTCCTGAGGACCTCGCGTGACCGTGCTGTATCTCGATTCCGCCGACCGGGCCGCCCTCGCCCCGCTACTCGCCACCGGACTGTTCGCCGGGGTGACGACCAATCCGCTGCTGCTGCAGCGGGCCGGGCTCGGCCAGGCCGACCTGCCCGCCCTGCACGACTGGGCGATCGCCGCCGGCGCCGGCACCGTGTTCGCGCAGACCCTCGCCGAAGACCCGGACGGCATCGTCGTCGAAGGGCTGCGGCTGCGCGAGCTCAGCGACCGGGTGGTGGTGAAGGTGCCGGCCACCCGGGCCGGGCTGACCGCCACCCGCCGGCTCGCCGATCGGCAGGTGCCGGTGCTGGTCACCGCCGTCTACCACGCCGCGCAGGCGGTGCTGGCCGGTGCGGCGGGGGCCCGGTTCATCGCGCCGTACCTGGGCCGGATGAGCGCCGCCGGCCGCGACGGGCCGGCGCAGATCCGGACGATGCACCAGATCCTCGCCGGCAGCGGGACGCAGACGCTGGTGGCGAGCATCAAGTCGGTCGACGACCTGGTGCGGTTGGCGGCGGCCGGGGTGCCGTCGTTCACCGTCGGTCCGGCGCTGGCCGACGAGCTGCTGCACGACGAGCTCACCGACGGGGCGGTGAGGAAGTTCCTGGCGGCCGCGGCGCGCGGCGGGGCGGGTCTCAGCCGGCCGGATACGGGTAGCGGGTTGGGCCGGGCCGGGCCGGACGGGCTGAACTTCGCGCCAGGTGCTATATAGGACGGCATGAATCGTGATCGGATCCTGGCCTGTCTGCTGCTGCTCGTCGCATTCGCCGGGCTGGTGATGCAGCGGATCGACCCATTCACCGACATCCCGTGGCCGGTGGCGGTGGCAGTCGCCATCGTCGCGGCGGCGAGCGGACTGACCGGCGTGTGGCTCTGGGTGCGCTCGTCGCCGAACCGCGCGAGCGAAGAGCAGCCGCCGGCCGCCGCAGAGGAGCCAGCTACTGCCCACGAGCCGGCTGGTGCCCAGGAGCCGGCCGCAGCCGAGCAGCCGGCCGTCGGCGACCAGCCGTGACGGGCCGGCCATAAGCGACGAAAGTCGGCCGCGTCGCCGTCGACGCTGTGTCAGCCCTGGCGCCGGGTTGCCCTACACGCTGCCAGTTGCCGGCCACCGGCTGCGGTGGGAAGGTGCACAGATCGACGACCCCGGGAGGGTGGTGTGCGCAGATGAGCACCGACGACCTGCTGGCCCGGCACCGGGCGGTAATGCCCGACTGGATGCCGATCTACTACCAGGAGCCCGTGGAGATCGTCTCCGGCTCCGGCCGGCGGGTCACCGACGCCACCGGCCGCACGTACCTCGACTTCTTCGGCGGGGTGCTGACCAACATGCTCGGCTACGACATCCCGGAGATCCGCGAGGCGGTGCAGCGCCAACTCGCCACCGGCGTGGTGCACACCTCGACGCTGTACCTGATCCGCAACCAGGTCGAACTGGCCGAACGCATCGTCGCCGTGTCCGGCATCGCCGACGCCCGGGTCTTCTTCACCAACTCCGGCACCGAAGCCAACGAGGCGGCGCTGCTGGCCGCCACCAACTACCGCCGGTCACACCAGATCCTCGCCGTGCGCAACAGCTACCACGGCCGGTCGTACGCCACCATGGGCATCACCGGGCACCGCAGCTGGTCGGCGAGCGCCCTCAACCCGCTGCAGGTGAGCTGGCTGCACTCGGGGGAGCGGCTGCGCGGGCTGCTGGCCCGGCTCGGCCCGGACGAGCAGCTCGACGCCGCCGAGGAGGACCTGCGCGAGATCCTCGCCACCCAGACCGCGGGTGACGTGGCCTGCCTGATCGCCGAGCCGATCCAGGGCGTCGGCGGCTTCGTACACGGCCCCGACGGGCTGCTCGGCACCTGGAAGAAGGTGCTCGACGAGTCCGGCATCCTGCTGATCTCCGACGAGGTGCAGACCGGCTGGGGGCGCACCGGCGAACACTTCTGGGGCTACCAGGCGCACGGCGTCGTGCCGGACCTGCTCACCTTCGCCAAGGGCATCGGCAACGGCTTCGCCCTGGCCGGGGTGGTCGGCCGGGCCGACGTCCTCAACTGCGTACCGGCGATCTCGTTCTCCACCTTCGGCGGCAACCCGGTCAGTACGGCGGCCGGGGTCGCCGTACTCGACTATCTGCGCGACCACGACCTGCAGGCCAACGCCGCCCGCACCGGCGCGCTGCTGCACACCGGCCTGGACGAGGCGGCGGCGCGGCACCCGATCGTCGGTGAGGTGCGCGGCAAGGGCCTGATGCTGGCCATCGAGATCGTCCGACCCGGCACCAGCGAGCCCGACCCGGCCGCGACCGCCGCCGTGTTCGAGGCGTGCCGTGCCGGCGGGCTGCTGGTCGGCAAGGGCGGTCTGTACGGCAACGTGCTTCGGATGGGACCACCGTTGACCCTCACCGACGACGAGGCCCGCGAAGGCCTGGCGATCCTGGTCGACGCGATCGCCTCGGTGTCGGCGTCGGTGTCGGCCACCGTGGAAGGAGTGACGGCATGAGGTGGATCCCGCACTTCGTCGACGGTGCCCGTACCACTGTGGAAGCCGGCGGCGGCGCTCGGCACGGTGCGGTCTTCGACCCGGCGACCGGCGAGGTCGCCGCCACCGTCGGGTTCGCCTCGGCCGTGCAGGTCGACGCGGTCGTGCAGGTCGCGGCGCGGGCCGCCCGCGACTGGCGGGACGTGTCGCTGTCGCGGCGCGCCAGCGTGCTGTTCACCTTCCGGGAGATCATCAACGCCCGGCGCGACGAACTCGCCGCCGTGATCACCGCCGAGCACGGCAAGGTCCTCACCGACGCCGCCGGCGAGGTGCAACGCGGCCTGGAGGTCGTCGAGTACGCCTGCGGCATCCCCGCGCTGCTGGCCGGCAGCTTCAGCGAGAACGTCTCCACCGAGGTCGACTCGTACAGCCTGCGCCAGCCGCTCGGCGTGGTCGCGGTGATCTCGCCGTTCAACTTCCCGGCGATGGTGCCGCTGTGGTTCGTGCCGATCGCCGTCGCCTGCGGCAACGCGGTCGTGGTCAAACCGTCCGAGAAGGACCCGTCGGCGGCGGTGCTGCTGGCCGAATGGTTCACCGAGGCCGGCCTGCCGCCGGGAGTGTGCAACGTGGTGCACGGCGACCGCGAGGCCGTCGACGCGCTGTTGGACCACCCGATCGTACGGGCGGTGTCGTTCGTCGGTTCGACCCCGGTTGCCCGGCACGTCTACCAGCAGGGCACCGCGGCCGGCAAACGGGTCCAGGCGCTCGGCGGGGCGAAGAACCACATGGTGGTGCTGCCCGACGCCGACCTCGACCTGGCCGCCGACGCGGCGGTCAACGCCGGGTTCGGCTCGGCGGGGGAGCGGTGCATGGCGATCTCCGCCCTGGTGGCGGTGGAACCGGTCGGCGACGACCTGGTCGCCCGGATCGTCGAACGGCTCGGCAAGATCCGTACCGGTGACGGCCGCCGGCCCGGCTGCGACATGGGTCCGCTGATCACCGCCGCGCACCGCGACCGGGTGGCCGGGTACGTGGTCGACGGTGCCGCCGACGGTGCGAAGATCGTCGTCGACGGCCGGGGCGTGTCCGCCGACGGGGCCGACGGCGGCTTCTGGCTCGGCCCGACCCTGCTGGACCAGGTGACGCCGCAGATGTCGGTCTACACCGACGAGATCTTCGGCCCGGTGCTGTCGGTGCTGCGGGTCGACTCGTACGACGCCGCGCTCGACCTGGTCAACGCCAACCCGTACGGCAACGGCACGGCGATCTTCACCAACGACGGCGGCGCGGCGCGGCGCTTCCAGCACGAGGTGGAGGTCGGCATGGTCGGCATCAACGTGCCGATCCCGGTGCCGATGGCGTACTACTCGTTCGGCGGCTGGAAGGCGTCACTGTTCGGCGACAGCCACGCCCACGGCCGCGACGGGGTGCACTTCTTCACCCGGGGCAAGGTGGTGACCAGCCGCTGGCTCGACCCCCGCCACGGCGGGGTCAACCTCGGCTTCCCGACCCAGACCTGACCGACGCGCCGGTACCGCCGATGGTTGACGATCGCCGATAGCATGCGGGCTGCACACAGGAGCCGGTGCGAGAGGCGATCCGGATGTCCGACGACGAGGCACGGACAGCCGGGCGTCGACCACCCCCGCCGATACCGGGTCGTCGAGCCGGCCGGGCCGGCCTGCCCGCACTGCGTGATCATCGACGGCGTCGCGCGGCTGGCACCGGTGCTGCCGCTCGACGCGCTGCGCCTCGCGCGGTCGCGATCCCAGTACGAGGCGGTGCTGTCCACCGGAGGAGCGCCGTCGCTGGCGTTCGGCCGGCGCTCGTGGGACCCGTCGACCAGCTGGGCCGGCGACTGCCACGCGGACGTCGGCGACCCGCACACCGCTGCCGACTGCGCCGCCCACCGCAGACCATCGGACACGGTCGATGTCGGTGACCCGTTGGCGATGATCGACCCGCTGCCGCTGGCCGTACAGCAGCGGTATCCCGACCCGGACGCCGCCGTCCGCGACGTCGTGGCCCGGCTCGGGGTGGCCCGGGACTGGCGCGACGCCGCCGAGGAGGCCGCCGGCGAACCGATCCGTACGCTGCGGCTGCCGATCGGCGGCGCGCCGTTGAGCCGACGCGGACGTGGCATCCTGCTGCTGTTCGAGGCCCGCCACGCGATGAACATCCACGTCGTGCCCGGCCCTGACCCCGCCAGCTCACCCGGCTACTGGCAGTCCGAGGCCGCGCTGCATGTCTTCGAGTTCGGGCTGCTCGGCGCACTCGGCGGCGGGTACGAGACGGCGGTGAACGTCTTCCTTGCCAAGCTGCGCCGCACCGGCGATCTGCTCGACCGCCCGGAGCGGGTCCTCAACCGGCGGCAGCGCAAGGCCCTGGCCGAGCCGTTCGGCGACATCGACGACGTCGAGCTGCACCTGTGGGCTTCGGCCGCCTACCGCAACGCGATCTACCTCGCCCTGGGCAGCAGGCATTCGCCGAACACCTGCGCTCCCAGCTGCCTCAACGTTCAGGGGACGGTATTTTGGGTCGGTAGCCGAGCGCCGCTCAGGAGGTGCGGATGACTGTCGAGATGGTCGCGCCGGCCTGGATGCATGAGCAGGTCACGGCCGAGCAGTACGCGACGTGGACAGAAGAGCAGTGCGCGGGTATCGAGATCGTCGATGGGATGGTCCTCGTGAGTCCGCGCGCCTCCAAGCGGCACCATCGACGTCACTCCGACCTGACCCGAGCACGTGCTTCTTGTCGTCGAGGTGGTCTCACCCGGATCGGAGACGACCGACCGGATCGTCAAGGCTGATCAGTACGCGAGGGCTGGCATTCAGTTCTACTGGCGCGTCGAGCAGGCTGCCACTGGCGCGCCTCTCGTCTGCACCTACATTCTCGATCCGGCGACTGGACGCTACCGCGACGGCGAAATCTTCGTCGGCGTCGTGACGTCGACCGCGCCCTTCTCCATCGAGGTCGACCTCGCTCAGATGTAATTCTCGTCCAGGTTCGCGGGGCTACAGCGTCGCCAACCGGGCACGGATCTCGTCCGCCTCCGGTAGGCCGAGAGCGGCGTACCGGTCAATCGCCCGCCGATAGTGAGCGCAGGCCTCGTGCCGGTTGTGCAGCACCTGGTGCGCCTGACCAAGGCCGGCATACGCGCGGGCCTCCTGATCGCCGGCGTCGGTCTGGGTGGCGATTGCGCGTGCGGCGCTGTGGTGGGCGAGGGCGTCAGCGGGTCGACCGGCGGCGCACTCGACCTCGCCGAGCCCGTTGCGGGCGCGGGCCTCGCCGGCCTGGTCCCCGATCTGCTGGAAGATCGCCAGGGCCTCGGTGAGGTGCTCGGTCGCCGGGGCGTGCCGGCCCTGTCGGAGACAGACGAGTCCGGCGTTGTTCAGGGCGTGCGCCTCGCCGAAGGGGTTGTCGAGCTGCCGGAACAGTGTTCTCGCCGCATCGATGTGTCCCAGCGCCCGGTCGTCCTCGCCCAGCCGGTGCTCGCTGAAGCCCAGGTCGTTCAGCGCGTACGCCGCGCCGGTCGGGTCGCCCTGCTTGCGGAACATCGCCAGGGCCTGGCCCAAGTGGTCGGCGGCCAGCTCGTCGCGGCCGAGTCGCTGCTCGACCAGGCCGAGGTGGGTCAGCGCGTACGCCTCGCCCATATGGTCGTCAACCGCCCGGAACAGGCCCAGCGCCTGGCCGAAGCTCTCCGCAGCGGCCGCGCAGCGGCCCTGGCGTTCGGCGACGAACCCGAGGTTGGTCAGGGCGGTGCCCTCGCCGGTGGCGTCGCCCGCCTGGCGGAACAGGTCCAACGCCAGCTGGTGATGCCGCGCCGCCGCCGAGTTGCGGCCCAACCGGTGTTCGACGGCGCCAAGGTTGGACAGCGCGTTGCCCTGGTCGATCAGCTCCCCGGCCTGCTGCGCCGCCCGCCAGGCGTGACCGTGCACGGTGGCCGCGTGCAGATACTGGCCGGTCTCCTTGAGATGCCGGTGCAGGATGGCAGCCAGCCGGAACGAGTGGACCGGCCAGCCGTGGGTCGCCGTGTATCCGACGGCCGTGACCAGGCAGGGCATTTCACCGTCGAGCCACGACCTGGCGGCATCCGGCTCGGCCAGGGTCGGGGGCGCGGCGACCGTCAGCGACATGGTGGAGACCGGTGGTCGGCAGTGCTGCTCGGCCCGGTACAGGGCGTCCACGGCGACCGAGGCACTGGCGAGGTAGTGGTCGAACAGCCGGCCCTGGGCCGCACGCTGGGCCGGGCCGGCGAGATCGGTGCCGGCCAGCTGACTCGCGTACGCCCGGAGCAGGTCGTGCATCGCGTACCGGTCCGGACCGCCGCGCCCGACGAGATGGGCGCGGGCCAGCACCCGCAGCGCGCCACGGGCGGCAACGGAGCTGACACCGGCCAGGGCGGCGACCGCGTCGGGGCCGAAGTCCGGCCCGGGGTGCAGACCGAGCAACCGGAAGACCCGCGCCGGCTCGGCGGGCAGGTGTCGTATCGACCACGAGAACACCGCCGTCACGGCTGCCCGCCGATCCCCGTCGGCGGCCAGGACACTCAGGCGTTGTTGCTGGTCGGTGAGCTCGTCCGCGAGGTCGGCGAGCACCGTGTCGGGCCGGGACAGCGCCGACTCGGCGCAGATCCGTAGCGCCAGCGGCAGACGCGCGCACCGGGCGACCAGTGTCTCGGTGGCGTCAGGCTCGGCGTCGACCCGAGCACCGACCAACCGGCGTAACAACTGCCGTGCCTCGGCGTGCGACAGCAGATCCAGGTCGAGACGTCGGGCACCGTCCAGCGCGACGAGCCCGGCGAGACTGTCCCTGCTGGTGACCACGACGGTGCTGGTCGCGGTGCCGGGCAGCAGCGGCCGGACCTGATCGACGCCACCGGCGTTGTCCAACAGGATCAGCATCCGCCGGTCAGCCAACTCGGAACGGTAACGGGCGGCCCGCTCGTCGACGTCCATCGGGATCGCCGGGGCGGCGACACCGAGCGCGGTGAGCATCCGGGCCAGCGCGTCGGCCGCCTCCACCGGCTCGTCCGGATCGTAGCCACGCAGGTTCACGTACAGCTGCCCGTCGGGAAACCGGGCGCGGACCCGGTGGGCCCAGCGGACCGCGAGTGCGGTCTTGCCGACGCCGGCGGTGCCGGCGATCGCGGAGATCACCAGCGCGGCGGACGGATCGGCTGCGTCGAGCCACTCGTCCAGCAGCGCCAACTGCTCGGACCGGCCGGTGAAGCCGGCCACGTCCGGCGGAAGCTGCTCCGGCGCCGCCGGCCCGGACCGCGGCTGCGGGGGCGCTTCACGACCGCCCGCGCAGAACCGGTCCCGTTCCGACCCGGTCAATCCGAACACGTCCGCCAGCAGCCGTACGGTTGCCGGTCGGGCGGTGTTCACCCGTCCGGCCTCCAGCTTGCCGATGCCCCGCACGCTCAACCCGGTGCGATCCGCCAGCTCCTGCTGCGTCAGCCCCATCCGACGCCGGTGCCGGCGAACCGTCGCCCCGAAGGTTCCATTGTCGAGCGCCAGCTGGCCATGTCCGTCGATCCGCGTCTCGCCAACGTCCACCCGTCCAACGGTATCGGCGTCGACGGCGGTGCCGACCGGTCGACGTGTGGGCAAAGTGCCGACGTGGTTCCTGGTCCCGGCGGTCACCGTCGACCATGGTGTATCTATCGCACGAGGCGCTGGCCGGAGAGCTCCTCGTCCGATCACCCCCGCCGCCGGTCTCCGGCTCGCGTCTCGGCGCGGACTGCCACATCGGGGGGAGACCGGCGCGGTCGAGCGCCCGGCTGCCGCTGTGCCATCGGCGACAGCCGGGCCGAGCAGCACAACCAGCCGGGGGACTGGTTGGGCCCTGGATGTCGTCGAACTGCTCGGCCATGCGTCGACCGTGATGCGTCACCGGACCTGAGAGTGGGAGGGGGACAGGAGCGTGGCGAGGCGGCACAGGTCCGGTACGTTGGCCGTGGCAACTGCCCACTGGCCGTCGCTGAGATCCGAGCGGAACAGCTCGACATAACGTCGGGCCCGGATCTGCGCCGCGGTGGCCTCCTGCTCCAGCCCGAGCATCGTTGCTGCCCGATGCAGCCAGTAGGTGACGTACGGCGGCGGCAGTACGCCGGCGTGACCGGCCGACGCGGCCTGCCGGAGCGAGGGAATCCCGGCGGCCGGCTGGCCGTGCGCGACGAGCGCGGCGCCCAGGTGCGCTGCGGCGTTCAGTCGTGTTGGCGGGGGAAAGTTCATCCGCTCGGCGTGGGCGGCGAGGCGGCGGGCGGTGTCGACTGCTTCCGCGAGCCGACCCAACTCCATGAGCAGCCGCACGATACCGAGATCTTCGTGGAACGCGTAACCCTCATCACCGGCGGCGGTGGCCTCACGGCTGGCGTCGGACGCCGTCGCGATCGCCGATTCGAACTCGCCGCTCCGTTCGAGAATGGCGCCCTGAATGCTCAGCACCTTGTAGGTGAGCCGGGGATCCGTGCCGTGGTCAAGGACCGCGACCATGGAGTCCAGGTGGCGACGCATCGATGCCACATCGCCGAACCCGTACGCCGCCATACACGCGTTGCGCCGCCACCGCACCACGCTGCGCAGGTCCGCGCCACGCTCGGCGATGGTGGCCGCCTCGTCCATGGAGCGCAGCGCGGAGCCATAGCGGTGCTGATTGAAATAGACGTGCCCGAGCCCGCCGAGGACCAATGCCCGGACCAGGTCCGAACCGACCCGCTGGTTGAGCCGCCGGCCGTGGTGCAGGTACTGCTCGGCCTGAGCGTGATCGTGAGCCCTGATTCTCGACCATCCGAGCAGGGCCAGACCCCACGCCCGATAGTGGTCCCACCCCCGCCGCTCAGCCTCCTCGCACGCCCGCAGCACGGCATTCTCGGCCGAAACGAGGTCGTGCCGGCATTCGTACACGTCCCACAGCCGCAGGTTGGCTTCGATCACGACGGCCGCGCGGTCCGTGCTATGGATGGCCGCCAGCAGAGCCGACTCGGCGGCGGCCAGGTCGCCCTTGTGAAAGTGGACGAGGCCGGCGGTCACCGCTGGCAGATCCTGGCAGTCCTGTGCCGCAGGGCACGCTTCGGCCATCAGCGAGGCCGCTCCCCGCAGATCGAGCTGCGCCAGCGACAGATCCGCGCGACGCCAGGCCAGGCCGACACCGTCGTGCGGAAGGCGGGCGAGCATGTCGTGGACGGCGGCCCGCCGGTCGTGCCGACCGGCCAGCCGCAGGTGATCATCGAGTGTGAGCAGGGTCAGCACCCGGGCCAGGTCGTCGACCGCCGCACGGCAGGCGGCCTCCGACTCCCGGATGAGCCGCTGCAACACGGGCTGCTCCCGCGCCGGTTGCGGGTCGAGCTCGCGGTACACCTCGGGCCCTGGGTCGATCGCCAACTCCTGCTGGTAGCGCTGTTCGATCAGGCCGAGTTGTTCCCTGGCCGCGGCGGTGCCGTGCGTCCGGGCCAGCCACCGCAGCAGAGCGGCCTGGGCCCGGTCGGCAAAGGGTTCACGCTCGGCCCACCGCCGGGCGCAGGCCAGTGTCGCCGTGTCGTCGGGACTACCGGGCTCGCTGGCCAGCAGCCGCAGTAGCCGAGCCTCATCCTGCCGGATGGTGGACCGTAGGTGTTCGACCCAGTCCGACGTGTGGCCGGGCAGGATCTCTCCCCGGCCGGCAAGCAGCACCAGCCGGTGCCGCCGTACCCATTCCCGCTGGCTGTCCTCGATACCTGCCCCCGGGTGGGCGCCGGCCACCAGATCTGCGACGTCGCTGGCCAACCGGTAGCGCCGCTGCAACGCGACCAGGTCCCGGCTCGACTCCCACATCAGATCGCCGATCAGGTGCTGGATCCGGTTGAGTTCCTGTGACAGACGCCGCCGCCACCATGCGGCCTCCCCGGCGCCACCGCCCAGCACCGTGACCAGCCGCTCCCGGGTCCACGGACCGGCGTGCAACGACATGTACAGCAGCAGTTCTCGCGCGCTACGCGAGGGCAGGCTACCGGTCACACGGCCGTCGACGGACATCCGCCATGGGCCGAATGCCTCAATCTGGATCACCGGCACAGAACTTGCCCTCCCCGCTCCTGCCGCCGGGTCCGGGGCAGCTGTCTGCAGTGGCCACCGTGGATCGGCTGTCGGCCAACGTGCTGGTCGATCTGCAGGCCGGCCGGGCCGGCTGGTAGCCGGGGACACTTCTGGGACAGTCGCGTGATTGCGTGCCCACGTCAAGGACGAGCCAAGGACGCGCCGAGCACCGCGGCTGCGACGGTCTGCCTGCCGCGGCGGTCGGAGCGTCCGGATTCTCCTCATCCGATTGGAGCTGTGCCGAGATGGGATCCACAAAAGATCGAACGCTGCAGCCGTGGAGCGGCGTACGGTGGCAGGTCAGGGGGCTGGTTGTTGCGCTGCTGTCGGCGCTCGCCGTGGCTGCCGCCAGCGTGCCCGCGAAGGCCATCGTCGGTGGTGAGCGGGTCGACTACCCGTGGGCCGCGGCGTTCATCCGGTCCGGATCGACGCCGGTGGCCGAACGAACCTACTGCTCCGGCTCCCTGGTCAAGCCCACCTGGGTGCTGACCGCGGGGCACTGCCGGCCGGCGGTCGGCGACACCGTGACGATCGGTCGGGCCGCCCTGGCCTCGGCGGCCGGCCAGAAGCGGACCGTGAAACGCGCCATCTACATGTACAACAGCGCGGCGGCGTGCCCGTCCGGCAGCCAGACCCTCTGCGACATGGCGCTGGTCGAACTGAACGCGGCCTCGACCCAGCCGGACCTCGACCTCGCCGACGCCAACGAAGTCCCCGACTGGAACGCCGGCACCAGGGCCCGGGTATACGGCTACGGGAGCGAGACCACCTCGTCCGGGCCGTCCAGCGGACACCTCAAGCGTGCCGAGTTCGAGATCCGTACCCTCTCGGACAACCACTACCACCTGACCTATCAGGGCCTGACCGGTGGGACCTGCAACCGCGACAGCGGCAGCCCGGTGATCGTCAGCACCCACAACGGCCCACGCGTCGTGGGGGTGCACATCCGGGGGTTGTGCACTTCCGGTGCCACGTCCACCGGAATGAAGGTCGGCTCCCGGGGCTCGGCCGCGAATTCGCCCGGATACGTGTGGATCGCGGGCACCATCTGACCGCGCACCGGGCCGGTCGGTTCCACCGGGGCCGGCCGGCCCGCGCTCGCAGACCGTCCAGCAGAGAGAGGACCCGATGCGCACCATACTCATCCGCCTCGCGGCCGTCCTGATCCTGGCAGCACCCGCCGTCTCCCCGGCCGCACCCGCGACCGCGGCCACCGTCGGCGCCGTCCGCGCGGCCGTCGACAACGCCATCTATACCTGGTGGGCCCAGCCGGTGGCGGTCAACGACGGCGACCACACCTGGATCGGAAGCATCGCACGGCTGGGCACCGTCCGCGTCTCGCGGGTCCACCCCGCTACCGGGGCGGTCCGGACGGTCGAGATGAGCCGAACCAACCGGCCCGACGACCACAACGCACCGACGATCGCGTTCGAGGCCGGTCAGCCCAACCTGGTCGTGTTCTACACCGGACACAACTACGACAACGTGATGCGCTACCGCACTGTCGACCGCACCACCCTCGCGGTCGGCCCCGAGCGTCAGCTCACCTTCTCCGGCGACATCACCTACGCCCAGGTGCTACGCACCGGACGCCGGCTGGTACTGCTCACCCGGGTGGCCATATCGACCTGGCGGTACCGCGTCAGCGACGACTTCGGCACCACCTGGGGCCCGGAGCAGATGCTGGTCGACGCCCGCGGATACGGGCAGGTCTACGTCGTCGCCAAGCCGGAACCCGGCAACGCCAACCGCAACCTGCTCGCCTTCTACGGCCATCCGGTCAACTCGCCGTACCGCAACGTGGAGTTCGCCCGCATCGACCTCACCTCCGGCTCCGTCGAACGGTTGAACGGTCAGGTCCTCGGCAACCTCTACAGCACGGCCGGGCCAGGACTTCGGCCGGGGCAGATGGACCCGGCCATCACCCCCTCGGCCGGCTACAAGGTCCGCCTGCTCGACATCGGCGTCGTCGGGGGCCGGCCGACCATCGCCTACGCCGTCTGGAACGGTTCGACCGGCGCGGCCACCTACAAGACCAAGATGTTTCTGGACGGCGCCTGGAGTACGCCGCCGTGGGCCGTGCCGAGCGGTGACCCCTTCGGCTACGACCCCGCGACCCACTACCTCGGCGGCACCGTGATCGGCAGGGCCGACCGGCTCTACACGGCACGCCAGGACAACAGTTCCGGTACCTGGCACGTCGAACAGTGGCGGTGGTCAGAAAGCCAACGAACCTTCGTACTCGACCGCGAACTCCTCCGCGATGCGCGGCTCCCCCTGGTCAGGCCGTACGTACCCGCCCGGGCCGGCCAAACAGAGGTGATCGTGCAGAGGCTGGTCTCGTACACGGGAATCACCAGCTACGACGCCGACGTCCTGGTGCTGTAGGGGCGGCGGACGGGACTCGCCGGCCAGGGTCCCGTCCGCGTTGCGATCACGCCCGTCGCCGGTCTCCGGCTCGCGTCTCGGCGCGGGTTGCACATCGGGGGGAGACCGGCGCGGTCGAGCGCCCGGCTGTCGCTGTGCCATCGGCGACAGCCGGGCCGAGATACCGATGGCAGCCGTTCGGTGCGCTGGCGCCTCGTGCTGCAGCGGAGTACGACATGGGTGACAGTGCGTACTCTGTGATGCAGATCATAAATCGAAGATCATCGAGTTGATCTTCGTCACGATGAGTAGTTCGTCAATGTCTAAGCGATAGTTTATCGACGAACTTCAGTTGATGGTCATGGGTGAATGTGTCGTCACGCCGCTGCGGGGGCAGCTCAGGAGAGGTCGGGCCGCTACAGTCGGTGCCACTGCTTGCTCATTCCACGGGGGTGTGTGTTGAGCGTTCGGTGGCGGCGTGGGTTGTCCGCTGGGATGACCGCTGTGATGGTTATCGGATCGATCGGTGTTCCAGCGCCGGAGCGGGCGGCTGCCGGAGAGTTGCAGTGCGCGGACGTGGCCGGCACCGAGGCCGAGGCGAGGACGCTGGCGGCCTCGTGCGGGCAGCCGGTGGTGATAGACGGGTCGCGGACAGAGCTTGCCGAGGTGACCGCGTTGCCGGACGGGCGGCTGCAGTTCGCGTCGGCCGTGGTGCCGCAGCGCACCCGCAAGGCCGGCAACTGGGAGGATGTCGACCTTGAGCTGACCCGAGGCGGGGACGGGCTGTGGCGACCCAGGGTCTCGGTCGCGGACGTGGCCTTCTCGGACGGTGGAAACGGTCCGATGGTGACGCTGACGCGAAACGGGCAGACGCTCACCCTGTCGTGGCCGCAGACACTGCCAACACCGACAGCCGCGGGCGACTCGTTGACATACCCGAACGTACTAACCGACGTGGACCTGGTGGTGCGGGCGACGCGGGCCGGTTTCACGCACGTTCTGGTGATCAAGACGCCAGCGGCTGCGCAGCATCCTGGAGTGCGCGCGGCACGATTCCCGATCGGCGGGAATGCCGAGGTCGTGCCAGGTCAAGATGGCGGCCTGCGGGCGATGGCAGGTGCGGCTGTCGTCGCCTCGGCAGAGCCGGCGGTGATGTGGGACTCCCGGATTGACATGGGAAATGGCGCTTCGGCTCAGAAATCCTCGGCCGAGAGCCCACAGTCGACGGCGGCGGTGGCGGGAGACGCGGCGCGGATCGGCACCGTCGCCGTCGAGGTGTCCGAGGGCGAGTTGGTGCTGCGTCCGGATGTGACGCTGCTCGATGATCCGGACGCGGTGTACCCACTGTTCGTGGACCCAGCGTGGTCGGTTTTCAAGAACAAGTGGGCGTACGGGACGAACAACGGGTCGTCGAACTCGGACACGAGTGCTGCACGAGTGGGGCGTAGCCCGGACACCGGAGTCCTGTATCGGTCGTACTTCGAGTTCCCAACGACGGCCAACGGGGTGTCACTCAAGGGCAAGCACATCGAGTCGGCCTACGTCCAGATGAAGCTGGACCACTCGTGGTCGTGCGGACCGACGGTGGCGTCGATGTACCTGACCCCGGCGATCAACGCGACGCCGAAGGCGAGCTGGTCGACGATGGCGCTGAAGTCGTTCATGAGTTCGGCGACCGGGAACGCGAACGAGGCGGGTGGGTGTTCGTCGATTCAACCCGACATGATCATGAACTTCAGCGGGTCGAACACCACCAATCGAGTTCAGGCCGCAGCGAACGGAAACTGGAACTCGATCACCGTGGGGTTTACCGCGCGGGCGGCCGACGGGTCGGGAGAGTCGACGCAGGGTCGATGGAAAAAGTTCTTCCCGAACGCCGCGAAGCTGTTCGTCGACTATGACACCAAGCCCGGCGCTCCGCATACCCTGCAGGTCGCCGGTGTGACATGCGGCTCCGGAGCGCTGGCAATCGGCACTCTGACCCCGACGTTGTCTGCGGTCTTTCCCGACGGCGACAGCAGCGACTCGCTGACCGGCACCTTCGAATGGATCGAGGTGCCGGCAGGGGGCATGGGTGCGGTGACCGACACCTACCCGACCCGCAAGAGTCCGCCGCCAGCGAGGACGGGAATCACCCCGAACAGCCGAGCGACGAGTGCTGCTGTGACGATCGCGGCGGGCCTTACGTACGCGTTCCGGGCCAGAGGCACCGACAAGGCCCCGTACTCGATCACCGGCCCCTGGTCGTCGTGGTGCCAGTTTGTCCCGGACACCACCGTGCCGCCGGTGCCCACGATCACCTCGGGTACCTCCGGTAGCCCGGGTCGGACCATGATCTTCACGTTCAGCACTACCACCACGGACGTGGCCAGGTTCCGCTATGGCTGGTCCAACCCGCCGACGACCGAGATCGTCGCCAGTGGTGCCAACCCGAAGACAGCCACGGTCACCGTCACCGTGCCGAGCTTCGGCCAGAACACCCTCTGGGCCCGCAGCATCGACGCTGCGGGCAACCTGGGTAACATCGGCTCCGCCACCTTCACCGCTCCCCGCTCTTCGCCGGCCATCGCCAAGTGGGGCTTGGAGCAATACCCCGGGGTCGATGAGGCCGCAGCGCTCGCCGACCAGCAACCCAGCCTGGCGGGCAAGACCGATCTGGGCACGTCCAACGTCAGCTGGGTCGACGACGTTCGCATGATCGGTGGCAGGACCGCCTCGTTCGACGGCAGTTCGAGTCGCGCGGTCACGACTGAGCCGGTGATCGATCCGACGACGTCGTTTTCCGTCTCCGCCTGGGTGAAGCTGGGCAGTGTCGGCGGCACCCTGCCCACCGTCAACCGGATCGCGGTGACCCAGGACGGAAGCTTGAACGGCAGCTTCGTGCTGGGATATCAGGCTGGGACTCAGAAGTGGTCCATGTGGATGCACAGCAACGATACGGCAACCACGACGACGATCGGGATGGCGAACTCCCCCGCTCCGGTGGCGATGGGCGTGTGGACCCATCTGGCCGGGGTGTACGACGCGACCAGCGGTACGGCGACGATATACGTGAACGGGCAATCGCCGACCTCGGCTGCGGCCATCGGAATGCAGGCTTGGCCCAACCGGCAGCGGATCGCGATCGGTCGCGAACTCTGGAACGGTTCCCTCGTCAACTTCTGGTCCGGTCAGATCGCCGACGTTCAGCTGTTCGACCGGGTGCTCGTGCCGCATGACTTCACGGGCAAGCCGGCACAGGACCCGACGTCGAGCGGGTTCCACGAGCCGGGGATTCTGACACCAGTGCAGGTGGGCAACTGGAACTTCGAGGCCGCGACCCCCTGCTACCTGGCGGACCTGAAGGACACCTGCGAGGCCCCCGATACGGTGACAGCTTGGGGTCGGTGGCTGGCACTGACACGAGGCTCTGCCGTGGGCACCGGCCATTCCGCCAACGGTTCCGGGCTGTGGCTCGACTACGAGTACTTCCCCGAGGAGGGCTACACCGAGAGCAGCATCGAGTACGCGAGAAGCGCGGTGAAGGCGGGCATCACGCCGCCGGACCCCGACGGCTTGGAGTTCACCCGGTGGCAGGACGAGCCCGTCCTGCGTACCGACCAGTCGTTCACCATGTCGGCCTGGGTGATGCTCGACCGGCTCGACGGCATGCGGACCGCGGTGTCCCAGCGGGGAGTGCACGAGAGCGGCGGCTGGCTCAAGTACAGCTCCGCCTCGGGCAAGTGGCAGTTCGCCGTCACCGACGAAGATGTCGTCACCACCACGACAGCCGCCGTCCTGTCGAATTCCGCTGCCGAGGACGGCGTGTGGACGCATCTTGTCGGGGTCTACGACGCCGGACGGAACCAGATTCGGATCTATGTCAACGGTGAACTCGACGGCGTCACCAACAACATCCCGTTCACCCCGATGGTGTCGACCGGCCCACTCTTGGTCGGCCACACCCTGTGGAAGGACGAGCTGATGGATCAGTGGACCGGCGGCATCGACGACGTCGCCGTGTTCCAAGGAGCGCTGACGGACACAGCGGTGTTCATGCTGTACGACTCGTAGCCCCCGAGCCAGACCTTGTACGTGCCGATGTGACCCATCTACTCCACTGATCCGTGCGGCTGTCCTTGCGGGGGAGAACACATGATGTCTGCACAATCTGTCCGAGCTCCGTGGCAGCGACGACGGAAGTCTCATCGGACGAACCGCCTCCGTCTGTGGATCGCGGGCCTGACAGGGGTCCCCGTGGCGGCGTCGCTGCTGGTCGGAGTGCCGGCACAGGCCGCCGCACCGGCGGCGGAGCCGGCGCGACCCCAGGTGGAGAGGCTGGACTCGCACGGCGGTCCGGTCACCGGGCGGGCGTGGACTCAGAAACTGGTACGGGAATCGCCGGTTCCCAAGCCGCAGTGGCCGGCGGCCGGCACCACTCGGGTGGAGCTCGACTCGCCGAACCCGGCTGGCCGGGGCACCAGGGCGGGAAC
Organism: Solwaraspora sp. WMMB335; assembly: GCF_049179075.1. Classification (NCBI taxonomy): domain Bacteria; kingdom Bacillati; phylum Actinomycetota; class Actinomycetes; order Micromonosporales; family Micromonosporaceae; genus Solwaraspora; species Solwaraspora sp. WMMB335. Next base: position 7,406,270 of record NZ_JBMHMF010000001.1, read on the forward strand.
GTCGCCGGTGTGGGTCACCCGCGGCGACGGTCCGGACGGCATCCGGGCCACCAGCGTGGACGTACAGGTGGTGGACCGGGAATCGCTGCCGGCCAGCTGGCGTCACGGCCTGGTCCTCAAGGTCACGGCACCGGCCGGAGCCGCAGCCGGCACGGCGAAGGTCGCGGTGGACTACAGCTCGTTCCGGTACGCCGTAGGTGGGTCCTGGGCGTCGCGGCTGCGCCTCTGGCAGGTCCCGGCCTGCGCGCTGTCCACCCGCGACATGCCGACGTGCCGGTCGGTGCCGCTGCACACGACGAACGACCTCGGCGCGGGAGTGGTCACCGCAGAGGTGCCCGTCGCCGCCACGACCGCCGCGCTACCCGACCGGGGGCGGCAGCCCGGCGATCCGTCGGCCCGGTCGAGCGGCTCCTACCTCGTTCTGGCGGCCGCCGGTTCGGGTGCGGACGGCGACTTCACCGCGACCACGCTCGCCCCGTCGTCGACGTGGACGGCGGGCGGCTCCTCCGGCGACTTCTCGTGGAGCTATCCGCTGCGGACGCCGCCGGCGGCCGGTCCGGAGCCGTCGATCGGCCTCACCTACTCCTCGTCTTCGGTCGACGGCCGATCGGAGGTGACGAACAACCAGCCGTCGTGGATCGGGGAAGGCTTCGACTACTCGGCCGGCTTCATCGAGCGCCGGTACGTGCCGTGTGCCGAGGACCGCAAGGTCGCCGGTGCGAACAACACCCAGGACAGCGGCGACCAGTGCTGGCGCTCGGACAACGCGACGATGAGCCTCAACGGCCGCAGCACCGAACTGGTGTTCCAGACCGGCAAGGGGTGGCACGCGCGTTCCGAAGACGGTTCCAAGATCGAGAAGCTGACCGGCGCGACGGGCAACGGTGACGACAACGGTGAGCACTGGAAGGTGACCACCACCGACGGCACCCAGTACTTCTTCGGCATGCACTCGTTGCCGGGCCACACGTCGAAGACCAACTCGACGTTGGCCGTACCGGTGTTCGGCAACCACTCGGGCGAGCCCTGCCACGCCACGACGTTCGCCAACTCCGACTGCCCACAGGCGTGGCGGTGGAACCTCGACTACGTCGTCGACGTGCGCGGCAACACCATGTCGCTGTGGTACGGCAAGGAAACCAACAAGTACGCCCGCAACGACACCGACACCGACGACGTCTCCTACGACCGTGGGGGATACCTGACCCGGATCGACTACGGCACCTACGACCGCACTGTGGCGACGCACGGCGTGACCGAGCGCAACGTCGGCCCGTACGCGCAGGTGGTGTTCGAGACGGACATGCGGTGCTTCTCCAACTGCGGCACCGAGTCGAATCCGGTCAAGGACTCGTGGAAGGATACTCCCTGGGACCAGGAGTGCAAGGCGTCGGCCACGTCGTGTCCGCAGAAGTACTCGCCCACGTTCTGGACGACGAAGCGGTTGAAGAAGATCACCGCGCGGGTGTGGGACACCACCAAGACCACCCCGGCCTGGCAGGACGTCGAGTCATGGACCCTGTCGCACACGTTCGCGGCGACGGCGGACTCCACGCACACCGGCCTGTGGCTCAACCAGATCGACCACGCGGGGCACGTCGGTGGCACCATTGATTTGCCGCCGGTCACGTTCGAGGCCGTGTCGCTGCCCAACCGGGTGTTCACCGCACACGGCACGACCGACAACTGGTTGCGGATCTCCAGCATCGTGACGGAGACCGGATCCCGCATCAAGGTGGACTACGCGGAGCCGGAGTGCACCGAGGCGATGGTCGAGAACCTCAACCCGCACACGAACACCAAGAGGTGTTACCCGGTGCGGGTGCCGGACCCGGCCGACCCGACCGGGCAGCAGCTTGTCACCGAGTGGTGGCACAAGCACCGGGTCGAGCACGTGGCCGAGGACGACGTCCAACTCACCGACGGACACCAGGCACCGTCGAAGCACACCTGGTACGAGTACGTGGGATCGCCGGCGTGGCACTACGCCGACGACGACGGCCTGACCCGGCCGGAACGCAAGACGTGGTCCCAGTGGCGTGGCTACGCACAGGTCAAGACCCGGGTCGGTGACGACTCGGCGACCCGGACCCTCTCGGTCACCACCTTCATGCGGGGGATGCACGGCGACAAGGCCAGCCCGAGCGGAGGCACCCGCAGCGTGACGGTTCCCGCCTCGCTGGGCTCCGAGACGGTGTACGACGAGGACCAGTTCGCCGGCCAGGTGCGGGAGCAGGCCGTCTACAACGGGGTGGACACCAAACCGGTGTCGAGGACGGTGAACGTACCGTGGCGGTCGAACCCGACCGCGAGCCGGACGATCAACGGTGACACCGTCGACGCCCGGTTCGTCGAGACCCAGGCCACCTACACCGCGACCGCCCTGGGCGTCGACGGCAGCCGAGGCTGGCGCACCTCGCGGGGCACCAAGAACCTGGATCACACGTACGGCACGGTCAACTGGTCGCAGGACGACGGCGACATCAGCGTCCCCGGCGACGAGAAGTGCATCACGTACCAGTACAACCGCAACACCGCCAAGAACCTCACGACCATGGTGAAGCGGACGACCACCACCGCGCTGGCCTGCGGCACGAACCCGGCCACGGTCGATGACGTGATCTCCGACGCGCGGACCTACTACGACGGGGCCGGCAGCGTCGACACCGCACCGACGTTCGGGTTGGTGACGAAAACCGAGCAGCTCAAGGACTGGGCGGCCGGCACCGGCACGATCTGGCAGGTCGTGTCGCAGGGTGGCTACGACCACACCGGCCGGCCGGTGAGCGCGACCGACATCAAAGGCAACGTCACCACGACCGCGTACACGCCGGCCGTCGGCGGCCCGGTCACGAAGGTGACCACGACCGGACCGGCACCGTTCAACTGGACGTCGTCCGTCGACACCAACCCCTACTGGGGCTCCACGGTCACGGCCGTCGACCCCAACAACCGGGTGGTCTCGGACGTCGAGTACGACGCGCTCGGACGCGTCAGCAAGGTGTGGGTGCTGGGCTGGACCAAGGCCGCCAACCCGACCACGCCGTCGGCGCAGTACACGTACACGTTCGCCCCGGGCCGGGACGCCTATCCGTTCGTCAGCGCGCAGACGCTCAACGCGGACGGCAACTACGTCACCTCGTACGAGATCCTCGACGGGTTGCTGCGCCCCCGACAGATCCAGACCCCGGCGGTCGACGGGTCCGGGGACCGGGTGGTCACCGACACGCTCTATGACAGCCTCGGCCGCGCCGCGATCTCCTACGGTGCCCACGCGGAACCCGGGGCGCCGTCCGGCGCGCTGTGGTGGGAGCCGGAATGGTCGCTCCCCGCCATCTCGAAGACCAGATTCGACCGGGCGTCCCGTCCCACGGACACGATCTTCCTAGCCGGCGACGGAATCAGCAATCTGGTCGAGAAGTGGCGCACGGTCACCGGACACGAGGGCGATCTGACCAAGGTCACTCCGCCGCAGGGCGGCACCGCGACGACCACGGTGACCGACATCGAGGGCCGGGTCGTCAAGCTGCGCCAGCACACCACCGCGGCCGGCGTCGACGGGGCCTACCAGGAAACCGAGTACGTCTACGACCGCAAGGGCCAACAGGTGCGGACGGTCGACCCGGCCGGCAACCGGTGGGTCAACGAATACGACGCCAAGGGCCGCCTGTGGCGCGCGACCGACCCCGACAAGGGCGTGACGACCAGCACCTTCAACGACGAGAACGACCTGGTCGCAACGACGGACGCCCGAGGCGAGGTGCTGTGGTACGGCTACGACGCGCTGGGTCGCAAGAAGGAACTGCGGGACGACTCCGAAACCGGGCCACTGCGCGCCGAGTGGAAGTACGACAGCCTCTACACCGGGCAGAGCGGGTTCAAGGGCCAACTGACCCAGGCGATCCGCTACGAACCGGCCGGCAGCAGCAACGCCTACCGGTGGCGGGTACGCAGCTTCGACGACCGTTACCAGCCCAAGGGCGTCGACTACGTCATCCCCAGCAGCGAGACCGGCCTGAGTGGGACCTACATCTACGCCTACGCCTACGCGCCGGCGACCGGTGCCCCGACGTCCATCTCCTATCCGGACGGCGGTGGCCTGGTCACCGAGCAAGTCAGCACCGACTACGACGCCACCACCGGGATGCCGGTCCGGCTGGACACCAGCCTCACCGGTTCCGCTGGCACGATGGCCACCGCCACCTACACGGCGTACGGGGAACGCAGCGGCGCGATCTACAAGATGCCCGGCGGCACCTGGACCCAGGACGTCGTCTACCGGGACGAAGCCACCCGCCGGATCACTCGTACCACCGTGGGCCGGGAGACCATCGCCGGTACGGTCTCCGACCGCAACTACAGCTACGACCACAGCGGTAACATCACCTCTGTCGTGGAGCAGCCCAACATCGGTCAGGCCGACACCCAGTGCTTCCGGCAGGATCCGCTGGGCCGGCTCACCAGCGCATGGACCCCGGACGCCGGGGTGACCTGCCAGACCGATCCGACGGTGGCGAACCTGGGCGGCCCGGCCCCGTACTGGCACGACTGGACCTTCAACTCCACCGGCTCCCGGCTGACCGAGACCAACCACACCGCCGGGGGCGACACCACCCGCAGCTACACGGTGCCGACGGGTGGCCAGGGCGTCGTACGTCCACACGCCGTCACCGCGATGACCACTCAGGCGCCGGCTCAGAGCGGCGTCGTCAACGCCTACGCCTACGACGAGGCCGGTAACACGATCTGCCGGCCGACCGGCGCCGCCGCGAACAGTTGCGGCACCGGCGCCAACAGTCAGACCCTTGGCTGGGACGCCGAGGGCAAACTGGCCACGGTCGCGGCCGGCGGTCAGACCATCGAAACCAACATCTACGACGCCAACGGGGTCAGGATCATCCGCCGCGACAGCAACGGCACCACTGTCTACCTGCCCGGACAGGAGATCCGCCGGGAGGGCGGCGTCAACACCGGTACCCGCTACTACAGCTTCGCCGGGACCGTCTGCGCCTCCCGTACGGGCGGATCGGCGGCCACCAACCTGACCTGGCTGTTCAACGATCATCAGGGCACGCAGCAGATCACGGTGAACGCCGGCACCCAGGCCGTCTCCGTACGTCGTCAAACCCCGTACGGGGCGCCGCGCGGCGCGAACCCGACTTGGGCGAACAACAAGGGTTTCGTCGGCGGGGACATCGACCCCACCGGCTTGACGAACATCGGTGCCCGGCAGTACGACCAGACGTTGGGCCGGTTCATCTCGGTGGACCCGGTCCTCGTCGCCGACGATCCGGACCAGTACAACGCATACCAGTACGGCGGCAACAACCCCGTCGACAACGCCGACCCGACCGGCATGTACCACACGGAGAACAGCGACGACACCGGCGACCGCGGCTACGCCATGCCCAACGGCACGACCAAGATCGTCAAGAAGTACGTCCCGCCCGCCTGCACCGCCGAATGCCAGCAGCGACGCGAAGCATTCCGAAAGGCGAGCAACGAACGCGCCGAAGCGGCCCGCAAACACCGCGAATGCCAGGCCAGCTTCTGGTGCCGCAACAGTCAACGAGCCAAGGACTTCGGCTCGGATCTCGTAGATGGCGTAGTGCAGAACGCCGATGTGGCGGGCGTGATCGCGGGCGTGGTTGTCGGGCTGACCTGCACGGTGGTGACCGGCGGCAGCGGGGCGCTCCTGTGTGGCGCGCTCGGCGGCGCGGTCGCTGGTCTCGTCACCGGCGGGCTGAAATGTGCGGGCGGTGACCGGAGTCGATGTTCAATGGGAAGCCTGGCTGTGGACGTTGCCGCCGGCGCCCTGCTCGGGTTTGCCGGTGGCGCTATCGGCGCGGCGGTCGGTGGTGCGCTAGCTGGCGCTTTCACCCAAGGAACTGCTAGAGCCGCAGGTGCCGGTGCTTGGTCAGGGCTAGGGAAGGTGTGGAATGGTATTGTTCCTGCTGCACGTGATTTGAAGAACACAAAAGCTTTCGTCATGGGGTCCGCAAGAAACTGGAAAAGTGATGTAGATTTGGTGGGCGGAGGTAAGAAGGGGCATGCCCTGATTGCGCTGGATACCCTTATGATGGTCGAAAAGGGAGCTGCCTCCAGTAGTGGTCTGGCTGGTGCTCTCGTTGGAGGAACTATGCCTACAACCAGGGATGACGTAAGTCAGTTTGTGCGCGAAGGTTATGTGTTCAACCAGGTTACGCACCCTATGCAAATTATGGGCGGCCTTGTGGGAGGGGCATTCTGACTGGCCAACCAGATGATGTGGTCGGAGACTCGCGCGACGATAGGTCGCGCGAGTTCTCGGCTTGGCATTATTATGGTCCGGTCGTATACCGAATTCGTCAATTGCTCTTCGCGGCGACGACGATCTTGCTAACAATCGTCTTGATGTTTGTCTATCTAACGATTTCTAGTTTCTACCCTGGAACTGGTTCTGCCCGTCCTTACGGTCCAGCCGAAAGGTCGGTTGAAGTGACTGTCGAGGAGTGTCGTAGAGTTGGCCCCTTGAGCGATCACGGATTCGGATACTGGTGGGTCTGTGACATAACTGTGCTGAGGGGTGCTGGGGTCAACGCAGTGGTCGATCGATCCATCGCAACGCCGGAAGATGTTGGTCGGGTCATCTCATTGCGTGAGGCGTGTTACGGCGAAAATCAAACCGACTGTCGATATGGCGAGCCGACGTCTGCTATTTGGCCGATTCTCATGGTTGTCCTGAGAATGCTCTGGCGAGGATTTTTGGTGGTTGCGCTCTTTATGGTGCTCATCTACTTGATGAAATCGATTCTCGGTGCGCCCAGGTCTTACGCTCTGGTTGATCGGTTGCGCGGGAAGCGTGGCAACGTGTGAGGAGGAGACTGATGTGATTTCCGCAGACGAGTATCTGGGGGCTGTCCGGCGGCGATTCGTCGCTGATGGATGTGCGGTGACCGAGGAAGCCGTCGGTCCCTTGCCAGTGGTCGTCGGGTACCGGGCGCGGGTCCGGATGCTGACGAGGATGCACATCTTCGCGGTCGCGGCGAAGGTGGAGCGGGTCGACGAGGAGAGCCTGCGCGGGTACGTCGACGATGTGGTCAACCTCGGGTTGGGGCGTAAGGGTCAGTGGCGCGGCATGCAGTCGGGCGTGATCGTGCTGCCCATCCTGGTGACCGGGGCGGTGGAGCCGGCTGCTGCGGCGTTGACCCAGAAGGCGTACCGGCTGAACGCCAACGGCTTCGCGGCGATGGCCCAACCTGCGGTGGTGGACGTGACCGCTGGCCGGGTGTGGACCTTCCGGGGAACCCGGTTGTGGGGCTACGCGTTCAACTCGCTGATCAAGCAGTCGTACGAGGCGTACCTGCCGGATCCGGAGCCGGCAGCCGAGTCGACCTGATAGCGGCCGGCCTCCGTGCCCTGCGATTGGCCGTTGGGAGTTGTCGCGTTGAGCCGCCGACCGGCAGCCCCGGGGGCGCTCGCCGAGCACCTACGAATCCAGGCTGACCCGGCCTGGCGCGGCCAGCCGGGGTTGGAGGCGTCGCGTCATTGGTTCCCGACACGCCGGCACTGGACCGCGCCGAGAGCCAGCCGGTGCTCATCGGTCGGGTCAGCTTCGCAGACGCCGCAGCAGCGTCGCGCGGTTGGCAGCCCAGACGGCAGACAGGAAGTACGCCGAAGTGGACAGCAGACCGCGCACGGGTGCCTCGGCGAGGCGCGCCCCCAACGGTCGTAGCCGCCCGTGCCCGACGCCGACCAAGGCCTCGGCCATGTGGGCCTGCTCCAGCCGGATGTACTCACGCCAGGTGAACGGCTCCGGGATCGGCGTGCGGTGGGCCTGGCGCACCGTCGTGCCGTCGCGGGCCTGCCGGACCACCGCCGCTGGCATCGTCACCCAGCTGGCCAGCGCGTGCCCGTACACCCCGGCGGTGACCCGCCACGACGGTTCGATGCCACCAGCCGGGCCGAGGATGGGCAGGTGCCCCACCGGCGCTGCGGACGTCCACCGCGCTTCGGAGTAGTACAACCAGCGGTCCTGCGGATGCCAGCCGACCCTGTTGGCGAAGGCGGTGGCGTCCCAGTCGGTCACCTCGGCCGCCTCGAGTTGAGCCAGGAACCCGAATCGCCCGCCGCTGTGCCGGCGCCAGCACTCGTCGATGTCGAGCAGATCGTCGGTGGCGATTCTCCCGACATCGTCCGGGCTGAGCAGGTGCGTCCGGACGGACTGCGGGTCGCGTCCTGCGGACTGCAGGACCAAACGCAGCGTCTCACGGTCGGCGTCACGGTACCGGCCGTGCCGGATCAAGTCGTCGAGCCGGTCAAGGTCCAGCCCCGCCGCGGCCGTCACCCGACGACGACGGCGGGATCTGCCGACGCGGTGGCGCGGGTTGGCGAACAGGTCGACGTCGTCCGGGTGGACCACAGCGTGGGACAGGTTCTCGAACAGCATCGCCGCCGCCGAGAGATCCATGATTTCGCGGCTGTGCCCGTGCAGCTCAACGATGTCGTCGCGCCGGAGCCGCTGCGGGGCGAGGAGGAGTCCCTCCACCAGCTCGGCCGGTTCGGCCATGATGATCGACGACTGGCGCCAGGTGACGTCGATCTGGCGCGAGCGCGCCAGCACCCGCTGGGCCAGCGGGCCGTTCAGCTCGGCGAGCGTGCGCGGCCTGTCGTCGGGCGTCATGAGATCGATGAACGCGGCGGTGAAGACGCCCAGGCCGCGATCGCGGTCCTCGAACGACAACTGTCCCTCGGGGCAGCCCGAGATCACCACCGTGCCGGACGGCTTCGCCGCGACCAGCCTGCGCAGGGCGCTGGCGAAGTCAAGGTCGCCGGAGCGCCAGGGGCCGATCGGCCGGCTGCGGCACGCGTCGAGCAGCAGGATGACGTTCGGCTTGGGCTCCACCGCCGACGCACGCAGGCGTTCGACGACCTCGCCGACCACTACGCTGTCACGCAGGCGCGCACTGGATTGCCGGTAGGTGTCATGGACCAGTAGGTGGCCCCGGCCGTCGGGACCGATCAGCCCGTGCCCGCTGAACGTGAACCAGATGCGGTCGGCCGCGCCGAGGTCGGGAAACCTCTGCGGTACAGCGGCGACTGCGCCCATGACAGCGGACCGGGTGGCCTGCTTCCCGACCAGCACCAGGATACGTTCGTCGGCGAGGCCGAGGTGCCGGAACAGCGCCGCCAGCGCGACGGCGTCCGCCTCCGCACACGCCAGCGTGGACGTGCTCAGGTTGACGTTGCGGTCGACGCCGACGACGACGGCGACGTCGCGGGACGATGGGCCGGGCGTCCCGACCTCCTCGTCCGGCCGGTCGGCGGATCTCACAATCCCCACTCAACGGCCCTTGCCGGTGTCGTCGGGTTCGTGGCCTGCGGTGAGCTCCCGGGCGATCTCGGTGACCGGGACGACATCGGCCGAGGTCGCTTCGGCATCGATCGGCTGGGTGATGCCGTACTTCTCGACAAGGAACACCTCCCGGTAGAGGTGCCGTGCGTGATCTGCGGTGCGGTGCATCAAGTAGGCGTTCTGGCCGCTGCCCAGCACGATGCCCAGCAGCGGCAGCAGCTTGGCCATGTTCTTGGCGCTGGCCTGATAACCGAAGCGGGTCAGGACCTTGGCCAGCAGCCGCACAGCGATCGGATCGGCCTGGGTGATCACCGGCAGCTTCGGAGCGCGGGCGACCCGCACGCCGACCTTCGCGAGCAGCTTGCCGGCGAGGGTGGGCTTCGGCACCACCAGATGCGGGATCAGCCACTGCGCGGCCCGACTCACCTCAGCGAACGACGCCGCCTTGACCGCCGAGCCGGCGGCGAACACCGGGCCCAGCATCGACAACGCGAGCGTGAGTTCCCGCCGGTCTTGGACTCCGTACCCGTAGTACATCCCGATATGACCGACCGCCCGCACCGTCCCCACCAGCGTCACGGCCACATCGACGCCGACCGCGCCGACGACGGCGGCCGGCCCCACCCCGGCCCCGGACAGGATCTCACCGCCGCTGATCACCAGCCCGGCGGCGGCGCCCTCGACCATCGCCAGCGAACTGTAGATTAGGTCGAGCGGAGGCATCACCGCCTCGATCTCGGCGAGACTGAGCGCACGGATGTCGCTGAGTCGCTCGACGTCGTGGCCGTTGCGCCGGAACGCGGCGATCACCCGCTGCTCGTCGAGCGACTGCAGCGCCAGCGTCGACCCGTGTGCGGCTAGGGACTCGACGGAGCGTTCCACGGCGTTTAGGAACTCGTGGGAGTCCCGGACCTTGCGGGTTCGTTCGACTGCAGCCTTCTTCCACCCGTCGATGGACTCGCGGACGCGGGCCGGCAGCAGGTGCCGGCCCGCCTCGCGAACCTGGCTCTCCTTCCATCGCTGAATCTCGTCCCACGCGGCGATGTCGTAGGCCGACCAGCCGGACTGGTCGACATGGCTGTCGTACGGTGCCATTCCGTCTCCTCGGATGCCACGGAGGTGCCGCCACCGGGCTTCTGACGGACGGGCCCGCACGTCGTGCGCGTTACCAGGCCAGGGGAGGGGCGACCCGGTGCAATCCAGGGTGTTGGCCAGGATGCGGTGGTCATGCAGCGACGCTTGATCACATGCCCTCACCCACACGTGGGCGGATTCGTGGCCGGGAAGAGATCGTTCTAGCCGAGGTCGTGCTCGTCTGGGCTCGTGTTGAGCACCCAGGCAAGGGGCATCGTTGCGTGCACCGTGAAGTGGCCGCCGGCCAAACGATGCATCGTGACAGTCTGTGCCGGATCTTGGTCGACGATCCAGTACTGGGGGATGCCAGCAGCCGCGTACTCGTTACGCTTGGTGATCATGTCGGTGCCTTCTGAACCCGGCGACACGATCTCCACGACGAGCAGTACGTCTGCGACCGGCAGCCAGACGGCGTCGGACTGCGGCTTGCTCCACACGACCAGGTCGGGGATCCGGCCACCGACCGTGCCACCGCGACCAGGGATACGCAGTCCGACCGCCTGGGCGATCCGCTCCGCCGGGACGCCTGCGGCGGCAAGCCACACCGTGAGCCTGGTTGCGATGATCGCGTGAGCGTACCCAGGCGGCGGCATGATCGAGAGCACTCCCTCGGGGCTGATCTCATATCGATGAGATTCGTCCGCAGCCATCATCGCGGTGAGGTCGTCGAGCGTCACCACCGTAGGCATGTGCCTGCCGACCGCCTCCGAACTCATGACCGCATAGTACGCTGTCCGGCGTTGCTTGCCGTGCACAACCAGCCGCTGCGTGGTCAGCTGACGCTGGTCGAGGCGGTCGTGTCTTGGTAGCGTCCTTGGCTCGCATGGGCCCGTCCGGCGGAGGTCCTGCGGTTGCGGGCCGCGCTCACCGACATGATCAACCTAGGGTACGGATTTTCAATCCTTTTCTGTGACCTGGGTACGCTTCGGAAGAGTGCCGGCCGGTCGCTTGATGTGATCGGCAAGGGTCGTCCGATCACCGGGCGCGGTCCGCGCGATCTCGTAGGTCCCGTCGTCCCCCTACCGCTGTCTGCCGCGAGGGGTCCGTCGTGACGGCCGTGAGCGTGGACCTCTCGCGGAGCTGTTTTCCCTGTTGAGATGTTGTTCGATAGTAGACGATCGCGGTTTTCGGGTGGTCGGGGAGCCCTCTGTCGTGGGACCTCTCGCGGGCCGGTGGTTCCGCCGCAGGTCAGGAGGGGTAAGATTTGGGCCCTGTCGCAGCTCTCTCGGGAGCTGCCCTTCATTGAGGCCGGCTTTCGTAGGCCGTGGCGTTGGAGTGGCCGTCGTCGCAGCTCTCTCGGGAGCTGCCCTTCATTGAGGCTCGATCCGTGATCATGCCGACAACTCCACCTTGGTGAAGTCGCAGCTCTCTCGGGAGCTGCCCTTCATTGAGGCTCGACGTCGACCACCAGACCGGGGTCACCGCCCGGTCGCAGCTCTCTCGGGAGCTGCCCTTCATTGAGGCTCGGTCACCGCCGACGACTTCGCCTGGTACTCCAAAGGTCGCAGCTCTCTCGGGAGCTGCCCTTCATTGAGGCTGACGATAAGGTGGCGATGGGTAGTCGGGTCCCGGTCGCAGCTCTCTCGGGAGCTGCCCTTCATTGAGGCGAAGAAAGTGGACAGTACACAAAAGACCATAGATGGACGGTCGCAGCTCTCTCGGGAGCTGCCCTTCATTGAGGCGGGCGGTTCGACATGCACTACGACGGAACCGGTCCGCCGAGTCGCAGCTCTCTCGGGAGCTGCCCTTCATTGAGGCTCGGTCACGACGCGGAAAAGTCGCACCTCGAACCAGCGACGTCGCAGCTCTCTCGGGAGCTGCCCTTCATTGAGGCGACGGCGTCGTAGCGGTCCCCGTCGTCGGGCGTCCACGTGTCGCAGCTCTCTCGGGAGCTGCCCTTCATTGAGGCAATTTCCACACAGTGGATTGTGCGAGGTTATAAAGAGTCGCAGCTCTCTCGGGAGCTGCCCTTCATTGAGGCTACAGGCCACTCAATACTTTCGAACAGAACAACATGTCGCAGCTCTCTCGGGAGCTGCCCTTCATTGAGGCAGATCCCTGCCAGTCGAGTCGACTGGTGCGTGGCAGTGTCGCAGCTCTCTCGGGAGCTGCCCTTCATTGAGGCGTCTAGCTAGCGCCCGCGCGTGAGCCATGTCTGATCGTCGCAGCTCTCTCGGGAGCTGCCCTTCATTGAGGCCCACCGCCGCCTCCGGTCAGGTGGTAGCGGCCGGTCGCAGCTCTCTCGGGAGCTGCCCTTCATTGAGGCGTAAATGCGACACCACCGATGATCGATCTGCGTGAAGGTCGCAGCTCTCTCGGGAGCTGCCCTTCATTGAGGCCTGCTCGGCGTGGCTGGCGTGGTAGCGGGCTGCCTCGGTCGCAGCTCTCTCGGGAGCTGCCCTTCATTGAGGCGCCGCCGCCGGAGCCGCCGGGGTGACCCGGTTCAGTCGCAGCTCTCTCGGGAGCTGCCCTTCATTGAGGCGCGCCAGAGCAGTCGGATCCGCCGGACCGGATCGACGTCGCAGCTCTCTCGGGAGCTGCCCTTCATTGAGGCTGGGGCTGGCCGTGCTGCTCGTGGCGGTGCTCCGGTGACGTCGCAGCTCTCTCGGGAGCTGCCCTTCATTGAGGCTCCAGGACGCACGCGGCCCCCGCCGATGCCACGGCGAGGTCGCAGCTCTCTCGGGAGCTGCCCTTCATTGAGGCTCGGATGGGCTGATGGTGGTGCCGGCAGACACCAGGTCGCAGCTCTCTCGGGAGCTGCCCTTCATTGAGGCACGCGGCCGATCCTGCCACGGGAAGCATTACCGGGTCGCAGCTCTCTCGGGAGCTGCCCTTCATTGAGGCATGAACGTCTTGATCTTGCCGTAGTCGCGCGAGGAGTCGCAGCTCTCTCGGGAGCTGCCCTTCATTGAGGCTCAGCGCAATCATTTCAAGACCATGTTTGTTTGCTGTCGCAGCTCTCTCGGGAGCTGCCCTTCATTGAGGCTTTCGGGCACCTAGGAATGGCCATTCACCCTGGGGTCGCAGCTCTCTCGGGAGCTGCCCTTCATTGAGGCTCGCCAGTGAAGAAGTTGGACCACTCCACCGCTCCGTCGCAGCTCTCTCGGGAGCTGCCCTTCATTGAGGCACAGTGGACAGACGCATTCCACAGACCCCGAATTGAGTCGCAGCTCTCTCGGGAGCTGCCCTTCATTGAGGCGAGGTGACCGCGTCGAATTCTTCTCTGGCCGGGTCGCAGCTCTCTCGGGAGCTGCCCTTCATTGAGGCTCGACCCCGTCCGCCCACATTTTTATGGGCGATGGTCGCAGCTCTCTCGGGAGCTGCCCTTCATTGAGGCTCACTTCTCAAGTATCAACCGAACAAGCGGGTTAAGACGTCGCAGCTCTCTCGGGAGCTGCCCTTCATTGAGGCTTGTTTGGTGATGAGCACGCGGCGTAGGAATTCCGCTAGGTCGCAGCTCTCTCGGGAGCTGCCCTTCATTGAGGCCGGTAGGTGTGCGCTCCGTGAGCACTGCACCCCGTCGCAGCTCTCTCGGGAGCTGCCCTTCATTGAGGCTCATCGTGGACATTGATTACCGCTGACAGTTGCGTGGCGTCGCAGCTCTCTCGGGAGCTGCCCTTCATTGAGGCTCCGCGTCAATGGCTGCCACCGGGCAGATGACGGTCGCAGCTCTCTCGGGAGCTGCCCTTCATTGAGGCACAGAATGTGTTAATCTTTGAGTCGATCGTGAATCATCGTCGCAGCTCTCTCGGGAGCTGCCCTTCATTGAGGCTTTAAACGAATTTTCGCTCGTAATGGACGAAACGTCGCAGCTCTCTCGGGAGCTGCCCTTCATTGAGGCAACCAGTTTTGGTCTGAATCCAGCCATCAGACCAGGTCGCAGCTCTCTCGGGAGCTGCCCTTCATTGAGGCTCCCACCGTGCGGTGAACAGGGGCAGCAGGTTGGCTGTCGCAGCTCTCTCGGAGCTGCCCTTCATTGAGGCGTCACCATGGCCAAATGGGCGGATTGGCACACCCGCGGTCGCAGCTCTCTCGGGAGCTGCGCTTCATTGAGGCGCGGCCGAAGCGCTGCGTACCTTGTCTGGGTTCTTCGTCGCAGCTCTCTCGGGAGCTGCCCTTCATTGAGGCGGACCGCCGGCTAGGGTAGCTGCCAATGTGTGGGACAGTCGCAGCTCTCTCGGGAGCTGCCCTTCATTGAGGCTGAAGGTGGCAAGTCGCGCCATCGATAGGCACTTTCGTCGCAGCTCTCTCGGGAGCTGCCCTTCATTATCCCCACCCGACGGGAACGCACCTGCCCCCGCGCCGTCAAACGCGCCCGCCACAACCAGTACCGGATCAAGAAACCCCACGAACCGGCCAGCATCCGCTATCAGCGTCCACCGACCATCCACATCCATCGGGTCCAGCCACCATCAAGATCAACCTAGGCTACGTGGCATTGGGCCTTGGCCAGGGTCGCAGCTCTCTCGGGAGCTGCCCTTCATTGAGGCTGTCGGGCGTGGACCTGGCGATCATAGACGCGAAAGTCGCAGCTCTCTCGGGAGCTGCCCTTCATTGAGGCTTGCATGCGACGAACCGGCGGGACATGCGGTGGATAGGTCGCAGCTCTCTCGGGAGCTGCCCTTCATTGAGGCTCGGCCTGCCCGTCCAGAAGGGCCTCTTCGTCCATGCTGGTCGCAGCTTTCTCGGGAGCTGCCCTTCATTGAGGCGACCACGGATACCACCAGCAGGCCGACTGGTACCTGTCGCAGACATTCTGCGGACGGTGCGCGGCCTGCCTGACCGGACGCATGGTCTACTGCACCGACTCAGGCACCAAGCAGCGCCAGAAAGCACGGAGGACCATCGACGGGCGGCTCGTACGCCAGTACCTGGGTGTCTCCGCGATCGCCGAACTGATGCTCGTCGATGAGGCCGCACTCGTGGCGATGCCCGCCGGGCTGTCCTTCGACCCCGCAGCGCTATTGGGTTGCTGTCTGACCACCGGTCTCGCGGCGGTGTTCAACGTCGCCCGCCCGACACCGGGGTCGACAGTGGCCGTGTTCGGCTGCGGCGGGGTCGGCCTGGCAGCCGTCCAGGCCGCACGGATCAGCGGCGCTGCCGAGACGATCGCCGTGGATCTGGAGCCGCACCGCAGGGAGACCGCCAACAAGCTCGGTGCCACCGTCACCATCGATCCAGCCGCCGGCGACGTCACCAAGCAAATTCTCGCGGTAGCGCCCGGCGGCGTCGACGCCGCGATCGAGGCGGTCGGCCTGGCCGAGACGGCCGGGCAGGCGTTCGCCGTACTGCGTCCCGGTGGGCAGGCCACCGTTCTGGGAATGATGCCGCCCGGTCCGAAATTCGCCTGCCAGCGGCCCTGTTGCGGCACGGTCGCGGGATCACCGGCACCGTGATGGGATCGGTGCGCACTCGCTTCGACATCCCGCGCTACGCCGATCTGGCGATACGAGGCATCCTGCGCAGCGAGGAGATCATCACCAGCAGCAGGCCGCTGCACAACGTGAACGAGGCGATGGCCGACGCCGAAGCACGCCAAGGCATCCGATCCATGATCCATTTTTAGCCTCGTCCAGCGCGGACCCGGTAGTGCTCTCCAGTCCCGCTCCGGAGGATCGAGCACATCGCCCTGCGAGTAGCGAGGGTCAGGGTCGCGCCGCGAAGGCGTCGCGAACCTGACCCCGGTTTGCCGTCCACCAGTGCAGGAACGTCTCACCGGAGAAGAACAGGTGGTCACAGGAGTGGTCGCCTCGGTCGTAGTGGAACACCAGCTGCCAGAAGTCCGAGGCCCGCTTCCACCATAGGCGGTCCACCGCGTCGGCCAGTTCGGCATCGCTGATCGCGACCACGGCACGGTACCCGGCGACGAACGCGGCCACCAGCTCCAGGTCCAGCTCGCCCGCCTCACCGCCAAACTGCAGCGTGGCGGTCCGGGCGATCTCCTCGCCGAACGGGCGAACCCTGATCCGATCCCAGTCAATCACTCCGGCCACCACCCCGTCACGCCAGATGATGTTGCGATACTGAAGATCGCCATGGGTGTATCCGGCAGGCCCGGCTGGATGACCAGTGGCCGGGCGCAGATGCCCATACTCGGCGATGAGCGCCTTGCGCCGCCGCAGCAGCTCGACCGTCTGGACGTCGAACGGTGTAGCCGAAGCGAACGCGTCGATGGCGCGCAGATACCGGTCAGCCTCGGACACCGCCTCGCCGGGCGTCGTCACCGTGGCAGTGACGGCACCGGCAGCCGGCAGCCACCTACGCAGGCCCGGATCGTTGAGCTCACGGTGCAGACTGCCCAGCACGCCGCCAAGGTGATGTGCTTGGCCGGCCGACAATCCGGTACCCGCAACGTGCTCACCGTCCAGCCAGCCGAACAGACTGTAAGCGCGGTCATCCACCTCGGCCACGACATCACCGCCGATGGTCGGCACCGGCGGACACGCCGGTACCCCAGCCGCAGCGAGCGCCGCAGCGACTGTCAGATTGCGTCGCACGGTCGACACGGGCGCGTCCAACAGCAGCTTCAGCGCAAACGCGCCACCGGCGGTACGCAGCTGCCAGTTGCGGTTCATCAACCCGTCGGGTAGATATCGAATCTCATCGACCTTTCCGAGCCGGTACACGTCGACCAGAAACGGCAGGTCCTGGGCAGCCAGGTCGAGAGCGGCGACCTCGGCAAGCACGGAAGCTGTCACGGGGACGAACGTTACCGAATCTGTCGGACAGCGCCGCGCAGGCGCGGCCCGCCTCGCAGGCACCGAGGACAGCCCAGCGGCGGCGCAGGTGGCATCGCGAATAGTGCTCCAGCAGCTACATCGCCTGGGTGCCCAAGGCGCTGGCCTGTAGCGTCGCAGCTCTCTCGGGAGCTGCCCTTCATTGAGGCAGGTTCTTGTTGGCCAGCGAGAACGCGGCCGTCGTAGCTCTCTTGGGGTGCCCTCCATCGGGTGCAGACAGGCGGGGGCGGGCACCTCGGGTACCGAGGTGCCCGCCCCACCGTGAGGTGTCAGTGGGGGAGAGTGCCGGTCTGCAGGGCGGTGGTGAAGGTGCCCCACTGGGCGGTGCTGAAGGTCAAGGTGGGGCCGGTGCGGTCCTTGCTGTCGCGTACCTCGGCCTGGCCGGCGTGCCGGCGGGCTTCGACGCACTCACCGCCGTTGCCGGCGCTGCGGCTGGAGGTGAACCAGGGGGTGTCAGGCTTCATGCCAGGTGCTCCTCGATCGGGACCGACTGCTCACGGATCAGCCGGAAAACTCGACGGTACTCCGCCAACTCCACGGGGCGCTCCAGGTAACGAGCGCCCATATGGGACTCGACGTAGACCACGTCCGGGTCGTCGGGATCGGCGAAGTCCAGGACGGTGAAAGCGCCAGCGAATGCAGCGTGGGCACCGGCGGACCAGGGCAGGACCCGGATCTCCACCCGGACCCGTCGACCCATGCTCGCCAGGTGGGCGCGTTGCTCGGCCATCACCGCCGGTCCACCGACCTCGCGAGCGAGGGCGCCCTCACCGAGGACGGCGACGATCCGGGCCGGCTGCTCGCGATCGTAGTAGGAAATCTGCCGGTCCAGTCGCAGTGACACCAGTCGCTCGATCTGCTGCTCGGACGCCTGAGGGTCGGCGGCCCGGAACACGGCGCGCATGTAGTCGGGGGTCTGCAGCAGACCGTGAACGGTGTTCATCTTGACCGGGAACTTGCCGTTTTCGATGCGCCACAACGTCGTACGCGAACAGACCTTGGCCCGCTCCACCTCTTGCTCGGTGCGGGCCGACTCCTCCCGCAGCCGGCGCAGCCGACGCCCCAGCTGACGGCGCACCACAGTCGGTCCGGTGACCGGCATGCTTTCACCTTCCTCTCGTCCGACACACCCACCACCCATACCGATGTTTCACAATGAAACACCGGGCCGCGTTGACCGCCGAATTCGCACGTCAGCGCCGTACCAGGTCGGCGTCCACGATCGAGTTCGCCGTACGCGGGCGGAAAATGTGGTCCGCCACCAGGGTGGAATCGACGCGGTTTCGCAGGGAAAGTTGATCAACGCTGAGCGGCGGTCGCCGAGCCGGCCGATCATCCGCACCGCTCATTCGATCCTGCCGGTGGGCTGACGTGACGCCCCTTGATCAGGTCACGGCTGGTGCCGGGCGGCGGCGATACACCGACGTTCGGATGATTGCCGATCCGAACACCGCTTCGCCACTATGAGTGCCGACTTCTCACGTTAGGCGGGTCGTTGGTCTATTCGCTCTCGCAGATGCCGACTGGTCAGGTGGTGTGGATCAGACACCTCTGTGTGAGCGACTGGGAACAGCAAATATTGGCATCGGCGGATGCTCCGGCGATCGTCGTGCAGCGTACCGCCGGGTCGCCGAGCCAGCAGGCGACCGTCGCCGCCGTCCTCGACGAGATGGAGGCGACCGCCGGCCAGCTGTTCCCCGCCTGGCTGCCGGGGGCCGAAGGGATCACGACGTCGGCCGGTGCCGCGCCGGTCGCCGTACGCAGGCTCGCGGTCGCGCACGCCGCCGCTACCGCCCAGTCCGGCCCGTTCCTCGCCGACCTGGCGGCCGCCGCCCTGACCGGGTCGACGACACACACCCGGCGGCACCAGCCCGAGGTGCGGGCGCGTGGGCTGGCCCGGGTCCTCGCGGCCAGCTTCAACCGGCCGGCGTGCGCGCTGCTGCTGCGGCCGCCCGATCACCTCGACGAGGCGGCGACGCTGGCGCTGGCCCAGGCGGCGCAGTGGCTGGTCGATCATGGCCGGCTGACCGTGTGGATCGACAGCGACTCGCCGTACGGCGTCGATAGCCGGCCGCGAGCCGTCGTGCCGCCGCCGGCCCGCCCGCGGCGCGAGCCGCGTGTCAGGGCACGGCGGACGCCGAACGTCGCCGGCAAGCCGCATCCGAGCAGCCGTGCCGAGGTAGCGCTCGAAACCGCCCTGGCCCGCCGGACCTGGGCGGCGGGCCGCGCCTGGAACCACACCGTCCGGCCGGGTCCGCTGGTCAATCCCGTCCGGGTCGACCTGCTGTGGAAACGGGAACGCTGCGTCGTCGAGATCGACGGCGACGACCATCGGACGCCGGGGAAGTTTACCGAGGACCGGAATCGCGACGTGATGCTCCAGCTCAACGGGTACGCCGTGCTCCGCTTTACCAATACGCAGGTGCTCGACGACATCGACAACGTGCTCGTACTCCTGCAGCAGTTCCTTGCCAGCCGTCGACGCACCGGGAAAGGACTTTGACATGTCGAACGATAAGTTGACCATGGTCGAGACGTCCGCGCTGCTGATCCTCCTGGCCGAGGCAGGTCCGGTGCCGAATGCGAGACTCACCAATGATCACCGCTGCGAGCTGAAGAAGCCCTCCCGGGAAAAGCTGGAACGGTTGAAACTGATCGAGGTCGGCGGTACGCCCCGCCGGCTCGTGCTGACGTTGAGCGACGCGGGCTGGGTGCGCTGCCGCACCGAGCTTGCCGCCGGATCACCGCCGCCCGGGTCGGGCGCCATCGGCGGTGCGCTCTATGCCGTACTCCTGCGGTTGGATCGTTTCCTGGCCGCGCAGCGGCTCAGCCTCGGCGATTTCGTGGCCGCGTCGGACGCACCGGCTGCGAACGACGCCCCGGTCAGGGAGCCGGTGTCGGCCGGGCGGGCGCCGGACGAGGCGGTCGCCGAGGAGCGCGTGCTCGCGGCGTACCGCAAGCTCGCCCGCCAGGCCGGCGACCTGGTGAACCTTGCCGACCTGCGCGACCTGGTCGACGACCTCGATGCGGCCGATGTGGACGCGGCGCTGCGCCAGCTGCACCGCCGGCCCGGCATCACCCTCGTGCCGGAGGCCAACCAGAAGGCCCTCGACCCACGGACCCGGGCCGCCGCCGTGATGGTCGGCGACCAGCCCAAGCACATGATCACCATGGCGCCGTCATGACCGAAGCGGCGCTGAAGGCACTCACCCACCTGCAGTTCAGCTACACGCCGACGATGAACGACGTCTGGCGGCGGGCGACTTCCCACGTCGACGGGCTGCACACCGACGTGCTCCGGACCATCCTCGACGGCCTGGCGCTGGCGAAAAGGAACCCGGACACCAGCCCCATCGGTGTCGCCGTGCAGGGCCAACGCGGCGCGGGCAAGACCCACCTGCTCAGCCGGGTCCGCGAACTGGCTCAGCTCGACGGCGGCTACTTCTTCCTGATCAACCTGCTCGACGCCAACGCCTTCTGGCACAGCGTCGCCGTGTCCATGGTCGACGGCCTGCACCAACCGGTGGACGACGACGGCACCACCCAGCTGCAGATGTTTCTGCACCGGCTCGTCGAAGGCCTCGAACTGACCGTGGTGACCCGGATGGCGGTGACCGGCCGGGCCCCGATGACCGCGGACCGGCTGAACGAGTTCGTGGCCGCCCTGAGCTGGTCGAACCGCCGGATCGGGATCGGCTGTCGGGACACCGCCCGCGCGCTCGCCCTGCTCGCCGGCATCGACCCGCGAGCACAGGACGTCGCCAACTCGTGGTTGCTCGCCAACGACGAGGCCGAGCCCGGCGAACGCCTCGCCTGGGGCATCCGCCCGGCCCGGCGGCTGCCCCAGGAGATCGTCTCGGACGTATCGCGCCTGCTGGCGCTGACCGGGCCGTCGGTCATCGCGGTCGACCAGGTCGACGGCCTGATCGCGCAGGTGGCCAACCGCAGTCACGTCTCCGGGCCGCCCACCACGGGGACCGAGGAGGACGGCTGGCGGGCAGCTGTCTCGATCGACCAGGTCGCCAGTGGTCTGATGGAGCTGCGGGAGCTGACCTGGCGGACGCTGACGGTGCTGTCGCTGCTGCCCGTCTCCTGGGCGTTGATCAAGAGCAACGCGGTCGACACCGCCCAGGACCGGTTCCGGGAAACCGCCCCGCTCGAATCGATCCCGGACGCAGACCTCGGCCGGGCGCTGGTCGAGCGCCGACTCGCGGCACACTACGCCGAGGTCGGGTTCGTGCCGCCGTACCCGAGCTGGCCGGTGCGTCCCGAAGCGTTCGCCGACGCCGCCGATTTCACCCCACGGCAGCTGCTGATCAACGTCGAACGGCACATCCGCGCGTGCGTCCGCGACGGCCAGGTCACCGAGATGACCACGTTGACCACGCTCACCACGGCCGCCGCCGAGAAGCCGACCGCCGAGAAGCCGACCGCCGAGGAGCCGACTGCCGAGGCGACACCGACACCGACGCCGACCTCGTCGCCCCGGACACCGACAGCGGCGGCTGACGGTTCGTCGTTGGGCACGCTTGATCAGCGGTACGCCGAACTGCGCGCGAAGGCACAGGTGGCCGGCCTGCTCGACCCGGCCAACGAGGACACTCAGGTGCCGCAGCTGCTCGCCGCCGGGCTGCGCGCGTGGACCTGGGAAAGCGCGGACACCGACTTCGACCAGGACACGATCCCGGCCCGCCGGCCGGTGCTGCACGCCCGGCTGCGCCGCACCCTCGACGACACGACCGGCGACGAGGCCCACTGGGCGTTCCGAGCCATCGCCGCCCAGCACTACAACGCCGAGCTGGCCCGGTTGCGCAACGCCTGTGTGGCCGCCGGGTTGGCGCACGGCGTCGCCGATCGGCGACTGTTCATTCTGCGCAACGACGAGTGGCCGCAAACTCCTGCCGTGCGCAAGGCGGCGGACGATTTCGTCGCCGCCGGTGGGCGGACCCTGCCGGTATCGGAGGGCGACCTGCGGAGCCTGGTCGCACTGCAAGCGCTGCTGGCCGAGGAGCCGGACGGACTGCAGGCCTGGCTGGCCGACCGGCGGCCCGCCTCGCGTACCGCGTTGTTGTCGACTGCGCTCGCCGACGCCTCCCGCGAACCGGCCGCACCCGACGGACCCGGCCGCGAGTCGGCCGCCGTCGGCGGCCCCGGACCGCACCTGCGGGTCGGTGCCGACTTCGACCATGGCGGTCCGGTACGGGTGGAGCTGCCCGCGCTGCGCAAGCACGTCGCCATCTTCGCCGGCTCCGGATCCGGCAAGACCGTGCTGATCCGGCGACTGGTCGAGGAGTGTGCGCTGCTCGGCGTGTCGGCGATCGTCCTCGACCCCAACAACGACCTCGCCCGGCTCGGTGACCCGTGGCCGGAGCCGCCCGCGGCGTGGGGCGACGGCGACGCGCGGGCGGCCGCCGACTACCTCGACGCGACCGACGTCGTGGTGTGGACGCCGGGACGGGAGGGCGGTCGGCCGTTGACGTTCCAGCCGCTGCCGGACTTCTCCGGCGTACGCGACGATCCTGACGAGTTCACCCAGGCGGTGGACAGCGCCGTCGACGCGCTGGCCCCGCGTGCCAAGGTGGCCGCCACCACCGCCAAGGCGATGCGCGGGCAGGCCGTGTTGCGCCAGGCGTTGCGACACTACGGCCGGCACGGTGCGACGGCGACCCTCGCCGGCCTGATCGCCCTGCTCCGGGATCTGCCCGACGGGGTGAGCGAGCTGACCGGAGCGGCGGCGATCGCCGCCGACCTGGCCGAGAACCTGGAGGCGGCGCGGATCAACGACCCGCTGTTCGGCGGTACGGGGGAGTCGGCCGACCCGGGCACGCTGCTGACCCCGGCGCCGGGCAAACGCGCCCGCGTCTCCGTGATCAGCTTCGTCGGCCTGCACGGGGAGGAGAAGCGGCAGGGCTTCGTCAACCAGCTGCAGCTGGCCCTCTTCTCCTGGATCAAACGAAACCCGGCCGGTGACCGACCACTGGGCGGGCTGCTGGTGATGGACGAGGCGCAGACCCTCGCGCCGTCCGGGCCGATCACGCCCTGCACGCGCAGCACGTTGATGCTCGCCTCCCAGGCCCGCAAGTACGGCCTCGGCCTGGTCTTCGCCACTCAGGCGCCGAAGGGCCTGCACAGCCAGATCCCTGGCAACGCGGCGACGCAGTTCTTCGGCCTGCTCAACGCGCCGGTGCACATCGACGCGGCCCGCGAAATGGCCCGGTTCAAGGGTGGCGACGTGCCGGACATCTCCCGGCTGAGCAGCGGAGAGTTCTACGTGGCGGTCGAGGGGCAGCCGTTCCGCAAGGCCCGTACGCCGCTCTGCCTCACCCACCACCCGGCCAGCCCACTCACCGCCGAGGACGTCCTCACCCGCGCCCAGCGGAGGATGTCGCCATCGGACGGTACGGTGACTCGCGCCGAGTAGTCCCTTTCGGCGATTCAGCACATCCGTCCTCGGTGAGTGCTGTCCGCGTCGATTCGACTGTGAAAGGAATTCGAGTGCGTTCGTTGGATCTTGATGTGTTGCTGGCCGCCGGGTCGCCCGGTGGGTCGAGCTGTCTCACGTCGACGACCACGTTGGAGCCGGCCGGTGGCCGGCACACCTCGGTCGCGCCGGCCAAGTTCGCCGACCGGGCCAAGAAGGGCGGGGCGTACGCCTACGAGCAGCGGTTCCTCGGTGACGAGAGCCGCTACGCCGCGATCATCGATAGCAAACAATCCCAGCTCAACCGGGCCGAGCAGGCCCTCGCTCAGGCCATCGAGGACGGACACCCGCTGCTGTCAAGGGTGCCGCACGTGCAGGTCACCTACGAGCGGGACGGCGCGGTCGAGCGCTACTACGACCTGACGTTGCCGCACCGGGTCTTCGACGGTCACATCCGCGCCGGCACCATCGACGGGGTGCCGACCACGCAGACGCCCGAGTACCGGGCGGTGCGGGACGCGACCCCGGCGAACGCGCGGGCGCTGCTGCAGACCAGCCCGGTGACGCTGGTCTTCGGCGGCTGGGATTCGAGCCGGCGCAGCCGGCAGGGCCGCTGGCGTAGCGCCCTGGTCGGGGAGATCGTCGGCTTCGTCACGGCGAGCCGAGACCGGACGACCGGCGCGTTGAGCGCACCGGCGACCGCGTTGCGCGGTGGCGCGCGGGTCGACCCGGTCGGTATGCAGATCAACCTGACCAAGAAGTCGATGACCGAGACCGCGACCCGGCAGCAGGCCGAGTTGAGCCCCGGCACCTACAACGACATCGTCAAGGCCGCCAACGGGATCAAGGCCGGCGAGTCCAGGTCGGCGTCCGCGCTCGGCCTCGGCGGCATCCCGCCGACCCTGGACCAGCTGGCCGGCGTCGCCTGCGACACCATCATCCGTACGCACGTGTTGTCCTTCGCGACGCTGCGGCAGATGCGCTTCGGTGCCGGCGTCGACGGTGACGCCGCCTGCCGGGCGCTGCTGGCCGCGTTGGCGCTCAACGCGCTCGCCCGCTCCGACGCCGAACTGTGCCTGCGGGCCAACTGCGACCTGGTCGAGGCCGAGCAGCCGAAGGTCCGGCTCGACCAGCGGGGCGGGTCGTTCGCCGACGTCGAGCCGCTGAGCATCGACGCCGCCGACCTGCTGCTCGGCGAGGCCCTCGCGCACGCCGAGAAGGTCGCCGACGTCACCTGGTCGGGTCTGGCGATGCGGGTCACCGGCAACCCGGACATCGTCTCCGGCGCGGTCGAGACGGGTGACGGCGAGTGAGCTTCGCGATCGTCGCCGAGCCGGTCCTCGGCGTCTACAAGGGGCATGTCGGCAGCGGCGAGCTCGACCCGCTGCCGTCGCCGGCCCGGCTGCACGCCGCGCTGCTCTGCGCGGCGGCCCAGGGGGTGCGGGCGGTCCCCGACGGTGACAGTCTGCAGCCCTGCGACACCGACCGGGAGGCGCTGCGCTGGCTGGAGGCCAACCCGCCGGACGGCATCGCCGTGCCACAGACCCTGCCCAACGGCGGTGGCGCGACGGCGTACCGGCAGGAGGGTCTGATCGTCAAGGAAGGCCGCGGCCCGCTGTCGGACAAGCTGGTCGGCAAGCCGGCGGTGACCGGTGTCGCGGTGACCGGACGGTACGCGTGGACGTGGGAGCAGCCGCCGCCGGAGCCGGTCGCCGCCGCGCTGACCGCGCTCTGCCCCGAGGTGCCCTACCTCGGCACGACCGAGTCGCCGGTGCGGCTCGTCGTCGCCGACGCCGAACCGACGCACCGTCTCGACCCCGATGCTGACCTGTTCACCGGCGACGGGCTCGACCTGGCGGTCGCCACCGCCGGCCGGTCGGACGCCCTGGAAGCGGCGCACCGGGAGACGACAGTCGCGCCGCCGCTGAAATCCGACGCGCACCGCTCCAGCGAAAAGACCGTCGCGCCGCCAACCGTGACCGCCGGTGTCGAACTCGGCCGGTACACCCGCCCGGAGCAGCCGCCACCGCCGACGCCGTGGACGTCGGTGCTGCTGTTCGGCATGGCCGCGCCGGTCCCGCCGCAGCTGCGGGTGCGGTACGCGGTCGCCGTACACCGTGCCCTGGTCTCGCTCGTCGGCGACGGCGCGCCCGCGATCCTCACCGGCGCGTACGGCGACAACGTGCCGCAGCCGGCGAACCGGTGCGCGATCCAGTTCGTCGGCCCGGACGCGCCGCACGTCGGCGGCACCGCGCTGGCGTTGCTGCTGCCCCGCGAAGCCGACGACATCGACCTGGCCCTGATCCGGATGGCCGCGCACCACCTGCGGCTCGTCAAGGTCGGCACCAACCCGTTCGCTGTCAAGCCGCCGGTCGAGGTCGCGGCCGACGAGTTCTGGCCGGAGCCGGCCGCCGGCACCCAGCGGTGGTGGCAGACCGACCCGGTCGCCGTACCGGAGAGCCGGCCGCCGCGCGGACGCGTCCGCGAGTGGTCCCTCGCCGACGCCGCCGCGTTGTCGGTCGCGCTGGTCTGGCGCGACGAATTCGAGAAGGTGCCGGAGCGGGGAGAGGCCCGCTACCAGGCGTTGGCGCAGGCGGCGTCCGCGCGCGGGGTCCGGGTCGAATCAGCGGTACGGGTGATGGACGGCGACGTCGGCCGGTACGTGCACAAGGTCCACAAGGACACCATCATCCAGCCGTACCGGGCGGTGCTGCACCTCGGCAACCTGACCGGCTCCCGGACCATCGCCGCTATCGGGCAGAGCCGGCACCTCGGCGGCGGTCTGCTGGTGCCCCGGGACCTGCCGGACGCCATCGCCCGCCGGCTGGCCCGGTGAGCGTCGACCGCGCCGACTTCGGCGCCTTCTTCGCCGCTGTCCGAGACGGACAGCAGCCGTTCCGCTGGCAGGAGCGGCTGCTCGACCACCTGCTGGCCACCGGCCGCTGGCCGGACCAGCTGGTCGCGCCGACCGGGGCCGGCAAGACCAGCGTCATCGACGTGCACGTGTTCGCGGTGGCGATGATGGCCGCCGGCCACCCGGTGCGGGTGCCGCGCCGGCTCGCCCTCGTCGTCGACCGCCGGGCCCTCGTCGACGACCAGCACGAACACGCCACGTCGATCGCCGACCTGTTGGCGGCATCGAGGGGTGACCGGACCGTGCTGGCCCGGGTCGCCGCCGCGCTCGACTCGCTGCGTAGCGGGCTCACCGGGCTTACCGGGCGTGGCGGTGACCCGGCCGCGAGCCCGCTGACGGTGGCATTGCTGCGCGGCGGCGCGCCGCCGTCGCGGTCCTGGCTGGACGAGCCGGTCGGTGCCGCCGTGCTCTGCGCCACCCCGGACATGTGGGGGTCGCGGCTGCTGCTCGCCGGCTACGGGTCGCGGGCCCAGGCCCGGCCGCGGGAAGCCGGGCTGCTCGCCTACGACACCGTCGCCGTCGTCGACGAGGCACACCTGTCCCGGCAGCTGGTGACCACCGCCCGCCGGGTCGCCGAGCTGGCCGCCGTCGCCGACGAGCCGCTCGGCGTACCGGTGCTGCAGGTCGTCGAGACCACCGCCACGCCGCACGTCGACGCCGGGGTGGCGGTCGGTGTCGAACCCGACGACCTGGCCGTGGACGCGCCACTGCGGCAGCGGCTGACCACACCGAAGCCGGTCACCCTGCTGCCGGTCCCGACCTGGCCGATCCCGCGCAGCGGCCCGGCCCGCAAGGCGGGCGTCGCGGCGCTGGCCGACGAGGCGGAACGGCTGCGTAGGGTGCACGGCGCGACGGTCGGCTGTTTCGTCAACAGTGTCGCGGTGGCCGCCGCCGTCGCGGCCGAGCTGCGCGCCCGTGACCTGACCGTCGAGTTGATCTGTGGGCAGCTGCGGCCGTACGACGTGACCCGGTTGCGACCGCCGGCGTCGACGCTGCTCAGCCTCGGCGGTGATCCGACGGTCGACGTCCTGGTCAGCACGCAGAGCCTCGAAGTCGGGGTAGACCTGGATCTGGCGGCTGCCGTGAGCGAGCTGGCACCCGGTGGGGCGCTCGCCCAGCGGGCGGGCCGGGTCAACCGGCTCGGCCTCCGTTCGGCTACGCAGGTCAGCGTGCTGGTGCCGGCCGACGAGCTGCCCGATGCGGCCCAGTCCGGGCCGTACCAGCGGGACGACCTGGCGGCGGCGCTCACCTGGCTGGCCGGACGGGCCGTCGACCCGGCCGGCCTCGCCCCGTGGGCGCTGCGCGACCCCCGGCCGCCGGTGGGGGGTGTGGGGCTGCGCCTACCTGGAGGCGTTGCTCCGCGCCGCCGACGGGCAGGTCTCTTCGGAGGGATCATGACCGACTTCGTGCTACCACACGCCGACCCGTACACGATGCTGTCGCACATGGCGCTGCACGGGCTCGCCGCCATCGTCGAAGACGCCGGCCTCGACGACGTCCGGCTCTCCTGGACACCCGGCATGAACTCTCGCCCGGTGCTCAGCGCCCCACAGGCCACGCCGGAGACGATCGGCGAGATCGTCCGGCGGCACGCCGCCCGCCACGACGACCCGGACGCCTGGCCCAGCCGGCACCTGCGCGACGACGAGCAACGAGCGTTGATGAGCCCCCGGATCAGCGTCATCACCACCGGCGACGGCTGGCAATCACTGCAGCAGCGGCGGCACGCTGTGCTCGACCAGCTCACGCGGGCACGGGCGCTGCTCGACCTGCGGCTGATCGCCGCACTCGGCGAACCGGCCTTCTGGAGCCGCAACGGCAAGGGCGACCGACTCCAGGACGACGGCGCGAGTCGGCTGGAGATGCAGCCCCGTAACCAGGGCTCCGAATTCGTCGGCAACCGACTGCGGCCCCTCGCGGCGGCCGTCGCCGCCCGTACCGCCGAAGAGGTCGCCGACGGGCTGACCGGCCGCCGGGTCCGCGACGAGATCGCCAAAGACAAACCCGACAGCCGTACGCCGACCGGCTTCGCCGCCCCCGGCCCGACCGACAACGCGGTGGCCTGGTGTGCGCTCTGGGGCATCTCGCAGTTCCCGATCGCCCAGCGGGTCAACGCCACCGCCACCACCACCGGCCACCTCGGGCGGGCAACGGGTGGCTGGTTCTGCGTACCCGTGTGGACCGGGCGGTGGCGCACGGCCCGGCACCGGACGATCCTCGCCAGCGGACAGCTGACCCGGTTCGCAGCCGCCGGTCTGCCACCCAAGGCGCTCGGTAAGCCGCCGGACAGCACACCGGTCGACGGCGAACCCGCCCGAGCGTGGCTGGCCGCCCGAGGCGTAACCTCCGTCATCCGGTTCCCCGTGCACCGCTACGGCAGCGCCAGCGCCCCCGAACGCCGGGCCATGCGCGGCGAGCTGCTCAAAACCGAAAAGCCAGTCGTCGTGAGACGATGACGATGACGACGCCGGAACTGCTCCCGATCAGCCTGGTCGCGCACCAGGCCTTCTGTCCACGCCGGGCCTGGCTGGAAGCAGCCGGCGAGTCGACCGACACCCACCAGGTGCAGATCGGCGTCCAAGCCCACACCCCGGCCGACGACCCGACCGGATCCCGGTCCCGGCGCTACCGGGCCGTCGACGTGGTCAGCCACGACCTCGGCGTGTACGGGCGCTGCGACACCGTCGAACTCGACGACGACGCCGCGATGACCGTCGTCGAACACAAGGCCACCCCGGTGCGCCGCCGCCCGGATGTCACCGAACCCATGCGGATCCAGGTCGCGCTGCTGGCCGGGGCGTTGGCCGACATGGGCTACCCGGTGGCTGGGCAGGCGGTCTACTTCACCAACCATCGGGTACGGGTCGACATCACCCTGTCGCCGGCCGACGTCGCGGCCGCCCGGGAGATGGTGGCGGCGACCGTGCGTACGCTCGACGCCGAGCAGGCCCCGCCACCGCTGGAGGACGATCGGCGGTGCTCCCGCTGCTCACACATCAGCGTCTGCCTGCCCGACGAACGCCCGCTCGCTCCGGTGACCCGCCGGATCGTCGTCGCCGACCCGGACACCCAGGTGCTGCACCTCACCACACCCGGCTCACGCGCCTACGTCGAGCGTGGCCGGATCGAGGTCAGCAAGAGCGGCGAGAAGCTCGGGTCGTTTCCGATCGAACGCGTGCAGGGCCTGGTCGTGCACGGCAACGTCGACCTGTCCAGCGGCCTCATCCGGGAAGTGCTGTGGCGCAGCCTGTCCGTGGTCTGGTGCACCAGCAGCGGCCGGGTCACCGGATGGGCGAGGGCGGCCCAGGGGCCCAACGGCGGCCCGCGACTGTTGCAACACGTCGCCTCCCACAACGGGCGCATCGACCTGGCCCGTCAGTTCGTCACCGCGAAGATCGCCAACCAGGCGACGTTGCTGCGCTGGCTCGGCGACACCCCGGACACGGTGACCCGCCTGCGTGAGCTGCAACGGCAAGCACTCGACGCGCCGTCGTTGGCCGACCTGTTCGGCATCGAAGGCGAGGCCGCCGCCAGCTACTTCGCCCGGTTCCTGACCATGTTCCGGCCGAAGGTCGTCGAGGCCGAGCAGCTCTCCTTCTCCGTACGGACCCGACGCCCGGCCCGCGATCCGATCAACGCCGCGTTGAACCTCTGCTACGGGCTGCTGACCGCCGACGCGCTACGGGCCGTCGTCGCCTGCGGGCTCGACCCGCACGCCGGCTTCCTGCACAGCAGCGGGCGCAACAAGCCGGCGCTCGCCCTCGATCTGGTCGAGGAGTTCCGGGCGGTGGTCGCCGACTCGGTCGTCATCACCGCGTTCAACAATGGCGAGATCCGCGCCCGCGACTTCACCACCGTGCTCGGCACCACCCGGATCAGCGACCGTGGCCGCAAAGCCCTCATCGCCGGCTACGAACGCAGAGTTACCGCCACCTTCCGGCATCCGATCTTCGGCTACGAGGTGACCTGGCGGCGTGCGATGGAGATCCAGGCGCGCCTGGTGCTCGGCGTCATCGACGGGACACAGCCGCGCTACGAGGGGATCAAAATCCGATGAACCTGGACGATGTACGGCGCTACATCGTCGCCTACGACGTCTCGGACGACGTACGGCGTACGCGGGTGGCGAAGAAGCTCGAATCGTACGGCGATCGCGTCCAGTACAGCGTGTTCGTCGTCGACGCCCGTCCGGCGAAGATCCTGCGACTGCGCGCACAGCTCACCGACATGATCAACCAGGGTACGGATTCGGTCTTGTTCTGTGATCTGGGTACGCTGCGGGAGCGTGCCAGCCGTTCGCTTGATGTGATCGGCCAGGGTCGGCCGATCACGGGGCATGGTCCGGCGATCTTGTAGTCCCGCCGTCCGCCCTACCACTGTCCGCCGCGAGGGGTCCGTCGTGACGGCCGTGAGCGTGGACCTCTCGCGGAGCTGTTTTCCCTGTTCAGAAGTTGTTCGATAGTAGACGATCGCGGTTTTCGGGTGGTCGGGGAACCCTCTGTTGGGGGACCTCTCGCGGGCCGGTGGTTCCGCCGCAGGTCAGGAGGGGTAAGATTTGGACCCTGTCGCAGCTCTCTCGGGAGCTGCCCTTCATTGAGGCTCGATGTGCGTCAGCCGGCCGTACTGGCCAATCAGTCGCAGCTCTCTCGGGAGCTGCCCTTCATTGAGGCTGCACTGCCTTGTGTAGTCCGCCCAGTTGGCGCATCAAGTCGCAGCTCTCTCGGGAGCTGCCCTTCATTGAGGCAAGCCTCGCATTGCTTGCCTCACTTCTGTTGGGGACTCAGTCGCAGCTCTCTCGGGAGCTGCCCTTCATTGAGGCCGGGACCGGGTGGCAGGCTGCCCGCGTGGCCTTAAGTCGCAGCTCTCTCGGGAGCTGCCCTTCATTGAGGCTTACATTGCGTGCTCCGAGTAGGACTCGAACCTAGTCGCAGCTCTCTCGGGAGCTGCCCTTCATTGAGGCCCCCTGGATGACTTCCAACGCTTCGGAGACGCTGTGGTCGCAGCTCTCTCGGGAGCTGCCCTTCATTGAGGCAGCTCGCCGTAGCGGTCGTCGGGGCCGGTGACGTCGGTCGCAGCTCTCTCGGGAGCTGCCCTTCATTGAGGCGCGGCTCGCCGGAAGCTCCGTAAGGCGGCGCAGGGAAGTCGCAGCTCTCTCGGGAGCTGCCCTTCATTGAGGCTCCAGCAGGTTGCCCAGCGCACCCTGGCGCTTCAGGTCGCAGCTCTCTCGGGAGCTGCCCTTCATTGAGGCATGACCGGTTGCAGGCGGCTGAGCTTGCCAGCCGTGGTCGCAGCTCTCTCGGGAGCTGCCCTTCATTGAGGCCCGAGCGCCTGATCGGCGCGCTGCTCGTACGCCTGCGTCGCAGCTCTCTCGGGAGCTGCCCTTCATTGAGGCCCGAGCGCCTGATCGGCGCGCTGCTCGTACGCCTGCGTCGCAGCTCTCTCGGGAGCTGCCCTTCATTGAGGCCGGTTGACGACGATCACCGGCAAGAAGCTCTCGCGTCGCAGCTCTCTCGGGAGCTGCCCTTCATTGAGGCACGCCCCGCAACCGGGCCGGCCGGTGGCGTGGCCTGAGTCGCAGCTCTCTCGGGAGCTGCCCTTCATTGAGGCGCCTGCCCCAAGTCGATGGGCACCATGCCACCCGACGGTGGTCGCAGCTCTCTCGGGAGCTGCCCTTCATTGAGGCGCCTGGTGGTCCGCCGGGAGATCCGGTGGGGAAGCGGTGTCGCAGCTCTCTCGGGAGCTGCCCTTCATTGAGGCGGGGTGGTGTCCATAGCAGATATTCCGCTCCGTTTTCGGTCGCAGCTCTCTCGGGAGCTGCCCTTCATTGAGGCGCCTACCCGCGCATCCCCGTGGATGGCTGCTCTCGTCGCAGCTCTCTCGGGAGCTGCCCTTCATTGAGGCATCCGCACGTATGACCCGTCCGGATCAATCGCCCATGTCGCAGCTCTCTCGGGAGCTGCCCTTCATTGAGGCGACATCCCGGCCACCGGGTTCCTAAACGACGTCTACAGTCGCAGCTCTCTCGGGAGCTGCCCTTCATTGAGGCCGTTATGTCCACTGCGGAAAAGATCGGCCTGGCTGTCGCAGCTCTCTCGGGAGCTGCCCTTCATTGAGGCTATGTGTCGCCCCGTTGGAAACCACTATGAAAAGGGTCGCAGCTCTCTCGGGAGCTGCCCTTCATTGAGGCGACGACCTCAAGGCCTTGCATGCGGCGGTGTTCGAGTCGCAGCTCTCTCGGGAGCTGCCCTTCATTGAGGCCTGGTCAACGACCTGGTCGTCCCGCATCTGCGTAAGAGTCGCAGCTCTCTCGGGAGCTGCCCTTCATTGAGGCTTAATCTAAATCCTACTCGATCATGAAATCTTTTAGTCGCAGCTCTCTCGGGAGCTGCCCTTCATTGAGGCTCGGAGACGTCACAATCGTCATCGATCAGAGCGGAAGTCGCAGCTCTCTCGGGAGCTGCCCTTCATTGAGGCTGCGGCCGGTCGGCGATGCCACGCAACATCGCCACGTCGCAGCTCTCTCGGGAGCTGCCCTTCATTGAGGCCAGACGTCACACTTTCGGCTGAGTCAGATTTGGCCGGTCGCAGCTCTCTCGGGAGCTGCCCTTCATTGAGGCCTGGCGGCGACCATGTCGTCGGGCTGGTGGGCGGATACTCAGGTCGCAGCTCTCTCGGGAGCTGCCCTTCATTGAGGCGAGATGGGGGTGTTCACTGTGGGGTGGGGAATGCATTCGGGTCGCAGCTCTCTCGGGAGCTGCCCTTCATTGAGGCATCACCCGCTCAGTCCGGCGGATCCGGTGTTCGTGGTCGCAGCTCTCTCGGGAGCTGCCCTTCATTGAGGCATCTTCTGGCCATGTGGATGAAGCACAAAGTACAGTCGCAGCTCTCTCGGGAGCTGCCCTTCATTGAGGCTAAATCGAATGTCAATGCTCGCCTGCATGGTTCCTCAGTCGCAGCTCTCTCGGGAGCTGCCCTTCATTGAGGCGTGATGATCTGCGTTTCGATGAGGGAAACGGACATGTCGCAGCTCTCTCGGGAGCTGCCCTTCATTGAGGCACGTGTGAAGCCCACGGCGGTGTTTTCCAGCGGCCCATCGTCGCAGCTCTCTCGGGAGCTGCCCTTCATTGAGGCTAACTTTCCGACTATGTCGGATGTGATGAACTACGTGTCGCAGCTCTCTCGGGAGCTGCCCTTCATTGAGGCTCGAATAACAACAATAGAAGCAACTTTCCACAGATGTCGCAGCTCTCTCGGGAGCTGCCCTTCATTGAGGCGTATGAGTGAGTGATGAAACCGTTAGAATTCTTTGTCGCAGCTCTCTCGGGAGCTGCCCTTCATTGAGGCCAAGTTTGCACGAGACAATAGGCCTACCAAGGAAGTCGCAGCTCTCTCGGGAGCTGCCCTTCATTGAGGCATTCTCTAGCGTCAGCTTTGGCTTTTATTAAAGACGGGTCGCAGCTCTCTCGGGAGCTGCCCTTCATTGAGGCTACTAAGAAGAGTCCTTGTGAAGAATCGAACTTCAAGTCGCAGCTCTCTCGGGAGCTGCCCTTCATTGAGGCATCCAGCGGTAGACGGCACCCGGCTTGAATTCAGTCGCAGCTCTCTCGGGAGCTGCCCTTCATTGAGGCCGGCCGTGTCGCACGTGACCGACGCTCTCACCACCGGTCGCAGCTCTCTCGGGAGCTGCCCTTCATTGAGGCCAGCCGAACATCACCCCCACGATCGTACCGACGAGTCGCAGCTCTCTCGGGAGCTGCCCTTCATTGAGGCGTTTTCCTGCCCCCTGGGCTTGCATCCACCTCATCAGGTCGCAGCTCTCTCGGGAGCTGCCCTTCATTGAGGCGCTTCGCAGATTCAAATGGAATCGCGAGGCACAGCACGGGTCGCAGCTCTCTCGGGAGCTGCCCTTCATTGAGGCTGGACACCACCACCCGCGATGTGCGGGTGGTGGCTGATCGTCGCAGCTCTCTCGGGAGCTGCCCTTCATTGAGGCGCAGACACGGCGGGGACTGGATCTATTGTGTGTCCGCGTCGCAGCTCTCTCGGGAGCTGCCCTTCATTGAGGCGGTGAATTCTGTGTGATCCGTCCATAGTATTCTGACGTCGCAGCTCTCTCGGGAGCTGCCCTTCATTGAGGCACTGACGCGAGCAACGCGCCTGAGCCGGAAGCGCGTCGCAGCTCTCTCGGGAGCTGCCCTTCATTGAGGCCCACACATGGTTACAACCGCATCGACGAAGAGAGTCGCAGCTCTCTCGGGAGCTGCCCTTCATTGAGGCCCATACCATCGTGCAAGCGCATCATGCATCCAAGTCGCAGCTCTCTCGGGAGCTGCCCTTCATTGAGGCCGTGTTGACCTGAGCGCACACCGGAGAGATGAGCTACTGGTCGCAGCTCTCTCGGGAGCTGCCCTTCATTGAGGCATCGACCACCACGTCTTGACGATGGTGACGACGGTGGTCGCAGCTCTCTCGGGAGCTGCCCTTCATTGAGGCCCAGCGGCGAGCGGGTGACCGTTATCGCGTCCGTGGGGTCGCAGCTCTCTCGGGAGCTGCCCTTCATTGAGGCAACCCCGCGGGTGTCCTGGCCGGACTCCGGGGACAGTCGCAGCTCTCTCGGGAGCTGCCCTTCATTGAGGCCTGGAGGTCCGCCGCGCCGGCGACCGGTGGGAGGTCCGCGTCGCAGCTCTCTCGGGAGCTGCCCTTCATTGAGGCGGAGGTCGCGTCCCTGACCTGCCCGTCCATCAAGGTCGCAGCTCTCTCGGGAGCTGCCCTTCATTGAGGCCTGGAGGTCCGCCGCGCCGGCGACCGGTGGGAGGTCCGCGTCGCAGCTCTCTCGGGAGCTGCCCTTCATTGAGGCTGGGCCGGTCGAATCGTCCAGCTCCGCCAGACGCTGGTCGCAGCTCTCTCGGGAGCTGCCCTTCATTGAGGCGGAGGTCGCGTC
This sequence comes from Solwaraspora sp. WMMB335, assembly GCF_049179075.1. Lineage (NCBI taxonomy): Bacteria > Bacillati > Actinomycetota > Actinomycetes > Micromonosporales > Micromonosporaceae > Solwaraspora > Solwaraspora sp. WMMB335. The sequence continues at coordinate 7,441,751 of NZ_JBMHMF010000001.1, forward strand.
CCTGACCTGCCCGTCCATCAAGGTCGCAGCTCTCTCGGGAGCTGCCCTTCATTGAGGCTACGCCGGCCTGCCCGCCGCGAACGATGCCCTTGGTCGCAGCTCTCTCGGGAGCTGCCCTTCATTGAGGCTAGCCGGCCCGCCCCAACGCGACGTTGAACACTCCGGTCGCAGCTCTCTCGGGAGCTGCCCTTCATTGAGGCTTCGATCCGTCGAACCCGACGGCGATCGCGTCCCCCGGTCGCAGCTCTCTCGGGAGCTGCCCTTCATTGAGGCCCGTTGCCCTGATGCTCGGCGGGGGTCTCGACCTGCAGTCGCAGCTCTCTCGGGAGCTGCCCTTCATTGAGGCCCGTGACACCCGTGACAGCCCTCCGGCTGCCTGCGGTCGCAGCTCTCTCGGGAGCTGCCCTTCATTGAGGCGTGGTCCACCAACAGCACGGGCTCTGCGCATCTCCAGTCGCAGCTCTCTCGGGAGCTGCCCTTCATTGAGGCATCAGTGCACCTAGCTGAGCCGTGGTGCCGACATGTCGCAGCTCTCTCGGGAGCTGCCCTTCATTGAGGCATTCAGGAAGCTACAGAGATCACTGTCGATGATCTTGAGGTCGCAGCTCTCTCGGGAGCTGCCCTTCATTGAGGCCAACGCGCAAGTATGGGATGGTACGCTGGATACCGTCGCAGCTCTCTCGGGAGCTGCCCTTCATTGAGGCGGTGCTGATGATGACTTCGACGTCATTGCGCCAGAGTCGCAGCTCTCTCGGGAGCTGCCCTTCATTGAGGCTGGATCTACGCAGCGTCAGGTTAACGGCAGGTTACGCGTCGCAGCTCTCTCGGGAGCTGCCCTTCATTGAGGCCTGCACATGTGCAGGTATCGATAGCTTGCACCATACAACGTCGCAGCTCTCTCGGGAGCTGCCCTTCATTGAGGCGTCAGCAGTCCTGACGGTTGACGCTGCAACAGTTGCCGGTCGCAGCTCTCTCGGGAGCTGCCCTTCATTGAGGCGCATATGGCTTCAGACCAACCAAAGGTAATCAGATGTCGCAGCTCTCTCGGGAGCTGCCCTTCATTGAGGCAGGACACGGACGGCGCGCGGCTGGTGGTCGCGGACCAGGTCGCAGCTCTCTCGGGAGCTGCCCTTCATTGAGGCAAGCGCCGGCTGGCCCTGTTGGAGCAGGCGAACCGCCGTCGCAGCTCTCTCGGGAGCTGCCCTTCATTGAGGCACGGCAGGCGTCACCGAACAACGGTGGATGCGGGGTCGCAGCTCTCTCGGGAGCTGCCCTTCATTGAGGCCCACCATCAGCAGGTGGGAACGCACCGGGGCGACCAACCCGTCGCAGCTCTCTCGGGAGCTGCCCTTCATTGAGGCACGGGGGGATCGCTTGCAGCGCGCCTCCGCGAGCATGTCGCAGCTCTCTCGGGAGCTGCCCTTCATTGAGGCGTGACGCCGAGCGCGTTGAGCCTCGACAGCACGACAGGTCGCAGCTCTCTCGGGAGCTGCCCTTCATTGAGGCAGGTCCCGCTGGCATGCCGGGACGCTAATGCATGCAAAGTCGCAGCTCTCTCGGGAGCTGCCCTTCATTGAGGCGACGCACCAAGGTGGAGGTAGCTGCGGACCTACCGCGTCGCAGCTCTCTCGGGAGCTGCCCTTCATTGAGGCGTGCCGGCGTCGACGAGCTCGCCGTCGACGCGGGTCGCAGCTCTCTCGGGAGCTGCCCTTCATTGAGGCGACGCACCAAGGTGGAGGTAGCTGCGGACCTACCGCGTCGCAGCTCTCTCGGGAGCTGCCCTTCATTGAGGCGTGCCGGCGTCGACGAGCTCGCCGTCGACGCGGGTCGCAGCTCTCTCGGGAGCTGCCCTTCATTGAGGCGTGCCGACGGTGGCGGCGCTGGCGCTCGGCGTTCGTCAGGTCGCAGCTCTCTCGGGAGCTGCCCTTCATTGAGGCGAACTGATTTGGTTCGCCGACAACGAGGGCTCCAGTCGCAGCTCTCTCGGGAGCTGCCCTTCATTGAGGCCGGCCGGGGGCTGTTCGGCCGGTACGACCGGCTGCGTGGTCGCAGCTCTCTCGGGAGCTGCCCTTCATTGAGGCGCGACGCTAGCAAGGTGCTCCCGAGCCTCATCAAGGTCGCAGCTCTCTCGGGAGCTGCCCTTCATTGAGGCCTGACGTAGGGGTGGCGTGGGCTTGTGTGTGCTTTTGGGTCGCAGCTCTCTCGGGAGCTGCCCTTCATTGAGGCACCAGGCCCGGCCCGGCCTCGTGGATCACCCCGGTCGCAGCTCTCTCGGGAGCTGCCCTTCATTGAGGCAGCGCGCGAAGCTGTTTGTACCCGGAGGCATTCGTCGCAGCTCTCTCGGGAGCTGCCCTTCATTGAGGCTTCGCCAACCCCGCGCTTGGCGATTTCCTCAAGTCGCAGCTCTCTCGGGAGCTGCCCTTCATTGAGGCCGGTACTGCGGGGACTCTTGCGGGCTGCCGCCGTACCAGTCGCAGCTCTCTCGGGAGCTGCCCTTCATTGAGGCAAGGACCCGGCGTACCTGCTCAACGAGCGGGCCGGGACGTCGCAGCTCTCTCGGGAGCTGCCCTTCATTGAGGCGCGGTCATCAAGCGGGGCGGCACCGAGGACCTGAGTCGCAGCTCTCTCGGGAGCTGCCCTTCATTGAGGCCTGATTGGCGTCGTCCCATTCGGCATTCGTGAGTCGCAGCTCTCTCGGGAGCTGCCCTTCATTGAGGCTCGTTCTCCGGTCCGACCGATCCGTTGGTGGTTGCGTCGCAGCTCTCTCGGGAGCTGCCCTTCATTGAGGCCTCACCCATTTCAGACAGGCTTTTCTGCGGAAGTCGCAGCTCTCTCGGGAGCTGCCCTTCATTGAGGCGTGGTGGAGTTGACGACCACGCCGAACGGGTACCGGTCGCAGCTCTCTCGGGAGCTGCCCTTCATTGAGGCCCAGCCGCGCCACGGGCAGCCGCAACAGCGGCAGCGATGTCGCAGCTCTCTCGGGAGCTGCCCTTCATTGAGGCGCGTACCGCCCGTCTTCGCGCCACGATCGCAACCTGTGTCGCAGCTCTCTCGGGAGCTGCCCTTCTTTGAGGCGACGCGCTGCCGCTGGGCACGCTGGCGTTCACCGATCCCGTCGCAGCTCCCTCGGGGTAAGTAGTCCCAAGCCTTGTGGGTGGCTGCGGGTTACGCGGGTCGTGGGCATGCTGGCCGTCGGCGTAGCCGGGTGCGGCGGCGCTCGATGTCGGGTAGCTGTCCCTTGTTGTGCAGGCCGGGGCGTCCCTGGCGGCTACGAGGCGATCGAGGCTCACATCTACCCCGTGAGCTGCTCCTGTCGTCAGCGGACGGCAGACTCGGGCGAGCGGACAGGATCGCTGCGTGGACCGCGACTACCCGCAGTGGTCAGCTGCCAGCAGTTGAGAGTCCCTGACCTGAGGCACCCAGCCAGACGTCATGTCCGTCCATCTCCCGGCGTTCGGCGACTAGGCACTACAGGGCGGGTGTCGCCCACCCTGGGTACGGGCGGGCGACATCGTCTGTCAGTGGGGGAGGGCGCCGGTCTGCAGGGCGGTGGTGAAGGTGCCCCACTGGGCGGAGCTGAAGGTCAGGGTGGGGCCGGTGCGGTCCTTGCTGTCGCGTACCTCGGCCTGGCCTGCGTGCCGGCGTGCTTCGACGCACTGACCGCCGTTGCCGCCACTGCGGCTGGAGGTGAACCAGGGGGTGTCAGGCTTCATGCCAGGTGCTCCTCGATCGGGATCGACTGCTCGCGGATCTCTCGAAAGATCCGACGGTACTCGGCCAGCTCCTCCGGACGTTCCAGGTAGCGTGAACCGAGTTGGGTTTCAACGTAGGCGATGTCGGGGTCGTCGGGATCGGCGAAGTCGAGCAGGGTGAACGGGCTGACCATCGCGGCGTGAGCACCGGCGGACCAGGGCAGGACGCGGATCTCCACCCGGACCCGTCGACCCACGCTGGCCAGGTGGGCGCGCTGCTCGGCCATCACCGCCGGACCGCCGACCTCACGAGCCAGCGCGCCGGCTCCGAAGACGGCAACGATCCGGGCCGGCTCGGCCCGGTCGTAGTAAGAGATCTGCCGGTCCAGCCGCAGTGACACCAGGCGCTCGATCTGCTGCTCGGACGCCTGCCGGTCGGCGGCACGGAACACCGCGCGCATGTAGTCAGGCGTCTGGAGTAGACCGTGGATCAGTTCTGGATCGTATAGCTGGATCTCGGTGGCGGCGGCTTCGAGGCCTAGGTACAAGCGGAACCAGTCTGGTACGGCGTCGCCGTGCGACTCCCACCAGCCGTGCTCGTCACAGGCCCCGGCGAGCCGGGTCAACACATCCGTCGTCTCCGGGTCGGCACCGTAGAACCAGCACAGACCCCGCACCGTGTTCATCTTGACCGGAAACTTGCCGTTCTCAATCCGCCACAACGTCGTACGCGAACAGACCTTCGCCCGCTCCACCTCCTGCTCGGTGCGGGCAGCCTCCTCCCGCAGCCGGCGCAGCCGCCGCCCCAGCTGACGGCGCACCACAGTCGGTCCGGTGACCGGCATCGCTTCACCTCTCTCTCGCGCAACAAAATCACCACCCGCGCCAATGTTTCAAAATGAAACACCTGGTCTGGACGGTCGCCGGGTCGCCACGTCACAGTGGAGGCAGACCCCGGCGTACACGATCGATTCTGCCTTATCGGGGAAGGAAACGCGGGCCGCGACAATGGTGAATTCAACGGAGGTTGTGATGGGATGGGTGAGCCAGACTAGCTGCCATGCTGGCCGGACGTAGTCAGTGGCCTGATCCAGGCGTCCCCGCCGCTGTCGCCGCACGTCGAGCGGCGCAAGCTGCGGCGAGGAGGCCACACGTCGGCTGCGCTCAGCGGTCGCGGCTCTGCCTGGGCCTGCTTCGCCCGGTCGGACAACTTCCCGGCGGCAGAAGGGCACACCGAGATCGCGCCGAAGCGCCACGTCGAGTCGTTCTTCGGCCTCACCCCGCAGGAGGTGCGGGACGCGTACGCGCTGATCTTGACAGTGCGTACCGACCCGGCCGCCGCCACCGGCCGGGCCGTCGGCCACCGCGCTCGACTACATCCGTCGGGTCCTGAGGCCCGGCGGTACGGTGTTGATCAGCATGAAGCACGGTGGTCGTGACGGCTGGCGCCGCACCGACGACTTTCCGGCCCCGCGGTGGTTCACCTACTACGAGCCGGAGGACTTCGCGGTGCTGTGTGTTCACCGCCACCGTCGAACGCCCGAAGCGGTAGTGATGGTTCAGCCGGGGCGCAGGCGTGGACCGATTCCGAATGCTATGTGGGCAGGCGGCGGTCGGTCTGCCGCCGGCTGCGGATGGCATCGCCGACTTCGGCGAGGACCTGGCGGTGCCGGTCCAGCAGGCTATTGTTCTGACCGGTTTTGCCCAATTCTGGCAGTGCGGCGGCGGCCGCGACGGATTCGCGTAGCAGCTCCGGCAGGGATCGGGGGAGCAGCGCGGCGTCGGCCGCACTCAGCTTGCACTTCTGGGCGTGTTCGTCGGCCGCCTCGGCGATGACCGCGTCTGCGGTGGTCCCGGTGCCGTGGGTGATCGGGGCGTGGTCACGACCTCGGTTGAGTAGCAGAAGGATGTGCGCCGGCCATGCCTGCGCCATGTTCTGTCCATTGATGTTCTTTGCCAGATCCTGTCGGAATTTTCCGTACGTCCCGTCCCTGTTGTCGTCCGGCTTGGTGGCGGCGATGGATGCTTCCAGGGCATCGGCGGCGAGGACCAGCAGGCGGATGCGGGCAGCCGGTGTCGTCGCCTCGTCGAGGGCCGCGTGCACGAGTTCCAGCCGCTGGACGGCCAAGCCCTTGGTCCAACTGGTGTCGGCGGCGCTGACCGGAGTCTGTCGGTCGCCGTCGGGCGGCTGTCGGCTGGCGAAGGCGTCGGCCAGTCGTCGTGCCTGGTCGGTCACGTCCTTGCCGATGGCCGAGGCGGCCAGCAGTCGCCAGACGACGTCCAGTTCGAGTGACCGCAGGGCGCGCTCGGCGGCGATGAGTAGGGGAAGGTCTCCGCCGGTGATGGCGGGCCACAGGTGGACGTCGCGGTAGCCGCTGCCATTTGCGGGGGTGGCGTTCTCCCGGACGAACAGGGGGATGCCGTGTCGGGCACCGACGAGGCGCATGGCGCGGATCAGGGCGAGGACCACCGGCTTGTGGCCGGTCGGAATGAGGAGCAGCGCCCCGGTCTCGCGGGTGACCCGGGCCTCGATGGCGCGCTCGACGGCGGTGTCGTCGATGTCGGCCATCGTGATCGGCTCGACCCAGCTTTCGCCTCTGGTCGTACCCGTGACGTGGTGCGTGATCTTGGTGATCGACTCGGCGTCGGCCGTGGCGATGTCGAGGCTGCCCTGTCCGTCGTCGGCGGCGAAGATGACGGCACGCAGCCGGGTCTCCCGCATGCCGAGGAATTCCGCCACCGCCAGCGGGATTCCGTCACGCAGCTGGTCCCCGACCGGCCTGTCGGCGGCGCCGCCACGCTGGATTCCGGCTGGCCAGACCGCCAGTACGGTGTCCGCCGGGGCGACCGGCGGCTCAGGCAGACCGGCGTCGCTCCAACCGTCGCCGTCGACAGCGAACCGGGTGAGGTAGTCACCGATGAAGGTGGCGTCGCAGTCGGTGGGTGGCCGGAGGTTGTGGCTGCCTCTGCCGATGTTCTGCAGCGAGGCGACTTCGGATCCGTACAGCCATCGGTAGGACGGCAGGCCGACGGAGGCGCAGATGATCGGGTCGTCGTGGTGGTTGTGCGCGATCAAGCGGAGCTTCGCGCCGAGTGGTGGGCCGCCGTTGGGCTTCTCGTACTTGCGGAGGAGGTCTTCGGCCCAGGGACAGTCAGCCTGGTCGAGGCGGAGTAGTTCCTCGTAGCGGCTGACGACATAGCGGCGGACGGTGAGGCTGGCGGTGCCGTCGCGGCGGACGACGGCGTCGGCGAGCACCGCGCGTAACGACTCGGTGTCGTGCGCGGCGAACCCTCGGTCGTGGCGCTCGGCCGCCCGACGGACGAGGTCGTGTCCGTCGTCGGTGAGCCCGACCATGGGCGGGTCGGCCAGGGCGAGGTCGGTGAGAGCCTGGAACATCCGCCAGCGGACCAGGACACCCGCGACCGGGTCACGGTCGAGCCTGTGCAGCGGGTCGATGATCTCGTACGCGGTCGGGCCGCTGGTGAGGATCAGCCGCCAGGGGAGTCCCGCCTGGGACAGGGCGGTGAGCACCCCCATGTTCAGGATGGTGGACCCGGAACCCCAGGTCACCATGGCTTCGGCGTAGCGCGGGGAGCCGTCGAGGTGCGCGGCGACGGCGCGGACGACGTCCGCCTCCGCCAAACCGGCGACTGTGGCCACCGTGGCCGTGTGGACGGCGGCCGCCTCGCCGGTCCGCGTACCGAGCACCTCGGTGAGGGCCTGGGCGATCGGCGTCGTGTCCAGGGGGTGGGGTGGCTGTTGTCGGGTGCCGATCAGCACCACGTCGAGGTCCGAGGTCTCGGCGAGGCTGGTCAGCGCGCCGATCAGCGGGCTGGGCGCGGGAGTGCGGGGATGGTCGTCGTCCCAGGTGCCGTCGGCGAGTAGCCGTCGGGCCGCGGATGGTCCGGTGGGGCCGGTGGCGGCCGTGGTGAGTTGTCGGCAGCGGTCCTGGACCCGGTCGGCGCGGTCGACGTCGGTGCTGCGGGAGCCGGAGTGAAGGAGGAGGTCCGCTTCCCCGGTGATGTGAACCAGCAGGCGCATGGGCGCCATTGTGGAGGACACGATCCCGGGTCGTTTCGGAATGTCGGGTTGCTGTCTCTACTGTGCTTGCCGGCCTGCCGCAGGTGGGTGATGACGTCGAGGTGACGGTGCCAGACCGCCTGCCAACAGCCAATCCGTGACCGCTCGGTGACTACTTTTGTAGTTGAACTATGTCAGTAGTTGTGCGTAGGGTGTCGCCCGTGCATGTCTTCCCCGCCGAGATCCCGGCAGCCGAGGCGCGCCGCGCCGACGTGGTCGAGGTCCGGGTGGCCCGCAAGATCGCCTCGCTGTTCGGAGTGGACGGCGACATCCCCCCGTTCCACCGTTCCTGGGTGTGCGACTACACCGCCCTGTCGTTGGCCGAGATCGGGCGAGGAGCACCCGCCCCGGACAGAGCGGAACGGTCCAGCCTGGACGCCGCCGTGCCGGCCGCGCCTGCCGCGCCGGCCACCGACGGCGACCGGGACTGGTCGTGGGCGGGCCGGGCGGTCTGGGCGCGGTCGCAGGCATCCCTGCCCGGCGGCTTGAGCAACGCCACGCTGAACCGGTACGGCCCCGACACCAAGGCCGCTGCGGTGCTGGCTGCCGCCAACCGACTGCTGCGTGACGCGACGGCCGCCGTCGCCGCTGCCGCCCAGCGGCTCGCCTCCTGCGACTGTGACCTCGAAGTCCGCCTGGCGGTGTGGGCGGGGCTGGTCCTTGAGGTCTACCGGGCCCAGCCGGCCCTGGTCGTCGCGGCGATTCAGGCCCGCCAGGTGCAGCGGTCGCTGTCAGCCCGGTGGGGGACACAGGTCGACCGGGCCCGGGTGATCGCCGGTGACGACGCCCCGTCGGAGATCCGTCCGTGGGCCCAGGATCCGGGGGCCCAGGATCCGGGGGCCCGGCAACCGGCCGGCGGCGACAACGTGGAACGGGCCGACAGCCGGTGGCGGCCGACGTCGTTCGATCTGGTCGACGCGACCCTTCCGGTGCTCGGACTCGCCGGGGACCGGGCCGGCGACCCGGCTGGCGGCGCTGCGGCGGTGCCCCGGGACGCTCTCGACGACATCGCCTCGGCCTGGTGCCATCGGCTGCTCGCCGTCGGGCGTCCCGGCAGGGGAGTGGTCTGGCTGACCGAGGACGACCAGGGTTCCCGTCGGGTCCAGGCCATGGTGCGGGTGGGAGCCGTCGTGGCTCCGTTCGTGGCAGCCACTCTCGGCGGCGTGGCCCGCCTCGACCGCGCACCAGCCCCGACGCTGCCGACGCTGCCCGACGTCGGGGAACTGGCGGACCTTCCGGTGTCGCATCGCCGTGCCCACCTGTTGGTCGCCCACGTCGCCACCAACTACCTCCGCTACCGCGACGAACTACTGGCGACGCAGCCCGCCCTGCGTCACCAGACCCGGGAGCTGGTCGCCCTCGCCGTCCAGCGCTGTGCCGAGGCGCTCGATCCGACGGACCCGGTGCCGCTGCTGCTGCACGGCTACGCCGCCTACCTCGATGTGTGGGACTCGACCCGCGCCCTGCCCGGCCCCGACACCGACACCGGCCCAGACCCGGATCAGGATCAGGTGTCCTCGGTACGGCGGCTGATCGCCTCGCAGCAGCACATCGTGGCGTCCTGGCGGTCCGGATGGCTGGACCCCGGCGCGGCGGCGTACCTGCTGGAGATCGGTATCACGGCGCTGCTCGACGTAACCTCCCCGGCGGACCGGACCGAGGTGGCCGGGTCCCAGGTCCCGGCGTCGGCGATGCGGTCGTGGTGGTCGGCGACGTTGACGGCACGGGGTATCGACCCCGACGTCGAGGTGGCCGACGCGATCGGATCCCTCAGCGACGCCCAGGTGTTCCACCTGCACCACTACGCGGACTGGCGGGCTCGCGGCGGCCGGCGCGGCGACCTTCGTCAGGCCCTCGCCGTGCAGGAACGGGTGGCGGCGGTGCGTACGGAGGTCGTCCGCCGGGAAACGGCCGGATACGCCGCCAAGGCCGTCGCCGCCCGCTCCAGCCACCAGCTCGCGGCCCGGATCGCCACCGACCTTGCCCTGGCGACGCCTGAACGGGAACGCGGAACCCGGGCGCGAGCCTGCGCGACGGCGGTCCGGCACGCCCGCACGGTGCTGTCCGACCCGACGGAGCGCCGGGATTCGCCGCAGGCTGTTGCCGCGACCGCCCGGGTGGTGGCGCGGGCCCTGTGTGTGGCCGCCGCTCACGGCGTCACCGTGGAGCCCTGCGACGCCGCCGCGGCGGTGGCGCTGCTCGACCGCGTCATTGTCCGTGCCGGCGTCTCGGCGGACGGGACATCCAGCGATCAACGGGTGAGCGGGTTGCCGCGCACCCAGTGGCACGACTGGCACACGACACTCGCGGCCATCGCCAGCCACAGCATGCGCGGGTAGCGACCCGCACCCCCTGCCCTTCACCGAATGAATGGCCAGACCATGGACATGAGTGACAGAGCGCACCCGACCGAGTACGCCGGCCACCGGCACTGGGTGTTGATCGAGACGGGTGGCAACCAGCGGTACATCTTCGGCAGCAACCGGCTGCGGCACGTCGTCGGGGCGTCCCAGCTCGTCCACGAGGTCGGCACCGAATGGGTGCCGACCGCGGTCGGGCAACTCGGCGGCCCCGACGCAACCGTGGTGATGACCGCCTCCGGCAAGGCCCTGCTGCTGGTCGGCACGCGCGACGCCGGCAGGGCCGTCATCCGGGACGTCAGCGAACAGGCGCTGCGGAAGGCGCCGGGTCTACTGGTGACCGGGGCGGTCGGCCCGCCGTTCGACGCGGCCGACCCGGCCGCGCACGAGCCGGCCCGGTCCGAAACGTACGCGCTGCATGCCAAAGCGCGGGCGGCCCGTCGGGATCCGTTGCTGCGCGACCGGGTGTTTCCCTGGCACCGGCTGTGCCGGGACAGCGGCCAGCCGGCCGCCGACGAGGAACGGTACGGCGAGGACGAACCCGTGGCGGCCTCGGCCGAGGTGCTGGCCCGATCCGACGCCAGACATCGGGCCCGCAACCGGCTCCTGCAGCAGCTGCCCGGCGATCTCGGTGATGTCGTACCGGCCAACACCGACGACCTGCGGCAAAGTGGGTGGGCGGCGGTCGTGCACGCCGACGGCAACGGCGTCGGTGACCTGTTCCGTGGCTTCATCGACCATGTCATGGCGATCGAGGGCACCGACTCGGTGGACCTGGCCACCCATCTCCGCTACCAGCGGCAGGTGTCCGCGGAGCTGGAGACGGCGACCTGGGACGCCGTCCGGGATGCGGTCGCCGCCCTGCAGGACCAGCGGGCGGGGGAAGACCTGACCGGGCGGCTGCTCCCGATCGTCGTCGGCGGAGACGACGTGACACTGATCTGCGACGCGGCGCTCGCCGTGCCGTTCGTGCGGGCCTTCGCCGAGGGGTTCGCCCGGCGGACCGCCGACCAGCCGACGCTGTCGGCCATCGCCTGTCAGGCGACCGGCCATGCCGGCCTCACCGCCTCCGCCGGGGTCGCGGTGATCAAGCCCCATCACCCGTTCGGTGCCGCGTACGAACTGGCAGCGGCGCTCACCGTGTCGGCCAAACAGTTCCGGTCCGAGGGCGGATCCGAGGGTGAGCCCCGGCGTGGGCCGCAGAGCCGGTCGCTGGCCGCGTTCGACCTCCACGTGGCACACACCTCCACCCTGCAGGACCTGACACTGCTGCGGGAGCACACTGAACCGGCCGCGAAGTGTGGCCCACGGGTGGCCCGCTACGCCGGCCCCTACCTGCTCGGCCCAGTCGAGGATCTGCCCGTCGCGTTGCGTCATCGCAGTGTGGAACTGCTCGACGAGATCAACGGCTGGCTCGGCCGATCCGGCTGGCTGTCGGCCGCGCAGGCCCACGCGCTACGTGAGGCCGCCGACCGGAGCTTGGCCGAGTACCGCCACCAGATGGGCCTGACGGTGGCCCGCGCCCCCGACCCTGGCCGGGCCGGCGCACTTCTCGACGTCCAGCCACCACCCCCGCGCCCGGTCGCCGACGGCGGTCGCACGGCTGCGGCGGACCGCGCCGATGTGCCGTTCCTGCGGCTGTTCGACGCGATGCACCTGCACGGCCTGCGCCCGGACGCCTTCGTCCCGAACCCGCCGACCGACCGGTCGGCCTCCAAAGGAGGCGTCCGATGACGTTGCACACGACCTTCGAGATCACCCTGGTGTTCCTCAGCGATTGGCACATCGGCACCGGCCAGGGCCGGTTGGGCAGCATCGACGCCGAGGTCCGCCGCGACAGCGACCAGCTGCCGTTCGTGCCGGCCAAGACCATCGTCGGGATCTGGCGGGACGCCTGCGAAACGGCGGCGGACACCTTCGACCGGGGCAGCGGCGCGCCGGCGGCCTGGCGGGCGTGGGTGGACTGGCTGTTCGGCACCCACGTACCGCCAGAGGAAGGAATCTTCGCGCGGACCGGAAGAGAACCGACGCCGGCGGTCCTGCGGGTGACCCCCGGCCGTGCTCCGGCCTGGCTGCGCGACGGAGTCAGAGACCAGCCGGCACTGGCCCAGGCCGCCGTTGTCCTCCGTCCCGGCGTGGCGATCGACGACGAGACCGGCACGGCCGCCGACCGGTTCCTCCGGGTCGAGGAACGGGCGCTGCGCGGCATGCGGCTGTACGCACAGGTCAGCGTCGCCGCCGCGCTCCCGGGCGAACCCGATCGGTTTCCGCTGCCGGCGGAGCTGCTGTTGCGCGCTGGCGCCCAGCTCATCGAGGCGGTCGGCGGCAGACGCAACCGGGGCGGCGGACGGGTCGCCTTCCTGCTGCCCGGCGCACAGGTGGACGGCGAAGGTCCGCATGCGACGGTGACCGACCGTCGGCTGGTCGAACTGCTGGCCGGCGGGGTGCCCGCCGCCCCGCCGTCGCCACCGCCGGCCGGTCCGCTGGTCGAGGTGCACCCCTACGACCGGCTGCACCCGGACCGACACCGGATCGTGCGGGTCGTGCTGCGGGTCCGCACCCCAGTGGTGGCCGTCGCCGACGTGCTGGGAAACGTCATCAACGGCCATGACAGCATCCCCGGCACGATGCTGCTCGGCACGATCCTGCGCCGTACGCAGCCCGGACCCTCGGCGGCCGGTGCCGGGCGTACCCGGATCGGCCTGGCCGATGTGCGGGTCGGCGACGCGGTGCCGGCGATCGAGGACCCCCGCGACCCTGCCTCGGTGGTCCCCGCCCGCCCGGTGCCGACGGTGTGGCACCGGAGCAACAAGGGCCGGGGCGACACTGTCCATAACGTCCTCCGCTGTAACCCGGCATGCAAGGAGCAGACCAAGCCCATGACCGGGTGGGTGGCACCCACCGCAACTGGTTGGCGGCCGGCCAACCCGGCGAAGACCGTGTCCACCCACGCGGTCGTCGACGACGCGCAGCGCCGCCCGACCGTCGCCAGCGGTGGTCTGTTCACCAATCTCGGCATCGCCGCCGGCACGCTGCTCTGCACCGACATCGTGCTTCCGGAGCAGGCGCGGCTGCGGCTGGACCCGGGGGAACAGTTGCGGCTCGGTCGTTCCCGCAAGGACGACTTCGGCCTGATCGAGGTCGTACGGGTGATCGATCCGCTGCCGACCCCACCGCCGCCGACCTTCACCGGCGGGCAGCTGCTGGTGTGGTGCGTCTCCGACGTCCTGCTGCGTGACGAACGGCTGGCCCCCGATCCGTCACCACAGGGGCTGGCCCGGGCACTGTCCGCCGCGCTGGCACCGGCGTCGGTCGAGGCTACCGGGCTGCCGGCTACCGGGCTGCCGACTACGGCCGCGGTCCGACGGGAGGGATTCGCCGTCGCCTGGGGACGACCTCGGTCCAGCCAGGTGGCGCTGCGGGCCGGCAGCGTCGTACGCCTCACCGTGACCGGCCCGCTGGACCCGGCCGTGCTCAGCCGGCTCGAACGTGACGGCATCGGCGAACGCACCGTCGAGGGGTACGGCCGAATCCGGTTCAACCCGCCGGAGCTGTCCAGCGCCACACCCAAAGTTACCTTCACGACCGGGGCCAGGCCGGCGGTGACGCGGACCGCGCCGACCGGGTCCGGTGGGGTGGCCGGACTGGCCGAGCCGGTCCACCCGATCGAGCTCCAGGCCTGGCGGCGGGCGATCCGGCGGGCCAGCGCCGAGCGGCTGCCGCAGGAGCTCATCGAGGGCATCGACCGGATGGCCGGCCAGCGGGCACAGCTCGGGTCGCTGCGCGCCCAACTGGAACGACTGACCCTCCCCGGCGGTGCGGACATGGTCCGCGACTGGCTGGCGGGCACCCGAGCGGTCCGGGCCCGCCGCGAGGCCTGGACCGATCCCGTCCTGTGTGACCTGTCCGCGCTGCTGCTCACCGACCGCACCCTCGTCTGGAAACGGCTCAGGCTGGACGGCCCGCAGCGCGCCCTGGTCCTCGCCCCCGGTCGGGAGGACACGGTGCGGGGGCTGCTGCACACCGAGGCGCTGCTGACCTCGGTCACCGCCGCCCTGCGTTCCCTTGTCCGGGTCAGTCACGCGACGGCCGCAGGCACCCGCGCCACCACCGCGAAGGAAGAATCCTGATGGGACAGTCGATCGGCACCCGCATCGAGGTACGCGGGACCCTGACCTGCCTCGGCCCGGTCCACGTCGGCGGCTGGGACACCACCGCCCTGGCGGACCTGAGCATCGCCCGGGACGGCACCGACCGGCCCTTCCTGCCCGGTGCCTCCATCGCCGGAGCCCTCCGGGCCTACCTTGCCGGCATCGACCGGTTCGGTGGCGATCGACTGCGTGGCGATCGACTGCGTGGCGATCGGCTGCGTGGCGATGGACAAGCCGCACCACTGGATGCCCTCTTCGGGCACGTCGAGCAGCATTCACACAGTGGATCACCGTCCTGGATCCGGATCGACGACGCTTCGCTGATCGGTGAACAGGTCACCCCGGCGGTCCGTGACGGTGTCGGTATCGACCGCCGGTCGGCCAGCGCCGCAGCGGCCTACCTCTACACGCGGGAGGTCCTCCCGGCCGGCACCACCTTCGCGCTGCGTCTGGTCGCGGACACCCCGACCGCCTCGCCCGAACCCGGGTACCCCGGCGGATGGCCGGCACTGGTCCACGACGCGGTGGAGACCATCATCGCCGGGCTGTGCCACGGCCGAGTCCCGATCGGCGCCGGACGGGGCCGTGGCCACGGGCGGGTGGAACTCCGCGACGTCACCGTTCGGCGTGGCGACCTTTCCGAACCGGCGGGCCTGGTCGCCTGGCTGACCGGGGCCGTCGAACCCACCCGGCCGTTGGTCGCGGACCTGCCGCCGCAGGACGGCCGGCTGCAGATCACCATCGCCTGGCGGCCGATCACCCCGGTCCTGGTGCGTGACTCGCTCAGCGGCACGGTGGTCGACACGCTGCCGCTGACCTCGACCGATGCGGACGGCACCGTGCGGCTGCTGCTGCCCGGCTCGTCGATCCGCGGTGTCGTACGGGCCCACGCCGAACGGATCGTGCGGACCCTGCGACAGCAGGACGCCCCCGACCACGCTGACGGCGACGGCTTCGGTGAGACGCTGCGTCGACCGCCGACCGGAGTCGACGTGCTGTTCGGGGCGGCGCCGACCGGACCCCGCCAGGGTCGACCCGACGACGCCACAGACGCCGCCACAGACGTCGCCGCCAGCCAGGAAACGACCGGCTGGCGGGGCGCGCTGACCGTGGCCGACTGCCACAGCCTCGGACAGGTCAGCGCGCAGACCTGGAACGGCGTGGTCACCGTCAGCCCCGAGTCCCGGGCCACGACCGACCGGACGGCGCCGAGCGTCGAGCCCCGCCAGCAACGGGCGGACCGCAACAGCGACCGCGACCAGGCCCGCGCGCGGCTGTACGGCATGCTCGGCGACATCTCGTCGGAGATGGCCCTCGACGTCAGTGACCACGTCGCCATCGACCGGTGGACCGGCGGGGCCAGCGACCACCGACTGTTCAGCGTCCTGGAGCCTCGACCCACCGTCCGGTGGGAGCCGATCCGCATCGAGGTGGACGTCGCCCGGCTCGCTCGGCTCGCCGGGTCCGACCCCCGGCACGAGTCGGCAGCGGCCGCGCTGCCGCTGCTGCTGCTCGTCCTGCGGGACCTGCGGGACGGCTGGCTGGCCCTCGGCTACGGCAGCACCCGCGGCCGGGGCCAGATCGAGGTCACCGAGGTGACCTTCGAGGGCGCCGGACTCACCGGCGCGTGGCAGTCACTGGCCGACCGCACCCTCGACACCATCCTCGCCGACCCACCCACGGACATCGTCGACGCGATGGCCACGTGGGAGAACCTGTTCCAGGAGGCCGCAGCGTGAGACGAACCACCGCTGACGCGACCCTGCACGCCGTCCGCGCCGCCACCGCGCTCACCGCCGCCGAAGCGGTGAGCTGGTTCATCCGGCATCCGTCGGCGGGACGGCAGACCCTCGGCTACGCCTTCTCCGCTGGCGCCGCCACCTGGCTGTTGGTCGGCCCCGACGGTGCCGTCGAACACGTCAGCGGCGCCGGCGACGTCCTCGCCGACGCGTACGAGCTGCTGCTCTTCGACGCTGAACGGGAGTTGCGCTGGCTGCGCGAACCCGAGGGACGCGGCGCCGCCGTCGCCCTCGGCGAGGATCCGGCCCACCTACCGCCTGGCCGCCCGGTCACCGCCAAACCGGCGCCGCGTCGCAGCGCCACCACCCACCAGCGGCTGCTGGCCGGTACCCCGCAGCCGCACTCCAGAGCCGGCTGGACCACGCTGGGCAGCGACCGCTACGCCGCCGCCCACCTGCCGGTGACGGCCGTCGGAGCCAAAGCGCTCGCGGTGGAGACCGTCGAGTACCTCGTCGAGGACGACCACGGCAACCTCGACGTCGCCGACGTTCGTACGGTCGCGCTGCGGGCCGTCCACCAGGCTGTCGGCGCCGGGACCGACCCCGAGACCGGGCAGGGAGGGACGGCGGCATGAGTACGTCGGACGACAAGCTGAAGCGGATCATTCGGGTCGAGGCGGCCAAACGAGGTGACGTCCTCGAAGGGGTGGTCGACAGCAGCGGTAAGGCCAGGGCAGCCAAGCCGAAACGACTCGGCCCGGCCGAGTGGGACAGTGCCCTCACCGAGCACGTGGACACCATGGCCGAGGGCGACACCGTCACCGTCGAGGTCGTCACCGACCTGGCTGCCAGCGGGAAGCGGACCGTCCGACTGGTCGGTGTCGCCGCGCTGGCGAAGGTGTCCACCGACCCGGATCGGACAAGGCGGCTCGACGCCGCAGGCGGCTTCGTCAACCCGTACACGTTCGTGCCGACCCTGCCCCGTAGCGACCCGGACGGCACCCGCCTGTCCGGCACCGGCCTCGACGATGTCGCTCCGCCCAGCCACGCCTACCACGCCGGCGGACAGTTCACCGGCACCCTGGCCCTGACCTTGACCACCGTCACCCCGCTGCTGCTGCCGGCCAGCCCCGCGACGCAGCCCGCCGACGGCATCCGCACCTTCGACGTCCGGGTCGACCCGCACGGCCGGCCGTTGATCCACGGCGCCTCTCTCAAGGGTGCCCTGCGCAGCGCCTATGAAACGATCACCGCCAGCCGGTACGGGGTCTTCTTCGACCACCAGGAGCGGCTCGCCTACCGGGTCACCGCCGAGGCGGCGCAAGGCCTCACCCCGGCGCGGGTCCACCAGCTCGCCGACGGGACCACCGCGTTCCGGCTGTGCCAGGGAGACTCCGGCTGGGCGCGGACCAGCGGCAACCAGACCCAGTACGCGGCCCTGGTGCCCGCCTACGGCACCCGACGTGCCCGCCTCCTCGGCGACCTGGCCCGCAAACCGCTGTCGGAGCACCACGGAGCCGAGGTCCACGCCCGGGTCGTCCACGGGCGCGACGGCGAGGGCAGCGCCCGCGCCTGGCGGGTCACCCATCTGGCCCGCACCGAGAAGGAGCTGTTCGCGGGCCTGGAAGAACAGGTCGACCGGTCGGACCGTGCCGCCGAGGGGCAGCACCGGACTGTGCAGGGCTGGCTCTCCGCCACCGGGAAGTCCATCTCGAAGAAAGAACACGAACGGCTGTTCGTGGAGACTCCCGGTCAGGACGTGCCGCTCACCGACGACCACAAACGCTACTGGCAGTCGGTGCTGCGCGCCTACGACCTGGCCAACGGGTACAACGACCCGCAGGCCACCTACCGCCGCGACCCCGCGACGGCCGGAACGATCGAACGGTCCTGGCACGTGCCCAGCACCACGACGCTGCGGGACCTGCCGGCGGGCACCCTCGTCTACGTCAAGTACGACCAGTCGCGCCACGAGATCACCGAGGTCCACCCGGTGATGATCGGTCGGCTGCCCTTCGCCGCCGCCCCCGGCGACCTGCTGCATCCCAGCCTGCACCCGGCGCAGGACCGCGCTGAGCTCTCCCCGGCGGACCGGCTGTTCGGCTGGGTGCCGGCAGGCGGCAACGACGACGGATCCGCGACCAACGACGGTGCCTCGGGCTACCATGGCCGGCTGCGCGTCCGGTCGGTCACCTGCGTCACCCCCGACTGGAAACCCGACGCGTTCCCGCCGGACGGGGTCGTCCTCGCTCCACTGAGCACCCCCAAACCCACCCAGTCCCGCTTCTACGCCGCCTCCGACCAGCTTGGGACACCCCTGCGGCGAGGAGTCCCCAAAGCCGAGGGGTACGTCGGCGATGGGGGACTGCGCGGCCGCAAGATGTACCGCTGGCGGGAGGAAGCTCCTGGCCACTGGGAGCCAGGCCACGACCACGCGACTCCTGCCCGCGGCTACCTGGCCCTGCCCGAGCACAAGCAGCACGCGACACAGTTGGTCCGCCACCGTGGCTGGGTGCGACCCGGGGTGACCTTCCAGGTCGAGCTGTTCCTCGACGCCGTGCCGGAGGCCGAACTCGGTGCCCTGCTGTGGTTGCTCACCCTCGGCAGTGGCACGCCGTTGCGGCTCGGCGCCGGCAAGCCCTACGGCTTCGGCGTCGTCACCACCCAGCTCGACTGGGACCGGACCCGTCTGTGGGACGCCGCCGGCGTCCGGGCCGGCTGGTCACGGCTGACCCGCCCCGATCCGGTCGACGCGGACCTGCTGACCGCGCTCGCGGGCCGATTCGCCGGCATCGCCAAGGGCAACGAGGTGCTGCGTGAGGCCACCGAGTCGTACCTGGCCGCCGCCAGGTCCGTCACCGAGGAGGTGCACTACCCCCGGATGACCCGGCAGCCGCAGGCCGAGAGCTACCAGTGGTTCGACAAGAACGACCGAATAACAGGCCGAGCGGTGGCGGAAGGATGGGCGTTGCCGCACGTGCGCGACCCCGACCAACGCCTGCCGTACCTCGGTGGCGGTGACGACGAACGACAGCGGTCCGGCCGGAGCGCTGCAGGCGGCCCGGGCGGTCAAGCGCCGTCCCCGCGTTCCAAGCCGAGTAGAAACCAACACCCGTCCGGCCTGGCCGGTGGAGCGGGCGGCAGGGACAACAACCGCCGCCGCAGGGGTCCGTGACCACCTGGCCATGGCCGGGCTGGCACGACACGCGCGGTGGACGCCGGTGGCTGCACCGTGATTTGCCGAGCGCAGTTGACATCTGCTGCGCTCCACACACGATGTGAGGCTGAGATACGTAAACCGAGGCAGGTTAGGTATCTCAGCCTCACATCGCGGTACAGCCTCTACCGTCTCCGGGCGGACAACCGCAGGGATCTCAGCTCGCTGCGGTGGCGGGAGGCTCCCAGTACACCTCCACACGGTGGCCGTCGGGGTCACGGCACTTGAAGGCGCAGTACGTGGGTTCGTCGTACCGCTCGACGATTTCGACCTCCAACCGGGTCAGCAGCGCGCGGACCGCATCGGGCCGTGGCATCCCACTCGGCGGCGGTGGCGTTGGGCATGTGCTGGCGGCGTAGGCCCGTAGGAAGCTGGGGTCGGCAGACTGTCACAGGCGACCGTGCCCAGGTCCAGATCGATGCCGGCCCGATCCGGGCGCGGTGCGGCATAGGCGATCGCCGTGGCGGCGGCCTGCGACGGGTGGCGACGGGCGGCCTCGGTGACCTCTCGTCCTCGCCAGACCGTGTCTCGATGTGCACCCGTTGGCTGCGGTAGCGCACGCTTGCCGCTCAGATCCAGTTCGTAGGGGCCGAACTGGCCGGCGCCGCGTCGGGCGGTGGCGAGCGGATCAGTCGGCCAGGAAGTCGTCCACGTGCTGGACCAGTTCGGCCCAGGCCGGCTCGGTCCCGGAGAACAGATGGTTGTCGCTGTCGAGCACCACCAGCCGACTGTCGTCGATCAGTGAGGCGAGTTCCGTGGCGTCCGAGACCGGGACCCGCGGGTCGCCACGGGAGTGCAGGATCAGCGTGGGGCACCGCACCTGTCGCGCCAGCGGGAAGACGTCCATGGTGGCGAGGATCTCGAAGAAGCGGACCATGTTCTCCGGTGACGTGGTCCGTTGAGTGAATTCGAGGTAGGCGTCCCACTCGGCGGCGGTGGCGTTGGGCAGGAACTGGGCGGCGTAGGCCCGCAGGAAGCTCGGGTCGGCGGACTGCCAGGCGACCGTGGCCAGGTTCAGATCGACATCGGCCACCCTTCGGTCCAGGTCGGTCCGGGCGCGGACCTGGCGCCCACGGGCGTGGCTGCTGATCAGGATCATCCGGCTGACCCGATGCGGGCGCGCCGCCGCGTAGGCGATGGCCGTGGCGGCGGCCTGTGCCGTGCCGATGATCGGGAAGGTGTCGAATCCGGCGGCGTCGACCACGGTGTCGAGGTCCTCGACCCACACCTGCGGCGACGCCGACGGCGGGCACCAGTCGGACAGCCCACCGCCCCGGTCGTCGTACCGTAGCGTCCGCCGGCTGTCGCGCATCAGGTCCCGGTACCAGTGGCGCCACATCGGACTCCTCCGGTCGAGGCCGAGGTGGGTCAACCAGTTGGCCGCCGAGACCAGCGGTGGACCGGCTCCGAGGATGGTGTAGGCGAGGCAGGTTCCGTCCATGGTCCGGCAGAACCTGATGGAATCGTAGGTATTCGAGGTGGGGACCGGGGTGACGGGGGCGACGAACTGGTAGCCGTGCCGGTGGACGGTGCGGATGACCTCCCGTCGCTCGCCGGTGTCGGAGACCGCGTGGCGGGCGGCGTGCACGGCGGCGGCGAGGGCGGCCTCGGTGACCTGACGGCCGGACCAGACCGTGTCGAGCAGTTCCTCTTTGGTGACTGCCCGGTCCCGGTGCGCGATCAGGTGGCACAGCACCTCGACGGCCTGCGGCTCGACGCGGACCGCCTGGCCATGGTGGCGTAGCTGCTTGCCGTTCAGATCCAGCTCGTAGTGGCCGAATCGGAGTCGCGCGTGTCCCACCTGCCGGAGCATAGCGGCACCGACGCGGAACTCCTGCTCCCGCTGGTGGTGAGGGCGTCGAGCTGAGTCGCCGGCCGGTAACAGTTTGAAAACTTCGCCCACGGTCTTGACATGGAGGGGGTCTTAGTAAGAACTTTTACCACTAACAGTTAACACTCCTTCCCGAAAGGTCGACGCCGATGGCTGACAACGAGGTGGAGATCCCCGCGGGGACCGCGGTGGTCGACGCCCCGGGGCCGGCCGACACGGTGCTCGCCCGGATACGGCTGACCGAGTTCACCGGTGCCCTGCGCCGCGTCGCCGACCAGGTGCTCAGCGACCCCGCCGGGGCCGCCCGCGCCACCATCGTCGAGTTGGCCGAGCGCAGCGGCACCTCACCGGCGACGGTCACCCGGTTCTGCCGGGCGCTCGGCTTCGACGGTTACGCCGACCTGCGGCTCGGTATCGCCGCCGAGACCGGCCGGGCCCGGGCAGCCGGTTGGACCGTCGACATCGGCCGGGAGATCCAGCCCGGTGACCCGCTCGACCGGGTGCTCGGCCAGATCATGGCCGCCGACACCCAGGCCATGCACGACACCGCCGCCCTGCTCGACCTCACGCAGGTCGAGAAGGCCGCCCACGCGGTGGCCGCCGCCAGCCGGGTCAACATCTTCGGCGCCAGCGGCAGTGCCCTGGTCGGCGAGGAGATGCAGTTCAGCCTGCACCGCATCGGCGTACCGGCCTGGGTCTGGACCGACCTGCACAACGGGCTGGCCAGCGCCGCCCTGATGCGTGCCGGCGATGTCGCGCTCGGCATCTCCCACACCGGCCAGACCCGCGAAACGATCGAGATGGTCGCCGAGGCCGGCAGCCACGGCGCCACCACCGTCGCGCTGACCAGCTTTCCCCGCTCCACCCTGGCCGAGCTGGCCGACATCGTGCTGCTCACCGCCTCCCAGGCGACCACGTTCCGCCCCGACGCGCTCTCCGCCCGGCATCCGCAGCTCGTCGTGCTCGACCTGCTCTACGTCGCCGTGGCCCAGCGGACCCACGACCGCGCACACGCGGCCTTCCGCCGCACCGCCCGAGCCGTCGACGGTCACAAGGCCGTTGACCGGATAACGATTCGCCCCGCCGAAACCCCCAGTTGAGGAGCACACGCCATGCCGCTTTACCCCGACTCCGCCCGTAACCCGGCCGCGGTCGCCGGTGCCTCCGTCTCCCGGCGGCTGCTGCTGCGCCGGACCGCCGCCGCCGGGCTGCTCGCCAGCCCGGCAGCGGGCCTGCTGGCCGCCTGCGCGGGCAGCGAGCCCAGCACCGGTGCCGAGACCGGTGCCAAGAGCCCGGACAACCCGTTCGGTGTCGCCGACAACAGCAGCGTCGACGTGGTCGTGTTCAACGGTGGCCTCGGCGACGAGTACCCGGAGTTCGACAAGACGCTGTTCGTCGCCAAGCATGACACGGTGACGGTCAACCTCAGCTCCACCCAGAAGATCAAGACTGAGCAGCAGCCGAAGTTCTCCACCACCCCGGCCGACCTGATCAACAACTCGGGCGCCGACCTGATGGCGATCGACACCCTGATCAACGAAGATGCGCTGACCGAGCTGACCCCGCTGCTGGACGCGCCGAGCTGGGACGACCCCGACGTCAAGGTCCGTGACACGCTGCTGCCCGGCACCGTCGACGACGGCACCTACGACGGCCAGTTCTTCGAGCTCAAATACGCGTACACGGTGTTCGGCCTCTGGTACGACCAGGCGCTGTTCGACCGCAACGGCTGGGCGCTGCCGACCAACTTCGACGAGTTCTTCGCCCTGGCCCCGCAGATCAAGGCCGCCGGGGTGGCGCCGTTCGCCTTCGCCGGCAAGTACCCCTACTACATGCGCTGGCCGATCATGACGTGGATCTGGCTGGCCGGTGGCCGCCAAGCGGTCGTCGACATCGACAACCTCAAGGAAGGCGCCTGGCAGACCGACGCGGTCACCGCCGCGATGAGCAGCGTCGAGAAGATGGTCGCCGACGGCTACACGCTCACCGGCAGCGACACGCTCACCCACACCGAGTCGCAGCAGGCCTGGCTGGACGGCAAGGCCGCGTTCCTGCCCTGTGGCACCTGGCTGGAGAACGAGATGCGGGCGACCATCCCGTCCGGCTTCCAGATGACCATCGCCCCGGTGTGGGGCGTCACCGCCGCCGACGAGGCACCGTACGGCACCGTGCAGGCCGGCTCCGGCGAAGGCTGGATCGTGCCGAAGAAGGCTGCCAACGCCCCTGGCGGCATGGAGTTCCTGCGGGCCATGCTCTCCAAGGAGGGCGCCGGCAAGTTCGCCGAGCTGACCAGCTCACTGGCCTCGGTGAAGGGCTCCGGCGACAACGTCACTACCTCCACCGCGCTGTCGTCGGCGAACGAGCTGATGGGCAACGCCCCCGGCGACCTGGTCTCGTTCCGCCACCCCGACTGGTACGCCGACCTGGACAAAGTTTCGCAGAACGCGATCGGCGAGCTGATGGCCGGCCGGATGACCGCCAAGCAGTTCCAGGACACTCTGCAGCAGGCGGCCGACGAGATCGCGGCGGACGACGCGGTCAACAAGTTCACCCGGTCCTGACCCGCCGACCGGCCCGCACGGAGACCGACCGAACAGAAAGCGACCAGTCATGCGGCACGGAAAGGCCCGGTTCGTCACCGGCTTTTTGGCACTGCCGGTAGCGCTGTACGTCTTCTACGTCGTCTGGCCCTACGCCCAGGCGGCCGGCTACTCGCTGACCAACTGGGGTGGCTACTCCGACACCCAGGAGTTCGTCGGGCTGGCCAACTACGTCCAGCTCTTCGGTGACGAACTGATCCGCAAGGCGTTCTGGCACAACGTCTTCTTCCTGGTCACCCTGCCGCTGTTCACCATCGCGCTGGCCCTGTTCCTGGCGTTCCTGCTCAACGTGGGCGGGCGCGGGGACAGGGCCGGTGTGCGGGGCGTGCGCGGGTCCGGCATCTACAAGGTGATCTTCTTCTTCCCGCAGGTGCTGTCCCTGGTGCTGGTCGCCATCATGTGGGGGGCCATCTACCGGGGTGACAGCCAGGGACTGCTCAACGGCATCCTGATCAAGATCGGTCTGGTGGACGCCGAGCAACCGCTGAAGTTCGTCTCGGACCCGACCCCGTTCCTCGGCGTGCCGGCGGTGCTGTGGTGGCTGCTGCTGATCGCCGTCTGGGGCGGGGTGGGCTTCTACATGGTGCTGTTCTCCGCCGCCATGCAGTCCATTCCCAAGGACATCTTCGAGGCGGCGATGCTCGACGGGGCCAGCCGGATCAGCAGCTTCCTGCGGATCACTCTGCCGCTGCTGCGCGACAGCGTCTCCGTCGCCTGGGTCTATCTCGGATTCATCGCGCTGGACATGTACGCGCTCGTCTTCGTGATGACCCCCAACCAGGGCGGCCCCGACCACGCCAGCGAGGTGTTCGCCTCGGTCATCAACTTCACCGCGTTCAACAAGGGTCAGTTCGGGTACGCCTGCGCGATCGGCGTCGCCCTGGCCATCTTCACGCTGCTGCTCGCCGCCGCGCAGTTGCGCATCACCCGCCGCGAGCGGATCGAATTCTAGGGAGGGCCGCGATGAGCACGATCACCAATCCGCCGACCGGCGCGGCCACCCCGCCACCGCCGGGCACGCCGACGGACAAGTCCCGTCGTACGGGTGGCGCGACGTCACCGCGACCACACCGCGCCGGTGCCGTCTCCGACGCCTTCTTCAACGGCTTCTCCCACCTGTTCCTGCTGGTGTGGGGCGCCATGGTGGTGCTGCCGCTGCTGTGGGTGGTGATGTCGTCGTTCAAGGACGACGCGCAGATCATCCGGGAACCGCTGTCGCTGATCCCCGACCGGCTGCACTGGGACAACTTCGTCCGGGCCTGGGTCGACGGTGGCATCGGTGACTTCTTCTTCAACACGATCGTCATCGTCGGCGGCGGCGTGTTCCTCACCATGCTGCTCGGCTCGATGGCCGCGTACGTGCTGGCCCGCTACGAGTTTCCCGGCAACCGGGTCATCTACTACATGTTCCTGTCCGGGCTGACCCTGCCGGTGTTCATGGCCGCCGTCCCGCTGTACAAGGGCGTCTACAACACCGGCGTGTTCGTGCCGCTGCTCGGGCCGAACAGCCACGTCATGCTGATCCTGGTGTACGTCGCGTGGTCGCTGGCGTTCACCGTGTTCTTCATGCACTCGTTCTTCAAGACCCTGCCGACCACCGTCGCCGAGGCGGCGATGGTCGACGGCGCGTCGCACACCACGCTGTTCTTTCGGGTCATGCTGCCGATGGCCCGGCCCGGCCTGATCAGCGTCGGCATCTTCAACGTCATCGGTCAGTGGAACCAGTGGTACCTGCCGTACCTTCTGATGCAGCCCAGCGGCGGCGAGGCGAAGAACCAGGTGATCGCCCAGGGCCTGATCGACCTGTCGGTGAACCAGGGCTACAAGTCCGACTGGTCCGGGCTGTTCGCCGGGGTGACGATGGCGATGCTGCCGGTGCTGCTCGTCTACATCGTCTTCCAGCGGCAGGTGCAGGCCGGCCTTACCGGCAGCGTCTCCAAATAGACCGGCCACCACCCGCCTGTCGGGTCAGTACACGTAGGTGACGTCGACCATGTGCGCTCCGCCGGTGCGGGGCGGCGACAGCAGATAGGTGCTCGACGCGGGCACCGCGAAGTAGAACGTCCACGTCTGGGACGCCGGCTGGTTGAGGAAGGCGGTCGTGACGCCGGACGTGCCGGTCAACGGCGCGCAGCCGGCGGCGATGCACAGGTACGCCACGACTCCCGAGGTGTTGCTCAAGCTGTACGACCAGTGCACCGTCGTGATCAACGCCCCCGTGGGCGCGGTGCCGGAAACGGAACTGCTCGTGTACCACATGTTCGTCTGGTACATCACTCCCCCGATGGGGTTACGCATGTAGTTGCTCACCGCAGCTTGTGCTGCATTCGCCGGAATCAGTACGGCGATTGCTGCGACGAGGGTGACGACGAATCGGCTAACCGTCTTCATGACTGCCTTTCCTGGGGTGTGGGAGTTGTTCGAAAGCCAGCCTATTCATCGGCGACCGTGATCGCTTCCGTTAGTCGTACTACTGCGTAATCAGTGGGCTGTAAAGAGAGCGAATGTCTGCGCTGCCGGGCTCGACGGGCCGCGGGCTGTCGTACGCAGGGATCAGAATGGTCGGGTGCTGGTGGCGGTGGCGGCGGGATCTGGCGGTGGCGGTCAGCTGCGCCCGCTGCGCGACGACGGGCGCCCGACCGGACCGGTCGAACCCGCCGCCGACCTGGCGACCGCGGTCGACGAGCGGGCGTCCGCCGGCGGCACGCCGCCGCGCTGGTTGTGGGCCACGACCGGCGCGATCTACCCGGCGTTGTCGCGGGCCGGCGTACGGGTCGACCGCTGCCACGACGTCGAGCTGACC
Source organism: Solwaraspora sp. WMMB335 (assembly GCF_049179075.1). NCBI lineage: Bacteria > Bacillati > Actinomycetota > Actinomycetes > Micromonosporales > Micromonosporaceae > Solwaraspora > Solwaraspora sp. WMMB335. Next base: position 7,468,225 of record NZ_JBMHMF010000001.1, read on the forward strand.
GAGACCCTGCTGCTCGGCTACGCCGGCCGCTGGGGCGAGCCGCGCTCGCTCGCCGCCGCCCACGCCCGGTTGACCGGGGCGCCGGTGCCGCCCGATCCGCCGGTGCACGCCGCCGCGCCACCCGGCCACGACCAGCCGGCGCTCTTCGACGACCTGCCCACCTCGGTGACGGTCACCGACCCGCTCGGTGCGCTCGCCGCCGTCTACGCCGACCAGCGGCGCCGGATCGCGGCGACCGCCCATCCGGAGCGGTTCCGGCTGCTGGCCGCCGCCGAGTCGGCCGGCGCCCTGGCCGCCGTCGAGATGGGGGCCACCGGGCTGCCCTGGCGGGCCGACGTGCACGATGCGCTGCTGACCGAGCTGCTCGGCCCGCCGTCGCCGGTCGGTGGGCAGCCGCACCGACTCGTCGAGTTGTCCGCCCGCATCGCCGCCGCGTTCGGCGTACGGCAGCTGCACGCCGACTCGCCGGCCGAGGTGCTGCGCGCGTTCAACCGCGCCGGCGTCCACCTGCCCAACACCCGGGCCTGGGTGCTGCGCGGCGTGGACCACCCGGCCGTACCGCTGCTGCTGGAGTACAAGGAGCTGCACCGGATCTGGACCGCACACGGCTGGACGTGGCGTGACGCGTGGGTGCGCGACGGCCGGTTCCGGCCGGAGTACGTGCCCGGCGGCGTGGTCTCCGGACGGTGGGCCACCCGGGGCGGTGGCGCGTTGCAGATCCCCAAGGTGATCCGTCGGGCGGCGGTCGCCGACGCCGGCTGGAGGTTCGTCGTCGCCGACGCGGCCCAGCTGGAGCCGCGCCTGCTCGCCGCGATGTCCGGTGACGACCGGCTCGCCGCCGCCGGCAGTGCCGGCGACCTGTACGCCGCGCTCGCCCGGGACGCGTTCGGCGGTGACCGGGACCGGGCCAAGGCGGCCCTGTTGGGCGCCATGTACGGCCAGACCGGCGGCGCGGCCGTGCCGGCGCTGGCGGTGCTGCGCCGCAACTACCCGGTCGCCTTCGAGTACGTCGAGGCCGCCGCCCGTACCGGCGAATCCGGTGGCCTGGTGCGGTCCTGGCTGGGCCGCACCTGCCCGCCGGCCGCCACCGGCGCACCGGCGGCGGGCGACGACCATGCCCGCGGCCGGTTCACCCGCAACTTCGTCATCCAGGCCACCGCCGCCGAGTGGGCGCTGATCCTGCTCGCCGCGGCCCGCCAGGCGCTCGCCGGCACCGCCGCCGAGCTCGTCTTCTTCCAGCACGACGAAGTGGTGGTGCACTGTCCGGCCGGGCAGGCGGCGGCGGTGGCCGAGTGCCTGCGTGAGGTCGCCGCCCGGGCCACCCGGATGCTGTTCGGCGACACCCCGGTCCGGGTCCCGCTCGACCTGGCCACCGTCACCTGCTACGCCGACGCGCTGTGATCGCCGTCGGCGACACCGAAGCGGCGACTGATCGTTGGGACCGGTGTGCGTTCCATCGGAGCGGCGCCGCCGGATGCGCCGCGTCCGGTTGGCCCGGCAGGACCGATCGAGCAGCGTTGCGGGGGTGGCTCAGCTGAGTCGGATCGCGGGAATGATCATTGCCGCTGGCGGTGGTCGCCGCATCGGTGGGCCCGAGGCCCTGCTGTACCGCGGTGACCAGCTGCTGGTCGAGCGGGCTCTGCGCATCGTGCGGGAAACCGGGTGCGATCCGGTGGTCGTGGTGCTCGGCGCCGCCGCCGACCAGGTACGCGAGGAGGCCGACCTGACCGACGCCACGGTGGTGGTCAACCGGGCCTGGGGCACCGGGCTGGGCTCGTCCCTGCGGGTCGGACTCGACGCGTTGAAGGACACCGACACCGAGGCGGTGGTCGTGTTCCCGGTCAACATGCCGGGGATCACCGCCGCCGCGTTGCGCCGGGTCACCGCCCTGCCGTACCCGGAGGTGCTGGTCTGCGCGACCTACAGCGGGATACGCAGCTACCCCATGGTGTTCGGCCGCCGGCACTGGGCGGCGATCGCGACGCTCGCCAACGCCGACGGGGGAGCCCGGCCGTACCTGCTGGCGCATTCCGGCGAGGTGGTCAACATCTCGTGCGACGGAATCGCCGAAGGCGGCCAGGTGGATACACCCGAGTCGGTGGTCGCATGGGGACTGGCCGTGCCGGTGCAGCGTACGCCCGCGTGAACCGGCCGGCCGGGCGCGCCCTCAGCCGCCGGTGAAACGCCGGGTCAGCGCCGGTACGGCCAGCCCGACCACGGCCAGCACCGAGACCACCGTGAACACCGCGCGCAGCACGACCACTTCGAACTTGCTGCCGGCCTTGATGGAGAACCGGTCCGGTGGGCCGATCATCCGCCACATGCGCCGTCCGGTGGGGATCGGCCACAGGATCGGTACGCCGGCCCGGGTGACCAGGTCACCGAGGATGTGTACGAAACAGCCGACCCCCATGGCCAGGCCGAGCATCGGATAGCCGCGATCGCCGGGCAGGTGCAGGAAGGTGAAGTACGCCGCGCCGAGCGAGACCAGCGTGACGATCACCCAACCGGCGCGTTTGGCCCACTCGTCGAACAGTCCGCGTAGCGCCAGCCCGATCGTGAAGAACAGGATGGCGATCACCGCCCACTTTCCGTACGCCGTGCACAACGCGGTGGTGCCCCAGCCGACCAGGACGGTGAACGGGATGGTGTGGGTGAGCGTACGGTGCCCGTTGTTGCGGTGCGGGTCCTTGCTGAGCTTGGTCGCGTGGTAGACGCCGAGCGAGATCTTCTCGATGACCTCGGCGACGAACAGCGACACCACCCCGAAGGTACGGGCGACGGTGGCTCCACCCTGGTTGCGGGTGACCTTGCCGGACAGGTCCAGATCCGGGAACAGCGCCCCACCGGCGCAGACGGCGGTGCCGACCGCGATCGCCAGCGGCGACTGTTCGTAGCCGGCGAACTGGTCGAGGGCCCAGGAACCGGCGAGCCACACCGCGGCGCCGGACAGGGCATGGGACGGACCCATCATGGTCGAGTTTCCTCCAAGGTCAACTTTATGGCGGAGGTCACTCTGTCAGACCGGGCCCCGATGGACAATCACGGTGGCCACCACTATGGCCGCCTGGGTGCGTGACATGGTCCACAGTGCACGCAGTCGACGGCCGTGCTCAGAGCACCCGGGTGACGTTTTCGGTGTCGACCCGTACGTCGAGCAGATCCGGGTCCATGTTGACGCAGAGCACCACCGACGCGCCGACCGCGAGCGGCGCGAGCAGCCAGGTCGACGGATGCTCGTGCTGGCCGGCGTCGATGAGCACCCGGTCACCGGCGGTGATGTCCTGCGCCTCGGCGATCGCCAGCGCCAGCGAGCCCCACTCGGCGTAGCTGGTGCCGTCGACGGTCGCCGCGTCGCCCGCTCGCACCAGCGCGTACGCCGGCGCGGCGCTGGCGTACCGGCTTGCCTCGGTGAGGAAGCTGCGGTATCCGGCCGGCGGCGGGGCCCCCGGGGCGGACTTCGCCCCCACGTCCAGTGCGAAGCGGTGCCGACCCAGCGGTACGTCTTCCAACCAGTCGTCGATCCGCCCCCGGGCGGCGAACACCACGTCCAGCGGCTCGTCGGCCCCGGGACCGACCTCCGGTAGCCCGGCGGTGGCGGACAGCCGGATCGACACCGACACCCCGATCGACCAGGCGCCGAGCAGCACCGCCGCGGTCTGCCAGTGCGGCGGCAGCAGCACCGCGGCCCGGTCACCGGCGCTGAGCCCGCATCCGTCGCGCAACAGCGCCGCGGTGCGGGCCGCCCACGCGCCCAGCGCCACGGCGGACAACTCGCTGCGCTCACCGGTCGCATCGTCGTAGCAGGTCAACAACGGTGGCCCGGAGCTGCCGGGAACAGAATCCGGACCGGGAACGGAACCCGGGCCGGGGGCACTGGCGACGGCGGACGCATCCATCGGGACTCCGCAGGTGGTCTATGGGATCGAATACGGGGACACTACCGGGTCAGGGCGCCGGGCACCCGTAACCGCGACGCCACGTCGCGCAGTCGCGGCCAGGGTGCCAGCACGGTCCGTTCCGGCTGCCCTTCGGCGGCGCGTCGCAGCAGGCGGTCGGCCTCGTCGCCGCCGAGCCGGCGACGGGGATCGCGGCGCAACAGTCCGGTCAGCACCGGGCGGAGCGCCCCGGCCCGGGGCGCCGGATCCGGTGGCCCGGTGGCCAGAGCGGTCAGCGTGGCCATCGGCGTGGACCGGGCGTACGGCGCGTGCCCCTGCACCGCCGCGTACAACGTGGCACCCAGCGACCACAGGTCGGTGGCTTCGGTGGACACCCCGTCGCGGGCCCGCTCCGGCGCGATGTACTGCGGCGAGCCCAGCACCATGCCGGTGTGGGTGAGCGCCCCGTCGCCGTCCAGGGTGGCCAGCCCGAAATCGGTGAGCACCACCCGGCCGTCCGCACCGATCAGGACGTTGTGCGGCTTCACGTCCCGATGCAGCACCCCGGCGCAGTGCGCGGCCCGCAACGCCGCGAGCACCCGCCGCCCCAGCACGGCGACCCGTGCCGGCGGCAACGGACCGTCCTCGACGATCACCTGGTACAGCGAGCGGGACCGGACGTACTCCATCACGATCAGCGGGCTGCCGTCGACGTGGCGTACGTCGTAGATGCGTACCACGTTCGGATGGTTGAGCCGGGCCGCGCTGCGCGCCTCCCGCAGGGTGCGGTGGCGCAGCGCGGTGCGCTCGGCGTCGGTCATCCAGTCCGGCGGGGCTACCTCCTTGACCGCGACGTCGCGGTCAAGGATCTCGTCGCGGGCCAGCCAGACCCGGCCCATACCGCCGCTGCCGACCGGGCGGACCAGCCGGTAGCGATCCGCGATCAGATCCGGTCGCACGATTCCGGTCCCCCATCGTCAGCCCACGATTGCTTAGAGTAATCGGGGGTCAAGTCCGGTTGAATCGGCTGGAGAACCGGTGACCGTTCGCCGTTCCGCTGCCGCCGCTGGCCTAACAGCCAGCGGGGCGATGGCCGCCCGGCCATCGCCCCCGGTCGCGCCGGGCGCTACAGCACCGCACGGCGCTACAGCATCGCCGGGCGCTACAGCATCGCCGGGCGCTACAGCATCGCGCCGCCGACCGCGAGCAGGTTGCCGTCCGGTACGACGATCTTCTGCCCGCCACCGGCGAGCTGCGCCGCCGCGCGGCGGGTGTTGAAACCTGGCGCGTCGCGCACGGCCGCCGCGTAGGTGGCCGCGGTCCTGGCCGCGATCGTCTGCCAGCCGTACCGCTTGGTGACCATCTGCCGGGCTGCGCGGGCCACCCGGCGGGCGAACACCTCGTCGGACAGCAGCGAGTGCACCGCCTCGGCCAGCCCGTGCGAGTCCTGCGGGGCGAACGTCGCGCCGGTGACGCCGGGCTCGACGATCTCGGCCAGCCCGCCGGTCGCCGCCACCGCCAGCGGCGCACCGGCCGCCGCCGCCTCCAGCGCGACCATGCCGAACGGCTCGTACAGGCTGGGCACCACGGTCGTGTCGGTGGCGCCGAGCACCGCCGGCAGTTGACTCTCGGTCAGGAACCCGGCGAAGTTGATCAGACCGGCGACGCCGAGCCGCTGCGCCTGCTCCTGCAGCTCGCCCCGGTACGGTCCGTCTCCGGCGATGATCACCCGCAGGCCGGGGTGCCGTTCGCGCAGCCACGGCAGCGCCGCGATCAGGTGTTGCACGCCCTTCTCGTAGACCAGCCGGCCGGCGAAACCGATCAACGGCCCGTCCGTGGCGTGCTTCTCCCTGGCCGCCGCCACCGCCCGTGCCGACGAGCGCCACACCCGGTCGTTCACCCCGTTGGCGATCACGTCCACCCGCCCCGCCGGCAGGTCCAGCAGGTGGCTGACCTCCCAGCGCATGTACTCCGAGCAGGCGATCACCCGGCAGGACTCGTGTCCCAGCCAGTGTTCGATGGAGTGGATCGACTTGTTCATCTCGTCCGGGAGCCAGCCCTGGTGGCGGCCGGCCTCGGTGGCGTGGATGGTGGCGACGAGGGGGATGTCGAGGTGGTCTTTGAGGGTGATGGCGGTGTGGGTGACGAGCCAGTCGTGGGCGTGGATGACGTCGTATTCGGCGGTCTGGGTGGCGCGTAGGGCGGCGCGGGTGAGGGTGTGGTTGAAGGCCATGGTCCAGGCGAGCAGGCTGGGGGTGGCCAGGGGGAACAGGGGTGGGTCCTCGGCGGCGCGCACGATGCGTACGCCGTCGGCGTATTCCTCCAGTGGGGCGCCGGGGGCGTGGCGGGTGACGACGGTGACCTCGTGGCCGGCGGCGACCAGGGCGACGGAGAGGGCGTGCACGTGGCGGCCCAGCCCACCCACCACCACCGGTGGGTACTCCCAGGACAACATCAACACCCGGTGCGCCCGTGGCGCGCGGATGTCGATCACGTCGGCGGTTGGTGACATCGACAGACCCCCCTCGATTCAGGTGCGCCCGGGCATACGCGATCAAACACCGTTGTCGGTGCTCGCGCGTCTTTGGGTTGGCGCCAATAGTGCAGGAAACCGGATAACCAGGGAAGACGGCTGCGTTGCGTCGGTGTAACGGCCACGGATCAGACTTGTCGGACCCGCAGTAGTTCGGCCACCGACCACGCCTGGAACGGACATCCGGTGGCGCCGTGCGGTGGATCCCCGTCAGCCGTTTCGCTGACCGAGCCGAGGCCGTACTCACGTAGGTGGGCGGTCAGCCCGGTGAGCACGTCGGCGACGTCCATCCCGGCCCGGCGGCCCGCCGACACGTACGGGCCGAGCAGCCACGGCCAGACCGTGCCCTGGTGGTAGGCGCCGTCGCGGCGGGCCGGGCCGCCCCGGTGCCGGCCCAGGTAGCCCGCCGAGTCCGACGCCAGGCTGCGCAGCCCGAGCGGGGTGAGCAGCGCGGTGCCGATCTTGCGCAGCGGTGCCGGATCCGGCTCCAGCGGGGCGTACGGCAGCGACCAGGCGAGCAGCTGGTTGGGGCGCAGCGCGTCGTCGTCCTGGTGCGGGTCGGCGCCGAGCGGATAGTGCGCCGGGGCGTCCAGCACGTCGTAGAGCCACCCGGACGGGGCCGGGTAGCGGGTCCGGAACGACTCGTACGCCTGGGTGTAGGTGGCCGCCGCCGGGCCCGGATCCGCGTCGACCAGCTGGGCCAGCTCGCTCACCGCCGCCAGACCGTTGACCCACAACGCGTTCACCTCGACCGGCTTGCCCTCCCGTGCGGTGATCGGCACCCCGTACACCCGGGCGTCCATCCAGGTCAGCGCCTCACCACTGGCGCCGCCGGTGAGCAGCCCGTCGGACGGGTCCACCCGGATGCCGTACCGGGTGCCGCGCAGGTGCGCGGCGACCACCTCACGCAGCGCCGGCAGCAGCTCGGCGGCCAGGTCGATGTCGCTGGTCGCGGCGACGTGCCGGTCGACGGCGTGCAGGAACCACAGGGTGCCGTCGACCGTGTTGTACTCGACGTGCCCGGTGTCGGCGGTGTTCGCCAGCATCCCCTCGGACAGGGTCGCGGCGTACCCGCGCAGCAGTTCCCGGCCCTCGTCGGCGCGCCCGGTGGCGAGGAACAGTCCCTCGTAGGCGATCATCGTGTCCCGAGACCAGGCACCGAACCACGGATAGCCGGCCACCACGTCCGGGCCGGTGCCGGAGTGCACCACGAACGCGTCCGCGGCCAGCGCCAGGGTCGCGTCGACCGGGTCGGCCGGCTTGGCCGCCGCCACCACCGCCCGGTGCCGCCGCCGGGCCGCCCCGACGATCGCCGCCGCCGGCTCGGGCAGCTTCTCCAGGTGTTCCGCCCACGCGGTCACCTCGGCCACCGCGCCCGGCGCGTCGAGGGTGGCGGTGAAGCTGCCCGCGTACCACAGGTCCTCCTCGGCGTGCAGCCCGCGCGCCGCCTCCTCGCGGTGGTAGACCCCGTCCCACCAGTTGCCCGCCGGCACCCAGTCCGGGCCGTGCAGCCGGAACGACCCTTCGACCACCGTGCCGCCGTCGACGTTCTCCATCCGGGGCGGTGGCGCGTCGGCGTACCGCTCGCCGTGCGTGTCCCGCCAGGTGGTCACCGCGGCCAGGGTGATCGTCACCGGGCCGCCGCTGATCAGCCGGTGGGTCACCGCCACGCAGGGGCTGCCGTACGCCATGGCGACCTCGCGTTCGATCACCACGTCGCCGATCCGCCACCGCCAGCGCGGAATGCCGTCGGCCAGGTCGAAACGCTCCAGCAGGGTGTGGCCGGGCGGGTCGACCGCGCCGGAGGACCACTCGTGCACCCCGAGCCGAACCTGGGCGCCCGACGGCAACGTCACCGCCGGATCCAGGCTGACCAGACCCACCTTGCGGACCGCCGGAGCCGCCCCGGCGACGACCAGCAGGCCGTGGTAGCGGCGGGTGCGCAACCCGCTGACGGTACCCATCGCGTAGCCGCCCCGGCCGTCGGTGACCAACCACTCCCGGCTGGCGCCGGCGGTCAGGTCGCCGCAGACCTGCGGCCCGAAGGTGATGTCGAGCAATGTTCCTCCAGAACTGCTGTACCGGCCGGCGGTGATGCCGGAAAACCGAGGTGGTGGCGGTCGGGATTGCCGAGATGGTCGTCGATGTGGCTGTCAAGGTGACGATCCGACAAGTGCCGGAAACACGTGCCAGGAAGAATGACCGTCATGGTCAACTCCAGGCGAACGTATCGTGATCCGGAGCGCACCCGGTTGGCGGAAGCCGACGCGGGCGAGCAGCCGTGGCGGGCATGGGGGCCCTACGTGTCAGAGCGGGCATGGGGCACGGTACGGGAGGACTACAGCGAGCACGGTACGGCGTGGGACTACTTTCCGCATGATCATGCACGATCCCGTGCGTACCGCTGGAACGAGGATGGCATGGCCGGTGTCTGCGACGACCGGCAGACCTTCTGTTTCGGGCTGGCCTTGTGGAACGGTGCGGACCCGATCCTCAAGGAGCGGATGTTCGGCCTGGGCGGCGACGGCGGCAACCACGGCGAGGACGCGAAAGACTACTGGTGGTACGAGGATTCGACGCCCACCCACTCCTGGATGCGCTGGCGTTACCACTATCCGCAGGCCGCCTTCCCCTATGACGATCTCGTCGCGGTCAACGGTATGCGGGGCCGCGACGAGACCGAGTATGAACTTGTCGACACCGGCGTCTTCGACGACGACCGGTACTGGGCGGTGACCGTCGACTACGCCAAGGCGGGGCCGACCGACATGTGTATCGAGATCGTCGTCACCAATCGCGGCGACACCGATGCCCGCCTGCATGTATTGCCCAGCCTCTGGTTCCGCAACACCTGGGCGTGGGGGTTGCCCGGTCGTGACCAGATCCCGGTGCTCACCGGCGAACGCGACCAGCTCGTCGGGCAGCACTGGGTGTTGGGCCAGCTGGTACTGCAGGGCGACGGCGACCCGACCCCGTTGCTGTGCGACAACGACACCAACGCCGAGCGGCTGTGGGGACTGCCGAACCGAACCCCGTACCCGAAGGACGGCATCAACGACCACGTGGTCGACGGCGCGGACACCGTCAACCCGGACCGCACCGGCACCAAGGGCGCCCTGTACTACGTGCTCGACGTACCGGCCGGGGGAGAGGACCGGATCCGGCTGCGGCTCACGCTGGCCGCCCCGCCGCCGGGCGGCTCCCCGCCACCACGGCTCAACCTCGGCGCCGGTCACGCCGCCACCCTCGCCGCCCGCCACGCCGAGGCGGACCGCTTCTACGACACCATCATCCCGGCCGCCGCCAGCGACGACGAGCGGTTGATCGCCCGACGTGCCTTCGCCGGCGTGCTGTGGGGCAAGCAGTTCTACCACTTCGACGTCGCCCAGTGGCTGTCCGGCGATCCGGCCAGCCCGCCACCGCCGCAGGGCCGGGCACACGGTCGCAACACGGCCTGGCAGCATATGAACAGCTTCGACGTGATCTCCATGCCGGACCCGTGGGAGTACCCCTGGTACGCGGCCTGGGACCTGGCCTTCCACTGCTCCACGCTGGCCCGCGTCGACGCCCAGTTCGCCAAGGACCAACTGCTGTTGCTGCTGCGCGAGTGGTACATGCACCCCAACGGGCAGATCCCGGCGTACGAGTGGGCGTTCGCCGACGTGAACCCGCCGGTGCACGCCTGGGCCGCGCTGCGGGTGTTCGACATCGACGGCCGGCGCGACTTCGAGTTCCTCGCCCGGATCATGCACAAGCTGCTGCTCAACTTCACCTGGTGGGTCAACCGCAAGGACGTCAACGGCAACAACGTCTTCGAAGGCGGTTTCCTCGGTCTGGACAACGTCGGACCGTTCGACCGCTCGGCCGCGCTGCCCGTCGCCGGGGTGCTGGAGCAGTCCGACGGCACCGGCTGGATGGCGACGTACGCGCTGAACATGCTCGACATGGCGCTCACCCTGGCGGTGCACGACCACACGTACACCGACATCGCCACCAAGTTCCTGGAACACTTCGCCTACATCGCCGCGGCAGCGTACGACCAGGGGCTGTGGGACGAGGAGGACTCGTTCTTCTACGACCAGCTGCGGCTGCCCGACGGCGACACCGTGCCGCTGAAGGTGCGCTCGGTGGTCGGCCTGCTGCCGCTGGCCGCCACCACGACGCTGAGCTCCAGCACCCTGGCCCGGCTGCCCGAGCTGGGTGCCCGGTTGCGCTGGTTCCTGACCAACAAGCCGGCGTACGCCGACGTGATCGGTGCCCGACGGCTGGCCGGCGACGGCCGGCAGCACCGGTTGCTGTCCATGGTCGGCCCGGACCAGATCGTCCGGATCCTCGCACCCATGCTCGACGAGGAGGAGTTCCTGTCCCCGTACGGGCTGCGGACGCTGTCGCGGCGCCACCACGAGGAGCCGTTCACCGTCTCCCTGGGCGGGCAGGACTTCACCGTCGGGTACGAGCCGGCGGAGTCGGCCAGCGGGCTGTTCGGCGGCAACTCCAACTGGCGTGGCCCGATCTGGATGCCCACCAACTACCTGCTGATCTGCGCGCTACGCGACTTCGCCGGCTTCTTCGGCGACGACCTGCTGATCGAGTATCCGACCCGGTCCGGCGTCAAGCGGACGTTGAACACCATCGCCGACGACCTGTCCAACCGGCTGATCTCGCTGTTCGTCCGCGACGAGTACGGCCGACGGCCGATCTACGGTGCCTGCGAGCCGTTCCAGCGCCACCCCGACTGGCGGGACCTGATCGCCTTTCCGGAGTACTTCCACGGTGACAACGGCGCCGGGCTCGGTGCCTGGCACCAGACCGGGTGGACAGCACTGGTCGCCGACCTCATCCTGAGCGTGCGGGGGGCCGGCGACGGCTGTTGAGTGGCTACTCGGCTGAGTAGCTGCTCAGGCGGGTGCGGCCGGCCGGCGGGCGAAGTCCGGAGCGTGTTCGGGTCGTAACCCGATGCCCATCAGGTAGGCGGGCACCACCGAAGCCGCCGGTACCCGGCGTACCGCGGCCAGCAGCGGCTTCGGCGGACCGGCCCGCCGGCCGGTCAGCACCGGCTGCAGGATCACGCGGTGCAGCGCCTGCTGCAGGGTCTGCACCGCGACCGTCGGCAGCCACCGCCGGGCGCGCACCGCGGCCAGGTCGGCCGCGGCGATCCGGCCGTGGCGTAGCGGCTCGGCGACCCGGGCGGCGGTGGCGACGGCGTCGGCGATGGCGAGATTGATACCTACCCCGCCGATCGGGCTCATCGCGTGCGCCGCGTCGCCGATGCACAGCACGCCGTCGCGGTGCCAGCGGCGCAGCCGGTTCACCCGTACGTCGAGGTGCCTGACCTCGTCCATGCTGGACAACGCGTCGACCCGGTCGGCGAGCCAGGGGGCCGCCGCCGCTACATCGGCGCGGAACGCTTCGATCCCCCGGTCACGCAACTCCGCGTCCCGCCCCTTGCCGGCCAGGTACGCGACCTGCAGGTGTCCCTCACGCGGGATGACCACCAGCATGGCACCACGGCCGGCGGCCGGGCGCAGTCCGGGCAGCGAATCGGAGTCGCGGCGGGGCAGTCGGAACCACCAGGCGTCGATCGGCACCGGTAGTTCGCGGGCGACCAGCCCGGCCTGTCGCCGGACGGTCGACCAGCGTCCGTCGCAGCCGATGGTCAGCGCGGCCCGGATCTCGCCGGTCTGCCCGTCCGAGGTGCGGTAGCGCACCCCGGCGACCCGGTCGCCGTCGCGCAGCAACCCGGTCACCTCGGTCCGCATCCGCAGCGTGAAGCCGGGCTCGGCGGTGCCCGCCTCGGCGAGCAGATTGAGCAGGTCCCACTGCGGCACCATCGCGATGTACGGGTGCGGCGTGCGTAGCCGTCGCAGGTCGCCGACGACGATCCGGCCGCCGTCGACCGGGAAGGCGATCTCGGTGATGTGGCTCTGCGGCAGGGCCGCGAACCGTGCGCCCAGGCCGAGCTCGTCCAGTAGCTGCATCGTGGACGGATGGACGGTGTCGCCGCGGAAGTCCCGCAGGAAATCGGCGTGCTTCTCGCATACGGTCACCGTCACCCCGGCCCTGGCGAGCAGCAGACCGAGCACCATCCCGGCCGGCCCGCCACCGGCGATCACACAGTCGACAGTCTCCACAGCAGCTACCTCCGTCGATTTCATCATGTGTTGAATAAATCGACGATAGCGCGGCGCCGTGCGGTGGCTGCACTGCGGGCACGGTCGGCGGCGCCGACCCTGCCCGTCAGCCGGCCAGCGCGCCGGCGGCGATCAGCAAATACAGCATGCCGCCGCCGGCCACGGCGAGCCCGGCGATCAGCGGCATCCGGGCGGTCAGCGCCCGTACCGGTGCCCAGCCGCGCCCGGCGAGCGCGGACCAGCCCCGGATGGTCACCATGCCGACCACGGTCAGGGTCGCGGCCATGCCGACGCCGAAGGCGGCAACCAGTACGACCGCATCCATCGCCCGCCCGGTGAGTAGACCGCTGACCAGCACCAGGAACGCCGACGGTGAGGGGAGCAGCCCGCCGGACAGACCGATGGCGAGCAGGCCCCGCCGGGACCACGGGTCGGTCAGCGCGACATCGTCGTGGTGGTGATGGTGATGGTCGCCCTCGATCCGTGTCTGCACCGCCACGGTGCCGGCCACGGTGCCCGCCACGGTGCCGGCCACGACGTCGCGTGTACCGGTCCGGTGATCGCCGTGCTCGTGGTGGTGGGTGTCGTGGTCGTGGTGGTGGGTGCGGTGGTCGTGGGGCTGGTGGCTGTGGTGGTGGGAGTGTCCGCGCAGGTGCCGGTAGGCCAGGTGCAGTCCCACCCCGATCACCACCAGCCCGGCCAGCACCTGCATCCACGCCGTCACCCGTTCGGTGCCGACGCTGGCGAAGCCGGTCAGCCCCACCCAGGCGATCGCCAGCACGAGCACCGACAGCGTGTGCATCAGCGCCACGATCACGCCCAGCCGCAACGCGTCGCGGTACCGGCCGCTGGTGCCGGCCAGGTACGCCGCGGTGATGGTCTTGCCGTGTCCCGGGGCGACCGCGTGCGCCGCGCCCACCGCGAGGGCCACCAGCAACACGAGCCAGAAGACCGCACCCGAGTCGAACAGGGCGATCAGGCGGGACTCGAAACCACTGATCCCGGTCAAGCCGTCCTCCTTCTGCGCAGCCGCCGCCAGGTCAGCAGCATGGCTATCGAACCGGCGACGGCGACCGCCGCGCCGGCTGCCAGCGGCAACCCGGCGATGGGTCTACCGCTGCCGGTCAGCGACACCCGGTGGGTCGCCGCAGCCGAGGTGAACAACGCCTGGGACGGCGTCATCGGGCCGTCCGAAGTGAGTACCGTGCGGTACGCGGTGTGCAGGTCGGTGAGCGCGGCGAGCCGTACCTCGATCTCGGTCACCGGTTCGGGACAGTCGAATCGCAACCGGGCACCCTGCCGCAGCAGGTCCTGAAGCGGCAACAGCGTCACCGGGCAGGTACGGCCTGCCTGCGTGATCGCGATCCGGTCGGTCAGGTAGCGGTTCACCGCCGGGGACCGGGCCAGCTTCTGCTCTCCGGTCAACGTCGTGTCGACCGCGCCGGCGGACGGATCCTCGAACGCGCCGAGGGACTGACCCAACGCCACCCAGTCGTCCTCGGCCGCCTGCCAGGTGATGGTGACCTCGGTGCCGGCGACGTCGACCAGCGCGGTCGCCGGCGGACCGAACGGGTGTGCGACGGCCGGCGCGGCGGCCGTGACCTGCGCGGCCGGGACCAGCAGCGCCGCCGTGGCGACGCCGAGCAACATGGGACGCAGCCTCACGGGAACTCCCCCTGGCCCGCGTACGTCCCTGGCGGGGACGTACGCGGGCGTCCTTCGGTGGGTGTGACCTACTTGGTGACGGTGATCAGCGGGCTGGTGATCTGCTGGTTCTCGCTGACCAGGTTGACGTGGTGGGTGCTGCCCGGCTTCGCCGTCGACGGGATGGCGAACCGCTGGTCGATCCGGCCCAGTTCGTCGGCGATCAGCTCCATCACGTACACCCCGTTGCGGCCCTCGGCCGCCTTGGTGTTGCGCAGGTAGACCGACACTTTCTCGTCCGGGTCGTAACCGGCGGCCGAGATCGTGATCAGGCCCTGCATCGGCAGCGTGGTGCGGTCGACGGTGACCTGCTCGCCGGTGGTGTTCTCCGGGGTGCGGATCTCGTTGACGGTGCGCTCACCGGCGTCGTTCTTGCGGATGAGGAACCCGTCGTGGTGCTCGCCGTTGGCGTAGCGGGCCTCGAACCGGATGCTGTCCGCCTCGACGTCGATCATCTGGTAGAGCTGGGCGTCCTGCGCGCTGCTGACCACCTCGGCGCCGTTGCCGGTCCAGTTGGTGCCGCCGTTGAGGGCGTACATCTTGCCCCCGGACACCGACACCACGTAGACGACACCGTCGTGCACGGCGGCCGACCGTCGGGCGGCGGCGACGTTGCCCCGGCCGTACGAGTGGTCGTGGCCCTGCAGCACCAGGTCCACCCCGTACTGCTCGAACAGCGGGCCCCACTGGTCACGCACGTTCGGGTTGTTACGCGAGCCGGTGGTCGAGTACACCGGGTGGTGGAAGGTGACCACCGTCCACTTGTGCGGGTTGCTGGCCAGCACCTGCTCCAGCCACGCGGTCTGCGCCGCCATCAGCGTGGCGTTGCTCTGGTGGTTGGTGTCCAGGCCGATGAACCGCACGCCCTGGTAGTCCAGGTAGTAGACGGTCTGTTTGAGCTCGGCGTTGCCCGGCCCGTTGTCCGGGTACGGGAACTGCGGCCGCCAGAAGGTCGACAGCCCGCCGCTGTACTCGTGGTTGCCGGGGATGGAGATGTTGGCGATCTGCTGGTTGATGAAGCCGTCGGCCTGGTACCACTGGCCCCACTGCTCTTCGCTGTTGGCGTTGTCGATCAGGTCACCGGCGTTGACCACGATCTTCGCCTCGGGACGGTCGGCGAACGCCTGGCGGAACACCCGCGGCACCGCGGTGTCGAGGTTGTTCTGGGCGTCGCCGTAGTAGACGAACGAGAACGGTTCGAACTCGGCCGCGGCCGTGGTGAAGTCGATCCACTCGCTCCAGTTGGTGCCGTCACCGACCCGGTAGGTGTAGCGGGTGTCGGGTTCGAGTCCGGTGAACTCGACCTCGTGGTAGGTCGAGGCGTACCCGAGTGAGGTGTTGACCGAGGCGGTGTTGCTGGCCATCACCCTGGTCACCGTGGCGTCGGCGGCGGGGACACCGCCCACCAGCGCCTGCGGCGCCGCCAGGATCTCGGCCTGCGCCCAGTCGGCCGGCGCTTCGGCCCGCCAGGTCACCTTCTGCGAGGTGGCCGGCGTCGTCGTCGGGATGAGGATGATCCGGTCCGGTACCGGGGACGGCTTGTGGATCTCGGCGGCCGGGTAGCGTTCCGGCGGCGCGTCGCCGACCGCCGGGCTGACCGCGAAGCCGCCGATCAGCGCGGCCGCCGCACCGGCAGCCAGCAGCTGCGCGGTGCGGGACTGACTGATCCGGGGTCTTCTGACGTTCACGGGTGAGGTCCCCCTCGTGGATCTCGGCTGGCCCCGCCGGCGAGACGCGACGGGACCTCCGCATTCATTCGCGGTCGGTCGAGCAGCGGTCGACGTGCAGGTGAGCGCCGGATGAACTCATGATCGACCCGCCGGCGCGGTCATCGGCACGCCGGTTTCCGGTCACGACCTGGTCATCCCTGGTTGGGATGGTGTCCGGACGCCGCGGCATACCATCCGATCGGGTCGGCCCGAGGAAAGCCAGGTGACGAGGCAATGACCGCGAACTCCCGCCTGCCGGCGCTGACGGTCGTGGTGGTCACCGCGCTGCTGACCCTGGCCGCGGCCAGCCCGGGACCGGCGGTCCCGGTCAAGGACGACCGGTTCCTCACCGCGCAGACCCCGGGCGTGCTGCACATCGAAGCCGGGGAGTGCTTCAGCGATCCGTTCTTCCATCGCGGTGCCGGCGAAGTGCTCGTCGTCTACACCCCGTGTGACGAACCCCCGATCGACAACCAGGTGTACGGCTTCGTGTCAGTCGCCGACGGCCTCGGCTCCGACGTCGTAGGCTCCGACGTCGTTGGCTCCGACGTCGTTGGCTCCGACGGCGACGATCGATGGGACCGCGAAGCCTTGGCAGGCTTCGCGTGGCGGCGCTGCGGTGCGGGGTTCGCGCACTACTGGTCTGACCCCGAAGAGTCCGGACTGAACTTCTATCCGGTGCTGCCCACCCAGGAAACCTGGGCGGACGGTGACCGGACGGTGATGTGCGTCGTCTACCGCCAGGGCGGCCGAATGGACGGATCTGCGCTGCCGGCCGCACGGTGAGGCCGCGTCCGGCAACAGGCGGCACCATGGGCGAGGGGTGTAGGAAGCCGGCGCGCGGTGTAGGAAGCCGGCGCAGCCGACTCCCGCCGCCGAGCATGGCCGGGAGTAGGGTGACCAGCATGGCTGTCACCTCAGGAATGGTGCCGCTGGGCACCCTGGCCCCCGACTTCGCGCTCGCCGACGTCTCCGGGCACGTGGTCCGCCGGGACGACTTCGCGGAGGCGCCGGCGTTGCTGGTCGCCTTCGTGTGCAACCACTGTCCGTACGTGAAACATATCGAATCGGTGCTTGGTGCGGCGCTGGCCGACTATCCGGCGCTCGCGGTGGTCGGGATCTGCACCAACGACGCCGAGGCCTACCCCGACGACGCGCCGGCCGCCCTGGCCGACCAGGCGCAGCGGGCAGGCTGGAGTTTCCCTTACCTGGTCGACGCCACGCAGGAGGTCGGCCGGGCGTACCAGGCGGTGTGCACGCCGGATTTCTTCCTCTACGACAAAGATCGGACCCTGGTCTACCGTGGCGCCTTCGACGACTCGACGCCGGGTAACGGCAAGCCGGTCACCGGTGCCGCCCTGCGGGCCGCGATCGAGCTGGCGCTGACCGGCCAGCCGGTTCCCGAACCGCATCAACCGAGCATGGGCTGCTCGATCAAATGGCGCTGACGTAACGGACGGTAAACCACCGTCGCGGGTGGCGCGTCAACCGGGTATGACTCGCCTGCGCGTACCGCTGATCTGTTGCCTCGCCGTTCTGCTGGTCGTTGCCGGCTGCGTCTCGTCGACCCCGTCGCAGCCGAATCCAGGGTCACCAGCGCCGGCCCGGACAACCGGCACACCGGCGCTGCCGGCCATCGTGGACGCCGGATACCGGCTGCGCTACGGCTGGGCCGTGCCGGTCGGAGCCGTTTCGATCGAGCACGAGGTCCGGCCGCCGGCGGCTCCGCCGCCCCAGCCGCCGTTGCCGTACCTGGTCGAGATCAGCACGGCCGACCATCCGGAGGCCGACCCGGCGTTCAGCCGCATCTCGTTCGGGTTCCGCTCCGGCTTCCCCGGCTACCGGGTGAGTTACGTGCCGCAGGTGGTCTTCGCCGGCAGCGGTGAACCGCTCGACCTGCCCGGCAACTGCTTCCTGCAGGTCCGGTTCGTCCGGGCACAGGCCCACGACGAGTACGGACGGGTGTCCGTACAGCGGTCACCGGACCCCGACCTCGGCTACCTGTACCTGCGTGGGTACGGCTTCGCGGGAGACTTCGAAGGCCAGGTCACCTACGGGCTCGGCGTCCAGACGGCAGCTGGGCCGGATCAGGTGCTGCCGCTGCGGATCGGCGAGTCGACCCGCGACGGCCTGCATCTGATCGTGGTCGATCTCGGTTACGGCTGACGATCGGCCGCGACCGCGCCGGGCCCGATCCCGAGCGATTTACCGACGTCTACCCGGTGTCCCGCCTCGACCGGCCGCCCGGCAGAATGGCTGGGCGGGCTCTGGCCGGGCAAGGGGTGGAGGCGAACTGTGGTCGACGTGGTCGTCGTCGGGGCCGGAATCATCGGTCTGACCTGCGCGGTCCGGTTGCAGCAGCAGGGGCTGCGGGTCGGTGTGGTCAGCGCGCACGCGCCGGATCGGACGGTGTCCGCGGTGGCCGCCGCGGTCTGGTACCCGACCCGCACCGACGGGACGCCGCAGGTCCTCGACTGGGCCCGGCACACCTTCGAGGTGTTCGCCGAGCAGGCCCGCCAGCCCTGTCCCGGTGTGTCGATGCGCCCGACCAGGATGCTGCTACGGGCCCCGGTCGACCAACCGCCGTGGTGGGCCAGCGCTGTCGCGGATCTTCGATACTGCCAGGTGTCCCCGTCCCCGTCCCCGTCCCCGTCCCTCGGCACCGAGGCCGACGATGGCGGTGCTGGTGCTGGTGGTGGTGGTGGCGGTGCGGTCGTCGCCGAGTGGCGCTGCACCGTGCCGGCGGTCGAGATGGGTCCGTATCTGGCCTGGTTGGCGCAGCGGTTCCGGTCCGCCGGCGGCGTGTTGCAGGTACGGCGGCTCGCCGCGCTCGCCGAGGCGGCCGAGGTGGCGCCGGTCGTGGTCAACGCGACCGGACTGGCCGCGGCGACGTTGGCCGGTGATCCTGCGGTGCACCCGGTACGCGGCCAGGTGGTGCTGGTGGCCAACCCGGGCATCGCCACGTCGGTGCGTGACGAGCAGCACCCGGACGGCCCGACGTACGTGCATCCACGCCGACGAGACGTCGTGCTCGGCGGCACCTTCGAACCCGGTGCCGTCAGTGAGCAGCCCGACCCGGCGACGAGCCGGGCCATCCGGGCCCGATGCGCCGCGCTGGTGCCCGAACTCGCCGGCGCCGCGGTTCTCGGCCAGCAGGTCGGCCTGCGCCCGGCCCGGCACGGCGGGGCCCGGGTCGAGGCGGAGCCCGCTCCGCCTGCCGGCGTGCGCCGGCTGGTGCACTGCTACGGACACGGCGGTGCCGGCGTCACCCTCAGTTGGGGCTGCGCGGACGAGGTCGTCCGGCTGGTCACCGGCTGACCTCGCCCGGTGCCCGGCGCGGTGGGCACACCGACAGGTCAACCGAGCGCGGCGACCTTCACCAGGTACGACGGCTCGTCGGCGGGTTCCTCCCGGTAGCTGATCTGTTGGATCTGCCGATCGTCGACGAACAGCGCCACGTCGACGAGTACGCCGAGATGGGCGACGCTGCCGGGCGGTGCCCCGTGCTTGTCCTGCAGTACGTCGCCGATGCCACCGAGGTAGTTCGTGGCCTCGCCGTAGTGGTGTTCGGGCGGCCGCCGTACCACCACCTCCAGCGCGACCGGGTCGGTCAGCGGGGTCCAGCCGCTGCGCTGGGCGGCGTCGCAGGCAGCGGTGAGCAGCGTGCGGACCCGGGTGGCCTGCCGGTTCCCGGCGGTGAACACCGACAACGCGTAACTCTTCGCCGGTGGCAGGCCGGGAACCTCGAACGCCAGCGCAAGCGTTTGGCGGTCGCCCATCGCGGCACCTCCTCGCAGATGAACAATTGCTGCCCGCGCCGCACCGGTACTGTCGGGGCGTGCCGTCCGAGACGACCCGCGCCAGCGGGCGCGTGTCGGCGTCGGCGGCGACAAGGCTGTAACGAAAACTACCTACTCCGTTAACAGCGCGCCCAGCGTCCGTTCGTGCACAGTTCCGGATCCAGCGTTGTGAGCAGCTGCGGGGACGGTGTCCAACGAGGGGGGTGACGACCGGCCTCAGTACACCTGCGTGGCCGACAGCCTCAGTGCACCGCGGTGGCCATCCGGCGGCCGTTGCTACCGGTCGTCGGGTGCACGATCAGCCCTGCCGTGCTGATGTCCGGCTCGCCGTGCAGGTAGCGGCCATAGCTCAACATCCCCTCGACCAGCTCGCCGACATCGGTCGACGGGCGGACCACCAGTCGGACGAACTGGCTGTTGATGCCGAGCTTGTTGCCACACTCGCGGATGAAGATGCCGTAGCGTGCCATCAGGTAGTCCCGCAGCGCCGTACCCGACCACCCGGTCGGCAGCTTCACCAGCAGGAAGTTCCCCTGCGATGGGAAGACGGTCAGACCAGGCACCTGACTGAGCTCGTCGGTCATCTCGTGGCGGTCGCGGGCCAGCAGCCGCAGGCTGTCCCGGTACTCGGTCTCGTGGTCGGCGATCATGAAGACGATCGCCTCGGCAAGCGAGTTCAGATTCCACTTCGGCAGTGCCCGGCCCAGCTTTCCGGCGATCGCCGGATTGGCCACCAGGTAGCCGAATCGGATTCCGTGCAGGCCGAAGTTCTTCCCGAGGCTCTTGAGTACCACCACGTTGGACCTGATCGCCGCCTCCGCGGCGACCGACGGATTACGCTCGGCGTCGACGAAATCGATGAACGACTCGTCCACCACCACCAGATCGAGGTCGGCAAGTGAGTCGATGAATCGAAGTACCTCCCGGCGGGACAGATACCCGCCGTCGGGGTTGTTCGGGTTGCAGATCACCGCGACCCGTGAACCTCGGGACCGGATGAAGCCGAGGTACGCGTCGATGTCGAGGGCGTAGCTCTCCTGTTCCTGCAGTGGAAACATGTCGACCCGTTTGCCGGTTTCCAGCGGCTGATCGGTCCACCGGCCGAAGGTGGGGATCGGAATCGCCACGCTCTCCCGGATCAGCAGGTGGTCCAGCCAGGTGATCAGCTCGGTCGAGCCGTTGGACATGGCCATCGTCTGCGGGTGGTAGCCGAGCACACTGGCCAGCTTCTTGGTGATCGTCGTGGCGTCGCTGGGGTAGTACTTGAGGATCGACTCCAGATTCTCAGCGAGCTGGGCGAACATCTGTGACGTCGGGAAGTACGGGTTGCAGGGGATACAGAAGTCGATGATCCGGGCGCCGTCGCCCATGCTGCGGTTCAACATCGCGTACGAGGCGCTGTGCGCCCCCTGCTGGAGTAGGCCGAGATCGATGCTGCCATGTCGCATGGGGTGCCTCCGGACGGTGAGGACGGACAGGGGTCACGGTCCGGTACGCAAGACACGGGTGAATCGTTCAGCTGAGTTCGTTCAATCACGGTGCGCGTCGGCCCGCCGGACGTCGATGTTTGCCGTGGCAACGACCGGGTAGCGCGGGTATCAAGGCAGGCCCAGCCATCCCGGGCCCAGCTGTCCCGACGAGATCGGCCCGACGAGATCGAGCCAGCGCGAAGGAGCGACCGATGGACGACCGGACCAAGCTCTCGGTGATCTACTACAGCGCCACCGGAACGACGTACGCGATGGCGCAGGCGGCCGTGGAGGCGGCCGAGAAGGCCGGAGCGGAGGTGCGGCTGCGCAAGGTACGCGAGTTGGCGCCGGAGGAGGCGATCCGCTCCAACTCCGGTTGGCACGCGCACCGGCTGGAGACCCAGGACGTGATGGAGGTCGAGCTCGACGATCTGAGCTGGTCCGACGCCGTCATCTTCGGCACCCCCACCCGGTACGGGGTGATGGCCGCGCAGCTCAAACAGTTCATCGACTCCAGTGGCCCGCTGTGGGCCAGGGGGGTGCTGGCCGACAAGGTGTTCTCCGCCTTCTGCTCCACCGCGACCGCGCACGGGGGCCAGGAGTCGACGCTGACGTCGCTGTTCAACGTCGTCTACCACTGGGGCGGCATCGTGGTCACCCCCGGCTACGTCGAACCGAGCCAGTTCGTCGGGGGTAACCCGTACGGGGCCTCGCACACCAGCAACAACGGGGAGATCCCGCCGGACGAGGCGGCGCTGACCGCCACCGCCCTGACCGCCCGACGCGCGGTCGAGATCGCCACCGCGCTCAAGCGGGGCCTGGCCGTCGCGTGAGCCGGCGGTCGCCGGCGGGGGCTCTCGGACCCGCTCGGCAACCGCCGGTGCCATCCCTGCTACCCCGGTTCACGCCGGTCATTCCGGCCGGCTGCCGGCTCATTCCGGCCGGCTGCCGGCCCCCGGACCGCGCTTGTCGTGCCGGAACCGGTGGTCCTCGCGACCAGGCCGGTCACCAGGTCGCGCAGGATCACCAGGCCGTCCGGGCTCAGCACCGACTCGGGGTGGAACTGCACCCCGGCGAGGCCGGGTCCGCGCAGCGCGTGCACGTCCCGGTCGGTGGCGTCGCGGCACAGCCGCACCAGCCCGTAGGGCGTGGCCAGCGTGTCCGTGTCGGCCCGGGCGGTGAAGCTGGAGTAGAAGCCGACCCGCCGGCGAGTGCCGAAGAAGTCGATGTCGCGCTGCAGCCCCTGGTAGGGCCGCGCCCGGCGGACCACGTCCAGTCCCAGCCGCCGGGCCAGGATCTGGTGGCCGAGGCACACCCCGAGCAGCGGTCGTCGTCCGGCCAGCGCCCGCTCGACCACGGCACGTAGGGCCACCATCCGTGGCGCGTCCGGATCCGTCGGGTCGCCCGGGCCGGGTCCGGCCACCACCAGATCGGTGCCGGTGAGGTCGGTGACCGCCCGCCAGCCGAGCACCTGTACCCGCAGGCCGAGCGCGCGTAGCAGGTGGGCGAGCATGCCGGTGAAGCTGTCCTCGCCGTCCACCACCAGCGCGTCCCGGCCGGCCAGTCGGGGATCGGCGAGTTCCCCGGGAGCTCGCTGGTCGATCCAGAACCGGGCAAGCCGGTCGTTGCGGGCGGCCAGCGCCCTGGCGATCGCGGGGTGCTCGGGCCGGGTCAGGCTCCCGGCGATGCCGGTGTCGGAAGCCGCGACGTCCGCGCCGTCCGCGCCGCCCGCGCCGTCCGCGCCGTCCGCGCCGTCCGCGCCGCCCGCGACGTCCGAGGCGGCTGGACCGGCACCGGAGCGCAGACCCAGCGCGGCCAGCACGGCGGCGGCCTTGGCGTGGGTCTCGGCCACCTCACCGGCCGGCGTCGAGTGCCGTACCAGGGTCGCACCGACCGGCACCCGGATCTGCCCGTCGAAGCCGATCTCGGCGGCCCGGATCAGGATCGGCGCGTCGAGCGTCTGACGCCCGTGCCGGTCGTGACCGAGCAACGCGAGTACCCCGGCGTAGTAGCGTCGGCCGCCGGGACCGTAACGGGCGATCACCCGGCAGGCGTTCTCGATCGGGCTGCCGGTCACGGTCGGGGCGAACATCGTCTGCCGCAGCACGTCACGCACGTCGTGGCAGCTGCGGCCGGCGAGCAGATACTCGGTATGGCTGAGCCGGGACATCCGCTTCAGGTACGGACCGATGACCTGACCACCGTGCTCGGCCACTGTCGCCATCATCTTGAGTTCCTCGTCGAGCACCATGTAGAGCTCGTCGACCTCTTTGGGGTCGGCGAGGAACGACAGCACGTCGGCCAACCCGGCAGGGCCGTCCGGGTGACGCAACGTACCGCTGATCGGGTTCATCATCGCCAGTCCGTCGCCGACGCTGACATGCCGTTCCGGGGTGGCGCCGACCAGGACCCGGGACCCGGTGTAGATCAGGAAGGTCCAGTAGGCGCCGCGTTCCCGCACCAGCAGCCGCCGCAGCGCCGACAGGCCGGCGGCCAGGGCCGGTGTCGGGCCAGGCCGGGCGCCGCCGTCCAGGCGAGCGTCCCGCTGCCCGAGCCGGGCGCGGTACGTGCGGTGCAGGACGAAGTTGGCGCCGGCGCCGTGGCCGATCTCCTCGTCCAGCACCCGCTGGACCAACTCGGCGTACTCGTCGTCGGTCAGGTCGAAGCCGCCGCCATGGCTGACGACCGGCGTGTCGGGCAGCGCCGACGCCACCTCGGGCAGCGGCAGCCGGTGGTACCCGTCGACCTGCAGGCACTCCAGCGGTACGCCGTCGTCGACATGGGCGAAACCACGTTCGCGGATCTGCCGGTAGGGAACGACCGCCAGGGTGGCCGGCCGATCCGGTGGGCCGGCCGGCAGCGGGATGTCGGACAGCCGGTCGACCCGCAGCGGGCGGCCGGTCAGCAGCTCGACCACGTCCGCCGGAGCGCGGTGCAGCAGCGCGAACGGACCTGGGTCGGTGCCGGCACGGACACCGGCCAGCAGTTGGGACAGGTGGGACATGCGGGTTCCTCGGGGCCGGGGGCGGCCCGGCGAGGATGCCGGCCGTACGCGAACGGGGTGGGCCGCCTCGACGGGCGGCCGGATGGATTTCGCGCTAGACGCGGGGCGTGGCCGCCTGATCGGCGGGCCACCAGCAACCGGTGTACGCGAGCATGCCGACAGCGTACCGGGCGGCCCGGCCGGCTGGGTACCGTGTTCTTCGATGAGCATCCTCGCCCTGGACCTCGGCACGTCGTCAGTGCGTGGCCTGGTCCTCGACAACGCGGCCGTGCCCCAGCCCGGTGCCCTGGCCAGGCGCAAGGTGGCGCTGGCCGTCGACCGGGACGGGTCCGCCACCCTCGACCCGGCGGACTACCTGGCGGCACTCATCGACTGTATCGACGACCTGGCCGCGGCCGGGCGCCTCGACGGGGTGGAGCTGGTCGCCACCGCCGCCCAGTGGCATTCGGTCCTGCCGCTGGACGCCGCGGGCGCCCCGATCGGACCGTTGATGACCTGGCTGGACACCCGGCCGACCGCCGCGGCGGATGCCGAGCCGCCGGCCGACGAGACCGACTTCCACCAGCGGACCGGGACATGGTGGCACCGCTTCTACTGGACGGTACGGCTGCCGTGGCTGCGTCGGCACTGCGGCGGGCGCCCGGCGCGGTTCGTCGGCCTGCCGGAGTACGTCCTGACCGGTCTGCTCGGTGCCGCCCCGATGTCGGTGTCGCAGGCCTCCGGTACGGGCATGCTCGACCTGGTCACCCTGCAGTGGGACGCGCAAGCCTGCCACCTCGCCGCGGTGCGCCCCGGTGAACTGCCGCAACTGGCTGCGCCGGATTGGCGGGGCCGGCTGCGCGGCGAGTTCGCCCGGCGCTGGCCGGCACTGGCCACCGTGCCCTGGACCGCGCCGATCGGCGACGGCGCGGCCTCCAACATCGGCTCCGGCTGCGTGGATCCCACCCGGGCGGCGGTCACCGTCGGCACGTCCGCCGCGGTACGCCTGGTCCAGCCCGCCCCGGCCGGCGTGCCGCTGCCTCCGCTGCCCGACATGCTGTGGCGCTACCGGGTGGACCACGGCCGGATCGTCACCGGGCGGGCCTATTCGGCCGGTGGCAACCTCTACAGCTGGGCGCGGCGGGAGCTACGACTGCCGCACGGCGCCGACCTGGAACGGGCACTGGACCTGATCGACCCGGGTGAGGGGGTCCCGGCAGACCCGCGCTTCGGCGGTGACCGCCCGCCCGGGCGGGCCCCGGCCGGTGCCGGGGAGCTGCGCGGGCTCGGGTTCGGCACCACCGCGGTGGACATCTTCGCCGGCCTGATGGAGGGTGTGTGCCGGCAGGTGGCCAGCGACCTCGACCAGCTGGAGTCGACCGTGGACAAGCCGGTCGCGGAGGTCGTCCTCGGTGGCGGGGCGCTGGCCGCGTCACGCTGGTGGCGGCGGGCCTTCGCCGCCGTGCTCGCACCGCGCCAGGTGCGCTACGTACCGGGTCCCGAGGTCGGCGCCACCGGGGCCGCGCTGGTCGCCCTCGGACGCCTCGACGGACCAGGACCAGATACCGATATCGGCCAGACGGATGATAGTGAATCGGTAGGAAAGCTACCGGGCGGTCAGCCGCTGTATCCTTCGTGAGCCTTCCCGCAGGTCGGCGCGTTGACAGCGGGCCGGGGCCTGGTTGGATGGACTCCGCTCCTCGACATGGCCGGCGTCGGGGGAACTGCGAGGAGGCGTGGTGGTTGCTCCGGGTGGCCCGTACGACGGCACGGTGCCGAACCAACGTCGCCGGATACTCGACGGCGATTCGGTAGCACCGCACCGGCGCCGGCTGCGGGTCCGACCGCGTGACTGGCGAATGGGCGCCAAGCTTGCCGCCGTGCTGGTCATCCCGTCGATCGCGTTCCTCGTGGTCGCGTCCGTGCAGACCGGATCGCTGGTCGGCCAGGCTACCGTGCTCAACGAGTTCGCTCGCCAGGTAGCCGTCGGCGAGCAGATCACGGCGCTGATCCACGAGTTGCAGCAGGAGCGCGACCGGACAGCCGGAGAGCTTGCCGCCCGCCAGCGCGGCGCCGGGTTCGACGCGGCGGCCAGCGCCGAACTGCTGCAGGCGCACTACGCCGCCGTCGACCGGCGCATCGACGACTTCGAGGCCGCCGCCGACCCGCTGGCCAGCGGCGACGCCGCCTGGCGGGTGGCGTACGCGCAGGTTCTCGAGGCCCTCGACCAGTTGCCGCCGTTGCGCGCCTCGGTGGCCGGCGGAGTGGTCGGTGCCGACA
The DNA here is from genome assembly GCF_049179075.1 of Solwaraspora sp. WMMB335. Taxonomy (NCBI): domain Bacteria; kingdom Bacillati; phylum Actinomycetota; class Actinomycetes; order Micromonosporales; family Micromonosporaceae; genus Solwaraspora; species Solwaraspora sp. WMMB335. The sequence continues at coordinate 7,494,712 of NZ_JBMHMF010000001.1, forward strand.
CGGTGTTCGGCAACTACACCAGGGCGATCGACGCGTTGCTGGCGCTGCTCGCCGAGCCGTCACCTGGAGTCGAGCGCGCCGACTTGACCGAGGCGGTGCTGCGCTACGTGCAGTTGGCCCGGGTCAAGGAGATCGGCTCACGGATCCGGGCCCGGCTGTACGCCGCCGCGCAGGCCGGTCGCTACGGCCCGGAGGACCAGGTCGAACTCACCGACCTGCGGGCCCAGCAGTTGACCGCGCTCGCCGACTTCCGGGTCACCGCGACGAGCAATCAGATCGCCCGCTACGGACAGGCCGCCACCGATCCTCGCTTCGCCGCCGCGGTGCAGCTGGAGGAGACGACGATCGCCAGCGGCAGCGGCGATCCCGCCGTGCTGGAGCCGGACACCTGGTGGGCGGCCAGCCAGGACCGGCACCAGTTGTTGCGCCAGGTCGAGTCGAGCGTGCTCAGCAACGCGATCAGCCTCGCCGACACACGCAGCAGTCAGCAGCTGCAGCGCACCCTGCTGGTCGCCGGCGCGGTGCTCGCGGTGCTGTTCATCGCGCTGCTGACCTCGGTGGCGATCGGTCGGTCCATCGCCCGGTCGCTGCGTATCCTACGGGGTCAGGCGCTGCAGGTCGCCCAGCTCGACCTGCCGGACACGCTGCAGCGGCTGCGCTCGGTCGAGGCGGGGGTGCCGCAGATCGACGTACCACCGGCGGCGGTACGCACCCGCGACGAGGTCGGCGAGGTGGCCGAGGCGTTCGTCGCGGTGCACCGTAGCGCGGTGACCGTCGCGGTCGAGCAGGCGGTGATGCGGCGCAACGTCAACGCCATGTTCGTCAACCTGGCCCGCCGTAGCCAGGTGCTGGTCGAGCGGCAACTCGAACTCCTCGACGAACTGGAACGCGACGAGGGCGACCCGGACCAGTTGGAGAACCTGTTCAAGCTGGACCATCTCGCGGCCCGGATGCGCCGTAACGACGAGAGCCTGCTGGTGCTGGCCGGCACCGAGGCGAGCCGGCGGTGGAGCCGGCCGGTGGCGCTGTCGGCGGTGACGCTGGCCGCGGCCGCGGAGATCGAACAGTATCCGCGGATCCGGCACGACGTCGAAGACAACCTGTACATCGTCGGGCACGCCGTGGGTGACCTGGTCCACCTGCTCGCCGAGCTGCTGGAAAACGCCACCGCCTTCTCCCCGCCGTACACCAACGTGCACGTCACCGGGCACGAGTACACCGCGCAAGCGGTGCTCATCGAGATCACCGACGAGGGCATCGGCATGTCCGCCGAAGCGATCGAGCAGGCCAACCAGACGTTGGCCGAGCCGCCGGCGGCCGACGTGGCCGCCTCCGAGCGGATGGGCCTGTTCGTGGTCAGCCACCTGGCCGCACGTCTCGGCGTACGGGTGCGGTTGCGCGCCGCCGAGCGTGGCCTGGCCGCCGACGTGTGGCTGCCCGGTGCGGTGCTCGCGCCGGCGCCGGAGCAGGACGACACCTACCAGGTGCCGGCGGCCCGCCGACCCACCGACTACCCGACCCGGGAGATCCGGGCGGTCGGTGCCGCCACCAGGGCCAGCGCCGGCGAGCCTGTCGCCGGCCGGCCACCGGCCCCGGCCGGTGGGTTCGCCCCCGCGTTCGCCCCACCCGCACCCCGCGAGCCGGCTCCGGCGCTGCGTCCGGCCGCCGCGCAGGCCCCCGTGGTGCCGCGGGCCCGGCAGTTGCCGGCGCTGCCGGCCGGGCCCGCGTCGCCCGCCGGTCCCGCCTCGCTGCCACCCGGTCCCGCCTCGCTGCCACCCGGTCCCGCCTCACCGGCCGCCACCGCGGGCGGCGGCGAGCGTGCTGCCCCGCAACGACGCGGCGCCCGACGCGTCGTGCCCGCCCGCGCCGAGGACATCCTGGCTTCTGCCGGTGGTGCCGCCGCCAGCACCGGCAGCGTCTGGTGGGAACGGCAGCGCGGCCCGGTCGCTCCGCTACCACCGACTCCGACCCCGCCGGTCGTCCCGGTCACCGCGGGTACGAGCAGCAAGGGACTGCCGGTCCGGATCCCGATGGCCTCGTTGCCGGTCGCGGACGAATCCGCCGCCCCGCCTGTCGTGACGCCCCGCGACGAGCCGGATCCGGACGCGGTCGGCAGCATGCTTTCGCGCTTCTACGGAGGCGTCCGGCGGGCCGAAGCAGAGGAGACCACCGAAATGACCCTGGCGCCGGCCGGCCGCCGTGTTGAGGAGGAACAGCAGTGAAGACACTCAGCCAAGAGGCACGTGACCTCAGCTGGTTGGTGAGCGCGTTCGCCGAACGCGTGCCCGGGGTCGCCCATGCCATCGTGGTCTCGTCCGACGGCCTGCTCGTCGCGGTGTCGGACCATCTGCCCCGCGACCATGCCGACAAGCTGTCTGCGGTCACGTCGGGGTTGATGAGCATCACCACCGGTGCCGCACAGATGTTCGACAACGACGTGGTGAAGCAGACGGTCGTCGAGATGGGCCGGGGCTATTTCCTGATCATGAACATCCGCGACGGATCCATCCTCGCCACGCTGGCGGCCAGTGACGCCGACATCGGCGTCGTCGGCTACGAGATGGCCCGGCTCGCCAAGCAGGCGGGAGAGATGCTGACCCCGGCGCTACGCGCGGAACTCCAGCAGGCGCTGCCCCGTTGACCCGACAGCCGGTGCCGTCGCGCTGAACCCGCTCCGTGGTACTCAGTCCGCCGCCTGCGCGGTCAGCGTGGCGAGCATCAGGTCGAGCTGGACCGACTCGTCGGCTCCGACCGTGCCTTCCCGCCGGTGCCCGGCGAGGCGGCGGCGCAGATCGTCGACGCGTTCGCGGAGCTGACCGGCTGTCGTGCCCTCCGCCACCGACATGCGCAGGCTGTCGGTCGCGTCGCGTAGGTCGGCGGCGGCGTCCGTGCGGATCCGTCCGGTGCTCGCCCCGTCGGCGACGAGCAGATCGAACTGGTCGAGGACCGCGGTAGCCGTGGCGAGCAGATCACTCGGTGCGACTGCGGCATCCGGCGGCGGCCGGGGCGCGGTACCGGCCCCGGCCGGTGGTGATGTTCGCGCGGCCGACCGGTCGCTGGCCGACTGGTCGCCGACCGGCGGTGGCGGGACGAGAAAGGCGGCGGCCGCCACGGTGACCGCCAGTACCGCCGCTGCGGCGGCTCCCGCCAGTCCCACCAGGAGGAGAGAGGGCCGGGCGGGGAGCAGGCCGTCGCCGGGTAGCGCCGGTGCCGTGGGCCTGGCCGCCGCGTCGCCACCGGGCGCCTCGGCGACCGGCACGACACGTGGTGCCGGCGGCCGCTCGACGAGGGTGCGGTTGCCGGCCGGGGGGTCGACGGTACGCCTGCCGTGCAGCGGAAGTTCCACCGTCACGGCGAGGACGGCGTGCAGGGCGGCAGCGACCTCGGCGGCTCCGGGCCGGGCCGTCGGGTCCCAGCTCAGACACCCCAGGCAGAGTTCGGCGATCGAGTCCGGCAGGTCGGCTGCGATCGGTGCGGGCAACGCGTCGGGCCGGGCCAGCAGCGCCTCGGCCTCGCGCCAGGTGCGCGCCGGCCGTGGTGGTGTGCCGGTCAGCATCTCGTAGCAGATGGCGCCGAGGGCGTAGACATCGGCGGCGGGATGCGCCGGCAGGTGCCGAAGCCGTTCCGGTGCGGCGTAGGCGGGAGTGCCGAGCAGCCATCCGGCCTCAGGTTCCGGCTGACTGTCCACCGTCACGGCGATACCGAAGTCCAGGATCTTGGCGCCGGTGCTGGTCAGCATGATGTTGCCCGGTTTGACGTCCCGGTGCACCACGCCGATGCGGTGCGCCGCCGCCAGGCCGCTGGCGATCTGTGCGGTCAGCCACACCGCAGCCTGCCAGGGCAGCGGTCCGGCGCTCAGCCGTGCCGCGAGGTTCTCGCCCTCGACCAGTTCCAGGACGAGGTACGGCACCACCTGCGCGCCGGCGAGGCGAGCTTCGCCGTAGTCGTACACCTGGGTCACGTGCGGATGGGTGATCCGGGCCGCCGCCCGGGCTTCCTGCCGGCACGCCGCCCGCAGTGCCGGCGCGATAGGCGGTGCCAGCGCCTTGACGGCCACCGGTCGGCCCAGCAGTTCGTCGTCGGCCCGCCAGACCTCCGACATACCGCCCCGGCCGATCGGATCGAGCAGCACGTATCGCTGATCGAGGCACAGGCCGGGACCGAACACCATGGCCACAGTCTGTCCCGGCCGATCGGCCGGTGCGGGCCGATCGCCGTGACCGGTTGCCGGGTTCCACCCTAGGGCGGACATCGCGGCCTGCCGGCCGTCGGCTCAGATCGCGTGCTCGGCGATCACCCTGCGGTACCAGTGGGCGCTGCGCTTGAGGACCCGCCGCTGGGTGGGGTAGTCGACGTAGATCAGCCCCCAGCGCTGCTCGTAGCCTTCGGCCCACTCGAAGTTGTCCATCAACGACCACACGTGGTAGCTCTCCACCGGGACGCCCGCGCTCAGCGCCCGGTGTACGGCCGCGAGGTGGTCGCGCAGGAACCTGATCCGTCCGGGATCGTCCACCGAGCCGTCCTCGGCGAGCCGGTCGGGTGTCGGCAGGCCGTTTTCGGTGATCGTGATCGGTACTTCGCCGTAGTCGCGGTACACCCGGGTGAGCACGTCGAACATGCCGTCCGGGTAGAGCTGCTGCCACGATGCCTCGGACGTCGGCCACCGCTGCTGTTTGTCGCCGGTGGCGGTGAGGTAGAACGGCGTGTAGTACTGCACCGCCAGCAGGTCGATCGGGGTGGAGATGATCGCGAGGTCGCCGTCGCGGATACCGTCCGCCAGCCGGCTGCCCGGCCCCAGGTCGGCGAGGACGTCGGGCGGGTAGCTGGCGAAGAAGATGGGATCCAGGTAGAGGCGGTTTTCGTACCCGTCGTACAGCCGGGCCGCCGCCGCAGCGGCCGGGGACTCGTCGGCGGGGTAGCAGGGGTGCAGGTTGAGGGCCGGACCGATGCGGCAGGCGGCGGTGGTCGAGCGCAGCGCCTGTACCGCCAGTCCGTGTGCCAGCTGCAGGTGGTGGGCCACGAGGTAGGCGGCCTGCCGGTCGGGTGTGCCCGGCGCGTGGTGTCCGCTGAGATAGGCGTTCTGCACCACGGTCTTCGGCTCGTTGATGGTCAGCCAGGTGGGCACCTCGTTGCCGAGCGCGTCGAAGAGGATCTGGGCGTACTCGGCGAACCGGTACGCCACATCACGTGACTCCCAGCCGCCGACGTCCTGCAGCGCCTGTGGCAGATCCCAGTGGAACAGGGTCGCCATCGGCGCTATGCCCCGGTCGGCCAGCCCGGCGACGAGCCGGCGGTAGAAGTCCAGACCGCGTTGGTTGGGCGTGCCGGTGCCATCGGGCTGGATACGTGGCCAGGAGATCGAGAAGCGGTAGCTGTGCAGTCCGAGATCACGCATCAGGTCCAGGTCACCGGCGTACCGGTGGTAGTGGTCGGCGGCGACGTCGCCGGTGTCCCCGCCGCGGGTCCGGCCCGGCGTGTGGCTGAAGGTGTCCCAGACCGACTCGCCCCGACCGTCCTCTTTGGCGGCCCCCTCGATCTGGTACGCCGACGTCGCCGCGCCCCACCGGAAGGTGTTCGGGAAGTGCAGTCCGAGTGGCCGTTCCGGGCCGACCCGCGTTGCCGCGTCGGAGCCCAGCAGGTCGCTGAGTGCTGGCGGGTCGCTGACGCCCGGCGGGTCGCTGGGTCGTGACGGATCGCTGGGTCCTGGCGGGTCAGCGGTGACTGCTGGGGCCGGCTCCGCTGACCTACCGCCGCCGGCTGATGGGGTGGTGGGATGGGCGGTGCGTCGGGCAGCGGATCGTTCGGCCCGGCGGTGCAGATGCCGGCGGGACAGTACGGCCATCGGGGCTCTCCTCGACGTGGTGGTTGCGTCGATGTCTGGTTGGCGAGAGCAGCCGGGCGGCGGTCCAGGACGTCGTCGCGATCCGCGATTCTCGCCGGCGCGGGACGGTGCCGGGCGACCGGTGTTGCGAGCCGGTGATCGACCGGATGGGTGAGCGGGTTGTCGGGTCGACCGATTCCCCGTGTCGACGGGGAAACTAGTGTGGGGACGGGGAGGGCAACCCCCGTCCCCACCATCAGTTGCTCACACGCACGAGCGGTTGGCGTCCAGGTCGTGCGTGACGCGCGGGAGCCGGGCCACGCGAGTGGCTCTGGATCCACCTCCTCTCCCGGTGGTGTCTGCAGTCGTCGGCGGTGTCCGGGCTGGCCCGCCGGCGGCTGTACGACCGGTGGTGGTGCCCCGCCGTAGCGGTCGCGCCACCCCAAGTTCGGTGTACTGTCGCGTGTTGCTACTTCCATCGATGGAAGCGCTCCCATCGACGTTGGTTCTGGACTGTAGTACCCGTCACGGGTTTGTGAAAGACCTAAAACGAGATCGAAACATCTTGGTGTCGGAAGACCCGGGTTCAGCAGGGTCAACGTCGCTCCCGAACTGCTGCTCAATCTCGTGGCCGCAGACCTGTCGACGATCGGTGCCCGGTTGAGACTTGCTGCGGGAGCGCTCCCATGTAACACTGTCGACCATCGCGGGTGGGAGCCACCAGACCGCGCGACGCAGGTAGCCGAGGGCACCCGACCCTTCCGAGTCGGTCCGGCGCCACGCAATGAACCGGAGCTGCCCATCGGGCCCTCCGCCGTAAGCCGATCCCGGTCCGGGACGGGTTCACCACCATCCGGCGCCTTGCGTCCGACGCGCTGCTCCACGACATCGCCCACCACGCTGAAGGCGCCAAGCCGAGGCGGCATAGCTGTCCCCTCGGCCTGGTCCGCGAGGAGAACCCCGCAGATGAGATTGACCGCAACGAGACGGCGGCTGGCGTTGCTCGCCGCTGGCGCGCTGGCAATCGGAGGTGTCGCCGTCGCCCCCGGCGTCGCCAACGCAGCCACCGCCTGCAACGTCGTCTATGCGACCAACGACTGGAACAACGGCTTCACCGCCAACGTGACGATCGAGAACCTCGGTGACCCCCTCACCGGGTGGACCTTGCGCTTCACCTTCCCCGGCAGCCAACAGGTCACCCAGGGCTGGTCGGCGAACTGGACCCAGTCCGGCAACGTCGTGACCGCGACCAACGCCGCCTGGAACGGCAATCTCGCCACCGGCCAGTCCACCAACATCGGCTTCAACGGATCGCACACCGGATCCAACCCCCGGCCGACCTCGTTCTCCATCAACGGCGTGACCTGCAACGGCGCCCCACAGAACCAGCCGCCCACGGTAAGTCTGACCGTCCCGGCCGGACCGTTCACCGCGCCGGCCGACGTGCCGCTGACGGCCACCGCCAGCGACCCCGACGGCACCGTCGCCCGGGTCGAGTTCTACCGCAACGGCCTGCTGGTCAACACCGACACCACCAGCCCGTACCAGTACGTCATGGAGGACCTGCCGGCGGGCAGCTACACCGTGCAGGCCCGGGCGTACGACAACGCCGGCGCCAGCGCCACCGCCGAACGGGCGTTCACCGTCAACCCGGCCAGTTCCGGGCCCTCCCTGGTGGCCACCCCGTCGTCGGTCAGCGTCAACGAGGGCGGCAGCGCCAGCTTCAACCTGCGGTTGAGCTCCGCGCCCAGCGGCAACGTGCCGGTCAGCCTGGCGATCTCCGGCGACAGCAGCATCACCCGCTCGCCGTCGTCGGTGACCCTCACGTCGAGCAACTGGAACACCGGCGCGACGGTCAACGTCGCCGCCGCCGAGGACAGCGACACGACCAGCGGCACCGCCACCATCACGGCGACCGCCTCCGGTATCGCGCCGCTGGCCATTGTGGTCACCGAGATCGACAACGACACGCCCGGTGGCGGTGACAACGAGTACGTCGAGCGTTTCCTGGAGCAGTACGGCAAGATCAAGAACTCGGGCTACTTCAGCCCCGAGGGCGTGCCGTACCACTCGATCGAGACGCTGATCGTCGAGGCACCGGACCACGGCCACGAGACCACCTCCGAGGCGTTCAGCTTCTGGCTGTGGCTGGAGGCCAACTACGGCCGGGTGACCGAGGACTGGGCACCGTTCAACAACGCCTGGACCGTGATGGAGCAGTACATCATCCCGGGCACCGCGGACCAGCCCACCGCCGGCGTGAACGGCACCCCGCAGTACGCCGCCGAGTACCTGCGCCCCGACCAGTACCCGTCGGCACTCGACCAGAACGTGCCGGTCGGCACCGACCCGCTGCGCAGCGAGCTGCAGTCGGCGTACGGCACCGGTGAGATCTACGGCATGCACTGGCTGCTCGACGTGGACAACACCTACGGGTACGGCTTCTGCGGCGACGGCACTACCCGTCCGGCGTACATCAACACCTTCCAGCGCGGTCCGCAGGAGTCGGTCTGGGAGACCGTGCCGCAGCCGTCCTGCGACACCAAGGTGCACGGTGGCCCCAACGGCTACCTGGACCTGTTCATCTCCGAGAGCAACACGCCGGCGTCGCAGTGGAAGTACACCAACGCCCCCGACGCCGACGCTCGCGCCGTCCAGGCCGCCTACTGGGCGCTGACCTGGGCGAAGGAGCAGGGCAACGAGGGCGACATCGCGCAGACCGTGGCCAAGGCCGCGCGGATGGGTGACTACCTGCGGTACGCGATGTTCGACAAGTACTTCAAGCGGATCGGCAACTGCGTCGGGGCCAACAGCTGCCCGGCCGGCACCGGCAAGGACTCCGCGCACTACCTGATGTCCTGGTACTACGCCTGGGGTGGTGCCACCGACCCCTCGGCGGGATGGTCGTGGCGGATCGGTTCCAGCCACAACCACTTCGGCTACCAGAACCCGTTCGCGGCCTGGGCACTGACCAACGTGGCCGAGCTGCGTCCGCGTGGCTCCACCGCGGTGCAGGACTGGACGCAGAGCCTGAACCGGCAGATGGAGTTCTACCAGTGGCTGCAGTCGTCCGAAGGGGCGATCGCCGGTGGCGCGACGAACAGCTGGGACGGCTCCTACGCCCAGCCGCCGTCGGGCACCCCGACCTTCTACGGCATGTACTACACGGAGCACCCGGTGTACCACGACCCGGGCAGCAACGAGTGGTTCGGCATGCAGGTGTGGTCGCTGCAGCGGGTCGCGGAGCTGTACTACGTCGACGGTGACCAGCGGGCCAAGCAGATCCTGGACAAGTGGGTTCCGTGGGCCATCGCGCACACCGACATCGGCACCGGGGGCGACTTCTCGATCCCGTCGACGATGGAGTGGACCGGCGCACCGGACACCTGGAACGCGAGCAACCCCGGTGCCAACAACAACCTGCACGTCGAGGTCACCGGCTACGGCCAGGACGTCGGTGTCGCGTCGGCCTACGCCCGGACCCTGATGTGGTACGCGGCCGCCTCCGGTGACACCGCCGCCCGGGACACCGCCAAGGGCCTGCTGGACGCGCTGTACCTCAACGCGGACGCGCAGGGTGTCTCCACGGTGGAGTCGCGGGGCGACTACCGTCGCTTCGACGACGTCTACAACGCCTCCACCGGGCAGGGCCTCTACATCCCCAACGGGTGGAGCGGCACCATGCCCAACGGCGACGCGATCGAGCCGGGCGCCAGCTTCCTGGACATCCGCTCGTTCTACCTCGACGACCCGGACTGGCCGAAGGTCGAGGCGTACCTCAACGGCGGTCCGGAGCCAGAGTTCCGCTACCACCGGTTCTGGGCACAGGCCGACCTGGCGATGGCCTTCGCCGACTTCGGTCACCTGTTCCCGGACGAGTAGGACCGGTGTCCGGGCGGCCGGCCGGCCCCGTCCGCCCGGACACCCTCAGCTGACAAGCACCCGTCCCACCGAGCTCCGGCGCCACGTCGGGTGGCGCCGAAGCCCACAGACGGCCTGATTCCCACGGTCAGGCCAGCCCGTGGTGGGTCGGCCCGGATTGGCCAACGCAGCGATCCGGGCCGGCCCACCACACCCCTGTTTCTGCCTCTTCCCGACGGTCCCGAATCTGTCCGGCCGACCGCCGGCCGTCGCGGCTGCGGCTCGGGCCCTTCAAAATTCAAGATCGTCAGAGTCTACCTTGTCGGCCGCTCGACCCGGGTCAGCGTCGGTAGCACCGCCAGCTGTACGGGTCCCGGCGGTTGCCCAACTCGGCGTAGACCGGTTCGCCGTACCGCTGGGCGCACGCCCGCTGGACGTCCAACCGCCGGTCGTTGTTGGTCCACGGCCAGACGCATTCCCAATCGCCGTCGTCCGAGCCCGACCGGCCGTCGGGCCAGGCGATCCACTGCCAGCCGAAGGTCTGCTTGCAGTAGTCGTCAAGCATCCGGCGCAGGTCGTCGTCGTTGTCCGGGCCGAGTAACACCGGCTGAGCCGGCGGCGGTGCGGCGGTGCTGGTGGCACCGGCCGTGGGCGTGGCAGGCGGTGCCGGCGGGGACGGCGACTCGGGTGCCGGCGGCGGCACCGCCGGATCGGCCGGCACCTGCTCCCGCTCGCTACCAGCCCCGGAGACCGGTGCCGGGCTGGTCGACTCCGAAGCCACCGGGGTGGGCGTGGCGAATTCGCTCTCGCCGGTGACCGTCGGGCGCAGCGGAGTCTCCGGCGCGACAGCGGGGTTCCACAGCAGACCGTTTCCGGAGATGAACGGCGACGAACAGAGCAGCACCACGGCGGCCACCCCGCCTGCGGCCACCACCCATCCGTACCTGCGGACCACGGCGATGAACCGGTCGGGTTCGTCCGGCGGTGCGCTCGGGACGGCCGTCGGGGTCGGGACGGCCGTCGGGGTCGGGGGAGCAACCGCGGTCGTGACCGGTGTCGCGGAACCGCCAGCAGGCTTGGCCGGGGTGATCACCGGCTGCTCGGCCGTGGGCTCGTCCAGGCCACCGACGGTCGCCTGCTCAGCTGTCGGCCCGGTCAGGACGCCGGCGGGCGCTGGCGGCCGGCCACGCGCACCGACGACCGGTTGTTCGACGGTGGCCTCGTCGACGAATGGTGCCGTCGGCTGCTTGCCGAGCGCGGCGAACTCGACAGTGGGCTGATCTATTGGACTCTCCGCAGTTCGATCGTTGCGGTCGGTGGCGCCAGCGGGGGCTGCAGGTTCCTCGGCCACGGAAACGCCGGCCTTCCTCGTGCGGATACGTTAGGACAGCGTGGTCATGCTAGCCACAACCGGGCGATCGTGGGTCGGACGGCAAGCCGGTAGGACGCGAATGGTCGGCCCCTCGGCACACGCCGGACGGTTCGACCGTGACGGTTGCCGGCTGCATCAGCCGGCCAAGATCACCGCTCGGGGCGGATTCCCGGTAGCGTCGGATTCGGGTGAGGCCGCTTCCCCGTGGCGGTCTCACCCGCCGGTTCGTCGGTCTCGGCAGTGTGCGGCGTCGGCACCTGGGGATGGCGTAGCCCCGGATGCCCGGCCGGCAGCGACCGCTGGATGACCCACCAGCTGACCGCCAGGCACGCTGCGACCAGTGGCCAGGCCAGCCCGCCGCGGAGAACGGACAGCGCCACGACCTGGTCGGCGAAGTACAACGGAACGAAGACCGCGACCCGGATCACGTACTGGCACACCCACACCCAACTGCCCCGGCGGTACGCCCGCAACAGGCCCGGATCCCGCCGCCAGCGGCCCCGCTGGCCGAGCACCGTGCCGACCACGACGCCGAGCAGCGGCCACCGGACCAGGATGCTGATCGTCCAGGCCAGCGCGCTCGCGGCGTTGGACAGCAGTTGGAGCAGGAAGAAGTCCTCGGCGCGTCCGGTACTGAGCGCGATGAGTGCGGCTACACATACGGCGAGTAGTCCGATCAAAACCGAGCGTATCCGATCGCCGCGGCGTAGCCGGACGGCCGCGACGACCGCGCTGGTCGCGATCGCGGTGAGGACCCCGGCCCAGATCGACTCGCCACCGAGCCACCACCCGACGCCGAAGGCGACGGGTGGCAGGCTGGCCTCGATCGCCGCCCGCCGTCCGCCCAGCAGCTGGCCTAGGGTCTCGGCCCGGATGCCGTCGGTGGTGTCGTCGGTGCGGGTGCCGTCCGCCGTTGCGGCCATGGCCAGCCTCCCACGGTCGATGCCCTTAGGGCAGCCTAACCGAATCTTGCGGCGAATGTCTCGTCCGAACCTGGCCATCCGCCCGCTGGCCCGCACCGCGCGGCACCCGGTGCCAGTACAGCGGACCCGGCCGCAGCGACCAGCCGATCCGGCGCCACCACGACTGGCTGGCGCGCAGCGCGCGGACGTAGCCGGTCGCCTGTTCGCCGGTCTCGTGGACCTGCGGACCGGTCACCTGGCCGGGCGCGAACACCGCCGCGTTGACCAGCGTCGCAAGACGGTCCAGCGCGGGCAGTCGGGCGGCCCCGGGCAGGCCGCCGGCGTGCCGGACCACTTCGGTCGCGGACAGGTGCGCCGCAGCGGGCCTGCCCGCCAGTCGCAGCGCGTCGACGACCTCCTGCCAGGCGCCGCAGACCCGGTCTGCCGGCGTACCGGTGCCGAGCCGGCGACGGCGTTGCCGGCGGCGGAGCAGGACCACTCCGACCGACCATCCGGCCGCGCCGGCCAGCGGCATCACCGCCATGGCCAGGACCACCAGGTGGATCGCCGGGGAGCGCCGTGGGGGTGCCGCGGCGGCCGGAGCCGGCGACCTCGCCGGCTCGACCGGCGGCAGCAGGTTCTCCGCCGGCGGCGGCGACTCCCGCGGCGCTGGACGCAGTTCCTGCTCGACCGGTCGCGGCTCGGTGTCGGGCCGGGGCAGCGGATCGAACGGAACCCAGCCGATGCCGGCGAAAAGCACTTCCGGCCAGGCCAACGCGTCCGCTGCGCAGACGGTCCCGCCGCCCGCCGTGGCGGTGAACCCGACGACCACCCGGGTGGGTAGTCCCACCAGCCGGCCCAGGACCGCATAGGCGGTGGCGAACTGCTCGGAGGTCCCCCGTAGACCGCCGCCGTCACCCGGGCCGAACAGGAAGAACTCCAAATTCGGGTACGCGTGCCCGCTGGGCGCGTCGGCGACCAACCGGTAGTGCTCGGCGAGGAACTGTTCGATCGCCAACGCCCGCTGGTACGGTGCGCCGACGCCCTCGGCGAGTCGCCGGGCCAGCCGAGTCAGCCCGGCCGGTGCGCCGGCCGGCACCCGCAGCGATCGGGCGACCGGTTCCCCGGCCGGTACGTCCGCAGTACCGAGCAGATCGAGCGGCAGTCGCGGCGGTACCGAGTCGACCGTGTACGCCAGACCGGGCCGCAGGCCCTCCGGGTGCAGCAGGGTGCCGCTGTCCGCGTCGTACCCGACCCGGATCCCGTCGACCCGGCTCGGCGCGGCCACTGCCGGCAGCAGCTGACCGGACAGTTCGCCGATGGTGATCTCCTGACGGAGGGTGTCCGCCGGCCCGGCGGCGGCGTCCGCCGACGGGTACTGCCCGGTGGCGCCGTCCACCGCTGGTAGTACCCGACCCGCGCTGCGGTAGGTACCACCGATGTGCCAGGTGACACCGTCGTAGTCGAGCAGTACGGCGAGCCGCACCCGGACCGCCTCGGCGGGCCGGGCCGGCGGTGGCGGTGTCCCGGCCCGCCGGTCGCCGACCCGCAGGTCGAACAGCGGCTGATCGGGATCGAGCGCCCAACCCGAGATCCGGGCCAGCGGATTCTCGTCGAGACTGTCCAGCACCGGCGGTGTGATGTAACGGCGTGGGTCGACGCCGGTGGTGGCGATGCGGGCAAGGACCATCGGCGCGGTCAACGCCACCACCGCCAGGACCGCGCCGACGCCGGCGGCGGACAGCAGGGTGGAGCGCAGCCGCAACCGGGCCGCAGGGCCCGTCACCGGCCGGCCCGTCACCGGCCGGCCAAGCGGTCCACCGGCCTGGCCAGCCGAGTCCTCGGCGGACGACGCGACCGGTGCCGGCCCGGCGGTCAGCGCCAGCCCGAGCACGCCGGCGACGACGAAGCCCAGGCTGTGGCCGAGGCCGGGTCCGGCGTTGGGCCCCACGACGAACGACGAGGCAGCGAACAGCAGCACCGGCGGCAGGTATCCGAGCAGGACACGGCCCCCGCGTACGGCCAGTTCGACGGCGGCCAGGCCGGCGAGCCAGCCGGCCACGACCGGCACCAGTACCGTGTCGGGCACCGGCTCCACCGGGATCATCGCGGTCAGCAACCGAGGGACGCCGTTGGCGGCGGCCTCCACGAGCAGTGGCGGCACCGGCTCCGGCAGCTCGGCGCGGTGCGCCGTGTACCAGCCGGCGGCCAGCAGATATCCGCACATGGACAGCACCGACAGGACCGTCGCCTGCCAGCTTGGCAACCGTCGGGCGGCCGTGCCGACCAGCACCGCGCCCGCCCCGGCCCCGGTCACCAACCAGCTCGCGAGCGAGCCGTCGTATATCCGTCCGAGCGATGCGGCGGCACTCGCGATCAGCGCGACCAGCACCCCTGGGATGCCCGCCCGATGCGCTACCGACCAGAGTCGCCCGCCGGTCACCAGGCACCCACGGCGTCCCAGGCGGCGGCGAAGCCGGCCCCGTCGGTCGCCTCCACCACCAGCACTCCGTCGCGGTGGGCCGGGCCGCCCGGCCGGTGTACGGCAGCGGTGCCGGCCGGGTCGCGGGTGGCGGTGCCGGCCGGCACCGCACCGGTGATCCGGCCGATCAGCACCGAGGCGAACACCGTACGCAGCGCGCCGACCCGGGCGATCGCGTCGGGATCGCCGGTGCCGGTGAGAAACACCAGCGTGTCGCCCGGCCGCTGGTGCCGTAGCCGCTCACAGGTCACCCGCAGGGCGTCGGCGCCGGTGATCCGGTCGTCGGCCGTCAGGGTGACCTCGGCCAACCGGTCCATCGGATGCGTGCTCACCGGCGGCGACGGTCGCGATGGAGCGGCCGTCGGGCGCGGCGGTTGATCGGCCACCACCCACAGCGACAGGCCCAGCCCCGCCCGGATCGCCGCGCTGACCACCGAAGCTGCGGCCTCACAGGCCGCCTCGAACGTCGCCGACGTCGCGTCGATCCCGTCCGGATGGGCGGCTGCCCGGTTGTCGAGCAGCACCACCAGTCGGGGCAGGCTGGTGTCCACCTGCTCGCGCACCATCAACCGGCCGAGCCTGGCCGTGGCCCGCCAGTGCACCCGCCGCAGTTCGTCACCGACGACGTACTCCCGCAGCGAGTCGAAGGTGATGCTCCCGTGCGGTACCCGGTCGGTCCGCCCGTCGAGGCTGCGGGCCACCCCGACCGGCAGGTTCTGCAGCGCGTACACCCGCGGGCGTACCCAGATCTGGACCGGCTCGCCGTGCTCGCGAACGACGCTGACCAGTCCGAACGGATCCCGGCGCAGCACCTGCAGCGGGCCGATCTGCAGAACGCCGCGTCGGTCGGTCGGCACGGCGTAGCGGATCGTGGTCTGCCCGCCGACGCGAATCCCGTCGAGCGCGACCGGCAGCGAACGCCGGCCGCAGCGCTCCTGCGCAAGCAGACTGACCGTGCCCCACCGCCGTGCGCTGCCGACCACCAGGCTCACCTGGCAGCGTTCCCCGCGACCGACCCGGTCGGGTTCGACGGACCGGCGTACCGTCAGTCGCGGTTGCCACGCCACGTAGCCGCCGGCATAGGCCACCACGGTGAGGCCGGCGGCCCCGAGCAGCGCGATCTCCGGGTAGTCCAGCACGGAGCCGGCAGCGGTGAGCAGCGCGGCGGCGATACTCAAGCCGAGACAGCGAGGCGTTGTCGTCATGGGTCCGCCGGCTCACACGCCTACCGGAGCCGGGGCTGGCTGGCTGGACGGCAGCGGGACCGGCACCGAACGGACCGCGTCGGCGAGCACCTCGGCCGCCGTCACTCCACGCAGTTGCGCGTCGGCGGTGAGCAGCAGCCGGTGCCCGAAGACCGGCTCCACCAGCGTCTTGAAGTCCTCCGGTAGGACATATCCCCGGCCGTCGATCAGGGCGTACGCGCGCGCGGCCCGGGCCAGCGCGATCACTCCACGAGGGCTGACGCCGACGCGCACCTGGCAGTGGGACCTGGTGGCGGCGGCGAGCCGGACCGCGTAGCCGTGCAGCGGGTCGGCGATGTGCACCCGCTCGGCCAGCTGGATGAGTTCGCCGACCGTGGCCGTGTCGGTGACCGCCGGGAGCGCATCGGGTGAGCGTCGCGCCGCGCCGCGCAGCATCTCGATCTCGGTCTGTTCGTCCGGATAGCCCACGGACAGCCGCAGCAGGAACCGGTCCAGTTGTGCCTCCGGCAGCCGGTAGGTGCCGTCCATCTCGACCGGATTCTGGGTGGCCACCACCACGAACGGCCGGGGTACGGGATGGCACACCCCGTCGACCGTGACGGTCCGCTCCTCCATCACCTCCAGCAGGGCGGACTGGGTCTTCGGCGAGGCCCGGTTGATCTCGTCGGCGATCACGATGTTGGCGAACACCGGTCCGGGGTGGAACTCGAAGCTCTGGGTCGACTGGTTGAAGATGGTCACGCCGGACACGTCGGCCGGCAGCAGATCCGGTGTGAACTGGATCCGTCGCCAGTGTCCGTGCACGGTCGCCGCCAGCGCTCGGGCCAAGGTGGTCTTGCCGACCCCTGGGACGTCCTCCAGCAGCACGTGTCCCGGCGCGAACAGCGCGGTCAGCATCAGCCGTACCACGGTCGGCTTGCCGAGCACCACGGTGGACATCCCGCTGGCGAGGCCGGCGGCGACGGAGGTGAACCGGTGCACCTCGTGCGGCGTGAGTGGTGCGGTCGAGGTCACGGCGGATGATCTCCTCGCAGGGCGTGGGTTCGGGTCGACGGGGTCGGTGACGGTGGCGGTCAGCAGATGGGCAGTGCGTCGAGCCGGTCGCCACCGGCGAGATTGAGCCAGGCCCACGGCAGGTAGTTCTGGCCGTCGTAGGCCACCCTGATCCACCAGGTGCTCGCCTTGTGCCCGTTGTAGATCCAGGCGTCGACGTGCTGGCCCGGCACCCGGCACAGGGCCTGGAGCCGGCTGCCGTTGGGCACCCAGCCCACCTGCCGACTGTCGTCCTGCTGCGGCACCGAGAAGATCTCGTTGCCGTTGCGACCGGGCACATCGGCGTCGCAGTACGTGCGCTGGTCGCCGTCCGGGCCGTTGACACAGGTCGCCACCCCGAAGAGGTCTGTCGTGACCTGTGCGCGGGTGGCGGTGCCGGCGCCGGCTACGTTGTCGGCGCGCACGGTCACCGTGTACGACCGGCCGGGGTAGAGCCCGGACACCCGGATGCTGTCGCAATCGCCACCGACAGCTCGGCCACCGTCAGCTACGGCGCTGCAGGTCGTCTGGCCGCCCCCGCTGTCGACGGTGAACGCGACGGTGATGGAGCCGGTGTCGGCGGAGGCACCGGTGATGGTGACCCTCGGCACCGCCACCGTGCGTGCGGTGGCGGTCGCCGGTGGACCGTCGCCCGCCTCGTTGCGTGCATGCACCGTCACCGTGACGTCCGCCCCGTCACCCAGCCCGGCCACCGTCACCTCGGTGCCGGTGGCCACCTCGGTACGCCGGTCGCCAGCGTGTACGACGTACCCGGTCACCGGGCGCCCGTTGCCCTGTGCCGGCGTCCAGTCGACCCGGATCACGCCGCGCTGGTCGGCCACGGTCGTCGCGGTGAGCGTCACCGGCTCGCCGGGCGTCGTGAAGGGCACGACGGTGTTGCTCAGCGGCGACGCCTCCGAGTGGGCGCCCCGGTCGTTGACCGCCACTACGGTGAACGCGTACTGGGTGCCGTAGTCCAAGGTGCCCGCCGGCAGGATGGTTCCGGTGCCGGCGGGCTCGTCGGCCGGCACGGCGGAGTCCGCCGAAACGGCGGTCACCACGTATCCGATGATCTCGGCGCCTTGCCCGTCCGACGCTGACCAGTCGACCCGCACCGAGCCGTCCGGGCTCGCCTCGGCGGTGACCTCCGCCGGGGCGGTGGGCACCTCGGCGGTCGGGACGACGGGGTTCGACCGCCGGGCCGGGCCGCGTCCCTCGGCGTTGACCGCGTGCACCGAGAAGCGGTACGTCTCACCGTTGGTCAGGCCGGTGACCTCGAACGACCGCTGGTTCGCGCCGACGTCGAAGGTGCGTCCGTCGCCGCTGACCACGTACCGGGTGATGGCCGCTCCGTTGTCCGGCGCGGCACGCCAACTGACCCGGACCGTCGCGTCGGCGGCGGCGGCGCTGACCTCGCGCGGCGCGCCCGGCGGGCCGGCCGCGGGTGGCGGTGGCGGCGGCGCGGGAGGTGGTGCCGGGGGCGGGTCCCCACCAAGGACGCCGTTGGCGTACTTGTCCACCGCGCGTACCTCGTGGCGGTCGTCGACCACCCGGGCGCTCGACGCGTCGGGCGCGTTGATGAACAGGTGGTTCTCGCGGACCTCGAGGTCCAGCGGTCCGTTCGCCTCCGGGATGCTGATCGTGTCCAGCTCAGCGCCGTTGCCGTCGAAGGCGAAGATCTCCCTGGTGCGCTCGTCGGCGCAGTACACCCGGCCGGCCCAGGCGAGGGCGGGACGCAGCGTCGAGCCGCGGCCGGGCACCGTGATCTCACGTACGTCGTCGCCGGTGACCAGGAGAATCCGGCGGTCGTCCGGCACGGTCACCGCGATCGGCTCGCCGGTGCTACGCGGCGGCACGGTGGCCGGCCCGCGCAGATCGAGCGAAACCTGCCGGCGGCTGTCGTCATGCAGCACGGTCAGCGTGGCGGTGGTGCGGTTGAGCACCGCGACCCCGTCGTCGAGTGCGGTGAGGGCCAGCTCATTGCTCGGTGGCGCGACGGCCTCGGTGCGCACCGTCGTCGGGCCGGGGCCACCCGTGCCGGTGCCCGATCCGGCAGCGTCCGGCGGGTCGGCCACGTCGTCGGCCGGTGTCTCGGGCATCTCCGGCAGCGGCGCGGCGGTGATCGCCGAGACCGTGCCCTCGCTCGGCACGCCGACCCAGAGCCGGCCGGTGCCGTCGAAGAACCCGCCGGCAAGGCCCGGCGGGTACTGGATGGGTTGGCCCATCGGCCGCAACGAACGCGGATCCAGCTGACGCACGGTTCCCTGTACGGCGTCGATCACGAAGGCGGCATCGCCGTGTAGCGCGACCCGGACCCCGAGCCCGTTGGTGGCGCGGGTGGTCGCGTCGATCTGCAAGGTCGCCAGGTTGAGCGAGCTGATCCGGCCGGTGGCGAGGTCCCGCAGCAGGAGGAACTGATCGGTCTGGACGACCTGCGTCTGGTGGGCCTGTGCGTCGGCGACCCCGACCCGGGTGTCGACCCGTCCGGTGATCCCGTTGACCCGGGCCAGTTCGCTGCGGGTGGAGCTCCACAACCACGAGCTGGCGTCGAAACCGGCGAGGGCACGGTCGGCGGAACCGACGCCGAGCAGGGTGAACCCCAGGCCGGTGACGAGGGCGGCGATGGTGCCGGCGGTCACCAGAGCACCCCGACCGGGCGGCCGGTGTCGGCGGGCATCGGTCGGCCTGCCCGTGGTGCCCTTGTCCGCGGTGCCCTTGTCCGTTGTGACCACAGCCGGTTGCCTTTCCATGTGCGTCGTCGCGGGACTGCCGGCTGTCTACTGCGCCCGAGGTCGAGCGGCTCGCGAAGCGGCGCGGTCCCACTGTGGCGGACCGCAAGCATCGTAAGGTTCGATCGGGTGTCGCGGAAACCCGTGTCGATGTGCCTGTGGACAACGCCGGTCCGATGCTTGGCATTGCCACGATCCTTCACGTTTCCGCAGATCAGCGTGGCCGGCCCGGGTTATTCGGCAACGGGCCGAAACCGTTGTGTGCAGACCTGGTCGGAGGAGCTGTACTCATTCGTCGAGTAGGCGGCGAGGATAGCGAAGCAGTAGTCCAGTTCGGGATTCAAACCGTTGACCGTAAACGTGGTCTGACCGGGATCGATTGTGGTTAACGCGCCGAGCTGTTGGCCGTGCCGACCGCTCGCGACGACGAACGGTACGGTGCCGGCGGTGGGATCGGTCCACGTAATTGTCACCGCTGTCCGGTCGTCGGTGATACGCAGATTCGCCGGCGGCTCACCAAGGGTCGTCGGCGTCGGATCCACGTCAGGCTCCTGGCGGGTGACCGGGGCGGTGGTGCCTCGGTCGAGCAGGACGGCGACACCGACCACCACGGCGACCGTGGCGGCCAGGAAGGCCGCCGCGGCGGTGCCGACCGCCACGACCCCGGGCGTCCTCTGCCGACCCTGCCGGACGGTCGGCGTCCTGGCCGGTGCGGGCGTGGCTTGCGGCGCGGTGCGCGGCGCCGGTCGGTCCGGCGTTGCCGGCTGGTCCGGCGTTGCTGGCCGGTCGATCACGGTCGCCGAGCCTGCTGGGCCCGCCGCCGTGGGCTCGATGGCGGCACCAGGTGGTCGCCGTGACAGGTACTCGCGGGCGGTCCGGACCTGCCAGTGCCCGTCGCCCAACACTGCCGGGCCGGTGGCTGCCACCTGCGCGAAGTTGCGTCGTGCCTCATGCCGGTTGCCGAGTTCGTCGGCGATCACGGCGAGGTCGAAGCAGAGCTCCAGCACGACCGGATGACCACCGCCGAGACGGCGCTCAGCGGCGGCGAGGGAGTCCTCCACCAGCCGGCGTGCGGTGGCCAGGTCGGCGATGTCGCGGTGCAGCGCGGCCAGCAAGCGTCCGGTTTGCAGCACCTGCGGGTCGTCCGCGCCGAAAGCGGATCGGGCCGACTCCAGGACGCGCCACAGATAGTCGAGTGCTCCGGCGATGTCACCGCGGCCGCGCATCGACAAGGCACGGTCGCGCACGTCGGCGAGAAGGGAGGGCTCAGCCACGTCGCCATGCTGCCCGGTGCCTGTCCGGCACGCCAGCAAGGCGGCCGTGGGATGCGAACCCAGTCGGGGGGTCGAAGCGTCCTCTTGGACAGAGAGCCGGCGGCGTGCCGTAACGGCCGGATCCAAGCGGACTGTCATGACAATCTCGGTCCGATGTGACTGGACTCACTAGATATCGCTCCGATCGGCGGTTGTCGACCGTTCAGATCGTCAAGCTTCGGGCAGTCGCCTCAATACTGACCGATCTGAGGCCAACTGGTTGGTCGCGAAAGTTCACACGGGTGTAACTGAGCGCCGCTAAGTTTCTCCGAGGAGTGACATCCATTGATGCGAAATATTCGCTCCTAGCTGCCGCAACGGGGGATCCTCCGGCGGCTGGCATCCAATCCGAGACCACTGCTCACGAAGCGGGAGTCTGATGAGTACTGCACACGACATGCGTGACCTGGTGATCGCCTACAACCCGTGCGGCGAGATCGAACCGAGCCCACGCGTCGCCAGCGCCGCCCGTCGGGGCGGTGGCATCGGCGTACTCGACCTGGCCCGAGGGCAGGTCCAGACGTTACGTGCGCTGGAACAGCTGGTGTCCTGGTCCGGTGAACCGCTCGCCATCCGGGTGCCGGCGGGGTGCCTGGCCACCGTCGACGAGATCGAACGGATCGCCCCGGGCCGGATCGAGATGGTGGTGGTGACCGGCGAACTGCCCTGGAGCCTCACCGAAATCGTGCCCCGGTACCGCGTACTCGCCGAGGTCACCAGTCTCGCGGCGGCCCGCGCCGCCGCGGCGGCGGGCGTGCACGGCCTCATCGCCCGAGGCATGGAGTCCGGCGGTGAGGTCGGCGAACTCAGCACCTTCGTGCTGCTGCAACAGCTGGTCGCCGCCGACGGGCTCGACCTGCCGGTGTGGGCGGCCGGTGGGATCGGGCCGTACACGGCGGCGGCCTGCGTGATGGGTGGTGCCGCCGGCGTCGTCCTGGACTGCCAGCTCGCCCTGATGCCCGAGTCCGATCTGCCCACGGACGTGCTCGCCACCCTGCGCCGGATGGACGGTTCGGAAAGCGTGCTCACCGGTGGCTACCGGGGCGTACCCCGGACCATGCGACCCGGGGCCGCGGGGCCGCTCGCCCGGGCGGACCTGCTTCCGGTCGGCCAGGACGGCTGGCTCGCCGCGGAATTCGCCAAGCACTGGACGGACACCGCGGCGGCGGTACGCGGCATCCGCGCGGCCATCGTGGACACGGTGACCGACACCGCGGCCGTCGAGGCACTGCAACCCGGCGGGCCACTCGCCCGTGACCTCGGACTGCGAGTCCCGATCGCGCAGGGGCCGATGACCCGGGTCAGCGACGAGGCCGGCTTCGCCGAGGCGGTCGCGGCCGACGGCGCCCTGCCGTTCATCGCGCTGGCGCTGGCCACCGGGGCGCGGACCGAGGAGATGCTCGGCGAGACGGCGGAGCGTCTCGGTAACCGGCCGTGGGGGGTCGGAGTGCTCGGCTTCGCCCCGGACGACATCCGCAGCGCCCAGCTCGAGGTGATCCGTCGGGTCCGGCCGCGCTTCGCGATCATCGCCGGTGGCCGTCCGCCGCAGGCCAAGGAGCTCGAACGCAACGGGATCCGGACCTTCCTGCACGTACCCTCGCCAGGTCTGCTGCGACAGTTTCTGCGCGCCGGTGCCCGCCGACTGATCTTCGAAGGCGCCGAGTGTGGCGGCCACATCGGCCCGCGGGCCAGCTTCCCGTTGTGGGAGGCACAGCTGGCGGTGCTCACCGAGTATCTCGACAGCGTGCCGCCCGAGCAGGCCGCCGAAGTGCAAATCTTCTTCGCCGGCGGCATCCACGACGACCGGTCCGCCGCCATGATCGCCGCGCTGGCCGCTCCGCTGACCAGGCGCGGAGTGCAGGTCGGTGTGCTGATGGGCACCGCCTACCTGTTCACCGAGGAAGCCGTACGGCACGGCGCGATCCAGCCGGCCTTCGCCCGGATGGCCCGCGAGTCCAGCCGCACCGCCCTGCTGGAGACCGCGCCCGGGCACGTGACCCGGTGTCTGCACAGTGGGTTCGTCGAGGACTTCCACGCGCTGCGTGCCGAGCTTGAGGCCGCCGGGGTGGAGAACCGGCAGGTGTGGGAGCACCTGGAGCTGCTCAACGTCGGCCGGCTGCGGATCGCCAGCAAGGGCAAGCGCCGTGACGGTGACGCGCTCGTCGACGTCGACGAGGCCACCCAGCTACGCGACGGGCTGTACATGGCCGGCCAGGTCGCGGTGCTGCGAGACGCCGAAACCACGGTCGCGGCCCTGCACCGTACGGTCACCGAGGCGGCGGCCACCTACCACGCCGAGCAGGCGCGGCGCCTGCGGGCCGCGTGGACGCCGCCGGACATCGTGGCGGAAGCCGCGCCACTGGACATCGCGATCGTCGGGATGGCCTGCATCCTGCCCGGTTCCGCGGATCTGGCCGCGTTCTGGCGGACCATCCTCGACAGCGCCGACGCCATCACCGAGGTGCCGCCCCAACGCTGGGACACCAGCATCTACTACGCGCCCGAGGCGGGCCCCGGTGAGGCCGGCCGGGTGAGCGTCTCCAAGTGGGGCGGCTACATCGCGCAGGTTCCGTTCGACGCCATCGGGTACGGCATCCCGCCGTCCGCGCTGGCCAGCATCGACCCGACCCAGTTGCTGGCGCTGGAGGTGTCCCAGCGGGCACTCGTCGACGCCGGCTATGTCCCGGGCACGGCCGGAGTCGACCACTCGCGTACCGGTGTGGTGTTCGGTGCCGAGGCCGGCAGCGACATGGGACACGCCCAGACCCTGCGTACGATGCTGCCGGCCTACCTGGCCGAGATCCCGGACGAGCTGTCCGAGCAACTGCCCACGGTGACCGAGGACTCGTTTCCAGGTGTCCTCGCCAACGTGATCGCCGGCCGCGTGGCGAACCGGCTCGATCTCGGCGGGCCCAACTACACGGTGGACGCCGCCTGTGCCTCGTCGCTGGCCGCGATGGACGCCGCGTGCAAGGAGCTGACCAGCGGCGGCAGCGACCTGATGATCTGCGGTGGTGCCGACCTGCACAACGGCATCAACGACTTCCTGATGTTCTCCTCGGCACACGCGTTGTCCCCCACCGGCCGGTGCCGCTCCTTCGACAGCACCGGCGACGGAATCGCGCTCGGCGAGGGCGTCGCGGCCGTCGTCCTCAAGCGCCTGTCCGACGCGGAGCGTGACGGGGACCGGATCTACGCCGTGGTCAAGGGCCTCGGCGGCTCCAGCGACGGCCGGGCACTCGGGCTGACCGCGCCGCGCGCCGAAGGGCAGCGCCGGGCTCTCGACCGGGCGTACGCGCAGGCCGGTGTGTCGCCGGCCCAGATCGGCATGGTCGAGGCGCACGGCACCGGTACGGTGGTCGGTGACCGGACCGAACTGCAGACGCTGACCACGATGTTCAGCGAGGCGGGTGCGACTGCGGGCAGTTGCGCGCTCGGCTCGGTCAAGTCGCAGATCGGGCACACCAAGTGTGTCGCCGGGCTGGCCGGTCTGATCAAGGCCACGCTCGCGCTGTACACCGGGGTCAAGCCGCCGACGATCAACCTGACCCGGCCGAACCCCGCGTGGCATCCCGATCGCAGCCCGTTCACGTTCTACACCGAGGCGCGGCCGTGGACCGCTCCGGCCAGCGAACGGTTCGCCGGGGTCAGCGCCTTCGGCTTCGGCGGGACGAATTTCCACGCGGTGCTCGGCGCGTACGACAAGGCGCCGGAGCCGCGGCATGCCAGCGACGACTGGCCGGCCGAGCTGTTCTGTTTCCGGGCCGGGGACCGGGCCGGTGCGCACCAGACGATCCGATCACTACTGGCCACCATCGACACCCGCGATGCGCTCGGCCGCCGCTGGCGGCTGCGCGACCTGGCCGCGGCCCAGTCCCGGGAGACCGAGAACCGTGCCGGCCCGGTACAGGTAGCCGTGGTCGCCGGTGATCTCGACGAGCTGGCCGCCTTGCTGCGGCGGGCACTCGCCGGCGACCACGACCCGGCACGCGGGTTGCATCAGCCGACGAGCGCGGCGGCTGCCGATGGCAAGGTGGCCTTCCTCTTCCCCGGACAAGGCAGCCAACGCCCCGGTGCCCTCGCCGAACTGTTCGTGAGCTTTCCCGAGCTGCGCCGGTTCCTCGACATCGGCCGCGACTACGCCGACCCGTTGTTCCCGCCGGCCGCCTTCGACGACGAGCACGATCGTGGCCAGCAGGAGCGGGTCCGCGACACCCGGGTGGCCCAGCCGGTGCTCGGCATCGGCGGGCTCGCCGTGCACCATCTGCTGGGCCGGGTCAACGTGCGCCCGCAGATGGCCGGCGGGCACAGCTACGGCGAGTTGGTCGCGCTCAGCGCGGCCGGCGCCTTCGACGACCGTACCCTGCTGACGCTCAGTCGAGAGCGGGCGGACGCGATCCTGTCGGCGGCAGGCGCGGACCCGGGCACGATGGCCGCCGTCGCCGGCACGGCCGCACAGGTCGAGACCGTGCTGGCCGAGGCCGGGCTGACCGGCGAGGTGGTGCTGGCCAACCACAACGCTCCGGCCCAGGTGGTGATCTCCGGATCGACACCGGCGGTGCAGCGGGCGGTGGCCGCGTGCAAGCAGGCCCGACTGTCGGCCCGGCCGATTCCGGTGGCCTGCGCCTTCCACAGCCCGGTGGTCGCCGGCGGCGTGACGACGTTCCGGAACGTGCTCGGCAACCACCGCATCGATGCGCCGGCCTTCCCGGTGTGGTCCAACCGCACCGCTCAGCCGTACCCCACCGGAGCTGACCCGGTACGCGATGAGCTCGCCGCACAGATCGGGGCCCCGGTGCGGTTCGTCGACCAGATCGAGGCGATGTACGCCGCCGGCGCCCGGATCTTCGTCGAGGCCGGACCCGGCCAGGTCCTGACCCGGTTGGTCGACGCGGTGCTCGGCGACCGGCCCCATCTCGCCGTCGCGTGCGACGGACGTCGCTCGGGCGGGCTGCGTGGCTTCCTCGCCGCCCTGGCCGAGTTGGCCTGCGCAGGGGTGCCGGTGCAGACCGGATGGCTCTTCCGGGGCCGACGGACCGCCGAGGTCACCTCGAAGCCTGCGTCGCGTCGGCCCGTCTGGACGGTCGACGGTCAGTTGGTACGCGACCAGCACGGGCACCCGCTGCCCGGCGGCATGACGCCTCCCCGACAAGTCAAGGAGCTGTCGATGACTGCATCCATCGAAAACGGTAACGGTAACAGCGGTGCCCACGTGCCGACTTCGCCGCACAGCAACGGCGGTGCCGGCGCCAACGGCAGCAGCGACGGCAACGGGTACGTCGGTGCGAACGGCAGCGGCGGCAACGGCCACCGCCGGGACAGCCGCGACGAGGTGCTCAGCGACTACCTGCGGACCAGCAGGGACCTGATCGCCTCGCAGCGGGACATCATGCTCGCCTATTTCGGCGAGCGGCCCGAGTACGGCAACGGCTGGACGCCGGCACCTGCCTATCCGCTGGCGACGTCGCTTCCGGCGACCGCGCACCCGGTAGCGCACCCACCGGCGACCGCACCGCAACCCGCACCGGCCGTGGCCGCCCCGGCGGCCCTCGCCCCGGCGGCTGCGGCCCTACCGGCCGCCAGTCCCGTGCCGGTGGCCCCCAGTCCCGCGCCGGTGGCCCCTAGTCCCGTGCCGGTGGCCGCTGCCCCTGCTGCGGCGGTCGCGGTCGCCCCGGCGCCCGCCCCGACATCTGCACCGGCGGCCGCGCCACCCGTATCGGTTGCTGGACCTGCGCCGGTTGCGGTGCCGGCTGCGGCGTCGGTTGCTGCTGGGCCTGCGGTGGATGTGGCGCAGTTCCAGGAGGCGATTCTGTCGGTGTTGAGTGAGCGAACCGGTTATCCGGTGGATTTGATCGAGTTGGATTTGGATCTTGAGGCTGATCTGAGTATCGATTCGATCAAGCGGGCTGAGGTTGCTGGTGAGGTGGCGACCCGGTTGCGGTTGTCGGTGGATGGTGATGAGTCGGAGTTGGAGGATCTGGTGCGTGCTCGTACGGTGCGCACGATGGTCGGCTGGCTCGCCGATCGGATGGCCTCCGGCGCCACCAGCCCGACCGGTGCCGGCGCGTCGGTCGCGGTGACGTCGCCACCCGTATCGGTTGCTGGACCTGCGCCGGCGGCCGCGCCACCCGTATCGGTTGCTGGACCTGCGTCGGTTGCTGCTGGGCCTGCGGTGGATGTGGCGCAGTTCCAGGAGGCGATTCTGTCGGTGTTGAGTGAGCGAACCGGTTATCCGGTGGATTTGATCGAGTTGGATTTGGATCTTGAGGCTGATCTGAGTATCGATTCGATCAAGCGGGCTGAGGTTGCTGGTGAGGTGGCGACCCGGTTGCGGTTGTCGGTGGATGGTGATGAGTCGGAGTTGGAGGATCTGGTGCGTGCTCGTACGGTGCGCACGATGGTCGGCTGGCTCGCCGATCGGATGGCTGCCGAGGGAGGTTCGGCGGCGGCTGCGGCCTCGGTGGCCGTCGCCGCGCCCCCTGTGACCGCGCCACCGACACCTGCACCGGCGGCCGCGCCACCCGTATCGGTTGCTGGACCTGCGTCGGTTGCTGCTGGGCCTGCGGTGGATGTGGCGCAGTTCCAGGAGGCGATTCTGTCGGTGTTGAGTGAGCGGACCGGTTATCCGGTGGATTTGATCGAGTTGGATTTGGATCTTGAGGCTGATCTGAGTATCGATTCGATCAAGCGGGCTGAGGTTGCTGGTGAGGTGGCGACCCGGTTGCGGTTGTCGGTGGATGGTGATGAGTCGGAGTTGGAGGATCTGGTGCGTGCTCGTACGGTGCGCACGATGGTCGGCTGGCTCGCCGATCGGATGGCTGCCGAGGGAGGTCCGGCGGCGGCTGCGGCCCCGACGGTCGCCGACGACAGCGGTCAGTCCGACAGGCTCGGCAGCGCGCCCCGCCGGCTGGTCCCGCGACAGGTTCCGGCCACCGGCGCGGTGGTGGCGCCCTCGGCACTCGCCGGTGCCCGGTTCCTGATCACCGGCGGGTCGCCGGTGCTGGCCCCGCTCGCCGAGCGTCTTGCGCAGCACGGGGCGGCAGGTGGCACCGGGTCGATCTTCGGCGACGGGCCGGAGCTGGTGACCGGCTACGACGGCGTCGTCATCCTGGACGGGCTCAGCGACGGCGGCGCCCCGTTGCTGCCGGGGATCTTCCCGTTCATCCAACGGGCACTGGCCAACGGGATCAGGTGGCTGGTCGCGGTGGGTACCGCCGGCGGACGTACCGACGGGTTCGCGGGCCTGTTCCGAACCATCAGCCGGGAGTACCCGCAGGTGTCGGTGAGCTACATCGAGGTGTCACCCGGCGGGTCCGATGACGACCTCGCCGGCGGTATCGTCACCGAACTGCTCAGCGGCGGTCAGTCGCCGATCGTCACCTGGTCGGCGCAGGGTCGGCAGACCATCGACCTGGCCCCGGTTGATCTGGGTCCGCTCGCCGCCGGTGGCGCGGGTCCGGCCGGCGACGGGGTAGCCGAGGCCCAGGCGATCGGCCTCAACCAGGATTCGGTGGTGGTGCTGTTCGGCGGTGCCCGGGGCATCACCCCCTGGTTCGCCCGCGCCCTCGCCGCGGCCAGCCGGTGCCGGATCGAGTTGATCGGTCGCACCGCGCTGCCGGACCAAGTGGAAGCCCCGGCCCTGGCCGCGGCGGCCGACAAGCCGGCGTTGCGCGCCGCGCTGGTGGCTCAGGGCATGCGGTCGCCGGCCGAGATCGATCGCACGGCCAACCAGATCCTGGCCGCCCGGGAGGTCCGGGCCACCCTCGCCGAGCTCCGTGAACTCGGCAGCCAGGTCCGCTACCACAGCGTGGACGTCAGTGACGCCGACGCCACCCGGCAACTACTCAAGGAGATCGCCGGCGAGTATCGACGGATCGACGGCGTCGTGTACGCCGCCGGTCGTATCGAGGACAAGCTGATCGCCGAGAAGGACCCGGACTCGTTCAACCGGGTGTTCCAGACCAAGGTGCAGGGCGCGACGACGGTGCTGGAGGCACTCGGCGACGTGGCCAAGCCGCGGTTCGTGGTGCTCTTTGGCAGTATCGCCGCGGCGTACGGCAATCGTGGACAGAGCGACTACGCCGCGGCCAACGACGCGCTGGACCGCATCGGCGGGCGTTGGTCGGCCAGCGCCGGCGTGCGGTGCCTGACGGTGCACTGGGGGCCGTGGGCGCCCGGTGCCGTGCACGGCGGCATGGTCTCCGCCGAGCTCAGCCGGGAGTACGCGCGCCGTGGCATCGACCTGATCGATCCTGAGGAAGGCGCCTTGAGCCTGCTGCGCGAGCTGGCCTGGGGCGACCCTGCTGTCACGTCGGTCGTCTACACCGCCTCTGGCTGGTGACCGGCATGTCACGTCCACAGGCGAGGGGCATGTGGGGTACGCCGCAGATCGCCGGCCATCGGGAGAAGCGATGAGTGCCAACCTGGATCCGCAACAGACGATCGCCATCGTCGGCATGGCCGCGTTGATGCCCGGCGCGCCGGACCTGGACGCCTACTGGCGCAACCTGGTCGACGGCGTCGACGCGATCAGCGACGTGCCACCGCACCGCTGGGACGAGGAGTTCTACGACCCGGACCAGGCGCACCGGCCGGACCGGCTCTACTGCCGCCGTGGCGGGTTCGTCGACGACTTCGCGACGTTCGAGCCGCTGCGCTTCGGCATCATGCCGACGTCTATCGGCGACATCGAACCCGACCAGCTGATCAGCCTGCAGGTCGCGGCGGCGGCGATCGACGACGCCGGCGGGCAGGACCGATTTCCGGACCGCGACCGGGTCGGCGTGATCATCGGACGTGGTGGCATCCTGAGCCCGGCCCAGGCGCGGTACGCCCAGCGGGTGCGGATGTCCAGCCAGGTCGTCGGCATCCTCAAGGAGCTGATTCCGGAACTGACGCCAGAAAGCCTGGACCGGGTACGGCGCAAGTTCGACGAGCGGCTCGGCCCGCAGCAACCGGAGGGCACCATCGGTCTGGTGCCCAACCTGGCCGCCTCCCGGGTGGCCAACCGGCTCAACCTGCGCGGCCCGTCGTACACCATCGACGCGGCCTGCGCCTCCTCGCTGATCGCGGTCGACCAGGGGATGACCGAGCTGCGTGCGGGCCGGCTCGACGCGGTGCTGGCCGGCGGGGTGCACCACGTGCACGACATCAGCTTCTGGTCCGTGTTCAGCCAGTTGCGGGCGCTGTCCCGACAGGGGGAGATCCGCCCGTTCGACTCCTCCGCCGACGGACTGCTGATCGGCGAGGGCACCGGGATGGTGGTACTCAAACGGCTCGCCGACGCCCTCACCGACGGTGACCGGGTGTACGCGGTGATCCGGGGCAGCGGTGTATCCAGCGATGGCCGTTCGGCCAGCATGTTCAATCCGGCGAGCAGTGGGCAGTCGCTGGCGATCCGGCGGGCCTGGCAGGCCGCCGGGCTGGATCCGACGGCACCTGACGCGTTGGGCCTGCTGGAGGCACACGGCACTGGTACACCCACCGGCGACGCCGCCGAACTCGTCACTGTCGCCGATGTGTTCGGCCAGTACCAAAGCGGACCACGGCCGGTGATCGGCTCGGTGAAGTCGATGATCGGCCACACCATGCCGGCGGCCGGGATCGCTGGTCTGATCAAGGCGACCCTCGCGGTGCATCGCGGGGTACTCCCACCCACGCTGCATTGTGACGCTCCGCGGGAGGAGATGACGGCGACCAGGTTCGCTCCGATCGCCGCCGCGCAACCATGGGAAAGCGACGGACCACGCCGGGCCGGCGTGAACGCGTTCGGCTTCGGCGGCATCAACGCGCACCTGATCGTGGAGCAGCCGGCGGCCACGTCCGGGGCGTGGGCGGCGGGCCCGGTCCCGACGCCCGGTACGTCCGCGACGGCCGTGGTCGACGAGCCGGATCAGGTGCTGTGGCTGGCCGCCACGGACCCGGCCGGGTTGGCGGCGCTGCTGGACCGTGACGACGTTGCGGTACGCGAGGCCGGTCTCGCCAAGGCGGCGGACCCGCAGGCCGCCTCGGCACCTGGCTGCCGGCTCGGGGTGGTGGACCCGTCGGACAAGCGGCTGGCGACCGCGCGGCGTGCGGTGAGCCGCGGTGAGCCGTGGCGTGGTGCCCGCGACATCTGGTTCACGCCGACGCCGTTGCTGTCCGCCGGCGGCAAGCTCGCCTTCGTGTTTCCCGGGCTGGAGGCGGAGTTCGCTCCGCGTACCAGCGATGTGGCCGCCCATTTCGGACTGCCCGACCGTGACTGGTCAGCCGCTGACCTGGGCCGCCACGGTGCCGGCTTGATCGAGGTCGGCAAGCTGCTGGATGAGGCGTTGCGACGCATCGGTGTGCGGCCGGACGCGGTCGGTGGGCACAGCATCGGAGAGTGGTCTGCGGCAGCGGTCAGCGGCCAGGTCAGCACGACCGACATGGACCAGTTCCTCAAGCTGTTCGACGCGGACACGGTGGCGGTGTCCGGCTATGTCTTCGCCGCCGTCGGGACCGGCGCGGACCAGATCGTTCCGCTGCTCGACGGCTACCCGGGCGTGGTGCTGTCACATGACAACGCCCCGGCGCAGTCGGTGGTCAACGGCCCCGAGGAGCAGATCGACCGGCTGGTCGACGAGTTGCGGCGGCGTAACGTGCTGTGCCAGAAGTTGCCGTTCCGCTCCGCTTTCCACACTCCGGCGTTCGCCGACGGGCTGCGCTCGATCGGCGCCGCGCTGCAGTCGTGGCAGGTGCATGAGACGACGGTGCCGGTCTGGTCGGCGACCCTGGCCGCTCCGTTTCCGGTCGACGAGCAGCAGGTCAACCAGACGTTCGTCCGGCACATGATGGAACCGGTCTGGTTCCGCCAGACGGTGGCCGCGATGTACGAGGCAGGTTTCCGGGTCTTTCTCCAGGTCGGTGCGGGGCAGCTCGCCTCGCTGATCAGTGACAACCTGCGGGGGCGCGACCATCTGGCGATGCCGGTCAACGTCGGGCACCGCAGCGGGCTGAACCAACTGCGCCGGGTGGCCACCGCGCTGTGGGTGGAGGGCGGCGCGCCGAATCTGCAGGCGCTGCAATCCCGGCCGCCGGCGCCCGCACCAGCAGCCGCTGCGGCCAAGCCCGCACGGCGTGGTCCGACGATCCGGCTGGATCTCGGTGGTCCGTTGGTCCGGCTCGGTCCGGGAGCCAGTGAACTGCTCGGCCTACCCCAGAAACTGTCCGTACCGGCTCCGGCCACGCCGCTGGCCGCCGGGGCGCCGCCGGCGCCCGCCGCCGCGCCGCCGCCGGCCCCGGCCGAGGCCGAGGCAGCCGCTCCGCCGCCGGCCGCGCCGCCGGCCGCTCCGGCCGGCACCGGCGGCGGTGCCCTGGCCGCGCTGCACCAGCTAGCCGGCCGATCGCGGGCTGCGGCCGAGTTGGCCGCTCTGCTGCGGGACACCGCCGACGGCGCGGTCAGCGTGCTCGACGCGGCCAGCCGACCGGTGGCTTCGGCATCGTCGGGTGTCGTCACGCCACCGACGCCGCCCCCGCCGCCGGCCGCGCCCCCGCCGCC
Organism: Solwaraspora sp. WMMB335; assembly: GCF_049179075.1. NCBI lineage: Bacteria > Bacillati > Actinomycetota > Actinomycetes > Micromonosporales > Micromonosporaceae > Solwaraspora > Solwaraspora sp. WMMB335. The sequence goes on from NZ_JBMHMF010000001.1 coordinate 7,526,947, forward strand.
GCCACCGGCCGTGAGCGGGCAACCGACGGCCCCGGTGCCGACCGTGGTGGTGCCGACCTCGGCGGCGATCCCACCGCTGCGCACAGAGATCGCCCGAACCACTCTGCGGGTCTCCATGGAGACCATGCCCTACCTGCGCGACCACTCCTTCTTCGTGCAACCCGACGACTGGCCCGACGCCGAGGACCGCTGGCCGGTGGTGCCGGCCACGACGGTCGTCCATCACATGCTGGAGGCGGTCGCCCAGGCGGTGCCGGACAAGCGCGCGATCGCCGTCCGCGACGCCCGGTTCAACCGATGGACCATCGCCGCGCCCGGCCAGGACGTGGACATCAGCGTCAAGATCGCGGGGCCGGACCAGTACCTGGTCACCTTCGGCAGCTATGCCCGGGCGACGATCGAGGTGGCGTCGGACTATCCGGCGCCGGTCGAAGCGCCGTGGACACACGACCCGGCCACGGAGACCCCGCCGAAGATCAGCGCCGAGAAGATGTACGCCGAGCGGCTGATGTTCCACGGGCCGTTGTTCCACGGACTGACCACCGTGCACGCCCTCGGTGAGATGCACATCCGCGGCGTGGTCACCGCGCCCGAACCACCCGGTGCGCTACTGGACAACGCCCTGCAACTGATCGGCAACTGGCTCATCACCACCCAGCCGGTCCGGACCGTCGCCCTGCCTATCGGGCTCAACCATGTCCGCTTCTTCGGGCCGCCACCACCGCCCGGCACGGCGTTCGAATGCGTCGCCAGGGTCCGTTCCATCGACGAGACCCAACTGGTCGCCGACACCCAGTTGTTCATCGACGGCCGGGTGTGGGCGCAGATCAACGGTGCCGTCGACCGACGCTTCGACAGTCACCCGCAGGCGCGTCCGGCCGAGCGCTTCCCGGAGCGCTACCCGATGTCGATGCGGCAGCCGGACGGCTGGACGATCGTCTTCGACTGCTGGACCGATCTGGTCACCCGGTCGATGGCGGCCCGTGGGATTCTCGGTACGGCCGCGTTCGCCGACTTCGAGCGGCAGCCGGCCAAGACTCGCAAGCAGTGGCTGCTCGGCCGGATCGCGGCCAAGGACGCGGTCCGGTTCCGGCAGTGGGACGCCGGGCACACCGACGTGTACCCGATCGAACTGACCATCGGCAACGATCCGAACGGTCGCCCACGGGTCGATCTGCGTGCCGGCCGCGGGCTGCAGGAGTGTGACCTGTCCCTGGCACACTGTGCCGAGGTGGCGGTGGCCATCGCCGGGCCGGCGCGGTCGCGGCCGGACGCCCCAGGTGTCGGCATCGACGTCGTCGAGGTCACCGAGCGTCCGGACAGCACGCTGCGCTACGCACTGTCCGACCCGGAGATCGCCCTGTTGGACAAGGCCAGTGCCGGTGGCGACCGACAACTGTGGTTCGCCCGGTTCTGGGCGGCGAAAGAAGCAGCCGGCAAGGCGGAGGGCACCGGACTGGACGGCGCGCCCCGCCGGCTGCGGGTCGTCGCCGTCGACGCCGTGACCCTCGTCGTCGAGGTGTCGGGCCGGACCTACCGGGTCACCTGCCGGGACATCGAGAACCCCGCCGACCTGCCACCGCGGCGCTACGTCGTCGGATGGACGCCCGGACCGGAACCCATCGAGCACGCCTGACCTGGCCGTCGACCTGCTCGCGAGAACAAGGAGACCACGCATGAGCGCCGATCACGAAACCATCCTCGCGGAGATCTCCGAGATGCTCCGCGTGGTGCTTCCCGCCATCGAGCCGGATGACGAGATCACCATGGACACCAGCTTCCGCGACGATCTGGAGATGGAGAGCATCGATGTGATCTCTCTCGCCGGCCGGCTGCAGGCACGGTACGGCGACTCGGTCAACTTCGCCCAGTACGTCGCGTCGCTGGACATGGACTCGCTACGCGCGCTGCGGGTCGGCGAGTTGGTCGAGCACATCACCTCGGCGCTGGACGGCGCACCGGCTGCTCCGGTGCGGGTGGCCGGCCAGTGACCATGATCCAGGCGAACGGCCTGGTGATGCACGTCCAGCAGTTGCCGCAGCCCGCCGGCGGTGGCGACACCGGGGACGTCGACGACACCGGCGCGCCCGCCAGCGCCGGCAACCCGTCGGGCGACGAGCCGGGGCTGGCTGGGGCGGACGGCCCGCCGATCGCCGTGCTGATCCACGGCATCGGCTCGGACAACCTTGCCAGCTGGTACCTCAGCCTGGCGCATCCGCTGGCCGCTGTCGGTTTTCGAGTGATCATGTACGACCTGCGGGGGCACGGACGCACCGAGCGTCCGTCCACCGGCTACCGCCTCGACGATCTGGTCGACGACCTCGTCGCGTTGCTCGACCGGCTCGGTGTCGACCGCCCGGTGCACCTACTGGGCAACTCGCTCGGTGGCACGGTCGCGTTCGGCTACGCGGCGCGCCACCCCGACCGGGTGGTGTCGATCGTGGCCGTCGAGGCGGCTCCGGCGACCACCGAGTGGCTCGACCGGGTCGGTCATCAGCTGTCCCGGGCGGCGAATCCGGCCGAGGGCAGCGGCATGGCGTCGGTCGCGGCGAGCCGGGGTGAGCGGGGCGCCCGGTACGCCGCCGCGGTGCACGAGCTCGTGACGTCCACCACGGCCGCGCAGGACCTGCCGGCGAGCACCCCGGCCGATCCGATGACGATGCGGACGGTCACCTGTCCGGTGCTCGGCATCTTCGGCAGCGACTCGGCCGCCGCCGACCTGGCACCGGCCCTGGCCGAGCTGTTGCCGCAGTCCCGGCTGGTGGTGATTCCCGGGCACCGGCACGCCGTGCTGGTCACCGCCCGGGACCAGGTACGCGACCAGGTGCTGCCCTGGCTGGCCCGCCAGCAGGCCGGATCTCCCGTGCTGCGCCATTGACCCAGCAATCCCACCAGGAGGTTTTGATGAGCACCGCAGAGCCCGGACGGGCGATCATCATCAGCAGTGGCCGGTGCGGCTCCACGTTGCTGTCCGACCTGATCGTCGCCGAGCCGCACACCCTGTCGGTTCAGGAGTTCTTCATGGCCACGCCGGCCTGGGCCAAGTCGGGCGCGGACATCACCGGTGCGGCCTACTGGGAGGTGCTGAGTAGCCCGAAGCCGGAGCTCAGCACCTTGTTCGCGATCGGCCTACCGCCCAAGGAGGTCCGCTACCCGGCGGACGGGCGTTGGTCCGGTAACCTCGCCGAACTGCCGCAGCTGCTGGCGATCACCCTACCGAAGTTGACCGACGATCCCGACGCGCTGTTCGACCAACTCGCCGCGCAGGTGCCCGACTTTCCCGAGCAGCCGTTCGCCGCGCACCACCGGATGTTCCTGGATCTGCTGACCCGGCTGACCGGCCGGATCCGCTGGGTGGAACGGTCCGGTGGATCGAGTCAGATCGCTCCCTATCTGTTGCGGTCGTTCCCGGACTCCCGGATCGTCTACCTGACCCGTAACTGGGCGGACACCGCCCGCTCGATGAGCCGCCACTCGTCGTTCCAACTCATCCAGCTCCGGCTGGAGTTCGTGTCCCGGTGCGGCGTCGACCCGTTTCAGATGACGCCCGACCAGCAGGTGCCGGCGGAGCTGGAACCGTTGCTGCCGGACCGGATCACCGCCGACCTGCTGCGCGAGCGCGGTCAGGACAGCACCCGCTACCTCGGGCTGTGCGCGTTCATGGCCGCGCAGGCCGAGCAGGCACTCGCCGACAGCGCGCCGGCGCACCTGCACACCATGACCTACGAGGACCTGGTCGCCGATCCGGTGACCGAGCTGACCCGGCTTGGCGAGTTTCTTGAGTTCGCCGACGCCGCCGGCTGGGCGGAGCAGGTCGCCGGCCAGGTCGCCCGGGGCGGCGCGGTCCGGCAGACCGCCGCCGCCTGACGGACCTCGTCCACCGCACCTACCTGTCCACCACAGTAGAAGGAGAGTCCGATTTGATGCGCAGGTTGCGCCCATCAGCGGGCCGGGCGGTCGCCGCCGCCGTGCTCGCCGGGCTGGTCTTAGCCGCGGGCCCGGCTGCCGCGGCCCCGGTGGCCGGCCCTGATCCCGCTGCGGTCACCGGCGGCGGACACGGCGGACACCACGGCAAGACCCGCTACGAGTCCACGCTGCTCGCCAAGGCGGAGTTCGACGAGTGCTTCGTCGACATCGGCATCGACTACCCGCCCGGCCCGCCCTGCGAGACCGGGCAGCCCAAGGTCAACCAGTCGTACGTCTGGGGTCTGACCCGCTATCAGGACAAGTTGTGGTTCGGCACCGGCGCGAACCCCAACTGCCTCACCAGCGGCAACAACCTGCGCAACACGAGTCCGACCCGCAACGCGGACTGGGTCTGTGAGTACGGGTACAGCCAGATCGCCCGGCGTAACCCGGACCTGCCGCCGACGGTCGGTGATCACCGGGCGCCGCAGGTGTTCACCTACGATCTGGACCGGCGCCAGCTCGTCGAACGCACCGATGACATACGGGCCGCCTCGGACGAGGACGTCAGCCGGCTGACCCGGACCGTCGGCTTCCGCGCCGCCGGCAGCCACCGGGGCGTCGTCCTGCTCGGCGGACCGGCGCTGGGTGCCACGGTCAACCTGTTCGCCTTCGACGCCAGCACCGGAGCCTACCTCGGCTCCCGCAACTTCACCGAATACGGCAACATCCGACACTTCGTCATCGCCGACGGCGAGCTGTACGCCGGCGTCGGAGTCGGCCCGAACGGTGGACAACGCGGACTGGTGTTGCGCTGGACCGGCAGCAAGGCCGACCCGTTCAGTTTCCTGCCGGTGGCGGATCTTCCCGCCCAGGCGGTCGACCTGACCGTGCATCAGGGAAGGATTTTCGTCACCACCTGGCCCGGCGCCGAGGACGCGCTGGCCACGGGGCCCGGGCCGGTGTCGCCGACCGCCGGCATCGCCGAGGCGCCCACCGAAGACGACCCGGTGCCGCCGAGCATCGCCGGTGTGTGGATGAGCCCGAAGCTTTCCGACAACGGCCCAGGCCTGGACAGCCGGGACGTGAACGGGTGGAGCAGGGTCTGGCACGTCATGGAGTACGAGCCGGATCCGATCATCGCACGTACCTACGGGTTGGGCGGGATCGCCTCCTACGGCGGGTACCTGTACTGGGGCACCATGCACGTGCCGCTGAAGTCGACCACCGTGCATCTCGCGGTGTATCCACCTGCGGACGAGGAGGGCCTGCGCGAGTCCGTCCGCAACTCCCAGCGCGCCATCGGCATCTTCCGGGGCAGCTTCGGCGACAGCCACCACGGCCAGGGCGGCCAGGCTGACCAGGACCGCCATGGAAACCACCACGGCAACCGGGTCGACCTGCTCTACGGCGCGGACGATCTACCCGCGTACGACCCGGCCGCCAATGACGGAGCCGGTGCCTGGGCCACCGTGTCGACCGGCTACACCCCGCTGTTCGGCACGTCCGGATTCGACAACCCGCTGCTGAACTACACCTGGAAGATGGCGGTCGCCGGTGGCCGGCTCTACGTCGGCACGATGGACTGGAGCTACCTGGCCAAGGAGTTGCAGCAGGAGGAGCCGGTGGCACCGACCGGTCAGCACGGCGACGACGATCCGGAGGAGCCGGAGGATCCCGAGCAACCAGAGGTGAGCTTCGGTGCCGATCTGTGGGTCTTCGAGTCGCCGCACCGTGCGGCCACCCTGGTGGACAATACCGGGCTCGGGAACTACCTCAACTACGGGGTTCGCAGTATGGCCGTGGACGGGTCCACGGTATACCTCGGTATGGCCAACCCGATGAATCTGCGGACTGATTTGACCGATGATGTTCCCGAGGGCGGCTGGGAGTTGATCAAGTTGACTCCGAAACACCACTGACAGGAGTTGGGTGAACGATGTCGCAGTACCGGCGCAGGCTGGCGATCCTTGTCACGATGGGTGTCCTCGGGACACTGATCGCAGGCTGTACATCGGAGCCGGACGCGGCACCGCCGACTGACTCGTCCGGGGAGCCGTCGTCGACCGACGGCGGTTCCCCGGGACCGGACGGCGTGCCGGGCCAGCCCGGCACGCCGCCACCGTCCGGCTCGTCGGAGCAGTCCATCACGTTCGACGGCTACGAGCGGACCTACCGGCTGTACCGTCCGGAGGGTCTGGCCGAGACCGAACCGGTTCCGCTGGTCGTCATGTTGCACGGTCTGCTCGGCAGCGGTAAGCAGGCCGAATCCTGGTACGGGTGGAACGCCGTCGCCGACCGCGAGGGGTTCGTCGTCGCCTACCCGGACTCGCGTAACCGTGCCTGGGCGGTGACCGAGGACTGCTGCGGTGCCTCGGCACGCGACGGCGTCGACGACGTCGGTTTCGTCGCGGCGTTGGTGGAGTCGCTCGGCCAGCGGCTGTCCCTCGATCCCGACCGACTGTATCTCGCCGGCGTGTCCAACGGCGGCATGCTCGCCTACCGGCTCGCCTGCGACACGGCGATCTTCGCCGCCGTGACGGCCGTGGCGACGACCATGCTCGGGGACTGTCCGGCACCGGAGCCGATCTCCCTGCTGCACGTCCACGGCACCGCGGACGAGACGATTCCGTACGGGGGAGGGCCGGGCCGTCGCGACGGAGCCAGCCGGGGCCGGCTACCCGACAAGACTGACGGCCCGGCGGTGCCGGATCTGGTGCAGCGGTGGCAGCGGATCGACGAGTGCGCTGCCGCACGCACCACCGTCGACGGCACCGTGACCACTTCGGCGGCGGACTGTCCGGCCGGCCGGGCGGTCACCTTGATCACGATCGACGGTGCCGGGCACCAATGGCCGGGATCGGAGATGGGCCCGGCGGGTCGGTTGCTCGGTCTCGATGCGCCCGCGACCGAACTGGATGCCACCACCACCAGCTGGCGGTTCTTCACCGCGCACCCGAAGCTTTCCTGAGCAGGAGAGGTCAGATGTCGAGTAGCGGCACTCCCGGCACGGTCGGCATCGCCGACGGCGCGGACAGCGTTGCGGCGGCCGACACCCCGACCGTAGCGACGACCGGCCAGGCCACCGCGTCGGCTCCGGCGGTCGAGGTCACCGACCTGGTCAAGCGCTTTCCCGGTCAGGACCGCAACGCGATCGACGGACTGTCGTTCGCGGTCCGCGCCGGCGAGGTCTTCGGCCTGCTCGGGCCGAACGGCGCGGGCAAGTCCACCACGGTCGGGGTGCTGACCACGACGGTCCGGGCCACCAGCGGCGTCGCCCGGGTCGACGGGATCGACGTGCTGCGCCATCCGGTCGCCGCGCGGACCCGGTTCGCGGTCGTCCCGCAGTACAACAATCTCGACCGGTCACTGACCCCCCGGCAGAACCTGCTCTACCACGCGGCGTACCACGGCGTGTCGCGCGCCGAGCGGCACCACCGGGCGCAGCGGCTGCTGACCGAGTTCGGCCTGGACAAGCAGGCCGACTCGCGGGTCGACTTCTTTTCCGGCGGAATGGCCCAACGGCTGATGATCGCCCGGGCGCTGATGCACGACCCCCGGGTGGTCTTCCTCGACGAGCCGACCAACGGGCTGGAGCCGCAGGCGAGGCTGCTGATCCGAACCCGGGTGCGGCAGTTGCGTGAGCGTGGCGTCACGGTCGTGCTCACCAGTCACGAGATGGCCGAGGTCGCCGAGCTGGTCGACCGGGTGGCGATCGTCGACCACGGTCGCCTGGTCACCCTGGACACACCCGCCAACCTGGTCCGTCGGCTCGCCGGGCGCGCGTTGCTCGAGCTGACCGTGGTGCCGGGCCCCGGCGACGACGCGTCCGGCCTGCTCGGGGCGCTCGGCGAGATCGACGGAGTCCGCAGCGGGGAAACCGCCGCCGGTGGGGACGTCGGGGGCGCGGGGGCAACGGCTACCGGCCCGGCGAACCCTCGGCTCGCGGCGCTCGCCGCGGATCCGCGGATCGCAGCCAAGATCGCCGCCGCGAAGTCGGACCCCCGGATGGCGGCGAAGATCGCGGCGGCCAAGTCGGATCCACGGTTCGCCGCGCTGATCGCGGCCCGGGCCGGAGTGGTGGCCGGCGCCGGTCAGCCGGTCGGTCCGGTGCGGTTGCGGTTGCACCTCGCCGCTGATCCAGCGGCCGTCCTGGGCCCGGCGTTGGCCGTGCTGACCACCCGGCAGGCCCGGTTGACCGACGTGCACATCGGCAAGCCGGGCCTGGAAGACATCTTCCTCTCGCTGACCGGGAAGGAAATCCGTTGACGCTGACCGACATCCCGGTCGACCGGCCGGCGGCATCGTCCGTGGCCGCGCCACGGCCACCGGTGGCCCGTGCCTTCGGCGCCATCCTGCTGCGCGATCTGCTGGTCTCCGGGAAGGACTTCTGGTTCATCCTCGCCCAGGTGCTGCTGACCCCGCTGTTCATGCTGTTCATCTTCACCCGGGTGCTGACCATGCAGGGCATCGTCGGTGCCGGCTTCGCCAACATCCTGCTGCCCGGCACGGTCGCCCTGGCGACCTTCACCACCTCGCTGCAGAGCGTGGCGGTACCGCTGGTCAAGGAGTTCGGGTTCACCCGGGAGATCGAGGATCGCCTGTTGTCCCCACTGCCCACCGCCCTGGTCGCGGTGGGCAAGCTGGTGGTGGCCACCATCCGGGGACTGTTCGCGGCGGCGCTGGTCTACCCGGTCGGCGCGCTGGTCGTCGGAACGGCGCCGGGGAGCTGGTCCGCCCTCCCGCTGTCGGTGCTGTTCGTGCTGCTCGCCGGCTGGGTGGCGGCGGCGTTGGGAATGACGCTGGCGACGGTGCTGCCACTGCAGCGAATTCAGGCGACGTTCTCGCTGTTCGTCACCCCGATCATCTGGACCGGCTGCGTGCACTATCCGTGGCAGCGCCTGGCGGAGATCCGGTGGTTCCAGGTCGCCACGGCGGCCAACCCGATGACGTACGCCGCCGAGGGGCTGCGGGCGGCGCTCGCGCCCCAGGTGACCCACCTGCCGGTCGGGGTCTGCCTGCTGGTGCTGGCCGCCGTGGCGGTGGTGACCACCGTCGCCGCGCTGTGGACGTTCATCCGCCGGGCGGTCAAGTGATCCGGTAGACCCGGCGGGCGGTGTCACCGAAGACCGCCGCCTGTCCGGCCGGCGGCAGTTGGGCACAGGCGTCGGACACCAGGTGGAGCCATCGGCGGTAGTCGGTGGCCAACGTCGCCACCGGCCAGTCGCCGCCGAACAGACACCGCTGTGGTCCGAACGTCGCCAGCGCATGACGTAGGTACGGCAGCAGGTCGGCGGCGACCCAGCCGGCCGGCGACTCGGTGGCCAGGCCGGACAGCTTGCAGAACACGTTGGGCAGGTCGGCGAGCCGGGCGAGATCGGCACGCCACGGGTGTGTGCCGCCGTCGGCGACCGGTGGCTTGCCCAGGTGATCGAGGACGAAGGTCACCTGCGGCACCCGGGCGGCCAACGCGGTCGCCTCGGCCAGTTGGTGGTGGCGTACGCACAGGTCGAAGGTGAGCCCGGCGTCGGCGAGCAGCCGTACCCCGGCGACGAAGTCGTCGTCGAGGCCGAAGCCGGCGGGTTCGTCCTGGATGTTGCGGCGCACCCCGGTCACCAGCGGATGGCGGCGCAGGGCGGCGACGTGGTCCGCGACGTCGGTGCCACGTTCCAACGAAACGTGCGCGACCATGGCGCGCAGCAGCGGCCAGTCCGCGGCCAACCCGCTCACCCAGTCGATCTCGGCCACGGCGTGTCCGTCGATCCGTCCGGCCTCGACGAACACCACGGCGTCGAGCCGGAAGCCGGCCCGGTCCAAGTCGGCCGTGGCGATGTCCAGATCGGCGGGCAGGTAGCTGCGCCGCAGCGGTGGCGCCGTGGCGTGCCAGGGGTAGTCGAACCGGGCCGGATCCCACAGATGCAGGTGCGAGTCGACGACGGCGACTGCCGTGGTGCCGGTGCCCGGCTGCGCAGCTGTCGGTTCCATGCCACCTCTGTCGGCGTACGGCGGTCGATCGGTCGATCCGATCCTCGCCGATCCCGGCGGCGCGGTAAAGCGCGGTGGGAAGCGCCGTAGCGGCGTCGCGGGCGGGTGCGGCCGGCCAGCGGCCCGCTTCAGGTGAGTTCCTGGAGTTGATACCAGCGGCGGGCCGCGGTGCGCGCCCGGTCGAACAGCGCGATCGGCGCCGGCTCCGGTAGCGGCGGGTCGCCGTCCTCGGAGCCGATCGCCGCGTCCATCGCCGTCCATGTCTGGGTGACGACGGTGGCCAGTCGGTGCAACTCGGCCGGACTACTGCCCAGGCGCAGCGCGGGAAACTCCTCGGTCTCCTCGTGTAGCAGGTGGCGCTGCAGGTCGGCGGCGAGCTGGGCACATCGTTGCGAAAAATCGGGGTGATCGACTCCTAGCAGATAAAGAGCTGAAATATCGTGCTTTGCCTGGTGTTCCTCCTGCTCCCGTCGCGCCACCAGGTGCTCGGCGTACATGACCCGGCCCAGCACGATGGGGTGGACGATGACTTCTTCGATGCTTTCGTGCCAGGCGATCACCCGGACCAGTCGTCGTAGTAGCCGTTCCCGGTCGGTGTCCGGGGCCGCCGCCAACTGCCGAAACAGGTCACGGACCTGCTCGTGCTGGGAGATCAGCAGGTCCACCAGGTCTGGTCCCGGTCGCTCCGCCATGGCGTCGGCCCTCCTGGTCGCGGTCAGTTCTCATTAAAGCCCGCATAGCGGCTCACCATCGCGTTACGGTCAATCGCGGCAGAGCGCGGGAGAGGGGCATTACGGGGAAGGTGAGCATGGCGGAGCGAGTCATGGCCCGAGCGGCGCTCGTGGCACCGGTTCGGCCCGGCGCCACCGGCGCCGGTGGCCGCCATGCCGGCCCGGTCCGACGGGCGGTTCCCGGGAACTCGCTGAGCCGGCTGCTGCGTACCACTGACGCCAAGCAGATCGGCCTGCTCTATCTGGTGACGTCGTTCGGCTACTTCGTGGCCGGCGGGTTCATGGCGCTGCTGATGCGGGCGGAGTTGGCCCGACCCGGCATGCAGATCCTCTCGCCGGAGCAGTACAACCAGTTGTTCACCATGCACGGCACGATCATGATGTTGCTGTTCGCCACCCCGCTGGTGTTCGGGTTCGCCAACTATCTGGTGCCGCTGCAGATAGGTGCCCCCGACGTGTCGTTCCCACGACTCAACGCGTTGGCGTACTGGCTGTACCTGTTCGGCGGGCTGCTGGTGATGGGCGGTTTCCTCACCCCCAGCGGGGCACCGGACTTCGGATGGTTCGCCTACACCCCGCTCAGCGGCATGGAGAACACTCCGGGGGTCGGCGCGAACATGTGGATCGTCGGGCTGGTGGTCTCCGGCCTCGGCACGATCCTCGGTTCGGTCAACATCATCGCCACCATTCTGACGCTGCGCGCACCCGGGATGACCATGTTCCGGATGCCGATCTTCACCTGGAACATCCTGTTCACCGCGGTCCTGGTGATCCTGGTGTTCCCGCTGCTGGCCGCGGCGCTGCTGGCGCTGCTCGCGGACCGGATGCTCGGCGCGTACGTCTACGCTCCGGAGACCGGCGGGCCGATGCTGTGGCAGCACCTGTTCTGGTTCTTCGGTCATCCCGAGGTCTACATTGTCGCGTTGCCGTTCTTCGGGATCATCACGGAGATCATCCCGGTCTTCTCCCGCAAGCCGGTTTTCGGGTACAAAGGCCTGGTCGCCGCGACGATCGCGATCACCATCCTGTCGATGAGCGTCTGGGCGCACCATATGTACGGTACCGGGCAGGTGCTGCTGCCGTTCTTCTCGATGCTGAGCTTCCTTATCGCCGTGCCCACCGGGATCAAGTTCTTCAACTGGATCGGTTCGATGTGGAAGGGGCAACTGACCTTCGAGACGCCGATGCTGTTCGCCGTGGGTTTCCTGGTCACCTTCCTGCTCGGCGGCCTGACCGGGGTGCTGCTGGCCAGCCCGCCGGTGGACTTCCACGTCACTGACAGCTACTTCGTGATCGCCCACTTTCACTACGTGCTGTTCGGGACGATCGTCTTCGCCGCCTTCGGCGGGATCTACTTCTGGTTTCCGAAGATGACCGGACGGCTGTTGGACGAACGGCTGGGTCGGGCGCACTTCTGGACCATGTTCATCGGCTTCCACGCGACGTTCCTGGTCCACCACTGGCTCGGCACCGAGGGCTTTCCCCGTCGGTACGCCGACTATCTGCCGACGGACGGTTTCACCACATTGAACACGATCTCGACGATCGGATCGTTCGTACTCGGCGCCTCCACGTTGTTCTTCCTGTGGAACGTGTGGAAGTCCTACCGGTTCGGCGAGCAGGTGCATGTGCATGATCCGTGGGGGTTCGGCAACTCCCTGGAATGGGCGACCACGTGCCCGCCGCCGCTGCGAAACTTCGACCGGCTGCCACGGATCCGCTCCGAACGCCCCGCCTTCGAGGCGAAGTACGGCGTTCTCGCCTCCGACCTGGGTGGCGACCTGCCGCAGGGTGCCGCCGAGCCGCCGCAGCACCTGATCGACGAATTCCACCGGGACCAGGCTCGCCACGGTCGGGGGCCGGCCGGCCTGGCACCGGAGCGGGCGGTGGTGATGGCCACCTTCACGCCGGACCCGGTGTCCGGTGCCCGGCCCGTCCAGGTCCCGCAGGCCGAGCATGTCCGTCGGCCACGATTCGAACACACCACGGAGCCGGAGAATCCGTTCGGCGCCGAGCGCAGCCCGCAGGAGCCCACCGAATCCCCGCCCGGATCCTCCTGATCGGTAGCGGGCCGTTCCACCTCGTGCTGTGCAACCTCACTCGGCAATCTCACTCGGCGATCGCCTCGCCGGCCTGCCGGATTGCGGGCCGGATGCGCTAACGTCCCAGCCCTGGTCGTCCTGACCAGTGCGGATTGCCACTGAGGAGGCGCAGATGTTCGAGGAGTTCGCCGGGATACCCGCCCACCCGCTGCTGCTGCACGCGGCGGTGGTCTTCGTCCCGCTGCTGGCACTGCTGACGATCGCGTACGCGCTGATTCCGGTGATCCGTCCGCACACCCGGTGGGTGCTCGCCGTACTGGCCGTCGTCGCGCCGGTTTCGGCACTGGTGACGAAGCTTTCCGGTGACGCGTTCTTCGCCCGGATGGACGGTGCCGGTCGGATCACCGACAGTTTCCGCCCCGTCATCGAGGAACATGAGCAATTGGGCAACCTGACCCTCGTCGCCACGATGGTGCTCGGAGTACTGACGCTGGCGCTGGCGTATCTGGTCGCTCCGCGGGTGGTGGCGGCCGCGGGTGCGTCGGCGGGCGGTGGCGGGCGACTGCTCCCACTGGTGGTCAGGATTTTGGCTATCGTCGCCGCCGGGGTTAGCGTCTACTTCGTGGTCCGCGCCGGCGACTCGGGCGCCAAGGCGGTCTGGACCGGTTACTGACAGTAGGTCCGCGCTGCCACGCGGATTCGGGAAAATGGATTCTCGGCCGGCGGATGAACTGATCATGTCGGTCGACCGTGTGTCGGGGTATGGCACCGAGGCGGGCGGCGCCGGTGGCCATCTCTGACGGAGGAACAGTGACGGTAAGCGCACGCAGCGATGTGGTCCGGTCGGTCCATGCACCGAGTATCGGTTTGCTGGCCCAGATCGGGGTCTTGATGGCACTCGACGCGACGACCGGGCTCGGGGTGGCCGGATGGCTGGCCGGTCTGGCGTACGGGGCCGCTACCTGGGCTCTGCTGATCAGGGCGTTGCAGCATCCCGACGTGGTCGGCTGGGGACCGGCGGACACCGTGACCCTGGCCCGGGGGACGCTGGTCGGGGCGGTGACCGCGCTGGTCGCGGACTCCTTCTTCGGCTCGGTGCCGGTCGCGCTGCTGATCGCGCTCGCGGCGCTCGCGCTCGCGCTCGACGGCGTGGACGGGCAGGTGGCCCGGCGTACCGGCACCTGCTCGCGGCTCGGTGCCCGGTTCGACATGGAGACCGACTCGGCGCTGGTCGTCGTGCTGAGTGTGTTCGTCGCCGCAACCCTCGGCTGGTGGGTGCTGGCCATCGGCGTGTTCCGGTACGTGTTCGCCGCCGCCATCTGGGTGTGGCCGTGGCTGCGCGCGCCGTTGCCACCACGGCTGAGCCGCAAGACGGTGGCCGCCACCCAGGGCGTGGCGCTCGTGGTGGCCGGGGCCGGCCTGCTGCCCGCGGTCCTGGCCACGGTGTTGCTCGGCGCGGTGGCGGCGCTGTTGGTGTGGTCGTTCGGCCGGGACATCATCTGGTTGCGCTGGGCCCGGGATCGCCCGGCGTCGGCCACGTCCACGCTGCCGCGATCCGTGGGCAGGTCGTTGCATCCGGACCCGGCTCTGCTGACGCACTCCGTGTCGGCTCACCCCGGGCCGGCCCACCCCGTGCCGGCTCGGTCGGGGATGGGCGGCAGCACGGCATAGACGTCACCGGAGTTGGCCGCGTGCGGCAGCCGCCGCAGGTGCGCGGCCATCTCCGCGCCGTCGACCCAGCGGCCGAAGGTCAGTCGCTGGCTCTCCCCGAGCGCGACGTCGAACCGGTAGTCGCCGAGCGCGGCGAGACGCCGCAGGCAGCGTGCCGCGGTGTCCCGTTGGATCGTGGTGAACTCGAAGGACAGCGCCGGCGGCGCGCCGGTCGTCCCGGCGAGCACCGCGTCCTCGTAACCTTCCACGTCGATCTTGACGAAAGCCGGCGTGCCGTACTCGGCGACCAGTCGGTCCAACGTGGTCGCCGGGACGTCGAGCTCACCGTCCCAGACCTGGCCCTCCCAGCCACCGGCGCCGTCGGCCGCGTCGACGAACCGGGCCGACGCGGTGGAGACCGTCGGGTTCGCGGAGTTGACGTACATGCGTACCGGGCCGGGTCTGTCGGCGCACGCGGCCTGGATCACGGTGACCTCGGGATCCTCGGCGTAGATCGCCCGGATCGCCCGGGCGCACAACGGCTGCGGTTCGAGGGCGACGACGCGGGCCCCGAGCCGCCGGAAGCTGCCCACCCGGTCGCCGACGTGCGCGCCGATATCGAAGACCAGCTCACCGGGACGCACGAACCGTTGGTAGAGCAGATCCATCGAGGCGTCCCGGTCCGGGTCACCGTAGTAGAACTCCAACGACCGGCGCAGCGCGCCCAGCTGCGGATCGGCGGCCAGCGCTCGGGCGAGCGCCGGGTGGGACGGCTGTTCGGTCGAGGTCACCGGCCGATCGTACGGTCCGCAGCGGCCTGGCTCACGGCAGGAGCGCCCAGCACCGGTCACCCACCGGCCCAGCGGATCGGTCCCAGCTCACTTCGGCCGGCCCGACGCGGGCGGCGACTGTCGAACGTTTTGGTACAGATCAAGTGCAAAAATATACGCCGTTGCCGGCCACCGTCAGGCGGGCCAGCGGGCACACTGCGTGGATGGCCTATCACGGTGAGCAGGTGCCCCCGCACCTGCTGATTAAGATCGAACACCGCGACGATCCGGTCTCGGCGGTAGCCGAGCAGGACGCACGGCAACGCGCCCGCAGCTACCCGACCCTGATGTGGGGTGCGCCGGTTTTCGGCTGTGCGGAGCAGATCGCCGACGGCTGGCGGATCATCAGCCTGCTCAGCGATCAGCCACAGGGTGCTCGCGACGGCCTTGCCTCGTACCTGCGGCGACTGCACGCCGAGACGGCGGACACCACGGCGAACTCCGCCATCCGCGAGGAGTACCGGTCGGCGTACGAGAAGCTGGACTGGGAGCCGGTCGACGAGACGATGGCGGCCGGCTGCCGATACCGCATCATCCGGGCCCAGACCTTCATCCGGATGGGACCCGACGGGCCCGAGCCACCCCGGCCGACCGACCCGGACCCGTATCCGCCGCAGGACCCGGCCATTCGGCTGTCCCGGTTCGAAGGGTTCGTGATCGACCCGGCCGCGGCCACCGGACTCAGCGGCGCGCTGCTGCGGATGGAAATGGCACCGGCGTACCACAAGTCCGGCACGGATGTGCCCGACGACGTCCGGGCCGACTCCGAGGCCGCGCTGATCAGCCACCCCAACGTGGTGATCCTGCCGGCCTGTTTCACCGTCGGCGAGCAGGTCGACGGCCGGTGGCGGCCGCGTTCGACCATGACCTATGCCACGCCGCAGGGTGCCCGCGATTCGGCGACGTTCAGTTGGACCGACGTGATGCCCGCCGAGGACGCCACCCACGAGGAGATGATGGCGGCGTTCCGTCGCGCCCTTGCCGAGCGCAAGCCACCGGAGACCGACGAGTTCGAGGTCAAGGGCGTGCGATGCCGGGTGACCCGGGTGGAGAGCTTCGTGCGCGTCGGTGCCGACGGCCCGGAGGGACCCCGACCCTCGGACTGGGATCCCGATCCACCTCCGGCACTGCATGTGCAGCAGCTGCGCGAGCAGGGGTTGATGCCCGACCCGGACTGAGCCGACCCTTACGACGGACCGGTGCCCGGCGAGGCGGTCGGCGCGGGCGCATCCAGCCGTGGCCCGGGCCGCCCGCGCAGCACCCGGGCCACCACCGTCGGTCGCACCACCGCAGACAACGGCGCGACCAGGTGCAACACGTCGGTGAGTACCTCACAGACGTACGGGTCACGGTTTGCCACGTCGGCCATCCGGTCCAGGTACCAGCGGGCCAGCGCACCACCGCGTGGTCGTGGTCCGACCGTGCTCGGGTAGCGCAGGTCGGCACCGGTGGCGATGCGCCACGGCGCGTCGCTGCACCGGGCCACCCGTGCCTGTACAGCGCGGCCGAACCGGCCGCCGTGGCGGCGCAGATGTGCCCCGAGCACCACCGCGTTGCGGGCGGCGACACTCATGCCCTGCCCGTACACCGGGTTGAAGGTGCAGGCCGCGTCGCCGACCACGAGAAACCCGTCCGGCCAGCGGGGCATCGTCTCGTAGTGCCGCCGGTGGTTGGCCGTACCGCGGAAGCCGTGGATGGCCGAGTCCGGGATGGCGTTCTTGATCGCCTCGTACAGCAGCGGGCTGCGCATCTCCCGGGCGAACTCGAGAAAGCCGGCCTCGTCGGTCGGTGGGCGGTCCCCGCCGAGGCCGCCGAGGGTCACCATCCACCGGCCGCCCTCGATCGGATAGAGCACCGCGCCACGGCCGGTGTGCGGTGGTTCGGGCATCAGCACGATGTTCTTCCAGCCTTCGACCGCGTTCGGCGCCAGGACGTAGCGTCGGCTGGCATAGCTCAGGCCGGAATCGACCCGGGTCTGCTGCGGCTCGCCGTACCCGAGCCGTGCCAGCCACTGTGGAGTGCGCGATCCGCGTCCGCTGGCGTCCACCACCAGATCGGCGGTGAGCCGCTGCTGCAGCGCGCCGGCGGAGCCACGTGGCCGCACGACGACGCCGGTGACCGCGTCGCGGCCGTCGGCGCCGATCAGTTCCATCGCTTCGTGCGCGGGCAGGAACCGTACCCGCGGATCGGCGGCCAGCCGGTTGCGTACCGTCCAGTCGAGCAACTCCCGGCTGGTGCCGACCAGCCGGTGGGTGGCCGCGAAGCGTTCCCGCCAGCCGGTCGCGGTCAGGTAGAGCACGTCGGTCGGTGTGTCCACCACGACCGCCCCGGCTTCGTACAGCTCAGTGACCAGTCCGGGGAAGAGTCCGTCGAGTGCCCGCTGTCCGGCGGTGACCAGTACGTGCAGGTGGTGGGCCTGCGGCACGCCGGAGCGCACCGTCGGCACGTCCGGGAACCGGTCCCGGTCGACGACCGTCACCTGGTCGACGTGGTCGACCAGGGCACGGGCGGCGCAGAGCCCGGCGAGGCTGCCGCCGATGACGACGGCATGGCGTGACATGCGTGCTGATCGTGGCATTGCTCCATCGTCGCCGATCCGTCCGCTGTGGCCTACCGCGGCCCGCCGCCGGCACCGCACCACGGCGGGGGTCCATCAGCGATGCAGTCGACGGTAGACCGGCGCCAGCCGCCGATGCAGGTCCCGGTAGATGCCGAAGATCTCGTCGTAGCGTGCCCGGTGCGCGGCGGTCGGGGCGAAGACCCGATCTCGGCGCATCAGGGCGGGCAGGTCCCCGAACGAGAGCCGGCCTTCGCCGACCGCGCCGATCCATCCCGCGCCACGGGCGTTGACCGCCACCGGGTCGGCGTCCCGGCGGACCTCGACGCCGAGCACGTCGGCGAAGATCTGGCACCAGGCATCCGAGCGGGCACCGCCGCCGGTGATGGTCAGCGACGTCATCGGGGAGCCGAGGAACCGGTCGACCGCACCGGTCAGCCAGCGCGTGTTGAGCGCCACGCCCTCGAACACGGCCCGCAACAGGTCGGAGCGGTTGGTGTCCAACGAGATGTTGAGGAAGCCGGCGCGCAGGTCACGGTCGTCGACCGGGGCGCGTTCGCCGTACAGCCACGGCATGTAGAGCACCCCGTTCGCGCCGGCCGGTACGGTCGGGATGATCATGTCGAAGGCGTCGAAGACGGACCGTTCGTCGCCGCTGAGGTGCCCGGCGCCGAGCAGCGGGTCATCGTACTCGACGATCTTGTCCTTCAACCAGGTCAGATTCGCCCCGGCGGTGGCCTGCAGCGCGGTCATCAGATAACGGCCCGGCACGGCGCACGGCACCGCCGCGATCTGCGCGCCCACATCGGTCTTCTTGGCCGGTACGTGTGCGGCGATCCACGACGAGGTGCCGAGATACAGGTGCGGATCGTTGTCGGCGGTGGTGCCGGCACCGACCGCCGCCGCCGTGTTGTCGATCGCGCCGGCCACCACCCGCACCGTCGCCGGCAGGCCCAGATGGGCGGCGGCGGCCGGGGACAGCGTGCCGATCACCTCGGTACAGGCCACGATCGGGGGCAGCTTGTCCGGATCGATGCCGCAGTCGGCGACCAGCGCGGCGGAGTAGCGGATCTGGTCCGGCCGGCGGTTGTCGGTCACCCACGAGGTGAGGATCGAGTCGACGGTGGCCACCGTGCGCCCGGTCAGCTTCAGGTTGATCCAGTCCAGGACGTTGAGGAAGGTGGCGGTCCGCGCGTACACCTGTGGCATCTCGTCGCGGATCAGCAGCATGTGCGCGGCCGGGTCCTTGCCGGTCGGCGACGGCATGCCGCCGGTGAGCCGCAGCCAGCGGACGATCCGACGCACCGACATCCCGTCGTACGCCGGGAAGCCGCCGAACTGTCGGCGCAGGTTCGTCGCACCGCGCATGTCCAGCCAGGTGATGCAGGCGGTCAGCGGCTCCCCGGCGGCGTCGACCGCGATCGTGCCCTCGCCCTGGGTCGAGGAACAGACGGTGGTCACCGCCCGCAGGTGTTCCGGATGGGCCCGGCCGAGGTCGGCCACCACCTCGGCGAGCGCCCGCCACCAGGCGGGCGGGTCCTGCTCGGCGCCGCCGCCAGGCGTCACCCGCAGCGGCACCGACCGCTCGGCCCAGCCGGTGACGGTACCGTCGGCGGCGACCAGCGCCGCCTTCACGCCGGAGGTGCCCAGGTCGACGGCGAGCACCTGCGGCGGTGTGGCCGGCACCGCTCAGACCCCTTCGACCTGGGCGAACACCTGGTCGAAACGGGTCAGCGCGGCGTCGATCACCTGGTCGGTGTCGGCCATCGAGGTGTACATCCGCGATCCGGCCAGGGTGATGACGCCGTGCGCGGTGTACGCCGCGCCCATCTGCTCCATCAGCCGCTTGCGGGCCTTGTTCTCCTTGAGCAGCTTGATCGGGTTACGCATGTCCATCAGCATCACCCCGCTGCATTCCAGGTGCACGATCGACCCCTGGTTGTACGCCACGTACGGCAGCCCGTAGTTGTCGATCAGCCGTTGCAGCCCCCGGGCCAGCCGGTCGCCGGCCCTTCCCGCGATCACCGGGGCGTTGGTCCGGGCCATCTCGGCGATGGCGAAGTAGCCGGCCGCGCAGGACAGCGGATTGGCCGACAGGGTGCCGCCGACCTGGACGTGCGCCCCGTTGCGTCCGTCCAACCCGGAGCCGAACACGGCCATCACATCGGCCCGACCGCCGACCCCGCCGGCCATCGGATACCCGCCGGCGACCGCCTTGCCGAACACGGTCAGGTCCGGGGTGACGCCGAAGTAACCGGCCGCCCCGCCCAGCCCGACCCGGAACCCGGTGACCACCTCGTCGAAGACGAGTAGCGCGCCGAACTCGTCGCACAACTGCCGGACCCTGGCGTTGAAGTCACGCGGCACCGGGCGGGTGCCCGACTCGGGGCCGAGCGGTTCGACGATCACCGCGGCGGTGCCGCCGCGCACCCGGTTCTCGATCAGCTTGCGCCGCAGCGCGCCGAGGTCGTGCGGGAAGACCTCCCGGGTGTTGGCGGTGGCGCCGAACGGGATGCCCTTGGCGTTCATCCGGTACGTGCCGGGCACCCGCAGGCCGTACACCATGGTGTCGGACCAGCCGTGATAGGCGCCGCCCACCTTGATCACCATGCGCCTGCCGGTGAACGCGCGGGCACCGCGCACCGCGGCCATCACCGCCTCGGTGCCGGAGCCGAGCGACCGGTACATCTGCACGTGCGGCAGGTAGTGGTGGATGATCTCGGCGAGCTTGAGCTCGTACTCGTGGAACAGCCCGGTCACCGGGCCGGACTCGCTGATCACCTCGGCCACCCGCTCGTTGACCGGCCGGTAGTTGCTGCCCAGGATCGTCGGCCCGCCGGCCTGCAGGAAGTCGATGTAGGTGTTGCCGTCCCGGTCGGTCAGGTAGGCACCCTCGGCGGAGTCGACGGCCAGCGGGAACGGGTAGTTGAACGCCAGGTTGTGCTGTACTCCGCCGGGGATGCGCCGCCTGGCCCGGTCGGTGATCTCCTTGCTGGCCTGGCACTTGGTGGTGAAGTAGGCGAGCACGTCGAGCATCGCGTCGTGGCGTAGCCCGCGTACCGGCTGGGCGACCAGGGCCTTGAGCCGGCGCATCGTGTCGTCCACGTCGAGGTACTCGCTGATGGCGTAGCCGAGTCGGGCCGACTCGCTGCCCGGCGTCTCGGCGGTCGTCGTGTCGGGCCGCACCGGGCCGGCCACGGCGAGTTGGGCGGCCACCGCGTCCGCGCTGGGCAGTTCCTCGGCGACCGGTACCCGCACCGGCGGCACCGACTCGGTGATCTGCGCGGCGATCCGCTTCTCGTCGGCACGCAGCTTGCGGAACGCGATCTCCCGGATCGCGGTCGGGATGGTGTGCACCTTGCCGGCCTCGGTGGTCAGCGCCAGCAGATAGGCGATCGACACCTTCTCCAGCAACGCCATGTTGAACACCGCCCGGTCGGGGTCGGTGCCCAGCGCGACCACCCCGTGATTGGCGATGATGAACGCGTTGTCCCCGCCGGCCACCTTCTTCTGCACGTTGGTGGCGAGAAATCCGGTCCCCGACGGCGCGTAGTCGATGATGGCGACCTGACGGCCGAGGAAACGGACCTGTTCGTCGGTGAGTGCCGGGATCGGCTTGCGGAGGAACGCCAGCGCCGAGGCGTACGGCTGGTGGGTGTGCACGACGGCGTTGACGTCCGGGCGCTGCCGGTAGATGTTGGCGTGCATCCCGGCCTCGATGGACGGGGCCAGCCCGCTACCGGTGTCGTCGGGCGAGTGCTCGTCGTCGACTCCGACCGGCCGGCCGTCGAAGTCGACCAGACACACGTCCTCGACCCGCATCCGGTCGTAGTCGTAGTTGCTGGGCGTCACCGCGTACAGCCGGTGGCCCGGCACCCGGACCGAGACGTTGCCCTCGGTGGCCTTCAGATACCCCCGGGTCAACATGATCCGGCACATGTCGACGACGTGTTGGCGGGAGGTGCGGTGTCGCATGGCGGTCTCCTCGGGCCGGGGCACGGACGCTCTCATCCTGGCGGCAGGGCGGCCGGCGGATCACCGTCATCCGGGCAGCGAGATGGCCGCACCGGTTTGTCATGTCGTGACAACGCGGCGTGCCAAGATGGCGAGGTGCCGGTGCCGCCGCTGATCTCGACCCCGTGGCGGCGGCTGCCCGCCGAGCTGGCTCCGGCGATGCGTTCCCGCCTGCCTGCCGTGGTCCGGGCGGTCGCCACCACCGTCACCCGGACCACGCCGGCGTTCGCCGCCGCCGAACACGACGCGAAGCTCCAGCGTGACGTGCGGACGGCGGTCGAGGTCGCGCTGGAGCGATTTCTCGATCTGGTCGGCACCGACGAGCCGGCGCTGCCGCCGCCGGTACGCGAGGTGTTCGTCTTTCTCGGCGCGGCCGAGGCCCGCGAGAACCGGGGTCCGGAGACGCTGCTGGCCGCGCTACGGACCGCGGCCCGGCTGCTGCTGCGGCAGGTGGGCGAATCGCTGGCGGCGCTCGGCCCGGTCGATGCCGACCTGCTCATCGACTGTGCGGACGCGGTCAGTGCCTTCGTCGACGAACTGGTCGCGGCGAGCACCGACGGCTTCGCCGAACAGGTACGCGAGCAGGCCGGGGAGGGGGAGCGGCTGCGCCGCCACCTCGCCGAGCTGCTGCTCGGCGGCAGCGCCCCGGCCGGCGCGGTGGCGAGCGCGGCCACCCGCGCCGGCTGGCCCGACCTGGACGTGGTGGTGCCGGTGGTGCTGCCCGCCGAGCAGGCCCGCGACGTCCGGTTCCGGTTCGGCGGCGACGCGATCGTGGCCGAGCGGGGCCGCGACGCGGTGGTACTGCTGCGCGCGGGTGTCCGGACCGGGCGAGCCGCTCTCGCCGACGCGCTGCGCGGTCGCGGCGCCGTCGTGGGTCCGGCACTGCCGTGGCCCCAGCTGCCGCCAGCGGTACGGCTGGCCGAGCTGGCGTCCGGCGTCCCCGGCGTCCCCGCTGCCGCCGCTGTCCCAGCCGTCCCCGCTGTCGCCGCATCGGCTCCGGAGGCCGTGTTCGCCGAGGACCATCTGGTGCACCTGGCCCTGCAGGGCGCCCCGGACGCGCTGGCGGTGCTGGCCGCCCGCCGGCTGGCGCCGCTGCACCGGATGCGGCCGGCGCAGCGGGAAAGCCTGCTTGCCACCCTGCAGAGCTGGCTGCGGCACTGGGGTTCACGGACCGCGGTGTCGGCCGAGCTGTTCGTCCACCCGCAGACGGTGAGTTACCGACTACGCCGGCTGCGGGAGCTGCTCGGCGACGACCTGGACGACCCGGACCGCCGCTTCGAGCTCGCCCTGGTGCTGGCCGCCCGGCTGGGCGGCTGACGCAGCCGGGGCGCCGTGGGGTGTCACCGGTAACGGCGCCGCCGCCAGGCCGACTCGCGCGCCTCGTGGGTGAGCCGCTCGCGCAGGCTCTCCCGGCGTAACCGCCGCCGCGAGCCGGACAGCAGCACCAATTCGGCGAGCACCAGGCAGACGCAGACGCCGGTGAGCAGGGCCAGCCCGGCGAGTGCGGGTATCCGTACCGCCACCGGGGCGGTGACCGCCAGTCCGGCGATCGCCACGACCCGACTACCGGTCACGGTGCCCAGCGTACGTAGCTGGAAGCCGAGATGGCTCAGCAGGAACAACGCGAGGCCGCCGAAGGCCAGCGGTACGGCGGGGCCGTCGACCGGGGCGGCCAGGTCGATGTCCGGGGTACCCAGCTGGTGCAGCACCTCCTCCATACCGAGCGCGACCAGGATCAGTCCGGCGATCATCGGTAGGTGCAGGTAGGCGTACGCGTCCCGGGCGAGTCGGGTACGTGGCTCGCCGTGCGCGCTCGCGTGGAACGCCTGCACGGCCGCCGGCGCGACCAGGTCGAAGTACAACCACCAGACGGCGGCGGTGACCGCTACCGCGAAGCCGGCGCCGAACACGGCCGGCCAGGTGATCGGTCGGTCGATCAGGTCGCTGCCGACACCGATCGAGATGATCAGCTCGCCGAGCGCGACCATGAGAATCAACTCGAACCGCTCCACCCAGTGGTTCGCCGACAACACCGCCCAGCCCTTGCCGGCCAGGGCGAAGCCCGCGGCGTACTCCACCGCGAGGGCGGCCAGCCAGCATGCGGCCTGCAGCCGGAACGCGGTGTCCGGGGCGAACCCGTGGTACGGGATCAGGCCGGCCACGACGAGCAGGCTGGTAGCCAGCAGCGGCGGTGTGAACAACCGGAGCCACCGGGGGCGTGCCGCCTCCTGCGCGGTGCGGGCCGCGAACCAGTAGAGCGTCAGGTGCAGACCCCGGATCAGCAGGTAGCAGCAGGGCACGACGAGCGGGCCGGGCAGGCCGCCCGGTTCGTCGATGAAGGCCTGCGGAATGCTCAGCGAGGTGATGAACACCGCCGCCATCGCCATGAACATCGCCAACGGGGCGGACCCCTCGCCGACACGGACCCGGTTGGCGAGCACCATGTGTGAACACCACGCCCACCAGAGCAGAGCGAGAACGAGCATTCCGGCGATCAGGCCACGGCCGGTCAACTCACCGGCGGTGACCCGGGTGATGTTGTAGAACGCGAAGACGTAGACCAGGTCGAAGAAGATCTCCAGACGGTCGACCCGGGCACCGGGCCGCACCAGATGCAGGCCGCCGGGACCGACCTGCTCGATCCTCTTCACACACCGGGAGCGTAGCCCGGTGCCCCGCCGGCCGTGGCGGAACCGGATTCTGGCCGCGAACGGCGGGATCGTCGTGGGCGGCTCGGGTACGCGCTACGCGGCTGCCGTCGCTGCCGCCGGCCAGCCCGCCGTTACCGGGACCCGTCGCGGCCGTCCCCGCCACCGTCGGGCGCGGGCCGGCCGGCACCGTCCGGCCCGCCACCGAAACCCGCCGGGCCCGTGCCCGCGGTCACCGTCGCCACCGTGACCGCCGAGCCCAACTCCCCGGACTCGGCGAGCCCGCCGACGTCTGTCCCGGTGGCGCTGCCGCCGGCGTAGACCTGGTACTGCTCGCCGGTCACGACGTCGGCCGACGAGTAGACCAGGTTCTGCACCGTCTTCGAGGTGACGAAGGTGACCAGGACAGCACCGGTGGAATCGACGACGTGCAGGGTGGTGCCGGCGGGTACGGCGGCGTCCACGGTGGCCGACAGCCAGCCCTGGGCCGAAGCCGCGTCCGGCGTCACCACCATCCCCGCGCTGCCGGCGGCGATCAGCACCCCGCCGCTGATCTGGAAGCCGCCATTGACGTCCAGCGCGCCGTTCATGGTCATCGTCGGTCCGTTGACCACCACCGTGCCGCCGGTGATCTCGGCGGTGCCGTTGGAGTCGAAGCCGTCACCACCGGCGTCGATCACCAGGGTGCCACCGGTGACGGCCAACGAATAGTCGCCGACCGCCTCCCCGCCGCCGGGCCCGCCGCGACCCGGCCCACCACCGGGTCGGCCGCCCGCTGTCGCGTCCGACCCGTCGGTGGTCGTGCCGCCGGCCGCGTTGACCCCGTCGTCGCTGGCGACCAACTGGATGTCACCACCGGCGACGGTGATGTGGGCGGCTTCGAGCCCTTCCACCGACGCGGTGATGTCGAGCGAACCGTCGTCGACGAGCAGTGTGGTGTCGGCGTGCACCGCGTCGTCGCCGCTGGCCAACGTCAGCCGCGCGCCGGCCAGGTGCAGTGCGCCGTTGCCGTGCACCGCGTCGTCGGCGGCGTCCACGGTGATCGTGCCGGCTTCCAGCACGCTGATCACCGCCGACTTGAGCCCTTTTGTCGAGACGTCCGCGTCCGGGGCGACGCCGCTGCCACCGCCGGCGGTCACGTCCAACAGCCCGCCGGTGACCACCAGGTCGGTCGCGGCGTCGATCCCGTCACCGCCGGAGTCGACGGTGACCGTGCCGCCGTCGACCCAGACGTACCCGGAGTCGGCGTCCTGGTCGTTGTCCGCCTTGATTCCGTCGCCGCCGGAGTCGACCGTGACCGTGCCGGAGTCGACCACCACGTAGTCCTTGCCGCGCACGCCGTCGTCGACCGCCTCGACGATGACCGTCGCGGTGTCGATCACCAGCCCGTCCTTGCTGGCGATGCCGTCGTTGCCGTTGCCGTGCACGGTCAACGTCCCGCCGCCGGTGACGGTCAGGTCGGCCGAGCTGAACAGGGCGGCGTTGACGTCGGCTTGCTCGGCGTACGAGTCGGTGTCGCTCAGCGTGTTCTCGCTGCCGTCGGCGACCACCACTACCAGGTGGTCCGCGTCGGTCGCGGCGATCGCCGCACCGGTCGAGCTGGTGATCCGTACGCCGTCGAGGACCAGCCGGACGGTGGCGTCCGGTGCGTCGACCGTCACCTGGCCGTCGTCGAGGGTGCCCTGCAGCCGATAGGTGCCACCGTCGGTGATCGTCACCGACTCGCCGGTCAGCTCGATATCGACCACCTGCGACTCGTCGACTGTCGCGTCGGCGTCGGCGTCACCGGCGTGGTCGGCCTTGTTCGCGGCGAGGACGTCGGCGGCGCTGCTGGCCGCGTCGACCGCCGTGTCCACCGCCGTCGCCGACCCGGAGCCGCCGGCGTCAGTGGCACCGGTGCCGGCCGAGCAGCCCACCAGCGCGCCGGTGACCAGGACGACCGAGGCGAGCCCGGCCGCCGTCCTGCTGTTTCGGACCTTGAACATCGTCACTCCTGTCCGACGGAGAAGTGCCGGCGTAGGACGGGCTGCCAGCGGTTGGCGGGAAGATCCGGGCGCAGCACGGCGAGCCCGGTGGCGTACTTGGACATCGGCCGTGGCCGGTGACCGGCCCGCCAGAGCAGCCGGTCCACCTCGCCGGCCGGGCCGGCGGACTTGGTCTCCACCACCACCCGGTCGACGGTGCCGGTGACCGCGCCGGCCCGACCTGCGGCCGTACCGTCGGGCAGCGCCCAGCACAGGCCGACGTCGATGGTCACCCGACTGCCGCTGCCGGGCAGGAACAGCGTCGCCCGCCGGTACGCGGTGACCAGCGTCGGCACCAGCCGCGGCCCAACCGACGGAATCGACGCCGTGGCCAGAATCCCGTCGACGTAGGCACGGTCGTCCGGCCCGAGCCGGAGGCCGTCCCCGTCGTACGGCCGACGGTCCTTGCTGGTGACGCCGCGCCCGCCGCGGATCTTCACCTCGACGAAATCGAGGCCCGTGTCGAGGTAGCCGCGCAGCCGGACCTTGAACCGGCGGCGCCGACGGTGCGCCGTTGCCCGGTAGCTGACCAGGTCGGGGGTGTCGAAGTAGACCGACCGGTAGCCGAAGTCACGGCGGTCTCCGATCTGCAATACCCGGGCCGATTGGGCCAGCGCGTCCACCGCCGTCAGCAGCGGCGGTAGCGCCACCGGCGCCAGCACGTACTTGCGGTCCACCCGGGTCAGCAGCGACGCCCGCCGCACCAACTCGTCCAGCCCGATCGGGGGCAGGCCGGCGGGCAGCAGATCAGCGAGCTCCGCGACGGTGGGCTCCGCGACGGCGGGTTGCCGGGCGGCGGCCAGCAGGGTGCTCATGACGCCGGCACCTGTTCGATGCGCGTGCCGAGCGTGGGACCGGTGGCGGTCGGCGCCACGGTGCGACTGTCCGCCGCCGCCCGGCCGGCCGGCACCACGTAGCGCACCTCGACCAGGGTGGTGTCGTTGACCAGGTCCAGATGGCGCACGCTCAGGTAGGTGACCCGGCCACCCAACAGAGCGGCCAGCCGCGTACGCAGTGCCGCCTCGTCGGTGTACGCGGTGTCCAGGGCCACCGTCTGCTGCCGGTGTCGACCCAACAGCGCCCGATGGTCACCGACGAACAGAGTCGCCACGACCAGGCTCATCAGCGCGACGGTCGGCACGCTGGGCGCGCCGGTCAGACCGGCCAGCAACCCGAGCGCCAGGGCGGCGAAGTAGTACGCCACCTCGTGCTGGGCGATTTCGTCCGAGCGCAGGCGGATGATGGACAGCACGCCGAACAGCCCGAGACCCAGGCCCACCCCTACCGCCGACGAGCCGAGCACCATCGCCACCGCGAGCACCCCGACGTTCACCCCGAGGTACGCCACGACGAGGTCGCGGCGGTGATGTCGCGGGAAGTAGAGGCCGAAGGTCAGCACCGTGATCGAGGCCAGGTCGATCAGTACGATCAGCAGGTGGTCCACGACTCTCCTTCATCTGATGTTCACGACACGTTCATTCAGCACGACTTCGCTGTGCGCAACCTGTGCCAGCCCTGTGGCGAGCGGATGAGTCGACGGACGAGCCGGCCGGGCGGTTACGTCGGAGCCCCCGTCGCGCCAACCCACAGGTGATACACAGACACGGAAAAGCGCCCGCACAGCGGGTGCCTGGACGATCGGATCCATGACGATGGCGAAGCCGCAGGCCCGGGTCGAACTGCGCCGAGCGGACGGCAGCCCGGTGCGGGTCCTCGTGGTCGACGACGAACCCACCCTGGCCGAGCTGCTGTCGATGGCGCTGCGCTACGAGGGCTGGGAGGTGCGCAGCGCTGGCGACGGGACCGGCGCCGTCCAGATCGCCCGCGAGTTCCGCCCCGACGCCGTCGTGCTCGACATCATGCTGCCCGACATCGACGGCCTGGAGGTGCTGCGCCGGCTGCGCGCCGACACCCCCGACGTACCGGTGCTGTTCCTCACCGCCAAGGACGCGGTGGAGGACCGGATCACCGGGCTGACCGCCGGCGGCGACGACTACGTCACCAAGCCATTCAGCCTGGAAGAGGTGGTGGCCCGGCTGCGCGGGCTGATGCGCCGTGCCGCCCGTGCCGCGCTGCGCCCGGACGCGCTGCTCACCGTCGGGGATCTCACCCTGGACGAGGAGAGCCGCGAGGTACGCCGGGCCGGCTCGGCGGTCACGCTCACCGCCACCGAGTTCGAGCTGCTGCGGTACCTGATGCGCAACCCGCGCCGGGTGCTCAGCAAGGCGCAGATCCTGGACCGGGTGTGGAACTACGACTTCGGTGGGCAGGCCAACGTCGTCGAGCTGTACATCTCGTATCTGCGCAAGAAGATCGACGCCGGGCGTCCGCCGATGATCCACACGATGCGCGGCGCGGGCTATGTCCTCAAACCCGCCGACTGACGCCGGGGACGTGCCAGGGGCAGGCGCCGGTCGACGGAGCGTGGCCGGCTGGCGGGCCATGGCTGGTCGGCGGGGCGTGGCCGGCTGGCGGGGCGTGGCCGGCTGGCGGTCGCCGGGTCGCTGGACGCTGCGTACCCGCCTGGTAGCGGCGATGCTCGCGCTGCTCGCGGTCGCATCGCTGGTCGTCGGAGTGACCACCGCCGTGGTGCTGCGCGACGCGCTCTACGGCCGTATCGACGAACAGTTGACCGCCGCCGCCGGGCGGGCGCCGCGCGGCTTCGCCCCGCCCGGTGAGTCCGGCTACCAGCCGACGCCGGACACGCAGCCGGACACGCAACGCGGCTGCGATCCGACCCGTCGCGCGGACTTCCCCACCGGACAGGTCATCGGCACCCTCGCCGCCCGGATCTGCGGTGCCGGAACCAGCATCGAGGTGCTCGTCGAGCAGGATCAGGAACAACCCGATCTCGCACCGTACGTGGACAGCCTGCGCGCCGTACCGGTGGATGCCGGACCACGCACCCTGCGGCTGGGGGAGTCGGGCGACTACCGCGTCGTCGCGCAGCGGCTGCCCGACGGCGCGGTGCTGGTCACCGGCCTGCCGCTGGAGGACACCCAGGCCACCCTCTACCTGGTGATCGGCACGGTAGCGGTGGTGACGGTGCTGGTGCTGCTGCTGGTCGGCATCACCGGCACGGTGATCGTTCGGCGGTCGCTGCGGCCGCTGTCCCGGGTGGCGGCCACCGCCGGGCGGGTGTCGCAGCTGCGTCTGGACCGTGGCGAGGTGGCGCTGCCGGAGCGGGTCGCCGCAGCCGACACCGACCCCAACACGGAGGTCGGCCGGGTCGGCGCGGCGCTCAATCGGATGCTCGACCACGTCGGCCAGGCGCTCGCCGCCCGGCACGCCAGCGAGACCCAGGTACGGCAGTTCGTCGCCGACGCCAGCCACGAGCTGCGCACCCCGCTGGCCGCGATCCGCGGGTACGCCGAGTTGAGCCGCCGCAGCGGGCAGACCGCCCCGCCGGAGATCGCCCACGTGCTGCGCCGGGTCGAGTCCGAGGCGCAGCGGATGACCCTGCTGGTCGAGGACCTGCTGCTGCTGGCCCGCCTCGATGCCGGCCGCCCGCTCGCCCGGGAGCCGGTCGATCTGACCGCGCTGGCGGTCGACGCGGTCAGCGACGCGCACGTCACCGCTCCTGGGCACGACTGGCGGCTCGACCTGCCGGCCGAGCCGGTCACCGTCGTCGGCGACGCGGCGCGGTTGCCGCAGGTGCTGGCGAACCTGCTGGCCAACGCGCGTGCCCACACCCCGGAGGGCACCACTGTGACGGTCGGGGTGGCGGCCGGGGCGGATGCGGTCGTGCTACGGGTGACAGACACCGGCCCGGGTATCCCGGCCGAGTTGCAGCCACACATCTTCGAGCGCTTCGCCCGTGGCGACAGCTCCCGGTCGCGGGCGGCCGGCAGCACCGGTCTCGGGCTGGCGATCGTGCACGCGGTGGTGACCGCGCATCATGGCGTCGTCACGGTGCACAGTGTTCCCGGCCGCACCGAGTTCACCGTCCGGCTGCCCGCCACGCCCGCGCACTGGATCTAGCAGTCAGATCTGGGAGGACCCGATCCGTATATCGGCAAAGGTCACTCTGGACCCGCCGCTGGACGGCTTCTGGACCGGGCACCACGGCATCAGGCGGCCGGATCGGCGAGGTTCAGTTGGACACCGCGCAGCAGTTGCGCGTTGAGTGCCACCACGATGGTCGACGCGGACATCAAAATCGCGCCGACCGCCGGACTCAACGTCACCCCCGCCCAGGCCAGCACACCGGCGGCGAGCGGGATGGCGACCACGTTGTAGCCGGCCGCCCAGCCGAGGTTCTGGATCATCTTGCGGTACGACGCCTTCGACAGCCGGATCACGCCGGTGACGCCGCGCGGGTCGGAGGAGGCGAGCACCACTCCGGCCGATTCGATCGCCACGTCGGTGCCGGCACCGATCGCGATCCCTACGTCGGCACGGGCCAACGCGGGCGCGTCGTTGACCCCGTCGCCGACCATCGCCACGGTCAGCCCACGGGCCTGCAGATCGGCCACCGCCTTGTCCTTGTCGGCCGGCAGCACCTCGGCGACCGGACGGGCATCGCCGGTGAGCATGACGATCTTCCTGATGCCCTGTTCCCGTAGTTGGGCGATGGCCCGCCGGGCCTCCGGCCGGACCTCGTCGGCCAGCCCGAGCGCGCCGAGCACCTCGGCCCGGTCGCCATCGCAGCGCAGCAGGTGCAGCACGGCCGCGCCCTGCCGCGACCAGGGGTCGGTGGCCGCCTCGACCTCCGCCGGCACCTGCACCGCCAACTCGTCCAGCAGGGCCGGGCCGCCGACGGCGTACCTGGTGCCGTCGACGGTGGCCTGTACGCCGCGGCCGGTCAGCGACCGGAAGTCGCTCGCCCGGCCGCGCCGGCCGGCCTGCTCGGCGGCGGCCACGATCGCCCTGGCCAGTGGATGCTCGCTGTCCGCCTCGACCGCTGCGGCGATGCGCAGCACCTCGTCGTCGTCGTGCCCGGACGCGGCGGCGACCCCGGTGACGGTGTGCGTGCCTTTGGTCAACGTGCCGGTCTTGTCGAACAGCACCGTGTCGACGGTGCGCATCCGTTCCAGCGCCAGCCGGTTCTTCACCAGGATGCCGGCCTTGGCGGCGACCGCCGTCGACAGCGCGATCACCAGGGGGATCGCCAGGCCGAGGGCATGCGGGCAGGCGATCACCAGGACGGTCACCGTCCGCACCACCGAGTCGTCGAGGCTGCCGTACGCCCACCAGCTGGCGAAGGTCGCCACGGCGGCGCCGAGCGCGACGTAGAACAGCAGGGCGGCGAACCGGTCGGCGAGCACCTGCGCCCGGCCGCTGGACGCCTGTGCCTGCTCGACCAGCCGCTGGATGCCGGCCAGCGCGGTGTCGGCGCCGACGGCACCGACCCGTACCCGGATCGCCGAGTCGGTGGCCACCGTGCCGGCGACCACGTGGTCCCCGACGCCGCGGCGTACCGGCCGCGACTCACCGGTGATCATCGACTCGTCGAGTTCCGCTTGCCCGTCGGTGATCGTGCCGTCGGCCGGCACCCGCGCGCCGGGCCGCACCAGCACCACGTCGCCGGTCCGTAGGTCGGTCACGGTCACCCGCCGTACCCGCCCGTCGTCGGCGACGCGTTCCGCATCGTCGGGCAGCAGCGCGGACAGTGCCGACAACGCACCCTGCGCCTGGCCGATCGCCTTCATCTCCTGCCAGTGGCCGAGCAGCATGATCGTCACCAGCGCGGCCAGTTCCCACCAGAAGTCCAGCTCCAGCAGGCCGATGCTGGTGGCCAGCGACGCCAGGTAGGCGACGCTGATCGCCATGGCGATCAGCAGCATCATGCCCGGTGACCGCCCACGGATCTCGCTGGCCGCCCCGGCCAGGAACGGCCAGCCGCCGTAGCAGAAGACGACCGAGCCGAGTACCGGACCGATCCAGGCCATGCCGGGGAAGTCCAGCGAATAGCCGAACCAGTCCATCACCATGTGACTGGTGACGACGATCGGTACGGTCAGCGCCAGGCTCCACCAGAACTTGCGCCGGAACACGTTCGGATCATGCCCAGCGTGCGTATCGGTATCGTTGTGACGAGCCGGATCGGTCCGGTGCGAGCGTGCGTTGGTGGTCGGACCGTGCTGCATCGCGATCGCCTCCTGACGACCGACTTTACCCCCGGAGGGTATTGAGACGGGCGTTTGCCGGGCCAGCGCGATGTGACCCGTCCCGGGGGATGTCGCTGCCGCGACCCGTCGGCCAGGCATAACCCGTGGCCGGCAACTGTCGTTTGTCTGCTGGAAGATCCGTTTGCCTGCTGGAACGTCTCGGAGGGATCTGCTGGAACGTCTCGGAGGGAATCGGCGATGAGGTCCACGAGCGTGCTGGCCTCGGCCATCGCGGTGCTGTCCATGCTGCCGACCGGCATCCTGCCGGGGCCGGCGCGGGGACATCTGGGACCGGCGGTGCTTGCCGCGGCCCGGCAAGGGTCGCTCAGCATCACCGCGCCCGCGACGGCGAGTCTCGGCGCCACCGGCGTCGGCGGGAGCCTCTCCGCGCAGATGGGCACCGTCACTGTGACCGGACCGGTCATCTCGATCGCCTGGACGGCGACCGTGGCGGCAAGCGCGTTCGTCACGGGCGCGGGGACTCTCGCGGAGACGATCCCGAACGGCGGCATCGCATACTGGTCCGGCCCGGTGACCTCGTCCAGCGGCATCGGGCTGATCGCCACGCCCGGACAACCCACGGCAGCCGACGCGCAGCCGCTCGACACCGCCAGAACCGCCTTCCAACTCCTGGCTGGCGCGAACTCGGTAATCCAATGGAATCCGACGTTGGTTGTCACCGTGCCCGCTGCCGCCGTCGCTGGTACCTACACCGGCACCATCGTCCATTCTGTCGCTTGACGTCCGTGTCAGCGACGGAGTTGCCGTCCACGGCACGGTGGTGGGTGATCCTGACAAGGAGTGCGAGCGGCAGACCACGCACCCCGGCGGTAGGAACAGATCGACATCTGTGGAACTAAACCGTGACCCCGCGCGACCAATCTGCAACTGGGTGCCGGCGTCCGTCGAGATGGCCGTACGTCGTCGTCGGCGCAAGCGGAAGGAGCGGGATGGATCGTCGGGAGATGCTGGGGGTGGCGACCGTCGCGGGCGCCGGATTGTTGGCCGGGGCGGCTGTGCCGGGTGCGGCGTCCGCCGCGCCGGCCGCGCCAGCGACGGCAGTGGCCGGCGGCGGGCACGGGGCATCGCCGGAACACCCGCTGCGGGTGCAGATCGTGCTGTTCGACGGGGCCGAGGAGCAGGACATCATCGGCCCGTACGAGGTGTTCTCTCTCGCGGGCGGGCTGAGCGGCGGTGCCGTCGAGACCAGGTACGTCAACGTCGACGGGCCGCGTACGGTGACCGCCGCGTTCGGTACCAGGATCGCCGTCGAGCACGGGTGGTCGCCCGGATCGGCCGACGTCATCGTCGTACCCGGCGGTGGCTTCCGCCGTCCGGACGGCCCGGGCATCTGGTCGGAGATCAACCGTGGTGTGCTGACGCGTGCCCTCGCCGACGCCCGACGGCGTGGGCTGATCATCTCGTCGCTGTGCACCGGGGCGATCATCCTGGCAGCCGCCGGGCTGACCGCCGGTCGGCCATGTACCACCCACAACGGCGCCAAGGAGGAACTGGCCGCGCGTGGGGCAGTGGTGAAGAACGCCCGCGTGGTGGACGACGGTGACCTGGTGACCGCGGCCGGGGTCACCTCGGGGCTGGAACTCGCCCTGCACCTGGTGGCACGTCGGGTCAGCGCCGACGTGGCGGTTCGTGCCGAGGAGGTTCTCGAATACCAGGCCCGGGGCACCGTCTGGACCCGGTAGCCGGCCGGTGACCTGTCGTTGTCTCCCATGTCCTTAACGATGGTTCGGTATGAGCAAAAAGGTATATCGCGCTGCTCTTGACCGGACACTTCGGACGCCGCACGCTCATCACAAGGGTCGATCCCTCGGGTCGTGGGTGGCGGTGATCCCGTCTGCC
Organism: Solwaraspora sp. WMMB335; assembly: GCF_049179075.1. Lineage (NCBI taxonomy): Bacteria > Bacillati > Actinomycetota > Actinomycetes > Micromonosporales > Micromonosporaceae > Solwaraspora > Solwaraspora sp. WMMB335. Next base: position 7,561,304 of record NZ_JBMHMF010000001.1, read on the forward strand.
CGACAGTGGGATCGGCATGCGCAGCGACGGCAGGGGAGGCCCGGATGCGTACCCGATGGACAACAGCGGCGGTCACACTGGCGATGGTCGGCGGCCTGCTCGTCGGCCTGCCCAACGCGTCGATGGCACACGACCCGGACACCCCGGCCGGGCGCGCCTCCGCGGTGGCGTTCATGGCTCAGCGCGAGCCGACCCAGCAGCTCGACGCCGTCGCCCAGATCGCCTGTAGTGGCGGGCAGGCCAGCGGCTATCCGTGCCGTAACGTCGACCTGATGGCGTTCCTGCCGATGAGCCAGATCGGTGGCAGCCAGGCCAACGACATCTGGGGCTGGACCGACACGGCGACGGGCAGGGAGTACGCCATCGTCGGGCGGCGCAACGGGACGTCGTTCGTGGACGTGTCGAATCCGGCCGTCCCGGTGTACCTCGGCAACCTGCCGGCGTACCAGAATCGGACCGCGATCTGGCGCGACATCAAGGTGTATCGCAACCACGCGTTCATCGTGGCCGACGTGCGCGGGCACGGCATGCAGGTGTTCGACCTGACCCGGCTGCGCGGGCTGAGCGGCCCGCAGACCTTCACCGCCGACGCGCACTACAACCGGTTCGGCAACGCGCACAACATCGCGCTCAACGAACAGTCCGGGTACGCGTACGCGGTGGGGTCCAACACCTGCAGCGGCGGCCCGCACATGATCGACATCTCGTCGCCGACGGCACCGGCCTACGCCGGCTGCGTCAACCAGGACGGGTACACCCACGACACGCAGTGCGTGAACTACCACGGACCGGACAGCGCCCACACCGGCCGCGAGATCTGCGTCAACTCCAACGAGGACACCGTCACGATCGTCGACGTGACCAGCAAGTCCAGCCCACGACAGATCGTCCGGGCGGCGTACTCCGGCAGGCAGTACACCCACCAGGGCTGGCTCACCGACGACCACCGCTACTTCCTGCTCGACGACGAACTCGACGAGTCCCGCGTCGGCGGCGGCACCAAGACGTTCATCTTCGACCTGTCGGACCTGGACGCCCCCCGGCACATCGGCACCTACACCTCGTCGGCCGCGGCCACCGACCACAACCAGTACGTCAAGGGCGGCTACAGCTTCCAGGCCAACTACCGCGCCGGCCTGCGCATCCTCGATCTGAGCGGCATCGCCGCCGGTACGTTGACCGAGGCCGGCTACTTCGACATCTACCCGTCGAGCAACACCGCCTCGATGAACGGTGCCTGGAGTGTCTACCCGTACTTCGCCAGCGGTACGGTCGTGGTCAGCGGCATCGAGCAGGGACTGTTCGTGCTGCGCCCGAACCTGCCGACGCTGGCGTCCGGCACGACGACCCCCACCACCGACGGGGTAGTGGCCCACGGCCGGCCGATCCCGCTGTGACGGCGGCACCGCCCGGCCGCACCGGGCGGCTGGCCGCCGTGGTGACGCTGACCGTGTTGATCGCGGTGACCGGCTTCGTCGCCGGTCGGGCCAGCGCACCCAGCGGGGTACCCGCGCGGGCGACCGGCTCGGTCGCCGGACACGCCGGACACGACGTCGGCGGACTGAGTATCACCCAGGGCGGCTACACCCTCGTCCTGCTCGCCACCCCGACCGCCGCCGGTGTCCCCGGTGAGCTCGTCTTCCAGATCACCGGCCCGGACGGGAACCCGGTGACCGCGTACCGGCGCAACCATGAACGGGAGTTGCACCTGATCGTCGTCGCGCGGGACTTCACCGGCTACCGGCACCTGCATCCGGACCGGGACCCGGACGGCACCTGGCGGGTGCCGCTGACCCTGCCCGCCAGCGGTGCCTACCGGGTCTTCGCCGACTTCGTCCCGACCGGTGCGGCAGGCGGACCTGGCGGCGTGGCCGACCCGGTCACCCTCGGCGCCGATCTGCTGCTGCCGGGGACGTACCCGGCCCGCGGCCCGTTGCCGGTGGACGAGGCGACCGTGCTGGTGGACGGCTACACCGTCACCCTCGACGGCGGGCTGCGGCCCGGCCAGGCGAGCCAGATGCTCGTCTGGCTCGGTCGCGACGGGTCACCCGTGCCTGATCTGGAGCCGTACCTGGGCTCGTACGGCCACCTCGTCGCGCTGCGCCACGGCGATCTCGGCTACCTGCACGTGCACCCCGCCCCGGCGACCAGTGCCAGCTCCGTGGTGGCGTTCGCCGTCCAGGTGCCCTCGGCCGGCACCTACCAGCTGTTCTTCGAGTTCCAGCATCAGGCAGTGGTGCACACCGCGGAGTTCAGCCTGGCCGCCTACTGACCGGGCCGGGACAGCCGGGCCGGATAGCCTGGTCGGGTATGGCCCGATCGTGGGCCGAACGCGGCGGAACCAACGCGGATCGGCCGACGGAGAAAGGTTGCGGTGACGATCGTGTTGCTGGTACCACCGCTGGAGCCGGGTGACGACCGGCCCGCCCTCATCCTCTTCCCGTACGCCGGCAGCGGCGCGCTGGCGTACCGTGGCTGGGCGGCCGAACTGTCCGATCTGGCCGGTGTCACTACCGTCCTGCTGCCGGGCCGGGAACAGCTGTTCGGCGAGCCGCTGCTGCGATCCATGCCGGAGGTGCTGCATCGGCTGATGCCGCTGATCACCGAAGTCGGGCCCCGACCCGTGGTGTTGTTCGGACACAGCATGGGTGCGGCGATCGCTTTCGGACTGGCCCGGGAGCTGCGCCGCCGTGCCGCGCCGGCTGCCGCCCTGATCGTCTCCGGCGCCGGCAGCCCGTGCCGCAGGGACCGGCACAAACTGGCACATCGGCTCGACGACGGTGCGTTTGCGCAGCACGTCATCGACTACGGCGGGATGCCGCCGGAGTTGCTCGCGGATCCCGACGCGACCGCCCTGTTCCTGCCGATCCTGCGGGCCGACTTCCAACTGCTCGAGACCTGGGCGGTCGAGCGGCAACCACCGCTGGACATCCCGGTGACGGTGTTACGCGGCACCGACGACGCGACCGTAACCGACCACCAGATCGACGGGTGGGCCGAGCACGTCGCCGGCCCGCCGGTGGTGCACACCGTTGTCGGCGGGCACTTCTTCCTGCACACCGCACGGGCCGAGGTGATGACCACGATCCGGAGAACGTTGACACTGGTGTCGCGCGGCCGCGGTAGCCGGCACCCGGCGGATCGAGGGCACGGGCACAGTCGGTGACTGGACGGCGCGATCTACCGTTGCGGACGGCAGGTCGTCCGGGCGGGAAAGGGAAGTACGTGAGCCGATTCGTCAAACATCTTCTACTGTCGATCGTCGTGTCGAAGCTCAGCCGACTGGCACGCCGTCGTGGCCACGGCTCGACCCTCGACCGGGTGCTACGCGAGGCCGACCATCACCTGGCCCGTCGGATGCGGCACGGCCGGGGACACTACGGCGGCCGGCGACACCACGGCTACCACGGCCACTACCGGCGCAAGCACTGGTGACACCCGCCCCGCCCGGGCCCCGACCCCGAGGTCGTGGCGTTGTTCGCCGGGTCGTCGCAGCTCGTGGCATTGTCGTCACCCAAATGATCTCTTGCTGGCGGCGTGCACGCACTTGTTACGGTCATCGACCGTACGACGAGTGGAGGACGGCTGGCGATGAACGGGACCCTGGCGTACCTGGTCACCGGGTTGGGATGCATTGTCGCGATCACCGGCGTGGTGGTCGTGTCGATCGCGGTGTGGCGGTCCCGGGTCCGGGCCACCCGGACCGCCCGGACCTACCGGGGGCCGGTCGACCCGTTCCACACCGCGGACACCGACGCGTTGCGTGGCGATCCCCGCCGCCTCGGTCCCGGCGACATCGTGGAGTTTCGTGGCCAGTCCTACGCCGTACGGGGCAGCCTGCACCTCGCCGAAGGCAGCTGGACCTGGAGTGAGCACTTCCTCGACGACGCCCGAGGCGACCGGCTGTGGCTGTCCGTCGAGTCCGACCCCGATCTGGAGCTGGTCCTCTGGCGTGCCGCACCGCCGGAGCTGACGCTGCCGGCCGGAGCACCGGCGGTCGAGGTCGCTGGCCGCCACTACCGGCGCGAGGAGTCCGGCCAGGCCCGCTTCACCAGCGTCGGCGCCACCGGGTTGGCGCCCCACGGGTACCTGCGTTACCACGACTACACCGCGCCGGACGGTGCCCAGCTCTCCTTCGAAAGCTACGGCGACTCGCCGCGCTGGGAGATCGGCTTCGGCGAGGTGCTGCACCGGGCCGAGGTGATGATCTATCCGGCCGGTGGTGGCGGCTCGGCGCCGGCCGCCGGGAAGGCGTGACATGCTGGTCACCCTCGACACCCCGTACGCCGACACCACCGCCGCCGATCTCAGCTTCGCGCTCGGTCTGACCGAGCAGCCGGCGCTGCACGTGCTCGACCTGCCGCTGCCGGAGATGGCGGCCCCGGCCGGTCGGCCGGGTGACTCGCGGCCCGCCAGCCTGCGACTGCGCCTGCTCGGCGCGTCGCACCAGGCGGTGCTGCGCACGCCCGTCGCCGACTGGGTCGAGACGGTCGCCTGCCTACCCGGACGCCCCCGGGATCTGCCGCCGGCACTGGACACCGGTGCCGGATACCGGTTCGCCGCCCGGGTCCATCGACTCGGGTCCGCCGCGCTCGCCGACCGGGTCGCGTCGTTGCGGCGTCGGCTGACCGACCACCCGCGCGCCCTGATCGGTGTCTTTGCCGGCGGCCCGGACGCGGTGACCGCGCTGCACGCCCGGTTCGGCGCCGGCTGGGTGGGCTGGCGGACCTGGCACTCCTACCCGCAGACAGCTGAGCTGGTCGAGACCGAGACGGTGGTGACGGTACGGTGAAAGGCCGCATGTGGATCGTGGGCGGCGTCGTCCTGGCCCTGATCGGGGTGGTGGTGTCCTGCTCCGGGCTGGTCTTCGGCACCTTCTCCGCCCGCAGCTACGTCGAGCGGGCGTACACCCGCTCCGTGGCCGACGACATCGGCTCCGACGCCGACGGCTTCCGCTCCGACCAGCAGCCCCGCCAGGTCGTGCGGGAACTGACCGACACCTTTCCGCCCGAGGACCAGTACGCCGACGGAGACCGGTACTACCTGCGCTACGGCGACGACTCGGTGGTGATCCTGCCCGCCGCGATCGGCTCGTTGATCCTCGTCGAGCGGATGGTGACCGCCTATCCGCGGTACCGGTCGACCGTCGGCAACGCCTGGAACTGGAACCGTGGCAGCACGACCCGGGGCGGTGGCCCCGGCACCGGCAAGTAATCTCCCATTCCCCTCGTTACGGAGTACCGCATGTTGCGCAACCTCGCCGTCGACCTGCTGCTCACCCTGGCGTACAGCGGTGTCGGTCTGGCCCTGATGGCCCTCGGCTACCTGCTGGTCGACGTGGTCACCCCCGGCAAGCTACGCGAGCTGATCTGGACCGACCGCAACCGCAACGCCGCCGTGCTGCTGGCCTCCAACCTGCTCGCGGTCGGCACCATCGTGGTGGCCGCGATCGCCGCCGGGGAGAACAGCTTCGTCACCGGTCTGGTCGGTACTGCCGGCTACGGGCTGCTCGGCCTGGTCGTGATGGCGGTGTCGTTCGTCCTGCTCGACGCCGCCACCCCGGGGCGGCTCGGTGACATCCTGGTCGACCGCGACTCGCACCCGGCGGTCTGGGTCAGCGCCGCCATCCACCTCGCCACCGGCGCGATCGTCGCGGCGGCGATCAGCTGATGACCACCGTCGCGGCGCCGCCGGCGTACGCCGGGTCGGCCCGCCCGGCGGTGCTCGCCGCGGTGTTCGTCTGCGCCGCCTGCGGCCTGGTGTACGAGTTGGCGCTGGTGGCGCTCGGCAGCTATCTGATCGGCGACACCGTCGGCCAGGCGTCGATCGTGCTCGGCGTGATGGTTTTCGCGATGGGCGTCGGCGCGTTGGCCGCCAAGCCGCTGCAGGCGCGTGCCGTCGTCGCGTTCGCCGCCGTCGAGCTGACCCTGGCGCTGCTCGGTGGGCTGTCCGTGCTCGGGCTGTACGCCGCGTTCGCCTGGCTGAACCTGTACGCCCCGGCACTGGTCGCCACCGCCTTCGTGCTCGGCCTGCTGATCGGCGCGGAGATTCCGCTGCTGATGGTGCTGTTGCAGCGGATCCGGGCACAGCCGGCCGGCAGCGCGGTCGCGGACCTGTTCGCCGCCGACTACGTCGGCGCGCTGCTCGGCGGGTTGACCTTTCCGTTCCTGCTCATTCCGCTGTTCGGCCAGCTGCGCGGGGCCCTGGTCGTCGGCGCGGTGAACGCGCTGGCCGGCGTCCTGCTGGTCGGCGTGGTGTTCCGCCGTGACCTCGGCATCCGGGCCCGAGCCACCGTCGGCACCGCCGCGATCGTCGTCGGTGCCCTGCTCGCCGGCGCGTACCTGGTCGCCGAGGATTTCGAGGTGACCGCTCGCCAGCAGCTGTACCGGGACCCGGTGGTGTACGCCGAGCACAGCCGTTACCAGGAGATCGTGCTCACCCGGGCGGTGTCGACGGTCTCCGGCGGCGCCGACATCCGGCTCTACCTCAACGGTGACCTGCAGTTCAGCTCGGTCGACGAGTACCGCTACCACGAGGCACTGGTCCATCCGGCGCTGGCCGGCCGGCGCGACCGGGTGCTGGTGCTCGGCGGCGGCGACGGCCTGGCCCTGCGTGAGGTGCTGCGCTATCCGGACGTGACCGCCGTGACCCTCGTCGAGCTGGATCCGGCGGTGGTGGCGCTGGCCCGCGACGACACGACACTGCGTGAGCTCAACGGCGACGCGTTCGGCGATCCCCGGGTACGGGTGGTGCTCGCCGACGCGTTCACCTGGCTGCGGTCGGCACCGCCCGGCGCGTTCGACGCGGTGATCGTCGACATGCCGGACCCGGACCAGACGTCCACCGCGAAGCTGTACTCGGTCGAGTTCTACGGACTGGTACGTGCCGTGCTCGCCCCGCACGGTCGGATGGCGGTGCAGGCCGGGTCGCCGTACTTCGCGCAGCGGGCGTACTGGTGCGTCGAGGCGTCGATCCGCGAGGCCGGGTACGCCACCCGGCCCTATCACGTCGACGTGCCCTCGTTCGGTGACTGGGGTTTCCTGCTGGCGTCCGCGTCCGCGTCCGCGTCGGCGTCCGACGGCGCGGGGAGCCGGCCGCCGTTGCTCGTGCCGGCCGACGCGCCACCGTTGCGCTTCCTGCACCCGCAGGTGTTGCGGGCGGCCGAGGTGTTCGCGCCGGACCGTGGTCGGGTCCCGGTGGCGGCGTCGACCCTGCTGGAACCGCGGGTGTTGGACTACACCAGGCAGGGCTGGCGCGACTACTGACCGGTCATGCCACTACTGACCGGTCACAGGTACACCCGGGTCACGCACTCCGCCACACAGGCGGGCTTGCCGTCGCCGCCGTCGCACTCGACGGTGACCCGGGAGAGCACCTGCACCCCGCCGTCGACCTCGGTGACGGCCAGCAGGTCGACGGCGGCGCGCAGCCGGGAGTCGACCGGCACCGGGGAGGGGAACCGGACCCGGTCGAGCCCGTAGTTGACCGTGGCGCGGGCGCCGGCGACGCCGATCCGGCCGGCGACCAGCGCCGGAAGCAACGACAAGGTGAGATAGCCGTGCGCGATCGTCGTCCCGTACGGCCCGTCGGCGGCCCGGTCGCGGTCGACGTGAATCCACTGCCGGTCGTCGGTGGCGTCGGCGAACCGGTCGATCCGCTCCTGGCTGATCTCGATCCACGGGCCGTGGCCCAGGGACGTGCCGGCGGCGCGGCGCAGGTCGTCGACCGAGGCGAAGGGCATCGCAGCAGCTCCTGTCGTTCGGATGGGCATTACCGCTTCCTGGCCGGGCCGCCGCAGCGTACCCTCGCCCGGTGCCTGCCGCCGACCCGGTACGCGTCCTGCTCATCGACAACTACGACTCCTATACCTACAACCTCTACCAGCTCATCGCCGAGGTGACCGGCGTGGAGCCGCTGGTGCTCGTCAACGACGATCCGTGGCTGGCCCGGGTGGGCGAACTGGCCGTGGACCACGCGGTGATATCGCCTGGGCCGGGCCGCCCGCAGCGGCCGAGTGACCTGGGCCTGGGTGCCCGGCTGCTCGCCGAGCACCCGCAGCTGCCGGTGCTCGGCGTCTGCCTCGGTCACCAGGCGATCGCGCTGCAGGCCGGTGCTCAGGTGTGCGAGCACCTACCCCGGCACGGCCACGTCACCGAGGTGCGCCACGACGAGGACGGGTTGTTCACCGGCATCCCACAGCGGTTCGCCGCGGTGCGCTACCACTCGCTCCACGTACCCGAGCCACTGCCGAGTGAGCTGGTGGCGACCGCCTGGGCGGAGGACGGGACCGTGATGGCGCTGCGGCACCGTCGGTTGCCCCGGTGGGGGGTGCAGTTTCACCCCGAGTCGATCGGCACCGTGCATGGGCGGACGCTGGTCAGGAACTTCTTCGCCCTGGCCGGGGCGTGGCGCGCCACCGACCGGCGTCCCGGCACCCCGGCCGCACCGCCGCCGGGTCGGCCGACGACGGCCGTGCTTGCGGGTCGGCCGGGCGGGGCCGCGCCGGTGGAGCTGCGTTGCGACGTCACCGTCATCGAGGCCGAGATCGACACCGAGGCGGTGTTCACCGAGCTGTACGGCGACAGCCCGTACGCCTTCTGGCTCGACAGCAGCCTGGTCGAGCCGGGCCGGGCGCGGCTGTCCTACCTCGGCGACGATTCCGGGCCACTGGCCGAAGTGCTGCGCTACCGGGTGGGCAGCGGCCGGGTCGACGTCCGGCGCCAGGGTCGATGGTCGGGCATCGAGCCGGGTGACATCTTCGCGGTGCTGGACCGACGGCTGGCCGCCTGTCGCCCGCCGGCAGCAGGCCCAGGCCCAGGCCCAGGCCCAGCGAGCCTGCCGGGTGGATTCACCGGTGGCTACATCGGCTACTTCGGGTACGAGGCGAAGGCCGACTGCGCTGGCGGCGGACCCCGCACCGGCGCGACCGCCGCGACACCGGACGCGATCTGGCTGTTCGCCGACCGGTTCATCGTCGTCGACCACCTCGCCCACCGTACCTTCCTGGCGGCACTGAGCCGGGACGACGCCACGCGCGGCGAAGCGCGGGACTGGCTGACGCGGACCGTCGCCCGGCTCCGGCGGCTCAGCCCGTCCGGCCCGCCGCCGCCGTCCGGCCCGCCGCCGTCCGGGCCGGGCCGGCTGGACACCCGGATGTCCCGCAACCGGGCGGAGTATCTCGCCGACATCGAGGCGTGCCTCGCCGAGCTGCGCCGGGGCGAGAGCTACGAGATCTGCCTGACCAACCGGCTGCACCTGCCACCGGTGGCGGACCCGCTGGCGTACCACCGGGCGCTGCGGCGGATCAACCCGGCACCGTACGGGGCGTACCTGCGGCTGGGCGAGGTCGCCGTGGCGAGTTCCTCGCCGGAACGCTTCCTGCGGATCGACGCCGACCGGATGGTCGAAAGCAAGCCGATCAAGGGCACCGCCGCGCGTAGCGGCGATCCCCGCCGCGACCGGTACCTGCGCCGTACGCTGGCGACGTCGGCGAAGACGCGGGCCGAGAACCTGATGATCGTCGACCTGCTCCGCAACGACCTCGGCCGGGTCTGCGAGATCGGCTCCGTCGAGGTGCCCGCGTTCCTGGCCGTCGAGTCGTACGCGACCGTGCACCAACTCGTCTCGACGGTGCGTGGGCGGCTGCGGCCGGAGATCAGCGCGGTCCGCTGCGTACAGGCATGCTTCCCCGGCGGTTCGATGACCGGCGCGCCCAAGCTACGGACGATGGAGATCATCGAACGGCTGGAGCCGCAGGCGCGCGGCATCTACGCCGGCGCGCTGGGCTACTTCGGCCTGGACGGACGCTGCGACCTCAGCATCGTCATCCGTACGGCGGTAGCGACCGCCGACGGTGTCACGGTCGGTACCGGCGGTGCGATCGTGCTGGACTCCGACCCGGCCGACGAGTACGCCGAGACGCTGCTCAAGGCGCAGGCACTGCTCAGCGCCTACCGGATCGCGGCCTGGTCGGCCGATCGACCGCGACCGTCCATGGCGGCGACACCGGCCGGCCGGTGACGGCATGCGACTCGACGGTGTCCCCGCGACAGCGGCCGACCTGAGCGCCCTCGCCCTCTACAACTACGGGCACTTCACCACCATGCTGGTCGACCGTGGCCGGGTGCGCGGCCTGTCGCGGCACCTCGACCGGCTGGCCACCGACTGCCGGACGGTGTTCGGCGCCGATCTCGACCGGGACCGGGTGCGGCACCTCGTCCGGCGCGCGGTCGTGGACGCCGCGACGCCCACGGTGGTCGTACGGGTGACGGTGTTCGATCCCGCCATCACCCTGGCCGGATCGGCCGGACCGGTCAGCGACGTCCCGGGTCCTCGCCTGCTGGTCAGCACCAGAGCGACCGCGCCGGGGCCGGTCGCCTTGCCGCCGTTGCGCCTGCGCTCCTGCCGCTACCTGCGGGAACTGCCGACGGTCAAGCACACCGGCCTGTTCGCCGCCCTGCATCATCGGTTCCGGGCGCGGGCGGCCGGCTTCGACGACGCGTTGTTCGTCACCGACGACGAGCGGGTCGCCGAGGGTCCGACATGGAACATCGTCCTCGTCGTCGACGGCGAGCTGGTCTGGCCGGCGGCGCCGTGTCTGCCCGGGGTGACCGCGCGGCTGCTGCGCACCGCGGCCGAGGCCGTCGGCATTCGATGTCGGGACAGCGCGGTCACCTTACGCGATATCGGACCGGATACGGCCGCCTTCGTCAGCAACGCGACGGTCGGTCTGCGGTCGGTCACGGGCGTCGACGCCGTCGCGCTGGCGGTTGCGCCCGCGACGGCCGCATTGCGTCGAGCCTACGAGGCCGTCACCCCCGAACCGCTGTAGACCGCGACCGCGCGACAGATCTGAGCTACCAATCTGTACAAATTCCAGCGGGATTGGACAAAATTTCGGACGCCGAGCGCTTTTCAACCAATCGGCTGCTTGACTCCGTCGACTATCGAGCAAGCAATATGGACGTCCGAAATCGAACGGCAATCTGGCTGACCTACTGTCCGACGGTGCCGTCACCCGTCCGTCTCAGGTGGCTGCCAGATCGCCCAAATGAAAGGGAAGTGATGCACTGGCCCGCAATATCCCGGCGACGTCTGATCTCCACCGTCGCCATCGTGGTCCTGTCGACCCTTGCCATAAACCAGTCGCCGGCGACCGGCAGGGTTCTGTTGCCGCTTGACCAGCCGGCCTTCGAGCACGAGTTGCTCGCGAAGGCCACCCCCGACGAGTGCTTCAACGGGATCGGGCTGCCCTACCCGGTCGGACCACCGTGCGCCGAGGGCCAGGCCAAGGTCAACCAGGCGTACGTCTGGTCGCTCGCTCAGGCGAACGACCGCCTCTGGTTCGGCACCGGAGCGAACGTCAACTGCATCGTCACCGGCGCCACGCTCTCGCTCCCGACACCACGAATCACCGACGACTACGTGTGCGAGTTCGCGGAGAGCCAGGTCGTGAAAGAGAACCCCATCATGCCGGTCACCGTCGGTGACCACCGGCAGCCTCGGGCGTACGTCTACGACCTGTCCACCCAGACGCTGACCGAAAAGACCGCGGACATCACGAACGCGTCCGCCGACGACCTTTCCCGGCTGCGCCGCACACTCGGGCTGCGCGCCGGCGGGACGCACCAGGGCGTCGTCCTGCTCGCCGGGCCGGCGCTCGGGATGTCGGTCAACATGTTCGCGTTCGACACGGCGACCGGAGAGTACCTGGGGTCGGCGAACTTCACCCAGTACGGCAACATCCGCCACTTCCTGGTGGCCGACGGCGTCCTCTACGCCGGGGTCGGGGTCGGGGCCAACGGCCGCGACGGTGGCTACATCCTGCGCTGGGCCGGTGACCGCGACGATCCGTTCAACTTCGTCGAGGTCGGGCAACTGCCGGCCCAGGTGGCCGACCTGACGATGCACGAGGGCCGGGTCTTCGTCAGCACCTGGTCCGCCGCCGGCGGCGGATCGTCCGCCGCGCGTACGGCCGCCGGTTCCGCGCCCGGGCGTATCGGTGTGGTGCCGACCGAGGAGGCGGACCCGAGTGTCGCCGGGGTGTGGATGAGCCCGCGGCTGGTCGACGGGAGTCCGGGTCTCACCCCGGACGACCTGTCGCAGTGGACGCAGGTGTGGAGCGCGGCTTCCTACGAACCCGACCCGATCATCGCCGGCACGTACGGCCTGGGCGCGCTGGCCTCGTACGGCGGATACCTCTACTGGGGAACGATGCACGTTCCGATGAAGTCGACGGCGACGATCGCCGAGGCGTTCCCACCGGTGGACGAGTTCGCCGCGCGGGCGACGCTGGAACGGTCGCAACGGGCGGTGAGTATCTTCCGGGGCAAACGGTTCGGCACCCGCCTGGAGAACGTGGAACTGCTGTACGGCGAGCGGATCCTGCCGGCCTACAACGCCACCGCGAACGACGGGGCGGGCGGCTGGCAGTGGGCGCGCACCGGGTACCGCCCGCGATACGGTCACATCGGGTTCGGCAACATCTACAACAACTACACCTGGACGATGGCCGTCTCCGGTGGCCGGTTGTTCATCGGCACGATGGACTGGAGCTACCTCGCGAAGGACCTGCTGCCCGAGGCCGCCGCCCAGATGGGCTTCCGGGGCGCGGCCACCGGGCTGACTGACGAGCTGGATCCGATCACGATCGATCCCCAGCTCTACGGCGGCGATCTGTGGATGTTCGACTCGAACGTGGGGCGGGCCACGGCGGTCGACACCCAGGGTCTGGGCGGCAACTATCTCAACTACGGATTCCGCACCATGATCGCCGACGGTTCGACCCTGTACCTCGGCATGGCGAATCCGATGAACCTGCGCACCGACCCGACGGACGACGTTCCCGAAGGCGGCTGGGAATTGATCAGGTTGACCCCTGTCGGAGGCTGACCAGCGCGTGACGAAGACGGGTACGCACGGACCCTCGGCGGTCGGTGCGTACCCGTTTCGTCGCGTGCCCGGACGGACGGACCTGGACGCGCGGGACGCCACGCCGGTTCACCCGACGTGGGTGGTCCTTTCTCTCGGCCCGGCCGCGATAGCAGATTCGGCTGCGGGCGCCCGACGCCCGGCCGCACGATCATGTCGGCAGGTTGTTTCTTGTTTTGACGACAGATCGGAGAGGCCATGCCATTCGTGACGGTAGGGCGCGAGAACTCCGCCCCGATCGACATCTACTACGAGGACCACGGGTCGGGCCAGCCGGTGGTGTTGATTCATGGCTTCCCGTACGGGGGTTCGTCCTGGGAGAAAGAGGTCGAGCCGCTGCTGTCCGCGGGATTCCGGACGATCTCGTACGATCGGCGGGGTTTCGGCAACTCCAGCCAACCGGGGATCGGCTACGACTACGACACCTTCGCGGCGGATCTCGACGTCCTGATGCGTGAGCTCGATCTGCGCGACGCGGTCCTGGTCGGACACTCGATGGGGACCGGGGAAGTGATCCACTACCTGGGCGTCTACGGTTCGCAGCGAATCAGCAAGGCCGTGGTCATCAGTCCGCTCGCGCCCTTTCTGCTGAAGACGCCGGACAACCCGGAAGGGGTGGACCAGAGCCTGTTCGACGGGTTCAAAAAGGCGGTGGTCGAGGACCGGTTCGCCTATCTGACCAGCTTCGTCACCAACTTCTTCGGCTGGGACGAGAACAAGGGCAAGCGGGTGAGCGAGGAGGCGTTCCGGGCGCACTGGCAGGTGGGCGCCCGGGCGTCCGCGATCGCGACCTTGCACAGCATCGACGCCTGGCTCACCGACTTCCGTCCGGACCTGTCCCGGATCGACGTACCGTTGCTGATCATTCAGGGGGACAAGGACGCCGTCCTGCCGTACGAGGTGACCGGCAAGCGCCTGGCGCCGATGGTCCCGGGCAGCAAGCTGATCACGCTGCGGGGCGCGCCGCACGGTATTCCGTGGACCCACGCCGACGAGGTCAACAAGGCGATCATGGAGTTCATCGGGACCAGGACTCTGGCGATGTCCGGCACACGCTGACGAAGCGTCGGCGCGCGACGGCAGGAATACATACCATCTCCCCGCGGGCGACCGGGAGCTGGAACAGGGGGCGCGGGCCGGGTGGTCGCAGAGACTCCACGACCACCACGGCCACGGCCCGCACCACCGCGCGCGGGCGCGCCGAGCGTGAGCACGGCGCGCACCGCACGGGCGGTACCGCTGTGGTGGTTCACCAGTTCGCGCAGTAGCCCACGCTGAACGTGCGAGCACCCGGCTTCAGCGTGTTGTTCCAGTCGTGACCGCCGATCCGGAAGATCCCGTCGCCGAGGGACTCCCGCTCGAAGTTCCACGCGGTGTAGATGTCACCGGCCAGGCTCACCACACCCGTCCAGTCGACGGGCTCGTCGCTGTCGTTGGTGGCGACGATCTCGGCGCAGTAACCGCCACCGCTGTCGGAGTCCCACGCGGTGATCCGGTTGATCTCGATCGCGACGTTGGAGCTTGTCACCAGCCGGCCCACCCCCCACCGGGCGGTGGTCTGGTAGCCGACGCCGTCCTGCTCCGCCCAGTTGCGGATCGCCGTACGCGTGCCGTCGGTCGCGTCGTTGACCTGGAAGTCCAGGCCGTGGAAGGTGCCCAGGCCGCCGTACTCCAGCAGGCTGATCGCCGCCTCGACGGTGTAGCCGGTCTCGGTGCGCACCGCGGCGCTGTCCAACCGGCCGGCCTGGAACGCCTCGTCGCCCGTACCGAACGAGACCACGTTGTCGGCGTTGATCCTGATCTGGGTGTCGTCGTAGCGGTAGGAGCCGTTCTTGGCGTTGCCGGCGTCGATGTAGATCTCGACCGAATCCTGGGTCCACGGGTCGGAACCGGACACGTCCACCACCGGGTCGGCGACCTCGGCCAGCACGTACAGTGTCTGCCCGCGCCACAGGGTGCGGACCGTGGCGATCGCGCCGTCGGTGCCGGAGACCTCCTTGTCGGTGGTCACCGCGTCGGCGAGGGCCCAGACGCCGTCGACGGTGCCGTCGATCACCGGCGCGACCGGCGTCTCGGCGACGGCCACGTACGACAGCGCCTCGACCAGCGTGAGGGTGCCGACCGCGCCCGGGGTGTTCCACCCGGCCGTGTCGCCGTCGTCGCTCACCCGCACGTCGAGGGTGAGGGTGGCACCCTCGACCGCGCCGTCCAGCGGCAGGTGCGCGACGAGGTCGTAGCCGCCGTCGCGTTCGGTCGCCACCGCCGGCACGTCGCCGTCGCCGTCGCGCGACACGGTGTACGTCGTCCCGTCCAGGACGAAGGCGACCTCGTCACCGTCCGACGCCGCCGGGTCGTCGACGGTCACGTACGCGCTCAGGTGGTCGGCGGCCCAGCGCAGCTGGAAGCCGGCGAGTTCCTCCACCGGATGCAGCGGCAGCTTGAGCCATTCGAAGTCGGCCGGTGCGACCGGGGACAGCGCGACGTCGCCGGCGAAGACGTTCGCCGTGCGCAGCCGGGCCGGCAGGTCGCCGTCGACCGCGCCGTAGTAGGCCGGCTTGGCCTGGTAGCCGTCGTCGAAGACCAGCGGCGCGCCGCTGCTGGAACGCCATGACCGCCCGTCGGTCAGACCCCAGACCGTCACCACGGACAGTTCGTCGGCGTACGACCGGAAGATCCGGAACGCGTCCCGGAAGAAGTAGCCCTGGTCGATGAGCCGTGCCTGGGTCACCGGGGTGCCGGTGGTGACGTCGAGTTCGGTGACCGCCTGGGTGACCGGCAGGTCGGCGAAGGCGGCCAGCGCGGCCTCCAGGCTGGTGATCGGCGTGGCCAGGGAGACGTGGAACTGGTGGCCCACTCCGTCGACCGGCACACCCCGGGCGAGCAGCCGCTCGACCAGTGCCCGGTAGCGGGCCTGCTTGCCGCTCTGCTCGGTGTTGTAGTCGTTGATGAACAGGGTCACCGGGTCGGCACCGGCGACCGCGTAGACGTCGTTGAACGCCTCGTCGGCGTACTGGAACGACAGGTCGAGGTACTCCTCGCCGAGGATCCGGTACCACTCGCTGCGGCGCAGCCCGTCGGCGTACTCGCCGCTGTCGCTGACCACCTCGTTGACCACGTCGAACGCGTTCAGCGGGTTGGTGTCGGAGCCGAACGGGCCGTAGCGGTCGCTCAGCGCCTGTGCGACGGCGAAGATGTGGGTGCGCAACCGATCGCGCATCACCTGCTGGTCGGCGGGTGCCTCGGTCAGCGGCTCACCGGCGTCGTCGGTGAAGAACCATTCCGGCGTCTGGCTGTGCCACACCAGCACGTGGCCGTACAGGCCGAGGTCGTTGGCCTGGGCGAAGTCCATCAACGCGATCGCCTGCTCGTGCGGGCGGAAGGTGCGTTCGGCGTCGTACCACGCCTCCGGCTTCATGTGGTTCTCCGGCGTGACGTTGGTGAAGTGCCGGGTGAGCAGGTCGGCGGCGGAGCCGACCGTCTCCCGGGCGTCGATCGCCACGCCCACCGGGAAGTCGGTGGTCTCGTGGATGCCGGTGAGGTCCTCGACGACCGGTGGCTCCGGTACCCGTACCACGATGTCGTCGACCAGGAAGTCGCTGGTGTTGCCGGCGACGTCGGCGCCCTGCCAGCGGGTCTCGAAGTACAGCAGGGCGGTGTCGAAGGCCGGTGCGGTGAACCGGGCGCTCACCTCGGTCCATTCGCTGTTGGTGATCGTCTCGAACTGGGCGATCGTGCTGAACGACTGGCTGCCGTCAGCGGTGCTGGCCAGACTCAGCCAGATCTCGTCGGTCGGCTGGCCGTCGGCGAAGCGCAGCCAGGCGGTGAACTCGTAGCCGACGCCCGCCTCGAACACCGTGCTGACGTCGCGGCCGATGCCGGCACCCTGGTTGACCCGGTCGGTGACCAGTGCCGCGGCCGCGCCGCCGTGGGCGGCGTCGGTGAGGGCCACCGTCGGCGCGCCCGGCCCGCCGTCGCGTGGCCCCCAGCCGTCCAGGCCGTCTTCGAAGTCGGTGTCGATGACCACCGTGCCGGGGTCCGGGCCGCCGGGACCCTGCGCCGGGGCGGTGACGAGGATGTCGTCGACCGCGTACGCCGCGCTCGCCTCGGCCGCTTCCAGGTAGACCTGGTACTCGGCCGGGTCGGCGTCGGCCGGGACGGTGAACTGCCCGGTGACCGTGGTCCAGGTATCGGCGGTGATCGTCGTGTTGCCGATCCAGGTGTAGTCCGGCTTCATCACGAACCGGAACCCCGACGACGCCGGGCCGTCGGCGCCGAGCCGGGCCCGCGCCGAGAACGTGTACGTGACGCCGGGGGAGAAGATGCCGGCCGGGCTCTGCAGCCCGTCGAATCCGTTGGCCCGGTCGGTCACCTCCAGCACCTTGCCGTCCGCGTCGTCGACCACGGTCAGCGTCGGATCGCCGCTGGCGAACCAGGTGCCGGTGGTGCCGTCCTCGAAGTCGACGGCGCTGACGGTGACCACGTCCGGGCTGCCGGCCGGACCGGTGACGAGCACGTCGTCGACCAGGAACGGGGTGGTGCCGGCCGCCTCGATGTAGAGCGTGGCGGCGCTCAGCCGCGCCGGCATGCGGTACGAGCCGCCGATCTGGACCCAGCTGTCGGCGGTGGTGTCGACGTTGTCGCCGATCCAGGTGTACGTGTTGTCGCCGCCGGCCGGGGTGGCCTCGACGGTGAAGTGGACGCCGGCCGAGCCGTCGGTGCCGGCCGGCAGCTTCACCCACGCGGTGACCGAGTAGGTCACGTCGGGTTCGAACAGTGCGGTCGCGTCCGTCGCCGGGCCCTGCCACTCGGCGCTACGTCCGGTGACGGACATGCTGTTCGCGCTCTCGTGCCCCGGGGCGGTCGTCGCCAGCGACACGTCACCGCGGGGACCCCACGGCTGGTGCGAGCCGGACTCGAAGTCGTTGACGAGGATGACGACGTCCTGCGCGTGGGCGGACGGCACCACCACCGACGAACCGACGAGGGCGGCCGCGCAGAGCGCGGCAAGGACGGTCAACCGTCGCCGGGCACCGACGAGACGATGCCGTGGACGGACGAGACGATGCCGTGGGCGCATCGAAAGGCTCCTTTTCCCGGACGAGGGTGGTGGGGCCGGACGGCGCGGGATGGCGCGCGCCAGCAGATCCAGACGCGCGAATGTTAACCGCGCCGGTCGCAGCCGTCGAGAGCCCGACAGCGGTGGCGTCCGCCCTGCTACGGACCGCCACCAGCGGGAAAGCCCTTGCGCGTGTGGCGTCAGCCGGTTTGGTCGCCGGCCCGGCCGGCGGTCGGCCGCAGCGGGTAGCGGTAGCGGGGCAGGAGCGGCAGCGACACCGCGGTCGACACCAGCCGTGGCCCCGTGGGCTGCTTGTCGAGCCACCGGTCGTCGAGCCGCAGCGACACCTCGCCGCTGCGGAACCGGCTCGGATTGCCCGACACCGTGTGGTTGGGCGCCAACCGGACCGTCCGTTCGTCGACGAACGGGCCCTCGCCCGCCGGCGGGGACACGACACTGTCCGGCAATCCCACGAAGCGCAGCAGGTCCTCGACGGTGTCCCGGGGGGCGGCCAGGAAGTCCTCGTACCGCAGCAGCCGGTGCCGGCCGGGAAAGGCCCGGGCCGTCCGCTCGATGAGCAGGTTCCAGCCCAGCCACAGCCCGCTGCTCTCGACGGTGCCGTGGCGGTGCATCAGTCCGGGCGTGGCGGGGTCGTGGTGCGAGGTCGTTCGGGACCAGGAGTACGCCACCGCCCGCGGATCGCGCACCATGTGCAGCAGGTACGGCTGCACGCCCTCGACGCCCGACAAGGCGGCCGCGTCGCCCGGCGACTTCGACGAATCGACGATCAAGGTGGCACCGGTGACCTCGGCGATGGCCCGGTAGAGCCGGCCGGTGAGCCGGCGGTAACGCTCGACGTCCGGGTCGGTGGGGGTACGCAGCAGCGCCGGTGTGTGCCGGACCCGCAGCGAACGCCGTTGCACCGCGTACATCTCGGCGGGCGGGGGCGGGTCGTCGCCGTACGCGACACGCAGGATGTCCTGCCAGAGCCGGCACTCGGGGAAGGGCGCTCCGCAGCCGCACTTGCGGCGCTGCTTGAGCCCGCGCAGCCAGATATAGGTCAGCTCCCCGGCCGAGAAGACCGACTCGTACGAGTTGAGGACGTTGTCCAAGATCGTAGTTCCGCTGCGTCCCCATGCCGCGATGAACAGGACCTTGGTCACGCCGTTGCCTCCGGAGGATGTCGCCACAGATCGCGACCGGAGTCTAGCCACGTCCGACCGCCGACACCTCACTGCGAGTCCGAGTTCACCAGCCGTTGGCTCGGAGGTTACGCACGCCGACGCGCGGTTCGTGGCGACCCTGCTAGCTTGTGGCCGTGCGCGAGGCAGGCAACAGTGTTCCGCGGGTGCGGCGCAACGACTGGTCGTCGGTGGTAGTACCTGACCTGGACGGTTGGCGGCCGAGCCGGACGGTGAGCGTGGTCGTCCCGGCCTTCGACTGCCAGCGCACCCTCGATCTGACGCTGGCCTCGCTGAGCCGGCAGACGTACCCGGCCGACCTGCTCGAGGTCGTCGTGGCCGACGACGGTTCGGACCCGCCGCTGACCCTGCCGGCGATCCGGCCGCCGGGAACCAGACTCGTGCGGGTCGGCGAGGACGGCGAAACCGGCTGGGGGCGGGCCGCCGCGCTGCGATGCGGGGTCGCGCACAGCAACGGCGAGATTCTGCACTGGCTGGACGCCGACATGGTGGTCTTCCCCGAGCACATCGCCGCGCAGGTCCGCTGGCAACACGTGCTGCCGTACGCGGTCACCCTGGGCTACAAGCGGTTCGTCGACCCCGACACGCACGGGCCGTGGCCGTCGGCGGACACGGTCGCGCAGGTGCTGGACCGGGGCGCGGCAGCGGACCTGTTCGGCGGCAGCGCCGGTGAGCCGCACACCTACGTCGAGCGGTACGTCAACCAGACCGACCAGCTCCGCCTCGCCGACCATCACGTATTCAAGATCCATGTGGGTGCCACCGCCGCACTGCGCCGTGAGCTGTACGAGGCGGCTGGCGGATTCGACGCGCAGCTGCGGCTGGGTGAGGACACCGAGTTCGGCTACCGCCTCGCCCAGGCGGGCGCGGTGTTCGTGCCCGAGCCGGCCGCACGGAGCTGGCATCTCGGGCGGACGCACGTGATGCGCGCCCGGGAACAGATCGCCCGGTGGAACCGCCCGTTCTTCGCCGACCGGATCCCATATCCACGCAACTGGCGCAAAGTAGGTGGAACCTCCTGGTCGGTTCCACTGGCCGAGGTGGTCATGACGGTCGGCGACGAACCCCTGGAACGGGTGCGGGCAGCCGTGGATTCCGCGCTGCGCGGTACCGAGCAGGACATCCGGGTCACCCTCGTCGGGCCCTGGGACCAGCTCGACGACACCCGGGTACGGGTGCTCACCGACCCGCTGCGCGACCTGCGGCTGATCGCCGCGACCTACCGGGGCGAACCCCGGGTGCGGCTGGCGACCGACGAGCCCGCCACGGTGTTCCCGGCACCGTACCGGCTCGACCTGTCGGCCCGGTACGGCCTCGCGCCGGACGCGGTGCGGCGCCTGATCGATCTCGCCGACCGCCACCAGACGGGCGTGATCCGGGTCGACCCGCCTGGTACGCCGGTGACGCTCTGGCGTACGGCGGCGGTCGGCCGGACCCGGTGGGTCCGCCACCCCGACGAACCGTTGGTCGACGCGGTCAGCTCGGTGGCCGGGCACCAGGACGTCACCGCCGAGGCGGTCGGTGTGCTCGACCTGGCGCGGTTCGACCCGGCCGACCTGGCCAACGGCATGCCCCGGCCGCCCCGGCGCGGCCGGGCACCGGCCGCGCTGGCACCGACCACGGTCGAGGTGGCGGGGGTGCGCTCGCTGGCCAAAGCGACCGTGGCGGTGGCCTGGATGGCTGGCCGGCGGGCCCGGGCGACGCTGCGCGGCCGTTGACGGAAACCGGTCACCGTGGCCGTGTGCCGGCGGCCTCGGCCGATCCCGGTTGTCCGGACCGCTGGTGGTGACGGCGCTTGAGCACCTTGTCCCGCACCGTGTGCCGCAGGCCCGGTGGAATCAGCCAGATCTGCAGGAACGTCAGGTAGTCCAGCGGGCCCGGTCGCCCATGCCGGCGGGCCTCCCGCAGCAGCGTGCCGAAGACCTTGCCACTGCGGGTCGGCGCCGCCATCGAGCTGACCACGCTCATCGTGATCGCGGCGTAGGCACGGGGGGTCATCAGCGGACGGCTGCGCCGCAGCCAGTCGAACTGAGCCTGCCACGGAGAGTTCAAGCTGATCCGTGGCCGGTTCTCGTCCTGATGCCAGATGACCAGGGGCTCGTCGGCGAAGACGAGCTCGACGTCCGGGTGGCTCAGCGCCCGCAGGGTCCAGTCGAGCTCCTGCATCCGCGGCACCGCCGGATCGAACGGTACGCGACGGAGCAGTTCGGTCGGTGCCATGATCGTCGACGTCTGGATGAAGCCGTCACCGTGGAACAGGCCGCGCCGTACCGTCAGGTACTCGCTGAGCGGCTCACCAGGTGCGGGCAGCCGGCGCGGGATGACGAACTCCGCCCGCGGCGTGCGGTTGATCAACCGGCTAGCGACGATCGGCAACGGCGCGGACGCCGTACGCGCGGTGTCGAGCTGAGCGGCGAGCTTGCCGGCGAGCCACTCGTCATCGTCGTCGAGCAGCGCCACCCAGCGCGCCCGGGCCTGCCGCACCCCGGCGTTACGGGCCGCTGGCGCGCCGCCCCGGTCAGGTAGCTCGACCACCCGCAGCCGGGTGTCGGCGACCGCGTCGAGCGCGGCGACGGTCGCCGGGTCGGGGCCGTCGATCACGACGATGACCTCGATGCCGTCGACGGTCTGCGCGAGTGCGCTGCGGACGGCGCGGGTCACCAGAGCCGGCCGGTCGCGGGTCGGGATGACCACGCTGACGGCTGGAGTCGCGATCATGTGGGTCGACCTGCCATGACGGGAGTGGACGGCTATGGACGGACGGTCGGCGTTCGCGCCGCCCGCAAGGGCACGGCGGCGCGGGGACGGGGCGACCGCCGCGAGGATGATGACGACTGCGGGTGTCTGTTCAGTGAATCTCAGATGGGCAACGGGCGTACAGCACCGAAAGTGACGGTCCGCAGCGGCCAGGCCAGGCCAAGCCCGGCCCGCTCCGGTGCCGGGCCTAACGCGGTGCCGTGGTGAACCCGTCGCCGACGATGGCCAGCCCGGCCCAGATGCGTGGCGGCGCGTCCGGCCGGATCGTCAGGTACTCCAGCTGCGCCCGCTGCAGCGCGGCGGCCAGTAGGCCCAGCGGTTCGACCGCGGTCGTGACGGTCAGCCGTCCCGACCAGCAGGCGGCGATGACCACACCGTCCGGTAGATCGCAGACGAGCAGGTCAGCAGCGGTGAGCCGGTCGTCAGCGGCGATCGCCAGCGACTGGGCGAGGCCGTCGCGGCCATCGGTGTCGCCGCCGGCCGCCGGTGCGCTGCCGTGCGCGTTGACCACCGCGAGGGCGTACCGGGTTCAGCATCGCGCAGGCCGTCGTCGTGATCCTGACCCCGGACGACATCGCCCAGCTACATCCGGACATGCACCGGGCGGCCGAGCCCGACCACGAGGGCCGACCGGCAGGGCAGGCACGCCCCGAGGTGATCTACGAGGCGGGGATGGCCATGGGGATGCACCGCCGCGACCGGACCCTGCTGGTGGAGATCGGCGAACTGCGTCCGTTCGCCGGCATCGGCGGGCGTGACAACACCGGGTGTCCGGTCGACGACTCCGACCCGGACTGGTTGAACGTCGCCAGGTTCACCGGGCTCGCCGCCTGCGCCCGCAAGCCTTGACCCGCAAGCCGCGACCCGCGCTCCCGCTCAGACCGACTCCTGGCCGCCGGCCACGGCGGCGCGCAGTTGTCCGCACGCCTGCCGTCCGGCCTGGTCGAGCCGTTCGGCGGCGGCCAGGGGCAGACCACGCTCGGTCGCGCTCCAAGAAATCCAGGCACGGGCGACGTCGGGGAGGATTCGCCCCACCGCCGGATCCTCTGCGGCGTCGGAGGCCAGCCCGGGCAGACCGAGGACGGCCGTCACCCGGCGTGGGCCGAGCTGCAGCGGGTGACAGGCAGCCTGTTCGACGAACTGCGTCACCAGCAGGTCGACAGCCCGACCGGTCGCCTCGCCGGTGGGAAGACCGGCTGAAGCGTCCGAGCCGAGGAAAGCCCGTTTCAGCAGCTCGATCTCCACCGTGGTCGGGAATTGCTCCGGTGGGGCCGGGGCGTCGCTCAACGCGCGTGCCCGGGCCAGCGTCAGCCCACGCATCTTCCGGTAGGCCACGGGTAGCGGCCTGAGTTTGTACTGGCGGTTTTCGGAGATCTCGTCCGAGGTGGCGATCGCGTCCTCGATCAGCCGGCGGGCATAGGCCGCATCGAGCGGTTCACTGACGAGCTCACCGCCGTCGTCACCGCCGCCGTGCAGGATGTCCAGCAGCGCGTCCACGTCCATGCCGAGCAGCAGTTCGCGGATCAACCCACCACCGATCGCCCGGTCGATCACCGCCAGGATGCCGTGCTGGTGCGCCCCGTCGTAGGAAAAGCCGCAGAGGACGGCGGCGGTCTCGCCGAACTGGTCGTGCGCCCACCAGCAGCCGTCGACCCGCACCCGCCCGACCGTCGCTGCCCACGGTGGCTCCGGTGCCCCCTGTCGGACCAGCCGGTCGGCGTGCATGCGGGCGAGTTCGCGTTGGGTGTCGACCGTGCTCATCGCCTGGTAGGCGCGCAACGCCGCGACGGCCGTCGGCGTTTCCCGCTGCCCCAGCTCGTGAATGATTCTGGCGTCGTCCTGCATCGCATCGGCCAGGGACGGCCCGAAACCCTCCGCGTTCTGGTGGGCGAGCAGCTGCGTCATCCCTTGCTCCACCGACCACGGGGACGTTCGGGACATGATGGTGAAGTTCCACTCCAAGGAATCCGCGCCCGCGGCGGCCCGAGCGGCGCTCTGGTTGCTGTCGTCCATGCCACGATTGTCGCAGCCGTACGGTAACCGCCCGATAGCGGCTGGCATACCACCTGGCGATGGGCGCATCGCGCACCGGCCGGTCCGCCGGGCCGTTCACGGTGGCCGGCCCGCCGTCGGATGGCTCAGACTGACGCGGTGACCCGACGAGGTGCCGCGGTGCGTTCCGCGGTCGTGATCAACCCTGCGAAGATCGCCGACGTCGACGAGTTCCGGGCGCTGGTCGGCGGCGTCCTGGCCGAGGCCGGCTGGGCCGAGCCGTTGTGGTTGTCGACCACCGTCGACGATCCGGGCGAGGGACAGGCCCGGCAGGCCGTGGCGTCCGGTGTCGACGTCGTCTTCGCCTGCGGCGGCGACGGAACCGTGATGTCCTGTGTCGCCGGCCTGGTCGGCACCGACACGGCCCTGGCCATCCTGCCGGCCGGCACCGGCAACCTGCTGGCCGCGAACCTGGGTCTGTCGACCGACGTCGCCGCCGGCCTGCAGGCCGCGGTCGATCGCGGTAGACGCCGAATCGACGTCGGGCAGCTCGATCACCGCTATTTCGTGGTGATGGCCGGGATGGGCTTTGACGCCAAGATGCTCGCGGCGACATCCGAGAAGACCAAGGCCCGGATCGGCTGGCCGGCCTACCTCGTCGGTGCCCTCCGTCACCTGCGGGATCGGCCGATGCGGGTCCGGCTGCGGATCGACGACGGCCCTGTCGTGCATACCCGGGCCCGGACCGTGCTCGTCGCCAACGTCGGACGGTTGCAAGGTGGTATCACGTTGCTCGCCGGGGCTGAGCCCGACGACGGCCAACTCGACGTCGCCGTGCTGACCCCACGTTCGTTGCGGCACTGGCTCGCGATGGGTTGGGCTCTGATCCGGGGCACCGGCCGGGTGCCCCGGATGCAGGTGTACCGGGGTCGCGAGGTGTCGGTCTGCAGCGACCGCGACCAGCCACGTGAACTCGACGGCGACCTCATCGAATCCGGTCGTACGCTCAGGGTCAGCGTGTGCCCGGCGGCGCTGTGGTTGTGCGTGCCCCGTCCGGAAGCCGACCCGGACCTGTCCGTCGACGCCAAGTCGGCGGCAGAGCGCGGTGAGGATCTCGTCGAGCGGGTTCACGGTGGCTCTATCGGCCCGGTGCCTGGCACCACCGGACAGCGACCGCAATCCTGATCGCAGACCTACCGGTCGGTGCCGTGGCCCAGCCGGGCGAGCAGCCTGGTGTGTTCGTGCCGGCGTTCGGTGTGCCGGCCGAGCGCGTCGACGCGGCCCCACCGGCCCGGCACGTCGAGCAGCTCGATCCGTGGGATCGACGGCGGTAGGTGCGAATCGACCCGCAGATGGTCCTCGTACGGAGTGAGGCCGAGCATCGTACGGATCAGGAGCAGCACGGCGCCCGCCGACCAACCCTGCGGGCTGCAGGCCGTCGGGTACTCGACCGGATAGCCGGTCAGACCTCGCTGGTAACCGGCGAACGCCTCGGGTAGCCGTCCGTCGAAGAACTCCGATGCCTCGACCATGCCTTGGGCGATCTGCGCGGCTTCCGGACGGAAGCCGTAGCGCCACAGCCCCCAGGCGATGATCGAGTTGTCGAACGGCCACACCGTACCGACGTGGTAACCGACCGGGTTGTAGCGCGCCTCGCTCTCGGCCAGCGTGCGGATTCCCCAGCCGGAGTACATGCCCGGCCCGAGCAGGTGCTCGGCGACCTTTCTGGCCCGGGCGGGCTCGACGATGCCACTCCAGAGCAGATGGCCCATGTTCGAGGCGAGCCCGTCCACCGGTTCGCCGGCCGGATCGAGCGCCAAGGCATAGTATTCGCTGTCGGCGATCCAGAAGTCGCGGTTGAAACGGTCCTTGAGCTCGGCGGCCTCGTGCTCCAGCCGGTCGGCGTAGGCCGGGTCGTTCCAGAACCGTCGGGCCAGGCGCGCCCCGCGGACCTTGGCGTCGTACGCGTATCCCTGCAGCTCACATGTTGCACGGGGAGGTGCGGGCAATCTGCCATCCCGGTAGGAGATCGAGTCCCAGGAGTCTTTCCAGCACTGGTTCTCCAGGCCGTTGCGAGTGTTTCGCCGCCAGTAGGAGAGGTAGCCGTTGCCCAGGAGGTCTCCGTACTCGTCGATCCAGCGTAGTGCGGCGCGAGCCTGACGTTCGAGCCCGCGAACCAGATCCGCGTCGCCGCTCCACCGCTCGTACTCGTCGAGCAGGACCACGAAGAGCGGGGTGGCGTCCGCCGACCCGTAGTACGGGGTGTGCGGTTGTTCCTGGAACGCGGCGGATTCTCCGTATCGGAATTCGTGCAGAATCTTGCCTGGCTCCTCCTCCCGGAGGTCGTCCAGGCTGCAGCCCTGCAACGATCCCAGCAACCGCAGCACCGGCGGGGTCAACTTCGGCAGGAACGGCATGGTCATCAGGCTGATGAAGATGCTGTCGCGGCCGAAGAGCGTCATGAACCACGGCAGCCCGGCGGTCGGCACCGGTCCGGTGGCGGTCAGCGAGGCGTACCGCATGGCGGCCAGGTCGATGAGGCTGCGTTCGTACGCCCGTTTGAGGGTCTCGCAGTCGGTGAGCAGTTGCGGGGCGCGGTCGATCCAGCGTTCCAGTTCCTGCCGCACCTGCGGCCTTGCCCTGCGCCGGTACGACCCCCAGACGGTCGGCGACTCGTAGTCACCACCGTTGACGATTGGCTCGACCCGGAGTTCCGTCTCCCACTGCCCGCGCGGATCCAACCGGATCTCGAACGTCATGCCGGTCTCGTCGATCCTGCCCGGCGATGTGCTGGAGATGACGGTGTCCCGCCGGAAGGTGTCCCTTTCATAGTGGAAGCAGAGCCGATCCGCACGCCGTTCCACCGACTTCTTGCCACGTTTGCGTCGTGTCTCCTTGATTTCGAACAGGTCGGCGAAGTCGGTGTCCATCTCCATTCGGAGTGTGATGTCGCTCGGTGTGATGTCATGGTTGAGTACTCTGATCCGATCGACGAATGTCGTGCCGATGGACTGCTCGCGGATAATCGATATCTTGGCGTCGATGTAGTGGGTAGGCTTTCCGGGCACGAGGAAGTACCGGGTCTCGAAGAAGTGCAGATCATCCCGGGACAGTGCGTTTACCTGTTCGCCGTCGACTCGCAACACCCAGGTCGACAGGAAGCGGGTGTCGAATGAGAAGAGCCCGGTTGGATAGTCCGGTGAAAGAAGTACGTCGCCGTGCTCGTCGGTGACGATAAACGTATTACCGTCCAGGATGCTGACTGTCTTCTCGTTCATGCCCGGCGCCTCCCGCGAGCGAAGTCCTTAGGATGCTGTCCGGTCGGAGCGCCTGCGAACAGGACCCGTGAGATCTGGTCGGCGATGCCGAGGTCCCCTTCGACGACGAGTGCATTACGGAACAGCAGCGGGATGAACCGCTCGTCGCCGCTGGCGAGCCGGTCGAAGAGCATGCGGTCGCTGCGGATGGTCGCGTCCGGCTCGGGCCCGGTCGACGATACCCGGATCTTTTCCTTTCCAATTGAGATGTACCAGTATGTAGTCTCTCCCTCGCCGAGTACGTCGAAGCGGACGGTGCCGGTCAGGTGCGGCGGAAGGCGAGCCAGCATCGACTGCTCGTCGCGGGCGAACCGGTCGAGCGCGTCTTCGATCGAGTCAGCCATCTGCCGCCACCCTCCTTACCTCACCGGCCGCGTCTCGGACGAAACTAGGTGAGCTCGTGGTGACGGTGCCTCGTCCGTCGCGGATGAACTGGCCGATGACCGACCTCAGCGGCGAACCGGACACGGGTTGGTGGCGGGGCTCGGCTCGGTCGCGACCCGTTGCCCGCCGGTCGTGACCGCCGTGACGGACCAGATCACCTCGGCCACGGTCAGGCCGGCCACCTGCCCGGTCGCGCCGTCGCCGGTGACCCGCATCGGCG
Source organism: Solwaraspora sp. WMMB335 (assembly GCF_049179075.1). NCBI lineage: Bacteria > Bacillati > Actinomycetota > Actinomycetes > Micromonosporales > Micromonosporaceae > Solwaraspora > Solwaraspora sp. WMMB335. The sequence continues at coordinate 7,589,162 of NZ_JBMHMF010000001.1, forward strand.
TCTCGCCGGCCCGACCGTCCGGCGCGGCGAGGCCGCCCGGTCCGCCACCCGGCCCGGTAGGCGAACCGCTGGTCGGCCCGGCGGGTCCCGCCGACCAGCGCAGGACGGCGGAATCGAGCCCGCCTTCGTCGACCGCCACGCTCACCCGCAGGGTGAACCCACCGGTCTGGTCACAGCTGAGCTGCGCGTCGGTGCGCAGTCGCGGCCCGGGCGACGGTGGTACCGTCGGGCCGCGGGTGCCCGGCGTTTCCGAGGCGTCGCCGGAGGGCTCGCCGGCCGCCGAGGGTGCGGTCGACCCGATCGGCGGAGCGGTCACCCCCGGATCAGGTAGCCGGCCGGCGGTCGCAGGCGGGGCGGGCTCAGCCGTTGACCCGGCCAAGGTCGGCGCTCCGGCTGGTGCCGGCTGGCCGGCACCAGCCGGAGCCGTGTCGGCGGCACCCAGTCGGGGCACCACGAGCGCGACGCCCAGCAGCAACAACAGCACCGCGGCTGCGGCCAGCCCGGCCGCCCGTGACCGCCGGCCGCCGTCAGCCGAGGAGAACATGCCTGTCGGACGGAGTGGATCTGCCGGGCGGGGGAAGCCGCTGGCCGAATCGAACCGGCCGGCCCGGTCGTCGATCTGCTCGCGGTCCGCCGCGCGCGTCGCGTCGGTGCAGGTCAGCTCGAGTCGAGGCCAAAGGTCCGCCGGAACGGCGAGCAGCGGAGCCGTGGCGTACGCGGAGAACAGCGCGGCCGGGTGTACCTGCTCCCGACGACGGTCCGCGCAGTCGGCGCACGACTCGATGTGTCGGCTGACCCGCTTGCGTAGCAGCACCGTGAGGCTCTGGCCGTCCCAGCCGTCCAACAGAGCGCCCAGCGCGGCGCAGGAGTCTGATCCGGTGCGGGCCACGAGCAGAGCGCCGACCGCCCGTTCGAGCTGGGCGCGGACCCGGGACAATCGGGCGTGCGCATGGTCGGCGGAGACCCCCAGCACGGCGCCCACCTCGGCGGCGGACAGATCGTGTCGGACGGAGAGCTCGAGAACCTGCCGATCCCCAGGGTTCAGCCCGGCGGCCGCTGCCCAGACGAGTTCCCGCAACTGCCGGTCACGCAGCCCGGTGATCGGATCGGGCGCGGCGCAGAGCAGCTCACCTGCCTCGTCGAGCGGTAACTGCCGGCGCCGGGCGCGCAGCGTGCGTAGGCACTCGTTGCGGGCGATCGCGTAGAGCCACGAACGGAGCCGATCCGGATCGCGTAGCTGCGCCGCCCGCTGGCTGGCCAGAACGAACGTGTCGTGCACGGCGTCGCCCGCGGCGTCGGCGTCGTGCAGCAGGAACCGGCAGTAGGTGTACAACCGGTCGGCGTACGTCCGGTAGGCGCCGTCGAGGCCGCGCTGGTCACCCGCGACCAGCGCGGCCACGATGGTCCGATCGTCCATCCGACGATGCTAGGCAACCCGGTATCCGCCGGTCGCATCACTGTCGCCAATACTCCAGTACGTACCGGGCCGGGTCGGGCCGGTCGTTGCCGTGCCCGATCAGGCACAGTCGGGTGTTGCCCGCGGCAACCAGTCTGGCCCGTGCGGCGTCGGCGGCGGTGTCCAGAAACAGCAACGGCGTGTGTCCTGCGCGCAGCCCCCAGCCATCGGCGTCCGGGCCGTGCACGGCCAGTACCGCCGGGTCGTACTCGATACAGTCCAGCTGCGGCGCGAGACCCAGCGGTAGTCCGGACGGGTCCTGGAAGTAGGTGACGATGTAGCGGTGCCGGTCGGGCCGGTCGTTGCCTCGTCCGATGAAGCAGAGCCGGGTCCAGTTGCGGGCCACCTTGACCCCGTCGGCCGCGTCGGCCTCGGTGGCGAAGAGCTTGATGGAGTGGTCACCGTCGCGCATCCGCCACGCGTCGCCGTACGCCTCGATGGTGAGGTTCGCCGGGTCGTAGCTCACGCAGTCCTCGGCGGCGGGCGGAACGTCGGTGGTCGGGTCGGGGTCGGTCGTTGCGTCCGGGTCGGTGGTTGCGTCCGGGTCAGTGGTCGGGTCCGGGTCAGTGGTTGCGTCCGGTCCGCTGCCACCGGATCGACGACCGTCGGGGGCACCACCCAACGCGGCGGAGCCGCCCGATCCGGCCGGACCGCCTCGCTCGCCAGTCACGCCGAGGCCGGCGGTCCGTCCGGAATCCGGATCGCCGGTCAGCCCGAGCGCGAGCAGCACCCCCAGGACCGCGGCGATCGCGAACGTGGCCGCCGCCCACCACCAGGTCGATCGCTTCACCAACGACTCGCGTGAGGTTGTGTAGATCATCTCGTCCTCCCACTCGATAGCTCCGGACGCTCGCGCAGGCTCGCGGTGCGTCGCCGGACAGCAGTGGGAGTCGCGAGCGGGCGGGCGGCCAACAACTTTTTGGCCGCAGTCGCCTGCCCGCCGTAGCCGCCGACCTACCGGTCAGCCGCCGACCTACCGGTCAGCCGCCGACCTACCGGTCAGGTGTCGGAGTCGTGCACCTTGACCACGGACAGTGGCTTGTCACGAGGGCCGTAGAGGATCTCCATCACCGCCGAGACACCGGCGTTGTTGGCGCCGGCGACCACGAACTGCAGCCCGGCCGGGGATCTCAGCACCGGCACCCGGTCCGGCTCCGCGCCGGTGCTGGCCTGGTCGCCGACGGCGTCGGGATGGTCGGCTGGCAGCCGCCAGCGGGTGTGCCGGGACAGTGCGTCCTTGCCGACCGCCGCGAGCTCCGCGCGGCTGCGGACCGCGTGCTCGTAGATGTACTGACGCACGTCATCCTTGCGCCACCCGGCGGCGGCGAAGACTCGGGCGTGTTCGGGGCCGAGGACCACGAGCGCGTTGGTGTACTCGTGGACGAGGGCGCCGGTACGGGTGACGGTGTTGGTGATGTCCAAGGCCAGTTGCTCGGGCAGGTGGGTGTGGCGGGCCTCGATGTGCAGACAGGACCGGATGATCGCGGTGGTCACCGCGCTGTCGTCGGCGTCCAGGCCGTGCTCGACGTGCAGCGGCGACCACGGGCTCTCTTCTTCGTTCTCGGCGATGCAGGCGGAGTACTTGGCCGGTGTCGCCTGGGTGGCCTGGTCCAGCAGGTGCGGGTGCAGACCGAAGACGTTGATGGCGGTGAGCCGGATGGCCCGCCCGATCGTCGCGTTGGCCCGAAACCCGGATCCGAAGACGTTCCCCTTGCTGTTGAGCCCGATCCGCTCGCGTACCGGCCCGTTCACGATGGTCAGCGGTGCCGTACCGGTCGTGCTCTGCCAGATGCCCCGAACCGGGTACGGCTCCTTGGCGAAGCCGTCCCACGCGGCCAGCACCACCGGCATGTACTCCGGGAGACAACCGGCCATCGCCGCGTTGATCGCGGCGAGCCGGACGGTGCACCGCCGGTTGAGATGCGGCATGGTGAGCAGCACCTCGTCCGGGTCGCGGCTGGTGCGGGCCAGGAACTCCGCCAGGTACGACTCGGTGACCGGGACCACCGGCAGGCCGTCGGTCCAGTCCTGCCGGGCGTAGTACTCCATCGCACGGCGGATCTGTGCCGCGTCGATCAGCGGCTCCTCGGCCGACGGGCTGTCGTCGACCCGGGCAATCTGCACATCCGCCATTCAGGCCTCCACACCGAGAATCGTCAACAACTCGGGCATGGCGTCCCGGACGCGGTCGCGGATCTGTGCCGCGTCGATGCTGGCGACCGGGTGCTGTACCACGAGGAACCGGTAGCCGGGGAAGCCCTGCAACTTGGCCATGGCGCGGCCGGACGTGCGGAACGAATCCGAGCAGATGCTCACCGCGGGCAGGCCGGCCCGCTCGAACAGGATTCCGTCCGCGACCGTGGCGGCACTGCATGAACCACAGTCACCAATCGCGGTGACGAGAAGATTGCACTCAGCGACGATTTGCTTGAGTAGTTCGTCCTTCACCGGCGTGCCGAAGTAGTCTTTGGTGTATAGACGGCATTCGCCGATATTGTACCGCCGACGGAGTTCGTCGGCGAACTCCTGCAGTAGTGGGACGGCGTTCGCCTTGGTGTTGTCCAGCAGGCCTACCGTGATCCCACGCAGGCTGGCCGGCCGGGGGGCGAGCGTGTGGTCAGCCGATCGTTCGGCGAAGCCGGTGGGGTCGAGCAACTTTTCCAGTACTGCCATGTCCCGCTGCCTCCAGACTCATCCGACGCTGGCCAGGGGCTCGCCAGGCCTGTGTCAGGTAGCACGATAGGAAGACCGGTAGGGCCGACGCCAGAGCGCATTGTCCGCAGGCCGCGGCCGCGACGACCGTTACCGGCTACGTCATCCGACCTAGGCGTGCCCGTCGTGGCCGGCGGCGGCAGCCCGTCATTTGCGTCTCGCCCCGGGCCGGCGTCGGTGCATACGTTGTAGCTCGCCGCAGCCCGGCGGCAGACGCTGTCCCGGGCGCCAAGCCGTTGGCGAACACACCTCATCGGGAGTCCGTAGTGGACGACGTCGGCAAGCTCATCATCATCGGCTCGGGGCCGGCGGGCTACACCGCGGCCGTCTACGCCGCGCGAGCCGGCCTCGGACCTTTGGTGATCGAGGGGATCCAGTCGGGTGGCGCGCTCACGACCACCACCGAGGTGGAGAACTTCCCTGGCTTCCCGGACGGGATCATGGGCCCCGAACTGATGGACGCGATGCGCAAACAGGCGGCCCGGTTCGGGGCCGAGTTCATCGCCGCCGACGCCGCCGGGATCGAGCTGGTGGACACCGGCGTACCGGGCTCGACTGCGGCGCACCTCGTCACCGTGGGCGAGGGCGTCCACCGCGCCAAGGCGGTCATCCTGGCCACCGGCTCCGCGTGGCGTCCCCTGGACGTGCCCGGAGAGCAGGAGTTTCTCGGCCGGGGCGTCTCCTCCTGCGCGACCTGCGACGGATTCTTCTTTCGCGATCATGACATCGCGGTCGTCGGTGGCGGCGACTCGGCCATGGAGGAGGCGACCTTCCTCACCCGGTTCGCGCGCAGCGTCACGATCGTCCACCGCCGTGACGAGTTCCGGGCCAGCAGGATCATGGCCGACCGGGCGCTGGGCAACGACAGGATCCGCGTCGAGTGGAACAGCGTGGTCGAGGAGATCGTCGGCGTCGACGGCACGGTCGGTGGACTGCGGGTCCGCAACGTGCGTACCGGTGACGCCAAGGTCATCGACGTGACCGGTGTCTTCGTCGCCATCGGCCACGAACCGCGCAACGACCTTCTGCACGGTCAGGTCGAGCTGGACGACGACGGGTACGTCGTGGTCGCGTCGCCCACGACCCGGACCAGCGTACCCGGCGTGTTCGCCGCGGGAGACCTGGTCGATCACACGTACCGCCAGGCGATCACGGCGGCCGGGACCGGCTGCGCGGCGGCACTCGACGCCGAGCGGTTTCTCGCGACCCTGGAGGAGAACTGATGGCTACGCCGACGGCGGTACCAGGGCCGGTGCTGGCGGTGAGCGCGCACGCCGCGGATTTCGTCTGGCGGGCCGGTGGCGCCCTCGCCCTGAGCGCCAGCCGTGGTCGGCAGGTGCACGTGCTCTGCCTCACCTTTGGCGAGAAGGGCGAGTCCCAGGGGCTGTGGCGGCAGCCGGAGATGACCCTCGACCGGGTCAAGGAGGTGAGACGGGAGGAAGCGTCCCGGGCGGCCAAGGTCCTCGGCGCCGACGTCGAGTTCCTCGACGTCGGCGACTATCCGCTGCGCCCGACGGACGCCCTCTACGACAGCGTGACCGCCACCATCCGCCGGCTGAACCCGGCGGTGATCCTCACCCATCCCCGCGTCGACCCGTACAACTTCGACCACGCGCTCACCCATGAGATCGTGCTCCGGGCGCGGATGGTGGCCCAGGCGGCCGGCCATGATCCGACGAGCCGGCCGATCGGCGCGCCGCAGGTGCTGCAGTTCGAACCGCATCAGCCCGAGCAGTGCGGCTTCGTACCGAATCTGCTGCTCGACATCACCGCCGTCTTCGATCGCAAGGCCGAGGCGATGCGGATCATGGGTGCGCAGAGCCATCTCGTCGCCTACTACACCGACCTCGCCACCCGGCGCGGCGTCCAGGCGGTCCGCAACGGTGGCTCCCGGTCGATCACCCATGCCGAGGCGTTCCAGCGGGTCTTTCCGACCGTCGGAGGTGAGTTGCGATGAGTCACGTCGTCGTCCGAAGCGATGCCGGTCCACCGCCGGAGGCGGTCAAGCGCCTGGGCGAACTGGGCGTGGCTACCGTGCACGAGGCACAGGGCCGGACAGGCCTGCTGAGTCACCGGTTGCGTCCGATCTACCCGGGTGCGCGGATCGCCGGCCGGGCGGTCACCGTCTCGGCCCAGCCCGGTGACAACCTGATGATCCACGCGGCGGTCGAACAGACCCGGCCCGGTGACGTACTGGTGGTCACCTTCACCTCGCCCACCACCGACGGTGCCTTCGGCGAGTTACTCGCCACGTCCCTACGGGCACGCGGTGTCCTCGGTCTCGTCATCGAGGCGGGGTGCCGTGACGTCGTCGAGTTGACCGCCATGCGGTTTCCCGTCTGGTCACGGGCGGTTTCGGCGCAGGGCACGGTCAAGGCCAGCCCGGGCTCGGTGAACGTGCCGATCGTCATCGCCGGTGCGTACGTACGGCCCGGTGACGCGATCGTGGCCGACGACGACGGAGTCGTCGTGGTGGCGTCGCAACGCGCGGCGGCGGTGGCGACGGCGGCGGCGGCCCGGGTGGCCAAGGAAGAGGAGAAACGTCGACAGCTGTCCGACGGAGTGCTCGGCCTGGACCTGTACGGTCTACGTCCGCTACTTGAGCGGCTCGGCGTGCGGTATGTCGACGCGACCGACGACGGGCGCACCGGGTAGCGGATCGAGGAGGACTTGCCCGATGGAGTTTCTGGTCCGGCAGTTGAACCGGATGCCGGCGGATGACGCGTCCCGGCGGCTGCGTGAGGAACTGCGGCCGGCGGAACGTCAGGTCGCACGGCAGCTGCGGGACGCGGGCGTGCTGCGCCGGTTGTGGCGGGTGCCGGGCACCCTGCACGCGATCGGCCTGTACGAGGCCGAGGACGCGACCGCGCTGCACGACGCCCTCGCGTCACTGCCCATGTTCCCCTGGCTGGAGATCGAGATACAGCCACTGGCTACCCACCCACAGGAACGCGAGACACCGGTCGACTAGCGCTGTCGCCGGTACGTCGAATGTCGTAGCCGAGCGTGCCGTGGCTGACCGTGACAGCCGGTCGTTTTGCGTCTCGACCAGGGGAGCACGGCTTCCTAAGCTGAAGAACGACCGCAGACCAGAGGGATGGGCGATGACTACTGTGGATGATGATACGGCTGGCTCCGCCGGTACGACCCTCGACGGGGCGTTCGCCGACCTCGTGGCCACCCTGGGGCGGGACGGCTACGCGGCGGAATGGGAGTTGGACGGCGACGCGATCACCTTCCGGGTCCTCGCCACCGCCGACGCCTGCGCCGAGTGCCTGGTGCCCGCGCCGGTACTGGAAGCCATCGTCGGAGACGCGATCGAGGGCACCGGCTACCGGATCAGCCGGGTCGAGATGCCGGCGGGGCATTGACCGCACCGCAGCACCCGTTGGACGAGGCGCAGCACCCGTTGGACGAGGCGCAGCACCCGTTGGACGAGGCCCAGCGGGGCCGGCATCGGCACGCCGAGCAGCACCGTCCGCGCGAGAAGCTGATCGTCGGCCTCCCAGCAGCGTACGCCCGGATTCGCCGGTAGCCGCCGCCGCACCCGAGCCCATATCCTGACCAAACGGCATCGTCGCTGCTCAGCGCGTGCTCGTCCCGGACCGCCGATCGTCACCCCAACCCGCAGGAAGGATCATGACCACGCTGTCGACACCGACCACCACACGCACGGCCGCTCGGCAGGAGTCGACCGTGCTGGAGGCGATCGGCCAGGTCGTGGCCGGCGGTCTGGCGGTTCTCGACGAGCAGCGTCGGGTGATCTGGGTCAACTCGGCAGCCGCCACTCTGCTCGATGTCCCGGCGGCGCAACTACTCGACCGCCCCTGGCCCTACGAGCTCGTGGCGATCTCCGACGAGGCCGGCAGCCGAGCGACGGGGGTCGCCGAGACCTGGACCGGGCGGCGGGCGGCCGGCGCGCGACGGGTGTTGCAGTACGACGCCGCGTGGGCGGACGTCGGCGGTACGAAGCACATGGTCATCTCGATCACGGATGTCACCGAGTCCCGGCGCCAGGAACAGCGGCTGGCCGCCATCGCCCGGGCCGCGTCGAGTGTCGCCGACGCGGGACGGCTCAGTGTGACCCTGGACGCGCTGGCGCAGGCGGTCTTCGAGTCCACCGGCCTTGCCGCGGTGCAGATCCTCACACTGCACGGTCCGGACCGGGAGCTGCGGATGATGGGTGAGGCGGGGTTTTCCGACGTGGCGAACTTCAGCGAACGGCTCGCGCGGTGCCGGCGGCGAGGTGCCGAGCTGAAGATGCTGGAAGCCGCTGACCGGTGTGCCCCGGTGGTGGTGCCGCACCGCAAACCGGTGATCATGAACAGCCCGGCGTGGGAGCCGCTGCACGACATCATGGGCGCGGTCGACTGGGACAGCTTCGTCAGCATGCCGCTGGCCGTCCGCGAGGAGTGTGTCGGGGTGCTCAACGCCTTCTTCGCGCCGGGAGAGGACCCCGGACCGGCCGAGCTGGAGTTCCTCGCGGCCATCGCCGATCAGGCCGCCCTGGCGGTGGACTACGCCGGCCTGCTGGCCACCTCGCGTGCCGAGGTACGCCGGGAGGAGCGCCAGCGCCTCGCCAGCGACCTGCACGACTCGGTGGTGCAGCGGGTCTTCTCGATGCGCATGCAGGCCACCGCGCTACGGGCCCGGATCGGTCAGCGTGAACCGGGCGTCTCAGCCGATCTCGGTCCCATCACCGACGAACTGCTCGCGTTGTCCAAGACCACCCTGGCCGACCTGCGCGATCTGATCTTCGAGCTGCGCCCGGCCGAGCTGGTCGACGCGGGACTGCTGGAGGCGTTGCGGGTGCACGCGGCTTCGACCGAGGCCCGCACCGGCATGCGGATCCGGATCCAGGCGCCGGAGTCGTTGGGCGAGGTGCCGGTCGAGGCACAGGAGGATCTGTACCGGATCGTGCAGGAGGCGTTGCAGAACGTCGTCAAGCATGCCCGGGCGAGCCTCGCCCGGGTCCGGTTCCGGGTGACCGGGTCGACCCGCGACGGCCTGGAGATCGACGTACGGGACGACGGCTGTGGCGACGGTGGACATGACAACCACACGCTGGGCATGGGCATGGTCTCGATGACGGAGCGGGCGGCGCGGTGGGGCGGTGTTCTCGACGCGGGACCGCTGCCCGGGGGCGGCTTCCGCGTCCGGGCCGTCTTCCCGCGGCTGCTGACCAACGGGGTGCTCGCCACCGACCACCCTCGGCCGGAGGAGTTGAGATGAGCGAGCGGACGGACGCCGGCCCGGTACGGACGGAGGCCGGCCCGGACCGGCGCGACGTCGGCATCGGCGTGCTCGTGGTGGACGATCACGCGGTCGTACGGCGTGGGTTGCGCGCGTACCTGGAGGTGGTCGACGGGGTGCGGGTGATCGCCGAGGCCGGGGACGGCCAGGAGGCGCTCGACCTGCTCGCCCGGCTCGCGACCACCGGCGGGCGGCTGCCCGACGTCGCGCTGATGGACCTGGTCATGCCCAGACTCGACGGTATCGCCGCGACGACCGAGATCGCCCGTCGCTACCCTGACGTCCGGGTGGTCGTCCTCACCAGTTTCGGTGAGGTCGAACGGGTGCAGGCGGCGCTGCACGCCGGCGCCGCCGGCTATCTGCTCAAGGACGCCGAGCCGCAGGAGGTCATGCAAGCCATCCGCGCGGCGGCCCGGGGCGAGGTGCACCTCGACGCCGCGGTCGCCCGTCGACTGACCCGCCAGATGGTCTCGCGTAACGTCGGGCTCTCCGCCCTCACCTTGCGGGAACGGGACATCCTCGCGCTGGTTGCCCAGGGCCGGTCGAACCAGCAGATCGCCGAAACCCTGGTGATCAGCGAACGGACCGCCCGTACCCATGTGAGTCATGTCCTGCGCAAGTTGAATCTCTCTTCTCGGACGCAGGCGGCACTGGTCGCCATCCGGGAAGGCCTGGTACCGCCACCGGGGTCGGACTGAACACGGCGGACGACCGACGGTCGCGACCGACGGGAGAGGCGAAGACTCGATGCGACGACAGGCACCCGCCGGTGGCGAGCAGGCCCGTCCGCTACCGCTGCAGGGCCGGGTCGCCGTGGTGACCGGGGCGGCCGGAGGGCTGGGCCGCGCCATCGCGGCTCGCCTGCTGCGCGACGGCGCGCTGGTGGCCGGTCTGGACCGGCTGCCTGCTGAGCAGACCACACGGGCGGTCGGCACCCAAGCGTCGCGACTGCGCGCGTGGCGCTGCGATGTCACCGACCGTGACGAGGTGCGCGAGGTGCTCGCGGCGGTCACCGCTGGGCTGGGCCCGGTCGACATCCTGGTGAACAACGCGGGCCTGCTGTCCGGCCGTGCTGCCATGACCGCCGCCACCAGTGCCGAGATGCTGCGGTACTTCGAGGTCAACGCCGTCGGGCCGGTGCTGATGGTGCAGGAGTGCCTGGATCAGTTGCGGGCGAGTCCGCATCGGGGACGGGTGGTCAACGTCGCCTCACGAACCTTCTTCACCGGCAGCCCGGGGCAGTTGGCCTACGTCGCCAGCAAGGGTGCGCTGTTGGGGATGACCCGGGTGCTGGCCCGCGAACTCGGTGCCGACCGGATAACGGTCAACGCCGCCGTACCGGCTCAGGTGCGTACGCCCGGCACCGCCGCGCATTCGTCGCCTGACGCTTTCGAACGTACGATGCGCCAGCAGTCGATCCATGAGTTCGTGACGCCGGAGCGGTTCGCCGGCCTGGTGGCCTACCTGGTCTCCGACGACGCCGCGCTGATGACCGGCCAGACCCTCGTCTACGACGGGGGCGGACTGCTGCGCTGAGCGCCGCCGCCGAGTGAGCGACGCCGCCGTTCAGGGTCAACTGACGCTCTCTTCGCGGCACTGGTCCCGCGATCGTCGCCGGCTACGTCACCTGTCCCGGTCGCGATGCGACGACGACAGCGCGGTGATCCGGTCATCCGCGGGATTCGCCGATCGGCGAGATTTTCTACCGTTTTTCACAGGCAAAGGCCTGCTCAGGCGCGGTCCGCTCGCTGCCGTCGGCGGTGAGGGACCGCTGGTCCCACCCTGTGCTCCGGCGCCGGCGCATCGTTCGACGCGAGGAAGGACCCACCGACATGGCTTCGGTCAACCCCGCCGACCTCTCCGCTCCCCGCGAGGGCATGTGATGGCCGCCGAGACGGCCGGGCCGGCGCCGCTGCCGCGTATCGGCCTGCGCCCCGCGCCGGGCCAGCGGGCGGCGCTGGCTCAGGCGTTGCGTAACGTCAGCTACGAGATCCTGCCGTTTGCAAGCGCCGAGGAGGCGGTCCGCAGGCACGTGCCGCAGGACGTGCCGCTGACGGTCACCACGACCGAGCAGAAGGGCGTCGGTCCCACCGTCGAGCTCGCCGTGCGGCTGCGCGAGCAGGGCTACCAGGCCGCACCCCACCTCGCCGCCCGCAACATCCGGGACACCGCGCACCTGCGCGACATCGTCGCGCAACTACGTGACGGTGGCGTGGACAGCGTCTTCGTCATCGGCGGCGACGCGGCGACGCCCGCCGGGGTGTTTCCCGACGCGTTCACGCTGCTCGAACACCTCGACGCCGTGGGCCACCCGTTCCGCTCGGTCGGCATCGGGGGCTATCCCGAAGGGCACGGCCACATCAGCGACCACCTCATCGACGAGGCGCTGCGCCGCAAAGCGTCGTACGCGACCCAGGTGGTCACCCAACTCTGCTTCGACGCACCGACCACCCTCAGTTGGGCCCGGGCGGTACAGGCACGGGGAGTCCGCCTTCCGGTCAAGGTCGGGATTCCGGGCGCGGTGAGCAGACAGAAGCTCGTCCGTATCTCGGCGGGACTGGGACTGGGACAGTCGGCCCGATTCCTCAGGAAACAGCAGAGCATGTTCTGGCGGTTCTTCCTCCCCGGTGGATACAGCCCGAACCGGCTCGTCGAGCGGCTGACGCCCAGCTTCGGGCTGCCGGACAACAATCTGCAGGGCTTTCATGTCTTCACCTTCAACGAACTGGAACAGACCGAGTCCTGGCGGCGCGAGTGGCTCGCGCGCCTGTCCTGATCTGGTCGACCCGCCGGGACCGGCCGCCCTGCAGCATCGACGCTCGCTGAGGAGTTGCGAACTGATGAATGCCCAGATCATCGATGGGCGGGCCGCCGCCCTGCGGCTGGCGGAGCGGCTCGCCGACCAGGTCGTCGAGCTGCGCGGTGTGGGGATCGAGGCGGGACTCGTCACCGTGCTCGTCGGTGACGGGTTCGGTTCGGCCGCCTACGAGCGCCGGCTGCGGCGGCTCGCGGGCGAGTTGGGCGTCGCGTACCGCCCGCATGCCTTGCCGGAAGACGTGACCCAGGACGCATTGCTGGCTCTGGTGGCCGAGTCGAACGCCGACCCCGGGGTGTCGGGCGTTCTGGTCCTGCGGCCGTTGCCGGCGCACGTCGACGAGGCCGCCGTGTTCTGCGCCATCTCCCCCGCCAAGGATGTCGAAGCGGTGCACCCGGAGAACGCCGGACTGCTCGCGCTCGGTGTCCCCCGGTTCGTGCCGTCGACCGCGGCGTCGGTGTTCCACCTGCTGGACTCCTGGCTCGACACCGTCGGTGAAGACCGCACCGACTTCTACCACCGGTCACACATCGTCGTCGTCGGGCGTTCGAACAACGTCGGCAAGCCGGCGATATCCCTCGGCTACGCCCGCCACGCGACGGTCGAATCGGTCGACGAGTGGGCCAGCCGGACCATGGGTCTCGGGCGGCACGCCCGGCGGGCGGACGTTCTCATCGTCGCCGCCGGAAGGCCCGGGCTCATCAAGGCCGAACACGTCAGCGCGGGAGCCGTCGTGATCGACGTCGGCATCAACCCGAGCACCGGCGTGGACGGCCGGATCCACCTGGTCGGCGACGTCGACTTCGACTCGGTCGCGTCGCGGGCGCGGGCGATCACCCCGGTGCCCGGTGGCGTGGGACCGGTCACCTACGTCTGGCTGTTGCACAACACGGTCACCGCGGCCAGGTTCCAGGCGGGTCTGGCCGCGGCCGACCCGCTGGCTGCGGCCGACCCGCTGTCGGTAGCCGCCGATCCGGCCGGACCGCCCTCGTCCCCCGTCCCCGCGCTCCAGGAGGCATCGTGACACCACACTGGCCCGGCCAGCGCTGCATCCTCACCCTGGCCTGCCCTGACGTGCCCGGTATCGTGCACGCGGTGGCCGGCTTTCTCGTGGCGCGGCAGTGCACCATCGTGGAGAGCCAGCAGTTCGAGGATCCGGACAGTGCCACATTCTTCATGCGGGTGCAGTTCGGGCGGGTCGACGGCGGTCGCCTTGACGTCGAGACGCTCCGGCAGGAGTTCACCGCACTCTCGGATCGCTTCCAGATGAGCTGGCGGCTGGTCGACGCCACCGAACGGCAGCGTGTCGTGATCATGGTCAGCCGATTCGCGCACTGCCTCAACGACCTGCTGTTCAGGACCTCGATCGGTGAGCTCAATCTCGACATCGTCGCGGTCGTGTCGAACCACCCGGACCTGGGCCGGCTCGCCGACGCCTATCAGGTCGCGTTCCGGCACATCCCGGTCACCCCCGAGACCAAGCAGTACGCCGAGACCCAGCTGCTGGACCTGGTCCGCACCGAGCGGATCGATCTCGTGGTCCTGGCCCGGTACATGCAGATCCTCTCCGACGACCTGTGCAAGCAGTTGGAGGGTCGAGCGATCAACATCCATCACTCGATGCTGCCCAGCTTCAAAGGTGCCCGGCCGTACCACCAGGCCCATGCCCGCGGCGTCAAGTTCATCGGTGCGACAGCCCACTACGTGACGGCGGACCTGGACGAGGGCCCGATCATCGAGCAGGAGACCCTCCGGGTGGACCACTCGATGAGCGCCGAGGAGTTCGCCGCGCACGGCCGTGAGGTGGAGTGCCGTGCCCTCGCCCGGGCGGTCCGCTGGCACTCGGAGAACCGGGTCGTGCCGAACGGATCCAAGACGGTCGTACTGCAGTGAAAGCGGGAGGTCCCCGGCCGCTCGGGCCAGCCGTCGGCGGGCCAGGTCCACCGTCGGCGGGCCGGGTCAGCCGCTGGTGCCGATCTTCGACAGGACGTCGGCGAGCGCTCCCGCAGCGGTGACCATGGCCTCGTGGCCGGTCCGCAATTCGTGGACCGGCCAACCCAGTCGCCGAGCCCGGTCAGCCTGCGCTCGAAAGACACGCATCCACGCGACACACTCGACGAAGCTGGCCGGCACGTCGTCGCCGGCCCCGCTCAGCCGCAGCGCGTCGGTGTAGGTCTTCCACGGATGCGGAGTCAACCTGGGGGTCAGCCAGTCCACATCTATCGGGTCGTCCACCCCGAGGACCGACAGGTCGCGCACCGGTACGAGCCAGCCGAATCCTGACTCCGCCGCCGACTCGGCCCAGTGACGCGCCACCGTCTCCGGCAGCAGATCGCGCGCGGCCTCACCGTCCGCGCCGACGAAAGCGTCCAGGTACACCCGCCGCGCGAGGCGCCAGGGGCGGCGGTCGGCCACCGCGGTGACGACCTGGCCGGCGTAGCTGTGCCCGACGAGGACGACGTCGCGCAGGTCGAGCGTGTCGAGCAGCCGGACCACATCCTCGGTGTGGGTGTCGAGGCCGACGGCCGGCGACAGCAGGTGCGCGCGTTCGGACAGGCCGGTCAGGGTCGGGGCGTGGACCAGATGGCCGGCGTCGCGCAGCAACGGCGCCACCCGGTCCCAGCACCATCCGCCGTGCCAGGCTCCGTGAACGAGGACGTAACACCGGGAGCCGGACGTGCGTACGGCGGTCGGGATCGTCGTCACACCTGCTCCTCGTACTCATCTTCGATGGTCCGTGTCAGGCCGCTACAGGCCGGTTGTCGTACAGCGCCAGCGCGGCCGCCGTGTTCGACGCGGGCACATGGTAGGTGGAATGCACCCGTCGGACGCGTTCGCGCATCGCGCCCCGCATCACCAGCCACATGATCAGCTCGATGCCCTCGGACCCCGCCCCGCGGATGTAGTCCTCCCGGGTGAGCGCGGCCAACTTCTCCGGCTCGTCCTCGATGGCGTCGAGGAACATCCGGTCGAACTGCGGGTTGATGAACCCGGCGCGGGCACCGGCCAACTGATGGGACATGCCACCCGTACCGAGGATGCCGACCGTTCGCACGCCGTCGTAGCCGGCGATCGCCCGACCGATCGCCTGCCCGAGCGCGAAGCACCGGGCGGCAGTCGGTTGCGGATACATGACGACGTTGACCAGCAGCGGCACGACGGGACACGGCCACGACTCGCCTGGTTGCGGCGTCCAGATCGACAGCGGAACGGTGAGCCCGTGGTCGACGTCGAGCTCCTGGAAGACCGTCAGGTCGAAGCCTTCGTCCATCAGACGGTCGAGCAGGTGCAGGGACAGCTCGGGACAGCCGACGACTTCCGGCACCGGACGGCGGCCGAATCCCTCGTCGGCGACCTGATAGCGGTCGGCGGTGCCGATGCCGAAGGTCGGCACGATGTCCAGGTCGACTCCGTTGGCGTGGTCGTTGTAGATCACGATCGCCACGTCCGGCGTGTGCCGGGCCAGCCACTCGCGGGCCGGCCGGTAGCCGTCGAACAGCGGCTTCCAGTACGGCTCCTGGGTCTTTCCCCGGTCCATGGCGGCCCCGATCGACGGTACGTGCGACGTCGCCAGGCCCCAGATCACCTCAGCCATCCCGCCGCCCTCCCGACACCATCGCCGCGACGAATTCCTGCTCGGTCATGCCGGTGAAGACCCCGCCGAGGTACTGCATGGACAAGCCTTCCATCATCGCCAGTTTGTAGACGTAGAAGATGCTGCCGCCGGCATCGAGCATCGCCTGCCAGTCCCGTTCCATCACCGCCCGCTTCTGTTCGGCCGACAGCGCATAACGGTCGCAGTAGGCGGCCTCGTCGGCAGTGAACGTTTCGCGCGCCGCCGGATCGTTCAAGCTCATGAACAACTTGTTCATCCGGTACCCGAGCCGGCTCGTGCGTCCGTCGAAGACGTACGTGCCCGGCACGTCCACCTTGGTCATTGCGGCGCTCCTCGTCTCGACCGGGCCGGCCCGGCCACCGCCGGATCCGTTTCCGCGACCAACGCTAGACGGCCCGGCGCGGTCGATCATCACGCGCATGACGGCATTGGAACGGCGGCCTGTCACGGGTGAACCGCGACGGATGACGTACGCCGGTCGCCGGGCCCGGCGAGTCAATTGACGTAGGCGTACCGGTGTGCGTTGGCCGTTCAGGTCACGCCAATGCTCGCTGTCGGCGAGCATATCCTGATGCGTATCTTGGCCGCGATGGTGTCCAAATTTCCCAGTCCGCGACCGGAGAACGGTGAGAGATGAGCGCGAAGAACCTTCAGGACGTACTGGACCAGGCCGGTAGCACCGTCGAACTACTGCGCAATTCGCAGATCGGCGCCTATATCTATCCGGTCGTCCCGGCGGAGTTCACCAACTTCCGTCGAGAGGTGATCGCCTGGCGCGAGACGGCGGTGCTCTTCGACCAGACCCACCACATGGTCAACCTTTTCGTCTCCGGTCCGGACGCGTTGCGGCTGCTGACCGAGCACGGGATCAACAGCACGGCGACGTTCGCGGTGGGCACCGCCAAGCAGTACGTGCCGGTGTCGCCGCAGGGCGGGGTGATCGGCGACGGGATCCTGTTCCGGCTCGGGGACGACGAGTTCGTCTTCGTCGGTCGCGCACCGGTGGCCAACTACCTCACCTTCCGCGCGCAGCAGGGCTACGACGTCGAGATCCGTCGGGACGAGCGGTCGCCGTCTCGCCCGTACGGCAAGGCGGTCACCCGCGACCTGTGGCGCTTCCAGATCCAAGGTCCGAACGCCTGGCGGATCATCGAGAAGATCAACGGCGGTCCGGTCGAGCAGGTGCGCTTCTTCCGGATGGGCTACCTGAACGTGGCGGGGGAGCGGGTCCGGACGCTGCGCCACGGCATGGCCGGAGCGCCGGGTCTGGAGCTCTGGGGGCCGTACGAGACGTACGACAAGGTGCGCGACACCATCCTGGAGGCGGGCCGGGAGTTCGGCATCGAGCCGTGCGGCTCCCGCGCCTACTCCTGCAACACCATCGAGTCGGGCTGGATCCCGTCACCGCTGCCGGCGGTGTACACCGGTGCTGAGCTACGGGCCTACCGGGAATGGCTGCCGGCCGGCGGGTACGAGGCCACGAACGCGTTGGCCGGCAGCTTCGTGTCCGACCGGATCGAGGACTACTACCTCAACCCGTGGGAACTCGGGTACGGATTCTTCGTCAAGTTCGACCACGATTTCGTCGGTCGCGATGCCTTGGCGGCCATCGACCCACAGCGCCAACGGCGCAAGGTGACACTCGCCTGGAACGCCGAGGACGTAACCAAGCTGCTCGCCGCACCGGTGGATTCGACCGGCCCCGGATATCAGTTCTTCGACCTGCCGAACGCGAACTACGGCTCGTCGAACTACGACGCCGTCCTGGACGCCGACGGCGCCCCGATCGGCCTGTCGTTGTTCACCGGCTACAGCGCGAACGAGCGCAAGGTGCTCTCCCTCGCGACGGTCGACCCGGACGTTCCACTGGGTGCCGAGGTCCAGGTGATCTGGGGGGAGCCGGACGGCGGATCCGCGAAGACCACGGTGCAGCCCCACGAGCAGGTGGCGGTCCGGGCGGTGGTCAGCCCCGCGCCGTACGCGGAACCGGCCCGGGAGAGCTACCAGCCGGGTTGGCGCACGGCCGTGCGGGTGTGACCCGGTCAGGCTCTGAGCCCGTGGTGGGCCCGGTCAACGGCCGGACCCACCACCTCTTTTTGCCGGGCATGTCCCCCGAGGACCCCTGCCATGTCCCCGAGAATCAGGACAGACCGAGCAGACGGGCCGCGTTGTGTTTGAACAGCCCCGCCTTGACCTCGTCGCGCAGTGACGTCTTCGCCAGGTCGCCCATCCACCGCTCGGGGGTGAGCATCGGGAAGTCCGTGCCGAACAGCATCTTGTCCCGCAGCAGTGTGTTCGCGTACTGCACCAGGATCGCCGGGAAGTACTTCGGGGACCAGCCGGACAGGTCGATGTACACCAGCGGCTTGTGCAGCGCGACCGCCAGCGCCTCGTCCTGCCACGGAAACGACGGGTGGGCCAGGATGATCGGCAGATCCGGGAAGTCCACCGCCACGTCGTCGAGGTAGATGGGGTTGGAGTACGCCAGCCGCATCCCGCCGCCGCCGCGCTGTCCCGATCCGGCGCCGGTCTGACCGGTGTGGAACAGCGCCGGGATGCCCGCCGCCTGGATCACCTCGTACAACGGGTAGGCGAGGCGGTCGTTGGGCAGGAACCCCTGCGCGCTCGGATGGAACTTGAACCCGCGCACGCCGTGCTCGTCGATCAGCCGGGCCGCCTCCCGGACACCGTCGGCGCCACGGGCCGGATCGATGCTGGCGAACGGGATGATGACATCGGAGTTGACTCGGGCACGTTCGGCGATCTCCTGATTGGTCGGCCGGGCCGGGTCGGCCGGCTGGTCCTTCACGTCGACGACGAAGGTCACCGCGGCCATGTCACGTTCGCGGTAGTACGCGGCCAGCTCGTCGACGGTGTAGGTCGCGGCCTTGGTCCTGAAGTAGCCGGCCATCGCGGCCAACTCCGGATCGTCGCCGGCACCGGTCGGTGCGGTCACCGACCGCTGTACGTGGGTGTGCACGTCGATGGCGACGATCCGGTCGAGGTCGAGACTCACGGAACGGTTTCCTGGTCCCGGGTGGCGGCGACGTCCAGCGGGACCAGCGGCACCGGGCCGGCCAACTCTTCGGCCGCCGCCGGCAGGTACGCGAAGTTCTTGGCCCGTGCCCCGCCGTCGACGACCAGGTCGCATCCGGTGATCAGCCGGGCGTAGTCGGAGCACAGCCACGCCACACAGTGGCCGATGTCGGTCGGCGTGCCGGTGCTGCCCATCGGCACCAGCGGCGGCCGGTGCCCGCTCCAGCGGGCCGGTCGCCGCCACGGTTCGGTGCCGCTTTCCCGCCCGATACCACCGCGCGGGTTCTGCAGAATCCCGCCCGGCCCCTGTTCGGCGATCAGGTCGGGGTTGTCGGGGGTGGGCGCGGTCGGGGTGTAGCTGTTCACCCGGATGCCGTACGGCGCCAGGTCCATCGCGGCGGCCCGGACGAAGTTGTTCACCCCGCCCTTGTGGAAGGCGTAGGCGATCACGCCGGCAGAGCCGGACCAGCCGTTCGACGAGGAGATCGCCACGATCGAACCACGGATGCCGTGCTCGGCCATGTACCGGCCGGCGTGCTTGGTGTTGAGGAAGTTGCCCAGCGCGGCCACCCGTACCGCCCGCTCGAAGAACTCGGTGCTCTCGTCGAGCACCCCCCGGCCGCCGAGGATCGCCGCGTTGTTGACGAGGATGTCCAGCCGTCCCCACGTGTCGGTCGTGGTCCGCAGGTACGCCAGCACCTGCTGCTCGTCGGTGACGTCGCCGGGCACCGCGATGGCGGTGCCGCCGTTGCGTTCGATCCGCTCGACCGCCCGCCGCGCCGCCTGCGGGTCGAGGTCGTTGCAGGCCACCTTGGCGCCGTAGCGGGCCAGCGCGAGCGCGACGCCGCTGCCGATGTTGGGTCCTACGCCGGTGACGAGGGCGACCTTGCCCTCGAGCGAGATTTCCATCGCCTCTCCTCGGGTCGTCTGCGAATTCACTGCTCGATCCAGACGTCGGCCCACGCCCGGCCGTGCCGGATCGGGCTGGTCCGGTAGTCGTGCACCTCGGTGCGGTACAGGTTGAAGGCGTAGATCACCGGGCCGTAGAGGACGGTCGCGACCTCGGTCTCCATGTACCGGGCGATCTCCCGGATCTGCTCGGCGCGTTCGGCCTCGTCGCTGGTGGCCCGGGACTGCTCGATCATCGCCTGCAGCGTGGGATCGTCGATGTTGGTGTAGTTTTCCCGCGCGCCCGGCTCGAAGTCGGTGAGGAACTGGTCGGGCAGCACCTGACCGCGTAGCGCCTTGTGCAGCTCGAAGTTGCCGGCCCGCCGCCGGTCGATGGCCGTACCGGGGTCGACGATCTCCAGCGTGGCGTCGATGCCGATCGCCTTGAGGTCCTCCTGCATCCACTGCGCCTCCCGGATGTCCTCTTCCGAGGTGCGTTGCAGCAGGAACGTGGTGGCGAAGCCGTCCGGGTGACCGGCTTCGGTGAGCAGTTGCCGGGCCTGCTCCGGGTCGTACGGCCGCAGCTCGCGTACTTCGTCCTCGGTCAGCGCGTACGCGCCGGCGGTGGGCGGGACGATGGAGCTGAGCGAGTACTGGCCACGGATCGCCTTGCCCATGCCGTCCCAGTCGATCGCCATCGCCACGGCGCGCCGGACCCGGATGTCGTCGTACGGTTCCTGCGCCGGGTTGATGTAGAACGTCGCCGGGGCCACCGGGCTGGTGATCATGTCGAGGCTGCCCGAGTCGACCAGCTGCTCGGCGGTGGCCAGGTCGCGTAGCGAGCCGACGTCGACCCGGCCGCTGCGCAGCGCCGCCGTCTGGGCCGCCGCGTCCGGGACGATCACGAAGCGCAGCTCGTCGAGGTAGGGCTTTTCCGGCTCGTAGTAGTCGGGGTTCTTGACCAGCACCCACTCCGAATCCGGGGTGTGCGACTCGAACATGAACGGTCCGGTGCCGATCGCCTGGCTGCCGAGGTCGAACTCGCCCTCGATGCCTTCCGGCGGCAGGACGACGTTGTAGTGGAAGGCGAGGTTCTGCAGCATCGGCGCGTACGGCTCGGAGAGGGTGAACACGACGGTCACCTCGTCCGGCGCGGTGACCGAGGTGACCGGCGGGAACATGTTGACCACCTCGGTGCTGGCAAACAGGTCCTCGAACGAGGCGACGACGTCGGCGGCGACGAGGTCGCGTCCGTTCAACGGCGCGACGTCGTGCCAGCGCACCCCGGAGCGCAGGGTGAAGGTGTAGGTAAGGCCGTCGTCGGAGATCTCCCAGCTCTCGGCGAGATCCCCGACGACGTCGCCGAGAGATCCGTCCTCGGTCGCCGCGAAGTCGACGAGCTTGCTGTAGACCGGGGCGATGAATCCGGCCAGCGACGGATCGTTGGTTTCGTGCGGGTTCATCGACGCGGTGATCTCGTTGAGCACCGCGACGGTGAGGGTGCCACCGGACTGCGGCGGCCCGGCTGCCCGGTCGGTGTCGTCAACGGTCTCCGAGGTGGAACAGGAAGCTGTGCCGAAGATCAGACAGAGAGCTGTTGCTGTTGATATAAGCGTTCTTCGGTTGACAATCATTTCGGCTCCTTTGACGGGTGGCAGACGGTGCTCGGCCGAGATGGTGCGTCAGCCGCGATGAGAGGTCAGCTTGGGATCGAGGAAGTCACGCAGCGCGTCGCCCAGCAGGTTGAACCCGAACACCGCGAGGGAGAGCACCACTCCGGGCGCGACGACCAGCCACGGGGCCTGTTCGACGAAGCGCAGCCCCTCAGAGATCATCCGACCCCAGGACGGTGTGGGCGGCGGGGTGCCGATACCGAGGAAACTCAGCGCCGACTCGGCGATGATGACCGAGGCGAACACCAGGGTCGCCATCGTGAACATCGGTGCCAGCATGTTCGGCAGCACGTGCTTGCGCATGATCCGGGCCGGGCCCGAACCGGTGGACCGCGCCGCTTCGACGTACCCCTCCTCCCGGATTCGCAGCGTCTCGCCCCGGGCCACCCGGTTGAACGACGGCATCGTGACGACGATCAGGGCGATGACCGTGTTGCGGACCGACGGACCGAGCAGGACGGCGATGAACAGCAGCAGCACGATCGGCGGGATGGCCTGGATCGCGTCGGCGATCCGCTGGACGACCATGTCGGTGCCCCGGCCGAGGTATCCGGAGAGGATCCCGAGCAGCGTTCCGATACTCACGCTGATCGCCGTGGTGGCCAGCCCGATCAGTAGTGAGGTGCGGGCGCCGTGGATGGTCCGGCTGAGCACGTCCCGGCCGAGGTCGTCGGTGCCCAGCAGATACTCGCCGGTGGGCGCGCCGAGGATGTAGTCGCGATGCTGGGTGATCGGATCGTACGGGGCGATCAACGGCGCCAGCAGCGCGGTCCCGACGAATCCCAGGATCACCACGACGCTCACCGCCCCGAGCGGCTGGCTGCGCATGAACCGCCGTACCGTCGTGTGCCACGGGTCCCGGGCCTGGGCCGGTGCGCCCGGCTCGGTGTCGGCCCCGCCGTGCCCACCGGTTCCGCCGGCCGCGTCGGTGCCGGGGCGGGCGGCTGGCCGGTCCACCAGTGCCGCCTGGGCGATCGGATCGGTCATCAGCTGCCCTTCCCTGTCCGGATTCGGGGATCGATCACGGCATAGACGAGGTCGATGAGGATGACGGTCAGCACGAACAGGCCGGCGTAGAAGATGGTGCAGGCGACGACGACCGGATAGTCCCGGGAGAGCACCGAGTCGTAGATCAGTTGCCCGGTGCCGGGCAGGCCGAACAGGGTCTCGAGGATGACGGTCCCGCCGAGCACCGTGGCCAGGTGGACACCGACCAGGGTGAACACCGGGATCGAGGAGTTGCGCAGCGCGTGCTTGAAGTAGATGAGCCAGGACGTGGCTCCCTTGGCGCGGACCGTGCGGATGTAGTTCGAGTTGAGAGCCTCCAGCATCGACGAGCGGGTCATCCGTGCGATAGCCGCGACAGAGCCGCTGGCCAGCGCGAACACCGGCAGCGCCAGCTGCTGGACGTAGCTCACCGGATCCTCGAACAGGCCGCGGTAGACCAGCGGTGGCGACCAGGCGAACTGGGTCCCGAGCAGGATCAGCAGCAGCAGCGCGACCACGTAGTTCGGGACGGACAGCCCGGCGACGGCGAACACGCGTACCGCGTTGTCGACCCAGCCGCCCCGGCGTACCGCCGACACGATCCCGAGCGCGATGCCGACGATCGTGCTGATCAGCACCGACCACGCGCCGAGTTGCAGGGTGACCGGAACGCGGTCGAGGAACATCGTCGTCACGGACTCCCCGGTCCAGAACGATTCGCCGAGGTCGCCCCGGATCGCGTCACCCGCCCACTGCGCCAGCTGCACGTGTACCGGGTCGTTCAGGCCGAAGCTCTCCCGTAGCGCCTCGGCCTGCTCCTCACTGACCCCGGACGCGTCCTGCAACTGCAACGAGACGGCGTCACCGGGGATCATGTGCAGGATCAGGAACACCCCGATGGTGACCAGCGCCAGAACGACGGCCCCGAGGACCAGCCGGCGCACCACGTAGGCGGTCACGCGGTCGCCTCCTTCCGGTCGTGCAGATGGCAGGCGGCCCAGTGGCCCCGGCCCACCGGTGCCTGTCGGGGGACCTCGTCCGGACACCGTTCGAAGGCCAGCGGGCACCGGGGGTGGAAGCGGCAGCCGGGCGGTGGGCTGCTCGGGCTCGGTACCTCGCCCATGGCCGTGCCGCGCTCGCGCGCCTTGGCCCGCACCGGGTCGTAGACGGGGATCGCGTCGAGCAGAGCCTGGGTGTACGGGTGGCGCGGGTGGGCGAACACCTCGTCGGCCGGGCCGCGTTCGACGATCTCGCCCAGGTACATCACGCAGATGTCGTCGGACACGTACCGCACGACGTTGAGATCGTGGGCGATGAACAGGTAGGCGAGGCCGAACTCCCGCTGCAGGCGTTTGAGCAGGTTCAGGATCTGGGCCTGGACGGACACGTCGAGTGCGGAGACCGCCTCGTCGCAGACGATCATGTCCGGCTCGGTGGCCAGCGCCCGGGCGATGCCGATCCGTTGGGCCTGCCCGCCGGAGAACTGGTGCGGGTACTTGTGCATGTCGCCGGCTTGCAGACCGACGGTTTCGAGGAGCTCGCCGACCCGGTGCGCCTTGGCCCGGCCGCTGGCGATCCCGTGCACTTCGAGCGGTTCGCCGATCGCCGTCAACACCGGCATCCGCGGGTCGAGTGACCCGAACGGATCCTGGAACACCATCTGGATCCGTTTGCGCAGTGCCTTGAGCTGCCGGCCACGGCTGGCGAGCACGTCGACACCGTCGAATCGGACGGCGCCAGAGGTCGGCGTGATCAGGCGGGTCACCAGCCGGGCGGTCGTCGATTTGCCGGATCCGGACTCGCCTACCAGGCCCAGCGTCCGTCCCCCGGCCACCTCGAACGAGACACCGTTGACGGCCTGGACGTGACCGGCGGTACGCCGCAGCAGCCCGCTGCGGACCGGGAAGTGTTTGACCAGATCGTCGACCTGCAGCAGCGGGTTGGGACCGGCGGATCGGTCGGTGGCGTCGGCGGCGGGCCGTGCCGGACCCCGGTCGACGATGACCTCACTGGACATGCCCGGCTCCTCGGGACGTGGTCAGGTCTGGCCGCCGGGTGTTCGGGTCGTGCAGCCAGCACCGGCTCTGCCGGCCGTCGGCCAGCTCCAGCAGCGTCGGCTCCTCGGTACGGCACCGGTCGAGCGCCGACGGACAACGGTTGTGGAACCGGCAGCCGGGCGGCATCTCGGCGAGACCGGGTACCGTGCCGCGGATCACCGGCATCAGGCTGTGTCGGTCCAGACCCGGGCGGGGGATGCTCTCCAGCAGCGCCCGTGTGTACGGGTTGCGCGGATCGAGCAGCACCTCCTCGACCGTGCCCTGCTCGACCACCTTGCCGGCGTACATCACCACGATCCGGTCGGCCATCTCCGCTGCCACCCCCATGTCGTGGGTGATCAACAGCAGGGCAGTGCCGTGGTCGGCCTGCAGCCGGCGGATCAGCCGCAGGATCTGCGCCTCGACGGTGACGTCCAGGGCGGTCGTCGGCTCGTCGGCGATGAGCAGGGCGGGATTGCAGGCGATGGCGATCGCGATCATCACCCGCTGCCGCTGTCCGCCGGAGAGCTCGTGCGGGTGGGCACGCAGGCGGCGCTCCGGCTCGGGAAGGCCCACCTCGCGCAGCAGCTCCAGGGCCCGTTGCCGGGCCTGCCGGCGGCTCAGCGGCAGGTGCAGGCGCAGCGCCTCGACGAGCTGATTGCCGATCGTGAACAGCGGATCGAGCGACGTCATCGGATCCTGGAAGACCATCGCGATCTCGGCTCCGCGTACCCGGCGCATCTGCGACTCGGTCAGCCCCGCCAGGTCACGGTCGTTGAACCGGACCGAACCGCCGGTGCGGCAGGTCCTGGGGAGCAGCCGCAGCACCGCCTGGGCGGTCACGCTCTTGCCGGAACCCGACTCGCCGACCACGGCGATGGTCTCTCCCGGCTCGACCCGCAGCGAGACGTCACTGACGGCTTCGAGCCGACCGTGCCGCGTGGGGAACTCGACCTTGAGATTGCGTACGTCGAGCAGCGGTTCGGCCGTCACCGGTCGGTTCCCTTCGTCTGGAGCGCCGGCGCGGGTCTGCGAAGCACCGGGACGGCGACCCGTGACCAGCCGGCGAACCCGAACGGCCGGACCACCATCGACATCGCCGCGTTGCCGGCACCGGCGACCACGATCAGCAGCTGCTCCGGGGACGGCAGCATGCGCAGGCCGTACTCGTCGATACCCGGCCCGGACAGCCCGTCGAGACCCTTGCCGGCCCGCTCCAGGTCGGCGTGACTGCGCACGCACCGCTGGAAGAGCCACTGCTGTACGTCGGCCTTGGTGAAGCCGCCATCGGCCAGCAGCCGGGCGTGCTCGACGCCGAGCACCAGGCCGGCCGAGGAGTGCCGGCCGATCGCGGCTCCGGTCCGGGAGATCGTGTCGGCGAAGTCGGCGAGCAGTTCCTCCGGCTGGCGGGTGTTGCGGTTGTCGACGAACTCGCAGGTACGTAGCAGGATCGCCGACACCGAGTCGGTTCCGGCGGGCAGCCCGAGTTCGGCCGCGAGCGGCTCCCACGGGCTTTCCTCCTCGTTTTCCCCGACGCACAGCGACCATCGGCCGGGGACGCCCTGGGTGGCCTGATCGAGCTCCTGCGGGCGGATGCCGAACACGTTACGGACCACCAGACCGATGGCCCGGGCGATCGTCGCGTTCGCCCGGAAGCCGGGGCCGAACACCCCGCCGGCGCTGTTGATCCCGAGGTCGTGCCGGATCGGACCGTTGACCACGATGAGCGGGGCCGGACCACTGGTGGACTGCCAGCCGCCGGCGGCCACGACCGGAGTCCGCACCAACGCGTCCCACGCCGCGAGCACCACCGGGAAGTACTCCGGGCGGCAGCCGGCGAGGGCCGCGTTGACCGCCGCCTGCTCGACGGTGCACTCGCGGTTCAGGTTGCGCACCGCGGCGACGACATCGTCGGCCGGCCGCTCGGTGTGGGCGAGGAACTCATCGACGAGGGGACGGGTGACCGGCACGACCGGCAGCCCGTCGGTCCAGCCCTGGTCGTACGCGTGCTCGACGGCGGCCTGGGCATAGCCGAGCCGATCCAGGTCGGCGGTGGCGTCGCCGGCGATCATGGCGTGCCACCCGGTGCGCCGCCGGACAGCGTCGCGACGATGTCCGGCAACGCCGCCGTGGCACGTTGCCGCAGCTCGGCCGGGGACAGCGGCGCGACAGGGTGCGGGGTACGGACGTAGTGGTAACCCGGGCTGCCCTGCACCGCGGCCATGGCGTCGGCGCTGACGGTGAACGCCTCGGTACAGACCACCGCGGCGGGAACACCGGCCGCCTCCAGCGCGATCCCGTCGGTGATCGCGGACGCGCTGCAGGAACCGCAGTCGCCGACGCCGACGACGACCGCGTCGCAGGTGGCGACCAACTCGGCCAGCATGTCCGGCGGCATCGGCTCGTTGATGTTGGGCTTCTTGCGCCGTACCACCCGCGCGACGCCGTGCAGTTGCTCGAGTAGCGCACCGACGTCGTCGAGCAGTTGCTCGGC
The DNA here is from genome assembly GCF_049179075.1 of Solwaraspora sp. WMMB335. Taxonomy (NCBI): domain Bacteria; kingdom Bacillati; phylum Actinomycetota; class Actinomycetes; order Micromonosporales; family Micromonosporaceae; genus Solwaraspora; species Solwaraspora sp. WMMB335. The sequence goes on from NZ_JBMHMF010000001.1 coordinate 7,616,128, forward strand.
GTTGCGCTTGGTGTTGGCCAGCAGGCCGACGGTGCTGCCGGGCAGGGCCTTCCGGCGGGCGGCGAGAGCAACCGGGCCGGTGGGAGTGGCCGTGGTTGCGGTCGGATCGATCATCGCGCTGAACATCGGTGCGCTCCCGTCCTCACTGCGGGGACACCCGACGCCACCGGTGGCGTCGGGTGGCGGGTGCTGGGTGGGATCCCCTTTGCCTGCTTGTCGTTGCGTGTCTCGTCAGTGCTGCGACCCCGACCGACGAGGTGCCCGGCCGGCGTCGTGAGGTGTACCTTCGCGGCTTGCGCTGTGGCCGAGACAGAGCCCTTCCGCCGGGCGGAAGACAACTTCGACCGGCGCGGCACGTGCGTCGGATCGACCCGGCGTGGGTCACAAGATGATCACGGCAGTGCCACGGCCCGGAAGCGCAACCTTGACGGTCATGTTTCGGCGGTGATAATAATGTCAACAATTTGGTAAACGAACTGGTCATGATGTGACCGTGATGCCGTTGTCCGTGGCGGTGTCATTACGAATTGTGTTGCCGGGACGGCGCCCGGGCCGTGCCACGTAGGCCGTTGGCGCCCAGCCTCCGTCGACTGTCGTGTATCCCGAGATCAAGATCGAAGCACCCCGCAGATTTCCGCCGAGGTAGGAGCCGCCCGAGCCCACGGAGGTAGGAGTTGACCACCACCCCTGGTCCGGTCCGGCACGACGAGCCGATCCGGCACGACGAGCCGATCCGGCGCACCGCGGTGGGCCGGGCACTGGCCGTGCTGGACGCCTTCGGGCCGGGAAACCGTACGCTGACGCTCAGCGAGATATCCCGGCGAGCCGGATTGACGTTGCCGACCACCCACCGGCTCGTGGGTGAGCTGGTCAGCTGGGGGGCGTTGGAGCGGCATCCGTCGGGACGCTACTTCGTCGGGCTGCGCCTGCTCGAACTCGCCGCGCTCGCTCCGCGCGGTCTGGAGCTACGCGAGGCCGCCTATCCCTACCTCGACGACCTGCACCAGGCCACGCACGCCAACGTCCATCTCGGGGTGCGCGACGGTCACGAGGTCGTCTACGTCGAAGCCATGCGGTCGCGGGCGAGCGCACAGATTTCCAGTCGGGTCGGCGACCGCTGGCCGCTGCACGCCACCGGGACCGGGCTGGTGCTCCTGGCCTATGCCGACAAAGAGCTGCAGGACGACGTGCTGCGGGCGCCGATGGTGCGCTACTCGCCGAAGACCATCGTCGATCCCCGGGTGCTGCGGCGGATGCTCGCCGAGGTCCGCCAGACCGGGGTGGTCATCACCCGTCAGCAGATAAGCATGGAGGCGGTGGCGGTCGCCGTACCGGTGCGCGGGCCCCGCGAGAACGTGGTCGCGGCGATCAGCGTGGTGGTCGGCACCGACGAACAGGTGCTGCGGCGGCTGATCGCGATGCTGGCGGACACCGCCGCGTCGATCTCCACCGTACTCGGCGCCACGCCAGCGCCCCGCCGCCCCGCATCGCAGCGCTGCCGCGGCGTATCGCTGACCAGCCCGGCGTGACCCCCGCGGCTGGGCCGGTCAGCCCGGCCGAGGGGTCAGCCCGGCGGTTCGATGCCGAGAAATCGGAACGCGTTGTACCAGGTGATGTCGGCGAGCACGGCCGGATCCAGGTCCATCGACCGCAGTGTCGCCGCGGTCGGTTCCTCCCGGGCCATCGCCGGGAAGTCCGAACCGACCAGCAGCCGGTCGTGACCCAGCAGATCGATCAGGTAGCGCACGGCGCGCCGGTCGAACACCAGTGAGTCGTAGTAGAACCGGCGCGCGTACTCCAACGGCGCGGGACCGTCGTCGGGGCGTGGCGCCCGGTGCGGAAGCGCCGGCTCCTCGTTCCACGCGCCGGTCTGAAAATACTGGGCCCGGGGCAGCATCAGCGGGAATCCGCCGGCCGCGTGGCTGAACGAGATCCGTAGGTCCGGGCAACTCGCCGCGGTACCACCGGTGACCAGCGAGGCAGCTGCCCGGGCACCCTCCAACCCGACGGCGTACGTCCCCTTCGCCGCTGCCGGTAGTCGGTCGACCGGTCCCGGCAACGCGTGTACGAAGACCGCGACGCCGAGGCGCTGCGCCTCGGTGAACACGGCCCGGAACCGCTCCTCGCCGATCGGCACCCCGGCCACGCTGGAGGCGATCTCGACGCCGTACAGTCCCAGGTCGCGGATCGCGGCCACCTCGGCGGCCGCCAGCTCGGGCTCCTGCATCGGCACCATCCCGAAGCCGAACAGCCGGGTCGGCGCCGCCGAGCACAGGGCAGCGGTGAATTCGTTGACATGCCGGGCCAGCGCCAGCCCGTCTGCCGGTGGCAGGTCGTAACGCAACAGCGACGGCATCGGTGTGAGCACCTCGGCGTCGACGCCGGCGGCGTCCATCGCCGCGATCCGCCGTTCGGCGTCGAAGAACACGTCGCGGGCGGTGAACCGGGTCGGGCCGAAGACGAGTACCCGCGCGGTGTCGCCGTCGACCGGTTCCATCCGGGGGAAGCACGCCGGGGCGTCGGCCGGGTAGTCGTCAGGTAACAGATGGGCGTGTGCGTCGATCAGCATGACGCCGCTTCCGGGTGGACGGACACGTGCACCGCCGCCTCGCCGGCCACTTCGCCGCCCAGGGTTTCCATCGCCAGCGCGGTGTCGTCCAGCCCGAACGTGTGGGTGTGCAGCTTCGCCAGTGGGAACCGGCGGGACTCGATGATCCGGATGGCGTCGGCGCAGGCGCGGGCGTCGACCCCGTACGCGCCGACGACGGTGAGGGCCCGGTTGATGATCAGATCGGTACGTAGCGGCACCTCCTTGCCGCCCTTGAGCCCGGCAAGCACCACCCGTCCACCGAGCCTGGCGGCGAGCAGCGCGTCGGTGACCGGGGCGGTGGCCATCGGCGTCAGCTCCAGCACGACGTCGGCCAGCCTGCCGTCGGTGAGTTCGGCGACCCGGTCGACGGTGTCGCACTCGTCGACCACGATGGTGTGATCCGCCCCGAACTCCGTGGCCAGCGCCAGCTTGTGCGCGTCGGCGGACAAGCCGGTGACGATGATGGTGCCGGCGCCGGCGGCGCGCGCGGCGATCACCGAGGCCAGCCCCCGTTGCCCGGCCCCCAGCACGAGCACCGTGTCGCCGATGCCGACTCCGCCGAGATGACAGGCCCAGCGCACGCCGGCGCCGATCGGGTTGACCATCACCGCGATCTCGGCCGGGAGGGTCTTGTCCACCGGGTGCAGGATCGCACCGGGGGAGAGGTACAGGTACTCCGCCAGACCGCCCCACAGCCCCGGAGCGACCGACAGCGGGGTCACCCCGTGTCCCACCGCGCGATGGCGGCAGTACTGGTACCGGCCGGTCAGGCACGACTGACAGGACCGGCAGGGAACGACGATCTCGACGGCGACCCGGTCGCCGGGGACGACTGCCCAACGCTTCGCGGCCTGCTCGCCGATTTCCTCGATGATTCCCAGCGGCTCGTGCCCGGGAATCAACGGACCGGTCGCCTTGCCCAGATGCCCCCGGTAGGTTTCCACGTCGCTGCCGCAGATCCCGTTGGCCTCCACCCGCAGCAGCGCGTGGTCCGGCCCGACCGGCGGCCGGGCGAACTCTTGGATCTCGATTCGCCGGGGCCCCAGCAGGACCGCCGCGCGCACCATGTCAGCCATGTCTGGTTTCCTCCCGCGTGTTTCGTCTGCGCCACCGGTGTGCGTCAGTTCGCCAGCCGGGTGAGCCGGCTCTTCATCTCGGAGCGCTCGATCGACCCCGGAGCGACCAACGTGACGACCGCGCGTACCGACAACCGGGACCGGATGGTCGACTCGATCCGGTCGCGCAGCTCGTCGTGGTCGCCGGGGTGCTCGCCCCACTCGGCCTCGACCCGCAAGGGCGGCTCCACCCGCGGTCCCCGGGCCGGCAACACGATCTGCACCGCGCCGGACGTACGCGGGTGCAACTCCTGCACGAGGTCCCGTACCGCCGACGGAAACACGTTGACCCCGAGCACGATGAGCATGTCGTCGGTCCGGCCGACGCAGCGGATCAACGGGGCACCGTCCCGGGCCAGCCTGGTGACGGTGACCCGGTCGCGGGTACGGAACCGCACCAGCGGACAGCACTGGCGGTCCACGGACGTGTAGACCAGTTCCCCGGTGACCCCGGGCTCGACCGCGACCGGCTCGCCGGAGGACGGATCGATCAGCTCGGCGAGCACGTGTCGACCGCCGGTGAACCGCATCCCGCCGCTGCCCGGGGCCTCACCGAACAGCACCGGTGCCATGTCCGCGTTGCCCAGGCCCTCCGTCACCGGCGCACCCCACTCCGACTCGAGGTGTGCCCGAAACGCCGGCTCCCCGCCGCCGGGCTCGCCACCGACGAACACCTTGCGCAGCCGGAACTCGCGCGGGTCGCGACCGACCTTCTGCCGTACGTACTCGGCGAGGTACCGGGCGTACGACGGGGTCGAGTGCAGCGCCGTGACGCCCAGCGTGTTCATCGCGAGCACCGCCTTCTCCGACGCGCCGGTACCGATCGGGACCACCGTGGAGCCGATCCGCTCCAGGGCGTCGCGGATCGGCAGGCCACCGACGAACAGGGTGAGCCCCGACCCGTGCAACACCACGTCCTCGCGGGTGGCGCCCATGGTTCGAAACGCCCGCGCGGTCATCTCGGTCCACGCCTCGGCGTCGTCGCGGGTCACTCCCACCCAACTCGGCGTACCGGTGGTGCCGGTCGAGGCGTGTACCCGGATCACCTCGCAGATGTCGACCCCGGCGTGTCGCCCGAGTGGCGGTGCCGCCGCCTGGCTCGCCCGCAGCATCTGCTTGTCGGTGAACGGAAACCCGGCGATGTCGGCCAGTGAGCGGAACGCCACCGGATCGATGCCGTGCCCGGCGAACAGGTCGGCGTAGAACGGTGACCGGGCGGGCAGCCCGGCGAGCTGACTACGCAGCGTTGCAGTGACCGCATCGACGTCTGTCGGTGCGACGAAGGTGGGAGCGGCTGTCATCAGCGGCACCACAGACCGCTCATCACCCGCGGCGGGGCCGTTGCCGCTGCCCTCCGGCGGGTCGCGCCGCCCGCATCGACGTGCATCCACATCACAGGACCCGTCCTCCTTGCGGTAGACAGAGATCGGAACAGACATCGGCGTCACCCGGCGCCGGTGCGTAACCATCCCGCGCGGATGATCAGCCGGACAAGGCTCCTTTCGTGACATGGAAGGCAGACGGGAACCGGGGCGCTGTGGCGGCGACGTTCAGTCAGCTCACAAGATCGCGCGGCATACTGAAGGGGACAGCCGTGCATGATGGTGGGCCGATGGCCCGGGAGGTGGCCCGATGGGTGCGGTGTTCGCCGTGGTGGACCTGCTGTTGCTGCTGGTTCAGCTGCTGCTCGTCGTCCGCGCGATCATGGACTGGACCTCGGTGCTGGCCGGACCGGCGTCGCCCGGCTCGGCCCGCTCTCGCCTGACCAACGGCGTGCATGCCGTGACCGAGCCGGTGCTGGCCCCCGTGCGCCGGGCCCTTCCGCCGCTGCGCTTCGGCGGTGTCGGCATCGATCTGGCCTTCATCGTGGTGTTTCTCGCCCTCGTCATCGTCCGGGCGCTGCTGCCCTGAACCGGCCGGCGACTGCGGCTACCAGCGCCAGCGCCAGAAACGGCGTTCGTAGCGCACCACGAGCGAACCGGCGGCGGTGCTGCCGGTGATGACCAGATGCGGGGTGGTCGAATCCGGCTCGGGCGCCGACGGCACCTTCGTCGTCGCGGTGCCGGCGCTGGTGATCAACCCGTCGATGTTGGCGGTCGCGCCCGGCGGAAGCACGACGGTCGTCGAACCGCCCTGCACGGCGAGCTCGATCTGCACCACCCGATGATCCACGACGGCGTGTCGTAGGTCGAGCTTGACCATCCCGGCCTTGCTGTGCACCACCAGGCGGCGGGGCACGCTCCAGCGACCGGAACGCCGGATCTGGCCTGCCTGACCGCGCAGCTCGACCACGTCGTCCGGGAGCACCGCCGGATCGGCGGCGGGCAGATCGGCGACGAACGGCTCCACCTCACCGTGGGTCCGGGCGCGCAGCACGCCGTCGACGCGCTCCTCGAACTCCGACAACGTCAACCGGCCCTGCGCGACGGCGACGTTCAACCGGGCGACGACCGCTTCCCGCTCGGCGTCGGACATTCGAAGCTCCCGCCGGGACGGGACGACATCGCCACTCACGTCGCCGACTCTACGACCTCGCCCGGCACGGTGGTGAGCGGGCGGTCCGGATGACGGCACCCGGCGGCGAACAGGTCGAGGTAACGGGTTACCCAGTTACGCGCGGTGGCGACGGCGAGCTTGTCCGCCGGATACTCCAGGTAGCCGTCGAGCCGGTCCGGCTGCGGCACCAGCCCCCACACCAGTGAACCCCGTTCGGCGTCGGTGAGCACCTCGTGCACCTGTACGGCCAGGTCGGGCAGCTCCAGCCGGACGTCCAAGGTGCTCTGGTACGCGAAACTCACCATCAGCCCGGACGGCATGCCACCGCTCGTCGGGCCGAGTAGCTGTTCGTAGATCCAGTTGGTCGGCAGCACGTTGTCGATACCGGCGAACAGACCGCCGGCGGTCTGGTCGACCAGGTCGGCGAAGGACACGGCGGCGGCCGTACGGATGCGTAACGGCAGCGCCGTGGCCATCACGACGACCGTGTCCTCGTACGCCCGGGGTACCCGGTTCGCGTGCGGTACCGACAGCGTCACGTCGGGCTGTCCGCTGAGCTCGGCGAGGAGCAACGCCATCGCGGCCGCCGCGACCGCGTTGACCGTGGCGCCACGCGCCCGGGCGAGTGACTCGGCGCAGCGCCGTACCTGGCCGGGGACCTCGAAGCGATGGGTAACCGCCCGCCCGGTGGGCCGGTCCGGGACGGTGCCGTCGAACGGCAGGTCCAGAGTGGGCGAGGCGTCGCCGAGATGCCGCGCCCAGTAGGCGAGCCGTCGACGTCGGGTCTGCTCGTCCCAGCGGCCCTGCTGCCAGCGGGCGTAGCCGGTGCACTGGGCGGCCGGCGGACCGAGGTCCGGCATCCCCGTGTCACGTGCGTTCCGGTAGCCGACCGCCAGCTCGCGCAGCAGCACCGAGATCGCCCAACCGTCGCAGGCCACGTGATGCACGACCAGGACCAGCCAGGACTCGCGTGGACCGAGGCGGACCAGCGCGAATCGCGCCGGTGCCTCGTCGGCCAGCGCGAACGCTGGCCGCACCACCGCCCGGCAGGCCGCCTCGGCCCGCTCGCGGGCCTGCTCGGGCGCGAGCCCGGTCAGGTCGACGACGGGCAGCGGAGCCGGTCGGTGCGCGATGATCCGCTGGACCGAGGTGTCGCCTTCGTACCGGATCCGGGCCCGCAGCGCGTGGTGCCGGGCAATCAACGCGTCGACGGCCATGTCGAGTGCGCCGAGGTCCAGTTCGCCGACGAGTTCCAGTCGCAGGCCGACGTTCCAGCTGCTGGAGTTGCCGGTCCGCTCGACGAGCTGCATCATCCGGTTCTGCTGTGCCGACAGCGGTGCCCGGGTCACCTCACGCTGGTCTGCCGGCACGGCCAGCCAACGCAGCAACTCGGTCTTGAACGCCCGCATGCCCGCCAGCAATTCGGGCGTCACCGCCGAGGGCGGGGCGTCGTAGCGTAACGCGCCGTCGACGTCGGCGAGCCGTACGTCGCGCACCGCGACCAGTTCGAGCAACTCCTCGAAGGTCACAGCGTGCCCCGTACCCGCCCGCCGTGGGCTTGGCCGTGGCTGTGGCCGTCGGCGGCAGGCGTCGGATCGGCCTCGCGTAGCCGGTGCGCCATCGCGCGCACCGTCGGGGCGCGGAAGAACTCCAGCGCCGGGTACTCGACCCCGGTGGCCTCGCGCACCCTGTTGAGCAGCCGTAGAGCGTTGATCGAGTGCCCGCCGAGAGCGAAGAAGGACGAGTCATCGTCGATGGATGAAGCGGACTGGTCGAGCTCGGCGGCCCACAGCGTCCGCACCGTCTCCGCGACCTGGCCGATCTCCGCGACCCGCGGTGTCGGTGGTACCGGCGGCGCCGACACCACCGGCGCGGTCGGGCCGGTCGGGACCGGGCCGGGCGCGGTGGGGCCGGGCAGGACGGTCCGGATCGTCGGTTCCGGCAGGCCGGACTGGTCGAACTTGTTGTTGCCGGTCTGCGGCAGCACCGGTAGCAGGGCCCACACCCGTGGGATCAGGACGTCGGGCAGCTGGCAGGCCATCGCCGCGACGATCCGGTCGGCCAGTCCGTCCGGCGAAACGCCCGGTGCGGGCACCGCGTATCCGGCGAGATAGGGATCCCCGTGACGATCCCGGCGGGCCACCACGATCCCGTCGGTGACCAGGTCCAGCCCGCGCAGCACGGCCGACGCCTCGCCGGGCTCGACCCGGTTGCCCCTGATCTTGACCTGGTCGTCGGTGCGCCCGAGGAACACCAGCACCCCGTCGCTGGTCCAGCGGACCAGGTCGCCGGTGCGGTAGAAACGGGCGTCGGGGCCGCCGCGCGGATCGGCCAGGAACCGCTCAGCGGTCAGCTCGGGCCGGTCGAGGTACCCTCTCGCCACCCCCGCCCCGCCGATGAACAGCTCACCGACGGCGCCGACCGGTGCCAGGCCGCCCCACTCGTCGCGTACCTCGACGTGCACGTTGTCCAGCGGGCGGCCGATCGGGATCGGCCCGCCGGCCGGGCTGCTCGCGCCGTCCACCACGTCCACCACGTCCACCACCGCGATGATCGTCGTCTCGGTCGGTCCGTACACGTTGTGCACCAGGTACGGCAGGTCGGGTCGCGGACGTACCCGCAGTTGCTGCCCGCCGACCGCGAGGTGGCGCAGCCGTGGCTGCGCCACGACCGGCAGGCTGAGCAGTCCTTCGCCGATCGGCGTGGGCAGCATCGCCACGCTCACCTCGACCTCGCGCATCCAGCGGGCGAGCGCCATCGAGTCCAGGCGTACCATGTCGTCGGCGATGGCCAGGCTGGCGCCGGCCAGGAAGGTCGGCCAGATCTCCAACATGGAGGCGTCGAAACTCTGCCCGCAGACCACGGAACTGCGGTCCGTGGCGGTCAGCTCCATCGTGTCGCGGTACCACCGGCACACGTTGAGCACGTTGCGATGGGTGATCACGGTACCCTTCGGCCTGCCGGTGGACCCGGACGTGTACATCACGTAGCACGCCGCCTGCGGATCGTCCGCGATCCGGGCGAGGCCGTCGCAGGACGCGGTCTCCTCGGCCGCGCCGGCGTCCCTGTCCACATGCACCGGCCGGACTCCCTCGGGCAGGTCCGGCGGCTCAGCGCCGGCGGTGGTGAGCAGCACCCGGGTAGCGCTGTCCGCGAGCATGAAACGCACCTGCCGGGCGTTGAGCAACGGATCCAGCGGCAGGTAGGCCGCGCCGGTGCGTAGCACCGCCAGGGCGGCCACGATGAACTCCGGTGACCGGGGCAGCCACAGCGCCACGACCGCACCGGCGCCCACGCCGTGGCGGGCCAGCCGGTCGGCGAGCACCGTGGCCCGCTCGTCGAGCTGCCGGTACGTCAGCACCCGGCCGCCACCGAGCACGGCCACGCTCTGCGGTGTCTGCGCGGCCCACTGCCGTACCGCGTCGTGCACGCAGCCCTGTGGCAGCTCACGGTGCCGGCCGGTGCCCCAGCGGGCCAGTGTGTCGCGGTCGGCGTCGAGCACGCCGGCCAGCGCCGAGATCGGCGTCGTGGGGTCGTGGGCCGCCGCGGCCAAGGTCGCCACCAGGTACGACGCCAACCGCTCGATGCTGCTCGCATCGAACAGGTCGGTGCTGTACTCCAGTCGACAGCCGAGTCCGTCCGGGTGGTTGGTCACGTACAGGCTCAGGTCGGTCACGGCGCGGTCGGCTCGATGGTCGAGCGGGTGGGCGTCGACGCCGGGCAGGTCGAGTTGCCAGGCGTCGTCGTTTTCGAACTCGACGATGGTCTGGAACACCGGAGTGCGGTCGGTGTCGCGTGCCGGACTCACCGCGCGTACCACCTGATCGAACGGCACGTGCGCCTGGTCGTAACCGTCCAGCGCCACGCCGCGTACCCGGCCGAGCAGGTCGGTGAAGGTCGGATCGCCGCCGAGATCCAGCCGCAGTGCGATGGTGTTGAGGAAGAACCCGACGACCTGCTCGGTGCCGGCCGGCCGGATCGACACCGGAGTACCCACGACCAGGTCGTCGGTACGGGTGAACCGGCGCAACGCGGCGGCGTACCCGGCGAGCACGGTCATGAACAGCGTGGCCCGGTGTTCGCCGCTGAGCCGGCTCAGCCGCTGGGTCAGCGGCGCATCGAGCCGTCGGCGTACCGAGGTGCCGTGACCGGTGGGAAACCGGGGGCGCGGCCGGTCCGTGGGCAGGTCCAGCACCGGCAGGTCGCCGGCCAGCTGAGAACGCCAGTAGGTCAGGCCCGCGTCGTCGGTGCCGCCCGGCCCGCCCGGGTCACCGTCGTGGGACCGTTGCCGTTCTGCCTGGGCGAGATCCAGACAATCCGGTTGTCCGGCCGGCAGGTCGGCCGGCCGACCTGCCAACTCCGCTTTGTACAGCGTGGACAGATCGCGGGTCAGAATGGCCACCGAGGCCGCGTCGACGATGATGTGGTGGAACGAGAGCACCAGCACATGCCGCTCGGCCGACCAGCGCAGCAACCGGCTGACGAACAGCGGTCCGGCGGTCAGGTCGAACGTACGTCGGCTCTCGGTGGCCAGCACCGACCGGACGACCTCGTCGAGGTCCCGGCCGGTGTGTTCCTCGACGGCGAAGTCGACGACGCCCCTCGTCAGCACGATCTGCACCGGCTCACCGTCCTGTTCACGGAACACGGTGCGCAGTGCCCCGTGCCGGGCCACCAGCCGTTCGATCGCGGCGCGCAGTGCCGACACGTCCAGCCGTCCGTCCAGCCGTACGGCGGTCGGCTCGTTGTAGGCACCCCGGCTCGCGTCGAGCCGTTCGAGAAACCACATCCGCGCCTGGCCGTGTGACAGCGGTCCGGACCGTTGTGCCTGGCCGGGCGGCTGCGACCCGGACCGTTGTGCCTGGCCGGGCGGCTGCGCCGGCGGATGGTAGCGGGCGCGGAGCAGATCGAGGTGCGGCAGTGCGGCCCGCACCTGGTCGGGGCGTGCGCCGAAGTCGATCAGCGCGGCCACCTCGTCGACGCCGGCGTCCACCAGTGCGTCGATGAGCCGAGCGCCCTCGGCCACGGAGCCGATCAGCGCGCGTGACTCGCAGTACCGGTCGTACGCGCGTTGGAAGACGTAGTCCAGATCCTCCTCCTGGGCGCCCTCGACGTCGACCCGCAGACCCAGGCTGTTGGTCACCTGACCGAACAGCGACAGCGAGGACCGCAGATACGCCCGCAGCGGTGCGAACGCCTCCGACCGGGCACGTTGCGCGTCCTCGCCGAGGTAGGTGTGGACGAGTACGACCACCCGTCCGCCACCCGGGTCGAGTCCGTGCGCGGCGCGGGCCTTGCGGTACCGCTCGATGTTGCCCGCCAACTGCTCCACCGACTGGCTCATCAGGTTCGTCACGACGCCGAGATCGTGTTCGGCGGCACGCTGGTACGACTCCGGGTTGCCCACGACCGCGACGAACATCGGCGGTAGTGGCTGTACCGGGCGGGGGAGGGTGCGTACGTCGACGGTGTCGCCGGTCCCGTTGCGACGTGGCACGGCCTCGCCCTGCCAGTGGCGTCTGACCTGATCCAGATGGTGGTACATCACCTCCCGGTGGGTGCCGAAGTTGTCCGGGGCGAGAACGAAGTCGCCGGCGTGCCAACCGGGTGCGCAGCCGATCCCTACCCGGCCACCGGAGAGCCGGTCGACCATGGACCATTCCTCGGCGACCCGGATCGGGTCGTGCAGCGGCAGGACCACCGACCCGGCATGCAATCGGATCCGGCTCGTCTCGCGGGCCAGCGCGGCGGCCAGGACCACCGGGTTGGGGAAGATCCCGCCGAAGGAGTGGAAGTGCCTTTCCGGGATCCACAGTGCGTGGAACCCGTGCTCGTCGGCGAAGCGCGCCGAGTCGATGATCGCCTCGTACGGGTCGGTCGGGTTCCTGTTGTCCGGCGCCCCGTCTCGCGGATAGTCGCCGAAGAAGTACAGGCTGAAGTCCGGCGCGGCCCGCGCCGACGGAACAGGCGCCGGTCGGGGTACGGGTTCATCCGCCGTGACGGCCGTCGGTGTCCGTGCCGGCGTGCTCACCGGCACGGTCGTGGCGCGCGGGCGGGGTAGGAGGTCGGCCGCGCGCATCTCCCGCAACGAGCGTTGCACCGCGTCGATGAGCGTGTCGACGTCGTCGTCGGTGTGCGCGGTGGAGAGGAAGAAGTTGCGCCACTCCCAGACGTACACGCCCTTGAGGAGCAGATGGTGGTAGAGCAGTTCGAGATCCGCCCGGTGCTCGAACCGGAACTGGGATCCGAAGTGCCCCAGCCGGACGGGATACTCCTCCTGCTCGAAGAAGCCGTTCAGCGTGCCGACCAGCCGGTCGGTCCGGGCGTTGAGCGCGTCCTGCAGGTCGGGGCTCTGCTCGGTGAGTCTGGTCAGTACGGCACGCGCGGCCGCCATGGACACCGGATGCTGGATGTAGGTGCCGCCGAAGAACGTCGTCTCGCGTTCGGGCCGGCTGTCGTCGCCGTAGCGCCAGAAGCCGCCGTCCACCCCGTCCATGATGTCCGCACGGCCGGCGACGGCGCCGATCGGGAACCCGCCGCCGAGCAGCTTGCCGTACGTGGCGAGGTCCGCGGTCACACCGAAAACACCTTGGGCGCCGCGCGGATGTGGTCGGAACCCGGTCAGCATCTCGTCGAACATCAGCACGATGCCGTACCGTCGAGTGATCTCACGCAGCTGACGCAGGAACCGCGCCGGCTGCAGGGTGGGGTGGCGGGACTGTACCGGCTCGACGATCACGGCGGCCAGCCGTTCGCCCAACGTCTCGATCGCGGCCAGCGCCTCCGGTACGCCGTAGTCGAGCACGACCAGGTCCGCGACCGCGCTGGCCGGGATGCCGGGACTGACCGCGACGGTGCTGCGGTCCGTGTCGGTGCCGAACGAGCGGCCGAGGACGTTGTCGGCGTGCCCGTGGTACGAACCGTGGAACATGACGATCGTGTCGCGGCCGGTGGCGGCTCGGGCGAGCCGGATCGCGGCGGAGTTCGCCTCGGTGCCCGAGTTGGCGAACGCCACCCTCGGCATCCCGGTCAGGCTGCTGAGCAAGGCGGCGGCCTCACCGGTGGCGACGCTTCGGGGTCCGAGCCGGATTCCCCGGGACAGGTGCTCGTGCACCGCGTCGGCGACGAAGTCCGGCTCGTGGCCGAACAGCAGCACACCGAAGCCCATCGTGATGTCGAGATACCGGTTGCCGTCCACATCCGTCAACCAGGCACCGTCGGCGCGCTCGCCGGCGATCGGATACAACATCTCCTTGGTAGCGTTGCGGAACCCGACCACGGCCCGGCTGTCCGCCAGCACCTCCCGGTAGCGCTGGGCGATCTCCTTCGAGCGCCGGGTCTTCGCCACGAACTGGCGTTGCAGGTCGGCCAGGTGCGCCCGCTGTCCGGCGGTGGTGACCGCACCGGCCTGCCCGGCACCGGGATCGACGGTCACCCGCGGACCGTGTACGACGCCCTCCGGCGCCCGCGCGGGCGGTGCGGCCGGCTCTGGCCCCGGCCCCGGCTGCGGCTCTGGCTCCGGCCCCGGCTGCGGCTCTGGCTCCGGCCCCGGCTGCGGCTCTGGCTGCGGTGTGCTGGCTGCTGGTGACTCGGGGGTACCGGCTGGCTCCGGTGCGGTGACCGGGGCACGGCGGGACAGGATCAGCCGCGACAACTTGTGCGGGGTGTCCGCCGCCTCGAACAACTCGCGCATGGCGAGCCGGACCCCGAACGTCGCCTCGAACTCACGCAGGGCGTTGATCATCGCGAGCGAGTCCGCACCCAGCTGGACGAACGAGCTGTCGGGGGCGATGTCGGCCGGAGTCGAGCCGAGATGCCGGGCGGTGATCTCACGCACCTGTTCGAGCACCGGTTCCAGCGTGGCTGTGGCCGGTTCGGTGGCTGTGCCGGTGTATCGACCAGTGTCGACGTCGACCATCGCCCCTCCAAGGTCGGTTCGGGCCAGTGGCGGTCCGGTCCAGTGGATGCGCCGTTGGAATGGATAGGCGGGCAGCGGCACCCGCCGACCGGTGCCGGGGCCGAGCAGGGCGGACCAGTCAAGATCGACACCGTGTACGTAGAGCCTGGCGACCGCCTCGAGATGGTGCTCGATGCCGGCGCCCGCGCGGTGCGCGGCGAGTACCGACGACGAGGGCAAGGCGGCTCGCAGCAGCCCGACCAGGCTCGGCTGCGGGCTGAGCTCCAGCACCGGGGAGGTCGTCGGCGCGTCTACCGCGAGCGCGTCGGCGACGAGGTCGAAGCGGACGGTGGCCCGGGCCTGCCGGACCAGGTAGCCGGCCCCCGGTCGGTGCCCGACCGGCCACGTCGTCCCGTCCACGCTGGTGATCAGCGGCGTGGTCAGCGGTGCGAGCGCGACCGTGGCGAACACCTCGGTCAGCGGGGCGAGGATCGGGTCGAGCAGCGCCGAGTGGAAGGCGCGGTTGACCGCGAGCCGATGCCAGCGCAGGTCCTGCCGGTCGAGCCAGCGGCAGGCCGCCTCGACCGCCTCGACCGGCCCGGCGACGACATGGTTGTCGGCCGCGTTGACCGCGGCGAGGTCGAGCCGCCGGTCACCGGCGAGCAGTTCGTCGATCGGCGCTCGGGTGGCGAAGACCACCACCATCGCACCCGGTACGGTGTGTTCGCGCATCAATCGTCCGCGCAGCCCGGTCAGCCGCAGCCCGTCCTCGATCGACAGTGCGCCGGCGGCCGCGAGCGCCGCGTACTCTCCGACGCTGTGCCCGGCGACCAGGCGCGGTGCCACCCCGAACGAGCGCCACAACAGGGTCAGCGCGGTCTGGAACGCGAACAGTGCCGGCTGGGCGACATCGGTCTCCCACTGCGCCGGGCCGGCTCCGTCGACCAACGGCGTGAGCAGCGACGGTCCACCCGTGCGGCGCTGATGTGCCTCGCAGGCGTCCAGCGCCGCCCGGAACTGCGGGTATCGCCGGTAGAGTGGCCCGGCCGGGCCGACGTTCGTGGTGCCCTGTCCGCCGTACACGAACACCGGATCGGCGCGTCCGGCCGGGACCGTCGCGACCGCGACCCGGTACGGGCGCTGCAGCTGGGGCGCGGCGAGATACTCCGCCAACGCATCGGCAAGGGCCGTCGCGGTGTCGCCCGTCACGACGAGTCGGTGTCGCCAATGCCGGCGGCCGGTCGCGGCGGTGGCGACCAGATCGCGCAGATCGGGTGCGGGCTCGGACCGCAGGTGATCCAGGAACCGGCCGGCGAGGGTCCGCAGGCCGTCCGGGTGGTGCGCGGACAGCGGCAGTATCGCCAACCGCGCTGTCGCGTGCGACGGTGCCGGTCCGGACACCGTCGGTCCGGTCGGTGGAGGCGGAGCCAGCCGCGGTGGTGGTGCTTCGAGGATCAGGTGGGCGTTCGTGCCTCCGACGGCGAGCGCGGTCACCGCTGCCCGACGCGGTCCGGGCAGGTCCGGCCAGGACTGTGCCTGCGTGGGGATGAAGAACGGACTGGTGGCCAGCTCCAGCGCCGGATTCGGCCGTTCGAAGCCGACCAGCGGCGGGATCTGGCCGTGCTTGAGGACCAGAACCGCCTTGATCAGTCCGGCCATCCCGGCACATGCGTCGAGGTGCCCGATGGCGGGTTTGGCCGAGCCGATCGCGCAGAATCCGGTGCGGTCGGTCCGCTCCCGGTACGCCGTGGTCATCGCGTCGAACTCGATCGGGTCGCCCTTGTAGGTCCCGGTGCCGTGGGTCTCCAGGTAGCCGATGGTCTGGGGGGAGACCCCGGCCACGTCCAGCGCGCGGGAAATCGCGCCCTGTTGCCCGGCCGCGCTCGGCGCGACGTAGCTGGTCTTCGCCGCGCCGTCGTTGTTGACGCCGCTGCCCAGGATCACCGCGTGGATGGTGTCGCCGTCGGCGACCGCCCGGTCGTAGCGTTTCAACAACACCGCCGCCACCCCGTTGCCGCCGACGGTGCCGTCGGACGACGCGTCGAACGCGCGGCACCGGCCGGAGCGGGACAGGATCGTGCCCTTGACGTACCGGTAGCCGAGGACCTGCGGGGTGTGCACCGCCGTCGCGCCGGCCAGGGCCAGGTCGGCGTCACCGGCCAGCAACGCCTGACCGGCCAGGTGCACCGCGACCAGCGACGTCGAGCAGCCGGTCTGCACCGTGATCGCCGGCCCGGTGAGCCCGAGCCGGTAGGCGACCCGGGTCGCCGCGAAGTCGTTGAAGTTGCCCAGGGCCACCTGGAAAGCGGGGGCGAACTCGCCCTGCCAGCGGGCTTCGGCCAGGTTGTTGTGCAGGTACGTGTTGAGCGGGTACAGATGGTAGCCGGTGCCGGCGAAGACGCCGACCCGCACGTCCGGGGGTGTGGCCGCGTAGCCGCCGTTCTCCAGCGCGTGGTAACAGACCTGCAGGAACATCCGGTGCTGCGGGTCGAGGGTGCGTGCCTCCTGCGGGTTGATCCCGAAGAACTCGGCGTCGAACGCGTCGATGCCGTCGAGTACACCGCTGACGGCCACGAAGTCGGGCGACTGGCGTAGGTCGGCGGGTATGCCGGCGGCGGCCAACTCCTGCGGGCTGAAGCGTCGTACGCTGGTCACGCCCGCCCGGATGTTGTGCCAGTACGCCTCGGGCGTGTCCGCCCCGGGCAGCCGGAACGCCATGCCGATGATCGCGATCCGCCGGTCGTCGGCGCTGGCACGCATCGCGTCCCTCATCGTCTCGGCCGCGCCCGGATCCGTAGCCCGACCACCATCACCACGGCCAGCAGCACCGCCAGGCCGTGGAACGCGGTGACCACGGTCAGCGGGGCGAACCGGTCCAGTAGCAACGAGCAGGCCACCATGCCGACGCCGAAGCCCAGGTTCTCGGCCGTGGCGGAGAAACCGAAGACGTAACCGCGCTGTTCGTCGGGAGCGGCCTGCAGCCGGGTGTGGTAGGCGATCTCGGTGAAGCCGTCGGCGATGCCGGCCACCACGGCGACCGTGACGGCCAGCGGTGTCGGCGGTGCGGTGAAGGCGAGGATGAACGCGATCGACATCAGCGCGGCACCGAGCGCGAACGCCTGCTCGTTGATGCTCCGGCCGGTCCGGGCCGACCAGACGGAGACGGCACGTTGGGCGACGATGTTGCCGACCGCCCAACTGGCCCAGAACTGTGCGACGAACGCGGCCGGGTGCTGCGGGTCGAGCGCGGTGGACAGGATGGGCAGACCGACGTTGTGTGAGGCGGAGCCGAACGCGTCGGTGGTACGCAGACTGATCAAAGCGAGCAGGATCGGGGTGTACCGCAGGTAGCGAAGGGCGGTGAGCTGCGCGGCGAGCAGTCCCGGTCGCGTCGGCACCACACCCGCCCCGGCCGCGCTGCCGACATCGGTGCCGCGCGTGGTGATCGGCAGCCGGGCCAGGACCGCGGCGGAGAACAGGAACGCGCCGGCGTCGATGAGGAACGCACCCGCGTAGCCGACCGTGGCGATGAGTACCCCGGCCGAGGCGAATCCGGCGACCATTGCGATCGAGCGACCGGTGGCGAGCAGCGCGTTCGCCCGTAACCGTTGATCCTGGCCGACGATCTCGGGGATGCTGCTGCGCAGCGCCACCCCGGTGAGGGTGGCGCCGGCACCGGTCACGACGGCGACGAGATACAACAGCCCGACCTGGGCACCGGTCGGGGAGACCACCAGCGCGGCGAGGGCGAGCGCCTGGGTGACGTCGGAGGCCACCATGATCCGTTTGCGGTCGAGCCGGGAGACGAGGCTGCCGGCGCCGAGGCCGGTGGCGAAGCTCGTGGCCAGGCGCAGCGCCATCAACAAACCGGTCTGCAACGCACTGCCGGTCAGCGAGTACGCGAACAGGTTGAGCGCGATCATGTCCAGGTAGCTGCCGTATGCCGAGACGGCGTTGCCGACCACCAGGAACCGGAAGTGCCGCATGCCGTCCCGGGTGCGAGGGACGCCTCGATCAGCGGTCTGCACGGGAGGGTGGCGGCGCGGAGATCGTCGTCGACATCAGCGCTCAGCGTATGGGAATACCTCGATCTTTGCAAGCTCTACATAGGATGATCGCCCTTTCGGTGACCGTCACGGTGGCCGTCGGGGACGGCGCGGCAGCAAGCCGTCGAATGTCGGCAACAGGGTCGCCTTCGCCCGGGGCCTGTCCGAAAACGCGAACTCGAACGGATCCTGGTCGTCGCGGTATTGGCGAATTCGCGCCGCGAATTCATCCGATCTGGTCCGGGGTGGGTGATCGCGGGAGCGTCTGCGTCAGTAGACGTACGGATCGTTGCCCTGGGCCGCCCCGATGGCGGCGAAGATGCCGCAGACGCAGCAGATCAGCAGGAGCACGGCCCCGACCACGCCGAGGACGATGAACAAGGTCCTGTTGCTGCTCTTCTTCGGTTCCGGCGCCGGTGGTGGCGTGCCTGGTCCGAACTGCGGTGGATAGCTCACCTGGGCATTTTGGCTGTTCGGCATGGGTTGGGGCAGTGGCCGTTAGGTGCATACTGGCTCGCCGACCGGATCCGTCGGACCCGACATCCGCACAGTTGGCTACTGTCGTATTTGCTCCTGTTATGCAGATAGATGCAGGTTGAGAGCGCTCTATCGGTGATGATGTGGGTGCGGGCGGTGACTTGGTGTCAGGGGCCCGTAGTGATGTGGTCGGCGCACGTCCGATGATCCTTCCCTCACCGGTCCGGCGGATCTCGGCCCTGTCGTCGAATCGGGTCAACCCCAACGTGCGGGTGTACCGCACGGCCCGGGGTACCGAGTGGGACACCTGTTGTTCGACGCCGCGGTCTTTGGCCGCCAGCCGATCTGCCGATCACGCCGTCGGGGATCGGCGGCCCCGCCGCCGATCCCCGGTGCCTCGGGCCATCGACCCCGCTGCGGCGCAGCGGGTCACCGGATGCTGCGGACCGTCTTGACGATAGCGGGTATCGAGCCGACGAGCAGGACGACGGCCCAGACGATCGCGATGATCGCCAACACGATCCCGGCGATCGCATCGGTGATGCTGACCAGGATGCCGGGCACCAGCCCGTGGAGGAACGCGACGACCAGGTTGCCGGCCAGTGACGTCAAGGTGATCGCCACCAGGCCTTTGTTCTGGATGAAGCGGGGCTGGGCGGCGACCAGCGTGCCCGCGAAGACCAACTTCAAGACCATCAGTGTGGAAAGCACCACCGCTGCCTCGCCGCGCGGGAAGAACCCCCACCGGATCAGATAGACGATCGTGCCGAACGGCACCGCGAGCAGCAGGGTCAGCATCGTGAGCAGCTTGGCGATCGCCACGAGCAGCAGCGCGAGGGCCGCGACGACGAGGATGATCGAACTGACCAGGGTGGCCGGCCCCTGCACCCGGCCGAGAGCGCGAGTCGGCAGCACCAGGCCGAGGCCGAACAGCCCGACGGTGAACAGGCCTACCACGTCGACCAGGGCCAGGTAACCGATCGCGATGCCCGGCGGCTCGGTGACCTGACCCGGATCGGGTACCGCCACGCCGAGTTCGCCGGCCTGGGCGGCAAGTCCGGCGGCGGCGTCACCACCGCCGAGCAGCCACGACGAGCCGATCTCGAGGCAGAGCACCAGGACCATCGACCCGAGGGCGATCAGGAACAGCGGGGTACGCAGCCTGTCCATCGGTCAACTCCCGGTCAGCAGGGTGACGGTGCAGGTGTCCGCCCGGCACCGCAGCCCGATGTCCCCGCCGGTGGAATCCACCGACACCGACAGGTCGTCGCCGGCGGCCAACTCACTGGACACCACGGTGTCGCCGCCCGGCGTGGTGGCCTGTACGACCAGCGGGGCGTCGGTGCGCATCCGCACCGACCGCATCGCCGAGCCGTCCACCGCGGCCACCGTGAGCGTGCAGGTGCCCGCGACGTCGAGTTGGGTGTCCGAGCGCAGACACGGTGCCGACAGGTCGGCCCGGTCCGCGTCGTTGGTGCCGGCGAGCCGGTCGCCCAGCCAGCCGACGAGGCCGCTGGGCCGGTCGGCGGCGGAGCCGTCGGTGGATCGCGCCCCGCCGAGCGCCAGGCCGTAGCCGACGACGAGGACCACCACCACCACGAGCAGGATCCGCTGGGGCCGGGTCAGCTTCGACCACACCGGGATCCGTACGGTGGTCACGACAGCTCGACGGTGAAGGTGGCGTACCCGGTCGACGGGCCTGGCTGGGCGAAGTGGTCCAGTGGCGTGACCTTCCACCGCACCAGACCGGTCTGGTAGATGAAGATGTTCGCCGCCCCGCCCGGCGTCGGCGTCTCGGTCAGCCTCGTGATCAGAAGGTTGGTGATCAGGCTGGGCGAGCCCACCACCCGTTGGTCCAGCGGCAGGAACACACAGTCCTTTCCGCTCACCGGTGGGTAGTCCACGAGCTGCAGGTAGGCGTCGGCGCACGTCTGGAGGCTGATGTCGACCTGCCACTGGTTCACCCACGACTCCTGCTGGGTCCAGGTGAGGGTCGACTTGCTGCCGGTGGCGGCCGGTTCGTCGCCGGTGGGCGCGGTGATCGTGGGCGCCGTCATGGTCGCGGTGACCGTCAGGTCGATCGTGGTGCCGGTGACCACCTCGGTGCCGGCCGGAATCGACTGCTCCACGGGGCTCGGCGGGTCACTGTCGGTGTAGCGGTAGGCGACGGTGCCGACAACGAGACCGACCTCGGTCAGCGCCTGGGTGGCGCCGTCGAGTCCGACGTAGCGACTCAGGTCGGGCACCGCCACCACCGGCTCCTCCGAGGAGTCGCGCAGCACGATGATCCCGATGGTGACCAGCAACGCGACCACCACGACGAGTCCGGCAGCGGCGAACCACCACCAGGGCCAGCCGGTCCGCTGCCGCGGTTGGCGTTGCGGGACCTGTACGACGAGCCGGTTGCTGAGAACGGAGCTTTCCTCTGGAGCCGAGTCAGCCGAATACACCCGGCCCCGCAACTCGAACTCGCCCGCCTCGGTCTCCGCCGGCACCTGCACCTTCACCAGATAGGACACCGATCCGGCGGGCTGCACCCGGCGTTGTGGCTCCTCCACACTGAACCAGGTGAGGTCGGCGCCGTCGCCCGGTGCGATCTCGAACACGGCCCGGTCGGCCCAGTCGGTTGGATTGGTGACGGTGAAGGTGATCGTTCCCCGGCCCGAGCCGTCGAGTTCGGTACGCTCGGCGGCCGTGGTCACCAGCCACTCAGTCGTCATGTCACTCTCCTGTCTGCTTGGCGGAATTGGTGCTGTCTGTCTTGGGCAGAATCGGTGGTATGTGAATCTCGTACGTGGTCGCGGCGGGCTTCTCCTGCTCCACCACGCGTCTGATCAGCGCCACGGCGTCGGCCGCGTCCGCCGGCACGTGGACGATCACGTGAAACGGTTGATCGGCCGGTTCGCTGAGCCTTATGCCCGACACCCCGGCCAGATCCTCGATCACGGTGCGTAGCCCGTGCGCCGTTCCACGCCACTGCGCCGCCGCAGCGGCCCGCGCGAGTGCGTTGCGTAGTCGGCCGAGCGGAATCTCGTTGCCGGCGACCGCACCCACGCCGCCGAGTAGGTGGTCAGCGGCCATCCAGTGCAGCAGGAACGGAACCATCGCCGCTGGCGCGCGGTACGGATGAAACAGGTCGTCGGCGGCGTCCAACCGAGCCTCGCACGGCTCGTGCATGCCCGCCATGACCTCGATCATCGCGCCGAGTACGCCGCCCGGTCCGGCCACCCGCTGGTAGTTGCCGGGCAGGAGTCGCTCAATAGCCTGTCGGCGCATCCCGCACCACCTCGATGTCGTGGCTGCCCGAGCAGAGCAGCCAGGTCTCGGGCACCGTCACGGCGTCCTGGGTGGACCGGTTGGCGGCAGCCGCCCAGGTGGTCGGACCAATCGCGGCGCGGTATACACCGCGCGGCGTGCCGGCGATCGCGAGCCGGCCGGTGCCGACACCGAGCGTCTCGACCGGTTCGAACCGGTTACGGTCGCGTAGCGGCAGGCCACCGTTGACATCGGCCGGCTGCCAACGCGGTCGTCGCGACGCCACGTCGAGCGCCATCACCCCGCCGCTCTGCGTCGCGGCGAGCAGGGTGGCTCCCGCGAAACCGAGAGCCCAGCAGGTGCCACCGGCCCAGCCGGCCCCCACCTGCTCCCACCGGACGTCGGCCTCGAACAGCCGGGCGCGGTAGCAGCCGTCCCCGGACCGGTTGGCGTCCGGCTCGGCAGTGCCGGCCCACAGGACCGTGGCTGCGCCGTCCAGCTGCACCACCAGGCTGCGTACGTCGATCCCGGACAGGCCACTGTGCCGGAACGATCCCGGCCGTCCGCCGTCCAGGGAGAGGTAGACGCCGTAGCGGGCCTGCGCGGCGAGCGCCACGCCGACCGCACCCCGTTCGGAGACGAACGACTGCACGGCGGAGAACCCGCGACCGGCATCGCCGTCGTCGACGCGGACCTGCAACGGGGCCGCCCCGGGGTGCGGAGCGAGCTCGTACAGCCCCGCGTCGGTGGCGAGCAGCAGCAGTGCTTCACCGTCACGGTCGACCCAGGCCAGGTCGGCCACGGCCGGCTCCAGATCGGCGACTCGCTGCCAACTCTCCCCGAGGTCGCGTGAGACGTGCACGCCGGAGTTCCCGGTCGCGGCGGCCCTGGTCACGGCGGCGACCAGGCCCGGCCGGCGGACGAAGCCGGAACGGCTGCCGCCGGGTGCGGCCACCACCCGACGGACGCCTTCGCCGGGGAAACGGCCAACCGGCTCCCAGCCGCGGCCCCCGTTGGTCGACCGGAACAGGGTCTCGTCCGACCCGGCGTACCAGGTGTCCGGTTGGTACGCGTCGGCGGCGACGGCACGGACCCGCCCGTCCGGCGCGTCGTCGAGCACGAACCGGACGTCGTCGACGTAGCGCACCCCTGGTTCGGCCTGCTCCAGCAGGCGGTACACGGTCGACGACCGCAACGGCTCACCGAACTGCCATCCGCTGGGGTTGTGTTCGGTCGGCAGCGGGCTGATCGTCTGGTAGAGGCGATCGTGGATGCGGTCCCGGATCGCGTCGGGATCGTCCTCGACCCGTACCACGATCCGCGCACGCACCGACACCGGCTTGTACCGGGCCCAGGTGGTCACCACCCGGGTGCCCAACGCGCGTCGGGTGTCCAGCTCCTGCTGGGTCCGGGCCCGGACCTGCTCACCCTGATAGCTGGCCAGGGTCTGCGCGGTGAGCCGGCCGGCCGGCCGATCGGCGACACTGACCTGCGGCACCAGGACGGTCTCGACTTCTCCCGGGCGGGCGAACGTCCACATCGTGGTGCGGGTGAAGGTCTTGGCGCGGGCGATCGCCGCCGAGCCGGCGGCGGCGAGCAACTCGAAATCGCGGGCGGTCACCGCACGGCGCAGGGCGAACAACTCGTACGGACCCCGGTGCAGCGCCGACTCGATGGACTCCAACGCCCGGCCGCCCCGGGCCGGTGCCGGATTGGTCACGCTCACCCCGGCGACCGGGTCACGCAGGCTCGTCAAGGTGCCGGCGGCGACGTTGCCGGCCGGACCGCCGCCGGTGCGGTACCAGATGCGGATCTCCCGCTGTGCCGGTGGCACCGCCGCCAGCGACGTCGCCCGTCCGGTGCCGGGCCGCAGGTCCAGCGCGGGTGCGAAGGTGATGGTTCCGGTGGCCCGACTGATCAGGTAGACCTTGTCGGTCGGACCGGCCTCCGCGAAGGACACCACCGGCCGCCAGATCTCGAACGTCGACCCGCCGTATTCGCGCGCTGCGGCACCCTCCGGCAGCGAGCCACCGGACACCTGCACCCCGAGCAGCACGTCGAACGGCTCGGTGGTGCTGGTGATCGGCGGACGCGCCACGGTGTAGGCCTGACCGGGCGCGCCGGTGCCGACGCCGAGCAACTCGCCATCGACCGACTCGCAGTGGTGGGCGACCACCGAGACCTCCTCCGCCGAGGCCGGCAGCACGGCGCTGTCCAGCACGGTGAACACGGCGGGTTGCGGGTCGGCACCACGGGCGGCGGCGATCCGGGTGCCGGCCGGGATCGTGATGTCCGTCGCCGTGCCGCCACCTCTGGTACGCCGGAACGTCAGCTCGGTCCAGGCCGCCGACGGCGGGTGGCGCTGTACGCCCAGCAGGTTCAAGAACTCGACGTACGCCTTCTCCGGTAGCCGGTTCAGCCGGTACAACAGCACCTCGGTCAGATGGGCGAACACCTCGACCAGAGCCATCCCGGGATCGTGCACCGACAGATCAGTCCACTCCGGACAATGTATCCGGATGTGCTCACGAGCCTCGCGCACCAGCGTCGCGAAATCACGGTCGTCAAGATTGGGCACGGGCAGCGTCATGCCGGCCTCCTCCATGCGGCGGGTCCAGATGAACAGGTAGGTCGATCGCGGCCACGGTCAGGCTGGCGCGTACCTGGTAGCGCAGTCGCACCAGCAGCAGCGCCGGACTCAGCTGGTCGGGTCGAGCGTCGAGGTCGACGATGCGTACCCGGGGCTCCCAGCGCTCGATCGCCTGTCGTACATAGTGGATCGCCAGGCCAGCCGTGGTCTGGTCGTTCGGGGCGAACACCAGTCGGTTCAGCTGACAGCCGTAGGCCGGCCGCATCAGGCGTTCACCCACCGTGGTCGACAGCAGCATCAGGATCGCCTGGCGGATCGCGTCGTCGCCGTCGACCATCGCCACCGCTCCGGTGGCGGTCACGTCCAGACCTCGGCTGGCCTGACCTCGGCCGTTGTGGCGACCAGCGTCGCCCCGGGCGCCGTTGGTGCCTCCCTCACCGTCGTCCGGTGCACCACCCGGCCCGGCACCGACGGACCGGATGTCGAGGTTGGTGAACCGGAACGCCCGCGGGGTCATCGGTCCACCCCGACGAAGCGCTGGCCGGGGCTGCGTACCGTGTAGTGCACGGTGCCCGGGGCGGTGCCGTCGGTGAGCCCGTCCAGATCGGCGGCGACGACGGGCTTGCCGTCGACGCGAATCCAGTCGCGGTAGCCCCGCATCACCCGCAGTGTCGTGGTGCAGGGCTTCATCGTCGCTCCGTAGTTGGGGCAGGCCGCGATCGCGCGCCCTTGCGGATCCGGAGCCACCAGCACCGGCTGTCCGCTGATCCGGACCCAGCGCTGTGCGGCCACGTTGCCGACGATCCCGTCGTGGCCGCACTTGACCACCGCGCGTAACGTCACCAATCGCATGACAAACCTCCTGGTCGCATCGGAAACCTCCTGGTCGCATCACAGACCTCCGGGCAGCAGACCGGAGTGTTCGAAGTCGATGGAGTCGGCCCGGAAGGTCAGCGACTTGCCGGGCGCTTCGATCACGACATCGGTGGCCGCGCGCAGCCGCAGCCGGTCGGCGCCGAGCTCCAGCACACTGCCGGCCCGGTTGGTCACCGTGACGCGGTTCTCGGCGTCGTCGACGACGATGGCCTGCCCGCCCGGCGTCCGTACCGACCAGCGGCGTACCGCGTCCCCGTCCACGCCGGTGTCGGGCGGGGCGACCATGCCGTACACGCCGCCGAGGACGATCCCGTCGGTGGGGCGCTGGTGCGGCAACGCCACCACCACGGAGTCCGCCACGTCGGGCAACGCCACGATGCCCTTGTCCCGACCGGCGCCCGGGCACAGCACCGCCAGCCAGCCGGCATCCAGATCGCCGTAGCCCGGCAGCGATACCCGGACCCGGCCGAGCCGGTCCGGATCGGCGACCGAGGTGACCACGCCGAGAGTCAGGGCGGTGGCCGTCTGCGCCCGGCTCGGCGTCGGCGGTGCGGTGTCGACCGCGGTGTGGAAACCCGATCCGTCGACGGTGTGCACGACCGTGCTCAACACGTACCGTCCGTCGGCGCCGGAACCCAGCCCGCTGACGTCGACTTGACGGCCGGCCCACAGCCGGGTGTCCCCGGTCGCGGTCCCGGACACGGTCTGCGCGGCGGCACCGCGCCGGTCCAGTGTCGCCTGGGCCCGGGCCGTGAGCTCGGCGTCGGTGCGACCCGCCTGGTCGACCAGCAACTCGACGACGGTGTCCGCGGTGCCGGTGCCGGGCGGTGCCGCCGGCCGGCGGCCCGCGACCTGGCGGCCGTCACCCGGCGCTGTGGCATGACCGAGCAGCGGCTCGGCCCGCTGCGGGTGCCAACCGAAGGCGGTGACCTCGGTGCAACCGGCATTCCCGGAGCCGAGGCCGCCGTCGGGCGAGGCTGTGCCGTCGGGCGTCGGGACGCCGGGCATGGGGACGCCGGGCGTTGGGACGCCGGCCGCGACACGCGCCTGGTACAACGACTCACCGGCACGCAACCCGATCGCCGGGCCGTGTCCGTTGATCGTGATCAGGCGTAGTCGCCGGCGGCGCAGCACCGGATACAGCCCGGCGGCAGACGCGCTGGCCACCAGGAACGACAGGTCGTCGCCCAACTGCACCCGCCGGTCCACCCGGGGCCCGGGCTCGGCCGCGTCGACCGTCGCCGGCACCCCCTCGATCAACGATTCGGCCAGGCCGGCCACGGTGAGATCGGTCAGTGCCCGGACCGAGCGCCGCCGGGCCAGCCGGTGCAACGGGTCGGCACCCGACATCCGAATGACCGCGGCGTCGGCGTCCCGTACCAGCTCGATGCCGGTGACGTCGCCGTCGAACACCGGGTCCGACTCGTCACCCAGGTACACCCGCAACTCGGCGCCGAGCGCCACGCCGGCCGGCCACCCGCCGCGCGGCTCGTACCCGGTCAGTTCACAGCGGGCGGGCTCGGCGAGTCGGCTGATCACCCGCATCGCGAGCACCCGAGCCACCCCCCAGGGCCGACCGTCCACCGTCACCAGTACGCGCGGGATCGCTGTCGTACCCACCTCAGTGCACCTCCCGTCGGTGACCTGGGACGGCCAGCACGGTGCCGGCCGCAACGTCCATCGGGTTGTCGATACCGTTGTGCTGGGCCAGTTCCCGCCAGCGCAGCGGGCTGTCCAACGCTTCGCTGGCGAGCAGGTCGAAGCGCACGCCGGAGAAGCCGGGTTCGGCGGCGCCATCGCCGAGCGCGGCCACGGCGGACCGGGTCGGTCGGGCTGCCTGGCCGTCGGCACGGACGTCCAGGTCGGCGTCGTACGGGTCGCCGGCGGACGAGTCTGCGTCGTGCCCGCCGACCGGACCGGACGCCGTCTCGGCGACGCGTACCAGCTTCATCCGCAGCCAGGACCGCCGTGGCACGCCCGTCGGGCCGATCGAGTCGAACCGCTCGGCCACGGCGACGACGACGGCCGGGATGTTCCAGGACTTGCCCCAGACCAGCCGTACGAGCGGCGGCCGGGCGGTGCCGTGCTGCTCGGCGACGTTCTCCGCCAGATCCCACAGCCGGCCGGTCATGGTCCGGACATCGTCCGGCGGCGTCCGCGACTCGACCAGATCGACGTCGAACACGAGGTCGACCAGCACCTCGGTGCGCCCACCACCGGTGAACAGCAACGGGTCGTCGCCGCGTCCGGCACCGACCAGCTGGCCGGCGCCGATCGTGTGTGGCCGCACCCCGGCGATCCGGCGTACCTCGAAGCTCTCCGGATTGAGCAGACAGTCGATGCGCTCGCCGGTGTCGTCGACGAGGAAGGCTACTCGCTCCACGGGACACCTCCGGCAGGGTCGGGGTGGCCGACGAACCGGTCCGGTACGTCGGCGTCGCAGGGTGCGGGTATGTCCAGCACCAGCGGTCTGATCTCGGGCGGGAACGCGGTCGACAGGACGGCCCAGGACGACCCGTCGTCCGGCAGGGCCGGCCATCGGCCCCTCGCCGTCGTCCCGCCGCCGAGCCGGCCACCGACGCGGTCGTCGCCACCGGTGACCTCGGTCGTGTCGCTGTGTTGCGCTGGCAGCTCCGGCCAGGACGTCCGGGTAGGCACGCGGAACCGCCCGTCGTCCGCGGCGCCCGGCTCCGTCCTGGTCGGCCAGGCCCTCGTGGTCTCCGTCGGCGTGCCGGCCGAGAGCCGCGGCCCGTGCGCGCTCGGTTGCGCCGCGTCGGCAGCGGTCTCACCGCGCCGCCTCGGCCGGATCGTCTCCGGCGGATGCTCGGCGGCCGACGCGGCTGCCTCGGCCGGTGCGGTCCACGGCGTGGGCGCGGCGACCGCCGGTGCCGCGGCCGGCCGTGCTGACATCCATGGTCCCCGCGGGTGCGTGGCCGTGGTCTCGGTACGCGGCTGGGCGAAGTGGGACCGGATCGACCGGCTGGCCGGCAGCGGCCTGCCGACCGAATCGGGTGTGGTGCGCTCGGTGTCTTCGCCGTCACCGACATACCGCACCTGATCGGCCCGACCGGAACGGGTAACCGCCGACGGGTGGTTCGCGGTGGTTCCCGCTTCCGCGGTGGTTCCCGCTTCCGCGGTGGTTCCCGCTTCCGGGACGGCACCGGCGTTGGCGACCGTCCTCGCCGCGGCGCTCCACCGGCCGGCCGCGTCGGTCGACGTCGGCGTCGCACCAGGACCGTCGTGGTGCGGTGGGTGCCCGGTGACCGGTGGACGGATCGGCGGCGCGATCAACCGTCCAGGTCGGTCGACGCGGTCGACGAGCAGCTGCGGCGCGCGTCGCCGCACCACCCGCAGCCAGTGTCCGGGTACCCCCTGGCGATGCTGCGGCCAGTGTCCGGGCACGCCGTCCGCCGGCCGACGGTCCGCATCGTGGCACGTCGGTGGCACCTCGACAGGTGGCGGCGCCGCGCCGTCCTGACCGGTCGCCGGCGGGCGTACGGTCAGGCCGACCGGCGCCGCAGCGCCGTGGTCGATCCGGACAGCGATCCGGACCAACCACGACGCCACGGCGTCCACGCACCGCGACAGCCGGTCGACCCACCGGGCGGCGTGCCATGCCGACCAGGCCAGCCAGCGCACCAGGTAGGCGGCACCGCGTCGGGAACGGGTGGCGAACTCAGCCAGAGCTGCCATTGCTGGTCTCCCGCTGGAGCCCTTCGTGCGCCAGCACCAGGGTCTCGATGGCGAGTTCCCGGCTCATCGCGTCCAGCGGCGCCCCGTACCACTCCTGCGGCCAGGCGTTGATCAGGTTCCACCGCATGACCTCGGTGGCACCGGCCGGATCGAGCATGACCACCGAGACGTTGCGCCGCTCGACCCGGCCTTCGACGGCCGTCATCAGCCAGTCCCACAGGTCGGTGGACGAGGTGAGCCCGAACCGCAGCGTCACCGAGCTGTACGTCACCTGGCCCGGAATGGCCCGGACGATCGAGCTGTTGCCGGCTTCCCGGTACGCGATCCGCTCGACCGTGACGCCGAGACCGCCGACCTCGGTGAAGTGCCCTTCGGTCACGTTGTTGATCAAAAGCTTGAAACTGTACGCCCGGAACGGGTCCAGTACGTTGCCGGGCTGCGTGCCCGGGGATCCCGCTGCCATGTCAGCCTCCCACCGTCTCGATATCGCCGCCCGCCATCGACTGGCTGAGCTTGAACACGACGAACTCCGCCGGCTTCACCGGCGCCACTCCGATCAGGGCGACCACCTGTCCGGCGTCGCGGACCTCGGCCGGGTTGGTTTCCTCGTCGCACTTGACGAAGAACGCCTCCTGTGGCGAGCTGCCCAACAGCGCACCGTCGCGCCAGACCCGGGTCAGGAAGGCGTTGATGTCGCGGCGGATCGACCGCCACAACAGCCCGTCGTTGGGCTCGAACACGATCCACCGGGTACCTTCGCTGATGGACTCCTTGAGCATGTTGAACAGGCGTCGTACGTTGAGGTAGCGCCACTCGCTGGCCTCGGCGGCCAACGTCCGGGCACCCCAGACGCGGGCGCCTTCAGCGGTGAAGTGGCGGATGCAGTTGACCCCTTTCGGGTTGAGCACGTCCTGCTCGGCCCGGGTCACCCGATAGGACAGATCGACCACGCCACGCACCGGCTCGTTGGCTGGCGCCTTGTGCACGCCCCGGCCGCTGTCGGTGCGTGCCCACACCCCGGCGAGGTGCCCGCTGGGGGGAGTGGCCACCGGTGCTCCGCTGCTCGGATCGCGGACCACGATCCAGGGAAAGTAGAACGCGCCGTAGTCGGACTGGCGCGGCCGCAGACCCGAGGTGCCGGCGGTGTCCTCCGTACCGGTGCCGCGGCCGCCGCCGTCGGCCTTGGCCTGGGTCGGCGACGAGTCGTCGGTCTTGCCGCGTGCCGCCTTGCCAACGGGCGCGGTCGCCACCCTGGTGAGCTGCTCGACGTTGGTGACGTCCGCGGGCGGATCCAGAATGGCGACCCGGTCGCCCAGCCGTTCGCAGTGGCTGAGCACCGCCTCGTACGACATCGCGTCGCTGTAGCCGGGGGCGCACACGATCGCGATCTCGTCCACCGCTTCCAGCAGGTCCAGCCCGTGCCGGCCGGCGGAGCCACCGGCGACCGGCGATCCGGGCGCGATGTTGACCACGTAGCAGCGGCCGCCGCCGTTGTCGAAGAACCCGTACACGGCACGGGACAACGGCGTACTAGGCGTGTCCGTGCCACTGGCGAAGACACGGACGAAGTCGGTCCAGCTGTTGACCGCGACCGCCTCGCCCGGTCGGGCCCTGCGGTCCGGTGCGGTGCCGACGAATCCCGCCGTACTGGTCCCGACGGCGCCGATCGGTCGGGCGCCGCTGGGTACCTCCTCGACGTAGATGCCGGGTGATGAGTAGAAGGGCATCGAGTCTCAAACCTCCCTGGGATCGCCGATCCGAATCGGCGCGATGTCTACATGCAGCGGCTCACGTACGCGCACCGTGGGCGGGGCCGGCCGGGCGACCCGTACCGGCACATCCAGTTGCAGCGCCGCCCGCGGGATGGTGCCGAACGCCTGCCAGGTCATCGGGTCGATCGGCTCCACCACCAGGCTCACCGGCCCCGGCGCGTCGACCGAGGCGGCGATGATCCGATCCATCGCGACGAGGGCCGCCGCGGGGGTCGGCTCGGTCCCGCCCGGGCTGGTGCCCGATCCGGGGCCGGCGCAGGCGGCGACCAGAAACCGAACCCGCAGGCGCAGCACGTCCTGGCTGGTGCCGCCGCGGGTGGTCGGATCGGGCAGCAGCGCCAACGGCCACAGCCGGAGTGCTTCTCCTGCCGTCGCCCCGTTCCACCGGGGTGCCGCCAGGACCGCGGGTACTCCGGCCCGGGCCAGCCAGGCCAACGCGGTCTGCGCCGCGCCGGCCAGCGGACCGGGCAGTGGAGTCGAGTCGCCGGACATCGGTACCGCCTTCCTCTGCAAGGCCACCGCCGGTTGGCGACGGCGCTATGTAGAGGAGTGGGCCGGTAGCGCTGATACACCTGGTAGGTGTCGGCAGTCCGACTCGGTACCCGAGAAAACTCGACGACCTGGTGCGGTCGGCTCAGCCCCGACCGTCTTCGTTGATCACAGCATGATCCATTCGGTGTACACCGCCGGCTCACCGTCGGCCGTCGCGCACACCAGCCGGGTCGGCCCCGGCAGCAGACCGTCCAGCGTGAAGCGACCGAGCGCGTCGGCCTCGGCGCTGGTGAGGTGGGCGGCCTCGCCGCCGGCCCGCTCGACCCGCACCCGTGCGGGCTGTGGCGGCACGAGCTGGCCGACGATCCGCAGCCGATCACGGATCCGGGTCATCTCGACCTCGACGGTCAACGCCTCGGCCCGGAAGGTGAGCAATCGCGCCGCCGCGCCGCGCACCCCGGCCGACGCGGACAGACTGTCGTCGACCAACCGGGCGAGGTCGGTGTCGAGGGTGCGCCAGTCGAAGCTGGCGATGGCGGCGGACAGCACCTGCGGCGGGACCGGGTCGATCCGGGCCAGCAGCCGGTCGAGCCGGACGAGCAACTCGTCGTCGGGGGTGGTCGGGTCGTCGCTCATGCCTCTGAACGTTCCTCTCCAACCGGTCGCCGCGGTCCCGGCTCGCGCAGATAGGACCGCAGCGTCGCCAGGCACCGGGCGCGGGTCGGGCCGAGACTGCCGATCGGCACCGACAGGGTCGTCGCGGCGACCGCGTAGTTCTCCGTCGGTTCGATGACCAGCAGTCGCAGCAGTTCCTGGCAGCGGGCCGACAGCCGGCGGAACGCCTGCCACAACTCGGCGTCGGTCTCCTCGGCGACGAGTCGCTGCCACGGCTCCGGCTGCGTGTCGTCGGTCGGCTCCGGCGTCGCGGAGTCCGGTAGCGGCGCCTCCCGCCGGGCGCGCAGCAGTGCGAGAGCCTCCCGGCGGGCGGTGGTGGCCAGCCACGACCCGACCGACGCGGGATTGCGTAGCCGGCCGAGGTTCTCCACGAGCCGTAGCCAGGTGGCCTGGCTCACGTCGGCCGCGTCGGCGTCGTCGAGCCGGTAACCGCGCGCCACCGCCCACACCAGCCTCGCATAGCGCGCGACCAGCGCCTCCCACGCCGCCCGGTCGCCGCCCGCCGCGGCGTGAACCAGCTCGGCGACCTCATCGTCCTGGCTCATGGCGGCAGAGCGTACCGCAGTGTCGAGGGTGCTCATATCAATCCGACGTGGCCACCGAAGCGCTGCCCGGCCGATGCCACCTCCGCCAGGAGGCGCTCGACGGCGGCCACCGCACCCACCCCGGCACCGATCCGCGCGGCGACCTCGGCGGCCACCCGCGGCGCGGCGAACGAGGTACCACTCCACAGTGCCCAGCCGTCCGGGAAGAAGGTGTGGTCGATGAAGGTACTCCTGACGTCCTGACCCGGCGCGACCAGACTGACCCACGAACCGGTGTTGCTCCACGAGCACAGTCGCGTGCCGTCGTGCGCGGCGACGGCCACCACCTGCCCGCTCCACGACTCGCCCGCACCGGCGAACGCCGCGGGCCAGAACGGATCGGTGCGGTTGCCGTCGTTGCCGGCGGCGGCGACCACCACCCGGTCGTGCCCGGACAACGCCCGGCTCAGCGCCGTCCGTATGCCGAGCGGTGCCGTGCCGTCTGCGGTGAACCCGCCGAGCGACAGGTTGATGACCTTGGTGTCCGGGTGCAGCCGTCCGAGCGCGATGGCGAGGTCCGCCTCGGTGCAGACACCGAAGGTGTCCAGCACCCGGATCACCCGCAGCGCCGCCCGGTCCGTGTGGGTGGTGATCACACCGCCGATGAAGTTGGCGTGACCGACGTCGCCGTCGAGCAGCCCGTCGTTGTCGACGTCGGTCTCGGTCTCCAGCTCGACACCGCCCGGGACGAGGTAGTCGGTGGGCAGCCGGGTGTCCCGCCACAGTCCGGTGTCCACGATGGTCACCGGGACCGGGTCGACACCGTCCGCCGGGGACTTGATCGTCATCGCGGCGGTGGGCACCGGTGGGCCGAACGGGCCACCGTGGTTGAACGGGCTGGACAGGAAGATGTGGTTCGGGCTGGCCAGTCGGGTGCCGGACGGGCGGGCGGCGCGCAGGGTCCGCAGCGCGCCCGGCACGTCCAACCCGGGGGCCCGGTAGCGGCGCAGGCCCGGCAGCAACTCCTCGTCGCCGGAATCCGCACGGGCGGCAGCGGCCCGGCCGAGGTAACGCTCCACGTCGCGCCGTCCGTCGTCGACGACGAGCAGTTCGTCGGCGACGTACCAGGCGCGGGAGGTGCCCACGGCGGTGTGCCGCAGTTGTCGGAGACCCTCCAACCGGGTCTGGCGGCGGGCAGTGTATCGGCTGAGCCGTTCCGGAGACGTGGCCATGATGATCTCTCCTCCACTTGGCGGGCCTCGCCAAACTAGAGGGCCGACACCGGTCGCTGATACGACCGGTACCCGACAGTTTCCGGCTGTGTCAGGATCGCCAGGTGTCGGGCAGCGGCGATCGGGCGGACAACGGTCCAGCGGGCGACGCGCTGCGGTTGGTCACCGCCGACCCGAAGCGGGCGGCCGTGGTCGCCGGTGCCGCGCTCGCCGCCGCCCGCGAACGCGGTGACTCCGATGAGGAGTCGCTGGCACTGCGGGCGTTGGGCCTGGTCGCCCGCGAACAGCACGACGCGGTACGGGCGCTGCGCCAGCTCCGTCAGGCATGCCGGGTGGCGCAGACGGCGGGGCTGGACCGCCGGGCGGCGGAGGCCCGGATGAGCCTGGCCCTGGTGCTGGCCGAGGCCGGTCACCCGCGACGGGCGCTACGCGAGATCGACATCGCCGCGCCCGCCCTGCGCGGGCTGCCGGCGGCCCGCCTGCAGATGCAACGCGCCCTGATCCTCGACCGGCTCAGCCGATTCGCCGAGGCGATGGCCGGCTACACCGAGGCGCTCGCCGCCTTCCGTCGCGGCGACGACCAGCTCTGGCAGGCACGGGCGTTGACCAACCGTGGAGTCCTGCACGCCTACCGGGGCAGCCTGCGTCAGGCCGAGGCCGATCTGCGCGGCGCGGAACAGGGGTACGCCACGCTCGGCCAGGAGCTGGCGCTGGCGCAGGTACGGCACAACCTCGGCTTCGTACTGTCGCGTGCGGGCGACATCCCCGGTGCCCTGCGCTGGTACGACCTGGCCGACGAGTACTTTGCCCGGACCACCCGCCCGGCGATCGCCCTGATGGACCGCGGCGAGCTGCTGCTGCGCGCCCGGTTGCTGCCGGAGGCGCGGGCGGCGGCCGAGGCGGCCCTCGACGCCGCCCGCGCCAGCCGGATGGGACTGTTCGAGGCACAGGCCCGGTTGATGCTGGCCGAGGTCGCCCTGGCCGAGGACGACCGGGTGACCGCGACCGGGCAGTCCCGGGCCGCGCACCGGGCGTTCATCCGGCAGGATCGTCCGGCCTGGGCGGCGCTCGCCCGCTATGTCGGACTGCGGGCGGCGGCCTGCGACGGGCCGGCGCACCTGCGGCAGGCCCGCTCGGTGGCGCGGGCGCTGGCCGCGAGCCACTGGCCGGGGCCGGCGCTGGACGCCCGCCTCTACGCCGCAGGCCTCGCCCTGGACCGCGCGTTGCGTGGCGGGCGGCAGGCCGAGGTGGCGGCGGTCGCCGCCGAGCTGAGCGCCATCCGCGCGGCCGGCCGGGGCGGTCCCGCCCAGCTGCGCGCCCGCGCCTGGCACGCCGAGGCACTGCGGCGCGACGCCACCGGTGATCCGGCCGGCGCACGTCGCGCGTTGGCGGCGGGGATGGCGGTGCTGGACCGCTACCAGGCCGCCCTTGGCGCCACCGAGCTGCGGGTACTGGCCGGCGGGCATGCCCTCGACCTGGCCAGCACCGGACTACGGCTCGCGGTCCGCGATGACCGGGCCCGCGCCGTCCTGCGCTGGAGCGAACGATGGCGGGCCGCCGCGTTGCGCCTGCCGCCGACCCGTCCGCCGGACGAGGCCGGGCTCGCCGCCGATCTCGCCGAGCTGCGCCGGGTGGTCGACGAGGCGAGCCAGCCGGGCGCGACCCGGGTCACGACGCTGCTGCGCCGGCAGCGGGCGATCGAGGAACGGATCCGGTCCCGCAGCTGGCGGGCGATCGGCACGGAGCCCGGCACCGGCACCGGTGCGCCGCTGGACCGGCTCGTCACGGCCCTCGCCGACCGGACCCTGGTGGAGCTGTTCGAGCTCGACCGGACGCTGTACGCCGTGGTGGCCTGCGGCGGCCGGTTCCGCAGCCGGGCGCTGGCTCCCCTGAGCGTGGTCACCGACGAGTTGCGCGCGCTGCGCTTCGCGCTGCGGCGGATCCTGCTCGGGCACGGGGCGGCCGAGTCCCGGGCCGCCGCCGCGGCGGCGGCCGAGTACGCGGTACGTCGCCTGGACGACGTGATCTTCGGCGGACTCCGGTCCTGGCTCGGTGGCGGCGGACTGGTCCTGGTCCCGGTCGGGGCACTGCACGCGATGCCGTGGGCGCTGCTGCCGACCTGCGCCGGTCGACCGGTCACCGTGGCACCGTCCGCCTCGGCGTGGCTCACCGCGTACTCGCGGGACCGGACCGCCCGCGCGGCGGCGGCCGCGCCACCGCGTGGACCGCACCCGGTGCTGGTCGCCGGTCCCGGTCTGCGCCACGCGGACGCCGAGGTGCGTCGGCTGGCCGAGGCGCTCGCCCCGGTCGAGGCGTTGACCGGCGCGGACGCCACCGCGGAGGCCGTGCTCAAGGCGCTCGACGGGGCACCGCTGGCCCATCTCGCCGCGCACGGCGAGTTCCGCACCGACAATCCGATGTTCTCGCACGTGCGCCTGGCCGACGGCCCACTGACCGTCTACGACCTGGAACGGTTGGCCCACGCGCCGGGCACGGTGGTGCTCTCGGCCTGTGACGTGGGGCTGTCGGCCGTGCACCCGGGCGAGGAACTGATGGGCCTCACCGCCGCGCTGCTGCACCTCGGTACGGCGAACGTGCTGGCCAGCGTCCTGCCGGCGGAGGACTTGGCAGCCCAGGAACTGATGGTGGACGTGCACCGGCGGCTGGCCGCCGGGGATCCGCCGGCGGTCGCCCTCGCCGGCGCACAGGCGCAGATCGGCGGTGGCCTGGACGCCCGCGCGGCCACCGCCGCCGCCTTCGTCTGTTTCGGCGCCGGCTGACCGGCACCGGACCCGGGCCACCGCCCGGGTCCGGCGCCGCCGCCGCTACAGCGGCCGCAACCGCACGTTGCGGAACTCCATCACGTCGTTGGTGCCGTGATTCTGCAACCCGACGAAACCACTGGCGAACTGGCGCAGATCGGTCGGCGGGTCACCGGCGCGGGACGACTGCTTGCCCGGTACGTTGTCGAACTCGCTGATCGTCACCCCGTTGCGGATGATCGTGTAGTGCTGCCCGACGACGCGGATCTCGTAGTCGTTCCACTCGTCCTTCGGGCCGGGACGGGCCTGTTCCAGGTCGTTGGGCTGGAAGTTGTAGATCGACCCGGTCTTCTGCGGTTCCCCGGTCGTCCCGTCGTAGAGCTGGATCTCGTGGCCGCAGAAGATCGCCACCCACGCCTGCGAGCTGCGGGCCGAGCCGACCGTGCCGCAACTGCCCTCGGGCCGGTCCGCCACCGGGATCCGCGGATCCGGGAACCGGACGAAGACCCCGCTGTTGGCCCGAATCGATCCCGGCGACACGTCCTTGAACTGCAGGCGTAGCGAGTAGTCGGCGAACTCCTCCGCGCCGTACCAGAGCATGCCGAGCCCGCCGGAGGTGCTCATCGAACCGTCCGGTCGCAGCCTGAAGGTGCCGCCGGGGGCCTGCCGCCAGCCGGCCAGCGAGTATCCGGTGCCGTCGAACAGCGGCCGGTAGCCGGCGGTGCGGCCGATCGGGGCGGCGTCGCCGGCCGCGAGCAGTGCCGCCGCCTCGTCGTCGTCCAGCACGCCGTCGCCGGTCAGCTGCGCCACCACCTCGTCGAGATGGCTGGTGAACGAGCCCTGGTTCGGCCACTCCCGCTCGTCGTCGATCAGGTCGTTGACCGTGCAGCCGGCCCCGGCCGGCCGGTTGGGCAGCCCGGTGTCGGTGTCCAGCAGCCACACCGTCTCCCGGGCGTCCGGGGCGTCGCAGCCGGTGTCGACGACCACCGTCTGCTCGGCGACCTCCCCGTCGGCGTAGGTGACCTTCAGCTTGGCCTCGAAGCGACCGTGCTTGCGGTAGGTGTGGGTGGGGTGCGGCAGGTGCGACACCCGGTTGCCCTCGCCGAAGGTCCACTCCCAGGCGACACCGCCGACCCGGTGGCTGGAGAACGCCACCGTCCGCGGGTCGCTCGGGTCGGGCACCCGGGCGGAGGCGTCCTGCGGGCCCGGGGTGGCCGGCCCGCCGTCGTAGACGATCCGGACCAGCTTCTGGTTGCCGTGCAGGGTGAAGAATCCGCCGCCGTAGTCGAGCAGGTAGAGCGCGCCATCCGGGCCGAACTTCGCGTCCATCCAGGACTGCAGCTGGGTGCCGCCGTTGCCGCCCGGGATGATCGCCCGCAGGTCCTCACCGAAGGCGGGCGCCCCCTGGGTGGGCACGACCGCCGGGTCGACGGTCACCGCCACCCGGTTGCCGGAGTTGGACTGGTCGCCGATGAACCACTTGCCGTCCCAGTACTCCGGCCAGGCCACCGGACTGTCCTGGTCGATCTCGGAGCGGTGGTAGGTCGGCCCGTTCATCACCGCCTGGCCGCCGCCGCGCAGGTACGGCCGGGTGAAGGTCTCCTCGCCCGGCACGTACGACGGCAGACCGCTACCGTCGGTGCGGATCGGGAAGACCGGGCCGCCGCCCTGCGGCGAGTACCAGATCATGCTGTCGCGGGCCGGCGGCAGTTGCACCAACCCGGTGTTGCGCGGCGACTCGTTGCGCAGGTTGTCGCAGTCGTACCAGCCGGTCAGCACGGTCGCGTCGGTGTTGCTGCGGTCCCGGTACGGCTGCCGGTTGCCCATGCAGTACGGCCAGCCCTGGTTGCCGGCGGAGGTGATGATCGTGGCGTTCTCGTACTTCGCCGGACCCAGCTGCGGATCGGGGTTGGTGGCGTCCGGGCCGACCCATGCCGCGGTCAGCCAGTCGTTCACCGGGTCCCAGGCGATCCGGGACGGGTTGCGTACCCCCATCACGTAGATCTCCGGGCGGGTCTTGCCGCCGCCCTCCTCGTCGCCGGTGAACAGGTTGCCCGCCGGGATGCTGTACGTGCCGTCCGGCTGCGGCGTGATCCGCAGGATCTTGCCGTTGAGGCTGTTGGTGTTGCCGGCGGTGCGCCGGGCGTCCTGGAACGACGTGCCGGCGTACTCCTGGGTCCAGTTGTTGCCGGAGTAGCCGCTGGAGCCGCCGGAGGAGTTGGCGTCGCCGGTGCTGACGTAGAGGTTGCCCGCGTTGTCGAAGGTCATGCCGCCGCCGGCGTGGCAGCAGCTGTGGATCTGGGTGTCCCAGTGCAGCAGATCGGCCCGGCTGACCTGGTCGACGGTGGCGTCGTCGTGGTCGTAGGTGAACCGGGAGATGGTCCGTTGGCCGATCCGCCGGTCCCGGTCGATCGACTCGTGCGGCATCCAGTAGACGTAGAACCAGCCGTTCTGCTCGAACTGCGGGTCCAGCGTGATGCCGAGCAGACCCTCCTCGTTCTTGACCAGTTCGCTGCCACTGCCCCGGTTGCCCATCACGGCGAGGGTGGTCAGCAGCTTCGCCTGCCCGGTCTGCGGATCCCACTGGTGGATGGTGCCGCAGCCCTTGCCGACGTCCGGGCTCGACCAGTCGGGGATGGCGCCGGTGGCGCACGCGGCGCGTCCGATGTAGAAGACGGTCCCGTCCGGGG
The DNA here is from genome assembly GCF_049179075.1 of Solwaraspora sp. WMMB335. Classification (NCBI taxonomy): domain Bacteria; kingdom Bacillati; phylum Actinomycetota; class Actinomycetes; order Micromonosporales; family Micromonosporaceae; genus Solwaraspora; species Solwaraspora sp. WMMB335. Next base: position 7,655,310 of record NZ_JBMHMF010000001.1, read on the forward strand.
CGATGGTCAGCCCGTGCGGCTCACCGATCTGGTCCATCTGCCCCGCCTGGTTGGCGCCGGTCAACCGTTCCACCCGGTAGTTGGCCGCGATCGTCGCCTGGCAGTCGCCACGGACCGTGCCGGCGGTCCACCGGATCGCGCCGAGGATGTGGTCGCGGAACTGCGCGTCCTGCGCCCAGGCGGACTCGGTACGGCCCATGCCGGTGTAGAACGACCGGCCGCCGTCGTAGTCGTGACACCAGGAGACCGGGTGGAACGGGCCGTTGCCGCTCAGCCCCGCGTCGTAGCTCGACTCGTCGACCTGGGCGACGGTGTGCACCCGGCCGACCGGGCTCGGGTCCCAGTTGATCCACTGGTCGTCGCGGGTCCAGCTCAGCGGCAGGTGCCCGGTGGCCGGATGGTTCCGGTCGGTGATGTCCACCGTGGCCCGCTGGACCTGGGTCTCCGGGGCCGACCCGGCGTCCTCGGCGATCAGCCAGAGCTCGGCGAGCTGGGTCAACGGCTCGCCGCTGTTCGCCGTGATGGTCAGCCGGTAGTGCTGGTAGGCCTCGGTGTTGTCGACGGTGAACTGGCGGGTGAGGTAGCGCTGCCCGAACGTCTCACCGGTGCGCCGGTCCAGGTCGGTCCAGTCCTGCCCGTCGGTGGAGCCCTGCAGGGTCCAGTCCCGGGGGTCACGGCCCGCGAAGTCGTTGGCCGAGGTCAGGGCGTACCGGGTGATCACCGTCGGTGCCGCCAGCGTGCCGGCCAGCCAACCGGTCGGGGTGCGGGTCAACCACTTGGTGCCGGTCAGGCCGTCGAAGGCGTGCGTGGCGGTCTCGTTCGGCGGGTTGTTGCCGCTGGCACTCGCCTCGACCACCGTCTCCGACGGTGGCAGGGTGGGTGCCGGCCGGGTGCCGAGCAGACCGGTGAACCATGCCGAACCGGACTGGGCGTAGGCCGCGTCGTGCACGCCGACGAAGCCACCGCCGGCCTTGACGTACGCCTGGAAGGCGGCCTCCTGCGCGTCGTCGAGCGTGACGCCGTTGGTCGAGAGGAAGACCACGCTGCGGTAGCGGGCCAGGTTGTCCGGGTTGAACACGCTCGGGTCGTCGGAGGAGTGCACGTAGAAGCCGTGCTCGTTGCCGAGGCGGCGGATCACGTTGGTGGCGCGGCGTACCGGGTCGGCCTGTTCGGCCTCCGGACCGTGGAAGACCAGCACGTTGACCACCCGGTTGCCCCAGGTCGGCGGTGCGGTGTAGGCCGGTGCCGGGGAGGCCGGGACGGTCAGCAGACCGGCCAGCAGGGTCGCGGCGGCGGTGAGCGCCGTGGCGCGTCGGCCAGGGCTGCCGGGTCGGGGACGGGATCGGGGAAACCTGAAATGGCGTCTGTCGGCCATTCCTGCTCCTTACAGCGGTCGGCGGGGTGCGCCGGAGTGGGGGAGGGACGGATCAGTTGTGGTGGCCGTCGTGCTGTGCGCCGGCCTGTATGTCGCTGCTGGATCCGGCGCGGTCGACGCTCACCTGGTCGAGCACCGCCCGGTGTTGGTGGCCGCCGGGCGGCATCTGTCCGTTCTCGTCGAGGACGTGCAGCGTGGTCGCCATGCCCAGGTCGGAGTGGAACTGCATGTGGCAGTGGAGCATCCAGTGACCGGGACCGACCGAGTCACCGGCGACGATGGTGACGCCGAACGAGTCACCCGGGCCGAGGGTCTTGTTGTCGATCACCGGGATCGAGTCGACGATCGCCTTGTTGTCACCGGCCACCACGCCGGTACGGGTGTCCGCCCAGGAGTGTCCGTGCACGTGCCAGGTGTGCATGTCGTCGCCGATGCCGACCACGATGAACTCCACCCGCTCGCCGACCCTGGCGACGAAGCAGGCCGGGCCCGGCACCGGGTTGTCCAGGTCGCAGTCGTCGGTCGCGGCGCCCCGACGCAGGTTGATCGACTGGCGGTCACCGAAGACGGTCACGTAGGTGCGGTCCGGCCGGGGGTCACCCTGGCGGCGTACCACCAGGCCACCGAACAGTCCCGAGCCGATTCCCTGGGTGCCGTGCGGACCGCCGACCACGTGGTCGTGGTACCACCAGTAGCCGGCCGTGCCCGGCGAACCCGTACGGGAGTTGCGTGGCTTGGCGTACCAGGTGTAGGTGCGCGACTCACCCGGCGCCACGTACGAACCGCTGTGCACGGTGCCGTCCGAGTCCTGGGTGTACTTCACGCCGTGCGCGTGCAGCGATAGCCCGAGCGGATGCTCGGTGTCGGTACGCAACTGTGCCAACGTCTCGGCCGTCACCTGGTTGTGCAGGGTGATGGCCAGGCACTCGCCCTCGATCATCTCCATCGTCGGGCCGGGGTAGGAGGCCGTTTCCGGGGTCAGTCCGTAGCCCAACCGGATCTGGTTGGTCACCGGGTCACGGGGCAGTTCGACGGCGTACATCTGCAGGTGGCGGTCTGGTGCCACGCAGCCGTCCGGCACCACGCCGTCGTGCGGGCCGGCGGCCGCCGCCTGGTTGGTGGCGAACTCCTGCATCGCGTACGCGGTGCCGGCGCCGGCGAACGTCACCAGCATGACCGCGAGCACCACCAGCGCGCGGCCGCCGCCGGTGCCGAGCAGCCGGGCCGGTCTGCGGCCGTCATCGAGCGGGTCTGTGTGCAAGGTCGTGTCCAATCGCTGGGCCGACTCGGTCGGCGCGGGGGTCGGGTCGCCGTTGGCGCGGGTGGCGATCACGGCGTCAGCGGGGCGACGCGGATGTTGCGGAAGCTGACGATGTCGCCGGCACCGTGCACCTGCAGCCCGAGGTAACCCTCGGCGCGCTGCCGGCCGGCGCCACCCGGATCGTCGGCCCGGGGCGGATCGAAGACCAGGCCGGGGGTGTTGACGAACTCGTTGACCAGTTCCCCGTTGCGGAAGATCGAGTAGTGCTGCCCGACCACCCGGATCTCGTAGTCGTTCCAGGTGCCCTTCGAGGTCACCGCCGCCCCGTCGAGGTCGACGCCGTCGAAGCCGTACACCGAACCGGTCTTGTACCGGTCCCCGGTGGGGCTGTCGAGGATCTGCACCTCGTGGCCGTACTTGATCGCCACCCACTCGGGACGCGGCTCGTCCGGGTGCTGGTGTACGGCCGGGAAGCGGACGAAGACGCCGCTGTTGGCGCGGGCGTCACCGGGGGCGTCGTCGCGCCACTGCAGCTTGAGGGAGAAGTCGCCGTAGGTGCGGATCGGGAACCAGAGCAGGCCGAGGCCGGCGACCGGGCGGCTGGTGATCGATCCGTCGGCGTTGCGGGTGAAACCGCCCGACCCGACGTGTTCCCACTGGTCGAAGGAGGAGCCCGAGCGGCTCAGGATCGAGTGGTAGCCGGTGTGCGCGTCGGACTTGCCGACCCCCGAGCTGCTGGCCGCCTCGATCAGGGTGACCCGTTCCGGCTGGCTGACGACGCCCCGCTGACGCAGGTCCTTGACCACTGCCCGGACGTGCTGCATGAACTCCTGATGGTTGTGCCAGAGCCGCTCGCTGGCGATCAGGTTGTTGATGGTGCAGCCGGGGCCCACCTGCCGGTTCGGCACCCCGCTGTTGACCGTGCCCAGCCAGACCACCGCACGGGTGTCCAGCACCGGACACTGCGGGTCGCCGCCGCCGGTGACGATCGTGAAGGTGACCGACGCGGGGTCGGAGGTGTTGCCGGCGTTGTCGGTGGCGCGGTAGCTGACGGTGTGCCGGCCCGGACGGTTCACCGTGACGGGTGCGGTGTAGTCGGTGTAGGCGGCGGCGTCGAGGGAGTATTCGATGGTGTCTACTCCGGAGTCGTCGTCGGTGGCGGTGAGGGTGACGGTGGCGGTGCCGAGGTAGGCGCCGTCGTCGCCCTGCGCCCCGGACACCGTCGCGGACACCGTCGGCGCGACGGTGTCCGGGTCCGGCGGGGTGACGACCTGGAAGGTGACCGACCCGGCGTCGGAGGTGTTGCCGGCCAGGTCGGTGGCGCGGTAGTCGACCGTGTGCTGGCCGGGCTCGTTGACCGTGACGGGTGCGGTGTAGTCGGTGTAGGCGGCGGCGTCGAGGGAGTATTCGATGGTGTCTACTCCGGAGTCGTCGTCGGTGGCGGTGAGGGTGACGGTGGCGGTGCCGAGGTAGGCGCCGTCGTCGTCGCGGGGGCCGGACAGCGACGCGGTCACCGTCGGCGGGGTGGTGTCGTCACCGGTCTCGTCGCTGACCACGAGGATGCCGTTCATCAGGCCGTGCCCGGGGATGGCGCAGAAGTAGCGGTAGGTGCCGGGGGTCAACACGACGTCCACCGACCAGCGACCGCCGTTGGCGTCGAACGGGTCGGCCAGGATGTTGACGTCGACGTCCTGGTTGTAGGTGGGGTCGCCGGTCTCGAACGTCAGCGTGTGCTGCATGCCGCTGGTGTTGCCGGTCGCGGCGCTGTTCTCGAAGACCAGCGTGGCCGGGCCGGGCACGGCGGTGGCCGGCGCCGAGGCGTACGCCGTGACGTCGTTGCCCGCGGTCCAGGTGAGCACCTGGGCGGCCAACTGCTCGGGCGGGCCGCCATGGGTGGGCCGGGCGCTGACCGGGACGGCGGCCAGGGTGGAGCTGAACAGCATGCCGGCCACCGCGACCAGTGCCGTCAGCGATCGTCTCGACCTGGTTGGTGGTCGGGTCCGGCGGGCAGGTCCGCCGTACCCGGTTCGAGCAACTGGCATGTCCAACACACCTTTCGGGCAAGCGTTTCGCGGACGCGTGGCGGCGACCCTGGCCAGAGAAGCACAGTGGACAGATTGGGTCTGGCATCGCTAGTGGATCCACAAGCTGTCCTGACCGGACAAGGTGAAAGGGGACCGGGGTCGCTGCGCGCTGGATGGGATGGTGCGACGAGTCGGGCGCGCGCCGTCGCGCGGGATGAGGGTGTCCAGTGCTCCCGGGGGGTGCCACGGCCCCGGTGAGGTGCGCACCCTCCGGGTGGGGGCCGTCCCCGGTCGAAGGGTGTCCGGTCGAGTTGGCCACGCCGTTGGTTACCTCGCCGAAACACCTCAGTGACGTCAGAGGTTAGCCACTTGTGATTGATGTGTCTACATCTTTAGGTGGAATCGCCTAGGCTTTCGTCAATATTTACGGAAAGTAGCCCCTCCTCGGGGCCTGGCTCGCTGTGATGGGCAAAGTGACGCCCGGTCCGACGGAAGCCTGGTGCCGTCGTGGATCTCTCTCGGGCGCCTTCGGTGGGTTTCCTTGCCGTCGTCACTGCGGTATCGTCTACCAAGCAAGCGCTTGGGAGGTGGACTGAATGACCGTGATCAGTAGGCCGGGCGACCCGACCCGACTGCTGGAACCGGGGCTCCTGGTCGGCCCGCGGTGGCGCGAGACCGGCACCGGCGGCAAGCGGGAACACCGTGACCCGGCGACCGGCCGGGTGCAGCAGGTCTACGCCCTGGCCGGGGCCGACGAGGTGGCCGAGGCCGTGGTGGCCGCCCGGGCCGCCCAACCCGCCTGGCGCGCCTGGCCGATCGACCGCCGCCGGGACGTGTTGCTCCGGCTCGGCGCGCTGATCCGGGACCGGGCCGCCGATCTGGCCGCGATCAACGCGCTGGAGGTCGGCACCCCGGCCGCGCTGTCCTACCAGCGCTACACCGGTGGCCAGACCTTCTTCGACTACTACGCCGGCTGGCTGGACAAGGCGACCGGTGACACCGTACGGACGCCCGGCGGGCTCGACCTGACGCTGCTGGAGCCGATCGGGGTGGTCGGGGCGATCCTCACCTGGAACCATCCGTTGGCCAACATCCAGACCACCGTCGCCGCGGCGCTCGCCGCCGGCTGCGCTGTCGTGATCAAGCCACCCGAGCAGGCCCCGTTCGCGGCGCTGTGTTTCGGCCGGCTCTGCGCCGAGGCCGGCGTGCCGCCCGGCGTGGTCAGCGTCCTGCCTGGCGGCCCCGAGGTCGGCGACGCTCTCGTCCGGCACCCCGGCGTGGACAAGATCGGGTTCGTCGGCGGGCCGGGGACCGCACGCCGGATCCAGGCAGCCGCCGCGCCGACCCTCACCCCGCTGCTGCTCGAACTCGGCGGTAAGAGCGCGTCGCTGGTCTTCGCCGACGCCGACCTGGACCGGGCCTGCCGGTTCGCCCTGCTGATCACCGCCAACAGCGGACAGGGTTGTACGATCCCGACCCGGATGCTGGTGCACGAGGACGTGTACGACGACGTCCTCGACCGGCTGGTCGCCGGGCTGCGGGCGGTCGAGGTCGGTGACCCGTTCGACCCGGCGGCGCGAATGGGCCCGCTGATCGACGCCGCCGCCTGTGAGCGCGTGCTGGCGGTGATCGACCGCGCCCGACGCGACGGCACGGCCACCCTCGCCCTCGGCGGTGAGCGCCTGGGTGCAGAACACCTCGGCGACGGACTGGCCGGCGGCTACTTCGTCGCGCCGACGGTGTTCGCCGACGTCGATCCGGCCAGCGAGCTCGCCACCGAGGAGATCTTCGGCCCGGTGCTGTCGGTGCTGCGCTTCCGCACCGAGGCGCAGGCCGTGGAACTGGCCAACGCCAGCCGGTACGGCCTTGCCGGCTACGTACACACCCGGGACGTCGACCGGGCGCTGCGGGTGGCCTCGGCACTGGACGTCGGCAACGTCGGGATCAACGGGGCCGGGGCACCGGCCGGGCCGTTCGCCCCGTTCGGCGGGGTGAAGCAGAGCGGCTACGGCAAGGTCGGTGGGCTCGCCGGCCTGCTGGAGTTCACCCGTACGAAGAACGTGCTGCTGGCCGTTGACGAGTGAGCCCGTCCGGCGGTCCGCTGTCCGCCGGCCCTGCCGAAGGAGACACAGTTGACTGAACTGACCGATGGGACGGTGCTGGTCACCGGCGCGGGTTCCGGGATCGGTGCGGCCATCGCGCACGCCGTCGCCGTGGCCGGGGCGGCGGTGGCCGTCAACGACATCGACCCGGCCGCCGCGACGGCCACCGCCGACGCCGTCACGGCGGGCGGCGGGACCGCGTACCCGGTACCCGGCGACGTCGCCGACCCGGCGACGGCCGGTGGCGTCGTGACTGCGGCACGCGAGCGGCTCGGCGGGCTCACCGGCCTGGTGAACAACGTCGGCGTGGTCCGCGCGGCACCGTTACGCAGCATCGACGCCGCCGGTTGGGACGCGGTCATGCGGATCGACTGCGCCAGCGCGCTGTACTGCGCGCAGGCCGCGTTGCCGGCGTTGACCGGCGGCGGCGCGGTGGTCAACATCGCCTCGCTCTGCGGCATCCACCCGGCCCCCGGGGCCGGCGCCTACAACGCGGCCAAGGCCGCGGTGATCACGCTGACCCAACAGATGGCACTGGAATGGGGTGTCGACGGCATCCGGGTGAACGCCGTCGCCCCCGGCATCGTCAGCGGCACGAACTTCTCGGCCAGCAGCCGTGACCCGGCGGCCGCCGCACGCCGTGGCCACGCCGTCCCGCTGGGTCGCACCGGTGCGGCCCAGGACATCGCGCCGGTGGTGGTCTTCCTGCTCAGCGACGCCGCCCGGTACATGACCGGTCAGGTTCTCGCCGTCGACGGCGGACTCGGCGTGGCGTTACAGACGTTGCTGCCGACATGAGCGTCGACCGCGCCGTCGACCGCGCCGTCGACCCGCTCGCCGAGCCGATCACGATCGGCCGGCACCGGCTACGCAACCGGATGGTGATGACCCCGCATCTCGGCCGGTTGCCGCCGCGACGGCTGGTGCGCTACGTCACCGAACGGGCGGCCGGCGGCGTGGCCATGGTCATCCTGCCGGCCGGGCAGGGCGTGTACGCCAACCCGATCTACCCACCGCCGGTCGCCGCCGCCGACCCGGCCGGGTACGCCGACGCGGACGCGGTCTCCTTCCACGTCAGCGACCCGCGACACCGCGACGTGCTGCTCGCCGCGGCGCACGGGCACCTCGCCCGGCTCGCCGAGGCGGTGCACGGTGGCGGCGCGGTGGCGATCGGCCAGATCCACCATCCGGGGGCCGAACGCGGCTGGGACAACTTCCAGCCGACTCTCGCGCCGTCGGCCGTACCCGCCGACGACACCGGCTCCGTACCGCATGCGCTCACCGTCGACGAGATCGACGACCTGGTGCACGGCTACGCCACCACCGCAGCCGGGATCGTCGCCGCCGGACTGGACGGCGTCGAGGTGCACGCCGGCCATGGCTATCTGCTCAACCGGTTCCTCTCGCCGCACTACAACCGTCGGACCGACGATTACGGCGGTTCCGGACCGCGCCGGCTGCGGCTGCTGCGCCGCCTGCTGATCGCGGTCCGCCGCGCCGTCGGCACCGGTGCGCTGCTCGGCGTACGGCTGAGCGCGGGTGAGGAACTTGCCGGTGGACTCGGTGCCGCGCAGGTGACCAGGATCGCCACCGGCATCGCCGACCTGGTCGACTACCTGAACCTGTCGTTGGGCAACCACGACGGCCTGCGCGACGGGCGACCGGGAACCGCGTACACCGGTCCCTGGCTGGTCCGGCCGGCCCCGTCGGCGGGCACCGCACGCCTCGTCCGTGCCGCGGTCGACATTCCGGTGCTGGTCAGCGGCCGGATAACGGATCCCGGCACGGCCCGGGGGCTGCTCGCCGCGGGCACTGCCGACCTGGTGGGCCTGGCCCGGGCGTTGATCGCCGATCCGGCCTTTCCCCGGCTGGCGACCACCGGTGCCGGCGACCGGATCGTGACCTGCATCGGCTGCAACGAGTGCGTGCGGGTGCCGTTCTCCTGCCCGGTCAACCCGCACGCCGGGCGGGAGGCGGAGTTCGACCCTCCACCGAAGGCGGCCGCCGGCGGACCGTCCCGGCGGCGGATGGTGGTGGTCGGGGCCGGGCCGGCCGGCGTGGCCGCGGCCACCCGGGCCGCCGCCGGTGGTGCCCAGGTCATCCTGCTGGAAGCCGCCGAGACCACCGGCGGTGTGCTGCGGGAGTTGGTCAACGCACCGTTGCTGGCCGGCTGGACACCGATGCTGCACGACCTGCGCGGCCGACTCGACCAGTGGCGCGGCCGGCGGGCCGGCACCGGGTGGATCGACGTGCGCACCGGGACCGGCGCCACCGCGAGCGGGATCGTCGCGCTCGACCCGGACGTGGTGCTGCTGGCCACCGGCGGTCGGTCCCCGGCCGTGGAACTGGCCGCCGCGGCACCGGCGCTGACCACGATGGACCTGCTCGCCGGGGCGCGGCCACCAGCCGGGGTGACGGTGCTGGTCGCCGGCGGCGCCGAACGCCACTTGGAGCCGTTCCTCGCCGCCGACCTGCTGGCTGGTGAGGGCTGGCCGGTGGTGTTGGCCACCGAGTGCGTCGACGCCGGCCCGGATCTGGAGCCACGCACCCGGTACGCGCTGCTGCGGCGCCTGCTCACCCGTTCGGTCACCATCACGCCGATGACCCGGCTGCGCGCCTGGACCGGTGCCACCGCCGTGCTGGAGGATCTGTTCACCGCGCGGCGGCGCCACCTGGACGCGGGCGCGGTGGTCGTCGCGCACGGTCGGCAGGCCGACGACCGACTCCGTGCCGAACTGGCCGCCGAACTGCCGACCGACGTCGCGTGCCAGCTGGTCGGCGACGCGCTCGCGCCGCGCCGGTTGAGCCACGCCGTGCTGGAGGGCGCCCGCTTCGGGCATGCTCTGGCCACCTGGCCCCTTGACCGACCGACTGTTCCCTCGACCGACTGATCAACTGCTCGGGCCGTCGGGTCGTCGGGTCGTCGGGCCGGCCGGGCCGGCCGGGCGCCTGCCGTTAGCCGGCTCACTCGTGCAGGTGGCAGGCGGACCAACCCCCGCCGGCGATCGGTACGGCGGGCGGCGTCACCTCGGTACAGACCGGCATGGCGTGCGGGCACCGGGTACGGAACCGGCAGCCCGACGGCGGGTTGATCGGGCTGGGTATCTCCCCGACCGGGGTGTGCCGGCCGGCGAGCCCTCGACTGGCCGGCGTCAGCATCGACGCGAGCAGCGCCTTCGTGTACGGATGGGCCGGCCGGTCGTACACCCGGCCGGCGGGCCCGGTCTCCACCACCCGGCCCAGATACATCACGGCCAGCTCGTGACTGACGTGATGGACCAGGGCGAGATCGTGCGCGATGAAGAGGAAGGCGATGCCTTCGGCGTCCTGGATGTCCTGGATCAGGTTGACGATCTGCGACCGGGTCGAAACGTCGAGCGCGCTCACCGGCTCGTCGCAGATGATCAGTTGCGGTTCGAGGGCGAGCGCCCGGGCGAACGAGATCCGCTGTCGCTGCCCGCCGGACAGCGATCGTGGGGACCGGCGGGCCAGCGCCGGGTCCAGCCCGACCCGCTGCAGCAGCTGACCGATCCGGCGACGGCGTTGCGTCGCGGTGAGCCGGGTGTGCACCACGAGCGGCTCGGCGATGCTCTGGCCGACGGTCATCGACGGATCGAGTGAGGCGTACGGGTCCTGGAACACCATCTGCATGCCCCGCCGGTGGGCCCGCAACTCGCCCCGGTGCATCGCGGCGAGATCGCGGCCGAGGAAGGTGACTTCTCCGCGACTGGGCTCGATCAACCGCAGCGCGAGCCGTCCGACGGTCGACTTGCCGGAGCCGCTTTCGCCGACGAGGCCCAGCGTCCGACCACGGTCCACCGTGAGGTCGACGCCATCGACCGCGTGCACCACCACCCGGCGCAGCCCGAGCACCCCCCGGCGTACCGGGAATCGCTTGCCGAGGTCGCGTACCCGTAGCACCTGGTCCGCCCCGGTGTCCCCGGCGGGCGCCGGTGCGGCGCCCGCCGCCGGCGCGCCGGGGTCGGCGCGTTCCGGCCCGTCTTGCGGCCGGCGTTCCGGCCCGTCTCGCGGCGGCGTCATGGCGACGCCGGGCAACTGGAGTTCGGCGTGTCGCCCGCAGCGGGTGCCCCGGTTTCCGGCGTCCAACGCCGTCCACGGCGGATCCTGGTCGACCCACGTGTCGTCGGCGTGGGCGCAGCGGTTGGCGAACCGGCAACCGGCTGCCGGGAAGCTGCCCGGTCGGGGCACCTGGCCGGGGATCACCGGCAGTCGGCGTGACTTGTCGGCGACATCGGCGCTGGACGAGATCAACGCTGAGGTGTACGGATGCCGCGGAGCGGCGAACACCTGCTCGACGGGGCCGGATTCGACGACCTGGCCGGCGTACATGACGCTGAGCCGCTCGGCCATCGTCGCGATGACGCCCAGGTCGTGGGAGATCAGTAGCAGCGACATGCCGAGTGCGTCCCGCAGTTCGCCGAGCAGCTGCAGGATCTGCAACTGCACCGTCACGTCCAGCGCGGTGGTGGGTTCGTCGGCGATCAGCAACTCCGGTTCGCCGGCGATCGCCATCGCGATCAACGCCCGTTGCGCCATTCCGCCGGACATCTCGTGCGGGTAGCTGGCCGCCCGTGCCCGGGGATCCGGGATCCGGACCAGGTCCAGCAACTCCACCGCCCGGTTGCGGGCCTGCCGGCGGGTCATGCCGGTGTGCCGCCGCAGGCTCTCGACGATCTGGTTGCCGACGGTGAACGCCGGGTTCAGGCTGCTCAGCGCCTCCTGGAAGACCATCCCGATCCGGCTGCCACGGATCCTGGTCAGTTCGGCGGGGGAGCACCCGGTGAGTTCCTTGCCGGCGAAGCGGATCGAACCGCCGGTGATCCGGGCACCCGGCGGCAGCAGGCCGGCCAGCGCGAGGCAGGTGATGCTCTTGCCGGAGCCGCTCTCGCCGACCAGGCCGAGCGTCTGGCCGGCGGCGACGGCCAAGTCTACCTGCTCGACCAGGTGGATCGGCTCCCGGCCCGGCCCGACGCTGACGGTCAGGCCGCTGACCTCCAGCAACGGGTGACCCGTCGGCGGCTGGCGGTGTTCCGGCGGTCTGGTCGTCGCGACGGTCACCGTCGGCTCGCTTTCTGCTGGTGCCCGCCGGACAGCGCGTGGCTGAGGCCGTCGCCGAGCACCTGGAAGGCGACGACGGTCAGGGTGATGGTCAGCCCGGGGACGAAGATCAGCCAGGGGGCGGTGGCGACCGACGAGAACGCCCGTTGCAGCAGGTTTCCCCAGCTCGCCTCCGGTGGCTGGATGCTCAGTCCGAGGTAGCTCATGGCGCCCTCGGCGACGATGGCCACGGCCATCGTGATGAACACCTGCACGATCAGCGGTCCGGCGATGTTGGGCAGTACGTGTCGCAGGATCGACCGCGGGTGCGGCACGCCGATCGAGCGGGCCGCTTCCAGATAGGTCTCCTCGCGTACCGCCAACGTCTGGATGCGGCTGAGCCGCGCGAAGATCGGCACGAAGATGACCGCCAAAGCGAACATCGCGTTACGCAGCCCTGGTCCGAGCACCCCGACGATGGACATCGCCAGCAGCAGGCCGGGAACGCTGAGGACGGCGTCGATCAGGGTCATCACCAGCCGGTCCACCCAGCCGCCGAAGTAGCCGGCGGTCACCCCGAGCAGCATCCCGCCGAGCAGACCGAGCCCAACGGCCTGCAGACAGGCCAGCAGGGAGGCCCGGGAGGCGTACAGCAGCCGGCTGAGCATGTCCCGGCCGAGGTCGTCGGCGCCAAGCCAGTGTTGCGCCGAGGGCGGGTCGAGCACCGCCCGCAAGTCGGTGGCGTACGGGTCGTACGGGCTGACCAGCGGTGCGGTCGCGGCCAGCAGACAGAGCAACGCCAGGTAACCGAGGGCGACCACGGTCATCGGTTGGCGCCGTAGCCGGGCGATGATGGTGTCGTCGCGGTCCCGTCGGTCCAGCCCGGCCGGTGCCGGCTCGCCGCCCCGGCGGGCGGCGTCGGGTGTGGCGGGCGGCTGACTCATGCGATCCGCACCTTCGGGTTGAGCAGGCCGTAAGCGACGTCGACGAGGAGGTTCGCGGTCAGCACGACCACCGCGGACACCAGGACCACGGCCTGTACGACCGGGAAGTCCCGGTTGAGGATCGCGTCGATGGCGAACTTGCCCAGGCCGGGCATCCCGAAGATCGACTCGACGATCACCGCGCCGGACAGCAGGTGTCCGAGGCGGATGCCGAGCACGGTGATCGCCGGTGCCGCCGCGTTCTTCAGCGCGTGCTTGCCGATGACCGTGCGGGCCGGTAGCCCTTTCGACCAGGCGGTCCGGACGTAGGGCTGGGCGTACGCGGTGAGGAAACCGGTCCGTAGCTGCCGGGCGAGTTCGGCGGCGGTGAACACGCCGAGGGTGATCGAGGGCATCACCAGGTTCTGCGCCCAGGGCAGCAGCCCGTCGCCGAGCGGGGTGTAGCCGGTGGCCGGCAGCCAGCGCAGTTGCACCGCGAACACGGCGATCAGCATGGTGGCCAGCCAGAAGTTCGGCACCGCCAGACCGATGGCGCTGCCCAGCAGCCCGAGCCGGTCGACCGCGTGTCCGGCGTAGACGCCCTGCAGGATCCCGGTCGGTACGCCGATCAGCAGGACGACGACGAGAGTGCCCAGCGCGATGCTCGCGGTCAGCGGGGCGCGGCGCAGGATCTCCTCGCCGATCGCCCGACCGGTGACCACCGAGTCGCCGAGATCACCGTGCGCGATACCGCCGAGCCAGTGTGCGTACCGGACCAGGAACGGGTCGTCGAGGCGGAGCTGCTGGCGCAGCGCGGCCAGCTGCTCGGCGCTGGCGTGCTCCCCGGCGATGGCCAGCGCCTCGTCCCCCGGAAGCAGCGCGACCAGGGAGAAGGCGCCGAGGGAGACGATCAGCAGCAGGGGGATCGCCGACAGGAGTCGCCGGAGGATGAGTGAGACCATCTGTGCCCAGTCCTTTGCCCGCCGGAAGCTGTCTGAGCAGCACCTGACTGTCGACGCAACGTACCTAACGAGCGCTTGTTCGTCAACGGTCGCGGTGCCGCCTGGCCGGGCGGCGACGGTGACGTCGTGGGACCCGCTGGGCGGATCCCGCCGACGTCACCGTCGCCGCCGGGACCGCCGTCAGCCCACCGGCACTCGGCCTTCGGTGATGAACAATCCGTCGAAGGTCATGTTCGACCGGGTGGCGCCGCGGTTGACCCCGCCCACGTGGGCACCCATCGCGGTGTGCCCGGCGACGAAGAACAGCGGCACCCCGGCGGCGGCCTCCGCCGAGGCGAGCTCCGCCGCCTGGCGCAGCAGATCGGCGCGTTCGTCGGGATCGACCGCCGCGTCGGCCCGTACGACCAGGTCCCGGATCCCGGGGATCTCCACCCCGGACACGTTGTACCGGCCGTCTTCGAAGAACCGCTCCCGGAACCGGGTGGACGGCGAGCGGGCCGGTGCCATCGCCAGCGGCGCCGCCGCGATCTGCGGCTGCGAGTCGGCGGTGCCGTAGAGGCGGGCCAGCATCTGCGCCGGGTCGATCAGCTGCAGGTCCATGTCGAACCCGGACTGCTGCAGTTGCGCCTGCACCAGCTCACCCATCCGGACGTACGCGGTGAAGGTGCCGCCGATCTCGGCGGTGAAGCTCACCCCGTCCGGGTAGCCGGCCTCGGCGAGCAGTTCCTTGGCCTTCGTCGGGTCGTACGGGTAGGCGTCGGCGAGTTCGGGGGAGTAGGCGATCGATCCCTGCGGGAACCACTGGGTGGCCGGCTCGGACCGCCCGTCGGTCAACGCCATGGTGATCGCCTCGCGGTCCAGGGCGTAGCGCAGCGCCTGGCGGACCCGGACGTCGTCGAACGGCTCCATGCTCTGGTTGATCAGCAACGCACGGATCTCGTTGGTCGACGAGGACATCACCCGCAGCCGGTCGTCGGCGCACGCGGCGGCCACCTTGTCGTCCTCGATGTACTGCACGTCCAGGTCACCGGCCTGCAGCGCGCCGAGGCTGGCGTCGGTGGCGGTCTCGACGAAGTCGATCCCGCCGAGCAGACGTTCCTCGGCGTTCCAGTAGCCGTCCCAGGCCCGCACGCTGACCCGCTCCCGGGCGTACCAGGGGCCGTCGATCGCGTACGGTCCGGCCCCGACCGGCGCGTCGCTGAACGCGGTCGACGAGCCGGCGGCGCGTACCGCCGTCGGGGAGGCCATCAGCCCGGCCCGGTCGGACAGGATGATCGGGAAGGCCGCCGGGTTGGGCGGGTCCAGCCGGAACCGTACGGTGTGCTCGTCGACGACCTCGACGGCCTGTACGTTGGCCAGCTCGCCCTTGATGTTGGATTCCTCGTCGTTCATCGCCCGGTCGATGTTGAACGCCACGGCGTCGGCGTCGAACGGCGTGCCGTCGGAGAAGACGACTCCGTCGCGCAGGGTGAACTCCATGGTGCCGTCGCCGACGACCGTCCACTCGGTGGCCAGTCCGGGCACCGGCTGGTCGTTCTCGTCGAGCTTGACCAGCGGATCGAAGATCGTCTGCAACACGGTGATCTCGTTCGCCTCGACCTGGCGGATCGGATCGAGCGAACTGGCCGGCACGCTGCCGTAGGTGAGCACGGCGGCGGGGTCGTGGGCCACCGAGCCGGACGGTGCCGCCGGCGGGCAGCCGTTCGTCGTGGCCTCGGTGTCGGGGTCGGTGTCCGGACCGGAACTGTCGTTGCCGCAGGCGGCGACTGGTAGCAAAGCGATCGCCAGCAACGGCGCAAGGGTGCGGTGGGCATGTCTCACTGTCGTTCCACCTTCGGTAGGCGGCAGATGCTCTACCGGCGGTGCGGCGCGCAGCGGCACTGCGCCGGCGAGAGTAGCGAGGAAGCTACCAACAAAGCGCTTGCTTCGTCAACGGGAGATTGCGGCGATGTTGCAGCTCAGCGCGAGCGCCAGGTCAGCCGCCGAGTTCGGCGGCGATCACCTCGGCGGCACCGCGCAGCGCCGCCGCCACCTGCGGGATGCGGGTGTTCGGGCAGCGTGCGGTGGGCATGCCCACCGCCAGGGCACCCCGGACCTCGCCCGTGGCGTCGCGTAGGCAGACCCCGATCCCGGTGATCCCCCGTTCGCTCTCCTCGCGGTTGACCGCGTACCCGAGGCGGCGGGCGGTGGCCAGCTGGCGGCGCAGGCCGGCCAGGTCCTCCACCGCCGGCCCGTACACCGCCGGCAGCCCGCGCGGATAGCACACCTCCAGCTCGTGCGGGGAGAGCTGGGCGAGCAGGATCTTGCCGCCCGAGGTGCAGTGCGCCGGCATCGACATTCCGGCCCGCGACCCCACCCGCAGCCCGTGGGTCGCCTCGACCCCGTCCAAAAAGCGCACGGCGGTGCCCTCGCGCACCGCCAGGTGCGCGGTCTCCTGCAGTTGGCCGCTGAGCCGTTCCAGGTGCGGCCGGACCACCGTACGCAGGTCCGGGCCGGACCGCCCGCCGGCCAGTCCCAGATCGGTGAAGACCGGACCGGGCAGGTACGCCCGCCGACCGTCCTGCACCGCGAACCCGTGGTGCTTGAGCATGCCGAGCAGCCGGTGCGCCGTGGACGGGGCGACGCCGAGGTGTCGGGCGGCTTCCGCCACCCCGACCCGGGACCGCTCGCGCAGCAGCAGGATCAGCCGCAGGGCGTTGTCGACGGATTCGATCGGGTACGGCACGGCATTCTGCACGGGAGAATTATGCGCACGCGATCATTCCGCCGTAAAGAAGGTTCCTAACCTGGCCCCATGGTTGCCGTGGACCCCAGGAGCGCCGCCGGGACCGGATCGGACCGCGCCCTGCAGCAGCTCTACGCCGATTTCGACGCCGCCGGACTCATGCCACTATGGACCGTCAGGGAAGGGCTGATGCCGGCTGCCCCGGCGCCCCGGGCGGTGCCGCACGTCTGGCCCTGGGCCGAGCTGCTGCCGCTGGCCGCCCGGGCCGGGGACCTGGTCCCGGTGGGCCGCGGCGGCGAACGCCGCGCGATCGCCCTGGCCAATCCGGCCCTGCCCGGTGACCCGTTCGCCACCGGCACCCTCTGGGCCGCCGTGCAGTATCTCGGGCCCAAGGAGGTGGCCCCCGCCCACCGGCACACGCAGAACGCGTTCCGCTTCGTGCTCGACGGAGAGGGCGTCTGGACCGTCGTCGACGGCGACCCGGTCGCGATGCGTCGCGGTGACCTGCTGCTCACTCCCGGTTGGGCCTGGCACGAACACCACAACACCGCCGACGCGCCGATGGTCTGGCTGGACGGCCTGGACATCCCGCTGGTCGCCGGGCTCGAGGCCGGCTTCTTCGAGTTCGGCCCCGACGAGCTCACCGACACCACCACTCCGGTGGCCTCGCGTGGCGAGCGGCTGTGGGCCCATCCGGGACTGCGGCCGTTGGCCGCCGAGCGGGACACCGTCAGCTCGCCGCTGCCGGCGTACCGCTGGCGGCACACCGACGCCGCGCTCACCGCCCAGCTGGAGCTCGCCGCGCAGGGGCATCCCGCCACCGTCGGACCCGGTCACGCGGCGGTCCGGTTCGTCAACCCGACCACCGGCCGCGACGCGCTGCCCACCGTCCGGCTGGAGATGCACCGGCTGGCCGCCGCGACCGCGACCACCGCCGTACGGGAGGTCGGCTCCTCGGTCTGGCAGGTGTTCGACGGCGAGGCGACGGTCACCCTCGATGACCGGGACCATGTGCTCGGCACCGGTGACCTGTTCGCCGTGCCGTCCTGGTGCCCGGTCGCCATCCGGACCGACGCCGGCGCGGACCTGTTCCGGTTCAGCGACGCGCCCGTGTACGCGGCGCTGCACCTGGCCCGTCGGCAGACAGGCGAGCCGGCATGAGGCTCGCGACGGTCCGGACCGCACCCGGCGCCACCGCCGCCGTCCGGATCGACCCGGACGCCGCCGTGGAGACCGGCTACCCGGACGTCGGGCAGCTGCTGGCGCAACCGGACTGGGCACGGCGGGCCACCACCGCCGACGGTCCCCGCCACCCGCTGGTCGGCCTCGACCACGGCCCGCTGATCCCGCACCCCGAGAAGATCGTCTGCGTCGGTCTCAACTACCGCCGGCACATCCTGGAGATGGGACGGCAGCTGCCCGAACACCCGACGCTGTTCGCCAAGTACCCGCCGGCCCTGGTCGGTGCCTACGACGACATCACCCTGCCGGCCGCGTCCACCGCGATGGACTGGGAGGCCGAACTCGCCGTCGTCATCGGCACCCCGGTCCGCCACGCCAGCGCCGGGCAGGCGGCGGCGGCGATCGCCGGCTACACGGTGCTCAACGACGTCACCGCCCGCGACTGGCAGTACCGGACACCGCAGTGGCTGGCCGGCAAGACCTTCGAGGCCAGCACTCCGTTCGGACCCTGCCTGGTCACCCCCGACGAACTCGACCTGGCCGCCGGGCTGAGCGTCGAATGCGAGGTCAACGGGGAGACGGTGCAGCACTCGGACAGCACCGAACTGGTCTTCGACCCGCCACGGCTGGTGGCGTACCTGTCGACGATCTGCACCCTGCGTCCCGGCGACGTGATCGCCACCGGCACACCCGGCGGCGTCGGTCACGCCCGCACCCCGCCACGCTACCTCGGCGACGGCGACGTGCTGGTCACCCGGATCGCCGGCCTCGGCGAATGCCGCAATATCTGCCGGGCACAACCGGCCGGTGCGACGGAGCGGCGATGACGGCCGACGACCCGGGGATCACGCTGGACTGGCTGGCCGCCGGCGAACGGCACTGCCGGGACGTGGTCGCCACGCTGACCGACGCCGGCGCGGCCGGGCCCAGTGGCCTGGCCGGCTGGACCCGGGCACACCTGGTCACCCACCTGGCCCGCAACGCCGACGCCCTGGTCAACCTGCTCACCTGGGCCCGGACCGGGACACCGACGCCGATGTACCCCAGTGCCGGGCAGCGCGACGCCGACATCGCGGCCGGGGCGGGGCGCAGCGCCGGACAGCTGCGGTCCGACCTCGTCGCCGCCGCCGACCGGCTCGCCGCCGCCGTGGCGGCGATGTCGGACGATGCCTGGCGGGCGAGCGTGCGCACCGCACAGGGCCGCGAGATCCCTGCCGCCGGAGTCCCCTGGCTGCGGGTACGCGAGGTCTGGGTGCATGCCGCCGACCTCGATCTCGGCGGCACCCTCGCCGACACCCCAGGGTCGGTCGTCGACGCGCTGCTGGACGAGGTGACCGCCACCGTGACCGCCCGCGATCCCGAGGCGCGGGCGCGGCTGCGGGCCACCGATCGGCAGCGGGTCTGGATCATCGGCCGGGACGCCGGCGGGTCCAACGGGTCCGGTGAGTCCGCTGGTACCGACCCAGGCCGGCCGGTGGAGCTGGCCGGCGCCACCTGGCAGCTGCTCGGCTGGCTGATCGGCCGATCAGGACCGGACGACCTGGCGGTCAGCCCGGCCGGTGCCACCGCACCGGTGCCACCGCGGTGGATATGACCCTGGGCCGGTCGTGGGAATCCCCACTGACCAGGCCCGATGACATGATCGATTCTCGGTACCCGGCCGGCTGCGGCCAGTCACCGACATACGGAGGGAGGCACCGGTGCACAGCGACGTGATCGAGTCCGACGTACTCGTGATCGGTGGTGGGATCGCCGGCTGCGTGGCAGCGGTACGCGCGGCGCAGGCCGGCGCCTCGGTGGTGCTGGTCGACAAGACCCGGTCGGTACGCCGGTCCGGTGACGCCGGTCGCGGTCTGGCCTTCCTCACCACCTATCTCGATCTGGGCGAGCAGTGGGACACCCCCGAGGTGTTCGCGAAGTGGTACTGCGACATCGCACTCGGGTTGGTCGACATGGACGTGGCCGGGCCACTGGGCATCGAGCCGCTGCCGGCGGTGTGCGAGTTCCTGGAACAGTCGGGCGTGCCACTGCGCACGGCGGACGGCGGGTACGAGCGGGTCGGCCGGATGTGGACCCCGGGCCCGATCGTGCTCAAGTTCGACGGTGTCGACATCAAACCGCGACTGGCCGAGCGGGCGGCGGCCACCCCCGGGGTGCGGATCATCGGTGGCGTGCACGCCACCAGCGTGCAGCTCGACGGCACCGGCCGGGCGGTCGGCGCCACCGGGTTCGACATCCGCTCGTGCGAGTTCCTGACCTTCCGCGCCGGTGCGGTGATCGTCGCCACCGGCAACGCCGAACGGGTCATCTTCAACTCGCCACGGCGCGACCCGTTCCACACCTACCACCGGCCGTACCACGCGACGACCGGATTCGCCCTGGCCGCCCGGGCGGGCGCGGTCGCCGCCAACATCGAGTTCCTCGGCACCTTCCTGTTCCCGCGGGGCTTCGCCACCGGTGCGATGGGCAACCTGCTGGAGGCCGGCGGGCGGCTGGTCAACGGCAATGGGCAGCTCATCGCGGAGCTGCCCGACATCGACGGGGAACGCCAGTTCGGCTTCGGCATCGTCGGCAAGGCCGCCGGGGAGGTGCTGGCGGGTCGCGGGCCGATCTACATCGACTGCACCCACCTGCCGCCCGAGGAGATCGCCGCGATCAGCCGGTACATCTCCTACGACGCGCCGCTGTTCCTGGAGTTCCTGGAGCAGTCCGGGATCGATCTGGCCCGCCACCCGGTGGAGTTCGAGCTGTTCAACGGTGCCTGGTCGGCGACCGGCTCGCCGAAGGGCGTGGTCGTCGGGGCCGACGGGCAGACCCGGGTACCCGGCCTGTTCGCCGCCGGTGACCTGGCCACTCCGGCGTACGCGCTGGCCGGTTCGCTGGCCACCGGTTACGTGATCGGCCGGACCGCCGCCGAGTTCGCCCGCGCCGCCGACGCCCCCGTGCTCGACCGGGCGGCGGTGGACGCAGAACGGCGGCGGACCCTGGCTCCGCTGAACCGGACCAGCGGCCTGGGCTGGCGGGAGTACGAGCACCAGCTGCAGGACCTGATGACGAAGTATGTCGGCATGGACCGCAACGCGATCGGCCTGCGGCAGGCCGCCGAGTACCTGCGCGGCTACGCGGCCGCCGCCGAGACCGTGCACGCCGTCGGCGGACATGAGCTGATGCGCGCGCACGAGGCGTTCGACCTGCGGTTGTTCGACGAGATGATGACCGCCGTCGCGCTGGAACGCGACGAGAGCCGGTTCAGCTTCCTGATGGGCCACTACCGCACCGACCGACCGGCCGCCGACGACCGGCAGTGGCTCGGCGTCGCCATCCTGGCCGGCCACGACGGCACCGGACCCGTCCTGGAGCGGACCGTGCCGACACCGGCCTGGCGCGAGGCGCAGCTGGCGAACCGGTCGATCGTGGAACTGGTCGGGGAACGGGGAGCACGGCTCGCCGGGAAGGTGGGGTAGGAGATGGCACCACGGGTCAACGAGAGCCTCTGCTCGCTGTGCGGGATCTGCCAGGACGTCTGTCCCGGCGACATCCTGCACATCGACCGCGGCGTGTCGGAGCTGGTCCGGTATCCGGACGAGTGCAGCTACTGCGACGTGTGCCGGGTGGAGTGCCCGGCCGGCGCGATCGAGATCGAGTTCACCTGGAGCATGCGGCAGCAGCCGATCTCCATCCTGCCGGGGCGGCCGGACGATGATTGAGGCCAGCTACACCCTGGACATCGACGTCGGCGTCGACGAGGTCTGGTCGTTCGTCGAGGTGATCCCGAACTGGGCACACTTCCTGGTCGGATTCCAGAAGCTGGAGCTGGTCGACGACCGGCGATCGCGTTGGACGTTGCGTGGCGACGTCGGGATCCTCGCCCGCGAGGTCGACCTGCAGGCGGACATCACCGTGTGGGAACCGCGACGGCGGGCCGAGTTCACCATCACCGGCCTGACCGAACGGATCACCGGGCAGGGCAGCTTCGAGCTGGAGCCGGTCGGCGCACCGGCCGTGGCGCAGCGCCAGCCGGTCGCCGACCGTCCCCGGCGACCACTACTGCGCCGGATCAGGTTCGCCCTGGTCGGACGGCTGCTGCGGTGGCTCAACCGCCGGGCGGATCGGCAGTCGGCGGATCGGCCGGCGGACCAGCAAGCGCCCGCTGCGTCGGAGGCGGATCGGCCGGCGCCGGGCGCGGCGGCGGACCGGCCGGCGACCGGCGGGTCCCGGCTGCGCTTCCACCTGCAGTTGACGCCGGGCGGGCCGATGGCTCCGATGGTGGAGCTGCTGATGGCTCCGATGGTGGAACCGACCGCCGAGGACTTCCTGCGCAACATCCGCCAGGCCCTGCAGGCCCGACGGACCACTGCCTGACGAGGGGAGACGAGCCGTGCACGCGTTGCCACACCGGACCGACGTGGTGGTGGTCGGCACCGGAGCCGCCGGGTTGACCGCGGCGCTGACCGCCGCGGCGGCCGGACTGCGGGTGACCATCCTGGAGAAGGCGCCGGTGATCGGCGGTACGACGGTGGTCTCCGGCGGTTCGATCTGGGCGCCGGCGAACCGCTGGCTGGCCGAGGCCGGCGTGCCGGACTCCCGCGACGACGCGGTGACCTACCTGCGCCGGCTGGCGCTCGGTCGGGTCCCCGACCGGCTCATCGAAACCTTCGTCGACCAGGTCAACCCGATGCTTGACCTGGTGGTCAAGCACACCGGGCTGGAGTTCACCCCGAACCTGGAGCACCCGGACTACCAGCCGGACCTGCCCGGTGCCCGCCCCGGCGGTCGCACGTTGCAGAGCGACCTGTTCGACGCCACCCAACTCGGTGAGCTACGCGGCAAGCTGCGCCCGCCGCACAGCACCGTGCCGGTGACCAAGCTCGAACTCGACCGGTGGGGGATGGACACCCTGGACCGCTGGGACTGGGCGCTGATCGCCGAGCGGACCGCCAAGGGCGTGGTCGGGATGGGCGCGGCGCTGGTCGGTGAGCTGCTGCACGGCTGCCTGCGGCTCGGCGCGACCGTGCACACCGAGGCCCGCGCGCTCCGGTTGCACCGCACCGGCACCGGCACCGGCACCGGCGATGGCGGCGGCGGTGGTGCCGGCGGCGGCCGGATCGAGGCGATCACCGTGGCCACGCCGCAGGGCACCGTACGCGTCGCGGTGGACCGCGGGGTGGTGCTCGCCTCGGGTGGGTTCGAGTGGGCCCCGGACATGGTCGGGCAGTTCCTCGGGGTGCCGATGGACGCCCCGGCCAGCCCGCCAGCCAACGTCGGCGACGGGCTGCGGATGGTGATGGAGATCGGCGCCGCGCTGGCCAACATGAACGAGGCGTGGTGGGGTCCGATGGTGTACGCCGCCGGCGACACCTACGACGGCCAGCCGCTGTACCGGCCGACGTCGGGACTGCGGGCACTGCCCGGCGGCATCATCGTCAACCGGCGCGGGCGGCGCTTCGCCGACGAGGCGATGAACTACAACGACCTCGGCAAGGCGATGGCGCAGTTCGACGCAATCCACTACGAGTACGCGAACCTGCCCTGCTGGCTGGTGTTCGACGACCGGTTCCGCTCGTCGTACTCGGTGGCCACGGTCACCCCGGACTCGCCGACGCCGGGCTGGATGGCGACCGCCCCGACGCTGCGGGAGTTGGCCGACACCGTCGGGATCGACCCGGACGGGCTGCGCGAACAGGTCGCGGAGTTCAACCGGCACGCCGAGCACGGCCAGGATCCGCGGTTCGGCCGGGGCACGACGGTGTACGACCGGTACCGGGGGGATCCGAGCGTGACGCCGCACCGCAACCTGCGCCCGCTGGGTGCCGGCCCCTACTAC
Source organism: Solwaraspora sp. WMMB335 (assembly GCF_049179075.1). NCBI lineage: Bacteria > Bacillati > Actinomycetota > Actinomycetes > Micromonosporales > Micromonosporaceae > Solwaraspora > Solwaraspora sp. WMMB335. Next base: position 7,678,746 of record NZ_JBMHMF010000001.1, read on the forward strand.
GCGGTCCGCCTGCACCTGGGTTGCCTGGGCACCAAGGGTGGCCCGCTCTGCGACGAGCACGGGCAGGTGCAGGGTGTCGACGGTGCCCCGATCACCGGCCTGTACGCCTGCGGCAACGTGGCGGCCAGCCCGTTCGGCCCGGGGTATCCGGGGGCCGGGGCGACCCTGGCCGCCGGGATGACCTACGGATTCCTCAGCGGCCGTGCCCTGGCCGGCGGGTGACCGGCCGGCGGTGACCGGCCTGGAAGCCGCGCGAGGCGGTGGCGACTCAGCCGGTGGCCGCGGCGGCGGCCACGCCGTGATCCGTCGTCGTGCCGTGCGGGCCCGGCCCGTTCCTGCCCGGCCCGGGGTGGCGGGCCAGGCCGTCGAGGAAGATCACCGTGCACTGGTCGGCGAGCCGACCGGTGGGGTACTCCGGGGTCGGGTGGAACCAGCGCACCGACAGCCACACCGCGTCGCGGATGAACCGGTAGAAGACCCGGGTGTCGATGTCGTCGCGGAAGGTGCCGTCGCGCACGCCGGCCTCGATCACCCCCAGCCAGGCGCTCTGCACCTCGCGCGCGACGTCCTTGAGGTAGTGGAACCGGGCCAGGCCGCGCAGGTAGTTGACGTCGTTCTGGTAGATCTCGGTGGCGTGCGGGTGCGCCGCCGCCGTGTCCAGCGACGCGTGCACCAGGTTGCGCAGCTTGGTCGCCGCGTCGGCGTCGCCGGTCAACGCCTCGGCGTAGCGCCGGCGCAACTCGTCGAGGTACGGCCCGAGGATCGCCTCGACGATCGCTTCCTTGGAGTCGAAGTGGTGGTAGAGGCTGCCGGAGAGGATGCCGACCTCGTCGGCGATCTGCCGGACCGTGGTGGCCGCGACGCCTCGGCTGGCGAACGAGGCCGCCGCGCAGGCGATGATCTGCTGTCGTCGGTCGAGCGACTCTGCCACGGCGCCTCTTTCGGTCGGCAACGATGGTCGGCGCGCGTCAGCATAGCAGAGTCAATCAAGCGCTTGGTGAATCGATGGTCGTGCCACGACCAGGCGCTGTCCGGTAACAATCTCCAAGCGAGCGCTTGATTGGCTGCCGGTCCGGGGCTAGTTTACAGGGCATTAACACAAGCCTCGGCGTTCACCGGCTACCAGGAGAAGCAGATGGCAACTGGTCGGAAATACAAGTGGAACGGGGCGCCCGCCCGCGTCGCGGTGGTCGGGCTGCTGCTCGCCACCGTCGCGGCGTGCGGCGAGGACGGCGAGACCAGCGAGACCGGCGGCACGATCACCATGGCCACCTGGTCCGCGACCAAGTCGCTCGACCCGGTCCAGGTCGCTGGCACCGGCAACTCCGGCGGGGCCGAACTGGCCGCGCTCTACGACACGATCATGCGGTACGACCCGGAGGGCGGCACGTTCGAACCGAACACCGCCGAGTCGCTCACCGCCAACGACGACTACACCGAGTGGACGCTCACCCTGCGTCCCGGGATCACCTTCAGTGACGGTTCGCCGTACGACTCGGCCGCTGTCGTAGCCAACCTGCAGCGGCACACCGAGGCCCGGTCCAACGCCAGCTCGCTGGTCGCGCCGATCACCGACTACCAGACCCCGGACGAGCGCACGGTGGTGTTCACCCTCGCCTTCCCGTGGAACAACTTCCCGTTCGCCCTCGCCGGCACCCCCGGCATGGTGGTCAACCCGGCCGCGGTGACCGAGCAGGGTGACGCCTTCGGCACCAACCCGGTGGGTGCCGGCGCGGGACCGTTCATCCTCGACGAGTTCCGGCCCGACGAGTCGCTGACCCTCACCCGCAACCCCGACTACTGGGGCGGCGAGGTGCCCCTCGACGGAGTGCGCTTCATCCACGCCGGCGACGGCCCGCAGACCTACGAGGCGTTCCGGGCCGGCACCGTCGACCTGGCCTTCCTACGCGACGCCGGGGCGATCGCCGACGCCGAGGCCGACGGCGCCGACGGCATCCGGGTGCAGTACTCCGCCAACGACACGATGATCATGAACAACGGCTTCCCGATCACCTGCCAGGAAGGCGAGCCGGCGCCGCGCTGCGACGGCCAGCCCGACGGCACCCAACTGGAATCGACCGCACCCACCGCGGACAAGCGGGTCCGCCAGGCGGTCGCCGCCGCGATCGACCTGGACACGCTCAGACAGCGGGTGTACGGCGGCGCGGGCACCATGACCAGCGCCCTGATCGCCGAGGGCTCCCGCTGGTACGACGGAGTCGAAGGACCCGCGTACGACATCGACCGGGCCCGGCAGTTGGTCGAGCAGGCCAAGGCCGACGGCTGGGACGGGCGGATCCGGATCAGCTGCCACACCGGCCTGCCCACCTGGGGCACCGCGGTGCAGGGCATGCTGGAAGCCGCCGGCATGCAGGTCGACCTCACCGACCAGCAGGAGATCGCCGCCAACACCAGCGCGGTCATCGTCCGCAAGGACTTCGACCTGGCCTGCTTCGGCGCGTCGATCTCCGACGCCGAACCGTTCTTCGCTCTCAACCGGGACTTCAACTCCACCTACGTCACCACCGGCGGCGGGAACTTCTCCGGCTACGTCAACCCGGCCGTGGACGAGGCCATCGCCGCCGGGCGGGCCGCCGCCAACGAGTCCGAGATCAAGGCGGCGATCAGCACCATCGCCCGGGCGTACGCCGAGGACGTGCCGTTCCTCGCGCTGACCGCCCAGCCCGAGGTGGTGCTGGTCTCCGACGACGTCGACGACGTGCTGCAGAGCGTCAACACCGTGATGCTGCTCGGCAAGGCCACCGTGGGATGACGGGTCTCTCCGGCGCCCCGGTGGCCCTGATCACCGCCGCCGCCCACGGCATCGGCGCGGCCACCGCCCGGGCGTTCGCCGAGGACGGGTACCGGCTGGTGCTCGCCGACATCGACGCCACCGGGCTCGACGCGGCCGGCGCGGCGCTGCCCGGCCAGGTGGCCACGGTGCTCGCCGACGCCACCACCGAGACCGGGTCGGCCGCCGCTGTCGATGCCGCGATCGCCCGGTACGGCCGGCTCGACGCGCTGGTCAACGTCGTGGGTGGCAGCCGGCCCGGGCGTACCGTGGTCGACCTGGAGCTGGCCGAGTGGGATCGGTGGCTGGCACTCAACCTCACCTCGGTGTTCCTGATGTGCCGGGCCGCGTTGCCGCACCTGGTCACCACCGGCGGTGCCGTCGTCAACGTCTCCTCCGGCGCCGGGCTGCGCGGCATGCGCGCCAACCCGGCCTACTGCGCCGCGAAGGCCGGTGTCGTCGGGCTGACTCGGGCACTGGCCATCGACCACGGACCGGCCGGGGTGCGGATCAACTGCGTGGCGCCCGGGCCGGTCCGTACCCCGCTGATGCAGCGCAACCGCAGCCCGGCCGAAATCGCCCAGCTGGGCACGATCGCGGTGCTCGGCCGGATCGGGGAGCCGGGCGAGATCGCGGCGGCGATCCGCTGGCTGGCCAGTGACGCGGCGTCGTACCTGACCGGGCAGACGATCGAGGTCGACGGGGGGCCCGCCCCGCTGGTGTGACCGGCGCGGGCGGCGAGGAGAGGAACGCTCATGTTGCGGACGGTGGCCGTCAAGCTGGCCCTGCTCGTTCCGGTGCTGTTCCTGGTCAGCGTGGGAACCTTCGTGCTGCTGCAGCTCGGCCCGGGTGACCCGGCCGCCCAGGTGCTCGGCAACACCGGCAGCCCGGCCGACTACGCGCGGATCCGGGCTGAGATGGGCCTGGACCGTCCGCCGGTGCAGCGTTACCTCGAATGGCTCGGCGGGGTGCTGCGCGGCGACCTCGGGCAGAACCTCGTCCCGCCGATCGAGAACGTCTCCGACCGGTTGCTGCGGGCGTTTCCGGTGAACCTGCAGCTGGCGGTGATGGCCATCGTGCTTGCCCTGCTGATCGCGGTGCCGCTGGCGATGTGGTCGGCGTACCGGGCCGGCGGGCTGGTCGACCGGTGGATCTCCGCCACCACCATCGGCATCATCTCGGTCCCGCCGTTCCTGGTTGGCCTGCTGTTGCTGCTGGTGTTCGCGATCAGCCTGGGTGTCTTCCCGCTTGGGCAGTGGGCCCGCCCGTCGGACGTGGGCTGGGGGCAGAACCTGTGGCACGCGTTCCTGCCCGCGCTGACCCTCGCCCTGGCCGAGGCCCCGGTCTTCGCCCGGCTGCTGCGCGGCGACCTGGTCGCCACCCTGCAGGAGGACTTCATCCTCGCGGCCCGAGCCAAGGGAATGCCCGGCTGGCACATCATGCTGCGCGAGGCGCTGCGGCCCTCGTCGTTCTCACTGATCACGCTGGCCGGAGTCAGCGCCGGGCGGCTGCTTGGCGGCACGATCATCGTCGAGGCGGTCTTCGTCCTGCCCGGCGTCGGCAGTGTGATCATCAACGCCGCGCAGAACAACGACTACAAGCTCGTCCAGGGCGGGGTCCTGCTGATCGCCGTGATCTACCTGCTGCTCAACCTGGTCGTCGATGTCCTCTACGGCTACCTGGACCCCCGGATCCGGAGACGGCATGCCTGACCAGAGACCCACCGCCACGGCGCCGCCGGGACCACCCCGCCCCCGCCGACGGCGGCGTACCGACCTCGCGTTCTGGTTCAGCGCCTGCTGGCTGGTGGCGTTGGCCGGCTGCGCGCTGCTGGCCGACGCGCTGCCGCTGGGCAACGCCGACGACACCACCGCCACCATCGGGGTGGCCGGCTACGCCCGCCCGGACCTGTTCTCGGCCAACCCGCTGGGCACCAACGGCTTCGGCCTGGACCTGCTGGCCCGCTCGATCTACGGCGCCCGGGTCAGCCTGCTGACCGTCGGCTGCACGGTCCTGGTCAGCCTGCTGGTCGGCGGCGCGGTCGGGATGATCGCCGGCTACTTCCGGGGCTGGGTCGACGTGGTGATCGGCATCTTCGCCGACGCCGCGCTGGTGATCCCGGCACTGGTCCTGCTGATCGCCTTCGCCGCCGTGCTCGGCCCGCCGCGGACCATGCCGGAGGCGGTGCTCAAGAGCGGGCTGGCGCTGGCCGTGGTGGGCATCCCGACGATGATCCGGCTCGCCCGGGCGAACACCCTGGTCTTCGCCCAGCGGGAGTTCGTCACCGCCAGCCGGGCGATGGGCGCTACGCACACCCGGATCCTGCTGCGCGAACTGCTGCCGAACGTGGCCCTGCCGCTGGTGTCGTACGCGTTCATCGTCTCCGCGGTGCTGATCGTGGCCGAGGGATCGCTGGCGTTCCTCGGCCTCGGCCTGCAACAACCGGCGCCCTCGTGGGGCAACATGATCGCCGAGGGCGGGCTGCGGGAGCTGCGCCGGCACCCGCACGTCCCGCTGGTGCCCGGTGTGTTCATGTTCCTCACCGTGTTCAGCCTGAACATCGTCGGCGAGCGGGCCCGCGCCCGGTGGGACGCCCGGGAGATCCAGACCTGACCGTGACCGGTCGTCCGGCCGGACCCGGTGTGTCCGGCCGGTGACCAGTGAGGAGAGCCAGATGCGAGCCGACGAGACCGCCTTCCGGCTGGACGGCCGGGTGGCCGCGGTCACCGGCGCCGGCAGCGGCATCGGCCGGGCGGTCGCCGAGACCCTGGCCCGGTTCGGGGCGGCCGTCGTCGCCGCGGACATCGACCAGCGGCGCGGGGCCGAGACCGTCGCGGCGATCACCGCCGCCGGCGGCCGGGCCAGCTTCCAGCACACCGACGTCACCCGCCGGTCCGACCTGGACGCCCTGGCCGGCGCCGCCGTCGAGCGCTACGGCGGGCTGGACGTGCAGTGCAACATCGCCGGCGTACCGTCGGCGGTGCGGGAGCTGACCGAGGTGAGCGCGGCCGACCTGGACGCCGAGCTGGCAATCAGCGTCAAAGGTGTGCTGTACGGCTGCCAGGCCGCCGCCACGGTGATGGTTGACCGCGGCCGGGGTGCGATCGTCAACATCTCGTCGACCGCGGCCGACCTGCCCGTCGCCGGCTACGGCCTCTACCACCTCGGCAAGCTGGCCGTGGTCGGGCTGACCCGCACCCTGGCGCTGGAGCTGGGTCCGAAGGGGATTCGGGTCAACGCCATCGCCCCCGGTGCCACGCTGACCAACTTCAGCGCCCGCAACTTCACCGCCGCCGACGGCACCGTCGACGAGCACCGCAGGTCGCAGTGGCTGGCGCAGATGGCGGCCAAGTCACCGCTGGGCCTGGTTGGCGACCCCGAGGACCAGGCGCTGCTGGTGCTCTACCTGGTCAGCGACGCGGGCAGGTTCGTCACCGGCCAGCTGATGCGGGCCAACGGCGGATGGTCGATGGGGTGAGCGGCCACCCGGACCCGTCGGGCACCCACCCCGATCCGCCGGGCACCCGCCCCGACCCGTCGACGGCTCGGCGGCAGCCGCCCGTCGCCCGACCGGAGCTGGCCGCCCGGACCGCCGGAATGCGACCGTCGCGGCTGCGGGAGCTCGTCGCCGCGGCCGCCGTAGCGCCACCGCCAGGGGCCACCGGTGTGCCGCTGCTCTCCCTCGGCGGCGGGTTGCCGCCGGCCGAGGCGTTCCCCGCCCCGGCGGCGGTGTCCGCGGCGGTCGCCCGGGTGCTCGACGGCGCGGCGGGCGCGGCGTTGCAGTACTCGCCGACCGAGGGCGATCCGGTGCTGCTCGACGCGGTGGCCGCCGATCTCGCCGGCCGGCTGCGACTGAGCGCACCGGCCGGCCGGCTGCTCGTCACCACCGGCTCCCAGCAGGCGCTCGACCTGATCGCGAAGGTCCTGCTCGACCCCGGTGACCTGGCGGTCGTCGAGTCACCGGCCTACGTCGGGGCGCTGCGGGCGTTGGCGGCCTACCAGCCGCGCGTGGTCGAGTTGCCGGTCGACGACGACGGGCTGGACACCGGCCTGCTCGCCGAGCGGTTGCGGGCCGGTCTGCGGCCCAAGCTCTGCTACCTGGTCGCCAACTTCTCCAACCCCAGCGGCACCACCCTGGCCGCGCCGCGCCGGCGACAGCTGGCCGACCTGGCGCAGCGGTACGGCTTCCTGGTGGTCGAGGACGACCCGTACGGTCAGCTGCGGTTCACCGGGGACGACCTGCCGTCGGTCGCCGGGTACGCCGCCGATCACGTGCTCTACCTGGGCAGTTTCTCGAAGCTGATCGCCCCCGGTCTGCGGGTCGGCTACCTGGCCGCGCCGGGCTGGCTGCACCGCCAGCTGGTGGTGGCCAAGCAGGCCACCGACCTCAACTCGGCCGCGTTCAGCCAACGGCTCATCGCCGAGCTGCTGGCCGTACCCGGCTGGTTCGACGGCCACCTGGCCCGGCTGCGCCAGCTGTACCGCGAGCGGGCGGTGACGCTGACCGCCGCGCTGGCCGAACAGCTGCCCGGCCGGCTGACCGCCACCGCCCCGACCGGCGGCATGTTCATCTGGGCGCGGGTGCGGACCGACGGGATCGACGCGCTCGCCGTGGCCCGGGCGGCGATGCGCCGGGGCGTGTCGGTGGTGCCGGGTGACGAGTTCTCCCTCGGCGACCGGTACGGCCAGCAGCTGCGCCTGTCGTTCAGCATGTTGGACCCGCCCCGGCTCACCGAGGCGGTCGGCCGGCTCGGTCAGGCGTTCGCCGATCTCGGGGTGCCGGGGTGAGCCGGGGTGAGCCGGCGGTCACCGCGTCGCGGCGGTGCTGAAGGTGGGCACCGGCCACACCGTGGGCGTGCTGGTGCTCCACAGCACCCGGTGCACCCGGTCGCTGATCCGCCAGCCGGCGGCGGTGCGGACCAGCTGGTCGGCGTAGTGCAGGCCGCGGTGCACCACCTCGTGCCCGGCGTCGACCGGGCGCACCAGGTGCGCGACCGTGTACGAGCTGGCCGTCGCGGTGTCACCGGTGACGTCGACGCTCACCGAGCCGACCACGTGCTGGCTGGCGGCGAGGTTGGCCAGCGGCGCCATGTGCGCCACGATGTGCGCCACCCCGCGCGGCAGCCGCTTGCCCGAGTACTCGGCCCGGGCGTCGTCGGTGAAGCAGCCGCCGACCTGGTCGAACTCGCGCCGGTCGCAGCACTGCGCGTACCGGGTGAGCAGTTCGACGATGGCCGCGCGGTCCTCGGCGTAACCAGACATCGTTCGACACCTTTCATCGATTGGGCGCGCCGCCGTGGCTGCGCGACGGGACGGAGGACACGACCGTGCACACCGCTGACCGGATGGCTATCGCGGACGTGGTGACCAGGTACTTCATGGCGATCGACCGGCGGGACTGGACCCGGTTGCGCAGCTGCTTCACCGATGACGTGGAGGGCGTCTACGAGGGGGTCCGGGTCGCCGGCGGCGCCGACCGGATCATGGACTTCTTCACCGGCGTCTCGCCGCACCGGTTCCCGCTGGAGATCGTCGACCTGCGCGCCTCGATGCATTTCATCGGCAACCACTACGCGCAGGTGACGCAGGACCGGGCGGTCGCCGAGACGTACGCCCAGGCCCACCTGATCGATCACCCGGCCGGCGGGCCGCGGATGCGCACCCGGGGCCTGCGCTACCTCGACGAGCTGGTCCGCATCGACGGGCGGTGGCTGATCCGGCGTCGGGAGCACATCCTGGAGTGGATGCGCCACGACGACCTGCTGGACGCCCCCGGGGCCGGGGCCGGCTGACTGCTGGACGCGCCCGGGGCCGGCTGACCGGCCGGTCACCCGGTCGGCCCGGTCTGCGGGAAGTGGCAGGCGACGTACTGGTCCGGGCCGGCCTCGCGCAGGGTGGGCTCGACCCGGGCGCAGATGTCGGCGGCGCGCGGGCAGCGGGTGCGGAACCGGCAGCCGCTCGGCGGTGCCAGTGCCGACGGCAGTTCGCCGGTGGTCCGGGGCGCGGCCGGGGTGCCGTCGTCGAGTTCCGGGATCGAGTGCAGCAGCAACGTGGTGTACGGGTGGGCCGGCCGGGCGAACAACGTGTCCGGTGCGGCCACTTCGCAGATCTTGCCCAGGTACATCACGATGATCCGGTCACTGACCCGCTTGACCACGGCCAGGTCGTGGGCGACGAACAGCAGGGTCAGCCCGTACCGCTGCTTCATCTCCTCCAGCAGGTTGAGGATCTGGGCCTGCACCGAGACGTCGAGGGCGCTGACCGGTTCGTCGCAGAGCACCACCGCCGGTTCCAGCACCAGCGCGCGGGCGATGCAGACCCGCTGACACTGGCCGCCGGACAACTCGTGCGGGCGCCGGTCGCCGACCAGCCGGGGGTCCAGCCCGACCGCGTCGAGGACCTCGTCGATCCGCCGTGCGCCGTCGCCGCCGACCCGGCCGGGCAGGCCGGGCAGGCCGGGTGGGCCGGGTGGGCCGGGTGCCGGGGACGCGCCGAGCGGGTGGCGCCGCCAGATCCGCAGCCCTTCGCCGACGATGTCGCGCACCGTACGGCGCGGGTTCAGCGACGAGATCGGATCCTGGAAGATCATCTGCAGCCGGGTGCGGGTACGCCGCAGGCGTTCGCCGCGCAGCGTGGTCAGCTCGGTACCCTCGAAACGCACCGATCCGCTCGTCGGTGGCGGCAGCTGCAGGATCGCCCGGCCGGTGCTCGACTTGCCGCAGCCCGACTCACCGACCAAACCGACCGTTTCGCGGACCCGGGCGTCGAGACTGATGCCGGACACCGCCTGGACGCTGCGTCCCCGGCCGGCCGGGAACGCCACGGTCAGATCCTCCACCCGCAGCACCACGTCGTCGGCGTCGCGCAGGTGCGCCTTGCCGGTGCCGGCCATCAGCCCACCACCCGGTCCAGGGCGTCGGCGTCGAGGTCGCGGCCGGCGGCCAGCGCGCCGAGGTCCAGTCCGGTGGCGGTGCGTCCGTTGGTCAGGTTGCGCGCCAGCGCCTGCGCGCCGGCGTCGGTGCCGGCCGGATAGAAGCAGGCGTACCGGTGGGTGTCACCATCGTCGAACCACGACGCCGCCGTGTCGTCGGACCGCGCCGCCGTGTCGTCGGTCGGGGTCAGCGCCGGCACCTCGCGTTGGCACCGGGGCTGGGCCTGCCGGCAGCGCGGGGCGAACCGGCAGCCCGGCGGTGGGTGTACCAGGTCCGCGGCGGTGCCCGGGATGACCTCCAGCGGGGCGTGGCTGGGCTCGTCGATGCGCGGGGTGGAGCGCAGCAGCGCGGCGGTGTACGGGTGCCGGGTCGCCTGGAACAAGCTGGCGGTGGGTCCGATCTCGGCCACCTTTCCGGCGTACATCACCAGGGTGCGGTCGGTGCGGCCGGCCACCACCGCGAGGTCGTGACTGATCAGGATCATCGCCATCTGCAACTCGGTGCGCAACCGGGCGAGCAGGTCGAGAATTTCCTTCTGCACGGTCACGTCCAGCGCGGTGGTGGGCTCGTCGGCGATGAGCAGCTTCGGCGAGCAGGACAGCGCGATCGCGATCATGACCCGCTGGCGCATGCCGCCGGAGAGTTCGTGCGGGTACTGGTCCAGGCGGCGGACCGGTTCGCTGATGCCGACCTGGGCGAGCAGGTCGGCGGCCCGGTCGCGGGCGGAGCGCCGGTTGCCGCCCAGATGGTGCCGGATCGGGTCGGTGAGCTGGCGGCCGATGGTGCGTACCGGGTTGAGCGAGGTCATCGGGTCCTGGAAGACCATCGCCACCTCGGCACCCCAGAAGTGCCGGGCGGCGGCACCCCGGCGGTCCCGCACGTCCTGGCCGGCGAACAGGATCCGGCTCCGCGCGGCCACCTCGGCCTGCCGGGGCAGGATGTTCATGATCGTGCGGACCAGCATCGACTTGCCGGATCCGGACTCGCCGACCACGCCGAGTGCTTCACTGGGGGCCAGGGTGAACGAGACCCCGTCGACGGCGCGCAACGGCCCGCGCGGGGTGGGGAACGTCGTGACGAGGTTCTCCACGGTGAGCAGCGGTGTCGCGGTACCGGTCAACACGTTGCCAGCCTAACAAGCGCTTGGTACTTTGAGCGAGTCTTCGTTACCTGCCTGAAACGTGAGGGTGCCATGACCGACGACGAACTCGACGAACTCATCGCAGTGGTCCTGCTCCCCGAGCGGGAACGCGCCACGCTGGAGGAGCGGGTGACGCTGGCCGAGGACCACCGCCGGATCGCCGACCTGGTGATGCTCTACGGCTGGCTGTGCGACCGGCGGCGGTGGGACGATCTGCTGGAGTACTACACCGACGACTTCGAGCGACAGCTGCGCGGCACCCTCGACGAGACCGTCAAGGGCAAGGAGAAACTGCGCGAGCTGTACTTCCGGCCGGTGCTGCCGCGCGCCGGGGACGCGGACGGTCCGCCGTCGGCCGACGTGATCAACACCTACGAACTGCGCCACCTCATCCACCCCCCGGTGATCCGGGTCGCCGACGACGGCGACACCGCGTCGGTCGCCGCCGTGTACAGCCTGGTCGCCACCAGCGGGGACGGGGCCGCGTTCCGCCGTGGTGAACACGAAGGGGCGTACCTGTTCGGCATGCGCCGGGAACCCGGCGTCGGCTGGCGCTTCGCCACCATGGCCGTGATCAGCGAGAACGCCCGCAACCCGCTGTTCCAGAAGGGCTGAGCCGGTGACCGGGAGGTTCGCCGGCAGGACCGCGCTGGTCACCGGCGCCGGCCGGGGCATCGGCCGGGCCACCGCGTTGCGCCTGGCCGGCGAGGGCGCCACCGTGGTGGTCAACGACATCAACGCCGACGGGATCGCACAGACCCTCGCCGCCGCCGCCGACCTGCCCGGTCGGGCGGTTCCCGGTCAGGCCGACGTCACCTCGGCCGACGAGATCGGCGCGCTGGTCGATCAGGTCGCCGCCGCGCACGGCCCGATCGACATCCTGGTCAACAACGCCGGTGGTGCGCTGCCCGGTGCCCGGTGGACCCCGGTCGCCGAGTCGACCCTCGACGACTGGACCGGTTTCCTCAGCCTCAACCTCACCTCCGCGTTCTGCTGCGCCCGCGCCGTGCTGCCGGGAATGCTCGACCGTGGCCGGGGGCACATCGTCGGGGTCGGCTCCATCTCCGGCACCAACGGCCAGGTCAACGGCGCGGCGTACGCGGCGGCCAAGGCCGGGATGAGTGCGCTGGTCGCCTCGCTGGCCAAGGAGTACGGCGCACGCGGCATCAGCGCCAACGGCATCATCGTCGGTAACGCCCCGTTCCCCGGCCGCCCTCCCGAGCGCCAGCAGCATCTGGACCGGGCGGTGCACCTGGGCCGGGTCGGCGGGTACGAGGAGTTCGCCGCGGCGATCGCCTTCCTCTGCTCACCGGACGCGTCCTACCTGTCCGGGGCGATGATCCCGGTCGACGGTGGCTTCCACCGGTCCAACCTGCTGTGAACCGCCCGGGGTGGCCGGCACGCCGATCGACGTGCCGGCCACCCCGGGCGCCCGGACCCCGCGCGAGCGGCCCGGCCGGGGTCGCGACGCTCAGATCAGCGTGTCGGCCAGGGTCTCCGGGGCGAACAACTCCGCCGGATCCAGCCGCCGACGGGCCAGGCCCTGCTCGTACGAGTAGCGCAGGAACGTCTCCAGGACCGTCCGGTTGGCGGCCAGCCCGTACGGCCAGAAGTCCGCACCCAGCAGCGCCGCCGCCTCCTCGGCGGCCGGCACCACCCACGGCAGGCTGACCTTCAGCGCGGTCACCTCCCGCAGTTGCGCGTACACCTGGTCCTTGGCCTCGGTGAACGCGTCCAGCAGCGCCCGGGCCAACCAGCGGTGCCGCTGGTAGACGTCGCGGCGCAGCACCACGGTGTGCATGATCGGGAAGATCCCGGTCCGCCGCAGGTAGGCCTGCTCGGCGGCCACCGGGTCGGCGAACAACCGGCGGACCCCGTCGGCCCCGGCGCCCGGATGGAACGACCGGGGCGCGCGGGCGGTGTAGAGGGCGTCGATCGCACCGCCGCGCAGCAACCCGTCGAGGGTCTCGTCGGCGCCGATCGGCGCTACGTCGAACCGGTCCGGCAGGTCCAGCCGCAGCTTCTCGGTGCGCCCGGCGGCGTGCAGCCCGCCGGTGCGGTAGCGCACCGCGTCGACCGGCAGCCCGTGCTGCTCGGCCAGGATGCCGCGGATCCAGACCGAGGCGGTCATCTGGTACTCCGGCACGCCGACGGTGCGCCCGGCGAGGTCCGCCGGCTGCGTCACCGGTGAACCCGGGGCGAGGTAGATCGAGCCGTGCCGGAACACCCGCGACGGGAAGACCGGGATCGCCACGAACGGCGGCTCGTCGGCGAACAGCGACAGCACGTACGACGACAGGGACATCTCCGCGACGTCGAACTCCCGCCAGCGCAGCATCCGGAAGAAGGTCTCCTCCGGGGCCAGCGCAAGGTAGGTCAGGTCCACCCCGGCGGGGCGCACGGTGCCCTCCCGCAGTGCCCGGGTCCGGTCGTAGTCCCAGCAGGCCAGGCTGATCGGCACACGGTGCGCCATGACTGCCTCCAAACAGGGTCAGTGGAACGCGGCGCCACCGTCGACGTTGACCGTCTGGCCGGTCATGAAGTCGCTGTCCGCCCCGGCCAGGAAGGCGACCACGCCGACCAGGTCGCCGGGCACCTGCCGGCGTTTGATCGCCTGGCCGGCGACGATCGCGCGTTCCTGCTCCGGGGTGACGGTGGCCCGGGGGATCTCGGTACGGGTGGCGCCGGGGGTGACCGCGTTGACCCGGATCCCGGCCGGACCCAGCTCGGTGGCCAGCGCCCGGGTCATCCCGATCAGGGCCGCCTTGGAGGTCACGTAGTGCAGGTAGTGCGGCCGGCCGATCCAGACCGTCGCCGAGGAGATGTTGACGATCTTGCCGTACCCGGCGTGCCGCATCACCGGCGCGGCGGCCCGCGCGCACAGGAACGGCCCGCGGACGTTGACCGCCATCACCCGGTCCCACTCGGCCGGGTCGATCTCGTCGAACGGGCGCATCGCCAGCGTCGAGAAGACGGCCGCGTTGTTGACCAGCACGTCGATCCCGCCGTACGCGTCGACGACCTGGCCGGTCATCGCCGCCACGCTGACCTCGTCGGCGACGTCGACCGGCACCGCCACGGCGGTCCCGCCGGCGGCGGAGCTGATCTCGGCGGCGACCGTCGCGGCGGCGTCGGCGTTGCGGTCGGCGACCGCGACCCGGGCGCCGTCGGCCGCCAGCCGGTGCGCGAAGGCCCGGCCGAGGCCCTGACCGCCGCCGGTCACCACCGCCACCCGGCCGGCCAGCGGCCCCGCCGCCGGGTCAGCCATCGCCGAGCCGGGCCAGTTCGGTGCGTGCGTCCATCGGCTGCCACCACGGGTCGACACCGAGGTCGCCCGCGATGACCCCGGCGGCGATGTAGCCGGCGCCGCCGCTGATCGCGCCGTTGGGGTGGGTCGCCGACCCGGCCAGGTAGAGGTTCGGCAGCGGGGTGCGGTAGCCGAAGTGGTTGTGCAGCACCTGGTCGGCGCTGAGCGCGCCCATGAAGATGTCGCCCTGGCGCATGTTGATCAGATCCTGGGCGTACTCGTACGCGGTGTACGTGTACGAACCGAGCACGGTGGCGTCGGTCAGGTTCGGGGCGTACTCCCGCCACTTGTCCAGGATCGACCGCGCCATGTCGCCCTGCATGGTGCGCAGGTTCTCGTGGTCGCCGTCGGGCGCCCAGGGGACCACGTGCCAGGCGTACGCCGTGTGCTTGCCCGGCGGGGCCTGGCTCGGGTCGAGCACGCTGAGCGCGCCGGCCCCGAACTGCACCGCCGAGGGTACCCGGCCGTTGTCCACGTCGTCGTGGGCGGCCATCAGGCTGGCGATCGTCTCCGACCCGATGTTGTACTTGAGCGCCCGGTCGACGTGCGGGTCGAAGGCCGCCGAGGCGTACGCCGGTGCCTCGTCGAGCGCCAGGTGCAGCCCGAACAGCGTCCAACCGGTGTAGTGGAACCGGTCCAGCTTGGTCAGATAGTCGGCCGGCAGCTGGTCCCGGCCGACCAGGGTCTCCAGGGTCTGGTGCACGTCCAGCGTGCTGGCCACGAACTGCCGGGCCCGCATGCTGCGCCCGTCGGCCAGCTCGATGCCGGTCGCCCGGCCGCCCTCGACGACGATCCGGTCGACGTGCGCCTGGTTGGCGAAGTGCCCGCCGGCGGCGATGAACTCCTCCATCAGCCCGCGCGCCAGGTTCCAACTGCCGCCGACACACAGCTCGTAGCCGGTGGTCAGGTCGAAGGCACGGATCAGCGAACCGAGCGGGCTGTGCGTGCCCAGGGTCTCGTGCAGCACCGTGCCGAACAGCGACAGCTTGAACAGGAACAGCACCTTGACGCGTTCGTCGGTGAACAGCTCCTCGACCACCTCGCCGGGCTGGCGCCGGGTCAGCGCGAGGAACTCCCGGCCCAGCGCGCTGCGTTGCAGCAACTCGTCGCGCTCGGCCGGGCTCAGCGGCGCGCTGAAGCGTTCCCGCAGGAAGATCCGCTGGGTCATCTCCTCGGCCTTGGCGTTCCACTCCCGGAACGTGTCGGCGTCGGCCTTGCTGAACCGGCCGATACTGGCCAGCGTCTCGGCCAGGTCCCGGGAGAAGACCAGGGCGGTGCCGTCGCGGTGCGGCTGGGCGAACTCGTACCGTGGGGTCAGGTAGCGCACCCGGGCGGACAGGCCGAGATCCCGAAACCACGGGGTGGCGGTGATGCTGAAGTGGTTGATCGAGTGCAGGTTGTGCTGGAAGCCGGGCAGCGTCCGTTCCTCGGTGCTCAGCCCGCCGCCGTAGCCCAGCCGCCGCTCGACCAGCAGCACCCGCAGCCCGGCCCGGGCCAGGTAGGTGCCGAGGATCAGGCCGTGCTGGCCGGCCCCGATGATGATGCCGTCGTACGTGCCGGCCGGGTCGTCAGTGGTCGCCACGGCTACCTCCTTGCTGCTGGTCGGCCGGTCCCAGGTGGACGGTGACCGACTTGGGCTGGGTGAACGAGTGCAGTTCCTCGACGCTTTCCTCACTGCCGAGACCGGAGTCCTTGACCCCGCCGAACGGCAGGCCCGCGAAGTGCCGCGACGCGGTGTTGATCCAGACGTATCCGGCGTCGACCTGGCGGGCCCAGCGGTGCGCCCGGCCGACGTCGGCCGTCCACACGCTCGCGGTCAGGCCGTACGGTGAGTCGTTGACCAGGCGCAGGGCCTCCCGTTCGTCGTCGAACGGGGTGACGCAGAGCACCGGGCCGAAGATCTCCGCACGGGCCAGCGGGTGCTGCGGCGGCACGTCGACGAAGACGGTCGGTTCGACGTAGGCGCCGGGACCGGGCGGCAGACCGCCCCCGGTGGCCAGGGTCAGTCCGGTCTCGCGGCCCTGCCGCAGGTAGCCGGCGATCCGGTCGCGGTGCGCGGCGGAGACCATGGTGCCCATCTCGGTGGCCGGGTCGAGCGGGTCGCCGACCCGGACCGACCGGGCGCCGGCCACCACCCGCTCGACGACCTCGTCGACGATCGAACGGTGCACCAGCAGCCGGGAGGTGGATCCGCAGGACTGCCCGCCGGTCCAGTGGAAGTTCATCCCGGCGACCGCCCCGGCACCGGCGGCGGCCACGTCGGCGTCGTCGAGGATCACCATCGGGTTCTTGCCGCCGAGTTCCAGCGAGACGTGCTTGACGCCGTGCGCGGCCGCGGTCCGCAGCACCGCCTGCCCGGTCGCGGTGCTGCCGGTGAAGGCGACCCGGCGGACGCCGGGATGCCCGACGATCGCCGGGCCGACGGTGGCGCCGTCGCCGGTCAGCACCGCGAGCACTCCAGCCGGCAGCAGGTCGGCGACGAGTTCGCCGAGGCGCAGCGCCGACAGCGGGGTCTGGTCGGGCGCCTTGAGCAGCACGGCGTTGCCGGCCAGCAGCGGCGCGGCGATCCGCGACGCGGCGAACATGATCGGATGGTTGTACGGCACGATCCGGGCGACCACCCCGTACGGGCGGCGCAGCGTGTAGTGCAGGTGGTCGTCGTCACCGGGCTGGGTGCGCCCACCGAGCTGGTCGGCCCAGTCGGCGAAGCGGTCCAGCAGGTCGGCGGCGAGGTCCACGTCGGCGGTCATCGCGGTGACCGGGTTGCCGCCGTCGGTGGCGTCGAGCCGGCCGAGTTCGTCGCGGTGGGCACGCAGCACGGCGGCGATGCCCCGCAGCGTGGTGGCCCGCCGCCGGGGCGCGATCGCGGCCCAGCGCGGCTGGGCGGCCCGCCCGGCGGTGACGGCCCGCTCGACGTCGGCGGGGGTGGCCGCCGGGACCTGGCCGAGCACCGCTCCGGTGGCCGGTGACCGGGTCGGCGTCCGGGCACCGCCGTCGGCGGCGACGAGCCGCCCGTCGATCAGCATCCGCCAGTCGTGTCCGGGATCCGGGTTCATCGGGCCTCGTCTCGCTCAACGACCGGGCCGGCGGGGGAGGACGCCCGCTGCCCGGGGGTGTGCCCGAACAGCCAGTCGGTGGCCCGGTAGTCGGTGGGTCCCCGGTGGGCCAGCACGTCGTCGCGCAACGTGGCGGCCAGCCCGTCGACGTGCCAGATGTCGCCCCAGGTACGGGCGTTGCGCTGGACCCGCGCGGTGCGCGGTGCCCGGTCGTGGGCGAAGGCGGCCAGCGCGGCCTGGACCGGGGCGTCGGCGTCGACCGGCCCGGCGGGCAGGTGCCGGTCCACCGCGGCGGCCAGCGCGGCGGCGTCCTCCAGCGCCTGGCAGGCGCCCTGCGCCAGGTACTGCAGCATCGGGTGGGCGGCGTCGCCGAGCAGGGTCATCCGCCCGCCGAGCACCCAGGTGTCGATGGGCTCCCGGTCGTACATCGGCCACCGCTGTTCGGTGCGGATCGAGCGCACCGCGTCGCGCACGTGCGGGCAGGCCCGGGAGAAGACGGCGTGCAGCTCGGCCGGGTCGCCCCAGTCCGGATCGCCCTGCCGGTACCGTTCGCTGCGGAAGACGGCGACCTGGTTGTAGTAGCTCCCGCCGCGCAGCGCGTACTGCACGAAGTGCATGCCCGGCCCGACGAAGGCGACCACGTCGTCGAGGTCGGCGGTCCGGCTGGCCTGCTCGATCGGGATCGCGCCGCGGTAGGCGACGTAGCCGCTGCAGATCGGCTCGTCGGTGCTGAGCAGGGCCCGGAACCGGCTGTGCAGCCCGTCGGCGGCGATCACCGCGCGGGCGCGGTAGCGCCGGCCGTCGGCGCAACCGATCTCGACGGCGTCCGGGCCGGGTTCGACGCAGTGCACCTCGCGGTCGGGTTCGAGCCGCGCGCCGGCGCGTACGGCGGCGTCGAGCAGCAGGTCGAGCAGGTCGCGCCGGTGTGCGACGACGTACGGGGCGAGGTAGCGGTCCAGGAACGGGCCGGTGAGGTCGAGCCGGTTGAGCTCGCGACCGGTGCGGGCGTCGGCGAGGACCAGGTGCCGGGGAGCGAGCCCGGCGTCGACCAGCCGGTCGAGCAGGCCCCATTGGCGCAGCAGCCGGGTCGCGTTGGGCGCGAGCTGGATGCCGGCACCGACCTCACCGAAGACGGGGGCGCGTTCCAACACGCGTACCTGCCGGCCGGCGTGGGCCAGGGCGAGCGCCGTGCCGAGCCCACCGATGCCGCCACCGATCACGATGAACTCGTCGGTCGTCGGGGTGACCGCCATCGCGCCTCCTGTCGCCTGTGCGGGGCCCGGCCGCAGGACGGATCGGCGGTGCGGGCCGGGGTGCCCCGACGCTAGCGCTGCTTCTGCTGGAGAGAATCTGCGACGACCTGCTTTCTATCTGGCAGAAAACACGGCCTCGGCGGGCTGGACCCGGGCTGCGGACCGGACCCGCCCCGGGCGGTGAACCGGGCCGGATCCGGACTATGAACCAAGCGCTTGTTCGGGTACGCTCACCGCCATGACACCCGCCACCCACGCGTCGCGCGACGCCGTGATCATCGCCGCCGCGCGTTCGCCGATCGGCCGTGCCGGTAAAGGCTCCCTGGTCGCGCTGCGTCCCGACGATCTCGCGGTGACCATCGCCCGGGCCGCGCTGGCTCAGGTGCCCGCCCTCGATCCGGCCGACGTGCAGGACGTCCTGCTCGGGTGCGCCCAGCCGGCCGGGGAACACGGCTACAACCTGGGCCGGATGGTCGCGATCGGGCTCGGCCTGGACGCCACCGCCGGCACCACGGTCCAGCGCTACTGCGCCTCGTCGGTGCAGACCACCCGGATGGCCTTCCACGCCATCCGGGCCGGCGAGGGCGACGCGTTCATCTCGGCCGGTGTCGAGATGGTCTCCCGGTACGACGCCGGAAAGTCGGACAACCTGCCCGGCACCCGTAACGTGCGGTACGCCCCGGCGTGGGCCCGCACCGCCGCCCGGTCCGCCGGTGGGGCCGACACCTGGCACGACCCGCGCGACACCGGCGCACCGCCGGATCCGTACGTCGCGATGGGCGAGACCGCCGAGAACGTCGCCCAGCTGTGCCAGGTCGGCCGCGTCGAGCAGGACGAGTTCGCGGTCCGCAGCCAGAACCTGACGGAGAAGGCGATCGCGGACGGGTTCCACGCCCGCGACATCACGCCGGTGACGTTGCCGGACGGCACCGTCGTCGACCGCGACGACAGTCCTCGGCCGGGAGTGCGGCTTTCGGCGGTGGCCGGGCTCAAGCCGGTCTTCCGGCCCGACGGTACGGTCACCGCCGGCAACTGCTGCCCGCTCAACGACGGTGCCGCCGCGCTGGTGGTGACCAGCGCGGCCCGGGCCGCGCAGCTGGGTGTCACCCCGCTGGCCCGGGTGGTGTCCACCGGTGTCTCCGCGCTCAGCCCGGAGGTGATGGGCCTGGGGCCGGTGGAGGCGACCCGCCGGGCGTTGCGCCACGCCGGGCTCGGCATCGGCGACATCGACCTGGTGGAGATCAACGAGGCGTTCGCCGCGCAGGTGCTGCCGTGCGTCCGGATGCTCGGCATCGACCTGGAGCGGGTCAACGTGCACGGTGGCGCGATCGCGCTCGGGCACCCGTTCGGGATGACCGGTGCCCGGATCACCACCACGCTGATCCGGGCGCTGCGCGAGCGTGACAAGCAGTTCGGGCTGGTGACCATGTGCGCCGCCGGTGGGCAGGGGATGGCGATGGTGATCGAGCGGATGAGCTGACCGCGTCACGGTGCCAACCAAGCGCTTGGTAAATTACCGGTGCCGGTCGCCGGTGGTGCCGGTTCGGCGCCGCCGGCGACCGGGACGGAGCAGGATCGGGAAGGTGGGAATGGCCGACAAACGGATGTCCCCGGAGCAGGTCGTCGCCGAGCTGCGTTCCGGCATGACGATCGGCATCGGCGGCTGGGGTTCGCGGCGCAAGCCGATGGCGCTGGTACGGGCGATCCTGCGGTCGGACCTGCACGACCTGACCGTGGTCAGCTACGGCGGACCGGACGTCGGTCTGCTGCTCGCCGCCGGCAAGGTGCGCCGCCTGGTGTACGGCTTCGTCTCACTGGACACCGTCGCACTGGAACCGCACTTCCGGGCCGCCCGTCAGGCCGGGGCCGTCGAGGCGGTCGAGTACGACGAAGGGATGCTCTACTGGGGTCTCTACGCCGCCGCCTGCCGGCTGCCGTTCCTGCCCACCCGGGCCGGCCTCGGCTCCGACGTGCTGCGGATCAACCCCGAGCTGCGCACCGTTCGCTCACCGTACGGCGACGAGGAACTCGTCGCGGTGCCGGCGCTGCGCCTGGACGCGGCCCTGGTCCACCTCAACCGTGCCGACGTGCACGGCAACGGCCTGTACCTCGGCCCGGACCCGTACTTCGACGACCTGTACTGCGCCGCCGCCGAGCGCGCCTACCTGTCCTGTGAGCGGATCGTCCCCACCGAGGACCTGCTGCCGGCCCGCCAGGTGCTGGTCCGCCGCGACCAGGTGCACGGCGTGGTGCCGGCGGCCAACGGCGCCCACTTCACCTCCTGCGAACCCGACTACGGCCGCGACGAACGGTTCCAGCGCGACTACGTGACCGCCGCGGCGGCCGGTGGCGAGCAGTGGCGCGACTTCCAGCACCGCTACCTCGACACCGACGAGGCCGGCTACCAGCGGGCCGTCGCCGAGCGCGACCGCCGGTTGGAGGTGCGCCGGTGAGCGGGCCCGACACCCCCACCCGCGCCGAGATCTGCGCGGTCGCCTGCGCCGAGGCGTGGCGCGGCGACGGGGAGATCCTGGCCAGCCCGATCGGGCTGATCCCCACCGTCGGTGCCCGGCTGGCCCGCGCCACCTTCGCCCCGCAGTTGATGCTCACCGACGGGGAGGCCGCCCTCGGCGTCGGCACCTGGGCGCTCGGCGACCCGCCGGGCGCGACCGAGGGATGGCTGCCCTTCCGGCAGATCTTCGAGCTGGTCTGGTCCGGTCACCGGCACGTCATGATGGGGCCGAGCCAGATCGACCGGTACGGCAACGTCAACATCTCCGCCGTCGGCGACTTCCACCGGCCGAAGGTGGCGCTGCTCGGCGTACGGGGCGCGCCGGGCAACACGGTCAGCCACCCGTGCAGCTACTGGGTGCCCCGGCACAGCCGACGGGTCTTCGTCGACCGGGTCGACCTGGTCTGCGGCGTCGGCTACGACCGCGCCGCCGCCGCCGGACCGCAGGTCACCCGCCACCACCAGCTGCGCCGGGTGGTCAGCAACCTCGGCGTGTTCGACTTTCCCGGCCCCGAGCACCGGATGCGCCTGGTCTCGGTGCATCCAGGGGTCAGCGTCGAGCAGGTACGCGAGGCCACCGGCTTCGAGCTGCGCGTCGACGCGGACGTACCGACCACCCGGCTGCCGACCCCGCAGGAGCTGCGGCTGATCCGCACCGTCATCGACCCGCACGACCAGCGGTACGCGGAGGTGCCCCGGTGACCGGCACCGTCCACCCCGCCCTGCGGACACCCCTGTGTGAGCTGTTCGGGGTGCGCTACCCGATCGTGCAGACCGGCATGGGCTTCGTCTCCGGCCCGGAGCTGACCGCCGCCACCGCCAACGCCGGCGGCCTGGGCATCCTGGCCGGCGCGACGCTGAGCCTGACCGGGCTGGCCGCCGCGATCGACGCGGTCCGGGAACGCACCGGCGCGCCGTTCGGGGTGAACGTACGGGCCGACGCCCCCGACGCCGCGCACCGGGTCGACCTGCTGATCCGCGAACAGGTCCGGGTCGCCTCGTTCGCCCTGGCACCCAAGCCGGAACTGATCGCCCGGCTGAAGGACGCCGGCACGGTGGTGGTGCCCTCGGTCGGCGCCCGCCGGCATGCCGAGAAGGTGGCCGGCTGGGGCGCCGACGCGGTGATCGTGCAGGGTGCCGAGGGCGGCGGACACACCGGCGCGGTGCCGACCAGCCTGCTGCTGCCGCAGGTGGTCGACGCGGTCGACATCCCGGTGATCGGTGCCGGCGGGTTCCACGACGGCCGGGGACTCGTCGCCGCGCTCGCCTACGGCGCCGCCGGGGTGGCGATGGGCACCCGGTTCCTGCTCACCTCCGACACGCTGATCCCGCCCGAGGTGCACCGTCGCTACCTGAGCGCCGGGGTGGACGGCACGGTGGTCACCCGTACCCTCGACGGGGTGCCGCAGCGGCTGCTGCGCAGCGACTTCGTCGACCGGCTGGAACGCTCCGGCCCGGTTCGCCGGCTGGCCCGGTCCGCCCGCAGCGCCGCCCGGTTCCGCCGGCTGACCGGCACGTCGTGGCGCCACCTGCTGGCCGAGGGCCGGGCGATGCGCCGCGACCACGAGCTGACCTGGGGGCAGGTGCTGCTCGCCGCGAACACCCCGATGCTGCTGCGCTCCGCTATGGTCGACGGCCGCACCGACCTCGGCGTGATGGCCGCCGGCCAGGTCACCGGCCTCATCGACGACGTACCCAGCTGCGCCGAGCTGATCGAGCGGATCATCGCCGAGGCGCAGGCGGTGCTGCACCGGCTGGCGGGGGCACCCGATGCCGGACGTTGACCCGCCGACCGGTGCGGCACCGGCTGTCGATCCACCGGCCGGCCGTGGCCTGCTCGCCGGGCGGACCGTGCTGGTGACCGCCGCCGCCGGCAGCGGAATCGGGTCCGCCACCGCCCGCCGCTGCGTCCAGGAAGGCGCCCGGGTGGCGATCAGCGACCGGCATGAACGCCGGTTGCGTGACACCGCCGCCGAGCTGGCCGGGCTCACCGGCGTCGAGCCGCTCGCCGTGGTCTGCGACGTCACCGTCGAAGACCAGGTCCAGGCGATGATCGACGCGGTGGTCGAGCAGTACGGGCACCTCGACGTACTGGTCAACAACGCCGGTCTCGGCGGCACCGCCCGGGTCGCCGAGATGACCGACGAGCAGTGGCACCGGGTGCTCGACGTCACCCTCACCGGCACCTTCCGGTGCACCCGGGCGGCGCTGCGGCACATGCTGGCGCGTGGTCGGGGCGCGATCGTCAACAACGCCTCGGTGCTGGGCTGGCGGGCCCAGCAGGGGCAGGCGCACTACGCCGCGGCCAAGGCCGGCGTGATGGCGTTGACCCGCTGCGCCGCGGTCGAGGCCGCGCCGGCCGGGGTACGGATCAACGCCGTCGCGCCCAGCCTGGCCATGCACGCCAACCTCGCCAAGGTCACCGACGACGAGCTGCTGTCCACCCTGGCCGCCCGGGAGGCGTTCGGCCGGGCCGCCGAACCCTGGGAAATCGCCAACGTGATCGTCTTCCTGGCCAGCGACTACGCCTCGTACCTGGTGGGCGAGGTGCTCTCGGTCAGCAGCCAACACCCGTGAGGACCACCCGATGACATCCACAGCAGACATCCCGCGACGACCCTCGATGGTCACCGTGACCACCGACCGGGATGGGGTCGCCGAGGTGGTCGTCGACCGGCCGCCGGTCAACGCGCTGCCGGTCGCCGGCTGGCACCGCCTGGCCGAGACGATCACGGCCGTCGGCGCGGACCCGGCGACCCGGGTCGTCGTGCTGCGCGCCGAGGGGCGCGGCTTCAATGCCGGGGTCGACATCAAGGAGATCCAGGCCGATCCCGGACACGACGCGCTGATCGGCGCCAACCGGGGCTGCTTCGCGGCGTTCGCCGCCGTCTACGACTGCCCGGTGCCGGTGATCGCCGCCGTGCACGGCTTCTGCCTGGGCGGCGGGATCGGGCTGGCCGGCAACGCCGACCTCATCGTCGCCAGCGACGACGCCACCTTCGGGCTGCCCGAGGTGGACCGGGGCGCCCTCGGCGCGGCCACCCACCTGTCGCGACTGGTGCCGCAGCACCGGGCCCGCGCCATGCTCTACACCTCCGCCACCGCCACCGCCGCCGAGCTGCACGGCTACGGGTCGGTGCTGGCGGTGGTCCCGGTCGCCGAGCTGCGGGCCACCGCGCTGGACCTGGCCGCCCGGATCGCCGCCAAGGATCCGGCGGTGATCCGGGCGGCCAAGGAGTCGCTCAACGGCATCGACCTGTGGGACGTCAAACGCAGCTACCGCTACGAGCAGGGATTCACCTTCGAGCTCAACCTCTCCGGGGTCGCCCACCGGGTGCGGGACACCTTCGGCCACCGGCCGGCCGAGCCGGACGCGGGCCAGGCGGGGCAGGGCTGACCGATGGACCTGCGTCCCGACCCCGCCGACGAGCAGTTCCGGGCCGAGGCCCGCGACTGGCTGCGTACCCACCGCCCGGCCCGCCCGCTGCCCTCCGGCGACACCCGTGACGGCTTCGCCGCCCACCTGGACTGGGAACGTCGACTCTTCGACGCCGGCTGGTCGGTGGTGTCCTGGCCGCGCCGCTACGGCGGTCGGGACGCCTCGCTGTGGCAGTGGCTGATCTTCGAGGAGGAGTACGCCGCCGCCGGCGCCCCGCAGCGGGTCACCCAGAACGGCATCTTCCTGCTCGCCCCGACGCTGTTCGAGTTCGGCACCGACGAGCAGCGCGACCGTGTCCTGCCGGCGATGGCCGCCGCCCGCCAGCTGTGGTGCCAGGGCTGGTCCGAGCCGGGCGCCGGTAGCGACCTGGCCGCGCTGACCAGCCGGGCGACGCGCGACGACGCGGCCGGTGGGTGGCGGCTCACCGGGCACAAGACCTGGACCACCCGGGGGGCGTTCTGCACCCATCTGTTCGGGCTGTTCCGCACCGACCCGCGACAGCAGCGCCATCGCGGCCTGACCTACTTCCTGGTGCCGCTGGACGCGGCCGGGGTCACCGTACGCGGGTTCGGCCGGTTCGACGGCGACGAGGGGTTCGCCGACGTCTTCCTCGACGACGTCTTCGTCCCGGACGCCGACGTCGTCGGCGGCGTCGGCGACGGGTGGCGGGTCGCGATGGCCACCACCGGCTCCGAGCGTGGGCTGACCCTGCGCCCGCCGGGCCGGTTCACCGCCGCCGTGGACCGGCTGGTCACGCTGGCCGGCGACCGGCCGGACCGGCTCAGCGCGCGGTTGCGCGACGACGTGGTACGGGCGTGGCTCGGCGCCCGCGCGTACCACCTGTTCACCCTCGCCCAGGTGACCCGGATTCTCGACGGCGACCCACCCGGCGCGCAGGCCAGCATCAACAAGCTGCACTGGTCCGAGCTGGACATCGCGCTGCACCGCACCGCGCTGGAGCTGCTCGGCCCGGACGCCGAACTCGACGGCGAGTGGACCCGGGGGTTCCAGTTCTCGCTGGCCGGACCGATCTACGCCGGCACGAACGAGATCCAACGCGGCATCGTCGCCGAGCGGCTGCTCGGCCTGCCCCGCCGCTAGCGACGCCCGACCGGGACGCCCACCCCTGCCGGACCACGAGAGAAGGGAACGACGTGCGGTTCGCCCTCACCGAGGATCAGGTCACCTTCCGCGACGCGGTGGCCGATCTGCTCGCCGCCGAATGTCCCGCCGAGGTGGTCCGGGCCGCCTGGCCCGGTGGCGACCCGAAACGGCTGGACCGGCTCTGGGCCGCGCTCGCCGACATGGGCGTGTTCGCCGCGGCGTTGCCCGAATCGGCCGGCGGGCTCGGGCTGGCAGACGTGGACCTGGCGCCGGTGCTCATCGCCACCGGCTACGCGGCGGTGCCGCTACCGGTGGCCGAGACGGCGGCGGTGGTCGGCCCGCTGCTGGCCGCGCTCGGCGACCCGGGCGGGCATCTGGACGCGATCACCGCCGGCCGGTGCCGGGTCGCCATCGCCGGAGCGAGCGGCCTGATCCCGTACGGGCAGCGGGCCGATCTGGCGCTGCTGCCGCACGATCCGGACGGACCCCGACTCGTCGCGCTGGACGCGGCCACCGCGACCACCGTGTCGACCATGGACGGCTCCCGGGCGGCCCTGCGCCTCGCCACCGAGCGGCCAGGCGGCGCTGAGCCGGGCGTGCGGCCCGGGGCCGTCCCGGCCGACCCGCTGCGGTTGGACGCTCCCACCGACCTGCTGGCGCTGACCGCTGACCGGGCCACCCTGGCCGCCGCGGCGCACCTCGTCGGGCTGGGCCGCAGGTTGCTCGATCTCACCGTCGCGCACGTGAGCACCCGCCGCCAGTTCGGCGCCCCGGTCGGCAGCTTCCAGGCGGTCAAGCACCAACTCGCCGACGCGTTGCGCGGGCTGGAGCTGGCCGAGCCGGTGGTGCTGGCCGCCGCCTGGTCGGCCGCCACCGGCGCGGCCAGTCGCCCGGTCGACGTGTCGGCCGGCTACCTGCTCGCCGCCGACGCCGCCGACCGCGCCGCCCGGACCGCGCTGCAGTGTCACGGCGCGATCGGCTACACCGTCGAGTACGACCTGCACCTGTACGCCAAGCGGGTGTGGGCCCTCACCGCCGACAACGCCGGTACCGATGCCCACCTGGACCGGATCGGCACCGCGATCGGCCTGCCGGCCGCAACGGCCAGGACAGCCGGCCTGCCGGCCGCAACGGCCAGGACAGCCGGCCTGCCGGCCGCAACGGCCAGGACAGCCGGCCTGCCGGCCGTAACGACCAGACAGGAGGAGGCTGCCCCGTGACTGACGACGCTGACGTGGTCCGCTACGCCACCGACGGGCCGGTGGCGGTGATCACCATGAACCGTCCCCGGTACGCCAACGCGCAGAACTCGGCGATGACCTACGCCCTCGACGACGCCTTCTACCGGGCCGCCGCCGACGACGACGTCGCGGTGGTGGTGCTGGCCGGGGCCGGTAAGCATTTCTCCGCCGGGCACGACATCGGCACCCCCGGCCGCGACATCGACCGCAGCTTCCCGCGTCGGGCCGGGCTGTGGTGGGACCACGTCGGCAAGCCCGGTGCGGAGAGCCGGTTCGCCCGCGAGTCCGAGGTGTATCTCGGGATGTGCCGGCGCTGGCGTGAGCTGCCCAAACCGACCATCGCGATGGTGCACGGCGCGTGTATCGCCGGCGGCCTGATGCTGGCCTGGTCCTGCGACCTGATCATCGCCGCCGACGACGCGCAGTTCGCCGATCCGGTGGTCCGGATGGGCATTCCCGGTGTCGAATACTTCGCCCACCCCTGGGTGATGGGACCTCGCCAGGCCAAGGAGTTCCTGTTCCTCGGCGAACGCATCGACGCCGACCGGGCACTGACGTTGGGCATGGTCAACCGGGTGGTGCCGCGTGCCGATCTGCGGGAGCACACGATGCAGGTCGCGCGCCGGATCGCCACCATGCCCCGGCTGGGACTGGCGTTGACCAAGAAGGCGGTCAACCAGGCCGAGGACCTGATGGGCCTGCGGGCCGGGATGGACTCGGTGTTCGGCCTGCACCACGTGGCGCACGCGCACAACGCCGAGGTGGGCGAGGATCCGCTGGCCGGTCACGATGCGCGGACGATGCGCGAGGACGCCGCCGACGCCCGGCGCGCCGGCGGTGGCGCGGGTCGCGGCGGTGGCGGCGGCGACTCGGCCGAGGCCCGCTGATGCGCTTCGACGTACAGCTGTTCGGGCTGCCGGCGACCGAGTACACGCAGCTGGCCTGCCACGCCGAACGCCTCGGCTTCGACACGGTCTGGCTCGCCGACCACGTCGTCACCCCGGCGCGCTACGCCCGCATCTACCCGTACCGGCGCTCGGGCGACCCCGGGATCCGGCCGAGCACCCCCCTGGTCGATGTGCTGGTGACACTGGGACACCTGGCCGCCCGCACCAGCCGGATCCGGCTCGGCACCGGAGTGCTGATCGCGCCGCTGCGCGATCCGTTCCTGATCGCCCGGGCCTGGGCGAGTCTGCAGCAGCTGTCCGCCGGCCGGGCGGTGCTCGGCGTCGGGGTCGGCTGGATGGCCGAGGAGTTCGCCGCGCTCGGGGTCGACTTCACCACCCGGGGTGCCCGCACCGACGAACTGCTGCGGGTGCTCGACCTGCTCTGGTCCGGCCAGCCGGTCGCCCATCACGGCCGGTTCTTCGCCTTCCCGACCGTCCACTTCGGTCCGCCGCCGCACCCGCCGGTGCCGGTCGTCGTCGGCGGGCACAGCCCGGCCGCGCTGCGCCGCGCCGCGCGCCACGGCTCGGGTTGGTTCGGCCCGGACGTGGATCTGGCGACGTCGGCCCGGCTGTGCCGGCAGATCGACGAGCTGCGTGAGCGCTCCGGTGCCGGCGGGCCGTTCACCCACCATGTGCGGCTGGCCGGCGAGATCAGCGTCGCCGCCGCCGAGGCGTACCGCGACGCCGGCCTGGAACACCTGGTGGTGGCGCCGTTCACCCGGCTGCCCGCCGGTGCCACGGCGGCGGACCGCCGGGCCGCGCTCGACTCCGTCGCCGAGCGGCTCGCACCGCTGTGGCCCGATTCCCACCCCGTCGGCACCACCGGGAGAGATTCGTCATGACCGCCACCGGCACCCCTGATCCGTCCGGCGATCCCGGTCCGGCCGCCACCCCGGATCCGGCCGCCACCGCTGCCCGAGCGGCCGTGTTCGACCAGGCCACCATCGACGAATACACCAGGGCCGGGCACTGGGACGACGAGACGATCGCGGCGATGGTCGCCCGGCACGCCGCGACCCGCCCGGACCGGCCGGCCTTCATCGCCGCCGACGCCACTCTGAGCTGGTCGGCCTACGACCGGTTGAGCACCCGACTGGCCGGTGCGTACGCGCTCGCCGGCCTGCGCCCCGGCGAGCGGATCGCCACCCTGCTCACCGGTGGGGCACTGGTGCACGTGGCGTACCTCGCCGCGCAGAAGGCCGGCCTGGTGACCGTCGGCATCGGACCGCGCGCCGGGACCGCGGAGATCCGGCACCTGGTACGCCGTACCGGCGCGTCGGCACTGGTGACCCGCCCCACCCACCGGGGTCGCGACGCCGGTGCGGTGACCGCCGAGCTGGGTGCCGACGGGGGCACGGCGGGTCCGCTGACGCACCTGACGGTGGCCGTCGACCCGTCCGGTGACCTGACCCTGCGGCGCGACGGAGACCGGGTGGAGCTGCCCGACGCGGCGGCTGCCGTGGCCGCCGTCGCCGGTCGTTCGCTGGGCGCCAACGACCTGTTCTTCCTGAACTCCACCTCGGGCACCACCGGGCTGCCGAAGTGCGTGATGCAGACGATGAACACCCGCAAGTACTTCGGTCCGCTGGCCGCCGACGCCGGTCGGTTCGGCCCGGACGAGGTGTTCGCGTCCGTGCTGCCCGCGCCGTACGGGTTCGGCCAGTGGAGCGGCCACGTGGTGCCCACCATGTACGGGTACCCGACGGTGCTGGTGGAGGAGTTCGACGCCGAAGATGCCCTGGCGCTCATCGAGCGGCACCGGGTGTCCGTGCTGGCGGCGGTGACCAGCCAGTTCGTCATGATGCTCAACGCCGACGGGTTCGGCCGCCGCGATCTGTCGTCGCTGCGGGTGCTGTTCACCGGCGGCGAGCGGGTGCCGGCGCAGCGGGCCGCCCGGTTCGAGGAGCGGACCGGCTGCGCGGTGCTGCAGTTCTACGGGTCCAACGAGGCCGGCCCGATCAGTGTCACCCGGGTCGACGACGACCGGGCGCGTCGACTCGCCACGGCGGGGCGGACCATCGAGCAGATGCGGGTACGGCTGTTCGACGCCGACGGCCGGGACGTCACCGCGACCGGTGGGCCCGGACAGTGCGCCGCCCGTGGTCCCGGGTTGACGCCCGGCTACTACGACGACCCGGTGGCCAACGGGCAACTGGTGCGCCCGGACGGGTGGATGCTCACCGGCGACCTGGTCCGGATCGACGCCGACGGTTATCTGACGGTGACCGGCCGGGTGGCGGACTTCATCATCCGGGGCGGGCACAACATCAGCGTGCTGGCGGTGGAGGAAGCGGTCGGCGGCTGTCCGCGCGTCGCCCAGGTGGCGGTGGTGCCCGCCGCCGACGAGGTGCTCGGCGAGCGGGCCTGTGCGTACGTGGTGACGACCGACCGGGCCGAGTTGACGCTCGACGAGTTGCGCGCCGATCTGGCCGCCCGGGGCGTGTCGAAGTACGAATGGCCGGAACGTCTGGTCACTCTGGACTCGTTGCCGCTCAGCGCCGGAGGCAAGGCCGACAAGGCCAAGCTGCGTGCCGACGCCGCCACGCGGTTCGGATAGTGGTGGGTCATGCGGTTCGGATAGTGGTGGGTGCGGCACCGTGAGCGGGGCCGCACCCACGGCGGTCAGCGCCCCGGCGCGGGTGCGGCGGCCGTCCAGGCGGCGATGACCGTGTCGCTGGTGGTCCAGTCCTCGGGGGCGAGCAGGCCACGGAAGACCGGCTCGCAGGCGGCGGTCAGCTCGGCGTTGTTGTTGGCGATGCAGTCCGCCGCGACGACCGTGAAATAGTCCCGCTCGATCGCGTCGCGCACGGTGGACTCGACGCAGCCGGTGCCGGCGATCCCGGTCGCGACGATGGCGCGGATGTCCCGGGCCCGCAGCATGTTGTCCAGCTGGGTGCCGATGAACGCGCTGCGGCGGATCTTGTCGAAGACGGCGTCGCCCGGCTGGGGGGCGAGCTCGTCGACGATCTGCCAGCCCCACGTGCCGTACATGCAGTGCAGCGGTTCGAAGCCGAAACGCAGGTTGTCGGCGAGCCAGACCGCAGAGGCGAGAGAGCCGTCCGGCTGCTGGACGACCCGGGAATACAGCACCGCCACTGCGGCGGCGCGAGCGGCGGCGGCGAGCCGCTTGATCGGTGCGACCACGCCTTGGAAGCCGGTCACCATCGGTCGACCGAAGGCCTTGGCGCAGTGGCCGTCGTCATGGACGAAGTCGTTCTGCATGTCGATGACGAGCAGGGCGGTACGGGACGGGACGATCTTGTCGTCGAGACGGTCGGGCAGTACGTGCCCGAGGTAGGTGCGGGCCATCAGGGGCTCCCGGGGCATCGGCGGACGGGACACCTGCCAAGCAAGTGCTTGGTTGAGGATAGGTGTCACGTCCGCCGGTGGCAATCGGTCGTGGCGGTGCTGACCTGGGTCGACGTCGTCCGGGTGCCCCGAGGTGCGGGACGCGCAAGCGGCGGCTGGCGTCAGTTGGACCAGGTGTAGCCGGCAAGGTCCCAGACTGCCTGGGACTGGCTCAGGCCGACGATGACGGCCGCCGCGGTGGCGGCCAGCAGCGCGGCGGTGGTCGTGATCATCGCTCGTAGGCGCATGGCGATCTCCTTGCCGTCCAGTGTGGGCTGTACCGACAGGATAGCCCGTGCCCGCCGCGGTGCGGTCCGGTCGGCGGCCGGTGGGTGGTGAATCGTCGCCGGTGTATCTGGTGTATCCGGTGCCGCACGGCCCGGTGCCGCGTCGCCGGCAGGACATCCGGTGTTCCGGCGATTGTCACTATGGATGATCGAGATGGCCCCGGCCAGACCCTAGCGCCGACAGGGTGATACTACGTACTGTATCTATGTGGTTACAGCCCAGCTGACCGTTGGTTGGATGCGACGCGAACCGGCGACCACTGTGGTCGCGCAGGAATCACCACGCGGATCCGCTCCAACCGGTACCACCTGGGGCCGGGTCCCCGAACTCGACGAGCGACTCCCGGACCGTGACGCGCCGACAGCCGGCTACGGCCGCGCGGGCAGCACGGGATCGGTCGCCGTCGCGGTTGCGGATGACCAGGCGGATCCGACCGCGCGGTGCCGCTGCTCAGGCAGCGGCGGCCGCGGTCATGGTGACGGGCGGATGCCGACGACACGGCACCGATCCCAGGCAAGGGTCGACACCACATGAGGGAGGGCACGTGATTCTCTACAACACGTCCATGGGAGTGGTCGCCGGGCTGGCGCTGATCCTGGTGTCGCTACTGCTCCGACGGGCCGCCGTGGCCGCCCTGCCGGCGTTCGAGAAGGTCGATCCCGACCTTGCGGGGGACCGGCCGGCGGCGGTGGTGGTACCAGCCGGCGGCACTTTCGATCCACGGTTGTGGGCGGTGGCACTCGGTGCGCTCGGTCTGATTCTCGCGCCGCTGGGTGCGCTGATGGCGACCACCTGGCCGTTGACCGTCAACCCACCGCTCAACTTCATCTTCGGTGAGCCATGCCTGATCCTGGGCGTTCTGCTGCTCGCCGCGGCGGTCTACCTCTGGCATCTGCGCGGCGACCTCGCCGGCCTGCAACAGGTCGATCTCACGCCGGTGGCCGTGGTCGTCTTCGGACTCGGCGGCGTCCTGATCGCCTGTGCCGTCGCCATCGCACGGTTCGAGATCGTCGGCGGTGCGCCGGCGGCCGAACCGATCACCGGGCTGCTCAACAGCTATCCGCTCGTGGAAAACACCTTCTTCGCGTTGCTGTACCTGGCCGCGGGCCTCGGTGCCATCCTGGCACCGCTGAGCCGCCTGCGTCCGGGATGGCTGCTCACCGCCGCCCGGTGGCTCTGGTTCGGCAGCGGACTGGTGTTCGCCCTGTTCAGCATCATGAACTACTACACCCACGCTGGCCTGGACATCAACCTTCGTCTCGGTACGGAGTACCGGATCTGATCCGCTAGCACGCGGCCTCGCCCGAGGCCGTGCCCGCCGCGACCCGTGAGACGCCGGTACCAGCCCGGCGTCTCACCTACGAGTGGGCGACGAAAAACGTCGCTGGTGGCCCTGGCCGGCAGGGCGACGAAGTCCGCCGCTCGGCGCACCGGTCAGACCCGGCCGGCGACCAGGTACTGCAGCCGGATGTCGTGGTGTGGCGCGACGCCGAATCGCCGGTCCAGTTCCAAGATCGACTTCAGCGGGGTCACCGTGACGTCCGTCAGTCCGGCCTGCTCCAGGATGGCGACGGTCTGGTCCATGGATGTCGCCGTCGCCAGCGGCAGCACCGCCTGGACCCGTTCGTCGTAGCAGCCGGCGAAGTTCTCCGAAGCGTTGTCCAGGCCATCGGGGAACCAGGCGCTGTCGACCACCGCGACCCTGCCACCGGGGCGTAACAGCCGTACCCAGTTGGCCACCGCGACATCCGGCTCGCGCAGAGTCCACATCAGATATCGGCTGGTCACCGCGTCGAAACTGCCGGGTGGGAAGTCCGGCGCGACGGCGTCACCGTGCCGGATGCGCGGACCGCGCGGCAACTCGGCCGCGTGCCTGCGGGCGCGTTCCAACATTCCGTCGGACAGGTCGATGCCGGTCACGCGGTGACCGAGTCCGGCCAGGACCATGGCCACCTGCCCGGTGCCGGTGCCGACATCGAGTACGTCCAGCGGAGCCGGTGGCAGCGCCTGTGCCCAGATCACCGACCACGCCTGCTGGTCGGCGGTGAACCGGTCCGGACGCTGGACGTGCTCGTCGTAGCTCGGCGCCCGGCCGGTCCAGTACGTGTTGATGCGATCCTGCGCGGTCACGCGGTGCTCCGCTGTGCCGTGTCCGGGTCGGCGGTGACCGGGTGGAACAGCAGATGGATGGCACCGTCGAGATCCAGGCGCTGGATGCCGATCCCGTAGACGCTCTCGATGACGGTCGGGTCGAGCACCTCGTCGGTGGTGCCGGCGGCCACGATCCCACCGTGACCCAGCAGCACCAGGTCGTCGCAGTAACGGGCGGCGAGGTTCAGGTCGTGCAGCACCACGATCGAGCAGGTGCCCAGGGTACGGACCAGGTGCAGGATCTCGTGCTGGTACCGGATGTCGAGATGGTTGGTCGGCTCGTCGAGCAGCAGGTGGGTGGCCTGCTGGGCGAGCGCCCGGGCGATCAGCACCCGCTGACGCTCCCCGCCGGAAAGGCTGGCGAACGCCCGCGCGCCGAGGTGGGTGGCACCGACCCGGGCCAGACACCGGGCCGCTATCTGCTGGTCGTACCGGCCGGCACGCTGGAAGGTCGACAGATGCGGTCCGCGTCCGAGCAGGACCAACTCGGCCACGGTCAACGCGGTCTCGCCGCCGCTTTCCTGCACGACCACGGCGAGTCGCCGCGCCGCTTCCCGCGCGCGCAGATCGCGCAGGGTGTCGCCGTCGACCGAGACGGCGCCGGTGTCGCTACGCAGCGCGCCGTAGAGAAGCCGCAGCAGGGTCGTCTTGCCGCTGCCGTTCGGGCCGATCAGCCCGAGCACCCGTCCGGGCCGTGCGGTCACGCTGACCGCGTCGATCACCGGGTTGGCGCCGTAGCGCCAGGAGACCCGGGCCGCCTCGATCACGGATTCACCGCGAAGCGTTGCACGATCCGCTCGAGCCCGTCGATCGACAGCGGCGTCGGTGGCTCGGTGAAGTTGAACAGCTGGGTCAGCAGATCCCCATTACGTACGGCGGTGAGGTTCTCCGCTCCGGGCAGGCCGGTCAGTCCCTGCTCGACCGCTGCCGGGTCACCGTCGCTGTACAGCAGGATCAGCACGTCGGGGTCGCGGCCGAGTAGCTCCTCGACGGTGACCTCGAAGACCCGCTCCTCGACGTCGGCGAAGACGTTGCGCAAGCCGGCCGCTTCCAGTTGCGGGTGCGCCATGCTGGCCGTGCCGTAGGCGTACGTCGCCCCGCCGCCCACCGTCGGATACAGCACCGCAGCGGTACGTCCCGACGCCGCATCGGCCTGGGCCTGCACCTGCGCCATCCGTTCCTGCAGCGCGGTCACCGCGGCGCTGGCCTGCGTGGGGCGGCCGAAGACCTCGCCGTAGGTCTCCAGCTGTGCGTAGATGTCCTCGAAGCTCGGCACGTCGGTGCTGCCCGGGCACATCGCCGGCTCCTCCAGCAGCGCAATGTTCACGGCCGACAGCGTGTCCCGGGACAGGTTGTCCACCTCACCGAGCACCAGATCCGGCTGCTGGCTGATCACCACCTCCTTGGAGATCTGCAGGTGTCCACTGGTGTCGGTCTTGTCGGTGAGCAACGGAATCCGGTCCAGTTCGGCGAGTGTCTGCGTGTCGTAGTACTCCGAGGGGTACTGCCCGGCGCGGGCGACGACCTGGTCCAGCACGCCGAGCGAGTGCAAGTACGGCACGGCCGCGCTCTTGAGCAGCACCACCCGTTGCGGGGCGGAGTCGAAGGTCACCTCCACACCGCAGTTGACGACGGTGACCGGATATCCGTCGCCCGTGGCGGCTGCCTCGTCGTCGGTGCCGCCGCCACAGGCGGTGGAGAGCAGCACGGCGGCGCAGGCGAAGGCGGCGACAGCGATCTGAGTCGGTTTCACAACTTCTCCCGTCAGGTCTTCTTGGGTCGGTGGGGCGGTCGGGCGATGTCGCGGAACGGTTCAGCCGGCGGTGGCGTGCAGGCGCCGGATCAGGATCAGCAGGAAGGGCGCGCCGAGCAGGGAGGTGATGATGCCGATCGGGATCTCCTGCGGTGCCAGCAGGACCCGGGCGAGCACGTCGGCCCAGACCAGCAGGATCGCGCCGAGCAGCGCCGCCACCGGCACCACCCGCACGTGGGCCGCCCCGACGATGCGTCGGGCCAGATGGGGTACGACGAGCCCGACGAAACCGATGCTGCCGGCGGCGGAGACCAGCACGCCGACGCTGAGCGAGACGATCAGCAGCAGCCGCAGCCGGAACCGGTCCGGCGACACGCCCAGGGTCTGCGCGGTCTCGTCACCGATCGCCAGCACGTCCAGCCGGCGACCGGCGACGGTCAGATAGGCGAGCGTGGCGCCCAGTACGACCGCGGCGACCGCGAGCAGCGCGTCCCAGCGGGCCAGCCCGAGCGAGCCGAGTAGCCAGAACAGCACCGAACGCGCGCCTTCGGCGGATCCGGAGGCGAAGATCAGGAAACTGGTGCTCGCATACAGCGCGTAGCCGACCGCGACGCCGGACAGCAGCAGTCGGATCGAGGTCATCCGACCGCCGCTGCGCGCGATCAGAAACACCAGCGTCGACGCACCGAGCGCGCCGACGAACGCGCTGGCCGACAGGGCGTACTGCCCGAAGCCGGCGCCGACGCCGAACAGGATCGCCGCTGCCGCGCCGCTGGCGGCGCCGGAGTTGATGCCCAGCAGGTACGGATCGGCCAGCACGTTGCGGACCATGGCCTGCAGGGCCACCCCGCACACGGCCAGCCCGGCGCCGACGAGTATGCCGAGCAGCACGCGGGGCAGTCGGACCTGCCACACGATGGCCTCCTCCGGCAGCGTCCAGGTCACCTCGGCAGGCAGCCCGACGAGGTGGTGTCCGATGATCCGGGCCACCGTCATCGGGTGGATGCCGACGGCACCGGAGCCGATCGCCACGACGGCGGTCACGATCAGCCCGGCCGTCAACGCGAGCAGCCAGAACACGGTGCGGCGGCGACGGGCCGTGACACCGAGCACCTCGCCATGGTCCATCGGTTGGACGACCGGCATCGTCGTCATCGGACGGCGAGCAGGACCCGGTCGTCGTGGTGCTGCCAGATCGTGCCGATCTCCCGGAATCCGGCTGCGGACAGGGCGGCGACGTGCGTGGACAGTGGGGTGACCTGTTCGGCGTCGCGTGGGCCGTACGTCCGGTCGGCCTGTTGCCGGCGGGCTGCGCGTTCCTCGGCGACGGCGGTGAGCAGTGGATCGGCCGTGGCCGCTGCCCACCACCGCGCCCAGTCGGGAACGCCGTCGACGGCGAAGGCCCGGTGGGTGACGCGGTCGTCGGCCGCCGCGGCCAGCCTCTGGTGGGTGGACTGCGTCGTGTCGTACGGCAGGTTGTCGCCGTTGAGCAGAAGACCGCCGGGACGTAGCAGATCCGCCGCCCGGCGGTAGACGGCGTACAGGGTGCCCGGATCGAGCCAGTGCAACGCGGTGGTCGAGACGACGACGTCGACATTCTCGACGCCGAGCCGGTGGTGCCAGTGCGGATCGCGTAGATCGGCGTCGATCAGGTGCAGTCGCTCGGCGTACCGGGCGAGGGTCTGCCGACCGAGTTCCAGCAGCAACGGGTCGGAGTCGACGGCGACGGCCGTGGCACCGGGGTACGCGGTGAGGATGCGCTGCGACAGCGAGCCCGGCCCGCAGCCGAGATCGAGTGCGACGAAGCTGTCGCCGATCACCTCGCCGATGGTTCTCGCCATGACGGCGAAGCGTTCCTCGCGGCGGGGCAGGTATCCGGTCTGCTGGGCGTCCCAGGACGCCAGCAGCTGCTGCCAGCGGTCGATCGTGGCGGTCATCTGGCTGTCCCCCGAGTCTCCGTTGACGTCAACAGCTGGTAGTTGCCAGATCTTGGCAACTACCAGCGAGAACTTAACGGTGCCCGGGAGGCTGGGCAACTACCCGGTGGTCAAGGTCACCGGCGATCAGACGACGGCAGAGCCGCCGCGACGACCCGTACCTCGACGGTGGCACGTCCCGGGCGGTGGGCAGCCGGTACTGCGGGAGCCCCGACCTGCGGCAAGGGTAGGGCGAGGTACGGCTACCGCTGTGCGCGGCTGCGCTCGATGTGCTGCAGCATCACGTCGTGGTGATGCCGGATCGCGGTCCGCACGGCGGTGTCGTCCCGGTCGGCCATCGCATCCAGGATCGGCTTGTGGATGGCCATCTGGGCGTCGGCGTTGTCCGGCAGCAGCCAGTCCGGTACGCGATCCCGGCTCACCCAGTCGTCGTACTCGTAGGAGATCACGGCGGTATGGATCGCCTCGTAGATCGAGGCGAGGAACGGGTTGCCGGAAGTACGGACGACGGCGGCGTGGAAGACGGTGTCGGCGGCGATCCACGCGGACGTGCCGCCGGCCATGCTCTCGCTGAGCCGGTGCAGGGCTGCGCGGACATCGCCGAGGTCGGCCTGCGGTCGCCGGATGCCCTCGGTCGCGCCGAGGGTCTCCAGCCACAGCCGCAGGTCGACCAAATGGGACAGGGACTGCCGGTCGAGATCGAGCATCAGGTTGACCGACGCGGCGATGGCCGACTCGGGGCGACGCATGATGTACGCCCCGGAACCCTGCTTGATCTCCACGAGACCCATCAGGGACAGGGCGCGCAGGGCCTGGCTGACGATCGGCCGGCTGGCCCCGAACATCGAGGCCAGGTGGCGTTCGGAGGGCAGTCGGGAACCCTCGGCGAGGTTCTTGCTGATGATCAGTTGCCGGATCTGTTCGGCGACGTCGTCGGCGAGCCGGTTGGCGGTGACCGGGCGGACCGCGCCGAGTTGCACGACGTTGCGCGGGCGCGCCCCGTTGCCCGCCGGTGCGGATTCCGTCGATGCCATCCCCGATCCCTTCCAGCCGGACACGCCGTTCGTCCCACGTCGCGTTGGTCCCACCGCGTGCTCGTCGGACGCTCCCGGCCCCGGTCGTGGCCCCGGTCGTGGCGTCTGCTCGTGGCGTCTGCTCGTGGCGTCTGCTCGTGGCGCGACGAGTTGTCAGCCTACGCACGCCGTGCCTGGTGACGCGAGACCGCCGGGCCCAACCCTTCACGCAGCTGCGGGTTGACGTGGTGCTTGACGCTATGCCTTACTAAAGCGGCTTAGCCACTTTACCAGTAGAGGTTAGCATGATTCCGTTCCACGAGTCTGCCCCGCGCCGCCCGGCCGTCGCCGATCCGCTGCCCGTCGCCCAGCTACCGGGGCTGGCCGCCCGGATCCGGCTGCACGCCGTACGGATGGTGGCCATGCACGGGCTGGGCTACCTGGGGCAGGCGCTGTCGTCGGCCGAGGGATTCGCCGTCCTCTACGGGCGCTACTACCGTCCGGGCACCGACCGGCTGGTGGTCTCGCCCGGGCACTACGTCATCGCCGCGTTCGCCGCCGCCGCCGAGCGGGGCATGCTCGACGACGACGAGCTGCGGACCTATGGGCACAACGGCTCCCGGCTGGAGGCGATCGGCACCGAGCGGGCGCCGGCGGTCGACCTCACCTGCGGTTCCCTCGGCCAGGGGCTGTCCGCCGCGGTCGGCTTCGCGTTGGCCGACCGCCTCCAGGGCCGGCCGGACTCGCGCACCCTCGCCGTGGTCAGCGACGGCGAGCTCGAGGAGGGCCAACTCTGGGAGGCGGCGATGTTCGCCGGCCATCACCGCCTGGGCGCCCTGACCGTCCTGCTCGACGCGAACGACTCGCAGGTCGACGGCCCGGTCACGGAGATCACCACGGTCGAACCCATCGCCGACAAGTGGCGGTCGTTCGGCTGGGACGCCCGGGACGTCGACGGGCACGACGCGGCCGTCGACCACGCCGTCGCCACTGACCGGCCGGCCATCGTGATCGCCCGCACCTCGACCCGGCACGGGCTGGAGACCGTCGGACCGGACCGGGTCCTGCTCGGCAGCGATCATCCGTATCCGCTGGGCGAACAACCGCCGGGTGAGGTCATCCGGACGAATCCCGGATTGTCCGCGACCGAGAAGGCCGCTCTGTTGCGGGGCAACGCACGTACCTACCTCGGACTGGCCGACTGAACGACGATCTGAAGGGACACCGGGCGCGAGCCGCGCTGATCCCCGGCGAATCCGAGGCGGAACCAACCCGCCGGTGAGCCATCCGAGGGTGGATACGCGGCTGGGTGCGGTCGTCCGACGGTCCGAGAGCGAATGTCCATTCTGCTGGCCGCGTGGCAACAACTGTCGACAAGTGGTCCGATACCGCTGAAATCCGCGGCCGCTCGGTGGACATGGGCTGTCTCCACTTGCCGCGCGAGTGCATGATGGCGCTATCGCCCGAGGAGGTCGACGTGCGCCTCATGAAACTTCCGTCAGTCGGCGTTGTCGTGAGTATCGCCTTCGTAGTGGTATTTCTGATCTTCGCTCCGTATCTCAACCAACCGACGATCACTGACGAAGGTATACTTTGGATCTTTGTCGCGGCGGGTAGCGGACTGGTGGCCGGCTTTCTGGTGATCGCGGCGCTTCGACACCACAGACGCAGGCCACCACCGCGTGCCTCGGTGCCAGGCGGACTCGAAGGCCACACCGGCGAGCCGCGCCGCTATCTGGTGCCGGCCGACCTGCCACCGCCGCCGACCATCCTGCTCGGTCGCGACTGGCACATCGAGGAAATCCGCCGGAAGCTGGCGAGACCGAATGGTCGTCCAACCATCGTGGTGTTGTCCGGGCCAACCGGAATTGGTCGCTCCGCGCTGGCCATCACCGTCGCCGGCCTGCTCGCCGACTCGTTTCCGGACGGACAGGTCCTGGTGGACGCGGACGGTCGGCCGGACATGCGTACCGGTGACGTTCTCGACGCCGTCTACTGGGCGTTGCGTGAACCGGCCAGGGGCGATGAGCCGCCACCCGCCGACCTGGAACTCTGGTACCGGCAACGGACTGCGGAGCTCGCGGTCCTGGTCATCCTTGACAACTTCACCAGGCTGGACGAGATCCGCCGGCTCCTGCCCGCCGGCGAACGCTGTGCCCTGATCATCACCTCCCCGGGTCCCATTCGCGGTCTCGACGCCCATGTCGCGCTGACGCTCGGCCGACTGGATCAGGCACCGGCCCGCGAGGCCCTGTTGGAACTGCTGGGTCGGTCCGAACCGATGCCCGACCGGGAATCGGCTGCCGTCGACACGATCGTCGAGGCCACCGCGAGATACCCGGTCGCACTGCACATCGCAGGTGCGGCCCTCGCCGGCCGGCGTAGCTGGACCCTGGAGCTTGCCGTCGAGCGAATGCGGGAAGTGGCAGCGAACCGCGACGAGGATCCGGACCTGACACCGTTCGCCGGCGCCCTCGATCTCAGCTTCGCCATGCTGACCAAGCAGGAACGCCAAGGTCTGGTACTACTCGGGCTACTCGGAGCCGCCGAGAACGGACACCCGGAGAACGTCGCCAGCTGGATGCTCGCCGCACTGATGCGGGGATGCGCCAACGCCAGCGGCGCTGGCCACGATCGGGAGCCACCGGTGCCAGAACCGGCCATCGCCCAGGGACTGCTGGACGACCTACCAGCCGGGCGGCGCAGCTATCCGGATCGTCCGTGGCCGGGCGCGAACGTCGATCCAGCCGACGACGAGTCGGCTGACGAACTTCCGGACGACGGGCGAGTCGGCTCCGACGACGCCGCCCTCGACCGTGAGGATCATGAACTGCGCACCGCTCGGCAGTTGCTGGAGCGGCTGGCAAATGCGCGGTTGGCACACCAACGGTTCGACAGCGTGGGCGTCGTCACTTACCGGGTGCCGGACTATGTCCGCACGTACGCCCGGGCGCACCTGATCCGCGTCCTCTCCTCCGAGCAGCAGGCCGCCGCCGAGGCGATGCTGCAGGCCGAGCGGGAACGACGTGGCGAGCGTCGGCCGGCCGATCTGCTGGCCGGCACTGTCTACCGGCTGCTCGACGACGGCCGTCTCGCGGCCGCCCTGGACGCGGCCCGGGATGCCGTCACCCATGCCCGGCACCTACGCCAGCGGGGCAGTCATGCCAGCGACGCCGGTGAGGCACTCGGGCTCGCCGCGCTGGCCGAGATCTACGCCGAGCTCGGCTGGATCGAGGAAGGAGCGGCCTGCGCGGAGGCGGCGCTGCGGGCCGAGGATCGGTCCGCGGCGTCGGAGTCCCGGGCCCGCCGGGCGCTGGGCAACCTGCGCAACCGGCAGCACAAGGTGGACGAAGGAGCCGTCGAGATCGCCCAGGCGCTACGGATCGCCCGGCAGATCGGCGACGTCAAGGAAGAGATCCGGGTGCTGCGGGAGAGATCGGTGAACCGGGTACTCGCAGGTCGGGCGGAGCAGGCACTCGCGGCCGCTGACTCCGCCCGGGAACTGTGCGGCCACGCCGGTGGCAGCGGAGCGCGTCTGCTGCCGAGCGTCCTGTGGGCGTACGCGGGCGCGTTGCTCGCGACCGGATCGCTCGACGAGGCCGCCGAGACGCTCCGCGAGGCGGATCGGCGCACGCGTGTCAGCGCACATGGCCGGAGGCTGTGGCGTCCGTGGATCCGGCACCAGCGCGCGCTGGTCGCACTGCGGGCCGGCCGGTACGAGGAGGGCCGAAAGTACGGCTTCCGCGCGTTGGACGGCTTCACCGAAATCCGCCACCGTTACGGAGTTGGCCACAGCCGGTTGGCGATCGGCCGCGCCCTACTCGCCGAGCGGCGGACCGAGGCGGCGACAGCCGTTCTGGAAGAGGCGCTGATCACCCTGCGGACCTGTGGCGATCGGTGGATGGAGGCAGAGGCCGCGACGGTGCTCGCGCTGGCGCAGCAACTCGATTTCCAGCGCCGGCGATCCGCCAGCGCACCGCCGAGAGCTCGGCAGTTG
Organism: Solwaraspora sp. WMMB335; assembly: GCF_049179075.1. Lineage (NCBI taxonomy): Bacteria > Bacillati > Actinomycetota > Actinomycetes > Micromonosporales > Micromonosporaceae > Solwaraspora > Solwaraspora sp. WMMB335. The sequence continues at coordinate 7,720,956 of NZ_JBMHMF010000001.1, forward strand.
CTTCTCGCCGCCCAGCAGACGTTCGCCCGCCTGGGCGACGTCGACGGCGAGGTGCGTTCGCGTCGGCTGTTGGACGACCTCGAATCCATCGAGGTGGCGGCCTGGCCGGAGCCGGTCACCAAACCATGATTCCCGCCTCTCCGTATCGTCCGTCGGGGAGTGATCGACATTGAGAAGGATCCGCCTCACCCTGCTCCGGATTCGTCGTAGCCTGCGGTCGTACCGGGTGCTCTTCGGCGCTGTCGCGACCGCTCTCGCGGCGGTACTCGGCACGGGGTACGACGACCTGCCGGAGAGCCTGCGCACCACGACGCTCATCGCTCTCGGCGTCATGACCGGGCTCACCGCTCTGCTGATCGGTGGTGCCGGCGATCCGCCCCGTCCGCTCGAAGACCAGGCGTCGACGTTCTTCCCGACCGGGTCGGCCGCAGCCACCGACCTGCAGACAGGCCATGGCCGGGCCGTTCGCGGCGTCGGTCGGCCGCGGGTCCGGTGGCGCCGGTGGTTGGGCCGGATCGGCCGCTGGCCGTCGTTGCGGTGGCGCCGATCGGCGATCCCGGTCCTGCCCGCCGGCGACGGATCGTTCGCGGGACGTGGCCGTGAGATCAAGGATCTGCTGGATCGCCATGCCGCAGCGCGCGGCAAGCGGGACGCCGCGCCGTCTGGACGACGGGTCCGCGCGGGGGGCCCGGTCCTCGTCCTGATCCACGGCCGGGCGGGTGTCGGCAAGACCGTCCTCGCTGCCGAGCTGGCCCGCGAGCTGCGTGACGAGTATCGCGACGGGCAGGTGTTCGCCAATCTCGGCACCGGCGGTGCCGCCCGCCGTCCGGCTGACGTCCTACAGGACATTCTCGCCCTTCTCGGTTGGCAGGATGACGAGATGCCCGCCGAGTTGGACAAGAGAGCCAAGTTGTTCCGGGCATTGACCGCCGGGCGGCGGATGCTCATCGTGCTGGACGCGGCGCGCGACGGCAATCAACTGCATCACCTGCTGCCGCGGGATCCCGGCTGTGCGGTGATCGTGACCAGCCGACGTGACCTGAGTGGGAACATCGACTCCGAGTGCGAGCCCTACCGGCTCGACCCGCCCGACCTGGCGGATTGCCTGGAGATCCTGCACACGGTGAGCGGGGTGCCGCACGGCAGCCGGCAGCCGTACGTGGTGCGGATAGCACAGATGTGCGGGGCGTTGCCGTTGGCGCTGCGGTCTGCCGGCGAGCGGGTGGCACTCGACGGCACCGACATCTGTCATGTCGCCAGTCTGCTGGAACCCGCCGAAACGCGGCTGTCCTGGCTCGACCGTCCGGGACGCGCGGTCACCGAGGGCATCCACACCCAGTACGACCGGGCACTACGGGCCGAGCAGCAGGCACTGCAGTTGCTCGCACTGGTGCCGTCGGCGACGTTCTTTCCCTGGGTACTCAGGCCGCTGCTCGACGTACCGTTCGCCGAGGCCGAGGCGCTGGTGACCAGGCTCACCGGGGCCCAGCTGCTGGCGGAGTCACCGGCCCGGAGCAGGTTGCACGAGCTGCCCCGCTACCGTTTCCACCCGCTCGACCGGCTCTTCGTGGAGCAGCGACTGGCCGAGCTCACGGTAGCGGCACGAGATGCCGCACAGCAACGCCTCGACGACGCGTACTACGAGTTCGTGGTGAAGGTGCTCAGACCCGACCAGGAGACCGGTACGACGCACTGGGTTCCCGCCGGTTCGAACCTGCCCGAACGAATCGCCGAGCGCCCGGACCAGTGGGTCCGGGCCGAGTACGCCAGCCTGCTGCGGGTCATCATCACCGCGGCGGCCAGAGGCGACGACTACGTGTGCTGGCGGGTCGGTGTGTGGTTGGGAGGCTGCGTACCGGAGTATCCCGACACAGCTCTCATCGGTGACGCCTTCCAAATCGCGCTGCATGCCGCGAACCGTTTCCAGGACAGTGAACCGATTGGCGCGATCGACGTCCTGCTCGCCCATGGCGCCTTTCTCGCCGCCGTCGAACACTACGGGCCGGCCGAGACCGCCTTTCAGGAGGCCATCGCCAAGGCCCGTGCGTTGCGGGAGGACAGCGCCGTCCAGCCGGACCTGCGCCACCGCGCCGCCCTGCGGGAAGCTCGGGCACATCGCAAGCGCGGGGAGGCGTTCCTGCAGGCTGCGTCGTACCGACTGGCGTGTACGGCATTCGACGAGGCGATGCGGATCAGTGTGCGGATCGGCGACCCGACCGAACGGCGACTGGCCCGGTTGCTGATCGCCGAGGCGCGGCAGGCCGATCTGGTCGACTCGGACTACGACGAGTTGCTGGACAGCCCGGAACAGCCCGACTCCGTGCACTTCCGGGTGCTGCTGTCGCTGGCCGAGGTGGAACGGCGACGTGGAGACTGGCGCAACGCCGAGGACAACCTTGCTCGGGCCGGCCAGCTCGCTACCGACGACGAGCGGGGTTTGGCGACGCTGTACTACCGTCTCGGCCGACTCTACCTGCACCAGCACCGCCTGTCGAGCCAGCAGCCGGTCCCGGACGACGCGCAGGCAGGGCTGGCGAACCAGGCCGTGCGTCATGCGACCGAGGCGCTGCTGGTGTTCGAACGGATGCACAACCGGGCCGGGCTTGTCCGGGCCCGGTGCCTGCTGGCCCGGGCGTTGTTGCATACCCGTCGGCTCGTTGAGGCCGAGCAGGTGATTTCGTTGGCGGCCAGCGGACTCGACGAGCTGGCGGCCAGCGGACTCGACACGTCGACCGACAGCGGACCAGACGAGTCGGCCGGTGCGCCGTCGTACGCGGTCGAGCCGCTGCGTGCCCGGGTGCTTCGGGCGCGTGCGGAGTTGGCCGTGGTGAACCGGGACGCGGATGCCCGGACGATGCTCACCCAGGCGGCCCAGATGTTCGGTAACCAGGACGACTGGGCGGCGCAGTCCGAGATCCTGAGGATGATCGAGAAGCTGGATACGCCGGTGTGACGAGGGCGGTGGGCGCGTCCCGGAGAGGCCGTTCCCGAGAGCGCATCGGTCGCCCCGGCACGACGCTGGTCGTGCCGGGACGGCCGGCTGTCAGTCGGGTTCAGCAGGGGCCGACCATGCTCTTGACGTCGTAGGTCGTGGAGATCCAGGTGTCCGCGGCGTAGCCGGTCGCGCCGGTGGCCGGGTCGGTGATCCGGTCCCAGGTGGACGACGGCCAGTACCCGCCACCGACGTACTCACCGAAGGTGTAGCAGGAGATGTTCACGACGTTGCCGTAATAGGTGTAACCGGTGACGGCGTAGGAGGTGCCGGGGCCGGCCCGGACATTGAGCCAGGGGCTGGCCAGGATCGTCCCGGTCACGCTCGGTGTACCGCCGCCGCCGAGCCGGTTCACCGCCGCCTGCGCGGCGGACAGGTAGTTGGCGTACACGCCGCTGTTGTACGTCGACCATGGCTGCCAGTTGCCACCACCGCTGGAGATGTTGTACGCGGCGTTCGCGTTGCACTGGGCGTCGTAGGCACAGGTGTCCGACACACTGGGGTGGTAACAGTTGTTGATCTGCCACAGCCCGCGGTCCAGTGACCCGTACGGGCAGCCGGCGGTGGGGCCGTTGCTGCCGACGGCAGACGGGTTGCACGAGGACTCGGCCATGGCAACGGCGACCGCGGTGACGAGCGGGCCGCCGCGGAACCCGGCGGCGTAGCCGACCTGGGCGCACAGGTCGATACCGACGGCGGTGACGCCGACGGTGTCCGGTGTGGTCCCGGTGGCGGGGCCGCCGACACTGGCCGGGACCGATCGGTCGGTGGATCGGTCGGTGGAGTCGACCGGGGCGGCGCTGGCGGCGCCGGGCACGGACACGGCGACGACGGCGAGCAGTGCGACGCCGAGCGCGAACCGCAGGCCACGGCGTCGGACTTCGGCGGACTCAGGATCAGGGCAGTCGCGGTGCATCGTATCTCTTGTTCCTTTCAGGATAGGTGACCGGCCGGGCGCGCCGGTCGAGGACCGAGGGAGGTGCCGGGCGGCGTCAGCGTCCGGGCCACTCCGGGTCGGCGTAGGACCAGCCGAGGTACGGCGCGCCCGGCCAGGTCAGCGAGACGCGGCGTACGGTGGCCGCGGTCGTGATGTAGTTGCCGTTGCCTTCGGACAGCATCACGTGGCCGGCGTAGCCGTTGATCGACGCACCGGCATAGAAGACGAGCGCACCGGCCGGCGGGGTGCCGGTCGTACGGATGAGTCCTCGGGCGTTGAGCGAGTTGTAGTGGACCAGCGCCGTCGCGTAACCGCTCGCGGCCCGACCGTAGGCATGGCCGACGAAGTTGTCGCACCAGCCGTCCCAGGGATGGTTGGAGTCACCCAGGTCGCCGTTGGTGTGGGTGTGCCCGAGTACCGACCGCGCCCAGGCGAGCGCCCGGTCCTCGCGGGTGCCGGTCGGTGGCGGGGTCGAGGTGCCGCACTCCGGCTCGCCGGGCAGGTACTGGTTGAAGCCAGGCGTGGTGGTGTAGTAGTCGCTGATCCAGCCGGTGACCGGGGCGCTGATCTGGTGCCATACGGAGTTGCCGTAGATGTTGCGACCGCGTACCGCGCATTCGGCGGTGAAGTAGGTGCCGTCGGCCAGGACGGCCACAGCGGGGGCGCCGGCGTCATGGGGATTGGTCCGTACGATCAGCCCGGCGCCGCCGGTGCCGGTGACCCGGTAGCCGGTGATTCCGGCGAACGACGGGGCGGCCGTGCCGGCCAGCACCATCACCACGGCGGCGCACGACGCGAGAAGACCTCGCAGGACCCGGGGGAGCGCTGGCCGCGTCGATCCGCCTGCGGTGTTCGTGCCTTCTGGCTGGTACACGTAGTTCCTCCTGTCATAGTGCGGCGCGCCCTCGATCTCCGCGGCGGCATCCGGCAGGACGGGCCCGTCGAGCCGCAGGCGCGCGCCGGCGAGCGGGGTGGGGCGGATGGGATGGGGGAAGTGATGCGTACACGGTCCAGCACGGACTGTGAGACGCTATCGAGCGGCGCCTATCGAGTGGCGGTGCATCGAGGCTGATCGTGCCGTGCACCTCCTTGTAAAGCACTGACGTGACGGCGGTTGACGCCGGGGTTTACACCCGCAGGAGGGGTCATGACGGGCCAAAACAGAAGAATCGGTGAGAAGGATTCTGGCGCCGATCGGCTCCGTGATTTCGTCGCAGACCTTGCGCGACTTCGACGCGACGCCGGCCAGCCGTCACTGCGCACAATGGCGGTGAAGGCCCACTACTCCCATACGGCGCTGTCGAGCGTTCTGGCCGGTACGCGCCTGCCGTCGCAGGAACTGACCTTGGCGTTCGTCCGCGCCTGCGGTGGCGACGAGGACGCCTGGCGGGCACGCTGGCACCGCGAGAACGCGTGCCTGCGTGCCGGCGAACCGGCAACTGCGGAAACCGGGACGATCGGGCGGCCGGTCCTGGCCCGGTCGCCACGGCCGGCCCGGTGGCCAGTGGTCTCCGTCGTCGCGATCACCGTGCTCTCGGCCGTCGTGCTCTCGGCCGTCGCGCTCGTCGCGTTGACGTCGGGCACCGGTCCCTTCGCACAGCAGCGTGACGACACCGCGCTGGCCGGACCGTCGTCGGGGCGGCCCGTGGCCGACGGGGCGGATCCGCAGGAGGAACAGTGCCATGTCGATGCGATGAGCGCCCAGACCGTGCCGATTCCGGACCGGGATCCGCGCCTGGCCCCCTACGGCAGTCTGACCCTGCGCTACTCCCCGCGCTGCCAGGCGGCCTGGCCACTGTTCGTCTCCACCGAACGGGTGCCGACCGGCGCCACCATCCGACTGGTGACGACCCGTCCGTCCGACGGGGCGGTGAGCCGGTTCGACTACCCGTTCCTGGTACCGAGCCAGGTCTACAGCGTCTACGGCAATGTCCTGCGAACCACCCAGGGCTGCGTGATGGTGGCCGTCGAGATCACCGCGGTCGACACCCGGACTTCGCTGGGAAGCGCGGACACCTCGTGCACCCACCTCGGCACGCTCGACTGAGTCGGTTCCGGTTGTCCCGTTGATCGTGGGCGGCGATGGTGCATCCGTCGCCGGTCATCGGGTTCAATCGGTTGTCATCTACGGGAGGTTAGCCTAACCTAAATCTACCTGCCTCGATGATAGGAGTGTCGTGGAGCGGACGTTGGCCGGCATGGTCGCGGTGGTAACCGGCGCCGGCGGTGGTATCGGCGCGGCAGTCAGCCAGGCTCTGGCCGACGAAGGCGCGGTGGTCGCCGCAGTAGACCGGGACGAACCGGCGCTCGCCGCGCTCGCCGAGCGCGTCGGTGCCACGCCGCACCCTGCTGACGTCCGTGACTCGTCCGTGGTCGACGACACGGTCGATCGGATCGAGAGTCGACTCGGCCCCATCGGACTGCTCGTCAACGTCGCCGGGGTGCTGCACCCGGGACCGGCCACCTCCATCAGTGACGCTGATTGGCAAGACACCTTCGCGGTGAACGCGTCCGGGGTTTTCCACATGTGCCGCGCCGTCGTTCGTCACATGCGTGCCCGCGGTGCCGGCACCGTCGTCACGGTCGCCTCCAACGCCGCCGGTGTGCCCCGCGCCGGCCTCGCCGCCTACGCCGCGAGCAAGGCCGCCGCTGTCGCCTACACCATGTGCCTCGGCCTGGAGGTGGCACGGGACGGAATCCGGTGCAACGTGGTGTCGCCGGGATCGACCGACACCGCCATGCTGCGTCAACTCTGGGCCGGGGGTGCGGGACCCCGGGACACCATCGACGGCCAGCCGGACCAGTTCCGGACCGGGATTCCGCTCGGTCGGATCGGCAGCCCGGCGGATGTCGCCGACGCGGTGGTGTTCCTCGCCTCGGCGCGCGCCCGGCAGATCACCTTGCAGAACCTGTACGTGGACGGTGGAGCGGCCCTACGCATGTGACCGACGCCTGCCCGCCCATCCCGCTGTCCGGTACGTGCCACCGGGCGCTCCTGCCAGGGAGAACGGAGCCTTGCCAGTGACCCGGACCGATCTGCCGCAGTACGCTGTCGCCGACCTGCTCGCCGACTACTGTCCGGGAGAGTCGTTCTTCTTTTCTTCGCCCCGCAGCGCGATGCTCGCGAGCGGAGAGGCGATTCTCCTTCCGGATCGGCTGGCTGACCTGCCGACCTATGTATCCGACCTGCTGGCCGCCCTGGGCGGCGAGGTGCCGGACCGGGTCGTGGTCGGCGCGTTGCCCTTCGCCGGCCTGAACGGTGCCCGGCTCGTCGTCCCGGTACAGGTGCGCAGAGCGGGACCGATCTCGGCAGCTGGACTGTCGCGCTCGCCCGGGCCGACCACCCGGGTGTCACGGGTGCTTGCGGTGCCGGACGCGCAGCGCTATCGCGTCGCCGTCGAACGCGCCGTGTCCATGGTGCGTGCCGGCGACCTGCAGAAGGTGGTGTTGGCCCGCTGCCTGCAGATCGATTTGGCCGCACCGGTCGACGTGCGTGCGGTGCTGCGCAGTCTCGCCTGGCGCGATCCCCGGGGCTACACCTACGCCGTCGACCTGTCGGGTGGCCGGACACTCGTCGGCGCGAGCCCTGAACTACTCGTGTCCCGCATCGGCGAGCGGGTCGTCGCGAACCCACTGGCCGGGTCCCTGCCACGGGCTGCCGACCCGGTGGAGGACAGCCGCCGTGCCGCCGCGCTACGGACCTCGCTCAAGGACGGCCGGGAACATGCCTTCGTGGTAGAGGCGGTCGTCGAGGCGCTACGGCCGTACCTGAAGCGGATCCAGGTGCCCGCGGAGCCGGCGGCCGTTCCGACCGCCAGCATGTGGCACCTGTCCACACGGGTCACCGGCGAGGTCGTCGACCCGTCGGTGACCGCCTTCCACCTGGCGACGGCGCTGCATCCGACCCCGGCGATCTGCGGAACGCCGGTCGAGGCGGCCCGTACCGTCATCTCCCAGCTCGAACCGTTCGACCGTGGCTTCTACAGCGGGATGGTCGGCTGGGTCGACGCCGACGGGGACGGCGAGTGGATCGTCGGCATCCGTTGCGCCGAGACGGACGGGCAGTCTCTGCGGCTGTACGCCGGTGCCGGCATCGTGGCCGAGTCGTCGCCCGCAGCGGAACTCGCCGAGACCGCGGCCAAGTTCCAGACCCTGCTGGCCGCGATGGGTATCCCGGGGGAGATGTAGATGGCTGATCCACCGGTCGACCCGGGCCCTGACTTCACCCCGTGGCCTGACGAGTACGCGCAGCGCTACCGGCGGCTCGGCTACTGGCGTGGGGAGACCTTCGACCAGTGGCTGACCGGACTGGTGGCGCGGCACGGCGAGCGTACGGCGGTGGTCGGCGGCGGCCAGCGGTGGAGCTACCGGCGGTTGCACCGCACGGCGCACCGGCTCGCGGCCGGCCTGTACGCGGTCGGGTTGCGCCGTGGCGACCGGGTCGTGGTGCAGCTGCCGAACGTACCGGAGTTCCTCGCTCTGCTGTTCGCTCTGTTCCGTATCGGTGCCTGGCCGGTCCTCGGGCTGCCCGCGCACCGGCGTAGCGAAATCACCCATCTGGTGGATCTCACCGGTGCGGTCGGCTATGTCGTGGCTGACCGCTACGCCGGCTTCGACTACCGGGAACTGGCCCGCCAGGTGCGCTCGTTGACCACCGGGCTGCACCACGTGCTGGTACTCGGCGACGCCGCCGAGTTCGTCGCGCTGTCCGAGCTCGACGGCGATCCGTCCGAGCTTCCCGACGGCCCGGCCGCCGCCGACGTCGCGTTCCTCAACCTGTCGGGCGGCAGCACCGGACTTCCGAAACTCATCCCCCGTACCCACGACGACTACCTGTACAGCGTGCGGGCCTCGGCGGAAATCTGTGCACTTGATACGGACACCGTCTATCTGTGCGTTCTGCCGGTGGCCCACAACTTCTCGCTCAGCTCGCCGGGCGTGCTGGGGACGCTGCACGTCGGCGGTCGGATCGTGCTCGCCGGGCAGCCGACGCCCGATGTCGCGTTTGCGCTGATCGCCGCTGAGCGGGTCAGCATCACCGCCCTGGTCCCGCCACTGGCCAAGTTGTGGCTGGACGCGGCCGTCAACCGAGGACCGGATCTGTCCAGCCTGCGGCTGGTGCAGGTGGGCGGCGCCCGGCTCAGCGACGAGGTGGCGGCCCGGGTGCGACCCACGTTCGGCTGTGCCCTGCAGCAGGTGTTCGGGATGGCCGAGGGACTGGTCAACTACACCCGGCTGGACGACCCGGAGCGGGTCGTGACGACCACGCAGGGAATCCCGATCAGCCCTGACGACGAGGTCCGCGTGGTCGACCGTGACGACCGGGACGTCCCGTCCGGTGCCAGTGGACAACTGCTCACCCGCGGTCCGTACACCATCAGGGGCTACTACCGGGCGGCGGCGCACAACGCGACCACGTTCACCGTCGACGGCTACTACCGCACCGGTGATCTGGTCCGCCGGACCGCCGCCGGGCACCTGATCGTCGAAGGCCGGGTGAAGGACCAGATCAACCGGGGAGGGGAGAAGATCGCGGTCGAGGAGGTGGAAAACCATCTGCTCGCCCATCCGGCAGTGCTGGACGCGGCGGTCGTCGCCGTGCCCGACGACATACTCGGCGAACGCACCTGCGCGGTGGTGGTACCACGGGGATCCGCGCCGTCGGTGGCGGCGCTACGGTCGTTCCTGCGTCAGCGTGGTCTGGCCGACTTCAAGATTCCCGATCGGATCGAGTTCGTCGCCGCGTTCCCGCTCACCGGCGTGGGCAAGGTCAGCCGGACCGGGCTACGGACCCGACTCGCCGCCGATCTCGCCGCTTCTCACCGCCGCGGGCGGCGGCAGAGCCGCTCGCCGTATCAGGCTGACGCAGGAGGACACGCATGCTGACAGCGGACGCGATGCGCGCCGACATCGCCGAGCTCCTCGGCGACGACGCCGGGCCGATCGACGACGAGGACAACCTGCTCGACGCCGGTCTCGATTCGATCCGCATCATGGCGCTGATCGAACGCTGGCGCCAGCGCGGCGTCGAGGTCGATTTTCTGCAACTGGCCGAAGAGCCGACGTTGGCCGCCTGGTGGTCGGTGGTACGGGCAGCAGACGTCGATGGCGAGCGTCGGTAGCGATGACGGGGATTCCCGACATCGCGCCGTATCGCGTGCCGTCCGCGACAGAGCTGCCGCCCGTCCAGGTCAGCTGGCAGGTCGACTGGAATCGGGCGGTGTTGCTGGTGCACGACATGCAGCAGCACTTCGTACGCTCGTTCCCGGCGGACGACGAACCGTTGCGGACAACGGTGGCGAACATCGCCAGGCTTCGGCACCGCTGCCGGCGAGCAGGCGCGCCGGTCGTCTACTCCGTACAGCCACCTGGCCAGACCTTTGACCAGCGCGGCCTGCTGGCCGACTTCTGGGGAGCGGGAATCCAGGACGACGCAGGCGCCGCCGTCATCGACGCGCTTGAGCCCGGTGCCGAGGACACGCTGATGACGAAGTGGCGCTACAGCGCCTTTCACCGGACCCGGTTGGCGCAGCTGCTGCGCGAATCCGGGCGTGACCAGCTGGTGGTCTGCGGCGTCTACGCACACATCGGCGTGCAGGAGACGGCCGCCGACGCGTTCATGCACGACGTGCGGCCGTTCGTCGCCGGTGACGCGGTCGCCGACTTCTCGCGCCGCGAGCACGACACCGCCCTGTCGTACCTGGCTGCCCGGTGCGCGGTGGTCGCCGCCACCGACGACCTGCTCCGAGATTGACATCGAGAACCTTCGCTGCAGCCCTTGTTGAAGACCATTAATTAGCCTAGCCTAACCTAAGAAATCGTCCGGCGCGGCCAATCGGAACGGCCGTCGCCGTGGGCCGATCCGTGCGGGAAGAGACCCTGGCCACGTCAGACATGGCACGGTCGCCGGTCACGCCCCGGGTCGCCGCCCGGCGGACATCCGTCCACAGCTCAGGAGGAGCGGTGCAGCGCATCGTGCTCAACGGAAAGATCCATCGCGCCACTGTCACCCAGGCGGACCTGCACTACGTGGGCTCGTTGACGGTCGACGCGGACCTGATGGCCGCGGCTGACATCCGTGCGGGTGAGCGTATCCAGGTCGTCGACATCTCCAACGGCGCCCGGATCGAGACGTACGCGATCGGGGGTCCGCCGGGCAGCGGCGTCATTGGCGTCAACGGCGCTGCCGCACACCTGATCCATCCCGGCGATCTCGTCATCGTGATGTCCTACGTCGTGCTCGACGCGGCCGAGCTGGACGGACACCGGCCACGGGTCGTGCATGTCGATGCCGCGAACCGGGCGCTCGCCGTTGGCGACTCGGCGGCGCAACCGGTGCCGGGTGCCCCCGACCTGATCAGCGGCGCCACCGTCGTGGCCGCGCCCTGAACCTGATCCCGAAAGGACCCTCCGATGACCAATCCGTTCGACGACGAGAACGGCGTCTTCCTCGTCCTGGTCAACGACGAGAACCAGCACTCGCTGTGGCCGGAGTTCGCCGCTGTGCCCGACGGCTGGCGCACCGTCCACGGACCGGCCAGCCGGGCCGACAGTCTGGCCTACGTGGAGACCAACTGGACCGACATGCGTCCGAGGAGCCTCGTCGAGGCGATGGAGCAGGCCGACTAGCTGCCCCACCCCAGCCCGATCCCACCCAGATTGGATGGTTGTGAGCGACCGCAGCCCCGGCGACGTCGTCCTCCCGCTCACCAGAGCCCAACTCGGCGTCTGGTACGGCATCAGACTCCATCCCGGCACCGCCGCGTACGACGTCGGCGGGTACGCCGAGATCCGTGGCCCGATCGACGCCGATCTGCTCGCCCGGGCGTGCACCAGCGCCGTCGCTGAGGCCGAGTCGCTGCGTGTCCGCTTCGACGACAGCGGTGCACGACCCGTCCAGATCATCCGACCGCCCCGGCCGGTGCCGCTGCGGGTGGTGGACCTGTCCGCCACGGTCGACCCGGCGACCGCCGCCCGCGACTGGCTGCGCGACGACCTGAAGACTCCCGCCGATCCCATCCGGGATCCCCTGCTCGCCGTCACACTGCTGCGGCTCGGGGCCGGTCGACACTGGTGGTACGTCCGCTCGCACCACCTGGTCGTCGACGGCTACAGCCTTCCGCTGGTCTGCCGGCGGGTGGCCGAGACGTACACCGCGCTGCGGCGGGGCACGCAGCCGGGACCGAACCCGTTCGCCCCGCTGCGGCTGCTGGCCGAGGCGGAATCGGCCTACCTCGATTCCGCCGAGCGCGACGCGGACGAGGCGTTCTGGGCCAGCCGGATGGCGCGGACCGAGCCGCCGCCGACCGTCAGCGGCCGAGGTCCACAGCCGCCCGGTGAGTTCGTCCGCCGATCGGCCCGCATCGACGAACCCACCGCGCGTCAACTGGCAGCCAATGCCACTCGCGCCGGCGTGACGTGGGCCGACGTGGCCATCGCGGCGTTCGCTGGATACCTCGCCCGCACCACCGGCGTCAGCGGGCTCACCCTCGGCGTACCGTTGACCGCCCGCCGCGGCACGACGCTGCGGGTCCCCGGGCATACGGCCAACGTGCTTCCGCTGCGTGCGGTGGTCGCCCCGGCGACCACCGCACGCGAGCTCGTCACCGCGGTCGCCGCCGACCTGGCGACGATGCGTCGCCACCAGCGCTACCGGGGCGAGGACCTCGCCCGGACACTGCAAGCCCGCGGTCAGGCGGGCTGGTACGGACCCAGCGTCAACATCAAGTTCTTCGACTACCGGCTCGACTTCGACGGGGCGGAAACGATCTTCCACACCGTCGCCGCCGGCCCGGTCGACGACCTCACCTTGTCCGTCCGGCAGGGCCCCGGCCGGGTCGACCTCGACCTCGACGGCAACGTCCGCGCGTACGACGGGCCGCAGACGGCCGCGCACCTGGCCGGTCTCGTCGACTACCTGACGGCGTTCGTCGGTCATCTCGCCGGTGGCGTCGGTGGCCCGGTCCGCCGCATCGAGTCCGACGAACAGATCCGGGCCCGCACCAGCGGCGCGCACCTGCACGGGCCGGCTCCGGCGAGTGCCCCGCCGCCGCTGCCGGTGGCGTTCGCCGCCCGGGCCGGTCGTCACCCCGACCGGGTCGCGGTGGTCGACGGCGTCCGCAGCTGGACCTTCGGCGAAATCGACCGGGCGGCGACCGCGCTGGCCACGGCACTGCGGCGAGCCGGCGCCGGCCCGGAGACCGTGGTGGCCCTCGCGTTGCCGCGCAGTGCCGAGTTCATCGTCGCGATGCTGGCAGTGTCCCGGTCCGGAGCCGCCTGGCTGCCGCTCGATCCCGACCTGCCGACGGACCGGATCGCGTTCGTCATCGCCGACAGCGCACCGGTCGCCGTCGTCGTCGACCACGACCCGGGCACCGTCGGCCGGCCCGTCAGCTGGCTTACCGGGCTGGACCGACGGATCCGGGTGGTGCCGGTCGCGGGGCATCCCGACGAGACGTCAGCCGCCGGTGACTGGGCGCTACCGCGGCCTGACGGCCTCGCGTACCTGATCTACACCTCCGGATCCACCGGGCAGCCGAAGGCGGTCCAGGTTCCGCACCGGGCGCTGGCGAACCTGTTGGACAGCCACCGGCGCAGCATCATGCTGCGGATACCGCCCGGGACCCGGCTGCGGGTCGGACACAGCGCCGCGCTGTCGTTCGACGCGGCCCTGGACCCGCTGCTGTGGATGGTCGACGGCCACGAACTGCTGTTGCTGCCCGACGACATCTACCGCGACGCGACGGCCCTGGCCCGCACGGTCGCCGCGCAGCGCCTGGGCTATCTCGACTGCACCCCGACCCACCTGGAACACCTGCTCGACACCGGACTACTCGCCGACGGCGGGCACCGGCCGTCGGTGCTGGTCCTCGGCGGCGAGCCGGCCCCGGTCGCCCTGTGGTCACGGTTACGCGTCCTGGCCGCTACGGCGCCGGCAACGGCCTGTTTCAACGCCTACGGGCCGACGGAGTACACGGTAGACGCGTTGCTGGCCGACGTCTGCGGCACGGCGTCCCCGGTGCTCGGCACCCCGGTCGCCGGCACCCGGGCGCTGGTTCTCGACGAGCGGCTGTACCCGGTGGCGGCCGGCGCGGCCGGTGAGCTGTACCTCGGCGGAGCCGGACTCGCCCGTGGCTATGCGAACCTGCCGGCACTGACCGCGGCCCGCTTCGTGGCCGACCCGTGGGGACCGCCGGGCGGTCGGCTCCTGCGTACCGGCGATCTGGTCCGGCTGACCATCGGCGGACAGCTGGAACACCTCGGCCGTACCGACGATCAGGTCAAGATCCGCGGACACCGGGTCGAACCGGCCGAGACCCAAGCCGTCCTGGCCGCCCACCCCGACGTCGCCCGGTGCGCTGTCGTCGCGGTCGGTGGCGTGACCGGCGCCCACCTGGTCGGGTACGTCGTACCGAGGCCGGGAACCGACGTCGACCCGACCTCGCTCCTGGCCCACCTGCGTACCCGGTTACCCGACTATCTGGTCCCCGCCGGCATCGTGCCGTTGGCCGCGCTGCCGGTCACCGCCCACGGCAAGCTCGACCGACGGGCGCTGCCCGTGCCGCGGTTCGACGCAGACCAGCCGTACCGGCCCGCGACGACGCCCACCGAACAGGTCCTGTGCCAGCTCTACGCCGAACTGCTCGGCGTCGAGCGGGTCGGTGCCGACGACGACTTCTTCACCCGCGGCGGACACTCGCTCACCGCGAGCCGGCTGCTCGCGGCGATCCGGTCCCGGCTCGGTGTCGAGCTGGACCTGCCGGCCGTGTTCACCCACCGCACGCCCGCCGCGCTGGCCGGCGCCGCCGACACCGCCCGACCGGCTCGACCGGCCCGGCCGCCGCTGCGGCCCCGGACGACCGACAACCACGTCCCGCTCGCCGACGTCCAGCGCCGCTTCTGGTTCGCCGAGCAACTCGACGGACCCACCGCCGTCTACAACATCCCGCTGGTCGTCCACTTCGACACCGCACTCGACGAGGCGGTGCTGGCCGCCGCGCTGATCGACCTGGTGAGTCGACACGAGACCCTGCGCACCGTCGTCGTGACCGATGACGACGGCACCTGGCAACAGGTGCTCGACCCCGCCGACCCGGTGGTCACCCGCCACCTGCTGACCGCCGACCCGGCCGGCGGCTCCGCGGCCGGCGGCCGTCCGGCCGGCACCGGCGTCGTCCATTGCGCCGCCGCCGAGCTGGACCGACGGGTCGAAGCCCTGATCACGCAGCCGTTCGACCTGGCCGCCGAAACACCACTGCGGGCCACGCTGCTGCGCGCGCAACGCCACGACGTGCTGGTCCTGGTGCTGCACCACGTCGCCGCCGATCAGGGCGCGACCAGCCGACTGCTGTCCGACCTGGCCACGGCGTACGCCGCCGGTAGCGTCGGACGCCCGCCCTGGCCGGCAGCGCTGCCGGTGCAGTTTCGCGACTACACCCGCTGGCACGCCGGGCTGCTCGGCGACCCGGCCGACCCGGACAGCCTCGTCGCCCGGCACCTGCGGTACTGGCGCGGGCAACTCGCCGGGGTGCCCGACGAGATACCCCTGCCGGGCGCCCGCCCGCGTCCGGCCGAGCGCTCCGGCGCCGGAGCGGTGCTCGCCGTCAAGATTGCTGCCGCGACACACGCCGGACTCGTCCGCGTCAGCCGAGAGCAGGGCGTCACCACCTTCACCGTGCTGCACACCGCCGTGGCGCTGGTGCTGTCCGCGATGGGCGCCGGCGAGGACCTGCCGATCGGCACCCCCGTCACCGCCCGGCCCGACGAGCAACTCGACCAACTCGTCGGCTGCTTCCTCAACACCGTCGTACTGCGTACCGACCTGGGCGGCGACCCGACGGTGGCCGCGCTGTTGCGTCGTACGCAGGAGTCGGACGCCGCCGCGCTCGCCCACGTCGAGGTGCCCTTCGACCGGGTCACCGACGCGCTCAACCCGCCACGGGTGCCCGGGCGGCACCCGTTGTTCCAGGTCATGCTGGTGCACGAGCATGCCGGCGACGACCGGCTGCGACTTGGTGCCGCCACCGGTCGGGTGAGCCTGGCCGACACCGGCACCGCCAAGTTCGATCTGAGCGTCAAGTTCGTCGAACACCCCGACGCCGGCGGCATCGAGGTCCGCTTCGAGTACGCCACGGACCTGTTCGACGACCCGGCCGTACGCACGGTCGCGGACTGTCTGCTCGCCGTCGTCGACACGTTGCCCGACGTCATCCGGTGGCCGGTGTCCCGACTCGACGTGCGCCCGCCGGTGCTACGCGAGCGGATCGCCCGGTGGAGCCGGGGACCCGCCGTCGAGGTGCCCGCCGCGACCCTGCCCGAGCTGTTCCGGTCCGCCGTGGCACGCCACCCGGACCGCCCGGCGGTGCTGCGCGACGACGGCACCGGCCTGAGCTATGCCGAGTTGGACCGGTACGCCGAACGGGTCGCGACCGTGTTGCGTGCCCGGGGCGCCGTCCCGGGCGCCGTCGTCGCCGTGCGGGTGCCCCGGTCGGTGGAACTCGTCGTGGCGCTGTACGCCGTCCACAAGGCCGGCGCGGCGTACCTGCCGATCGACCCGGACCAACCCGCCGACCGGACCGCGATGATGCTGGCCGACGCCCGGCCGGTGACCGAAGTGGACATGACCGCGGTGCGGGCCGCCGCGCCACCGCCCGCCGCGCCACCGCCCGCCGACCCCGGGGCGGGCGAGCCCGGCGGTGCGCCGTCAGGTGCGGGGCACCCGCCCCGGCGGCGGCCGCTCACCGGCACCGATCCGGCGTACGTCATCTTCACCTCCGGGTCGACGGGGCGGCCCAAGGGGGTGGTCGTCGATCACCGGGCGATCGTCAACCGGCTCGCCTGGATGCAGGCCACCTACCCGCTCGACGCCACCGACCGGGTGCTGCAGAAGACTCCCGCCGGCTTCGACGTGTCCGTGTGGGAGTTCTTCTGGCCGCTGCTCGCCGGCGCCACCCTGGTCGTCGCCACGCCCGGCGGGCACCGCGATCCCGGCTACCTTGCCGGCGTCGTCACCGCCCAGCGGATCACCACCGTCCACTTCGTTCCGACGATGCTCGCCGGCTTCCTGTCCGACCCGGCCGCGGCCGGCTGCTCGGGGCTGCGCCGCGTCTTCTGCAGCGGTGAGGCTCTGCCCGCCGAGCTGGTCGCCCGGTCGCGTGCCACGCTGCCGGCCGAGTTGCACAACCTGTACGGGCCGACCGAGGCCGCCGTCGACGTCACCGCGTGGCGCACCGGCGACGCGGACATCCGGGCCGGCGTGCCGATCGGCACCCCGATCTGGAACACCGGCACCCAGGTGCTGGACCGTTACCTGCGGCCGGTGCCCCCCGGCGTGCCCGGTGAGCTCTACCTCGGTGGTGTCCAGCTCGCCACCGGGTATCTGCGTCAGCCGGGACTGACCGCGGACCGGTTCGTGGCCGCCGTGTCGGGTCCGCCCGGCAGCCGCATGTACCGCACCGGTGACCTGGTCCGCTGGCGCCACGACGGGGCACTGGAGTACCTCGGGCGCACCGACGACCAGGTGAAGGTGCGTGGCGTACGGATCGAGCTGGGTGAGGTCGAGCAGGCGCTGCGGCGGCACCCGGCGGTGCGGGCCGCCGCCGCGACGACCCACCGGGACCGGCACGGCAACGTCCGGCTCCTCGGCTATGTCGTGTCACGCCCGGACCATCCGGCCGACCCGGACGAGATCCGCGGGTTCGTCGCCCGGATCGTGCCGGATCCGCTGGTACCCGCGCGGGTCACGCTGCTCGACGAGTTGCCGCTGACCGCCAGCGGCAAGCTCGACCGGCGGGCGCTGCCGCGGGTCGGCAGCCGGCCGGCCGCGCTCGCCGACAGCCGCGACAGCACCGCCGTAGGCCTGGTCGGCAAGCTGTACGCACACGTGCTCGACCGCGACGACGTCGACCCCACCGCCGGGTTCTTCGCCCTCGGCGGCGACAGCATCCTCGCCATCCAGCTGGTGCACCGGGCCCGGGAAGCCGGGCTGCGGATCCGGGTCCGGGACGTCTTCACCCATCCCAGCCCGGCCGAGCTGGCCCGGGTGGCCGAACCGCTCATCGGCCCGACCTCGATCGACGGGCCGGACACCGCCGACGGGCCGGTCGACGTCCCGCCCATGGCGCACTGGCTACGTGAGCGTGGCGGCGACGTCGCGACCGCCAGTCAGAGCGCGGTCATCGACGTCCCGGCCGGCACCACCCGGGAAGCGTTGATCATCGGTGTCGACGAGTTGATCCGGCGGCATCCGGCGCTGCGGCTGCGGCTGCGGACCAGTGAACACGGCCACTGGGCGATGCGCATCCTGGTGCCGCAGGACGCCGTCCCGGCCGCCGCCGTCGTCCGCGTCGACGACGGCCCGGCCGTCCCGGCCGCCCGCCGGCGGGTCGTCATCGAACAGGCCATCCGCTCGGTCGCCGCGCTCGATCCGGTGCGCGGAGTCATCAGCCAGTGGTGTCTGCTGCCGGCCGGCGGGCAACTGCCGGCACAGGTCGTCGTCACCATCCACCACCTGGCCGTCGATGCCCATTCCTGGCACCTGTTGCGCGCGCAACTGCCGGCCGCGCTGCGCGGCACGCCGGTCCCGGCCGGCCCGGCGGGCACCGGCTACCGCAGCTGGACCCGGTGGCTGCGGGACCGGTCCGGCGATCCGACCGTCCTCGCCGGATACGGGTACTGGCTGGCGGCGCTGACCGACCCCGCCCCACTACTGCCGGTCGGCGGGCCGGTCGACGCCGGGTCGCCAGCGCCAGACGGGTCGCCAGCGTGCGCCGGGTCGCCGGTCGCCGCCGGGTCGCCGGTGTCCCGGGACCTGACGATCAACACCGACCGGTTCGGTCCCCTGTGGCGGTGGGCCGCGGTGGCCCACCGATTCACCGGGGAGGATCTGCTGCTGGCGGCGGTCGCGCTGGCCGTGGTCGGGGCGCGGCCCTCGGCGGGCCGTCGGGACGTGACCGTCGCGGTGGAAGGCCATGGGCGGGCGCACGACGCCGGTCCGGACATCACCGGCTCCGTCGGCTGGTTCACCACCCTGTTCCCGGTGCGGCTGGACCTCGCCGGAGTCGATCTGACCGGTCCGTTCGGGCCGATCGCCGCGCTCAAGGCGGTCAAGGAACAGATCCGGGCCGTCCCCGACGGTGGGCTCGGCTACGGGCTGCTGCGCTACCTCGAGCCGCAGACCGTCGGCGCGTTCGCCGCCGTGGCAGAGCCGGAGCTGCTGGTCAACCACCTTGGGCACCGGGACGACAAGCCGGACATGGAGCTGCTGGCCATCGGGGATCCGCACGCCGGCCGACCGGCCGCACCGGTCGAACTCGTCGCCTACACGCTCGACGCACCGGGCGGGCGGACGCTGCGGGTACACCTGCGGTGTCAGGCGGACCGTTACCCGCCAAGCGTCGTGGACGACTTCCGTGACCGGCTCGCCGCCGCGTTCGCCGCCCTCGCCACCGCCGTCGCGGTCGGTCCGCCCAGCGGCCGAACCCCGTCGGATTTGATGCTGCCCGGGCTCAGCCAGGCCGAAGTCGACGCGCTCCACGCGGCAGTGCCTGGCCTGCGGGACGTCGTTCCGGCCGGTCCTCTGCAGGAGGGCCTGCTGGCGCTGGCCCACACGGCGTTTCGAGACACCACCGAGCATCCCGACGTCTACACCGTACAACTACGGCTGCGATTCGCTGTCGAACTCGACGCGGTCCGGCTGCGCACCGCCGTCACCGAGGTGTTCGCCCGGCACCTGGGGCTGCGCATCGGGTTGCGGCACCTCGACTCCGGACGCGCCGTCGGAGTCGTCCATCCGGCCGGCCCGGTGCCGGTGCACGTCCACGACCTGCGGGCCGGGCATCGGAGTGGTGGCGAACCACCGACCGTGGACGAGCTGGCCGCGCGCCGCCGCCACGAACGGTTCGACCTGGCGGCGCCGCCGCTGTTGCGCTTCGACCTCGTTACCGTCGCCCCGGGCCGGTCGACGCTGCTGATCACCGGCCACCACGCGGCCTGGGACGGCTGGTCGGCGCCGCTGCTGGTGACCAGGATCCTCGACGGGTACGCCGGCCGCCCGGCACCCGAGTCCGGCGACGCCGCACACCTGGCGTACCTGCGCGAACTGGTTCACCGCGATCCGGCGGCGGATCTCGACCGCTGGCGTGAGCTGCTCGCCGGTCTGCCGGGACCGACGTTCCTGCTGCCGGTGGCCGACGGCCCGGGCACCACCCTGCCGCGCGAGCGGCGGGTCGAACTCGATGCCCGGCTCACCGGCGCGCTGCACACCGTCGCCGCTTCGGCCGGTCTCACCGTCAACACCGTCGTCCAGGGGGCATGGGGGCTGCTGCTGGCCCGGCGCACCAGTCGCCGCGACGTGGTGTTCGGCGTCACCGTGGCCGGGCGCCCACCCGAGATCAGCGGGCTGGACCAGGCGATCGGGTTGTTCGTCACGACCGTGCCGGCCCGGTTCGACGTGCGGGCGGGGGAGACGTTCGGCACCGCGTTGCGCCGGCTCCAGCAGCGCCAGGCGGCCACCGCCGATCGTCACCTGGTCGGTCTGTCGGCGATCCAGCGTGCCGCCGGGCACGGTCCGCTGTTCGACAGCCTCGTGGTGTTCGAGAACTATCCGCTCGACGAGGAATCCCTGCTGCGCCCGCTCGGCCCGGCGGCGGTACGCCCGGAATCGATCGAGGCGGACGACGCCACCCACTACCCGGTCACGCTGACCGTCTTCCCCGGCGAACGGATCGGGCTCGCCCTCGGCTACCGCACCGATCTGCTCGACCACGAACCCGCCGGTGAGCTTCTCGCCGAGCTTCGTCACCTGCTGGACCTGCTGACCACCGGCCTCGACGCCGCCGTCGAGACGGCCGACCTGCCGGCCCCGGTGACCGGCGGTGCCGTACCGCCGGTCGCGGACGCGACACCGCCGGCCGAGACCGCGGCGGCTCCGGTCGGCGACGACACCGTCGCGACACTGATCCGGCTGTTCGCCGAGACTCTCGAGGTCGACGCCGTAGCGGCCACCGACAGTTTTCTGGCCCTCGGCGGCGACAGCATCATGGCGATCCAGTTGGTGGCCCGGGCCCGGGCAGCCGGGGTGAGCCTCACCGCCGCCGACGTGCTGGAGCACCGCACGCCCGCCGTGCTCGCGACGATCGCCGGCACCGCAGACGCCGGCACCGCAGACGCCGGCACCGCAGACGCCGGCACCGCAGACGCCGGCACCGCAGACGCCGGCACCGCAGACGCCGGCACCGCAGACGCCGGCACGGCGGTCGTCGTCCGCGGTCAGGGTCCGGCCGGCACCGGATCCGGTGGGCTGACCCCGATCATGCACTGGCTACAGGCGCTCGGCGGACCGACCGGCAGCTACAGCCAGCAGATGCTGCTGCGCCTGCCGGCCGACGCCACCGCCGAGGCGCTGACCACGGTCATCGGGCAGCTGCTGCAGCGGCATCCGACGCTGACCGCCCGGCTGGCGGCGGTCGGTGCCGGCTGGAGCCTCGTCGCCCGCCCGGCCGGCGCGGTCGACGCCGCCGGCCTGTTCACCACGGCCGAGCCCGCCGTCGACGTGGTCGTCACGGCCGAGACCGCCGCCCGCCGGCTCGACCCGGCCGGTGGGGTGCTCAGCCAGTGGGTCTGGCGACCCGGCGCCGAGCGGCGCGGCGGGCAGTTGCTGGTGACCATCCACCACCTGGCGGTCGACGGTGTGTCCTGGCGTGTCCTGGCGGCCGATCTCGCCGCGCTGTGGCGCGGGACGCGCCTGCCACCGGTCGGCACCACGTTCGCGCAGTGGGCCGCCCTGCTCGCGACGGATGCGACGACCCCGCGGCGGGAAGCCGAACTCGACCACTGGCAGCGTGCGCTCGACACCCCGCCGCCGCTGCCGCGGCTGCGGCTCGACCCCGCCGTGGACGTGGCGGCCACCAGCCGAGAAACCGTTGTCGTGCTGTCGGCCGCCGAGACCGAGGCGCTGCTTGGTGCCGCCGCTGCGGCCTTGCGCGCCGGCCCGGACGAACTGCTGCTGACCGCGGTGGCGTTGGCCCTGCACCGATGGCGCGGTTGCCGGCTGGCATCGGTGATGCTCGAAGGACACGGCCGGGCCGACGAGGGATACGCCGCCGACACGTCCCGTACCGTCGGCTGGTTCACCACGATGTACCCGGTACGACTCGATGTCGGCGGTATCGACCTGAATCAGACGGTCGACGGTGACATCGGCACCGCGGCCGTGGCCGCCGCCGTCGCGCGGAGCAAGGAAGCGCTGCGGGCGGCGCCCGATCGAGGGCTCGGCTACGGGCTGCTGCGTTACCTCAATCCGCGCACCGCCGCGGCGCTGGGGAGCGTGCGCCAGCCCCAGCTACGGATCAACTACCTGGGTCGGCTCACCGCCGGAACCGGTCGCGACTGGGAACCGGTCGACACCGGCGAACCTCTCGGCGGGTACGTCGACCCCGCCGTGCCGCTGCCGTACCTGATCGACGTGACCGCCGTCGCGGTCAGCGGGCCGTCCGGTGTCCAGCTGCGGATCCGGTTGGCATGGCCGGGCCGGTTGCTCGACGCCGGTGCGATGGCGGCGTTCGCCGACGCACTCGTCGCCGCGCTGCGGGTGCTGGCGAAAAACCCCGCCGGTCCGGCCGGCAGATCCAGCCCGTCCGACTTCGCGCTGGTCGACCTCGACCAGGACGAGATCGACGAATTCGAGCAACTGTGGAGGGACCGATGACCGGGTCCGGCCTGGAGGACGTCCTACCGCTGGCGCCGCTGCAGCATGGCCTGCTCGTCTGGGCGTCGTACGGCGGCGCCGCGGCGGACGTCTACGCCGTGCAGCGCACGTTCGAGCTGGCCGGTCCGGTCGACCCGGTCGGGCTGCGGGCCGCCGGCGCGGCCCTGCTGCGCCGGCATCCCAACCTGCGGGCCGGCTTCCGGTTCCGCCGCAGCGGTGAACCGGTCGCCCTGGTGCCCCGTGCCGTCGAACTGCCCTGGCGGGAACACGATCTCACCGAGGTGCCATCGTCCGAACGGACCGGTCGACTGGCGGCGATCGCCGACGCGGACCGGCGCCGCCCGTTCGACCTGGGTCGGCCGCCACTGCTGCGGCTGACCCTGGTCTGTCGTGACCAGGACCGGCACACACTGCTGCTCACCTTCCACCACCTGCTGCTCGACGGCTGGTCGGTGCCACTACTGGTCCGGGAGCTGTTCACCTGGTACGGCGCCCGGGACGACGACGCCCTGCCGGCACCGGTGCCCTACCGGCACCATCTCGCCTGGCTGTCCCGGCAGGACCAGGCCGCTTCGATCACGGCCTGGCGACGTCACCTCGACGGGGTGGCCGGGCCGACCCTGATCGCTCCGGGGGCCGACCTGCACGCTCCGGCGGACTGCCGCGAAATCGCCAACCACCTGTCGCCGGCAGCGACCGTGCGGTTACGCGAACTCACCCGCCGGCTGGAAGTGACCGCCAACACGGTCGTGCAGGTCGCCTGGGCACTCGTGGTCAGCGAAGTGACCGGCAGTCGTGACGTCGTGTTCGGGTACACCGGCTCGGGGCGCTCCGACAAGGTCGCCGGAGCCGACCGGATCATCGGGCTGCTGATCAACACGATTCCGGCCCGGATCACCCTACGTCCGGGCGAGCACCTCGCCGATCTGCTACAGCGTGTCCAACGCGACCAGGCGAGGCTGCTGGCGTACCAGCACGTACGGCTGGCCGAGCTGGCGAGCGGCCACGGCGGCGGCGAACTGTTCGACACGTACGCGGTGTTCGAGAACTACCCGCTCGACGGTGACGTCCTCGACGAGCTCGGCCGCCTCGCCGGGCTGCGGGTGCTCGACGTCACCTCGACCGAGGCCAGTCACTACCCGCTCGGTGTCATCGCCACCCCCGGCGAGCGGTTGCGGCTGGACGTGCGCTACCGGGCCGAAGCCGTACCGGAGCCGGTCGCCCGTCGGGCCGCCGACCGGCTGATCGACCGGTTGACGGTGCTCATCGACGATCCGGACACTCCCGTGGCACACCTCGAACTGCTCCGCCCCGACGAGCGCGACGAGGTGTTGGTCAGCCGGAACCGGACCGCCGCGCCGGTGCCGTCGCTGACCCTCGGTGACCTGGTCGCCCGCCAGGCCGCCGTGACCGCGGACGCGCCCGCGCTGTACGACGAGGGCGACCACCTCACCTACCGTGAACTCGACGCGCGCACCAACCGGCTCGCCCGACTGCTCGTCGCCCGCGGTGCCGGTCCGGAACGGACCGTGGCGGTCGTCATGCCCCGGTCGATCGCACAGGTCGTCGCGATGCTCGCGGTGGTCAAGGCCGGTGCCGCATACGTTCCGGTCGACACCGACTACCCCGCCGAACGGGTCGCCTTCCTGCTGGCCGACTCGGCGCCCACACTGGTGCTCACCGCGGCGGCGTACGCCGCCGCCGTCCCCGCCGGCAGCGCGGTCGAACTGCTCGATGCCGCCGAGGCGGTCGCGGCCGGCCTGCCGGGCACCGGACTGACCGACGCGGACCGGACCGTCCCGCTGCGGCCCGAGCACCCCGCGTACCTGATCTACACGTCCGGGTCGACCGGCCGGCCCAAGGGCGTCGTGGTCAGCCATGCCGGCCTGCCGAGTCTGGCACACACCCTTCGCGGACATTTCCGACCCGGCCCCGGCGACCGGGTCCTGCAGTTCGCCTCACAGAGCTTCGACACCTCGGTGTGGGAGCTGTGCATGGGGCTGACCTGCGGGGCCGCCGTGGTGATCGCCCCACCGCACCGTCGCCTCGGCGGTGAACTGGCCCGACTGGTCGCCGCCGAGCGGATCACCCACCTGACGCTGCCCCCGTCGGCCCTGGCCGAGCTGGACCCGGAAGCGGTCGCCCCGGGCGCGGTGGTGATCGTCGCCGGCGAGGCCTGTCCACCGGCGTTGGCCCACCGGTGGATCGAGGCCGGGCACACCTTCTTCAACTCGTACGGGCCGACCGAGACCACTGTCGACGCCACCCTGTGGCAGGGCGTCGACGTGGCCTCGGTGACCGGCACCGCGGTGCCGATCGGACGTCCGGTGCACAACACCGACGTCTACGTCCTCGACGAGCTGTTGCGCCCGCTGCCGCCCGGGTCGGTCGGCGAACTCTACGTCGGCGGTAGCGGGCTGGCCCGGGGCTACCGGGGCGCGCCGGGACTCACCGCCGGCCGGTTCGTGGCGCACCCGCTGCGTCCCGGCGTGCGGCTCTACCGCACCGGTGACCTGGTCCGCTGGCGGGCCGACGGGCAGCTGGAGTTCCTCGGCCGCGCCGACCATCAGATCAAGATCCGTGGCTTCCGGGTGGAGCCCGGCGAGATCGAATCGCTGCTGCTGACCCATCCGGCGGTGGCGGCGGCCCTGGTCGTCGCCGTCACCGACGACGTCGTCGGGGTCCGGCTGGTCGGCTACGTGGTCCCGGCTGGTCCCGCTGGTCCGGTTGGCCCCGCTGGGACAACCGGGACAGCCGGCACGGGTGACCTACGCCGTGACCTGCGCGTCCACCTGGCCCGTTCGCTGCCGGAGCACCTGGTGCCGTCGGCCTTCGTCACCCTCGACGCCTTCCCGCTGACCCCGAACGGCAAGATCGACCGGGCCGCGCTGCCCGGACCGGTCCCGGACGCGGCGACGGCGACGGTCGCCACGGTAGCCGCCGGGGCCGACCCGCGGGAGGCGTTGATGCGCGGCGTCTTCGCCGGGGTGCTCGGCGTCACCGAGGTCGCCGCGCAGGACAGCTTCTTCGACCTCGGCGGCCATTCGCTGCTCGTCGCCCGTCTCGTCGCCCGCGCCGAGAAGGTGTTCGGGGCCACCCTGTCCATGCGGGACGTCTTCGACTCGCCCACTCCGCGAGCCCTCAGCCGGCTGCTCGGCAGCGGGGTGCGCCGGCCCGCGCTGGTCGCGCGGCAACGCAGCGGAGCGCAACCGCTGTCGTACGCCCAGCGTCGGCTGTGGTTCCTGCACCGGCTGGAGGGGCCGAGCGCGACGTACAACATTCCGGCCGTGCTGCGCGTCGTCGGTGATCTGGACGTGTCGGCGTTGCGGGCCGCCGTCGGCGACGTGGTGGCCCGGCACGAAAGCCTGCGTACGGTGTTCCGCGCCGGTGCCGGCGCGGATGGTGACGACAGCGACGGCGACGGGCTGCAGGAGGTGCTGCCCGCCGACACGGTCGAGCTGCCGATGGCCGTGCGTCCCACCACGGAGGCGGAGCTGTCCGGGGAGCTGGCCCGGGCCGCCGGGCACCGGTTCGACCTGACCCGGGAGATCCCGATCCGGGTCGACCTGTTCGCCCTGCGGCCTGACGACCATGTGCTGCTGGTACTGCAGCACCACATCGCCGGCGACGAGTGGTCGGTCGGGCCACTGTTCACCGATCTGCGTCGCGCCTACGACGCCCGCCGGCTCGGCCGTGCCCCACAGTGGACGCCGTTGCCTGTCCAGTACGCCGACTACGCGCTGTGGCAACGTGACCAGCTGGGCGAGGACGACGCCACGGCCGACAGTGTCGCCGCCCGCCAGCTGCGGTTCTGGCGGCGCGCCCTCGACGGCGCGCCGCAGGAGCTGACCCTGCCGGTCGACCGGCCACGTGGCCCGCTCGCCAACTACCACGGCGACTACGTCGCCTTCGAGATCCCCGCGGCGGTGCACGCCGGCCTGGCGGCACTGGCCCGCGCCACCGACGTCACCATGTTCATGGTGGTGCAGGCGGCGGTGGCCGCCCTGCTGACCCGGGTCGGCGCGGGGGAGGACCTGCCGCTCGGCTCGCCGGTCGCCGGCCGTAACCAGGCCGAGCTCGCCGACATGGTCGGCTTCTTCGCCAACACTTTGGTGTTGCGGGTGGACACCAGCGGCGACCCCAGCTTCGTCGAACTGCTGCGTCGGGTGCGCCGCGTCGACCTCGCCGCCTTCGACAACGCCGACGTCCCGTTCGAACGCCTGGTGGAGGAGCTGCGCCCGGGCCGGTCGCTGGCCCGCAACCCGCTGTTCCAGGTGATGGTGACCCATCAGCACCGGCTCGACCTGGACCTGTCCGTCGCCGGACTGCAGAGCACCGCTGTGCCGTTCGGCCTGGACACCGCCAAGTTCGACCTCACGTTCAGCTTCTTCAGCGACGGGCACGGTCCGTTGCCGGCGGGTATCGAGTACGCCACCGAGCTGTTCGACCGCAGCACCATCGAGGCGCTCGCCGCCCGGTTGGTCCGCCTGCTGGCCGGGTTCGTCGCCGACGCCGAGGCGCCGATCGGGGCGGCCGACCTGCTCACCGCGGCCGAACGCGCGACCGCGACCGTCCCTGCCCCGCCGGTCGTGGCGGTGCCGACGACGTCGCAGCTGATCGAGCGGGCCGCCGCGATCCACCCCGACCGGGTGGCGCTGGTCGCCCCCGACGGTGCCGAAACCACCTACGCCGACCTCGTCGGCCGGATCCGCCGGCTGGCCGGGTTGCTCGTCGCACGCGGCATCGGCCCGGAGTCGGTGGTGGCGTTGGCCTGCCCGCCGTCGGTCGACCAGGTGCTGGCACAGCTGGCGGTGCTCGCCGTCGGCGCGGCGTACCTGCCGCTGGACCTCGGATACCCATCGCCGCGGCTGGCCATGATGCTCGCCGACACCACGCCCGACCTACTGGTGACGGTCGCGGACATCGCCGACCGTCCGGTCTGCGGTCCGGCCACTGGCCCGGACGACGGCGCGGACGACGGCGCGGACGACGGCGCGGTGACCGGCTGGACCGGAGCGACCCTGGTGCTGGACGATTCGCAGACCCTCGCCGAGTTGGACCGGACGGGTGCGGACCGGGTCGGTGGCACGGCGCCGCGGCCGGCGCACCCCGCGTACGTGATCTTCACCTCGGGCTCGTCGGGCCGGCCCAAAGCCGTCATCGGCACGCACGGCGGGTTGGCCGCCCGGCTCGCCTGGGGCCGACGCGCACTCGGCCTGGGTCCGCAGGACACGGTGGTGGCCAAGAGCTCCCCCAGCTTCATCGACGGCACCACCGAACTGCTCGGCGCGCTCGCCGCCGGTGCCCGCGTCGTGCTCGCCGACACCGAGCAGCGCCGCGACACCCACGCCCTCGCCTCGCTGGTGGCCGCGCATCGTGCGACCCGGCTCACCGTGGTGCCCAGCCACCTGCGGGCCATGCTGGCCGACGTGGACCCCGGGCTGCTCGGCTCGGTGCGGCACTGGGTGTGCAGTGGCGAACCGCTCACCGCCGAGCTCGCCCGCACCTTCCGGGCCACGCTGCCCGCCGCTGAGCTGTCCAACCTGTACGGGTGCTCCGAGGCCAGCGGTGACAGCCTGGCCAGACTCGGCGACGCCGGTGACGGAGCCGGCGGACGGTTCACGGCCACCGTCGACGGCACCGTCGGGTACGTTCTCGACGCCCGGCTGCGTCCGGTCGCCCCCGGCACTGCCGGAGAGCTCTACCTCGCCGGGGCCGGTCTGGCCCGTGGCTACCGGGCGGCGGCGGCGACCGCGCAGCGCTTCGTCGCCAGTCCGTTCGGTCCGCCCGGCGCCCGGCTCTACCGCACCGGTGACCTGGCCCGCCGTCGCAATGACGGGGCGGTGGAACTGCTCGGCCGGGCCGACGCCCAGATGAAGATCCGTGGCGTACGGATCGAACCGGCCGAGATCGAGGCGGTGCTCGCCGCCCACGACCAGGTCGCCGACGTGGCCGTGGTGGCCCACCGGGACGCCGCCGGCGTCGATGAACTCGTCGCGTACGTCGTCGCCGCCGCTGGCGGCGGTGTCGACCCGGCTGCGTTGCGCCGGGCGGTCCGGCGCGCCCTGCCCGCCCAACTGGTGCCCACCGCCTTCGTCGAACTGGCCGACCTGCCGCGCCTGCCCAACGGCAAGACCGACCGGGGCGCGCTGGCCCGCCGTACCGACCGCCGAGCGGTGACGCCCGGTGCCGTCGACCCCCGCGCCGGCATCCGTACCCGGCTGCTCGCCCAGGTCGTCGCCGAGGTGGTGGGGGTGCCGTCGGTCGGTCCCGACGACGACTTCTTCGACCTCGGCGGCCATTCGCTGACCGCGAGCCGGCTGGTCGCCCGGGTCCGGGCCGTGTTCGGCGCCGACCTGCCGCTGCGCGCGGTGTTCCAGACCCCGACCGTCCGCGAGATGGAGCATCACCTCGGCGAGCCGACCCGGCGTCCGCCGCTGCGTGCCGCCGGCTGGCCGGACCGGGTGCCGCTGTCGTACGCCCAACGCCGGCTGTGGTTCCTCGACCGCCTCGACGGGCCGAACAGCGTCTACACCATCGCGTACCTGGCCCGGTTGCGTGGTCCGGTGAACCCGACGGCACTGCGGGACGCGGTCGGTGACCTGACGGGCCGCCACGAGAGCCTGCGTACGGTGCTCGTCGAGCACGACGGCGAACCGTACCAGCAGCTGCTCGCCGACCCGGTGGTGCCGTTCCAGCGGCATCAGTGCCGGCCTGAGACGGCCTGGCCGCTGGTCGAGCGGCTGCTGGCGCACCGGTTCGACCTGGCGACCGCCGCACCGTTGCGGGTCGACCTGGTCTGTCTGACCGGCGACGAGGCGTACCTGGTGGTGCTGGTGCACCACAGCGCCGCCGACGCGTTGTCCACCGGGCCGCTGTTCGCCGATCTCGCCACGGCCTACGAGGCTCGGCTGGCCGGACGGGTACCGGCGTGGGCGCCGCTGCCGGTTCAGTACGCCGACTTCACCCGATGGCAGCGGGAACTGGTCGGCTCCTCAGCGGACCTGGACTTCTGGCGGCGGACCCTCGCCGGCCTGCCGGAGGAACTGACGTTGCCGGTGGACCGGCCCCGGCCGGCGGTGGCCAGCTATCGGGGCGGCGACGTCACCCGGGCCGTCCCGGCGGCGGTGCGCGACGCGTTGCGTGACTGCGCCCTGCGGCACGGTGTCACCCCGTTCATGGTGTTCCAGGCGGCGGTCGCCGCGCTGCTGTCGCGCCTCGGCGCAGGCACCGACATCCCGCTCGGTACACCGGTCGGCGGTCGAAGCGACCCGGCGCTGGAGCGGCTCGTCGGCTTCTTCGTCGACACCGTCGTGCTGCGTACCGACCTCTCCGGCGATCCGACCTTCGCCCAGTTGCTGCGGCGGGTCAGACAGATCGACCTGGCCGCGTTGACCCACACCGACGTGCCGTTCGAGCATCTGGTCGAGCAGCTGCGCCCGCAGCGCTCCCGGGCCCGGCATCCGCTGTTCCAGGTGCTGGTCAACCACCACGTCCGGCAGATCGACCGGCCCCGGTTGGCCGGACTCGACACCGAAGGGGTGCCGCTGCCGTCCGGCGGGGCCAAGTTCGACCTGAGCTTCCTGCTCGACGAGGATCCGCAGGGCGAGCTGAGCGTCGCGGTCAACTACGCGGCCGACCTGTTCGACCAGTCCACCGCCCAGGCACTGACGGACCGGCTGATCAGTGTGCTGGAGCAGGCCACCGCCGATCCGGCCGGCTGCCGGCTGTCCGACCTGCGAGTGCTGTTGCCGGTCGAACGTGACGCACTGCGACGGCGCAACGACACCGTCCGGTCCGTCAGCCCGGACACCGTCGTCGACATGCTGGCTGCGGCCGCCCGCCGGTGGCCGGATTCGGTGGCGCTGCGGGCCGGCTCGACCACGGTGACGTACGCCGACCTGGACCGACGGGTGCGGGCGCTGGCGGCCACCCTGCGCGCTCGGGGGGTCCGGCCGGGGCAGGTGGTGGCGGTGCGTGCACCACGCGGTGTGGAACTTGCCGTGGCCCTGTGGGGGGTGCTGCGGGCCGGCGGCACCTACCTGCCGGTCGACCCCGACGATCCAGCCGAGCGGATCGCCTTCGTGCTGGCCGACGCCGACGCGGCACTGGTGCTCGACGCGGCACAGGTCACGGCGGCCACCACCGGTGCCGACTGTGCCGACCGCGCCGATTGTGCCGACCGCGCCTTGGTCGTGCCGGCGCCCGAGGACGGCACCGTGCCATACCCGGACCTGCCCGCCTACGTCATCTACACGTCCGGATCCACCGGGCGTCCCAAGGGCGCGATCGTGTCGCATCGGGCGCTGGCCAACCGACTGGCCTGGATGCAGGACAGTTACCGGCTGGGTGCCGCCGACCGGGTGCTGCAGAAGACACCGGCCACCTTCGACGTGTCCGTCTGGGAGTTCTTCTGGCCGGCGCTGGCCGGCGCCGAACTGGTGCTCGCCGAACCGGGCGGGCACCGGGATCCGGCGTACCTGTCTCGATTGATCCGTGATCGAGCGATCACGGTCTGCCACTTTGTCCCGGCCATGCTGCGGGCCTTCCTCGACGCGGGGCACGTCGACGACTGCGCCGGACTCCGGCTGGTGTTCGCCAGCGGTGAGGCGCTTTCCGCCGACCTGGCGCGGCGCTGCCGTGTCCTGCTGCCCAACGCCGAACTGCACAACCTGTACGGCCCCACGGAGGCCACCGTCGACGTCACCGCCTGGCCGGTGACCGACCCCGTCGGCACCGATCCGGCGGACACCGGCACCGTGCCGATCGGTGCGCCGGTCTGGAACACCCGGGCGTACGTGCTGGACCACCGGCTACGGCCGGTGCCCGATGGGGTGCCCGGCGAGCTGTACCTCGGCGGGGTGCAACTGGCGTACGGATACCTCAACCGGGCGGCGTTGACCGCCGGGCGGTTCGTCGCGGATCCGTTCGGCCCGGCCGGGACCCGGCTGTACCGCACCGGGGACCTGGTCCGCTGGCGGGCCGACGGAGCCCTGGACTTCCTCGGCCGCACCGACTTCCAGGTCAAGGTGCGGGGGTTCCGGGTCGAACCAGGCGAGATCGAACAGGCCCTGACCGCGCTGGCGCAGGTCGCCGCCGCCGTGGTCACCGCCGTCGACGACGGTCACGGCGACCGCCGCCTCGCCGCGTACGCGGTGCCGGCACCCGGCGTCACCGTCGATGCCGACCGGCTGCGAGCGGCGCTGGCCGGCACCCTGCCGGAGCACCTCGTGCCGTCGCTGTTCACGATCCTGCCCGAACTGCCCCTGACCAGCAGCGGAAAGGTGGACCGGGCGGCGTTGCCGGCACCGGTCGTCACCGCCGCCGCCGGCGACGTCGCACGCGGCGTGGCCGAGGAACTGCTGGCCACGGTCTTCGCCGAACTGCTCGCGGTGGACCGGGTGGCGGCGACCGACGACTTCTTCGCCCTCGGCGGTCACTCACTGCTCGCCGTACGGCTGGTCGCGCGGGTAAACGCTTTGTTCGACGCCCACGTCGACGTACGGGACGTGTTCGACGCGCCGACGGTACGGGCGCTGGCCGGCCGGCTGCGTCCCGGCGGTGAGCGGACCCCGCTGCGCCCGGCGACCCGCCCCGACCCGCTGCCGCTGTCACCGGCCCAGCAGCGGTTGTGGTTCATCCACCGGATGGACGGCCCGTCCGCCGCGTACAACATTCCCTTCGCCGCCCGCATGCACGGTCACCTGGACGTGCCGGCGTTGCGGGCCGCGGTCGGCGACCTGACCGCCCGGCACGAGATCCTGCGGACCGTCTATCCCGACGGCGAGGGCCGGCCGATCCAGGTGGTGCTGCCGGCCGATCGGGTCCGGGTGCCGGTCGCCGTCACCACGGTCGCCCCGGCCGAGCTGGCCGACCGGCTCGCGCCGGCGGTACACCATCCGTTCCGGCTGGCCGACGAGCCACCGATCCGGATCGACGTGTTTCAGCTGGCCGCCGACGAATGGGTGGTCGCGGTGGTGGTGCACCACATCGCCGCCGACGAGTGGTCGGCCAGGCCGCTGTTCGCCGACCTGGCCACCGCGTACGCGGCCCGCCGCGCCG
This sequence comes from Solwaraspora sp. WMMB335, assembly GCF_049179075.1. Classification (NCBI taxonomy): domain Bacteria; kingdom Bacillati; phylum Actinomycetota; class Actinomycetes; order Micromonosporales; family Micromonosporaceae; genus Solwaraspora; species Solwaraspora sp. WMMB335. The sequence continues at coordinate 7,753,653 of NZ_JBMHMF010000001.1, forward strand.
GTGACGAGCCACAGTGGGCGCCGTTGCCGGTCCAGTACGTCGACTACGCGATCTGGCAGCGCGACCTGCTCGGCGTCGACGGCACCGGCAGCCCTGCGCTGGCGCGACAGCTGGACTTCTGGACGGCGGCACTGGCCGGTCTGCCCGAGGAACTGCCGCTGCCGACCGACCGTCCGCGCCCGGCGACGGCCAGCTACCGGGCGGCGACCGCACAGCGCCAGCTCCCGGACCCGGTGGTGGCGCGGCTACGCCAGCTCGCCGCGGACCACGGCGTCACCCTGTTCATGGTGTTCCAGGCGGCGGTCGCGGTGCTGCTCGCCCGCAGTGGCGCCGGCACCGACATCCCGCTCGGCACCCCGGTCGCCGGGCGCGGCGACCCGTGCCTCGACGGCGTCGTCGGCTGCTTCGTCAACACCCTGGTGCTGCGTACCGACCTGTCCGGCGACCCGACCTTCGGCGAGGTGCTGGCCCGGGTCCGCCGGGCCGACCTGGCCGCCTTCGCGCACGCCGACGTACCGTTCGAGCGGCTGGTCGACCAGTTGGCGCCGACCCGGTCGCTGTCCCGGCACCCGCTGTTCCAGGTGGTCGCCACCCATCGGATCCTCGATCAGGCCGATCTGGGCCTGCCGGGACTGCGGACGGTGCCGCACGAGGTCGGCTACGACTCGGCCAAGTTCGACCTGACCTTCGTCATCACCGAGCAGCTCGACCCGGCGCGGGCCACCGTGTCGGTGACCGGTGCGCTGGACCTGTTCGACGCGGGCACCGTCGACCGGTTGCTGGGGCGCCTGCTGCAGGTGTTGCCCGCCGTCGCCGCCGATCCGCAGTCGCGGCTGGATACGGTGCCGGTGCTGGCACGAACCGAACGCGAGCTGGTGCTGCGTCACTGGAACGACACCAGCGCCGACGTCGTCGAGACGCATCTGGCCGCCCTGTTCGAGGCGCAGGCGGCAGCCCGGCCCGACGCGCTGGCCCTGGTCGACGGGGAGCGTGCGGTCACCTACCGGGAGCTCGACGCCGCCGCCAACCGGCTGGCCCGCCGGCTGCTCGCCGCCGGGGCCGGCCGTGAGGACGTCGTGGCGGTCGCTCTGCCCCGCTCGGCCGAGGCGGTCACCGCGATCCTTGCCGTGGCCAAGGCCGGGGCGGCGTACCTGCCGGTCGATCCGGAGCACCCACCGGCCCGGGTCGGCCATGTGCTGTCCGACGCCCGGCCGGTGCTGGTGATCACCCCGGCCGCCGGATTTCCGCCGGCCGCCGGCATCCCGACGGTGCCGGTCGATCTTGCCTGGCAGGGGCCGGACCCGGGCGCACCGACCGCCACCGACCGGCCCGAACCGGACGCCCACTGCCTGGCGTACGTCGTTTACACGTCCGGATCCACCGGCCGGCCGAAAGGGGTGGCCGTGCCCCACGCGGGCCTGGCCAGCCTGGTCCGCACCATGGCCGGCGCCGCACGCAGCGGCCCCGGTGCCCGGGTCGGCCAGTTCGCGTCGTTCTCCTTCGACGTCAGCATCGCCGAACTGAGCATCTCCCTGCTCGCCGGCGGGGCGCTGTACCTGCTGCCCGAGCAGGCCCGCGCCGGGGACGAACTCGCCCGGTACGCCCGCCGGCACGACCTCACCCATCTGGCCGTGCCACCGTCGGTGCTGTCCAGCGTCGCCGACCCGGCGGCCCTGCCCGCCGAGCTGACCTTGCTGGTCGGCACGGAGGCGCTGCGACTGGACCTGGTCCGCCGGTGGGCACCGGGCCGGCTACTGCTCAACGCGTACGGCCCGACGGAGTCCACCGTCAACTCGACGCTGTGGGCGGCGGATCCGCGGTGGTCGGCACCGGTGCTGCCGATCGGCCGGCCGGATGTCAACAAGACGGCGTACGTCCTCGACCGCCGGCTGGCTCCACAACCGCCGGGCGTGCCCGGCGAGCTGTACCTCGGCGGCGCCGGACTGGCCCGTGGCTACCTCCGCCAGCCGGGGCTGACCGCGACCCGGTTCGTCGCGGACCCGTTCGGGGCGCCCGGCGCCCGGCTGTACCGTACCGGCGATCTGGCCCGCTGGAACAACGCCGGGCAGCTGGAGTATCTCGGCCGTGCCGACGACCAGATCAAGGTACGCGGACTGCGCATCGAGCCGGCCGAGATCGAGGCGGTGTTGCTGGCCCGGCCCGACGTGGCGGCTGTCGCGGTCGCCGCCCAGGCCGGGCCGCACGGGCGTAACCAGCTGGTCGGTTACGTGGTGCCGGCCGACGGAGCCGCGTTCGACCCGGCCGGGCTGGGTCGGTTCGCCGCCGACCGGCTGCCGGCGGCGATGGTGCCCACCGCCTGGGTGCGGCTGCCGGCGCTGCCGCTGACGGTGGCCGGCAAACTGGATCGGGCCGCGCTGCCCGCGCCGGACTTGACCGCCGCGACCGCCGGGGCGCCCGCGCCGCGGGTACCGGCCGGCACACCGGCCGAGGCGGTGCTGCTGGAACTCGTCGGCCGGCTGCTCGGGCGCGGCGACGTCAGCGTCACCGACGGCTTCTTCGCCCTCGGCGGCGACAGCATCCTGTCGATCCAGCTGATCGCTCAGGCCCGCCAGCGTGGTCTGCTGTTCTCGCCGCGCGACGTCTTCCGGCATCCGACGGTCCGCGAACTGGCCACGGTGGCACGGCCGGCCGCCGACGCCGAGCACGACGACGGTGTCGGCGTGGTGCCGCTCACCCCGATCATGCGTCGCTTCGTCGACCGGGATCCGGCGGTGGAGAAGTTCGGGCAGGCCATGCTGCTGCGGCTGCCGGTCGGAGCCGATCCGGCGGCGCTGCGTACGGCGCTGTGGGCGCTGGTGCGTCAGCACGGTGCCCTGCGCGCCCGGCTGGATCGCGATCCGGTCGCGGGACTGCGGCTGGTCGTGCCCGACCTGGCCGAGGCCGGGCCCGACGGGCTGCTCACCGTGCTGAGTCGTCCGGCCGGCGGGCCGGTGCCGCAGGAGGTGTACGACACCGCCCGTACCGGCCTGGATCCCTGGCGGGGCGCGATGCTGCGGGCGGTGTGGTGCGATCGGGGGGATGCCGCCGCGCCGGAACTGCTGCTGCTCGTGCATCACCTGGTGGTCGACGGGGTGTCCTGGCGGATCCTGCTGCCGGACCTGGCCGGCGCGTACGCCGATGCCGCAGCCGGTCGGGTGCCCGCGCTGGCGCCGGTCGTCACGTCGCTACGCCGGTGGGCGCGGGCGCTGCCGGAGGTGGCCGCGCGGCGGGCCGCCGGGGCCGAGGTGGAGTACTGGCGGAAGGTGCTCGCCGACGTGCGCGTGCCGAGCGTCGTCGCACCGGCGCGGACCGAGCGCGACACGCTGGACCGCGTCGCGCACGTCACCCGGACGGTCGAGGCGACCGTCGCCGGGGCGCTGCTCGCCGAGGTGCCGGCACGACTGCGTGCCCAGGTCGACGACGTGCTGCTGGCCGTGGTCGCGCTCGCGCTGCGCAGCTGGACCGGCGCCGACGACCCGGTGATCGACGTCGAGGGGCACGGTCGCCAGCAGGATCTCGTCGCCGGGGCCGACCTGTCCCGCACCGTCGGCTGGTTCACCACGGTCTACCCGGTGCGGCTGCCGACCGGCGGAACCGGGGTGGCACGGGCCGAGGTCGATCCGGCCGCCGCTGGCGAGGTGGTGGCCGCGGTACGCGCCCATCGGCGCGGGGTGCCGGACGACGGCGTCGGCTACGGCCTGCTGCGGCACCTCGCGCCGGACGCGCCGCTGGGCGGGCTGCCCGAGCCGTGGCTCGCGGTCAACTACCTCGGCCGCGTCGACACCGGGTTCGACATCGACACCAACGTCGACACCGACACCAACGTCGACACCGACACCGACGCCGCACCGGCCACGACGCCCGCCTGGCGGCCCGTCGACGGAGGGATCGGCGGCACCGTCGACGGGCACCGGGTGGCCGACCACGCGGTCACCGTCGACGTCACCGCCATCGACACCGGGCAGGGCCTGCGGCTGCGGGCGGTCTTCGCGCACTGCTCCGGTCGCGTCGACCACAGCGCCGTCGACGAGCTGGCCGACCTGTGGGTACGCGCCACGACCGCGGTCGCCGCCGCGGTCGCGCCCGCATACCGCATCACTCCCGCCGACGTCCCGCTGGCCCGGCTCGACCAGAGCCAGCTGGACCGAATCCAAGCGAAGTGGGCCCGCCGATGACCGAACCGCCGGCAATTGTCGACATCCTTCCGCTCTCGCCGCTGCAGGAGGGTCTGCTCTTTCTCAGCGCAACCACCGAGGCCGGCCCCGACCCGTACGGCGTCCAACTGGCGGTCGACCTCGACGGTGGGTTGGCGCCGGCGCGACTTCGGGCGGCCGTGGACGCCTTGCTGGATCGGCACGCCAACCTGAGGGCCTGCTTCTGGACCGAGGACGTCGACCGCCCGGTGGCGTTGATCCCGGACCACGCACCGGCGCCGTGGCAGGAGACCGATCTGCGGGCAGCCGGCGATCCGGATGGCGCCGCCGACCGGATCGCCGCCGCCGACCGGCAGGTCCGTTTCGACCTGGCCGAGCCGCCGCTGTTCCGGTTCCACCTGCTGCGACTGGCCAATCACCGGCACCGGCTGCTCGTCACATCGCATCACATCCTGCTCGACGGCTGGTCCAACGGACTGCTGATCCAGGAACTGATCCGGCTCTACCGCGCCGTCGGCGGCGCTGCGACACCACCGCCGCCGGCCGCGCAGTACCGGGACTACCTCGGCTGGCTGGCCAAGCAGGACCGCAAAGCCAGCGCAGCGGCGTGGCGCGAGGCGTTGCGCGATGCGCAGTCCTGCACCCCCTTCTCCGGGCCCTACCCGCCGGCCGTCGTGGCCCAGCAGATCCTGGCCACACTGGACGACCGCGAATCCACCGCGTTGCGCGCCATCGCCCGGGATCACGGGCTCACCCTCAACACCATGATGCAGGGCGGCTGGCTGGTGCTGCTGGCCGGGATCGCGGGCACCCCCGACGTGATCACCGGGCAGGCCGTGGCTGGCCGGCCGGCCGACCTAGCCGGCGCCGACGAGATCATCGGGCTGTTCCTCAACACCGTTGCGGTGCGGGTCCGGCTGCGCCGCGACGAACCGTACGCCGCTTTCCTGCGCCGGCTGCAGGCCGAGCAGGCGGAACTGCTGAACCACCAGTACCTGGACCTGCCCACGGTGGTCGCCGAGGCCGGGACGGGCGAGTTGTTCGACAGCGTCCTGGTGATCCAGAACTATCCGGTCGACGAGCGGAAACTGGCGGCGGCGGAGCAGGACAGCGGGCTGCGGGTGGCGGCGGTCACCGGTCACGACGCGACGCACTACCCGGTGATGCTGACCGTGGTGCCCGGTGGTGGGAACCTGCGGTTCGAGTTGAAGTTCCGCCCCGGGGTGCTCGACCGGACCGGAGCCACGGCGCTGCTCGACCGGCTGCTGCTGGTGTTCCGACAGGTCCTCGTCCATCCGGACACACCGGTGGGGCAGCTCGCGCTGACCACCGGGGAGGAACGCCGTCGGCTGGACCGGCTGCTCACCGGTGCGCACCTCGCCGGACTCGACGGCGACGTCGCCGCGCTGGTCGGGGCGCCCGCCGCCGTGACACCGCACCTGCCCGCGCTGCTGGCCGACGGGACGTCGTACACCGCCGGCGAACTCGACGAACGGGCCAACCGGCTGGCCCGCGCGCTGCTCGCGCGGGGCGTCGGACCCGAGTCCGTCGTCGGGATCGCCACCGGCTACCGGGCCGACCTCGTGGTGGCGATGCTGGCCGTGCTCAAGACCGGGGCGGCGTACCTGCCGATGGACCTGGAGTTGCCGGACCGGCGGCTGCGACACATGATCGACGACGCCCGGCCGCTGCTGGTGCTCACCGCCGAACGTGCGCTCACCGACACCGTGACCGCCGGTACGCCGCAGCTTCGGCTCACCGATGTGACGGTCCGTGCCGAACTCGCCGGCCACCGGCCGGACAGGCTCACGCCGGCCGAGATCGGCCGGCCGATCCGGGGTGAGCATCCGGCCTACGTGCTGTACACCTCAGGTTCCACCGGAACCCCGAAGGGCGTCATCGGCACCAGAGTCGGGCTGGTCAACAGGCTGCGCTGGATCCTCGCCGCCGAGCCGGCCGGAGCCGACGAGGCGGTGCTGGCGAAGAGCCCGATCGGGTTCATCGACGGGATCACCGAGACCCTGGCCGCGCTCGCCGCCGGAATACCGGTGGTGTTCGCCGCAGCCGATCAGCGCCGCGACGCGCTCGCTCTGGTCGATCTCGTCGCGACGCACCGGATCACCCGGATCACCGGTGTGCCGAGCCTGCTGCGCGCGATGGCCGAGCACGGTGCCGGCCGGTTGGGCACGGTACGGATCTGGGTCTGCAGCGGGGAAGTGCTGACTTCGGCGTACACGATTCCGCTGTCCGCCGCCACCGACGCACGGGTGGTGAATTTGTACGGTTGCTCGGAGGCGAGCGGGGACAGCCTCTACTGCGCTGATTCGCACCCCGTCCCGCATCTGGGTGTGCCGGTGGCCAACACCACGGTGCGGGTGCTCGATCGCTGGCTGCGACCGGTGCCACCGGACGGCGTCGGCGAACTCTACCTGGCCGGCGCCGGGCTGGCCCGTGGTTATCTCGGTGCCGCAAGCCTGACCGCGGCGCGGTTCGTCGCGGATCCGTTCGGTCCGGCGGATCCGATCGGTCCGGCGGACCCGGTCGCGCCGGCCGGTGCCCGGCTGTACCGCACCGGCGACCTGGTCCGGTTGCGTGCGGACGGCCGGCTGGACTTTCTCGGCCGTGCCGACGGGCAGGTGAAGGTCCGTGGCTTCCGGATCGAACCGGCCGAGATCGAGTCGGCGCTCAGCACCGCGCCCGGCGTCGCCGAGGCGGCGGTGGCGGTGCACACCGGGGCCGGCGGCCTCGCGCGCATCGTCGGGTATCTGGTGCCGGCCGCGCAACGGCGTCCGGACCTGGCCGAGGTACGGGCCCACACGGGCGCCCGACTGGCCGCCCACCAGCTGCCGTCGGTGCTGACCTGGCTGGACCGGCTGCCGACCACGTCCAGTGGCAAGATCGCCCGCCGGGAACTGCCGCCGCCGGACCTGTCCACGCTGGCCGGTGGGGACCAGCCCCGCACCGGCGACGAGCGTCTGCTCGCCCAGTTCGTCGGCGAGCTGCTCGGGCTGCCGCGGGTCGGTATCCACGACGCCTTCACCGAGCTCGGCGGGGACAGCATCGTCTCGATCCGGCTGGTCGGCCGGGCCCGCGCGGCCGGCCTGCCGCTGCGCACCCGCGACGTGTTCGAACAGCAGACCGTCGCCGCGCTGGCCGTGACCGCACGCCGCCGTCGCGACAGCGCGACGGCGGCGGATTGCGGCGCGGACGACGCCGGCTCGGCGGTGCTGCGGCAGGTCCGGGACACCCACGCGTCGCTGCTGGCCGACCCGGCCGTCGCGGACGTGCTGCCGGTGACACCGCTGCAGGCCGGCATGCTCTTCCTGGCCGGCTACGACACCGCCGGGCCGGACGTCTACACCATGCAGCTCACGCTGCGGGTGCGCGCGAGCGTCGACGCCGATCGGATGCGCGTGGCCGCTCAGCGCGTGCTGGACCGGCATCCCGTACTGCGGGCGGGGTTCGTCATCACCCCGTCCGGCCCGGTGCAGGTGATCCGGACCGAGGTGACCGTCGACTGGACCGTCACCGACCTGACCGCGCTGGCCGCCGACGAGCGCGACGACGCCGTCGAGCGACTCCGCGCCCGTCGGCGCGGCACCCGATTCCAGCTCGACGCACCACCGCTGCTGCGGCTGGACCTGGTCCGGCTGACGGCGGACCAGGCCCAGCTGGTGTTCACCAACCATCACCTGATCCTGGACGGCTGGTCGGTACCGTTGCTCGCCCGGGAGCTGTTCGCCGCGTACGCGGGCCTGCCCGACGCCGGGGCACCGGCCGACGGGCACCGCGACCATCTACGCTGGCTGGCCGGCCGGGACCGGACGGCGGCGGAGCGGGCCTGGCGCGGCGCGCTCGACGGCGTGGTCGAACCGACGCTGCTGGCGACGCCGGCCAGCCGGCCGGGCACCGGCGCCAGGCTGCTGCCGCTGCCGCTGCCCGTCGCGCTGGTGGCCGGGCTGCGCGCGTTGGCCCGCCGCAGCGGCGTCACGCTCAACACGGTGCTGCAGCTCGCCTGGGCCACGGTGCTCAGCCGGGCCACCGGGCGCGACGACGTCGTGTTCGGACAGACGGTGTCCGGTCGCGACGCCGGCGTCCGACAGGCCGAAGCGGTGCTGGGCCTGCTGGTCAACACGATCCCGGTCCGGGTACGGCTGCGGCGTACCGAGACGGTACGGGCCGCGCTGGTCCGGCTGCAGCGCGAGCAGGCCGCGCTCCTGGACCACCACCACGTCGGCCTGGCCGACATCCTGGGCTGGTCCGGCCAGCGGGAACTGTTCGACACCCTGCTGGTGTTCGAGAGTTTTCCCGTCGACGAGGAAGCACTGCGGACGGTCGAACGGGCCGGCGGCCTTACCGTCGACGTCCTGGCCGGCGAGTCGGTCACCCACTATCCGCTGACCCTGACCGTGCTGCCCGGCGACGGACTGGACCTGGTCCTGGAATACCAGCCGGAGCTGTTCACCGAGCGCGACGCCCGTCGGATCGCCGCGCGGCTGGGCGCGACGCTGAACGCTGTCGTCACCGGCGCCGACTCCCCGGTGGCGGCGTTGCCGGCGGCGGCGGCCGATGAACGCGCCACGGTGCTCGGGCACTGGAACGCGACCCGGCACGAGCACCCGCCGCTGCTGTTGCCGGAGCTGTTCGCCGCGCGCGCCGCCGCGCACCCGGACGCACCGGCGCTGGTGTGCGGGGCCGAGCGCCTGACCTTCGCCGACTGCGCGGCTCGGGTCAACCAGCTCGCCCGGGCGCTGCTGGCCGCCGGCGTCGAGCCGGAGGACCGGGTGGCGGTGATCGCCGGGCGTGGTGTCGCCGCCATGGTCGGCATGCTCGCGGTGCTGACCGCCGGCGCGGCGTACCTGCCGGTCGACACAGCGCACCCGGCCGCCCGCGTTCGTGGCCTGCTCGCCGCCGCCCGACCCACGGCCGTCATCGTCGAGCCGGAGCTGACCGATGTGCTGGAACCTGCGTACCCCGGTGTGGTGCTGGCGCCGGACGCCGCGGCGGTCGCCGGGCTCGCCACCGGACCGATCGACCCGGGGGAGCGGCGAGCGCGGCTGCGCCCGGCGCACCCGGCGTACGTCGTGTTCACTTCCGGATCGACCGGCACGCCCAAGGGCGTCGTGGTCACGCACGCCGCGATCGCCAACCTGTTCCACAGCCATCGGCGGGCGCTGTACGAACCGGTCAGGCGGCGTACCGGGCGGGACCGGCTGCGGGTGGCGCACGCCTGGCCGTTCGCCTTCGACGCGGCCTGGCAGCCGCAGCTGTGGCTGTTCGACGGGCATGCCGTGCACATCGCCACCGACGAGCAGCGTACCGACCCGCGGGCGCTGGCGGACCTGCTCGACTCGGCCGAGATCGACTTCGTCGAGGTGTCACCGGCGATGCTGGCCGCGCTCGCGGACCTGGACACGTTCGCCGCCGGCGGGTGCCCGCTGTCGCTGGTCGGCTTCGGCGGGGACGCGGTCGGCGCGGCCCAGTGGCACCAACTCGCCGAGGCGCCCGGCCTGGCCGGGGTCAACCTGTACGGGCCGACGGAGTGCACCGTGGACTCGCTGGCGGCGTTCGTCGCCGACAGCGACCGGCCGCTCGTCGGGCGCCCGGTGGACAACGCCCGGGCGTACGTGCTCGACCGCAACCTCGCGGTGCTGCCGCCCGGGGTGCCGGGCGAGCTGTACCTGGCCGGTGCGGGACTTGCCCGCGGCTATCTGGACGCGCCGGGGACGACCGCGGCCCGGTTCGTCGCGGATCCGTTCACCGCGGGCGGTCGCCTCTACCGCACCGGCGACCTGGTCCGGTGGACCGACTCCGGCGCGCTGGACTACCTGGGTCGGGTTGACGACCAGGTGAAGATCCGTGGCTACCGGGTCGAGCTGGCTGAGGTGCGGGCCGCGCTGGCGGCGCATCCCGACCTGCTGGACGCGGCCGTATCGGCGGTCGCGGCCGGGGAGCGTCGGATCCTCGTCGGGTACGCGGTGGCCCGGCCGGGCCGGCGACCGGACCCGACGGCCCTGCGTCGCTGGCTGGCCGCCCGGCTGCCGGACTTCATGGTACCGACCGCCTGTGTGCTGCTCGACGAGTTGCCGCTGACCGGCAACGGCAAGGTGGACCGGACCCGGTTGCCCCGTCCGGACCTGGCCTCGCGGGTCGCCTACCGGGCACCCGGCACCCCGTGGGAGCGGGCGTTGTGCGACGCCGTGGCCGCCGCGCTCGGCGTGCCGCAGGTCGGTCTGGACGACGACTTCTTCCTGCTCGGCGGCGACAGCCTCGCCTGCCTGCGGTTGGTCGCGCTGGCCGACGCCGCCGGTGTGCGGCTGTCCTCGCGGGAGATCTTCACCCACCGCACCGTCGGTGCGCTGGCGGCCGTGCGGCGAGCGCCGGCGACGGCCGACGCCACGAGCATCGGGGACCGGGCGTCGGACCCGTCACCCGTCGGTAGATCTGATCGAGGAGAACAATGAGTAGTAGGCAGGAACAGGACGACCACACCGGCCGCGAGCCGGCGCGGCAGCCGGTCGCGCACGCGCCGCGGCAGACCGATCCCGGTGCCGTGACGGCCAACCGCAGACGGTTGCTCGCCGGCGCCATCGCCGCCGGGTTCACCGCGTCGGCGCTGTCGGCCAACGACGGGGTGCGCGACTGGGTGGCCCGACAGGCCGGGGCGGGCCGGGGGGCAGTCGGACCGCGGACCGTGGCGGTGGCGAACAACACCCGGCTACCGGGCCGCAACGTGCCGTCGGCCGGTGCCGGTAGCGCCGGCACGGCGGGTGCCGGCCGCGCGGCCGTGGACGCCGCCGGGCATCCGACGCCACTGCAGCCCTACCGCGACCCGCTGCCGATCCCCCGGGTGCTGCGGCCCCGACGGGGCGAGCCGGACGAGTTGACCGTACGGATGACGGTGGCCCGGGTACGGATGCACTCGCAGTTGCCGACGACGACGATCTGGGGCTTCGACGGCACCCTGCCGGGGCCGACGATCGAGGTACGCCGCGACCGGCCGCTGTCGGTGCGCTGGGTCAATCAGCTCTCCGGAAAGATGCCGCTGGTCGCGGTGGCGCCGCTGATCGAGTGGGCGGATCCGCCGCTGTGGGACCGGCCTGGCCGCGACGGCGCACCGGTGCTGACCGACGTGTCGAACCTGCCGCCCTGGACGGTGATCCACCTGCACGGGGCGGAAACCGGGATGGACAACGACGGCTGGCCGGAGGCCGGCATCGCCCCCGGCGCGGTGCAGGTCGCCGAGTACGCCAACGCGCAGCGGGCCACCGCCCTGTGGTATCACGACCACGCCATGCCGGTGTCGAGGTGGAACACCATCGCCGGGCTCAGCGGTGCCTACCTGATCCGCGACGACACCGAAGCCGGTCTCGGGCTGCCGGCCGGTCGCCACGAGGTCCCGTTGCTCCTGTGCGACCGCAACTTCGACCTCGACGAGGCCGGCCGGCTCACCGGTGTCCAGCTGTACAAGACCGTGCTGTACGCCACCGAACCGGAACTGCAGGCGACATCCTTCTCCGGCCCGTTCACCACGGTCAACGGGATCATCTGGCCGTACCTGGCGGTGGAGCCACGGTGGTACCGGTTCCGGGTGCTGAACCTGTCGAACGTGCGCCCGTACCACCTGCAGTTGACCTTCGAGGACGGCAGCCCGGTACCGGCGGACGCGATCCAGCTGATCGGCGGGGACGGCGGGCTGCTGCCGGCGCCGGTGTCGGTGGACGGCGTGCTGAGCGTGGTCGCCGCGGAGCGCGCCGACGTGCTGGTGAACTTCGCGCCGTTCCGGGGCCGGACGCTGAACATGGTCAACGTCGACTACGACCCGGGGCCGTGGCCACAGGTGATGCAGTTCCGGGTGGGCCGGCACGGTGGCGACCGGTTCCACCCGCCGGCCGTGCTGGACCGCGAATTCCCGCCGGTCGACGACGACGCGATGGCCGACGCGCCGGAACGGATGGTCATGTTCCCGCCGCTGGGCACCGGGCAGATCGAGCAGTGGGAGATGGAGCAGATCCCCGCGCCGACCGAGCCGCTGCCGATCGACGGTGTCGTCCAGGTCAAGGGCGCCGATCAGACGGTACGAACCTACCGGCGGGTGGCGCGGCACTTCAACGACCCGGTCCGGTTCATGGTCAACACCGGCGACTGGGAACGGTGGACCTGGATCAATCTGGATGTCGGCGGTTGGCCGCACCCGCAGCACGTGCACAGCACACACTTCCGGGTCCTGCATCGGCACTTCTACGACGTCGCCGACAAGTTCGAGTTCTTCTTCGACGAGCAGGGCCGCACGGTCGGCGGAGGCACGGTCGTGCCGATCGAGTACGTCGAGGCGCGGGAGATATCCCCGATGGACAGCGGATGGAAGGACGTGGTGCACGTCAACAACGGCGAAGCGGTGTCGGTGGCGGCCCACTTCGCGCACAGCGGCCGGTTCCTGCACCACTGCCACATGCGCGACCACGAGGACATGGGCATGATGCGACCGTTCGTCGTGATGCCGGCCGAGGTGATGAAGATCGAACACCAGGGTGGGCACCCGATGGGTGGCGGGGCCGCCCATGGCGGTCACTGAACCCGTGGGTAGGGCGCCGGGCGGCGGCGACGTGCGCCCTACCCCAGTGGTCTCACCGCGCGGCGGCGCGCCAGTACCCGCAGAAGTAGACGCGTTGCTTGGCTACGCCGCGCTCGCCCACCAGATGCCGCCGTACCGAGGTGACCATGGCCGACTCGCCGGCGACGAAGGCGTACGCGGCACCGACGGGAAACACCGTTTCACGCAGGGTGCGCAGCACGATGTCACTGTGGCCGGCCCGCGTCGCGCCGCGGTGCAGCCAGGTGATCCGGGCACCGGACGGGGCGGCGAGGTCGAGTTCGTCGGTGGCGTCACCGACTTCCAGCAGCACGAGCGCGTGGCCGTCCGCCGGCAGGGACTCGACGATCGCGGCGATCGCCGGCAGCGCGGTCTCGTCTCCGATCAGCAGCTGCCAGTCGGTGTCGGCCGGTGGTGCGTACTCGGCGCCGTCGCTGAGGACTCCGATCTGGTCGCCGACGGCGGCAGTCGCCGCCCACGACGAGCCGGGTCCGGCCTCGGCATGCAGGACGAAGTCGATGTCCATCTCCCGGCGTCCGCCGTCCAGTCGGCGGACCGTGTAGTTGCGGACGATCGGGCGGACCTCGTCCGGCATCGCCTGCACGGCGGGCCACCACCGCTCGGCGCTGGCCGGCAGGCACAACTCGACGTCCGCGCGTGGGGCGAGGAACACTCGGGCCAGATGGTCGGGTCCATCGTAGCCGAAAGTGTCCAACGCGGATCCGGTGAGGGTGACCCGGATCAGCCGTGGTGTCAGTTTCCGGGTGGCGACGACCTGTGCCAGCATGGGGTGCCGCACGGGGGCCGGGGACGGGGCGATGTCGATCGTCATCAGCGTCGGATCCTTCTCCTTGGCGGATACTTAGGTTAGCCTATGCTGAATTCCGCCTTGATGGGTTTGCCCCGGGAGATTTCTGTGCCAGTGGTGGACGGCGACGCTCGGGCTGCGCAGGTCCGTCACCGGACCCACCCGCAGCCAGCTGCCGGTCGCCCACCCGCACTGCTGACCGGGCTGGTCGTCGCGGTGGTCGTGCTCGCGTTCGCCGCGATGGCCAGCGTCTCGGTCGGGGCCAAGCCGATCGGCGCCGGCGACGTGCTGGGCGCGCTGTTCGCGTTCGATCCGGCCGACGGCGATCATCTCGTGGTGCGCACGCTGCGGGTCCCGCGCACCGTCGTCGGGCTGGTCGCCGGCATGGCACTCGGCCTGGCCGGGGCGATCATGCAGGGCCTGACCCGTAACCCGCTCGCCGATCCAGGGCTGCTCGGGGTGAACGCCGGCGCCGCGCTGTTCGTGGTGATCGGCATCAGCCTGTTCGGCGTGGTCACCCTGACCGGCTACGTGTGGTTCGCGTTCGCCGGGGCGGCGGTGACCGCGGTCGTGGTGTACGGTATCGCCGCGTTCGGCCGGGAGGGCGCCACGCCGGTGAAACTCGCACTGGCCGGTGCCGCGGTCAGCGCCGCGCTCGCCTCGGTGACCACCGCGTTGCTGCTCACCGACACGGATGCCTTCGATCATTTCCGGCTCTGGCAGGTCGGCTCCCTCGCCGGGCGGGGCGGCGACCTCGCCGGCCAGGCGGTGCCGTTCATGCTTGTCGGGCTCGTCCTGGCGGCACCGTGTGGCCGGCTGCTGAACACGCTGTCGCTCGGCGACGACCTGGCCCGCGGACTCGGCCAGGATCTTGTGCTCACCCGGGCGCTCGGCGCGGCCAGCGTCGTCGTGCTCTGCGGCACCGCCACCGCGCTCGCCGGGCCGGTCGCCTTCGTCGGCCTCGCGGTGCCGCACGTGGCCCGGATGATCACCGGCCCGGACTACCGGTGGATCCTGCCGTACGCCATGGTCCTGGCGCCGATCCTGCTGCTGGCCGCCGACGTCGTCGGCCGGGTGGTGGCCCGGCCGGCCGAGGTGCAGGTCGGCGTGGTGACCGCGGTGATCGGCGCTCCGGTGTTCATCGCCCTGGTCCGTCGCCGCGCGTTGGCCGAGTTGTGAGGCCCGCGCCCCTCGGGCCGCGGACCCGTACCGGCACCGCCGGGCCGACACCCGCCCAGCTCGTCCGCGACGCCCGCCACCGGGGCCGGCGCCGGTTCACCGTCGTCACCGCGACGCTGGCCGTGGGCGTTGTCGTGCTGTTCGGTACCGCGCTCGCGGTCGGCGCGGTGGCCATCCCGCCGACCGACGTCGTCGACGCGCTGTTCGGCGACAGCAGCCGGCGCAACGAGTTCATCGTCACCGAGGTGCGATTGCCACGGGTCCTCACCGGGCTGCTCGCCGGTGCCGCCTTCGGCATCTCCGGCGCGATCTTCCAGACACTGGTCCGCAATCCGCTCGCCAGCCCCGACATCATCGGTATCACCATGGGCGCGAGTGCCGCCGCCGTCGTCTGCATCGTCGTGGTCGGCGTGGTCGGCGTCGTCGTGTCGGTCAGCGCGTTCGCCGGTGCGCTCGGCACCGCCGCGTTGATCTACCTGCTGGCCTGGCGCGACGGGGTGTCCGGGTACCGGTTGGTGCTGGTCGGCATCGGCGTCGCGGCGGTGCTCGCCAGTGTCGTGTCGTACCTGATGTCACGGGCCGAGATCACCAGCGCCCAGCAGGCGCTCGTCTGGTTGACCGGCAGCCTCAACGCCCGGTCCTGGGCGCACGTCCGGCCTGTCGCGTTGGCCATGGCGGTCCTGGCGCCGCTGGCGTTCATCCTGTCGCGCGGGCTCGACCTGCTGCGTCTCGGCGACGCGACCGCGGCCGGGCTGGGCGCCCGGGTCGAGCGGCTGCGCCTGGCCATCCTGCTGACCGGGGTGGGACTCGCGGCCGCGGCGACCGCCGCCGCCGGCCCGGTGCCGTTCGTGGCGTTCGTCGCCGCGCCGATCGCGCGACGGCTGGTCCGCGACCGTGGGCCGGCGCTGCTGCCGGCGGCGCTCACCGGTGCGGTCGTCATGGTGGTCGCCGACCTGAGCGCGCAGCACCTGATCGGTGCCGTCCAGTTTCCGGTCGGAGTGGTCACCGGCATCGTCGGCGCGCCGTACCTGCTGTGGCTGCTGGCCACCGCCAACCGGGAAGGACGGGGCGGATGACCGGCACCCGGCCCGCCGGCGACGGGCCGGCCGGTCTCGGCGCCCGGGAAGTGACTCTCGGGTACGGCGATCGCGAGGTGATCCGACGGCTGACCGTCGACGTTCCGGCCGAGCGGATCACCGTCATCGTGGGACCCAACGCCTGCGGCAAGTCGACCCTGCTGCGTGGGCTCGCCCGCCTGCTGGCCCCGACCGGCGGCGTCGTCCATCTCGACGGCCGGGACCTGCGCCACCTGCCGACCCGGCAGGTGGCGACGAAACTCGGCATCCTGCCGCAGCATCCGGTCGCGCCCGAAGGGATAACCGTGGCCGACCTGGTGGGCCGCGGCCGTTACCCGCATCAGGGCTGGTTGCGCCGGTGGACCGCGGCGGACGACGAAGCGGTGGCGGCGGCCCTGCAGGTCACCGGCACCCTTGAGTTGGCCCGCCGGCCGGTCGACGAACTCTCCGGCGGACAACGGCAGCGGGTCTGGATCGCCATGGCACTGGCGCAGCGCACCCGCATCCTGCTGCTCGACGAGCCGACCACCTATCTGGACGTGACCCACCAGGTCGAGGTCCTCGATCTGCTGACCGACCTCAACCGGCAGCGACAGGTCACCATCCTGCTGGTCCTGCACGACCTCAACCTCTCCTGCCGGTACGCCGACCACCTCATCGTCGTCAAGGAGGGCGAGTTGGTGGCCGAGGGACCGCCGGCGCAGGTGATCACGTCGGCACTCGTGTCCGACGTGTTCGGACTGGACAACCGGGTCGTCGATGACCCGGTCTCCGGCACGCCGATGGTCGTGCCGATCGGCCGGCACCATCGCGGCAACGAGGCCGCCGCCGTGCCCGACCCGATGATCGCATCGTTCACCACGTCGGCTGGCGTGGAGAAAGGTTGACCCCATGACCCTGCTGCTGGAGCGGCCCGCCACGGGCACCAGACCGCTACCTGTCGCCCCACCCGCCTTGCTCGGCATGCCCGGTATCCCGGACCTGTCGCTGATTGCGGCGTCGCCGGACCTGCGCGGGCTTCGTCGGCGCGGCCTGCTCACCGGCGGTCTCGGCGTCGCGGGCGCGCTGCTGCTCGGCGCCTGCGGCGACGGCGAGACCACCCCTGACGCCGCCGCACAGGAGCCTGGCGAGCGGACCGTACAGACCGACAAGGGCGAGGTCACCGTGCCGGCCGAGCCGTCCCGGGTGGTCTGTGCCGACTATTTCGGTGCCTTCGCCGTGGTCGATCTGGGACTGGTGCCGGTCGGGGTCAGCGGCGGCGGGTACGACACCACCGGGCAGACGTACGCCCCGAAACTCGCCGACGTACCGATCGTCGGCGACTGGACCGAGCCGGACGTGGAGAAGATCTCCGGCGCCGAACCGGACCTCATCCTGCGCACCATCGACACCCCGGACGAACTGTACGAGCAGCTCAGTAGGATCGCCCCGACCGTGGTGATCTCCTTCCAGCAGCTGAGCCTGCTGGAGGTGACCAGTCGGATCGGCGACGTGCTCGGCCGCGTCCCGCAGGCCGACGAGTTGCTCACCCGGTACCGCGACCGCACCGCCGAGATCCAACAGACGCACCAGGCCGTGCTCGACGAGTACACGTTCACCTTCGTCCAGGTCGCCTCGGACACCACGTTCTGGACGCTGGGACCGAAGTGGACCGACACGACGGTGTTGGTCGACAGCGGTCTGCGGCTGGCTGAACCAGCCGCCTCCCAACCCGAGCCGACCCAGGAGTATTCGTTCGAACAGATCGGTGTGCTGGAGTCGACCGGCGTGCTGCTCGTCCCGTCCGGCCCCGACGGGGTGACCCCGGCGCCGGACAACGTGGCCCTCACCGACACCGCGTTGTGGCAGCAGTTGCCGGCGGTCCAGGCCGGGCAGGTCTACCCGATCCTGTCCGGCGCCGCGTCGCTGGGCACCGGGCTGGAGCTGGTGGAGCGGATCGACGTCGTGTTGACCGAACTCGCGACGGCTTCCTGAGGCCCGTCATGGTGCGCGGCAGGCAGCCCGTGGACCCGCCGGTGACCGCCGGACGGGTGATGCGGCGCGCGTTGCACCGCCAACGCGGCCGGGTCGCCGCCGGGGTGCTGCTGCTCTGCCTGCACCAGGCGGCGGAGGCACTGGTGCCGGTGGTCATCGGCCTGGTCATCGACCGGGCCGTCACCGAATCGGACCCGGTCGCCCTGGTCGGCTCGTTGACCGTGTTGGCCGTGCTGTTCACCGTGCTCGCCTACGCATGGCGGTTCGGCGCGCAGTTCGCCTACGCCGCGGTCGAACGCGAAGCGCACGCCACGCGGGTCGAGATCGCCGCCAAGGCCCTCGACCCGCGTGGGCAGCGCAGCGGAATGCGCGACGGTGAACTGCTGTCCGTCACCGCTTCGGACACCGAGTTGGCGGCACTGGTGGTGCGTGCCGCCGGGCTCACCGCCGCCGCGTCGACCGCGCTGGCCGTCGCCGCCGTGGCCCTGCTGACCATCGACCTGACGCTCGGCCTGCTGGTGCTGCTGGGGGTGCCGGCCATCGTCGCGGCGCTGCACCGGCTGGCACCGTTGCTGACCCGCCGCAGCGCGGCTCAGCAGGAGGCCATGGCGGGCACCACCGACCTCGCCACCGATCTGGTACGCGGAATCCGGGTGCTGCGTGGCATCGGCGCGCAGCACAACGCCGCCGAACGGTACGCCGCCGCCAGCCGGCAGGCGCTGTCCGCCACCCTGCGGGCGGCCAACACCAAGGGCGTCTACCGTGGAGTCACCACCGCGGTCAACGGGGTGTTCCTGGCACTGGTCGCCGGCGTCGCCGGGTGGTCGGCGCTGCGTGGCCAGCTCACGGTCGGTGAACTCGTCGCCGTCGTCGGTCTGGCCCAGTTCGTCGCCGAGCCGGTCCAGACGCTCGGCTTCTGCCTGCAGTTGTACGCGATGGCGCGGGCATCGGCCGGCCGGGTGGCCCGGGTACTCGGCGCCGCGCCGCTGGTCACACCCGGTGGTGCCCCGGCCCCGGCCCCGGCGGCGGCCGGGTCACGGCTGTCGCTGGACGAGGTGAGCTACCGCAGCCTCGACCGGGTCAGCCTGCGGGTCGACCCGGGTGATCTGCTCGGTGTGCTCGCCTACCACCCGCAGGACGCCGACGCGTTGCTGGACCTGCTCGCCCGCCGCGTGCCCCGGGCCGACCACCACGGCGCACTGGTGGTGGACGGCGTACCGGTGGAACATCTCGACCTCGACGCCAGCCGACGGTCGATGCTGGTCGACCAGCACGACGTGGTGTTGTTCGAAGGCAGCCTCCGGTCGAACCTGGCCGCCGTCGTGACGACGGTCGCGGCCGAGGACGACATCCTTGTCACCGCGGTGCGGGCCGCCGCCGCCGAGGACATGCTGAGCGCCCACCCGGACGGCTTGGACCGCCCGGTCGGGCATCGTGGCACGAGTCTGTCCGGCGGTCAGCGGCAGCGGATCGGCCTCGCCCGGGCGATCCTCGCGGATCCGCCGATCCTGGTGCTGCGCGATCCGACCACCTCGATCGACCCGGTGACGGAGCACCTCGTCGCCGACCGGCTTCGCGCGGTCCGCGCCGGCCGCAGCACCATCCTGGTGACCTCCAGCCCGGCCCTGCTCGCCCGTACCACCCGGGTGGTGGTGCTCGACGCCGGTCGGGTCGCCGTCGAGGGGACGCACACCGAGCTGTTGCGGTCGGATCCCCGCTACCGGGAGGCCGTGTTGCGATGACCGACGACCAGTCCCCGCTGCTGCCCACCGCCAGCACCCGCCGTACCTGGTCGACGCTGTGGGCGGAGTTCCGTAGGCTGCCCGGCCTCACCGTCACCGCGGCCGTGGCGCTGGTGAGCGCGAACGCCTGCGCACTGGTCGCCCCCTGGGTGCTCGGTTGGCTGGTCGACGCGGTCCTGGCCGGCGGTGACCGGCGACAGGTCCTCGGCGCGGCCGGGATCATCGCGGTGGCCGCGTTGCTCGCCGGCGTGTTGACCGCGCTGGCGGGGGCGTTGCTGGCCCGTCTCGGCGAGACGGTGCTGGCTCGACTGCGGGAACGGGTGATCCACCGGGCGTTGCACCTGCCGGCGGCGACGCTGGACCGTACCGGCACGGGCGACCTGGTCTCCCGGGCGAGCGACGATGTGTCGGTGGTCGCCAACGCGATCACCACCACCGGTCCGGAGCTGACCGGCGCGTCGATCGCGGTGGTCCTCACCGGTGCCGGCCTGTTCGTGCTGGACTGGCGCTTCGGACTGGCCGGTCTGCTCGCCGTCCCGATGTACGTGCTGGCGCTGCGCTGGTACCTGCCACGGTCGACTCCGTACTACGCGAGGGAACGGGTGGCCACCGGGCAACGATCCCAGGCCATGGTCGGTGCGCTCGGCGGCAGCGCCACCGTCCGCGCCTTCCGGCTGGAACACCAGCACGTCGGGCGAATCGCCGATCGGTCGGCGGCCGCTCGGGACCTGTCACTGTCGGTGTTCGGCCTCTACACCCGGTTCGCCTCCCGTATCAACCGGGCGGAGTTCGTAGGCCTGGCCGCCGTACTCGTCGTGGGATTCGTGTTGGTACGCGCGGATCTGGCGACGGTCGGCGCGGCGACCGCCGCCGCCTTGTACTTCCATCGGTTGTTCAACCCGCTCGGCGCACTGCTGATGGAATCGGACTCGGCGCTGCAGGCGGGAGCTGCCCTGGCCCGGCTGGTCGGGGTGGCAGAACTGCCCGCGCCCGGACCGGCGGCGTCGGACGGCGCGCCGTCCGACGCCGCCGTGGACATCGATCGGATCAGTCACCGCTACGACAGCGGGCCGATGGTGCTGCACGACGTGGAGTTGCGGATCGCGCCGGGGGAGCGGGTGGCGTTCGTCGGTGCCAGCGGAGCCGGCAAGACCACTCTCGCCGGCATCGTCGCCGGGGTCGTCGAACCGGCGGAGGGCACGGTGCGGCTCGGCGGCGTGCCGCTGTCGCGGCTCGGCGAGGAGCAGATCCGTCGCCGGATCTGCCTGATCAGCCAGGAGGTGCACGTGTTCGCCGGGCCGTTGGCCGACGACCTGCGGCTGGCCCGGCCGGATGCCACCGACGAGCAGATAGTCGCCGCGTTGGCCCGGGTCGGGGCACTCGACTGGGCTCGGGCGCTCCCCGACGGTCTGCGCTGTCACGTCGGCGAGGGCGGCGAGCGGCTCACCGCAGCGCAGGCCCAGCAACTCGCCCTCGCCCGACTCGTACTCGCCGACCCACCGGTGGCGGTGCTCGACGAAGCCACCGCCGAGGCCGGCAGCGCCGGCGCGGACGTACTCGACCGCGCCGCGCTGGCGGCAACCAGCGGACGGACCACGCTGATCGTGGCGCACCGGCTGTCCCAGGCCGTCGGTGCGGACCGGATCGTCGTGCTCGACGCCGGTCACGTGGTGGAGACCGGGCCGCACACCACGTTGGTCGCCAGCGGTGGCCGGTACAGCCAGCTCTGGCAGGGGTGGAGCGGCGGTCCCGACGGATGGAAGGGCACACACGATGAGTCAGGCTGAGACCGCGGAGCAGCGCTACGCGGACTTCTACCCCCATCAGGCGGCGAGCGTGACGCTGCGTCGGATCTACCAGCAGGTGTACGGCGACGACTACCCGGACGAACTGGAGCCGTTCGGCTTTGTGACCCGTACCGACCTGGCCCGGCTGTCCGAGGTGCTGTCGCTGCGGTCCGGACAGCTGCTGGTGGACGTCGGTTGTGGCCGGGGCGGCCCCGGCATCGCCGTGGCGAAGGCCGCCGGGGCCCGGTTGATCGGCTTGGACGTGGTCGATTCAGCCCTCGCCGGCGCGGCGGCGGCGGCGAGGCGGTTAGGCCTCGCCGGGGCCGAGTTCCGGCGGGCCAGCTTCACCACCACCGGGCTCGACGCGGCCAGCTGCGACGCGGTGATGAGCGTCGACGTCCTGTGGATGGTGTGGAACAAGCAGGCAGCGATCGCCGAGATCGCCCGGGTGCTGCGACCGGGAGGCCGATTCGCGTTCACGACCTGGGAGCCGGGCTACGTCGACCACGCACGAATCCTCACCAGGGCGGGGTTCGTGGTGGACGTACGTGAGGAGACGGCTGGGTGGCTGCACCGCCAACGATCCGTCTACGCGTCCATTCTGCGCCACCGCGAGCAGTTGGAGCAGGAGCTCGGAGCGGGGGCCGAGGTGATCATCGCGGAGGCGCGGGACACCCCTGCGACGCTCGCCGACACCCCCCGGATGCTGTTCGTCGCGACGCTTCCCGGCCGGCCGCCGGTCGGCGGCGGACCTCGATGAGCTGAGGAGGCGGGGTCTTGTCGCGTGAGGTTACCGACGGACTGCCGGCGTCCGTGCGCGCGGCGGGTGCGCCCGCGCTGCCCGCGCTCGCCGCCCCGTGGTCGTGCCGGTTGTTGCGGCCTGGCCTGGCCGGAGCGCCGTCGTCCGACGCCGAACTGATCAGCCGTTGGATGCACGAGTCGCACGTCGACCTGTTCTGGCGTCAGGCGTGGCCGCCGCAGCGCTGGGCCGACACGATCGCGGACCAACTCGCCGGTGAGTACTCCCGACCGTTGCTGGTCTCCTTGCACGGCAGGCCGTTCGCCTACCTGGAGGTGTACCGGGTCAGTCGTGACGTGGTCGGCCAGTGCCATCCCACGGATCCGTACGATCTCGGGATTCACCTGGCGATCGGTGACGTGCGGGACACCGGCCGTGGCCTCGGGCGGACAATGGTGGGAGCGGTCGCCGACGGGCTGTTCGCCGCGGATCCGAGGTGCCGACGGGTGTTCGTCGACCCTGACGAGCGGCACGACGTCGCCTGTCGGGCGTTTCGCGCCGCCGGGTTCCGCCCGGTCGGCGTCCACGATCTCGGCCACAAGCGGGCCGCCCTGCACGTACGCGTCGCGCCGGTGCGTTGACCGGCGAGGTCACGCCGGACGCCGCTCCTAGTGCCGCGTCAGGCAACGTTGGCCCTGTTGACTACCTCGCGTAGGCGTTCGTCGGCGGCGTGCTTGTTCCGCCAGATGATGTAGCGGCGGATCATGCTGCCCTGCTCGGCGTGGCTGGTGTGGTCGGTGCCATCGAGGGTGAAGTAGCGCAGAGCGGTGAACTGGGCCTCGATGCGGTTGAGCCAGGAACTGTTGGTCGGCGTGTAGGCGAACTCGACGTTGTTCGCGGCGGCCCAGTCGCCGACGCGGGTGTCCTTCTTCGTGCTCAGGTGCGGGGAGTAGTTGTCGAGGACGATCGCGATGCGGGTCCCGGGTGGGTGCAGGCCGCGCAGGTAGCGGCAGAACTCCAGGAACCGTGTCCGGTGCTTCGTCGGCTTGATGTGGCCGTAGAGCTTGTCCGCGCCCAGGTCGTAGGCGGCGAACAGGTGGCGGACGCCGTGGGGGCGGGTGTATGTCGCCCGCCGGCGGGGCCTGGGCCCACGCTCGGGGTCCTTGTGCCGTCTACCGCGTTCGGCCCACTGCCGTCCGGGGTGGGGCTGCAGATTCAACGGGCCGAACTCGTCCAGGCAGAAGATGACGTCGGGCTCACCGGCCTCGGGGACGACCTCGCCGTCGGCGATCGCGTAGAGGTGCTCGACGCGGGCCTTCTTGGCGGCGTAGTCGGGGTCGCGGGAGGTCTTCCAGGTCTTCACCCGTTGAAACGAGACGCCCTCCTCGCGGAGCAGGACCCGTAGGCCCTCGTGGCTGATGTCGTCGACCACCCCCTCAGCGACCAGGAAGTCGGCCAGCTTGGCCAGACTCCAGGTCGAGAACGGCAGACCGTGCTCGGCCGGCGTGGACTTGGCGATCTTCTTGATCTCACGCCGTTCCGGCAGGGTGAACGTCCTCGGCCGGCCACCCTTGTACTTCGGGTAGAGCGAGTCGAAGCCGTCAGCGTTGAAGTTGTGGATCACGTCGCGGACCCGGTCTCCGCTGGTGAACGTCACCTCCGCGATCTTCCCCACGGGCATGCCCTGCGCGGACAGCAACACCATCTGAGCCCGTCGCCAGGTCACCACCGAGCCCGTACCTCTACGGATGATCCGCAACAGGCGCCGGCCCTCGTCGTCGTCGATCTCACGGACGCGTACTCGTTCTCCCACCCGGACAGCCTGGCGGCACCCCACCGCCCGGACCAGCACCCGCACGGCGCGTCACGAGGCAAACGTTCCCTGATACGGCACTAGACGCTGTCGTACCGGGCGGCCTGGCTGGATATCGACGCATCGGAGGTGAGGAGCACCGACTGGAGGATCTCCCCGACGCGCACCGCGGTCGCGGACAACAGCGAGGAGGTCAGCCCGTGGCTGTGTTCGGTGCCGCCCTGCAGGTAGATGCCGCACCGCACCGCCGGGTCGGTGACGAGACGGTAGTCCCGCGAGACGACCGGGCGGCCACGGGAGTCGCGGACCACGTACTGGTCGAGTTCACCGAGCACCTCCGCCGGATCCACCGGGCGGTAGCCGGTGGCGTACACCACCGCGTCCGCGTCGAGCACGGTCTTGTTCCCGGTCGCCAGTGATTCGATGACTGTTCGGACTCCCTCCGATGAGGGAACGGTTTCGGTGATCTGCGCCAGATTGAACATGCGCAGGCGTTCGGTGCCCCGTACCTTCTCCTGGTAGGCCCGCCGGTAAAGTTCCTGAATCAGATCGAGGTCGACGACCGAGTAGTTGGTGTTCCGGTGGTATCCCATGAGCCGCTGTTTGAGCGGCTCGGGCGAGACGAAGTAGTCGTCGATCGCTGCGGGATCGAAGATCCGGTTGGCGAACGGACTGTCGTCCGCCGGCGTGTAACCGTAACGGGCGAAGACGCCGCAGATCTCGGCTCGGGGAAAGCGTTCATGCAGATAGGCCGTCGCTTCCGCGGCGCTCTGGCCCGCGCCGACGACGATCAGGCGGGTGACACCGTGGGCGCCGAGGCGCGGCACGTTGTCCAGCAGATCCTCGGTGTGCCAGATGCGGGGTGAGACGACCACACCGTCGGGCAGCCAGGGTCGGAGCCCGGGTGCCAGCACCAGATTGCGGGTCCGGCAGGTGGCGAACGGTTCGGCGGCTGAAGCAGGCTGGTCGCTACACATGGTCTGAACATCGAGGTACGAGATGCCGGTACCGTCGGTTACCGGCCGAACCGAGGTGACCTGGTGCCGGTAGCTGACCTGGTCGTCGACCTGCTCGGCAGCCCATTCGAAATAGTCGTGGAACTCGGCACGCAGTGGAAACATCGTCTTGTGGTTGATGAAGTCGACGAGTCTGCCGCGACAGTGCAGATACGCCAGGAAACTGAACATGCTCGTCGGGTTGCGCATGGTGACAAGGTCCTTGAGGAACGACACCTGCATCGTGGCGTCGTCGAGCAGCATCCCCCGGTGCCAGCCGAATCGGGGCTGCCGCTCCAGGAAGCGAGCATCGAGCGGCCGGGAAGCAGCGGCATTGTGCTCGGCGACGGCGATCGCGAGCGCGAGATTCGAGGGTCCGAACCCCACGCCGACGAGATCGTGGACCGGTGGTCGGGTGCCCGCAACTGCTGGTGGCATGAACTTCCCATCGGGTGGGCTGGCGCACGCGGCGGACAGCCGAGCCGGGTCGACCCGCGCCCCCCGCACTAGGCTGTGGACGCCAACGGGCGTCGGGCGCGGTCAAGGTCTCTTCCGCGATGTCGCGGACCGCATGGGGCGGTACCTTAGGTGAGCCTAACCTAAACATCGATGGTTGTCGAGGAGCGGATCCATCGTGGCGGCGGAGGGTCCGGCGGTGATCAAAAAGCCGCTTGGACCGATGTCCGCGCTCCCGCCGATGCCCTACAGTCTACTGGCGACCGTACCCACGGGAGAGGGCCATCGTGAGTAACCCCGCGCAACGCTCGTCCAGCCCGTCGCTGCTGCGTAACCGCACTTTGCTGCGCAGGATAGCGGTATCGGCCCGCCCGTACCGGGGTCGGATCGTGGTGCTGCTCGCCTTCGTCCTGCTCGGTACGGTGCTGCCGCTGAGCCAGCCGGTGCTGCTGCGCGAGGTGATCGACGAACTCACCGTCGGTGCGGGTTTCCGCGCCGTGCTCTGGCCGTTGGTGCTGATCGGGGTGACCGGGCTGTTCGGGGTGGGCGCCGGCTTCGCCGCCTCCCGGGTCGCCGACGCGATCGGCCACAGCGTTACGCGCGACCTGCAGCGCAGACTGTTCGACCACCTGGTCGGCATGCCGATGCCCTTTTACACCACGGTACGTCCGGGCACCCTCGTCAGCCGCCTGACCAATGACGTGTACGCCGTCGAACCCCTCTTCACCAGCGTCATCGCGACGGCGTTGAGTAGCTCGGTGACGCTCGTCATCGCCGGAGTCGTGCTGATCGTCATCGACCCGCGACTCGCGGTGGTTCTACTCATCGTCCCGTTGGTGCTCTGGCCGGTCCGGCTCGCCGAGTCAAAGATCAACACGGTGATCCGCTGGTCCTTCCGGCACAACGCCGAGCTCTCCAGCCATGTCGAGGCCGTGCTCAACCGCGACGGAGTGCTGCTCGCCCGCCAGTCCGGTGCGCTCGAAGCGGAGCGGAGCCGGTTCGGCGAGTTGGCCGCGAACGTACGCGACACCGCGCTGCGACTCGCCTCCTGGCGGGCCGCTGTCGGCTCCAGCTACGAACTCGTGTTCACGGTCGCCACGACCGCCCTGTTGGTCGGCGGAGCGCTGCTGGTGACCGGCGGGGACATCACCCTCGGCACGCTGATCCTCTTCCTGCTCTACCTGCGCCAGATCCAGGCCCCGGTGAGCACGCTGATCGGGCTGCGCTACCCGGCTTTCCGGGCCGGGGCGGCGTTCACCCGTGTCTTCGACGTGCTCGACTCGCCGCTGCGGCCGATCGCCGATCCGCCACCACCGGCGGTGGCCGGGACGGCGGGTGACGCCGGCGCGTCGGGCGCGGCCTCGTCGGGCGCGGCCTCGTCGGGCGGACCGGATGCCGGTGCCGCCGGCGTCGGCGCTGGCCGGCGGCCGGTGCTGCAGATGTGCGGCGTCGGCTTCGATCATGTTCCCGCCGCCGAGGTGTCGATTTCCGGCCTGTCCCACGAGACGACGGTGACCGGTCCGGGGATGTTCGGCATGAACGCGATACCACACGCGATGCCGACAACGCCGGATGACCTGCCGGAGGGACACCGTCGGATCCTCGACGGCCTCGACCTCGAGGTGTGTCAGGGCGAGACGATCGCCATCGTCGGGGAATCCGGCGCGGGCAAGAGCACGATCGCACTGCTCGCCGCGGGTCTGATCACCCCGACCCGGGGGGAGATCCGGCTCAACGGGCGGTCGGTCGATGAGTTGAGCCTCACGGAGATCGCCCGCTCGGTCGCGCTGATCACCCAGGAAACCTACATACGGCACGAAACGATCGCGGAGAATCTGCGCTATGTGGCTCCGCGTGCAACCGATGAGGACCTGGTGGCCGCCTGCCGGGCGGCCCAGCTGCACGAGCTGATCATGTCGCTGCCCGATGGCTACCAGACCCTGGTGGGGGAGAAGGGCTACCGCTTCTCCGGCGGAGAGCGTCAACGCCTGTCGATCGCACGTGCGCTACTCAAGCGGGCGGACCTGGTCATACTGGACGAACCGACGTCCCAGCTGGACGCGCAGACCGAGGACCAACTCAACGCCGCGCTCGCCGACATCTTCGCCGACACGGCGGTGCTTTTGATGGCGCACCGGCTGCGGACCGTCCGCACCGCCGATCGGATTCTCGTCCTGTCGGGTGGTGTGATCCAGGAGAGCGGCAGCCACGACGAGTTGATGTCGGTCCCCGGCGGACGCTACGCCATGCTCTGCCGGATGCAGGACGACAACGGCCGTCCGGCGGTACCGGCCCCGCGGTGAACCCGCGCCCGCCGGTCAAGACCCGGTCGGCCGGTCAAGACCCGGTCCAGGTCTGCGTCAGACCCGGTCCGTCAGACCCGGTCCAAGGTCTGCTCGGCGAGGGCGGTGAACAGCGCGTTGGTCTGTTCGAAGGCTCGGGCCGCCTCGGCGGCGATCCGGTGTCGCTCGTCGTCGTCCCAGGGCGCGGTGTCCAACAGCGTGTTGTACCGCCGGCGGAATCCACTGACGTCGGTGATGTCCGCGAAGTCGTAGAATTCGATGCCGGGACCGACGAGTCCCTGGTGCTCGGTCATCTTGTTGCGGAACACCTGGCCGCCGGCGAGGTCGCCGATGTACCGGACGTGATGCTGCGCGATGTACCCGGCCGGCCACTCGCCCGCCAGTCGTCGGATCCACCCGCAGTGCTCTGCGGTCACGTCGTACGGCCGGACCTGCTCCATCCATTCCGGACCGTAGTAGAAGGCCAGGTCACGGCGTACCGGCGCGAGTCGTTCGAGCTCAGGGAAGAGGAACTGCGCCGCGACCGGATCAGCGCGGACCAGGTCTGCGGTCTCCTCGAAGGCCTGATAGATGAAGTAGCGTTGGGTGACGAACTCCTTGAAGGCCGATACCGGCAGATTGCCGGCGAGCAGTGTGTCGAGGTACCGCCACCGCCCGGACCTGCGGTGCGCACCGGCCAGGGCCTCTCCGATCAGGTGGGAGAGAGTCGGACTCGTCGAGTTCGTCACGGGCAGCCGATCCTTCCGTCGACACGACGCGTGCCCGCTGCCGACACGCAGCACGCATCATAGATCCATCCGCGACGGCCGGACTAGAGTTAATGATCAGTTCGCTGTCCGTGTCCAGGTGGACGGACGGCTTTCGGATCGCCCCTGGAGCCACCCCATGCACCCGATTTTTGACGATTACTCCACAACGGATGCGCGGATCGCGCTACACGCTATGACCGACACCGAGACCTCGTACGCGCCCGGGATGAACGCGCTCTTCGTGCACCGGTACGATCTGGTCCGGGAGCTGCTCGGCAGCGACGCGCTGCAGAACGCCCGACTCGCCGATCCGTTGCTCGACGCGCTCGCGCCGGAGAAGTATCGGCTCCATCAGCCGATCAAGCACTTTTTCGGGCTCTGGCCGGTCTTCTCACACGGCGCCTACCACCAACGGGTACGCGCGGCGCTGCGGCCGGTGCTGGACCGGGAGGCCACCCTCGCCGCGGTCGCCGGGATGCGTCCGGACTGCCGTGACATGCTGGTCGGACTGGCTGTCGCGACACCGGCGGGCAACGGTGTCGACTGGGTCGCGGACTTCGCCCATCCGTACGCGGTCGCCTTGTTGGGCCGGCTGTTCGGGGTCGCGCCAGCGACGATGCGGGAGCTACTGGGCCCGACGAGCCGGGTGATGACCTATCTTTCGAAGCCACTGTCGCTGCACGACGACGAGTTGGCGCACGAGGTACGGCAGGCACTGGCTGTCATGGTCGCGCTGGTCGGCGACGAGATTCTGGAAAGTCCGCGATCCGCGCTCGCCCGCGCACTGGCGGTGCTGGCGGCGGACGGAGAACTCGGGCACCAGGTCGCCACCGCGGTGACCACCCAGATCATCACCGGCACTCTCGATCCGCTGGTGGCGCTGCTCACCGACACACTTCTGCTGTTCCCGGCCACCGCGCCGACCGGCGGAGCGCGGCCTGCCGACCCGGCCGGGCATCCAGCAGGGCACCCGGGCACTTCGGCCGGTGCGGTGGCGGAGGACCTACGGTTGAGCTGTCCGATCCGGTTCGCCCCGAGGCACGTCAACCGACCGGTCGAGATCGCCGGGAACCGACTCGGGCCAGGTGACCGCGTGATCCTCGGCCTGGCTACCGCCAATCTCGACCCGCACCGGTACGACGACCCGCTCGCCTGCCGGATCGACCGGCCCGGTCCACCGCATCTCGCCTTCGGACAGGGTGCCCACTACTGTCTCGGCGCGCCACTGGCCCGCTGGGCCACGGGCCAGCTCATCGAGGTTCTCGCCAGCGGCGCTGTCGAAATCGACGTGGACCGCGCGTCGTTGGTGCGCGACCGGCACCTGTCGATCAGCAAGGTGCTCGCTCTTCGGGTCCGGGTGACCCGAGGTGCCGGCGACATCGTAGGCAAGGTGTCGTCGGCGTGACCATGACAGCCGAACCACCGGTGGAAGAGCTGCAGGTGCTGGCGCCCCGGTCGTGGAGCACCGTGCCCCGGATCGCGATCGCCGGGGTGGGCGGGGTGGCGCACTACGCCCATCTGCCCGCGTACCGGCAGCTCGGCGTGCGGGTGGTCGCCCTGCACGATCCGTCGGCCGAGGCACTCGCCCGCGTCGGGCGCGACGTGCCGGAGGCGGTCACGATCCGTGATCCGGTCGCATTCGCCGAACGGCTGCCGGAGCTCGGCGTCGACCTGCTCGACGTCGCGGTACCGTCGCCGAACCACGCCGACTTTCTGCAGCTGCTCCTGGACACCTGCGGTGCCGACTGCCCTCCGCTGCTGGTGCAGAAGCCGCTGGCGCCGACGAGCGAGGCCGCCGCCCGGATCGTCGCCCGCGCCGACGAACTCGGCGTCCAGGTCGCCGTGCACCTCAACGGCCGCTGGGTGCCGACCTTCCGCGCCGCGCGGGAGCTGCTGCGATCCGGCGCGCTCGGGCCAGCGGTGGTCGGGACGCTACTCAACCGGGGCTGGAACCCCAAGCGAAACCAGGGCTGGCGGGCCCGGATCCCACGGCTGATCGGGTACGAGATGGCCGTTCACCACGTGGATCTGCTGGTCTGGGCGATGGGTCAACCGTCCTGGGTCGTCGCGGCCATGCGGCCGATGGCCGGACTCGGCGCCGCGGGTGACAGCTTCGCCTCGGCCACGTTCGGGTTCGGGCCAAGTGTGATCACCGTGATCGAGGACTGGACCTGCCGCGACGAGGCGGCCCACCGGTTCCACCCCACCAGTGAGGAGCTGACCATCTCCGGCGCGGCCGGGACCCTGTTGGCGACCCCGGCCGAGCTGCGACTGACCACCCCGACCGAACGGCGGCACTGGCGTACCCGGGCCTCCTGGTTCCCGGACGCCTTCGCCGGGCCACCGGCCGAGTTTCTCTGCGCGCTCGCCGAGCGGCGACCGACGACGATCGAGGCCCGCCAGCACGTGGCGGTGTTGCGGGTGCTGGACGCGATGTACGAGTCCGCCGACCGGGGCCAGGTCGTGCACCTGACCGGGCCGGCGTCCGCGGTGTCGCCGCGGTGAGCGCCGGCGGCGAGCCCACGGACGGCTGGCGGCTCCCGGTCGCCTACGACCGCAGCGGCCGGATCTTCGGCGAGGCGGAGCTGACCGAGCTCGCCGAGGTCCTCGCCGCAGGGGCACTGACCCGGTGGGGTGGCGAGAAGGCCGACGCGTTCGAACGCGAGTGGGCGGCCCGACTCGGGGTGCCGTACGCCGTCGCGGTCTCCAGCGGTTCGGCGGCGCTGCACGTGGCGCTCGCCGTCCTCGATCTTCCACCGGGTACGGAGGTGATCACCAGCCCGGTGACCGACATGGGGACTGTCATCGGCATCGTCTGCGCCGGGTTGGTGCCGGTCTTCGCCGACGTCGACCCGGCCACCGGTCTGGTCACCCCGGAAACCGTCGCGGCCTGTTTGGGGCCACGCACGCGGGCGGTGTTGCCGGTGCATCTGCATGGCCGGTGCGCCGACGCCGCCGGGTTGGCGCGTCTCGCGGACCGTCATGGTCTGGCTCTGGTCGAGGACGCCTCCCAGGCGCACTTCGCCCGGCGGGCCGGTGTGGCGGCCGGTACCACCGGCGTCTTCGGCTGCTTCAGCCTCCAGCAGTCGAAGGTGGTCAGCTGCGGCGAGGGAGGCGTTCTCGTCACCGCCGACCGGCAGCTGGCGGAGCAGGCCCGGATCTTCCAGAACAAGGGTTGGCTGCGCGGTGAGTCCGGCGCGCAGGCGTATCCGCTGCTCGGCGTGAACTACCGGATGGGCGAGTTGGCCGCGGCCGTCGCCCGGGCGCAGCTCCATCGGGTGGAGACCATCCTGCAGCGGCGCCGGGCGAGCTACGCGGTCGTCGCCGGGTGCCTGCGTGACGACCCCGACGTACGGGTGTTGGGCGAGCGCCCGGACGAGTACGCCAGTTGGTGGTGTCTGGCGATCCAGTGCGATTGGCTGCCCGACCTCGCGACCGCTCGTCGGTTGATGTCGGCGCTGCACGCCGAGGGTCTGCCGTTCGCTCTCGGCGGGATCGGCCCGGACCCGATCTACCGCGTCGAGGCGATCCGGGGCAAGCGCACGCCCGGCGGTGCCCGACTGCCCTGGTCGCTGCCCGGGGCCGCCGATCACGACTACGACGCGCTCCACCACCCCGGTGCGCAGTGGTTCCTCACGCACACCCTGACGCTCAACTGGAACGAAGGGATCACCGTGAGTGACGCCGAGCGGGTCGCGGACGGAATTCGCCGGGCCGTCGCGGCGGTACGGGTCACGCCCGAGCACCAGGAAAGGCACGTCCGGTGAGCGGACGACCCGGGGCAACCGCCCGCCAGGACGACGTGACCGGTGCCCCCACCACCGGAGGGTCGGGATTCGCGGGCTGGTGTCTGGACCCGGGGACGATCGGGTTCGACCTGCCGTTCGCCGAGTACGTGCGCATTTCCGCCCAGGCCGGCTGCGGCTGGGCGGAGGTACCGGTGGGGGCGCTGCGGGCTGGCGGCCCGCAGCGCGTACGCGCCCTGCTGGCACGCCACGGACTGGCGCCCGGACCGTTCTCCTGCCCGTGGGACGGAGCGCCCAACGGCGCGGTGCCCGATGAGCTGTGGCGCGAACGGGTGCGTCGGATGCCGGCGGTGTTTCAGCAGATCAGGGCGGCCGGTGGGTCGCTCGTCTCGGCCTTCTTCCGGGGCGACCGCCCGGGGATGGCCCAGCTGCCGGTGCCGGTGCTGGCGCAGCGCTGTGCGCTGCTGGCCGACCTCGCCGGCGACGCCGGGTTGGCGGTCTGCGTCGAGGTGAACGACGTCGCGGTGCTGCGAGATGCCACGCAACTGCTTGAGACGGCCGATCGTGCGCCGCTCGGCCTGCTGGTCGACACCTTCCACATGTTCCGGGCCGGTCTCGGCCCACAGTGGATCGCGGCGCTCCCTCCGGGGTCGGTGCGCTGGGTCCACGTCAGCGGGGTGCCGGCGGGCCTGACCGCCCCGGCGGAGCTGCCCCGGACGAGGCCGTTCGACGGCGGGCAGGCGCTGTGGCCGATCCTGTCGGCGCTGCGTACCCATGGATGGTCCGGCCCGCTGTCCATCGAGGTGCTGCCCGCTCCCGCGCCGGAGACCGACCGGCTCCGGTACGCCGTCGAACTGGTCCGACACGCCGCCACCGGCCTGGCCCGGCATCCGGCCGGATGAGCCGGCCGGCCCGAGTCAACCGCGCAGCACCTGCAGCGGCAGGGAACGCACCGGGCGGTGTGGGACGACGGCGGAGTCCTGCTGCCCGGTGGCCGCCTCGCCGTCGAAGGCCACTGCCTTCGGCAGCACCCCGGCGGACTGCCAGACCTTGCAACCGCCGAAGCACTGTCCGCTGGTCCGCCAACCGCACCCGCCACACTGCTCGTACGGATAGAAGCGCAGATCGTGACGGAACTCGGCAGGTCGGCCGGTCGTCCAGGCGGCCCAGAACTCGTCAGGATCGACAAGCTCCAGGGCCGCGTAGTCCCGATAGATGTTGGTCAACGGATGGTCGACCCAGTGGGAGCAGCCGAGCACCTTTCCACCGGGCTCGATCACGATCGTGTTGCCCTGGGCCGCCTCGCAGCCGGTGCCGATCACCTCGGCCGTGAACATGTCCTGCAGCGTGTCGTGGTCGAAGTGGCACAGGGGGATCTTGTTCTTCTCGCGGTTGAAGACGAAGCGCACACCCAGCTCCGGCTGCATGCGGAACAGGCGTTCGGTGAGTCGGGCCAGCTCCTGCGGCCCGCTCGCCGCGCCGACGTCCAGCCCGGGCACCACGTTCGGTACGCCGTAGTTGATGTAGATGGTGCGGCAGCCCAGGTCGACGAGGCTGCGAATGGTGGGCAGCACCGAATCCAGATTGGCCGCCATCACGGTGAGCATCGGGTAGAGCGGCCAGCCCTCGGCAGCGGCCAGCCGGACCGCGCGCAGCGCGGCGTCGTGGCTGCCCGCGATCCCGGTCGCCGCGTCGTGCGCGTCCGCGTCGAGTCCGTGCAGACTGATACAGCCGCCCTTGAGCCCGGCGGCGACCAACGCGCCCGCGTAGGCCGGGTCGGCGACCTTGACTCCGTTGGTGACCAGCCAGGGAGCCACCGCACGGCCGGCGGAGTACTCGACGATCCGGATCAGGTCGCGGTGGATCGTCGGCTCTCCGCCGAGCAGCGTGTACGTGGTGATCCCGAGCGAGGCGAGGAAGTCGACTCCCCGACAGGCTTCCGCGTACGGCATGGTCTTCGGCCGGTGGAAGACCTCGACGCCCGCGTAGCAGAACGAGCATTTCAGGTTGCAGGCATAGGTCATGACGAGCACGCCCTTGCCCATCGTCAACGGTCGTTCTGCTGCCATCGGCTATCTCCTCGCGGGTGTGGTCGACTGGCTGGTTCGGGCGGCCCACCGGGCAGCGACCTGCGCCGTCAGCGCCGGACTACGCGAGCTGGCCCGCTCGGCGTCCAGCAGGGCCTGGAGGGTCTGTTCGTCAAGGGTGAATCCGTCCCGCGCCGCCCAGCGACGCAGTAGCGACAACGGGACACCACGTTCGGCCCGTAGTCGAAACACCAACCGGGTGATGTCGGCGCCGGCGGACCGGCCGTGCGTCCACCGGTGAAACAACAGCGCGCCGTGGGCGGCACCCTCGCGGCAGTGTCCGATCTCGGCATCCAGCCAGCCCAGCGCCGTGGCGGAAGCGACACCGAAGTCCGCCACCGCCCGGTTGCAGGCCTGTGCGGCGAGGACGGCGGGACGCAGCGCGCCCGGGTCCGACCCCGCCTCGATGAGCAGCCAGCCGGCCCGGCGGGCGAGCCGTCGGGCGACGTGTCCCTGGCCCCGGGCGGCCGGGGCGATGCCGGCGGCGAGTAGCAGCGCGAGACTGCGTGCGTGGTCGGCGACGGCGCCCGCGCGATCCGGGTCGCCGGGCAGATGCGCGGCCAATGCGGACAGTACCGGGCGCAACAACGGGCCGGCGAACATGTCCTCGCCGGTGACCGCGCTCCACAGCCGCTCCAGCCCGCCGGCCGAGTCGACCACTGGTGCGCCGATCCGCCCCGCGCCGTCATCGGTGCCGCCCCGGTGGTCGAGGAACTCACAGTTCCAGAAGTGCAGGTAGCGTCCGCAGCCGCAGCCGGGTGCGCAGCCCGGCCCGCAACCATGTCCGGTCCGGTCGAGCAGGACGAACAGGTTCGGTCCGGAAGGGCCGTCGGCTCCGAACGGCGCCGCCCAGCGGCGCGGTGCGTAGCCGATGCGGTCGGCATCGACGCCGAGTTTCGCCAGCGCCTCGCTGGCGAGGGGATCGCCACAGCGGTCGTCGAGCGCGGGGATCACGAACGCGGTCCGGGCGACGTCGACACCGATCAGACCGAGCGCCGTGAACAGATCGGCGAGCACCTCGTGCCGGGGTACCGCGCCACGGCGGGCCGCGGTGAGCATGCAGAACGAGGTCACGAACCCGGACCGGCCGGCGTCGGCGAGCCGGTTCATCCGGACACACCACTGCAGCCCGGCGCGTGCGGCCGGGCCGGGTTCGCCGATCCATCTCCGCCAGGCCTGGATGCCGCCGGAGACGAACAGGGTGCTGCCATCGGTCTCGGCCACCGCCGACCCGTGCGCCGGGAGGTACCCGACCGTCGCGAAGGCATCGACCGCCTGTTCGGCGAAGGCGACCGCCGCCTCGTGGTCGTGCGCGGCGGGTGCCACGACATCCCTGGCGGTCATGCCAACGCCTCGAGCCGGCGTTCGGCCGGTCCGCAGCGGTGCCGGATCACCGCCACGTCTGCCGGGTCTATCCCGTCGCGGTATCTGTCGGAGTTGGCCACCGGGACAGCCGACGAGAGCGGGAACCGTCGGGTCGGGTCGGGCGTGGCCGCGGCACCGTGTGGCAGCAGGGCGGTCGGGCGGACCCCGACGAAGTCGGCGATCCGCTGCGCCTGCGTCGCCGGATCCTCGGTCAGTCGCGCGTAGCTGACCACCAGAATGGCGGTCGGCGCCACGGCGGCGAAGGCCATCGCGGCGCCGGCCGCCCGGTTCCAGTCGAGCGCGAAGACCTCGGCGGACAGCAGCATCCAACTGACCCGGCCGATCGGGACACGCTCGTCCAACTCGACCCTGGCGCGACGGACCAGCGACGCGAAGACGTCCACGGGATCGCGGTAGACGAACAGGAACCGCACTTCGGGGGCGACGGCGTGCAACTCCGGCATCCGGTAGTAGTGGAACGGATACTTGTCGACCACCCGGTGGCCTGCCCGGCGTGCCGCGTGTTCGCGTAGGAAGGTGTCGGCGATCCGGCGTCGTCGGCTGATCCGCATCGCCAGGCGACGTAGCCGGACCCGCGTCGCCGGGTCGCTCCAGCCGCGGACCGCCAGGCTGTTCACGTCGAGGGTGGAGTCGGCGACCGCGGCGTCCCGGAACACCAGCCGGGTCAGCAGCCGCTCGACGTACCGGCGGGGCCCGGTGGCAGCGGCCGCCGCACTCGCCAACGCCGTGATCGTCGACTCCGGGTACACCCGCCGCCAGTGCGGCCAGACCTGCTGATAGACCTTCCCGAAGGGCAGCAGGGGGTTGAGGTAGACGCTTATCGCCGTCTCGTGCGCGACGTCGTCGCTGTCCGGGCCGAACGCTCCGGCACCGAACTCGGGGCAGCCGGCGAGCATTCGATGCAGGAGCGTGGTGCCGCTGCGCGGGTAGCCGGCAACCAGTACCGGCCCCGTCACCGCTCTACCTTCCACTCGGTCCGACCGACCCGTCGGGCCAGCGTCGTCAGGCTGCCGGTGAGCGGGCCGACGCTGCGCAGCACGAACACGACCGAGGCGAGCGCCGTCGCGGCGAGCAGCATCCGGTTCGGCAACGCGGCCACACCCGTCCGCGACCGCGCGGCCGGAATCCGGCGCAGCTGTCGTACCGTCTGGACGAAGCCGAACTGGACGTAGCCGAGGTGGCCCGCCAGCAGCGCGACCGCCAGCGGGGCCGAGCCGATCGCCACGGCCGTGCCGAGCGCGGCCAGCCATCCGGCCGCCCGCCACCCCCAGGCGAGGTTACGGCCATGTCCACCGAGTACGAGCATCCCACGCTGTAGCGGATCCCGGGTGGCGTGCGGTAGCTTGCGGAACTCCCGCAGGTCGCGGTGGAAGCGGGCCGACCCGAGGTACCAGAAGCGGGACTGGCGGATCGAGACCAGCGGGTCGGGCGCGACGTCGCAGAAGTCCAGCGCGGGAACCGGGGCGATCTCGGCGCCGACGGTGGACGCGAGGTAACCCAGGGCGAGATCGTCGTTGGGGCTGACGGTCGGGAATCCGCCGATGCCGCGCAGCCAGGCCAGGGAGACGATGCAACCGTGGCCCACGCAGTAGACCAGCGGTCGTCGGCGACGGCGCCGGACCGCCCGTGAGTACCGGGTGTAGAGCGGGTACTCGAAGCCGAGCGCCCACCGGGTCTGCGCCAACGCGTCGGCGATGCTGAGCGCTCCCCGCCAGCCG
The DNA here is from genome assembly GCF_049179075.1 of Solwaraspora sp. WMMB335. Lineage (NCBI taxonomy): Bacteria > Bacillati > Actinomycetota > Actinomycetes > Micromonosporales > Micromonosporaceae > Solwaraspora > Solwaraspora sp. WMMB335. The sequence goes on from NZ_JBMHMF010000001.1 coordinate 7,790,958, forward strand.
CGTAGCTCGCCGACGTTGCGGCAGTAGCAGGACACCTGCTGGAACACGGCCGGCGGCGGTACCCCACCGGCCCGCCGACGACGCAGTTCGGCGGCGACGACCGCGAGCACGCCCGGGTCCGGTCGGGAGTCGGCGTCATAGACCGCCACGTACGTCCACCGGTCGTCGCGGCCGGCGGCCACCTCGGCGAGCCCGGCGTTCATCTGACCCACCTTGCCGACCGACGTCGCGGGTGCCTCGACCAGGCGGAAGACGGCCGGACCGAGCGCGGTCAGTTTGGGCAGCAGCTCCCTGGCCCGCTCCGCTGTCGTCGCCCGCCGCTGCCGGTCGAGCAGGTCCAGCGCGCCGGTCGCGTCGCGGGCGGCGGCGAGCGCACGCAACCGCCCGCGTTCGTCCGCCGGCAGCGCGCGTACCAGGTCGGCCTCGCGGATGTCGTCGAAGTCGCCGCTGCCCACCGCCGCCCGCAACGCCGCGTGGGCCGTGTCGCGCTCGCGTTCCTCCCGCGCGGTCACCGCGACGATCACCTCGACCGGGAACGGCTGGTCGAGGAACTGTTGGCACGCCTCCTCCAGGCCGCTGTCCTCCCGGAGCATCGGCAACAGCACCACGAAACGCGGCTCGTCGTCGTGGTCGACATCCGCGTCCGACGGCCTGTCGCCCGCCGGCGCCATCGTCGTCAACCGTCGAGTGGTGGCGCTGCTGCGGACGGCGAGCTGTATCGAGGTCAGCGTGAAGTACCCGAGCACGACTCCGCAGAACACGTAGCCGACGATGATCGCGACCGTCATCGGTTGCTCCCTCGCACCATCGACGTGCCGCCGTCGGCGAACGCGGTGGCTCGCCCGGTCCGCACCCCGGGCACCACCGGATCCTCCGGCGGGAAGTCGAGCCAGCGGCTCGCTCCGAGCGACTCGGCCGCCACGATCGTGTCGGCGGTCAGCGCCAGGGCCTGCGCCCAATCCGACGCGCTGACCACCGGGTCGTCGCGGGTTGCCAGGAAATCGTTCATCGCTGCGCCGAAGCTGTCCGGGAACCAGTTGACCGCCAGTTGCTCGCCGGGCAGGGTCTGTCCCGGCCGGGGCAGGTGCCAGACCCGAACCTGATTGCCGCCCACCGGCGAGAGCTCCACCCGCTCACTGCCGGCGCGTAGCACTCCGGCGCTGCCCGAGATCAGGACCTCTTCGAACGGGTGCCCGTGGGCGAACCCGTACTCCGGCATGGTCCAGTCTTCGAGAACCTGCGCGAGCGGGCCGGACCCGTACTCGATCAACGCGCTGACCCAGTTCGCCTGGCGAAGTAGCTGCCCGGGATGGGTCCCGCCGCGGGCAGCGATCCGCTGCGGTGGACCGAACCAGAACCGTAACAGATCAAGATGGTGGATGAGCATCTCGTAGACGATGTAGCCGGGTAGCGAGTGATCCCACCGCCCCGGCGCGCGGTCCCACCAGTCCCGGTTGACGATCGTGCACAGGTGCGGTCGTCCGATCGCACCCGCCACCAGCAGCTCAGCCACCTTCCGCCACGCCGAGACGTGCCGACCGGTGAGGTTGAGCCGAAGCCGCATGCCGGTCGACCGCAGCGCCGCCGCCTCGGCGAGTTCTGCCCAGGTGGTGCACAGCGGCTTCTGGACCAGCACCGGGGTGCCCAGGGCCGCGAGTCGACGCAGCAGCTCGATGCGGCCCGCCGGTGGAGTCGCCAGGTCGACCACGTCGACGCGACCGGCCAGCTCCTCCAGCGAACCGGCCACCACCGGGACCTGGAACTGCCGCGCCACCTCACGGGCGACCGGTTCGTCGACATCGAACAGCGCGTGAACGTCCAAGCCGAGTCGGCGGTACGCGGGCAGATGCGCGTACCGGGCGACTCCGCCCACCCCGACGATGCCGATCTTCGGTGCCACCACGGTCGCGCCGTCCCTTCCTTCACCCCACGTCCATCGGAAACTCGCGTACCGGACGTCCTACGGGAACTCGCGGTCGGCGTCGAAGTGGTTGATGTAGTGGATCAGCTTGTTCATCTCATGCGCCTTGCACAGTGGCGGGCAGCGTTTGACGTCGACCAGCGCCAGCAGCTTGCGCCTGCGCTCTCCGTTCCAGATGTCGAAGAAGCGCTCGTCGTTGATGTTTCCGAAGGACCATTCGGGGACGCCCTTGTAGGCGCAGCACAGGTCTACCGAGCCGTCCGCGCCCACGGTGGCGAGCAGCTCGTTACCGCGACAGACGTCGTAGGTGCGCCCGTGGTCGGCCCGGGTGATGTCGCCGAACTTGTAGTCGAGTACGCGTACCTCGAAGTCGGCCGAATGAAGCGCCCACACCTCGTCGAGTTGGCGTTCCAGCTCCGTCCAGACCGTCGATCCCTCGCCGAACTGTCCGTTCGACCTCTCGTAGTGGACGATCGGCTTCACCTGGAAGTAGTCGACGCCGGCCGCGCGGGCCCGGCGGGCTCCTTCAGCCAGGTCGGACACGTTGCTGGTGTCGACCAGGAAGGAGAATCCGATGGCGAGCCGGCTGGCGGAGCTGGCGGCGCGCTCGTCGGCCAGTCGCCGGATGTTGTCTAGCACGACCTGGTGCAGGGCGGCGTTCACCCGGTGCGTGCGGGCGTAGACGTCGGGTGACCCCGCGTCCACGCTGAACCGGACGTACGAGAAACCGGCCACCATGCTGGCGCGCAGCCGTTCGGTGAGCCGGACACCGTTGGTGTTCATGCCCTGGCGCAGCCCGTGCTCGGCTGCGTGTTCGACGACATCGGCGAGATCGGGGTAGACCGTCGGCTCACCACCACCGGTCCAGGTGACCGACTGCACCCCGAGCCGAGCGGCGTCATCGAGCAACTCGACGATCCGTTGCGGCGGTAGTACCTCGCGCCGCTGGTGGAGGTAGCCGTAGGTGCACCAGGTGCAGCTCTGGTTGCAGATGTTCACCGGGTTGATCTCGAGATTGATCGGCCGCATCGGCTCCGGCCGACGTGCTGCGGCGAGCACGTCCGGATGAGTCAGCAGTTTGAACGGTGAGAAGCGGTCGGTGACGTCCATCGGTTCCCGCCGTGGCCGTGCCGCCGCGGTGGCCGGTACGGAGGTCGGGGTGGGTGCTGGTTCAACCATGGCCAACTCCTCGCACGTGTGGATGAGCGCCGACGACGATGGCCAGCACCTCGACGGGCCCGGCCGCTCGATGCACCCGGGCCGACCGTTCGCACAGGTCGAGGGGCCGTTCACCGACCATGACCACGCCACGGCAGCCGGCGTGCAGGCCGGCGAGCACGTCGCTGACCCGATCACCCACCATCCAGCTCGCGGCCAGATCGAGATCGAGATCGTGGGCGGCCCTGAGGAGCATGCCGGCGCCCGGCTTGCGGTCCGGGTGGTCGACGACGGTCCGGTCGGCGCTGCGCGGTACGACCGGGCAGTGGTAGGCGGCGTCGAGCGCGGCGCCCTCGGCCGCCAGCAGTTGCCGCATCCGGGCGTTGACACTGTGGTACTGCGCCGGTGTGATCAGGCCGCGGCCGATCGCGGACTGGTTGGTCACCAGCACAGTGCGATATCCCGCATCCCGGACCCCCCGTAGCAACTGCGCCGCGCCCGGCAGCAGCCGGACCTGTTGCGGATCGCCCAGGTAGTGCACCTCCTCGATCAAGGTGCCGTCCCGGTCGAGGAAGACCGCGCCCGCCGACCGGCTCATCCGCTGGCCACCGTTTCCACCACTTCCACCACTTCCACCGTGGTCAGTCGGCGGATCCGGTTACGCAGGCTCTGCGCCACCGAGTGCGAGATCGCCAGGTGGACGTCCTCGATGATGCCGTAGTTGTCACTGTCCACGCCGATGTGCAGGTCGGCCAGGCCGGCCACGGTGCCGCCGCCACACCCGGTCAGGGCGACCGTGGTCAGGCCGTGTGCCCGCGCCCATTCGCACGCCCGCACCGTGCTCGGGCTGCGACCGGAGCAGCTCAGCGCGGTCAGCACGTCGCCGTGACGCGCGTACGACTGGAGCACGAAGGCGAACGCCTCGGCGTATCCGATGTCGTTGGCGACGGCGGTGACGAGCCCGATCTCGTTGGCCGGCGCCTGTGCCGCGAGGCGGCGCTGTCCCGGCACCGCGGCGGTCTTGACCAGGTCGACAGCGTGATGGGCGGCGGTCGTGGCGCTGCCACCGTTGCCGATGATCCAGACTCTCCGATCGGCGCGCCACGTCTCGGCGAGGAGGTCCACGTAGCGCCGCACCGGCACCGTGTTCACGTCGCGTAGTCGGCGACCGAGTTCGTCGAGGTACCACGTGATGAATCGGTCAGTGTCGCTGTCCGTGCCGGGATGTGGTCCGTCCGGCGTGGGTGCCGTGTCCACCGGGCGGATCACATCCTGTCGAGCGTGGCGGCGTAGGCGCCGGCGGGAAACTGCTGGATCGGGCCGACCCGCCACGCGGTACGGCGGGTCAGTTCCGGCAGGTCGTCCGGGGCGACGAAGAGCCAGTCGAACCAGGGACCTTCCCGGTCGCCGTAGCGACAGCGCATCCGGACCAGGCCGCGCGGGCGGCCGACGACCAGATTGGCCTGTTGGTACGCCTGGTCGTGCTCGTACGGGGAGGCGGTGACGTCCGTGTTGGTCATCAGTAACCGGCCACCTGGGCGGGTGACCCGGGCCAACTCGTCCAGCAGCCGTCGGACGCCGCCGACCGAGCCGCCGATCGACAGCCCGTTGCTGTAGAGCATCACGCAATCGAATGCCCCGGTGCGCAGGCCGAGCCGGAAGGCATCCATCAGCGCGACGTCGCGGACACCGGTGTGGCGCGCCGCCGCCACGGCGAGCGGAGCGATGTCGATGCCCACCGCCGCGACACCCCGGTCGTGCAACGCCGCCACGTGCTTGCCGGCACCGCAGCCCACGTCCAGAGTGCGACCGCTGGCCGCGCCGGTGATGTGAGCGTCCTGCGGGGAGAAACCGTCGATCGCACCGAACCGCCGTGAGATGTCGTAACTCGCAGCATGTCCGTCGGACCGGACATAATGAAATGGTTCCCGGTGGTGGCTCCGGGCGAAGTCCCACAACGCCTGAGCATGCGGATCCGGGTCGCCCAACTGGACGCTGGCATCCAGTGTCACCTGGGACAACCTCTCGTCGGGAGGACTACTCTGCGATGGCGGCGGTGGGTGCGCGGCCCTGCCGTTCGGGCCGATCCGCGTTCCGGCCGCGACGCGGACACGGACTGCCGCTGAGCCGGTGAGGACATGAGTAAGATGATCGAGAACGGCCTCCGGCGCTGTCAAGGGTGCCGTTGTCGTGTGCCCGACACGCGGACCCATCCAGAGGGTCCATTCGGGGCAGTGGAACAACCTTGACGCGAAGTCGACATTGCTCATAGCGACATCTGGCTTTTCGCCCTAGTCGGACATCACTGGCAGCCACGGAGGCAACGGGAGACGATGAGAACTGCCGAGATCAAGCGCCGGTTCCTGGCACACTTCGAGGCGAACGAGCACATCGTCGTGCCGAGTGCGGCAACTCCGGCGGATGACCCCAACCTGCTCTTCGTCAATGCCGGCATGGTGCCATTCAAGCCGTACCTGCTGGGCCAGGTCACCCCGCCGTACCGTCGGGCCGTCAGTGTCCAGAAGTGCATCCGGACCCCCGACATCGACGAGGTCGGCAAGACCACCCGGCACGGCACCTTCTTCCAGATGAACGGCAACTTCTCGTTCGGTGACTACTTCAAGCAGGGCGCGATCCGGTACGCGTGGTCGCTGCTCACCTCGCCGGTCTCCGACGGCGGTCTGGGTATCGACCCGGACCGGATCTGGGTCACCTCCTTCATCGACGAGATTGAGGCGGTCGACATCTGGCACCGGGAGATCGGCCTGCCGATGGAACGTATCGTGCGGCGCGGAAAGGCCGACAACTTCTGGTCGATGGGCGTGCCCGGCCCCTGCGGTCCCTGTTCGGAAATCTTCGTGGACCGTGGCCCGCAGTACGGGCGGTCCGGTGGACCCGATGTCGACGAGGATCGCTATCTGGAAGTCTGGAATCTCGTCTTCATGCAGTACGAGCGAGGCCCCGGTAGCGGCAAGGCGGACTACCCGATCCTCGGCGAGCTACCGGCCCGCAACATCGACACGGGTATGGGGCTGGAGCGGATGGCGGCGCTGCTCCAATCCGTGGACAACATCTACGAAATCGACGAGATCAAGCCGATCCTGGATCATGCCGCCGGCCTGACCGGGCGTCGGTACGGTGCGTACTCCGGACACGTCGCCGCCGACAGCCACCCCGACGACGTCCGGCTCCGGGTGGTGGCCGACCACGTCCGCACCGCCCTGATGGTGATCGCCGACGGGGTGACGCCGTCCAACGAAGGACGGGGCTACGTGCTGCGTCGGATCATCCGGCGGGCGGTCCGGGCGATGCGACTGCTCGGCTTCAACGACCCCGCCCTGCCGCAGCTGCTACCGGTCGCCCGGGACTGCATGGCCCCGTCCTATCCCGAGGTCGCGGCGGACTTCGACCGGATCGCCTCCTATGCGTACGGCGAAGAGGAAGCCTTCCGCGCCACCCTGCGCCAGGGCACCACGATGCTCGACCTCGCGGTGGCCGAGACCAAGGCCGCCGGCGGTTCCGTGCTGGCCGGCGACAAGGTCTTCCAACTGCACGACACGTACGGCTTCCCGGTCGACCTCACCCTTGAGATCGCCGCGGAGCAGGGCCTGCAGATCGACGCCGAGGGATTCCAGCGGCTGATGGCCGACCAGCGTCGGCGGGCCAAGGCCGATGCCCAGGCCCGCAAGGCCGGGCACGCCGACACGTCGGCCTACCGTGCGGTGCTCGACGCCCACGGTCCGGTCACCTTCACCGGCTACGTGCAAACGTCCCGGGAGGCCCGACTGCGCGCCCTGCTCGGGCCGCACGGGCAGCTGGCCGGTGCGACCGAGGGGGACGAGGTCACCCTGGTCCTGGACAGTACGCCGTTCTACGCCGAGGGCGGCGGCCAGCAACCGGACAATGGAGTGATCACGGTTGGTGACGGTCGGGTCGAGATCTTCGACGTGCAGCAGCCGCTGCCCGGCCTGATCGTCCATCGGGGCCGTGTCGTCGCTGGCGAGGTCCGGTCCGGCGCCGACGCGTTCGCCGAGATCGACATGCGGCGGCGGCGGGCCATCTCCCGCTCACACACCGCCACCCACCTGGTGCACCAGACGATGCGCAACGTGCTCGGAGAAACGGCGACCCAGGCGGGATCGCTGAATGCCCCGGGCCGGCTCCGCTTCGACTTCAACACCCCGGGTGCCGTGCCACCGTCCGTTCTCGCCGATGTCGAGCAGCAGGTGAACGAGGTGCTCCTGACCGATCTGGAGGTCCGTGCCTTCGTCACCGACCAGGCGCAGGCACGCCGGCTGGGCGCGATCGCGCTGTTCGGCGAGAAGTACGGCGACGCGGTACGTGTCGTCGAGGTCGGCGACTACGCCCGCGAGCTGTGCGGTGGTACGCACGTCGCCCGGTCCGCCCAGCTCGGGCTGGTGAAGTTCGTGCACGAGTCCTCGGTCGGTTCCGGCCTGCGCCGGGTCGAGGCGCTGGTCGGAATGGACGCTTTCGACTTCCTCGCCAGGGAGCATCTGCTGCTCGGCCGTCTCGCCGAGCTGTACCGGGTGCCGGCCGATCAGGTGCTCGACCGGGTGCGGCAGACCGTCACCCAGCTGCGCGACGTGGAGCGGGAGCTGGAGAAGCTCCGCAGCGATCTGGTCCGGGCGAACACCGCCGGGTTGGGCGCCGCGGCGCGCGAGGTGGCCGGTGCGCGTTTCGTCGGCGCGCCCGCGCCGGACGGGGCGACCGGCAACGACGTGCGGACCCTTGCCCAGGAGATCTGTGCCACCCTGCCGGGCGACCGCCCGGGCCTGGTGGCGATGGCCGGTCGGGCCGGTGACAAGGCCTCACTGGTCGTGGTGGTGAACCGGGCCGGGGTCGAGCGCGGCCTGAACGCGGCCGAGCTGGTCAAGACCGCGCTAGGCGGTCGCGGCGGCGGCAGCTCCGCACTGGCCCAGGGTGGTGGCGTGCCCGCCGGACAGACGCCGCAGCTGCTCGCGTCGATCGAGCGGCTCGTCGGTGACAAGCTCGCCAACGGCTGACGCGGCGGGCGTCGGCCCGGGCGGGCGGGTGTGCCCCGCCGGCCCGGCCGACGCCCACCCGCCGGCCGATGCCGGGTCAACGGTCGGTCGTCGCCGGGTCGGTCGTCGCCGCCTGACTCATCTGTCGTACCACCGATCGACGCATCTTCCCCTCGGCGGTGCGTGGCAGATGGCTGGTGAACTGCACGACCGTCGGGATCTCGACCGCTGCCAGCCGGTCGGCGCACCACTGCCGTACCGCGTCCGCGGTCAACTCCACGACGTCCGCAGCCGGCGGCCCGTCGTCCGGGCCGCCGGCCGGTCGCCGGAGCACCCGTTCGATGAGAGCATGCACGTACGGCTGGCCGTCCTCACCGGTGAGTCCCACGACGGCCACGTCCGCGACGAGCGGGTGCGCACCGATCGTCTCCTCGATCCGGCTCGGGTAGATCCGGGCGCCGTCGATCTCCAACACCTCCGACATCCGGTCGGCGAGGAAGAGATATCCATCGTCGTCGAGCCATCCCAGGTCGGCGACGCTGACATAGCTGGCGTCGTCCGGTGCATGGCGTAGTTCTCGTTCACCGACGTAGCCATGGGCCTGCCCGTAGGTCTGCGCCGTGTAGATCTCACCCACCACACCCGGTGGCACGTCCTGCCCCCGTTCATCGAGGATCCGGACATTCTCGACCCGCCCGACCGTGCCCGGCTTCTTGCACCATTCGGTACCGCTGGCGATGGTGGGCCGGCCCGCTCCGCCGAGCTCCGCACTGTAGTAGACCTCGAAGATCCGGTCCGGACCGACCAGATCGATCCATGCCTGTTTGACCCAGTGCGGACAGGGAGCGGCACCATGGGTGATCCGGACCACCCCGTCGAAGACCCGCCGGTCCAAGTCGGGGAGACCGAGAATCAACATCATGTAGTACGGGGTGAGACCGAGCGAATAGACGTCATGACGGCGCAGCAGATCGCAGGCGAGAGCGGCGTCGAACCTGGTCATCACGATCACGCTGGAGCCGGTGAGCAGGACGTGTACGGCGACCGTGAAGTTGCCGGTGTGGTGCAGGCTGCCACAGATCAGCCGGGTCCGGCCGCCGACCGCCTCGCCCGACTGGTTGCCGAGTCCGGCATTGGCGTACGGCGTGCGGGCGTTTCCGACCCAGCGCAGGGGATAGGGCATGATCTTCGGCAGCCCGGTCGTCCCGCCGGAGGTCATGAACAGATAGGGCTGCTCTGCCGTGGTCGGTGGCCGGCGCGGCGGCAGGTCACCGTGCAGGGTGAAGGTGGCCGCCGGCCCGGCGTCGAGCACCAGGGTGCCGTACCGGGCGTGCGCCCGGACGTCGACCAGCACCGGCCGGCCGAGCCGGGCGGCCACGACGTCGAGCAACAGTCCGCTGTCCTCGCCGGTGAACGACGGGCTGATCGGCAGCACCGCGGCCCCGGCCCACCAGGTACCGAGAACCAGACCCAGGTAACCGGGGTGGTTCTGCGGGGCGAGGACGACCACGTCCCCCGGTCCGACACCAGCGTCCTTGAGCGCGTCCGCCAGACGATGTGCCGAGGCGACCAGGTCGGCGAAGGTGAAGACGATTTCGTCGCCATCCGGATCCGCCACCACGAACGCGGGACGCTCCGGGTGCTCACCGGCCAACTCGGTGAACCGGTCGAGCAACGCGCTGGCGGGAAGTCGGGACGATGTCACGCCACACTCCTTCGAGATCGTACGTACGAGCGGCGGCCACACGTGCGGCTCCACCTGGTGTTCGTTCGGGCGTCGTCATCGTCGCAGCATTTGTGGTCCACCACCATCCGCCGGTGCAGTCTGGGTTGGTCGCGGCATCCGGGACGGTGCGCGTGACAGCGCGCGTACCCCGACACCGAGAGCGACCAGGACGACACTGTTGCGGGCCGCCAGCAGCGCGGTCCCGGGCCACTGCGGGTCCGTCGACACCTGTTCGTAGAACCACGGGAACAGTGCGCTGGTCAGCGCGGTGGCAACCATGATCAGGAGGCTGGTGCGGCGCTGCGTCGTGTCCCGACGGGTCAGGCAGACCGCCGACACACCGATCAACCAGAGCATGTACTGCGGTGAGAAGACCCGGCTCGTCACGACCGTCACGAGCACCGCGAGTAGTGCCACGTCGAAACCGGTGGCGGCTGTCCAGGCAATCCGCGGGCCGTGCACCAGCCACCAGACGCCCAGCAGCCCCAACCCGGCAACGGTCAGCACGGGAAGCACGATCGTGGCCGGGTGCACGAACGGACCGGCGACGAACTCCATCGCCCCATAGACGTACTCGACGTCGACACGGTCGTCCCACAGCCGGGCCAGGACCAACGGTGTGGCACCTACCGACTCGATCTGCAGGCCGCGATCCGCCTGGTTGCCGGTGAACGCGGACCAGGCACCGGCGAAGCCGATCGTCAGCACGCCACCCAGCGCCGTGAGGGTGGCCGTGAAACCGGTGAGGGTCGGCCGTAGACCAGCAACCGGTCTGGTACTGATCAGTAGCACCACGGGCCACGCCTTGACCAGCGTGCCGATGGCGATCGCGGCACCGGCGGTGACCGGCCGCCGGAGCGTGGCGGCGAGCGCGACGACGACCACCGCGGTGGCGAAGATGTCGTAGCGGGCATACGTCAGCAGGTTGACCAGCGGGACGACGACCCCCCAGGCGCAGGCGCCCAGCAGCAGCCCGTCACGGTGGGCGAGTCGTAGCAGGACGACAAGAACCAGCAGATCCGCCGCGAGGGCCGAGGCGAAGAACGTGGCTTCGTACGACGCGGGGGAACCGTCCGTCAGGCAGCGGACGGCGACAAAGAGCGCGGCGGCACCTGGTGGATACTGCCACATCGGATCAGAGCCGGGGACCCGTCCGTCGAGCAGGACCTCACTCCAGCGGTGATACAGAGCCACGTCCGCGAACACGCCGCCGACCGGGGCGGCGATGACCTCGGTGTAGACGAGGACGAACACCGCCCGGGTGGCGACCCAGACCGCGACGACACTCACGATCGACGTCGGTCGACCAATTCGGACAGATCGACCTGTCCCCGCCCAGCCTGCCCCTGTCACCTGAGCCACCCATTCGTCAGGCCATCGCCGGGAGATGATTGTAGACAGCTCAACCGATTCCCGGGCGACGATTCCCGGGCGACGAAACGGCCGGTCAGCCCCGGTCAGCCCCGGTCAGTCCCGGGCAGTTCGGGCTGTCGGGACTGACCGGCCGGGATTTCCGGCAAGGCGTTTCACGGTGGGGTGATCGACGGCGCCTGGCCGGATCCGAAGCGCCAGCCTTCGACGGTGCCGATGGCCGGGTTGTAGCTGCTCGCCCCGAGCGTGCTGTAGGTCCAGGTGCCGCCGGGGGTGGCGTGCCAGTACGACCAGTAGGCGCTGGCGGGCGGCGTGTTGACACAGGGCTCGGTCACCGGGGTGGGCAGCCCGTCGATACGGCAGACGAAGGCCAGGCCCCAGCGCAGCGTGCCGGTGGGCGTGAAGCCGGCGCCCTGCAGTGCGGCCAGGCCGGTCGGTGGGTCGCCGAGATAGCAGTTGGTCTGTACACCCAGGCCGAAGGCGGTGAAGTCGACGACCACGGTGACGCCGGTGCCGGGCGCGCAGGCGGCGGCGTGCGCCGGGCGGGTCAGCGGGTCGATCGTGACCAGTCCCGCTGCCAGCACGACGATGGCGGCGAGTGCCGCGAGGCGGCGGCGGATCAGCGATGTCATGGTTCCTCCGAAAGGCTGGCTGGCTACGCGGGCCGTCGGCTAGGCACAGGCCAGGGCCGGCGCGGGCGGCCGGGAGCCGTTGGCCGACAGGGCGACGAAGCTGGCGGCGGCCAGTCCGGGTACGGCCTGCGCGGTGGCCCGGGGCGCGGTGGCGGGGTCGAATCCGGTGGCGGTGTAGGCGATCGCACCCCGGTCAGCGGGGTCACCGGTGCAGTCGACCCGCAGGCTGAGCAGGAACTCGCGGGCGTGCCACCAGGCCAGTAGCCGGCCGGTCGTCACCAGTGCCTGGGCGGCCAGGCCGGTGCTGTTCGCGTTGGCGACCCCGCCGGTGGCGAACGAGCCGTCGGTGCCCTGCACGGAGACCAGCCACTGCGCCGCCGTCTGGGCCTCGGCCCACTCGCCGGCGGCGACCAGTGCCTGGATCGCCATCGCGGTGGCGTCGACGTCGCTGGCGCAGGTGGCCTGGGCGAACTGGAGCGGGAACCCGCCGTCCGGGCACTGGCTGGCGGTCAGGAACGACACGGCCTGTGACGGCGCGCCGCCGGCCCGATCCAGAGCGATGACGGCGAACGACTGGCTGAACATGTTGCTGTAGTCGCCGAAGGCGGACTGGTCGGAGAAGCGGCCGGAGGGTGCCATCAGTCCGGTTAGCCGGGTGAGCAGGTCGACGCCGCCGAACGAGGCCGGGTCGAGGCCACGGACCTGTACACCGAGGGCGAGTTTGGCGGTGGCGCCGGCGTACGCCTCGGTGCCGTCACCGATGTAGCCGGTGATGATGGCCGGTTCGGCGAGCCAGTTGATCGCGTTGGTGGCGTAGCTGTCGGCTTCCTTGGCGGCCGCGAAGGTGAAGATCGCGTCAATGGTGAGGCCCTGATCGGGGTAGGCGACGCCGCCGAAGACGACCTCGAAACGTTCTCCGTCGACCATCTGCCGGGCGAGCCAGCCAGCGGCGGCGTCGACCCGACTGTGGGTCTCGGGTGGGGTGGCGGTGGCCGGTGTGGCTGCGGCCACGGTCAGGGCGAGGGCGGTGAGTACGCCGGTGGTGACGAGTCGGAAACGGTCGCGGCGGCGGTGAACGGCCATCGGACGGCACCTTTCTGGCCCAGACGTCGAGGCGACCCGGGCAGGCCCGGGCGGCTCCGACCCGTGGGCCACGACGGGAGGGGAACCTCTGCAGCGGTACGTCGACGGGTATTCGGGCTCGCGGCATGATGTTCGCCGCCTACCGTTGCGGGCCAGCGCCGGCTTTCGACCGGACTTCCCCCATCGACGCACAGGTGCGGAACTGCTGCGGACAGTCTGGGCACGGCTCGTTGCCGCCGTCAACGACGACGATCGCGACCGGACCGGCGACTGCGTCGGCGGTGCTTGGCGAGGTGGCTGTCAACCGCTGACCAGATTTGCTATTCGACCCGAACAGCCGCCGGCAGTGACGTCTGGTGAGGACGGCTCTCGTTGCACATCTGACATACTCGGTAGCGGCTCGTCACAACTGAATCTGCTCCCAGGCGGGGGAAGCCGGTGCGAGGCCGGCGCTGACCCGCAGCCGTATGCGCGCCAATGTGCTCATCAGCACTGGTACGCGAGCCGGAATGCCCGACTGTGGAGTGAGCGGCTCACACGTCGTGGTCTACGGATCGAGCCCGGATCGGTCAAGGCCATGTGCGGCCGGCGGATGCGGTTTCGGTCACCGCTCCGAAAGGTCCCCTCCATGGTTCGTGGTTTTCCCCGCCGGCTCCTGTCCAGCCGGTTCCTGCCAGCACTTGCCGCCCTCGCGGTCATCGCCGCCAGCGCCGGGGTGGCCCTCACCCGTCCTACCGGGCCTGCGGCGCTGCGACCGGCGGCCGCCGCCGTGCCGGCCGCCGCGGATCCGGCCGCGTCCGCCGCGGCGCGGGCCGGATCGCACTGGCTGGCGGGCCAACTGGTCGACGGCGGTCTGCCCGGCTTCGTCGGCAGTGACTGGGGACTGACCATCGACGCGCTGTTCGCGCTGCGGGCCACCGGTAACGAACCGGTCGCGGCGGCCGCGATCACCGAGGCGCTCGCGGCCAACGCCGACGGCTACGCCGCCATCCGGACGGAGATGGGGGACTTTGTCACCGGTGGATCGACGGCGAAGGTGCTCGTGGCCGCCGTCGCAGTCGGCACCGATCCGACCGACTTCGGCGGGTACGACTGGCGACAGCGCACAGTGGACCTGATTTACGGTGCTGACCAGGGCAGCAAGGCGGGGTGGCTGTACGACATCAATCTCGATACCACCGCAGGGTCGAATCTGTTCGGTCAGTCGCTGGCCGTGATCGGGCTGGCCCGCTCCGGTGGCGTAGCGCAGCCGGTGGTTGACTTTCTCGTCAAGCAGCAGTGCCCGGGCGGTGGGTTCCGGCTCTATCCCGGCGCCGCCGGCACCGCCTGTCCCGAGGATCCGGTGACGGAGCAGGGCATGGACGTCGACGCGACGGCGATGGCGGTGCAGGCACTGCTGGCCGCGGCCGACGCCGGAGCGAGCGGCACCGCCGAGCCGGTGGCGATCGCCACGTCGTGGCTGCGCTCGGTGCAGGCGGCTGACGGTTCCTTCAACGGCTCCGGCTTCACCGACTATCCCAACACCAACAGCACCGGTCTGGCCGGGCAGGCCCTGGCCGCCGCCGGTGAACACGCCGCCGCCGGGCAGGCCGCCTCCTTCGTCGCCGCGCAGCAGCTCACCGCCGGCAACGCCGGCGCGGCCGCCGCGCACGTCGGCGCGATCGCGTACACCCCGGACGCGCTCGCGGCGGCCATCGCCGACGGTGTCGGCGAGTTCGAACTCGACCAGTGGCGGCGGGCGAGCGCCCAGGCCGTCCTCGGCCTGGCGCAGGTGCCGCTCGGTCGGATCGGCAACAGCGATCCGACCCCGACGCCGACCCTGACGCCCACCCCGACCCCGAGCGTGACGCCCACCCTGACGCCCACCCCGACCCCGACCCCGAGCGTGACGCCGACGCCGAGCGTGACGCCGAGCGCCAGCCCGGGCACCCCGACGCCGACGGCCACCGCCAGTCCGACCCCGACCGGCGCAGCGACGACGACAGCACCACCGAGCGGTGGACGCCTGCCCACCACCGGCACCTCGGTCGCCGCGTACGGACTACTCGGCGGCGCGACGATTCTCGCCGGGATCGGTCTGCTCCTGGTAGCCCGACGCCGTCGAGAAGCACGCCGGTGACCAGCGCGGCCCTGACCGGCAGGGCAGCCGCGGCCGGCGGCGTGACGCGACGCGCGGCGTCGGCCCGCCCGGCGTGGCTACTCACCGCCGTGATCGTCACCGCCGGTGCCACCCTGGCGCCGGCCGACTCGGCCGCGGCGGCCGGCCGGGCCGGCTACTGTCCGGACGGCGACGGAGTCACCGTCATCGTCGACTTCCAGGACCTGGGCGGGTCGACCATCATCCGCTGTGCGGTCGGCGACCAGGCCAGCGGTCACGCGGCGTTGAAGAACGCCGGCATCTCGATCACCGGCACCGTCCGCTGGGGCGAGTCCTTCATCTGCCGGATCGAGGGCAAGCCGACCGCTGCCGAGGAACCGTGCGTCGACACGCCACCGGCGACTGCGTACTGGTCCTATTGGCACGCGCCCCATGGCGGTACCTGGACGTACAGCCAGCATGGCGTGATGGCGCGCAAGCCGCCGCTGGGCAGTTTCGAAGGCTGGTCGTTCGCCAAGAACCGGACGGCGTCGACCAGTCCGCCGCCCCGCATCGCCCCGGTGCGCCCCGCGCCACCGCCACCACCGACCACCCCGCCACCACCGGCCGCTCCGCCACCACCACAGCCGTCCAGAACGACGCCACCGACCGATCCGAAACCACCGACCGGCCCGGGGCCGGCAGGCGGACCGGCCACCGGCGGGTCACCGGCCACGTCGACGGCGAAAGCCGGTGTCCGGACGTCCGGCCCGCCGGCACCGGATCGGACGGTAGCGGGAACGCCAAGCGCCTCGGCCACGGTGAGCACGCCGCCGGCTGGCCCGCTGGACGGCGCGGCTACCGCTTCGACGGCGATCGGGGACCCCGGTGCCAGGACCGAGGCCTGGACCGGAGAGGTCGACCGGACGTCGGCACAGCGCTCCGGAGTGCCGAGGACGACCGTGCTCGGCGTCGGTCTGCTTCTCGCGGTCATCGTGGCCGCGGTCGTGACCGCGCGTCGTCGGCGACGGAGCGGATAGAGATGCCTGCGCCACGTGCCCGGGCGCCCAGGGTGGTGCACCCGGGCGCGTGGTGGCTCTGGGCGCTCGGACTGGCCACCGCCGCCACCCGTACCACGAATCCGCTGCTGCTGGCGCTGATCATCGGGGTGGCCGGCTACGTGGTCGCCGCCCGCCGCACGGACGCGCCGTGGGCCCTGGGCTTTCGGCTCTACCTGTGGCTCGGCGGGATCATCGTGTGCTCCCGGATCCTGTTCCGGATCGTCTTCGGCGGCGGCCAGGGCGACCATGTCCTGTTCACCCTGCCGCAGATCCCATTGCCGGAGTGGGCCGCCGGGATCCGCCTGCTCGGCCCGGTCGCCCTGGAACAACTGCTCGGCGGTGGGTACGACGGGCTGCGGCTGGCGGCCATGGTGATCTGTCTCGGGGCGGCGAACGCGCTGGCCAACCCGAAACGGCTGCTACGGGCCGTGCCGAGTGCGCTCTACGAGGTCGGGACCGCCGTCGTGGTGGCGCTGTCCGTCGCGCCGCAACTGGTGGAGAGCGTGCTGCGGGTACGGCGGGCCCGGCGGCTGCGCGGTGCCCGGCGCAGCGGTCTGCGTGCCTTGCGGGGCATCGTGGTCCCGGTGCTCGCCGACGCCCTGGACCGGTCGTTGGCGCTCGCCGCCGCGATGGACTCCCGTGGCTACGGCCGGCGCGGTCACCAGCCGGTCGTTGTGCACGCGCTGACCGGCGCCCTGGTCATCAGCGGCCTGTGCGGCGTCTGCGTCGGGATGTACGGACTGATGGACGCCACCACCCCCCGCTACCTGGGGCTGCCGATACTGGCCGCCGGGGTGGGCGTCGCCGCCGCAGGGCTGGCGGTCAGCGGCCGGCGGGTGCTGCGCAGCGCCTACCGCCCGGACCGGTTCGGCGGCACCGAGCTGCTGGTCGCGGCGTGCGGACTGGTCGCGGCGGCCGGGCTCTACCTGACCGCCCGAGTCGACCCGGCCAACCTCTACCCGTCGTTGAGCCCGCTGCAGTGGCCACAGATCACGCCGCTACCGGCCGCCGCGATTCTGATCGCCGGGTTGCCCGCCTGGTTGGCCCCGCCGCCACCGGCCGAAACCGACGCCGCCGCCGCGCCCAGCGTCCGCGCCGCACCGGCCATCTCCACAGTGCCCGGACAGCGCCACCAGGAGGCTGCGCGCGGATGATCGAGTTCGACGACGTCACGGTGACCTACATCGGAGCCGTCACACCGGCGCTCACCAGCCTGACGCTGAGCATCGCCGAAGGCGAGCTGTGCCTGGTCGCCGGTCGTACCGGTGCCGGCAAGTCCACCCTGCTACGCGCGATCAACGGACTCGTGCCGCACTTCACCGGTGGCCGGCTGAGCGGCCGGGTCGCCGTCGCTGGACGCAGCACCCGGGACCATCCGCCCCGCGAGTTCGCCGACCTGGTAGGCGTCGTCGGACAGGACCCGCTCGCCGGGTTCACCACCGACACCGTCGAGGAGGAACTCGCCTACGGTATGGAACAGCTCGCCGTCGGCGCTACGGTCATGCGCAAGCGGGTCGAGGAGACCCTCGATTTGCTGGGCATCGCCGAACTGCGCCGCCGTCCGCTGCGTACCCTCTCCGACGGGCAGCAGCAGCGGGTGGCGATCGGGGCCGCGCTCACCGCGCATCCCAAGGTGCTCGTCCTCGACGAACCCACCTCCTCGCTCGACCCCACCGCCGCCGAGGACGTGCTCGCGGCGGTCACCCGACTGGTGCATGACCTCGGCATCACCGTCGTCGTGGCCGAGCACCGCCTGGAGCGGGTCATCCAGTACGCCGACCGCCTCGTCTACTTGCCCGGGGACGGTACGGTGCGGTCCGGTACCCCGGGCGAGGTCCTGGCCACCGTCGAGGTCGCGCCACCCGTCGTGCAGCTGGGGCGCCTCGTCGGCTGGGATCCGCTTCCGCTGTCGGTGCGCGATGCCCGCCGTCAGGCCAGCGACCTGCGTACCCGGCTCGCCGCCGGACCGCCGCCGGCCCGCCCCGTCGCAGCCGGTCCGGTCCGGCTGGGCGCCCGGCAGATCGTCGTACGCTACGGTCCGGTCGTCGCGGTACGCGGTGTCGACGTCGACCTGCCGGCGGGTTCGGTGACCGCACTGATGGGGCGCAACGGATCGGGCAAGTCGTCGCTGCTGTGGGCGCTGCAGGGATCCGGGCCGCGCCAGGGCGGTCGAGTCGACGTCGGCGGGGTCGACCCCCGGAGCCGGCCGGCTCGCGAGGCCCGCGCGCTCGTCGGCCTCGTCCCACAGACCGCAAGCGACCTGCTCTATCTGGACAGCGTCGGGGCGGAGTGCGCGCAGGCCGACCGGGAGGCCGGTTCACCGGCGGGCACCTGCCGGGCACTGCTCGACGGACTCGTACCGGGCATCGGGGACCGCCAGCACCCCCGGGATCTGTCCGAAGGGCAGAAACTGGCCCTCGTCCTGGCCGTCCAACTCGCCGCCGCGCCCACTGCCGTCCTGCTGGACGAACCCACCCGTGGTCTCGACTACCTCGGCAAGAGGCACTTCGCGACGTTGGTCCGCCGCCTCGCCGCCGACGGGCGTGCCGTCGTCGTCGCCACCCACGACGTCGAATTCGTCGCCACCGCCGCCGACCGGGTCCTGGTCATGGCCGAAGGGGAGATCGTCGCCGACGGGCCGACCGTCGAGGTCGTCGTCGCCTCGCCGGCCTTCGCCCCGCAGGTCGCGAAGATCCTCGCGCCGCTGCCCTGGCTCACCGTGGACCAGGTCGCCGACGCGCTGGCCGGAGCCCCGCGATGAGCGGCGAGGGATGCCTGGACGATCCCGCCCCGACCGAGCGCCGGGCCCTGGTACGGGTCCGGACGCGCGGGGCGCTGGTGCTCGGCCTCGCCTCGACGGCGGGCCTGGCCATGTTCTTCTGGCCGCTGTTCGCCGCCCCCGCTCCCAGCGCGGCCGCGCACACCGCCGACGCCCCGCTCGTGTTCGTGCTGATCCTGCCCGTGCTGATCGCCATCGTGCTGAGCGAACTCACCTCCGGCGGAATCGACACCAAGACCCTGGCCATGCTCGGTGTCCTGTCGGCCGTCAACGCTGCGCTGCGGCCGCTGGGTGCCGGTACGGCCGGCATCGAAACCGTGTTCTTCCTGCTGGTGCTCGCCGGTCGGGTGTTCGGCCCCGGTTTCGGGTTCGTCCTCGGCTGCACCAGCCTGTTCGCCTCGGCGCTGCTGACCGCCGGCGTCGGCCCGTGGCTGCCCTTCCAGATGATCGCCGCTGCCTGGGTCGGCCTCGGCGCCGGTCTGCTCCCGCGCCGCATACCCGGCAAGGCCGAAATCGCCATGCTCACCCTCTATGGAATCCTCGCCGCCTATTTCTACGGTTTTCTGATGAACATGTGGTTCTGGCCCTACCTCGCCCAGGACACCCAGCTCGACTTCGTCCCTGGCGGCGCGCTTTGGGACAACCTGCACCGGTTCGCCATCTTCACCGTCACCACCTCCACGTTCGGCTGGGACACCGGCCGCGCACTGACCAACGGCATCGCGATTCTCCTCGTCGGACCGGCTGTGCTGGCCGTGCTGCGTCGTGCGGCCCGCCGCGCGGCCTTCGACGCCCCCGTGGAGTTCGGTCCGGCCGCCGCCGGCTGACGCGGCCCCGGCAGGCCCGCCGGGGCAACGGTCGTCCCGCAAGGGCGCCCGCTTCGCCGGGCGCCGGTAGTCGAGATGTTCTTGTGCGCGGTGCTACAAGAGCAGTAGATTTTTCTGGAAACAGTTGCCTAGGCCGTGGATCATCCTGTTGTTGCTCTCCTGTCGAGAGGAGCTTGTCGTGGCCGAACGCTTCCGGGTCACCTACGCGACCCTGTCCGCCGACAACGAAGATCTCCACGCGGCGTACGAAACAGGTGCAGACCTGGCACGCGGGTGGCTGGGCGAGATGCTCACTCCGGTCGTCGACGGGGTGGCCCGGCCCGGCACCGAGCCAGCCCAACTGGTCAGCCCGAACGACGTGACGGTGAAGGTGGCGACGGTGACCTGCGCCACCGAGGCGGACGTCGACGACGCGGTCACCGCCGCGCGCGCCGCCTACCCGGCGTGGTCGGCGACCCCGTGGCGGGAGCGGATCGCGCTGCTGCGCCGGGCGGCGGATCTGATCAGCGACCGCTCCAGCGAGTTCGCCGCGCTGATGAGCATCGAGGTAGGCAAGAACCGGCTCGAGGCGTTGGGTGATGTCGAGGAGTCGGCGGACCTGATCCGCTACTACTGCGGGATATACGACGAGCACGACGGGTTCGACCGACCGATGGCCACCATAGCGCCGAACGAGACGACGCGTAGCGTGCTCAAGCCACCCGGTGTGTGGGCCGTCATCAGCCCGTTCAACTACCCGATGGCGCTGTGCGCCGGCCCGGTCGGCGCGGCGCTGGCCGCCGGCAACACCGTCGTTCTCAAGCCGAGCCTGCAGGGCACCTACTCGGCGTGGAAGTTCTTCCAATGCCTCGTCGACGCCGGATTGCCGGCCGGGACGGTGCATTTTCTCTCCGGCGGTGACGACACCGGCCGCGCGTTGGTGGCGCACGACGGTGTGGACGGCCTCACCTTCACCGGCTCCTACGAGACCGGGATGTCGATCATTCGCGCCTTCACCCGGACCTATCCGAAGCCGGTGATCTGCGAGATGGGCGGCAAGAACGCCACCATCGTCTCGGCCAAGGCAGACCTCGAACGGGCGGTGTCGGGTGTCGCGCGGTCGGCGTTCGGCCTGTCCGGTCAGAAGTGCTCGGCCTGCTCGCGCGTCTACGTCGCCGGCACGCTGTACGACGAGTTCGTGGCCCGGCTGGCGGCCCGCGCCGACTCGCTGGTCGTCGGCGACCCGCTGGATCGCGCCACCTACCTCGGCCCGGTCATCGACGCCGCCGCAGTGCAGCGTTACCGCGAGGCTGTCGCGCAT
This sequence comes from Solwaraspora sp. WMMB335, assembly GCF_049179075.1. Classification (NCBI taxonomy): domain Bacteria; kingdom Bacillati; phylum Actinomycetota; class Actinomycetes; order Micromonosporales; family Micromonosporaceae; genus Solwaraspora; species Solwaraspora sp. WMMB335. The sequence goes on from NZ_JBMHMF010000001.1 coordinate 7,811,896, forward strand.
GCCGCGGCCGTGGGGCGGGTGGTCACCGGCGGCGAGGTGCTGTCCGGCGTCGACGGCCGCCCCGACGGCTACTACGTCGCCCCGACGGTCGTGGCCGACGTCCCGCCCGACGACGAGTTGTTCTCCCGCGAACTCTTCGTGCCGTTGGTCGCGGTTGCCCCGATCGATTCCATCGAGGAGGGCTTCGACCTGGCGAATGCCGTTCCGCTCGGCCTGACCGCCGGCTTCTTCTCCACCGACGACACCGAGGTCGACCGCTTCCTCGACCGAATCGAGGCCGGTGTCGTCTACGTCAACCGTCCTGCCGGCGCGACGACCGGTGCCTGGCCGGGCGTCCAGCCGTTCGGTGGTTGGAAGGGCTCCGGAAGCACCGGAAAGGCCGGTGGCGGTCCGTACTACGTCCAGCAGTTCCTCCGCGAGCAGTCCCAGACGGTGGTGTCCTGATGTCGTCGGTCCCGTCCTGGCTCGACCCGAACCGTCCCCAGCCGCACCTGGTCACCGAACTGCCCGGGCCTGCGGCCAAGTCGGTGCTGGACCGTGACCGACTGGTCACCAGCCCGTCGCTGCCGCGCGCGTACGCCATCGCTCCGCGGCGCGGCTACGGCAGCGTGATCGAGGACGTCGACGGCAACCTCTTCCTCGACTTCAACGCCGGTATCGCGGTCAACTCGACCGGGCACTGCCACCCCAGGATCGTGGCCGCCGTTCGTGAGCAGGCCGAGAATCTCCTGCACTACTCGGCCAGTGACTTCTACCTACCGGTGTACGGCCAGATGTGCGAAGCGTTGGCCGCCACCGCGCCGATGGACGGCAAGGTGCGTGTCTTCCTGACCAACTCCGGTGCCGAGGCGGTCGAAGGCGCCCTGAAGCTTTCCCGGTACGCCACCGGGCGTCCGTACGTCATCAGTTTCTACGGTTCGTTCCACGGCCGCACCTACGGGGCGATGACCCTGACCGGCTCGAAAGCCAAATATCATCAGGGTTTCGGACCGCTGCTGCCAGGTGTGCTGCACGCGCCCTACGCTCCGGCGTCCCTCGACTACATCGAGGATGTGCTGTTCGAACACCAGGTCGAGCCGACGGAGGTCGCCGCGATCTTCGTCGAGCCGATCCAGGGCGAGGGCGGCTACATCGTTCCGCCGACCGGCTGGATCGCCAGGCTGCGGGACATCTGCGACCGGCACGGCATCCTGCTCGTCGCCGACGAGGTGCAGTGCGGGATGGGCCGGACCGGCAGGATGTGGGCCATCGAGCATACCGGTGTCCAGCCTGACGTACTGATCAGCGCGAAGGGCATCGCCTCCGGCCTGCCCCTGGGTGCCTTCCTGGCCCGGGCGGAGCTGATGGAGAAGTGGGGGCCGGGCGCGCACGGGTCGACCTACGGCGGCAGTCCGGTGCCGTGCGCCGCGGGCATCGCGACGCTGACCGTCATCCGCGAAGAGGGCCTGCTGGCCAACGCGACCGACCAGGGCACGTTCCTCATGGCCGGGCTGCGCGAGTTGCAGGCGGAGTTTCCTGAGCTACTCGTTGACGTGCGCGGAGTCGGGCTGATGATCGGAGTGCAGTTTCCGACAGGCGAGATCGCCGGCAGAGTACAGGAGGCCGGGTTCCGCCGCGGCCTGCTCGTGCTCGAGGCCGGCAGCAACGCGGTGCGCATGTCACCACCGCTGGTGCTGACCCGGGAGCAGGCGCGATCCGGCGTGCGTCTGTTCGGCGAGGCTGTCCGGGCGGTCGCGACCGAGCTCGCGGGCCGCAGTTGAGTCATGTCTTCGGCCGGGTCGCCGCCGACGCGCCACGCATCGCCAGGGCGTCAGGTGCGCAGCTGTGGGACACCACCGGTAAGCGCTACCTCGACGCCGCCGCCGGCGCGATCGTCGTCGGCGTCGGCCACGGTGTGGCCGAGGTGGTGCGGGCACAGGTCGAGCAGGCCCGCGTGGCCGCCTACGTCCACGGTTCGATGTTCCGGGCCGATATCGTCGAGCGGTACGCAGACAGCCTGGCGGCCGTGCTGCCGCTGGACGACCCGAAGGTGTTCCCGGTCTCCGGCGGCAGCGAAGCGGTCGAGACCGCGTTGAAGATGGCGCGTGCCTACCATCTCGCCCGAGGTGAGGACCGACACGTGATCGTCAGCCGGATCGGCTCCTACCACGGCAACTCCCGCGGCGCACTGGACATCTCGGGCCGCGCCGCCCTACGGGCGCCGTACCTGCCCTGGTTGGGACACGCGAAACATACCTTGACACCGTACGAGTACCGTTGCCCCTTTCCTGACTCGCATCCGGTCGGATGTGGAGCACGGCACGCTGCGGCGCTCGCCGAGCGGTGCGAGGAACAACCGGTGGCGGCGTTCATCGCCGAGCCGATCGCCGGCGCGGCGCTGGGCGCCTGCGTCCCACCGGAGGACTACTGGCCGGCCGTGGCGCAGGTGTGCCGGCGCTACGGCGTCCTGCTCATCGCGGACGAGGTCATGACCGGCTTCGGCCGTACCGGTACCTGGTTCGGCGCCGACCATTGGGGCGTGCGCCCGGACATCCTGGTCTCGGCGAAGGGTGCCGGCGCGGGCTACTGGCCGCTCGGCCTGGCGGTCGCCTCGGGCCAGGTGCACGACGCGATCGCCCGGACCGGCTTCACCCATGGCTTCACCTACTCGCACCACCTCGTCGGTGCGGCGACCGGGTTGGCGGTGCTGCAGACGATGCACGAGCGTGACCTCGTCACCGCGAGCCGCCGCCGCGGGGACCTGCTGCGGCGGATCCTGCACCGGGAGTTGGACGGCTCCCCGCACGTCGGCGACATCCGGGGGCGCGGCCTGCTGGTCGGCATCGAGCTGGTAGCCGACAAGGCGACCACACGGCCGTTCGCCCGAGCCGAGCAGGTGACCGAGCGGGTCGTCGCAGCGGCCAAGCAGGCAGGTCTCCTGCTCTACAGCAGCACCGGCTGCGCCGACGGGGTCGACGGCGACCTGATCCTGCTCGGCCCGCCGCTCGTCGTCACCGCAGGTGAGGTCGAGGAGATCGCGGTTGGCACGGCGGCGGCGATCCATCGCGCCCTGGAGCGGGCCTGACGGCGTACGGGCTGGTCCGGCACCGGTCCAGGGACCGGGCAGCAGCCGGCTGCCGCGAGGTCGATCGTGATCGTCACTCGCCCGTCAGGTCGGGCCGGGTGTCATTCCAGCGTCAGGTCGGGCCGGCCGTCGGGCGGGGTGAAGCAGGTGTCGACGAGGCGCGGTGCGACGTCGGCGAGTGTCGAGGGCCGCCACCGGGGTTGGCGGTCCTTGTCGATGATCTGGGCGCGGATGCCCTCGACGAGGTCGGGCAGTCGCAGGAGTGCGGCGGAGATGCGGTATTCCTGGACCATCGCTGCGGGCAGGTCGGGCAGGTCGGCCGCGCTGCGCAGCGAACGGAGGGTGACGACCAACGAGGTGGGTGACCGGGTGGTGATCACCTTCGCCGTTGCCTGTGCGGCGGGGTCGGGATGCGTGGCGAGCCGGTCGATGATCCCGGTCACGGTGTCGCCGTGGTAGCAGGAGTCGATCCAGTCGCGGGCGGTGTCGAGTTCGGCCGGTGGCGGATCGGTCGCGAGCGAGGTGACGGCCTCGGCGGCGTCGCTGCGGGCCAGCGCGAGTGTCAGGTGCGGTAGCCGGTCTGCGGGGATGTAGTGGTCGGCGAGGCCGGCGGTGATGGCGTCGGCGGCGCCGACCGGGGTGCCGGTGAGGGCGAGGTGGGTGCCGAGTTGGCCGGGTGCGTGGGAGAGTAGCCACGATCCGCCGACGTCGGGGTGGAAGCCGATGCCGACCTCGGGCATGGCGAGCCGGGAACGTTGGGTCACTATCCGTAGCGAGGCGTGGCCGGAGATGCCGATTCCGCCGCCCATCACGAGGCCGTCCATCCAGGCCACGATCGGTTTGGGGTAGGTGGCGACGGTGGCGTCGAGCCGGTACTGGTCGGCCCAGAAGTCCAGCGAGGCGGTGCCGCCGGAGACGGCGTCGGCGTGGATCGCACGAATGTCACCGCCGGCGCAGAGTCCGCGTTGCCCGGCGCCGGTGATCAGCACGGTGCGGACGCGGTCGGATACCGCCCACCGCGCCAGGGTGCGACGGATGGTGGTGATCATCTGCGTGGTGAGGGCGTTGATCGCCGCTGGCCGGTTCAACGTCAGGTGTCCCAGATGGCCGTCGATCCGGGCGATCACCGGTGGCGCGCTCACGGGGCGGTCCAGTCGCCGGGCAGGTCGCCGGCGGTGATCAGTCGCATGATCTCGTTGGTCCCTTCGACAATCTGATGAGCGCGCAGGTCGCGGACGATCTTTTCGATGCCGGTCGTCGGTCAGCCGCATGGCGTCTTCTCGTGGGAACAGTCGGCTGGTCAGGCCGGCACGGGACGCTGCTGCGGGCCGGTGTACGCGCCCAGCGGGCGGATCAGTACGTTGGTGTCGAGCTGCTCGGCGATGTGTGCCGTCCAGCCGGTGATCCGGCTCATGACGAAGATCGGGGTGAAGACGGAGGTGTCGAAGCCCATCAGGTGGTAGGTCAGCGCGGAAGGGTAGTCGAGGTTGGGGTGGATTCCCTTGCGGTCGAGCATCGCGGCCTGCAGCCGGTGGTACACCTCGGCGAGCCGACGGGCGCGGTCGTCGGCCCGCGTCGCGATCAGGTTGTCCAACGCGGCTTGCATGATCGGTACCCGGGAGTCGCCGTTCTTGTAGACGCGGTGCCCGAATCCCATGATCTTCCGTTTCGCGGCGAGGGCCTCGTCCAGCCAGCTATCCACGCGCTCGGGGTCACCGATGGCGACGAGCATGTGCATGACCGCCTCGTTCGCTCCGCCGTGCAGCGGTCCCTTCAGCGCACCGATCGCGCCGGTGACGGCACTGTACAAATCGGACAGCGTCGAGGTGATCACCCGGGCGGCGAAGGTGGAGGCGTTGAAGCTGTGCTCGGCGTAGAGGATCATCGTGGTCTCGAAGGTACGGACCACGTCAGCCGACGGCACCCCGCCGAAGCACAGGTGGAAGAAGTTCTCCGCGTAGCCGAGGGCGGGGTCGGGCTGGATCGGCTCCTGGCCGCGACGTCGCCGCAGGTCGAGGGCGACGATGGTGGGCAGCTTGGCGAACAGCGACAACGCCTTGGTGTAGTTGGCCACCGGGTCCGCGCGGTCCTCGGCCGGATCCTGCGAACCCAGGTAGGAGACGGCGGTCCGAAGGACGTCCATCGGGTGGCAGGTATCGGGGAGCCTGCGTAGCAGTTCCTGCCCGGCACGGTCCAGTTCTCGCCGGGCCGATTCGGCTGCCCGGAAACCGGCGAGTTCGGCGGGATCGGGCAGCTCGCCGTGCCAGAGCAGATAGGCGACCTCCTCCCAGGACCGGGTGGCGGCCAGGTCCTGGACCGCGTAGCCGCCGTAGGTCAGTGAATTGGTCTCGTTGATCACAGTGGAGATGGCGGTGGTGTCGACCAGAACCCCGGCCAGGCCGCGGTGAATGTCAATGCTCACGGTGTCTCACCTCGAAGTTTCTGCGGGCGGGTGTCACGGGCGCGCCCGGGTGCCGGTCATGCGTCGGGCGGCAGAGCGAAGTCGGCGATGTCCGCGTCAAGGCGGCTGTATCCGTCGTAGTCGATGACCTCGTAGAGTCGGGAGCGGGTCATCATCGTTTCGAGCAGGCCGGCGGCGCTGCCGTCGGCGGCGAGCCGACGCAGGCCAGCCTCGACCGCGCCCATCGCCAGACGCAGCGTCGTGACCGGATATACGACCAGGTTGTAGCCGAGGTCACGCAGCCGGTCGGCGGGCAGCGCCGGACCTTTGCCGAACTCGGTCATGTTCGCCAGGAGAGGTACATCGACGGCGGCCCGGAAGATGGCGAACTCCGCCTCGTCGGCGAGCGCCTCGGGGAAGATCGCGTCGGCTCCGGCGTCGACGTACGCCTTGGCACGTTCGACGGCCGCGTCGAGCCCGTCCACGCCTCGGGCGTCGGTTCGTGCCATGACCAAGAAGTTCGGATCGCGGCGAGCGGCGACGGCGGCACGGAGCCGATGCACCATGTCCTCGGCCGAAACGAGGGTCTTGCCGTCCAGGTGCCCGCACCGTTTCGGGTTGACCTGGTCCTCCAGGTGACAGCCGGCCACTCCGGCGTCCTCGAGCCGCTGCACGGTGCGAGCGGCGTTGAGCGGTTCACCGAAGCCGGTGTCGGCATCGACCAGCGCCGGCAGGTCAGTGCTGGCGGCGATGTCGGCGGCCCAGCCGGCGACCTCGGTCAGCGTGGTCAGTCCGATATCGGGCAGTCCGGCCGCGGCCGACAACGCGCCACCGGAGACGTACACCCCCTCGAACCCGGTCTGCTGCACCAGGCGGGCGGTCAGCGGGTTGAACGCGCCGGGCAGCCGAAGCAACCCGCCGGTGGCGAGCCCGGCACGCAGGGCGGAGCGTTTGTCCGCGGCGCTGGTGCGGGAGTAGAGATAGGTCAACAGAAGATCCCTTTCGGCAGCGCAGCGTCGTCGTGGGCGATCACCTCGTGATCAACCGTCGGAAACAGCGCCGACAGGTCCTGCGGGGGGAGCTCGGCGAGCCGGACCACGGCGTCCAGGAACTCCCGTTGCGCGGCGGGGGAGACCACCCCGTCTGCGAGGGTGCCGAACTTGCGGGCGTACGCCGCGCGATCGAACGGACGGGCGCCCTCGGGGTGGGCGTCGGCCAGGCCGAGGGAGTCCTCGATCACGGTGCCGTCGGTGAGGGTGATCACCAGGCGTCCACCGAATGCCTTGTCCGTCGGATCCGGGCTGTGGTAGCGGCGGGTCCACTCCGGGTCCTCCACCGTGGTGATCTTGCGCCACAGCGCGATGGTGTCTGACCGGCCGGCCCGTTGCGGGCGGTACGAGTCGACATGGTGCCAGGCGCCGTCCTGCAACGCCACTGCCAGGATGTAGGGGATCGAGTGATCCAGCGTCTCCCGGCTCGCGGTCGGGTCGTACTTCTGCGGGTCGTTCGCGCCCGAGCCGATGACGAAGTGGGTGTGGTGGCTGGTGTGCAGCACCACTGACTCGACGCGGTCGACGCCGGCGGAGGTGTCGATTCCGGGAAGCTTGTCGCGCATCGCGCGGGCGAGGTCGATCAGCGCCTGCGCCTGGTACTCGGCGGAGTGTTCCTTGGTGTAGGTGCGCAGGATGGCGCGTAACGGCTCGCCAGCTGCCGGCAGCGGTACCGTGTACGTGGCCTCGGGCCCGTCCAGCAGCCAGGCGATGAAGCCGTCCTCGCCCTCGTAGATCGGGGCCGGTGCGGCCTCGCCTCGCATCGCCCGGTCGACGGCCTCGATCGCTGCCTTGCCCGCGAACGCCGGCGCGAACGCCTTCCACGAGGAGATGTCGCCCTTGCGGGACTGTCGGGTCGCCGTGGTGGTGTGCACGGCCTGGCCGATCGCCTGGTAAACCACCTCGGTCGGCAGTCCCAGCAGGGCGCCCAGTCCGCTGGCCGTGGCCGCGCTCAGGTGCGCCACATGGTCGATCTTGTGCTTGTGCAGGCATATTCCGGTCACCAGAGCCACCTGTACCTCGTAGGCGACCAGCACGCCGCGCAGCAGGTCCGCGCCGGTGGCACCGGTGTGCTGGGCGACAGCGAGCAGCGGTGGAATGTTGTCGCCCGGATGGGAGTAGTCCGCGGCCAGGTAGGTGTCGTGGAAGTCCAACTCACGTACTGCCGTGCCGTTCGCCCAGGCGGCCCATTCCGGGGACACCCGTAGCGCGGGATCGGTGCCGAAGACCGACGCGCCGGGCACGGCGCCGTGTGGGCGAGCCTGCGCCCGGGCCACCGCCACCGGGCGTCGTGACACCGATGCGACCGCCACCGCCGCGTTGTCGATGACCCGGTTGACAGCCATGTCCACCGCCTCGGCGTCCAGCGGCGCGCCGACGGTGGCCAGTTCGGCCAGCCGCCAGGCCAACTGCCGGTCGCGGGGCAGCCGCTGCGCGCTGGGCGAGACACGGACGAGATGATCGATCAACGGGACTCCTCAAGCTTCGCCGTCACCCTGCCAGGCTCACGCGCCGGGACGGCCTGCGTAAAGATCTGGAAGTTGTGTACTTCTCACTGCGCCACCGGCAAACCTGCAATTCTTGCAAACCTTGTAAGTGTTATGTTCGCAACGCGGCTCGGGTGCGGAGGTGACGATGGCCGTCGGAAGAAAGCTGTACGCGCATGCCAAGCTGCGCCGGCTCCGTCGCGAGCACGGTCTGACCCAGGCCGAACTCGCCCGCCGCCTCGACATCTCCACCAGTTACCTGAACCAGATCGAGAACAGTCAGCGCACGCTGACCGCCGCCGTCCTGCTGCGCTTGGCGGAAGTTCTCGGCGTCGATCCCGAGTACTTCGCCGACACCGACGCCGAACGGCTCGGCGCCGACGTGCGCACGGCGCTGGCCGATGAGGCCAGCGCCGTGACCGTCGACCCGGTGGAGGCTGCCGAACTCGTCCGTGACCACCCCCTGGTCGCGCGAGCCCTGGTCGCCCTGCATCAGCGCTACCAGGACGCCGCCGCCCGGGTCGCCGCCCTCGCCGGACCCACCGACGTCCCGCCCGGCCTCGGCGAACCGCACGACGTCGTACGTGACTTCTTTTACGAGCACTACAACTACTTCGATCAGCTGGACACCGCTGCCGAACAGCTCGCCGGTCGGCTCCGGCTGTCACCCAGGCGGGCGACCGAGATTCTCAGTCTTCACCTGTTCGACCAGTACGGCGTCCGGGTAGCGATCTCCGCCCCGGTCGCTGCGGCCGAGATGCGGCGATTCGATCCGGAAACCCGCGTACTTCATCTGGCCGCCAACTACACCGATGGGCAACGGGCCTTCCAACTCGCCACCCAACTGGCGTTTCTTGCGCACAGCGACCTGATCACCGAACTGGCGGCCGGTGTCGGCCACGGCCCGGCCACCGCCCTGGCCCGCATCGGACTCGGCAACTACTACGCCGGTGCACTGCTCATGCCGTACGGCGATTTCCACCAATCGGCGGAGGACCTCCGTTACGACGTCGAGTTGCTCGCCGGACACTACGGGGTCAGCTTCGAGACCGCCTGCCATCGGCTCAGCACCCTGCAACGCCCGACTCGCCGGGGCGTGCCGTTGTCCTTTCTGCGTGTCGACCGCGCCGGCAACATCTCCAAGCGTCAGTCCGCGACCGATTTCCACTTCTCCCGTCTTGGTGGCACCTGCCCACTGTGGATCATCTACGAGGCGTTCACGTGTCCCGGGCGGATCCTCACCCAGGTAGCCGAGATGCCCGACGGCAAGAGATACTTCTGGCTCGCCCGCACCGTCGTTCACGGTGGTCGGGGTCACCACAGCCCACGCAGCGTCTTCGCGGTCGCCCTCGGCTGCGAACTGCGGCACTCCCATCGCCTGGTCTACAGCGACAGCATCGCCGTGGACGACCCGCGTACGGCTACCCCGATCGGCCTGGGCTGCCGAATCTGCGAGCGTCGTGACTGCGCCCAACGTGCCCGGCCCCCCGCAGCCGGCCGATTGGTCATCGATGAGAACCGGCGTACGGTCATTCCCTACGCCGTGGACCGGCGATAGCCGATCATCCGGCCCCTGCCCGATTCGCGTGGCGGCGCCTGTCGACGGCAACAGGCCGGAAACAGGTCCCGGTCGACGGGCGCTATCCTGGCTCCGCAGCCGGTCCGCCGTGGCATTCAGGCATGGCGGCGTGAGAGGGAGGGGCGGGTTGGCGATCGGCGGTGCCACCATGTACGCGGCCGCGCCCGATCACTCGCGCCTTCTGCCGAGTCGCCACCGCTCGCGGAAGGGACTGAGGTGAACCCGTCACCGACCGACCGGAATCCGGAGTCCACGGCTGACCAGGTGGTGCCGGTGGCCGACTACGAGCGCCTCACCGCCGCTCGACGTCAACTCGGCGCGCGTGGAGCCCGGCTCCGCGGCCTGACGCACCAGGCACGGGTGCTGACCGGGCTGGTCGCGGAGATCGAGCAGGTTCTCGCCGAGACGCCGGCCCGCTACGCGTCGTCCGGAGCTACCGATAGACGGATCAGTGGCCCGGTGCGTTCTTCGCCCTCTCCGGCGACGCGGCGAACCACGCCGCCTCAACCGACGCCGTGATCTCCCACCGTGCCGACGGTGAACGACGATATCACCGACGACACTGCGGAGCTGGCACCAGCGGTACGGGCTCGGACCCAGCGGTCATCAGGCCGGCCGGCACCGCCGCTACACCTCACACGACGTCGCCGTGCTGACGCTGATGGCCCGGTTGACCGCGCATGGCCTGCCCGCTGCGGAGGCCGCGCAGCGGGCCCGCCGGGAAGCGGCCATCCCCTCGGTCGAACATCCACGTGGCGACCGCAGTACCCACACCGTGGCCCGCGGGCTCGCCCGGGCCGCCCGCCGCCTGGACGTGTTGAGCGTACGAGAGGCACTGATCCTGTCGGTCAGCACCTATGGGGTGTTGCACACCTGGCACACCCTGGTCGGTCCGGCCTTCACCCAGATCAGCCGTGCCCGGTACAGCGAGCCGCGCAAGACGCTCGCCCGCCGCGTTCTCGCCCGCTGCCTGACCGAGACCTTCGCCATGGTGCCTCGGCCACCAGCCGGTTCCCCGGTGCGGGTTCTGCTCGTCGCCGTCGACCATCGGCGCGACACCGTGGCTCTCGACGCCTTGGCCGCCGCCGTCGTGGTGTGGAGTCACGCCTGGAGTCCAGGCGTCTGCGACCTGCTCACGGCGCTCACCGGCACGCCGGGCTGGCGGCCGACGATCATCGCTGGCGGACAGGGCTGGCCACCGCACGGCGGCCCATCGCCGACGCCGACGGTGGCCTGCCGCAACCTCGCCTCCGCCGTGGCTACCGTCGCCAGGCTCGCCGGCGATCGCGCGGGCTGAGCGGACCGCCGGACGGACCCCGGCCACAGCGGGGCCCGTCCGGCGCGGCATCGTCAGCGTTCACGTACCTCGGCTGCGGCCGCGACGAGGTGCCGCAGCGACGCCTCGACCTCGGAGTAGCCGCGGGTCTTGAGACCGCAGTCCGGATTGACCCACAACCGTCGGGCCGGGACCGCCGCGACGGCGCGGCGCAGCGCCTCGACCACCTCGTCGTGCGGGGGCACCCGTGGCGAATGGATGTCCCACACCCCGGGGCCGACCCCACGGCGGTACCCGATCGCGGCGAGATCGTCGAGGACCTCCATTTTCGAGCGGGACGCCTCGATGCTGGTCACATCGGCGTCGAGGGCGTCGATCGCGGTGATCACCTCGGCGAACTCGGAGTAGCACAGGTGGGTGTGGATCTGCGTGTCTTCGGCTACCCCGCTGGTGGCCAGGCGGAACGCTGCCACGGCCCAGTCCAGGTACGCCTTCTGGTCGATCTTGCGTAGCGGTAGGGTCTCCCGCAGCGCGGGTTCGTCGACCTGGATGACCGTGATTCCGGCGGCTTCCAGGTCGTGGCACTCGTCGCGAAGGGCGAGCGCGACCTGGTCGGCGGTGTCCGCGAGAGGCTGGTCGACGCGGACGAACGACCAGGCCAGAATGGTGACCGGGCCGGTGAGCATACCCTTGACGGGCCTGCTGGTCAGCGACTGGGCGTAGGTGGACCAGTCGACCGTCATCGGTGCCTTGCGGGCCACGTCACCGTAGATGATCGGCGGGCGCACGCAGCGGGAACCGTACGACTGCACCCAGCCGTGCTCGGTGGCGGCGAACCCGTCGAGTTGCTCGCCGAAGTACTGGACCATGTCGTTGCGTTCCGGCTCGCCGTGCACGAGCACGTCCAGGCCCAGCTGCTCCTGCAGGCGGATGACGTGCGCGACCTCGTCGCGCATCCGTTGGACGTAGCCGGCCTCGTCGAGGGTGCCGGCCCGGTACGCGGCGCGGGCCTTGCGCAGCTCGACGGTCTGCGGGAACGAACCGATCGTGGTGGTCGGCAGCTCCGGCAGCCCTAACCGCTCCTGCTGCCGGGCCGACCGCGACGGGTAGTCGCCGCGCTGGCGGTCGATGGGACGCAGCGCCGCGAGGCGTTCGCGTACGCCGTCGTGTCGCCACCGCGCCGGCGCGGTGGGCAGCGGCGCGGGCAGCTGTGTGGTGCCGTCGCGGAGCGCGCGGCCGAGCAGGACGACCTCGTCCACCTTCTGCCGGGCGAACGCGAGCCGCCCATGCAGCTCGGGATCGAGTCGGGTCTCGACGGACAGGTCGACCGGAACGTGCAGCAGCGAGCAGGACGTCGACACCGCGACGTGGTCGGCCAGCCCGGAGACGGTCGCTCCGGTCGCCACCGCGGTGCGCAGATCGGTACGCCAGATGTTGTGTCCGTCGACCAGCCCGGCGACGACGGTCCTGCCGCGCAGCGGGCCGGCGGCGGCGAGCCGGTTGAGGTTGCCCGGCCCCGCGACGAGATCGAGCCCGATCGCCTCGATCGGGGTGTCCAGCAGGGCGGGCAGGACGTCGCCGAGTTCGCCGAAGTAGGTGGCGACGAAGATCTGCGGCCGCTTCGAGACCCCACCGAGCCGGGTGTACGCTCGGCGCAGGGCGTCGATCTCGCTCGGGCTGCGGTCGGCGACGTAGCCGGGCTCGTCCAGTTGCACCCAGGCAACACCCGCGTCGGCCAGCGCGGCGAGGATCTCGGCGTACGTCTCGACCAGGTCGTCGAGGCGGGCGAACGGATCGTCGCCCTTGGCCAGCAGCAGGAAGGTGGCCGGCCCGACCAGCACCGGTCGCGTGGTGACGCCCAGATCGAGGGCTTCGGCGTACTCACGTAGCGGCTTCGCCGGGTTGGCCGAAAAGGTGGTGCCCGGCACGATTTCCGGTACCAGGTAGTGGTAGTTGGTGTCGAACCACTTCGTCAGTTCCAACGCGGGCTCGGTGTCGACGCCGCGGGCCATGGCGAAGTACGTGTCCAGCTCGGACAGACCGAGGCGGGTGAACCGGTCGGGGACCGCGCCGACGGCGACGGCGGTGTCAAGGACCTGGTCGTAGTAGGAGAACGTGTTCGACGGAATGGCGTCGAGCCGGGCGTTGCGCAGGATCTGCCAGACCTCGGCGCGCAGCGCGGCGGCCGTGGCCTCCAGCGTGTCGGCGTCGACGGTACCGGCCCAGTAGGCCTCGACGGCCTTCTTCAGCTCGCGGTTGGCGCCGATGCGCGGGTACCCGAGCACGGTGCTCTGACCGAATGCGGTACTCACCACAGAGTCCTTCCCTCGAAGTGCCCGGCGGGCAGGGGAAGGCGGGAGGAAGACAGGCGATGCCGCTGGCTTCCGCCCTGGTCCTCCCGAGAGACCGCCGGCGGCGCACGCCGGGCGGTGTGCGCAGCGCTGGCAGGTCTTCGGACTCGTGGGCGTGACACAGGTCGCCTACTGGCCGTCGCTTCCCAGACCTCGCGGTCCAGTGCTTCGTTGACGGCGGTCGTTCCCACTCACCGCTGCGGGGCAGTCCCGGTCTCGCACCGGGTTCCCTCTTACGACGTCCCTGCCCTGATGGGGCGGGACGAACCAGCACCACCCGCCATCGTACGGGCCCGACCCCCGGATTCGGGCGAGGGCGTCCGAGGTACGGGACAGCCGATCAGAAGTCGTCGTCGAAGCTGACCGAGCCGGTCACCCCGACCTGGTACGCCGAGACCCGTCGCTCGAAGAAGTTCGACAACTCCTGCACGTCCTGCAGCTCCATGAAGGCGAACGGGTTCTTTGACCCGTACACCGGCTCGATGCCGAGCACGGCCAGCCGCCGGTCCGCGACGTGCTGTAGGTACTCCCGCATGTCGGCCAGCGACATCCCGGAGACGCCCTGCTCGAGCAGATCCGCGGCGAACTGGACCTCGCATTCGACCGCCTCGGCGAGCATCTGCGTGACCTGCCGTTCCATCTCGGCGTCGAACAGGTCCGGTTCTTCGCGGCGTACCGTGTCGACCACGTCGAAGGCGAACGCCATGTGCATCGACTCGTCGCGGAACACCCAGTTGGTGCCCGACGCGAGTCCGTGCAGCAGCCCTCGTGAACGCAGGAAGTACACGTACGCGAACGCGCCGTAGAAGAACAGCCCTTCGATACAGGCGGCGAAGCAGATCAGGTTGAGCAGGAACGCCCGCCGGTCGTCGCGGGTGCGCAGCTCCCGCAGCTCGAAGATCGAGTCGATCCACTTGAAGCAGAACTCGGCCTTGCGGGCGATCGAGGGAATGTTCTCCACTGCGGCGAACGCGGCGAAACGCTCCTTTTCGTCCGGCACGTAGGTGTCGAGCAGGTTCAGGTAGAACTGAACGTGCACCGCCTCCTCGAACAGTTGCCGGGACAGGTAGAGCCGGCCCTCCGGGGAGTTGACGTGCTGGTAGAGGTTGAGCACCAGGTTGTTGGCGACGATGGTGTCACCGGTGGCGAAGAACGCCACGAGCCGGGAGACCAGGTGCTGTTCCGCCGGCGTCAGCTTGGCCAGATCGGCCAGGTCGGAGTGCAGGTCCACCTCCTCGACGGTCCAGGTGTTCTTGATCGCGTCGCGGAACCGGTCGAAGAACTGCGGGTAGCGCATCGGTCGCAGGGTCAGATCCATGCCGGGGTCGAGCAGCAGGTGCCGGGTACCCGCGCTGGCGCTGGTGGTCGTGCCGGCTTCGGAAACGGTGGTCACTGGCAGGCCTCACAACTTTCGGGGTTTTCCAGGGAACAGGCCAACGCCTCATCGGCACGTACCGGGAGTTCGTCACGTACCGAGATGTCGTCACGTACCGAGACGATCGGCGTGACCGCCGGCGCGACGGAGACGGTGGCCTGCTGGATCCGGGTCGCCGGGCGCGACCGCAGGTAGTAGGTGGTCTTCAGCCCGGACTTCCAGGCGTACAGGTACATCGACGACAGCTTGCCGATGGTCGGGGCGCTGATGAACAGGTTCAATGACTGGGACTGGTCGACGTACGGCGCGCGGGCGGCGGCCAGGTCGATCAGCGCCCGCTGCGGAAGCTCCCACGCGGTGCGGAACAGCGCCCGTACCTCGGCGGGCAGCTCCGCGATGTCCTGCACCGACCCCTCGGCGCGCTTGATCTGTTCGCGGATCGAGGCCGTCCACAACCCGTGCGCCTTCAGCTCCCGGACCAGGTAGGTGTTGATCTGGAGGAACTCGCCGGACATGGTCTCGCGCTTGAACAGGTTGGACACCTGCGGCTCGATGCACTCGTAGCAGCCGGCGATCGAGGCGATGGTGGCGGTCGGCGCGATCGCGATCAGCAGCGAGTTGCGCAGCCCGTGGGCGGCGATCGCCGATCGCAGCGCGGTCCACCGCTCACCCTGGGCCGGCTCGGCGCCCCACAGCTGCGGGTGCAGCTCGCCACGGGCCGCGCGGGTCTCGGCGAACGCGGGATGGGGGCCGAACCGCTCGGCCAGCCCGGCGGAGGTCTCCAGCGCGGTGAGGAAGATCTCCTCCTGGACCCGGGTCGACAACTCCTGGGCCTGCGGCGAGTCGAACGGCAGCCGGAGCGTGAAGAACGCGTCCTGCAGGCCCATCAGCCCGAGCCCGACCGGTCGCCAGCGTGGGTTCGACGCCGCTGCCTGCGGCGCCGGGTAGTAGTTGATGTCGATCACCCGGTCGAGGAACATCACGGCGGTACGGACCGTCGCGCGCAGCTTCTCCCAGTCGACGCCGGCCACGGTGACGTGCGCACCGAGGTTGATCGACCCCAGGTTGCACACGGCGGTCTCGGTGTCGCTGTTGACCTCGAGGATCTCGGTACACAGGTTCGACAGGTGGATCGTGTTGCCAGGCGCCCCGGTCTGGTTGGACAGCCGGTTCGAGGCGTCCTTGAACGTCATCCAGCCGTTGCCGGTCTGCGCGAGGGTGCGCATCATCCGCCCGTACAGTTCCCGGGCCTTGACCGTCCGGATCGCCTTCTTCTCGGCCGTCCGGTACGCCTCGTCGAACGCCGCACCGAACAGATCGGGCAACTCGGGCGCGTCGGACGGGTCGACCAGGGACCAGTCGCCGTCCGCCTCGACCCGGCGCATGAACTCGTCCGGGATCCAGTTGGCGAGGTTCAGGTTGTGCGTGCGCCGGGCGTCCTCGCCGGTGTTGTCCCGCAGCTCCAGGAACTCCTCGACGTCGGGATGCCACGGCTCCAGGTAGACACAGGCCGCGCCCTTGCGGCGACCACCCTGGTTGACCGCCGCCACCCCGGCGTCGAGCGTCTTGAGGAACGGCACGATGCCGTTGGACTTGCCGTTCGTACCCCGGATCAGCGCACCTCGACCGCGCACCCGGGACCAGGAGATGCCGATCCCGCCGGAGAACTTCGACAGCTTCGCCACCTGGTGGTACCGCTCGTAGATGGAGTCGAGCTCGTCGCGGGGGGAGTCGACCAGGAAGCAGGAGGACATCTGGGTGTGCCGGGTGCCCGAGTTGAACAGCGTCGGTGAGCTGGGCAGGTACGCCAGGCTGGACATCAGCTGGTAAAAGGCGATCGCCTCACCCGGGGTCTGCGACAGTCCGCACGCTACTCGCAACAGCCAGTACTGTGGCGTCTCCACCACCAGGCGGGACCGCGGATGCCGCAGCAGGTACCGGTCGGCGACCGTACGCAGCCCGAAGTACTCGAATCGGCGGTCACCGTCGAGGTCGACGGCGTCGTCGAGTTTGCGGGCGTTGCGGGCCACGAACGCGGCGGTGTCGTCGCCGATCAGTCCGAGCTCGTGGCCGTACCGGATCGACTGACTGAAACTCGCCACCTGCTGCCCGCGGACCTCCTTGTCCACGTACGCGGCCAGCAGCCGGGCCGCCAGCTTCGAGTACTGCGGCTCCTCGCCGATCAGCTCCGCCGCCGTCTGGATCGACAGCTTGTCCAACTCGGCGGTGGTGGCTCCGTCGTACAGGCCGCTGATCGTCTTGGTCGCCACCCGCAGCGGATCGACCTCGGCCAGGTCGGCGACCCAGCGCTCGACCGCTTTGACGATCTTGTTGACGTCCACCGGTTCGGTGTCGCCGTTACGCTTGCGAACCTGCATCACCTGCCGGCGTTGCTCCGACGCCGGCTGCGGTCCTACCCGTTGCGGCACCGGCTGAGCCGGCGCGACCTGTTCACGCGTCGTGGTCATGTCCCCCTCCTCATGCCTGTTCACCAAGGTCGGACAGGCACGCAGGGCGACGCCACCGGACCACGCGCTGGCGGGCGACCCGCCAGCGTCGGCCGGCTGATGGCGTCGGCCGTCCCGCGCGACCTCCGACCACCGCACGCGACGCGTACGGCGCGCTGGCAGGTCTTCGGACTCGTGGGCGTCGTAGCGTGCCTACTGGCCGTCGCTTCCCAGGCCCTGCCGGGCCCAGTGCTGTATGACGGCGGTCGTTCCCACTCACCGCTGCGGGGCAGTCCCGGACTCGCACCGGGTTCCCTCTTGCCTCGACTGCCGTGGAGCGGCAATCGAACCAGCTGCGGGTAACACCATATATGGGTGCGACGGAGAGATGGCAACACCAAATGCTGTGTCGGCGTGTCGCGGCGCTGAGTCACCCGAAGCTTGCCTCGGGTGACCGACGGATCGTGCGGGACCGGCGGGGACGGCAACCGCAATCGACCGGCGGGGACGGCAACCGCAATCGAAGGGCCGAACGATTCGACCGTGCGCCCAAGTATGTTCCGCGTTACGTAATCTGCCCGTTCTGTCACCGTCGTGTGGTCCGGGTAACGGTTCGAATATCGGCCAACTCCGGCGCGGGTGGTCGCGGCACCAGCAAGCGGGAAGTCCGACGTGAGGAGCTGCGTTGTGACGGAACGGACCTGCGAGATGTGCGGTGCCACGCTGGCGCCCGCCGCCGACGCCGGCAGACCGGCCCGATACTGCTCGAACGCCTGTCGTCAGCGGGCCTTCCGACGTCGCAGCCGCCCGGGTCCGAGGACCGCCGCCGGATCGACGGCCCACCCCAACCGGTTCGTCGGCCGCCGCCGCGAGATGAGCCTGTTGCGGCAACGGATGCCGGCAGCTCAGCTGGTCACCATCATCGGACCGGCAGGTGTCGGCAAGACCCGAATGGCGCAGGAGTTCGTCAAGTCGCTGCGTGGCCGGCAGATCCACTTCGTCCTGCTGGACTCGGTGCGGCGGCCGGGGCAGGTGCTCGCCGCGGTCGGCGCCGCGCTCGGCGTGGATGGCAGGCGGCAGCCGCTGCTGGACGCGATCGTCGACCGGCTGTCCGTCCGGCGCTGCCTGTTGGTGCTGGACAACTGCGAGCATCTCGCGGTCGCGTGCGCCGAGCTGACCGAACTGCTACTGGCGCGATGCGCCGGGCTGCGGATACTGGCCACGAGCCGGGAACCGCTCGGCTTTCGCGGTGAGGTGCCGCTGCGGCTCGGGGTCCTGTCGCTACCGAAACCGGGGCAGGGGCGTGGCAAGGCCGCCGTCGTCGGTGCGGACGCGGTCCGCCTGTTCGTGGACCGGGCGCGGGCCGGCGATCCGGAGTTCACGGTGACGGAACAGAACGCCGCGTTGGTGGCGGAGATCTGTTGCCGGCTGGACGGGTTGCCGTTGGCCATCGAACTGGCCGCCCGTCAGGTCGGTGCCGTACCGCTGGCCGACGTCCTCGCGGGCCTGACCGACCAGCTCAGCCTGCTGGCCGGGGACGTACCCACCGGTCCGGCACGCCATCGGGAGCTACGAGCGGCGATCGCCTGGAGCTATCGCCTGCTGACCGCCGCCGAGCGGCGGGTCTTTCGCCGGATCTGCGGGCTGGAAAGCGATTTCGACCCGGCGATGGCCGCCGTGGTGGCCGGTTCGGCGACCCCGGTCCTGCCGGTGTTGCTGTCGCTGGAAGCGAAATCGCTGGTGCAGCGGGTATCGGCTGGCGAGGAGCCCGATGAGCTGAGATTCCGACTGCTCAACACCGTCCGTGACTTCGGTCTCGACCGGCTGGCCGCCCGAGGCGAACTGCCGGAGGTTCGCGACCGGCTGGCCGGGCAGCTCGCGAGGATCGCGGCTCCGACGGCCAGTAGCCTGTTCTTCGGTGGACCCGCGTCCGTCGCGATCCTGCGGGAGCGTGACAACCTGCTCGTCGCGGTCGAACACACCGCGAGCAGCTCCGACGAACGGCACACGATCCTCGCGGTCGCGTTGGCCAGGATGTGGTGGCACCTGCACCAGAACGCCGACGGGGTCGGGGTGCTTCGACGGGCGATCGAGCTCGACTCGGGGCGGACGACCGCGCACCACTGCGACGCGCTGTCCACCCTGGCCTGGTTGACCACGCTGCAACACGACTATCCGGGCGCGCTACGGCTGGCGGTCGACGCCGTCCGGATCGCCACGCACCGTGCGGTACCCAGCCAGATGACCCGAGCCCTGGACATCCTCGGCCGTATCCACCTGTTCAGGGACGAGTTCGAGCTGGCGATCGAGGCGTATCGCGGTTGTGTGCGCCACGCGGTCGCGCACGAACGACCGATGTGCCTGCGCAACCTCGCGTGGGCCCTGGTGCTGGCCGGTGCCCGGGACGAGGCGAAGGTCCTGGTCGGACAGGCGTTGACGGCCACGGAGGCGCTCTCCCTGCGGATGCGGGGTGCCCTGCTGCACACCTCCGGACTGCTGCATCTGATGGACGGCGAGGTGGCAGCGGCGGAGTCGGCGTTCGTGTCGTCGCTCAAAGCGACGTCGGGGCACGGGTACTACGCGGCGTACAGCCTGGAGGCCATGGCGCTGGTAGCGGCGCGGCGCGGCGACGACTACCGGGCGTCCGTTCTGTTCGCGGGGGCCGCCGCCGGTCGTGCGGCGCTCGGCCTCGACGTGGAACCGGCCTGGCTGCGACGGGTCGAGCCGGTGCGGGACGCGGTCGCGAAGGCACTCGGCGCGGCGAAGGCGGTCGCGTCGGTGACGTACGGCGTCAACCTGACGCCCGATCATCTTGTGGCGCACGCACTCGACGGGCACGCGCGTGCCGAGACGGCACCGCCGACGCACCGGCTGTCGCAGCTCACCGGTCGGGAGCAGGAGGTTGCCGCGCTGGTCGCGGCCGGCCTGACCAACGCGCAGATCGCGCGGCGGCTCCGTGTCTCGGCGAGCACGGTGAAGACCCACCTGGCCGGTATCCGCAGCAAACTCGATCTGCGTTCGCGCACGCAGATCGCGGTCTGGTACATCGCTGTCGTGCAGGTTTCGTAACGCTCATCCACAATGACGCCGCACGGGGGATGCCGCCACGTCACGCACTGAGGAAGATAAATGCATCGAGCGCGACGCGCGACGATGCTGGTGAGATCGCCAGGTGCCCGCAACCGCGCCGGGCAGAAACGTCATCGATTGTTTTCCCACTAGTTGCCGTCACGGCGGACGAAAAGGAATGCAATGACCTCGCGGGAGATCCTGGATGGGGAATCGGACAGACTACTGGACCGGCGGGCGGCGGCCTGCCCACGTGCGCTGAGCATCTACTCGCTGACCACCGCTGCCGGCCGGGCCCGCGAGCTGTTCGAGGCGCTGGCCGCGAGCCGGCCGGTGCACTGGGACCCGTACGTGGCCGCGTGGCTGGTCTGCGGCCCGGCCGAGGCGCAGGCGGCGCTCTCCGACGACCGGTTCTCGTCGCACCGGGCCGCCTACACCGAAGATGACGCGCCGGCCGACGGGCAGCCGGACCTCACCGACGTCGCCGCCCGGATGCTGCTCCTCAAGGACGGAGTCGAACACCTGCGACTGAAGAAGGTCGTACAGTCCGTGCTGTCGTCGCGGCGGATCAAGGCGCTGGAACCGTGGATGCGCGAACTCGCCGCCGAACTGCTGCCGCGGGCAGCGGGCACGCTGGACTTCGCCGGTGCGGTCGCACAACGGTTCCCGTTGCTGGTCGCGGCGAAGCTCATCGGCATCCCCGAGAAGGACCTACCGATGGTGCTCGCCGGCTCCGACGCGATGACCGAGATCGTCAGCGGGCTGCACCCGACCACGGCGCAGGAGGTGCGCCGCAAGGCCCACGTGCTCTACGAGTACGCCCTGGAGCTGGTGCGCGAGCGCCGCGAGCGTCCTCGTGACGACGGCGCCGGGGCGTTCGTCGCCGCAGCCGACGCGGCGGGCGGGTTCGACGACGCGGACATCGCGTCGAACCTCGTCATGCTCATCGCCTCGGCCCACCAGACCATGCCGGGTCTACTCACCCTGACGCTGCAGGACGCGTTGAGCAGACCGGGCACGCCGATCCCGTCCGTCGCCGCCGCGCTCGCGCACGTGACCCCGTCGCGATTCGTCGGCCGGATCGCCACCGCCCAGGTGGAACTCGGCGGTTGCCTGATCGAGCCCGGCGACGCCGTCGTCGTCGTGCTCGCCGCCGCGAACTGGTCGCTGAGTTCCACCGAACCGCTGCGGCACCTGGCCTTCGGCTACGGCCGACACCGGTGCGCCGGTGCCGCCATGGCCGAACTGGAGGCGACGGTGATGTTCGACCGGCTCGCCGAGGTCCACCCCGTCGCCGTGACCGCCGAACCGGCACCGCTCAACGACAACGTCAACCTTCCCGCGCTCACCAGTCTGCCGATCCGGCTGCCCGCCGCCGAACCCGAGGACGAACACCGTGCACATCCATGACAACCACGCGCACAGCGCTGCGGACGACACCGGCAACAGGATCAACAAGGTGGTCATTCTCGGCGGGGGCACCGCAGGTTGGATGACCGCCGCGTACCTCGGCAAGGCGCTGCAGGGAACGACGTCGATCACGGTCCTGGAGGCACCCGCGGTACCCCGGATCGGCGTCGGCGAGGCGACCATCCCGAACCTGCAGACCGCGTTCTTCGACTTCCTCGGCGTACCCGAGGAAAAGTGGATGCGGGAGTGCAACGCCAGCTTCAAATCAGCGATCAAGTTCGTGAACTGGCGCAGCCCAGGCATCGGGGAGCCGACCCCACGCCGACTGGTGAACGGCAAGCAGGACTACTTCTACCATGCGTTCGGGGTGCTGCCGAACCACGACCAGGTCCCGTTGTCGCACTACTGGTTCAACGACTACTACCACGGCCGCACCGATCTGGACTTCACGTACGCCTGCTTCCGTGAGCCGCCGGCGATGGACGCGTTGAAGTCGCCACGCTGGCTCGACGGCCGGCGCGCGACCCGTTACGCCTGGCACTTCGACGCGAACCTCGTCGCGGACTACCTGCGCCGGTTCTCCGTACAGAAGCAGGGCGTACAGTACATCAGCGACCAGATGACCGACGTCGTCCAGGACGAGCGGGGGTTCGTCACCGCGCTGCGGACCAGCGGCGGCCTGACGATCGAGGGCGACCTGTTCGTCGACTGCTCGGGCTTTCGGGGCCTGCTGATCAACCAGGCACTGGCGGAGCCGTTCATCGACATGAGTGATCATCTACTCAACGACAGCGCGGTCGCCACCGCTGTGCCGCATGACGACGCGGTACACGGTGTGGAGCCGTTCACCTCGGCGATCGCCATGTCGTCCGGGTGGACGTGGAAGATCCCGATGCTCGGCCGATTCGGCACTGGCTATGTCTATTCCAGCCGATTCGCCGGTGAGGACGAGGCGGTGAACGAGTTCAGCGCGTTGTGGGGACTGGACCCGACGAACACCGACTTCAACCGGATCCGGTTCCGCGTCGGCCGCAACCGGCGTACCTGGGTCAAGAACGTGGTCAGCATCGGCCTGTCGTCCTGCTTTCTGGAACCCCTTGAGTCGACCGGAATCTACTTCATCACCGGCGCGATCTTCCAGCTGGCCAAGAACTTTCCGGACCGTCGGTTCGATCCGGTGCTGATCGAGCAGTTCAACAAGGAAATCGAGCGGATGTTCGACGACTGCCGAGACTTCATCCAGGCACACTTCTACTTCTCCCCGCGCACCGACACCCCGTTCTGGAAGGCGAACAAGGATCTTCACCTGGCCGACGCGATCAAGGAGAAGATCGAGATGTACCGGGCCGGCATGGTGGTCAACATGCCGGTGACCGACGAGGACAGCTACTACACCAACTTCGAAGCGGAGTTCCGCAACTTCTGGACCAACAACAACTACTACTGCGTGCTCGCCGGGCTCGGCGTCCTGCCGGACCGGCCGCTGCCGTCGTTGGCGTACCGGCCGGGTTCGGTCGCGGCCGCCCGGCCACTGCTCGCCGACATGCGCAAGCAGCAGACGGAACTGGTGGCGTCACTGCCCACGACGTACGAGTACCTGAAGCAGTTCCATGGCCGGTGACCGGATCGCGGTGGTGGGGGCGGGCGCGGCCGGGACGAGCGTGCTGGACACCCTTGCCCGGTCCGTCGCACCGACGGCCGGGACCGAGGTGACCGTGTTCGACCACACCGGACGGTTTGGTCCTGGCCGGGCCTACCGGCCCTGCGGCGGGACGGCGTTGGTGAACCTGCCCGCGACCAGGATGTCGCTGCGTCCCGACGACGCTCGACACTTCCAGCACTGGTTGGCGGGTGGCCGGCTCGGCACCGACCACCCGGAGTTCGTCCCGCGTGAGCTGTACGGGCGCTATCTCACCGAGGCGTTCGCGGCGGCGGCCGAGCGACTGCGGGCACGAACGGTGGCTTCCCGGGTGGTCGCGATCGATCGATCGGCCGGCGAATTCCGGGTACGCACCGCCGATGCAGACGTGTTCCACGCCGACGCCGTGTTCCTGTGCGTCGGCACCGCTGAGCCGACCGACGCCTACTCCCTGGCCGGGACGGCGGGTTACCTGCCGGATCCGTACCCGCTGACCCGACTGGCCGGGATCAGGGCGGACAGTGCGGTCGCGGTGCTGGGGACCGGCCTGTCCGCGGTCGACGCCGTTGTCGAACTGGCCGCCAACGGCCACCGCGGTGTGCTGTGGATGGTGTCGCGCAGCGGCTACCTGCCGGGAGTGCGTGACACCGCCGCCGTACCCGTGCTGCGCTACGTCGATCCGGCGGTGGTCAAGGAGCTCGCCACGGCGCGGGGCGGACTCTCGCTGGTGGACGTCCATCAGCTGATCCGCCGGGAGTTCGCGGCGCAGGGGATCGCCGTGGCCGAGCTCTGGCGCGAGTTCCAGCCGGGAGAGGATCCGGCGGCCCGGCTGCGACGGCAGCTGAGCCAGGTCGTCCACCACGCACCGGCATTGCCGGTGTTCATCGCCGTCGCCGGGGTGTTGCTGCACGCCTGGCGGCTGTTCGACGACCACACCAAGGAACTGGTGCTGCGACACTGGCATGGCCGGCTGTCCACCCTCTGCGCGCCGATGCCTGCGGTGACGGCGGCCCGGCTGGTGTCCCTGATCGACGCCGGGACGCTGCGGCTCGCCGCCGGGATCCGCAGGGTCCGCGCCCACGAGCGGGGTTTCTCGGTCGAGCTGCCCGCCGGGGTGGTGGCGGTGTCCCATGTCGTCAACACCGTCCGGCCCACCCCGGTCCCGGTGCCCGGGCAGGCCGTCGAGCTGGTCGACTCGTTGCTGGCCAACGGACTGGCCAGCGCACACCCGTTGGGCGGGCTACGGCTCGACGGGGACACCGGCACCGTGCTCGACCGGGCGGGGTTGCCGGTGTCCGGCCTGTACGCCCTCGGTGAGCTCGCCACCGGAGAGTTGTATGTGGAGACGACCGTCCTGACCGCCATCACCCATCGGGTCCAGCAGGCGGTGCAGACCCTGCTGGGCCGCTAGGAGAGCTGATGACCGTACCCGAGCTGATCCTCGACCGGATTCACGCCGAGTCGACCCACGGCGAGCCGAGCAGGTTGTGCCTCGGCGGTCCCGACGGTGAGCTGACCTACCAGCAGGTCGGTGACGTGTCCGCCGGACTGGCCGACCGGTTGCTCGCCCACGGCGTGCGGCCCGGCGAGGTGGTCGCGATCGACGCGCCACGGTCGACGCTCGCGGTGTGTCTGGCCCTGGCCGTGTGGCGGGCCGGTGCCGCCTTCCTGATGTTCGATCCGGTACAGCCGAAGCTGCGCCGCCAGGAGTTGCTGACCGATGCGGGGGTGCGGCTTCTGGCGGGCGTCACCGAATCCGAGGTGACGATCGACGTCGTCGGCGACCGGCCGGGCCACACGTCGGAGGATCTCGCCTACGTCGTCTACACCTCGGGCTCGACCGGCACGCCCAAGGGCGTGCTGTGCCGGCACCGGTCCCTGCCGCCGATCGTCCAGATGGCCCGGGACGGATTCGGGATCACCGCGGATGACCGGGTCGCGATGCTCGCGCCCTTGCACGTCGAAGGCGTCGTGTTCGAGTTCATGGTGCCCCTCGCGCTCGGTGCCAGCGTGCACATTCCCAGTGTCGAGCAACGCGGCGCCCCGCCGGAGCTGACGAAGTTCCTGCGGGAGAGGCAGGTCAGCGTGCTGGTCAGCACACCGACGAGGCTGACCGACCTCGACCCGGTGCGGTTTCCGGCACTGCGGCTGGTGATCAGCGCCGGCGAGAACCTGGCACCGGAGCTGGCCAGGCGATGGGCCGACGGGCGCCGACTGATCAACAGCTACGGCGTCACCGAGGCCACGATCGCCTCGACGTTCGCGGTGATCCCGCCCGAGGTGACCCGGGTGCCGATCGGGTATCCCATCGCCCACAACAGTGTGCGGGTGCTCGACGACCACGGGCGGCCGGTTCGTCCCGGTGGGACCGGGGAGATGTACCTGGGCGGTGCCGGGGTCGCGGCGGGCTACCTCAACCGGCCGCAGCTGACCGCGCGGCGGTTCGTCGTCGTCGACGGTGAGCGGACGTACCGCAGCGGGGACTTCGCCGAGATCGATGCCGACGGCCAGCTGTACTTCGCCGGCCGCCGGGACGGCCAGGTGCAACTCGGTGGTTACCGGGTCGAGCCAGGTGAGGTCCGTGGCGTTCTGCACGGGCATCCGGCCGTCCACGACTGTGCGGTGATCGCGCGCGACGACCGACTGGTCGCCTACGTGGTCGCCCACGCGCCGACGACACCGGCGCAGCTGCGGGACTGGCTGGCGCAGCGGTTGCCGGGCTATCTCGTACCCGCCCGGTACGTGCTCCTCGCCGAACTACCTCGAACCGCGTGGGGCAAGGTCGATCTGCCGGCGCTGCCAGACCCGGAGCTGGTGTCCGGCCCGGCCGACGGCTCCCCGTCCGAGACCACGCTGGCCGGCCTGCTCGGTGAGCTGCTGGGCACCGACACCGTGCGCACCGATCAGTTCGACGACGATCTGTTCCTGATCGGTCTGACCTCGATCCTGGTGGCCAGGCTGATCCGCCGGGTCGAGGCCGAGCTCGGGGTCACCCTCAGCCCGGTGGACGTGTTCGAGCATCCGACCGTGCGTGAACTCGCGGAGGTCGTCGACCGGGCGAGGGCGGCGGGATGAGCGCCGCGCGCAGTGAGTGGTTCCCACGGGTACGGCGCCGGGACACGGCCCGGGTGCGGCTGGTATGCCTCGGCGGTGCTGGCACGGGCTCGTCGGAGTTCGCCGGCTGGCAGGCGGCCCTGCCCGGGTGGGTCGAGGTGTGGGCCGCGCAGTTGCCCGGCCGGGAACGGCGCATCCGGCAGGCCCCGGCAAGGACCATGATCGAGCTCGCCGACCCGCTGGCCGAGGAGCTGCGCGGTGTGGCGGACGGCACGCCGTGGGCGTTGTTCGGACACAGCTTCGGTGCCCTCGTCGCTTACGAGGTCGGATGCCGGGTACGGGCGTGCGGGCTCGTCGTGGCGTCGGCCGTCGTACCGCATCTGCAGGCGACGCGGTTGCCGGTGGCGGCGGACGACGACGAGACGCTGCTCGACTGGGCCCGTAACGCCGACGGGACGGACCCGGATCTGCTGGCCGACCCCAGATTCGCCCGTTGGCTGGCCGAGGACCTGCGGGTGACCCTGCGAATCCGGCGTGAGTATCCGACCGTGCCGCCGCGACCGCTGCCGATTCCGGTCCTCGCGGTCGGTGGCGCCGGCGATCCGGACGCCGCCGCGGCGGATCTCGAGCGCTGGCGCGAATACACGACCGGCGAGTTCACCCGGCGGCAGATCGGTCACGGTCACTTTTTCCTACGCGACGAGCGGGAGTCGTTGCTCGCCGTGATGGTCGAGCAGCTGGACCGTTGGACCGGAGGGAACCTGTCATGAATCGTCCACTGGACTTCGCCTCAGCGTCGGACTTCCGCCAGATGATGGCCGGATTTCCTACCGGCGTGTCGATCGTGACCGCGCTTGGCGACGACGGCGTGCCCTGGGGGATGACCTGTTCGTCGGTCTGCAGCGTGGCGGTGGAACCACCCACGTTGATCGTCTGTCTGCGCCGGTCCAGTCCGACCCTGACGGCGGTACTCGCCCGCGGAGCGTTCGCCGTCAACCTGTTGCACGACGGCGCCCGCGACAAGGCCGAGTTGTTCGCCTCGGGCGCGCCCGACCGATTCGACCGGGTGCGTTGGCGTTGCTCGGCGCAGAACTGCGGGCCGCACCTGCTCGACGACGCGCACGCGATCGGCGACTGTCGGGTGACGCACACCGCGCCCGTCGGCGACCACCTGGTCGTGTTCGGTGAGGTGCGGCAGATCGGCCGGCATCCGGTGGCGAGCCGGCCGCTGATGTACGGGTTGCGGCAGTACGCGGCGTGGCCGGTGGCGGCATGCTGACGTCGTCGGGGACCGTCCCGCCGCGGATGCCGGGCGCGTTGCCTGCCGTCGGGCACGCCCTGGACCTGCTGCGCAGGCCACTGGAGTTCGTCAGCCGGGTCCGTGACCGTGGATCGGTGGTCGAGTTCCGCCTCGGCGGCCACCCCGCGTATCTGGTGTCGTCGCCGTCGGCCGTACGCGAACTGCTCGTCACGCACAGCCAGGTGACGGCGAACGGTGTGCTGTTCGAGAAGCTGAAGGTCCTTGGTGGCGACGGCATCGGCAGCATCTACGGGCCGCCGCACCGGCGTCGTCGTCGCCTGCTCACCCCGCTGTTCGGTCAACAGCGGCTGGTGAACTACGCCTCGGTGGCCGCCGAGGTGGTTGGGCAGCGGGCAGCTGGTCTACAGGACGGCCAGCGCCTCGATCTCGATGAGCTGTTGCACGACGTCGCCGCGGCGATCGTGGTGCGCAGCTTCTTTCCTGGCGGTGGGGGAGTGGCTGCCGCCGCGCGGGCCGCACGCGAACTGCCGGTCGTGTTCCGTGGGGTGGCGAAACGGGCCTACGCGCCGACAGAGCTGCTGTTCGCGTTGCCGACACCAGGCAACCGGCGGTTCACCGCGGCCAGCCGAACCATGCACCAACTCGTCGATGAGATCATCGAGCAGTGTCGCGGCGCCGACGACGGCGTCGGGATGCTGGCCGCGCTGCTGGCGGCGCGGGACGAGGACACCGGTGAACCACTGACCCACGCGCAGATCCACGACGAGGTCATGACGATGCTCTTCGTGGGCACCGAGGCGTCGGCCGCGGCGTTCGGCTGGATCTTCCATCTGCTGGATCGTCATCCCGGTGTCGCGCAGCGGATCCGGGCCGAGATCGGGGACGGCCAACCGGCCCCCGAGACGGTGGAGCGGCTCGGATACCTGCGGCAGGTGGTGCACGAGGCGTTACGCCTGTATCCGCCGGGGTGGTTGTTTCCACGCATCCCGCAACGGGACCTGACCCTGGACGGGTACCGGCTCCCGGCCGGGGCGAACGTGTTCTACAGCCCGTACGCGCTGCATCGGGATCCGACCTCGTTCACCGAGCCCGACCGGTTCGACCCGGACCGCTGGTCAGCCGGGCGGGCTTCGGAGATCTCCCGTGACGCGTACCTGCCGTTCGGGCAGGGAGCCCGGACCTGCGTCGGTGCGGCGTACGCGATCATGGAGACGATGATCGTGACAGCCGGGCTGCTGTCGCGCTGGCAGCTGATCGGGGACGTCGGGCACCGCGTGCGACCGGTCGCCGCGACCACGTTGCATCCGGATCGGTTGCCGATGACCGTCCGGGCGCGATAGCCGCGTCGCCACGGCGCGAGGGCAGAGCTTGCGCGAGGGCAGAGCTTGATGGTCTCGCCCTCGGCCGGGAGATCGACCGGTGAGCCCTACGGCTTGCGGCCGACGCCCGCGTAGTGGCCGGAGCGGTCGGGATCGTCGGCACCGACCCCACCGGGCTCCGGACGCCAACGAGCGGTGAACACCACCCCGGGATCGAGCAGCGTGAGCCCGTTGAACAACGCCGTGATCGCGGCCTGGCCGCGCGGGTACATGGGGGACGCGGTGCCGGCGAAGAAGTCCACCGCGGCAGCCATTTCGGTCTCGAAATTGTCGGCCGTGAAGTGGGTCAGCGCGAGATGACTTCCCGACGCGAGTGGATCGATGTACCGGTGCAGGAGTTCCGCCGGATCCGCACTGTCCGGAAGATACTGGACGACGCCGAGGAACAACAGTCCTACCGGTTCGGTGAAGTCGATGATCGATTGTGTGTCGGGATGCTGAAGAATGCTGTCAGGGTCGTGCAGATCGGCTTCGATGATGGCGACGCCCTCAATCGCGTCGAGCAGCAACCGGCTGTGGGCGACCGCCGTCGGGTCGCGGTCGACGTAGACGACCCGGCTGTCAGGGGCCGCCGTGCGGGCCGTCTCGTGCACGCTGCCAGCTGTTGGAATGCCCGAACCAATGTCGAGGAACTGGGTGACGCCCCGGCCGGCGAGGAGGCGAACGGCCTTGACCAGGAATTCCCGATTGAGCCGCGCCATCCGGCGGAACGGAGCAACCGAATTCAGTTTCTCCGCGACGATCCGGTCCTGTTCGAAGTTCTGGGTGCCGCCGAGCATGTAGTCGTAGATACGGGCGGAAGTCGGTGTGTCGACGTCCACTCCGGGTGCAGAAAAATCCATGAATGGCCTTCCGGGGGCGCCGACGGTACACTGCGTCCAGTGTGTCACAATCGTCGACAGAAATGAAGTATGTGATCACCATTTATTGACTTTCTTGAGTCGGCCGGAGCGTGACGTCTAGATGAACTTCACCGGTCTGTGCGGGCGTCGTGCCATGCGGCTGGCTAACATCCCGGTGGGTGGACCGGGGACATGGTGATGATCTGTAATTGGGTACGGGTTGCCGGGACGGTCGTTGTCCTCGTGGCGCTGACGGTCGCCGGGTGCGCGCCTGACGCCGATCCGGCCGATCCGTCCCAGCTCGTGCTGGGCGTGATCCCGTACGAGAACTCGACCTCGGTGGCCGACGACTGGAAGCCGTTCGCGGCGATGCTCGAACGGCAGACCGGCAAACGGGTCGAGATCAAGATCGCAACGGACTACGCGGCCCTGGTCGAGGGCCAGCGCGCCGGCACCATCCATCTCGCCGTGTACGGCCCGCTGTCGTACGTCCTGGCGAGGGATTCCGGCGTCGGTGTCGAACCGATGGGTGTGCAGATCACGCACAAGGGCGCGCCGCCCCATTACCGCGCCTACCTCGTGGCCAAGGCCGATGCCCCGATCCATGGCCTTGCCGACCTGCGCGGCAAACGGGTCTGTTTCGTGGATCCCAACTCGACGTCCGGATACCTCTACCCGATGGTGGCGCTGACCGAGGCGGGTATCGCGCGCGACGACTACACCGAGCGGTTCGTCGGCGGGCACGATGCCGCGGTTCTCGGTGTCAGGGACGGCGACTGCGACGCGGCGGCGGTGCAGGACCGGATCGTCGACGAAGTGCTGCCGGCCGAAGGCCGGATCCGGGCCGATGAGCTGAAGACGATCTGGACCTCCCGCCCGATCATCAACGGTCCGTTGGCGATGTCCACCCGGTTGCAGCCGCGGCTGCGCGACAAGCTGGCGTGGGCGACGACCGAACACGGCAACGCCGACGCGCTCGGCGTACCGACCATCGCCGGTGTGTGGGGTTTCGCGCCGGTGACCGACGAGTCCTACGACTCCGTCCGCGCGGTCTGCGCGGTGGCGAAGGTCAAGCTCTGTGACGGATGAGCCGCAGGCCGTCCGTTTCGATGGTGTGGCAAAGCGTTTCGCCGCGGCGGTCACCGCGCTCGACGGTGTCGACCTGCAGATCCGGCGCGGCGAGCTGGTGGTGTTCCTCGGCCCGTCCGGGTCTGGCAAGACGACGTTGCTGCGGCTGGTCGGCGGGCTCGACACACCTACCGGCGGCCGGTTGACCGTGCTCGGCACCGACCCGGCGGCGGCCGGCGGACGTGCGCTTCGTGCACTGCGCCGCCGGATCGGGTTCGTCTTCCAGGAGTTCCAGCTGGTCGGCAGATTGTCCGCGTTGGAAAACGCCTGCAGCGGCGCTCTGGGCCGACTCACCGGCCCACGAATCGGCCTGGCCAGCTATCCGCGCCGGGTCCGCCGTGAGGCCGCCGAGCAGCTTGACCGGGTCGGCATGGCGGAGCATCTGTTCCGGCGCGCGGACTCGCTGTCCGGCGGGCAGCAACAGCGGGTGGCGCTGGCCCGAGCGTTGGTGCAGCGGCCGGAGATCCTGCTGGCCGACGAGCCGGTCGCGTCGCTGGATCCGGTGACGGCGGACACCGTGCTGCGGCTGATCCGCGACATCGCCCGGGAGGAACGGCTCACCGTGCTGTGCAGCCTGCACCAGGTCGCACCCGCGTTGTCGATGGCGCAGCGGGTGATCGGGCTGCGTGCCGGACGGGTGGTGGCCGATGTACCGGCTGCCGATGTCGACGGCAACGCGCTGACCCGGGTGTACGGCGCGTGATCCGGACGAAGGCCGGTCTCCTGGTGCTGGCCGCGCTGGCTGTCTGGGCGTTGGCCGACCTGCTCGCCGACGCGGCTGTCAACGCGCCGGCGGACCTGGTCGGGTTCGCGCGCCGGACGTGGCCGTTGGACTTCCCTGCGGCGGCGGAGATCCTCACGCAGACCGGGCGGACCCTGGCTGTGGTCCTGCTGGCGACGATTCTCGCCGTGCTGATCGGGGTGCCCCTCGCGGTAGCCGCCGCCACCCGGGGTCGGCTTGCGGCGCGTGCGCTGCTCACGGTCGCCCGGGCCACTCCGGATGTCGTGCTCGCGGTGGTGTTCGTCCGTTTCTTCGGACTCGGGGCGCTACCCGCGGTGCTCGGTATGGGACTGCACTCCGCGGGCATGGTCGGCAAGCTCTACGCGGAGGCGATCGAGCATGCGGACGTGCGGCCCCGACACGCCGTGCGGGCCGTCGGCGCGAGCCCGGTGCAGGAGTTCGTCACCGGCGTACTGCCGCAGGTGGTGCCGGCGTTCATCGCGATCGGGCTGCATCGCTTCGACATCAACCTGCGGATCTCGGCGATCCTCGGCTTCGTGGGCGCGGCCGGTATCGGTACCGAGATGGCGCTCGCGTTCGGCAGGCTGGACTACCCGCGTGGGATGGCCTGGGCGGTGATCCTGTTCGTCGTGCTCCTGCTCGTCGAAGTGGTCTCGGCTGTGCTGCGGGGCGCTCTGCTGCGCGCACCGGGGCGGTCCGTCATGGACCGGCCGATCGGGCGGCGGCGCGCGACGATGCCGCCGTTGACGTTGCGACGGATCGTCGGCTACCTGGCCGTCGTGGTGACCGCTGCGCTCGTCGGATGGTCGGTGACGTCCAGCGGTGTGCTGGACGCGACGTTGGTCGACGACGCGTCCGAGACCCTGGCGTTGTTCTGGCCACCGGACTCAGCCGGTGTGGACCTGCTCGCAGCCCTGCTGGTCACGCTTCAGGTCGCGCTGGCCGGCACCCTGCTCGGTGCGGTGTTCGCCGTACCACTGGGATCGCTCGCGGCGCGTAACGTCGCGCCGAACCGCTGGATGTACGGTTCCGGCCGGGCTCTGGTGCTGGTCGTTCGTGGTCTGCCGGAGTTGGTGCTCGGCATCGTGTTCGTGGTGCTCACCGGTCTCGGCCCGGTCGCGGGCGTACTGGCCCTGGCGTTGGGTGCCACAGGACTGCTGGGCAAGCTGGTGGCGGACTCGTTGGAGAATCTTCCGCCCGGCCCGGCGGTCGCGTTGCGCGCCGTCGGGGCCTCACGGCTGCAGACGTACGTCGGCGCGACCTTGCCGCAGGCCGCGCCCATCCTGCTGGGACAGGTCCTGTACCAGCTGGATGCGGGCATCCGGGCGGCGACACTGCTGGGCCTGGTCGGTGCTGGCGGGATCGGGCTGTATCTGCTGCAGGCCATGCGAACCCGCGAGTACCCGGTGGTCACGCTGGTGCTGCTGATGATCCTCGGCGTCCTGCTCGGGGTGGAGACGCTGACCTCCTGGCTGAACCGCAAGGTTCGATGAGGGACGTGGGGACCGTCGGCCGAACCACTCAGCGCGTCAGTTCGGCAGTCAATCGTGTGACGATCGGCTGCAGGAAGGGCGGGCGCAGGATCGAGGAGTGACCGCCCTCGATCGGGACGATCTCGTGTGGGCCGGTGAGCACGCTGTCCCACCACTCGGGGCGGTCCGGGTTGTCCTGCGCGGTGAACAGCAGCGTCCGGCCCGACCAGGTAGTGAGCCGGTGTCGGTTGACCATGCGCAGGCTCTGTTCCCAGAAGACCGCCTCGCGAACCTGCGGCCGGTAGCGGACGACGCCCGCGCCGGCGAGCCGGGCGTGCATCTGCAGCCGTCGGGGCAGCGGCGGAACGACGGCCGCCAGGTCGTCGATACCGGCGGCGCGGCGGGCGGGTACGGCGATCCGGTCCGGCAGGATGGTGTCCAGCAGCACGACGAGCGGCACCTGCTCGCCCGCGGCGGCGAGCCGGGTCGCGGTCTCCAGAGCCAGTAGTCCACCGAACGAATGGCCGATCAGGATGTAGGGGCCGTTGGGGGCGGTGGCACGGATCGTCCTGAGGTGCCGGCGGACGACTGAGGCGAGCCGCCAGTCGGGCCGTCCCCGGGTCTCGTAGCCGCTGGCCTGAAAGCCGATCATCGCCAGGTCGGTGTGCAGCGCGGCGGCGAGTGGCAGCAGCGACAGCGCTGGTGCGCCGCCGCCGGCGAATCCGAACAGCGCCGGTCGGTCGGCCGTGGCCGGTCCGGTGGGTGCGGTACGCAGCGTCACCGCCGTCGGTGGCAGGTCGTGGTGGCGGGTCGCGCGTCGGTCGATCAGCGCGGCGAGGTCGGCGATCGTGGGTGCCGCCGTCAGATCGCGGGAGCGCAGATCGGCGCCGGTGGCTCGACGGACGGCGGCGATCATCTGCTCGACGGCGAGTGAGTCGGCGCCCAGGTGCCAGAAGTCGGCGTTCGCCGGCACGTCGGATAGGCCGAGCACGCCGCACCAGATGCCGGCGAGCAGTCGCTCGGTCGTGGTGCGGGGGTGGACGGGTCGCTGCTCGGGCATCGTCGGCAGGGCGCGTCGGTCGACTTTGCCGCGTTCGTTACGGGGCAGCTGCGTCATCAGCACGATCCGGGTGGGCACCATCCACGTCGGTAGCCGTTCGCGTAACGCGCGGCGTACGGACGCCGGGGTGGTGGAGCGTTCCCGGGCGACCGGCACGACGTGGGCGACGAGGATCGCGCGGGTCGCGCCGGTGTCGTCCAGGGTCGGTGTGGTGGTGACGACCGCCTCCGCGATGTCGGGTGCGTGCAGTAGCGCGGCTTCCACGTCAGCCGGTTCCACGAGGTAGCCGTTGATCTTGACCGCGCTGTCCGATCGACCTTTGAGGTGCAGTAGGCCGTCGGCGTCGAACTGGCCGAGGTCGCCGCCCCGGTAGCTGGTGGTCCCGTCCGGGTTGCGGCGGAACCGGGTGGCGGTCTGGTCGGGGTCGTTGAGGTAACCGCTGGACAGGTATCGGGAGGTGACGACGACCTCGCCGGTGACGCCGGGCGGGAGCGGCCCGCCGTGCTCGTCGAGGATCTGGACGGTCTTGTTCGCCGCCGGGGTGCCGACCGGGATGATGCCGGACGGTACCGGTGCCGACGCGGGCAGGGCGAAGTGGGCCAGCATGCCGATCTCGGAGGCGCCGGACAAGCCGACGAAGGCGCTGTCCGGACCGAGACGCGCGCGGAGCCGTTGCACCAGGGTGGAGTGGATCGCCTCGCCACAGGTGGTGACCAGCCGCACGGCCGTCAGCAGCTGCGGGGCCGCGGGAGAGTCCAGGATGGAGCGCAACATCGCGGGCGTGACGTGTACGGTCGTGATCCGCTGGTCATTCAGCCAGTCGAGCATGCTGCCCAGGCCGAGCAGGCGGGGATCGTAGACGTGCAC
Organism: Solwaraspora sp. WMMB335; assembly: GCF_049179075.1. NCBI lineage: Bacteria > Bacillati > Actinomycetota > Actinomycetes > Micromonosporales > Micromonosporaceae > Solwaraspora > Solwaraspora sp. WMMB335. Next base: position 7,846,848 of record NZ_JBMHMF010000001.1, read on the forward strand.
ACTGGAACCGGTGAGCAGCGACATGAACAGCACGTCGAGCCCGCCCCCGTAGCTCAGTGGCAGCACCAGAGCGTTGCGGTCGGTCGCCACGAGGTCCATCGCGAGTTGCGCGCTGTACGCCTGATTGAGCCAGGTGCCATGGTTGTGTGCGAGACCCTTCGGCCGACCGGTGGAGCCCGAGGTGAAAAAGACGACGGCGGGATCGTCGGCCACGCACTCGGGCGGATCGCCGTCGACCGGCGGTAGCCCGGCGACGGTGCCGGTGTCGATGCGGTGGGCGCCGGCGATCCCGAGGATCTGCTCGGCGCGTTGCTCAGGCAGGGTGGGATCGAGGGGGATGACCGGCCGGCCGGAGAGCACCACGGCGAGCAGCGCGGCGGTGCAGCGGACGGCTGGTTCGATGTCGAGCGCCAGTGGCACGTGTCGGGGCAGATCGGCGGTGTGCGCGTGGATCGCCCGCGCCCAGCTCTGCGTGATGCTCAGCAACTGTGCGTAGCTGTAGCTGCCGTCGGGCGCGGCGAGCGCGGGCGCGTCGGGCGTGGCCGCGGCGATGTGCCGGAGCCGGTGACCGATCGAGGTCCACTCGCCGGGCACCCGCAGTGGTGCCAGATCGGGGTCGCTCGATACGGAGTGAACTCCGCCCGTGGCGACCTGCCGCACGGTGCCGCGCATGCCCGCTCCTCGTGAGGTTCTGGAGTATGAAAACCCTGCCAGTTTAGGTGAGCCTAACCATCATCTGACAATAGGTCGGGCCGGGGCCGTCATCAAAGGCTGACCAGCCGTTGCCCCAAACATCTGACTATGGTTAGGCTACCCAAAGTTCTTGATCGAGTGTCTGCTCGTCGACACGACAGTCGCCGCATCCGCTGGCATCCAGAGACCGCGTTCGCCTCGCACCGCAACCGTGGAGAGGACATAGATTTCACGATGAGAAGCACCAGCAGGCTGGCGGCGGTGGTCGCGGTGGTCGCGGTCGGCGTGTCAGCAGCCCTCGCCGGCTGTACGGCGGACGGCGCGGCTACCGCCGACGGCGCCGGTGACTCCGCCACGCACCGGATCGTCCTCGCCGACGGTGCCGCCAAGTCCTCGATGGCCAGCGCCGTGTTTCTCTACGCGCAGCGCCGGGGCATCTTCGCCGAGCACGGCATCGACATCGAGATGACCTACGTGACCCCGGCCGCGGCCCAGGCGGCGTTGCTCGCCGGCGACGTGGACGTGGCCTTCGACGGTGACGAACTGATGCGGGCGGTCGCCGCGTCCGGCAGCGGCAAGGTCTTCATGACCTCGGGCGCGCTGCCGTTCGCCATCTTCGCCGACGAGGCGCTGACGGTACCCGAGCTGCGCGGCAGGACGATCTCGTCGACGACGCCCGGGTCGTCGTTCTCCAGCGCGCTGATGAAGACTCTGCACGACGCCGGGTTGGATCCCGACACCGACGTCGAGATCGTGTACCTGCAGACGGTCGCCGCGCAGTACGCCGCCCTGCAGGCCGGCACCGTGGACGCCGTGCTGCTCTCGCCGCCGGCGACGGTACGGGCCCGCCAGGACGGTTTCAGCAAGGTCGCCGACATCGCCGACAAGACCTCACCCGGGGTCTTCGCGGTGTCGTCGGACTACCTCTCGGCAGACCGTGCCGCGGTCGTCGCGTTCGTGTCGGCGATGGCCGAGGCCACCGAAGCGGCGCGCGGCGACCTGGAGGACCTGACGGAGGTGTTCGCCGAGGCGAACCCGGAGGTCGGCGCCGACCTGATCGCCGCGAGTATCGCGGAGGCGGCCCCGCTGTGGGAGGTGAGCCCCTACCCGCGTAGCTGGGCCGAGACCATCATGGCCGCCAGTCCGAACGCCGAGCTGCGCTCGACACCACTGACCGCGTTCACCGACACCACACTGGTCGAGCAGGCCGGTGCCGTCGGACCGCAGGCGGTTCCGTGATCATGACCAGGACCTCGTCGCTAGCGGACGGCGGGCCGGCGCCCGCCGCACCGGTGGCAGTCGGCGCGGCACCGGACACCCCACCCGGTCCGACCCGAAGCCGCCAGGGCCGCCCGGCCAGGCACCAGGGCCTGTTGCTGGGCCTGGCCGGAGTAGCCGTCACCCTGCTCGCCTGGGAGGGGTGCGCCGCGACCGGGATCGTCAACGACCTGCTCACCAGCCGCCCCAGCGACATCCTGATGACCGCGGGGGACTACTTCACCTCCGGTACCGGCCGGCGCGACGTCGTCGTCAGCGCCACCGAATTCATCGTCGGGTTCGCGCTGGCGTTGGTCGCCGGCCTCGCGGCCGGCCTGGCTGTCGGCTGGTGGCGCTGGCTGGACCAGCTGACCGAGCCGATCGTCAGCTTCGCGTACGCCAGCCCACGGGTCGCCCTCGTACCGATGCTGGTCGTCTGGTTCGGCATCGGACTCGGCTCGAAGGTCGCCGTCGTGTTCATCTCGGCCGTCTTCCCCATCATGCTGAACACCCGTACCGGCGTCCGTACCGTCGACCACCACCTGCTGACCGTCGCTCGGGCACTGAACGCGACCCGCTGGCAGACCCTGCGGACCGTCGTACTGCCCGGGGCGGTGCCCTCCATCGTCACCGGAATCCGCCTGGCGATCGGCGTCGGCCTGGTCGGCATGGTGGTGGGGGAGCTGATCGCCTCCAGCGAAGGACTGGGTTACACGATCCTGTACGCCGGCAACACCCTGCAGACCTCCCTGATGTTCGTCGCCTTGTTCGTCGTCTCCGGCGCCGGCGTCGCGATGACCGCCGCGGTTCGCGCGCTGGAACGGCGGCTCGACCGGTGGAGGCCGCAGCATCATGCCTGAGTTGTTTCTCGACTCGGTCGCCGTCGACTATCCGGACCGCGACGGCGGTGAGCGGCTGCGGGCCGTCGCCGACGTGTCGGTGCGCGTCGGTACCGGCGAGTTCGTCACCGTCGTCGGCCCGTCCGGGTGCGGCAAGACCAGCCTGCTGCACGCCGTGGCCGGCCTGCTGCCACCGGCGGCCGGCCGCATCACACTCGGTGGCACGCGGATCACCGGGCCGGGATCCGAGCGTGCGCTGGTGTTCCAGCACGCCTCGCTGCTGCCGTGGCGCACGGCGTTCGGCAACGTCACGTACGGTCTCGAACTGCGCCGGGTGCCCCGGGCCCGGGCCCGCGAACGGGCGGCGGCCATGATGGACCTGGTCGGTCTCGTCGACGCCACCGGTCGCTATCCGCACGAACTCTCCGGCGGTATGCAGCAACGGGTGAACCTGGCCCGGGCGCTCGCCCTCGATCCCACGGTGCTGCTGATGGACGAGCCCTTCGCGGCCATGGACGCGCAGACCCGCGAGACGATGCAGGGCGAACTGTCCCGGATCTGCGCCGGCACGGGCAAGTCGGTCCTGTTCATCACGCACGACATCGAAGAAGCCGTACTGCTTGGTGACCGGGTGGTGGTGCTCTCCGCCGGACCCGCCACCACTGTCGCGGACGTGGTTCCAGTGCCGCTGGTCCGCCCTCGCGCCGCCGCCGTACGTCGTACCGGAGACTTCGTCGACCTCGTCGACCGGGTGCGCTCCGCCCTGTCCGGAGCCGGCCGTAGCGACGCCCGCCACCGGGACACCCGCCACCGGGAGTCCGTATGACCCGGCGCGACTGCCTCGCTGCGGTCAAGGTCGCTGCCTCCCGTACCGAGCTGCGCGAGATAGCGTTGCCGGCGGTCGAGGACTCCGGCGGGCTACTGCGGATCGAGGCGTCCGGCGTCTGCGGCGCGGACGTCGGCTGGTATGCCGACGTCGGGTTGCCCAACCCGGGTCCGGTCATCCTCGGTCACCACATCGTCGGCAGTGTCGACGAGATCGCCGAGGCCACCGCCGCGCGTCTCGGCGTGGCCCCGGGGGATCGGCTGCTCATCGAGGAGTACCTGCCGTGCGGCGGCTGCGCGGCATGTGCCGCCGGCACCGCCCGGCTGTGCCCGGCCTGTGGACCGACCGGCGATACCCTCCGGTACGGCTCCACTCCGATCGGTGTCGGGACCGGCCTGTGGGGCGGCTACAGCCAGTACCTCTGGCTCGACGACCGGGCCATGGTCCACCGGCTGCCGCCGGATCTGCCGACCGAGCTGGCCACCTTGGTGTTCCCACTGGCCAACGCGATCAGCTGGGTCCGTGCGGCAGGTGTCGGACCCGGTGACACGCTGGTCGTCGTCGGCCCCGGCAAGCTGGGACTGTCCTGTCTGGCAGCCGCCCGTGCCGTCGACGCCGGCTTCGTCGCGATGCTCGGACGGCCAGGTGACGAGACGCGCCTCGCACTGGCGGCGGAGTTGGGTGCCGACCACGTCACGACGGAGGCCGCCGACCTGCGTCGCGCCGTCGCCGCCGGCACCGCCGGGCGGATGGCCCAGGCCGTCGTGGACACCGCCGCCGGCACCGCCGCGACCATCGATTTCGCCGTCGACGTGCTGGGCTTCGACGCGACGATCGCGCTCGCGCAGTGGCCCGCCGGACACACCGGTGTCGACCTGCCTGCGCTGGCGGCCAAGCGGGCGACGATCACCACGGTGCGCGGGCGTGACGATGCCTCGATCCGGTCCGCCGTCGACCTGGTGAGCCGCGACCCGGCCCGCTTCGCCCCGATGTGCAGCGGGACCGTCGAACTCGCCGACCTGCACGACACCCTCACCGCGTTGCGCTACCCAGCAGGACGCGGCGACCTGATCCACGTCAGCGCGAAGGGATAGCAGATGCTCAGCGCCGACCGCAACCGCACACTCATCGCGTCCGCGCCGGACACCCCGATGGGAAACCTGTACCGGCGGTACTGGATACCCGTCGCCCGCTCGGCGGACCTGCCGCTCGATGCCGGGCCACCGACCCGGCTGCGGCTGCTCGGTGAGGACCTGGTGCTGTTCCGGGCCGGGGACGGCCGGGTCGGACTGTTGTCGCAGTGGTGTCCGCACCGGGGCGCGTCGCTGTACTTCGGCCGCAACGAACCCGCCGACTCACCCACCGGCCCGGGACTGCGCTGCGTCTACCACGGCTGGAAGTTCACCGTCGACGGTGCCTGCGTCGACATGCCCAACGAACCGTCGGAGTCGACGTTTCGCGACCGGGTCCGCGCCCGCGCCGCGTACCCCTGTATCGAGCAGGCGGGCATCGTCTGGGCGTATCTCGGAGAGCCTGGGCAGCGTCCGGATCCGCCGGCGCTGCCATGGGCGATCCTGCCGCCCGACCAGGTCTATGCCTCCGTCCGGTTGCAGCTGTGCAACTCGATCCAGGCGTTCGAAGGCGCGGTGGACGCCAGCCATGTCGGCATCCTGCACAGCGACATCGGGCTGTGGGACGCCGGAAAGGAGTTCAACCGGGTCCGTGGCGGTATCGCCGTGGACAAGGCACCCCGGTTCTACGTGGAGCAGACCAACTTCGGGCTGACCATCGGCGCCCGGCGTCGGCTTGAGGACAGGCAGGCGTACTGGCGGTTCACCCAGGTCGTGCTGCCCTGGTACGTGGTGCTCAGCCAGGAGCCGGACGCCCCGCTGTCGGCCCACGCGTGGGTGCCGGTGGACGAGCACCGTACCTACACCTGGACGTTCAGCTTCCGCCTGGACCGGCCGCTGACGACGCAGGAAATCGCCCGGTGGCGGGCGGGCGGCGGCCTGCACGTGCCGCTGATTCCCGGCACGTTGGTCCCGACGATGAACCGCGGCAACGACTATCTGATCAACCGCGACCTGCAGGCCAGCGTGTCGATGACCGGGATCGGCAACGTCGGGATCCAGGACGCCGCCGTGCAGGAGAACATGGGGCCGCACGTGCCGGGCACCGACGCCGACCTCGGATCGCGGATGGACCGCAGCAGCGAACGGCTCGGCTCGGCCGATGCCGGGGTGATCGCGACCCGGCGAATCCTGCTGGCCGCCGCGGCGGCGTTGGACAAGGACGCGACGATCCGCCCACCGGGGCTGGTGGCCGGCGACCAACGCCAGGGACGTGCCTACCCGTCCGTCGTGGTCGCCGACGACGTCGCGTGGCACGATGTCCGAGACGCGGCGGAGGCCCGGGCCGTCACCCGGGACACCGGAGCGTGACCGCCGTGGCTGGACCGCTGGGACACACGGTGGAGATCGTGTCGGTGCCATCCGCCGACGGCAGGTGGATCCGGCGGGTCCGTGTCCTCGGGATCTCCGGGTGTGCCGTGGAGTCGACGGACCTGGACGTCTCCGCCGACATCGAACGGGTCCTCGCCCTGTCGGCCCAGCGGTTGTCCGACGGAGTGACGACCGAGCCGGGACGTTCCCGCCCGCTGCGTCCGGATCTCGACGTCGTCACCGGGTTCTACCGCGGCGGCCTGCCGTAGACATCGGTGCACCGTCGGGTTCACTCAGCGCGGGCGAGTCGGGCGAGTCGGGCAGGGCTCGGCCATCGTACGTCGTACACGAGGCCGAGCCGCTCCAAGATCCGGATGAGCCGGGCGGAGATGTCGATCTGGCCGGGGCGCACCCCGTGCCGTGCGCACGTCGGGTCGGCGTGGTGCAGGTTGTGCCAGGACTCGCCCATGCTCAGGATCGCCAGCGGCCAGAAGTTCGCCGATCTGTCCCGGGTCGTGAACGGTCGTTCGCCGATCATGTGGCAGATCGAGTTGACCGACCAGGTGACGTGGTGCAACAGCGCGACGCGGACCAGACCGGCCCAGAAGAACGCGGTCACCGCCCCCATCCAGGTCCAGCTGAGCAATCCACCGAGGACGGCGGGCAGCGCCAGCGTGGCCACGGTCAGCGGCCCGAACAGTCGGTGGACCAGCCGGATGTCCCGGTCGGCCAGCAGGTCGGGGACGAAACGTCGCTGGTTGGTCAGTTCGCGGTCGAGCACCCAGCCCAGGCGACCGGAACGGCGGCCACCACCGCCAGCGGCGGCACCACGACGAACACGTACACCGACACGTGTGCCGCGAGTGGACGACTGCCCTCGACGAGAGGTTTCGGGGTAGGAAGGGTCCCGTCCGTCGACGGTGGTTGGCCAATGGCATCGGACACGACGTCACCTTCGCTCCGCTACGGTCGTGGCAGACCGTAGCCGGTGACCGCGCACGGCATCCTGCGCTTGGGCGAACCGTGGTGGGGCGGCATATGAACAGGACGCACGTCGGTGCCGGTGTCGCTCCCGGCGTAGGCGTCGCCTTCAGCGTCGCCTCGTGCCGCGTCGTGTCATGTGGCGCGGTGTCGTGCCGTGTGGCGTCGTCGGCCGGAAAGCCAGAAGATCGCCGGTCTGGCCTGCTTCTACAGCGAGAAGGCCGACCTGCTCGTCGACGGTGTGCTCCAGGATCGTCCGCCTTCGCCGGGAGCCGCATCCGACAGTCCAGTCACGGGTTCACAGTAGGGTCGCCGTGCTGACGGCCATCCCGGCCGACATCAGCAGATGGCAACCGGCGGCACCGGCTGGGCCGAAGAGCCGGCGGGTCGGTGGCCTCGACAGGGCAGCGCGCAACGTCCATAGCCACCCCGCCATCGCGGTCGTCAACATCAGCAGCAGCAGGACGGTGACCGTGCTGGGCAGCACGGTGGCGAACGCGGTGGTACCGCCTGCCGGGGGCGAATGGACGTGCGGGTGTCCTGCCGGCATGTGGTGCATGCGCAACAGCATCCAGGCCATCGCGCCCATGGCCACGACCTCGTGCCCCGACACGAGGTGGGCGTGCAGGGACCTGGGGCCGGGGGAGGCCAGCCACACCCGGACCGCCCGGATGCCAAACCAGCCACCGAGCACGAGAAACAGCGCGGCCTGCAGGCCGAGTCCGTCCCACGCGGTGCCGAGCCAGGTCATGGCGATCATCGACATGCTCATCGCTATGTGGGCGAACGTGCTGATCCAGGTGGCGAGCCGCCGACGCAGCACCGGATCGGCGGCGTCGATCCAGCACCGTGCGAGGAAGTACCCGCCGGTTACGGCAAATGACAAGGTCAACAGCCACCGCAGCCACGGCATCCCGCCCACCGGTGACCTCCTGTCCGAGGCAGTGGTACAAGACAGGTCGGCGGCAGGCGGTCGGGGGTTCCGATGATCTTCACGGCGCGGCCCGGGCGGGCCTCCAGCGGGGCGGAAGCGGGGCCTGTGGCGTCGCCAGGCAAAACTTTCGTCTAAACAGGCGAAAGTTCGATATTTTCGCTCCTAAGATCTTGATACTTCGACGAATGTGGCTGATGATGTGCCGCATCCGCGCATCCGAGGACCATTTCGTCCACTGAGCAGGCACCCCTCGGTGATGGTTCCGACCGCGGCTGCGCCAGCACCGTCGAAGGGGAGGAAATGTCTTCACGCCCGCCACGAACACGCCGTCCGCTCACACACCTCGTCGTCACCGCCCTGCTCGTTCCACTGACCGCCGTCGGCGCGTCGCCGGCCGCGGCCCAGGTCGCGGACCTGCCGCCCCAGGAACCGGGCGTGACGCTGCGTACGTACGACGTGCAGGTTCCGCTGTCCGAGATCTGCGCTCTCAAACCTGGACAGACCCCGAACGTGGACAAGCTGATGCCGGTCGTCGACTGGTCGACTGCCGCCGAGTTCGGACTGGAGGACAACTTCGTCACGCACGCGCTCGGTAACCTGCACGTCGCCGCCGCCGGGACGTACGCGTTTCGGCTGACCAGCGATGACGGCTCCCGCCTTTACATCGACGACGCGGTCGTGGTCGACCACGACGGACTGCACGGCGCGACCTCGATGGACGGTACGGTCGGCCTGACCGAGGGATACCACGCGCTACGGGTCGAGTACTTCGAGGCCGGTGGCGGTCAGCAGCTCACCCTGTCCTGGCAGCCGCCCGGCTCGGCGGAATTCGCCGTCGTGCCCAACTCCGTGCTGAGCACGGACGCCGGCGTGGTCCGGGTGACCGCGCCCGGCCGCAAGGCATGCCAGGGTGTCACCGACACGCCCGGTGACGGGCTGCCACTGAACGCGGTGCACCCCGACTACACCCTCACCGACCTGCGACCGGACGGATTCGAACCACAGGTCTCCGGGATGGACTGGACCGAGGACGGTCGCCTGGTCATCGCTACCTGGGGTGGCAGCGAGCAGGTTCTCGGCGAGGTGTACATCATCGACAACGTGACCGGGGCGACCGGCCCCGACCAGGTCACGTACAAGAGGGTCGCCAGCGGCCTGCGGGAGCCGATGGGTCTGGCGGTGGTCGACGGCATCATCTACGTCTCGCAGAAACACGAGCTGACCGAGTTGCGGGACACCGACGGCGACGAGGTCGCCGACGAGTACCGGACGGTGGCCCGCTGGCCGTACGGCGGCAACTTCCACGAGTTCGCCTTCGGCCTGCTCTACCGGGGCGGCAACTTCTACCTCAACCTCTCGGTGGCGATCGACCACGGCGGCGCCACCACCGACCCGCAGCCGGTGGGCGAGCGGGGCACCAGCATCATGGTCAACCGGCGTACCGGCGAGGTCAGCTACGTCGCGGGCGGCCTGCGTACCCCGAACGGTATCGGCTGGGGACGGGACAAGGATCTGTTCGTCACCGACAACCAGGGCGGCTGGCTGCCCGCCTCCAAGCTGGTGCACATCGAGCAGGACCGCTTCTTCAACCACTACACCAACCCGGACGGGCCGTTCGACGCCAACCCGGTGACCCGGCCCGTGCTCTGGCTGCCGCAGAACGAGATCGCCAACTCGCCGAGTACGCCGGTGCGGATCAAAAAGGGACCGTACCGTGACCAGTTGCTGATCGGCGACGTCACCTACGGCGGACTGCAGCGCGCATACCTGGAGGAGGTGCACGGCGCCTACCAGGGCGCGGTGTTCCGGCACACCCAAGGACTGGAAGCCGGCGTCAACGAGGTCTCCATCGGTCCCGACGGAGCCATCTACGTGGGCGGGCTCGGTGCCGACGGCAACTGGGGTCAGGCCGGCAAGCTGCGGTACGGCTTGCAGAAGCTGACCCCGAACGGCAACCGGACGTTCGACATGAAGTCGATGAGCGCCACTCCGAACGGCTTCAAGATCGAATACACCAAGCCGCTGTCCACCGCCACGATCCAGGACATCGCCGGGCGCTACCGGATCACGCAGTGGCGCTACGCGCCGACCCCGGCGTACGGCGGGCCGAAGGTCGACGAGGAGACGCTGACCGTCCGCGGGGTCGTCGTCTCCAACGACCGCAGGACGGTCCGGTTGACGGTCGACGGCCTGCAGCAGGGCCGCGTGGTGCACCTACGCTCACCGCGCTCGTTCACCGCCGCCACCGGCGAGGAACTGTGGAGCACCGAGGCCTGGTACACCCTCAACGCCATCCCGGGGGCGCAGCCGGACCGGATCTTCTACGAGGCCGAGGAGGGCTACCGCCAGGGCAGTGCCGGGCTCGACACCGAGCACGCCGGCTACTCCGGGGTCGGCTTCGTCGACGGGTTCGGCGAACTGAACGCCTCCACCACCGTCCACGTCGAGGTCAAGCGTAACGGTGACTACGACGTCGGGCTGCGCTACAGCAACGGTCCCAACCCGTTCGCCGGTGACAAGACGGTCAGCATCTACGTCAACGGCGACAAGGTGCGCCAGAGCGTGCTGCCGAGCACCGTCACCTGGAAGGAGTGGGCCACCAAGACCGAGCGACTGACGTTACGACGCGGGGTCAACGCGGTCGAGTACCGGGTGGACGCCACCGACACCGGTCATGTCAACCTGGACCTTGTCACCGTGCGTCAGCCCGGTGAGCGGATCGTGCTGTTCGACGGCGGTGACCTGTCGGAGTGGCAGCACACCGACGGGCGCGCCGCGAGCTGGCCACGGGTGGGCGACGGGGCGATGGAGGTCTGCTGCGGCGACCTGCGTACCAAGCAGGCGTTCGGTGACTTCCGGTTGCACGTCGAGTTCAGGGTGCCGCAGCTGCCACCGGACGTCACCGGGCAGAATCGCGGCAACAGCGGCGTCTACCTGCAGGAACGGTACGAGATCCAGATTCTCGACTCGTACGGGGATCCGACCCTGGACACCAACGAGGCTGGCGCGATCTATCTGCAGAAAGCGCCGGACGTCAACGCCGCGCGGCCGCCGGAGACCTGGCAGACCTACGACATCGTCTACCACGCGGCCCGTTACGACGGCACCGGTGCCAAGACCGCGGATGCTCGGGTGAGCGTGGTCTGGAACGGCGTGACCGTCCACGACGACGTCGCCATCACCGGCCCGACCGGCGGCAACATCCCCGAAGGACCGGCGACCGGATCGATCCGTCTGCAGGACCACCAGAACCCCGTGCAGTACCGCGACGTCTGGGTCGAGCCGCTGAGCTGACCCGCCCGACGGCGGGCCGTGCCGGACCCGGCGCGGCCCGCCCGTGTCGCCGTCGGGCTCGCCCGTACCCTCTGATGGGCGACGGGAGAGATCATGAACGACACCTTCGAAGAGGTCCCCTGGCCGCGCATCCGCGAGCTCGTCGTGGACGCGCTGACCGCCGGACACCGGGCGCACCTGGCGCACGGCCTGCTGGAGATCGACGTCTCGCGGGCTCTTGCGCTGCTGCAGGAGGACAAGGCGCGGACACCGGGCGCAACCTCGTTCACCGCGTTTTTGGCGTACTGCCTGGGGCAGGCGGTCGACCGGCACAAGATGCTGCACGCCTACCGCAAGGGCTCCGGCAAGCTGGTCATCTTCGATGACGTGGACGTCAGCACCCTGCTTGAGAAACGCAAGCCGGACGGCAGCCTGGTGCCGGTCATGTACGTCGTACGCGGCGCCAACCGCAAGACCCTGACCGACATCAACCGGGAGATGCGCGACGCCGTGCGCGACGACCTGTACGACGAGCCGGGGGTACGCCGGCGGCGCCAGATTCTGCGGCTGCCCCGCGCGGCCCGCCGGGTCCTCTGGTGGTGGATGCGGCGCGACCCGGTCCGGCGCAAACGGCAGTGGGGAACGGTCGGCCTGTCCAACGCCGGCTCGTTCATCGGCCAGCGTCCCTCCTGGGGAATCCCCATCTCCTTCGTCACCTGCGCGTTGATCATCGGCAGCGTCGCGGAACGGGTGTGCTGGGTGGACGGCCGGCCGCAACCCCGGAAGATGCTCGGCGTCACGGTGACCGTCGACCACGACATCGTCGACGGCGCGCCCGGCGCCCGCTTCGCCCGGACGCTCGCCGAGCTGATCGAGTCGGCGGCGGGGCTCGCGGACCTGGTCCCGGAGCAGGCGCCGGCGGATGCCGGAGTCCGGCCTTGACCGGGCAGGACCCGGCGCGACCGGGCCTGGCGCCGGCCCGGCCCGTGCCGACCCGGGATCACCGCCGAGCGGTCCGGGTGCGGCTCGCCGCGCTGCGCGCCGACCTGCTGGGCACCCAGCGCCGGTTGGCGCGCACACCCGGCGGTGTCGTGCGCTTCCGGGTGCTGCACCGGGCGTTCACGCTGGTCGCCAGCGCACCGGCGATCCAGCACGTGCTGGTCGCCAACGCACCCGCCTACCGCCGCAGCCGCCAGCACGACAACCTGGCGCTGACCATCGGGTACGGCCTGATCTGCAGCGACGGTGCGGTGTGGCGTCGGCAGCGGCGGCTGGCCCAACCCATCTTCAACCGCGAGTTGCTCGCCCGGGTGGTCGACGTCACCGCCGGGCGCACCGAAGAGCTGCTCGACCGGTGGGAGCGGGCCCGCGAGCACGGGGAACCGGTCGAGATCGTGGCGCAGATGCGGGAGCTGACCATGGGGGTGATCGCCCAGGCGCTGTTCGGCGAGGACCTGCCCGCACCGGCCAACGTCTTCACCGACACCGTCGACGTCGCGTTGGAGGTGGCGATCCGACGCAACATCCTCCCCGTGACGCTGCCGGTCTGGGTCCCCACCCGGCTGCACCGCCGCCTGCGCCGCTGCCGACGGGCCGTCGACCGGTACGTGTACCAGCGCATCGACGAGCGGCTGCGCGACGACGACGGGCGGCAGGACATCCTGGCCGCCTTGATCCGTGGCTACGGCGACCAGGCCTGCCGGTCCCGCCGGGAGCTGCGCGACCAGGTGGTGACCCTGTTCTTCGCCGGATTCGAGACCACCGCCACGGCGCTGGCCTGGACCTGGCTGCTGCTCGACCGCGAGGAGGCGGTGGCGGACCGGCTGCACGTCGAGCTGGCGCAGGTGCTGGGCGGGCGGGCACCCACCGTCGAGGATCTGGCCGCGCTGCCGTACACGCACCAGATCCTGCAGGAGTCGATGCGGATCTACCCGCCGGTCTACACCCTGACCCGCCGTGCCGCGGTGGCCGACCGGATCGACGGGGTCGACGTCCGCCGCGGTGACAGCGTCATCCTTCCGATACACGCCGCGCAGTGCTCCGCTGTGCTGTGGGACGCCCCGGACGAGTTCCGCCCGCAGCGATTCGCTCCCGGCCGCCTGACCCGGGCGCAGCGCCACGCCTATGCCCCGTTCGGCGCCGGAGCCCGCAAGTGTCTGGGCGCGGGCTTCGCGACCGTGGAGATGGCGACCGTGCTGGCGGTCGTCGCACAACGCGTGCGACTGCGGCTGATCGAGGGGCATCCGGTGGCAGTCTCGGCCACCGTCACCCAGTACCCCACCCACGGGCTGGCCATGCGGGTCGAGCGGGCGGCCGCAGGTGACCGGAGCTGACCGCTACGGCATCCTCGATCCGGAGGATCCGGTCGAGCGCACACGGTACGAGCGGCACTTCTACCACGCGTACGTCAGGCTGACCGACAACACGCTGACGCGGTCGATCTGGGATTGGGACGACGGCAACCAGCTGCTGCGTGCCCGGATCCCGTACCACGATCAGGTGATCTACTCCTGGAGCGACCGCGCCGGGCGGCCGATCGGGTACCTCGCGGTCAACGTGCACGCACACCGCGCCTTCCAGGCCGACGCGTTCGGCTTCGCGCCGGAGCCGAACACCCGGTCCGGCGGGCCCGACCACTGCTGCGAAATCCTCACTCTCATGCGCACCGGGCACCCCCGCCGGGCCACCGTGCTCGACTACCGCGACTTCGTCGGCGGCTTCGCGTACCCGGACCTGGTCGACCGCGGGTTCACCGTCGCGTACGCGACCTGTACCCGTCGGCGGCTGCGTCCGTACCTGCTGCTCGGCGCGCAGCTGGTGCACCGCGCCACGCTACGCGGCGAGGAGCGCTTCCTGCTGCGCTGGCCCATCTTCGAGCTGGCCGCCGGCCCGACCGCCGGCGGCTGACCTACAGTGGATTCCATGGGCTCTGCCGGATCGTTTCCTGCCTCGGTCCGCATGGGATTCGTGATAGACGTGGCCGGCTACAGCCGGCGCTCCGCCCAGGAGAAGGTGGATCTGCAGCACCGGGTCTCCGCGTTCATCGACGAGGTACTGCGTGACCTGGGCCTGCGCCTCGACCAGACCCATCATCACGGCACGGGTGACGGCATGGTCGTCTTCCTGCCCAGCGAGATCGAGGTGCACCGGGCGCTGCAGCGGCTGTTGCGCTCCTCATCGGAGGTCCTGGCAGAGGACAACAGACGTTACCGCGACCGGATGCGACTGCGGATGGCCGCCGTGATCGGCCCGCTCGGCCCGGCGGCGGTCGGCTTCGCGGGCGATGCGATCGTGGAGGCGGGCCGGATGGTCGACAGCGCGGTGCTGCGGTCGGCGTTGACCGAGCAGCCCGGCGCAGACCTGGTCGTCCTCGTGTCCGACACGCTGTACGCGTACGCCGTGCGGGAACGTCACCCCGGTCTGCGGGCCGAGGACTTTCGGCCGGTGGAGGTGCAGACCAAGGAGTTCCGGAAACAGGTCTGGCTCTGGAACGGGGCCCAGCCGCAGCGCCCGACAACCCGACCGCAGGCGTTCACCTTCGGCACGCCGAACGGTTCAGCCTGCCTGATCGGCATCCGGGCCGGTCGGATCATGCGGATTCACGACGTGGACATCTGGGTCAACAGCGAGAACACCGACATGGAGATGGCCCGGTTCAACGAGTTCTCGATCTCCAGCATCATCCGGTACAACGGATCCCTGCGTAACGCCAGCGGCCACGTCGTCGACGACGTCATCGCGGACGAACTCGCCCGTGCGGTCGGTGGCCATCGACCGGTCGCGCCGGGCAGTGCGTTCGTCACCGGCTCCGGCGCTCTGGCGGCCAGTAACGCGGTCCGGCGGATCATTCATGTCGCGGCCGTTCACGGCGAGCCCGGCGCGGGATTCCAGCAGGTCCGGCAGGTGGGGGCGGGCGTCGCGAACGCACTGGGTCAGGCGGAGCGTCTCGCCGCCGAGGACGCCTCCATCCGGACCATCCTCTTTCCCCTGCTGGGTGCCGGTGTGGCCGGAGCGCCCGCGATCCAGACAGCCATCGAACTGGTCGCGGCCGCCGTGGACCATCTCGCGGCGACGCCCGGCACACTACTCGACGGGATATACCTTCTCGCCTACACCGACGCGGAGCGGATCGCCCTCGAACAGGCCCTGGCCGGGCACCCCGCCCTGCGCGCCGCAGGGTAGCGCCCCGGGCGGCCACGCGGGGCGCCCACGGTATGATCCTTCCGACCGGGCGGTAGGATTATTCGGCGCTGAGTGGGATCGGGAAGCGGAGGCCACAGATGGCTCGTGCGATGTCCAGCCGGCCGGAGACGACCCGGCGTCGGCAACGCTGGCCCGACGGCTACGACCCGGAGAACACCCGCAAGTCGTTGATCTCCAGTGCGCTGGAGCTCTTCGAGCGTCGCGGCTTCGACCGGACCTCGGTGCAGGAGATCGCCGATCAGGCCGGGCTTACCAAGGGCGCCTTCTACCACCACTTCGGGAGCAAGGACGACCTGCTGCGCCACATCCAGGAGGAGTACCTGGAGGCGCAGCTGGCCGCGATCCAGGAGATCGAATCCGGCAGTGACGACCCGAGGGTACGGGTGGCGGAGCTGATCCGGTTCAGCCTGACCAGCGTGGCCGAGTACCGGGCGCACGTGACGATCTTCTACCAGGAACGGCGCTACCTCGCCGGGGAGGTGTTCGCCGAGGTGACCCGAAAGCGTGACGTGGTGGAGGCGGCCTTCGCCGGCATCATCCAGGACGGGATCGCCCGTGGGGTCTTCCGCACGGACGTGGATCCGCGGATCGTGACGTTCGGGCTCGTCGGCATGTGTGCCTGGGCGTACCAGTGGCTCAACGTCGGCGGACCGCTCAGCATCGACGAGGTGGCACGCCAGTTCAGCGCGGTGGTGCTGGACGGCCTCGGCTGATCCGGCGCGGCCCGGTCAGCGGCCGAGGAGCTGGCGGGCCATGACGATGCGCTGCACCTGGTTGGTGCCCTCGTAGATCTGGGTGATCTTCGCGTCGCGCATCATGCGTTCCACCGGGAAGTCGCGGGTGTAGCCGTAGCCGCCGAGCAGTTGGACGGCATCGGTGGTGATCCTCATCGCCGCGTCGGAGGCGAAGCACTTCGCCGCCGCGCCGAAGTACGTCAGGTCCGCTTCGCCCCGTTCGGACTTGCCGGCGGCAGCGTATGTCAACTGCCGCGCCGCCTCCAGGGCCATGCCCATGTCCGCGAGGATGAACTGAACGCCCTGGAAGTCGGCGATCGCCCGGCCGAACTGCTGGCGTTGCCGGACGTATTCCCGGGCGAAGTCCACGGCACCCTGCGCGATGCCCAGGGCCTGGGCGGCGATGGTTATCCGGGTGTGGTCCAGTGTCCGCATCGCGGTGGCGAAGCCGGTGCCGGGTGCGCCGATGATCCGGTCTGCCGGGATGCGGACGTCGTCGAGGTACACCTCGCGGGTCGGGGATCCCTTGATGCCGAGCTTCTTTTCCGGTGCCCCGAAGCTGACGCCCGGATCGGATTTCTCGACGACGAACGCGGAGACACCGCGTGCGCCTGCCGTCGGGTCGGTCACGGCGAACACCGTGTAGTACTCGCTCAAACCGGCGTTGGTGATCCAGCGCTTGACCCCGTTGAGCACCCAGCTGTCGCCGTCGCGTTCGGCGCGGGTCCGCATGCCGGCCGCGTCGCTGCCGGCGGCGGGCTCGGACAGGCAGTAGGAGAACATCGCCTCGCCTCGGGCGACCGGCGGAAGGTACCGCTGTTTGAGGTTCTCCCCGGCGGCGAGCAGCAGCGGCATGGTTCCGAGCTTGTTGCCGGCCGGAATCAGTGAGGAGGTGGCGCAGGCCCGGGCGATTTCCTCGATGACGATCGCGGTGGCGAGAGCGTCCGCTCCGACTCCGCCGTAGCTGGTGGGTATGTGCGGGGCGTGGAAATCGGCGGCGCGCAGCGCATCGTAGGAGGCCTGCGGAAACTCGGCGGTCTCGTCGGCCGTGGCCGCGTGCGGCGCGACCTTGTCGTCACACAGGTCCCGTACGGCCTTCCGTACGGCCGTGTGCTCCTCGGGGAGCTGGTACGCCTCGAACACCACGGGAACCTCCTTGTCCGGCGACGGCGGCCGTACGTCACCCAGTTGGTTGGAGTAGACAATACCATCCGGTCGGTATGTTATATGGGGTGCTGGAGTGCGGAGCGTGGCCGCGGCCGTGGATCCGTGCCCGCTCGTCCGACGAACCCGAGACGGAGTGACCAACATGCGAACCGCTTCGCGAACGATCGTGTCCACCCCGCGTGAGCTGCTCGACCTGGTCGGGAAGGAACTGGGCGTCAGTGAACCGCAGGTCGTGACCCAGCAGCAGGTCGACCAGTTCGCCGACGTCACCGGCGACCACCAGTGGATCCACGTGGACGTGGAGCGGGCACGGACCGGGCCGTTCGGCACCACGGTCGCGCACGGGTTCCTGATCCTGGCGCTCGTCCCACGCCTGCTCGCGGACATTCTCGAGGTGCGGACCTTTTCGATGGGCGTCAACTACGGGCTGGACCGGGTCCGGTTCGTCAAGCCGTTGCCGCCTGGCGTGCCGATCCAGGGCACCGCGACACTGGTGTCGGCGCGACAGATCACTGCGACCGGCGGCACCGGCGGCGGTGTGCAGGCCAAGGCGTCGGTGGTGGTGGAGTTCGCGCAGGAGCCGACGACCTGCTGCGTGGCGGAGATCATTTTTCGGTACTACGCCTGATTCCGGTACCACGGCTGACCACGCAGGAGGCGCTGGGCCCGCCCGCGGCTCACTCGGTCGGGGTGCCGGACGGGGTGACGAACCGGCCCCGGTAGAACGACAGCGCCGGCACGTTCGTCGGCTTCAGGTGGATGTGATCGATGTCGAGCAGGATGATCACGTGGTCACCGCTGGTGATCACATCGTCGCGCCGCCCGGCGAGGATCGCCGGGGTGCCGGGCAGCAACGGAACCCCGTCCGGGCCCGGCACCCAGGAAACGCCGGCCAGCTTCTGCGCGCCGGTCAGCCCCGAGGTGGCGAACCGCCGCGCGACGTCCTGCTGATCCTGGTTGAGGATGTGAATCGCGATCCGTTCGGACGCCACCAGAGTGGGGAAACTCGACGAGGAGCTGGTGACGCAGAACAGGACCTTCGCCGGCCGCAGCGATACCGAGGTGAACGAGTTCACGGTCAGCGCGGCGACGCCGCCGCCGGTGGTGACGGCGGTGACGGCGGTCACGCCGGTGGGGAAGTGCCCACACACCTGGCGGAACTCGGCGGAGTCGAACAAGGGCTCGGCCATCATCGGTTCACCGCCGGATCAGAGGAGTCGTGCCCGGGACGCAGCCCGCCTTCGAGTTGGATGAGGCAGAGCGTGTGACCGCCGGGATCCTTCACCAGATGCAGGCGCCCGTGCGGGCTGTCGACCGGGCCGACGGTCGGTGTCCCGCCCAGAGCACAGACCTGGACAAGCGAGTCGTCGAGCGAGGCGACGGCGAAGTAGGTGATCCACTTCGCGGGAATCAGGTTCGGCCACTCGTTGTCGAGCTCCAGCACCCCGGCGACCGGCAGGTCGCCGAGCATCAGGAGCGTGTAGGGACGGGCGGTGGGCGCGTCGGTGGTCTGTCGGGCGGCGTAGCCGAACAGGGCCTGGTAGTAGGCCACGGACTGGGCGGGCTCCCCGGTGTCGAGTTCGTTCCAGCACAGCGCGCCGACCGAGTTGAGCATCTGGACGCCGGTGCGTGACTCACCCTGGTACAGGCCGAAGACGGCGCCGAAGGGGTCGATGACGGCGGCGCCGGTGCCGGCCGCGGGTAGGTAGCGTGGCGGGGTGACCACCTCGCCGCCGAGCGCGACCGCCTGGGCGGCGCACCGGGCCACGTCGTCGACCGCGAAGTAGACGATCCACCCCCGGGGGCGACCGCCGTGCAGGGCGGAGGCGTCCGAGATGCCCGCGACGTCGCGTCCGTCGATGCTGCAGATCCGGTACGGGGTGACGCCGAGCGGTTCGGTGCGGACCGTCCAGCCGAGCAACGTGCGGTAGAAGGGCTCGACCTTGCCCGGATCCGCGGTGCAGAGTTCCACCCAGACGGCCTCGCCGGGCCGGAACCGGCGGCTCATCCGGACGTTCCGCTCGTGGCGGTGACGCCGGCGACGATCGTTCGCGCCGAGACGTCGTAGGCGTGGTCGGGGCTTGCGGTGGCCAGGCTCGACTCGACGACCTCGACGACCGCTCGCAGCGTCTGCGCGGGCACGGCGAGCAGCGTCTCGACGAGGGCGTCGACCTCCCGGTCGAGATCCTCGCCGGCGACCACCCGGGCGACCATGCCCCAGTCGAGCAGTTGGGCGGCGGTCGCCGTCGCCGCGCCGGTCAGCAGGTGGTAGGCGTGCGGGCGGGGCACGGCTTGGGTGATCGTGTGGCCGACACCGGCGGGCGCGAAGCCGTACCGGGCCTCCGGTAGCGACAGGCGCGCGTCGGTGGCGGCGATCGGCAGGTGTACGGCACCGAGCAGACCGGCGCCGAAGCCGATGACGTGGCCCCGTACCGCGGTGACGATCGGCACCGGTAGCCGGCGGACCCGCCGTAGCGCGAGATCGCTGTCGCGGAGGCCGGCCGCGATCACGTCCGGCGGCCTGCCCGCCAGCCCGGCGAACTCGGCGGTGTCCCAGCCGCCGCAGAAGTTCCGGCCGGCCATCTCGAGCTGGATGATCACGCAGGTGTCGGTGGCCGCGGCGGCCTCCAGGCTCTCGACGAGCTCGCGCAGCGTGGCGTGGTCGAAGCAGTTGCCGCGGGCGGCGTTGTCGTAGCGCACCCGCATCAGGCGTCCGTCGTGTTGGGGGGTGAGTGTGGTGGCCACCGACGCATCATACATACCGGTCGGTATGTTCACAACGCCGCTGGCGGGCCCGGGTTTGTCACGCGAATGTCATAGTCGGGATACTTGGTTGACCCGTTGACTTGATACCGGCTGGTCGGTACGTTGTGGCGAACGTCACCGCTACCTCACGCGAAGACGTGACGGGTCCATCGCAGTGAAGGACACCCCTAATGACCATGAAATTCTTGCGCTCCCGGCGGCCCCTGGCTGTGGCCGCCGCCATCACCGTCGCGAGCGTCAGTCTCACCGCGTGTGGTGGTTCCGACCCTGAGGACGCCGCGACCGCCGGCGCTGTCACCATCCGGGCACTGCTCGCGGCTCAGCCGGCGACGCTCGACCCGATCGTCGGTGCACGCTCCGCCCAGATCGTCTGGGCCACGATGCTCGAACCACTGATCGACACCGATGACGACCTTGCGCCGACCGACACCGGCCTCATCACCAGTTGGGCCCGTACCGACGCGACGACCTGGACCTTCACCGTCCGCCCCGGCCTCAGCTTCAGCAACGGCGAGCCGGCCGACGCCGCAGCCGTCGCCAATACCATCACACTCACCCGGGACACCGAAGCGTCGCCGCTGAAGTCGTACTTCAGCAACGTCACCTCGATCGAGGCGACCGACGACACGACGGTCGTGCTGACGACCGGCACTCCGCAGTACAACATCCCGGACCTGCTCACCACCGTCTACCTGGTGCCGCCGACGTACTACCAGGAGCAGGGTTCCGAAGGCTTCGCCGCCGCGCCGGTCGGCACCGGTCCGTACGTGTGGGCGGGCGCGAACGCCGGGCGCGACATCTCGGTCACGAAGAATCCCGACTACTGGGGTGACGCGCCGGAGAACGACGGCATCACCTTCACCTGGGCGAACGAGTCCGCGCAACGTCTCGCGCTGATCCAGAGCAACAGCGTGGACGTCTCCTTCGACCTTCCGCCGGCGCAGGCGAAGGCGGCCGAGGCGGCCGGCATCGAGGTGGTGAGCACCGAGACCGCGATCAAGATCATCGCGTTCCTCGACTCGACGAAGGCGCCGTTCGACGACCCGCAGCTGCGGGAGGCGGCGGCCCTGGCCATCGACCGGGACGCGATCGTCAGCGGCATCTTCGACGGTCAGGCCGCCGCCGACGCGGGACTGCTGAACGTCCGGCCCGGCCAGCAACCGCAGCGCAGCGTCACCGCCGACCCGGCCAAGGCCAAGGAACTCGTCGGCAGCGCGGCCCCGGCCGTGCAGATCACCTACCCGGCGGCGCAGTACACCAACATCGAGGAGGTCGCCCAGGCGGTGGGCGGAAGCCTCGAGCAGGCCGGCTTCACGGTCACCTACGACCCGCTCGACTACGGCACGCTGGTCCAGCGGGTCATCGGCCGCCAGGTTCCCGGTATCGCCATCTTCGCCGGGGTGCCGAACGTCGCCGTACCGGACTACTTCGTCAGCGGCTTCATGAAGACCGCGTCGCTGACCGGCAACTGCCCGGACCCGCAGATCGACGAACTCGCCCAGCAGGCGCTCGAACAGGACAGCGTCGAGCAGGCCGCACCGATCTACGAGCAGCTCAACACCATCGGTGTGGTCGAGAAACACTGCTACGTGCCGCTGTACCGGCAGATCTTCAACTACGCGACCGGTCCTGGTGTCACCGGTGTCGTGTTCGGTCCGCTGAACACCGTGGACTTCACGAAGACGACCCGCTGACGATGACCGAGGCAGTGGAGACGGGGGTGCCGGGCGAGGCCGCCCGGCACCCCCCTACCCCGGACGCGGACACCGCCGTGCTGGTGGTCGACGACCTCGTCGTCGACCACCGCAACCGGAGCACGGGGGAAGTCTTTCGGGCCGTCGACCACGTGTCACTGCGCATCGATGCCGGCGAGAGCGTCGCCGTCGTCGGTGAGTCGGGATCGGGCAAGACGACGCTCGCGATGGCCGCGACCGGGCTGGGCACCCGTGGCGACGGTGCCGTCCGGTTGCTCGGACATCAGCTGTCCTCGATCAGTCGGGCACGGCTGCGCCGGCTGCGCCCCGAAGTGCAGGTGGTCTTCCAGGATCCGCACGGGTCGCTCGACCCCCGGCAGTCGGTCCGCTCCGGGCTGCGGGAACTGCGTACGCTGCAATCCGGGCGCACCTCCTGGATCAGCGACGTCGACCTGCTCGGCCGGGTCCGGCTCGCGCCGCAGATCCTCGACCGCTACCCGCACCAGCTCTCCGGCGGTCAGGCCCAGCGGGTCTGCATCGCCCGGGCGCTGCTGATGCGGCCACGGCTGATCGTCGCCGACGAACCAACCTCCGGCCTCGACGTGTCCGTGCAGGCCGACGTGCTGGCGCTGCTCAAGCAGATCCGGGCGAGCACCGGGGCGGCGTTGCTGATGATCAGCCACGACCTCGCCGTCGTCCGCACCGTCTGTGACGTCGTGCACGTCATGTACCACGGCCGGATCGTCGAGTCGGGGTCCTGCGAGACGGTCTTCGACACACCCGAGAACGACTACACGCGCGAGTTGCTCGCCGCGATGCCCGGCGCGCGCTGGAGGTCCCGCCGATGAAGGCCAGCACCGTACGACGGGTCGGCAGCCGTCTGCTGTCGCTGCTCGCGTCGCTGCTCATCGCCCTCAGCCTGGCGTTCCTGCTCGGGCGGCTCTCGGGCGATCCGACCGTGACCATTCTCGGACCGATGGCGCCCGAGGAACAGCGCGCGGCGTTGCGTCACGAGCTCGGCCTCGACCTGCCCCTCGTCGTCCAGTACGTCGACTACCTCAAGGGCATCCTCACCGGTGACCTCGGCCAGTCGCTGCAGTTCTACCAGTCCAACACGTCGATGATCGCCGATCGGCTGCCGTTCACCCTGTTGCTGGTCGGAGCCGGAATGGCGCTCGCCCTGCTCGTCGGCGTCCCGCTCGGCGTACTCGCCGCGACCAGGGAGGGCACCTGGTGGGACCGGGCCGCCTCGACCCTCGCCCTGCTCGGACAGTCCGTGCCCGTCTTCTGGTTCGGCATGATGCTGGTGGCGTTGTTCGCCGTCAATCTCGGCTGGTTGCCCGCCGGCCAGTCCGGCACCCTGCGACATCTGGTCCTGCCCGCCGTCACCATGTCGGTCTACCCGATGGCACACATCGCCCGGCTCACCCGAGCGTCGATGAGCGAGGCACTGGCGGAGCCCTACATCGACTCCGCCCGTGCTCGGGGACTCAGCCGGCTACGAGTGGTGTGGCGGCACGCGTTCAAGAACGCCATGATGCCGGTCCTGACCATCGTCGTTCTGCAGACCGGCATCCTGCTGTCCGGCGCCGTCGCCGTCGAGTACGTCTACTCCTGGCCCGGCCTCGGCCAGCTCGCGCTGCAGGCCATCCAGTTCCGTGACTTCCCGCTCGTACAGGCGATCGTCGTCTTCGGCGCGCTGACCTTCGTCCTGCTGAATCTGCTCGTCGATCTGATCCACTCGGTCGTCGATCCGAGGGTGAGGTGACGGCCATGAGCGGAGTCGAGCTCGACCCGGCCGGCGTGGCGGCGCCGCGACGTCCCGGCCGGCGTGCCCGTACGTCGGTGTTCTGGCTGTCCCTGCCGCTGGCGGCGGTCGCCGGTCTGGTACTCGTGCTGCCGCTGACCGGGCTGCTCCCCGAGGCCGGCCAGGACCTGGCCGCGACCCGCCGACCGCCCGGCTTCCTCGACGGTGGCTCCTGGGCGCATCCGCTGGGCACCGACAAGCTCGGTCAGGACGTGCTCACCCAGTTCGTCTCCGCCGGCCGCCTGACCATCACGATCGGCCTGGTCGGCGCGCTGGTCGCGATCGGCCCAGGCACCCTGCTCGGCGTGCTGGCCGGTTACTTCCGCGGCTGGGTCGACCGGGTCATCTCGGTGCTCATCGACGCCCAGCTGGCGCTGCCGTTCGTCCTGGTGGCACTCGCGATCATCTCGAACCGGGGCAGCTCCCTGCCGGTGCTGTTCCTGGTGCTGGCACTGACCGGTTGGGCGGTGTGCGCCCGGGTCGCCCGCTCGGCGACCCTGGCGATCCGCGAGCGCCAGTTCGTGATCGGCCTGCGGGCGGCAGGCGCGTCGGAGGGCCGGATCGTCTTCCGGCACATCCTGCCCAATCTCGCCGGCACGATCGTCGCGCTGGGCACCCTCCAGATCGGTACGGCGATCCTGATCGAGAGCGCACTGAGCTTCCTCGGCCTCGGCGTACCGCCTCCGAGCGTCAGCTGGGGATCGATGCTGGCCTCCGGCCAGGACGAGCTCGGCCAGGCCTGGTGGATCGCGCTCTTCCCCGGGCTCGCCATCACTCTGCTGGTGCTGCTGGTCAATCTGCTGGGCGACGCGCTGCTCACCCATCACGACCCACGGAAGAGGCGGCATTGACGATCCTCCCCCGTACGGCAGCTCCAGGACGGGGACTTCCTGGGTCACCCCAGGAGGTTCCTGCTTCGCCGAGGCCCCGTTCCGACGTGAAAGGAGTCCGATGACCGCGCTGCTGAGCGTCTGCGGCCTGTCCGTCGTCGCCCGACTGGCCGGCGGCGACCTGCGCCTGCTCGACAACGTCGACCTCGACGTCGACCGGGGCCGCGTCGTCGGCGTCGTCGGCGAGTCCGGCAGCGGCAAGACCACCCTGGCCCGCACCGTCGTCGGGTTGCTCGAGCGCAACGTCGATGTCGAACACGGCCGTGTCACGCTCTCCGGCGACGAGGTGGTGGCTCCCGGCGTGGACCGCACCGACCGGGTCCGGGGCGGCGCTGTGGGCATGGTCTTCCAAGACGCGTCCCGGTCGTTGAACCCGCTGATGAAGGTCGGCACGCAGCTCGGCGAGGTGCTGCGCCGCCACGTCCGGGGCATCGCCCGGGCCGAGGTCGAGCGCCGCTCGGTGGAGGTCCTGGCGCAGATGCGCATCACCGACCCGGCCCGGGTGCTCAACAGCTACCCGCACCAGCTCTCCGGCGGGCTGCGCCAGCGGGTCGCCATCGGGCTGGCCGTCGTCACCCGTCCGGCGCTGGTGATCGCCGACGAATGCACCACCGCTCTCGACGTCACCACCCAGACCAAGGTCGTCGGTCTGTTCCGCACCCTGGTCGACGAACTCGGCATCGGCCTGCTCTTCGTCACCCACGACCTGATGCTCGCCAGCGACCTCTGCGACCGGATCGCGGTGATGAGCGGCGGCCGGGTCGTCGAACAGGGCACGGCCGAGCAGGTGCTGGACGAGCCGCGACAGGAGTACACGCGGCGACTGCTCGCCGCCATTCCCTCGTGGAGCTGAAGGAGGACCAGCCGCAGATGCACGAGCAGCCCGGGATCGACGCCTATGCGGCATATCTGCCGGCGTACGGCCTCGACGACAACAGACTCGACGCCGTCGACCGGCCGCGACCGGGCAGGTTGACGCGCAGCGTCGCCGCGTTCGACGAGGACCCCGTGACGATGGCCGTCGAGGCGATGCGGCACATCCCGGCCGCCGATCCGACGGCCCCGGCGCACCTGCTGCTCGGAACCACCAGCGCGCCGTACGAGGCGAAGACCTCCGCCGGGGTGGTGCACGCGGCGCTCGGCCTCGACGCGGCGGTCGGCGCGGTCGATCTGCGCGGACAGCGGTGCGGCGCGACCGCCCTCGACCTCGTCGCGCGCTCCGGCGCCGCGGCGGCTCTGGCCGACCTGCGGACCACCCGTGCGGGCGCACCCGACGAGCTGGCGCAGGGCGACGCCGCCGCGGCGTTCGTCGGCGGCGGTACGCGGGCCGCGACGCTGCTCGCCCGGGCCGGACACACCACCGAGGTCCTCGAACGGTGGCGACTGCCCGGCGAGCGCCACGACCGGGTCTGGGACGAGCGCTTCACCGCCGAGGTGCTCGTCGCCGCCGGTCTCGACGCGGCCCGCCGCGCGCTGGCCGTCGCCGGCCTGGACACCGTCGACCAGGTGGTCGTGTCGTCGTCGAACGCCCGCGCCGCAGCGGTACTGCGTCGGACCATGCACGGTTCGGGAGCTGACGCGGAGATCGAACGGGCCACCGGCTTCACCGGCGCGGCCCACCCCGGGCTGCTGCTCGCCGCAGCGCTCGACGAGGCGCGGCCCGGTCAGACGATCCTGCTGCTGTCGGCCACCGAAGGCGCCGACGCGTTCGTCTGGCGGGTCGGCGCCGAGGCGCGGGCGGCGCGCGGCGGACCGTCGGTACGGGAGCAGCTCGCCGCCCGGCGGACGATCGGCTACGGCCGTTACCTGCACTGGCGCGGGCTGCTGGACGTGCAGGGCCCGGCCCGGCCCGCGTCCCCGGCGCCGGCGTCCCCGCCGATGGTGCGCGGCTCCGGTTGGAAGTACCGGCTGGAAGGCAGCCGATGCGACGCCTGCGGGAAGATCACCACACCACCGGCCCGGGTTTGCGCGTCCTGCGGCCTCGCGGCGACCGGGCAGACGACCGCGAAGATCTCGCTGCGGGACACGGTCGCCCGGGTCGTCTCGATGACCCGGGACCACCTGACCACCATGCCGGAGCCGGAGGTCGTGATCGTCGTCGCCGATGTCGACGGCGGCGGGCGGCTCAGCGCGTACGCGACCGACGTCGCGCCGGGGGACGTGGCGGTGGGTATGCCGATGACACCGACCTTCCGCCGGCTGTGGACCACCGACTCGATCCACAACTACTTCTGGAAGCTCCGCCCGTGGAAGGAGACCACCGATGGCCAGTAGACGGATGGCCCACGACGTGGCGATCGTCGCCATGGGCTGTACCCCGTTCCGCGACCACTGGCACTGCTCGGCCGGCGACCTACTGGTCGACGCGGTGCAGGAGTGCGTCGGATCGTTGCCCGGGGTCACCCTCGACGACATCGACGCGTTCTGGGTCGGCACCCAGGGCTCCGGCCTGTCCGGGCAGACCCTGGCCCGGCCGTTACGACTGGTCGGCAAGCCCGTCACCCGCGTCGAGAACTACTGCGCCACCGGCTCGGAGTCGCTGCGTAACGCGGCGTTCGCGGTCGCGTCCGGCGCGTACGACATGGTCATGGCGACCGGAGTGGAGAAGCTGAAGGACTCGTCGTACTCCGGTCTCGCCGCCGTCTATCCGCCCGCCGACGGCACCGACGTCGACTGGACCGCGCCCGCCGGGTTCTCCCTGCTGGCCCCCGCCTATCAGCAGACCTACGGAGTGAGCGCGCGGGACATGCGCAGCGCCCTGACGAAGGTCGCGGTGAAGAACCACGCGAACGGCGCGTTGAACGAGCGCGCCCAGTTCCGCAAGGCCGTCTCCGCCGACACCGTCGAGAAGTCGCCGCGCGTCGCCGGACAACTCGGCGTCCTGGACTGCTCGGGCGTCTCCGACGGTGCCGCGGCGGCCATCCTGGTCCGCGCCGAGGACGCCTACCGGTACACCGACAAGCCGGTGTTCCTGCGGGGGATGGGTTTCGTCGCGGGGTCGGGGTCCGGGCTGGCTACCGACGGCTACGACTTCACCACCTTCCCAGAAGTGGTCGAGGCGGCACGGCAGGCCTACGACCAGGCAGGTGTCACCGACCCGGCGTCGGAGATCTCGCTGGCCGAGGTGCACGACTGCTTCACCCCGACCGAGGTGGTCCTGATGGAGGACCTGGGCTTCTCCGAACGGGGCAAGGCCTGGCGCGACGTCCTCGACGGCCGCTACGACCTCGGGAGCGCGTTGCCGGTCAACACCGACGGCGGCCTCAAGTCGTTCGGCCACCCGATCGGCGCGACCGGGCTGCGGATGGTGTTCGAGTGCTTCACCCAGCTGCGGGGCGAGGCGGGCGCCCGTCAGGTGCCCGACGCCCGGCTGGCTCTCGCACAGAACCTCGGTGGTCAGCCGGGTTCCTGCGTCGCGTTCGTGGCGGTGCTGGGGAGCCGGCGATGAGCACCCGGGTGCGCCTCGACGGGCAGGTCGTCATCGTCACCGGTGCCGGCAACGGAATCGGTCGGGCACATGCCCTGACGCTCGCCGAGCACGGTGCCCGGGTGGTCGTCAACGACCTCGGCGGAGCCGTGGACGGTTCGGGATCCTCCGGCGCGGCGCAGCGGGTGGTCGAGGAGATCCACCGCATCGGCGGCACCGCGCTCGCCTCGACCGATTCCGTCGCGACCGCCGTCGGCGGCGCCGACCTGGTCCGCCGGGCCGTCGACGGGTTCGGGCGGATCGACGCGGTGATCCACAACGCCGGCATCCTGCGGGACAGCACGCTGGCCAGGATGCCTGCCGAGGACGTCACCGCGGTTCTCGACGTACACCTGACCGGCGCGTTCCACGTGCTGCGGCACGCCTGGGGACACATGGCCGAGCGTGGCTACGGCCGGATCGTGCTGACCAGTTCGTCGTCGGGGCTGTTCGGCAACTTCGGCCAGGCCAACTACGCGGCGGCAAAGACCGGCCTGATCGGTCTGATGAACGTCCTCGCCCTGGAAGGCGCCCGCCGTGGCATCCTGGTCAACGCGATCGCGCCCACCGCGGCGACCCGGATGACCGAGAATCTGCTGGGCGATCTGACCGACCGGTTCGACCCCCGACACGTCGCCGCGGTGGCGACCTTCCTCGCCTCCGGGCAGTGCCAGCTCAACCGGCACATCCTCACCGTCGGCGGTGGCCGGGTCGGGCGGGTCTTCCTGGGCGTCACCCCCGGTTGGTACGGCGGGGCCGAACCGGTCTCGCCCGACGACATCAGCGCGTCGATCGACCAGATCTGCCGGCTCGACGATTTCATCGTCCCCGACAGCGGCACCGACGAGGTCACGCTGATCCAGCGGACCCTGTCCGGCCCACCCAGCCCGGTGGGTCCGGCAGCCTGACCATCAAGAAGGGAGCCACCATGCCGGTCAGCGAAGTACACCATGTGGCCGTGACCGTCTCCGACGTCGACCGTGCCGCCGAGTTCTACGAGCAGGCGCTGGGCTACCGCCGGACGCTGCGGGCCGACGTCGGCGGACCCGGCATCGAGGTGTCGCTGGGGCTGCCCGCCGGCACCACCGGCCGGGTCCAGTACCTGCAGGGACCGAGCCGGATCGGCCAGCTCGAACTCATCGAGTGGAACGGCACCCCGACCCGGACCGCGACCGGCGGGCACCTGGAACTGGGTACCTTCCTGCTCAGCTTCGCGGTGCCGCGCGACGAACTGGACGAGCTGCACGAGCGGCTGGTCCAGCTGGGCGCCGAGTGCCTGAGCCCGCCGAACCGGGTTTTGCTCGACAACTACGGGCACATCACCGCGTTCGCGGCCCGCGACCTCGACGGCAATCTGCTGGAGTTCGTGGCGTTGCCGTCCCGCGAGGAAGTCATGGCCCGGCGGCGGGAGAGCGACAGCTGATGGCGAGCAGCAACTTCACCGAGACCCTGCGCCGGCAGGCGCTGCGCCGCGCCGACCGGGAGGCGCTGGTCGACGGGGACGCCCGGTGGACCTACGCCGAGCTGGACGCCGACGTCGACCGGCACGCGGCGGCGCTGCTGGGCGCCGGCATCGCGGCCGGCGACCTGATCGGGGTGCTCGGACGCAACACCGGCAGGTACGTGATCGAGCTGCTGGCGCTGAGCCGGATCGGCGCGATCTCGGTTCCCCTCAACTGGCGACTGCACACCAACGAGCAGGCGTACGTCATCGACCAGGCCGGCATCACCGGGCTGCTCTACGACGACGACTTCGCCGCCGAGGCCGCCGCGCTGATCACCAGGACCGGGCTACGGATCGCCGTCGCCAACGGCGAACGGGCGCTCGACGACGCCCACCGGCTGACCGACCTGCTGGCCGGGGTGCCGGCCGGTGCGCGGGTCCCGGACGCGGAGAAGGCCCCGGCCGACGTGCACCGACTGCTCTACACCTCCGGCACCACCGCGCGCCCCAAGGGCGTCATCCACACCTGTGGCAACCTCACCGCCAACCACCTGGCGCAGGTGCTCGAACTCGAGCTCACCCAGGATGACCGGATCCTCGTCTCGGCGCCGCTGTTCCACGTCAGCGGGCTGGAGGCGCCAGGGCTGGCGACGTTCGTGGCGGGCGCGACGATGGTGTTGACCCCGACGTTCAAGGCCGCGGACATCATCCGGATCGCGACCCGCGAACGGATCACCGGAATGGTCCTCGCGGCGCAGATCCTCTTCGGCCTGCTCGACGGCGACGACATACCGGACCTCGGGTCGTTGCGCTACCTGCTCTTCGCCGGGGTCGCGCCGAGCGTACGGCAGGAGGTGAAGCGCCGGCTGCCCCACGTACGTCTGGTCGACACCTTCGGCATGACCGAGTTGTGCAACGGCGTCTGTTACCTGGACGCCGCCCACGAACAGACCAAGATCGGTGCGTTGGGCGCACCGTTTCCGGGCGTGCACATCCGGATCGTCGACGAGGACTTCCAGCCGGTGCCGCCAGGGGTGGCGGGGGAGATCGTCGTCCGTGGGGAGAAGATCTCCCCCGGCTACTGGAACGACGACGAGGCCAACCGGCGGACCCGCCGGGACGGCTGGTTCCTCACCGGCGACGTCGGGCGCATCGACGCCGAGGGCTACCTGTGGTTCGTCGATCGCCGTGCCGATCTGATCAAGTCCGGCGGGGAGAACATCGCCAGCGCCGAGATCGAGCGGGTCGTCGCCCAGCATCCCGACGTCAGCGAGGTCGCCGTGATCGGCGTACCGGACCCCACCTGGGACGAGGTCCCGAAGGCGTACGTGATTCTGCGTGCCGGTGCGACCGCCACCCCGGAGACCATCCGCGAGTACTGCCGGGCCGAGCTGGCCCGGTACAAGGTGCCGAAGTACGTGCAGATCGTGACGTCGTTGCCGCGCAACGACTCCGGCAAGGTGCTCAAGAACGGGCTGCGCGCGGCGGCGGTGACCGGATGAGCACCGCGAACATCGCCGCGATGCTGGCCGGCAACGCCCGGCGGTTCGCCGACGCCGACGCGCTCGTCTTCGAGGGCCGTCGATGGACCCATCGGCAGCTCGCCGACGACGTCGAGGCCCTGGCCGCCGGCCTGGTCGCCGAGGGCGTACGCCGGGAAGCCCGGGTGGCGATCGTGTCGAACAACGTGCCCGAGTTCCTGTTGCTGTCCCTCGCGTTGTCGAAGCTGGGCGCGGTCTTCGTGCCGCTGAACTACCGGCTCACGGCGAGGGAACTGGCTCAGCTGCTCCGGCACGCGCGGGTGCAGGCGGTCGCGACGGTCCCGGAGTTCGCCGCGTTGACCGAGGCCGCGTTGACCGAGGCCGCGTTGACCGAGGCCGCGTTGACCGAGGCCGCGTCGGCCGAGGCCACGTCGACCGGATCCCGGTCCGGCGGACCGATCGAGGTACGCCGGTTCGCCCTGGAACCGATCGACGACGGCTGGGTCGACCTGCGGGCACTGATCGAGACCTACCGGGGGAGCCGGACCGCCGATGTCGATCTCGACGAGGCGGCCCTGCACCGGATCGTCTACACCTCCGGCACGACCGGGCTGCCGAAGGGGGTCATGCTCACGCACGGGAACGTGAACATGAACATGCACGCCCAGGTCGTGGAGCTCGGGCTGCGGCCGAGTGACCGGATTCTCAACTTCGCGCCGCTGTACCACGTCGGCGGTACCGACCTGCCCGGCTACGGCATCTGGCATGTCGGCGGCGCGATGGTGCTGCAGCGGCGGTTCGAGCCGGCGGCCGTGCTACGGGCGATCGAGACCGAGCGGATCACCGGCATGGTGATGGCGGCGACCATGCTCGACATGGTCCGCCGCGAGGCCGGTGTCGACGCCGATCTGAGCTCGGTGCGGTGGGTGATCTACTCCCAGGTGACCTCGGCGCTGTTCGCCGTGGCGCGACAGCTGTTCCCCCAGGCGCGCCTGATCGAGGGCTACGGTCTCACCGAGACGTGCAGTGCGCTGACCTACCTCGACGAGGCGCACATGGGATCCAAACAGGGCTCGGTCGGGCTCGCGGTGCCGTGGGTCCAGGTACGGGTGGTCGACGCGGACGGCAACGACGTACCGGCCGGCCACGACGGCGAGGTGATCGCGCGTGGACCGAAGGTGAGTCCCGGCTACCTCGACGATCCGCGGGCGACCCGCGCGGCGTGGCGTGACGGTTGGTTCCACACCGGCGACGTCGGTCGTTTCG
Organism: Solwaraspora sp. WMMB335; assembly: GCF_049179075.1. Classification (NCBI taxonomy): domain Bacteria; kingdom Bacillati; phylum Actinomycetota; class Actinomycetes; order Micromonosporales; family Micromonosporaceae; genus Solwaraspora; species Solwaraspora sp. WMMB335. The sequence goes on from NZ_JBMHMF010000001.1 coordinate 7,879,010, forward strand.
ACGCCGACGGCTACCTGTACATCCGGGACCGGCTCAAGGACATGATCCGCAGCGGCGGGGAGAACATGTCCAGCGCCGAGATCGAGAACGTACTGGCCGACCATCCGCTCGTGCTCGCCGTGTCGGTGGTGGCCGCACCGCATCCGGTGTGGCTGGAGGTCCCGGTGGCGTTCGTGATCGGCCGTCCGGGCCTGGAACCCGCCTCACTCGTCGCCCACGCCCGGCAGCGGCTCGGCGGGTTCAAGGTCCCCAAGGAGATCTACGTCGTGGACGAGCTTCCCACCAATCCATCCGGGAAGGTTCTCAAACGGTCCCTGCGAGAGTTGCGGTCGTCGGCGCGCCCGGACTGGACGTACGAGCGGCCGCAGCGCGACTGACGCTACCGGCCGACGCCGGTGGCGTGGCGCAGCAGGGCGTGGGCATGGACGAGGGAGAAGCGTTGGGTGCCACGGCCGAGTTCGTCCCACGGCCTGCGCCATCGCATCCGCCGGGCGACGTCCCAGGCGGTGGTGCCGGCGCCGGCCCCGGCCAGCTCCCGGACCACCGCGACCTCGTCGCGGTGGTAGGCGGTCAGCTCGTCGGCGCGGGCGGCGACCTCGCGGTAGGGGAACTGGTGGGCCGGGCAGGCGATCGTGGCACCGAGGTCGCGGATCCGGGCCAGCGTCCGGAACAGGTCTGCGGCCGGGTCGTCATCGGGCCGACTGACGATCGCGAGCTGGGCCGGGCCCTCGGGCATCATCGTGTCACCGGTGAAGACCAGGCCACGGGTGTCGAAATAGACCGTGTGCCCATAGGTGTGCCCGGGAGCCGGCACGGCGCGGATGGTCACGTCGCCGAAGCGGAACTCCGTGTCGTCGGCGACGGTCTCGTCGATCCGCAGGTCCTCGTGGTGCGTGGCGACCGCCATCGCGTCGGCGTACATCGAGTCGACGACCTCGGGCGGGGCACCGGTCAGCGCGAGCGCGGTGCGCAACTGGGTGAGGAAGCCGCCGCGGACGCGGTGCATGGTGGCGAAGTCGTCGGCGTTGCCGATGACCACCCGCGCGCCGGACAGTGTCCGGATCCGACCCGCGAAGCCGACATGGTCCGGGTGGTTGTGGGTGAGGAAGACCGTCGAGATCGTCTCGACCCGGTGGCCGACGGCGGTGACCGACCGGGTGAACGAGCGCCAACAGGCCGGGTGGTCGTATCCGGCGTCGATCAGCACGGCACCGTCGTCGGTGTCGATCAGGAAGACGACGACGTAACGCAGGGCACTGCCACTGAGCGGGACCGGGATCGCCCAGACGCCCCGCGCGACCTCGGCGGTCGCCGGCATCTGACGTGCGCGGTAGCTGGCCGCGTGTGCGTCGATCACGGGTATGGACATCGTCAGACGCCTCCCTTACTGTGGAACGACAACATACCGGATGGTCGGAATTTAACTCAAGGAGTCCGATGAGCGACGAGCGGACCGGGTTTCGGCTGTGGGCGGCCGCCGAACCGGATCTGTGCGCGATCGTGACTGCCGACGATCGGCGGATCTCCTACGGTGAGCTGTTCGCCGAGGTGAACCGGATCTCGCACGGCCTGTGCGCGGGCAACGGGCTACGCACCGGCGACACGGTCGCAGCGGTCATGACCAACAGCGTGGGCATGGTCGCGCTCTACCTGGCGGCGATGCAGTCGGGGCTCTACCTGGTGACGCTCAACTACCATCTCACCGAACCAGAGATCGCCTACGTTCTCGCCGACAGCGACGCCAGGATGGTCGTCGGTTCCGAACGGGTGGAGCAGGTCGTCGTCGCTGCCGCCGCAGCAACGCCGGGTGTCGCGGTGTTCGTCGACGGATCGCCGAGCACCGACCGCGCCCGGCCGTTGTCCGCGCTCACCGAGGGCATGCCGACGACGACTCCGGAGCAGACCCCGGCCGGATCGCTGATGATGTACACCTCCGGCACCACCGGCCGCCCCAAGGGCGTGAAACGACCGTTGAGCGGCGTCGACGCCGACACCGGGGCGCTGACCTACGGATGGCTGTTCAAGGAGTTCGGGATGGAACGACCGGCGTTCGCGTCCTGGCTCGTCTCGGCCCCGATGTACCACTCCGCCAACATCACTCCCGCGATGGGCGCCCTGCACGCCGGCGGCACGATGGTGTTGATGGACGGCTGGACGCCGGAGGGGTTCCTCCGCCGGGTCCAGCAGCGGCGGGTGACCGGGACCAGCATGGTGCCGACCCATTTCTACCGGCTGCTGCAGCTGCCCCAGCGGGTGCGCGACGACTACGACGTCTCCTCGCTGCGCTACGTCCTGCACGGTGCCGCGCCGTGTCCGCGTGAGGTCAAGCAGCAGATCCTCGACTGGTTCGGCCCGGTGGTCTACGAGTACTACGGCTCGACCGAGGTCGGCACCACCATCGCCCGCCCGTACGAGTGGCTGGCCCACCCGGGCACCGTCGGGCGGCCGGCCTCGATCTCGACCCTGCGGATTTTGGACGAACTCGGCGACGAGGTGCCGGTCGGACAGACCGGCATTGTCTACATGCGTCAGGGTGAGGACAGGGTCGAATACCACAACGATCCCGGCAAGACCGACAGCGCCCGCCGCGACGGCCTGATGACCGTCTGGGACGTCGGCCACGTCGACGAGGACGGCTTCCTGTACATCACCGGCCGGGCGGCCGAACTGATCCTGGTCGGCGGGGTCAATGTCTATCCGGCCGAGATCGAGGCCGCGCTGATCAACCACGACTGGGTCGCCGACGCCGGGGTCGTCGGCGTGCCCGACCCGGAATTCGGTGAGGTGCCGCAGGCACACGTCGTCCTGCGGGAGACGGCACCCGACGCCGACACGGCCGTCGAGGAGATCCGCGGCTACCTGGCCGAGCGGCTGGCGAAACCGAAGCGCCCGCAGACGTACGTCGTGCGTGACGCGCTGCCCCGGGACCCGAACGGCAAGCTCTACAAGGCCCGGCTCACCCGGTCCTCGGAGATCTCGGCATGACCGGCCGATCCGAGAGGTCCGAGACGTCCGAGACGTCCGATCCGAGGGGAGGCCGGCGTGGACTTTGACGACAGTGACAGCGATCTGTCATTGCGACGCGAGGTCGGCAGCTGGCTCGACGCGGCGCTGCGCGACGTGCCCGACCAGGACGAGCTGTCGCAGGCCGAGCGCGAGCACTGGTCACGGGTGTGGCAGGACCGGCTCTGCGCCGGCAACTGGGCCGGGCTGTCCTGGCCCGCGGCCCACGGCGGCCGGGGCCTGGACGCACCGGCACAGGCGATCTTCAACGAGGAGGCCGCGGTCCGGGGCGCACCCTATCCGCTCAACGGCGTCGGCATGATGCTGGCCGGGCCGACGATCATCGCGCACGGCACCGACGAGCAGCAGGCTCGGCATCTACCGGGGATCCTGCGCGGCGAGGAGTACTGGTGCCAGGGCTTCAGCGAGCCCGGGTCCGGCTCCGACCTGGCGAGCCTGCGCACGGCCGCTACCCGGGTCGACGGCGGCTGGCGCATCAACGGTGCCAAGATCTGGACCTCCAACGCGCACAACGCGTCCAGGTGCCTGCTGCTGGCACGGACCGACCCCGAGGCGGCCAAGCACCGTGGCATCACCTACTTCCTCGCCCCGATGGACGGGTTCACGGTCCGACCACTGGTGATGATCAACGGGGACACCGAGTTCAACGAGATGTTCCTCGACGACGTGTTCGTCGCCGACTCCGACGTACTCGGTGGACTCGGCAACGGCTGGCAGGTCGCACTCACCACGCTCGCCTTCGAGCGCGCCAGCATGGCCCTGAACCTGTGGGTGTGGGCCCGCCAGGCGGTGGATCGGGTGGTCGATCTGGCCATCTCGCGGGGGATCGCCGACGACAGCGCGTTCGTCGACACGGTCGGCGCGCTGCAGTGCGACGCCGAGGCGGTCCGGATCGGATCGATGCGGATGCTGGGGGAGAGCCGCGCCGGTGGCGTTCCCGGTCCGGAGACGTCGGCGTTGAAGAGCCTGTGGGCCGGGGTCGTCCAGCGCGCGAACCGCCTCGCGGTGCAGCTCGACGACGCTGGCGGAGTGCTGCTCGACGGCGATGGCACCGCCGCCCGGATGCATCGTTACCTGCGCGCCCGCGCCCACACGATCGAGGGCGGCACGGAGGAAGTCCAGAAGTCGATTCTCGCGGAGCGGGTGCTGAACCTGCCCCGCTCACGGTGAGCGGAGCGGCCGCGTGCGTGCGACATTCACCCAGGAGCAGCAGGACATCGGCAAGACCGTCGCGGCCCTCGCGCGGGCGCAGACCGGTGCGGCGCGGGCGGCGCTGTCGGGCCGGTGGCAGCCGGTCGCGTGTGACGTCGTGCTGTTGCGCGACTACTGCATGCTCGGGGTTCCCGAGTCCGCCGGTGGCATCGGGTCGAGCCTGATCGATCTGCTCGTCGCGGTGCAGACGCTCGGCGAGCACCTGGTACCGAGCCGGTTCGCGGCCCACGCGGAGGCCGTACAACTGCTCTGCGGACACGACCGGCGTTCGGAACCACTCCCGGACGACCTGCTCGACGGTCGCCGGGTGCTCGCTCCGGCGGTCGACGTGCCGCAGGCGGCCGGCTGGCCGGACCGGGTGTCGTCGGATCCGCTGACGCGGACCCTGGTGCCGTACGCCGCGCAGGCGGACGGGTTCGCCGCGGTCAGCGGCGACGGGGTCTGGATCGCAGACCCGGCGGAGATCGCCGAACGGCAGTCGTTGGACCCGTCGGTGCCGCTGTCGGACGTCTCGCTGGCCACACCGCGGCGGGTCGATCCGGTCGGCGCGGGGCTGCGCCGGGCGACGCTGGTGGTCGCCGCCGAGTTGTGCGGTGTCGCGCAGGGCGCGATCGGGCTGGCCGCCGAGCAGGCCCGTACCCGGGTGCAGTTCGGCCGGGTGATCGGGTCGTTCCAGGGCGTCGCGTTCCAGCTCGCCGAAGCCGCCACGGCGCGCAAGGCGGCGTGGGACCTGACACTGTACGCCGCCTGGGCGGCCGACAACGGCCGCCCGGACGCCGGGATCCAGGTACACGCCGCGAAGGCGGCCGCGGGCAACGCCGCGATCTTCGCCGCCGAGCGGTGCATCCAGGTGCACGGCGGGATGGGCATCACCATGGAGGCGGATCCGCATCTGTTCCTGCGTCGGGCGCTGCTGCTTGACGCCCGGCTCGGGCGGGGCCGGTGGCACCGGCGGCGCGCTGGCGCCCTGCGTATCGAGGCGCGCCGGCGCGCTTAAGGCACTGACCTGCACAGACCCTTGCAGTGCCGGTAATCACGACGTAACATACCGGCTGGTCGGAATAAACGAGGAGTGGCCGTGAAGTTCGGAGTCATGAACCTGTTCCCGGTGGCCGACGGCGCATCGGACCATCAGGTGCTTCGAGAAACTCTCGATGAGATTCAGCTGGCCGACGAGCTGGGATTCGACTCGATCTGGTTGGCCGAGCACCATTTCTCCAAGTACGGCATCCTCGGCAGTCCGGTGAACTTCGGCATGGCCGTCGCCGAGCGGACCAAGCGGATCACCATCGGTACCGCGGTGCTCGTACTGCCGCTGCACCACCCGCTGCGTCTGGCCGAGGACATCGCCGCCCTCGACGTGCTCAGCGGCGGCCGGGTCACCATCGGCGTCGGCCGGGGCTACCAGCCGGCCGAGTTCGCCGGTTTCGGAATCGCCCTGGCGGAGTCGAAGCAGCGTTACCAGGAGACCCTGGACGTGCTGCGGTTGGCGCTGTCGGAGGAGAGCTTCTCCTACCACGGCGAGATCTTCCACTTCGACGACGTCACGACCTATCCACGGCCGTTCACCCCCGGCGGACCGCCGATCCTGCAGGGCACGGTCTCCCCGGACAGCTTCCGTGACCGCGGCGCCGTCGGCGAGCCGATCATCACCTCGCCGAACTTCACACCGTTGGGCATCATGCAGCGCAACTTCAGCACCTATCGCCAGAGCATGCAGGAAAACGGGTTCGACATCGCCACCTACGAACTGCCGTTCATGCAACAGGTCTGGTGCGGCGACAGCGAGGACGGCCTGCGGCAGGCCGCCCGAGCCGCGATGAACTACTACAAGTCGGTCGGCAAGGTGATCCCGGGCTCGGAGGAGGCGATCGAGCAGGAACGGTCCTACTACGCGGCGGTCGCCAAGAACATCGAACTGTTGACCCTGGAGCAGACGCTGACCCACGGCGGTAACTTCGGCTCGGCGCAACGCGTCATCGAAACCATCGAGATGCTGCGCGAGCAACTCGGTATCAACCACTACATCGGCTGGCTGCGGATCCCGACGCTCGAGCGCAGCAGCGCACTGAAGTCGATGGAGGAGTTCGCCGCGAAGGTGATTCCGCACTTCCGCGCCGGTGACCAGGCCAGCGGCCAGGGCGACGGTACGGTCGCCGTGTCCGCCCCCGAGGTGGTCGCCGGGTGAAGATCAGCTGTTTCCTCAGCGCCCAGTTCGATCCGTCGGCCAGCGCGGCCGACGGCGTCGACGACCTCATGGCCCAGGCCGCCGCCGCCGAGGCCGCCGGCTTCCACGCCGTCTACCTGGGACATCACTTCCTGGCCCGGTCGGCGTTCGTCCAGCCGGTGCCGCTGGCCGGGTATCTCGCCCGGGCGACCGCCCGGGTACGCATCGGCTTCGCGGTGCTACTGGCGCCGTTGCTGAACCCGGTCGCGCTCGCCGAAGACCTCGCGGCCCTCGACGTGCTCTCCCGGGGACGGCTGACCGTGGGACTGGGTGCCGGCTACCGCAGACGTGAGACCACCGCGTTCGCGGTGCAGTGGGCCGACCGGCTGCGGCGGCTGCGGGAGTACGTGCCGATCCTGCGGGCGCTGTGGAACGGCGAGACGATCGACATCGCCGGCAGCTGGGGCGAGGTTCCCGGCGCGTCCCTGGCGCTGCGTCCGGTGCAACCCGGCGGCCCGCCGCTGTGGATCGGTGCGTTCGCCGAGCCGGCGATCCGCCGTGCCGCCCGTCTGGACACTGCGTGGCTCATCGGTCCCAAGGGCAACGACGAGGAACTCGGCCGGCTGCTCGGCATCTACCGCGGCGAACTCGTCGACAACGGATTCGCCGTCGACCGCGACTATCCGATGACGCGGGAGGCCTTCGTCGGTGACAGCTACGCCGCCGCGGCCGCTAGCGTCCGCCCGCACCTGCGACGGCAGTACACGGGCTACAAGTCGTGGGACGACGCCCAGTCCCTGGACATCGACCGATACCTGGCCGAAGACTGCCTGGTCGGCTCGGCGGACGAGATCGTCGACAAGCTCCTGCGCTGGGAGACCGAACTCGGCATCACCGAGGTCTCGCTGCGCCACCAGTTCGTCGGCGCCGGGCAGGACGAGGCGATGGACCAACTCGCCCGGTTCGGTGCCGAGGTCATCCCACGGCTCGCCACCTCGGCACCGACGTCGGTGCACCGATGAGCGCCGTGAACCTGGCCCGCGTCCTGGACGGCCGGCGGGCCGACCGGGGGGACCAGCCGGGACTGTACGGCGAGGACGGCAGGTCGTGGACGTTCGACCAGATCGACCTGATCGCCGGTGGGGTCGCCACCGCGTTGCGGGCCGAGGGTGTCGGCGCCGGTGACCGAGTCGCCTGCTACCTGACCAACGGTCCCGAGATCGTCTTCTTCCTCTTCGGCTGCTGGAAGATCGGCGCGGTCCCGGTGACCGTCAGCAGCCTGTACAACGCCGCCGAACTCGCCGAGTCGCTCGCCAAGACCGACCCACGGCTGCTGCTCGTCGACGGGCGTCGCCCCGACGTCGTCGCCGAACTCGTCACCACCGGTGCGCCCGTGCCGATCCGCAGCGTCGCGGGGCCGATCGCCGACGTCGGGCCCGCGGCAGAACCGGTTGCCGAGGTCGAGCCGCTGCCGTGGCGTCGGGCGGTCCGGGTGCCGGCGGTCGACGTCACCGCGGAGGCCGAGGCCTGTGTGCTGTTCACCGGTGGCACGACCGGGCGGCCGAAGGCGGTCAGCGTCACCCACGGCGGGACGCGTGAGTCGCTCATGCGCCTCGCCCGGGTGGCTACCGGCACCGACGCCGAAGGAACCGCCGCGCCGCAGGCCAAGCCGAACCTCATCGCCCTGCCGCTGTTCCACAGCGGCGGCCAGCACTCGCTGCTGTTCGCGTTCTTCGTCGGCCGCGCCGCGGTGGTCTGGGAACGGTTCGGCGTCGACCGGCTCGCCGACCTCATGGACCGGTTCGGATTCGACAACTTCTTCTTCCTGCCCACCATGGTCTACGACATCGTGCACGCCGAACGGAATTTGCCGTTCGACGGCGTCAAGTCCGTTCTGGTCGCCGGGCAGGCGATCTCCTGGCCGTTGCGCCGCGCCTTCGAACAGCGGTACCGGGTGCCGATCCTGGTCAACTACGGATCCACCGAGGCCGGGCACATCGCCGGTTGGAGCGGCCGGGACATGAAGGCCGGCCACTGGAAGCCCGGTTCCGCCGGGCGGGTCTACCCGGGGGTGGAGTTGGAGATCCGCGACGACACCGGCGCGGCCGTGCCGCCCGGCGGACAGGGCGAGGTGGTGGTCCGCTCCGCGTTGACCAAGGGCTACGTCAACGACGCCGAGGCGTCACGGGAACTGGTCCGCGACGGCTGGGTGCACACCGGTGACATCGGCTACGTCGACGACGACGGGGTCCTGTTCCTCGTCGGCCGCAAGCGGGACATGATCAAGTGTGGTGGTTTCCAGGTGTGGCCGGAGGAGATCGAGGACGAGCTGCGCGGGCATCCGTTGGTCAGTGACGTCCGGGTGCTCGGGCGCCCCGACGACCGGCTCGGTGAGATCCCGGTGGCGCTCGTGGTGCGCAGGGCCGACGACGCGGTGCCGGACAGCGAGCTCGCCGGGCGCCTCGTCGCGTACGCCAGGGACCGCCTCGCCCACTTCAAGGCCCCTCGGCGGATCGAGTTCGTACCCGCCCTGGAACGCAGCACGACCGGCAAGATCAGCCGTGTCGCGCCGTCCACCGCGCAGACGGGTGCGAGCGGATGAAATTCGGCATCATGGCGTCGCACCAGTATCCGCACGGTGACGATCTCGGCGCACACCTCGACGACCTGTTCGGCACCGTCGAACTCGCGGCGGAGCTGGGCTACGACTCGGTCTGGACGATCAACCACTTCCAGTCGAACCTGGCCACCCCACAGCCGATCTCGATGCTGGCGAGCCTCATCCCGCGCTCGGGCGACATGGTGCTCGGCACCGGCATCCTGCTGCTGCCGATGTTCCACCCGGTGCACGTCGCCGAGGAGTTCGCGACCCTGGACCACCTGTCCGGCGGGCGGGTGGTGCTCGGCGTCGGTGCCGGCTACCGGGCGAACGAGTTCGCCGCCTTCGGCGTCGACCCGCACACCCGATTCCGTCGCTTCGACGAGAGCCTGCGGCTCATCCGCGCGCTGTGGACCGGGCGACCGGTCACCCACGGCGGCGAGTTCTACCCGCAGACCGACGCCACGATCGGTGTCCGCCCGCTGACCCCGGGCGGCCCGCCGATCTGGATCGGCGCCGGCGGCAAGAAGGCGGTCCGCCGGGCCGCCCGTCTCGGCGACGCCTGGTACGCGCCGGGCAATTCGCCGAGCCAGCGGTTCCTGCCCGAGCATCTGGCCGTCTACAACGAGGCACTGACCGAGTACGGCCGGGATCCGACCTCGGTGCAGCGCCCCGTCGGCGTCGAGTTGTACTGCGCACCGAGCACCGGGCAGGCCGTCGAGGAGGCGCTGGCGCACGCCCGACGGGAGTACGCCACGTACGCCGAATACCCGGCGCTGCGTTGGCAGCGGGACCGGTTCGACGAACTGGTCCGTCACACGTTGCTGCTGGGCTCGCCGCAGTTCCTCATCGAACGGATCGCCGCCCTGCGTGACCTGGGGTTCGACCACCTCATCTTCCGCCCCGGCTGGCTGGGCATGCCGGTCGAGAAACTGCGCGCCTCGCTACGGCTGTTCGCCGCCGAGGTGTTCCCCGCCTTCCGCACCACCTGACCTAAGGAACCGCTGTGAAGAAGACCGAAGCCGAACTTCTGGAGCACCAGTGGGACGTCGAGAACATGGAGGTCGACCCCGAGGTCCTCGCGACGTACGTCCGGTACGACGTCGACGAGCAGCGATCCGTGGCGACCATCACCTTCGACCGTCCCGAACGGCTCAACGCCATCCCGGTGGCCGCCTTCGAACGCGTCGGTGACCTGGTCCGGCAAGCCGAGACCGACGACCGGGTCAAGGTGATCGTGTTCAAGGGGGAGGGCGACCATTTCGGTACCGGCGCCGACGCCGCCGAACTCGGCCACTACATCGGCTACAAGACCGGCACGGACTCCGCGTCGCGACGGCGTCCGGCCCAGCGCCAGCGGATTCTGCCCGACCGTAACGTGCTCAGTTCCGGCTTCACCCGTCCGATCATCGAGTCGCTGAAGGCGACCATCTGCCAGGTGCAGGGGTACTGCTACGGCGGCCACTTCCAGATCGCGCTGTCGGCCGACATCGTCATCGCCAGCCCCGATGCCCGGTTCACCCACCCGGCGTTCCGCTACCTCGGACCGGCGCCGCAGGACATGTACCACTGGATCGAGAAGGTCGGCCTGACCACGATGAAGGACGTGATGCTGACCATGCGGGCGATCGGCGCCGAGGAGGGTGAGCGCAAGGGCCTGGTCACCAAGGTCGTCGAGCGTGACGAACTGCAGCGGTGGGTCGACGACTACGCGGACGCGATCGCGGTCATGCCGCTGGACTCCCTGATGATGGGCAAGTCGATGATGCAGCTGGTCATGGAGGCCAGGGGTAAGGGACTCGGCGCGATGACCGGTTGGGTCGGGCACGGCTGGGCGACCAACGTCAGCTTCGACGAAGGGGACTGGAACTTCCTCAAGGAGCGTCGCGAGAAGGGCATCGGCCAGGCGCTGGCCGACCGGGACCGGCTGGTCGCGCCCTTCTTCCGGCTCAGCGACACCCGCTCTCGGGAGAAGTAGGCACAGCGGTGAAGTTCGGTATCCTCCTCGACCACCAGTATGATCCCGGCGACGATCTGCGGCGGCGGATCGGCGAGACGATCGAGTACGTCCAGCACGTCCGGGACCTCGGCTACGACTCGGTGTTCGGCATCCACCACTATCTGTCGTCGCTGTGCACGCCGCAACCGATGCCGCTGCTGAGCCGGCTCGTCGAACACTCCGGCGACATGCAGCTGGGCACCGGGATCCTCATCCTGCCACTGGGCCACCCGGTGCACTGGGCCGAGGAGATCGCCACCATCGACCAGATGTCCGGCGGCCGTTTCGTGCTGGGTATCGGCTCGGGCTACCGTGAGGTGGAGTTCGCCTCCTTCGGCGTCGACCGGCGCACCCGGGTGTCGCGGATGAACGAGGCGCTCGCGGTGATGCAGCGGCTGTGGACCGGCGAACCCGTCCACCACGAGGGCCGGCACTTCAGCCTCGACGGGGTGCGGTGCAGCGTGTTGCCCGTCCAGCGGCCGCATCCGCCGGTCTGGGTCGGTGCCAACGGACCGACCGGCATCGCCCGGATCGCCCGGCAGGGGCTGCCCTGGCTGGCTCCGTCGAATGTGCGCCGCAACTGGGCCGTGGGCAACCTGGCCGACTACCGGGAGCAGCGCAGGGCAGCTGGCTTCAGCGAGCAGGACGCGGTGTTTCCGATCCACCGTGATCTGTGCGTCGCGGACTCCTTCGACGCCGCGTACGCGATAGCCGGCGACGCGGTGCGCCGCTCCTACGGCGAGTACGTCCAGTACGGTATGGACTTTTTCGCATCTCAGTGGGACGCGATCAGGGAGAAGGCTCTCTTCTTCGGCTCGCCCGACGACATCGTCGCGAAGGTCTCCGACTTCGCCGCCGCCGGCTACAACCACTTCGTCTTCCGTGCCCAGTGGCTCGGACTGCCGATCGAGCGGTCCATCCAGATCGTCGAGCGGTTCGCCCGCGAGGTCATGCCGAGGTTCCGGTCCGGTCCTGTCAGCTGATCTCGGAGGTCGTCCACCGTTCGGCGGCCACAGTGACCGGCACGGTCTGTCCGACCAGAGCGGTCCGCCCCTGCGCCAGCCGTTGCGCGCTCGTACCCACCCAGACCTCGACGTCACCGGGCTCGACCACCCGGGTCAGGGTGCGGTCGGAGAAGGCCAGGCGGGTCGTGGGCACCGTCAGCTCGACCGTGGCCGTCTCGCCCGGTTCGAGACGGACCCGGCGGTATCCGAGAAGCTGCGCCACCGGCCGGGTCACCGAGGCCACGAGGTCGTGACCGTAGAGCTGGACCACCTCGTCACCAGCGACCGGCCCGGTGTTCGTCACCCGTACGGTCACCACCAACGCCCCGTCGCTGGGCACCGTCGTCGGCACGGTCAGCTCCGAGTAGGCGAAGGTGGTGTAGGACAACCCGTGGCCGAACGGCGCCGGTGGGGTCACCGACAGGTTGGTCACCTCGTCGCCCTCGCCGAGGGCCGGGTGCAGGTACGAGTACGGCTGCGCACCGGCCGACCGGGGCAGGCTGACCGGCAGCCGCCCAGAGGGGTTGACCCGCCCGGAGAGCACCCCGGCGATCGCCGCGGCACCCTCCTCGCCGGGGAAGAACGCCTGCACCACCGCGGCGCACCGCTCCAACGCCCAGCCGATCGCGTAGGGCCGCCCGGTCAGCAGCACCAGGACCACGGGGGTGCCGGTCGCCAGCACGGCCTCGACGAGGTCGCGCTGCACTCCGGGCAGCTCCAGATCGTCGGTGTCGCACCCCTCGCCGACGGTGCCGCGCCCGAACAGACCGGCACGGTCCCCGACGACCAGCACGGCCACCTTCGCGGCGCGAGCGACGGCGACGGCTTGCGCGAAGCCGGACCGGTCGTCGTCGTCGACGTCGCAGCCACGTGCCCAGCTGACGAGTTCGGCGTCGAACTCCGCCCGTACCGCGTCGAGAACCGTCGGCACCTCGATCCCGGTCGCCACGTCGGGATGTTGAGGCAGCACGTGGTTGACGAACGAGTAGCACCCGAAGAGTGCGCTGGGCTGGTCGGCGTTGGGCCCGATCACCGCCATCGGCCGACCGGGGGACAGCGGCAGGGCGTCCCGGTTGGTGACCAGGACGATGGACCGCTCCGCCAGGCGGCGAGCGATCGCCCGATGCTCGGGGGAGTCGAGGTCGATCTGGCGGGGCGGGTCCTCCGTGAAGGTGGCGTCGAGCAGCCCGAGATCCCGCTTCTGGCGGAGGACCCGCAGCACCGCCCGATCGAGCAGTGCCTCGTCGACCCTGCCCCGGCGTACCGCCTCCGGCAGCGTCAGGTAGGCGTCGCCGGTCGGCAGTTCGATGTCGACCCCGGCCGTCAGCGCCTGGACGGCGGCCTCGGTGTGGTCGTCCGCGACGTGGTGCAGCAGCGTGAGGAACGCCACCCCGAAGTAGTCCGCCACCACCACCCCGTCGAAACCCCACCGGTCGCGCAGTACGCCGGTGAGCATGGCCGGGTCGGCGGCGACAGGTACTCCGTCGATCTCGGCGTAGGAGTGCATGACCGCGCGGGCACCGCCGTCGAGCAGCGCCATCTCGAACGGGGGCAGCAGCACGTCGGCGACCTCCCGGGGGCCGGCGTGCACCGGCGCGAAGTTGCGGCCGGCGCGCGAGGCCGAGTAGCCGACGAAGTGCTTGAGGGTGGCGTGCACCCCGCCCGACTGCAGACCCCGGATGTACGCGGTGCCGATCGTCCCCACCAGGTAGGGGTCCTCGGAGATGCACTCCTCGACCCGGCCCCACCGCGGGTCGCGGATCACGTCGAGCACCGGTGCGAGGCCCTGGTGCACGCCCAGGGCCCGCATCGACGTACCGATCGTCGCCGCCATCTCGGCGACCAGGTCGGGATCGAACGCCGCTCCCCATGCCAGCGGTGTCGGGAAGGTCGCCGCCTGCCACGCGGACAGGCCGGTCAGGCACTCCTCGTGGACGATCGCCGGGATACCGAGCCTGGTCTGCGTGACCAGATCGGACTGGAACTTCCACAGCCACGCCGCGCGTGTCACGGGGTCGACGGGGCGGGTGCCGTACACCCGGGTGAGGTGACCGAGGCCGTGCCGGGAGAACTCCTCGAGCCGGGTGGCGGCACCGAACTCGCCCTGCAGCGGCGCGACGGTCTCACCGTCCTCCTTCTCCCAGAAGCCGACGAGCTGGGCGATCTTTTCCTCGACCGTCATCCGGTCGAGGAGTTCCCGGACGCGAACCTCGCTGTCGCGCACCGTCGTCCGGTCGGGCCCCTCCGGCCGGTCGTGGTGCGGACCGGCCGGTGCCGGTACGACCCCGTCCACCGTCGCGCGGACCTCAGTCATGCGGTGCCTCTCCCTTGTTGTGGCGTGCCACGTTCGTCACCGGTACGGCTGGGTGTGCGTGCCCCGGGCGGTCAGCCCTTGACGGCGCCCTGCAGGCCCCCGACGATCTGCCGCTCGGCGATGGTGAAGAAGATCAGCGCCGGCAGCATCGCCATCGAGGTGAAGGCGAGGATCCCGGCAGTGTCCGAAGTGTACTGGCTGGAGAAGTTCTGCACACCCAACGGCAGGGTGTGCAGGTTGGCGTCACCGAGGACGAGCAGTGGCAGGAGGAACGCGTTCCAACTCGTCACGAACGCGAGGATCCCGACCGTGACGAGCGCGGGACGCGACAGCGGCAGCATGATGCGCCAGAGGAAGCCGATCCGTCCGGTCCCGTCGATCGCCGCCGCGTCCTCCAACTCTCGGGGTACGGCGGTCAGGAAGGGACGCAGGATCACGATCGTGAGCGGCAGCGCGAAGGCGATCTGCGGCAGGATCACCGCGAAGTACGAGTTGATCAGGTTCATGTCGCGCAGCATCAGGTAGAGCGGCAGGATCGCCGCCCCGGCGGGGAACAGCAGCCCGAGGGTGAAGAAGGTGTAGAGAGCCTCCCGCCCCCGGAAGGTGTACCGCGCGAGCACGAACGCGGCGCAGAGCCCGAGCGTGACGACACCGAGCGTCGTACCGAAGGCGACGATCGCGCTGTTGACGGCCTGCCGCCAGAAATCGCTCTGGGTGAGCACCCGGACGTAGTTGTCGGCGACCCACGGGTCGGGCAGCGCCGCGGGGTCGGCGATGATCTGCGGGGTGGTACGGAAACCACCGATGATCACGTAGATCACCGGCGCGATCGAGACCCCCGCGACCGCGAGGGCCAGCGCGTAGGTGAGCGGGCTGCCCCACGACGAGTCCCTGCGGCGCTTGGTGGGCGGCGTCGCGGCGATGGCGTTTGTGGTCACGTCACTTCTTCCTTCCGGTCACTGCGCCTTCGATGTCGCGCCGCAGGAGGAACCGCTGGAACAGCAGCGCAGCGATGAACGAGATCCCGAAGAGGATCACGGCGATCGCGTTGCCGTAGCCCCACAGCCGAGCGAAGAAGCCGTTGTCCACCATGTACGTCGCCATGGTGGCCGAGGCACCCAACGACCGTACCGCTGGTACCGACGTCACCCAGATCATGTCGAAGACCTGCAACGAGCCGATCATCGACAGGAACATCCAGATCCGGATCGTCGGTCCCAGCAGCGGCAGGGTGACGTGGCGTTGAATCTGCCACCAGCCGGCCCCGTCGATCTGCGCCGCCTCGGTCAACTCGGCCGGCACGTTGGACAATCCGGCCAGCAGAAGGATGATCGCGAAACCGACGTACTTCCAGGTGAGCAGGAAGAGCAGGGTCCAGATCACGATGTCGAGGTCGGCGAGCCAGGGCCGCACCAGTGCACCCAGCCCCACCGACCGCAGCAGCGCGTCGACCGTGCCCCCGTCGGTCAGCAGCAGCTTCCACATGATGCCCGTGGTGACCTCGGCGAGCACGTAGGGCACGAAGACCAGCAGGCGGAACACCCGCCGGCCGCGGAACGACCGGTTGAGCAGCAGCGCGATGCCCAGGGCGATGGGGCCCTGCACCACCAGCGAGCCGACCACGATGAACGCGTTGTTGCGTAACGCGTCGCGGAAGATCGGGTCCTGGAAGGCGAGGACGTAGTTGTTCAGGCCCACGAAGTCGGTCGGCGGCCCCACGCCGCGCCAGCGGAAGAGGCTGTAGTAGACCGCGAAGCCCATCGGGACCAGCACGAACATCACGTAGACGACGATCGCCGGGGTGGTGAGCCCGATGATCTCGTACCACTTGCGCCGGGTCTCGGTCGTGCGGGAGGAAGACCGACCCGCACGCCGGATCCCCGCCGGCTGCGCGGTGGCGCTGCCGGCGGGGTTCGGGTCATGGCTGATCGTGGTCACTTGCTTGCGGCCGCCTTCATTGCGGTGACGACGTCCTCGGGCGAGCCGTTACCCGCGAAGATCGCGACGATCGCGTCGTTCATCGCGTTGCCGACGGTGCTGCCGAAGGCCGTGTCCAACCAGAGCTGGACGTAGCTGGCGTCGGCCGTGGCCTGCAGGATCGACTGGAGGGCGGGATCGGTCACGGCCGAGGCCGCCTCCGGGGACACCGGCAGGCCGGTGCCGGTCTCGGCGTAGCCCTGCTGCACCTCGGGGCTCACGATGTACTTCAGGAACTCGACGCACTCGACCGGAGCGCCCTTGGCACAGGCGAAGCCGTCGCCACCACCGAGGGCTGCGGACGGATCCCCCGCGGAACCGGTGATCGCCGGCACGGGGAACCAGCCGAGGAACCCGGCGAGCGCCTCCGGGTCGGAGGCGACGGTGTCCAGCGTGCCCCGGTTCCAGTCGCCCATCAGCTCCATGGCGGCCTCGCCGTTGGCGAGCAGCCCGTTGGCGCTGGTCGGGTCGTTCTGGCCCGGCGTGGCGATGAAGTTGGGCTGGAACGGCTCGGTCTCGATGAAGGCCTGCAGGTCCTCGCCGGCCTTGACCCAGCACGGGTCGTCGAAGTTCAGGTCGGTCGAGGCCGACCGCAGGGTGTCCACCGAGCAGGCGCGCAGGGCGAAGTTGTACCACCAGTGCGCGGCGGGCCACTTGTCACCGGCACCGAGGGCGATCGGGATGACGTCGATCGCCTTGAGCTTGGTGACCGCGTCGTTGAGCTCGTCGAAGGTGGCCGGGGGAGCGTCGATGCCGGCCTGGGTGAACAGGTCCTTGTTGTACCAGATACCTTCGATGCCCATCCGGTACGGCAGACCGTACTGGCGGCCGTCCGCCTGCCAGATCTCGACCGCCGAGCCGATGGTCTCGACCTCGGCCTGGACCTCGTCGGTGATGTCCTTCAGGTAATCGGCCTCCGCCTGCTCGCGTAGCTCACCACCGCCCCAGGCCTGGAAGATGTCCGGTGGATCGTTGCTCAGCAGGGCGGCGGGGAGCCGGGTGCGCTGGAGCTGGTTGGTCTCGATCGCCTCGATCTCGATCGTGACGGTCGGGTGCAGCGCGGAGAAGTCGTCGGCGACCTTCTCCCAGTAGTCCTTGCCGGGCCCGTCCTGGGAGGCGTTGTGCCACCAGGTCAGGGTCACCGGGTTCTCGTACAACTCGCCGGCGGGCTCCTCGCTCTCACCGCTGCCACAGGCGGCGGTGGTAAGGAGGGCGCTGGTCATGAAGAGCGCTAGGACGGCGCCTGCGCGGCGCGGAATCGCCATCTTGATCTCCTCGACTAGTCAGTCGCGGTGCTTGGCCTGACGGCGAGTTTTACAGGCACGTAACGCGGTGTCAATCGGTATCGATAACGTTTTCAACTCGACCGTGACGGGCCCGCGGAGGTCCCTCTATCATCGTTGACGTGGCGTTCTCGCAGCGTGTCAAGATGTCGGACGTGGCCCGCACGGCCGGCGTCTCGGTGGCGACCGTGTCGAAGGTCGTCAACGGCCGGTACGGCGTGGCGCAGGCGACCGTGGCGCGGGTCCAGCAGGTCATCCGCCAGCTCGGGTACGAGGCGAGCCTGGGGGCGCAGAGCCTGCGCAGCCACCGCACGAACGTCCTGGGCATCCTCGTCGCCGAGTTCGAGCCCTTCTCCACCGAGCTGCTCAAGGGCGCCTCCAAGGAGGTCGCCGGCACCGGCTACCAGCTGTTGGCCTACTCCGGCGGGGACGGCGACGGCGCGGCCGTCGGCTGGGAACGCCGGTCGCTGGCCCGACTCTCCGGCACGCTCATCGACGGGGCCGTGATCGTCACCCCGACCGTGGTCGAGACGAAGCAGGGCTTCCACGTGGTCGCGGTGGATCCGCACACGGGCCCGTCCGGCCCGCCGACCGTCGACTCCGACAACTTCGCCGGCGCCATCCTCGCGACCAACTACCTGCTCTCCCTCGGTCACCGCCGGATCGGACACATCATCGGTCGGACCGGTCTGGAGTCGGCGCGGCTTCGGGAGGCGGGCTTCCGCAAGGCGATGGCCGACGCGGGCGTGCCGGTCGACGAGAAGCTCGTGCGGGTCGGCGGGTTCCGGATCGAGAGCGCCGCCGGCACCGCCACCGAGCTGCTCGGCCTCCCCGACCGGCCGACCGCGATCTTCGCGGGCAACGACCTTTCCGCGATCTCCACGCTGAACGTCGCCCGAGAGCTGGGAATCACCGTCCCTGACGACCTCTCCGTGATCGGGTTCGACAACATCCCGGAGTCGGCGCTGGTCAACCCGCCCCTGACCACGATCATGCAGCCCTTGCAGCGGATGGGTGCCGAGGCGTTGCGGCTGCTCGTCGACATGATCGCCGGCGTCGATCGGGACACCCACGTCCGACTGCCGACCGAGCTCGTCGTCCGCGCCTCGTGCCGTCGCTATGCGTCACCCGTCGGGGAGAGCGTCCCGGCCCAGGTCCCTGCCGTGGCCACCGGGACCGCGGCCGCGGCCACCGAGACCGCACCGGTCTGACGGCTCGGCCGGCGGGGGCCGTAGCAGTCAGAGCGGCCGGGGCGGGGCCGTGCTCGCGCGTACGACCAGCCGGGTCGGTACCAGTGTCGTCCCTCGTTCCGATCCGCCGCGGTCGATCTGGCGTACGACGCCCTGCACGCACCGCTGGCCGACCTCGGCGAAGTCCTGGTGGACCGTCGTGAGCGGCGGGATGAAGGAGGCCGCGTCGGGGATGTCGTCGAACCCGACGACGCTGACGTCACCGGGGACCGAGCGCCCGCGTTCGTGCAACGCCCGCAGCACCCCCAGCGCCATCTGGTCGTTGGCGGTGAAGACGGCGGTGCACTCGGGCGTGTCGGCGAGCGTGCGCCCGGCCTGGTAGCCGGACTCGGCCGACCAGTCGCCGCGTAGCGGGGCAGGTACTGGCCGGCCGGCCTCCTCGAGGGCCTGCCGCCAGGCCAGCGTGCGGCGGTTGGCCGCGTACGACGCCTGCGGGCCGGTCACGTGCCAGACCGTGCGATGGCCGAGGCCGAGCAGGTGGGTGACGGCCTGCCGGGCGCCGTCGGCCTGGTCGGTGTCGACCACGGCGTAGCGGTCGCCGGCGTCCGAGTCGACGACCACGACCTGGACGTGTGGTGGCAGGGCCACGGTCGCGGTGTCCAGCAGGTGGACCTCCATGATGACGATGATCCCGTCGACGGCGAGCTCGTCCAGGCGGGTGAAGGCGCCGAGCACACCGTCGTGGGTGGGCATCCCGACGGGGATCAGGGTGATGGCGTACCCCAGGGCGCCGGCGTGATTGGCGATGGCCTCTAGCGTGCGGCTGTTGCCGATGTGCGACAGGGAGAAGAGGATGACGCCGATGGTTCTGAACTCGCCGCGTTTGAGCGCGCGGGCGGCGCTGTTCGGCCGGTACCCCAGCTCACGCATTGCCGCCAGGACCTGTTGACGGGTGCTGCTGACGACGCCGGCGTGGCCGTTGGACACGCGCGAGACGGTCTGCGAGGACACGCCTGCCAATCGCGCGACGTCGGCCATCGAGACCCGCGGCGGTTTGGGCTGGATCAACGGTCTCCTCTCTCCCGGGACGGCGACGTGCACGGTGACCGGCGAGAAACCGACGCTTGACCGCTCGTCTGGCTCGGTGCCACCATAGCCCCGGATGTTTACGTAAACATCACGGAGCTCCACCGTATGCCAGCCAGCTGAGCCCGGCCCCACAGACCCGCCGCCGACCGGCGATGTTTACGTAAACAGGAGATGGTGGATCCGGGAAGGGGCGGCATGGCCCAGCGGCAGCGCCGCAGCTGGACGGGGTGGGCGTTCATCGGTCCGTTCATGGCCGTGTTCACCTTCGTCTTCGTCGCGCCCATCGCGTACGCGATCTACCTGAGCTTGTTCCGGACCAGGCTGATCGGTGGGACCAGCTTCGTCGGGCTCGACAACTACCGCACGGCCTTCACGGACCAGCAGTTCTGGTCGTCGGTCGGACGGGTGGCGGTGTTCCTCGTGGTCCAGGTCCCGATCATGCTGTTCCTCGCGCTGCTGGTGGCGCTGGCCATCGACAGCGGGCGTCTCTACGGCAAGGCGTTCTTCCGGATCACGATCTTCATGCCGTACGCGGTGCCGGCCGTCGTCGCCACCCTCATGTGGGGCTTCATGTACGGCAGCCAGTTCGGCCTGATCGGCAACGTCAACGACGTACTGGGACTGACCCTGCCCGACCCGCTGGGTCCGCGCTGGCTGCTCGCCTCCATCGGCAACATCGTGACCTGGGAGTTCCTCGGCTACAACATGCTGATCTTCTACAGCGCGCTGCGGGTCGTCCCGAAAGCGCTGTACGAGGCGGCCGCGCTGGACGGGGCCGGGCAGCTGCAGGTGATCCGCGCCATCAAGCTGCCGGCGATCCGCGGTGCGCTGCTGATTGCCACGATCTTCTCGATCATCGGGACGTTCCAGCTGTTCAACGAGCCCAGCATCCTGCAGAAGCTGGCGCCGAACACCATCACGACGTCGTACACACCCAACCTGTACGCCTACTCGCTGTCGTTCGCCGGCCAGCAGTACAACTACGCCGCGACGGTCGCGATCGTCATGGGCGTCCTCACCGCCGCGGTGGCCTGCACCGTGCAGTTGCGCGGCACGCGAGAGGAGCGCCGGCGATGACGCGCCGCCGCAGTCCGCTGCTCACCGCGCTGACCGGCGTCATGCTGGTCTACAGCCTGATCCCGCTGGTGTGGCTGGCGATCAACGCGACGAAGACCCAGGAGGGACTGTTCAGCTCGTTCGGGCTGTGGTTCTCCGACGACGTCGCGCTCTGGGACAACGTCCGCGACACCCTCACCTACGACGACGGCGTCTTCGTCCGCTGGCTGGGCAACACCCTGCTCTACGTCGTGCTCGGCGCCGGGGGAGCGACCGCGCTGGCCACGCTGGGCGGCTACGCGCTGGCGAAGTTCGACTTCCCCGGCAAACGTGGCGTCTTCGCCGTGGTCATCGGCGCGGTGGCGGTGCCGGGAACCGCATTGGCGGTGCCGACGTTCCTCATGTTCGCCGAGCTCGGGTTGACCAACACCCCGTGGGCGGTCATCATCCCGTCGCTCGTCTCCCCGTTCGGGCTCTACCTCATGTGGACCTTCACCGCCGAGGCGGTCCCCACCGAGCTGATCGAGGCGGCCCGCGTCGACGGCGCCGGCGAGCTGCGCACCTTTCTGCGCGTGTGCGTGCCGCTGCTGGGTCCGGGCGTCGTGACCGTGGCGCTGTTCACCATGGTCGCCACCTGGAACAACTACTTCCTGCCGCTGATCATGCTCAAGAACCCGGACTGGTACCCGTTGACCCTGGGCCTGCACGCATGGAACGACCAGGCCGCGACGGCCGGCGGGCAGGCCATCTTCCACCTCGTGATCACCGGATCGCTGCTCACCATCGTTCCGCTTCTGCTCGTCTTCCTTCTCCTGCAGCGCTACTGGCGGTCCGGCCTGACCGCTGGCGGCGTGAAGGACTGACCCGCACCCGAAAGAGGACCCGTGATGATCAACCGACGCACATTCCTGCGCGGAACCGCCGCCGTCACGACCGCCGTCGCCGCGTCCGCCGCCCTGGCCGCGTGCGGCGACGACACGACGGACGACCCGGCGGGCGCGTCCGCCGCCGACGTCGACGCCGCGCTGGCCGCCGGCGGCACCATCGTCGTGTGGGCGTGGGAGCCGACCCTCCAGCAGGTCGTCACCGCGTTCCAGGCCAGGTACCCCAAGGTCACCGTGAACCTGGTCAACGCCGGTACGAGCAACGACCAGTACCAGGCGCTGCAGAACGCGATCTCGGCCGGCTCCGGGGTGCCCGACCTGGCCCAGATCGAGTACTTCGCGCTGCCGCAGTTCGCGCTCGGCGAGTCCCTGACCGACCTGACCGCGTTCGGCGCGGACGCCCTCGACGCGACGTTCACCCCCGGCCCGTGGGCATCGGTCAGGACCGGGGGAGGCCTGTTCGGTCTCCCGATGGACTCCGGCCCGATGGCCCTGTTCTACAACAAGAGGGTCTTCGACAAGCACGGGATCACCGTCCCCGCCACCTGGGACGAGTACCTCGCCGCCGCCGCGAAGCTGCACGCGGCCGACCCGACGGCGTACATCACCAACGACATCGGCGACGCCGGCTTCACCACCAGCATGATCTGGCAGGCCGGCGGCACGCCGTTCACCGTGGACGGCACGACTGTCACGATCGATCTCGCCGATGCGGGCTCCACCAGGTTCGTCGCCCTGTGGCAGCAGCTGATCAGCCAGGAGCTGCTCGCGCCGGTGGGTTCCTGGAGCGATGGCTGGTACAAGGGCCTGGCCGACGGCAGCATCGCCACGCTGGTCATCGGCGCATGGATGCCGGCCAACCTGGAGTCCGGGGTTGCCGCCGCCAGCGGCGACTGGCGCGTCGCGCCGATGCCGCAGTGGACCGCGGGCGGCTCCGCGACGTCGGAGAACGGCGGCAGCTCGCTGGCGATTCCGAAGGCGGGCACGAACAACGCGCTGGCGTACGGGTTCATGACGTTCGCCACCGTCGGCGAGGGGGCCCAGATCCGGGTCGACAACGGCGCCTTCCCGGCGACCAACGACCAGCTGACGTCGGACGCCTTCATCGGCAGGCAGCTCGAGTACTTCGGCGGGCAGAAGGTCAACGAGTCACCCTGTGCCGAGCACGCCGCTATGGCGTGAAAAACTGCGGTACGGTCGCCCGCCGACGCCGATGGGATCTTGGCACTTGAAGCCGTTAACGAGTCTGGCGCGGGGCCCGACCTCGATGGGTCGCACACTGTTGCTTCGAGCACGCCGGTCAGATTTCTTGGTTCCCGACCGTGGCCCACGGGCGACCTCCCACCCCCTTCTGCCCGTATGGAGCCCGGTGGCATGTCACGAGAACCTGAAGAGATCCACGACCCCGACCATGAGATCCGGTTGAGCCGGGTCGCGGCCATCGACGTCGCGAAGGCATCCGGCAAGGTCTGTACCCGGCTACCGCATCCGACTCAGCCTCACCGCAGGGTGACGCTGGTCTGGGACGTCGTGTCCACGACCAACGAGCTCTGCGCCTTGGCCCAGCGGTTGGTCACCGATCAGATCGAACGTGTCGTTCTGGAGTCGACCGGCGACTACTGGCGACCGTTCTACTACATCCTGGAAGCCCACGGGGTGACCGTGTGGCTGGTCAACGCCAACGACGTCAAGCAGGTCCCGGGCCGACCCAAGACCGACAAGCTCGACGCGGTCTGGCTGGCCAAGCTCAACGAGCGTGGGATGCTGCGGCCCTCGTTCGTGCCGCCGAAGGCGATCCGGGACATCCGCGACTACACCCGGCTGCGCCACGACCTCGTCGCGGACCGGACCCGCTACAAGCTGCGCTTGGACAAGCTGCTGGAAGACGCTTTGATCAAGCTGTCCACGGTGGCTACCAACTTCCTCGGGCTGTCCGGAAGAGCGATGATCGACGCTCTCGTCGCGGGTGAACGCGATCCCCGCCGACTGGCCGAGCTGGCCCTGGGCAAGCTACGGGTCAAACGTCCCGCTCTGGTTGAGGCGTTGACCGGCCGTTTCGACGACCATCACGCCACGATCGCTGTCGTCCTGCTGCAGCAGATCGATGCCCTTGACGTCGAGATCGACAAGCTCACCGTGATCATCGACCAGCTAATCGCCGCACTGCCTCCGACGGGTACTGGTGAGGACTGTCCTCCTGCGGCCCATCAGCCTTCGGTCTTGGAGCGGCTCGACGAGATCCCTGGTGTCGGACCTCGGGTCGCTCAGATCATCATCGCGGAGACCGGCGGGAACATGGCCCAGTTCCCCACCGCTGGCCACCTGGTGTCCTGGACGAAACTGTCCCCACGCACCATGCAGTCCGGGTCAAAGACCCGCCGCGGACCCACCGGCCGTGGCAGCCCCTACCTTAAAAGTGTGCTCGGTGACGCCGCCGCGGCAGCCGCCCGCACCGACACCTTCCTCGGCGAACGCTACCGGCGCCTGGTCAAACGCCGAGGCAAAGCCAGAGCCCTGGTCGCGATCGCCAGATCCATCCTGACGATCGTCTGGCACATCCTGGCCGACCCGACCGCTAGCTTCATCGATCTCGGCCCGGACCACTACGCCACCCATATCAACAAGCACCGCAAGACCCGTAGCCTCATCCGCCAGCTCGAAGCCCTCGGCCACACCGTTCAGCTCAACCCGGCCTGACCAGCACCACACCCAACGGACAAATTCAGAACCTCGTCGGGGCTGCGCCCCGACGCTGCCGCCTGCCCACTCACGGTTGTTTTTCCGGTCAGATCCTGGCCCGGGCCGCGGCGGACGTCGTCCCCGGCTGGTCGTACCTGCCGTTCCAGGTCTACGCCAACAGCATCTTCAACGACACCGTCGGCCAGGCGTACGTGTCGGACACGGCCCTGTCCGACGGACTGAGGGCCTGGCAGGACGCCTGCGTCAAGTACGGCCGGGACCAGGGCTTCACGCTCGCCTGACCGGTGCCGCTACGCCGGGCGAGTGGCGGCCCGGGACAACCCAGGACCAGCGAGGAGCACTCAGACGTGAGCAACCGCCCCCGATGGCTGCGGCGCCCGGCCGGTGCCGCCCCGGCCCTGGCGTACGGCGCCGACTACAACCCGGAGCAGTGGTCCCGTTCCGTGTGGCACGAGGACATGCGGTTGATGCGCGAGGCCGGGGTGACCATCGTCTCCCTGGCCATCTTCGCCTGGGCACGGATTCAGCCGTCGCCGGACACCTGGTGCTTCGACTGGCTCGACGACATCATGGATCTGCTGCACGCCAACGGCATCGCGGTCGACCTGGCCACCGCGACGGCGTCGCCGCCGCCCTGGCTGACCACCCGGCATCCGGAGATTCTGCCGGTCGACCACCGCGGCGAGACGATCTGGCCCGGTGGCCGCCAGCACTGGCGCCCGACGTCACCGGTCTTCCGCTCGTACGCGCTGGCGCTGGTCGCGGAGATGGCCCGCCGCTACGCCGACCACCCGGCTCTCGCCGCCTGGCACATCTCCAACGAACTCGGCTGCCACAACGCGTACGACTACTCCGACGACGCCGCGAACGCGTTCCGCGACTGGCTGCGCGCGCGGTACCTCACCATCGACGTGCTCAACCACGCCTGGGGTACGGCGTTCTGGTCACAGCGCTACAGCGGCTGGACCGAGATCCTGCCACCGCGGCTGGCGGCCACCCATCTCAACCCGACCCAGCAGCTGGACTTCAAACGGTTCTCCAGCGACGCGTTACGGGCGTACCTGCGGGCCGAACGTGACATCCTGCACGAGCACACGCCGTCGGTACCCGTCACGACCAACTTCATGGTGTTCGGCGAGACCAGGGCCATGAACTACGCCGGATGGGCGCGGGACGTCGACTTCGTCTCCAACGACCACTACGTCACCCCCGGCCCGCAAGCCCTCGACGAGCTGTCGTTCTCGGCGAACCTGGTCGGCAACATCGCCGGCGGGCGGCCGTGGTTTCTCATGGAGCACTCCACCAGCGCGGTCAACTGGCAGCCGGTCAACCTCGTGAAGCGGGCCGGCGAGCTGGTCCGCGATTCGCTCGTGCACGTCGCACACGGTGCCGACGCGGTGTGCTTCTTCCAATGGCGGCAGTCGGTGGCCGGGGCGGAGAAGTACCACTCGGCGATGGTTCCGCACGCCGGCCCGGACAGCGACGTCTTCCGTTCGGTGACCCGGCTGGGCGGGTTGCTGCGCGAGCTGGCCCCGGTCGCGGGTTCCCTGCGTGAACCGGCACCCGCCGCCATCGTGTTCGACTGGGAGTCCTGGTGGGCGGCCGAGGCCGACTCACACCCCAGCGACCGGCTGCGGTACCGGCAGGAGGCACTGGACTGGTACACGGCCTTCCTCGACCTCGGTATCCGGGTGGACGTCGTGCCGCACGGGACGTCGCTGGCGGGCTACCGTATGGTCGTCGCACCGATCCTGCACCTGCTCGGCGCGGCGGCGGCCGAGCGACTGCGCGGGTACGCCGACACCGGCGGCCACCTGGTCGCCACTTATTTCTCCGGCATCGTGGACGAGAACGACCACGTGTGGCTCGGCGGCCACCCCGGCGCGCTGCGCGACCTGCTCGGAGTGCGGATCGAGGAGTTCGAGCCACTGCGCGACGGCGAGCAGGTGCCGCTGGACCTCGGCCTGGTCGCGACCCTGTGGACCGAACGCGTGCGGATCACCGGCACCGACGTCGCGGTCCTGGCCCGCTACGCCGGCGGCGAGCTCGACGGCCATCCGGCCGTCACCCGCCGCAGCACCGGTGCCGGCTCGGCCGCCTACGTCTCCACCCGGCTCGGCCATCCGGGCCTGACGCGGGTACTGGCCGATCTGGCTGCCAGGGCGGGTCTGGTGAGCGACCTTCCCCGCGCCGTGCGTCGCCAGGTCGAGCTGGTGGTCCGCGCGACGGGGCCCGAGCGTTTCGTCTTTCTGATCAACCGCACCGACAGTCCGGTGACGATCGCCGACGTGGCCGGCACCGCGCTGATCGGCCGGGTTGTCGACGGTGCCGTGGAACTGGCTGCGCGGGAGGTGGCCGTCGTCCGGCTGCCCTGACGGCCCGGCCCGCCGGCCCACCAGCTTCGCTGGCGGAGGCGGAGGCGACGGCGGGACGCAGACGGTTGGCGATCTTATCGATCGATGTGATTTCATGGATCATTGACGGTCGGTGACATGGG
This sequence comes from Solwaraspora sp. WMMB335, assembly GCF_049179075.1. Taxonomy (NCBI): domain Bacteria; kingdom Bacillati; phylum Actinomycetota; class Actinomycetes; order Micromonosporales; family Micromonosporaceae; genus Solwaraspora; species Solwaraspora sp. WMMB335. The sequence goes on from NZ_JBMHMF010000001.1 coordinate 7,906,005, forward strand.
GGTAGCTGTTGGGTGTCGGATCGGGCATCGGGGCGGATCGGGACACCGCTGGCGACGATCCGTCGTCCGCCAGACCCGTCGCCCGGCAGCCGCGTCCGGTAACGGTGAACCGGGACTTCGCGCTGTTCTGGACGGCCCAGACCGCCAGTGCCATCGGTGACCGGATAACCGGATTCACCGTACCGACCACGGTGATCCTGCTCCTCGACGCGTCGAACGTCGAGGTGGGGGTGGTGGCCGCGGCGGGATGGCTGGCCTACCCGGTCGTCGGTCTGTTCGCCGGTGCCCTGCTCGTACGGGCCGACGTGCTGCGCGTGACGGTATCCGCCGAACTGGTCCGGTGCGGAGTCTTCGCGCTGCTGGCGGTCGCGCTCGCCAGCGGGTGGATCACCTCGGTGGCTCCCGTGGTCGCCCTGGTCGCCGCCGCCGGTGTCGCCACCGTCTTCAGCGACCTGTGCGGTCAGGTCATGGTGCCAGCGCTGGTCCCGCCGGCGCGGCTGGTCGGCGCGAACTCCCGTCAACAGGGCTCGGACAGCGCGTCGAAACTCGTCGGTCCCGCACTCGGCGGTGCCGTCGTCGGCGGACTCGGCACGGTCGCGGCGCTGGTCATCGGTGCGGCTCCGTTTCTGGTGTCGGCGCTGCTGCGGTCGCGGATCCGGCTTGCCGCCCCGCCCCGACCGGACCGAACGCCGGTGCTGAGGCGGGTGCGCGACGGACTGCGCTACACCCGGCACCACCCCCTGCTCCGGCCGTTGGTCACCAGCTCCGCGCTGCGGGCGTTCGGCGTCGGCGCCATCGACGCGGTCCTGCTGCTGTTCGCCTACCGCGCACTCGGCATGTCCAGCGCGGGCACCGGTCTGTTGCTCGCGACCGGCGCCGCCGCCGCGTTGCTCGGAGTGTTCGGCGCCACGCCGTTGACCCGGCTCCTCGGCGCCCGCAGAACGCTGGTGGTGACCTGCCTCGAAGGGCTGGCGTGGACCGCGCTTCCGCTGTGTCTGCTGGTGTCCGCGCCGGTCGCCCTGCTGTTCGCGATCCGCGCCTTCGCCGCGCTGTGGATGCCGGCGTGGGGGGTGGTGGTCACCAGCATCCGGCAGCAGGTGACTTCGGCCGACCGGCAGGCGACCGTACACGCCACGGCGCGCGTACTGACATCGTCGGCGATCCCGCTCGGCGCGCTGACCGGGGGGACGGCCGCCGGCCTGGCCAGTGGCCCGCTCGGCTCGTCGAGCGCGCTCGCCGCGGTGATCGCGGCAGCGGGACTGTGCGTCGCCGGATCCGTCCTGCTGCTGCCCGCGCGGCTGCCGGATCACCGTAGCCGGACCCGTCCCTCCGGCTCCACCAGATGGGAGAGATCGTGCACCCCGCTACCACCAAGACCTTGAACACCAAGGAATTCGCCGACATCCTGCACACGGTCTCCATCCGATCGGCGGCACGCAGACACCTGCGTGACGACCCCGGCTACGCCGCGCCGCTGCCGCAGGAGGTCAGCCTCCAGCTCACCTACCGGTGCAACCTGCGGTGCGTGCACTGCTACCAGTGGAACGAGCAGGGCTTCTTCCGTGACTTCAGCTCCGTCAAACAACGCTCCGAGCTGGACATCGGGGTGGTGGACCAGGTGCTGCGGGTCACCGCCGCAAACCGGGCCAAGCTGTTCCTGTGGGGTGGTGAACCGTTGATGTACACCAGGTTCACCGAGCTGGCCGAATTGCTGGAACGCTATCCGCGTACGGTGAACATGTGCACCAACGGCCTGCTGTTCCGCCGCCGGCTCGACGACCTGCTGCGCATCGGCGCGAACCTGAACCTGCTGGTCAGCCTCGACGGATTGGGTGACGAGCACGACGCGATCCGTGGTCCGGGCACCTTCGCGCGCACCGTCGAGAACATCCGGCGCATGATCGAGCTCAAACGCGCCGGTGACTTCGACGGTGAGGTCTCGTTGTCGTGCATGGTCTCCCACGCCACCGTCGGCACGATGTACCAGTTCATGCAGTGGGCCGAGGAGTTGGGCGTCAACACCGTCTACTTCCAGTTCCCGTGGTACATCAGCCCCGAGGTCGCGCGGGCCATGGACCAGCTGTACGAGCAGTCCTTCGCCTGGCTCGCCAACGACACCGGCACCAGCAGACCCACCTGGCATTCCTATACCTACCAGCTGCCCCCCGAACTGCTGCCCACGCTGCGCGAGTCGATGACCCGGCTGGCCGAGCGGCGGTGGCGGGTCCGGGTGCGCTACCAACCCCAGCTGCAACCGGACGAGGTGGAGGACTTCATCCTCGGCACTTCCCGGCCGGCACAGCACCGCAGCAAGTGCCTGGCCGTGTCGAACCGGTTGGAGGTGCACGCCGACGGCAACGTCAGCTCGTGCAAGTTCTTCCCCGAGTTCGTGGTCGGCAACCTGCATGACACCGGTGTCGTCGAGCTGTGGCGTGGCGAGGCGTTCCGCGAGGTCCGCAAGATCCTGTCGGCCGGCGGCATGATGCCGGTCTGCTCGAAGTGCATCCTGCTGTACCTGAACGGAGTGTGACCGGTGGACGAGATCTACGCGACGATCAAGAACGTGCTCGCGGGCGTCCTGATGAACGGCACCGAAGCGGCCGACATCGCCACCGACGCCGATCTGGTCGAGGAGTACGGGCTGGACTCCCTGCAGGCGATCTCCTTCCTGCTGGGGGTGGAGGACGCGTTCGACGTCGAGCTGGACTACGACTCGTTGAACCTGGACCTGTTGCGGTCGGTGCGGATCTTCGGCGCCTGGGTGGCCACGTTGGACGGCGTGGCGGCGCGGTGACGCCGGCTCTGCGGATCGGTCCGTTCGACGCCGAGAGGTGGTGGCGGCCGGACGATCTCGCCCGACTGCCGGAAACGACCATGTTCGCGGCGTCGACGCGGGGCCAGGTCGAGGCGATGGACGAGGTGCTCGCGGGGACGTGCGCACCCGGCGACACGCTCGTCACCCGGCGAGCGATGGACGGCGAGCTGCTCGCGGCGCTGGCCGAGGCCGGCCTGCGGTTCGCCAACCACCCGGTGGCCGGCACCGCGACGGCCGACACCGTGGCCGGAATGTTCGCGCGTGACCCCGCCGCACCACGGCTGTTGGCCACCCACCGGCTGGTCCCGTACGCGGTCACCGGCCCGATCGCCGCGCTCGCCCGTAGGCTACCGGCCCAGCCGGCACATTCGTTGCCGGCGGTGGCGGACGTGGCGCGGGTCAACTCCAAGACGTGGTCCAACGAGTTGGTGCGCGAACTCGGGTTCGTCGGTGCGGCAGAGCCGGTCCACTCGACCGGGGAGCTGGCGCGGGCGGTGCCGCGGGCCGGGTTTCCGGCGGTGGTCAAGGATCCGTTCGGCGTTGCCGGCGGCGGGAGTCTGACCGTTGCCTCGCCCGGCGTCCTGCGGGCGATCATCCGGGTGTTGGACCGGCAGGTGGCGGCCGGCAACCGGGTCGAACTGCTCGTGCAACGGCACTACGCCAAGCGGCACGACCTGTCCGCGCATGGCGAGCTGAGCCGCGACGGGACCTGGCGGTGGCTGGGCGTGTGTTCCGTACACAACCGGGGTTTCCGCTTCACCGGCGCCGGACCGGCCGACGAGGCGGTGGCGCCGCTGGAGCCACAGCTGCGGGCGGCGGCCGGCGAGGTGGCGCGGCGGGCGTACGCCGCCGGCTACTGGGGTCCGTTGTCGGTCGACGCGATGGTGCTCGCCGACGGCACACTTCTGCCGGTGCTGGAGGTCAACGCCCGGATCTCGCTCGGCCGGCTGGTGGTGCAGATGGACCGCTCCTGCGCCGACGGACCGGACGATCCGGCCCGCTGCCATCTCTGGCAGGTCGAGTTGACCGCGCCACCGGGGATCACCACCGGTCAGCTGCTGGCTGCGCTACGCCGCGACAACCTGCTGTACGGCGCTGGCAGGGGAGAGACGGCCGCCGGCCCGGCCCGGCCCGGGTGTGTGCCGCTGGGCGGTGTCGTGGCGACGCCGGTGACCCGGTGGCACTGCGTGCTGCGCTGCGTACCAGGGCAGATGGCACGGTTGCGGCAGCGGGTACTCGCGTCGTTGGCGTCGGTTGGCCTGCGCCAGGCGGGGTCGGCCCATGCGGCTTGATCTGGGCCTGATCGGGGCGACCGGGATCGCGGCCCGGGCGGTGATCGCGCCGAGTTCCGCGATCGGCGGGATCACGGCGGTCGCGGTCGCGGCCAGCGATCCGGACCGGGCGCGGGCGTTCGCCGAGCGACACGGTGTGCCACGGGTGCACCGCGACTACGCCGCGCTGATCGCCGACCCCACGCTGGACGCGGTCTACGTGTCGCTGCACAACTCCGCGCACGCCAGGTGGGCGCTGGCCGCCGCGCGCGCGGGCAAGCACGTGCTGGTGGAAAAGCCGCTGTGCCTGACCACCGGCGAGGCCGCGGCGCTACTGTCGGCGGCCGACGAGGCAGGGGTGCTCGTCGCCGAGGCGGTGCCCTGCGCGGGGCATCCGTGGCAGGACACGGTACGGGCGACGCTCGCCGACGGCAGGTACGGCCAGCTGCACGCGATGACGACGACCATCGAGTTCACCGTGCCGGCCGACGGCGGGTATCGGCTGCGTCGCGACCTCGGCGGCGGCATCTTCCTGGACACGGCGAGCTACTGGCTGCAGGCCGTGCAGGCGACCATCGGCCTGGCCGGCGTACGCGGCGGGGGCCGGCGGGTGCGGGTCGGGCCGGGCGGGGTCGACGTCGAGTTCGCCGCCCACGTCGAGCGGGACGGCGTACGGGCCGAGCTGGCGTGCCGGTTCGGCCCGAGACCGGTGGCCGAGCACGAGTTCCATCTCACCCGGGCCCGGCTCCGGGTCCGGGCGTTCCTGCGGCCGGTCGTGGCGGCGATGCCGTTGAACATCGCGGTACGCCACGCCGACGGTGGTACCACCATCGAGTCCTTCCCGCCGGTTTTCTACTACGACCGGCAGCTGCGGCGGTTCGCCGAACTCGTCGCCGGCGACGGATCGGCCCGTATCGCCGAGCTGGCCGCGGCGGCGGAGCGGGTCGCCGTGATGACCGCGATCCAGGACAGCGCCACAACCGATCAGGAGGGGTCCGATGGCCAGCGAGACGACCGTTGACGGGATCGGTCGGCAGATCCGACCGGACCGGACACGACTGATCGAGATGCTGCGTCGGGCCGGGGTACCCGCACCGTCGGGTTCGCTGGTCGAACCAATCTCCGGTGGCACGTTCAACACCGCGTACCGGGTCACCGGCGGGGATCGACGTCTGGTTCTCAAGATCGCGCCGCCGCCGGCGGCCGCGGGCCTGACCTACGAGCGTGACCTGCTGTGCACCGAGGCCGCCTTCTACCGCGCGGCGGCGCCCGTGTTGCCGGTGCCGGAGGTCGTGCACATCTGCACCGACCGTGACCTGGTGCCCGCCGATTGGCTGCTGATGACCGAACTGCCCGGTGCCAACTGGTTCGCCAGCCAGCGCCGGCTCGCCGAACAGCAGACCGCGCGACTGCGGCGCCAGCTCGGCTCGGCGGTCGCCGGCTTGCACCGGGTCATCGGCCTGCGCCCGGTCACCGGTGGCGGTTTCGGATATCCCCAGCTCGGGCTGTCCGCCGACTGGCCGACCGCGTTCACCGGCATGCTGGAGGCGGTCCTCGCCGATGCGGCCCGGTACGGCGTCGACCTGCCAGTGCCCGCCGAGCTGCTGCGCACCCGGCTCGCTGCGGCCCGTCCGGCACTCGCCGAGGTCACCGTACCGACTCTGGTGCACTTCGATCTGTGGCCGGGCAACGTGCTGGTCGACCCGGATCAGGTGCGGGTCACCGGGGTGGTCGACGGGGAACGCGCGTTCTGGGGCGATCCGCTCGCCGAGTTGCCGTCGCTCGGCCTGTTCGGGCGGGCGGAGGACGACCCGGACCTGATCGCCGGCTACCGTTCGGTTGGCGGGACGCTGGAGCTCGGCGCGACGGCCCGGTGCCGCCTGGAGCTGTACCGCGTCTACCTCTACCTGATCATGACCGTCGAAGTGGTGCCGCGTGGGGCGACCGGCCCGGACGACCGGGCGATGGCCAGGTTGGTCGCCGCCCACCTGCGGGCGGCCGTGGACCGGCTGGCCGGGACCGAGTCGTGATCGAGGTACTCACCTCCGGGGTCGCCCTCGGCGTGCACGTCCCCGGCGTGCTGCTGTCCGACCGGCTGCGGGAGCGGGACGTGCCGGCGCGGGTGACCGTGCTCGAACGCCTGCTGCCACCCGCGAAACTCGCCACCACCACGGCGATGAAGACGGCCTTTCACCGCGACTTCCGGGTCGCGTTGACCGGGCAGCGAATCGCGACCAACCCGGTCGAGGCGGTGCCGGGCGATCGCCTCGACGAACTGTTCGTCGACTGGTCGATCCGGCGGCCACGCCGGTTCGTCGTGTTCTCCGGATACTGGTTGCCGGTCGTCGCCCGCTACGCCGACCAGCACCGACGACACGCCAACGTCGTCGTGTGCCACGTCGACTCGGTCGCCTCGCCGTCGTTCAAGGACGCCACCGCGTACCCGGGTGAGCGGATCTGGCTCGCCGACGCCGACCGGGTGTCGACACCGGTGACGATCCCGGTGTCGCGCGCGCCGTGGCTGCCCTGGGCGGACCGGGACCGGACCCTGCTGCTGCACGGTGGCGGATGGGGGATGGGCACCTACCGCGACCAGCAGGACGCCCTGGTGGCGGCCGGCTACACACTGGACGTCATCGCGCACGAGCGCGCGGACGCCACGGTCGACGACCCGGCGGTGCGCTACCACCTCATCGACCCGGACTGGCAGCCGTGGACCGACGACGGATACCCGCCGCTGGGCCGGCTGCGCCCGGGTACCCAGACCGTCTTCGTCCCCGGCCGGGGCCATCACCCCTCGTTCGATCTGGCACGTACCGCGATGGCGGTGGTCAGCAAACCGGGCGGTGGCACCCTGCTCGACTCGCTGTGGTCGGCGACCCCGCTGGTGCTGCTCGAACCGTTCGGCGAGCACGAGCGGCGCAACGGCGAGCTGTGGCGGCGGCTCGGGTTCGGCATCGCCTTCGACGAGTGGCGCGACCGGGGATACCCGGCCGAAGCGTTGGCGCGGGCGCACACCGCCCTGCGTGGCGTGGCGCGGCGCGTTCCGGACCTCACCGAGCACCTGATATCGGGTCTGTGACGGAGAAGGAGGTACGGCGATGAGCACCGTCTGGCCACTGTCGACCTGGCAGCGCTTCATGGTGGCCGGGGAAAGCACGCGGCCCGGGCGGGCCACCGACCCGTGGTTCACCGTCAACGCCGTCCTGCTGATCGCGGGTGCGCTCGACCTGCGGATCCTGGTCGCCGCCGCCAACGACCTGGTCGCCCGGCACGACGTGTTGCGGGCCCGGGTGGACGTCGACGCGGGCACGCAGGTGGTCGAGCACACTGTCCCGGCGTCGGTCGACCTGCTCGACGGCTGGTCCGGGTCCGCCGAGGAGTTGCTGCACCACCCGGTCCCGGCCGCGACCGTACGCACACCCCTCGTGCTGCGGCTGGTCCGGTGCCTGCCACGGAAACATCTGCTCGCCGTGCATCTGCATCACCTGTTCGGCGACCCGGTGACGCTGTGGCGGATCCTGCGTGACCTCGGCGATCTGTACGCCGCCCGGTGCGGCGCGCCACGGCCGGAGCCGCCGAGCGGACAGTACGGCGAGTACGCGGCGTACGAGGCGGCGGTGGTCGACGCGTACGAGGCCGAGGCGGCGCGGTGGTGGCACTCCGCTTTGACGGACGTCGCTCTCGCCGCCCCGTCGCCCGAGGCCACCGGCCCGCCGTTCGCACTGCGCCGGCAGGTGCTGCCCCGCGACGACTTCGCCCGGCTGCAGGCGTGGTCCCGGACGCGGCGGGGTACCCCGTTCGCCGGGTTGCTCGCGGTGTTGACCGAGCAGCTGGCGCCGTACGCGCCCGCCGGCGGTGGTGACCACCTGCTGTTCAACACGCTGTTCGAGCGCCGCGACAACCCACGCTGGCGGACGATGGCCGGCCCGTGTCTGGCGCCCGCGTACGTGGCCATGCCGTTGACCGCGACCGCCGAGCTGCGCGCGGTAGCCCTGACGCTGAGCATGGCAGCCCGCTACAGCCGGTATCCGACATGGACGCTGGACCGGGTGGCCGGCCGTGGCCCCGACCCCGCGAGGTTCGTGCCGTTCGTCGAGTTGATTCCACAACTGCGACCGGACACGATCCCGTTCGGACGGTCGTCGGCCGTGGTGGCGGCCGCCGCCGGCCCGCCGGACGTCGGTGAGACCTCTTTTCTCGGGATCAGGTTCCGAACGGCCGTCAATGGGACATTGACGGCGCACGTACGCGGCAACGGGATTGGTTGGACCGGGCAGGCGGTGCGGACGGTGCTGGACGGGATGCCCGGGCGGGTACGGGACGTGACCGCCGCGGCGCCATCGCGGTCACAACGGACCTGACTCGCCCGGGAGCCAGGCGGGTACGCGCAGGATACTGAGGGACCGGGGTGCGCACCCGACCCGTCTGACTGGGGGAGGAGACCAATGGCGCCAGCGGTTGCGACCATCGAGTTCGACACGAGGCATCGGTGCATGAACACGGCGGGCGTGGGGGCAACCCGATGATCGGCGCGTGGTGGGGCCGGGCGCTGGGTGGTGGGCCTGCGGGTCCGACGTACGGCAGGCGCCCCCACTGCACGAGATACACCATGTACGAGCGGCTGACCTCCGTGGTCGCGAACACCATCGGCGGACAGGACGGCGTCGGCCTGAGCGCGTTGGCGATCAGCGGATCGAGGTATTTCGCCGAACAGATCGGCCTGGGGAAGGCCGATACCGTCGAGGCCAACTATCCGGAGTTCGACATGCTGGCGCTGCCATTTCCGGACAACGAGTTCGACGTGGTGCTCAGCGACCAGGTGCTCGAACATGTCGAGGGCAGCCCTTTCGTCGCGGTCCAGGAAAGCATCCGTGTCACGAGGCCTGGCGGGTACATCATCCACACCACCTGTTTCTTCAACGAAATCCACGGTTCTCCCCAGGATTTCTGGCGATTTACCCCGGACGCCCTGCGCCTCCTCTGTCGTGGTGTCGCCGATCCTATCGAGGTGGGTGGGTGGGGAAACCTGGCGCTGCTTCCGCTTACCTGGTTGGGCCTGCGATTTCGACCGGTACCGGCAAGCCGATGGCATCCGCTGCACCGGCTCGCCGTTTACAACGATCCGCTGTGGCCCGTCGTCACGTGGCTGGTGGCCCGCAAACCGATTCCCGACGCCTAGACGGCCGTGCGCGACCACTGCTGATTGGTGCCGCCGTTGCACGGATACTGTTTGAGAATCACGCCGTCGGCGGTCGACGCGCTCACCACGTCGAGGCACTTTCCGCTGTGCCGGCTGACAATGTGCCAGTAGCCACTACCGGCGTCCCGGAACTGCCACTGCTGCCACGCACTGCCGCCGTGGGTGTACTGGCCGACGCGGATCCGGTACGCCTGGGGAGAGTACCAGTCGTAACCGGAGCTGCCCGTGGGTTTGCCGCCGAGGGCGGGCCAGTAGGTCCCGCCCATCTGGTTGTCCCGCATGACCTGGGCCATTGCCCGGATGTGGCGGACAAAGTTGTCGGTGCTGTTCGCATCGCCGTAGTCGAGGCCGTTGTCCATGGGCGCGCCGAACTCGGTCGCGACCGTGCGGGAGGAGCAGCTCCCGAGGCGGGCCCGAATGTGGCTCCGGAAGGCGTCGTAGGTCATCGCGTTGTAGAAGAAGGCGTAGTGGTGGAAGGACAGCAGCGTCGAGTCGAAGCGACTGTCGTTGCAGATGTCCCGCAGGTCCTGGCTGTAGCCGGTGCCGCCGATGAGCACCCGACCGGGCACGGCCGAGTAGTGGTAGTCCAGCCAATCGGCAGCGATGTCGCGCCATTCTGCCGAGCTGTAGCCATGCGGCTCGTTCATCGGCTCGAAGTACACGCTGCTGTTCGATCCGTACGTGTCGGTCACCGCGGACCACATCGTGTTCCACGCGGCAAGGTTCGTGATCCTGCCGCCGGATGCCGCGCCGTCCTCCCAGTAGGCCAGGATGACCTTGAATCCGCGGGCGGTGGCGGCGTCGATGGCACCCCGGTAGGCGCTCCACTACGTCGTACCCACCGTGTGGGTGTTGATCGGCAGCCGGACGGTGTTGATCCCCATGGTGGTGGCCATGTCGTCGTAGAGGGCATTGGCCTTGGCCCGGACGGTAGCGTTGCTGTCGGACGAGCTCAGGCCCTGCACGACGAGCGGGCCGGTGCTGAAGTTGTCTCCCAGTACCGCCCAGTTCATGCCCGGAACTGGCGGGTGGCGGCAGTGGCCGGTGACACGACAACGACGGCACCCAGCGCTGTCAACACGGCCACCAGGGCGATCAGCGACCAGCGCAACGACCAGGTGCTGCGAGATGATCCTGACGCATAGGTCTCAGGCGGCGTGATCCACGTCGCGAGCTTTCCAATCACAGAGATGCAACTCCTCAGGTCCGGACATCAACTGATGTCGCCAGCATCAGATTCGTAACGGAACCAACAAGCGGTACGCGAGACGTCGAACCGACATGTTCAGGAACATTCAGATTCGAACGTGGTCGATGCCGATGCCCAGCCAGCCTAGACCGGGGTGCGGGACCACTGCTGGTTGTGCTGACTGCCGCACGTGTACTGCTGGATGTCGGCGCCGTCGCCCGTCCCGGCGCTCACCACGTCCAGGCATTTTCCGCTGTGTCGGGCAACGAGCTGGAAGTAGCTGCCGATGGCACGCCACTGCCACTGTTGATTGGTCGCGCCGCTGCACGTGTATTGAATGACGTTCGCGCCGTCCGCGGTGGACGCGCTGGCCACGTCGAGACACTTGCCACTGTTGTGGTTGACGATCCTGACGTAGCCGCCGCCCGCGTCGTCGAACGCCCAGATCTGGTTCGTTCCTCCGTTCCAGCTCCACTGCTTGACCTCGGCGTTGTCGGCCGTCGACGCCTCGATGACATCGATGACCTTAGCGCTGTGTCGCGCCGTCACCCGGTAGCGTTCCCCGGCAGGGGGCGACGACAGGGCGAGTACGGTGCCGTGCCTGCAGCCGGCGCAGCTTACGCTGGCGAGACTGGACCAGGCGGTCAGGTCGGAGCTGGTGGCGGTCCATATCCCGCCGTTGGTGTACCGGTCGACGTAGATGCGCCAGATGCCGTTCTCCATCTGGACCAGCGCCGGCCCTTCGTATCCCGAGCTCCACAGGGTGCCGCGGGATGTCCAGCCACTGGTGAGGCCGGCGGTGCTCGTCCAGTGCTCGATGTACTTCGATGTCTCGTTCTTGACGAAGGCGTGATAGGTATTGCCCGATCGTACGACGAATGTGTCGATGTAGTTGGCGCCTAGCCCGCCCATCTGGGCCGGCCCGCTCCATGAGGTCAGGCTGCTGTCCTGGGCGGTGTAGACATAGGGATGGAAACAGCTGGAACAGGTGGTCTGGGCCACGCTCGCGATGACGCGCACCGTGTTCCCCTCAACGAAGAACTCCGGGGCCCAGACGAATCTGGTGTCGACGATTCCCGAGTCGACGCTGGCCACATGCGTCCAGGTGACCAGGTCCGTGCTGGAGGCGATGTTGAAGTAGGTGGAGTTCGTCGTCCAGGACTGGACGGTGTGTGCGATGTAGTACCTGCCGTTGTAACCGATGATGCTGGGGTCGCGTAGGACTCCGGTCGGGCCGCGGTAGTTCGTGTCGGCCAGGACGCCGAAGCTGGTCGCATTCGTCGATTGATAGACCCACAGCTCCTGGTCGGCCGCGCCGTCGCCCTTGAACGTGGTGTAGACGTACGTCGTCGCCGCCGCGGCCGGCGTCGCCAAGGTGACCGCGCCGCCGCCGCCGACGACGAGCAGGGGAACGGCCAGGCGGGCCACCCACCGTCCGATCCTGTCCACCTGTCGTCTGATGCCGGGTTCCATAGATCATTCCTCACGTGCCGTCCGTGTGCCGCCGCCGCGTTCATGTCGGTTAAATCCGTGTTGCAAAAAGTGTTAGCGATAACAAGCAGGACTGTCAAGCCTCGGAGACTGAAGACCTTGAGCCGTGGTCCACCCGGTCCGCGCCAATGCCGGTGGCGCGGTGGCTATCGCTTGTTCGTATCTGTACGTTCACGAACGATCTCGTTCGGGTGGTGGCTACCACATGGACGCCCGACTATGTATGTGGTGAGAGTGAAGCGCCGGGTCTCGCACTGGGTCCGCGCATGAGGAGGTTTTCCTGCCGCCCGGTACGGCTACGGCTACGGCTACTCAGAATCGCCTGGAACCGCTGTCTGACTGCCTTCCCGCACCACCGCCGGGCTGTCGGCGCCAGGTGATCGGGTGACGGTCGGCCTTGACCCGGACCGTGACCGGTGTCCCAGCGACTGGGACAGGCCGGCTGCGCTCTGGCAGACGGCGTCACCAAAGCTGGCGGCGGCTTCGTCGGTGAGGCGGGCCGCCGGACCGCAGACGCTCATGGAGCCGATCACCCGGTGGGTTCCGTAGACCGCGGCGGCCACCGAGGCCGCCCAGGGATCGCGCTCACCACGGCTCACCGCGTAGCCGACGTCATGTATGCGCTTGAGTTCGGTACGTAGTTGTCCGGTGTCGGCAATCGTTGCCGGCGTCAGCGCGACCAACTCGACCGCGCGTAGGTAGCTGTCGAGTTCCGCCGGGGGCAGCGCGGCGAGGATGCTCCGACCGGACGCACCGGCGTACAGCGGGTAGCGGCGGCCGATCTCGACCGACATCCGGATGTCCTGTGGGCCTTCGACCTGCTCGAGGTAAATCCGTTCGTTGCCGATCATGAGGCTCAGCGTGGCTGATTCGCCGGTCAGACGGGCGAGCTCCTGCAGATAGGGCAGGGCGGAGGTGCGTACGTCGGGTACGCCCAGCGCAGCCATCGCCAACGCGGTGGCCCGGCTGCCCAGCCGGTAGCGCGACGAGTCGCCGTCGCGCTCGACCAGGCCGACCTCGATCAGCGCCGCCAGCGTACGGTGCACGGCGCTCTTGGGGATCTCCAGGTGGCGCGCGATCTCGGAGACGCCTAGCGTGGTGCCGATGCCCTCGGTGAAGGCAAGCAGCACGGCGCTGAGCCGCTGCGCCTGTGAGGCGGGCGGAGGAGTCATACGCAAGAAAGTAACATGTGGTCGATCCAGTCAACGGTGCTCGATGGCAGGGTACCGGTCCCACCAGATCTCGGCGATTTCGCGTCGCCGGGCGAACCAGCCGCCACCCTTGGTCTGGACGTGGTCGATGAAGTCGCGCAGGGCCGAGGTCCGCGAGGGTTGCCCGATCAAGCGCGGGTGCACGCCGATCGACATCATCCGCGGCGTACGGTCTCCCTCTTCCCAGAGGTAGTCGAAGCCGCGGCGGCATTCGTCGAAGAAGTCACCGGCGGCGGTGAGCTGACCGTAGGTGTGCCGGCTGTCGTTGAACGTCAGCGAGTAGGGGACCACGAGAAACGGGACTTCTCCGACGTGCACGAAGTAGGGCAGGTCGTCGTTGTAGGCGTTGGAGTCGTAGCGGAACCCGCCCTCCTCGACGAGCAGCCGACGGGTGTCCACACTGGGCATCCAACGGGAGTACCAGCCGACCGGCCGCTGGCCGCAGGTGGCCTCGATCGACCGGACCGCGTGCGTGATAGCTTCCCGCTGCGCGTCGACGTCGAGCGTCCACTCCTCGGCCCACCGCCAGCCGTGCGCGCACACCTCGTGCCCGCTGTCACGCAGCGCCGCGCAGACCTCGGGGTTGGCTTCCAGCGCCTCGGCGGCGGCGAAGAACGTCGCGGCGACGCCGTACCGGTCGAACAGCCGCAGTAGACGGTGCACGCCGACCCGGCTTCCGTACTCGTAGACCGACTCGGTGGCCAAGTCACGGTAGGGACCGTCGACGCGCCGTGGGACTTCGCCCAGTCCTTCGTTCATGCCGTCGCGGTCGAACGACCGCTCGCTGCCCTCCTCGTAGTTGACGACGATGCTGACCGCGACCCGGGCGTCGTGCGGCCAGCGCACGACAGGTGGGCGGCGGCCGTAGCCGACGAGGTCGCGGGCGGGAGCGTTCACGTCGTCTCGCCGTCTGGCGGTGCCGGTAGCGCGGCGATCACGTCGCACGCCGTCATCACGTCGGCGAACTGCCTGTCGAGGTCGAACAACGCGATCCGGTGTGATATGTCGAATCGATCGAACACGCAGTCCTCGACGACGATCGTCCGGAAGTTGTAGGAGGCGCTGTCGATCGCGGTGGCCCGGACACAGTTGCTGGTCGCGCCACCGGTCACGATGACCGTGTCGATTCCGCGGTCGACCAGAAGACCCAGCAGCGGGGTGCCATGGAAGCCGCTCGGCTTCTTCTTCACCATCACGACGTCACCGGAACCGGGTGCGACGGCTTCGTGGATGTGGGCGCCCTCGCTGCCTTCCAGCGCCCAGCCCTCGGTGGTCAGGAGGTCACGCTTGCGACCGTAGACGCCGATGTCGCTGCCGTCGGCAGCGACCGTCCACCGCGTATAGATGACCGGGACGCCGGCTGACCGGGCGTGATCGAGCAGGCTGCGCAGCGTGGGTAGCGCGGCAGCGGCCGACGGGCACGCCGAGGGGTACTCGTGGGTGGAGCCGGGCGGCGGGCCGACCATGTAGTTCTGCGCGTCGATCACGAGGACGGCCGGCCGGGCGCCGATGCCGACCCGGCGGCCGAACGCCGAGCGGCGCATGGTCTGCCGGTCGATGTCGGTGACGAGGTCGTCCCATGGCCGCCGGTCGTCGCCGGTGGTCTCGTCGCCGGTGGTCTCGCCGGTCGCGGTCGGGGTCGGGGTCGGGGTCGGGGTACGGCGACCCGCCGCCAACTCGGCCAGCACACTGCTGGTATCCGCGCCCACCTCGACCCGGCCGGTGTGTCGGATGTGGCCCGGTGTCGCGCTGAGCTTGGCGATGAGACCGGTGGTGGTGATCGTGCCGAGATCGTCATCGGGCAGGTCGACAATGCTCTCCCGGGCCCGTACGTGCGGGTCGACGGCCAGCGACTCCGCGTCGTTGACCGGCGCGATCGGCGCTTCGGCCGCACCGAACGCGGCCAGGACGTCGGCCTGGGCGTTGCGGGCGATCCAGTCGGCCACGATCCTGTCGAGTTCGTCGGCGTTCGCCCGCCGGGCGGGCGGACTGCTGAACCGTGGGTCGTCGGCCAACTCGGGCCGGCCGATCGCGGCCATGATCCGGTTGGCGATCTGCTGCGTGCCGCCGGACAGCGCGACCCACCGGTCGTCCGCGGTGCGGTAGGCGTTGCGGGGGGAGGTACGGGTGGACCGGTTGCCCTGTCGCTGTTGTACGACGCCGGTCTGGGTGAACTCGGTTACCTGCGGGCCGAGGATCGACAGCAGCGGCTCGTAGAGGCTGAGGTCGACCACCTGCCCGCGCCCGTGGCGGGACGTGTCCCGCCAGTAGAGCGCGACCATCGTCGCGTAGGCGCCGGTGAGCGCGGCGACCCCGTCGGCCAGGCCGAACGGCGGCAGGGTCGGGGGCCCGTCGGGCTCACCGGTGATAGCGGCGAAGCCGGCGAATGCCTCGGCGAGGGTGCCGAACCCGGGACGGTTCCGGTACGGACCGGTCTGCCCGAAACCGGTGACCCGCACCATCACCAGACCCGGGTTCTCCGCCGCGAGGTCGGCGTAGCCCAGTCCCCACTGTTCCAGCCGGCCCGGTCGGAAGTTCTCGATCACCACGTCGGCCCACTCGACCGCCAGCCGTCGGGCGAGGGCCCGGTCGGACTCGTCGTGCAGATCGAGACGGACCAGGCGCTTGTTGCGGGAAATCGTCTTCCACCACAGCGGAACGGTGCCCTTGGACAGGCCCCAGCGTCGGGCGTCGTCGCCGCGTGGATGCTCGACCTTGATGACGTCAGCGCCGAAGTCGCCGAGCAGGGTGGCGATGTAGGGGCCGGCGTAGAGCGAGGACAGGTCGAGCACCCGCAGCGAGGCGAGCGCGGCGTCGTCGGTCATGACGCCGTACCCCCGGCACCGCCGGCCTCGTGCAACAACTGGCGGGCCCGTTCGATCACCGGAACGTCGACCAGTTCGCCGTCGACGTCCGCGTTGCCGAGCCCGATCCGGCGGGCCTGTTCCGCCGCGTCCAGGATCCGTCGCGCCTTGTCGAGCTCGGCGGGATCCGGACCGAAGACGGACCGTACGACGGGCACCTGATCGGGGTGGATGGTGTGCTTGCCGACGAAACCCATGGACTTGGCGAGCGCAGCCTCGGCGAGCAGGGCGTCGAGGTCGCGGAACGCGGGATAGACCCCGTCGTGCGGCGGGGCCAGACCGAGCCGGCGGCTGTGCAGCACCAGCTCGGCCTTGGCCATCAGCAGGGTGTGTCCCTGTACACCGCCGGGTGGCGGGAACGGCAGCCCGAGTTCGAGCGAGAAGTCACCCGCGCCGAAGCTGAGCCCGTGCACCCGTGCCGGCAGGCTGGTCGCGGTCCGTACGCTGTGCCAGCCCTCGATCGTCTCGATCAGGCCCATCAGCGCGACGGAGCCGGCAGCCAGTCCGGCCGTTGCCTCCCGTTGCCGGACGTGCGAGGCGACGGTGCCCAGCGAGTCGGCGGTGGCCTTGGGCACGATCAGACCGCTGACCTCGGCCCGGACACAGGCGTCGAGGTCAGCGGTGAACGCGTCCGTGCCAGGGGCGTTGATCCGGACCCAGATCTGCCCCTGCCGCCCGCCGGAGCCGGCCGCGCCGATGTTGTCGAGCATCCGCCCGCAAGCAGCGCGGGCGCTGTCCTTGGCCTCGACGGCGACGGCGTCCTCAAGATCGACGATGATCGCCGTCAGGGCCAGCAATCGTGGCACCTTGTCGAGCTTGCGGGCATCGCCCGCCGGTACGTAGAGCATGGCCTCGAGGTCACGCACGGTCCGGTCTCCCTTTCGCGAGCAGGCCTGGCATCAGCGGCCGAGCAGTTCCCTGATCCGTGGCCGGTCGGCGTACGGACTTTCGTCGCCGTAGTCGTAGACGATGTAGGGCGAGCTCTTCTGATGGGTGAAGCGCAGGGTGAAGAACCAGGAGCCGAGCATTTCGCGTGGCTGGAACTGCAGCACCTCGTCGTTTTCGGCATCGAAGAACTGGACCCAGCCGTCGCCCTGCCACACCGGCCCCATCTCGACGTCGTCGCCGTAGTGCGCGACGAGGTCGTTGGCCAGCGGACGGCCCTTGACGGAGTCCCAGATGTAGCGGTGGCCCAGGAAGTGGGGGCACGATCCCTGGACCCACTTGAACGGCGTGTCCTCCGGCCGGATGACTTCCTTGAGGTCGCCGTAC
Source organism: Solwaraspora sp. WMMB335 (assembly GCF_049179075.1). Taxonomy (NCBI): domain Bacteria; kingdom Bacillati; phylum Actinomycetota; class Actinomycetes; order Micromonosporales; family Micromonosporaceae; genus Solwaraspora; species Solwaraspora sp. WMMB335. Next base: position 7,923,321 of record NZ_JBMHMF010000001.1, read on the forward strand.
AGGCGGTGCACCAGGCCCATGTTCTCGACGCTGGCGCAGATCCGGGCGCCGGCGTGTGCCTCGTTGTAGGTCGGGTGGAACGAGTGGAAGCTCGTCATCTGGACCTTCGCCCACTTGTGCGGCATCCCGACGAGCCGGCCGGTGTAGCCCAGCCAGTCCCGGTTGCCCCACGAAAACGGCACGAAGTAGAACTCCTTACCCTGGTAGGAGCAGGGAATCCAGAAGAACGACTCGGTCTGGTTGAGCCGTTCGAAGCTGATGAACTCGGTCGCGTTGCGGCTGGTGTACCCCCAGCGCTGGACCGCCTTGACGTACATGGTCCCGGAGCCGTCGAGTTCCAGCGGCTCAGGCACGTAGGCCCGAACGGCGTCGGGGTCGGCCTTGAAGCCGACGATCAGCACGTCGTCGGAGAGCACCAGGTCGGGCTCGGTGTTGAGGTCCATCAGGCTGGCCCGGCCGGTCGGGGACTGCGGCCACATCACGCCGACCTTGTTGCCGTGCATGGCCTTGGGGTTGCTCGTCTGCGTCATGCGAAGGCCTTTCCCGAGAGCGCGTCGTGATCGCTAGCCTCGCTGGAACATTCCGCTCTGTCAAACGTTCCTTCCTGGTGTTTCAGCTCACGGAACGATTTTCGTTGACGCTGTCGCGCCTCGAAGCTAGGGTTCCGATCATGTCGCCTGCCCACATGTCCCGGATCGAGCGTTGATGCTCGATGCGATGGCATTGCTGTCCGCCCCGCTGCAGACGGGTGGGCTGGCGTTACGCAACCGGGTCGTGGTGCCGGCCCACACGACGAACTTCGCGCGGGACAACCTCGCCACCGAGCGCCACGTGGCCTACCACGCGGAGCGCGCCCGGGGCGGTGCCGGCCTGATCGTCACCGAGGCGATCCGGGTACATCCGACCAGCGCCGGGCGGTCCACCACGCTCGGAGCCTTCGGCGACGACTGCGTGGTCCCGCTGCGCAGGCTCACCGACACGGTGCACGCGTACGGCGCGGCCGTCGTCGCGCAGCTGGTGCACGCCGGGCGGCAGGCACCGGGCGACGGGAGCCGGGTGGTCGCCTGGGCGCCCTCGGCCATCGCCTGGACCGCCGGGGCGCACGTCCCGCACGCCATGAGCGCGGTGGACATCGCCGTGGTCGTCCGGGCGTTCGCCGCCGCGGCGCGCCGGATGCGCCGGGCCGGTTTCGACGGCATCGAGGTGCACGCCGGCCACGGCCACCTCATCCACCAGTTCCTGTCCCCGGTCAGCAACGTCCGCACCGACGGCTACGGCCGGGACGCGACGGGCCGGGTACGTCTGTTGCGCGAGGTCCTGTCCGCCGTGTCCGAAGGTGCCGACGGCCTGCCGATCGGGCTGCGGATCAGCGCCGACGAGTTCCTGCCGGGCGGGCTCACCCCGTCGGACATGCTGGAGGTCGTCGCAGGCGTGCACCGAGAGTTTCCACTGAGCTTTCTCGACGTCAGCCACTCCGCGTACCACGGCAGTTACACGCTGGCCACACAGATCGCCGACATGACGTTTCCGCACGCGCCGTTTCGCCGGTTCCCGGCGATGTTCCGCCGCGCGCTGCCCGGCCTGCCGGTGATCGCCGTGTGCCGGCTGGACAGCCTGCCCGAGGCCGCCGCCCTGCTCGCCGACGGCAGCGCCGACCTGGTCGGCCTGGCCCGGGCCCACATCGCCGACCCGCACCTGTTCGACAAGGCGCGCTCCGGCCGCCAACACACGGTGCGCTCGTGCGTCGCCTGCAACCAGGGCTGCCTCGGCCGCATCGAGGCCGGCCTCGACATGGCCTGTGTGGTGAACCCGCGCGCGGGTCGCGAGTGGCTGCCGGATCCCGGACCCGGCCCGTCGCGGTCCGTCCTGGTCGTCGGCGGAGGGCCGGCCGGTCTGTCGGCGGCGCTCGAGTCGGCTCGTCGCGGACACACGGTGACGCTGGTCGAAGCCGGTACGGTGCTCGGCGGCCAGGTCGCCCGGCTGCGCGGCCTGGCCGCGCGTCACCGGTTCGGGCTGCTCGTCGACGAGTTGGAACGCGACGCGCGGGCGGCCGGCGTACGGGTGCGGTTCGACGCACCGGCGACTGCGGACAGCGTGGCCGGCGCGGACCCGGATGTGGTCGTGGTGGCCACCGGTTCGCGTCCGGTGCGTCGTCCGCTGGTCGCCGGCCGGCCGGCACTGGACCTGTGGGACGCGATGGCCGCGTTGCGCGACGTCGGCGACGGCGCCGGCCGCGAGGTGGTGATCTTCGACGATCACGGCGACTGGGCCGGCAGCGCCGTCGCCGAGCAGTACGCCCGGCAGGGCTGGCGGGTCCGGCTCGTGTCGCCGACAGCGTCCTTCGCCGGCCGAATCACGACCTACTCGCGGCTGGCGCTGGTGCGGCGTCTCGGGCAGCTGCGTGTCAAGGTGCACCCGCTGCGCCGGCTGGACCCGCAACTCGCACCGGACGGATCGGTGCGGCTGGTCGATGTCATCACCGGCGAGATGGAAGAACTGGCCGGCGTCCACAGCGTCGTGGACGCCGGCGCCGGGCGAGCCGACGACGGGCTCGTGCCGGCGTTGCACGAACGACTCGGGCCCGACCGGGTGCGGCTGGTGGGCGACGCGGTCGCGCCGCGCTCGGTGCTCGAAGCCGTCTACGAGGGACATGCCTGCGGTGCCGGGCTCACGGCGGGTCCAGGACCGAGGAGGAGGATGTGATGATCGATATCGAAAAGGGGCTTACGCTCGACGAGCGCGCCTCCGTCGATTTCGTCCTGCAACTGCGCAAACAGTGGGCCGGCACGGTGTATCCGGCACTCGTGGAGGAGTTCGGCGACCCGGCCGGGTCGTTGCCCGAGGCCACCAGCCGCCTGCACGAGCTTCCCCTCTACCCGTGGTTCAGCCATCTGGAGCGGACTCAGCAGAAGATGCTGTGGCGTACCGCCGCGGACACGGTGCTGCGCCGGGCCGACGAGCTGGTGGGCCCGGCCGAGGAGTCCGGCGAGCCGAAGGGCTCGCTGGAGATCGGCGCCGATTTCGCCCTACCCGACTGGTACACCGCCTACGACATCCACGTTCAGCCCGGCGGCTACTTTTCCCATGATCTGTCCGCCTTCGTCTACGAGCTGGGCGCCCGCATCGTCATGTTGCGCGACAACGACGGCTACAAGTTCCATCGGCTCTTCGTCGAGACCGCGCTGCCGGACCGCCCGCAGGCGAGCCGGATCGTCGATGTCGGCTGCGGGTTCGGCAAGAGCACCCGGCCGCTGGCCGGTCGCTATCCGAACGCCGAGGTGATCGGGCTCGACCTGTCGGCCCCCGGCCTGCGGCTGGCCCACCGCGAGGCGGAGGACGAGGGTCTGGCGATCCACTACCGGCAGCGCGACGCCGTCGACACCGGCATCGAGCCGGGCTCCTGCGACGTGGTGACCGGCACCATGGTGCTGCACGAGATGCCGGCCGACGTGATCGAACAGACCCTCGCCGAGGCGGCCCGGCTGCTCAAGCCCGGTGGCCGCCTCGGCTTCCTGGAGTTCACCCTGACCGGTGACGCGTTGCGCGACGCGACGGTGGTCGAGCACGCCGAACGCAACAACGAGCCCTACTTCCACGATCTGTTCCATACCGACACTGTGCGGATCTGCCGCGAGAACGGCCTGGTCGACGCGACATGGGTGCCCTTCGACGAGCGCATCGCGGGGGTCGCGCCGCAGGGCTGGGGCGACCGCCGGGAGTGGCACTTCCCGTGGGCCGTGCTCACGGCGGCCAAGCCGGTCCAGACGCAGGAGGTGACACCGTGACGGCCGAGTACGCCTACTTCGCCGACCCACAGGTCGGAAAGCTGCTCGACCTGGTGCTGCAGTTGGCGACCGAGTTGCACGTGACCGACCACCGGCTGCGGGCCCTGGAGGCCGTGCTCGCCCGCCAGGGCCACCTCGCGGTCGACGCCGTCGACGCGTACGAGCCCGACGAGCGTGAGCGCGCGGAACTCGACGCCCGCCGCGACGGCTATCTCGGCCGGCTCATGCGGATCATCGCCGAGGCGGGTCCGGCCGAGCACCCGTTGCGCACCGAATGGGCGCAGCGGCTGCAGGGCAAGCCGACATGACGGCACCGGCCCGGCCCGCCGTCGACCCGGGCGCGGCGCTCGACGCGGTCGACCGCCACCTCGACGAGTTCGTCGACCGGCTGCGGGACCTGTGCCGGCTCCGCAGCCGGCGCCAGGAGCCCGCCGCGATGGCGGCGGCGGCCCGGTTCGTCGCCGATGAGCTGCGGCGTTGGGGCGGCACGGCCGACATCGTGGAGTGGGAGCATTCCTATCCCTACGTCCTCGGCGAGATCGACGGCGGCCCGCGGCGGCTGCTGCACTTTCTCCACTACGACGTGGAGATCGAGCCGACCGGTGACGACAGCGCGTGGACCAGCCCTCCGTACGCCGCTGAAATCCGCCACGGTCGGCTGTTCGCCCGTGGCGTGGCCGACGACAAGGGTGCGCTGATGTCGAGGATCCACGCGGTGGCGGCCTGGCGGCTGGCCGGGCTGACCCCGCCGGTGACGAGCGTCTTTCTGGTCGAGGGCAAACGCCGGCTGGACAGTCCCGGCCTGCCGTCGTTCGTTCGCCGGCATGCCGACCGGCTCGCCAGCGACGGCACCCTGTGGGAGAACTCGTGGTCGGACGCCCTCGGGCGGCCACTGCTCAAGCTCGGTGAGAAGGGCCTGCTCTACCTGACCCTGTCGGTACGTACCCTGAACCGGGATCTGACCAGCCAGAACGCGGCCCTGCTGCCGTCGGCGTCACACCGCCTCGTCGCGGCGTTGGCCAGCCTGCACGATCCGGACGGCCGGGTCCGGGTTCCCGGCTTCTACGCCGACGTGCGACCGGTGACGCCACAGGAGCGGCGGCTGCTCGACCAGATCGAGTTCGACGGTGAGTTCCTGCGCCGCCGGTCGGGAGTGACCGGGTTCGTCGGCGGCGTCGACGACCGGGCGGCGGCGGTCGTCGCGCGCACCGTGCCGACGCTGACCATCGCCGGCGTCGAGACCGGTGACAACCGGCCCGACGTGACACTCGGTCTGCCAGCGCAGGCGACCGCGAAGGTCGAGATCCGGCTGGTGGCCGGCCAGCGGCCGGAGCGGATCCTGCGATCGATCGAGGAACACCTGCGGGAGCATGGCTTCGCCGATGTACGGGTGGAGGTGGTGGCGAGCAACGCGCCCAACGCCACCGATCACCGGGACCCGTTCGTGGCACTCGTCGCCGACGCGGCTCGGCGGGCGTACGGCCGCGAGCCGGTCATCGAGCCCTACACCACCTGGGTCGGCAACCAGGCCGTGCTCGGTGACCGGCCGATCGTCGGTATCGGTGTGTCCCGTGCCGACTCGGGGTTCGACGGGCCGGACGAGAACATACGGATCGACGACTATCGCTCGGGCGTCCGCCACGTGGTGGAGATCATGGCGGCCATGGCGGCCGGCGGGGCGCGACGACGGACCGACGACGAAGGAGCGCCACGGTGACCACACCCGACCTGGACCTGCTGATTCGCGATGTCGACGTGGTGCGGGCCGGGACCGACGCGCCGACCCGTGCCGACATCGGGGTACGCGCCGGCCGGTTCGCGCAGATCGCGCCCGGAATCGACCCGGCACGTGCTGCGGCGCTGCTGGACGGTCGTGGACGGCTCGCGTTTCCCGGCGTCGTCGACGCGCACCAACACTGGGGAATCTACAACCCGCTGGCAGAGGACGCGGCGAGTGAGAGCCGGGCCAGCGCGCTCGGCGGCGTGACGACCGCGCTCAACTACATCCGGACCGGCCAGTACTACCTCAACCGTGGCGGCCCGTACGCGGACTTCTTTCCCGAGGTGCTCGACCGCACCGATGGCCGTTCCGTGATCGACTTCGGGTTCCACCTGGCGCCGATGACGGCCGAGCACATCGACGAGATCCCGATGCTGATCGACCGGCACGGGGTCACGTCGTTCAAGATCTTCATGTTCTACGGCAGTCACGGGTTGCACGGACGGTCGACCGACCAGAGCGGCTTCCTGATGATCCCGCCGGACCAGTCCTACGACTATGCCCATTTCGAGTTCGTGATGCGTGCCGTTCAGGCGGCCCGCGAGCAACGGCCGGACCGGGCCGACAGCATCTCGCTGTCGCTGCACTGTGAGACACCGGAGATCATGCGGGCCTACACCAGGCTGGTCGAGCAGGACCCGCACCTGACCGGTCTGGCCGCGTACCATGCCTCCCGCCCGCCGCATTCGGAGGGCCTCGCGGTGACGATCGCGGCGTTCCTCGCCGACGAGACCAATTTGGCCACGGTCAACCTCCTGCACCTGTCGTCCGGCAAGGCGGTCACCGCCGCCCTGCGGATGGCCCGGACCTTTCCGCACATCGACTTCCGCCGCGAGGTCACGATCGGACACCTGCTGACCGACGTGGAATCGGCCCGGGACAACGGTGGGAAGGTCAACCCGCCGGTGCGGCCCCGGGCCGATGTCGAGGCGTTGTGGGAACACGTCCTCGCCGGGGAGGTCGACTGGGTGGTCAGCGACCACGCGTGCTGCCGCAGCGAACAGAAGTTCGGTGCCGACCCGGGTGACGTCTTCGCCGCCCGGTCGGGGTTCGGCGGTGCGGAGTACCTGCTGACCGGGCTGCTGACCGAGGGCGGCAAGCGAGGGCTGAGCCCCGGGCGCATCGCCGAGCTGACCGCGGGCACGCCGGCCCGCCGGTTCGGTCTGGGTACCAAGGGCGACATCGCGGTCGGCCTCGACGCCGACCTCTGTCTCGTCGACCCGACAGCGACCTGGACGGTACGGGCGGCCGACTCGCCGTCGACCCAGGAGTACTCGCCGTTCGAGGGGGTCGAGATGACCGCCCGGGTGACGGACACGTTCGTCCGTGGCGTGCCGGTCGTGTCAGCAGGCGCCGTGACCACCGGACCGGCCGTCGGCCGCTACCTCTTTCGGGCCGGCGGCGAGGGAGCGGGACGGTGATCGAGCCTGTGTACACCGCGCGGGTGACCGCGACCGGGGGGCGGGGCGGGCGGGTCCGCTCGGCCGACGGCGTGCTCGATCTCGCGCTCGTGCGCCCTCCGGGGCTCGGCGGCACAGCGGGCGACGGCGACGGCACCAATCCCGAACAGTTGTTCGCGGCTGGATACTCGGCCTGCTTCCACTCGGCCCTGACAGTGGTGGCCAGGGCTGAGCGGGTCGGCGTCGCCGGTTCGTCGGTCACGGCGGAGGTGACCATCGGCAAGCATCCCGACGGCGGCTACGGCCTGGCCGTGGCGCTGGGCGTGCGGCTGCCCGGGGTGGCGCCGGAGGTGGCGCAGCGGCTGGTCCGGCAGGCGCACGGGCTGTGTCCCTATTCCCGGGCCACCCGCGACAACATCGTGGTGACGTTCGCGGTCAACGGGGCATGACGCTGGCGCGGCCCACATCATCCATGAGGCCCGGGATCGTCGGGTCGTCTTGGCCCATCCGCGCGACGACGGCGATGATCCGGTCCCGGGCCTCGGGGTCGAGCCGGCCGTCGACGTTGTCGCGGAACTTACGGTGCAGTTCGTCGGGGCTCAGCGGGCGTTCGGGACCGCCCCGGGTGTACATCACCCGCTCGACCAGCTCACGGCCGTCCACCGTACGGGCCCGCACCGCCGCCGGAAACTGGTGCGGGTAGACGCGGGTGCACTCCGGGTCCTCGACGACCGTGACCTTGGCCATGATGTCCCGCCGGACCGGATCCTGGACCCGTGTGTCGGAGAAGTCGACGCGGGCGGCGCCCAGCCCACCGCCGCCGAGCAGGCCGACCGTGACCGCGTAAGGCCCGCTGAACTGGGCCTGGTATCCGGTCTGCGGTGCCCGTTTGACCGCCAGCGGTTCGCCGATCGTCCGGATGACCGGCCCCGGAGCCAGCACGACGATCTCGGCCACGTCGGTGGGGCACAGCCCGGCCCGGCGCAACGCGTCGGCCGCGTCGATCACCGCGTGGAGGAAGTGGTTGGCCGGGTAGGGCTTGACGAACAGGTCACGGGTGAGCCAGTCGCGACCCAGCCCGTCGACCACCGTCTGCGGGCGCGAGTCGTCGCGGAGGAACGCCTGGAGCAGGCCGAAACGACCCTCGATCACCGTTGGCGGACCGGTGAACCCGGCCCGGCTCAACTCGGCGGCCCGGATGGCGGACTGCGCCGCCCAGCCGCAGTGGATGCGCTTCACCGTGCCGCCGGAGCGGTTGGCCTCGATGACGCCGGAGGCCATCGAGGCCGCCAGACCGACAGCGGAGGCGATTCCCGGCGGATCGAGGCCGGCCAGCACCGCCGCGGCGACGGCACCGCCGACCGTCCCGCAGATGGACGTGGCGTGCTGTCCGTGTCGGAAAAACACCGAGTCGCCGCTGTCCGGGTCGTAGCCGGCCATGCCCAGCCGGATGCAGATCTCGATGCCGGCGGCCAACGCGGCCATGGCCTTCGCGTCGTCGGCCCCGAAGCGCTCCGCGGCGGCCAGGACAGTCGGTACGAGGGTGGCACTGGGGTGCAGTACCGACGGCAGATGGGTGTCGTCGTAGTCGAGCGAGTGCGCCAGCACGCCATTGGCGAACGCGGCACCGGCGGCCGGCACCGGATCGGACAACCCGATGGCGTGTGCCTGGGCCGGACCGCTGCCGCAGACGTAGGTCAGCGCGGCGCGGCTGGTGTCGAGGTCGAGCGCGGCGATGCTGACCCCGAGCGTGTCGAGCAGGCGGGTGCGCAGGTTTTCGACGACGTCGACCGGCAGATCGGCGAAGGCCAGGCCGTGGGCGAATTCTGCCACCGTCGGTGCGATCGGTTCAGCCGTCGGCGCGTACCGCGAGGAGGCGGAGAGACGCCCGTCCTGCGAGTTGTTCACGCTGACCCCCATGTTCCGCGCAGTAGAACGATCCTGAGTGGTGTTCTGCAACCTACCGAACGCGGGTGGCCGGAGCCAAGATCTTGTGCCGGACGCGGGCTATCGTTGCGCTCGGAGTACGGCCGTGATTACGGCGTGTCCGCCGAGGTGAACGTGGCTTTGCGCCGACTGGTCGGGCGCGAGGACGCCCGGCGTACATCCTGTGACGTGGTCCTCGCCACACCGCGCCGCCGCAGGTCGTCGACGATCGGGTTTCAGGTCTGTTTCGGCCCGCTCGCAATTCCGGACGAAACGTCTGGCTCGTTCTCATGGTGGTGTTCTGGCCTACCGGGCCTTGTGCAGGGCCGGACCTTGACACCCGATGGTCGGCCCTCAAGAATCCAGAACATCATGGCGCTCCTGTTCTAGCCAGTGGAACGCCAGACGGAAGCCGCGGTCGCGGCGTTTCAGCAGGATGCGAGGGCAGACATATGGATGAGTTCAGCCTCATACGGGAAGCAGGCCACTATCGGATCACCCGCCGTGGCCTGGTCAGGGGAGGTGCCGGCGGGCTGACGCTGGGCGCACTGGCGCTCGCCGGGTGTTCCGGCGGGACCGGTGAGTCCTCCGCGACGCCGGGCGTGGCTACGGTGGACATGGCACTTGAGCCATCCACGCTCAACGGTCTGACCATCAACAACCAGTACATCTCATGGGTCAACCGGCACGTACAGGAACGGCTCTACGACATCGACCCCAACTCGACCGAGCTGATCCCGCGCCTCGCGGAGGGGCAGCCGACGATCATCGACGAGTTGACCGCCGAAGTGAAGATCCGCACCGGCGTCAAGTTCCACAACGGCGACGAGCTGACCGCCGACGACGTCGCGGCCACCATCAACGCGGGCAACCAGCAGGGCCGGGTCTGGATCTACCACCTGCGGCCGTTGGACACCGTCGAGGCGGTCGACGCCACCACCATCCGGTTCACGTTCAAGAACCCGTGGGGCCTGCTGCCCCTGAAGCTCGCCCTGATCCCGATCATCCACCGCGATTTTCTCGACCGCGACGACGAGATGATGGGTACGGGCCCCTACCGGCTCGACTCCCACCAGCCCGGCGTGCAGATCAAACTGGCGGCCAACGCCGACTACCGCGATGGGGCGCCGAGCATCTCCGAGATCACCTTCCGGATCGTGCCGGAGCCCGGTGCCCGCATGGTCAACCTGACCCAGGGAAGCTCCAGCATCTATCCGGCCGTCTCGACCGTCGACGCCAGCCGTATCGCCTCCGACCCCAACCTGGTTCTGGCCGAGGCCGCGGCACCGGTACTGATCACCATGCGACCCAACTGCGCCCATCCCGCGCTGCAGGACGAGCGTGTCCGGCAGGCACTCGCCTTCGCCATCAACCGCCGGCGCATGCGTGACGTGGTGTTCGGCGGCCGGGCCGAAATCGGTCAGGGCCCGATCGGACCCGGCCACGAGGGCTGGGAATTCACCACGAAGGTCTACGACGAGGAGCCCGACCTCGACCGGGCCCGGTCGTTGCTGGCCGATGCCGGGTACGCCGGCCGGGAAATCGCCTTCACCTGGGTCGCGCAGGACGACACCGTGCTGCGCGACGTCGGTGCCGTGCTCAAGGCCGACTGGGCCGCCATCGGCCTCAACGCCGAGCTGCAGTTCCTGCAACAGGGCGACTGGCTTTCGTCGACCACGAAGGGCGGGCCGTGGGGGTTCAAGATCGCCTATGAGATGGCCGGTACCGGGCAGGGGCGCAGCATCGACGGCAGCGTCGGGTCGCTCATGGCCGACAGCGCCTCGAACTCCACGTCGTTCATCGACGAGGAGTCGACCGCGATCGCCAAGCAGGCCGAAGTCGCCACCGACGCTACCGAGCGGGTCAAGCTCTACGCGCAGTGGAGCGACATGCTCGCGACCAAGGCGGCCTACATCCCGCCGGTGTACCCACTGTTTCTGATCGGTCACCGTAAGGAGGTTACCGGTCTCGACCCGGCTGCCTACCGGTTCAACGCCTTCGACCTGTCGAAGGCCACCATCGCGGCATAGGGACGACGAGGATGACGCGCGTCATCGGGGTCGACGTCGGGGGCACGTTCACCGACGCCGTCCTTGTCGAGGCCGGCCGCCACGTCGGCGTGGCCAAGGTTCCGTCCACGCCGGACGATCCGTCGCGCGCCATCGCGGCCGCCCTGGAACAGATCCGCGCCGAGCGGGACGTGCGGACCCTCCTGGTGCACAGCACGACGGTCGCGACCAATGCGATCATCGCGCGCACCGGTGCCCGATGTGGCATCGTCACCACCCGCGGCTTCCGCGACGTGGTCGAGATGGGCCGCCGGGACCGGCCGGACATCTACGGCTTCGCCGGTGCCCACCGACCCATCGTGGCCCGGCGCGACCGGATCGAAGTCCGCGAGCGGTTGGCCCACGACGGAACCGTGGTCGAGGCACTCGACCTGGACGACGTCCGCCACGCCGGCCGGCAGTTGCTGTCGGCCGGCGTCCAGGCGGTCGTGGTCTGCTTTCTGCACTCCGACGTCGATCCACGTCACGAGCGGCAGGCGATGGCGGTGCTGCGCGAGTTCTGGCCCGAGCCGCGCTACGTGACCGGCTCGGCCGACGTCTACGCCGAGGCCGGGGAGTTCGTCCGGTTCGCCACCGCGGCCACCAACGGCTATCTGCAACCGGTGGTCGGGGCCTATCTGGGGCGGCTCGCGGGTCGGCTGGCCGCCGGGGGGCACGTGGGTGACGTGCTCGTGATGCAGTCCGGCGGTGGGGTCGCCTCGATCGAGCAGACCCGTGACCTGGCGATCGGGGTGGCCCGCTCGGGTCCGGTGGCCGGTGTGCTCGCGGCGACCGGGATCGCCGGGCGCGCCGGGCTGACGAACCTGGTGACCTGCGACATCGGCGGGACCAGCTCCGACGTGTCGGTCGTCGTCGGCGGTCGGCCGCGTTACGTCAACGACGCGGCCCTCGGCTTCCGGCTCCCGCTGGTGATGTCGACCGTGGACGTCGTCGCGGTCGGTGCCGGCGGCGGCAGCATCGCGCGTGTCGACGAACTCGGTGTGCTGACCGTGGGGCCGGAGTCGGCCGGTGCCGATCCGGGTCCGGCCTGCTACGGCCTCGGCGGTGCCGCGCCGACGGTCACCGACGCCGCCCTGCTGCTCGGCCGTATCGACCCGGACGCCCGGTTCGGTACCGGCCGACAGCACCGGCTCGCCGCCGAGCTCGCCGCGGCCGCCGTCGAGCCGGTCGCCGAGGCGCTGGGTATCCCGGTGCCGCAGGCCGCGTCGGGCATCCTGGCCGTGGCCACCGCCACGATGGCCAACGCGATCCGGTCGGTGCTGACCGCTCGCGGCCACGACCCGCGCGAGTTCACCCTCGTCGCGTTCGGCGGGGGCGGTGGACTGCACGTGTGCCCGCTGCTGCGCGAGACCGGCATGCGCACGGCCCTCGTCCCGCGCCATCCGGGACTGGTCAGCGCGCTCGGTTGCGCCCTGGCCGACCTGCGTTACGAGAGCAGCCGATCATGGCCGACCGGGGCGGCGCAGCTGGACGACGCGGACACCGCGGCCGCGCTGCACCGGATGCTCGACGACCAGGAGTCAGCGCTGCGCAAACGGTTGGCCGACACCGGCATCGCGGTCCGTGACCTCGACATCGTCGTGGAGGGCGATCTGCGCTACCGGGGGCAGAGCCACCATCTGCGGGTTCCGCTCGAACGGCCGATCAGCCGTGCCGGGGTGGAGCAGCGCTTCCAGGACGCCTACCAACTGCGGTACGGCCGTACGTTGGCTGACGGTCTGGTCGAGATCGTCACACTGAGATCGACCCTGGTGGCCCGGCACGGTGCCGGTGCCGCCGGTGCCGCAGCGCCCGACGCCCGGTCGGCGACCCCCCGCGCCGGTGCCCCGGCCGCCGCGTCCGACACCGCGTCCGACACCGCGTCCGACACCGCGTCACGGCACCGCGACGAGGTCGTGCCGGGCGAGCATCTGCTCGGGCCGCTGCTGCTGGTCAGTGCGGACGCCACGGTCTACCTCGAAGCCGGGTACGTGGCCGATGTCGACGCTGAGCGCAATCTGCTGATCCGGGAGCGTTCGTGACGGCCGGCGGGGATCACCGCGCCGGTGTCGGCGTGGATCCCACCACGCTCGCGGTCCTGCGGGCGGCGCTGCAGCAGGTCGCCACCGAGATGGACACCACACTGGTGCGCTCGGCCTTCTCGCCGGTCATCTCGCAGATGGACGACCGTGCGTCCGGTCTCTACGACGCGGCGGACGGCGCGACGATCGCCCAGGGGCCGCAGAGCATGCCGATCTTCGTCGCGGGTATGGGCTACGCCGTCGGCCGTACCGTCGGGCTGCTGCGCGAGCGGGGTCGGCTGGACGGGTTGCGTGACGGCGACGTCTACATCTTCAACGACCCGTACGCCGGCGGTACCCACGCGCCGGACGTCAAGCTGCTCGCGCCCTGTCTCGTCGACGGCGAACTGTTCTGCTGGCTGGCCACGAGCGGGCACTGGCTCGACATCGGCGGGAGCCTGCCCGGCTCGGTGGTGCCGGATGCGACCGAGTGCTACGAGGAAGGGCTGCGGATCCCGCCCGTGCTGCTGCACCGGGCCGGCCGGGAGTGCCCTGACGTGGCGGATCTGATCTTCGGCAACATCCGGGCACCACAGCAGCAGCGGGCCGACCTCGAGGCGATGCTCAACGGTCTCCGGGTCGGCCGACGCCGCTTGGACGAACTGCTGGCCCGATACGGCGCCGGCACCGTGCGGGCCGCGATCGCGCAGCTGCGGGCGCGGGCGGCCCGGCGGATGCGGCAGATCATCGCCGAGCTGCCGGACGGCGAGTACCCGTTCGAGGATCACCTCGACGATGACGGGGCCGACGGCGGGCCGATGCTGCTGCGCCTCGTCCTACGGATCGCCGGCGACGCGATGACCTTCGACTTCACCGGTTCGGCCGGCCCCGCCCGTGGTCCGATGAACCTCAGCCGCGACACGACGGCGGCCGCCGCGTTCATCGCGATCAAGCACCTGTTCCCGGACCTGCCGGTCAACGGAGGCGCGCTGGAGCCGATTACGTTCGTCATCGACGACGACTCCTTTCTCAACGCCGTCCGACCCGCACCGGTCGGCGGTTACCTCGACTGCGCGTCGCGGGTGATCACCGTCGTGCTGGGCGCGCTCGGCAGGTGCGTGCCCGAGCGGGTGCCCGCCGACTGGTTCGGCACGTCGGCGGTCATGTCGCTGGCCGCCACCGGTCGCGACGGGCGACCGGTGGCGATCCCGCTGCCGGCGGCCGGGGGCATGGGCGCGCTCCCCGACGACGACGGACTCGTCAACGCGCCGCCGCCGCACGGGACCGCGAAGTACCCGCCCGTGGAGACGATGGAGCGACGGTTCCCGGTCCGGTTCGAGCGCATCGAGCTGACGGCCGACTCCGCCGGCGACGGCCGGCACCGCGGCGGATTGGGCAACACCTACCAGATCACGTCGCTCGACCCGTCGGTGTCGATCAGCCTCATCGGGGACCGGGCGCGGTTCGCCCCGTTCGGCGTGCACGGTGGCACCTCGGCCCGGGCGTTGACCGTGCACCTGGACGTGGCCGGACGACGACGGCACCTCGACGGCGCGAAGGTCCGGCACGTGCGACTGGGCCCCGGCGACGGCGTGACACTGCGCTCGCCCGGCGGAGGCGGCTGGGGCGATCCCCGGCACCGTCGTCCGGCCGCCGTCACGGCCGACCTTCGTGACGGCTACATCACCGTGGCCCGTGCACAGGCGGTGTACGGCCGGCGCGATCCATCGGAACAGGAGTAGGGATCGATGGCAGGATACGTGGTTCGACGGGTGATCGGTTCGTTCGTCGTCCTCCTGACGGTGGCCACCCTTGTGTTCGTACTGGTGGACTTCGCCCCCGGCGACCCTGCCCGGATCTACGCCGGGGCGAACGCCACCGAGGAGGACGTCGCTGCCATCCGTACGCTGATGGGACTCGACGGGTCGTTGCTCGAACGCTACTGGGCGTACCTGTCCAACGCGGTCACGGGCGACCTGGGCCAGTCCATCTTCACCGGCCGCGACGTGCTGACAGAGGTGCTGGAACGGGCCCCGGCCACCGTCGAACTGGCGATCGTGGCACTGATCGTGGCGACCCCGCTGGGCGTGGCACTCGGCCGGCTCGCCGGCGCACGGTACGGGTCGAAGGTCGACACGGCGATCCGGGCCGGCACGCTCATCAGCTTCTCCGTCCCCGGCTTCTGGCTCGCGCTGCTGCTGTTGTTCCTGTTCGGGCTCTACCTGCCGGGGATCCTGCCAACCGGCGGCTGGGTGCCGCTGACCGAGGACCCGATCGGCAACGTCCGACACATGATCCTGCCGGTGCTCGTCCTCGCCCTGCCGTACGTGGCGATGATCGCACGGACCCTGCGGGTGTCCATGCTGGACGCGCTCGGCCGCGACTACGTCATGTTCGCCCGGGCGATGTCGCTGTCGTCGCGGGCGGTCAACGGGCGGGTGGCACTGCCGAACGCGATCATCCCGACGGCGACGGTCATCGGACTGGCCCTGGCCTACCTGATCGGCGGCACGGTGATCGTCGAGGTGGTGTTCACCATTCCCGGGATAGGCCAGCTGATGATCGACTCGTTCGAGAAGCAGGACTACCCGGTCGCGATCGGCTGCACCCTGTTCATCGCGCTGTTCTGCGTGGTGCTGAACCTCGTGGTCGACCTGCTGTACGCGGTGATCAATCCCAGAGTCCGTGAACTCTACCGCCAGCGGGTCTCGGTCCGGGACCTCTAGGAAGGAACGCGGTCATGCAATCGACGTCGACGCCGCCTGTTGCGGCGACCGCGCCGCCGCCGGCCGACACGGTCACTGCCGCCGCGCCGCGGCGGCGGTTCGCCGGTCTGCGCTCCCTCGGCCGGGCGGTGGTCGCGACCTGGCCGTCGCGGATCGGACTGCTGCTGATCGTCGCCTACCTGGCGGTGGTCGTCACCGGCCCGTTCGTCGGCGGCGACCCGCTTGCCCAGGGCGACGACATCCTCGTCCCGCCCAGCCCGGAGCATCTGTTCGGCACCGACCAGCTGGGTCGGGACATCTTCGCCCGCACAGCCGCCGGCGCACGACTGTCGCTCGTGGTGGCACTGGCCAGCGTCATCCTGGGGCTGGCCGTCGCCCTGCCGCTCGGGATGGTCGCCGGCTACTTCGCCCGTACCTGGATCGACGAGCTGATCATGCGGTGCCTCGACGTCATCATGGCGCTGCCGCTGTTCATCCTCGGCGTCGTCTTCCTCGGCCTCAGCCGGGCCAGCGGCGGCACGATTCTCGGCCTGCCCGCGCCGATCGAGGTGCAGGTCGTCACCGTCATCGCGATCACCACACTGCCGAAGTTCGCCCGGGTGGCCCGGGCGGCGACGATGGTCGAACGGGAGGAGGAGTACGCCGACTCGCTGCGGGTCATCGGGGTCTCCCGGTTCCGGATCATCTTCGGGGAGATCTCCATCAACGTGCTGCCGCCCGTACTCGTGCAGGCCTTCCTCTGGATGGCGGTGGCGATCTTCGCTGAAGCGGCGCTGAGCTTTCTCGGCCTGGGTGTCCAGGCTCCGGATCCCACGCTCGGCAACCTCCTGCACGACGCCCGCAACTACGTGCTCTCCGGGGCCTGGTGGTACTCGGTGCTGCCAGGGCTGGTGCTGATGATCGTGATCGTCGGACTCAACCTCGTCGGCGACGCGTTGACCGACCGACTGTCCCCGCAGCTGCGCGACTGAGCCAGGAAGGTGGAGACCCGCATGGAACCGCTGCTTAAGGTCGACTCCCTGCGAACGACATATCGCCGGCAGGGCCGCACGCGGACGGCCGTGCGGGGCGTGTCCTTCGTCGTGCACCCCGGCGAGGTGGTCGGCATCGTCGGCGAGTCGGGCAGCGGCAAGAGCACCGCGTTGATGTCCGTACTCGGCCTGCTCCCGCCGAACGCGCAGGTGCTCTCGGGCCGTCTGCTGTTCAACGGAACGGACCTGCGGACGGCCGGGGATGCGGTCCTGCGTACGGTGCGTGGCCGGCAGATCGGCCTGGTGCCGCAGCGGCCGATGACCTCGTTCAGCCCGGTGACCCGGGTCCGCCGGCAGATTCGCCGGCTGTTGCGCCAGCATCGGGCGGACGGGGCGACCGACATCGACGCGGTGATCGCCGACATGTTGCGCCGGGTCGGCCTCGACGGCGTCGCCGGACGCCTGGACAACTATCCGCACCAGTTCTCCGGCGGCCAACTGCAGCGACTGCTCGTCGCGGTCGCGGCGGTCGGCGCACGACCACAGCTGCTGTTCGCCGACGAGCCGACGACCACACTGGATCCGACCGTGGCCGCCCAGATCCTGCGGCTGCTGCGCGACCTGCGCGACGAGCTGGGCCTGGCCATCGTCTTCGTGAGCCACGACCTGCGGTCGGTGGCGCAGCTGTGCGACCGGGTGTACGTGATGTACGCCGGCGACATGGTCGAGGAAGGGGACGTACGGTCGATCTTCGACCAGCCGCGGCACCCCTACACCCGGGCGCTGCTCGACGCGATCCCCAGCCGGCACACCCCCCGCGAGCCGATGCCGGTGCTCGCCGGAAGTGTGTCCAGCCTGCCGGAGGACCGGCGCGGCTGCTCGTTCGCCCCGCGTTGCCCGATCGCCGTCGGCGTCTGCCACGAGGCCGTGCCGCACCTGCTGCCGGCCGCCGGCGGCCGGGTGGCCTGCCACCGCTATCCGGACGGCGGCTGGCCGCCCGGTGACCTTCCGGAGGACCGATGAGCCAGCGACTGCGCGTCGAAGAGCTGTCCAAGACCTTCCACGGCCGACGGTCCTGGCGGACGATGCATACGCCCAGCGTGCACGCGGTCGACGACGTCTCGCTGACCATCGAACCCGGCCAGACGCTGGCGCTGGTCGGGGAAAGCGGCTGCGGCAAGTCGACGCTGGTACGTACGATCGCCGGCATCTACCAGGCCACCGCTGGCCGCATCTTCGTGGGCGATGCCGACATCAGCGACCGGCGGGCACTGCGCCGACACCGGCGGGCGGTGCAGCTCGTACCGCAGAACCCGCTGTCGTCGCTCAACCGCAGCCGTACGATCCGGCACGCGCTGACCCAGCCGCTGCGGGTGCATCACATCGGCGCCGACCGCTCGGCGCAGGAACGACGGGCGGCGACCCTGCTGGAACAGGTCGGTCTGTCGGCCGACTACCTGCCACGCCTGCCGGTCGGGATGAGCGTCGGTGAGCTGCAGCGGGTGGTGGTAGCGCGGGCGCTGGCCGTCGAGCCGTCGGTGCTCCTGCTCGACGAGCCGACCTCGAGCGTCGACCTTACGACGAAGGCTCGCATCATCAACCTGCTCCTCGACGTACAGCGGTCGTTCGACCTCACCTGCATGATCATCACACACGAGATCGACATCGCGCGGCACCTCAGCCACCGGATGGCCGTGATGTATCTCGGTCGGATCGTGGAGTCCGGGCTGACCGAGGAGGTGTTCAACCGACCCCGGCACCCGTACACCCAGATGCTCGTGGCCTCGGCGACCGCTGCCGATCCACTCGCCGGCCGGCACACCGGCGACATGCCTCGCGGTGAGGTGCCCAGCGACGGCTCGCACGCCGACGGATGCGCGTTCAGCCCTCGCTGTGCTCACACCGCCGATGTCTGCCGGGCTGTGCCGACCCTACGGGCCGTCGGCCCCGACCACCGCGCGGCCTGCCATCGCATCGAGCAGATCGATACTGCGGTGCCCTGACCCACCGGCCGCCTCCGGTAGGCGGGGGGCTTCCGCTCCGGAGGTGAGCATGGCCGATGGGCGATTTTGTCCTAGTTCGTGCTGGCTCGCTGCGTGCGGCCGTTGAACGGGGTCGATGCATTACCGGAGCGTTCTCAAAATGATCCGCTTGCCCCCCTTGACGTGACGGGAAACGTGGCGGAAACATGAGGCAACCGGTTGCTGCAACCGGTTGCACGAAGAAGGGCAGGTCAGAGCGTGTCCAAATCGGCTTCGGTGGAGCCGCCTCGGTTGACCATCTACGACGTCGCCCGGCAGGCCGGGGTCTCGTCGTCCACGGTCAGCCGCGTTCTGGCCGGTCGGGGGGCAGTGTCCGCGACGACCCGCGAGGCGGTGCTGAAGGTTGCCCAGCAGCTGGGCTATCGGCCCAACGCCGTGGCGCGCTCCCTGGCGACCCAGGTCAGCGACACGGTCGCGGTGCTGCTGCCGGATATCAGCAACCCGTTCTTTCCCAGCCTGGTGCGGGCTCTGCAGGTCGAGGCACAGCGCTACGGCTACATGCTCCTGCTCGGCGACACCGCTGGTGACGCCGGCACCGAGCGCCGTTACCTCGACGGTCTGCTGTCCAAGCAGGTCCGGCACGTCTTCGTCGTCGGTCTCGGCCTGCCCCGGGCCGAGGTCGAGCAGTATGCCCGGGCCGGTCTCGTCTTCATCGCGCTGGACCGGGCTCTGCCCGGTGGCAACGGCTACCTCGTGCAGTCCGACAACCGGGCCGGCGCGCGACTTGCCACCCGGCACCTCATCGAGCTCGGGCACCGGCGTATCGCGCATCTCGCCGGTCCGGCCGACGTCGCGGTCAGCCGGGAACGGCGTCGTGGCTACCTCGACGCGATCCGCGAGGCGGGCTTGGCCGAAGACGAGCAGCTGGTGGTGGAGAGTCCGTTCTCCGAGGTCGGCGGTGCGAACGCCTACCGGCGCCTGACGGAACGGCGGGTCGACTACACGGCAATCTTCGCCGCCAACGACCTGATCGCGATCGGTGCCCTCTTCGAGGCCCACCAGCGCGGGCGCAACGCCCCCGACAACTTCTCGCTCGTCGGTTTCGACGATGTCTCCCTGACCCGTTACACGTCGCCGCAGTTGACCACCGTACGTCAGGACGTCGTGGCGATGGCCCACGCCGGCCTGCAGTTCATCGACCCGGAACGCGCGCCGTCGCGGCGGCGCACCCTGACCCTGCCGGTCTCGCTCAAGGTCCGGCAGTCGACCGCCCGTCCTACCGGCCGCTCGGCCGGCGGACGGCCGCAACAAGGAGGAGCAGTACATGGAACGGATGATCATTGACACCGACATCGGCACCTACTACGACGACGCGTTCGCCGTCCTGCTCGCGGTGAACTCGCCGGAGGTGCAGCTGGAGGGCGTGACCACCGTCTACGGCGACACCCGGCTGCGCGCCGAGATCGCCTGCAAGATCCTGGAGTTCGTCGGTGCGCCCGAGGTGCCGGTCCACGCCGGTGTCGGCGACCCGCTCGGTGAGGCCGAGGCGCTGATGTTCGGCTTCGAGGGTGAGGGGATCTTCGACGACGGCCGGCCGACCAAGGAACCGGAGAAGGAGGGCGCGGTCGAGTTCATGGTGCGTCTGGTCCGGGAGAACCCGGGTGAGATCACCATCTGCACGCTCGGCGCGGTCAGCAACGTCGCGGCGGCGATCCGGCAGGATCCGGAGTTCGTCAGGAACCTCAAGCACCTGATCATCATGGGCGGCGTCATCGTCCCGATCGTCGACGAGAAGGGCGTGACGCGGTCGCCGGTCGAGGAGTACAACCTCAACAACGACCCGGTCGCGGCGAAGATCGTCTTCGAGTCCGGTGCGAACATCACGCTGGTGCCGATCGACGTCACCCTCCGGGTGCCGATGACCCAGGCCCAGATCGACTCGATGCGCACGGCGAGCAGCAAGTCGGGCCAGATGGTCCACCGCATCCTCGAACCGTGGCCCGAGCAGGAGCGGTTGATCTACCTCAGCGTCGGCATCCCCACCGAGCACACCGGCATCTGGCTGCACGACCCGCTGACCATCGCGGTGGCGTACGACCCGAGCCTGGTCACGGTCGCCAAGCTGCACGTCGCAGCGGAGTACGCGCCGACGGTCATCCTGCGCGACATGCTGATCCGCAACGACATCCTGCGGACGATCCCCAAGAAGAAGGCGCCCAACATGTCCGTCGCGGTCGACGTGGACGCCGACCGGTTCACCGAGCTCTTCGCGGATCGGATCATCAACGGCGGCTTCTGATCACGAGACGGCACCACGCGTACGGAATTAGTCACTCCCCGTACGGTTAGACGGCCCGGCCGGAATGCGAACGGGCTTGCTTGGCGGCTTCCCCGCAAGCGTTCCGGCCGAGCGCCACACCCTGCTCTGGCAAGCGAGAAGTGCACGTTCATTCTAAGGAATCGCGATGTCGCGACAAATCAGCAGCGGGGCGGGCCTGTCCCGCCGCCGCTTCCTCAGCACCGCCGCTGTGCTCAGCGGCGGCCTGGCAGTCCCCAGCCTCCTCACCGCCTGCGGTGACGGCGGTCCCGCCGACAGCGGTCCGATCGACGTACCGACCGGTCCGGGCGCGTTCGAGGGCGTGACCGTCCGAGTGGCGGTGGGCAGCTTCATGTCGACCGGCGTTCGGATCTTCAAGGATCAGTGGGAGGCCCAGACCGGAGGGCGGATCGAGATCGTAGAGATCCCCTTCGGCGACCTCTACTCGAAACTGTTCCAGGCGTTCTCCTCCCGCACGGACGCGTACGACGTGGTGATCTACGCTGGTGGATGGGTCTCCGGATTCGCCAAGGCGAACTTCATTCGGTCCCTGGAGGACCTGCATTCCCGGTACACCGAGAACTGGAACGACGTGCTGCCGAAGGTGCAGCAGCTCACCTACTTCGGCGACGAGCGGTACACCGTGCCGCTCGACGGCGACGTGTTCATGATGTACTACCGCAAGGACGCCTTCGACAACCCGACGGCGCAGCAACGATTCCGCGTCGAGAAGGGCCGTGACCTCGCTGTCCCGCAGACCTGGGCCGAGTATCTCGAATGCGCCGAGTTCTTCACCGACTGGGACTGGGCCGGCAACGGCCGGCCCTGCTACGGCGTACTCGAAGCGCTCAAGCCCAAGGACGTCGGCCCGTACGTCTTCACCGCCCACGCCGCCGCGTACGCGGCCCATCCCGACCACCCGGGCCGGTTGTTCTTCGACCCGGCGACGATGGAGCCCGAGATCGGCAACGAGGGCTGGGTACAGGCGCTGAAGGACTGGACCGCGCTCAAGGCCGCCGGCCCGTCGCAGATGGTGACCTACGGTGGCGGCGACCAGCGCGGCAACTTCGTCGCCGGGAACTACGCGTTGGCGATCGACTGGCCGGACATCGGCGTCCTCGCCCAGGACCCGAGCCAGTCGATTATCCAGGACCAGCTCGGATACGCCCCGCTGCCTGGTTCGAAGCGGATCTGGAACCCGGCCGACAAGCGCTGGGAGGATCGGGCGGAGGTGTCCCGGGCGCCGTACATGGGCTGGAGCGGCTGGCACGCCTCGGTCACCAGCACCACGAAGAACCCCGCTGCGGCATGGAGCGTGGCGAGCTGGCTCGACACCACCGAGAACGCGTTGACCGGGGTCACCACGCCGGGCACCGCCCGTGGCCCGTACCGCACCGACCACTTCCAGCCGGAGGTCTGGAGTACCGGCGACGAACAGTTCGTCGACGCCGCCGACTACCTCAATGTGCAGCTCGACTCCTTCAACCACCCGAACGTGCAGTTCGACCTGCGCATCCCCGAGGCCGGGCGGTACTTCGAGGCGCTGGACACCGCAGCGCAACTGGCGCTGTCCGGGCAGAGCACGCCCGAGCAGGCGCTGCAACAGTGCGCCGAGGAGTGGAAGACGATCACCGATCAGATCGGCAAGGACTCCCAGCAGGAGCTCTACCGCACGCTGCAAACGGGGCAGTGATGGCGGCTCCGCAGTCGCGGGCCGCCGGGGGACAGTGGCACAAGCACCTGCTGCTGTCCCCGCCACTGGCCTTCTTCGCCGCGTTCGCGCTCTTCCCGCTCGGTTTCACCATCTACGTCAGCCTGAGCAACTGGTCGATCACGGGTGAGCACCGCTTCATCGGCTTCGGCAACTACGCGACCATTCTCGCCAGCGACACGTTCCGGCAGAGCTTCCTGAACACGGTCATCTTCGCCGTGGTCACTGTCCTGCTTCAGTACGTGCTCGGTCTCACCCTGGCGCTGCTGGTCTACCGCAGCACCCGCGGACAGAGCGCGCTTCGCCTGCTGCTTCTGGTGCCGATGATGTTCACCCCGGTCGTCGTCGGATTCGTCTGGAAGACCATGTTCGACCCCAGTTATGGGCCGATCAGCTGGCTGTTCGACCTGGTCGGGCTGCCGCAGGTGCCATGGTTCAGCGAGCGGCTGCCGGCAGTGACCGCCATCGTCGTCGCCGACGTGTGGCAGTGGACCCCGTTCATGTTCCTGATCCTCTTCGCCGCCCTGCGCTCGCTGCCGACCGCGCCGCTGGAGGCGGCCATGGTCGATGGCGCGTCCGGCCGGCGGCTGCTCTTCGACCACCTTCTGCCGATGCTGCTGCCGGCGTCGATGACGGCGATCCTGCTGCGCAGCATCGAGGCGTTCAAGCTGTTCGACGTGGTCTACCTGATGACCGGTGGGGGACCGGGCGTCAAGACATCGACGGTCACCTTGAGCGCGTACTTCACCGGGCTGCGCAGCGGTGACCTTGGCACCGCCGCAGCCATGACGACCATGCTGCTGATCGTGGTGCTGATCGCCACGCTGGTGCTGCTGCGCCTGCTGGTCTGGGCCGGGCGGCGGCGCAGTCGCACCGACGTCGCCGCCCAGCAGGTGGAACGCGACGACGTCGACCTGACCGACACCGTCGACTCCTTGGTCACCACGGAGGTGAGGTGACATGCGCACCGCTGGTTGGGGTCGCCGTACGGTCCTGTTCGTCTGGGTGCTGTTCGCGCTCTTCCCCGTCTACTGGACGCTGATCACCGCGTTCAAGCAGCAGGTCGACATCTACGACGGGCCAAGGTTCATCCCGTTCGTGGACTTCGAGCCGACGTTGCAGGCCTGGCAGACGCTGTTCGGTGACGGTGGCGGCGACTTCCTCGGCAAGTTCGCCAACAGCGTCGTCTTCTCCGGGGTGAGTTCGTTGCTGGCGGTCATCCTCGGTGGCTTCGCCGCGTACGGACTGGCCCGCTACCGCTACAAGTACGGGCCGTACCGCAACGACGACCTGTCGTTCCTGATCGTGTCGCAGCGCATCATGCCGCCCATCGTCTCCGTCCTCGCGTTGTACGTCGTCTTCGTCAACCTGCGGCTGCTGGACACCGCGTTCGGCATGATCCTCGCCTACACGGCGATGAACCTGCCGCTGGCGGTCTACCTGCTGCGTACGTTCTTCGAGGCGATCCCGGTGGAGGTGGAGCACGCCGCCGCGCTCGACGGGTACCCGCAGTGGCAGCGGCTGTTACGGATCGTCTTTCCCCTGGCGGCGCCAGGTCTGGCTGCCGCGTTCCTGCTGTCGTTCTTCTTCGCCTGGAACGACTTCCTGTTCTCACTCATGCTGACGTTCAACGATGCCCAGACGCTTCCGCTGTACATCACCTCCCTCAACGCGCAGTCGCAGCCGTTGTGGTGGCTGATCTCCGCGGTCGGGCTCGTCGCCCTGGTTCCCCCGGCCATCGTGACCGTGGTGCTGGACCGCTTCATGGCACGTCAGGTCCTCATCGGAGGGATGCGCTGATGGAAACACTCATGGTGACGGGGGTGAGCAAGACCTTCGGCGGCCAGCGTCCCGCTATCGCCGACCTGAGCTTCGCCCTCGGCGGCGGCGAGTTCGGAGTCGTGGTCGGCCCGTCCGGGGCCGGCAAGACCACTCTGCTCAACATGATCGCCGGGCTGGTGTCGCCCGACACGGGCGAGATCACCCTGAACGGGGATTCGCTGGCCGGCGTCGTGCCGGAGCGGCGGGACATCGCGATGGTGTTCGAGAACTACGCCCTCTATCCGCACCTCAGCGTCCGGCGCAATCTGGAGTTCCCGCTGCGCGCTCCGGCCCGCCGGGGGAAGCTGTCCCGGTCGCAGATCGCCGCCCGGGTGGCGGAGGTCGCCGACACGCTCCGTATCCCGCAGCTGCTGGACCGGCTGCCCGCACAGCTCAGCGGCGGCCAGCGGCAACGGGTCTCACTCGGCCGTGCACTCGTCCGGCGTCCGCGACTGCTGCTGCTCGACGAACCGATCACACACCTGGACGCCAAGCTCCGACACGAGATGCGTACGGAACTCAAACGGATCCAGCGGGACCTGGGCGTCACCACGCTGTACGCGACGCCGGACCAGAGCGACGCCCTGGCGTTGGCGGACCTCGTGGTGGTGCTCGACGCCGGGCGGACCTGGCAGGTCGGCCCGGCGGCGGACGTCTACGAACGACCCGCCAACGTGACCGTGGCCCGCACCCTCGGCGATCCACGCATCAACCTGCTCCAGGGACGCCGTGACGCCACCGGCGTCACCGTGCTCGGCCAGCGGTTCGACGCCGGTCAG
Source organism: Solwaraspora sp. WMMB335 (assembly GCF_049179075.1). Lineage (NCBI taxonomy): Bacteria > Bacillati > Actinomycetota > Actinomycetes > Micromonosporales > Micromonosporaceae > Solwaraspora > Solwaraspora sp. WMMB335. The sequence goes on from NZ_JBMHMF010000001.1 coordinate 7,948,588, forward strand.
GGCCCTTCCTGCCAGGTCACCGTCGGCATCCGGCCCGGCGACGTCGAACTGTCGACCCAGCCGGTCGTCGGCGCGGTCGCCTGTCGGGTGCTGCTGTCGCAGACCCTGGGCTATCAGGACGTCGTCCACGTCGATGTCGCCGGAGCCACGGTACGGGCGACCGTGCCGGCCGGGTTCGCCGCTCGACCCGGCAGCCTGGCCTGGGTCCGCCTGCCAGCGGCCCGTCTGCACGTCTTCGAGGCCGCCACGGGACGGGCGCTCCGGGACCGGGAGGTGGTGTGACATGGCCGGGGTGAACCTGCTCGACGTCACCAAGAAGTACGGCCGCACCGAGGCGGTCAAGGGCATCAGCTTCGACATCGCCGACGGGGAACTGCTGGTCATCCTCGGGCCGTCCGGCTGCGGCAAGACGTCAACCCTGCGCATGATCGCCGGCCTGGAGACGGTCAGCTCCGGCACGATCAGCTTCGACGGCCGACCGGTCACCACCGTGCCACCGGCCCGGCGCAACGTCGCGATGGCCTTCGAGAACTACGGCCTCTACGAGCACTGGACGGTGTTCGACAACATCGCCTACCCGCTGCGGCTGCGCGGCCTCGCTGACAGCGGCGTACGCCGCAAGGTGACCGCCGTAGCCGAGCAGTTGCAGATCACCGACGTGCTGCGGGCGCGACCGGCCGGTCTCTCCGGCGGCATGCGGCAGCGCGTCGGCCTGGCCCGGGCCCTGGTCCGCGACCCCTCGGTATTCCTGCTCGACGAGCCCATGTCGCACGTGGACGCCGACCTGCGCAACGACCTGCGCGCCGAGATCAAGCGCATCCACCTTGACGTCGGGTCGACGATGATCGTCGTCACGCACGATCAGCTGGACGCGCTGACCATGGCCGACCGCATTCTGGTGATGGACGACGGCCGGATCGAACAGCTCGACACCCCGACCGCGATCTACGACGCCCCGGCCACGACCTTCGTCGCCGGCTTCATCGGCGAGCCGCCAATGAACCTGGTCTGCGCCCGGCGTGTGGACGGTGGCGACACGTTGACCCTCGACGATGGGGGACGGTTCGTCCTTCCACCGACGCTGCTCGACGCGGTGCCCCCCGGCGTGGACGTGACCGTCGGGTTCCGGCCGCACCGGGTCCGCTTCGAACCGGCCGCTGTGGCCGCCGGACCAGCTGACCTGCGTCTCGACGCGACCGTGTACATGGTGGAGCCCTTGGGCGACCGCACCCTGGTCACCGTACGGTGCGGCGACACCCGGATGAAGGTCGACCTGCCCGGCCGTGCCGGATTCACGGTCGACCAGCCGGTCCAGCTCACCGTCGGCCAGGCCGACGTGCACGTCTTCGACCCGGCGGGCCGTCGAATCGACCCGACCAGCACGCAACGGGCGGCGGCCGCGTGAGCCCCGAACCGGCCACCATGGTGGTCCTGGGCAGCATCAACATGGATATCGTCGTCACCACACCGCACATCCCGCGGCCCGGCGAGACGGTGCTGGCCGGCGCCGCCCAGTATCTGCCCGGCGGGAAAGGCGCCAACCAGGCAGTCGCCGCCGCCCGACTCGGCGGGGACGTGGTATTCATCGGGCGCACCGGCGACGACGACTTCGGTGACCGGATGCGTGCCGGACTCCACAGCGCGGCGGTACGCGTCGATCACCTGCGGGCACTGTCCGGCGAACCCTCGGGGGTGGCGTTCGTGGCCGTCGACGCCCATGGCGAGAACGCCATCGTGGTCTCGCCCGGCGCCAACGCCCAGCTCACCCCAACCGATCTGGACGCTCACCAGGGCGTGATCGCGCAGGCGGGGATCGGTGTCGCACAGTTGGAGACACCGCTGCCCACGGTGGCGCGCTTCGCCGAACTGTGCCGAGCACACCGAGTGCCGCTGATCCTGAACGCCGCGCCGTACCAGCCGCTACCCGACGGGCTGCTCGCCTGCTGCACGTACCTGGTGCTCAACCGCGAGGAGGCCGCCGCGCTCACCGGTATACCGGTGACCGATCGCGCGTCCGCCCGCGCCGCTGTCGACGCTGCGGCAGGATGCGGCGTCCCGCATGTGATCGTCACGCTCGGCGGCGACGGCTGCGTCGCCCACAGCGATGGCCGATACCTGGAGGTGGAGCCGTTCCCGGTCACCGTGGTGGACAGCACAGGCGCGGGAGACACCTTCGTCGGGGCGCTGGGCGCTGCGCTCGCTCGGGGAGACGACCTGCCGGCGGCCCTGCGGTTCGCCACTGCTGCGGGGGCGCTGGCCTGTTGCCAGGTCGGCGCACAGCAGCACGGCTTCGGCCGCCGTGACGTCGAGGACCTGCTCCGGCAACATCCGTCGCCGGCGATACCGTGAGCTCTGAGGTGCCCCGAAGATTCCGGACAGGGAGCCAATCGGCGCAGGCCGGGGTCGAAGGGCGGCCGGCCGCCGGCCTTCGACCCCGAGATCTACAAGCAACGCCACGCGATCGAGTGCGGCATCAACCGGCTCAAGCGCAACCGTGCCGTCGCGATCCGCTACGACAAACTCGCCGTCCGCTACGAGGCAACGGTGCAGGGCGCAACGATCAACGAGTGGCTGTGATCGCACTAGTTGTGCCAGCGCCCTGGCACAACCCCTCACGTGGCCCTAAACGCCCACCTTTTGCGCGATGGACAGCGTGCGCCCATTCGGTCAGCGTAGATGAAACTTTTCGATCTCTGAAGGTGTCGGCCTTGGAGAGTACTCACCTGGTGTCGGCAGACGGTCAACTGATCGGTCCGGCACCGATCGTGTTCAGAGTCCTTGGTCCTATCGAGGTCAACGGACCGGCCGGTCCGGTCCGCGTGCCGCCTGGCCGGCAGGAGACCATCCTCGCCGCCCTCCTGTTGGAGGCGAACCGAGTGGTGAGCAGCAACCACCTCGTGGACTTCATCTGGGACGAGGATCCACCAGACACCGCCCGCACCCAGGTACAGATCTGCGTCTCCCGGCTGCGCAAGAGTTTCGCCGACGCGGGCGTCAACGCCCCGATCGCCACGAAGCCACCCGGGTACTTGATGCGCGTATCCGAAGACGTCATCGACCTGCGAGTGTTCAACCGCCAGGTGACCCGGGCGCGAGCGCTGCTCAAGGAGGGCCGCCGGGCCGAGGCAGCCGAGCTGCTACGCGCCGCGGTCGCGCTCTGGCGCGGCCCTTGCCTGAGTGGCATACCCAGCGAGGCACTTCGGACCAAGGCACTGCGTATCGACGAGGAACGGCTTGCCGCCGTCGAGACCTACCTCGAGCTGGAGGTCGAGCTCGGCCACCATCACCAGCTGGTGGGAGAAATCGGGCGGCTGGTCCATGAGTACCCCCTGCGGGAGCGGCTGCGGGGCCAGCTGATGCTCGCACTGTACCGGTCCGGCCGGCAGGCCGAGGCACTCGAGAGCTACCGTAGCGGCCGCGAACTGCTCATGCGGGAGCTCGGCCTGGAGCCGGGGGAGGACCTGCGGCGGCTGGAGATGGCGATTCACTCTGGCGACGCCGCGCTGCTGCCGGGCTCCGACGCGACCCCGGTCCACGTCTCCGTCAGCACCGCCCCGGCGGCGGCCGATTCCAACGCGGACCAGCCGGCCCGCGTACCGACCACCGCCGGGCACCGGGTGGAGATACCACGCCAACTCCCGGCCGACACCGCCGACTTCGTGGGACGCCACGACCTGGTCGCCGCCGCGGAGGCGGTGCTCACCGGTTCCGAGATGGCGCACCGTCCGGTCGGGGTCGTGGTGATCGTCGGGATGCCCGGCGTCGGCAAGAGCACGCTCGCACAGCACATCGCCCACCGGCTGGGCCACGATCAGTTTCCCGGCGGGCAGCTCTATTGTGACCTGCGGGGCACCCGCGCAGCACCGGTCGAGGCGATGGAGGTGCTCGGCCGGTTTCTCCGGGCACTGGGCATCCCTGGGCCGCTGATTCCGGACGACGTCGACGAGCGTGCCGAGATGTACCGCAATCTGCTGGCCCACCGGCGGGCCCTCGTCGTGCTCGACGACGCGGCGTCGGAGAGCCAGATCGGGCCGCTGCTGCCGGGCAGCGGAAACTGCGCGGTGCTGGTCACCAGTCGTGCGCGGCTCACCGCGCTGCCCGGTGCACACCGGCTGGAGCTGGACATTCTCGACACCGACGAGGCCCTCGAACTACTCGGAAGAGTAATCGGTAAAGGACGGGTGGCTCGGGAACCACAATCCGCCACGGCGCTCATCGGCACGGTGGGTGGACTGCCTTTGGCGATAAGGATCATCGCGGCCCGGCTGGCCGCCCGTCCGCACTGGTCGCTGGCGTCCATGGTGCACCGGCTGGCGAACGAACGGCACCGGCTGGACGAGCTGACCCATGGCGAGATGACGATGCGGGCCAGCATCTCACTCAGCCATGACGGTCTGGGCCGCACCGGCCGGCAGTTGCTGCGCCTGCTGAGCCTCGCCGAAGGTCCGTCGCTGCCGGGATGGCTCGCCGGCGCGCTCCTCGACGACCACCGCGCGTTCCCGTCAGACCTGCTGGAGCCGCTTGTCGACGTCCAGATGCTCGACGTGGTCGCGGTCGAGACGACCGGCGAGTTCCGGTACCGCTTTCACGAGATCCTCCGGGCCTTCGCCAGGGAACAGCTCGTCGCGCACGACAGCGTGCAGGTGCGGCGGGCGGCGCTGGAGCGGATGACCGGGGGCTGGCTCGCGCTCGCCGAGCAGGCCCATCGTCATATCTACGGTGGCGACTATACGATCCTGCACGGCAACGCGAGGCGGTGGCTGCCACCGAGTATGTACGCCGAGCAGGTGCGGGCAGACCCGTTGCAATGGCTCGACGGTGAGCAGGCCAACCTCTGCGCGGCCGTCGAGCAGGCCGCCACGGCGGACCTCGACGAGCTGGCCTGGGATCTGGCCGCGACGCTGGTGACGCTGTTCGAATCGCGCGGATATCTGGATCAGTGGGAGAAGACCCACCGGCACGCGCTCGGGGCGGTCCGCCGCTGCGGCAACACACGTGGCACGGCCGTACTGCTCGGCTCGCTCGGCACGCTGCACAGCAGCCGTCGTCAGCCCGTGGAGGCCCGGGAGTCGTTGGAGGCCGCACTGTCGTTGTTCGAACAGCTGGATGACCGGCACGGGCTGGCGCTGTGCTGGCGTGACCTGGCGTTGTTGGAGCGCCAACATGGCGCTGACGACGAGGCACTGCGGTTGTACGGGTTGGCGATCACCGGCTTCGACGCTGTCGATGACCCGGTCGGCCGGGCGAGCGTGTTGACCCAGCGGGCGCATATCAGGATGCGGCGCGGGGACAGCGTGATCGCCCACGCCGAGCTGGAGGAGGCGCTGCAGATCTACCGTTGCACCGGGTATGTCGGCGGTGAGGCGCAGGCGCTGCGTCGGGTCGGTCAGGTTCTGGCCCAACGGGGGGAGTCCGCAGCGGCGGAGCGAATCCTGGACAAGGTGCTCCGGATGGTCCGCGACAGCGGCGACGCCATCGGGGAGGGCCACCTTCTGCGTAACCTCGGCGAGGTCAATGCCGAGATGGGGCGCGTGCAGGAGGCAAAGGAGCTGTTCGTGAACGCGCTGGCCATCCGCGAACAGGTCATGGACCACGGCGGTGCCGCAGTGGTGCGGCTGGATCTCGCGCGGCTGATGGCCCGGGCCGGCGAGCCGGCGATGGCGGCTGGGCTGCTGGAACAGGCGATCGCGACGTTCCAGGACCGGAACATGCATCGCGAGATGAACGAGGCGGAGCAACTGCTGGCGGCGGTCACCGCCGCGGCCAAACCGGTTCCCTGACCTGACCTGGCCTGACCTGGCCCGGCCTGGCCTGACCTGCCTGGTTCAGTCCCAGGGGTGGTTCTGCGAATCGTCGCCGGGCGTCGCAGTGGGGGTCGGTGTCGGTGAGACGGTGGTGGCCGCGGCGGGGGCGTCGACGGCGGATCCCGTGGTGTCGGCGTGCGCAGCGCCGGCGCTGATCGTCAGGGCTGCGGCGACCGCGCCGGTGGCGATGGTCATCTTGAGGATGTCGACAGCGCGCATCTTGGTTGTCCCTTCGTCGGTTCCCGTTCGGTGTTGGTGACGACGTTAGGAACGACGGCATACCTGGGACTATCGCCGCAGCTATCCCGTGGCTATCACCGCCGGCTATCTCAGTCGGTTGGTGTCGTGATGGTGGGCTGATAACGCGCTCCGGAAGATCGGAGGTGATCGGGACCGGCCGACGTGGTAGCCGAAGCGGCTCTCGGCCGCATCCCCGGTCGACACCACGACCAAGGAGATGCGCACCATGATCGTCGATATTGACACCATCAACGACATATCGAAGTTCGGGCGGCTGATCCGGCAGCATCGGGTCCGGATCGGGATGACCCAGCGGCAGCTCGCCGACTTGTCCACGATCAGCGTTCGGGCGATTCGGGACTTGGAGCAGGGCAAGGCGCGGCGGCCCCGCCAGGACACGGTACGGCTCATCGCCGAGGCGTTGCGGCTGGGCCCGCGGGCCCGCGCCGACCTTACCCGCGCGGCGTCCATGGGCCAGCTCGTCTTCGGGCCGCTGCCGGGGGAGGGCGACGAGATCCCTCCGCCGCCGATCGCGACGGACCCGCTCATCGCCCGCGAGTCCGAACTCGCGGCCCTGCAGAGCGAGCTCGCCTCCGGCGCCGAACGGCTGGTCAATGTCGTCGGCCTCAGCGGCGTCGGCAAGACTCGCCTGGTACTGGAGGCGGCCACCCGGTTGCACGCCTCAGACGCGATGCCCGTGCTGTGGCACCCGATGGCGGATGCCGTCGCCGACCACCGCCGGCAGATGGTCGAGCCGCTCGCCGAGGTGGTGCGGGCCGCGGTCGAGGATCTGTTCGCTGGGCAGGGTGGTGGCGTCGCCGCGTTCGTCGATCTGGTGAACGAGACGCCCGCGCTGCTTGTGATCGACGGCGCCGACGGTTGTCTCCCGCGGCCCGAGCGCCTGGGGCTGCTCCTGCGGGGGTGCCCCGAGCTGCGCATGATCGTCACCTCCGACCGGGCGTGGGGGGTGCCGCCGGAACGGCTTTTCCTGCTCGGCCCGCTGGAGTTGCCGCATCTGAGCGACATCCGCGACGCCGGGACGCTGGCGAAGGTACCGGCCGTGCGTCTGTTCATGGATCGGGTGCTCCAGGTTCGGCCGCAGTACGCGCTGAGCGATGCCGACGTGCCGGCCGTGGCGGAGATCTGCCGCCAGGTCGACGGACTGCCGGTCGCACTGCGGGCCGCCGCGTCCTGGCTTGTGGTGTACGAGCTGGAGGTGCTGTACCGGTGTCTCGACGGCGGCCCGGAAGAGCTGCTTGGCCACGCCGCCGGTCCAGACGGCGGTCGCGGCTATCGCGACAACCTGACGCGTCACCTCGACCGGCTGCCGGCCGACGACCGGGAAATGCTCGGCGCGCTGTGCGAGTTTGGCGGGAAGTTCGAGCTCGACGACGTGGTGACGCTGACCGGACTGCCGCTGCCCGACGCCGGCCGGCGGTTGCGGAGCTTGCTGTTGCACGGCGTGGTCAGGCCCTGGTACGAGGCGGGCCGCTGCCGGTTCGAGGTGCTCAACCTCGTGCTGGCATGCCATCTCACCGCGCCGGTCCCAACCGACTGCCGGTCCTGATCGACGGTGGAAATCTGCTGGCGCGAGTGCCGGGCGAACTGCCGCTGCGCCGTCGACGCCGGGTGTTCGATGGTCAAGTGCGTGAGGCAAACCCCGCCGCCGGCACCGAAGGAGGAGTGATGTCCATGGGTGGCTTGTCTGGACCGGACACCCCGACAGCGGTCGTCAGCGGTATCGGCGCCTGCCTGCCCGCGCGGGTGGTGAAGAACGACGAGCTCGCGGCACGGCTCGACGTCACCACCGACTGGATCCGCGAGCGGACCGGTATCGAGCAGCGGTACGTCCTGGAGCCAGGCTCATCCACGTCGGACCTCGCGGTGGGCGCCGCGCGGCGGGCGATGGAGTCGGCCGGGCTCGACCGGGTCGACTTCCTCGTCGTCGCGACCTGCACACCCGATCACCCACTCCCGTCCACCGCGCCGTTCGTGGCGGCCCGGCTGGGTCTGGCTGGCATCGCCGCGTTCGACGTGAACGCCGCCTGTTCCGGCTTTCTCTACGCGTTGACCGTGGGCGCCGGGCTGCTGGCGGCAGGGCCGTACACCACCGGGCTGATCATCGGGGCGGATGCGATGAGCACCGTCACCGACCCCGACGACAAGATGACCGCGCCGATCTTCGGCGACGGCGCCGGCGCGATGGTGATCCGGGGCGGCCGGCGCGACGAACCCGGTGCCTTCACCGCCCAGGTGCTGGCCAGCGACGGCGACCTCGCGGACCTGCTGCTCGTGGCTGCGGGCGGGGCGCGGCAGAAGGTGGCTGGCACCGTACCCGACCGAGCCGACCTGTACATGCGGATGCAGGGCCGGGTCGTCTACCGTAACGCGGTCGCCCGAATGACCGAGGCCTCGCAGGCGGTCATGCGCCAGATGGGCTGGGCGGTCGGCGACGTCGACTGGCTTGTCGGCCACCAGGCCAACAAACGCATTCTCGCCGCGACCGCCGAAGCGGTCGGCATCGCACCCGAGCGAGCGCTCATCAACGTCGATCGGGTGGCGAACACTTCGGCCGCTTCCATACCGCTCGCGCTCGCCGACGCCGCCGAGGCCGGCCGTCTGCGGCCCGGCGACCGGATCGTGCTCACCGCGTTCGGCGCCGGCCTCACCTGGGCCGCGGCGGCGATTACCTGGCCGGACCTCGCCGAACCGCCGTCACCCAGCCATCGCTCCGTCAGGCCCCCCGCGCTCGCCGAGCGTACTGGAACGAGAGGAACCGCACCATGACCACCACCCTGGAGCAGGTCTCGGACATCGTCGTCGCGGTCGTGCCGGACCTGGAGGGCCGGATTCAGCCGACCGCTCGGCTCGGCGTCGAACTCGGCGTCGATTCACTCTCCCTCGTCGACATCGTGATGAGGGTCGAGGCGGCTTTCGGCATCGCGATCGACGACGACGATCTCGACGAGCTCCACTCCGTGCAGGACATCTTCGACCTGGTGCAGCGGCGCCAGTGACCGGCTGACGGCGATACCGACGTAGACGAAGGGGCACCCATGTCAGGCCTGCCATCCGGCGCGCGGCAGCTCAACCCGGCCCAACTCGGCGTCTGGTACGCCCAGCGGATCGACCCGGACAATCCGGTCTTCAACATGGGCGGGTACCTGGAGGTCCGCGGTGCGATAGACCCGGACATGCTGGCGGCCACGCTGCTGACGATGATCAACGAGGACGAGACGTTGCGGTTGCGCTTCGTCGAGGTCGACGGGGTGCCGTGGCAGTACGTCGGGCCGGCACCGGAGATTGACGCGAGCGTGGTCGACCTCAGCGACGAGCCCGACCCCGAGGCCGAGGCCGTGCGGCGGATGCGGGCCGACATGGCGGTCGTCCCCGATCTGGAGTCCGGACCGCTCTACAACCACCTGCTGTTCCAACTCGGTCCCGAGCACTTCATGCTGTACGACCGGGCCCACCACCTGATCCGTGACGGCTATACCACGACGATCGTGCGTCGTCGGTTGGCGGAGATCTACGCCGGTCTGGCCAGCGGAGAGGTCACCGGTACCCCGTTCGGCGCGTTCACCCGGCTGCTGGACGAGCAGTCGGCGTACGTGGGTTCGGCGGCGCAGCGGCGTGACGCGACGTACTGGCGGAAGGTCATGGATGGCGCGACCTACCCCTCGGCGGTGTCGACGGCCGGGCCCGCTACCAACCGGATCGCGCGGCAGAGCGCGCACCTTCCGGAGGAGGTCTTCGCGGCGCTGGTCGACTTCGCGCGGCGGGCGGGGGTCACCTGGCAGCAGGCACTCGTCGCCGCGGCGGTGGTGCACCGGCACCTGTGGACCGGTGAAACCGACGTGGTGCTGAGCCTGCCGATGACCGGCCGGGTCGGCATCACCGGGCGGGACACCCCCGGCATGACGGCCAACGTCCTGCCACTGCGCTGTCAGGTCGAGCCGACCAGCACCGGTGAGTCGTTGGCCGCCCGGATCGCCGCGCAGTCGCTGCGCGCCCAGTGGCACCAGCGCTACGACGCGGCCGACCTGCTGCGGGACCTGGACTGGCCGACCAACGGTCGGCGTCTGTTCGGTCCGGTGATGAACATCGTGGCGGCCGAGGAGGAGCCGCACTTCGTCGGGATGTGGGTGCGTCCGCACCTGTTCGCCACCGGCGGTACCGCCGAGGACCTTTCGACCACGGTGTCCCGCACGGCCGCCGGTTCGGTGCGGATCGACTGTTCGATCGACGAGGCGTACCGGTCCGCTGTGGATCTTGACGCATACCTGCGGAGCTTCCTGCGGCTGGTGGCCGAGCTGACCGCCCGTCCGGGCGTACGCGTCGGCGACCTGGACCTCGTCTCCCCGGCGGAGCGGGATCTCGTCGTGCACGGGTGGAACGACACCGCTGTCCCGGTCGCCGACGGTGACCTCGGCGCGCTTGTCGCCGAGCAGGCCGCGATCGCGCCTGAGCGGACGGCTGTGGTGTGCGGTGCCGACCGGCTCACCTACGGCGAACTGGACGAGCGCGCCAACCGGCTGGCCCACCGCCTCGTCGCGGCGAAGGTCCGCCGCGGCGACCTCGTGGGCGTGCTGTTGGAACGCGGTGTCGATGTCGCGGTCACGCTGCTGGCGGTGGTCCGGGCCGGTGCGGCCTACACCATGCTCGACCCGGAGTTCCCCGACGAGCGGCTCGGCTGGGTGGTGACCGACACCGGAGTGTCGGCAGTGGTGTCCCGGACCGCGCTTGTCGGGCGGCTGCCGGGCGACGCCCGGACGGTCTGCCTCGACACGGACGTGGCGGCCATGGCCGGGTACCCGGCGACCGCACCCGACGTGCCAGTGACCAGCGACGACCCGGCCTGCGTCATGTTCACGTCGGGCTCCACCGGCCGGCCCAAGGGCGTTGTCTCGTCGCACCGGGCACTGGTCGGCACGCTGGTCGGCCAGCGTTACGCCACGTTCGGCCCGGATGAGGTCTTCCTGCAGTGCTCACCGGTTTCCTGGGACGCGTTCTCGCTGGAGTTCTGGGGGGCGCTCGCGTTCGGTGGGGTCTGCGTGCTGCAGCCCGGCCAGCGCCCGGAACCGGCGCTCATCGCCGAGCTGGTGGCCGCGCACGGTGTCACGATGCTGCAGCTCTCCTCCAGCCTGTTCAACTTCCTCGTCGACGAACACCCCGAGGCGTTCGCCGGGGTGCGGCTGGCGTTCACCGGTGGCGAGCCCGCCTCCGCCACGCATGTGGCCCGCATCCTCGATCGGTACGGTGACGCGTTGACGGTCCGCAACGGGTACGGTCCGGCCGAGTCGATGGGCTTCACGACGGTGTACGACGTGCCCGCCGGTCCGCCGGCGGGCACCGGGGTGCCGATCGGGCGGGCCGTGGCCAACAAGCGCGGGTATCTGCTCGACGCCCGGCTGCGTCCGGTCCCGGTCGGCGCGGTCGGTGAGGTCTACCTGGCGGGCACCGGTCTTGCGTACGGGTACCTGGACCGGCCCGGTCTCACGGCGCAACGATTCGTCGCGGACCCGTTCGGCGCGGCCGGTGAGCGGCTCTACCGCACCGGTGATCTGGCCCGTTGGAACGCCGCCGGGCAACTGGAGTTCTGCGGGCGGGCCGACGCGCAGGTGAAGGTCCGCGGGTTCCGGGTCGAACCCGGCGAGGTCGAGGCCGTCCTGCTTGGCCACGACGCGGTTGCCCAGGCCGCCGTTGTCACCGTCGCCGACGGCGCGGGCACCCTGCGGCTGGTCGGCTACGCCACCGGCGAGCCCGGCACCACGCCCGACGGGAGGCAACTGCGGTCCTGGCTGCGCGTCAGGCTCCCCGAGTACCTGGTACCGGCCGCGGTCGTCGTACTGGACCGGTTGCCGCTCACCGCGAACGGAAAGCTGGACCGCCGCGCCCTGCCCGCGCCGGAGTTCGCCGCGGCACCGGCCGGCCGGGCACCCCGCGACGCCCGCGAGGAGCTGCTCTGCGGGCTGTTCGCCGAACTCCTCGAGGTGCCGTCGGTCAGCGTCGACGACGGGTTCTTCGAACTCGGCGGTCACTCGCTGACCGCCGCCCGGCTGGTCAGTCGGATCCGGCACACGCTCGGGTCGGAGCTGGACGTCCGGGACGTCTTCCAGGCCCCGACCGTGGCGGAGCTCGCCACCCGGCTGGCGACCAGCGGCGGTGTCCCCACCCGGCTGCCGCTGACCGCGGGAGCACTGCCGGAGCGGTTGCCGCTGTCGTACGCCCAACGTCGTCTCTGGTTCCTCGACGGCGTCAGCGGCCCGGCCGCGACCTACCATGTGCCGCTGTCGTTCCGGTTCGCCACCCCGGTCGACGCCGACACGCTGCGGAGCGCCTGCGTCGACGTGGCCGACCGGCACGACGTCCTGCGCACCGTCTACCGGTCGGAGGACGGGGAGCCGTATCAGGTCGTGCTGGACGGACACGACATGGCCGTCACGGTGCATCGGTGTGACCCGGCCGAGGTCGACGACCGGCTCGCCGCGGCGGCGCTGGTGCCGTTCGACCTGACCAGGCAGCCGCCGGTCCGGGTCACTCTGTTCGACCTCGGAGCTGCCGGGTCCGTCCTGCTGGTGCTGCTGCACCACATCGCCACCGACGGGCAGTCGGTCCGGCCGCTGGTGGCCGACCTCGCCACGGCCTACGCCGCGCGGTCCGCGGGAAACGCGCCGGACTGGACGCCGCTGCCGGTCCGCTACGCGCACTACGCGCTCTGGCAGCGGGCGATGCTCGGCGACGCGGGCGACCCGGAAAGCGTCCTGGCGCGGGACACCGCGTACTGGCGGCAGGCGCTGGACGGGATCCCCGACGAGTTGCCGCTGCCGTTCGACCGACCCCGACCGGCCGTCACCGATCACCGGGGCGGCGCCGTACCCGTGCGGATCGACGCGGACCTGCACCGGCGCCTGGTGGCCCTCGCCAGGGCGGAGGGCTGCACCGTGTTCATGGTGCTGCAGGCCGCCCTGGCCGCCACGCTGACCCGCCTCGGGGCCGGTACGGACGTGCCGATCGGCTCACCCGTCGCCGGTCGTCCGGACGAGGCGCTCGACGACCTGGTCGGGTTCTTCGTCAACACGCTGGTGCTGCGGACCGACACCGGGGGCGATCCGACGTTCCGGGAGCTGCTCGGCCGGGTCCGGGCCGCCGCGCTGGACGCACTGGCCCACCAGGACATCCCGTTCGACCTGCTCCTCGAAGTGCTCAACCCGCCCCGCTCGTTGGCTCGGCACCCGCTGTTCCAGGTCTGCCTCGCGCTGGAACCGGCGACCGGCGACGGGCTGCGGCTGGGCGGCGCCGAGGCGGCCGCGAGCCAGGTGGTCGACACCGGCTCGGCGAAGTTCGATCTCGATCTGCTGCTGCGCGAGGAGGGCGACGCCGGCATCAGCGGGGTCATGCTGTACCGCGCCGACCTGTTCGACGCCTCGACCGTACGACGGCTCGTTGCCGCGCTGGTGCGGGTGACCGAACAGGCCGTCGTCGACCCGGCCACGCACCTCGAAGAGTTGGCGGTGCTCTCCGCCGACGAGCGACACGCCGTGCTGACGTGGGGCGCCGGCCCCCAGGCTGGCGACGGCACTCTTGCTGAGCGCTTCCAGCGCCGCGCGGTGGCGTGTCCGGGGGCGACGGCGGTGGTGTGCGGTGGTGATCGGTTGAGTTATGGGGAGTTGGAGGTGGCGGCGAATCGGTTGGCGCGGCATCTGTTGAGTGTGGGTGTGGGTCGTGGTGGTGTGGTGGGGGTGTTGTTGCCGCGTGGTGTGGCGATGGCGGTTGTGGTGTTGGCGGTGGTGAAGTCGGGTGCGGCGTACGCGATGTTGGATCCGGAGTTTCCGGATGTGCGGTTGGGTGAGTTGGCGGTGGACGCGGGTGTGGCGGTGGTGGTGACGAATTCGGTGTCGGCGGGCCGGGTGTCGGGTGTGCCGGTGGTGAATGTGGATGAGCCGGTGTGGGGTGGGTTGTCGGGTGATGATCCGGGGGTGGTGGGGGATGAGGGTGACGCGGCGTGTGTGATGTTCACGTCGGGTTCGACGGGGCGGCCGAAGGGTGCGTTGTCGTCGCATCGGGCGGTGGTGGGCACGGTGACCGGTCAGTCCTACGTGGACTTCGGTGGTGTGTGGTTGCAGTGTGCGCCGGTGTCGTGGGATGCGTTCGCGTTGGAGTTCTGGGGTCCGTTGTTGTCTGGCGGGGTGTGTGTGTTGCAGCCGGGTCAGCGGCCGCAGGCTGATCTGATCGCGCGGCTGGTGGTGGAGCATGGGGTGGACACGCTGTTCTTGTCGACCGGGTTGTTCAACCTGATCGTGGATGAGTATCCGGCGGTGTTCGGGGTGTTGCGGCAGGTGATGACGGGTGGGGAGCAGCCGTCGTTGGAGCATGTGTCCCGGCTGCGTCGGGACTGTCCGGAGTTGCGGTTGCTGCATGTGTACGGGCCGGTGGAGAGCATGATCTTCACTCACGCGTATCCCATTGTGGAACCGCCGGGTGCGGTACTGCCGGTGGGTTCGCCGATCGGTGATCGGCGTTGTTATGTGCTGGATGAGCGGTTGCGGTTGGTGCCGGTTGGGATCACCGGGGAGCTCTACGTCTCGGGTACCGGGCTTGCGCACGGGTATCTCGGCCGGAGTGGGTTGACCGCCGGGGCGTTCGTGGCGGACCCGTTCGGTGCGCCTGGTGGGCGGATGTACCGGACGGGTGACCTGGCGCGGTGGAGTGGGTCGGGTGTCGTTGAGTTGATGGGTCGGGCGGATCAGCAGGTGAAGATTCGGGGTTTCCGGGTGGAGCCGGGGGAGGTGGAGGCGGCGTTTGGCCGGCATCCGGCGGTGGGTCGGGTGTTGGTGGTGGCCCGGGCGGATCGGCCTGGTGGCAAGCGGTTGGTCGCGTATGTGGTGCCGGCTGATTCCGGGGTCGGGGTGGATGCGGTGGAGTTGCGGCGGTTCGCGGCGGGGGTGTTGCCGGAGCATATGGTGCCGTCGGCGGTGGTGGTGTTGGTGACGTTGCCGTTGATGGCCAACGGCAAGGTGGACCGTAGGCGGTTGCCTGCGCCGGTGTACGGGGCGTCGGTGCGGGGGCGGGCTGCGCGTGATCCGCGTGAGGCGGTGCTGTGTGATCTGTATGCCGAGATCCTCGGCGTCGAGGCGGTTTCCATCGATGACAGTTTCTTCGACCTCGGCGGCCACTCCCTGCTGGTGCCTCGCCTGGCGAGCCGGCTGCGGGCTGTTCTCGGCGTTGAGGTCGGTATCCGCGAACTTCTCCAGGCGCCGACCGTCGCCGCCCTTTCCGAGCACCTCGACACGCTCACTCCCGGCTCGTCGGCCGGGACCTCGGCACCTCGGCGGCGCCTGCCCGCACTACGTCGGCGCACCCGCGCCGGTGAGCTCATCGACGGCGGCGCGCAAGCCGCCGCGGTCCAGTCCTGAACACAGGGGAGGAACACCATGCCGACCATCGACACGGTCGCCACCATCGATCTCGACGTCAGCTACGAGACAGGCAAGCCACCGATCCTGAAGACGCCGGCGTTCGGCAGCCTCGACGCCGCGACCTCCTGGGTCGGTGAACAGGGCGAGGCGATCCGGGCGGAGCTGAACCGCTCCGGTTGCCTGATGATCCGCGGCGTCCCGGTACGTGATGCCGGTGACTTCGCACGGGTCCGGGACGTGCTGCTGCCCAAGCGTGCCTCGTACAAGGAGAAAGCGACGCCGCGCACCGACTTCGGTGAAGGTGTCTACTCCTCTACCGACCTGCCCGCCGCCCAGCCGATTCGGCTGCACAACGAGAACAGCTACACGCTGGACTTCCCGGCGGTACTGCTGTTCGGCTGTGTGACCGCACCGGAGTCGGGCGGCGCCACCACCGTCGGGGACATGCGCCGAGCGCTGCATCTGATCCCGGCCGACCTGCGTGAACGGTTCGCCACCACGGGCTGGCTGCTGGTACGCAACTTCTCCGAGCTGGCCGGCCTGCCATGGCACACGAGCTTCGCCACCGACGACCCGGCCCAGGTCGAGGCGTACTGCCGCGAGAACGTCATCGGACACGAGTGGCTGCCCGATGGCGAGCTACGTACCCGGCAGCGCCGCTCGGCCATCATCACCCACCCGGTCACCGGCGAGCGGACCTGGTTCAACCACGTCGCCTTCTGGAGCCGGTGGAGCCTCGATCCCGACGTCCGCGACGTGCTGCTCGACACGTACGGCGACGACGGCCTGCCGTTCGACACGTACGTCGGCGACGGAACTCCGCTCACCGAGGCCGAGGCCGCGGCGCTCAACCAGGTGTACGACCAGGTGACCCTCCGCGAGACCTGGCAGGAGGGCGACCTGTTGTTGGTGGACAACATCCTCTGCGCGCACGGCCGGGAGGCGTTCCAGGGCGCTCGGAAGATCCTGGTGGCCATGGGCGACCCGATCGCGCTGGCCGACTGCGACCCGGTCACCGCACCCGCGAACACCGCGTACGGGAAGTGAGCCACACCATGATCGACAATACCGTCAGTGCCGGCCTGGACCTGCTTGACCGGTTGGCCGAGGTGCCCGCCGACCGGTGCGCCGTCGTCTGCGGCAGCCGGACGCTCACGTTCGGCGAGCTGCGTGCCGAGGCAGCCCGGATCGCGGCGGCCCTCGCCGAGCGGGGCGTCGGGCCCGAGCACGTCGTCGCGCTGCACCTGCCGCGCGGTGTCGACCTGGTCGTCGGACTCGTCGGCACACTCACCGCCGGCGCGGCCTACCTTCCGGTGGACCCGCGCCTGCCCGCCGACCGCCGTCGGTACCTCGTCGAAGCGGCCGACGCCGATCTCGTCGTCGGGCCGCCCGGCAGCGTCGGAACGGACGACACCATCGACGGCGTCCCTTACGTTGCGATCGACGCGTTGCTGCCGGTCTGCGGCGATCCGTTCGCCGACGGGTTCCGGCCGGTCCAGGTGCACCCGGACACTCTGGCGTACGTCATCTTCACCTCCGGCTCCACCGGCCGCCCCAAGGGCGTGGAGATCAGCCGCGGCGCCGCGACCGGCCTGCTCGTCGCGCTGGAGCACGCCGGGATCGCCACCACCGACGCCGGCCGGGTGAGCTGGAACGCCTCCCCGTCGTTCGACGCGTCGGTGCAGCAGTGGGTCCGGCTCTGCCGCGGGGACACCGTCGTCATGGTCGACGAGGCGACCAGGGCCGACCCGGCACTGCTCGCCGCGCTGGTCGACGAGAGCGGTCTGACCGACCTGGATCTCACACCGTCGCACGCGGAGCCGCTGCTGGAGCACCTCGCCGAGCGGCACGATCCACGGCGCGGCCCACTCGCCATGCTCGTCGGCGGCGAGGCGATCAGCCCGGACCTGTGGCGTCGTATCGCCGAGCTGACCGAGGCGGGCGTGGTGCGGGCGGTCAACCTGTACGGCCCGACCGAGTGCACGGTCGACGCCGTCGCGGCACCGATCACCGCCGGCACCGGCCCACACATCGGCGCGGTGCTACCGGGACTGCACCTGCACCTGCTCGACGAGTGGCTGCGACCGGTCCCACCCGGCGAGGTCGGTGAGCTGTATCTGGCCGGGCCCCGGGTCGGGCGCGGCTACCGCCGCCGTCCCGGGTTGACCGCCGAGCGGTTCGTCGCCGACCTCGACGGTGCCGGGGGCCGGATGTACCGCACCGGCGACCTGTGCCGTCTGGCCGACGGTCGGCTGGAGTACCTCGGCCGCCGCGACGGCCAGGTCAAGTTGCGCGGCCACCGGCTCGAACTGGGTGAGATCGAGGAGGTCCTCGCCCGGCACCCGGCCGTCGCCGAGGCGGTCGTGGTGCTGCACGAGGATCTGTGGGGTGCGCCCGGTCTGGTGGCCTACGTACGGACCCGGGAGCCGGTCGAGCCGGCCGCCCTGCGCGGGCACGCCGACGGTCAGCTGCCGGCGTACATGGTGCCCTCGGCCGTGGTGGTGCTCGACCGGTTCCCCACGACGACGAACGGCAAGCTGGACCGCGGCGCGCTGGCGGCACCGGCAGCGCCGCTCGCCGGCGACGTCACACCCGGCGACGCCGCGCCGGCCAACGACGAACCGGCTGGCCCGGTCGAGCGACTCATCGCCGGCATCTGGGCGAACGTGCTCCGGGTGGCGCGGATCGGCGCCGAAGACAACTTCTTCAAGCTCGGCGGTCACTCCCTGCTCGCCATCAAGCTGGTCGCCGGTGTGCGCAAGGAACTCGGCGTGCGACTGCCGGTGAAGACCGTCTACGCCAACCCGCGGCTGCGGGATCTGGCCCGCGAAATCGAGTCGCTGCTCGACGCCGAGCGCGTCGGGGTCTGACACCAACGATCGAAGAGGAGGATCGCGATGACCCCGTTGTCGTTCGCGCAGCGCCGTTTGTGGTTTCTCAGCCGTCTCGAAGGGCCGTCACCGGCCTACAACGTTCCGGTCGTGCTGCGCATGACCGGCGTGCCGGAGCGGGCCGTACTGGCGGCGGCGCTGGCCGATGTGGTGCAGCGGCACGAGGTACTGCGGACGGTGTACGACACCGTGGACGGCCAGCCGACCCAGCGGGTGCTGGACCGGCTCGACCTGCCGCTGTTCACCGTCGCCAGCGCGCTGGACACCATCGACGCCGCGGCGGCCCGGTTCGCGAACGAGCCGTTCGACCTGGCTGCCGACGCCCCGATCCGGGCCCGGCTGTTCCTGGCCGGCGACGGGACATCGCTTCTGGTGATCGTGCTGCACCACGTCGCCACCGACGGCTGGTCGATGGGGCCGCTGCTGCGCGACCTGGCGCAGGCGTACGCCGCACGGGCGGCCGGCGGCCCGCCCGGGTGGGAGCCGTTGCCCGTGCAGTACGCCGACTACACGCTCTGGCAGCGTGAGATGCTCGGTGCGGAGGACGACCCGGAGAGCCTCGCCGCCGAGCAGCTCGCCTACTGGCGGGCGGCGCTCGACGGCGCCCCCGAGGTGCTGCCGCTGCCGCTGGACCGGCCCCGGCCGCCCGAGCCGACCGGTGCCGGCGCCCGGGTGAGTACCTGGCTCGACGCGACGACCCACCGCAGACTGCTCGACGTCGGGCGGCACGGCAAGGCCAGCCTGTACATGGTGTTGCAGGCCGGGCTGGCTGCCGCGTTGACCCGGCTCGGTGCCGGTACCGACGTGTCGATCGGCGCCCCGGTCGCCGGTCGGCCCGACGAGGCGCTGCACGACCTGGTGGGATTCTTCGTCAACTCGGTCGTGCTGCGCACCGACGTCTCCGGCGACCCGACGTTCGCCGAGTTGGTCGAGCGGGTACGGGAGACCGACCTGGCGGCGTTCGCGCACGACGATCTGCCGTTCGACCTGCTCGTGGAGCGCCTCAACCCGGCCCGGTCGCTGGCGTACCATCCGTTCTTCCAGGTCATGCTGACCCTGCAGAACGGCGCGCCGCCCGCCGTGCGCCTGGGTGATCTCGACGGTCAGGTCGAACCGGCGGACGTCGCGGGGGCCAAGTTCGACCTCAGCGTGTACTGCACCGAGGTCCGTGGCGCGGCTGGCGAACCGACCGGCATCGACGTGTGGGTGCAGTACGCCGCCGACCTGTTCGACGAGGCGACCGCCCGGCTGGTGCTGGACACCCTCGCGCGGACCTTGCGGGCGCTCGCGGTCGACCCGACGACTCGGGTGGCAGCGGCCGACGTGCTCACCGGCGCGGAGGCCAGCTCGTTGGCCGCCCGGCGGGAGCGGCTCGCCGACACGCTTCCGACGTCTTCCGTCGCCACCGCACCGGGCACGGCCACCGTGCCCCGCACCGCGCGGCAGGAGATCCTCTGCGGACTCTTCGCTGAGGTGCTGGGGCGGCCCGTGATCGGCCCGGACGAGAGCTTCTTCCGCGCCGGCGGCCACTCCCTGCTCGCCGTACGGCTGGTGAACCGGGTGCGGACCGTCCTCGGTGTCGAAGTCGGCGTCCGTGACCTGTTCCTCGCACCCACGGTCGCCGAACTCGACCGCCGCATCGCCGAGCAGGACGGATCCGCCGACCGGCCCGCGTTGGTGCCGGCGCCGCGCCCGGAACGGGTGCCGCTGTCCTACGCGCAGCGCAGGCTGTGGGTGCTGGGCCAGTGGGCGGTGGCGAACCGCGCGTACAACATCCCGATCGTGCTTCGGCTGGACCGGTCGCCGCACGAGCCGAGCCTACGGGCGGCACTGGCCGACGTGGCGGCCCGGCACGAGGCGCTGCGCACGGTGTTTCCGGCTGCGGACGGCGAACCGTACCAGCTGATCCTGCCCGAGGCCCGACCTGAGCTGACCGTAAAGACGACCACGTCGGTCGGCCTTGCCGCCTCCATCGATCAGGCCATCGGTCACGTCTTCGACCTCGCCGTCGACCTGCCGGTGCGCGCCTGGCTGCTGCGGACCACCGACGACGGCGGCTCCACGCTCGTACTGCTGCTGCACCACATCGCCGGCGACGGTGCCTCGCTCGGGCCGCTGCTGCGCGATCTCGCGCAGGCGTACACCGCCCGTACCGCTGGACGGCGGCCGGGATGGCAGCCGCTTGCCGTGCAGTACGCCGACTACACGCTCTGGCAACGGGACCTGCTCGGCGACCCCGCCGACGAGGCCAGCCCGATGGCGGACCACCTGACGTTCTGGAAGAGCGCCCTGGCCGGCGTACCCGAGGTCCTGGAGCTGCCGACGGACCGGCCCCGGCCGGCGGAGCCGTCGCACAACGGCGCCCTCGTGCCGTTCACGCTCGACGCGCGGGTGCACGAACGGCTCGCGCAGGTCGCCCGGGAGACCGGCGCCACGTTGTTCATGGTGCTGCAGGCCGGTCTGGCGGTGCTGCTGTCCCGGTCCGGCGCTGGCACTGACGTCCCGATCGGCACGGTCGTGGCCGGTCGTCCGGACGAGGCGCTCGACGACCTGGTCGGGTTCTTCGTCAACACGCTGGTGCTGCGGACCGACACCGGGGGCGATCCGACGTTCCGGGAGCTGCTCGGCCGGGTCCGTGACGTCGACCTGGCCGCCTACGCGCACCAGGATCTGCCCTTCGAGCGCCTGGTGGAGGAGCTGAACCCGACCCGGTCGACCGCCTACCACCCGCTGGTGCAGGTGATGCTGGTCTGGCAACAGACCGTGGGGGCCGACCTGGCCGACGCCGGCCTGTCCGGCCGGGAGGTGCCGCTCGACACCGGCGTGGCGAAGTTCGACCTCAGCCTCGCCGTCCGCGAACACCGCGACGCCGCCGGTGCGCCGATCGGCATCAGTGGACTACTGGAGTACGCCACCGACCTGTTCGACCCGCCGACCGTCGCGGCGCTCGCCGACCGCCTGGTGCGGCTGCTCGAAGCGATCGTGGCCGACCCCGACGTCAGGGTCGCCGACATCGACCTCCTGGCCGTCGGTGAAGCCGACCTGGTGCTCGGCTGGGGTGCCGGCCCCCAGGCCGGTACCGGCCGGATTCCCGAGGTGTTTCGGCGCCGCGCGGTGGCGTGTCCGGGGGCGACGGCGGTGGTGTGCGGTGGTGATCGGTTGAGTTATGGGGAGTTGGAGGTGGCGGCGAATCGGTTGGCGCGACATCTGCTCAGCCGGGGTGTGGGTCGTGGTGGTGTGGTGGGGGTGTTGTTGCCGCGTGGTGTGGCGATGGCGGTTGTGGTGTTGGCGGTGGTGAAGTCGGGTGCGGCGTACGCGATGTTGGATCCGGAGTTTCCGGATGTGCGGTTGGGTGAGTTGGCCGCGGACGCGGGTGTGGCGGTGGTGGTGACGAATTCGGTGTCGGCGGGCCGGGTGTCGGGTGTGCCGGTGGTGAACGTCGACGAGTCTGTCTGGGATGGGCTGGTCGGTGATGATCCGGGGGTGGTGGGGGATGAGGGTGACGCGGCGTGTGTGATGTTCACGTCGGGTTCGACGGGGCGGCCGAAGGGTGCGTTGTCGTCGCATCGGGCGGTGGTGGGCACGGTGACCGGTCAGTCCTACGTGGACTTCGGTGGTGTGTGGTTGCAGTGTGCGCCGGTGTCGTGGGATGCGTTCGCGTTGGAGTTCTGGGGTCCGTTGTTGTCTGGCGGGGTGTGTGTGTTGCAGCCGGGTCAGCGGCCGCAGGCTGATCTGATCGCGAGCCTGGTGGTGGAGCATGGGGTGGACACGCTGTTCTTGTCGACCGGGTTGTTCAACCTGATCGTGGATGAGTATCCGGCGGTGTTCGGGGTGTTGCGGCAGGTGATGACGGGTGGGGAGCAGCCGTCGTTGGAGCATGTGTCCCGGCTGCGTCGGGACTGTCCGGAGTTGCGGTTGCTGCATGTGTACGGGCCGGTGGAGAGCATGATCTTCACTCACGCGTATCCCATTGTGGAACCGCCGGGTGCGGTACTGCCGGTGGGTTCGCCGATCGGTGATCGGCGTTGTTATGTGCTGGATGAGCGGTTGCGGTTGGTGCCGGTTGGGATCACCGGGGAGCTCTACGTCTCGGGTACCGGGCTTGCGCACGGGTATCTCGGCCGGAGTGGGTTGACCGCCGGGGCGTTCGTGGCGGACCCGTTCGGTGCGCCTGGTGGGCGGATGTACCGGACGGGTGACCTGGCGCGGTGGAGTGGGTCGGGTGTCGTTGAGTTGATGGGTCGGGCGGATCAGCAGGTGAAGATTCGGGGTTTCCGGGTGGAGCCGGGGGAGGTGGAGGCGGCGTTTGGCCGGCATCCGGCGGTGGGTCGGGTGTTGGTGGTGGCCCGGGCGGATCGGCCTGGTGGCAAGCGGTTGGTCGCGTATGTGGTGCCGGCTGATTCCGGGGTCGGGGTGGATGCGGTGGAGTTGCGGCGGTTCGCGGCGGGGGTGTTGCCGGAGCATATGGTGCCGTCGGCGGTGGTGGTGTTGGTGACGTTGCCGTTGATGGCCAACGGCAAGGTGGACCGTAGGCGGTTGCCTGCGCCGGTGTACGGGGCGTCGGTGCGGGGGCGGGCTGCGCGTGATCCGCGTGAGGCGGTGCTGTGTGATCTGTATGCCGAGATCCTCGGCGTCGAGGCGGTTTCCATCGATGACAGTTTCTTCGACCTCGGCGGCCACTCCCTGCTGGCCGCGAAGCTCGGCAGCCGGATCAGCGCGGTGCTCGGCATCGAGGTCAGCATCCGCGACGTGTTCCAGGCGCCGACCGTCGCCGCGCTCACCGAGCACCTGGCAGGGCGTACGGCGGTGCCCGAGCCCGACGTGCAGCAGCGGCCGGCACTGCGGCGACGCACTCGGGCCGGCACGCGACTGTGACGCGATCGGGAGGCCGGGCGGGCGACGCTGCCGTCGGACTGCCGCCGTACCTGCCGTTCACCGGCGCCTGCGCTCACTAGCGTCGTCGGCAGGGACGTCGACCGAATCCACCTACTGTGTATTGGAGCGACTCGTGAGCCCTGCCCACACCGCTGCCACCGGCAGCGACCCCGAGGACGTCGTCTGGGTGCTACCCGGCACGGCGACACCGCCCCGGGTGTCCCTGCTCGTGCTGCCGCACTCCGGCGGCAACGCCCACTCGTACGCGCCGTGGCGGGAGTTGCTCCCCGCCGACGTGCGCCTGCTGATCGGTCAGTACCCGGGCCGAGGCGCTCGGTTCAGCGAGCCGCCAGGCGCGTCGATCGCCGACCTTGCCGGCCCGGTCGTCCGCTGTCTGCCGCCCGACACCGGCGACCTGGTCGTCCTCGGGCACAGCATGGGGTCGCTCGTCGCGTTCGAGGCGGCCCGGGAACTCACCGAGTCCGGTCAGCCGCCCAGCGCACTGATCGCGTCGGCCTGCCGGCCGCCCTACCTGCCGAACCCGAGCCCTGTCCACCCTGGCCAGCTCGACGACGACGCGCTCGTCGCCGCGATCAAGGCGCGCGGCGGCACCGACGACGGCATCCTCGACGAGCCCGAACTACGCGAGGTCGTCATGCCGTCGATCCGAGCTGACTTCGCCATCGACGACGCGTACCGGTTCACCACCGACCCGGCGGTACTGACCTGCCCGGTGACCGTCATCGGTGGAGCGGTCGACCCGGTCGTCCCGGCGAGCGCGCTGCCCGGATGGTCGGCCACCACCTGCGCGACGGCAGCGGTCGAGCTGATGCCCGGCGGCCACTTCTACTTCCAGCAGCAGCTGCCCGCGTTCCTGTCGCTCGTCACCAGCGTCCTCGACGCGGTCACGGCCGAGCGCCAGCCCGCCTGACCCGCAGGAGTTCCGATGACCGTCGCCGTCGCCGAGCCGCCCGTCGAGGTGGCCGCAACCGTTGACACCACAGTTGACGGTGAGCCGCTTGCCGTGCCGCGCGCACCCGTGCTCGATCTTGTCGTCGGGTGGGCGGCGCAGGCACCCGAGCGGGCCGCTCTGGTCCACGACACCGCACGGCTGAGCTACCGGGAACTGGTCGCCGCATACACCGCGCGAGCCGAGGAGCTGCGGGCAGCCGGTGCCGGACCCGGCCGACTGGTCGCGGTCCGACAGCAGCGCGGGATCGACGCGGTCGTCACCATCCTGGCCGTGCTGCGGACCGGGGCCGGCTACCTGCCGCTCGACCCGGCCGTCGGTGACGTCCGCACCAACGCCATCCTCACCGACGCGTCGGCAGGCACGCCCCCACCACCCGACGCGTTCGGCCCCGGCGGCACCGCGGTCCTGCCCGGGCCGGGTGCCGGACCACAGGTCGCCTACGTCATCTACACCTCCGGCTCGACCGGCGTGCCGAACGGTGTCGTCATCGGCCACGAGGCGCTCGAACACTTCGTCGCAGCCGCCCGGCAGCGCTACGGCATCGGCCCGGCCGACCGGGTGCTGCAGTTCGCCCCGCTGCACTTCGACGCCAGCGTCGAGGAACTGTTCGTCACGCTCTGCGCGGGCGGCACGCTCGTCCTGCGTACCGACGACATGCTCGACGTGCCGGCGCTGCTGGCCGGCTGCGCCGCGCACGGGGTGACCGTCCTGGACCTGCCGACCGCGTACTGGCACGAACTCGCGTACGCGGTCGCCACCGGCGCGGCGACGCTTCCCCCGGCGGTACGGACCGTCATCATCGGCGGCGAGGCCGCGCTGCCCGAGCGGGTCGCCAGGTGGTGCGCCACCGTCGGCCCGGCGGTGCGGCTGCTCAACACGTACGGCCCGACCGAGGCCACCGTGGTGGCCACCGTCGCCGACCTCTCCACCTTCGCCGGTGCCGCGGTGCCGATCGGCCTGCCGCTGCCCGGCGTGCGCGCCGCGGTGGTGGACGGGGAGCTGTGGATCTCCGGTCCGGCTCTCGCCCGCGGCTACCTCGGCCGTCCGGAGCTGACCGCCCGGCGGTTCACCACGCGTGCCGGTGTCCCGGCCTACCGCACCGGTGACGTGGTGGAGCTGCTGCCCGATGGGCAGCTCGGTTTCGTCCGCCGGGTCGACGACGAGGTGAAGATCAGCGGGTACCGGATCGACCCGGCCGCCGTGGAGTCCGTGCTGCTGGCGCATTCGGCCGTCCGGGAGGCGGCCGTCGTCGCGCAGGACCTGCCCGGCGGCGGCAAGCGGCTGCTCGGGTACGTCGTGGCGGCGGGCGAGGTCGAGGTCGAGGTAGCGCAGCTGCGGGCGCACCTGGCCGGCCGGCTACCCGCACCCGCCATCCCGAGCGTGCTGCACATCCTGGCCGCCCTGCCGTACACCAGCACCGGAAAGGTAGACCGTAGGCTGCTGCGCGCCGGGCCGCCGGAGGCCGCCGGGCCCGACGACGAAGACCTCGTGCCGCTGTCGTACGCCCAGCGCCGGCTCTGGCTCCTCAGCCGCCTCGAAGGGCCGTCCCCGGCCTACAACGTGCCGGTCGTGCTCCGCCTGACCGCGGTGCCCGACCCGACGGCGCTGCGGGCGGCGCTCGGCGACGTGGCCGACCGGCACGAAGCGCTGCGTACCGTGTTCGGCACCACCGGTGGCGAGCCGTACCAGCGGATCCTCGCTACCACGGACGTCCCGTTCAGCACCGTCGCCTGTACACCCGAGTCAGTGGACGCCGCGGTCGCCGGATTCGCGAACGAGCCCTTCGACCTCGCCGTCGACCTGCCGATCAGGGCGCGGTTGTTCATCACCGGCGACACCGCGCACCTCGCGGTCGTCGTGCACCACGTCGCCACCGACGGTGCGTCGATGGGACCGCTGCTGCGTGACCTGTCCACCGCGTACACCGTGCGCGCCACCGGCATCGCGCCGGACTGGGAGCCGCTGCCGATCCAGTACGCCGACTACACCCTCTGGCACCAGGAACTGCTCGGCAGCCCCGACGACCCGGGTAGCCGGCTGTCCAGACAGGTGGATTTCTGGCGTACGGCGCTGCGCGGCGCACCGACCGTGCTCGACCTGCCGGCCGACCGTCCCCGCCCGGCCGAGCCGACCGGCCGGGGTGCCTCGACCATGGTCCGCCTCGACGCCGACACCCACCGTGGGCTCGTGGCGCTCGCCCGTCGGCAGCGGGCCAGCCTGTTCATGGTGCTGCAGGCCGGGCTCGCCGCCGCGCTGTCGCGGTTGGGCGCCGGCGAGGACATCCCGATCGGCACCCCGGTCGCCGGGCGGCCCGACGAGGCGCTACGCGACCTGGTCGGCTTCTTCGTCAACACGCTCGTGCTGCGGACCGACGTGAGCGCCGACCCGGCACTCGATGAGCTCGTGGCCCGGGTCCGCGACGCCGACCTGACCGCCTACGAGCACCAGGACCTGCCCTTCGACCTGCTGGTCGAGCGGCTCAACCCGGCCCGGTCGCTGGCGTACCACCCGTTGTTCCAGGTGATGCTGACGTTGCAGGACGGTGGGCTGCCCGCGGTGCGCCTCGGCGACATCGAGGGACGGATCGAGGCGGCCGACCTGGTCGCGGCGAAGTTCGACCTCTCCGTGGCCTGCGTGGAGCTGCGCGATGCCGCGGGCGCGCCGGCCGGGATCGAGGCGTGGCTGGAGTACGCCGTCGACTCCTTCGACGAGGAGGGCGCGCGGCTGGTCATGGAGGTGTTCGACCGGATCCTGCGGACTCTCGCGACCGACCCGTCGGTCCGGGTAGGCGCCGCCGCCGTGCTGACCACCGCGCAGACCCGCGCCCTCGCCGATCGCCGGGCCCGGCTCGCCGAGCTGGCCGCATCCGCCGCATCCGCCGCATCCGCATCCGCCGTGGTCGTGCCGGTCGCCGGATCCGGCCGCCGGCTCACCGTCCTGCGTGGACTCTTCGCCGAGGTGCTCGGCCTGCCGTCGGTCGGGCCGGAGCAGAACTTCTTCGACCTCGGCGGGTACTCGTTGCTGGCGCTGCGGCTGGCCAACCGGGTACGGGCGGAACTGGGGGTGGAGGTCGGCATCCGGGACCTGTTCCTCGCGCCGACCGCTGCCGAGCTGGACCGGCGGATCGGTGCCGCCGACCGGTCCGGTGACGCCCTGGCCGTGCTGCTGCCGCTGCGTACCCAGGGGGACCGGCCGCCGCTGTTCTGCGTGCACCCGGTCGCCGGGACGAGCTGGCCGTACGCTGGTCTCACCGGACACCTGCACCCGGACCAGCCGGTCTACGGACTGCAGACCCGCGCCGCGACCGAGCCGGGCTACCGGGCGACCAGCGTGGCGGAGATGGCTGCGGACTACCTGGCGCAGGTGCGTCGGGTCCAGCCCGATGGGCCGTACCGGTTGCTCGGCTGGTCCTTCGGCGGTGTCGTCGCGCACGAGATGGCGGCCCGGCTACGCGCCGAGGGCGCCGAAGTCGAGCTGCTCGCCCTGCTCGACTCCTATCCGGTGCTGCCCAGTGAGCCGCAGGGCCCACTGACCGAGCCGGAGATCCTGGAGATGCTGTTCGGCCCGGACACTGGCCAGCCGGATCTACCGGACGGGTTCTTCGACCGCTACGACCGGGACGCCGTCGTACGGATGCTGCGCCGGCGGGAACCGGTCCTCGCCGGGCTCACCGACTCGGAGGTCGGCGCGCTCGTCGACGCCTCCGTCAATCATGCGGAGATCATGCGGGCCCACCGGCCCGACGTGTTCCGCGGCGATGCGTTGTTCTTCACGGCCACCGCCGACAAAGGACCGCATTCGCCCACCGTCGAGCGCTGGCAGCCGTACGTCGACGGCGAGGTGACTCGGCACGCGTTGGACGTGCACCACCTGAGAATGACCGAGCCGGAACCGCTCGCCGAGATCGGCGCGACGATTTCCGTTACGTTGGCGGCGCTGGACTCCCGGCGCCTACCGCAATGATGAGGAGCTGAGATGGCCAATCCGTTCGACAACGCCGACGGCGCTTTCATGGTGCTGGTCAACGACGAGGGGCAGCACTCCCTCTGGCCGGAGTTCGCGCCGGTGCCCGAGGGCTGGACAGTCGTCAAGCAGACCGCTCCCCGGCAGGAGTGCCTGGACTTCATCGAGGAGAACTGGACCGACATCCGTCCCCGGTCCCTGGTCGCCCAGTACACCTGACCGCAATTCCCACCGAAGGCGGGCCGTGTGGTTCACACACGGCCCGCCTTTTGCGTGCTGATTTCCTGCGGTACCGACTGCCGTGACGGCTGCCGCCACAACTGCCGATCGACATCTCTTCGATTACCTACATTCAACTCGTGCCCAAAACATCGCAGCCGAGAATGACGGTTCTGGTGACCGGAGCGGCATCCGACTCCCACACCTGGAACCTCATGTTCCTGCAGCTGTTCATCGAGGAACAGGGCCACCGGGTCGTCAACCTCGGCCCGTGCGTCCCGCCGACGCTGCTGGCGGACTCGTGCCGGACGGTGGCACCGGACCTCGTCGTGCTCAGCAGCGTCAACGGGCACGGCTACCCCGACGGGCTGCGCGCGGTCACCCAGCTGCGCGAGCGGCTCCGCTCGGCGGCGCCGCCCGTCGTGATCGGCGGCAAGCTCGGGGTGGCCGGACCACTCGCCGCCGAGCAGGTGCGCCGGCTGCGCACGGCCGGCTTCGCCGCGGTGTTCGACGGCGGCGACCTCGACAGCTTCCAGGACTACCTGCACCGGCTGGCAGCCGGTGCGGCGGCCACCATGCCGGCCACACATCGAGTGGCCACCATGCCGGCCACCCCTTCACCGGCCGCCGTGCGGGCGGGGCTGTGATGACCGGCGCGATGACCTCCTTCGGCGAGTTCGTCATCGCCGCAGCGGCCGCCGGTCGGCTGGTCGTCCAGCCCCGGATGGGCTTCAGCGACCCCCGCCAGATGCGGGCCGGCCTGGAATGCACGAGATTCGCGGCAGCCACCACGGTCGGAACGATCACCCTGGACAGCTACACCCGGCTCGGCGACCACCAAGCCGTACACCGCACGCTCGCCGCCGGGACACCGCTCAACGGGTATCCCATCGTGGCGTACCCGCTGAGTCGGACCCGCGCGTTGCTCGACGGGGTACTCGACC
Source organism: Solwaraspora sp. WMMB335 (assembly GCF_049179075.1). NCBI lineage: Bacteria > Bacillati > Actinomycetota > Actinomycetes > Micromonosporales > Micromonosporaceae > Solwaraspora > Solwaraspora sp. WMMB335. The sequence goes on from NZ_JBMHMF010000001.1 coordinate 7,977,916, forward strand.
CGACGTTCCCGATCCAGGTACGGCATGGTTCGTCTCGCCCGCAGCAGATCGTCCGGGCGCTGACCGCCGCTGGTCTCGACGCCACCGAGGGCGGTCCGGTCTCCTACTGCCTGCCGTACGGCCGCACGCCGCTGCGGGAGTCGGTGACGAACTGGGAACGCGCCTGCCGCCTGCTGGTCCAGCGGGTCGCGGCGCCGCGGGTACCGCACCTGGAGACGTTCGGCGGCTGCCTGCTCGGCCAGCTCTGCCCACCCGGTCTGCTGGTGGCGATCAGCCTGCTGGAGGCGCTGTTCTTCGCCCGGCACGGCATCGGCAGCGTGTCGTTGAGCTATGCGCAGCAGACCGACCCGGCACAGGACGAGGAGGCGGTGCGGGCGCTGCGCCGGCTCGCCGGTGAGTTCCTGCCGGCGCACGTCGACCGGCATGTCGTGCTCTACGCCTACATGGGGGTGTATCCGACGTCGGCCGCCGGCGCGCGGCGGCTGCTGGAGACCGCCGCCGAGCTCGCCGTCCGGTCCGGTGCCGAACGGCTGATCGTCAAGACGGTCGCCGAGGCGCACCGCATCCCCACCGTCGCGGAGAACGTGGCCGCGCTGGAGACCGCCGCCACCGTCGCGGCGGTGACCGAACGGCAGGACGGACCCGGCCCTGCCGCCGACACCGGCGTGTACGCCGAGGCGCGGACGCTCATCGAGGCCGTGCTGGAGCTGGCCGCCGACCCGGGCCGCGCGCTGCTCGCAGCGTTCGCCCGCGGTGTGCTGGACGTTCCCTACTGCCTGCACCCCGACAACGCCGGCCGCGCACGCGGCTACATCGACGACGGTGGGCGGCTGCGGTGGGCGACGGTCGGCCGGATGCCGATCAGACCCGATACGACGCCGGGCGACCGGGCCGCCATGACGTCGACGCGGCTGCAGTCGGCCCTGAACCACGTGGCCCAAAGCTTCGACCGATGAACGCGGAGGCAGACATGCAGCAGCAGGAGCCGTGCGGGCTGGCCCCGCTCGGGGAGCACCTGAGCGCACCGACGACCAGAGCGGCGATGCTCGTGCAGCAGGAGGCCTTGACAGCGGCGCGGGAGTACCTGCGCGGCCAGGGTTTCGTGGAGCTGCTGCCGCCGCTGGTCGGGCCGGTGACCGATCCCGGCGGGCGGGGCGCCAAGGCGCTCGACGTCGACTACTACGGGCATCCGTACAAGCTGATGACCAGTGCCATCCTGTACAAGCAGGCGTCGCTGCGCGGCTTCGACCGGCTCTTCTACGTGGCCCCGAACGTGCGCGTCGAGCCGCCGGAGACCGCGACGACCGGCCGCCACCTGGTCGAGTTCCACCAGATCGACGTGGAGATCGCCGGTGCCGACCGGGACGGCGCGATGGCCGTCGCCGCCGGTCTGCTCCAGCACGTGGTCCGACGCGTCTGGCAGGAGGTGCCGGACGTGCTGCGCGGCCTCGGCCGCGACGAGGTCACCTTCGCCGAGTTGCTCGCCGGCGGCTTCGAGGTCTGCACGCACGCCGAGGCGGTCGCCCGGCTGCACGACAGCGGGCACGCCCAGAGCGGCGACGCCGAAATCGACTGGGCGGGTGAGGAACTGCTGTCGGACAAGGCGGACCGGCCGTTCTTCGTCACCGACTATCCGAAGGGCTCCCGGGGCTTCTACGACCGGGAGGATCCGCAGCGGCCGGGCACCCTGCGCAACTTCGACCTCATCGCGCACGGCGGCTACGGCGAGCTCGTCAGCGGCAGCGAGCGCGAGGTCGACTACCGCACGATCGTCACCCGGATGCGGGAGAGCGGCGAGAACCCGGCCAAGTACGACTGGTACCTGCGGATCGCCCGCGAGGGCATTCCGGCCAGCGCCGGGTTCGGCATGGGGGTGCAGCGGCTGGTCCGTTACCTCACCGGGTTGGACACGCTCTGGCAGGTCAGCGCCTACCCGAAGCTCCCCGGGGTGGTGGCGCCGTGAAGAACCTCACGGCCGTGGAGCTGCCGGAGGCGCAGATCCGGCTGCGGGCCCGCACCGGTACGGCGGCGGTGTTCCCGCCGGCCGGCGAGTACGGCACCCGGCTGTTCGGCGCGGCGTCGCCGGTCGACACCGGTGACCCACTGGACCGCGCGCGGCTCGCGCCCCCGGTGTTCATGCCACTGCGGCTGGAGAAACTCATCGACCTCGGCCGCGAGCCCCTGCACGACGACGTCGACCTGCGCACCGGGATCGGCGGCTTCACCAGCAGCCTGCCGGTGTTCCTCTCCGCGTTCGGATCGACCCAGGCGGGCAGTGGCGATCTCGCGATCGCCGCCAGCCGCCAGGCGGGCCGACTCGGCGTGCCGATGGTGATCGGCGAGAACATGGTCCCGGTGCACGGCTACCGCCGCGGTGGTGCCGCGTCGCCGCTGCTGGCCCGGATCAGCGAGTACCTCGCGCAGGCCGACGATCGGCTCGGCGGGGTGGTCGTGCAGCAGAGCACCGAGGACGCCGACTGCGAGGTGTGGAACCTGGTCTACAGCGACCCGGCGACCGGGCCGCTGCTGGCGTCGGGCCGGCTGGCCTTCGAACTGAAGGTCGGCCAGGGCGCCAAGCCGGGCCTGGGCGGCATGACCGTGCTGCCGGCCGCCGAGGCGGACCGGCTGGCCGACCGGTTCGCCGTCAGCGACGTGCTGGACGCGGGCAGCCGGCTGCGCTGCGCCAGCCCGGGCACGTTCACCGCCGAGATCGTCCGCCAGCAGCTGCGGTTCATGCGCAACAACTTCCCGAAGGCGCGGATCTGGGTGAAGTTCCACCCGGGCCGGGACATCGCCGAGGCGGTCGACGCGGCCTGGCGGGCCGGCGCCGACGCGGTGACGGTCGACGGCGCGGAGGGCGGTGCCGGCTGGGCACCCCTGGGCTTCCTCGACGGGGTCGGGCTGCCGCTGGCCGAGTGTCTGCGCCGCATCGGCCAGCCCACCGGGTGTCTGCTGGTCACCGGCCGGATGTGGGAGGGCGGCCGGGTGGTCCGCGCTCTCGCGCTCGGCGCGAGGGCGGCCGGGCTCGGCCGCGCGGCTCTGCTCGCGGTCGACGAGGACCCCGACGCCGGCCTGGTGCGGCTCGTGGAAAGCCTGGCGCTGGAGTGCCGGCTGCTGATCAGCGCGCTCGGAAAGTACGCACCGGACGCACTCGCCCCGGAGGACGTGTGGTGGCCGGACCCGCCAGCACGGTGGACGCCGGTGCCGGACGACCTGCCCGCCGTCGAGCGAATCGGAGGACAGCCATGACCGCCCTGCTGGACGTCGGGTGCCACCTGCCCGACACGAGCGTCGACATCGCCGACATCGGTGCATCCATCGGCACCGACGACAGCCTGATGCGGACATTTCGTCGGTTCTACGGGCTTGGCTCGGTCCGCCGGGCACCCGGGCAGGACGTCCGCGCAATCCTCACCGCTGCCGCCACGAACCTGACCGAACTGCGTGGCAACGAGGACCGGGTGCGGTACGTGATCGCCGCGCGCACCGTCGCCACCGTCGCCACGGTCGGCGAGCGTCCGGTCGAGGACGTCTGCGCCGCGCTCGGCCTGACCAACGCGGTCGTGTTCACCCTGACCCAGCACGCCTGCGCCGGCGGGCTGCTGGCGGTGCGGCTCGCCGGTGAACTGCTCGACGCCGACGGCGACCCGGCCGCGCTCGCCCTCATCCTGGTCGGGGAGAAGGTTTTCAGCCCGACGCTGGAGATGATCCCGGAGAGCACCGTGATGGGCGAGTCGACCGCCGCGTGCCTGGTCACCGCCGGTGGTGAGCGGGACCGGCTGCTCGGGTACGCCACCCGCACGATCGGCCGGTACTGCGAGGGGTTCCCGCCGTTCGCGCTCGATCCGGACTTCCTCAAAGACCACAACGAGCTGCTCGCCGGCGTCATGCGGCAGGCATGCCGGCAGGCCGGACTGGACGTCGCGGACCTGGCGCTGGTCCTGCCACACAACGTCAACCGGCTCTCCTGGTCGTGGACCTGCCGGTTGCTGGACATTCCGCTGGCGCGGGTCTTCCTCGACAACATCCCGGTCACCGGGCACTGCTTCACCGCCGACCCGTTCATCAACTACATCCACGCCCGCGCCGCCGGCCGGCTGCGGCCCGGAGACCCGTACCTGATGGCCTCCGTGGGTCTGGGCGCGACGTTCTCCGCCGCGGTCCTGCGTCACTGAGCATGAAGGGAACCCTTATGTCAGCGCCGAACCTGTCCTTCCTCGAAGGCGTCAAACACGCGTGCACCGGCGACCCGGACACCCCGTTCGTCCTGCTCGGCAACTTCGAGGTCGAAGACGAGTGGGCCCGCGACGAGATCGGCCTGCCCTCGGTCGGCGGCCGGGCCTCGACCGCGATCGTCAACCGGATGGACGAGTTCGCCGTCCTGCTCGCCGGCAAGGGCGACCACGTCGTGCTGAAGTCCGCGCCGGACGCCGACTACCTCGCGTACCTGGAGGGCCTCGGGCTGGACCTGCCGGAAATTCTGGTCACCGACGCACACGACCCGGCCAATTCGGTCACGGTCGACGCGCTGCGCTCGCCCCGGCTGCTCGACGAGCTACGGGCGCTCGCGGCGCGCGGAGCCCACCTGCTGCCGCACGGCATCTCGGCACTGGAGGAGGAATTGTGCTCGCGTACCGGGCTGGCCTCGGCGCTGCCGTCCGCGAGCCTGGTCAAGTCGGTCAACAGCAAGGTGTACAGCCGGCGGGTCGCCACCGAGCTGGGGTTGCCACAGGCACCCGGCTGGGAATGTGAGACGGTCGCGGACTTCGCCGCGGCGGCGGTCGACGCCCGTGCCGCGCTGGCCGCCGGCCGCCGACTCGGGGTCAAGGACGCGTTCGGCGTCTCCGGCAAGGGCATCGTCGTCGTCGACGACGAGCGCAAGCTCGACCAGCTGGTACGGATGGTGACCCGGCGCGCGGAGCGCAGTGGTGACCAACGGCTCGCCCTGGTCGTGGAGGAGTGGGCCAGCAAGGCCGTCGACCTCAACTACCACTTCACCGTCGGCCGCGACGGTTCGGTCCGGTTCGACTTCGTCAAGGAGGCGATCACCGAGAACGGCGTCCATAAGGGGCATCGCATCCCGGCGCGGATCTCCGCCGCGCATCACGCGCAGCTCGAACAGTGCGCATCCGCGCTGGGCGGCCGGCTGGCGGTCGACGGGTTCCACGGCGTCGTCGGGGTGGACGCGATCGTCACCACCGACGGCGGGCTGCTGCCCGTGCTGGAGATCAACGCCCGCAACAACATGTCGACCTACCAGACCGGGCTGCAGGAGGCGTTCATGACCGCCGGGACGGTCGGCATGGCCCGTCAGTACGAGCTGTCACTCGACGGTGAGCTCGGATTCGCCGCTGTGCGTGACCGGCTCGGCGACCGGCTGTACACCACGACCACCGGGCGCGGCCTGCTGGTCAACAACTTCGCGACGGTCAACGCCGCCGCCGCCCAGCAGGAGCCGGGACGCCACTACAGCGGCCGCCTCTACGGACTGCTGCTGGCCGGATCGGAGACCGAGCTCGCCGACATCGACCGCGCCGTCGCCGCGTCCCTGTAGCCGTCCTCGCGTCCCTGTAGCCGTTCTCGCGTCCCTGGCCCGTCACCGAGCGCCCGCAGAAGGGGAGTCCATTCCGATGTCCGAAGGTCACACCATCCAGGGAATCCCGATCACCGAGCTGGTGGAGCGGTTCGGGACCCCGCTGTACGTCTACGACGCCGACATCATCGCCGGGCAGTACCGCGGTCTGCGTGACTCGCTGCACCCGGCGGTGGAGATGTTCTACTCGCTGAAGGCCAACCCGAACATCAGCATCTGCGCGCTGCTGCACTCGCTCGGCGCGCGAGCCGAGGTCTCCTCGCTCACCGAACTGGTCACCGCGCAGCGCGCGGGCGTGCCCGCCGACCAGATCATGTGCCTCGGGCCGGGCAAGAGCCGGACCGAGATTCTCGCCTGCGTCAAGGACGGTGTGCTGCTCATCTGCGAGTCGTTCGGCGAGTTGGCGCTCATCGACGAGGTCGCGGCCGAGCTGGGCACGACCGCCCGGGTCGTGCTGCGGGTCAATCCGAGCTTCGCGGTCAAGGGCGGCGGACTGACGATGGGCGGCAAGCCACGTCAGTTCGGCATCGACGAGGAAGCGTTGCTCGCCGCGCCCGACCTGGCCGGCCGGCACGCGGCCGTGCGGCTGTGTGGAATCCAGGCGTACCTGGGGACCCGAATCCTCAGCGAGGACGTGGTCGTCGAGAACAGCGCCCGCATCCTCGACCTGGCCGAGCGGCTGGCCGAGCGGCTGCAGATCCCCCTCGACGTGGTGGACGTCGGCGGCGGCCTCGGTGTGGCGTACTTCTCCGGCGAGCGGGACTTGGACGCGGCCGACCTGACCGCGAAGCTCAATCCGGTTTTCGCCGCGTTCGTCGAGCGGCACCCCGACACCCGGCTGGTGATGGAGCTCGGCCGGTACCTCGTCGGCCACAGCGGCGTCTACGCGGTCGAGGTCCGCTACGTCAAGGAGTCCATGGGGGAGCGGTTCGCGGTTGCCGACGGCGGCACCAACCACCACATGGCGGCCGTGGGCATCGGCTCGTTCGTCAAACGTAACTTTCCGATGCGGCTGCTCAACCGGACCGGCGGGGAGCAGCAGGTGCCGTGGAACGTCACCGGTCCGCTGTGCACCCCCAACGACACGCTCGGCAAGGCCGTCGAGCTGCCGGTCGACCTGCGCCCCGGCGACGTCGTCGGGGTGGAACGCTCGGGCGCGTACGGCCCCACCGCCTCACCGGTGCACTTCCTCAGCCACGGCTACCCGGCCGAGGTCCTTGTCCACGACGGCCAGGCGCGGCTGATCCGCACCCGTGACGACGCCGACAGCATGCTCGCCAACCAGATCAGACACGACTTCACCGCCTGATCCCAGCCGCGCCCACCATCCCCGGCCTCACCTGATCCCAGCCCTCGAAACCGATCCCAACCGGAAGGACACCGTCATGACCGCACTCGCCGAGGCAACCGACCGTCAGCAGATCCTCGACGCGATCGTCGCCGCCCTTTCCGACGTGCTGCGCCAGGAGCTCACCGGCGTCACCGAGCAGACCCGACTCTTCGACGACCTCAGCCTCGACTCGACCAGCGTGCTGGGCCTGCTGATGGCGCTGGAGGACGCGCTGGACATGCAGGTCGACCCGGAGAACCTCGAACAGCGCCACCTGGAGACCGTCGGCGCGCTGGCTGACTTCATCGTCGAGAGCAGGTGACCGATGCCGACCCAGTGGCGGTCGGGGGAGCAGCCGGTCGCGGGGGCGCCTGTCGGCGCCCCCGCGACGACCCTCGAGCGTGTCATCCCATTCTGGTTCACCGCCGGGGACGGCGCGTACCAGCCTGAGCAACGTGACACCTACCTCGACCTGATGCAGACCCTGTACGGGGAGTTCGACGACCTGTCCTGGCTGGACGGCGGTGCGCTGGTCAGCTACCACGACATGGCCGATGCGGTGTTCCGTGCGCTCGGTCCGGACCTGGACGGCGTCGACCTGGTGGTCACCGTGCAGGCGAGCCCGGACTGCCGCCAGCAGAGTTTTCCTGGCTGCCGGCTGACCGACCTGCTACCTGGCGACCCGTTCATGTTCGGGATCTCCGAGCAGGGCGTGGCCGGCCCGTTCCTGGCCCTGCGGATGGCCGTCGACCGGCTGGCCCGCGGTCTGTCCCACCGCGCGTTGGTGCTGGTGATGGAGCAGTCGACGCTGCCACCGGACGCGGCCGCGATCCGGCCGGCGCACGACGTGGCGGTAGCGATCGTCCTCGGCCCGGACGGTCCGGTCCCGATCGGCCGGCCGGTCCTCACGGTCACCGGCCGGGCCGGGCTGGACACCCCGGTCGCGACGATCGGTGAGCCGGTCGATCCGGCGTCGCCCGGCGACGACGCCGCGGCGCTGGTCGTCGGCCACAACCTGGCCGACATCGTCCCCGGCCCCGGCGTCACCGTGACCCGGGGTGCGCCGGGACACGCCTGCGTCGGCGTCTGGCTGGCGCTGGCCCAGCTACTCGCCGCCAACGGCGGCACCCCCGGTGGGCGGGTGCTCGTCGTCGACCAGGATCCGGTGCTGCCGTACCTGTGCAGCGTGGACCTGACGCTGCCGGTCATCGCCGTGCCCGAGCTGGCGGCCCCGCTGGCGCAGCGCGAGTCGGAGCTGGCCGGATGACCGCCACCGGGATCCTCACCGCCCCGACGGATCTGGCCCGTGGACGCGCCGTTGCCCGCGAAGCCGGGATCGTGGCGGCGCTCACGTTCCTGCACGCCGAGCTGGGCGGCGCTCTGCTCCCGGCCGGGCCGAGCGGGCACGTCTTCGTCCCGGAGGGCGTGGCGCGGCGCTGCGACACATTCAGCACACCGGACGGACCCAGGGTCCGCGCCGGTGCCACCGAGCGGCGGCTCGCCGAGGTGCGGCTCGGGCCGGACACCATGGTCGCGCTGTCCGTGCCGGGCGGCGGGCCGGGCGGCGGGCCGGGCGGCGACGGCCGCCCGGACGCCTGGTCGATCGGGCTCGGCTGGGTCAGGCTCGGCCTCGCGGAGCGGTTCCTCGCCCAGGCCGCCGAACACCTGCGCGGGCGGCGGGTCCAGGAGACCGTGACGCTGAACCTGCCTCCGGTGCGGGTGCTGCTCGCCGACGCGGCGGCCGGCCTGGCCGAGGCGCACGCGCTGCTGGCCACCGGACCGGACGAGGCGGCGCTGTATCGAACGCATCGCGCGCTGGACGAGGCGGGGCGGGTGTCGCTGCACCTGTTCGGTGCGACCGGGTTCCTGGCCGAAGGGCCGGGCAGCGAGATCCGCGCCGCCGAGCTGCTCGGCGAGACCTACGGTCCGCCGTGCACGGAAGGAGTGTCATGACCGCCGACGAGGAGTTCCTCACCGAGTTGCGCGGGTTGGCCCGCGAGTTCGGCGACATGCTGAGCCCGACCGCGCTGGCCGTCGACCGGGACCCGGGTCGGGCGCGGCTGCTGCTGGACAGCGACCTGCCGTGGCGGCAGCTGATGGGCCTGCCGGCCGAGTACAACACCGATCCGCTGCGGGTTGGTGGTCGGGCCGTGTACCTCGACAAGGCCGTCGAGCAGGTCACCGTCCTGGAGGAGCTGGCCCGCGTCGACGCCGGGGCGGTGCTGGCGCTGCCCGGACCGTCGATGTCGGGCTTCGTCGTCGGCGAACTGGGTGACCGCGCGCAGCGCGAGCGGTACTTCGGCCGGCTCGCTGAGACCCCGACGTGGACGTTCTTCGGGATGACCGAACCGGGCCACGGCTCGGATCCGGCGAGCATGTCGACCGCGGTACGGCCCGACGGCGCCGGTGGCTACCGCCTCACCGGTACGAAGCGATTCGTGGGCAACGGTGCCCGTGCCGCCGTGGGCGTGGTGTTCGCCCGCCGGCGGTCCGGACCGCTCGGCGTCTGCGCGGTGCTGCTGGAGACCGACCGGCCCGGCTTCACCGGCGTACCGCTGGAGACGATCGGCCTGCGCGGGTTGCAGCTGAGCGAGCTGCGGATGCGGGACGTCCCGCTGACCGACGACGACCTTCTCGGCCGGGACCGCTCGGCCACCCGCCAGGGCATGTGGGCGGCGGTACGGACGTTCAACCGGTACCGCCCGGTGGTCTCCTCCCTCGCCCTCGGGGTGGCGCAGGCCGCCTACGACTACACGGTCGAGCACTGCTCCCGGCGGACCATCGACCGGCTCGCCGGCTTCGAGAGCCGGCTGCGGGGCACCCGAGCACTGGTCCTGGCAGCCGCCAGGGCCGCCGACCGGGACCCCGCCGACGGCACGCTCGCCTCGGCGGCGAAGATCCGGGCAACCCGGCTCGCCGAGGAGCTGACGGTCGAGGCGGTGGAGTGCTTCGGCCCCGGGGCGCGGTGGGACCACCCACTGCTCGACAAGTACGTGCGGGACGCCCGCGCGTTCGAGTTCATGGAGGGGACCGGCACGATCCAGCGGCTGAACCTGGCCCAGGCGTACCTGTCGGGGAGGCTCGACGATGCCCGGGCCGCCTGACCTGCCCCCGCCCGACGGTGGGCCACCATCCACCGGGCCATCTGCGGCCGAGCGACCGCGGCTGCTGCCGCCGCCGGGTGTCGACGTCTGGCACGTCGGTCTCGACGTCGACGCCGATACCGTCGACCGGGTCGCAGCCCTGCTCGACCGGCACGAACGGCAGCGGGCCAGCCGATTCCGCGATGTGCTCGCCGCCCGTCGCTACGTGGTCGCGCACGGTGCGGCCCGAAGTGTCCTCGGCCGGTACCTGGGTCTGTCGTCAGAAGCGGTCGACTGGTCGACCGGGCGGCACGGCAAGCCCACGTTCGACGGCACGTGGAGCCACTGGCAGTGGAGCCTCAGCCGGTCTGGCGGACACGCACTGCTCGCCGTCCGGCTCACCGAACCAGTCGGTGTGGACATCGAGGCGGTCGGGGACCACACCCCGGCCGTGGCGCTGGCGATCCGGTTCCTGCACGAGAGCGAGGCGGCGGCCGTCGCGGCGAAGTCCGACCCCTCCGAGGCGCGGCTGCTCTACCACCGGCTGCTCTCCCGCAAGGAGGCGTGTGTGAAGTGCAGCGGCGGCAGGCTCCTGGATGGGCTGCGGATCCGGGTGCTGAGCCCGGGCAGCGTGAGCGGCACCGGCCCGACCGCCGCGGACCGGTGGCAGCTGCAGGACCTGCCGGCGCCGCCCGGCTTCGTCGCGACGCTGGCGACCGTCGGCAAGGCGATCGACCGGCTCAGACTCTTCGAATGGCAGTGGCACCAATCGCAGCAGGACGTGCAGGCCGAGGGGGCACCGGAGGGCGCAGAGCGGGACCCGTCCCTGGGATGGGTAGGCGTCCAGGCCGTCGAGCGCGGCGGTAACACCGTCCACGCAAGATTCACTCCGTCCGACGTGCCGGTCCTGACAACCTCTCCACCACACCGCGTGGCCGCCGTGCACGCCGCGGTCCGCACATTGAACGCGCACGGCCGCTCGCACCTCGGCGGTCACCTGGAAGTCAAATGGAGCCCGCCGGGGTCAGGGCCGCACACCCCGGGCGGCAGCGAGTACCTCGCCGCCGCCCGGGCCGTGGAGACCGCGTTGCGGCAACGCCCGTCGAGTACAGATAGGTAGGCGATAGCAGTGCAGGAATCATCGTTCATCGACTGGCGGCGAGTCGCCGTACTGGTGGCGGGCAACGCGCTGTCCCTGGCCGGGGACTTCGTTCTGCTCGTCGCGCTCGGTTGGACCGCCTTGCAGATCGGCGGCGCGGGCGCGGTCACCACGTTGGTGCTGGCGCTGACCATACCCAGGGCGCTGATGCTGATCTTCGGCGGCGCAGTCGCCGACGGGCGCGGACCACGGTTCCTGGTGTTGCGGGCCACGGCCGCGCGGGTGGTGGTGCTGACGGCGGGCGCCGCGGTCGTGCTGACCACCGACTCGCTCTGGCCGCTGGTGGTCATCGCCGTACTGGAAGGTTCGCTACTCGGCCTCTCCAGCCCCGCCACCGGTGCGATGATCACCACGCTCGCCACCGGCGATCAGCTGGTACGGGCCAACTCCTTGTACGGCACGCTGCTGCGGGTCGCCCCGATCGTCGGCGCGCCGATCGGCGCCTGGCTCATCGCCACCTGGGAACTCTGGCTCGCGATGCTGGTGGTCGCAGTGGTGTGCGTGGTGGTCTTCGCCGGGCTGCTCTACGTGACCAGCGGCATGGTGCGCCCGGAGCGTAGCGGTGAGGAGAACCTGATCCGCCGCTCCAGCGCGGGATTCCGGCTGCTAGCCGAGGACCGGCGACTGCGGTGGCTGTTCGTCTCCGCGTTCTGCCTGGACCTGGCATTCGCCTGGCCGCTGGAGGTGGCGCTGCCGCTGCTGGCGGACAGCCGGTCCTGGGGCGTCGGTGCGGTCGGCGTCGTGGTGGCGGCCTTCAGCGCCGGCGCGATGGCGGCCGGCGCGCTCGGCGCGATACTGGCACACCGCATCCCGCTGCGGGCCAGGCTCGTGGCCAGCGGTGTGGTCATCGCCCTCGGCGTAGCGGCGATGGCGCTCATGCCGTCGGTCGTCGCGCTCGCCTCGGTCGCGGTGGTGGTCGGTGCGATGTGTGGGCTCAACGGCCCGGCCGTCGTTACGGCCTACCAGCAGGCATCGCCACCAGCGCGCATGGGTACGGCGATGGCGACGCTGGCGCTCAGCGCAGTCGGTACCGCGCCAGTATCGATCGCGGCCTTCAGCGCCCTCAGCTTCTTGATCGGGGTAGCGGCGACCTGGGTGCTGTGCGGGTTGATCGCCCTCGCCGGGCCGTTCGCCGCGATGCGGGCGCTGCGTCGCCGGCACGTGCCGGTTGTCGCTGTGCCGGAGCCGGCGGAGGCTGAGCCACGGGAACCGGCGCTGGCGGGATCAGTGACGAACTGACGTGCGTAACCCGCGTCCCACCGGGCATTGACCCGGTGGGACGCGCCGCACGTCATCCCGGTGCCACGAAGTAGAACCGCTGGTAGCCGAGGAGCAGACCAAGCTCGGTCAGCGTGAAGATGTCGGCGAACTCCAGGTCCAGCGGCGGGCGGACGTAGCGGCCGAAGACCGCGACACTGTCGCCGTCGGCTACGATGCGGTGCAATTCGTGCCGGGCGGGCGGTCCCGCGATACCGGCGTGGACGTGAAGCATCTGTGCCCTGCCCCGGCCCTGCGGGGTGTCCGGACGACGTACCTGGGCCTGTTCGTCCAAGAGCGAGCCGTAGCCGTCTAGGTCGCCGGTGTCGAGATAGGCGTACGACAGGCGAGCATGGTCGATGCCGGCCGATGTCGCGGCCGCCGTCGTAGGCAGCGAACGGCTCCCGTCGGGTCTGATCATCGTGGTCCTCCTCGGGGGTTGGACGGGGCCGGGGTTCACTCTCCGATGTGCTCGCATCGGCGCGTTATCACGGCCCTATCGCGGCGACCGCAAACGCCAGGGCTCACCGGCCGCCGCACCATGACCCCGCCGAGATCAACACCGTCGTCGAGGCGCTCTCCGACCTCGCCAACGTCCCGCGCACCGCAGACAAAGCCCAGGTCTACCGGCACGTCGGACATACAAACATGCCCTCAGCTTGTTCTTTGACCTCGGTCGGTGGCGGCCGTGGTGATCCTGTATGGATGTCGGCGTGTCGTGTCCGACGTGAGACGGCCACCGCTTGATGATCTTCGGTTCCTGGCAAGAACTCGAAGACCGAAGGCGGCGGCCGTGGCCACGATTCTGGACTACCTCGGCGGGTTGGTGCTATCCGCTACCCCGGTCGCCGCCGTCGTCATGCTCGCCATCATGCGGTACGGCCGGACGCCCTCGCCATCCCTGATCGACCGGTAACCACCGGGCCGATCCTGTCTGGCGCCGCCCGCCCGCCAGGTAGCGGGATTGATGGCGAATTGAGGGAGAAATAGAAAAAGATAACGATGGTCGCCTACGTCCGTCCACTATTAATAATAGTGATTCGCGTGAATGTCGACCATGAAGAAAATTCATCACGCCCGAGTGGGCTTGTGGATGCTAACATCGGTCAATCGCGTGACTTGTGATCACAGCCTGCGTCGTGTTCATGCATCGACTGACGCCTAAGGGGGTGTGTAATGGTAAAGTGGACCAAGCCTGAGATTCGCCCGACGGACTTCGCCGCCGCAATGGCGCTGCCGGGTGCGTGTGCCTGCGGATGTAGTGGTGGCGCTGGCGCCGGCGCGGGATCCGGACGCTAAAACCAGCGGGTGCCCGGTTATCGGAAGGGCTCGCTCCCGTGCCCGACTGAGGGCACTGGTAGAGATGCGGTCGGGCGGCCGCTTTCGATCACTTGTGTCGCCCGACCGCTTCCACTTCGAGATGGTGGTGAATTCATCATGCTTGCCGGATCCCTGTCGTCCGAGTCTGTGCCGGCCGATCTTGTCTATTTTCGAGATGGCGGACGCAACCTCGTCGTCAATCCCGAACTAGGTGCCTGGCAGGTCTTGGACGACTCCGAGATCGACGTGTTGCGTCGATTGGCGAACGATCTCCCTTTGGAGGGAGATGAGCCAAACAAAGACGATCATCTTCTGGCGAGGCTGGTGATGGCCAAGTTGATCTATCTGCCTGGCGGGCGACCGGAAATCCGTCAGGTGGACGCACCGCTGAAGCTTGTCTACTATGCCATCACTGACGGCTGTAATCTACGCTGCCCGTATTGCTATGCATCCTCCGAGCGGCGCCTTCCGGGAGAACTGGGCACGAAGGAATCGCTTGATCTGGTCGAGCAATCGGCGGACATGGGTGCCAAGACGGTAATCTTCACCGGCGGCGAGCCGATGCTGCGCCGTGACCTCTTCGAGGTGGCCGACCGTGTTCGGGAACTCGGAATGCAAGCCAACATCATCACCAACGCTACGCTGATCCGTAAGCCGGCCACCGCCCAGCGGATCGCGGGAACCTTCGCCGGGGTGACCGTCAGCATCGATGGGGGTACGGCGGAGACCCACGAGCGGACCCGTGGAGAAGGTACCTTCACGAAGACCGTCGCAGCCTTGCGGCTGCTCAACCAGTACGGCGTACGTCCGATGATCAACCACGTGGTGTCCAAGGACAACGTCGGTGAACTCGTCGACCTCGCGACGCTTCTCGCCGACATCGACGTCGCCCACGTTCGCCTGATGCACCACAGCGGTCTCGGCCGTGGCGCGACGGACGACTCGTCGTTCGGCTGGTCGGACTACCAGACCGCACACAAGTTCGTGTGGACCGATGACCGCGCGCACAACTTGTTGCCGGACGGTCCGCTCGGCCAGCGTTCATGCGACACGAAGATCAACTGCGGCATCGGTGGCAACGAGATCTACGTCAACTCGCTCGGCGACGTCTACCCCTGCAAGCTCGTCACTGAACGCCACCACAAGGTCGGCAACATCCGCAGCTCCAGTCTGCGGGAGTTGTTCGGGGCGCCGCTGCTCGCCGATCTGCGTACGAGCGCTGTGTTCGCTGGCGACAACCTCGCTGATTGTCGGCGCTGCTACATCCGTGGAGCGTGCGCGGGCGGCTGTCGGGCCTACCACATGGCTGCGACCGGCGACCTGAAACGTAATTCTCGGGCGCTGTGCCGGGTGCTGAGACATCAAATGATCACCTCGATGTGGGTCGCGGCCGGGGCGGGCCGGGAGACTGTGCTGAGCAACGAGGACGAAGCGTTCCTGCCACTGATGATGAAGACGGGGGCGGTCCATCCGGTGTACGAGGACTGGAAGAAGGAAGCGGCTTCGCTCGCGTCGACTGCCGACACCTCGCCTGAGCGGCACCCCGCGTATCGCCGGCAGTTGCCCGTGACCGCAGTTCGGAGGTCGTGATGGGATGGGTGGTCAGTCCCAGCATCGTATGGGTCGATTTGTCAGACGAGGTTCAGCTCTACGACACCACAGCCGGCGAATTCCAGACTCTCAACGCCACTGCGGCGGCCATTTGGCGGCAGCTCGTCAACACCGGTGACCAAGACGCCGTCGTGGCCGGTCTAGCCGAGGAATTCGGAGCAGAAGATGACAATCAACGCGACATCATCGCCGATGACACTAGCCAGTTCATCGAGCGACTCGCAAGCCAGGGCCTCATCCGCGCCGAGTCAGCCACCCCGGATCGATCCGCCGCCAGCACCTAGCCAGCGGGGGACAATTCCCATCGACCTCATCGTTCAAGGTCTGCGGAGGTTCGGACGCGTCACCGTACCGGTCAATGGCCGGAGCATGCGACCCACGCTCCGGGCCGGCGAGCGTGTCCAGGTGCACCCCGTCGGGGTGGACGGGCCACACCCCGGTGACGTGGTGGCGGTCCGCTATCACGATCAGCTGGTGCTGCACCGCGTACACGCGTTGGTCGACGGCTGGGTGACGACGGCGGGCGACGACCGAGACCTGTTCGATCCGCCGATGCCGGTCACGGACGTCGTCGGCGTCGTACTGGGACTCGCTCCCCGTCCCGTGCCCCGCCGGTGGCCGATCGAGGACCGGCCCGCGTCGGCTGCCGCAGTGGGCGAGCCGGTGACGGTCTGGATCATCACGGACGACCCTCTCACCCTCACCGAACCGCCATCGGGCCTGCCCGCCGGGTGGCGGCTGCGGATCCGGCCGGCGTACGGCATCGGGGTGGACGCCGAGGTCTTGGCCGAACTACGAAGGGAACTGGTTGGCCGGCCCTGCCTCGGGATCACCGAGCATGCCGTGGACATCGTTGACGAGGTCGTCGACGCTCCCCTCCCGCCAGGCACCCAGATCGTCGTCGGCGGTTCCTTCGGTCAGCTCGACGAGGACCTGCCTGGTCACCTCCTTCCGCCGGAGCTGGCCGATGTACGGGTCCGCTGCGGCCCGCCCCGGACTCGGCTCGATCCGTCGACCGCACTGGCCAAGGTGATCCAGGTGATCAGCCCGGCCGCCCGCCGGACCATCGGTGGAGAGACGCGATGACCGCGATCGTGATCGCCGAAGGACTGACCAAGAAGTACAAGACCATGGTCCGCCCGGCCCTCTCCGACGTCACGTACACCCTCAACCAAGCGGAAGTCATCGGACTGCTCGGCCCCAACGGGGCCGGCAAGACGACTCTGGTAAAGCTGATGTGCGGCATCACGTCCCGATCCGCCGGTGGGTTGACGATCTGCGGTGGGGACCCGATGACCGACGCGGGCATGGTGAAGCGGACGGTCGCCGCCGTGCACCAGTCCGGTCCGATGGACAACATGCTTCCCGCCATCGACCAGGTGAAGATCGCTGCGGCGTTTCGGGGATTGCGATGGCGCGATGTCCGGCACCGGGTCGACGAGATGATGGCCCTGTTTGACTTGGAGGACGTCGCCGGGCAACTGGCGTTCACCCTCTCTGGCGGGCAGCGACGGCGGCTGCAACTCGTCCGAGCGCTGCTCACCGTGCCGAATCTGCTGATCCTCGACGAGCCGTCCGCCGGGCTCGACGTACAGGGCCGACGGCAGATGTGGGAGCTAATCGCCAAACTGAACGTCGAACACGGCACCACGATCATTTGGACCAGCCACTACATCGAGGAGATCGAACGCAACTGCGCACGGGTGCTGATCATCGACCGTGGACGGCTGGTCAGCGACGACACGCCGGCGGCTCTGGTCGCGACCTACGGCAGGCAGTCGATACTGGTGCGGCTGCCCGACCCGGACGACCGCGACCGTCTGCGCGCGCTGCTCCCGGATGGAACCGTCGTCGCCGCAGGTGAGACCGCGTTTACCGTCGACGGTGCCGGCGTGGACGAGCACTTGCCCACTGTGGTGGACCTGGTCCGAGGCGCAGCCGTCCGAGGCGCCGTGATCGAATTCCGCGCGCCGTCGCTCGAGGATGCCTACGTAGCTCTGATCGATCAGGGCCGGGAGAGGGTGGACTTGTGAACGTCACGACGCCGTCGACCGACACGGCTCACGCCGAGATCGTGCGATCCGTGTCGGCCCGGTCCACGCCGTCCACGGCTCGGATCGGGCAGGTGCCGGCACTGAGGCGCAGCGGCATTCTCGCGATCATGTACCGGGAATTCCTGCTGTTGACCCGCAACCGGACCAATCTGCTACTGGCGATTCTGCCGACCGCCATCTACCTGTTGCTGTTCGCCACGTCACTCACGAACCTCGTCGGGAGCGTGACCTACCAGGGGATCACCGTCGGGTACGCGGAATTCGCCATTCCCGCGATCATGCTCTCGTCGATGCTCGCCGCGACCACCACCACTGGGACGTCACTGTTCCAGGAGGAAATGGGCGGCATGGCTGTCGAGCTCTGGTCGTATCCGATGAGTCGGGCCGGCTACATCTCCGGAAAGATCCTCGCCACCACCGGTCTGGTCGTGGCGCAGAGTCTCGCCGCGTTGCTGGTTGGCGTCCTGTTGTTCGATCTCGGCTGGCCGCTGCGCAACTGGATCGCCCTGGGCATCGGTACGGTCGTGGTGTCGTTGACGTTCAACGGGCTCTACTTGCTGTTCGCCTCGCTCGTCCGCGACTTTCAGCGCTTCATGGTGCTGATCAACGTACTAGGGCCGTTTCTGCTCTTCTCCAGCCCGTCGTTCTACCCCATCGAGCAGATGCCGGACGTACTCCGGTGGTTGTCGGTTGTAAACCCGGTCACCTACGGCATCTCCTGCCTCCGTGGCGGCGCGTTGTTCGGGTGGCAGACGATGTGGCCCACCGCGCTTGGCATGCTGGCAGCGGCCTTCGTTCTCTTCGCGGTCATCTCCGTGGTGCTGACCCGGCGCGTCCGCGAACTGTGACTCAGGTCCGTTTGGCGACACGACCCAACCTCCGCGACGACATCAGAGGACGTCTGATTCACGTATTTTGTCGGTGATGCGGGTTTAGCCGTATCGCCAGGTTGGGGTGGTTTCGGCGGTGAGTCGCTGACCCTCGGCGGATGCAAGGTGAGACTGTCCGGGTTGGCGTGGCGGCTTTAGCGCGTTGCATCGAGCGTTAGAGCGACCCTCTCGGGTCTCCAGTTTCGCCCGCGCCGAAACTCGGACGCCGTGGGTCGGATGATCGGCGAGGTGGTCAGGATGACGGCGGTTATGGGTCCCGACAGCGTTGATGTGTTGGCGGGGTGGGTTGACCGTAGGCAGGCCGCTGCCGCGCGAACTCGTGTCCGTCGATCGCCGCCGCTCGCGTCGTCGGGGGGTGGCATCCGGTTTGCGTTCTACGGCCGGATCTCGACCGTGGATTTTCAGGATCGGGAGTCGTCGCGGCGGTGGCAGTGGGACTGCGCTACGGATCTGATCGCCGGGCACGGCGTCGTCGTGGCGGAGTTCTTCGATGTTGGTTGCTCGCGGCGGCGGGCGTGGGTTGATCGGCCGCGGGCCGGGGCGTTGCTGGCCGCGGTCGAGGATCCGGATCGTGGGTTCGACGCGATCGTGGTGGGGGAGTACGAGCGGGCGTTCTACGGCGACCAACTAACGCGGATGGCGCCGCTGTTGCGGCGGCATGGTGTGCGGCTGTGGCTGCCGGAACTGGGCGGGCCCGTGGACTGTGATGATCCGACGCATCAGGCTGTGGTCATGCTGCTGGGGTACCGTCGAAGCGTGAGGTTCTGCGGGCCCGGTTTCGTACGACTGTGGCGATTCGGGCCCAGGCCCGGGAGCAGGGCCGGCATCTGGGTGGGCGGCCGCCGTACGGGTATCGGCTGGTGGACGCGGGTCCGCATCCGAACCGGGCGCACGCCCGGTGGGGCAGGAGGCTGCACCGGCTGGAGCCTGACCCGGCCACCGCACCGTATGTGAAGTGGATCTTCGCGCGGCGGCTCGCTGGTCGTAGTGTCGCCAGTATCGGCAGGATGCTGAACGAGCAGCGGGTGCCGTGTCCGTCGCGGGTGGATCGGGAGCGAAACCCGCATCGCAGTGGGCAGGCGCGGACGTTGCGGACGGTCGCGGCGATCCTGGCCAACCCGCGCTACACGGGTCGGCAGGTGTGGAATCGGCAGCGTACCGACCGGGATCCGGTCGAGGCTGTCGATGGTCAGCGGCGGTACACGGAGGTACACCGGTGGAACCAGGCACAGCACTGGGTGATCTCGGAAAAGGTCGTCCACCCGCCGCTGGTCGGTGAGGAGAACTTCGTCGCCGCGCAGGCGGTCCGTGTTGTGCGTGCGGCCGAGGACGGCAGCGTCCGTATGTACCTGTTGGCGGGGTTGCTGCGGTGCGGGTTGTGCGGGCGGCGGATGGATGCGCACTGGGTCAACGACCGTCCGGGGTACCGGTGCCGACATGGGCACACCAGCGCGCAGCAGCGGGTACGCGGTCATCCGAAGAATCTCTACGTGCGTGAGGACCGTCTCCTCGACGGTCTCGCGGACCGGTACGCCGGCATGGCCTGCGGGAGCGATCGGTTACATCCGGTGCTACCGGCTGATGGCCTCAATGAGGTTGTGGCGTTTCTGAGAGAGAACGATCTGACCATCGTCTGTGACCGCAGGACCTGGGTGCTGAAGAACGATTCCGCGTCGGAGGCGGCATCTGCTGGCGTCGACGACGCATGTCTGATCCCGCGACAGCGGTCGAACGGCCAGCCGCCTACCAGCCATGAAACGCGAACAGCGTTCATGGGGTAATGACGTGTCCGAGGGGGGACTTGAACCCCCACGCCCTATACGGGCACTAGCACCTCAAGCTAGCGCGTCTGCCATTCCGCCACCCGGACTTGTCCGAACCACTCTACCGGTCCGGCCGGGGTGTCAGCACCGTGGGCCGGCGGCTGAGGGCCGCACGGGGCATGACTGTACACGACGGGATCCGGCCCCGCGCAAACGGCGCCGGTGCCGCGCCGACCCGGGTACGGACCGCAGAAGCAGGGCAGTCATTCACCTTCGGCAGTACGCTGCTTCCAGTGGCGCAACCCGGCTATTCCGGGCAGACCGCCGTGCTTCGCCCGGCGGTCCCGGTCGATGACGGGGGTCGCGCCGCCGCAGCCGTACCGTCAGACCACCAGAGGGAGGCAAAGCCGCCATGCCCGACGCCGTCCGTACCGTCGATTTGCTGATCGACGGGAAGTGGGTGCCCGCCAGGTCAGGGCAACGGACTACCAAGATACGGAACCTCGACGGTCAACCGCTGTCGGAGGTCGCCGCAGCCGGCCGTACCGATGCGGCGGCGGCTGTCGAGGCGGCGGCCGCCGCCAAACAGACCTGGGGGACCTGGCCGCCGGGGCAGCGGCGTGAGGTGCTGCAACGGGCCGCTGGCCTGCTCACCGACCGCGGCGAGGAGATCGTCGGGACCATGAGCCGGGAGATGGGTGGTGCGCTCGGCTGGTGCCACTTCAACCTGCAGCTCGCCGTCGGCATGCTCGCCGAGGCGGCGGCGCAGACGTACGGCATCGTCGGCGACGTGATCCCGTCCGACGTACCCGGCATGACGGCGCTCGGCGTCCGCCAGCCGGTCGGGGTGGTCATCGGGCTGGCCCCGTGGAACGCGCCACTGATTCTGGGCATGCGGGCGGTCGCCCTGCCACTGGCGTACGGAAACACGGTCGTGCTCAAGGCAAGTGAGGAGACTCCGGCGACCCAGGTGGCGATCGCCGCCGCCCTGCACGACGCCGGCATGCCGCCCGGCGCGATCAACGTGATCACCAACGCGCCGGCCGACGCCGCGGACGTCGTCGACGAGCTGATCACCCATCCGCAGACCCGATGCGTCAATTTCACCGGATCCACCGCCGTCGGGCGCATCATCGGGGAGAAGGCCGGCCGGCACCTGAAGCGTACGGTCCTCGAACTCGGTGGCAAGGCGCCGATGCTGGTCCTGGCCGACGCGGACATCCCGGCCGCGGTGCGGGCGGCCGCTTTCGGCGCGTTCATGAACCAGGGCCAGATCTGCATGTCCACCGAGCGGATCGTGGTCGACCGTGCCGTCGCCGACGAGTTCCTGGATCAGCTGGTGGCCCACACCGAGCGGCTGACCATGGGCGATCCGCTCGATCCGGCGAACCAGCTCGGCCCGCTGGTGAACCCTCGGGCGGTCGACCATGTCGCCTCGCTCGTCGCCGACGCTCAGCTCAACGGGGCCGAGGTGCTCACCGGTGGCCAGGTCGACGGCCTGTTCCACCAGCCGACCGTGCTCCGCGGGGTCACCCCACGGATGCGGGTCTACAGTGAGGAGTCGTTCGGGCCGGTCGCCGCCGTGATCGAGGTGGACGGCGTCGACGAGGCGGTCCACGTCGCCAACGACACCGACCTCGGCCTGGCCAGCGCGGTGTTCAGCCGGGACGTCGCCGGCGCGATGCAGGTCGCGCGCCGGATCGAGGCCGGAATCTGCCACATCAACGGCTCGACCGTGCACGACGAGCCGCAGATGCCCTTCGGCGGAGTCAAGGCCAGCGGCTGGGGACGGTTCGGCGCCCGGGCGGCCCTCGCCGAGTTCACCGACCTGCGGTGGATAACGATCTCACCGTCGCAACGGCAGTACCCGATCTGAGTCTGTCCGGGCACGGCACGTCCGGGGCACCGCGTCGGCACCGGCCAGCCAGATCATCACGCAGCACGGGCACGGGTCGCCGGTCAAGGGAAACAGTTCCCCGATATGTCAGGTATTCGAGCCGGGAATCTCAGCAGGTACGCCACTACCATCGGACTCGTCGGCGTACCTGCTGAGGAAGGAATCCGTTCGTGACTGCCGTGACCGAGCAGCATGTCCACACCGGCGCCGGTGAGGACCTGCTGCGGCTGTTGTCCGCCCCCGACGACGCCGAACTGGCGCAGCTTGACGCCTGGTGGCGGGCCAACAACTACCTGACTGTCGGGCAGATCTACTTGCGCGGCAATCCGCTGCTGCGCGAGCCGCTGGCGGCCGAGCACATCAAGCCCCGGTTGCTGGGGCACTGGGGGACCAGTCCGGGCCTGTCATTGATCTACGCCCACGTGTCCCGGCTGATCCGACACACCAGCCAGCAGACGATCTATCTGACCGGTCCGGGCCACGGCGGTCCGGCCTTGGTCGCCGCCGGCTACCTGGAGGGTACGTACAGCGAGATCTATCCCGACGTCACCCAGGACGAGGCCGGCGTTCTCCAGCTGTTCCGGCAGTTCTCCAGCCCGGGCGGCATCCCGAGCCATGTCTCGGTCACCACGCCGGGCTCCATCCACGAGGGCGGCGAACTGGGCTACGTGCTGGTGCACGCGTTCGGCGCGGTGATGGACAACCCGGACCTGCTGGCGATCGCGGTGGTCGGCGACGGCGAGGCGGAAACCGGCCCGCTGGAAGGCTCCTGGAAGGGCGTCTCCTTCCTCAACCCCACCCGCGACGGCGCCGTACTGCCGATCCTGCACCTCAACGGCGCGAAGATCGCCGGGCCGACGGTGCTCGCGCGCAAGGACCGGGCCGAGGTCCGGTCACTGCTCGAAGGGCACGGCTACGACGTCATCGAGGTCGAGGGCGACGATCTGCCCGGGATGCACCTGCGGTTCGCCGCCGCCCTGGCCCGGGCCTGGGGCAGCATCCAGGCGATCCAGCAGGCCGCCCGCTCCGGCGACTGGAACGGCTCCCGCCCCCGCTGGCCGCTGATCATTCTGCGCTCGCCGAAGGGCTGGACCGGCCCGGAGCAGGTCGATGGGGTCACCGTCACCGGCACCTGGCGGTCTCACCAGGTGCCGCTGTCCGGTGTCCGGGACAGCCCCGAGCACCTGGCCATCCTGGAGAGCTGGCTGCGTTCGTACCGACCGGAGGAGTTGTTCGACGCCGACGGCACCCCGACCGTAGCGGTCCGGGGCGTGAACCCGGTCGGTGACCTGCGGATGAGCGCGAGCCCGTATGCCAACGGCGGACTGCTCACCAGGGAGCTGGACCTGCCCGACTTCCGGCAGTACGCGGTCGATGTGCCGCAGCCGGCGCAGCTGCGGGCGGAGTCGACCCGCAAGCTCGGCGAGTTGATGCGCGACATCTACACCCGCAACCCGGACCGGTTCCGGCTGTTCTGCCCGGACGAGACGAACAGTAACCGGCTCGGTGCGGTGTTCGAGGTCTCCGACCGGGCGTTCATGGAACAGGTGTATCCCGAGGACACCGCGATCAGCCGCGACGGCCGGGTGATGGAGGTGCTCTCCGAGCACAACTGCCACGGCTGGCTGGAGGGCTACAACCTCACCGGCCGGTACGGCATGTTCGCCACCTACGAGGCGTTCGCCATGGTCAGCGCCTCGCAGACGGTCCAGCACGGCAAGTGGCTGCAGGAGGCGGCGCACCTGCCCTGGCGGGCCAAGGTGCCGAGCCTGAACATCCTGCTCACCTCGACCGCCTGGCGCAACGACCACAACGGCTTCTCGCACCAGGGTCCGGGCCTGATCCAGGTGGTGCTCAACCAGCGGGGCACGGTGTCGCGCGTCTATCTGCCGCCGGACGCGAACTGCCTGCTCTCCGTCGCCGACCACTGCCTGCGCTCGAAGTCGTACGTGAACCTGATCGTCATCGACAAGCAGCCGCAGCTGCAGTGGCTGACCATGGACCAGGCAATCGAGCACTGCGCCCGGGGCGCGGACGTCTGGCCCTGGGCCGGCACCGATGACGGCAGCACCGATCCGGACATCGTGCTGGCCTGTGCGGGCGACGTGGTCACGATGGAGACCGTGGCCGCCGCGCACATCCTCAAGGAGCGGCTGCCCGGCATGAAGGTCCGGGTGGTCAACGTGGTCAACCTGATGACGCTGCCCCGGCCGAAGGACCACCCGCACGGCATGAGCGAGACCATGTTCACCGAGCTGTTCACCGACACGGTCGACGTGGTGTTCGCCTTCCATGGCTACCCGGGCGCCATCCACCAGTTGGTGCACGGGCGGCCGGACGCCGACCGGTTTCGGGTCCGCGGCTTCATCGAGCAGGGCACGACCACGACGCCGTTCGACATGACGGTACGCAACCGGGCGTCGCGGTACCACCTGGTGATGGACGCGATCAACAACGCCCGGCGGCTGCCGCGCGGCGCGGCCGACCTCAAGGCGTGGTGCGAGCAGAAGCTGGCCGAGCACGAGGCGTACGTCGTCGAGCATCTTGAGGACATGCCGGAGGTGCGGGACTGGTCGCTGGGAGACTGGGCCAAGCAGGGCTGAACGAATCCGGCGAGGCCCGGGTACCGCGTTCGAGGTTAGGGTGTCCTTATGGCAGTTGTGAAGATCAACGCGATCGAGGTGCCCGACGGGGCCGGTGAGGAACTGGAACGGCGGTTCGCCGCCCGGCTGGGCGCGGTGGAGAACTCGCCGGGTTTCCTCGGTTTCGAACTGCTACGGCCGGTGGCGGGGGATCGACGCTACTTCGTCTACACCAGGTGGGAGAGTGAACAGGCCTACCAGGCCTGGGCGAACGGTCCGGCCCGGCAGACACACGCCACCGGCGGCGGAGAGCGCCCCCGGCCACCGGTGGCGACCGGGGCGAGCCTGCTGGAATTCGAGGTAGTGCAGTCGGTCAGCCGCAGCTGACGTCATGCGGTCGGCGAGTCGCGACTGACGTCAAGGTGCAGTCGGTCGGCCCTGGCGGATCCGAGAAGCCACGGCTGACCGACTGCAAGCGGGTATACCGGGTGTCATGACCTGGATCGCGGTGGTGACCGGTGGCGTGTTGATCGCCGCTGTCGTGGTCGACGTTTGGCTGACGATCCTGCATCCGGACGCGGAGGGCCCGGTAGCGGGCGCGGTCCGCCGTCTCGTCTGGCAGGTATCGGCGCTGGCGGCCAGATGGCGTCGGCAGCCCCGGCGTACGTTGCTGGTCTGGGCCGGTCCGCTGCTGGTGACCGTGACCTTCCTGGCCTGGATCGTGCCGCTGGTGCTCGGGGTGGCGCTGCTGGTCTGGCCGTTTCTGGACGGCTTCAACCGGGTCGCCGGGTATGGTCCGATCGGATTCGAAGACGCCGTCTACTTCGCCGCCGGCACCCTGACGGTGCTCGGCTACGGCGACATCACCCCGGACACCCCGGCGCAGAAGATTCTTGCCGTGTGCGTCGGCGCGCTCGGGTTCGCCCTGTTC
Organism: Solwaraspora sp. WMMB335; assembly: GCF_049179075.1. NCBI lineage: Bacteria > Bacillati > Actinomycetota > Actinomycetes > Micromonosporales > Micromonosporaceae > Solwaraspora > Solwaraspora sp. WMMB335. The sequence goes on from NZ_JBMHMF010000001.1 coordinate 8,003,386, forward strand.
GCCGCGCTTGCCACGTACCTCATCGAGCTCATCACCGGGCTGACGGTACGCAACGGCTTCGCGCTCGCCGTACATGACCAGGTGCATGGCACCGACGGCGCCGGACTGATCGCGCGCAGCCTGGCCACCGAGGGAGTGGACGCGGCCCGGCAGCGATGCGCGCAGTGGGCGCAGAGCCTGCGGGCGGTCGACGACACCGTCCGCCGGTATCCGCTGGTCGCCCTCACCTACCGGCCGAGTCGGCCCGACTACGACATCGAGCCTGCCCTCGAACACGTCGCCGAGGCGACGGTCGCCGCCCTGCTGGCCGCCGGTTGCGCGCCGTGGCGTGGCCTCGGTCCACGGGCGGAGGAACTGGCGTACGCCCTGCTGCGCGCCCAGGACACGATCGCCCGTCGTTACCTGGGCGACCGGAGCCCACCGGAGCCGCCCAGCGTGGGCGGCGGCCGATCGGAACACGATGTCGACCGGGTGGTGGCGCAGCTGCACCGAAGGCTCGTGGCCGAACTCGGCGACAGGTTCGACCGGCCGGTGGCTGTCGATGGTTTGGCCCGTGACGTGCTGCTCCGGTCGATATTGTTCTTCTCCGGACTGCGTAGCTGGGCGGTGCCGGGGGTCAGCCTGCGGGCTGTCACCCACCCGGTGGGCCGGCACGGGTCGATGTGATTAGCTGGCCGCGCGGCCACCAGACCGGGGACGGCGGCCATGGAACCGGGGACGGAAGGGGAAGCCGGACGTGTCAGAGGTGCTGACCAGCCTGGCGATCATTGTCGGAGCGGCAGCCGCGGCGGCGATCGCGGTCACCGTCGTCTACCAGGTGCTGCGCGTCGTCGGCCGGCGATCCAGCCTGCTGGCTGAGATCGCCCGACGCGCCTACTGGCCGACGTTGATCATCGCCGCGCTGCTTGCCGCCAGGTTCGCGATCCCGGTCGTCACCAGCAACGGCTGGCACGGTCCGGTGCTACACGTGATCATGCTGGCCAGCATCGCCGCTGGCGGCTGGCTCGTGGCCACCCTGCTCGGCCTGGCCGCCGACACGGCGATGCGGCACTACCGCATCGATGTCAACGACAACCTCGCCGCCCGCCGGGTGCACACCCAGATCACCGTGATCCGCCGGGTCTCGTTCGCCGTCGTCGCCGTGCTCACCATCGGCGCGATGCTGATCACCTTTCCCGCCGCCCGCGCCGCCGGCGCCAGTGTGCTGGCCTCCGCCGGCATCGCCGGCGTGGTCGCCGCGCTGGCCGCGCAGAGCACTCTCGGCAACCTGTTCGCCGGACTGCAGCTCGCCTTCGGTGACGCACTGCGCCTCGACGATGTCGTCGTCGTCGAGGGGGAGTGGGGCCGCATCGAGGAGATGACCCTCGGGTACGTGGTGGTCAAGATTTGGGACGAGCGGCGCCTGATCCTGCCATCGTCGTACTTCACCACCACCCCGTTCCAGAACTGGACCCGCACCGGTTCGTCGGTCCTCGGCACGGTCGAGGTCGACGTCGACTGGAGCCTGCCGGTCGAGTCGATGCGTGCCGAACTGCACCGCGTCGTAGAGTCCGAGTCCGCCGCCGGGCTGTGGGACGGCCGGGTCTGCGTCCTGCAGGTCACCGGCGCAACTGATGGAAATATTCGCATACGTGGACTTGTTAGTGCGGCCAACAGTTCAGCCTGTTGGGATCTGCGCTGCCTGGTCCGAGAGCAACTGGTCGCCTGGGTGCAGGAGCAGCACCCGCAGTCGCGTCCCCGGGTGCGCGCAGAGGTCGGCAGTCCCAGCGGTGGCACCGCGCAACCCACACCCAGCCAGCGCACCACCGAGACCACCCCGGGCGTCGGTGACAACGATCCCGCCGCCCCGCGTAACTGAGCACGCGGGCCAAGCGTGCTGGTCGGGCTGCACTCGGACGGATCGTGAATCAGCTGGGGTGCGGTCCGCCATAGCTGACGGACGCGGGCTCTGTGGGAAGGTCGTGGTGCCGAGTGACCTTCCGTACTCGGCACCTTGCTGATGAATCGGTTGATGCGGTTGCCGGTGCCACCGGATCATGGAAGGTACGGCTGGCTGGCGTCCGCTCTATCGTGCGACCTGGACGTGGAGAAACAACCGGCGGTGCGTCGCGCTATACGTATGTGATCCATTCATTCACTACGACGGCGATGGTGAGGCAGGTCAGGACTAGGTCGCAGCGGTACCGAGATCTAAACGCGAGCATGAATCTACCCTAAGCGCACTTTGGCGACCAAGTCTACTTAGTAAGCATGTGAGCACGTAGCGTTGTATTCAGGGCAATCGCTGTCATCTTCGCGCAAGTACGGTCAGGGTCGACGTCGGCCGAACCCAGGTCCGGCGCGGATCGCGCGGTATTTCGCCGTCACATGCGAAAATTGGAGCCCAGTCGTTTAGTGGACTTTCCGCATATGCCTTGTCCGCTACCATGTTTTCGGGATTGTCGCCGGGTGGCGGCGATGTCGGACGTCGTTCCATCTCTTGATCTTGTTCCGTCGGGGCGACTGATTGTTGTTGGCGAGTCCACGGGAGGTGGATGATGGATCCGGTTGTTCTGGCAATTGCGGCGGCTGCGGCCGGTAAGGGTGCCGAGGTCATTGTTTCGGACAGTAGTTCGGCGCTCGGTGCGCTTCTTCGGATGATTCGTAACAGGTTGCGTGGGGTCGATCGAGAATCCTCGGAATTGGACGAGGTGATTTCCGTTCCTGGCGACACTGCTCGCCGAGACGCATTGATCGGTGCGTTGAGCAGGGAACTTGCTGCGGACCCGCGGTTCGCGATGGCTGTACATGACCAGTGGTGCCGAGCCCGGGAGGAGTTAGGCACATCGGGTGACTTCGCGGTCCGCAACGAGGTCAGTGGTTCGACTGGGACGGTGGTCCAGGCGAGGGACATCATTGGCGGCATCACCTTCTGACGAGCGGTCAATGGGGTGCCTTCTGCGCAAGATGTGAGATTGGAGTTCCACTTCTTGGAGTCGAGCCGAAATGATCTAGGAGCAGGACCGGGCCGGTCCAACAGCATGACCGGATCAGTCTCCGGCGTGATCGTGCAGGCAGGCGCAGTGCACGGGGACATAACGATCACCGGCCGGGTGGGAGAGCGCTCCCTGGTTCCGCGGCAGCTTCCGCCGACGACCACGTACTTCAGCGCACGTACGGCGGAGTTGACTGCGCTGGACGCCCTCACCGGGGGCGAGTCGCCCGGCCCGGTGGTGCTCTGCGGACCTGGCGGAGTGGGAAAGACCACACTGGCGGTCCGGTGGGCAAGCGAAGCCCAGGCCCGGTTCCCGGACGGTCAGCTCTACCTTGGCCTGCAGGGGTTCAACGGCACCGAGCCGGTCGACCCGTCCGCCGCCCTGACTGCGTCCCTTCGCGGACTGGGTGTTCCGGCGCCGGAGATCCCGGTGAACCTGGCGGAGCAGACCGCGATGTACCGAAGCGTCACCGCCGGGCGCCAGCTGCTCCTGTTGCTCGACGATGCCTTCTCAGCCGCCCAGGTCAGGCCACTGCTCGCTGGTCACCCGGCGGTGACGCTGATCACCAGTCGCCGTCGGCTGGTGAGCCTGGTCCACGACGGAGCCCACATTCTCGATGTGGGTCCGCTGGACCGCTCGGACGCCGTCGAGCTGCTGGTCCGGGCGGTAGGTGCGGAGCGTATCGCGCGCGATCCACGATCAGCCGAGGAGCTCGCCGTGCTGTGCGGGGGAATGCCGATCGCGCTGTGCGTCGCAGCCGGCCGGCTCGCGCTGCGTCCCCGGATGTCGGTTCGGGCCATGGCGGCCGCGCTCGTCGATGAGCCGACCCGGCTGGCCGAGCTGTCGGTGCCCGAGACCGGCTCGGTGGCCTCGGTGTTCGACGCCACCTACCGGGCGCTGACCCGGCCGGCCGCGCTGCTCTACCGGCGTCTGTCCATCCACCCCGGCCGGGATTTCGGCCTCGACGTGATCACCGCGGTTCCAGTCGACACGGACGGCGACGACGCCGGCCAGGACACCGACGACCTGGTGACCGAACTGATCGAGGCCAACCTGCTGGAGGAGACCGACGAGGACCGGTTCCGCTTCCATGACCTGCTTCGCTTGGACGCCAAACGACGGTGCCAAACCGATGACACCGAAGCGGATCGCGAGCGCGTGCTGCGGGCGATGCTGGAGTTCTACCTGTCCGCGGCGCATCGCGCGGACCTAGCGGTAACTCCTTACCGTCGCCGGCTCGACTACGACTATCTGTCCTGGTCCCAGGTGCGGCTGCCACAGTTCACCGGGCGGGGGGCGGCGCTCGATTGGTTCGAGCGAGAGTTGACCAATGTGGTGCACGCCGGCAGGTCAGCCCTGGAGCACGGGCTGGCCGAACTGGCCTGGCGATTGTGTGACGTGCTCTGGCCGGTGTTCCTCTACCTCAAGCAGTACCCGATCCGGTTGGAGGTGGACGCGCGTGGAGCTGAGGCGGCCCGGCGGTGGGGCAACCGCTGGGCCGAAGCAGACATGCTCAAACGGCTCAGTCGGGTTTGTACCAAGTTCGGCCGGTACGCCGAAGCCGAGGAACACATCCGGACGGCGCTGGACCGGTACCGGCAGGCTGGCGACGAGCGAGGGGTGCTGGACGCCGAAGAAGGGCTGGCCACCCTCTACCGCGAAACCGGGCGGCTTGCGTTGGCCGACGACGCGCTCGTCCACCTGCTGGCGGGGTATCGCCGGCTCGGTGACCCTCGTACGGTTGGTCTGACCTGCATCAACCTGGGCTCGCTGCGGATTAGGCTGAACCGGCCGGTGGAGGCTCTCGCACTGCTCGACGAAGCACGATCCATCTTCGACTCGCTGGCCGATGTCGACCCGTACAACCGGGCACGGGTCCTGATCACCACCGCCGCAGCGTACCTCGATACCGGCGATGTGGCCGCCGCCCAGCATTCGGCCGCCGAGGCGGTTCGGCGGATGGGCGATCTCGGCTCGGACCACGAGCGAGCCGAGGCCCTCGACGTACTCGGCCAAGTGGCGTGGCGGCAAGGGGATTCCGGCACCGCCCGCCGCCACTGGACAGCCGCTGCGGAGATCTTCGAGCGACTCGGTCTAGCCGATCGGGCCAGGGAGGTGCGACGCGTTCAGTGACCAGTGCCGGAACAGGAGCCGCCCGAGTTCGACGAGCTGGTCCGTGCTCGCCGTAGCGATCCGACCGACACCGCAGACCGCCAGGGCGCCATCCCGGGCGCAGACGACGGCGACACGGCCGGCTGCAGCCGGCCCGACGCCTGCCACCAGCACCAGAGCTGCTCCGGGGTGACGACCGAGGAGTTCCCGGCAGCGGCAGCGTGGGCATCGCGCCTGGCCCGGTGACGGATCGATGATCACATCGGCGAGTGACAGCCGAAGCCCCGGGACACTTGTGCCGGGGCCGGCAGGCAGGACCACGACCACCGGCGCTTCCTCGGTCCAGGCCCGGCTCATCGTGCACCCTGCGGGTCGATGGGCGGCCGTGTCAGGCGCGGTACCTCGACGGCACTCGCCGACCGATGCCGCCCGGGCTCGGCAAGCTGGAGCAGCTCGTACATCCGCCGGCGGAGCAGACTGGCTGCGGCATCCGGCCGCGAGGTCAGTGCGGAGCGTACCGCGTGGTAGTCAATCGGCGGCGCCTGACGCAACTGCGGCAGCACCGGCAGGTCGGGCCGCAGTCTGGCTGCACTGGTCAGCACGGTGTGTTGCGGAGACCCGGGAACAGTCACCGAAGCGGACTGGTCAACCAGTACCGGACGACCCAGCGCGGCGGCGTAGGTCGTGACGGAGCCGTTGTCACCGATGACGTAGTCGGCCGCGACGACCAGGGCCCGCCAGTCCTGCGCCGGATCGGGCAGCACCAACCCGGCCTGCAGACAGCCGCGCAACCAGGCGCGGATCTGCCGGTGCCCGTGCGCTCCCCACACCGCAGGGTGGAGCAGCGCTGCGACTCGGAACCGGTCTGCGGGAAGCTGTTCCATCACGATTGACAGCAGGTCCGGCAGCCGGCCGAACAGACCGCCCGGACCCCAGGTGGAACCGACCACGACCAGTTGCATCCGGTCGTCGATGCCGAACGCACGCCGATACTGCCGGCGTAACGGCAGGCTGGCGACCAGCCGGTCGTAGCAGGGGTCGCCAGCGACCAAGGCGGCCGGCACCGCCTCTGGGCACTGGCGCCGCAGGGTGTCGAGCTCGTCGTCGTGACAGAGCACGACTGCGGCGGCGAGGACACGCCCGTCGCGGGTAAGGCGTTGCGCGTCAAGTCCATAGACCGCAGCTTCGCGGCTGAGTGGTCCGCAACGCTCGGGCGGACGGACGGCCTTGCCGTGCCCGGCGCCGTGCGCCATCACCACCAGCGGCGCGTGGACCTGGTGCAGCCCGCCGTAAGACGCTGTCACAGCGAGATCGAAGTGGTGGTTGATCGCCTGCTGCCAGGGCAGCAGCAGGGCGCCGAGGCTTTCCAGATACTCCGCCACACCGCGGTTGAAAACATCCGGAGCCACAGTGAAGACGACCTGGACACGTGGGTCCTCCTCGACGTACTCGATCACGTCGAGCAGTCGTTGACTGCTGGCCATCGTATGGGCGATAGCAAGTACCTTGCGGCACCCAGCGCGAGTAATCCACTGGCGTGCGTCGATCCCGATGGGTACGGCCGACCATTCCGCTACGGCCACCTCAGCCTCCTCGATGGGTTTGGGTGGGTGTAGCCGGAAGCGTGTACGTCGAGGTTGGTTGTTGACTTGCCGGTAGCCTTGCCGGCGGCTTGCTCATTGCCCTGCGGTGGAATGTCGGAATTCTGACTCTGCGTATGTGGTCTTGGAGTCGGCCGGCGCACTGTCAACAATTGATGTTGATCGCGGTCTGGTCGGCGAGAAAGGTGGCCTGGTGGAGTTCGTGATACTCGGCCCGACATCGCTGTCGATCAACAAGGCGGAGATCGCGCTCGGGCCGACGCGGCAGCGTGCGCTGCTCGCCGTGCTGCTATACCGAGCCGGGAATATTGTCCGACCACACGATATAGTCGAGTATCTGTGGCCCGATGAATCTGTCGAGTCCCGCAGGCGTGGCCTGCACGAACTTGTCAGCCGGGTCCGGGCTGTGCTGCGCGGTGCCGGCCTCGACGGAGTGCTGCCCCGGGTCAGCGGAGCCGGTGGCTATCGCCTGGACATCGATCCCGACGTGATCGACTACCACCGCTTTCGCCGACTCGTCCGCCAAGCGCGGGCGGCGGCCGGCGGGCAGCAGCATGACCAGGCAATATCCCTGCTGGACAGCGCGGTCGCCCTGTGGCGCGACGAGCCGCTGGCCGACCTCCGCTCGGCGCGCGCCGAGCATCTACGCCGGGACATCCACGACAATTACCTCGAAGCGCACCAGCTCCTGGCAACGAGCCGGCTGATGACCGGCCAGCACGAGAAGGTCCTGCGCGATCTCGAACCACTGATCCGGGACAACATGCTTCGCGAGGAGCTCGCCGCGATATGGGTGAGGGCACTGCTGGGTGCCGGCCGCCTGGGTGAGGCCAAGATCTTCTCCGCAGACTTCCACCGCACCTACCGCAAGACGATGCGACTCGATCCGGCCATCGATCTCAACGAACTCATTCGCGCGGACCGCAAAATCGTCGCGAGCCGGTCGAACGGCACCCGCAACGAGCGGTACACCAACCGGACCGCGGCAGCCACCCCCAATCCGGTGCCCCAACAGGTTCACCCGAAAGCCGCACATTTCACCGGCCGCGAGAATCTGCTCGCCCTTCTCGACGAGATCGAATCAGGGTCAACCGTACGAACCGTCCTGCTCGCCGGGATGCCCGGAGTCGGCAAGACCGCACTCGCCGCGCACTGGGCACACCTGCGGCGAGACCGCTTTCCCGACGGACAGCTCTATCTCGACGCCGAGGCATACGGTCCCGTTTCCGCAGTAGCGCCCGCCGAGGCTCTGAACCGCTTCCTCATCGCGCTCGGCGTACCACCCGCACGCGTACCCATCGATTTGCAACAGCGCCGTGAGCGCTACCAGCAGATACTGCACGACCGAAAGCTCCTCGTCGTTATCGACAACGTACGCGACTCCGAACACGTCCGCCCCCTGCTCACCAACGCCCCCGGTTGTCTGACCATCGTGATCAGTCGAAACCAGTTGCGCTGGCTGCCGGTCTTCGCCGGGGTCCGCCACCTTCCGGTCCGACCGTTGACCGCAGCCGAGGCGCACGTGCTGCTCGACCGTCTCACCCGTGACGCGCAGGTCCGCGACCAGCCCGACAGCCTGCGCGCTCTCGCCGGACTCTCCGCCGGGCTACCACTGGCCCTGAGCATCATCGGCGCGTACGTCAGCGACCGACCCGGGATCGACATCGCGGAACTGGCCGGTGAGCTCGCCACCGAGCTGCTCGACTGCGACGCCGACGAAAGCAGCGATATCACCCTGCGAACCATCTTCGGCTGGTCCTACCAAGCTCTCGCTCCGGACCCCGCCCGGCTGTTCCGGCTGCTCGGACTCTTCCCCGGATCCACCATCAGCATCAGCGCCGCAAGTGCCCTGCTCGGGGACGCGAACGTCGCGAGCGACTCGCTGAACGCCCTGGTCCGCGCCAATCTGGTCAACCACGCCAAGACCCCCCGCCGCTACGGCATGCACGACCTCCTCCGGCTGTACGCCGTCAGTCTCGCCGCGCGACACATCGCCGCGCCCGAACAACGGGCGGCCCTGCACCGGATACTCGACTGGTATCTGCACAGCGCTTCCAGAGCAGCTCGCCTGCTCGCACCCGGACACGAACCGGTTCCGGACATGCCACCGGCGCTGCTGACGACACCGCAGCCGCTGACGACCGACACCGAGGCAATGTCGTGGATCACCGCGGAACGCCCGAACCTCGGCGCCGTCGTAACAGCCGCAGCTGATTCCGGATTCCCCCGGTACGCCTGGCAGATTGCCGGCAACGTGCACCAGGCACTCAGCCGGTCCGGCCGCCAGGACGACGTCCTCGACCTGCTGCACACAGCGGTCGCCGCAGCGGCGGCCGATCGCCACGACCTCGGTCACGTCGGCATGATGCTCAACATCGCCGCCACGCACTTCGCCCGGCATGACTACCCGCGCGCGGCCGCCGGCTTCGTCGAGGCCCTGCACACCGCGCGCCGCAAGGGCATCGCCGAGGGCGAGAACGCCGGCCTGCACAACCTTGGCTCCGCCTACCTCAAGTCGGGTGACCCCGCCCGGGCGGTGGCGCTGCTGAGGGAGGCTTTTCGTGCCTCGGAGCAGTCTGGCTACCTCCTCGGCCAGGCAGCGAACCTGACCGCGATGGGCGACGCCTACCGCGCGCTCCGCCAGTTCGATCGCGCCGCCGGCTGCTACACCGATGCGTCGGACCGCTTCCATCAGGTCGGTGAGCTTCGCGGCGAGGGCCGGATCGCGGTGCGGATGGCCGTCCTGCAACTCGATCTCGGCAACGCTGCGGAGGCCCTCGATTTCTGCACGACCGCCATCGCCATCTACCAGCGATCGCCGGACGACGCGCACCACTGCGACGCGCTGACCACCGCCGCCGACGCGCGCCGCCTGCTCGGTCACCACGCCGAAGCGGAGCAGAACGTCGAGACTGCGCTGTCACTGAGCGAGGCGATCGGTGACAACTACCGCCGCGTTCGCGGCCTAGGCGTGCTCGCCGACATCCTCGTCGAGACCGGACGCCGGACCGACGCTTGTTCCCGGTGCGACGAAGCGCTCGATCTCGTCGTCGATCTCGCGCAGGCCGATGACGAGGCGCAGGCCCTGCGTGAGCGACTGCTCGCCACCATGGCCGCCGTACGTTGATTCTTGCTGCCTTCGTACCGATTCGGTCACCGCGGGAACTCTCCGCCGGCCCTGTCCGACTGAACTAGCGACCGGCAAATTGCCGGAACCGGCCCAAAGTAGTCGTAGAAGCAGGGAGAACAGGTGAAACTCAACGGATCGGATCGCTGGCGTACCGCAGCTGCCGTGCTCGGCCTCACCGCTGTGGGCCTGCTCGCCGCCGGCTGTGGCGACGACACGTCGGCCGACTCCGCCGACTCGACCCCGCAGGCCTCGGAATCAGCATCCGACATGCCCAGCGACATGCCCTCCGACGGCATGGACGGGATGGACGGCATGGACGGGATGATGATGAACGATCCGAACGCCACCCCGGCCAACGAGATCGAAGGTGCCGTCGAGGCGTCGTTCGTCCTGCTCGACACCCGCCCGCCCGGCTCCGACGACGTCGCCGGCACCGCCTGGCTGGCGCAGACCGACGACGGCACCACCGTCACCATCACCATGACCGGGCTGGAGGCCGGTGCCGAGTACGTGAGCCATCTGCACGCCCAGGAGTGCGCCGCCGACAACGGCGGACCGCACTTCAAGTTCGACCCGAACGGTCCCGAGATGCCGCCCAACGAGGTGCACCTCGGCTTCACCGCCGGCACCGACGGCACCGGCACCGCGACCATCACCAACGAACAGCAGGTCGGTGACGCCGCCAAGTCGATCGTGATCCACCCGACGGAAGCCATGGACAACCGGCTGGCATGCGCCGACTTCTGAGTCTCGTCACGGTCCTGGCCTGCGCGGCAGCGGTGGTGGCCCTCCCCGCCGCTGCCGCGCAGGCCCACACCGAGCTCGTCGCCGCGGCCCCCGGCCCCGGCGACACGGTCGCGCCCGGCGTCGACACCATCGCGTTGACCTTCGGCCCGCTCGACGGCACCGGTGCGCAGCAGATCACCGTCACCGGCCCCGACGACGTCGCCGTACCGATCGGCGGTGCCGTCGTGGTCAACGCGAAGACGCTGTGCGCGACCGTGCAGCCGTTGGTGGCCGTCGGCGTACACACCATCGGCTACCAGGCGACCTCCGCCGACGGCCACGAGATCAGCGGCAAGTTCTACTTCGAGGTCGCCGGTGACGGCGAGGACGGCGGCGATCCGGCGGCCTGCGCCCGGGCGGTGCTGCCGTCACCCGGCGCGGACCCGGCCGACGACGGTGCCGACGCTTCCGACGAACAGCGGGGGAGCGGGCTGCGCACCGCCGCGTACGTCGGCCTGCCCGCACTGGCCGTCGCGCTGCTGCTCGCCGGCGTCGGGCTGGCGCTGCGGGCCCGCCGCCGGGCGGCCAACCCCTGACCACCACCGGCGCCGGCTGACCAGACCACACCGGTCCGCTCCGACCGGTCAGCCGGTGCCGGTGCCGGGGCGCTCCCGCAGCAACACCGTCACCTCGTCGAGGCGACCCTGCCGGGCCAGCAGGTTCACCAGCAGGCCCAGCCCGTGCCAGTCGTCGTCGGCCAACCCGGCCCGCAGCAGCGTGATCGCCTCGTCCAGCTGACCCCGCCTGGCGAGCAGCGACGCCAACTCGGTGCGCGCCGACGGCTCACCCTGGTCGGCGGCAAGCCGCAGGAACCGCTCGGCCTCGTCGTGCTCGCCCTGGCGGTGCAGCAGCGCGGCCAGCCGGGCCGCCGCGTGCCAGTCGCCGCTGGCCGCCAGCATCCGCAACTCGTCCACGTGCCCCCGGTCGGCCAACAGGTCGACCAGGATCTGCCGGGCCGGAGGATCACCCGCCTCGGCCATCTCCCGCAGGTAGCCGGTCGGATCCGGCACCGCCACCGGGTCGAGCCCGATCGACTCCGGACCGAAGAACCGGCTGCCGCCGAACTCCTGCCGTAGCTGGTCGTCCAGATCGTCGGCCAACTCACCCATCGCCCGGATCGCCAGCACCAGATGCCGTGACTGGAAGTCCGCCCCGAACACCGGAATCGACGCCCACACCGTGTCCCCGGTGCAGTAGAGCCGGCTCACCAGCATCGAACTGGTCAGATCCGACAACCGGCGGTAGAGCGTCTCGCTGGGCTGCACCCCGACCAGCAGCGGCGAGAACACGTCCACCAGCTGCGTGTCCTCCTGCGCCCGTACGAAGATCATGGCCGATCCGGCGCGGATGCCGATGTTGCCGTCCGAGTCCAGCCGCAGCTGATCCACAGTGGTGCCGAGATACTCCGCCACCACCAGCTTGACCTTGCCGGTGAGTTTGTCGTCACCACGGTCACGGCCCAGCAGCCCCGGCCGGCTGGTCACCGAATCGTCCAGCGGGCGGGCGGCCAACGCGGCGGTCAACCTGCCCAGCGCCGGCAGCGGCATCGCACCCTGCCCGACCACCGGCCGGGCGGCCAACGCCGCCGCGACCCGGGTCCCGGTCGGCAACGGCATCGACACCGTGGTCTCCGCCGGACGCGCCGCCAGCGCCTCGACCAGCCGGGACAGAAACCCGCGATCAGTGCCGCTCATCGTCGGGCCCTCCGCCGTCCAGCGGCGGACGCTGCGACGGCTGGTCGATCACCCGGAGCCGGTCGAACATCTTCGCGATGAACAACGGCGCCGCCACCCCGAACATGAACGTGGCGAACGCGGTCGTCGCCACCCCGCCGGCCCCGGCGGCCGCCGCCAACCCGGTCCCCGCGACAGCCCGCAACACCACCGCGAAAACGATGATCGGCCGGTCGCGCCTGGTCCGCCACGGCCACTGCCAGCGACCCTTCGACTCGGTCGTCGGGCGCATCATGCCGTAGAGGTTCAGCGCTTCGGCAACGATGCTGCCGACCAGTCCCCACGTCGCTGCGATCCATAGAGACACGTCCCCACTCTACTGATCGTGGTTGCCCGTTCACGTCCCGGGGATCGTCCCCGATGGAAACCCCTGGCACCAGGGCTCGGCAGGCCACTCCAGCAACGGTAGCCCGACCCCGCAATCATTCACCGAGATCAACTTCAGATGGCCAGAGGGCTAGCGCATCCCGGGCGGAAATGAGAATGTATGCGCCGCAGTGATCTGACATGTCCGGGCGGTGAGCAATCCGGGAGCGGAGGGACCACCATGTCCGATCGGGACGCCGACCGTAGCCGCCTGCGCATCGGCCCGTGGCTGCCCATGGACGGCGAACCAGGCCGGGTGCGCCCCCTGCACACCGACTCGCCGGCCGCGTCGGCCCGCCCGTCGGGCACCGCATCGCCGGGCACCACCACGGCCCCGGCCAGCCACCGTGCCGGCCCCGGCCATGGCCGGTTCATCACCCAGCCCGAGCACCGCATGCTGGTCGGCACCGCCGCCGTACTCACCGCCGCCGTACTCGTCGGGGTCACCCTCACCTACCAGGGCACCGGGGCCGAGCCGATCCAGGGCGAGTTCGCCGCCGGCACGGGAAGCGACACCGGGCAGACCGGGTCCGGCGACTACCTGCCCTACCCGGGGCCACCAGCCACGTCCGGGCAGACCGGCCCCGGCGGCCGACCCGACCCGTCGACGCAACCGGACTCCTCGACCACGGCCGGCGCTCCCCGCCCGGTCGGCGTCGCCCCACGACACACCAGAAGCCCGACCGCGACGCCACCGGGCACCCGCGAACCCAGCACGGCCGCCCCGGCACCGACCCGACCGGCCGCGCCCGCGCCGACCACCCCGAGCGCCACGACCGAGGTCCCGCTGACCCGAGGCACCCGCGTCGGGCTGGAGCCGGCCGACCGCACCGGTGAGCGGGTGCGGCACCGCGACTCCAAAGCCCGGGTCGACCCGGTCGGCGCCACCAGCGGCGCGCAGACCAGAGCCGACGCCGCGTTCGTCGTCCGCGCCGGCCTGGCCAGCTCCGCCTGCGTCTCGTTCGAATCGGTCAACCTGCCCGGCTACTACCTGCGCCACCAGGACTTCCGGGTCCGCCTGCACCGGGCCGACGGCTCCGCGCTGTTCCGCGCCGATGCCACCTTCTGCCCGGTCACCGGCCTCACCGGCCGGCACACCTCACTGCGGGCGTACAACTATCCCAGCCACTACCTGCACCACGACCGCGACGACGTGGAGATCGCCCAGCTCAACCGGGGCGCCACCGCCGGCAACGCGACCTTCATCGTGCGACCGGCGCTGTGACCCGGTCGGCCGGGCGACGGTGGGCCGGTCGCGCCCGCCGGTCCGGCAACGGGTCACGGCGCAGCGACCACAGCGGCGGCCCGGCGGGGGAGAGGTGCCGGGGACCGGGCGTACGGTAGCCACGCCGGCACAGCAGGTCCCGCACGTACTCCTCGTCGGTGACGGTGTGCCCGACCAGCCCGGCCGCGTCGAGCTGCCGGTGGTGGTGGTCGAGCAGGGCCGCACCGATGCGCCGGCAACGCAGCCACGGCGCCGCCGCCAGATACACCAGCTCCCGTCCACCCGGCCCGACTTCCCGCCCGCCCGGCAGCCGCAGCGCCGCCATCCGGTGCTCGGCCCGCACCAGCCGCAGGTGCGCGAACCGCCGCCGGAAGTCGCCGGTCGCGCCGAGATAGGCACGCTCGTGGTCGGTCGCGGTGTCCAACCGCATCGGGTACGACTGCCAGACGGCGACCCCCTCCCGGTTGCCGGCCACCTCGACGGCGCCGTGCACCAGGGCGTGCGCCAACTCCACCTCGAACACCCGCAGGAACGTCGTGTAGCGGATGGACACGTCGCTGATCAGCCAGGACGCCACCGGAGTGGCGACGAACGCCTCGGCCAGCAGCGACGCCAGCTCGCCGAGGTCGCCGGACTCCGCCGGCCGGACAGTGATCCCGGTTTCCACAGTTATCCTCCAGTCGATGTCGGTCGGTCGGCCGGGTCGCGGTGCGCGGTCCGTGCCCAGCCGAGGAAGCGGTGGTACAGCCCGGCCGGTGACGGGCCGAGCCCGTCGGCGACGGCGTCGATGAGCCGGTCGGCGAGATACAGACACAACCCGATCCGGTCGTACGCGTGAACCAGCTGCTCGCGGGCGGTCCGGCACGGCCACGGGTCGGCGCACACCCGGCACCGCCACGACGGCCGTTGCGCCAGGTGCTCGGCGGTGCCGCCGGCCGCCGTCGTCGCGCTCACCGGCCGGCTCCGGGCAGCCAACGGCGCCCCGGCGGGCGACCGACGTCCAACGTCACGAATTGCCCCGAACCGCATTCCGGGCAGCGCAAGGTATGCCCGCACGACGGGCACCAGCGGCGCCGGATCCGGCAGAGCAGCAGACCGGGCGGAATGCCCAGGAAGAATCCGGCGGCAATGAACGCGAGAGCGTCGAGCATTCGATTTTCCTCCCAAGCGTGCAGGGGTCGGCTGGGCAGGTGGGAACGCGGCGATGCCGGCCCGCCGCAGCCGAGCACTGGGGAGGGCGGCTGCGGCGGGTGACTATGGACAGCATCGGCATGAGTTATCTAACGTGGACCCCATGCGAAAGACAAGGCGCGGTGCGCGGTTATCCACCTGGGCAACAGCAAGTGGTCAACAATCAATTTTGTGGTGGACGCCTTCACGATTATGAAGGCGTCCGTCAGTTGATTGTCCGCCACGTGGGTGACTACACTCACCACAGAGCTGAAGGGGGCGAGCGATTTGTCCGGCACGATCGGCACAACCCTGCTCCGCCGACACATCGGCCGCTGGTTCACCGTGCTGCGTGAGTCGGCCGGCATCAGCCAGGACGCCGCAGCGCGGGCACTGCAACGCGGCGCCTCGACCATCTGGCGCATCGAGGCCGGCGACGAGCGGATCCGCTTCCGCGACATCGACGTCGAGGCGATGTGCAACCTCTACCAGGTCGCCCCGCCGACCCGGAAACGACTGCTCGCGCTGACCAAGGAGACCCGGGAGGTTCGCAAACGCGCCTGGTGGCACGACTACACCGCCTCGGCCCTGCCCGCCTGGTTCGGCCTCTACGTCTCCCTCGAAGACAGCGCCGCCATGATCCGCCAGTACGAGCAGGAAGCGGTTCCTGGCCTACTTCAAACGCGCGCCTACGCGGAGGCGATCACTCGCATGCCGGAGGGCATGATCAGTGACGAGGAGATCGATCGACGGGTGAAGGTCCGGCTTGAACGACAGGCTCTCCTGACCGCCCCACGCCCACCGCACCTGCGTGTCATCCTCAACGAAGCGGTCCTACGCCGGCCGGTCGGCGGTATCGAGGTGATGGCCGAGCAGCTCCGGCGCATTCTGGAGATCACTGAGCGCTTCTCCGTCTCGGTGAGGGTCCTCCCGTACTCGATCGGTGCCCACAGTGGGATGAACTCGGCGTTTAGCATCCTGAACTTCCCGAACGCTCCCCTCAGCCGTGATCCTGTCGAACCGCCGCTGGCCTACGTCGACACGCTTACCGGAGCGCTTTACCTCAACAAGGCTGACGAGATCAGGTCCTACGAGGCAGTCTGGGCTGATCTCGAACGCCGTGCCCTCGACGAAGTCGCGTCGCGGGAAATGATCAGAGTTGCATTGGAGGCACTTGCCAGTGGTCGAACTGACCGGCGCCGTTTGGCGCAAGAGTAGCCGTAGCGGCAACGTCGGCAACTGCGTCGAAGTTGCGACGAACCTGACCGATGTAGTCGCCGTACGGGACAGCAAGGACACGATCGGTCCGGTCCTGACCTTCGCTCTCGCCCAGTGGGCCACCTTCACCCGCCACCTGCCCGCCCGCTGACCCTCGATGGCGGATGCAGGCATCCCTGCCTGCATCCGCCACTTGGTCGACGTGCCTCTGTGGAGCCTGTTCAAGATGATTGACGCCGTTTAGGCTGCAGACGCGGCCAGGTACCCTGCCTGCGTCAGCGTTCGTCACCTCCCGGAACCTGGACAGAGCCTCCGATGAAAGTGAAGGAAAACCGGCCGGTAACCGCGTAAAGGCCCAGCTCAGCAAGTCTGCTCCCCGCGCACGCGGGGATGGTCCCAGCTCGGCGGTGATGAGCTTCGGGTTGTCGATCTGCTCCCCGCGCACGCGGGGATGGTCCCAGGCGCGGCCGTGGGTGTGGGGCGCCCATCTCCTGCTCCCCGCGCACGCGGGGATGGTCCCGTACCGAGCTGCGACGTGGTCGCCACCCCGACCTGCTCCCCGCGCACGCGGGGATGGTCCCCTGTGGACAGCGCTGTGGATGACGCTGGGGAGCTGCTCCCCGCGCACGCGGGGATGGTCCCACGTATGTTTCCGCTGACGGTCACAGGGCATGCTGCTCCCCGCGCACGCGGGGATGGTCCCGGCGTTGCGGTCCGGGCGGTACGGCAGCGGGTCTGCTCCCCGCGCACGCGGGGATGGTCCCCTGCGCGGCCAGGACCTGGGCGACGTCACCGCCTGCTCCCCGCGCACGCGGGGATGGTCCCGGACGGTAACGACGTGGTTAACGTGCATCATCCTGCTCCCCGCGCACGCGGGGATGGTCCCGTGATGCTCGACCGGTTCATCCCGCAGGGCACCTGCTCCCCGCGCACGCGGGGATGGTCCCGGCACGCCCTCATCCGCGAGACGCGTCCCGAACTGCTCCCCGCGCACGCGGGGATGGTCCCAACGGCAGGATCCGGGTGTGGGACCGGGCCGACTGCTCCCCGCGCACGCGGGGATGGTCCCCGGCGGCTCGTCTCCGGCCGGTACACGCTCGCCTGCTCCCCGCGCACGCGGGGATGGTCCCCGCTGATACTGCCCGCTCGCGGTGCCGGCCGTCTGCTCCCCGCGCACGCGGGGATGGTCCCGGATGAAGCCCCGGCCAACCCGGCCGGGGCTTCTGCTCCCCGCGCACGCGGGGATGGTCCCCTGCTCAACAAACACGGATCATCGAAGCGGGTCTGCTCCCCGCGCACGCGGGGATGGTCCCCCGACCTCGAGCGCCGGCCGGCCGGAGCTGTCCTGCTCCCCGCGCACGCGGGGATGGTCCCGCCTCCGGTTCGCCGGTCGACGTCACGTTGGCCTGCTCCCCGCGCACGCGGGGATGGTCCCCGGCTCGCAGGCGTAGGGCCGGCCACCTGGGACTGCTCCCCGCGCACGCGGGGATGGTCCCAGGTGCGCGTCGGGGCACGTCGCGTGGTGCGGCTGCTCCCCGCGCACGCGGGGATGGTCCCCAGGCCGAGCCGGCCGCCACGCCCACCGGCAGCTGCTCCCCGCGCACGCGGGGATGGTCCCCGGCCGGCGACCACGGACACGCCGCCGCCCGCCTGCTCCCCGCGCACGCGGGGATGGTCCTGCGCCAGAAGACCTCGTTGCCGGAGGCGAACACTGCTCCCCGCGCACGCGGGGATGGTCCCCGGGACTCGGTCAACCGGGTTCCGGTGACCGGCTGCTCCCCGCGCACGCGGGGATGGTCCCAACCTAGGTAGTGGTGATGCGTACGCCAGCCACTGCTCCCCGCGCACGCGGGGATGGTCCCAACACATAGGCCGTAGCGCCGTCGACCGTCCCCTGCTCCCCGCGCACGCGGGGATGGTCCCCGGGCCTCCGGAGACGTCGCCCGGCCATAGGCGCTGCTCCCCGCGCACGCGGGGATGGTCCTCGGCCGCGGTCTGCTTGATGAATTGCTCGGTGCTGCTCCCCGCGCACGCGGGGATGGTCCCGCGGCCCGCTGCGACAATCGGGCAGCCGGACCCTGCTCCCCGCGCACGCGGGGATGGTCCCGGGCACGAATCGGGGGTGCACAGTCGGTTCGCCTGCTCCCCGCGCACGCGGGGATGGTCCCGGGTCTCCCGGCGCCACCCTGTTCCTGCACACCTGCTCCCCGCGCACGCGGGGATGGTCCCGGCGAATCGGCCGGGGTGCCGCTGCGTACACCCTGCTCCCCGCGCACGCGGGGATGGTCCCGAGGTGCGCGAGCCCAGCCACGGAAGCATCGCCTGCTCCCCGCGCACGCGGGGATGGTCCCCGTCCGGCACCCATGGCTCTGCTCGCCCACTCCTGCTCCCCGCGCACGCGGGGATGGTCCCGCCGCGCCTGGCCCTACCCCCCGGTAGGCCACCTGCTCCCCGCGCACGCGGGGATGGTCCCGGGACCGTCATGCGGTAGCCGACTCTGTCGGCCTGCTCCCCGCGCACGCGGGGATGGTCCCGTTGCACTCCAGATGCGAGCACCTGACGTTTGCTGCTCCCCGCGCACGCGGGGATGGTCCGCGGCGGGGCA
This sequence comes from Solwaraspora sp. WMMB335, assembly GCF_049179075.1. Lineage (NCBI taxonomy): Bacteria > Bacillati > Actinomycetota > Actinomycetes > Micromonosporales > Micromonosporaceae > Solwaraspora > Solwaraspora sp. WMMB335. The sequence goes on from NZ_JBMHMF010000001.1 coordinate 8,022,307, forward strand.
AGGTCTCTCCTGGGTCGGCCCGCTGCTCCCCGCGCACGCGGGGATGGTCCCTACAGTCAGGCATGTGAGTCCAGACATTCAAGCTGCTCCCCGCGCACGCGGGGATGGTCCCGCCGTGCTCAACAGGGTCGTCTGCGCTGACGGCTGCTCCCCGCGCACGCGGGGATGGTCCGTCCGGCGGTGCGGCGCTGCGGGCGTGGCGCCACTGCTCCCCGCGCACGCGGGGATGGTCCCTCCTGGTCCGGATCCAGCGCATCGACCGCGTCCTGCTCCCCGCGCACGCGGGGATGGTCCCTCGCGGTGGATGCTGGCTGACATCGGGCCGGACTGCTCCCCGCGCACGCGGGGATGGTCCCGGCCACTGCGGGTCGCGGTGGTCTCCGGCGACCTGCTCCCCGCGCACGCGGGGATGGTCCCCCCAACACCGGCCGACCGGCCGGCCGCACCTTCTGCTCCCCGCGCACGCGGGGATGGTCCCCGACCGGGTCGCCGACCTGGCCGACCAGATCCCTGCTCCCCGCGCACGCGGGGATGGTCCTCTATTCCCAGCAATGGGACGGAACCATTCCATCTGCTCCCCGCGCACGCGGGGATGGTCCCCGTTTCCAGAATTTTTGATGCCCGCGCGCTGCTCCCCGCGCACGCGGGGATGGTCCGTATGGGCGCACAAGCCCATACACGAAAATCCCCTGCTTCCCGCGCACGCGGGGATGGTCCCCGGACTCCCGAGCAGCAGGCAGCGGGCAGCCCAGGACCACTGCTCCCCGCGCACGCGGGGATGGTCCCGAGTGGAACGGTGCGACCACCGCCGGCGTGAACCGCTCCCCGCACATGCGGGGAGGGTCCCGGCACGGCCTGCCAGAAGCCAAACGCGGCCAGCTAGCCGTGGTCTCCGGGGCGGCATCCTGGTCTGAGGTCAGCGTCCCTGAACGCAGCGGATAGGCCGCTGGGCCGGGTCAGGTGGCGCGGGTTCGAGCTGCGGTGACCGCCAATGTGGTGTACGGCATTGTGAAGCCGCCCCCGATCCTGTCGATGGCGGACCCGACCTCCTCCAGCACCTGTGTCAGCTTGTCCGGCGGAAGCTTCGTGAGACCACCGGTGGTGGGCAGCAGGTCCAGCCACTCGTCGCGGGTGTAGGACTGCTCCCAGTCGAACCGCCACTGCTCCGGTTCGCCGAATCCGCCCGCCTCGCGGATCCCATCGGCGAACTTGGCGAACATCGCCTGGTAGAGGTCCACGCCGTTCCTCGTCGACTGCACAGTGAACGGCGAATCGGGCACCACCCGTCGGTAGATCGCGGCGAAGGCATCCGCCACCCCGGGCGGAGGCTCGAACACATGCGCGAACACCGCCAGGAGCCCACCGGGACGCAGCACCTGCGCGGCCTTGGTGGCACCCGCGACCGGGTGCACCCAGTGCCAGGCCTGCCCCGCGACGACCGCGTCGAAGACTCGGCCGGCGGGATCCCAGTCCTCGAACGTCGCCACCTCGACCTCGACCCCACTGCGGCGTGCGAACTCGGCCATCCGTACGTCCGGATCGACACCCAGCACCGTGCAGTTGGCCGACTGGAACTGCCGGGCTTCGATGCCGGTGCCGCAGCCAACGTCAAGGACGTCCGGTCCGGGGCTGGCGGCGACGATCCGGTCCACCAGGGCGTCGGGATAGCGGGGTCGGGCCCGGTCGTAGCGTTCGGCCTCCGCACCGAACGACTCGGCCACCTGCCTGGCCTGGTGAAGCTCGGGCCGAGACGGACGTGATTGCTCCTGCGGTACCGTGGGCACGCGCCCACCGTAGTGGGCATATGCCCACTCGTCAACGGCGAGCACAAGGAGAGTGCGCGGAATGCCGACCGGGATACAGATCCGGGACGCGCGCAAGCAGCTGCTAGACGCCGCCGAGCGCATCCTGCTGCGGGCCGGGCCGAGCGCGCTGACCAGCCGCGCGGTCACCACCGAGGCGGGCTGCGCCAAGGGCGTGCTGCACAAGCACTTCGCCGATTTCGACGCCTTCCTTGCCGAACTCGTGCGTGACCGCATCGCCCGGATCGAGGACCAGGCCACCGCCCTGCGCAAGTCCGCCGGGACCGGCAGCGTGGCTGACAATCTCACCGACACGCTGACGGACTTGTTCGACCCGGTCGCCGTGGCGATCATCAGCCTGGTCATCTTCCGGGACGAACTGCGCGCCCGGCTACGCCAAGCCAGACCAGCCCATCGCGTCCCGGTCCTGACGGAGGCCAGCGCCATGATCGCCTCCTACCTCACCGCCGAGTGCGAAATGGGCCGCATCGCGGCCGACGCCGACATCGACTCGCTCGCGCTCTCGCTGATCGGGGCAGGGCACCTACTGTTCACCGCCCGGAACGGCACCCCGCCGGACGCTGGAGCTGTCGACAAGGTCGTCACCACCATCGTCGCCGATGTCGTACAACGGCGACTGCTCTGAACGGCCCAGCAGCAAGCCGCTGGATGCAACGTGTTGAGGAACGTCGCACAAGCGCTCGCTGCTGAGCAGTCCTCACCGGATGCGGCGTCCGCCACGCCGTAAACGGCCTTTGCTCCCGTCCGGTGGGCAACCATCATCAACCACCTGCCGCCCACCGTTGACCATCGGTGGCGGACGCAGCCAGGTGCCTTTGCCTCGATCCGCCACCGGGTCGACGTACTCGTGGTCTACCGTGGTGGGATCAGCTGCAGGAAGCAGAACCCGTCCGAGTAGTTGGTACCGGCGTACGTGCCGATCACGCGGATGCAGTGGTTGCGCTGCCACACGTCCAGCTCGCCGTTGCTGAGCACGAAGCGGTGCTTGGCCCAGCCGCGTGCCTGGTCGCGGACGATGCCCGTGTCCTCGGCCTGGATCCCGTCATACCGCCAGCCGGGCGCGACGATCTCACTGCCCGAGTCGTACATGCTGACCTCGGTGACGGTCTGGCCGACCGCGCAGTAGTAGATCATCGTCCAGAAGGTGTAGAGCGGGTCGCCACCGGCCGTCTGCCGGGAGTCCCAGCCTCTGGCGTACCAGCATCCATCGACCTGGCCGGAGACCCTGTCCGGCTTGTTGCCGGCCTCGGCGTTCCTCCGCGCCACGGCGTCCGCCGGCTCGATCTCCACCGAGACGACGGACCTGGCGGGCAGCATCCTGCGGTCGAACGCGGCCCGGTCCGCCGTCGACAACCCGTGGTACGCCGTACTCGGGTCTGCGGCGTTCAGAACCCGCGCCACCACGTCGCTCGCCGCACTGTCTACGCCAGAGCCGAGCGCCGGTTGCGCGACGCCGAGCACCATCACGACAGCCGCGAGTACGGCGACAGCCGGTCTTCGGCCGGCTGCCAGAGTCTTCCTGGGCTTCATCACTTCTCCTTCGGGGCAGTGGGGGAGCGGCACGACTACGTTCACCATCTCCGGATCGATCGCCTGGGATCGATTGCCACGCTACGGGTCGATGGCCCGGTCCACAAAGGGCGAAACTGGCCCGACAGCCGCTACCCGGCATGCCAACATCTGCTGCCTGTACGCCATCTACTGCCGGAGGCGAGTTGGCCAGGTAGCCTGCCAGCATCCGCCACCGTGCCCCTACTGACTCTGGACGAGCCTCCAAATGAAAGTGAACGAAAACCGGCCGGTAACCTCGTAGGAGCCCAGCTCAACAAGTCTGCTCCCCGCGTACGCGGGGATGGTCCCTGTCCGAACTGATCAAGGCGGCGGTGGAGTCCCTGCTCCCCGCGTACGCGGGGATGGTCCCAGTGCGGCGGCGAGTGAGCCGACCGCGTGGTGCTGCTCCCCGCGTACGCGGGGATGGTCCCAACGCGATCGCCACCGTCGACCCGAAACCGGTCTGCTCCCCGCGTACGCGGGGATGGTCCCCTCGCCGTGGCCGGCTGGCTCGTCGACGGCGACTGCTCCCCGCGTACGCGGGGATGGTCCCCAGGGCTTCTGACGCCTGCTGGATGGGCTTTGCTGCTCCCCGCGTACGCGGGGATGGTCCCCGGAAATCGCGCTGCTTCGCCTGGTAGCCGACCTGCTCCCCGCGTACGCGGGGATGGTCCCATCGGTGGCGCCATCTGTCTTGGCGTCGACTCCTGCTCCCCGCGTACGCGGGGATGGTCCCTCTTGCTGGCGAGGTCACGGCTCCGGGTAGCCCTGCTCCCCGCGTACGCGGGGATGGTCCCCAGGGTCAGCAGCCGCGCAGCACCGGCCGCAGCTGCTCCCCGCGTACGCGGGGATGGTCCCGGTGAGCCCGCGGGCCGGGCGGGGCGCCACCCCTGCTCCCCGCGTACGCGGGGATGGTCCCGGCGTTGCGGTCCGGGCGGTACGGCAGCGGGTCTGCTCCCCGCGTACGCGGGGATGGTCCCGTCGTCTGGGGTCGGCGCGAAGACGCGCGGGACTGCTCCCCGCGTACGCGGGGATGGTCCCGTCTTGCGTCTGGGGCAGCAGCTGGGCCTGGTCTGCTCCCCGCGTACGCGGGGATGGTCCCCGGCCGGCGGCTCTACCCGGCACGGCCGCACCCTGCTCCCCGCGTACGCGGGGATGGTCCTGGACCACTACAAAGTCGATGAGATCCGAAACCCTGCTCCCCGCGTACGCGGGGATGGTCCCCCGCGACGATCTCCGAGCCTGCCGCGACCAGGCTGCTCCCCGCGTACGCGGGGATGGTCCCCTCCTCGCCGTGCGCTCGGGCTGCTTGCTGCGCTGCTCCCCGCGTACGCGGGGATGGTCCCGGGTCAGCCCAGCAGCGGCCAGCGCGCCGCACCTGCTCCCCGCGTACGCGGGGATGGTCCCGGGTGCTGGTAACACCCGAGCCGGCCTAAGGACTGCTCCCCGCGTACGCGGGGATGGTCCCTGCGCGCATCACGCCCAATTGCTGACAGGTATCTGCTCCCCGCGTACGCGGGGATGGTCCGTACGGCAGCCAGTCGATTCGCGCCCGGCACGTCTGCTCCCCGCGTACGCGGGGATGGTCCCTCGTTACGGATGCTGACCACCCGGTGGCCTTCCTGCTCCCCGCGTACGCGGGGATGGTCCCCGGGGCACCAGTCTCCCCGGGCCGCCCGCCAACTGCTCCCCGCGTACGCGGGGATGGTCCCGGCCGGCAACCAACCGGGGCTACGGGCCACGACTGCTCCCCGCGTACGCGGGGATGGTCCCATGCGCAACGCCCGCGCGAAGCTGATCGTGTTCTGCTCCCCGCGTACGCGGGGATGGTCCCTTGCGCGGGGTGTGTGCGCGGTGTCATGCGCACTGCTCCCCGCGTACGCGGGGATGGTCCTTACGCGGGCAATGCCCGCCGACACGCCATCGGCTGCTCCCCGCGTACGCGGGGATGGTCCTCCCACGCTGCCGCGGGACCTGGAGGCTAATCCCTGCTCCCCGCGTACGCGGGGATGGTCCCGCCAGGTCGTTCACCGAGTCGGCGCCGTCGCGCTGCTCCCCGCGTACGCGGGGATGGTCCCGCAGCACCGACATCACAGACGAAGCCGAAACCCTGCTCCCCGCGTACGCGGGGATGGTCCCGCGGTGAAGTTGCGGCCGTAGAAGATGGTCAGCTGCTCCCCGCGTACGCGGGGATGGTCCCTGCCATGGATCACCTCGGGCGGTAGGTGTGGACTGCTCCCCGCGTACGCGGGGATGGTCCCAATCTCAGTGTCCGGTGCCGACCGGCACCGCGCTGCTCCCCGCGTACGCGGGGATGGTCCTCGTGGCAGGTCACGATCTACGACCGGGAAGCCCTGCTCCCCGCGTACGCGGGGATGGTCCCCAGCCCCAGGAGCCGAGGTGTGCCGCATCGGCCTGCTCCCCGCGTACGCGGGGATGGTCCGGCGGATGCGGCCTCGCCCCAGAGGTTCTGCAGCTGCTCCCCGCGTACTCGGGGATGGTCCCAGTGAAACGGCAGTCCCCGCCGTGTCACACAACTGCTCCCCGCGTACGCGGGGATGGTCCCGGTGCCGGAGGTCGCCGGGTTCCTGGGCGTGGCTGCTCCCCGCGTACGTGGGGATGGTCCCTAGGGCATGGTGTCCTACCTGTACTACCGCTCCTGCTCCCCGCGTACGCGGGGATGGTCCTCCGCTTACGCTCATGTCGATAATTGCCCGGCCCTGCTCCCCGCGTCCGCGGGGATGGTCCCTGCCAAGTCGGGATGCCGTACTCGTGCACGGTCTGCTCCCCGCGTACGCGGGGATGGTGTCCGCGCATCGAACGCGACCAGCCAGGTGCACTGCCGCTCCCCGCGTACGCGGGAGATGGGTCCTTACCGAGGAGACGGTCTTGGCCGTCGGCAGGCTTACGTTGGCCGCGACCGAGCTGGAGTACCTTCTCGCGGGGATCGGTGCCGGTCAGGCCTACGGCGATTGTGCCGCGATCCGCACTGCTCCGGCGAGCCGTCCCGAGCGGTACGAGGTGTTGCTCGGCTCGCCTCGCTGGACCGCCGTGACGAGTTCATCGGACTGGTCGAGGCTGCCGGGAACTGCCTGCGATGCCGGGACCGGTTGCAGGCGCTGCCTGACGATCTGGACCGCACGCCGTCCGCCCTGCCCTGTCTCGGTAGCAGCCGCGACCACGCCTTGTCGGCGGCATGTGTGGATGCGCTCAGAGGTGCAAACCTGACGTCGACAGTGACGGATCAACGACAGCAGTCTGCTTCGACTGTCGCGCCATCAATCGATGAAGGTGTATGATCTGCTCTTGCGGCCTACTTCATGGGAGCGATTGTGCCGATTGGGCAGGGCGTGCCGGATCCGATTGCGCTAAGGAAAGTTTGGCCGAAGGGATCGCAACTTCTCTCTCGCTGTCGACCACTCACTTATGCGCTTTTCGCGGCGGCCCTGGCCGCAGCACAATTTGCTGCAGCGGAGTTTATTCATGTACGAGACGTAGGAATCGATGACGGAACCTTTGTCGTCGTAAGAGAGAACGGACAGGTGTATCGCATAGCTGGCGGGGCTCCGCTGCACGTCTCCAGTTGGGATGCGTTTGGTGGGCCGCAGCCGACGATGCCAATTTCGGTGGCGCAGCTGAACGCGCTTCCCTATTATCCGGCGGATGGCACGTTCATTGTTGGTGGTCAGACTGATCAGATTTTTCGGGTTGCTGGTGGGGCTCCGTTGTATGTGTCTAGTTGGGTGCCGTTTGGTGGGCCGCAGCCGACTGTCGTTGTTGACCAGGATGCGATTGATAATGCTGGAAGTGGTGGTGCTGGCAGTCCGTGGAGCCATCTTAGCCTCAATCCGTGGACCTGCCTGGTTGGGTGATGTCCGAATCACAGTATGGATGCAGTGAGAGTGCCCTCTGAGCTGGGATGATCGGGTTTGTCTAGAACACGATCGATTTCCAGTCAGGAAGGCACTCTCGGTGCAAGGATCTCATGCTTGGCGTGGCGACAGCGCGGTCTTCGACGAGGAGAATCTCGTGTCGCACGCCGGACTCGTACCGCTGATGGCGTTGGCCGAACAAGCCGGGCTGTCTCGGCTGCTCGATGAGCATGTGCGGTTCACCAGTGAGCGGGTCAAGTCCGGGGCGGCCAACCCGACGCCGAAGCTACTGTCGATCATCGCCGGGATGGCTGCCGGGGCTGACAGCATCGACGACCTGGACGTGATCCGCGCTGGCGGGATGAAGAAACTCTTCCGCGCGGTGTATGCCTGCGCCACGTTGGGGATCCTGTTGCGGGAGTTCACGTTCGGCCATGTTCGCCAACTCGGCGCGGTGCTGCGCACGTCGTTGATCGCGTTGGCCGGGCGGACCACGGTCCTGGCCGGAATCACCGAACGCGCATTCATAGACATCGACTCGCTGCTGCGGCCGGTCTACAGCAAAGCCAAGCAGGGCGCCTCATTCGGCCACACGAAGATCTCAGGCAAGAACGTGCTGCGGCGCGGGCTGTCCCCGTTGGCGGTCACGATCTCCACACCGCAAGCGGCACCGGTGCTGGCCGGGGTCCGCCTGCGCGCGGGTAGGGCCGGGTCGGCACGAGGCGCGACGACCATGGTCGTCGAAGCGATCAACACCGCGATCGAGGCGGGAGCCGACCCGGCCACCATCGTGGTCCGCGGCGACTCGGCGTTCTGCTCGGGCAAGACCATCGCCGCGATCGTCAAAGCCGGAGCCACGTTCTCATTCACTATCGCCCGCAATCCCGCCGTCGACGCCGCGGTCGCGAGCATCCCCGACGATGCGTACACTCCGGTGCAGTACCCCGGCGCTGTCACCGACCCCGACACCGGCGAACTGATCTCCCACGCCCACGTGGCCGAGATCGAGTACACCGCCTTCGCCGGCACCCCATACGAAATCACCGCCTGGCTGGTCGTACGGCGGGTCCTTGACGCCAACACCCAGGACCCGCTGTTCCCGGTCTGGCGTCACCACCCGTTCTTCACCAACAACGTCGAGCCCGTCGCCCAAGCCGACATCACCCACCGCGCCCACGCCATCTGCGAACAGGTCTGGGCTGACCTCATCGACGGACCCTGGGCCCACCAGCCCTCCGGCTCATTCGCCGCCAACGCCGCCTGGAGCGTGCTCGCCGCGATCACCCACAACCTGCTCCGCGCCGCGGGCACGCTCACCGCCACCACCCGCCACGCCGTCGCCCGCGGCGCCACCCTCCGCCGCGAACTGGTCAACGTTCCCGCCCGCCTGGCCCGCCCACAACGCCGCCCCGTGCTGCACCTACCCGCCCACTGGCCCAAAGCCCAAGCCTGGCAACACCTCTGGATGGCCGTCTTCACAACCTGAACACCCATCCCGGCACCACGAGCACCTGACCAGCACCGCGAAACCCCCACGCCGCCACGATCGCAACAACCGAGGGAAGCTGGCAGTCAGGCCAGCAGATCCGACACGCCCCCATCCACCACCCGCCAGACATAATCGTCAAGTGTCGATGACTGCCGTCAAGTCCTATCGAGTCCACGGATTGAGGCTTAGCTATCGTCCGGCGGATGGCACGTTCATCGTCGGTGGCCAGACCGGTCAGGTTTACCGGACTGCGGGTGGGGCTCCGCTGTACGTCTTCAGCTGGGTACTAGATGACGGATCGCAGCCGACTGTCGTTGTCGATCAGGATGCGATTGATAATGCTGGAAGTGGTGGTGCTGGCAGCCCATGGAGTCACCTGAACTATTATCCGGCAGACGGCACGTGGTTGACGGGATCACAAACAGGTCACACCTTCCGGGTCGGCGACGGATACGCTTATCGCCTTGCAATGCCGCCGGGGGAGAGATCTGTCGTGATCGACCAGGCCGCAATCGACAACGCCGGTACCGGTGGTACAAATGGTTCATGGAATCATTTGCGCGGTGTCCGTTAACTACCCGGCCATGTCAGGGTGCAACACAAGCTGCTGTGGCGCTGCTCTCCGCGTACGCGGTGATCGTTCCGGCGGCGGACGGGGAGACCTTACTGGCTCTGCTCGGCAGTCGGCCCGCCGGCCGAGTCCGGTCATCGACCGCCGTCTGATTTTGTCACGGTCAAGCCGTTGTCGTTGTCGTAGTGCAGGTTGAATCCGGCGACCTGGGCGTTGCCGTCGTCGTCGAAGTCGAGAACGAGCTCGCCGGCAAGCCAGTGCGACTCGTCCCACGCCGGAAAGTGGTTCCGGGCTTCGAGTTCCGCGATCACGGCGTCGAGGCCGCCGGTCATCACCTTCGGCAACGCGATGGTGCAGCGGGCGATCGATCGGGCGAGCCGATGGTCCGGCGCCATCTCGGTGGGCACTTCGCGGTCCGGATCGTCCGGCACCCAACTCGGGATGCGCAGCCGGCCGTCCCGGCGTACCAGAAGGATCACTTCCAGGCTCTCGGCGGAGTCGGCGCGGACGTGACCCCGGCCGCGGGCGTCGTTGCCATGTGCGTCGGCGTCGCCGATGTGCGCGCTCAGCCAGCCGAGCAGGGCAGTGGCGCTCCCGGCGACACCACCGAGCCGGTACCGGTCGGCGCGGTCGCGGTGCTCCTGCTGCTTTTTGCCGCTCGCCTGATCAGCCTCCCGCATCGCCGGATGCCAGTCGGCTGGCCCCACCACCGGGTCGTCGTAGGCGGTCTGCACCAACCTCGGGATGTC
>NZ_JBMHMF010000002.1:0-19543 GCF_049179075.1 Solwaraspora sp. WMMB335
ACCGGAGCGCTTTACCTCAACAAGGCTGACGAGATCAGGTCCTACGAGGCAGTCTGGGCTGATCTCGAACGCCGTGCCCTCGACGAAGTCGCGTCGCGGGAAATGATCAGAGTTGCATTGGAGGCACTTGCCAGTGGTCGAACTGACCGGCGCCGTTTGGCGCAAGAGTAGCCGTAGCGGCAACGTCGGCAACTGCGTCGAAGTTGCGACGAACCTGACCGATGTAGTCGCCGTACGGGACAGCAAGGACACGATCGGTCCGGTCCTGACCTTCGCTCTCGCCCAGTGGGCCACCTTCACCCGCCACCTGCCCGCCCGCTGACCCTCGATGGCGGATGCAGGCATCCCTGCCTGCATCCGCCACTTGGTCGACGTGCCTCTGTGGAGCCTGTTCAAGATGATTGACGCCGTTTAGGCTGCAGACGCGGCCAGGTACCCTGCCTGCGTCAGCGTTCGTCACCTCCCGGAACCTGGACAGAGCCTCCGATGAAAGTGAAGGAAAACCGGCCGGTAACCGCGTAAAGGCCCAGCTCAGCAAGTCTGCTCCCCGCGCACGCGGGGATGGTCCCAGCTCGGCGGTGATGAGCTTCGGGTTGTCGATCTGCTCCCCGCGCACGCGGGGATGGTCCCAGGCGCGGCCGTGGGTGTGGGGCGCCCATCTCCTGCTCCCCGCGCACGCGGGGATGGTCCCGTACCGAGCTGCGACGTGGTCGCCACCCCGACCTGCTCCCCGCGCACGCGGGGATGGTCCCCTGTGGACAGCGCTGTGGATGACGCTGGGGAGCTGCTCCCCGCGCACGCGGGGATGGTCCCACGTATGTTTCCGCTGACGGTCACAGGGCATGCTGCTCCCCGCGCACGCGGGGATGGTCCCGGCGTTGCGGTCCGGGCGGTACGGCAGCGGGTCTGCTCCCCGCGCACGCGGGGATGGTCCCCTGCGCGGCCAGGACCTGGGCGACGTCACCGCCTGCTCCCCGCGCACGCGGGGATGGTCCCGGACGGTAACGACGTGGTTAACGTGCATCATCCTGCTCCCCGCGCACGCGGGGATGGTCCCGTGATGCTCGACCGGTTCATCCCGCAGGGCACCTGCTCCCCGCGCACGCGGGGATGGTCCCGGCACGCCCTCATCCGCGAGACGCGTCCCGAACTGCTCCCCGCGCACGCGGGGATGGTCCCAACGGCAGGATCCGGGTGTGGGACCGGGCCGACTGCTCCCCGCGCACGCGGGGATGGTCCCCGGCGGCTCGTCTCCGGCCGGTACACGCTCGCCTGCTCCCCGCGCACGCGGGGATGGTCCCCGCTGATACTGCCCGCTCGCGGTGCCGGCCGTCTGCTCCCCGCGCACGCGGGGATGGTCCCGGATGAAGCCCCGGCCAACCCGGCCGGGGCTTCTGCTCCCCGCGCACGCGGGGATGGTCCCCTGCTCAACAAACACGGATCATCGAAGCGGGTCTGCTCCCCGCGCACGCGGGGATGGTCCCCCGACCTCGAGCGCCGGCCGGCCGGAGCTGTCCTGCTCCCCGCGCACGCGGGGATGGTCCCGCCTCCGGTTCGCCGGTCGACGTCACGTTGGCCTGCTCCCCGCGCACGCGGGGATGGTCCCCGGCTCGCAGGCGTAGGGCCGGCCACCTGGGACTGCTCCCCGCGCACGCGGGGATGGTCCCAGGTGCGCGTCGGGGCACGTCGCGTGGTGCGGCTGCTCCCCGCGCACGCGGGGATGGTCCCCAGGCCGAGCCGGCCGCCACGCCCACCGGCAGCTGCTCCCCGCGCACGCGGGGATGGTCCCCGGCCGGCGACCACGGACACGCCGCCGCCCGCCTGCTCCCCGCGCACGCGGGGATGGTCCTGCGCCAGAAGACCTCGTTGCCGGAGGCGAACACTGCTCCCCGCGCACGCGGGGATGGTCCCCGGGACTCGGTCAACCGGGTTCCGGTGACCGGCTGCTCCCCGCGCACGCGGGGATGGTCCCAACCTAGGTAGTGGTGATGCGTACGCCAGCCACTGCTCCCCGCGCACGCGGGGATGGTCCCAACACATAGGCCGTAGCGCCGTCGACCGTCCCCTGCTCCCCGCGCACGCGGGGATGGTCCCCGGGCCTCCGGAGACGTCGCCCGGCCATAGGCGCTGCTCCCCGCGCACGCGGGGATGGTCCTCGGCCGCGGTCTGCTTGATGAATTGCTCGGTGCTGCTCCCCGCGCACGCGGGGATGGTCCCGCGGCCCGCTGCGACAATCGGGCAGCCGGACCCTGCTCCCCGCGCACGCGGGGATGGTCCCGGGCACGAATCGGGGGTGCACAGTCGGTTCGCCTGCTCCCCGCGCACGCGGGGATGGTCCCGGGTCTCCCGGCGCCACCCTGTTCCTGCACACCTGCTCCCCGCGCACGCGGGGATGGTCCCGGCGAATCGGCCGGGGTGCCGCTGCGTACACCCTGCTCCCCGCGCACGCGGGGATGGTCCCGAGGTGCGCGAGCCCAGCCACGGAAGCATCGCCTGCTCCCCGCGCACGCGGGGATGGTCCCCGTCCGGCACCCATGGCTCTGCTCGCCCACTCCTGCTCCCCGCGCACGCGGGGATGGTCCCGCCGCGCCTGGCCCTACCCCCCGGTAGGCCACCTGCTCCCCGCGCACGCGGGGATGGTCCCGGGACCGTCATGCGGTAGCCGACTCTGTCGGCCTGCTCCCCGCGCACGCGGGGATGGTCCCGTTGCACTCCAGATGCGAGCACCTGACGTTTGCTGCTCCCCGCGCACGCGGGGATGGTCCGCGGCGGGGCAAGGTCTCTCCTGGGTCGGCCCGCTGCTCCCCGCGCACGCGGGGATGGTCCCTACAGTCAGGCATGTGAGTCCAGACATTCAAGCTGCTCCCCGCGCACGCGGGGATGGTCCCGCCGTGCTCAACAGGGTCGTCTGCGCTGACGGCTGCTCCCCGCGCACGCGGGGATGGTCCGTCCGGCGGTGCGGCGCTGCGGGCGTGGCGCCACTGCTCCCCGCGCACGCGGGGATGGTCCCTCCTGGTCCGGATCCAGCGCATCGACCGCGTCCTGCTCCCCGCGCACGCGGGGATGGTCCCTCGCGGTGGATGCTGGCTGACATCGGGCCGGACTGCTCCCCGCGCACGCGGGGATGGTCCCGGCCACTGCGGGTCGCGGTGGTCTCCGGCGACCTGCTCCCCGCGCACGCGGGGATGGTCCCCCCAACACCGGCCGACCGGCCGGCCGCACCTTCTGCTCCCCGCGCACGCGGGGATGGTCCCCGACCGGGTCGCCGACCTGGCCGACCAGATCCCTGCTCCCCGCGCACGCGGGGATGGTCCTCTATTCCCAGCAATGGGACGGAACCATTCCATCTGCTCCCCGCGCACGCGGGGATGGTCCCCGTTTCCAGAATTTTTGATGCCCGCGCGCTGCTCCCCGCGCACGCGGGGATGGTCCGTATGGGCGCACAAGCCCATACACGAAAATCCCCTGCTTCCCGCGCACGCGGGGATGGTCCCCGGACTCCCGAGCAGCAGGCAGCGGGCAGCCCAGGACCACTGCTCCCCGCGCACGCGGGGATGGTCCCGAGTGGAACGGTGCGACCACCGCCGGCGTGAACCGCTCCCCGCACATGCGGGGAGGGTCCCGGCACGGCCTGCCAGAAGCCAAACGCGGCCAGCTAGCCGTGGTCTCCGGGGCGGCATCCTGGTCTGAGGTCAGCGTCCCTGAACGCAGCGGATAGGCCGCTGGGCCGGGTCAGGTGGCGCGGGTTCGAGCTGCGGTGACCGCCAATGTGGTGTACGGCATTGTGAAGCCGCCCCCGATCCTGTCGATGGCGGACCCGACCTCCTCCAGCACCTGTGTCAGCTTGTCCGGCGGAAGCTTCGTGAGACCACCGGTGGTGGGCAGCAGGTCCAGCCACTCGTCGCGGGTGTAGGACTGCTCCCAGTCGAACCGCCACTGCTCCGGTTCGCCGAATCCGCCCGCCTCGCGGATCCCATCGGCGAACTTGGCGAACATCGCCTGGTAGAGGTCCACGCCGTTCCTCGTCGACTGCACAGTGAACGGCGAATCGGGCACCACCCGTCGGTAGATCGCGGCGAAGGCATCCGCCACCCCGGGCGGAGGCTCGAACACATGCGCGAACACCGCCAGGAGCCCACCGGGACGCAGCACCTGCGCGGCCTTGGTGGCACCCGCGACCGGGTGCACCCAGTGCCAGGCCTGCCCCGCGACGACCGCGTCGAAGACTCGGCCGGCGGGATCCCAGTCCTCGAACGTCGCCACCTCGACCTCGACCCCACTGCGGCGTGCGAACTCGGCCATCCGTACGTCCGGATCGACACCCAGCACCGTGCAGTTGGCCGACTGGAACTGCCGGGCTTCGATGCCGGTGCCGCAGCCAACGTCAAGGACGTCCGGTCCGGGGCTGGCGGCGACGATCCGGTCCACCAGGGCGTCGGGATAGCGGGGTCGGGCCCGGTCGTAGCGTTCGGCCTCCGCACCGAACGACTCGGCCACCTGCCTGGCCTGGTGAAGCTCGGGCCGAGACGGACGTGATTGCTCCTGCGGTACCGTGGGCACGCGCCCACCGTAGTGGGCATATGCCCACTCGTCAACGGCGAGCACAAGGAGAGTGCGCGGAATGCCGACCGGGATACAGATCCGGGACGCGCGCAAGCAGCTGCTAGACGCCGCCGAGCGCATCCTGCTGCGGGCCGGGCCGAGCGCGCTGACCAGCCGCGCGGTCACCACCGAGGCGGGCTGCGCCAAGGGCGTGCTGCACAAGCACTTCGCCGATTTCGACGCCTTCCTTGCCGAACTCGTGCGTGACCGCATCGCCCGGATCGAGGACCAGGCCACCGCCCTGCGCAAGTCCGCCGGGACCGGCAGCGTGGCTGACAATCTCACCGACACGCTGACGGACTTGTTCGACCCGGTCGCCGTGGCGATCATCAGCCTGGTCATCTTCCGGGACGAACTGCGCGCCCGGCTACGCCAAGCCAGACCAGCCCATCGCGTCCCGGTCCTGACGGAGGCCAGCGCCATGATCGCCTCCTACCTCACCGCCGAGTGCGAAATGGGCCGCATCGCGGCCGACGCCGACATCGACTCGCTCGCGCTCTCGCTGATCGGGGCAGGGCACCTACTGTTCACCGCCCGGAACGGCACCCCGCCGGACGCTGGAGCTGTCGACAAGGTCGTCACCACCATCGTCGCCGATGTCGTACAACGGCGACTGCTCTGAACGGCCCAGCAGCAAGCCGCTGGATGCAACGTGTTGAGGAACGTCGCACAAGCGCTCGCTGCTGAGCAGTCCTCACCGGATGCGGCGTCCGCCACGCCGTAAACGGCCTTTGCTCCCGTCCGGTGGGCAACCATCATCAACCACCTGCCGCCCACCGTTGACCATCGGTGGCGGACGCAGCCAGGTGCCTTTGCCTCGATCCGCCACCGGGTCGACGTACTCGTGGTCTACCGTGGTGGGATCAGCTGCAGGAAGCAGAACCCGTCCGAGTAGTTGGTACCGGCGTACGTGCCGATCACGCGGATGCAGTGGTTGCGCTGCCACACGTCCAGCTCGCCGTTGCTGAGCACGAAGCGGTGCTTGGCCCAGCCGCGTGCCTGGTCGCGGACGATGCCCGTGTCCTCGGCCTGGATCCCGTCATACCGCCAGCCGGGCGCGACGATCTCACTGCCCGAGTCGTACATGCTGACCTCGGTGACGGTCTGGCCGACCGCGCAGTAGTAGATCATCGTCCAGAAGGTGTAGAGCGGGTCGCCACCGGCCGTCTGCCGGGAGTCCCAGCCTCTGGCGTACCAGCATCCATCGACCTGGCCGGAGACCCTGTCCGGCTTGTTGCCGGCCTCGGCGTTCCTCCGCGCCACGGCGTCCGCCGGCTCGATCTCCACCGAGACGACGGACCTGGCGGGCAGCATCCTGCGGTCGAACGCGGCCCGGTCCGCCGTCGACAACCCGTGGTACGCCGTACTCGGGTCTGCGGCGTTCAGAACCCGCGCCACCACGTCGCTCGCCGCACTGTCTACGCCAGAGCCGAGCGCCGGTTGCGCGACGCCGAGCACCATCACGACAGCCGCGAGTACGGCGACAGCCGGTCTTCGGCCGGCTGCCAGAGTCTTCCTGGGCTTCATCACTTCTCCTTCGGGGCAGTGGGGGAGCGGCACGACTACGTTCACCATCTCCGGATCGATCGCCTGGGATCGATTGCCACGCTACGGGTCGATGGCCCGGTCCACAAAGGGCGAAACTGGCCCGACAGCCGCTACCCGGCATGCCAACATCTGCTGCCTGTACGCCATCTACTGCCGGAGGCGAGTTGGCCAGGTAGCCTGCCAGCATCCGCCACCGTGCCCCTACTGACTCTGGACGAGCCTCCAAATGAAAGTGAACGAAAACCGGCCGGTAACCTCGTAGGAGCCCAGCTCAACAAGTCTGCTCCCCGCGTACGCGGGGATGGTCCCTGTCCGAACTGATCAAGGCGGCGGTGGAGTCCCTGCTCCCCGCGTACGCGGGGATGGTCCCAGTGCGGCGGCGAGTGAGCCGACCGCGTGGTGCTGCTCCCCGCGTACGCGGGGATGGTCCCAACGCGATCGCCACCGTCGACCCGAAACCGGTCTGCTCCCCGCGTACGCGGGGATGGTCCCCTCGCCGTGGCCGGCTGGCTCGTCGACGGCGACTGCTCCCCGCGTACGCGGGGATGGTCCCCAGGGCTTCTGACGCCTGCTGGATGGGCTTTGCTGCTCCCCGCGTACGCGGGGATGGTCCCCGGAAATCGCGCTGCTTCGCCTGGTAGCCGACCTGCTCCCCGCGTACGCGGGGATGGTCCCATCGGTGGCGCCATCTGTCTTGGCGTCGACTCCTGCTCCCCGCGTACGCGGGGATGGTCCCTCTTGCTGGCGAGGTCACGGCTCCGGGTAGCCCTGCTCCCCGCGTACGCGGGGATGGTCCCCAGGGTCAGCAGCCGCGCAGCACCGGCCGCAGCTGCTCCCCGCGTACGCGGGGATGGTCCCGGTGAGCCCGCGGGCCGGGCGGGGCGCCACCCCTGCTCCCCGCGTACGCGGGGATGGTCCCGGCGTTGCGGTCCGGGCGGTACGGCAGCGGGTCTGCTCCCCGCGTACGCGGGGATGGTCCCGTCGTCTGGGGTCGGCGCGAAGACGCGCGGGACTGCTCCCCGCGTACGCGGGGATGGTCCCGTCTTGCGTCTGGGGCAGCAGCTGGGCCTGGTCTGCTCCCCGCGTACGCGGGGATGGTCCCCGGCCGGCGGCTCTACCCGGCACGGCCGCACCCTGCTCCCCGCGTACGCGGGGATGGTCCTGGACCACTACAAAGTCGATGAGATCCGAAACCCTGCTCCCCGCGTACGCGGGGATGGTCCCCCGCGACGATCTCCGAGCCTGCCGCGACCAGGCTGCTCCCCGCGTACGCGGGGATGGTCCCCTCCTCGCCGTGCGCTCGGGCTGCTTGCTGCGCTGCTCCCCGCGTACGCGGGGATGGTCCCGGGTCAGCCCAGCAGCGGCCAGCGCGCCGCACCTGCTCCCCGCGTACGCGGGGATGGTCCCGGGTGCTGGTAACACCCGAGCCGGCCTAAGGACTGCTCCCCGCGTACGCGGGGATGGTCCCTGCGCGCATCACGCCCAATTGCTGACAGGTATCTGCTCCCCGCGTACGCGGGGATGGTCCGTACGGCAGCCAGTCGATTCGCGCCCGGCACGTCTGCTCCCCGCGTACGCGGGGATGGTCCCTCGTTACGGATGCTGACCACCCGGTGGCCTTCCTGCTCCCCGCGTACGCGGGGATGGTCCCCGGGGCACCAGTCTCCCCGGGCCGCCCGCCAACTGCTCCCCGCGTACGCGGGGATGGTCCCGGCCGGCAACCAACCGGGGCTACGGGCCACGACTGCTCCCCGCGTACGCGGGGATGGTCCCATGCGCAACGCCCGCGCGAAGCTGATCGTGTTCTGCTCCCCGCGTACGCGGGGATGGTCCCTTGCGCGGGGTGTGTGCGCGGTGTCATGCGCACTGCTCCCCGCGTACGCGGGGATGGTCCTTACGCGGGCAATGCCCGCCGACACGCCATCGGCTGCTCCCCGCGTACGCGGGGATGGTCCTCCCACGCTGCCGCGGGACCTGGAGGCTAATCCCTGCTCCCCGCGTACGCGGGGATGGTCCCGCCAGGTCGTTCACCGAGTCGGCGCCGTCGCGCTGCTCCCCGCGTACGCGGGGATGGTCCCGCAGCACCGACATCACAGACGAAGCCGAAACCCTGCTCCCCGCGTACGCGGGGATGGTCCCGCGGTGAAGTTGCGGCCGTAGAAGATGGTCAGCTGCTCCCCGCGTACGCGGGGATGGTCCCTGCCATGGATCACCTCGGGCGGTAGGTGTGGACTGCTCCCCGCGTACGCGGGGATGGTCCCAATCTCAGTGTCCGGTGCCGACCGGCACCGCGCTGCTCCCCGCGTACGCGGGGATGGTCCTCGTGGCAGGTCACGATCTACGACCGGGAAGCCCTGCTCCCCGCGTACGCGGGGATGGTCCCCAGCCCCAGGAGCCGAGGTGTGCCGCATCGGCCTGCTCCCCGCGTACGCGGGGATGGTCCGGCGGATGCGGCCTCGCCCCAGAGGTTCTGCAGCTGCTCCCCGCGTACTCGGGGATGGTCCCAGTGAAACGGCAGTCCCCGCCGTGTCACACAACTGCTCCCCGCGTACGCGGGGATGGTCCCGGTGCCGGAGGTCGCCGGGTTCCTGGGCGTGGCTGCTCCCCGCGTACGTGGGGATGGTCCCTAGGGCATGGTGTCCTACCTGTACTACCGCTCCTGCTCCCCGCGTACGCGGGGATGGTCCTCCGCTTACGCTCATGTCGATAATTGCCCGGCCCTGCTCCCCGCGTCCGCGGGGATGGTCCCTGCCAAGTCGGGATGCCGTACTCGTGCACGGTCTGCTCCCCGCGTACGCGGGGATGGTGTCCGCGCATCGAACGCGACCAGCCAGGTGCACTGCCGCTCCCCGCGTACGCGGGAGATGGGTCCTTACCGAGGAGACGGTCTTGGCCGTCGGCAGGCTTACGTTGGCCGCGACCGAGCTGGAGTACCTTCTCGCGGGGATCGGTGCCGGTCAGGCCTACGGCGATTGTGCCGCGATCCGCACTGCTCCGGCGAGCCGTCCCGAGCGGTACGAGGTGTTGCTCGGCTCGCCTCGCTGGACCGCCGTGACGAGTTCATCGGACTGGTCGAGGCTGCCGGGAACTGCCTGCGATGCCGGGACCGGTTGCAGGCGCTGCCTGACGATCTGGACCGCACGCCGTCCGCCCTGCCCTGTCTCGGTAGCAGCCGCGACCACGCCTTGTCGGCGGCATGTGTGGATGCGCTCAGAGGTGCAAACCTGACGTCGACAGTGACGGATCAACGACAGCAGTCTGCTTCGACTGTCGCGCCATCAATCGATGAAGGTGTATGATCTGCTCTTGCGGCCTACTTCATGGGAGCGATTGTGCCGATTGGGCAGGGCGTGCCGGATCCGATTGCGCTAAGGAAAGTTTGGCCGAAGGGATCGCAACTTCTCTCTCGCTGTCGACCACTCACTTATGCGCTTTTCGCGGCGGCCCTGGCCGCAGCACAATTTGCTGCAGCGGAGTTTATTCATGTACGAGACGTAGGAATCGATGACGGAACCTTTGTCGTCGTAAGAGAGAACGGACAGGTGTATCGCATAGCTGGCGGGGCTCCGCTGCACGTCTCCAGTTGGGATGCGTTTGGTGGGCCGCAGCCGACGATGCCAATTTCGGTGGCGCAGCTGAACGCGCTTCCCTATTATCCGGCGGATGGCACGTTCATTGTTGGTGGTCAGACTGATCAGATTTTTCGGGTTGCTGGTGGGGCTCCGTTGTATGTGTCTAGTTGGGTGCCGTTTGGTGGGCCGCAGCCGACTGTCGTTGTTGACCAGGATGCGATTGATAATGCTGGAAGTGGTGGTGCTGGCAGTCCGTGGAGCCATCTTAGCCTCAATCCGTGGACCTGCCTGGTTGGGTGATGTCCGAATCACAGTATGGATGCAGTGAGAGTGCCCTCTGAGCTGGGATGATCGGGTTTGTCTAGAACACGATCGATTTCCAGTCAGGAAGGCACTCTCGGTGCAAGGATCTCATGCTTGGCGTGGCGACAGCGCGGTCTTCGACGAGGAGAATCTCGTGTCGCACGCCGGACTCGTACCGCTGATGGCGTTGGCCGAACAAGCCGGGCTGTCTCGGCTGCTCGATGAGCATGTGCGGTTCACCAGTGAGCGGGTCAAGTCCGGGGCGGCCAACCCGACGCCGAAGCTACTGTCGATCATCGCCGGGATGGCTGCCGGGGCTGACAGCATCGACGACCTGGACGTGATCCGCGCTGGCGGGATGAAGAAACTCTTCCGCGCGGTGTATGCCTGCGCCACGTTGGGGATCCTGTTGCGGGAGTTCACGTTCGGCCATGTTCGCCAACTCGGCGCGGTGCTGCGCACGTCGTTGATCGCGTTGGCCGGGCGGACCACGGTCCTGGCCGGAATCACCGAACGCGCATTCATAGACATCGACTCGCTGCTGCGGCCGGTCTACAGCAAAGCCAAGCAGGGCGCCTCATTCGGCCACACGAAGATCTCAGGCAAGAACGTGCTGCGGCGCGGGCTGTCCCCGTTGGCGGTCACGATCTCCACACCGCAAGCGGCACCGGTGCTGGCCGGGGTCCGCCTGCGCGCGGGTAGGGCCGGGTCGGCACGAGGCGCGACGACCATGGTCGTCGAAGCGATCAACACCGCGATCGAGGCGGGAGCCGACCCGGCCACCATCGTGGTCCGCGGCGACTCGGCGTTCTGCTCGGGCAAGACCATCGCCGCGATCGTCAAAGCCGGAGCCACGTTCTCATTCACTATCGCCCGCAATCCCGCCGTCGACGCCGCGGTCGCGAGCATCCCCGACGATGCGTACACTCCGGTGCAGTACCCCGGCGCTGTCACCGACCCCGACACCGGCGAACTGATCTCCCACGCCCACGTGGCCGAGATCGAGTACACCGCCTTCGCCGGCACCCCATACGAAATCACCGCCTGGCTGGTCGTACGGCGGGTCCTTGACGCCAACACCCAGGACCCGCTGTTCCCGGTCTGGCGTCACCACCCGTTCTTCACCAACAACGTCGAGCCCGTCGCCCAAGCCGACATCACCCACCGCGCCCACGCCATCTGCGAACAGGTCTGGGCTGACCTCATCGACGGACCCTGGGCCCACCAGCCCTCCGGCTCATTCGCCGCCAACGCCGCCTGGAGCGTGCTCGCCGCGATCACCCACAACCTGCTCCGCGCCGCGGGCACGCTCACCGCCACCACCCGCCACGCCGTCGCCCGCGGCGCCACCCTCCGCCGCGAACTGGTCAACGTTCCCGCCCGCCTGGCCCGCCCACAACGCCGCCCCGTGCTGCACCTACCCGCCCACTGGCCCAAAGCCCAAGCCTGGCAACACCTCTGGATGGCCGTCTTCACAACCTGAACACCCATCCCGGCACCACGAGCACCTGACCAGCACCGCGAAACCCCCACGCCGCCACGATCGCAACAACCGAGGGAAGCTGGCAGTCAGGCCAGCAGATCCGACACGCCCCCATCCACCACCCGCCAGACATAATCGTCAAGTGTCGATGACTGCCGTCAAGTCCTATCGAGTCCACGGATTGAGGCTTAGCCGCGGCTGTCCCGCCTCAACCGTCCCACCGAGGCCCCGACAGACAGGAGCGGGCGTGGCCGATGCGTTGACTGGGTGCCGGGTGCTGATCACCGGCGGCACCGGTTCCTTCGGGCGGACGATGGCCCGCTATCTGCTCGACACGAGCATCGCCGAGGTGCGTGTCCTCAGCCGCGACGAGGCGAAGCAGGACACGATGCGCCGCGCGTTCGACGACGGCCGGTTGCGTTTCCAGCTGGGTGACGTACGGGACCCGGACACGGTCCGTCGAGCCTGCCGTGACATGGACTTCGTCTTCCACGCCGCCGCGCTCAAACAGGTGCCCTCCGGGGAGTTCTTTCCCCTGGAGGCGGTCCGGACCAACGTCCTCGGTAGTGCGGCCGTCATCGAGGCCGCCGAACGGACCGGGGTGCGCACCGTGGTGACACTCAGTACCGACAAGGCCGTCTACCCGGTGAGCGCGATGGGCATGTCCAAGGCGCTGATGGAAAAGCTCGTCCAGTCGTACGTGTACGACCGGCGGCCGAACGGCCCGGTCGTGTCGTGCGTGCGTTACGGGAACGTGCTCTACTCGCGCGGCTCGGTCCTTCCGCTGTTCGTCGAGCAGATCCGGCAGGGCCGGCCGCTCACCGTCACAGATCCGCGGATGACCCGCTTCCTGATGTCGCTGCCCGACGCGGTGGACCTCGTCGCCAGGGCCTTCACCCAGGCCCAACCGGGCGACATCTTCATCCGTAAGGCGCCTGCCTGTACGGTCGCCGATCTGGCCGAAGCGGTCTGTACGGTGTTCGAGGTGGCGCCGAAGACCGACGTCATCGGCGTTCGGCACGGCGAGAAGACCGCGGAGACCCTGGCGACCGCCCACGAGCTCGCCCGTGCCGACGATCTCGGCGAGGTCCTGCGGGTGCCGGCGGACACCCGAGGGCTGAACTACCACAGTGACCTGCCGGCCGGCGTCGGCCCGGGCGGTGATCGTGGCGGCGGCGACTTCACCTCCGACACCGCGACCCGGTTGACCGTCGCCCAGCTGGTCGAGTTGCTGGGCAACCTGCCGGAGATCAGGTCCGAGGTGGGCGCCGGGGAACTGGTGATGGTCGGATGAGCCACCGGCTCGTGCTGACCGGCGGCAACGGGTTCCTCGGCTGGCACCTGCGGGTGCTCTGCCGGGCACTCGGCTGGCCGGAGCCGGCGGTGATCGGTCGTGCCGAACTGGCCGATCCGCTGCGCGTCGCGGACAAGCTCACCGGCGCGGATCGACTGGTGCACCTCGCCGGGGTGAACCGGGGCACGCCCGATCAGGTCGCGGTCGGTAACGTCGCGCTGGCCAGGGCCGTCGCCGAAGGGCTGCGTCGCTGCCAACGACCACCACAGCAGGTGGCGTTCGCCAACTCGATCCAGGCGGGCAACGGTACGCCGTACGGTGACTCCAAGGCGGCGGCTGCGGCCCTGCTGGCCGAGGCCAGCCCACGCCCCGACGCTTTCATCGATCTGCTCCTGCCCAATCTGTTCGGCGAGCATGGACGGCCGGACTACAACTCGGTGGTCGCGACGTTCTGCCGCCGGTTGGCCGACGACGTCTCACCACAGATCCGCGACGATCGGCCGCTGGACCTGGTCCACGCGGGTGACGCCGCGGCCGCGCTCGCCGGAGCTCCGACCGGCGACACCTGGTCGACCGCGCTGTCCGCCCGGCGGATCTCGGTCGGTCAGCTCGCCGGACTGCTCGGTCGGTTCGCCACCGACTACCGTGGCGGGGAGATCCCGGCACTGGCGGACCGGTTCGAGACCCAGCTGTTCAACACCTACCGGTCGCACGTGTTTCCGCAGGCGTATCCGATGCCGCTGATCCGCCGTGGCGACCACCGGGGTGATCTGGTCGAGGTCGTGCGCGTGCACGGTGGCGGTGGCGGTGGCCAGGTCTTCTGCTCCACCACCCGGCCCGGTGCCAGCCGCGGCGAGCACTTCCATCTCGCCAAGATCGAGCGGTTCGCGGTGCTCGCCGGCAGCGGCGAGATCCGGCTGCGGCGGGTGGCCAGCCGCGAGACGGCACGTTTCCCGGTCAGCGGCGAGCGACCGGTCGTGGTCGACATGCCCACCATGTGGGCGCACCACATCGTCAACACCGGGAACGACGACCTGGTCACGTTGTTCTGGGCCGACCAGGTCTTCGATCCGGCCCGCCCGGACACCTATCCGGAGCTGGTGGAGCCGCCGCAGGTGCGGATCGGGTCCCCGGCGCCGACGGGTGCGCCGGTGGTGACCCGGTGACCCGGATCGCGGCGGAGGGTCTGCGGATCGGCGTCGTCTCGCAGTGGTACCCGCCGGAGCCGGCGTTCATCCCGGGCAGCCTGGCCACCGAGCTGACCGCTCGCGGGCACGAGGTCCGGGTGCTCACCGGCTACCCCAACTATCCGCAGGGCACGGTCTATCCCGGCTACCGGCAGTCCTGGCGGCACCGGCACACCGATGGGCGGTTGTCGGTGCGCCGGGTGCCGCTCTACCCCAGCCACGACGCGTCGGCGGCACGTCGGGCGGCGACGTTTGTATCCTTCGCCGCGAGCAGCGTCCTCGCCGCGCCACGGTATCTGGCCGACATCGACGTGCTCTATGTCTACCTGCCGCCGGGCACCGCGTACGCGGCGGCGGCCGTGCTGCGTCTGTTGCGTCGTGTCCCGGTGGTGCTGCACGTGCAGGACGTGTGGCCGGAGTCGGTGACGGCGTCGCCGCTGTGCCCTGGGGGGCTGACCGGCCGCGTGGCTGACGCCGCGCTGGCCCGGTTGATGCGTGCGGTCTACCGCTCCGCCGACCGGGTCGTCGTGATCGCGCCCGGCGCCCGCGACCTGGTAGCGGCCCGGGGCGCGGACCGACGACGGGTGCAGGTGGTGTTGAACTGGACCGACGAGAGGCTGTTCAGACCGGTGCCGGCGACCAGTCGGGCCCGCGATCAGGTCCGGGCGGGTGGGCGGAGCCGTTGCACCATCATGTACGCGGGAAATCTCGGTGTCTTCCAGGGCGTAGACGAGGCCGTTCGGGCCGCTGCCGCGATGGCGGGCAAGGTCGATCTGGTACTGGTCGGTTCCGGCGTCGCGGCACACTCGGCCCGGTCCCTGGCCGAGGAACTGGGCGCCGGCAACGTGCGGTTTCTGGGGCAGCGCCCGCCCGAGGAGATGGCCGAACTGGCCGCCGCCGCCGATTACCAGTTGGTGACCCTGCGGGACCTGCCGGTGTTGCGTGGGGTCATCCCGTCGAAGCTGCAGGCGGCGCTCGCCTGCGGGGTACCGGTGATCGCGGCGGCCGCCGGGGACACCGCGCGATTCGTGCGCCGTACCGGGGTGGGCTGGAGTTGCCCACCCGGGGACTGGCGCGCGATCGCCGACGCGTTCAGCGCCGCCGCGGCGGCCGGCGACACCGAACGGGCGCGGTTGGCCGTGCGTGCCCGGCGGACGTACGAGCTCGAGATGTCGCTGGCGGGCGGGGTGGACCGGATCGAGCAGTTGCTGCTGGAGGCGGCCCACCGGCGGGCGGTGGCCCGATGAGGAGCACCCGGGTGATGACCGTCGTCGGCACCCGGCCGGAGATCATCCGGCTGTCCGAAGTCGTCCGCCGGCTCGACGCCACCGTGGACCATGTGCTGGTGCACACCGGGCAGAACTGGGATCCCCAGCTGTCCGACGTGTTCTTCACCGAGCTGGCGTTGCGCGCACCGGACCGGTTCCTGCGGGTGGACACCCGCTCGCTTGGCCGGGTCTTCGCCGACGTCCTCGTCGGCGTCGAGGAGGCGATCCGCGCCCACCGGCCGGATGCTCTGCTGGTGCTCGGCGACACCAACAGTTGCATCGCCGCGCTGATCGCCCGCCGGATGCGGGTGCCGGTCTACCACATGGAGGCGGGCAACCGGTGCTTCGACCTGAACGTCCCGGAGGAGACCAACCGTCGGCTGGTCGACCACGTCAGCGACTTCAACCTGGTCTACACCGAGCACGCCCGGCGCAACCTGCTCGCCGAGGGTCTGCATCCGCGGCGCATCCTGCTGACCGGTTCGCCGATGCGGGAGGTGCTCGACCGGCACCGGGAGGCGATCGCCGCCGCCCGCGTGCTGACCCACCTGGGCCTGCATCCCGGCGAGTACTTCGTGGTCAGCGCGCACCGGGAGGAAAACGTCGACGATCCGGCCCGGCTGGCCCGACTGCTGGACTGCCTGCGGGCGGTCCACCAGCGCTGGCGCCTGCCGGTGCTGGTCTCCACACATCCGCGCACCCGTAAGCGGATCGACGCCGCCGGGTTGGCACCCGACGCACTGTCCGGTGTCGTCTTCCATGAACCGTTCGGCTTCTTCGACTACGTACACCTGCAGCGCCGGGCCCGGTGCACGCTGTCGGACAGCGGCACCGTCAGTGAGGAGGCGTCGATCGTCGGTTTTCCCGCGGTCACCCTGCGTGAGTCGATCGAGCGGCCGGAGGCATTGGAGGTGGGCGGGATCGTGATGACCGGTCTCGATCCGGTCGGGGTGGTCGAGGCGGTGAGCACCGTCACCGCGCAGGTGTCGGTGGCCGGCGTGCCCTGCCCGGCCGACTACCAGATACCGGACACCTCACGTCGGGTGGTCGACTTCATCCTGTCGACCGTGCGTCGCCACCACCAGTGGGCGGGGATCCGGGCGTGACCTTGGTGCTCGACACGGCCGGTGGCGCCGGCGGCGGTGCCGCCAGATGGCGGGCCGAACTCGACCGGCACCTGCGACGCGCCGGTGCCGGTCGCCGGTGCGGGGCGGTCGACCAGGTGACGGTGATCGGTCGGGGACGGCGAATCACCCCGGGCTGGCTGCTGCGTCGCGAGTCACTGGCCCGCCGGGCCCGCACCACGATCGCGGCCAACAACGTCTCATTCCTGGTCAGCGGCGGTCGGCGGGTGGTTCTGGCCCGCAACGCCCTGCACTTTCTCTACCCGGACGAGTCCCATCTGGCCACTCGTCTACCGCCGGCGTGGCGGGCCCAGATCCCGGTGGTGCGCCGATCGCTGGAGCGGGCCGACGTGATCGTCGTGCCCTGCAGCCCGATGGCCGAGCGGGTGGTCTTCCACCGGCCGGCGCTGGCTGCCCGGATCGTCGTCCGCCCACATCCGGTCACCGCGGTGCCGCGTCGCGGCTCGGCCGAGCGCGCGCTGCTGGTGCCGGTGGTGCCGGGTCCGTACAAGAACCTCACCACGGAACTGCGGTCGCTGGTGGCGGTGCTGGCCGGAATGGCCGATCCACCCCTGGTACGGGTCACCGCGAGCCGTACCCAGTTGCCGCCGGATCTGGCCGACCACCCGTTGCTGCGCGTGCTCGGGCCGTTGCCCTCCGAGGAGATGACGGACCATTGGGCCACCGCCACCGGGATCTTCTACCCGTGCGTGGTGGAGTCGTTCGGCTATCCGCTGGCGGAGGCACGCGCCGGCGGTGTCGCCGTGATCGCTCCGGACGGCGCGCAGGCCCGCGAGATCGCCGGCGGGGCGCTGCGGCCGTACCGTCCGGCGGATCCGCGCACGCTGCGGGAGGCGGTGATCCGGCTGAGTGAACCGGTGGTGCCGGATCCGGACCCATTTTCCCCGGCCGACTACTTCGACTGGCTACTGGACGGGGCGGCGGGATGACCGCCGTCGCGACGGAAAACGCGTCGGTGCCGGCCGGCGTCGGCCGGCACCGACGGGCACCGGCCGGCTGGCTGCGCCGGTTTCCGGTCACCATCGGACTGACCGTGCAGTACGTGCCGTTCGCGGTGGTGCCGGCGGTGCTGTCCGGCAACCCGCACCGGTGGTTCGTCATCCAGTTGACCGGACTGGCGGTGCTGGCCGCGTTCGGTGTGGAGGTGGCGCTGGCCCGGCTGCACCGGCCGGGACCACAGTGGGTGGCCCGACTCACCGGCCCGGTCGGCCGGGACCGTCGGCTCGCCCGGGGCGCCCGACTCGTCGCCGCGGTGGCTCTGGGCACCAACCTGCTCGGCACCCTGGTCGGGATGAACTCGTACCGGGTCGCGATCGACGCGGTGTCGCGGTCAACGGTCGAACCGCTGCTCACCCCGTTTCGGGCCTGGCCGTTGATCGCGGTGGTGCTGATCAGCTGTGCCTGGCGGGCGGGAGTGTTGCCGGTGCGGGCCGCGCTCGGCTGGCTCGCCGCCCTGGCCGCCAGCGTGCTGCTCAACGTCACGGTGGCGGGGATGTTCGCGCCCGCGTTCGAGTTCTTCACCGGCGCCGCCGCCTGCCTGCTGCTCCTCGGGCTGGTCCGGGTCCGCACGGTGCTGGCGGTGGTGCTGGCCGGTCTGCTCCTGTGGCCGATGGCGATCACGGTGCGCAACGAGGTCCGGATGGCCGCCGGAGCGGTCCAGTACCGCGACTACGACGCGTACGGCCGGTTGCGGCTGGACACGCTGATCGGATCGGCGGCCGGGCATCCGGTGCCGATCGACGTGGGACAGCCGGATTTGCTGACCATGGCCAGGTACGCGGTGCTGCCCCGGATGCTGGACCGCGACCGGCCGCAGGTGAGCACCGGCCGGCTGCTCGACACGTTCCGGGGTGGTTCGGGGCAGTCGTCGTACACGTTCCTGTCGGTGGGCAACCTGTGGCTGCTCACCGGGCCGGCCGGGATGATGCTGTTCTTCGCGGTCGTCGCCGCTTATCTCGGGCTGTTGCTGGCGACCCGGTCGGGGCCGTTCAAACTGGCCGCCGCCGTGCTGGTCATCGAGGACCTGGTGCTGGTCGGGATGATGTATCCGGACAGCATCGCCGGTCACCTGCAGGCGTTGGTCGCGCTCGGCGCCGCGTACCTGGTGGTGCGGTTGGCCGGCGGTGCCCGGCGGGCGGACCGCGGTTCACCCACGGACCGCGGTCGGCGGACCGCGTCGGTCGGTCCCGGCGATTCGACTACCGACGTACGCCCTATCTGATACAAATTGTCCGTATAGTAGATGTCGATGAGAGTGAGTGGTCCGTGCTGTCCCACGAGCCCAGCGTGCCTGCCGGCCCGTCGCTGTCCGGGCTGGTCCTGCTCGGCACCTCCGGGCACGCCCGCGAGATCCTCGCCATCGCGGAAGCCGCCGGCGATTACAAGATCATCGGCTGCACCGGTCCCCGGCGTGATGCCGATTTGGCCGTCCTACCGGTGCCATGGCTGGGTGACGACGGGTGGTGGCAGCAGCAGGCGTCGCCCGGGCCGCGGTACCTGATCGGCATCGGAGCCGGACCGGTCCGGGCCCGGGTCGACGCCCGGCTGCGCGCGGTACCGGCCCGGCTGGTCCATCCGGCCGCCGTCGTGTGCCGTGGCGCCGACCTCGGACCCGGCACCGTGCTGTGGCCGGGCGCGATCCTGATGAGCGACGTGCGCACCGGACGGCACGTGCACGTCGACGCCAACGCCTCGGTCGGGCACGACACCGTCCTCGACGACTACGCCACCCTGCTGCCGGCCAGCACGGTGGCCGGTGGTGCCCGCATCGGCTGCGCCGCCACCATCGGAGCCGGCGCCACCGTGATCGACGGGATCTCGGTCGGTGCCGGCGCGGTGGTCGGTGCCGGCGCGACCGTCATCCACGACGTACCGCCGCAGATCGTGGTCGCCGGTGTGCCGGCCCGCCCGCTGACCGGCACCCGTTGACCGAACTGTGAGGTCCCATGTCCGCCACCGCGCTGATCACCGGGATCACCGGCCAGGACGGCAGCTACCTGGCCGAGTTCCTGCTCGCCCGCGGCTACACGGTGCACGGGTTGAAGCGACGCTCGTCGAGCTTCAACACCGACCGGGTCGACCGCATCGACGTGCATCCCCGCGACCCGGACGCGCGCCTGTTCCTGCACTATGGTGACCTGA